>NZ_CM172490.1:147500-3078661 GCF_055693725.2 Epibacterium sp. HA2-3 | reverse complement strand
GCTGCGCCTCACGCATCCTGTGTTGTGGCCGTTTCACGGCCTGTCGTTTCGTCCCAGTCGGGCTGTTCTGCTCAGAACATCCCGGTGCAATTGGGCACAAAAAGAGCGTTACCAGGCTGCATGCAGACTGATCTCCACGTGTTTCGAAACTCGAAAACAACGTTGTGACATGCGCGGAAAAACACAAACCACCCGCGACGAAAAACGCTCGCCCTTAATTCACTGAAAGAGACAGTTGCCTGACGCCGTGTTCAAAGCGCGTAGCGCTTTGACAACATCAATCGGGTGATGCGCGCAGAGCGCAACACACGGAGAATAACAACCCTAATGCCCGTTAGAGTCGTCGTGAGCAGCCTGTCCCCCCAGCGAATGAATCGCTGAAACATAGGTAGCAATTTCAGGCATGGAGCGGCAACGAAACTATGATGTTGACTCGGACTCCCATGACAAAGAATCCCCGCGACTCGCCGGAAGTGACGGGAATCCCTAAAACAAAAAAGCACCGCGCTTGGCGGTGCTTTTGGGTGTTCAAATCTTCGACCTCGCCGACCTGTGGCGGGAAATCGGAATCATTGCACATGGAGCGCAATAGAAGCGTTAGCCGAGTGCTTTTACGCGTGCGGCCAGGCGCGAAATTTTGCGGGAAGCGGTGTTTTTGTGGTAAACGCCGCGGGTCACACCGCGCATCAGTTCAGGCTGTGCGGCACGCAGAGCTGCGGTCGCTGCTTCTTTGTCACCGGATGCGATGGCTTCTTCAACTTTACGCAGGAAAGTGCGGATGCGCGAACGACGAGCTTTGTTGATGGCAAAGCGCTTTTCGTTCTGACGTGCGCGCTTCTTAGCCTGAGGAGAGTTTGCCATGGTATGGTGCCTTATTTTCGAGTTCGTATTTTACAGATATGGCGAATGCCAGCCGAACCCGGATCAGATCACCGGTCGTGATTCTAGCCTGAGCGGGCTGCACGCGCATGTATGACGACGGTACCTACTGGATTCGCCAGAAAAGCGCAAGTTCTCCTTTCGCGCAGAGGTGCCCCTGCCGAAACGCGCCTTCCAAACATGAAAAACGGACCCGAAGGTCCGTTTTCTGAAAGACTGTAAGGCACTGTTATTATTGGCAGGATCGCCGGAGTAGAACTATCTATGTGCGAGAGACAAAATTCCGCCGCCCCTCGCTAAATCTGGTTACTTGTCTCGGAACTGGGCTTCGCGTTTTTCTAGAAACGCTGCCATACCTTCCTTTTGGTCTTCCGTCGCAAACATGGAATGGAAGACCCGCCGCTCAAAGAGCATGCCTTCGCTAAGCGGCAATTCATACGCGCGATTGACGGCCTCCTTGGCCGCAATCGAGGTCAGAACTGATTTCTCGGCGATCTTAGAGGCTGCTGCCATCGCCTCTTCGATCAGCTTTTTGGCCGGAACCACGCGCGACACCAGACCTGCCCGCTCTGCCTCATCGGCAGTCATGAAGCGGCCGGTCAGATTCATGTCCATCGACTTCGACTTGCCCACAAAACGGGTGAGGCGTTGCGTGCCGCCCATACCGGCAATGACACCCAGATTGATCTCGGGCTGGCCAAATTTCGCTGTCTCAGCCGCGATGATGAAATCACACATCATGGCCACTTCGCATCCGCCGCCCAGCGCATAGCCAGACACCGCAGCGATGATCGGTTTGCGGATGGCAGCGATCCGGTCATTGGCGTCCGCAAAGAGGTTGGATGTGAACACATCCACATAGCTCATCTCCGACATCTCCTTGATGTCGGCGCCCGCTGCAAATGCCTTTTCCGATCCGGTCAGCACGATGCAGCGCACTTTGTCGCTGGCGTCCGCTTCTTCCAAAGCGGCACACAACTCGCCCAATAGGACGGAATTGAGCGCGTTCAACGCTTCAGGCCGGTTCAGCTTGATGAGGCAGACGTGGTCCTGAGTATCGACGTTGATCGTCTCATAGGCCATGACAATTCGCTTTCGGTTGTTTCTCCTGAGCCTGAGTCCTTATCACGGCAGCCCTCGCTTTCAAGTTATCTTTGGCACTTGCCACAGTAGAACGACGACCGGCCGGATTGAGTGATTCGAGTGACCGTTCCGGTGCAACCGGCGCGTCGACAGGGTTCTCCTTCGCGCCCGTAGACATCAAAGGTATGCTGAAAATATCCAAGTTCTCCATTAGCTTGGCGGAAATCCTTGAGTGAGGACCCGCCCGCGGCGATCGCATCCTGCAACACTTGACGGATGATCGGAACCAGCGATGTGACGCGCGATGTGCTGATTTTTCCAGCTTCGCGACGTGGCGAAATGCCGGCCCTGAAAAGCGCTTCGCAGACGTAGATATTGCCCAGGCCCGCAATGATTCCCTGATCGAGCAGCGCAGATTTCACCGGCGTCCTGCGCCCTTTGAATGCAGAAACAAGGTGACTTTCATGAAAATCGTTCCCCAAAGGCTCCGGGCCCAGAACTGCCAGCAACTTATGACTGTCGGCCTTGGCCGTCTCCAGAAGATCCATCGCGCCAAACCTGCGTGGATCGTTGAACGTGACGCGTGCGCCATTGTCCATGTGAAAGACCACATGATCATGTTTCTCAAGCTGCGGATGTGAATGCACAAACTGCCCCAGCGGGTCGCCCGACACTGTCATCCGCCCGGACATGCCAAGATGAACCAAAAGCGTCTCGCCGCTGTCGAGATCGGCAAGGATGTATTTTGACCGCCGCCGCATCGAGAGCACCCGCCGCCCAGACAGTCGCTCTGCCATGCGGTCGGGAAAGGGCCAACGCAGATCTGGCCGATTCACATCTGCGCGCGCAATGACGACACCCTCCATGGAAGGCTGCAGACCGCGCATCACCGTCTCGACCTCGGGCAATTCAGGCATTAGAGGACTCCCCTGACAGAAGGGCGCATTGTGCCGCCCCGTGAGCGCTCTATAACAAGGGCGAAACTGCGAGGACGACAAGGCCAATGACCGAGAAATCTGACAGCACCACCCATTTCGGCTTTGAAACCGTGCCAGAGCACGAAAAGGCAGGCCGCGTGCAGGGGGTCTTCAACTCCGTTGCCTCGAAATACGACATCATGAACGATGTTATGAGCGTCGGCATCCACCGGATCTGGAAAGATGCGATGATGGACTGGCTCGCCCCGCGCCCCGGTCAGCGCCTTCTCGATGTTGCAGGTGGTACTGGTGACATCTCCTTTCGGTTCCTGAAACGCGCAGGCCATGGCCATTCGACGGTGCTCGATCTCACCACTCCGATGCTCGAGGAAGGGCGCAAACGTGCCGAAGCAGAGCAGATGGCCGAGTGCCTGGATTGGGTGACGGGCGATGCAATGGCGCTGCCGTTCAAAGACAACACCTTTGATGTTTACACAATTTCTTTTGGTATTCGAAATGTGACCCGCCCCCAGGAAGCGCTGAACGAAGCGTACCGCGTCTTGAAGCCAGGCGGTCGCCTTATGGTGCTGGAGTTCAGCCAGCTTCCCAATGACGGACTGCAAAAACTTTACGATCTCTATAGTTTCAATGTGATCCCCCGCATGGGGCAGATGATTGCAGGCGATTATGACAGCTATCAATATCTGGTTGAATCGATCCGCAACTTCCCAGACCAGGAAACCTTCCTCGGGATGGTAAAGAGTGCCGGGTTCGAGAATGCCAAATATCGCAATCTGTCGATGGGCATCGCCGCCCTGCATTCAGGCTGGAAGATCTGATCGATGCGCGGACCTCACAACATCATTCGCCTGATCCGAACGGGAGCCACCTTGGTGCGCACCGGTGCCATGAATGTGGTGCTCGACGCCTTTGATGCACCCGCCCCGTTGCGCATGGTAGCCTATACACTTGGCTGGCCGTTTCAGTGGCTGGGCTACAAAGGCGACCCGGAGATGCCGCCGGCGACGCGCGCCATCACGGCGCTTGGACCGGCTTACATCAAATTTGGCCAGGTTCTCTCAACCCGCCCGGATGTGGTCGGGGACGATATGGCGCGACAGCTGCGTGTCTTGCAGGACAAGCTCCCGCCCTTCCCGCGCGAAGTCGCAATGGCCGAAGTGGCCAAGGAACTCGGTCGCCCGGTTGACGAGATCTTTTCGGAGTTCTCGGAACCCATCGCCGCCGCTTCGATTGCACAGGTTCACCGGGCACGTCTGAAAGAAACAGGCCAAGATGTCGCGGTCAAAGTCCTGCGCCCCGGCATCGAGCGCGCCTTTCACAAGGATGTCGACGCCTTTTATTTTGCAGCCCGGATCGCGGAACTCTTTGCCCCCGGTGCAAAACGTCTGCGCCCCATGGATGTGATCACCCATTTTGATGGCGTGGTGCGTGGCGAACTGGACCTGCGTCTCGAGAGCGCGGCTGCGTCGGAATTTGCAGACAACACCGCTGAGGATGCAGGATTTCAGCTGCCGCCCGTCCTGTGGGATTACTCCGCGCGTCGCGTCATGACGCTGGGCTGGGCCGACGGGCTCCCGATAGGGGACAATGATGCACTCGACAGTGCTGGCCATGATCGCCGCGCCCTGGGCGAGAGGGTTTTGTCCCTATTCCTGAACCATGCTCTGCGCGATGGCTACTTCCACGCGGATATGCATCAGGGCAATATGAAGGTCGCCGCCAATGGCGATATCATCGCCTATGACTTCGGCATTATGGGGCATATCGACCTCTACACCCGTCGGGTCTATGCAGAGATCCTCTATGGTTTCATCAAGCGCGACTACAAGCGCGTTGCCGAGGTGCATTTCGAGGCGGGCTATGTCCCCGCGAGCCAAGACGTTGACGAATTCGCACGCGCTCTGCGCGCCGTGGGCGAACCGATCTTCGGGATGGATGCCACCCATATCTCCATGGGTAGATTGCTGAACTACCTTTTTGAGGTCACAGAGCGTTTTGGAATGGAAACCCGCACCGAGTTGATCCTTTTGCAGCGCACCATGGTGGTGGTGGAGGGCGTCGCCCGCTCGCTGGACCCGCGGATCAATATCTGGGATGTCGCAAAACCCGTAGTCGAAGACTACATCAAAGCCTCCATCGGCCCGCGCGCAATCGCTGCTGATCTGGGCAAGACCGCCCGGGTTCTTGCCAGATTTGGCCCGCGCTTGCCTACTCTTGTCGAACGAGCCTTGATCGCACAAGCGCAAGAGCCGGAGCCCCAAAACAAACGGCGGCCGTGGAAGCGCGCCGCTTCGGCAGGTGCCGCCCTCGGGATTCTGGCGACTCTCCTTTTTACCCACCTGACATAGAAGAAGGCACAGAACGGGTCTGTACCTTCTTCTAACTGAAAATATCTTGGGGTGAATGCGCGGACGCGCAAAGGGGCAAAGCCCCTCCACGTTCGCTCGAACCTTCGGGTCAGATCCGTTCGATCGCGAGGGCGATCCCCTGCCCGCCCCCGATACACATGGTGATGATCGCGCGGCGCCCGCCAGTGCGCTCCAGCTCATAGAGCGCTTTGACAGTGATGATGGCGCCGGTTGCGCCGACCGGATGGCCCAGGGCAATTGCGCCGCCATTCGGATTTACCTTGGCACTGTCCAACCCAAGTGCCTTGTTGACGGCCAGAGCCTGCGCCGCAAAGGCCTCGTTGGATTCAATGAGGTCAAAGTCACCAACAGTCATATCAATCCGCTTCAGAAGCTGCTCTACAGCCGGAATCGGACCTACGCCCATGACCTCCGGGCGAACACCTGCATGGGCATATCCGAGGATACGAGCCTTGGGTTTCAGACCGGATTTCTCAGCCGCCTCGGCTGTGGCGAGCACCAATGCCGCCGCGCCATCGTTGATTCCCGACGCATTGCCAGCCGTCACACGCCCATCCTTCTTGAACACCGGACGCAGCCCGGAGAGCGCCTCCATCGATGTGCCCTTTGGATGCTCATCGACTTCGAACGGAACCATGTCCCGCTTCACCTTGACATCAACCGGCACGATCTGGCTTTGGAAGTAGCCGGCCTCGATGGCGGCAGCGGCCCGGGTCTGGCTATCCAGCGCGAACTCATCCATCTGAGCGCGCGTGATCTCATGCTCATCTGCGACATTCTCTGCCGTCACTCCCATGTGGCCAGTCCCAAACGGGCAATTCAGAGCGCCCAGCATCATGTCGAGCGATTTCACGTCACCCATCTTTTGCCCCCAGCGGGTCGAAGGTGTGATGAATGGACTGCGCGACATGCTTTCTGCTCCGCCGGTCAGAGCGTATTCAGCATCTCCCAGCATCAAGGCTTGGATTCCTGATACGATGGCTTGCGCGCCGGACCCGCAGAGGCGGTTCACATTCATCGCAGGCGTGCTTTCTGGAATTCCCGCCTGCATCGCTGCCACCCGCGACAGATACATATCACGTGGTTCGGTGTTGATCACATGACCATAGACAACAGTGCCGATCTGAGCAGGATCGACACCAGACCGCTCCATCGCAGCTTTGGCGACCGTCGCTCCAAGATCTATCGGCGCCGTCTGGGCCAGCGCGCCACCAAAGGTTCCGATCGCAGTGCGGGCGCCATCCAGAATCACAATATCTGTCATCTCTCACTCCTCGTGTCCGTTCGCGACAGTATGCACCTGCAGCATGAACCTGTCGCGCAGAACGTCCCGTCATTGACAGGCTTGGAAGGTCGCGCCACTACTTCCGCCATGACGGACACAACAGACGATATCCTGACCCTCCTGCCAGCACGCCTTAAAGAGGCACGACGGGCGCAGGGCTTGAGCCTTGAAGCCGTGGCAAACCTCTCGGGGGTCAGCCGCTCGATGGTGAGCCAAATTGAACGTGGCGAAAGTTCACCAACTATCGCAACGCTCTGGAACCTCACTCGTGCCCTCCAGGTGGATTTCGCAGGTCTCCTCGAGGCCGGAGAAGCCGCAGATCGGATCGACGTGCTGCGCGCGCGCGATGTGCCAGTGATCGACAGCAAAGCCGCCCATTGCACGATCGCCATCCTCTCTCCGCCTGAGGATGTGGGAGGTCATGAGGTCTATGACATCAGCTTTGCTTCCGGCGGCGCGCTGAACAGTCAGCCGCATGCGCCCGGCACTCGCGAACAACTGACCGTCCTGGAAGGCCGCGTGGTTTTGACCTCTGGAACCGCCGAGGATCGGCTCGAACCAGGCGACACAGCCCGATATGCAGCGGACGTGGCACATGCCATCGCGGCACCTGACGGGGCTGCGCGCGTCTTTCTGATCGTAAAGAACGGCTGAGGGGCGCTGCCCCTCTTGGCCATCCGGCCAATTCACCCCGGGATATTTCCGGTTAGAAGAAGGCAAATCCGCAATCACGGATTTTTTTCCGTAAAACCGAAATTCCACCTTTACGGATGCATGTCCACTATGACAGACTTCGGGAAACAACCGGAGTCGTGCTTATGTCCAATGCTTTTCTCAGCCACATCAGCGAAACCCTGACGCAGATCGAAGCCGATGGTCTCTACAAGCGCGAGCGAATGATCACCTCGCCTCAGGGCGGCGAGATCCGGGTTGGGGACCGCGAGGTTATCAATCTTTGTGCCAATAACTATCTTGGGCTGGCCGACCATCCCGATCTGATCGCCGCCGCAAAATCCGTGATGGACGAAAAAGGTTATGGTATGGCCTCTGTGCGCTTCATCTGCGGGACACAGGATCTGCATCGAACGCTGGAGCAGAAGATAGCAAATTTTCTCGGCAAGGACGATTCGATCCTCTTTGCAGCCTGTTTTGACGCCAATGGCGGGTTGTTCGAGCCGTTGCTCGGCCCTGAAGATGCGATCATTTCCGACAGCCTGAACCACGCCTCGATCATCGACGGCATCCGTCTTTGCAAGGCACAGCGCTATCGCTATGCCAATAATGACATGGAGGATCTCGAGGCGAAGTTGAAGGACGCGCGTGCCAAGGGCGTGCGCCACATCATGATCGCAACTGATGGGGTTTTCTCCATGGATGGCTACCTCGCCAACCTGCCTGCGATCCGGGAGATTGCCGATCGGTATGACGCGGTGGTGATGGTGGACGACTGTCATGCAACCGGCTTCATGGGGCCAAAAGGTGCAGGTACGCCGGATCACTTCGGCGTGGACGTCGATATCCTGACCGGCACGCTGGGCAAGGCGCTGGGCGGTGCGATTGGAGGCTACATCGCCGGTCCGAAGCCCGTGATCGATCTGCTGCGCCAACGGGCGCGCCCCTATTTGTTCTCAAACTCCCTACCGCCCGCGGTGGTGGCTGCCGGGCTGGAGGCGATCCGCCTGGTCGAGGAAGGCGAGAGCCTGCGCCGACAACTGTTTGAAAACGCCACGATCTGGCGCGAAGGGCTAACCCGTCTGGGTTTTGACCTGCTACCCGGAGAGCACCCGATCATCCCGGTGATGCTGGGCGATGCCAAACTGGCTCAGGCAATGGCCAATAAACTGTTTGAAGAGGGCGTCTATGTCTCCGGGTTTTTCTTTCCCGTGGTGCCAAAAGGACAAGCCCGCATCCGCACCCAGATGAACGCCGCCCTGACCCAAGACGAGTTGACCCGAGCCCTGAACGCGTTTGAGCGTGCGGGCAAGGCCTGTGGAGTGATCTGACATGCGGCCCAATACAATGAAAGCCCTAGAGAAATCCAAACCCCAAGAGGGGCTTTGGATGGTCCAGGCCCCAGTGCCCGAAATCGGCCCGGATGAGGTCCTGATCAAGATCAACAAGACCGGCATCTGCGGTACAGATATTCACATCTGGAACTGGGATGATTGGGCTGCGCACACGGTGCCGGTTCCGATGATCACGGGTCATGAGTTTGCAGGCGAGATCGTTGAGCTGGGGCGCAATGTGACCGGTCTCTCGGTTGGGCAGCGGTGCTCGGGCGAAGGGCATCTGATTGGTACAGAAAGCCGTCAATCGCGGTCAGGCAAGTTTCACCTTGATCCGGGAACGCGCGGGATTGGAGTCAACGAGCAAGGGGCCTTTGCGCAATACCTGCGCCTGCCCGCTTTTAACGTGGTGCCGCTGCCCGATGACATTCCGGATGAGATCGGCGCCATCCTCGACCCACTCGGCAACGCGGTCCACACCGCCTTGAGCTTTGATCTCCTCGGTGAGGATGTGCTGATAACGGGAGCCGGTCCGATCGGGATCATGGCGGCCGCCGTGGCACGGCATGCGGGCGCGCGCCATGTGGTGATCACCGATGTAAACGCGGATCGCCTGGCGCTCGCCAATGAGGTCACACGCGTGCGTACGGTCAACGTCGCCGTCGAGGATCTCAACGATGTGATGCATGAACTTGGCCTCAGGGAAGGGTTTGATGTCGGCCTCGAAATGTCCGGCAATCAACAGGCGCTGGACCAGATGGTCGAAGCGCTGGTGATGGGCGGCAAGATTGCGCTTCTTGGTATTCCCCCTGGCAAATCCCCCGTCGACTGGTCTCGGATCGTCTTCAAGGCCATCACCATCAAAGGCGTCTATGGACGGGAGATGTTCGAGACCTGGTACAAGATGATCGCGATGCTGCAAAACGGCCTGGATGTAAGCGGGGTGATCACCCACCGGTTTGCGGTCGATGAGTTTGAACAAGGCTTTGCCGCCATGAAATCAGGACAAAGCGGCAAGGTTGTACTCGACTGGACTGGAGGCTGAGCACCTTGAAAAGAGGCAGGCGACCCTTTGCGAGGGCGCCTGCCGCAGTAAGGACAACGTGAAGCATAACAAAACGCAACGGACCTCAAGAGATCCTGTTTTGCAGGGGTATGCAAAACCGCAGAGCGTTAGCCATGAAGTCCGTTATACAACCCTTGCGAGCGCCTGAATAACAAATTTCCCGCAAAACTGTCGGCCTTCCTCGATTACGAGCCCGGCGCAAGATGCTGTCGGCCCCCGGACGTCAGGCACCATGCGCGATCTCCTTCGAACACCACAGGCACCAGCGTGCGCCCATAGCCCGCTCCACAATCAATATCGACACGATTGCCATAATGGACCGGGTGCTTTTCAGCCGTGTGGCCGTGGACGATCAGGTGTGGATGTGCCTCGGTATGCTCCAGGAAACCTTGGCGAATCCAGAGCATGTCCTGTTCAGCCTGATCCATCAGGGGAACACCGGGGCGAATGCCGGCGTGGACAAAAAACTGCGCGCCCGTTTGGTGGAACAGCGGCAGCGAGTCGACCCAGCTCAGATGCTGTTGCGGCACGGCTGCCCGTGCCGCTTCATGCACAACGGACGTGCGATCCTCTGGCGCGCAGCTGATGCCGTAGGACGCCAGTGTTTCAGCGCCCCCGATACGCTCCTGCAAGTAGTAAAGCGCCACGGGGAGATGCGGATCTTCTCTTGGGAATTCTTCCAGAAACCAAGAAAACATACGGTCATGGTTGCCCTTTAGGCACGTCCAGTTGCGCCCATCGGCCTGCCCTTGCATGAGGCGGTCGATCACGCCACGGCTGTCAGGACCACGATCCACATAGTCGCCTACAAAGACGATCTCGGCCTCTGCCCCGCCATCACGTTCGATCAGTTCGAGAGCGCGCTCCAGTTGTTCGGTTTGTCCGTGGATGTCACCAATAGCGTAGATGGGCTTGGTCATAAGAAGCGTCTTTCATTTATCTTCGGTCAGGGCGCGCGGGCTCGTTACAAATAATGGTGCGCGCAGCTGATCGCACAATGGCGTGCCTGCCTCGTGAGGCAAGAAAAAACAGGGAGTTGGAACAAAAACGGGCCCATCCAATGATGAGCCCGCCGTGTTTTCAAACTGCGCCCAATACTCAGGCGACGTCAAAGGCCAGCGGCTTGATCTGGGTGAAGTAACCGGTCTCTGCCAGCTTGGCACGCGCGTCTTCGGGGACCTCCGCATCCACATAAAGGAGCGCGATCGCTTCGCCGCCGACCTCATTTCGGCCAAGCGTAAAGTTCGCGATGTTGACGTCCATATCGCCCAAAGTCTGACCCAAGGTGCCGATGATACCCGGCACGTCCTGGTTGGTGGTGTAGAGCATATGCGCGCCCACTTCGGCATCGATATTGATGCCCTTGATCTGGATGAAGCGCGGTTTGCCATCCGAGAAGACGGTGCCCGCGACAGAGCGCTCGCGTTTTGCCGTGACGACAGTCACCTTGATATAGCCATCAAAAGAGCCGGACTTGTCCTGATTGGTGGTAGAGATCTGGATGCCGCGTTCTTTGGCCACAACGGGTGCCGAGACCATGTTCACATCCGGGTTCACCTTTTTCATGATGCCTGCAACCACCGAGCAGTTCAGCGCGTCGAGATTCATATCCGCTGCCACACCATCGTAGAGCACATTGATCGCAGTAATCGGCTCGTCGGTCATCTGACCCGCAAAGGCCCCGAGATGATCGGCCAGTTTGATCCACGGTCCCATGATCTTGGCTTCCTCGGCCGTCACCGATGGCATGTTGAGCGCGTTTTCAACGGCACCGGTCAAGAGGTAGTTCGCCATCTGATCTGCGACTTGCAGCGCCACGTTTTCCTGCGCCTCGGTCGTCGCTGCGCCGAGGTGCGGGGTGCAGACCACGTTGGGCAGGTTGAAGAGCGGGTTTTCCTTCGCAGGCTCCACAGAGAATACATCAAATGCCGCGCCAGCCACATGGCCGGAGGTCAGGGCTTCGGCCAGGGCTTCTTCATCCACCAGACCGCCACGGGCACAGTTGATGATGCGCACGCCTTTCTTGGTCTTGGAGATGTTTTCGCGGCTCAGGATATTCTTGGTCTGCTCGGTCAGCGGAACATGAAGCGTGATGAAATCCGCGCGTGCCAGCAGCTCGTCGAGTTCGACCTTTTCGACCTGCATCTTCTTGGCCTTCTCCTCCGACAGGAAAGGATCATAGGCCACAACCTTCATCTTCAGGCCACGGGCACGGTCGCAGACGATCCCGCCAATGTTGCCAGCGCCGATCACACCGAGGGTTTTCCCGGTCAGCTCAACGCCCATGAACTTGGACTTTTCCCACTTGCCCGCATGGGTCGACGCCGAAGCCTCGGGGACCTGACGCGCCACAGCGAACATCATCGCAATCGCATGTTCTGCGGTGGTGATCATATTGCCGAAGGGGGTGTTCATCACGATCACACCCTTTTTCGACGCGGCTTCCTTGTCGATGTTGTCGGTGCCGATCCCGGCGCGGCCAATCACCTTGAGGTTGGTGGCGTTTTCCAAAATCGTCGGTGTCACCTTGGTGGCGGAACGGATCGCGAGGCCATCATATTGGCCGATAATTTCAGCCAGCTTTTCCTTGTCCTTGCCCACGTCGGGCAGGAAATCCACGTCGATGCCGCGGTCACGAAAGATCTGAACGGCAGCGTCCGAGAGTTTGTCGGAAATCAGTACTTTGGGGGCCATTTGTGTTGGTCCTTTGTCTGCGGGGGCCGCAATGCGGCCTGAAATGAGGAGAGGAGTTTGGGGCAGCCCGGACAAATGCCCGGGCGCTGACGCTTAGGATTGTGCGGCGATCTCGGCCTCAAAGGCCCAGGCGAGCCACGGCAGCATGGCTTCGATGTCGCCCGTCTCGACCGTGCCACCACACCAGATCCGAAGACCAGCAGGCGCATCTCGATAGGCGCCGATGTCATAGGCAATGCCCTCTGCCTCAAGCCGCTTGGCCACAGACTTGGCAAAGCTCGCACCATCCTTGATCCGCTTGTCCGTGAACTTCAGACAGACAGAGGTATTGGAACGCGTTGCCGGATCATTGGCGAGGTTCTCGATCCAGTCATTTGCATAGGCAAAGGCGTGGATCGCATCCGCATTGGCGTTGGCACGGCCAATCAGTCCTTCCAGACCACCAACAGACCGCGCCCAATCCAGCCCCAAAAGGTAGTCTTCTACCGCAAGCATCGACGGCGTATTGATCGTTGCCCCGGTAAAGATCCCGTCGATCAGTTTGCCGCCCTTGGTCAGGCGGAAGATCTTCGGCAAAGGCCATGCAGGGGTGTAGCTCTCGAGGCGTTCAACCGCGCGGGGGCTAAGAACGATTACGCCATGCGCGGCCTCGCCACCCAGCACCTTCTGCCAGGAGAACGTCGTCACATCGAGTTTCTGCCAGGGCAGTTCCTGCGCAAAGGCCGCAGAGGTCGCATCGCAAATGGTCAGACCTTCGCGGTCGTCTTTGATCCAGTCCCCATTGGGAACCCGAACGCCGGAGGTTGTGCCGTTCCATGTGAAGACCACGTCGTTGTTGGTGTCCACCGTCTGAAGATCAACGATGTCGCCATACTCGGCGGTCTTGACCTCGGCATCGATTTTCAGCTGCTTCACCACATCGGTGACCCAGCCTGCGCCAAAGCTTTCCCAGGCGAGCATCTCGACCTTGCGCGCACCGAGAAGGTTCCACATCGCCATCTCGACAGCGCCGGTGTCGGACGCAGGCACGATGCCGATCTTGTAGTCTGCGGGGATGCCCAGAACCTCGCGGGTGCCTTCAATGGCGGCGAGGAGCTTTTCCTTGCCGACGGCAGCGCGGTGGCTGCGACCCAGAGGCGCGCCAGCGAGTTTGGACAGATCGTAGGTGGGGGGTTTGGCGCAGGGGCCAGAAGAAAAACGCGGATTGGCCGGCCGCGATGCCGGTTGTGCAATAGCCATAAATGCTACCCTTCCAGATAAGCGCCCCTCGTTGGGGAGGGGTGTCCCACCGACAGCGATATGCGGGGGGGTGATTCCGCGCAACCGGGGAAATCGACCATTTGCGCCGCTTTTGGAAATTTTTGCGACCCCATATGACGCCAATCGGAAACTTTGCGCCCCCCAGCCCCTCCGGACTGGTGCCCGAGGTAAGCGCTCGTTAAGAGAAGGCAGCCCGCCTTGACCGGAGAACACATATGTATGTCGCAACCCTGCTCGTGAACCCTGCCACCCCGACGCTGCAACCCACGCTGGTCGAATCGCTGAGGAACGCGTGGGGCGGCGGAGAAGCCAATTGGCTGAACCCCGGCATCGCGGCAGAGTTCACGCTCGACGCCCTGCCCGACAACCAGTGGGACGTCTGGAGTGATCTGCAAGGCATGGGGGTCGATCTGGTGCTTCAGCCCGCAGAAGGGCGGCGCAAAAAGATGCTCTTGGCAGATATGGATTCAACCATGATCCAGCAGGAATGCATTGACGAACTGGCAGATGAGGCCGGCGTTGGCGCCCGCGTCAAGGACATCACGGCCCGTGCCATGAATGGCGAACTGGATTTTGAGGGCGCCCTGACCGAGCGGGTCGGGCTTTTGAAAGGACTGCCCGAGGAGGTCATTGCCCAAGTTCTTGATACGCGCATCACCTTGATGCCGGGGGGTGCTGCGCTCTTGGCAACCATGAAGGCACATGGCGCCTACGCGGCGTTGGTTTCGGGCGGCTTCACCGCCTTCACCGCCCGTGTTGCTGGTGAGCTCGGGTTTGACGAGAACCGCGCCAATACGCTGATCGTCGAGGACGGCAAACTGACCGGTGACGTCACGCGTCCCATTCTCGGTCGCGAGGCCAAAGTCGAGGCACTTGAAGAGATCACCGTCCGCCTTGGCATCTCCGAAGCAGAGGTCATCGCAGTCGGCGACGGGGCCAATGACCTTGGCATGCTGACCCGCGCCGGTGCCGGTGTGGCGCTTCATGCCAAACCCTCTGTTGCCGCAGAGTGTGACATCCGCATCAATCACGGCGACCTCTCGGCACTCTTGTACGTACAGGGCTACAGCCTGGACGACTTCAAAGGATAATTTCACATATGTTCGAGGTAACCTTCGAGGTTCTGCTGCTGTTGATGGCAGCAGGCTTTGCTGCGGGATTTATCGACGCGGTTGCCGGTGGCGGCGGGCTAATTACGGTTCCCGTGCTGTTAATTGCAGGCGCCAACCCGGTGACAGCGCTTGCCACCAACAAGATCCAAGGCCTGTTTGGCGCGGCAACGGCGGCAATCACCTATGCACGCGGCGGCCATGTCAATCTTCGCACTCAGTGGAAATCGGCGGTGATAGCATTCTTTGCCTCCATTGCAGGCGCTCTGCTGGTGTCGGTCCTACCCGTCGAGCTGATCCGTTATGCGCTGCCGGTTCTGTTGATCGGGATCGCGGTTTTCTTTGCCACCAAGAAAGGTCTCAATGACGAAGACCGCGCCGAGCGTCTGACGCCCGCAGTCTTCGCCGCCACCATGGTGCCACTCTGCGCGGCCTATGACGGGCTTTTGGGTCCCGGTGCAGGCAGTTTCTACATGCTCGCCTTCGTTGGGCTCGCCGGTTACGGCGTGTTGAAGGCGACTGCGCACACGAAGCTCTTGAATTTTGCCTCAAACGCCGGAGCCCTTGCAGCCTTTGCGGTTGTTGCAACGCCTTGGTGGTTGACCGGTCTTGCCATGGGGTTTGCACAAATTGCAGGAGCACGGGTCGGTGCCGGCCTTGCGCAAAAGCAAGGGGCCAAAGTCATCAAACCTCTGTTGGTGTTGACCACCGTGAGCCTCGCGATGAAGCTGATCTGGGATATGCTCTGAGAACCTGCGTGCGGGAAACCGTACCTTGCTGATTCCGGTCCGACAGGCTTAGCCTTCGTTCTGTATTTTCAGCAAAGGATAGACGGATGCCTCAGTTCATTTTTGCATATCACGGTGGCAAAGCCGCCGAGACCCCGGAAGAAGAAGAAAAAGAAATGGCCGCCTGGATGGCCTGGTTTCAGGAGATGGGAGACGCCGTCGCCATCCCCGGAAACCCGGTTGGAAAGTCGAAAACGGTCAGCGCCGCTGCCATCACAGATGATGGCGGCTCAAACCCCATCTCGGGCTATACAGTGGTCACTGCGGACACCATCGAAGAGGCTTGCGAGATGGCCAAAGCGTGCCCCAGCGTGACTGATGGCACCGGCACGATCGAAGTGGCCGAAATCATCGAAATGGTGATGTAGCGCGGCCCCTGCCCTAGAAGACCAGCCCTGACGCGGGCCGCATTTCGCCACAGTGAATACCGTTCCAGTTTGTGATCGGCGCGGTCATATACGCCTTTGCCGAGGGGCTGTTGCGATCCAAGGCCCCGAGGCTCACCAATAGCGTCGTGATGGCATTTTCTGCCGCGCGGGTGGTGCCGTCCACGATCTTCAATGCGATGCCAAGTTGCTGCTCTGGCAGGATCGCGACAAAGACTCCCTCCGCACCGGTCTTCACCGAGACCTTGCCGCCCATGTCGCGCATCAAGGCGGTGCAGGCCCGTCCTTCGCCCGCCACCAGTTCAGGATGGCGGGCCATGGCATCGCGCAGCTGTTCTGCGGCATCATCTGCCCGGCCAGAGCGGGTATGAGCCGAGGCGAACCACCCCATCGCACGCGCCAGGCCGGTGATGGAGCAGGCAAAATTCGGAGCGGAGCAGCCGTCGATACCATAAGTCGGGCTGCTTTCCTTCGTGGTTTCCTCAAAAGCCTCCCGGCAGGCTTGCTGCACGGGATGGTCGATCTCGACATACTCGGGTCCTGCGCCCAGATGCTGCGAGAGCGTAAGGAAGCCCGCATGTTTGCCCGAACAATTGTTGTGGATCTGGCAGGGGCTGTCATCGCGCTTGATCAGATCATACAGCACGTCTTTGTCTTTTGGTTTCTGCGCACCACAGCGCAGATCGCCCTCACCAAGGTTGAGCTGGTCGAGCCAGTGGCCAACCCGATCAATGTGGATGTGTGCCCCATTGTGCGATGCACAGGCTAGCGCAAGCTGCTCTGTGCTCAGCCCATAGCGCGCCGCCGCGCCCGAAGTCAGTAGCGGTAGCGCCTGAATCATCTTGCAGGAACTGCGTGGGTAAATGATTTGCTCAGGGTTGCCCCAGGACCGGATCACCTCGCCTTTGCCATTGCAGATCACGGCATGCCCGTGGTGTTGGCTCTCGAGGAGATCACCCCGCCAGAGTTCGGTAAAGGGCGCGGCGGCAATAGGGGTTGTCATGGGCTTGGCTCATCAACTTGAGGGATTTTCGTGTCAACAGACATACAAAACCCCGGCTTTTCAAGGAAAAGACGGCAAAAACCTGCCAAACTTGGCAATTGCGCATGGCCCTTGTTCCGTGAATATGCTTGTGTCAAGCATCATGAGGTGCGGGTATAGACGGTGTGCAAAACACCGCACACGAGGCCCGAATACATTTGAGGACAAGACAGTCTTGGAGGCGGGACATATGGCATTGAAACTCCGTCGTTTGGCAGGCGCGCTATTGCTGGCCGGTATGGCGACCTCAGCAAGCGCGCAGCAGGCAACGACAGATAACCGCGTAGGTGCGCATGTGGATTGGAGCGTCTTTGAGGAGACCTCGCCGCGAGAGTGCATTGGCGTCTCGGCGCCCAAGGAAACCGTGAACACCCGGGACGGTCGCGTGGTCGCCGTTCGCCGCAGTGAAATTCGCCTGTTTGTGTTCTACCGCCCGGACAGCGGAAACAAAGGTCAGGTTACATTCACAGGGGGATATCCCTTTGCGCCCGGCTCGACCGTGAACATGAAAATCGGTGACTCGGAGTTCGAACTCTTTACCGAAGGCGAATGGGCCTGGCCTGCCACGCCAACCGATGACACCAAGATCATCACCGCCATGAAGCGCGGTGCGGACGCGGTGCTGACTGCTCGATCCTCGCGCGGAACGCAGACCAAGGACACGTTTTCCCTGCTGGGCTTTACGGCCGCGATCGAAGACGCCGAGAAACGCTGCGCCGGTTGATCCGCAAGCGAGACGATTTTGAATGATGCGGCGAAGTACCGGCTTCGCCGTTTTCTTTTGCGAGGCTCTGCCTCGCGCTCCGGGATATTTTTCGTTAGAAGAAAGCGGCGGCGTGCGGGGCTTGCATAGCGGGGTTGAGCGAGAATCCTTTTGATCTTGGTCCGATCTCCTATATAGAGCCGCATCCCGCCCCGTTTTGACACCAGCCAGCGAGACCCGTCTCATGACAGCCTCAGCGCCGATCACCCAAGATGTTTTGACCCTCCCCCGCAAAGAGCCGGAAGGCGGCAAGATCAACCTTGTTGGTCTGACCCGTGACCGCATGCGCGCGGTATTGATCGAAAACGGCACCCCGGAGAAACAGGCCAAGATGCGCGTCGGGCAGATCTGGCAGTGGATCTACCAATGGGGGGTACGAGACTTTGCGGAGATGACAAATCTAGCCAAGGCCTACCGCGCTCAGCTGGAGGAAACATTCGAGATCCGCATCCCCGAGGTGGTCTCAAAACAAGTGTCGACCGATGGCACGCGCAAATATCTGGTGCGGATAAATGGCGGCCATGAGGTTGAGGTGGTCTATATCCCCGAGGACGACCGGGGCACCTTATGCATTTCCTCTCAGGTCGGCTGTACGCTCACCTGTTCGTTTTGCCACACCGGCACGCAAAAGCTGGTGCGCAACCTGACCCCGGCCGAAATCATCGGACAGGTGATGATGGCGCGGGATGACCTGGAAGAATGGCCCACCCCCGGCGCGCCAAAGGATGAAACCCGCCTACTGTCCAACATCGTTCTGATGGGCATGGGGGAGCCGCTTTATAATTTCGACAATGTGCGCGATGCGATGAAGATTGCGATGGACCCGGAGGGGATTTCCCTCTCGCGGCGTCGTATCACGCTCTCGACCTCTGGCGTGGTGCCCGAGATTGCGCGGACGGCTGAGGAAATCGGCTGTCTCCTTGCGATATCCTTTCATGCGACCACCAATGAGGTGCGCGATGTGCTGGTTCCGATCAACCGTCGCTGGAACATCGATGAATTGCTGCAGGCGCTTGCAGATTACCCGAAGGTCTCGAACTCTGAGCGGATCACCTTCGAATATGTGATGCTTGATGGGGTGAACGACTCTGATGAGGACGCACATCGTCTTCTGGATCATATCAAGCGCCACAACATTCCGGCCAAGATCAACCTCATTCCCTTTAATGAGTGGCCGGGGGCGCCCTATAAACGGTCGTCCAACAACCGCATCCGGGCGTTTGCAAATATCATCTATCAGGCTGGCTATGCCTCGCCGATCCGCAAGACCCGCGGCGATGATATCATGGCCGCCTGCGGTCAGCTCAAGTCTGCCACGGAGCGGGCCCGCAAGAGCCGCAAGCAAATCGAAGCCGAGGCCGGAGTGAACAACAGCTGACGCTGAACCGACAACAGAACCGATCTAAGGGCGCTGCGAGAAATCGTGGCGCCTTATTCTTTCCCTATTTTAGTAAAATTTGCGCCATCTGGGGCCGACAATCTCGGAATCAGAAACAGTACACGGAAACAATCTCCGGGCAGCAAACAAAGGTTGAGGGCAGAAAGATGATTGGACAGCAAGTCGGCAAGATGGATGATGGTATTCTCTCTCTGGTGCGAGAAGAACGGCGCAAGGCGCTTAGCCCTCGGGAATGGCAGTTTCGCCTGCGTGGCTATGGCTATGCGATCCGAAACGAGGGAGACACACAGGTGCTGACACGTCTGCCGCGTGGTGAGGCCGTCGGAGTGTTGCCCGCTGACATGAGTTAATCCTCCTAAATTCGGGTCTTTTGGTCATGCGCGGTCCCGAC
This sequence comes from Epibacterium sp. HA2-3, assembly GCF_055693725.2. Taxonomy (NCBI): domain Bacteria; kingdom Pseudomonadati; phylum Pseudomonadota; class Alphaproteobacteria; order Rhodobacterales; family Roseobacteraceae; genus Epibacterium; species Epibacterium sp. HA2-3. The sequence continues at coordinate 3,059,203 of NZ_CM172490.1, read as the reverse complement.
GTTCCCACAAACGTTTCCACCCCACCCACAAGGGAAAACGACATTTGACCATGGACCTCCGTCCTGTCGGGCGGACCCGCGCGCCGGGCCCAAGGGGCCCGACGCGCTACCGTTTAAAGCATGCCGAGGTAAGAAAACGATCTCTGCGCGGGTCCTAACGATCACGACCGGGCAGGTTTTGACGCGCAGGTACAGGGTTCCACGCCTCGATCGCTGCGATTGCCTCATCCGCGCTTTCCACGAACTTGAACAGATCAAGGTCCTGGTCTGAAATTGTTCCCGCGTCGGCCAGGGCCTCCCAATTGATGATCTTCTCCCAGAAACTGCGGCCAAACAGCAAGAATGGGACAGGTTCCATGCGCCCGGTCTGGATCAGCGTCAGGGCCTCAAACAGCTCATCAAGGGTGCCAAAGCCACCAGGGAAAACGCAAATCGCCTCAGCACGCATCAGGAAATGCATCTTGCGGATCGCAAAATAGTGGAAATTGAAACAGAGCTCCGGCGTGACGTATTCGTTGGGCGCCTGTTCGTGCGGCAACACGATATTGAGGCCAATCGACTCGCCGCCCGCATCCACGGCGCCCCGGTTTCCAGCTTCCATGACACCGGGACCGCCACCGGTCACGACGACATGACGCCGACCGCCACTTGCCTTGGATTTTTCGGTCATCTTCTGCGCGAACGTACGCGCTTCGTCGTAGAAATGACTAAGGTCGGCCAGGGTCTGTGTCCGCGCCTTGTCCTTGTCACGCGGGGCGGGGATGCGCGCCCCGCCAAACATCACGACCGTGCTCTCGACGCCTTTTTCGTCCAGCATCAGCTGCGGCTTCAGAAGCTCCAGCTGCAAGCGCACCGGACGCAGTTCTTCTCGGCACAGAAACCCTTCATCGGCAAAAGCAAGCTGGTAGACAGGCGACTGCGTTTGTGGCGTCACGGGAACATGTTCGGCGCGGTATCGATCAGCGCGGGCATCGGGAAAGCGGCTCTTACGGTCGTCACTCATATCAAATCTTGCCTATTCTTCAGTGCAGAAGGTTAGACCCTGTCATAGCCTGCGCACCCCTTTGCGGCCAGTGCTCAAATCGCACCATCAATCCCCTTGCCTCCCGCGTGCAATTCCCTAGGGTTCGCGCAAAAGACACAGTGACGAGGTACCACAATGGATTGGACATCCCAAATTTCCGGCGCGCGCGGGAGAATTGCCCAGCATGTGGTGAAAACGCCAACCGTCTCGGTTCAGAGCTTTGGCCTCGCATTTCCGGTCGAATTGAAGCTCGAGCATCTCCAGCATGCAGGCAGCTTTAAGGCGCGCGGTGCGTTTAACACGCTCCTGTCGACCCCTGTCCCCGAGGCAGGTCTGGTGGCGGCCTCCGGTGGCAATCATGGCGCGGCGGTGGCCTTTGCCGCTCGTGCTTTGGGTCACGACGCCAAGATCTATGTCCCCGAGATTGCAGGCCAGACCAAGATTGACCTGATCCGCTCAACCGGAGCGGAGCTTGAGGTCGTGCCCGGCGCCTATGCCAATGCACTCGAAGCAGCACAGGATTGGGAGCTACAAACGGGAGCCATGCAGATCCATGCCTATGACGCGCCCGCAACGGTCGCTGGACAGGGCACTTTGTTTGCTGAATGGGAGGAACAGGGGCTCGAGGCTGACACCATTTTGATCGCAGTGGGCGGCGGTGGTCTCATCGGAGGAGCGCTCGGCTGGTTTGAGGGCCGGCGCAAGGTGGTCGCAGTAGAACCTGCAACCTCTTGCGCGCTGAAAACCGCACTGATGAATGGCAAACCCACCAATGTTGACGTTGGCGGCATCGCTGCCAATGCCTTGGGGGCGCGCCGCATTGGGGACATCTGTTTTGACCTTGCGCATAACGCGCGCACGCCAAGCGTGATTGTCCCAGATGCTGCCATCGAGGCCGCACAACACGCGCTCTGGCGCGATCATCGTCTCCTGGTGGAGCCTGCAGGGGCAACTGCGCTTGCGGCTTTGATGTGCGGGGCCTATCTGCCGGCGCGTGATGAAAAGGTTGCCGTGCTCTTGTGTGGGGGCAACATTGACCCGGAACCGCTGACAGATCCCGCCACACAACTTGATGTCTCGTTCACCTAAGCGTCGGAAATCCTTGCGATGGGCGGCTTTGCCCCCTATCGAACGTTTATGAGCGAAACCGCAGTTGACAAGATTTTTCGCGCGCTGATGGAGCGGATCGTGACCGGCGATCTGCCCGCAGGAGAGAAACTGCGGCAAGACCACATTGCGCGCGACTACGACGTCAGCCACGTTCCCGTGCGCGAGGCCTTTTTGCGGTTGGAAGCCAAGGGACTGGCCAAATCCATACCACACAAAGGCATGCGCGTTACCGCTCTGGAGCCAACGGAAATCCGGGAAGTGATCGAGATGCGTGTGGCGCTGGAAGTTCTAGCGCTCACCCACGCGCTACCCCGACACGACGCCGACACATTGGCTCAGGTAGAGGCCGCGCGACAGGCCTGTGACGCCGCGCAGGATATGGTGCTTTGGGACCGCTGCAACAGGCAGTTTCACACCGCCCTGCTGCAGCCCTGCGAGATGCCACGCCTGCTATCGGCAATTGAAGATCTTCACATCACCGCTGCCAGGCACCTTTTCGTGCATTGGCGCGACCGCTGGACGTCGCGCATCGACAGCGACCACGACGCGCTGCTGGAAGCCGTCACCGCACAGGATCTGCCGCGCGCCTGTGACATTCTGCGGCGACACCTGCGCCGGGTGAGCTGAGCCAGCCCGTGGTGCACCCGATGCCGCTTCGCATGTGCCGAGGGGCGCGTTCGGGGCATGACGCTTGGGGCATTTGCGGCTATAAGCGCTCGAATCCAACACAAACCGGAGCCGGAACATATGTCCAACGCGCAGCTGGAAACCGCAATTGAGGCCGCCTGGGAGGCCCGTGACACCATCACACCTGCCACCAAAGGTGAAACCCGCGACGCCATCGAGGCAACCCTCGCCGCGCTCGATAGCGGAAAACTGCGCGTCGCAGAAAAGCAGGACAGCGGAGACTGGCACGTCAATCAATGGGCCAAAAAGGCCGTTCTGCTTGGTTTCCGCCTGAAGGACATGGAAGAGCAATCCGGTGGCCCGCAGGGCTCCGGCTGGTGGGACAAGGTCGACAGCAAGTTCAAAGGCTGGGGAGCCTCTGACTGGAAAACCGCAGGTTTCCGCGCGGTGCCGAACTGCGTTGTCCGCAAATCTGCCTACATCGCACCGGGCGTGGTCCTGATGCCCTCTTTTGTAAACCTCGGCGCCTATGTTGACGAAGGCACTATGGTCGACACTTGGGCCACGGTTGGGTCCTGCGCACAGATCGGCAAAGGCGTTCACCTCTCGGGTGGCGTCGGGATCGGCGGCGTTCTGGAGCCGATGCAGGCCGGCCCGACCATCATCGAGGACAATTGCTTTATCGGTGCGCGTTCCGAGGTGGTCGAAGGCGTGATCGTGCGCGAAGGTTCTGTGCTTGGCATGGGCGTGTTCATTGGCCAGTCCACCAAGATCGTCGACCGCGAAACCGGTGAAGTCATGTATGGCGAAGTGCCGCCCTATTCCGTTGTTGTTGCAGGCTCCATGCCTTCGAAAAACGGCATCAACCTCTACTGCGCGGTCATCGTGAAACGCGTGGACGAGAAAACCCGTTCCAAGACAGGCATCAACGAGCTTCTGCGCGATTGATCCTAGGCCTCAGCAGAGGCTGCACACATAAATGTGACAACAGGCGGCTTCGGCTGCCTGTTTTTTTATTTCTCAAATTATTGTTCCTGTGGAATATTCTTAAAGTTACGGTAGATTATTGAGTGGAGCGTCAATAACCGCCCGGCTGAAATAGGCTGAAGGAGGACAGTTCATGAGAGAGTCTTGGAAACCCACAGACTACCCCTCGCTATGCCCTTATCTCATCTGCCATGATCCGGAAGGTACGATCTCATTCCTGCAAACGGTATTTGAGGCGAATTTATTGCAACGCCTTGATCAGGAGGATGGGAGCTTGATGCATGCCGAAGTACGGATTGACGACAGCATCGTCATGATCGGCGGTCTTCCTGGCGCGGACGACAATGACGCGCACGTGCATCTGTATGTTCCCGATGTGCAGGAGGCTTTTGATCGCGCCATTGCGGCAGGTGGAAAGATCGTGCAGGAACCGCTGCGCAAGCGGAACGGCGATGGTGTTTTTGGCGGCGTAAAGGGACCGAGCGGCACAACCTGGTGGTTGGCCACTCAGACAGATCTGTAACCGCAGAAGCCTTGGGTCCCCCAAGGGAGGCGGGACATTCGCCCCGCCCATCCGGTCATTCCGAGCGCAGGATACCTGGCAGGTTCAATCCGTGCTCTTTGGCGCAGTCCTTCGCGATCTCATAGCCTGCATCTGCGTGACGCATTACGCCGGTCGCCGGGTCGTTCCACAGAACGCGCCCGATCCGGCGATCCGCATCCTCTGTGCCGTCACAGCAGATCACCACGCCAGAGTGCTGCGAAAACCCCATGCCAACACCGCCGCCATGATGCAGCGAAACCCATGTCGCGCCCGAGGCCGTGTTCAAAAGCGCATTGAGCAATGGCCAGTCAGAGACCGCATCCGATCCATCCATCATCGCTTCGGTTTCACGGTTGGGCGATGCCACGGAACCCGAGTCAAGATGATCTCGGCCAATCACGACCGGCGCCGACAATTCGCCGTTGCGCACCATTTCGTTGAAGGCAAGCCCCGCCTTGTGGCGATCTCCAAGGCCGATCCAGCAGATCCGCGCCGGTAGCCCCTGAAAGGCGATGCGGTCCTGCGCCATGTCGAGCCAGCGGTGCAGGCTCTCGTTCTCCGGGAATAGCTCTTTCATCTTGGCATCGGTCTTGCGGATATCCTCGGGATCCCCCGAGAGCGCACACCAACGGAAGGGACCGATCCCCTTGCAGAACAGCGGGCGAATGTAGGCTGGCACAAATCCGGGGAATGAGAACGCCGTCTCCAGCCCCTCTTCCAGCGCGACTTGACGGATGTTGTTGCCATAATCGACGGTGGGAATCCCCATCTCGTGGAAATCTACCATGGCCTTCACATGAGCCTTCATCGACGCCCGAGAGGCTTTCTCAACCGCCTTTTTGTCCGTTTCGCGCTTCTCTCTCCATTCGGCCATCGTCCAGCCTTGCGGCAGATAACCGTTGACCGGGTCATGCGCTGAGGTCTGATCCGTCACGATGTCGGGGCGCATGCCACCCGCCTTCGCACGCTCCACAAGCTCTGCAAACACATCCGCCGCATTGCCCAAAAGGCCAACGGATTTGGCCTCGCCCGCCTTGGTCCAACGCTCAATCATCTCCAGCGCTTCGTCCAGCGTTTCAGCCTTCTCATCAAGGTATTTGGTGCGCAGGCGGAAATCGATCGAGTCGGGATTGCACTCCACCGCAAGGCAGCAAGCACCAGCAAAAACCGCAGCCAAAGGCTGCGCCCCCCCCATCCCCCCAAGACCGCCGGTGAGGATCCATTTTCCGGTCAGGTCCCCGCCATAGTGCTGGCGGCCCGCCTCGGCAAAGGTCTCATAGGTGCCCTGCACGATGCCCTGGGTGCCGATGTAGATCCACGAACCAGCGGTCATCTGGCCGTACATCATCAGACCCTTCTTATCGAGCTCGTTGAAGTGATCCCAATTGGCCCAATGCGGCACGAGGTTGGAGTTGGCGATCAACACGCGCGGCGCGTCCTTGTGGGTCTGAAAGACGCCGACGGGTTTGCCGGACTGCACCATCAGGGTCTGATCTTCTTCAAGAGTCTTGAGGGTCTCGACGATGAGGTCGAAATCCTGCCACGTGCGTGCCGCCCGGCCAATCCCGCCATAAACCACGAGCTCATGCGGGTTTTCAGCCACATCGGGGTGCAGGTTGTTCATCAGCATCCGCATCGGAGCCTCCGTCAACCAGGACTTCGCAGTGATCTCGGTGCCAGTGGCAGGGAAAATGTCACGGGTATTCTTGCGGGGATCGCTCATGCGGGCCTCCATTCGGTCAGATCGGTGAGGATTTGGGTGAGATGTCCGCGCAACCGGTCGGCGCGGACGGGGTCATACCGCCAGGGCGGCTGCTCGTCGCAATAGGTGGCCTGCGCGAGCTCCATCTGGATGGCATGCCAACCCTGGTCGGGGCGACCGTAATGTCGCGTGGTCCAGCCCCCCTTGAAACGGCCATTCAAGACTGATGTGTAGCCTTCCGCGCGCTGACAACGCTGGAACACCATATCCTCGATGCTTGGCGCGCAGGTCGCGCCGAGATTGGTACCGACGTTAAAATCCGGCAGGCGACCCTCAAACAAGAAGGGAATATCGCCACGGATCGAGTGACAATCATAGAGAATGGCAAACCCGTGGAGTCCGGCCACGCGCTTCATCTCCGCCTCGAGTGCCGCGTGATAAGGCACGTGATAGGTCTCAAGACGGTGGGCCGTTTCGGCCGCATCGGGCTCTTGCTGCCAGATTGGATGACCATCAAAATCGGTGAGCGGCACCAGCGTCGTGGTGTTTTGTCCGGGATAAAGGCTCACGCCCTCGGGATCGCGGTTCACATCGATCACATATCGATGGATCGGCGTGCGTACGGTTGTCACGCCCTCCACCAGTCCGGCGTAGAGGTCGTGAATATGCCAATCCGTATCCGCGAGCGCTTGGCCGCGGTCATTCAAATGTTGTGCCACCTCGGCCGGAACATCGGTGCCCGTATGGGGCAGCCCCAGAACCAGCGGAGAAGACCCCTGCGTGACTTCGATCATGTGCTGACCTCCACGCCTGCGGCCTGCGCCACGCGGCCTGCCCGCACCATCGCGCTGGCGGTTTCGATTTCCGGCGCAAGATAGCGGTCCTCGCCAAGGCTCGGGATCTCGCCGCGCAGCATGTCGAGCAGGTTTTGCAAACGGCTAGAGGTCTTGAGCGGCGCGCGCGCCTCGACCCCCTGCGCCGCGCAAAGCATCTCGACCCCAAGGATCACCGACAGGTTTGCGTTCATTTTCGCCAGCCGCAACGCACCGTGCGCCGCCATAGAGACGTGGTCCTCTTGGTTGGCGGAGGTCGGTGTGGAATCCGTAACGCAGGGGTTGGCCAGATGTTTATTTTCGCTCATGAGCGCCGCAGTCGTGACTTCGGCAATCATGAATCCCGAGTTGAGGCCGGGGTTCGGCGTCAGGAACGGCGGCAGATCATGGCTCAGGGTAGGATCCACCATCAGCGCAACGCGGCGCTGCGCAATCGCGCCGATCTCAGCCACGGCAAGCGCGATCTGATCTGCCGCAAAGCCCACATATTCGGCATGGAAGTTGCCCCCGGAGACGATCTGCCCCGCCTCCACCAGCACCAGCGGATTGTCGGTGACCGCATTCGCCTCGATTTCAAGCGTGCGCGCCGCCATGCGCAGCACATCAAGCGCGGCGCCCACCACCTGAGGCTGGCAGCGGATGCAATAGGGATCCTGCACGCGGGTGTCGCCCTCACGGTGGCTCTCGCGAATTTCCGAGCCCGCCATGATGTCGCGCATCGTTGCCGCGACCTCCATCTGCCCAGCATGGCCGCGCAAGCTGTGAATATCCGCCACCAAAGGCGCGGTAGAGCCCATGATAGCGTCGGTTGTCAAAGACGCGATCGCCATGGAGGCCCGCGCCATCTCCAGGGCTTCGAACAACCCGGTAAGCGCGCAGGCGGTGGAAAACTGCGTGCCATTTATCAGGCCAAGCCCTTCTTTCGGGCCCAGCACAATCGGCTCCAACCCGGCACGCCTCAAGGCTTCGGCACCAGGCAGGCGCACGCCGTCGATTGTTGCCTCGCCTTCGCCGATCATGGCCGCAGTCATGTGGGCAAGCGGGGCAAGATCACCAGAGGCGCCAACGGACCCTTGCGACGGCACAACAGGTGTCACCCCGCGTGCCAGCATCTCTTGGATCTGCTCAATGACAGCCCAGCGCACCCCGGAGGCGCCCCGACCCAGCGACAACAGCTTCAGCACCATCATCAACCGGGTTTTGTCTTCGGCCAGCGGCTCGCCCACACCGCAAGAATGGCTCAGGATCAGGTTGCGCTGCAGGGTCGCAGTATCCTCCGGCGCGATCTTGGTCGACGCAAGTTTGCCAAAACCAGTGTTGATGCCATAAACGGGCACTTCACCCGCTGCGGCCTCTGCCACCATCGCGGCAGCGGCCTCGACACCTGCACGCGCGCTATCGGCCAGACGTGCAGGCGTGCCGTGACGCCAGATCCGTTCCAAAGTGTCGAGCGTCACGGCGCCCGGGATCATCTCGATCATGTACGAACCTCCATTTTGCCGCCCATGACACGCGCGTAGAGCGGGTTGAAACCAATGCGATAAGCCAGCTCTGCCGGGCGAGAGACATCCCAGACCGCCAGATCCGCACGAAGCCCGGGGGCGATGCGCCCACGATCCTGCATGCCCAGCGCGCGGGCGGCAGTACGGGTCACACCCGCAAGCGCCTCTTCCGGGGTCAGGCGAAACAATGTGCAGCCCATATTGAGCGTCAGCAGAAGCGACGTGAGCGGCGATGATCCGGGGTTGCAGTCTGTCGCCAGTGCCATCGGCACGCCATGCATGCGAAACTCTGCCACGGGCGGGACTTGCGTTTCGCGGATTGTGTAGAACGCGCCGGGCAACAGGACCGCAACGGACCCCGAAGCCGCCATTGCCCGTGCGTCCGCTTCTGTGGCGTATTCCACATGATCCACAGACAGTGCGCCGCGCTCTGCCGCCAATTTGGTGCCGCCCTGATGCGACAGCTGTTCGGCATGGAGCTTCACCGGCAAACCCAACTCTGCTGCCACGTCAAAAACCTTTGCGATCTGCGCCGCCGAAAAAGCGATCCCTTCACAAAAGCCATCTACCGCATCGACCAACCCCTCGGCATGCGCTGCGCGCAGCGTCGGCAGGCAGACCTCATCAAGATAGGCATCTGCCCGACCCGCATACTCTGCAGGGACTGCATGCGCGCCCAGAAAGGTGGTTTTGACCGTAACATCTCTGTGCTCAGCCAGACGACGCGCCGCGCGCAGCATATTGAGCTCGGTCTCGCGGTCGAGCCCGTAGCCGGATTTGACTTCTACCGTGCTCACCCCTTCCGCAATCAGTGCATCCAGCCGCGGCAAGGCCCCGGTCACAAGCGCATCCAGGCTTGCGGCACGCGTGGCCGTGACGGTCGACACAATCCCGCCGCCAGCCTTGGCCACCTCTTCATAGGTTGCCCCCTCGAGGCGCATCTCGAACTCGCCCGCACGGTCTCCGCCAAAAACGATGTGCGTGTGACAATCAATGAAGGCCGGCGTGACCAGACGTCCATTGAGGTCGGTGCTGGGGCAAGCTGCGTAGGTGTCCGGTAGCGCGCCCCGCGCGCCGCACCAGAGAATTTCATCCCCCTGAATGGCGATCGCCCCGTCTTCCACAAGCCCATAAGACCCCTCGGCCTCCATGGTCGCCAACCGAGCACCGCTCAACACGTATGTATCGCGCATTTCGTCCCCCAGAATCCTCTTGCCCCATTAACGGTATGCGCTTATTGTTGTTATGTCTATACATAAGAGGGCCAGATGCAGACAATTTTTGCCGCCACCGCGTGTTTGCCTGAGGGCTGGGCGAAGGATGTCCGCCTCACCATCAAGGACGGCCAAATCTCTCGGATCGAGACCGGCTCAGCGCCCGTGCCCGGCGACACGCGCGTCGATGTGCTCTTGCCAGCGCTTGCCAACCTGCATTCACATTCGTTCCAGCGCGCGATGGCGGGCCGCACCGAATTTCGGGGGGCCGGTCAAGACAGTTTTTGGACCTGGCGAGAGCTGATGTATCGCTTTCTCGACCATCTCACCCCCGATCAATACGAGGCCATTGCGGCACTTACATTCATGGAAATGATGGAGGCCGGGTATGCCTCTGTGGGTGAGTTCCACTATGTTCACCATCAGCCGGGCGGTACCGCCTACCAGAGCCTCAGCGAACTCAGTCAACGCGTGATGGCCGGCGCCCAGCAAACCGGCATCGGCCTCACCCATCTGCCGGTGCTCTACACCTACGGAGGCGCACAACAGCAACCCCTTGCCGGAGGCCAGATGCGCTTTGGAAATGATGTAGAGCGCTTCTCGCGTCTTGTCACCGAAGCCCGCGATGCGGCGCAAGAGCTTGGGGGCGACACGCGTGTCGGTATCGCGCCGCATTCCTTGCGCGCCACCAGCCCGGAGGACCTCGCCGCCGTATGGCCGCTCGCCGCGGATAACCCCATCCACATCCATATCGCCGAACAGCCCCGCGAAGTGGCCGAGATCAAGGTTTGGCTGGGCGCGCGCCCCGTAGAGTGGCTGCTTGGGAACGCCCCCGTAGACAATCAATGGTGCCTGATCCACGCCACCCACATGACCGAGACCGAAACCCGGCACATGGCCCATTCCGGCGCGGTTGCAGGGCTTTGCCCCATCACCGAGGCAAACCTCGGAGATGGCCCGTTTAACGGCGCGCACTATCTGCGCGAGGGAGGACGCTTTGGTGTGGGATCGGACTCAAATGTACGGATCTCCCTCGTTGAAGAGCTGCGCACGCTGGAATACTCCCAACGCCTTCGGGATCTCGCCCGCAACGTTCTGGTCCCGGCAGAGGGATCTGTCGGTGAAACCCTCTACCTTGGCGCGGCAAGAGGGGGTGCGCAGGCTTTGGGCCGCGATGCCGGTCGGCTCGAGATTGGCGCCCTTGCTGATCTGGTGGCGATTGATCGCGCACATCCTGCTCTTTTTGGGCTTCCAGAGCATCAAATCCTGGATGGGCTGTGTTTTGCAGCGGATGATCACAGCGTCACCGACGTCTGGGCCGCAGGGCGTCATATGGTACAAACTGGTCGTCACATCGCGCGAGACAGCATTCTTGCCAGCTATCGCAAGGCGATCACGTCTCTTTTGGCGGAACTCTAATCTCGAAATGAAGCACCGTGCCCTCGGCCTCCGCGTGGGCTGGTGCTTCTACCGCGGCCCCCTGCCCGGCGACAAAATTTTTTCCGCCGAGGGCCAGCGCGCCGTTGATCACAAAGACCAGATCGCCGCACTGCGCCCGGAAGGGCCCACTGCGCACCTCTGCTGTCGCAGCGAGGTGCCGAGGATCATAGATTAGATTGACCGCGCGACATGGCCCCTCAATAAATTGCGCATCAAACGCGATTCCACCGTCAAACTCCAAGGGCGCAAGCGGCAGGGCCTCCAGCGTTTCCTCAGTGCCCATCAGCCGCAGCCCCTGTCCCGATATGATGGTGTGAATGCGCCATTGGCCCGCAAAGGAAGAAAACGGGCCCTCGCGCGCAATCTCTGCGAGGCTCAAACGCCAGATCTGTCCGCCCACATCCTGACCTACTGCAAGCTCGTGGGTCGTTCCTCCGCCGTTTTTCCATGGCACGGGTCTGATCTCAGCAGCGTCAAAGCGCATGCGCTCTCCTTTACAACTGCATTTTAATGCAGACATAATATGATTTAGCCAGAGTTATTATTCAGCCCGGAGCCCTGAAGTGCAACAACAGAAGAAAACCAGCTTTCAGGACGTACGGGACGAAGTCATGCGCCGGATCGAAGCGCGCGTCTGGGACCAGGGGGCGCTCTTGCCAACAGAGGCAGATCTCGCCGAGGAATTTGGCTGCGCCCGTGCGACTGTCAACCGTGCGCTGCGTGAACTTGCAGATCGCGGTATCATCGACCGCAAGCGCAAGAGTGGCACCCGCGTCGCCACGCTGCCTGTCAAGCAGGCCAAGCTCGAGATCGCCACCACGCGGCGCCTCGTCGAAGAGCGCAACGCCACCTACCGCTATGCGCTTGTTTCACGCAGCCTGCAACCCGCTCCGGGCTGGCTCAGTTCCCAGATGGGCTTGGCCATCAATGCGCAGGTTCTCCACATGGAAGTGATGCATTATGCGGATGGCCAGCCCTTTCATTTTGAAGATCGCTGGATCAACATCGCGGCAGTGCCTGCAAGCGAAACTGCTGATTTCTCTGAAACCCCTCCGGGAGAATGGTTGCTGGCGGCGGTCCCGTTTTCCAATGCGGAGGTCAGCTTCTTTGCCAGCGCTGCGGATGCCAAGATTGCGGATTATATGGCCTGCCCACCGGGTACAGCCCTGTTCCAGATGGAGCGTTCCACCTGGTTTCAGGATCAACCCGTGACATTTGCCCGGATGAGCTTTCAGCCGGGCTACCGGATGCGGAGCCGTTACTGAACAGCCCCCAGCAACGCGCGGGTCTCATATGATTTGAGCGTCGGGCGTTTCATATTCTGATAGCTCTGCCAGCTGTCGCCCATCAGATCGAAGAACTCCGCCCGTGTCTCTGCATCCAGTCCACCGAGGCTCGCGGCGCCCGGATGATAGCTCTCACTCTCAAGCCCATTGCCACGAATGATTTCGTGCTGGTCGAACAGCAGGTGGAAATAGGTAACGCGCCGCCCGTCACTGCGACGCCGGATGGTGCTGTCATTCACCAGATGATGCGCCGGGATCAAAACTTCTTCTTGACCAAAGAGCATCTCGGCGGCGGCAGAGCACAATAGCACTCGATGGCTCGGCGAGAGTTCGATCTCCTGGTGCTGACCCAGAGTGTTTGCGGCAATCCGAACGGGCGCATCATTGCCCGACGCCGTACGAATGCTGCGCCCAATCCAGCGCAGTGGCTGAGCACCGTGGTCACGGGTCACGACAGTCATACCAATTTCTAACGCCTCGACCGGGCACGGACCTTCGGTTGTATCAATCAAGGTGCCTTCGACAAAGCAGGGCGTGGTGGTCAGATCGACAAAAGCAACGTCGGTATTTCCCTCATCATCGGCCACCGTGTAGGTGAATACGGACGTCTCATTCGTATCCACGTCGGGCTGGCCTGTGATCTCGAGGGTGCCGTCTTCGTTGAGGGTGATGATTTCGCCATTTGCCAACGTCACCGAACTGCCAGCCGTGACAGGCTGGTTGTTGATATGTGTGATCGTGAGCTGAGCGCCTGACCCTTGCGCATCATTCGCAAGCACGTCAACGGTCGTGGATGAGCCCTCCCAGACCAGCACCTGATCGTTTTCCGCAACCAACGCCGTCTGCACCGAGTCCCCGGCAATCAGCAGGTTGGAATCGTAAGCTGCATCTCCTGTATCGGCGATGGCAATCTTGATGTGGTTGGTTTCGCCTGGGTTGACCGGCGCTGTCAGCTTCAACGTGACGGTAAACCCGTCCATTTCAGTGTTGTAGAGATCACTGTCCGCGGGGTTGTCGACGTAGAGATCCGAATTGGACGTATCGTTGATGTTGTCGATGGCGATATTGCCATCGCCCACAACAAGTTCCGCCTCAACACCATTGACCCAGACCGATACCGCATCGTTGAAGCCTGAATTGACGTATTCGAGATACTCTTCGGAGGAAAAGACGAACTGCATCGTCAGCGTGGAGCCTTCGGGCACAAATTCGGCCTCAAAGACGGCGGCATCATAGGTCGTTCCACCTGCGATCGCATCCAGATCCGTATCGCCCGCGGTTCCGTGATTGGTGGATGTCCCGGCAGAGGTATTGGTATCCGTGCTGCCCGAGCTGTTGGTGAAATCCGTTGCGTTGCCAGTGGACAGGATAACGCCAGTGTCCGATGGGGTCACACCCGGCGCGATTGAATCACCGCCGCTGTAGATGCCGGACGCACCGTTAGCGCCGGTATAGGTCGCGGATTGAATCTCGATGCCATTGCCAAAAATGGCTTCCGCCATGTCCTCGGCAGAGGCGGTTGTATCAATCGGTAGTTCCTGAGCCGTCGGCATAACGCTCCCACCCGTAAATTAGAAAATCAAACCCCACGCGCAAATTCTGCGTGAGGCAGATTTGCCCCTCAATGTTGGTCAAATTGTGGCAAATTACTCGACGCATTGTAAACAAATTGGTTTGACCTTCCCCGGCCCTCCCGTCTACTTCAGTCGCATGACACAGAAGAAGCCCTCCCGCCAACAGGTCTATACCCTGATCGTTCAAATCGGTCGCAAAGAGGGGGATGGCCTGCCCAAAGACGCCACCGGCGCCGCCCTGATGGTTTACGCGTCCGGCGTGGATGAGGCAGAGGCCGTGCGTGAGACGGTTGCTATTCTGAAACAGGCCGACACCGCGCCGCTGGATGTCACCGGCTATGGCACGATCGCCGAGCGAGAGGCCGAAGGCCATGAGATTCCGCAAGAGGAGCGCGATCTGATGCAGCGAGCCCTCGACGAAAACGCGGTCATCGTGGCGCAGATGACCCCATTCTTTGGTGATGAATTGAGCGCGGTGGACGAAAACAGCGCTCCGCATTAATCCGCGCTTGCTCAGAAATCGCTGGCGTGGGTCAAAAGATCCAATCAGGGTCTAGAAACTCTGACCAAACCACTTTCGATAGAGCGTCTCGTAGGCGCCGTCTTCCTGCATCTTCAGCAAGGCACGATTGAACGGCTCCACCATCTCGGACCCCTGCGGGAAGATAATCCCGTAGTATTCCGTCAGGAACTTCCGCCCCATCACATGCCCGATCCCCGCACCGTCGGTTTTGACGTAGTGGTTGAGCACCGGCGCATCAAACACGACTATGCGCGTATCGCCGTCTTCAAAGTCCTCGAGCATCTTATCGAGCCCCGGAAACGCCACATAGTCGATTTCACGACGATCCAGAAATCCTGCCGCGGTCGAGCCCTGGATCGTGCCGACGCGCTTGCCGTAGAGGTCGTTCACCGAATTCACCGACCCGTTTATCGCCTCGACGGTCATGGCGGCGGTGATTTTGGCGACAAAGACCGACACCACGAACAATGATGAGAGAACCAGCAGAACACCAAAAACCCGCCCAAGCGCGCTGCGCGGCACCCGCTCTTCAAAACCACCGTTCACCACCAGATTGAGCGCCCACCAGAAAGATGGGAACCACGCATCTTTCAACGGGCGATCAAAATAGGGCTGCGCTCGGCGCTCAAACACCCACATAAGCATGCCGCCCACCAGCAAGAGCACAAATGCGATTGCGATGGCCGCGAAGAGATCCCACGACATCAGCGCCGAAATCAGGCTTGGCTCTGACACATCGTCCTGATGCAGCATGATCTGGAGGCCGCTTTCAAAGATGGGCTGACTGAAATCCATTACCGCTTCGCGCCCGGCCGTGATGGAGATGTTTGCCGCCGCCATATCGGCCTCGCCGCGTTCGACCTCTTCGAGCATCTGCGCAAAGTTATCGACCCGATTGATCTGGATGTCCCAATCGAGGCGTTGCGAGACCTCGCGGATCAAATCCATGGTAAAACCCGTCTCATGCTCTCCGACCGGCATTGAAAACGGCGGACGGGTAACCGTGTTGACCACCAGTTCCTGCGCGCGCAGCGGCAAGGCTGGAAGCGTCATCAACACTGTGACAAGACAAAACCAAATAGAGCGCAGGGTCATGGAGCGGTTCTCACTAGAAACGGTGAGACTGCTTAGAAGGGCTACGGGGATTTTTTCAAGTCCTCAGTGCTCAGGCGGTGCGATGTTCTGCAAGGATTGCGGCATCAAACGCGCGCACCACGGGGTAGCGCGGCTGTGCGTGTTCTGGCAGAGAGTTGCGATCTAGCCCTGCAAAGAGGCTGGCCCCAAGTGCGGAACGGTCGCGCCGAATGCGCCCCAGAAAAAGGCTCTCGACCCCGAGCCCCGCCACAACTGGCACCTCATGGCCGGGCAGGATCACCTGCGCATAGGTCGTGATCGGCCCCGCGAGCAAGACCCGACGGGCGGTGCGCGTGGCCGCAAGCATTTCTGCCGGCGCAAGCACAGCCTCACATCCAAAGAGATATTCAACCTCAGACCCGGTGAGCACCATGCGTTGGAAAGGCGCGACGGTAATATCCTGTGCCAGGCCGAAATATGGCGCCCGAAGCTGCACGGGACAAAAGCTGCCCACGGCTGGCACTTCACGTTCGATTTTATGCAAGACGGGGACCAAATCACCACTTGCGCAGCGCAGCAAGTCACCTCGACGCAGGTCCTTGATCGGTCGCGCCCCCGTTTCCGTTTCCACCGGTGTAAACGGCGAGAGGCCGGGCATCGGCCCCACCGGCTCCGGCTGATCAGAAAGTGCAATGTATTCGACGCCGGAGGCGATAAAGCAGTGCGGCCCTTCATCAATCAAAGCCTCAAGATCCGCAAGCCGCCAGGGGCGTGGGGCATGAATATCCGCGATTTCGGCCCGATCTCCATCAAGCCATTCGAGCGCAAGCTGGCCTTCAAACGCCGGAGCGTCCCAGTTGTAGGTCAGCCGCACCTGATCCGCACGCCCCCGCTTGGTCGGGTTCAGCGTTTGGTGAAACACCGCGCCATACTGCTCCAGCACCAGATTGATACCGCCCCCCGGCACCGCCGAGAGCTGAAATCGCAAAGGCCAGTCGCCTCCACGCTCAAACAGCACCAGGGGTTCGGGTTTGCGCAATTCCGGCAGGCTCACCTCCAGAACCAGCGCGCCCCGCGGCAACAGTGCATCGGCTTCGCGCAACAAGAGACAGCTGCGTTCTACCGACGGGGTGAGTCCAGCGGCGTCGAAATACTGCGCCTCTTTATGCCATAGACCGAGCCAGCTCATCTGCGCGCCTGCCCGGTCGCAACCGTCCGGAGCCCTGTGTTGCCTGCCATGTCGTACTCCACCGCCCGTAAGTGTTTTGCCCCGGGCGGCGCGTTCATCGGCCTTTTGGTGCCCGGGGCGTCCCTCAGTCTCAGTCCCGATGTTCCCGGTGCGGGACGTCGCGCGGCGCAGATGCCGAATACATGCGAAGGAGCTGGCCGGTGAACTCATGGTCCAACAGCCTCATCCTGATTGATGTGATCGTTCTGCTCGTCGCACGTCCGGACGATCTTGTCGCCGTCCCGTTACCATGCCTCGGTCTGCTATTGCTTTCTTCATAGCACGTCCACATGCCCCTGTCAGGAGCGCGATTGACGCCGGTCAAAAGCCTACGCATTTCGGCCACAGCGTCTGCAACCAAGTGATCGCAATTGCACCTCTGCGCCAATTCGCGCTAGGTCATCAGCGATGATTTCTGGAGGACGCCCCATGACCACAACAGACCCCGTTCAGCTCACCGCAGATCTTGTGCGTTGTCCTTCGGTCACGCCAACCGAAGGTGGTGCGCTGGTCCTTTTGGAGCGCCTTCTGACGGACGCGGGTTTTAGCTGCACCCGGGTTGACCGGGGTGAGGTCTGCAATCTCTTTGCCCGCTGGGGCGACAAGGCGCATGCGCGTACCTTTGGGTTCAATGGCCACACTGATGTGGTGCCCATCGGGGACGAAGCGGCCTGGACTCACGATCCCTTTGGCGCCGAGATTGTCGAAGGCGTCATGTATGGCCGTGGGACAACCGACATGAAGTCCGGTGTTGCTGCCTTTGCGGCGGCAGCCATAGACTTTGTTCAGGACACACCACCCGATGGCGCAGTGGTGCTGACCATCACAGGTGATGAGGAAGGCGACGCTGTGGATGGAACCACGGCATTGCTGGACTACATGGACGCAGCGGGCGAGAAGATGTCCGTTTGCCTCGTGGGAGAGCCCACGTGCCCCAATCATATGGGTGAGATGATCAAGATCGGTCGTCGCGGCTCGATGACCGCGTGGTTCACTGTGACCGGCGTGCAGGGACATTCGGCCTATCCGCACCGTGCGAACAACCCGATGAACGGGCTCGCGCGCCTGATGGACCGACTCGGCAGCCATCAACTGGATGAGGGCTCAGAGCACTTCGACGCCTCCACATTGGCAATTGTCACCATCGACACCGGCAACCCGGCAACCAATGTGATCCCGGCGCAGGGCCGTGCCGCGGTGAACATCCGCTTCAATGATCTGCACTCGGGGGCGTCGCTTACAGATTGGCTACAAGGCGAAGCGGACAAAGTGGCCGAAGAGTTTGGTCTTAAGGTCGATATGAAGGTTCAGATCTCGGGTGAAAGTTTCATCACCCCGCCGGGCGATCTGTCGGATCTGGTCTCTCGGGCCGTGCAGACCGAAACCAACCAAGTACCGGAACTTTCCACCACCGGGGGCACCTCAGACGCGCGATTTGTGAAGTCCCATTGTCCGGTTGTGGAATTTGGACTCGTCGGCAAGACCATGCACCAGGTGGATGAGAACGTGGATGTGGCCCATATCCACCAACTGAAATCCATCTACTCCCGCATCCTGAAGGACTATTTTTCATGAGCCTCTCGATTGATGTGACCCGAGACCTCGACACCTGCCTGCAGCTCAGATTTGAGGTCTTTGTCGATGAACAGGGTGTCCCTGTCGAAGAAGAGCGCGACGCGCTGGACGACACCGCCACGCATCTCTTGGCCCTGCAAGACGGTGCGCCGGTGGGAACCGCACGCGTGGTGTTTCAGGACGATATCGCCAAGATCGGGCGCGTCTGCGTTGTGAAGTCTGCGCGAGGAACAGGACTTGGCGCCAAACTGATCGAAGCCTGCGTCGCGGCTGCACAGGAACGGGAAGGGATCACAAAAGCCAAGCTCGGCGCGCAGACGCATGCCATCGGCTTTTATGAAAAGCTCGGTTTTGAGGCCTTCGGTCCTGTGTATCTGGATGCAGGGATCGATCACCGTGACATGATGAAACCGCTCTGAGGCGCGCCAACCTCAGGGAAGCTCTGCGGCCCTCGGGCGCGGTGCTCCGCTTTGACCTGTGCTGGGCGACTCTTTTCAGCATGACGTTGCCTGCGCGCCATGCTACGGCAGATCTATGGCGCGTATACCCACAAAGGCCGAGATTCTGGAATGGATCTCCGCCCACCCGACTCAGACTTCTAAACGTGACATTGCCAAAGCCTTTGGCATCAAGGGCGCAGAGCGGATCGATCTCAAGCGCGTCTTGAAGGAGCTGGAGGCAGAAGGGCATCTCGAAAAGCGCAAACGCAGCTACACCGATCCGGACCGTTTGCCGCCGGTCTCAGTCTTGCTGGTCAAAGCGCCCGATGAAAATGGCGATCTCTTTGCGCAGCCACTTGAATGGCATGGCGAAGGGATTGAACCAATCGTAATGGTGATCCCGCGTGCCTCGGACCCGGCGCTTGGAGAAGGCGACCGGATCCTGGCGCGCCTCACGGTGGTGCAGGAAGAAGACCACAATTACGAGGCCCGGCTGATCCGGCGCATCGGGACCAATCCCAAACGCATTCTCGGGATCTTTCGTCAAGGCTCGGAAGGTGGGCGGATTGTGCCCATCGACAAGGCCAGCTCGAACGAATGGCAGGTGCCCGAGGCCAATGTACACGGCGCTAAAGATGGCGAGTTGGTCGAAGCCGAGCTTGCGGGTCCAAAGGCGAGAATGGGCCTGCCCAAAGCCCGGATCGTTGAACGTCTGGGCGACCCCTCGGCACCCAAGGCAGTATCGCTGATCGCAATCCATCAGCACGGCATACCAGATCACTTTCCAGATGCGGTGATCGCAGAAGCCGACAGCGCCAAACCTATGGGGCTCAAGGGACGTGAAGACCTGCGGGATCTGCCGCTCATTACCATCGACCCAGCCGATGCCCGCGATCATGATGATGCGTGCTTTGCCCATGCCGATGAGGATCCCAAGAACCCCGGAGGCCATGTCATCTGGGTCGCAATCGCCGATGTTGCCGCCTATGTGACACCCGGCTCAGCATTGGATCGCGAGGCGCGAAAACGGGGCAACTCCAGCTATTTCCCGGACCGGGTGGTGCCTATGCTCCCGGATCGTCTTTCGGGGGATCTGTGCTCGTTGCACGAAGGTGTGCCCCGCCCCTGTCTGGCCGTTCGCCTGCAGATCGACGCAGAGGGACACAAGATAGGCCACCGTTTTGTACGCGGTCTGATGAAATCGCAGGCTTCACTACACTATGGCGAAGTGCAGGAGGCCATGGATGGTAAGATCACTGAGCGCACGGAACCGTTTCTCGAAGACGTGATCAAACCGCTCTATGCAGCCTATGAAGCCCTCAAGGCCGCCCGCGCCGCGCGTCAGCCGCTTGATCTCGACCTTCCCGAACGCAAAATCGTCCTCGATGACAAGGGCAAGGTCGCCTCCGTCAATTTCCGCGATCGCTTGGATGCTCATCGCCTGATCGAAGAGTTCATGGTGCTTGCAAATGTCGCAGCCGCTGAAACACTGATTAAGAAGCGCCAGCCGCTTTTGTTCCGGGTCCATGAGGAACCCAGCCAGGACAAGCTTGATGCTTTGCGTGACACTGCGCAGGCCGCTGGTCTCAACCTTGCAAAAGGGCAAGTGCTGCAGACCCGACACCTGAACGCCTTGCTGAATGCGGCGGCAGGCACGGATGATGCGGAGCTCATCAATATCTCCACGCTGCGCTCCATGCAGCAGGCCTATTACTATCCAGAGAACTTTGGGCACTTTGGTCTGGCACTGCGCAACTACGCGCATTTCACCTCGCCCATCCGGCGCTATGCGGACCTGATCGTACACCGCGCCCTGATTACGGCTCATGGCTGGGGCAAGGACGGTCTCTCGGCGGACGAGATCGAGAGACTGGAGGATACAGCAACGCATATCTCGGCGACAGAGCGGCGCTCCATGCTGGCCGAGCGCGACACCACGGACCGCTATCTGGCCTCCTACCTCGCAGAGCGTGTGGGCAATGAGTTCTCCGGCCGGATCTCTGGGATCGCCCGTTTCGGGGCTTTTGTGAAACTGGATGAAACCGGCGCCGATGGGTTGGTGCCCGTTCGCTCGATCGGGCAGGAGTATTTCCATTTTGATGCACAGGCCGGCACCTTGATGGGATCGGATACCGGTCTGTTGATCACCATTGGCCAACGCGTGACCGTGCGCCTCACAGAGGCCGCGCCAGTCACCGGCGGGCTCGAATTGGAACTACTGGCGCTTGAAGGCGCAGACCTGCCAAAAGGCCGTGGTGGAAGCCGCAAAGGCGGCCGCCGCCGCAGCCCGGCGGGACGCACCATGACCCGGAGCAAGGCCGCAAAATCAAAGACCAAAGCAGACAAGATCAAACGAAAAGTAACGCGCAAGCGGAAGTAACTTCGCCACACGTGCAGAGCTTAGAGGGTTTTGCGCTCCGCTTTGCGGATCGCCCGGGGGCAGGCCGCGCCTGCGGCGCGGCCTGCCCAGCCAAATCGAGGCCCTTGCATCCAGAGTGCAGAAGCCACGGGCGGGAGAGCCCCGCCCATGGGATCAATAGTCGCGTCGCATTCCCAACACTTTATGCGGCTTGGGGCAATTCGAGCGCGCCACGATCCAGCACGCGTGTGACATAGGCCAGGAGCTTTCCGTGGCGTCGCGTGACCTCAACCACTTGCGGCGCGGCCGGAGCGCGGGACAGCGCCTCGAGCATCGGTGCCGCAGAACAATCCACTGCCGTCATATGATCACCGAACAAGAAGTGCTGATCGCCAAGAAAATCTTCGAGCGCACGAAGATCCTGCTCCAGACGCTGCAGGCGTTCCGCACGAGCAAAACGCGAATGCCCAGTGAAATGAAGCCCTTCAACCACCTTCTCGCGAAAGAGGTTCAGCGGCTCTTCGGGCACCCCTGCAAACACTGACTGCAGCATCCCGGCCCAGCCTTCGTCTTCGAGCCAGCGCGCGCACATCAACTGTGTCCAGAGCGATTCGTCAATCATGCGGATGAGCGCGCGGGACTGGCCCTTTTGAGCGGCGCTGAGACCTTGGTCGAAGTTCGCGCCTTTGGCCTCAAGCAAACGGCGGATGCCTTCGCTGTCGGGGATCAAGGCGCCAGTCTCGTCCCGCACCACGGGAAGCTTTTGATGGGGCATCGTGTCGAGCTCCGCCGGATCATAAACATCCTGCCGTTGCCAGGTCACACCTGACATCTGAAGCAACAGGGCCGCCTTGGTGCAAAACATGCTGTAGCTATAAAATCCGTCACCGCCGCCATGGGTCAAAAGGGTCAACATCGTCTCTCTCCGTTTGGAATATGATGAGACCGTGCTACAAGGCGCTATTGACATTTTTTGTCATCAGCAAACTCCACACTAGACAGATGACAAAAACCGAACGGCTCTTTCGATTGATGCAAACCCTGCGCCAGCTGCCACCCCCCGTGACAGCAGAGCAGCTTGCTCAGGACCTCGGTGTCTCAGCCAGAACCATTCACCGAGACATCGATGCGCTTCGGGCTCTTGGGGCTGTAATTGATGGCGCGGCCGGATTTGGCTTCACCTTGATCGAGGATGCGACGCTACCCCCACTGGGCTTTGGGGCAACCGAACTCGAAGCGCTGGTGCTGGGCCTTTGCGAGGTCCAACAAAAGGGCGACCCTGATCTTGCCGAGGCAGCCCGCACCGCCCTTCGCAAGCTGCGCGCCCGCCTGCCGCAAAGCCAGGCAAAACGGCTGCAGCACGCAGTATTGTCTGCCCATAGTTTTGCCCCCCCGCTCACTCCAACTGTCGATGCAGCTGAGCTGCGGCAAGCCACCTGGGACGAGCGGGAAGTGGGTTTTGACTATGTGGACGTCAAAGGTGCAGTCACACAACGGCATGTCAAACCGCTGGGGCTGGTCTATTTCGACAAGTCCTCAGTGCTGGTGGCCTGGTGCCGACTCAGACAAGACTTCAGGGTCTTCAGACTTGATCGGATGACGTCACTCAAGGTCACGCAGATCTCTTTTCGTCCCCATCGTGTTCGGCTGTACCGTGAGGCACTTGATCATCTGCGCAATCAGTCCCTCGGTTGACCGGCAAGCCTGCGCTGACGGTCGCACCTATTGCTCAGCCCGCTTTTGTACCACCAATTCTCGCGCTAGAGTTTGGTAAAGACAAGAAGCAGGCGTTGAGGTTCGAAATGCGCAGTTGGATAAAGACCGCGCTGTGGCTTGGGGCGGTCTTGCCCGCAGGTACAGCGCTCGCAGCGAGTGACACAGAGGCTGCAGAGGACCGGCTGCGCCCAGAAGAGCGCCCGCAGCAGGCACACGACACTGCCGGATCGCTCGCGCTGGCGTCCCTTACCACAATCCGGCCCATGGCTCGCAAAAGAATAGCGCCAGCCGCGCAAGACGCACTGGCCCCTGCACGCGAAGCAGACGCCGATGCCAATGCCGGGTTTCAACGCTGGATCACGGCATTCAAGATCCGCGCCCAAACCCAGGGAATCGGAGCGGCAACGCTTCGCGCGGCGTTCAACGGCGTCATATATGATGCCTCCGTCATCAAACGCGATCGCAATCAATCCGAATTCACCAAAACGATTTGGGACTACCTCGACAGTGCAGCATCGGAGAGCCGTGTTCGGAACGGAACCAAGGCTTTGGATGCGCATCGCAACACATTGGAACGCATCGAAAAACATTTTGGTGTCGACAAGGAAATCGTGGTTGCTGTCTGGGGGCTCGAGAGCAGCTACGGCAGCTTTCGAGGCGATATGGATATCATTCGCTCGCTGGCGACGCTTGCCTATGACGGCAGGCGCGGCGCCTTTTTCGAGGAACAGCTAATCGCCGCACTCAAGATCATCGAGGCAGGCGATGTGGATCCCCGCACGATGACCGGCAGTTGGGCAGGCGCGATGGGGCACACACAATTCATCCCCACCAGTTATCTGGATTACGCGGTGGACTTTACCGGTGATGGAAAACGCGACATTTGGTCGGACACGCCCACGGACGCGCTGGCCTCTACCGCAGCCTATCTCAAAGCATTCGGATGGGTCACTGGCCAGCCCTGGGGCATCGAAGTTGTTTTGCCGCGTGGCTTTGATTTCACACTGGCCAACCGCAAGATCCAAAAGAGCCCTCGGGAATGGGCAGACCTTGGCGTGCGCGCGACTGACGGCCGCCCGATTAAGGATCATGGCGTCGCGTCGATCCTCTTGCCCGCCGGAGGCAATGGCGCTGCCTTCATGATTTTCAAGAACTTCTCGGTGCTTGAACGGTACAACACTGCGGATGCCTATGTCATCGGGGTGGGTCATCTCAGCGATCGGCTGAAGGGAGGCGACAAGATCAAAGGGAGTTGGCCGCGCGGTGATCGAGCGCTGACCTTCACGGAACGCAAGGAGCTGCAAGAACGTCTGACCCGCGCCGGGTTCAGCACCGAAGGGATAGATGGTCGAATTGGTCCCAAGACCATCGCTGCCGTGCGCGCCTATCAAAGCGCCAAGGGCCTCATGCCCGATGGGTATGCATCGCTGTCTCTTTTGGAAAAGCTCCGCTAAATCTCGCTCACCGAACATAACGAAAAAGCCCCGCTGAAGAGCGGGGCTTTGTTGTTCTTGCAGGTTAGCTCGGGCTCATGCCTCGAAGCCGTTCGCTCCGCCGGCGCAGCATCTCCACGGTGGTCAGCAGACAGATCGAGATCACCACCAGGATTGTTGCGACTGCAAGGATAGTGGGCGAGATCTGCTCACGTAGGCCAGTAAACATCTGCCACGGAAGCGTTTTCTGACCAGCCGAGCCGACAAAGAGCACCACGACCACTTCGTCAAACGACGTGATGAATGCAAAAAGGCCACCCGAGATCACGCCAGGCAAAATGAGCGGCATCTGCACCCGGAAGAACGTGGTCACAGGACCAGCGCCCATGTTCGCCGCAGCGCGGGTCAAGGAACGGTCAAATCCCACAAGCGTCGCGGTCACGGTGATGATCACAAAGGGAATGCCCAGTGCCGCATGCGCCAGAACCACGCCAAAGTAGGTGCCCTGCAGGCCGATCCGGCTGTAGAAAAAGTACATGCCCGCAGCCGAAATGATCAGCGGCACAATCATCGGCGAAATCAGGATCGCCATGATCGCGCGACGGAAAGGCACATGAGGCTGGCTGAGACCGATTGCGGCCAGCGTTCCAAAACCCACGGACAGGAGCGTCGCCATCGGAGCAATCGAAAGCGAATTCCACAGCGCCTGCTGCCAGTCCGCATTCGTGAAGAAGTCGCGATAGTGCTTGAGTGAGTAGCCTTCGGGATCAAACCGCAGCATTTCCGGCGTGAAGGTAAAGAAGTCTTCCGCGTTGAACGACAGCGGCATCACAACAAGGATCGGCGTGATCAGGAACACAAAGATCGCACCACAGATGACCCGGAACGTATAGTGCCAAAGCACTTGCCCCGGTGTCAGATACGGAACGAGGGGTGCGCGATAGCGCGATGTGGCAAGCCAGAAGATGAACCAGCCAGCGAACCAGCCAAAGAGCGCGCCGATCACCAACGCAGGCAGGCCGCCGAGCACAAAGCCAGCAATCGCAAAAGCGACCAGAACGGCCCAGCGGATCGGTTTTTCCTGCGCTGTCATAGATGCGAACACAAATCCGAGTGCGCCTAGAAGGACCGCTCCGATGACCAGGCCAAGCAGGCCCGATCCCTGAGCTGTACCCACGAAGAGGCCAAAGAAGGCCCCTGCGCCGGCCGACACTGCGGCGGTGAAAGCGGGGGTTTGGTTTTGAACAGGTGTAAGTGCCATGTTTTTCTTATCCCAGCTTCACGTTGTCGATGCCGACGATCTTGTCGTAGGCCCAGTAGAGCACCAGAACCACCACCAGCAGGATTGTCCCCAGTGCCGCCGCAAGACCCCAGTTGAGGGATTGCGAAATGTGGAAGGCGATCCGGTTCGAGATGAACACGCCCTTGGTACCGCCGACGAGTTCCGGCGTGATGTAGTAGCCAATGGCCAGGATGAAGACGAGAATCGAACCCGCGCCGATACCCGGCACCGACTGTGGGAAATACACCCGCCAGAAGGCCGTCCAGTTGGTCGCGCCAAGGGACTTGGCCGCACGCAGGTAGGACGGATTGATCGTCTGCATCACCGAATACATCGGCAGGATCATGAACGGCAGAAGGATGTGCGTCATCGCCACGATGGTACCAAACTGGTTGTTGATCATCACAAGACGCGCGTCGTCAGCGACCAGTCCAAGCCAGACCAGAACATCATTGATGACGCCCTGCTGCTGCAGCATGACTTTCCATGCAGAGGTCCGCACCAGCAGAGAGGTCCAGAACGGCAGCAGGACGAGAATCATCAAGACGTTGGCGGTGCGCGACGGCAGGTTCGCCAGAATCCATGCCACCGGGTAGCCAAGCACGATACAGCTTACGGTGATGGCCAGCGACATGATCATGGTGCGCAGAAAGAGTGTGCCATAGATGCGCTCAAGTTCCGGGCGCAGCTCAGGGCCATCCTCACCTTTCTGGAAGTCGGCCGCGTTCAAGAAGTACCCATTGGTGTATTTACTGGAGTAGGTCTTGATCGTGCGCCAAACTTCGGGATCGGCCCAGTCATCATCGATCTTGATGAAGGCATCACGCGTGGACGTGGTCTCCCAGTCCGGGGACTGGATGGCTGCTGCTGCCGCTGCAAGCCGCGCGGCAGTTTCACCCTCAAATGCAGATGCCGCATCCGGATTCTTCGCGAGATCCTTGTAGAGCGCCATATAGACCGGGGCCCATGGCTCTTCTTCGGTGGGGCTGTCCTGATCTTCTTCTTGGATCGTACGCGCCCATGCAGCATAGGCATCCGTCGCTCCCGGCAGCGCCTCGCCGGCCACAGAAGAATACTCAAACCGCGCTTCGTTTTCACCACCGGCAGAGGCCGCCCAGCTGGGGTCGGCAAAAAGCGCGACCAGTACCTGAGGGTCTTCCCAAGCGGGGTCAAGGTCGACAAACTGATCGAGATAGACCTCGCCAATGTCATCGACTCGGCGCCCAGCCTTGCGGAACAGCGAAGAAATACCAGCGTTCTCGTAGTTCAGGCGCGAGCCCACGCGTGTGTGGATCTTCTTCTCGGCAGCAACAACCAGATCATAGGCCAGCGCGTCAAATGCATATTCAGGCGGCGCTTCTCCGCTGTCGGCATCATAAGACTGCGCCGCTGCGGTCGTTCGCGGCAACGTCTCCGAAACGATGCTGTTCTCGACCGATCGAAACAACATGTCGCCGATCGGCAGGATGAATGTCAGTAGAACGAAGAGCAGAAGCGGGGCGATCAATGCCAGCGCGCGCATCTTCTGCATCCGGAGTGCCCGTGCGAGGCTGCGCTTTAGCGGCGTGCCATCTGCAGCAAGGACCGGTCCGGTATCGGTTGTATCGCTCATGTAAAGGAGCCCCCCGGGGTGTTGGTGCGGGTATTATTATTATCTTTGGTGGAGAGAGGGCCAATCGGCTCGGCCCCCTCTCGGATAGTGCTCACATCAGATGCGAGAGATTATTGCGCCAACCACGCCTGGAATTTTGCGTCCAGATCGTCACGGTTGTCCGCCCACCACTCGTAGTCATAGATGTGCACGTTGGTCGCGTTGTTCGGGTCAGTCGGCATGTGCGGCGCCATGTCGATGCCCAGCTCTTCGTGCTTGCCCACCAGCGGTGCGGAAGACGCACGGGCCGGACCGTAGGAGATGTACTTCGCTTGGTCGGCCAGACGCTGCGTGTCGGTTGCGAACTTCAGGAAGTCCAGAACACGGGCTTCGCGATCTGCAGGCAAGTCGGCCGGAACAACCCAACCGTCGAGGTCAAAGGACTGCATGTCCCAGAGCATGCCGATCGGCTGATCCTGCTCTGCGATCGCAGAGAACAGACGACCGTTGTAGGTCGAACCCATCACGACTTCGCCATCGGCGAGCAGCTGCGGGGTTTCCGCGCCAGCAGTCCACCACACGACGCTGTCCTTGATGGTGTCGAGCTTGGCCAGAGCCTGCGCCACACCTTCGTCGGTGCTGAGGGTGTCATAGATCTCGTCTTTGGCGACGCCATCGCAGTAAAGAGCCCACTCCATGTTGTCGATCGGACGCTTCTGCAGCGCGCGCTTGCCCGGATAGGCTTCGAGGTCGAACACGTCACAGACAGAGGACGGCGGCGTGTCGCCGACCAAGTCGGTGCGGTAGCCAAAGGTGGTGGAGTAAACGATCTGCGGCACGAAGCAGTCGGAGACCAGCAGGTCGCCAAAGTCGTCGGACGCGGAGGTGCCATCGGGCGCAGCCGCGAGAACTTCGTCGTGGTCGAGCTCAAGCGCCAGACCTTCGTCGCACAGACGCATCGCGTCGGATGCCACAACGTCGACCAGGTCCCAGGTGATGTTACCTGCTTCGGCCATTGCGCGCATTTTTGCGGTCGCTTCGGCAGAGCTTTCATCCCAAACCACGGTCACGTCGGGGTTCATTTCCAGATAGGGCTCGACATAGGCCTTCAGCTGGCTTTCTTGATAGGCACCACCCCAGGACACCAGGGTCATTTCGTTGGCCATCTCGGTAGCCATTGCCATCGGCGCGCAAAGTGCGGTCGTGGCGGCCAGAGCCGACAGTGTACGCAATTTCATTGTGTATTCTCCTTGTTGAGACACTGAATCTTGTTGTTTGAGTTTCAGGTGTAGGCCCCCGATCCGTTTCGATGCCGGGGGTTCCAAGGCGCAGTGGTACGCGGTTACGCGTCCAGCGCGCGGCAGTCTTCGGGCAGCCAACCGATTTCGATCTGCTGGCCGGGCTGAAGACGAACCTGGTCAGGGGCGTTCCGGGTCTTGATGACGAATTCGTCATTCCCGGCGACACGCAGGCGTGTACGGAAGATGTCACCCATATAGATGAACTCCAGCACCTCTGCCTTGAGTGTATGTGCGCCTTCCTGCAGGCGTTCTTTGTTGTATTCAACGCGCTCGGGGCGGATCGAGACGCGCGTGCGCTGACCCACTTCAGAGACGTTGATCGGCATGGCGTCGATAAGTTCACCGCCATCCAGCTGCACCAGGGCGCTGCCATCACGGATTTCCTTGATCACGCCTTCGAGCGTGTTGTTCTCGCCGATGAACTGCGCAACGAAGCTGTTTGCAGGCTCTTCATAAAGCTGATCCGGTGGCGCAAGCTGCTGAATGCGACCATCGTTGAACACCGCAACCCGATCCGACATCGTCAGGGCTTCGGTCTGGTCGTGGGTCACGTAAACGGTCGTGATCCCCAGCTGGTGCGCCAGATGGGTAATCTCGAACTGCATCTTCTCACGCAGCTGCTTGTCGAGCGCCCCGAGTGGTTCGTCCATCAGAACGAGCTCCGGTTCGAACACCAGTGCGCGGGCAAGTGCCACGCGCTGTTGCTGACCACCGGACAGCTGCGCCGGACGGCGGCCGCCAAAGTCGCCCATCTCGACCATATCGAGCGCGCGCTTCACCTTTGCCTCACGCTCGGACTTGCCCATGTTGCGCACCTCAAGCGGAAAGCTGAGGTTCTCGGCAATCGTCATGTGCGGAAACAATGCATAGTTCTGGAAGACCATGCCGATCCCGCGCTTGTGCGGTGGGATGTTGTTGATCGATACCCCGCCCAGACGAATGTCGCCGTGCGTGGCAGTTTCAAAACCCGCCAGCATCATCAGGCATGTCGTCTTGCCAGACCCGGACGGCCCAAGCATGGTCAGGAATTCGCCCTTGGGCATGGTGAGGTTCAGATCTTTGACGACGAGAGTCTCACCGTCGTAGCTCTTTTGCACGCGTTCGAATTCCACGAACGCGTCAGTGTTCGACGCATCGGCCAAATCAGGCTCCCCGTTTCTGTTCTTTTTTGCGGCGGATTTGTTCCGCTCTTGGTGTCCTAGTGTAAGCACAGTGCCGAACCACTGTGCAACCGGCTCAATTCATCCCGGCTTCGGGTTATTCAACACTCCGGGACGATCAACGAAATCACCCGGTTGTTTTGCGACCCAAACTTGCTCATTTGCGTCATATTGGGATAATTTTACCGGTGAGCACAACCGCTCTTCTGGGATTTTTTTGGGAAATGCTTAAAAAAAGGGCCGTTTCCGGCCCCTTTTGATCAATTCGAATCACCGCCAGAGCCCTTAAGCCGCCGATTTCAACAGCCCTTGTGCCTGCAATTCGGCGTAGCATTCGTCCAAGGATTTGGTCGCACGCGCGATCAGCGTGTCGATCTCCTCCGGGGTGATCACCAGTGGCGGAGAGATGATCATACGGTCGCCGACGTGACGCATCACCAGATTGTTGGCAAAGCAACGCTCGCGGCAGATGAAACCAACGGTTCCCGCCTCAGCCTCAAAGGCTGCGCGAGTCGCCTTGTTAGGCGTCAGAGCGATCGACCCCATCATTCCGACAATCTTCGCTTCCCCCACCAGAGGGTGCGCAGTCAGGGCTTCCCACTTCTCTTTGAGATAGGGTGCGGCCACGTTGCGGACATGATCGAGCACGTTTTCCTCTTCGAGAATGCGCAGGTTCTCCAGCGCCACCGCGGCAGCAACCGGGTGCCCGGAGTAGGTGTAGCCATGGTTGAATTCATCCTGCGCGATCACTGCGGCGACTTCATCCGAGACAATCGAGCCACCAATCGGCGCATAGCCCGAGGACAGCCCCTTGGCGATGGTCATGATGTCGGGACGAATGCCCATGGTTTCAGACCCGAACCAGTTGCCCGTGCGCCCAAACCCGCAGATCACTTCATCCGCGATCAGCAGGATCTCGTACTTGTCGCAGATACGCTGAATCTCCGGCCAATAGCTCGCAGGCGGAACGATGACGCCACCGGCACCTTGAACCGGTTCGGCAATAAAGGCGGCGACGCGATCTTCGCCGAGTTCGAGAATCGCCTTTTCCAGTTCCTGAGCGCGCTGAAGCCCGAAGTCTTCGGGATCGGTGTTGCCGCCCTCTGCCCACCAGTTCGGCTGGTTGATGTGGTGAATATCCGGAATCGGCAAACCACCCTGTGCATGCATTGCAGACATACCACCCAGTGAACCGGACCCGACAGAAGAGCCGTGATATGCGTTCTTGCGCGAGATGATCACGGATTTGGTCGGTTTACCCTTCATCGCCCAGTAATGGCGCACCATCCGGATGTTGGTGTCGTTGGCCTCAGAGCCCGAGCCTGCAAAGAACACATTGTTCAGGTTGTCGGGCGCCAATTCGGCAATCTTCGCCGCAAGCGCAATGACCGGTACATGGGTCGTTTGGAAAAACGTATTGTAGTAGGGCAGCTCGCGCATTTGGCGCGCCGCGACCTCTGCCAGTTCATCGCGACCATAGCCGATGTTGACACACCAAAGCCCCGCCATCGCGTCGAGGATCTCATGACCTTCGCTGTCGGTCAGTGTGACGCCTTTGGCACGCGTGATGATACGCGCACCTTTCTGCGCCAATCCGCCATTAGCGGTGAAAGGATGCATATGATGCGCCGCATCCAGCGCCTGCAGTTCTGCGGTTGGCAGATGGTTGGTAATCGTCGTCATGAGTCACTCCTGAACGGAAATCTTTCGCTCAGAATATGATCAAAAAATCGCCTGTCAATCGAATCAGTTGATCGGGGTGAGCCCCGCCCGAACCTGCTCCATGCCCTGCAACACGTCCCGCTCCATCGCCAAAGAGACAAGATCTGCATCTTTTTTACGCAGCCCTTCAAGGATGTCTTTGTGGCGGTCAGGAAAGCTCTGGGTTCCGAAGCGCCCGCAGACCACGCGCAGGGACGGACCAAAGCGCAGCCAAAGACGATCAGCCAGATCCGCGAGGATGGGGGCATCAGCGTATTCGTTCAGCGTGCTGTGGAATTCGTAATTGAGACCCAGGTACCCTGCGACATCGCCATTTGCGATGGCCGTATCCAAGCGCAGATCAAGCGCCTCAAGCGCATCGACACTGGCGGAGGGAATCCGTGTGGCTGCGCGACGGGCAAGCTCACACTCCATTGTTTTCCTTGCGTAAATTAACTCATCAACATCCTCGGCACGAAGCTCGGGGACAGAAACACGACGGTTCCCTTGGAACACCAGCGCCCCGTCCGAGATCAGCCTGCGGATCGCTTCGCGCACTGGCGTCATGCCACTGTCCAATGCCTCGACCAGACCCTGTATGGTAACCGCCTGGCCCGGCGCCAGCTCACCAAACAAAATCTGCGCCCGAAGACGTTGATAGACCAGCTCGTGAGCAGGTAGTTTTTGCCCCCCCTCCGCGGGGGTAACAGATGGCGTATTTGGCACATTCACCGGGCTTGGATCCTTCTCATTTTTGGGCAGCTTGCACCAACAGAATGCAGATGAAAACATAAAGTGTCTTGCCGGATGAGGCAAAACTTGATCAAAATAGCCCATAGCCGGACAGGAAGACTCCGGCATGCACAGGGGAGATTCTCATGAAAACCAAAACGGCCACCATCGTGTCCGCCATCGCACTCAGCGCTGCTGCAGCCGCATCAGCCGACGAAGTCCGCGTTTACAACTGGTCCGACTACATCGACGAATCGCTGCTGGCGAAGTTCGAAGAAGAAACCGGCATCGAACTGATCTATGACGTCTTTGACTCCAACGAACTGCTCGAGACAAAAATGCTCGCTGGCGGCTCGGGCTATGACGTCGTGGTTCCCACCGGTTCCTTCCTGCAGCGTCAGATCCAGGCAGGTGTGTTCCAGAAGATCGACCGCGAGAAACTTACCAACTACGGCAACGTCTGGGATGTGATCCAAGAGCGCAACGCGCGCTTTGACCCCGACAACGCCTACTCCATCAACTACATGTGGGGCACCACTGGCCTCGGGACCAACCTTGGCAAGGTTGCCGAAGCACTGGGCGACGATGCCCCGATCGACAGCCTGTCGCTGGTTTTTGACCCGGCCAACATGGAAAAGCTCTCCGAATGTGGTGTGCATTTCCTAGATGCGCCCACAGAGATGGTGCCCGCAGCCCTCACGTATCTGGGCCTTGATCCCAACACCGAAGACAAAGCGGAACTGGAGCAGGCGGCAGACGTACTGGAAGCGGTTCGCCCCTACGTGCAGAAGTTCCACTCGTCAGAATACATCAACGCCTTGGCAAATGGTGACATCTGCGTCGCCTTTGGCTGGTCTGGTGACATCCTTCAGGCGCGTGACCGTGCAGCCGAAGCCGATAACGGTGTCGAAATTGCATATAACGCTCCGTCCGAAGGGGCGCTGATGTGGTTTGACCAGATGGCGATCCCGGTTGATGCGCCAAACCCGGAGGCCGCACATAAGTTCCTCGACTTCATGCTGGATGCGCAGAACATGGCGACCGCGTCGAACTACGTGTACTACGCTAACGGCAACAAGGCGTCTCAGGAGTTCCTCGAAGACGATGTGATCAATGATCCAGCGATCTACCCCACGCCGGAAGCCATGGAAAACACCTACATCAAAGCGCCTTATTCTCAGAAGGCCCAGCGCGTTGTCACCCGTCTGTGGACCCGCGTGAAATCCGGCACCTGAGTCGATCCCGCAGTTAAAACAGGCGGGGCGTGAATGCACGCCCCGCCCACCTCACCTACACAAGATGACGGGCCGGTACCAACCGCCCGCATGGGGGAAAACTTGGCAATACCGGTATTCGAACCCTGGACCGACCCACAGGCTAAGCCACTGATTCAGTTCCAGAATGTCACCAAACGCTTTGGCGATTTCACCGCAATCGACGACCTGACAATCGACATCTACGAGCGTGAGTTCTTTGCGCTTCTGGGGCCGTCTGGCTGTGGCAAGACCACGATGATGCGAATGTTGGCCGGGTTTGAAACACCGACAGAGGGAAAGATCTTTCTGGCCGGGCAGGATATCGCCCCCGTCCCCCCAAACCAGCGCGCGGTCAACATGATGTTCCAGTCCTACGCGCTGTTTCCGCATCTCAGCGTTTGGGAGAATATCGCCTTTGGACTCAAGCGCGAAGGCCTGCCCCGCAATGAGATCAACGCACGCGTCGACGAGATGCTGCGCCTGACGCGACTCGAAAAATTTGCACGTCGCAAACCTCATCAGATCTCGGGAGGTCAGCGGCAGCGGGTTGCCCTGGCCCGCAGTCTGGCAAAGGCACCAAAACTGCTGCTTCTGGATGAGCCTCTCGGGGCGCTCGACAAGAAACTGCGCGAAGAAACGCAGTTCGAGTTGATGGACATTCAGGAAAAAACCGGCACCACATTTGTCATCGTGACCCACGACCAGGAAGAAGCGATGACCGTCGCAAGCCGTGTGGCCGTGATGGACAATGGCAAGGTGATGCAGGTCGCAACCCCCGCCGACATCTACGAGGCCCCGAATTCAGTCTATGTTGCTGATTTCATTGGCGACGTGAACCTTATCGAGGGCAAGGCAACTGCCACGGGCGAAGATAGCTACGCTCTGCATTGGCGTGAGGGCGCAGCCCCGCTCACTGTAAAATCGCCCAACAAGATCTCTGACGGCCAGAAAGCACATCTGGCCATCCGCCCCGAGAAAGTGACCATCAGTTCAGAAAAGCCTGAAGCCGCCGACAATGTTGTTCAGGGCAAGGTCCTCGACATTGCATATCTCGGTAACCTTTCGACATATCACGTCGAGCTACCCACCGGGGATGTCATCAAGGCTCAAACGGCCAATACGCGCCGGATTTCCCGTCGCGCCTACACATGGGAAGACACCGTCTGGCTGTCCTGGACAGCCACCGGCGGTGTCTTGTTGGGGGAATAATGCGCCGTTTTTTCCTGATCGCCGTCCCCTATGCATGGCTTTTGGCCCTGTTTTTGGTGCCGTTCCTGATCGTCCTCAAAATCTCGCTGTCGGATGCAGCCATCGCTCGCCCGCCCTATTTTCCGCAGTTTGACTGGGCAGAGGGTATCCGCGCATTCCTTGCTGAGCTCGATTTTGAGAATTTCACCTGGCTTCTCGAAGACGATCTCTACTGGAAAGCCTACCTGAGCAGCCTTCAGATTGCACTCACCTCAACGCTCTTGACCCTGATCGTCGGCTACCCAATTGCCTATGGCATGGCCCGCGCGCCCGAGGAATGGCGCCCGACGTTGATGATGCTGGTCATCTTGCCGTTCTGGACCTCTTTCCTAATCCGCGTCTACGCCTGGAAGGGCATTCTGTCGAACGAGGGATTTCTCAACCAGTTCCTGATGTGGACCGGACTTGTGTCAGAGCCACTCCAGATCCTGAATACCACAACCGCCGTCTACATCGGCATTGTCTACACCTACCTGCCATTCATGATTCTCCCGATTTACGCCGCGCTCGAGAGAATGGACGACAGCCTAATCGAAGCTGCAGAAGATCTGGGTTGTTCGCGCCTCTCGGCCTTTTGGCTCGTGACGATTCCCCTATCCAAAGGCGGTATCATCGCAGGCTGCTTCCTCGTCTTTATCCCGGCGATGGGCGAATTCGTGATCCCGTCCCTGCTGGGCGGATCTGACACGCTTATGATCGGTAAAGTGCTCTGGGAGGAGTTCTTCTCCAACCGGGATTGGCCGGTGGCGAGCGCAGTGGCGGTTATCTTGTTGCTGATTCTCGTGGTGCCGATCGTGCTGTTCCAGCGCAACCAGCAAAAAGAGCAGGAGGGTGACACATGAAACGCCTAAGCGCCTTCAATGTGGTCTCGCTGACGCTGGGATTCGCCTTTCTCTATATCCCGATGCTGATCCTGATTCTGTTTTCCTTCAACGAAAGCAAGCTGGTCACCGTCTGGGCGGGGTTCTCGATCAAGTGGTACGGCGAACTGATGCAAAACGAGGCTATGCTTCAAGCAGCATGGGTGACCGTCAAGGTTGCGGTTTTCTCCTCCACGATCGCAACCGTTCTGGGGACCATGGCGGCCTATGTCATGATCCGCGGCGGGCGCTTCATGGGGCGGACCCTGTTCTCGGGCATGATCTATGCGCCCTTGGTAATGCCCGAAGTCATCACCGGCCTGTCGCTCCTGTTGTTGTTCATCGGCATCGGGCTCGATCGCGGGGTGCTCACCATTGTACTGGCACATACCACCTTCTCGATGTGCTACGTGTCTGTCGTCGTGTCTTCACGCCTCGCAACATTTGACCGTTCGCTCGAGGAGGCGGCGCTAGATCTGGGCTGCTCGCAGGCACAGGCCTTCCGGCTTGTCACGCTGCCGATCATCGCGCCGGCGGTGGTCTCGGGCTGGCTCCTTGCCTTCACGCTGTCGCTCGATGATCTGGTGATTGCATCCTTCACCACGGGCCCTGCAGCCACGACCCTGCCGATCAAGATTTTCTCGGCTGTGCGCCTTGGTGTCAGCCCGGAGATCAACGCGCTCTCTACGATCATGATTGCGATTGTGACGGTTGGTGTGATCAGCGCGTCCCTTGTCAGCAAACGCGCACTGGTCAAACAGCGTCGCGAAGAACAAGAAGCCGTGCGCACGACATGATGCGTCGTATCTTCGGCGACTACGCCTATGGGGCAGGTCCTCGCAGAAACTGCTGGTGGGATGAGACCTGCCCCACCCCCATCTGGCCAGAACTTCAAGGCGCACAGAGCGTCGATGTGGCGATCATTGGCGGCGGCTTCACCGGGCTTTCGGCTGCACTGCATCTCGCCGAGGCGGGGCTGAGTGTTGCCGTACTCGAAGCCGAGACACCCGGCTGGGGAGCCTCCGGGCGCAATGGCGGCTTCTGCTGTCTCGGTGGTGCGAAACTCGGGCCGCGCGCGATGGCACGCCTGCACGGCAGCCGGGAAACGCAGCTCTATCAGGCGAGCGAAGAAGCCGCGGTCCACTTGGTTGAACAGTTGATCGCCCGCCATGGGATCAGTGCCGACACCCACTCCGAAGGCGAAACCGTGATGGCGCATTCCGCCAAAGCGCGCAAAACGCTGATGATGGAGGCCAAGACGTCAGGGGCGACCTTCATAGATGCCCCGGACTTGGCAGAGCGAGGGTTTGGTGGAAATTTCCATGGCGCTTTGACCACGCCGGTCGGCTTTGCTCTCAATCCTCGCAAGTATCTCTTTGGTCTGGCGCGGGCCGCGCAGGCCGCTGGGGCCCTACTTTTTCAAAACAGCCCTGCGCTCGAGGTGACACAACACGGCTCGCATTGGCATGCCGTATGCCCCGGTGGCCGTCTGAGCGCCCCGCAGATGATCATCGCCACAAATGGCTATTCAAGTGAGAATCTGCCCGAATGGCTGGCGGGCCGCTACATGCCTACGCAATCCACTGTCATGGTGACCCGCCCCATTACGGCAGAAGAGCAGGCTACTCAGGGCTGGAACACAGCGCAGATGGCATATGATACGCGCCATATGCTCCATTATTTCAGGCTGATGCCTGACGGACGCTTTCTCTTTGGAATGCGCGGTGGGTTGATGTCCTCTCCGCGGTCCGAGGCCGAAATCCGATCACTGCTGCGTCGCCATTTCGAACGGCTGTTTCCTGCCTGGTCACATATCGAGACGACTCATAGCTGGTCCGGCATGGTGTGCCTTTCCAGAAATCTTGTACCTTTTGTCGGCCCTGTCCCAGAACACAAAGGCCTATTTGCCGGGCTTTGCTATCATGGCAATGGCGTTGCCATGGGCAGCTATTCGGGCGCTTTGTTGGCGCAACTTGTAGAAGGTCGAACACCCGAGATGCCCTATTCAAAGGTGATGCAGCGCATGCCACGCTTTCCATTGGGGCGCGCGAGACGCTTGCTGATGCCACCGGCCTACGGGCTGTTGAGTCTTTTGGACTAGATCTCCGCAAGCTCCAGATCCCGCGCGTCCGTCTCACCACGCCACGCGCAGTAGGCTGCCATCCGCCAATGGAACCATGGCTTTAGCGCGTAATACCGCGCGACAACCCGCGGATGCGGATAAGCCGTGACGAATTCCGCCTCCTCTTGCCGAGAGAGGACTCGCCCGCGATACGTGAGCTGCATTGCAGGCGACAAAAACAAGGCCAGATCCTCTGCCGGATCTCCCAGTTGGGGGCATTGCCAGTCAATCAACGCCAGAGTCCCATTGTGCGCCACGATATTCCCCGGCACCGGGTCGCCATGAATGAGACAAAGCTGCGAGGTTGGCGGCACGACGCCTTGGGGCGCCCGGTCCAAAAGCGTCGTGCCCTGCGATGCAGCCGCCACAATCTGTCGGGTCTGCTGCGCAAGCGCCTCAGACCCGTTGCATCCAAATGGCAACCCTCGGGGTTTGGCCTGATCGTGTACAATGCTCAAGATCCGCGCAACATGGCTGGGATCGCTCTCCCAACGCGCACCACAGACATGTGTGTACATCAGCCACGCCTGACCTTGCCACAGACCATGCGCCACATAACGCGGCGCCATGCCCGTGCCGCTCAGCGCCCGCAACATCGCTCGTTCCCGATCGGGGTCATTTGCGAAAAGCGGGTTATGTGCATCGCTGCGATAGAGCTTTACGACCTTGTCCCCCGCGCGCCAAACGTGATTGCTACGCCCCCCCGCCAGTGGCGTGGGGGCAGACAAACACCAGCCCTGCTGCGCCAGATGGCGAAATAGGGCTGTTTCAATATCATCCTGATCTGGTTTTGGCTCAGGTCCTGACAAAATAGCTCCGCTCACCGGATCCCCCGCCTCCTTGGCGATTAGAAGGCCCGGTTACCGTCGCAAATCAGGAATTGCCAGACGAACTGGTTGGATCACGCAGCGCCGTCACCGAGGTCGCGAGGATGGCGCTTCCGCTCTCAAGGATCAAGGCCACTTCACCGTCGACATTCTGGGTCTCTTCCACGCGTCCGTACACCTCGGCCAATTCGGAAAGGATCACCTCACCATTGGAGGAGCTTTCGATCACAAAGCTGTAGGAGCCCTCAGGCAAGGTGTTGCCATCACCGTCTTCGCCATTCCACTGATAAGGCTCGGCAGAGACCGGCAGATCCACGCGGCCGACTTCTGCTTCCTGGTCGTCATAGATGATCATCTCGACCTTATCCGCGACAGCAGCAGGATTCGGTGCAATCGAAACCGAAGAGCTACCATCAAAATAGCCGGCTGCTTGCGCCCGCACCTCTTTTCCAACCCAGCCGGTCAGCTGAGACATGTTGGAAAGAGAAAGCGCGGTGAGCATGCTTGTCAGGGTTTCATTGGTCAGAACCTGCTGCTCGACAGAGGAGAACTGCGCTAGCTGCGCGGTATAATCCGACGAATCCATCGGCTCGAGCGGGTCCTGGTATTTTGCCTGCGTGGTCATCAGCCTCAGGAAAGTTTCAAAATCCGAGGTGAGCGCGCTTGTCGCCGACTGCGTCCCAGCCGTCCCACCAGCTGTCGTTGTTTGCTGGGTGCCAACACCCGTTACTGCTGTGGTCATGCTCTTAAATCCTCATGTCCAGGCCATCGGCCGAGATGTTCAAGTGTTGTGATATCGGAAGACCGGACTGAGCGGCTTCAAGGGCATCGCCCTCGCCTTGCTGCTCGGATCCGTTGCCCCCAAGACTGCTCTCTCCCTCCCCTGACTGACCGGCGTCGGTGTCAGAGCCAAATTGGAAAGAGATATCGGTGAAGCCCATTTCCTTGAATTCGCGGGCAAGATCCTGGATGTGACGACGCATCAGGTCCTCGGTCTCAGGACGTTCGGCGTTGATGGTGATCATGACGCCCATTTCTGTTGTCATCACCCGCATGTTCACATGGCCCAGCTCACGCGGGTTCAGTGTGACATCCACATTGCGTTTGCCGCCCGTCGCTACGGCCTCTGCCAGTTGTTGCGCAACATGCCGGGGCGTTTCGGCGCGAAAGCTGGATGCTCCAGATCTGACGGAGGCCTCCGCCAAAAGTTGTGGCAACGCAAAGCTCTCCGCACCGCGTTGCGTCAGAACGTCCTCTCCTACGCGTCCTGCATCATTTGCTCCCATCAGGCTGGTCACCACGGCGGAGCTTGACTTGAGGACCGTATCACTCATCTGGAAGCGCGCGGAGGCCAAGGCCTGCGCACTCCCCGAGGCCGCAGGGTGCAAAAGGCGGGTATCACCACTGTTCATTGGCGCGCGCGCAGTCGCTGTGGAAGCCGCGGCCTGTGCCTGAGCTGCGGTCAATGGTATATCACGGATGCGCGCTTCAGCGGCTTTCTCCTGTCCCGGAGGAGATGTGGGCGCCGCTGTTTTCAGCGCCTCCAGAGCGGTCTGAGCCTGTGCCTGCGCAGGCGGCTGCGCACCTTTTTCGGCAGCAATCGCGCCGACTGTTCCGGGCACAAGCTGTTGGCGTCGCCCATCTCGATGTGTTTCCAAGAGAACTGATGTGCCGAGACGTTCGTCTTTATCTGACAAGAGCCCCGTACGCGCCGCCTCCATTGAATTCATTTCGGCATCAGCCTCAGCCGAGGCAGCACCTTTTATGGCCACCTCCACCGCTTTGTCAGTGGCAGAGCCATGCGTCACAGGGGCGCCCGCGCGCATCACCTGATCGCCGGAGCCCTTTGCAGATTGATCAGATGACACCTGAGTGGCGCTTGCAGCAGCAACTGCCTGACCCTCTGCCACATCCGCCTGCGCATAATCCTCTGCGGATGTATCAAACTCGGGGAGCGCCTCGTCCAGGGCTTCCTCGACGTCGGACTGTGTTGCGGTGTCGATGACACTTGCCCATTCGCTCTCAGGATTTTCGTCCGGAGCAACCAGGGACGTTTCACCCGCGTCCTGCTCTGGATGCGATTCCTCACCCTTCGCATGCTGGTCAGCTGCGGTGGCCTTCGCGTTATTCTCAGCGTCAGAAGCCTTGTCGTCATGCTCTGCGCCAGAAGGAGTCTCGACATCCGGAGAGGTCTTGGTTTTGTCTTTTGTTTTTGCCTCGCGGGCAAGAACGGACTCGAATGAATCACCGCCTTGGCGCGCGGGCTCCGTTCGCTTGGACGACTCAGTTGACGTACTGCCAACAGACTGTGTCGTAAGGATTTTATCAATCATGATCCACCGGATGTTCTATCTCGTGTGAACCCTGAATAAATGAAATCGGTTACGGCATTTTTAACCGGTTTTCGTCAAAGTGAAAAATATCGAAGAATTCGACACACTATCAGGACTGAGGCAAAATGCCCGTAACACATGTTTCGACGCCCTCTGCGGCGGCCCCCATTGCGCAGGCCTCCAACCCCAAGGATCAGGCCTTGCGACAGGCTGCGATCGACCTCGAAGCCTCCTTTCTCTCCGAAATGCTCAAAGCGGCCGGGCTTGGCAAAGCGCCCGAAGCCTTTGGCGGTGGATCCGGCGAAGACCAGTTCGCAGGTCTATTGGTCAATGAGCAAGCCCGCGCCATGGCAGAGGCCGGCGGCATCGGACTCGCAGAATCAATCTACAACTCACTGAAGGACTCTCAAGAATGAGCGCACTTACTGATCAGACCCCGCAAGCCATTATCGATGCTCTTGACGTACTCCTCGAAGAGGAACGCGGTGCATTGACGAATGGGGAACTCGATAAACTTGAAGGTATTCTGGCGAGAAAAGAAGACCTCTTCGACCAGCTCAACAGCATGACCGATATCGACCATGGGGCGCTGGACTCGGTGCAATCGAAGGTGTCGCGCAACCAGGCCCTCTTGGGGAGCGCCATGCAGGGCATTAAAGCCGTGGCAAACCGTATGGCTGAGCTCCGCAAGGTTCGAAAGGGTCTGGATGTCTACAATCGTTCGGGTCAGCGGACCAGCTTTGCCACCACGGGCAGCCTCAAACTAGAGAAG
Organism: Epibacterium sp. HA2-3; assembly: GCF_055693725.2. Taxonomy (NCBI): domain Bacteria; kingdom Pseudomonadati; phylum Pseudomonadota; class Alphaproteobacteria; order Rhodobacterales; family Roseobacteraceae; genus Epibacterium; species Epibacterium sp. HA2-3. The sequence continues at coordinate 3,017,827 of NZ_CM172490.1, read as the reverse complement.
CGCGCCTAACGGTTTTGGAGGTCGGGACAATTTTAAAAATGCAAATTGCACCATTAGCACTCTCTTAGCATCTAATACGGCAATGTCACCTTGCATCTCGAGCGAGGTGGCGCGGATACCGCAAGGTGAAGCACGGTCAGAATGACGACAGAGAGAGCTCCGGTATCGGAGCTGGGATTACCAAATCAGGGGCTAAAGCGCTCCAAATCAAAGGAACTCATGCTATGTCCAGCATTCTGACGAACAATGGTGCAATGGTTGCTCTGCAGACTCTGAAGTCTGTGAATAACAATCTGAACGACACCCAGAAAGCCATCTCCACCGGTAAGGAAATCGGAGTTGCAAAAGACAACTCAGCCGTATGGGCGATCTCCAAAACCATGGAATCCGACATTGCGGGCTTCGAAGCGATCGAAGAAGGCCTGTCCATCGGCGAAGCAACCGTCGCGGTTGCCTCTGCAGGTGCCGAGCAAATCGTTGAGAAGCTCACCGAAATCAAAGAGCTGGTTGTTTCCGCTCAATCCGAGAACGTCGACCACGCCAAAATCCAGGACGATATTTCCTCCAAGGTTGATCAGGTGGCTGCGATCATCTCTGCTGCGCAGTTCAATGGTGCGAACCTGCTGGCATTTGATGTGGACGGCAATGGATCGACCGGCGTGGGCGTTCTGGCGTCTCTCGACCGTGAAGGCGCCGGCGGTACCGTTACCGCTGTCGAGATCACCGTCGACTCCGTGAACTTCGAATCCAGCCTGAACCTCTCCGCTTCGCTGACTTCGATCACTGACACGACAACGGCTGCCACAGCCCTTGGTGAAATTGAAGTGCTGCTTCAGGTTGCGATCACTGGTGCTGCTGCTCTGGGTGCTGACTCCGCGCGCCTTGACGACCAGTCCGAGTTTGTAAGCAACCTCGTGGACTCCATGACCATGGGTGTGTCGACCATGACAGATACCGACATGGAAGAAGCCTCCGCACGTCTCTCGGCCCTTCAGACGCAGCAGGAACTTGCAGTTCAATCGCTGACGATCGCGAATGAAGCGCCGGGCACGCTGCTGCAGCTCTTCCGCTAACATCGCCTTTGAGCTGGGGCGTTCAATGGCGCCCCGGCCGCCTTACTTCTCTGTGAATCAGTGAAAATAAAACGTTAGGATAACACGTGAATGCCCTTCTAAAGGCGAAGAGCGCCTATGCGGCGGCAAAAGCCCCCACCCGTACAGCACGGAACACCGAATATGAGATCCTAGCCCGCATCACGCATCGTATGATCGTGGCGGATAGCAAGGGCTCGGATGGTTTCAAGGATCTTGTCGCAGCGGTTTCCGATAACCGTAAACTCTGGACTCTCTTCACTTCGGATTTGGCCAAGGAAGGCAACAAGCTGCCAACCGAGCTGAAACAACGTCTGTTTCATCTGGCCCGCTTCACGCGTGAACACACCAGCAAAGTACTGGCCCGTAAGGCGTCAGTTCAGCCGCTGGTAGAAATCAACACGGCCATCATGCGTGGCCTTAGAAGCGGAGCGTCCTGAAAATGAGTGGATTGGTCCTTAAACTCGCCCCCAAAGAGCGTGTTCTGGTCAACGGAGCCGTCATCGAAAACGGAGATCGTCGCAGTCGCTTGTCGATCGTCACCCCTGATGCGCATATCCTGCGCCTCAGAGATGCGATTCATCCAGAACAAGCGAATACGCCGGTGCGCCGGGTCTGCTATGCAGCGCAACTTGTCCTCTCTGGGGACGTCGATCCAGAAGAAGATCGCCTGCCAATGTTGCGCCGCATTGAAGAGCTGAGCCAGGTCTTTACGGATCCGGACAGCCGTGCAGCCCTCTCTGAAGCAACCGAAGCGGTGATCAGCAACAACCATTATCGGTGCCTGAAGGCACTGCGGGCGTTGCTGCCACGGGAGGAGCGGCTCATGGCCGTGAGAGCCCAATGACATTTACACCGCTTATTCCATCATCTGGGGTTGCGGGCTGGAATTTTCTGCAATCGACCTATGACCGGCAATACGATGCGTTTGTCCAGTCCGGGAAATTGAAGAATGACAGTGAGTACTTCGCCGAGAATATCGGCGAAGTCACGTCCAGCGAAGACTTGCTTAATGACCGCCGCCTGCTTCAGGTGGCGGTTAAGGCGTTTGGTCTGGAAGAGGAAATCAACTACCGGGCGTTGCTGCAGCGCGCGCTCAACGAAGGCACCTCTGCCAGCGATGCGCTTGCCAACACAATGAATGACGAGCGCTACGTCGAATTCTCCAACGCCTTTGGATTCGGCCCGGGTCAATCACCGATGACCAGCGACAGCAAAGCAATGCAAGCGGTGATCGACAAGTTCCAGTCTGCCTCCTTCGAGGAAGCGGTGGGAGAAGTCGATGAAACGATGCGCACCGCGCTCTTTGCCAAACGGGCCATGATCGAGGTCTTTGGCGAGCCGGACGAGGATGACGTATCGCAGCTGAGCGTGAGAGAACGCGCCCTTCGCGAGTTTGACCTCGCCATGAAGGAGATCAACGGCAAAGACGATGATGTCCCTGGTGTGACCTCTGTCGAGGACCAGTGGGAAGATATTATCGAGCGCGACACGCTTCGAGAATTCTTTGATACCACACTCAGAATCTCTGCAGGTGCCGCTGGGCTCGAAGACGACGAACGCATCCAGCTTTATCGAGAACGTGCGCAGATTATCTTTGGAACCGACGATCCAACGGTCTTCTTCTCGGCCGAGAACAAAGACACAATCATTTCCGCCTTTAAAACCCGTGCAACCGTGAACGGGGATGATGCAGCTGAAACCGCAAAGACTGCGGAACTGTCAGAACACATCCTGGATCAGATGATCTCTCGCGATGCCGCGCTGAATGAAGAATGGGATTTCATCTCCCGGCAGGAACCTCTGGCGGAGTTTATGAAAACCGCTCTGGAATTGCCTGACGATATCGCGACACGAGAGACCAGCGAAGCCATGCGGATCTATCGTGAAAAAGCCATTGAAGCCTTTGGCACAGATGACCCCAATGTCTTTGCTAGTGCAGCAAACTTGGATGCAACACTCGAAGTTTATCGGGAAAATGCCACGAACGCTGGTCTCTCCAGTAGCGAAATCTCTTCCAATCTGCGCACGGCTGAGACCATCCTAAAATTCTCCTACAATCAGGGGGATGCGATCGATGGTGGTGATGCGGATGCCGCGGCAACCGCGGAAATAGATGCCGGGTGGTACAGTGTCATGGGTCAAACCGGCGTCCCGCGCTTCTTGAACACGGCCCTTGATGTGTCCTCTGCGCTTGCGCCGGGTGAAATCTTTTCGGACCTGACGATCGACGAGCAGCTAACAATCTACAAAGATAAAGCGGTTGAACTGTTTGGGACCGCTGACCTCAAAGAGCTGACCGGCCCGTATCAAATCGGCGCAGTGAACGATGCCTATCGCACCAACGCGGAAGCTGCGGGTGAGAGCGAATTCTTCATTACCTATTATTCCGATATCGCCGAGCGAGAACTAAACACCTTGTTCCAGAGCGACGATACCGATGCTGAAAAAGCGTTTGAAGAAGCTCTCGAAGAACTGCGCACGATGAATGATGAAGACAATGGTCCAAGCGCCAATTCGCAGTGGTTCACGATCATGGGCCAGCAGGCGATGACCGACTTCATGCAAGTCGCGTTGGGCCTGCCCAAAGAGGTTGGTCAAATGGATATTGACCAGGCTGTCGAGGTCTACAAGCGCAAGGCACAACAAGTTCTGGGGACCGACAAACCCTCGGAATTCATCTCTGGCGACAAGATGGATGAGCTGGTCAACATGTATCTCACCCGCTCGCAGATGAACAATCTCAGCAGCGGATATAGCTCCGGCAGCGCCGCCCTCATGATGCTGCGCGGCTAACATCCATCATTTCCCCAAGCGCCCTGATCCGTCTGGGCGCTTGGCGCATCTTCCCAGGCCCCCGCGACTTCACACTTCATTGGTGGTAGTCTCCAACGAGTGTGAGTAGATGAGGCGCCTCAGGTCTATGAGGATGATAAATAGCTCAACAGGCAACCGAATTGACCTGCCCCCCGAGGCTCCCTCATTTATAATGAGAGTTTGCGGGTTTTTTCATATTCTTGGTCATCGGTTTGGGCACGCGCGCCGAGCGGGGAGCCCTAAAATTGCTCAAGCGTCCGGCGCGCTTCTACGGGCGTTTGGTTCCCGAGAGATGAGTGCGGTCTGACATTGTTGTTGTCGTATCGCCAGAGCGCCAGCTTACGCCTTGCATCGTCCAGGCTGTCGAACATCTCCTCGTTCAGGAGTTCATCGCGCAGGCTGCCGTTGACGCTGTAGATGAAAGCGTTCTGCTGCGGCTTGCCCGGGTCGATGTAATGCCAGTCGACATAGTTATTGTTGTCCCATTTCAGGATTGCCCGGCTGGTGAACTCGGTTCCGTTATCACTGACGATGCTGGCGGGCTTGCCATGGAGCCGGACAAGCGCATCCAGTTCCCGCGCCACCCTTGCGCCCGAGATGCTGGTGTCAGCCATCAGACACAGGTTCTCGCGACAGAAATCATCCTTGATCGCCAAGATACGGAACTGTCGGGATGCGCCGAACATGTCAGACAGGAAGTCCAGCGACCAGCGTTCGCCGGGCCTCAGAGCCTCCGGCATCGGTGTTCACGATCCCCGCGCCCGTTTTCGACCCCGTCTTCGTCTGACGCCAAGCTTTTCCTTAGTGTAGAGCCGATACAGCTCCTTGTGGTTCATGATCATTCCGTTACGTTCCAACGTCACGCCGATCCGCCGGTAGCCAAACCGACGCCGCTTGGCCGCAATGGCCTTCATCTCTTTGCGTATCTCAGGATTGTCCGGCGGGCACGCGCGCCGGACAGATTTGTGGTCGACACGAACGAGCCTGCACGCCCGACGCTGCGAGATATCATGTTCCCGCATCGCCCTGAGCGCTGCATTATGCCGTTCGCTTGGCGTCGTCAGCTCTTTCCCAGAAAGCCTTTCAACACGACGTCGTCCAGCATCTGATCCGCGAGCAGACGCTTCAGCGTGGCATTCTCATCCTCCAGCGCCTTCAGCTTAGCCACATCAGACACTTCCATGCCGCCGTATTTGGACTTGAATTTTGACGTGCTCCCCGTCTTGTCCGCGTTTTTTTGTTCGCTCTGTTCAGGGTTTGGTCCTTTACTGACCGTTGATGATACTCCCGCGGGGTGAGCCCGTCGATGCTCATGTAGGGGCGGTGGTGATTGTAGTCGGTGTGCCAAGCCGAGATCAGTCCTCTGGCATGGCGCAGGTTGGCAAACAGGTGCTCGTTAAGACCCTCGTCCCGTAGGCGGCCGTTGAAGCTTTCCACAAAGCCGTTCTGCATAGGCTTTCCAAGCGCAATGTAGTGCCACTCGACCTTTCGATCCTCCTGCCATCTCAGAATGGCGCTCGAAGTCAGTTCCGTTCCGTTGTCGCTGACCACGATGCAGGGATAACCACGCGTTCGGACGGTGTTATCAAGTTCTCGTCCCACGCGCTGCCCTGACAGCGAGGTGTCGGCCACGCAGGCCAGGCATTCCCTGCTGAAGTCATCGATGACGCACAGGACACGGAACCGGGGCCCATCTGAAAGGCTGTCTGAGACAAAGTCCAAGGACCATCGTTGGTTCGGCCCCTGCGGGATCGCCATGGGCGCGCGCGTTCCAATCGCTCGCTTGCGACCACCACGCTTACGCGCTGTCAGGCATTCTTCGCGGTAAATCTTATCTTCTTCCAGTTCACCTGCCAGCCCTCTCGCCCCAGCAGGCGGTGCAGCCGCCGATAGCCCAAGCGCCGACGTTCCCCGCACAGTTCCTTCAGCCTCTCTCGGAGTTCTGTCTCCTCCGGTCTGGATGGTCGTCGCCTATAGACACGCGGATCAATCCCGGCCAAGGCACAGGCCAGCCGCTGGTTGTAGTTTTTTGGCATGGCCCAGTCCACAGCGCGTCGCCTTGAACCGGGCTTCAGAAGAGTCCGCCGGCTCATTCGAACGCATGGCGATCGCCTGCTTCCATTCCCTGCATCTCCTTGAGCGTGCCAACGTCAAGCATATGTTCCGCCAGCATCTTCTTGAGCTTCGCGTTCTCGGCTTCGAGCGCCTTCAGCCGCTTGGCCTCCGACACTTCCATGCCGCCATACTTTGAGCGCAATTTGTAGAACGTGCCATCACTGATGCCATGCTTCCGGCAAAGCTCCTTGGCGCCTATCCTGGATTGGTGCTCCTTCAGGATGCCAATGATCTGCTCTTCGCTAAAACGGCTTTTCTCATCGTTTGTCTCGTCGTTTGGAGAACAGGCAAACTTCAGACTGCGGACTTTTCAGGGGATCACATCAATTTGTAGAAGGTGCCCTGGCTCAGGCCATGCTTGCGGCACACCTCCGCAGTCGGCATCCCAGCTTCTTGTTCTTTGATCGTCCCAATGATCTTGGCTTCCGTGAAACGGCTCTTTCGCATTCGTTTGCTTCTTCAAAAGGTTGAGCAAACTCTACATCAGAGCGAGGGAAGTTTCGGAAGGCAGATCAATCCTCGCAAGAAAATGCCGCCCGTTGAAGGCGGCATTTTTGTGTGCGCGTCCCCTCATGCGGAGCGGTGAGGACCAGCCGGGTATGGTGCCCGCTACCGGCCGCCACCTGCGCGTCTGAGCAACAGGGCCAAGCGATTGAAGCTGCCCTTGATTCCATCCAGCTCATTGCGACCAAAGAAAGAATCTAGCTCTGGCCAGATTTTTACAGCTTGGTCGAGTACAAGATCATTGCCTTCAGAATACAGACCCGCACGGATCATAACCTCAGACTGTTCATAGGCACCGAGGAACTTCCGTACAGCCAGAATCATCTCGTTTTCTTCCTTGGTCGCTGCGGCAGGCAGACTGCGCGAGACTGATCGCGAGACATCAATCGCCGGGAATCGTCCTCGTTCTGCAATTTCGCGATTGAGCACAATATGCCCGTCCAAAACCCCGCGTAGAATGTCTGCAATCGGTTCGTCCATGTCTGAGCCGGCAACCAGAACGCTAAAGACAGCAGTAATGTCTCCCTGACCATCAAGCCCCGGTCCGGCGCGTTCACAAAGACCCGTAATCAGGGGTGTAACCGACGGCGGAAACCCGCGAAGCGCCGGGGCTTCACCCGAGGCGACAGCAATTTCACGATGCGCTTCTGCAAATCGCGTGATCGAATCGGCCATGAACAGCACATTCAGCCCCTGATCCCGAAAGTGCTCCGCAACAGACATCGCCGCCCATGCGCAGCGTCTACGCACGAGCGCGGATTGGTCTGAGGTCGCAGCGACAACAACTGCGCGTTTCATACCTTCGGGCCCCAGCACTTCCTTCACGAAGTGATTGACCTCGCGCCCGCGTTCCCCGATCAGCGCCATCACGACGACGTCCGCTTCCATGTTCTGCGCCAGCTGCGCCATCAGGGTAGATTTACCCACGCCAGACCCGGCAAAAAGACCGATCCGCTGCCCCGTTACAATCGGAAGCACGGTGTTGAGAATGGCAAGACCCGTCGAGAGCCGTTTACCAAGACCGCGCCGCGCAGCGGCTTTGGGCGGGCTTTCCATCAGGTCCCGGCTCTCGACCCCGCGCAACATGGGCTTGCCATCCAGAGGCTCCCCAAAGGGATCAATGACGCGGCCAACCCAGCTGTCATCCGGGGCGAACTCGGGCGTCTGGAACAAAAGGACCGCATCCCCGATGGAGGCACGCTCGGGGGCAGTATCGGGCAACATACGAATGTGGTCTGAACCAATCGCCAGCACTTCGCCATGCAGATCGTCTTTCTTACCGCGTCTCAGGGTTAGCCGATCGCCGATCCGCGCCTGGCTTTCCAGACCTGAGACTTCGATCTCGCCACCTGAAATCCCTGTCACCCGGCCCATGGGCGCGGCAAGGCGAGTATTGGCCAGTTCTTGGCTGAGCGCCTGGATCGATTTCATCATCTGCGGGTTCTCCAACATTCCTCTGAAAACAATTTCTAAAGGAATCAGGGTTAAGCCTTGATTGAAATTGATCGAGGGAGAAGCCCCGGTGTTCGAAAGACTGAATGTTTTTAATATCGCCTATTCCATGGCGACCCATGCAGGCAAGCGTCAGGCGCTTGTATCGGAAAATATCGCAAATGCGGATACTCCAGGGTATCACGCAAAGGATATCAAACCTTTCAAAGAGGTCTTTGCTGCGAGCGAAGCGCAGGGCGACATGATCGCTTCACGCGGGTCGCACATCAATGGCGTCAATGGTTCCGGGTTTGATTGGGCCGTCACAACCGACGAGTCGTCCGTAGATCCCAACAACAACTCCGTCTCACTGGAAGAGCAGATCCTGAACGGGATCGAAGCCAAGCGGCAGCACGATCGCGCGCTGGCCATCTACCGCTCGTCCATGAACATCCTGCGCGCCAGCCTTGGCCGTAGCTAATCAAGGAGACTGAGATATGAGCGACTTTTCCAAATCCCTGTCCGTGACAGCGAGTGGCCTGCGCGCGCAGGCGGCGCGACTTACCCATGTATCGGAGAACATTTCCAACGCGGACACTCCGGGGTATCGCCGTAAAACGGTGTCCTTCCAGTCCGTGCGTGATCTGGAAACCGATGTGAGCCAAGTCAGAGTTGGTCGGGTGTCACTCGACCGCACCGAACTGGAGCAAGTTTACGATCCCTCCCACCCTTTGGCCGATGAAACCGGTCACTACGAGGGGTCGAATGTCGATCTGATGATCGAAATCGCGGACGCGCGCGAAGCGCAGCGTACCTATGAGGCCAACCTGAAAATGTTCGATCAGACGCGACAAATGTCGTCGTCCCTGATGGATCTTTTACGCCGCTAACCTGAACAGATTGGAGATCCAGAATGGATATTCGTTCGCTTACCGCCACCTCCGGCTATGCCGCTGCACGTCCGGCAACCAAAGTTGACCCGGATTACAATCCGACTTCCCTGCAGGAGCAGGCCAAGACCAGCTTTCAGGATTTCACCAATACACTTGCACACAGCGAGCAAGTGTCGGTGCAAGCCATGACAGGCGGCGCAGATCCGCATCAGCTTGTTCAGGCGCTCGCACAGACCGAGCTGGCCGTTGAGACCGCGGTAACGGTGCGCAACAAGGTCGTTGAAGCCTATCAGGAAATCCTGCGGATGCCGGTCTAAGCCATGCTAACCGAAGGCATTTTCTACGATACTCTGCGCCAGGGAATTTTGGCGGCGATCACCATGTCGCTGCCCATTCTCATCGCAGCTCTGGTGATCGGTCTTACGGTCGGCCTGTTTCAGGCGCTGACATCCATCCAGGAAATGTCGCTGACATTTGTTCCTAAGCTTGCGGGGATTCTTGTCGTTTTCTGGCTGACGATGGCCACGATGACTCAGACGCTCGTCGCCTTCTTTACCGGTCACGTAATTCCCCTGATTCAGGGAACTGGAGGACTGTAATGGGTTCTATCGGCTACACGACTTTATCGCGCCAATCAGGTCTGCTGAACGAGATGCAGGCTGTGGCCAATAACATCGCGAACTCTGCGACGACAGGTTATCGCTCCGAAGGGCTGATCTTCTCGGAATACGTCAAGTCGGCCCCCGGTCAGGAAAGCCTGTCGATGGGGCGCGCGAATATTCGCAACACCTCGCTCGAGCAGGGCACCATGAACCAGACCAACGGCACATTTGATCTTGCGATCGAAGGTGAGGGCTTTTTCATGGTGGAAACCCCAGCTGGCAACAGGCTGACACGCGCGGGGAACTTTACCCCGAACGCCGAAGGCGATCTTGTAACTGCGGACGGATACCGGGTTCTGGACGCCGGGCAGGCACCGATGTTTGTGCCGGGCGGCGCCGAAAGCATTTCATTTGGCGCCGACGGTACCCTTAGCGCCGATGGTCAGCAGCTGGGTCAGATCGGTCTCTTTGTGCCGGATGAAGACGCTCAGATTCTGCGCGAAGACGGTGTGATGTTCCGGGTGGAAGGCGAGACGTTGCCAGCTGCAGGGGCGCAAGTCCTTCAGGGGTTTCTTGAGGGCTCCAACGTCAACACCATTCACCAACTGGCTCGGATGATCGAGGTCCAGCGCGCCTACGAGATGGGGCAGAGTTTCCTCGATCACGAAGACAAGCGCATCCGCTCGGCCATCGACAACTTGATGAAATCATAGGAGATAACCATGCGTGCACTTAAAATTGCCGCCACGGGGATGAGCGCGCAGCAACTGCGTGTTGAAACGATCTCCAACAACCTGGCCAATATGAACACCACCGCCTACAACGCGCGCCGCGCGGAATTTGCGGACCTGCACTATCAGCAGATCTCCCGTGCCGGGACGGTAAATGCCTCCGATGGCACGGTGCTGCCCACGGGGGTTCAGGTTGGCCTCGGCGTCCGGCCGGCTGCGGTTTCTGTTTACCTCAATCAAGGTGCGCTGTCGCAAACCGGCAATGAACTCGATCTCGCGATTGATGGAAACGGCTACTTCGAGGTGACGCTGCCCTCTGGCGAAACCGCCTACACCCGTGACGGGTCTTTCAAACGCTCTGCCGAAGGGTTGATCGTTACCAATGATGGCTACCCGGTCTCACCGGAAATCACCGTTCCCGAGGATGCTAAATCCATCTCCATCAACGGCGAGGGCGAGGTCTACGCATATTTCAACGACACCATCGAAGCGGAGCTTCTGGGCCAGTTCACCCTCTCTGGTTTCACCAATCCCAAGGGACTTGAGGCGATGGGGGGCAACCTCTTCAAGCAGACCGAGGCCTCCGGCCAGCCCAACACCACCGAACCTGGTGCTGATGGGATCGGTTTCCTGCGCCAGAAATACTTGGAAGACAGCTCGGTTGATGCCGTGCGCGAGATCACCGAACTGATCGAAGCCCAGCGCGGATACGAGATGAACTCCAAGGTGATCTCCGCTGTCGATCAGATGATGTCGGCAACCACACAGGTGCGCTAAATGAAACTCCTGCCTTTTCTCATCGGGATTCTCTTTGCCCAATCCGCGCTGGCCGACATTCTCGTGCCGGTCCGGACCATACGGGCAAAGGAAGTGATCACCGCCGACGACCTCGTGTTCAAAAACGTCGAGTCGCCCGGCGCGTTGAGCAGCCCCAACGAGATCATTGGGCAGGAGGCACGCATTGCACTTTATGCCAGCCGCCCGATCCACGCTGGCGATATCGGACCGCCTGCGCTCGTGGATCGAAACGACTTGGTAAAACTGATCTTCCGCCACGGTGGGCTCGAAATCACAACCGAAGGTCGGTCCCTCGGCCGCGGCGCGGAAGGCGAGCTGATCCGCGTTATGAACCTGTCCTCGCGCACGACGGTCACTGGCCGCATCCGGGCAGACGGAAATATTGAGGTAAATTGATGAAACCCCTTCTCGCAGTCAAATGTGCAGTCCTCGGCCTCAGCCTTGTTGGCGGGTGCGCACGCATGGATCACTTGGGCAAACCCCCGAGTTTCACCCCTGCAAACGAAACTCAGGAACATGTGGCCATGCTCTATCAGGGCCTGCCTGTATCCTCGCAGACGCCGCGGGCGGTTGACAACGCTTCACTCTGGAGTGGGTCTCGCGGCTCGCTGCTGGGGGATCGTCGAGCCACCAAAAAGGGCGATATTCTTACCGTGGTGATCGAAATCAACGAGAAGGCCTCGATCTCCAACGATACACAACGCTCTCGGAACTCCTCCGAAAGCCTGCAGGTGCCACAGCTCCTTGGCCTGCCTCAGCGCCTCGATGAACGGCTGCCTGAAGGCGCAAGCAGCGCAGACCTGGTTGACCTCGGAAGCACGTCTTCTTCGGGTGGAAGCGGCTCTGTCAGCCGCAGTGAAAAACTCGAACTGCGTGTTGCAGCGACAGTTGTGGATGTGCTGCCCAATGGCGTGCTGGCCATCAGCGGATCGCAAGAACTCCGCGTCAACTTCGAACTGCGCGAGTTGCTGGTGTCTGGCTATGTGCGCCCCGACGACATAAGCCGCCAAAATGAAGTCACCTATGACAAGATTGCCTCGGCTCGTGTGTCCTATGGCGGACGTGGTCAAATCACCGACGTGCAGCAACCGCGCTATGGACAGCAGGTTCTAGACGCCGTTCTGCCGTTCTAAAGGAGGTTATAATGGCGAAATTGCTTCCCATACTCATGCTGATCCTGGGCATCGGCGGTGGCATCGGCGCTGGCATCATGCTGGCGCCCGCACCGGAGATGACAGAGGTCGCCGCGAAGGGTGACGCGCATGATATGGCCACTGATGAGGCTGGCGAAGATCACTCTGAAGCGGAGGAAGAAGAGGACCCGACCGAGCAGAACGAGTTCATCAAGATCAAGAACCAGTTTGTAATCCCAGTGGTCGAACGCGACCAGATGACAGCGATGGTGGTCTTGTCGCTCAGCCTTGAGACCAAGCCTGGGTTGTCGGGCAAAGTACACACATATGAGCCCAAACTGCGCGATGTCTTCCTGCGCGTTTTGTTTGACCATGCGAATATGGGTGGGTTCCGCGGCGCCTTCACCCGATCGGAGATCCTCGACCCCCTGCGCACTTCACTACGAGAAGAAGCGCGCCGCTTCCTCGGTAAAGACGTTGTCGACGTATTGATCCTTGATATCACCCGTCAAGACGTCTGACCCAGAGATCGGCAAGCCCCTCAAACTTTAAGAGCCGCGTCCAGTATTGGAGGCGGCTCTTTCTTTGTGTGGTCTTTAAGAACATCAGATCGCCTCTTGAGAGACGCGTTCGAGACTGCAGCGTTCTCCCCCAATGCCGGAAAGTCTGATCTTTTCGCAGGGCCAAGCTGGTCCTGACAAAGAGGTTGTTCTTTGAGGGTATTCCTGATCACGCCAGGCAGCGCTTCCGATAACACCTATCAAGGTGGCAATATGCGCTCAGCGCATGAAAGGCAGTCAGTCGAGATCCATCAGTCGATCAAACAACATCTTGTTGCGCCGCTCCTTGGCGTCCGACTTAAACTGTTGCTCCATCGTCTCTACGGCGTGCTTGCGCCCAAAAGCCTGGCGAAGCTTATCCATTGCCCGGAACTTTTGTGCCGTCACCTGCGCGAGATCCTGATTGATATCGCGGCGCGCATTTGTATGCCACTTCTGCCAGTGCAAATCGACACCAAGCGCTTTGATCTCGTGGCTTTGCTCCACAAGCGCCCGAGATTCTTCGACCTGTTGCTTCAGCATTGCAAGATTCCCGCGAAGCTGCGCCTCACGATCTAGAATCGGCTTAATCTTGGCATGTTCGCGCAGATAGACCGCGTTGGTGACAGCTTGCATCTGGGCAAGCATTTTGTCCTGCTTCATAGGATGCTCTCTTTTGCCTTTTTGCGCATTTCTTCTGCAAAACGGATCGCTGCGGCGACCGGTGCATAGTGTTCTTCTGCGATTTCTTCACCCACCTCGACGGTGGCATATAGGGCGCGCGCCGTTGGTGGATCACTGTGAAGAGGCACGCCGTTTTCTTGCGCGATCTCCCGGATCATTGCCGCCACCCCATCGACGCCTTTTGCAACACATTCAGGCGCGCTCCCCGAAACACGGCTCCATTTCAGCGCAACCGCATAGTGGGTCGGGTTCACAATAACCACATCAGCTTCTGGCACCGCGGCCGCAATTTGCTTGCTGACAATCTGGCGTCCTTTTTGTTTCCGTTGCCCTTTCGTGTGAGGATCACCCTCGGAGTTTTTCATCTCATCCATGACATCCTTGCGTGACATCATGTTCTTGCGAATGAACTCAGCCTGCTGAAATGGCGCGTCCACAAGACCGATCGCCAGCGCGATGATCAATGTCAGGATCAGGAATTCCATCGCAAGCTGCACAAGAAACGGCACGACCGTAAAAGGGCTTGTGCCCACGGAGGCGATCATCTCTGGCAGGCGCCACGAGAGGTATACGCCCAGCGTGATCGAATACAGCAAGAGCTTGAAAAAGCTCTTGGCGAATTCAAACAAACCGGACCGTCCAAATTTGTTTTTGGCGTTCTTAATGATTGAAAGGCGAGACAGTTTCGGCTGAATTCTCTTGGGTGCAAACACCATCGCTTTTTGAGCGAATACAGCCAAAATCACCAGAGCGGCAGGCACGGCGAACCATGCGATGACAGACGTCAGCGCGTCTGAGATGAACTCCCAAGCCACTGGCGCTGCAATTCCATCTCCGAAAAACACAGGCGCCAACCGGTCAGGTTGGTCAATCATGCTCATCAGAACTGTGCCGAGCTGTTCAATCGACGAACGGCCCGCAGTATAAAATGCAATCAAGAGACCCAAGTAAGACGCCGCCTGCAGAAGGTCGTTCGATTTGGGAACGTCCCCCTCCTGTCGCGCTTTTCGAAGCTTTTCAGGTGTCGGCTCAAATGACTTGTCTGAATCGTCGTTTTCGTCGCTCATGGCATCCCAACTCCGGGATCGGCAAAGAACATCAAAAGTCCGTGCCCCCAGACCTCAAGCATCATCGGCGCACCAATCATCAGGATCGCGAGACCACCAAATGTGATTACGGGAGCACCGACAAATACCACCATTAGTTGCGTCATTGCGCGATTGATGACCCCCAAGGTGAGGTTGTACACAACGGCTGTGATCAGGAACGGCGCAGCCAGTGTAAAGGCCTGCGCAAAAGTCGCCGAGACCCGATGCACTCCCCACTCGGAGAGACCAGAAGCGCTCGGAAAGATACCAACGGGAAACAGGTCGTAGGAACGGATCATCAATTGTGCTGCATGGATGTGAAAATCGAGCATCACCGCCACTGCAATCCCCGAAATCCACAGCACCGCCCCCAGAGCCGGCATCGGATCCGCACCTGCCCCACCGAGAACCTGGCTCAGTGAGGTACATTGCGCGGCAATCGATCCCGCCGTTTGCAGCATATGCATGAACATGCGCAAACCAAGTCCAAGAGCCAGACCAACGACAACTTCTGTCGCCATGAGCCCGGCATATTGCATGACGGTTTGGGGCATCGGCATCTGTGGCAGGGCCGGCGCGACGATTGCGGTGAACACCAATCCGGCGACGAGGCGAATTTGTGTCGGGATCAGCTGTTCGCCAAACCCGAGCATGATCGAGGTCATTGCCCCGATGCGCAGGAACACGATGGCGGCGTGCCAGAAGCCCGCGCCAAACAAGGCCATGAGCTCTGGCGTTATGCCTACGAAATTCATGCCGCGACCATGCCCACCAATGCAGGGCGCGCCTCCAGACCAATCTCTTCGAACGACAAAACCGGGTTCTGGATACCGCGCGAGCGCAGGATAGTGCGCAAATACCGGCGACGACGCGTCGAGGTGACGATCGCAGCAAAAATCCCCTGTTCGGTGACCTGATTGATCTTCTCGCTCATCGCATCGACAAGCTTGTTGAAGGTGTCAGGCGGCAGCGCGATATCGAGGCCAGATTGGGTCTCCACCTGATAGGTGGTAAAGGCATCTTCCCATTCCGGGGCGAGCTGAACCAGCGGGATGGTTCCGTCTTCGCGCTTCATCTCTGCAACGAGCTGGAATCCGAGGCGCTGTCGAACATGTTCTGTGATCAGTTCAGGCGAGGTTGTTCGCATCCGGGCTTCGGCGATGGACTCGAGGATCAAAGGCATGTTCCGGATCGATACTCGCTCCTCCAAGAGCAGGCGAAGAACCGCATGGAGCGTATCAATCGGCACCTTATCTGGGATCAGTTCATCCAGAAGCTTCTTGTTGGCATTGGCGCGGAATTCATCACTTAGCTCGGTCATTTCACGCAGCAGGCGCCGCAGAGCCTTCAACGTCAGCAGACGCGGGAAGCTCTGCTTCACGACCTCCAGGAGGTGCGTCGCAAGAATTTCCGGCGGCGATACAACCGTCGCCCCCATCAGCGCAGCATCTTCCTGATGTTTGGTTGCAATCCAGCGCGCTGGTGCACCGTAAACAGGTTCCGTCACATCGGTGCCAGAGGGCAATGCCGCGTGATTGTCGGGCATAAGCGCCAACACCATGTCCGGGTGAAGCGTACCACGCGCCTGCTCGACCCCCTGAATACGCACCACATAGGTGCCATTCTCGAGCTCAGCCTCATCCGTGAGCCGGATCTCCGGCAGGATCAGCCCGAAGGTTGTCGCCACATGGGTGCGCATATTCGCGATACGGGCATCAAGCCCGGTGCCGGGATCCAGCACCATTGAAACAAGGTCCTGAGAGAACTCAAGATGCAGATCGTCAAGGTCGAGGATGTCTCCCAGGGCCTTGGTCTTTTCGGGCGATTGCACTTCCTCAACCTTGGCGTCGATCTCTTCCTGGGCGGCTGCGTCGTTGTTTGTCTTGACGCGATACGCGAGATAGCCCAGCGCGCCTCCACCCGCGATAAATGGTACGAAGGGGAGGCCGGGCACCAGCGCGAAGAGCACCATCAGGACCGCAACGGCCCCAATTGCCCCAGGATATTTGGAGAACTGAGAGAAAATCGCGGTGTCTGTCGAGCCGGACGCCCCGCCGCGCGCGAGCAAAAGAGCGGCCGCGATGGAGATGATGACTGAGGGGATCTGCGATACCAGGCCATCCCCCACCGTCAGGATCGCGTAGGTTTCAAATGCAGTGGCGACAGGCATCCCATGGATCAAGATTCCCATGATCAGACCCATGATCAGATTGAGAAGCGTGATGAGAAGGCCCGCGATGGCATCCCCTTTCACAAACTTCGAGGCACCATCCAAGGAGCCAAAGAAGGTGGTTTCCCGCTGTTCTGTTTCGCGCCGTTCCTTGGCTGTTGCATGATCAATCGCACCAGCTGACATATCGCTGTCGATCGCGAGCTGTTTGCCCGGCATCCCATCAAGGGCAAAACGCGCGCCAACCTCTGCCATCCGTGCGGCACCTTTGGTGATCACCATGAAGTTCACGATGAGCAGCACCCCAAAGACCACCAGGCCGAGGAATACACTGCCTCCCATCACAAAATTGGCAAAGCCCTCAATCACGTTCCCTGCCGCATCAGTGCCGGTGTGCCCCTGCCCGATAATAAGCTTGGTCGAAGACACGTTGAGAGACAAACGCAGCATGAGCGAACCAAGCAGGATCGTTGGAAAGGATGAAAAATCCAGTGGCCGTTCAATGAACAAGGTGATGGTGAAGATAAGGATGGCGAGCGCAAACGAAGTTGCAAGACCCACATCCAACACCCAAGCAGGCATCGGAAGGATCATCATCACGATAATCGCCATCAGCGCCATCGCCAAAAGGATGGTCGGACTAAAGAGCTCTTTGACTGACAGATTCGGCACGGATTTTCTCTTATGTGAAAGCGATCAGAAGCGGTCCGGCAGTGCATAAGCACCGGGAGTGAGAGGGGGCTGAAGTCTGATCTAGAGAGGCCGAAATGCCAAAAGCTGCAGCAACATGGCCTGTCCCACGTTCTACAGCAAACAAATTCCGCGCGTTGCGCCCGGCGTGTCTATCGTCATGCACTGGCATTCTGCCTGTTCCAGATGAGGATTCTTCCCTAGTCCTCAAGCTAGGCCGCTATGCTTTACAAAGTGTTATCAGTGCAAAGCGAAATGGCCGAACTCAGAGAGCGCGGCCATTCGTATTCTGTCGCGAAACCACGTCCGTTGTAGGTCAATCCTCGACTTCATCTGGCGTGCGCTCCACTTTGCGCAACAGCTCCTCAATCGAAGATCTTGCGCCGACGCTGCTCTCTACCAGCGCGCGCGCTTCGGCCAAAGGCGGCAATCCTTCGGGTTCACGCACAGCGGAATCGATCTGCTTGGTCACCTCGGCCACAGACCGAAACGGAGCTGCGTCCTCACTGATGGCCTCCACAGCCTCCAGATCCTCGGACAGCCAGAACCCCCGTGCGGCACCGTCCAGGTCTTGCGCCGACATCATGTATTCGCTTGCGCGTTCATATTCCTTGTTGCGCCAAAGCGCCTCTGCGCGCATGCGATCAGCCTGCTGACCTTCGAGCCCCATAAGTTCCACCAGGGCGCGTTGGGGTTGGTCCAATTGCAGATGCGCCTCTGCACTCATCATGCGGCGGTCTTCATTTTGAGGTTCGAGGCTCATTTTGCGCAGGATCATCTCCGCCTGCTCTGCAAAACCCAGATCAAGCAACCGGCGCGCAATGATGTCCCCAACCTGGCCCGCACGCGTCGCACCTGCCTCGTGAGCAAAGATCAGAGCGTACTTCAAGAAGGTCACGTCATCCGCGTTCTCAGTAAGCAGTGTCATCAGCGGGGTATTTACAGAATCTCGCGCCATGAGCCCATCGCGCTCTTCAAGCTTGGCACTCTTTTTGAATGCCGCGTCAAAACTACCGGTCAGCGCCAACGCCATAACTTCGGCTTTTCGCAGTTCTGCACCCAATGCGGCGTCTCGGTACTCAAGCTCGTAGGAGGCCGTCAGATCCGGAACATCCGGGGAAAGCGCCCGACGTTCCGCATAACTCAATTCGACAAGTTCGATGAGCGCGAGCGGGGTGTTTTGGCTTTGCTCCGCAACTTCTTCTGTGAGGTTGCGAGCCACCGCATCCGTGTCACCGTCAAGCTCCGCAATTGCCGCCTCTGCCAGGTTGCGATCCGGCACCCCTTCGACCCCGGTGCGATCAACAGACCGCAACGTCGCTTTTGCAACGCTTGGGTCTCCGGCTTCAGCAAAGAGCCTGGTCATGCGCGCACCAAGTTGGACACGCAGATGCGCGGGCAAACGTGCAAAGGTCTGCTGAATTGCGTCAGAGTTTGCCCCCTTTTTAACGACGCCGTCCGCCATCGCAGCCCAGAAGGCGGCGCCGCCACTACAGGTTTGCTGGCCGGAAAAAATCGTATTTACAGGAAGTTCTTCCCCATCGAGGATCTGCGCCATTGTCGTCATGATCTCACGCGAGCGCGGCTTGAGATTGCTCTCGGAGAGCATGTGAAGCGTCGAAACCGCCTCCGCGCCAAAGCCAAAATAGAGGTATGTCCTCGCGAGTTTCAGGGTCGCATCGCGATTGAGTTGATCGAACTCACCGAGAATTTCGTTTCTCAAGGCGCCAATCTGCTCTGCAAATGGTGTTTCCTTACCCCATTTTTGAACCGCTATTTCAAGGTCTGGAATACAATGAGATGCAGCCTCATCACGACCATTGGATACTGCAAAAAGACCTGTTTCACGATCAATTGCAGATGTAACGGACATGTTGTCCAGAGGATTGAGAGGCCGATTCTCGTTCCCCAAAGGGTCGAGCTGAAGCGCCGCTTGGCCCTGTTCATTCGGCTTGAGAAGACCCTGATCGCTGGCACGCCCGATTTGTTGTAGCAACCGTGTCTCGGTATCGTTGACCAACGCCGCACGACGATTCTCCTCAAGATCCATGAGCAGACTTGAATCCGCAGTCAGTGTCTCAGGCGAAGGCTTGTCATCGTCATCTTTGGTGTCCGGCACGGCGACATCTTCGACCTTTTGCGAAGGCGCAACAACGGTTTCATCACCAAGCAAAGGGATCTCTACCGGACCCGTATGGAGCGGTTGTCGCTTCGCGGATCCGAATGTCTGCTCAACTGCATCTTCAAGGCCCATGGCAACGCGCGCACTGGCAAGATCACGCGAGTCGATGTTGAAGTCACGCCCTGCGCGAGCGCTCGGAAAGGTAAGCGGCAGGCTTGCACGATCGGACGGTTCCGCCAGAGCCAGCGGGCGCCCCTCGCGCACGTCGATCACCAAGTAGCCATCGGACTGCTGGTAATAATCGACGCTACACTCACACCCGAGATCAATACGCAGCGGTTGACCGGGGGCAGCCTGACTCACGGAGCGAATGCGGGTACGGGGAATGAGATCGAACACGGATTGCGTGTTAAAGACAGCTGTCGGAGACCCAACATTGACGGTCGCGACGTTTTCATTTTGGGTCAGTGACCACTCGACACCGTCGGGTAGACGCATCACCAAGCGGGTGAATGTGTCGTGCTCTCCCGAGCGTGTTACGATTGTTTGTGCTTCTGCATATCCAGCGACCACTACTGCAGTCGCAAATGCGATTGCTCGCGATATCATGCTGCGCCCTGTTTCACTTCGTTCAAAGCTTCCTCCAGCTCGGAGAACCCGGGCCGAATGTGGGATGGCGTGTTCTGACGGCCCACCTCAATACAAATCGCTGCGGCGTGGTTGTGAAGGTTCGCCACAAGAACCTCGCGGATAAGCTGATAGAAATGCGCGTCTTCTTCGACCACGGATTTCACCTTGCCGGCAAATGGCGCGACCAGACCATAGGACAGGAAAACACCCAGGAACGTCCCAACAAGAGCGCCGCCGATCATCTTGCCCAGAACTTCTGGCGGTTGATCGATCGAGGCCATCGTCTTGATCACGCCCAGAACGGCCGCAACAATCCCAAGCGCGGGCAAACCATCCGCCATCGTCTGCAGTGCGTGGCTGGAATGCAGCGCATGGTGAAGGTTGGCTTCAATCCGTTTTTCGAGAACCTCTTCGACCTGGTGCGGATCGTCATAGTTCATGGAAGCCGAGCGCATGGTATCGCTGATCAGGTTGATCGCTTCTTTGTCCGCAAGGATCTTGGGGTACTTACCGAACACAGCCGAGTTTTCAGGGTCTTCAATATGTTGCTCCACCTCAACCGGGTTTGCACGCGCAATTCGGATGAGGGCAAACAGCAAACACAGAAGATCCTTATAGTCGTCCGGTTTCCATTTCGGCCCCTTGAAGACCTTGCCCATGTCCTTGAGCGTGTGTTTCACACCACCCATGTCATTGCTGATGAGAAACGCACCAACGGCAGCACCGCCAATCATCATCATCTCGAATGGCAGTGACTTGAGAATGATGCCCAGCTTGCCGCCGGCAAGCAAATAACCACCAAACACCATGGCAAAGATCACAATGATCCCTACAATCCCGATCATAGGTAAGCTCCAAATTCCGTCACTGTCTCA
The DNA here is from genome assembly GCF_055693725.2 of Epibacterium sp. HA2-3. NCBI lineage: Bacteria > Pseudomonadati > Pseudomonadota > Alphaproteobacteria > Rhodobacterales > Roseobacteraceae > Epibacterium > Epibacterium sp. HA2-3. The sequence goes on along the minus strand of NZ_CM172490.1, from coordinate 2,996,914 downwards.
AGAGTAATGCAGTCTTGTTAAAAAAGACTGAGTGAGGGCCCAAGTTACTCCTTGGGCACCTCGCCGTTGCGTCCCGCAAGCACGACACTGATCGTGTATGCAGCCTCGGGGCTCAGCCCTGCCATGATACCCGCCGCGGCTTCCGGTTTCATGCGTGCAAGAAACCCGGCTGCAAACGTAGGGTCCATTTCTTCAAACAGAGCAGAAGCATCCTTAGGCTTCATCTGTTCATAGACTGTTGTCAGCGTGGTGACGTCCTGCTCGGCAGCGCCGTCAGCCAGCGCCAGAGTGGCCAGCAACTTTTGCTCAGCCTCCTCAAGATCCTGCAGCTTTTTATCGATGGCTTGATCGGCGATCTCCAGGGCCCGCATCCGATCTTCCACCTCAGCTTCACGAGCCGCCAGTTTTTCTTCGCGCTTTTGGAACGCAGCAAGCATGGCTTGCATCTCTGCGGAATCGGGCACCGAAGCGAGACCCGTCGCAGCCACCGGTTTTTCGACAGGCGCTTCATCCGATTTGATATCTGCAACCTCCCGCGCAATCGCCGGAGCCGCTTCGAGTGCGATTCGCACCACCGCAGAGCCCATCAGGAAAACAGCCAACAGCATCAAAGTGCCGCGCCGCGCTTTTTCCATCTTTTGAGACTTGTTCGCCTTCGCCATCACGCCACCCGATTCTGACTGCGGCTATGCCGAACAAACATCAGGCCAGCCGGTTTGGCCTCTTCCTGCGCGTCGGCCTGCTCTGCAGCTTCAGCCTGAGCCTCTGCCTGGTAAGCCTCTGCAAGTGCATCGGTTTCCTCGGTGGCCGCAGGTTTTGCCTTGGCGTCCTGCTGAGGCGCGATGTCGTGCATAGACGCCATCATCAGCTCCAGCTTGTGCGCCACAGATTCGGCGCGCCCGGTCAGCTGTTCCAGCGCCTGGCTAGAGCCGTCAGACATTTTTCGAGCCGCAACCAGCGACTTGTTCAGATCGTCCACCTGCGACGAGAGCACCGCCACCGCGCCTCCGACCCCTTTTTCGAGATCGTTAAAGCGTTTCAGTCGGCGCGACAGCACCAGGCAATAAAACCCGGCACCCAGTGCTCCGGCCGCAAGCAGGATATCAGCTATAAGTTCCATCCTGTCCTCCTAGTTGAGTACGAAATCCATGATCAGCAAATCACGCACGCGGCCCTGACCGGTTACGATATTGATTCGCCGTAGCATCTGTGCCCGCAGTTTTGGCAGTGCCATCGGATCGGTAAGATCCTCCAGCTCTAGCGCCCGCAGGTAGCTGTTCAGAACGTCGACAACCCGGGGGAGGACTGTTTCAACCTCATCCTGATCGGCTTGATTGACCTCAAGTTGCGCTCGGAACCGAAGTTGTTGGACCCCACTGGCTCTATTCAGTGTGACAACAATTGGCTCCATTTCAATAAAGGCGAGATTGGCGATCTCTTCCGCCGACTCACCTTTGTCCACGCCTTCTGGCGCCTCTTTGGTGGCCTGCGCCATTTCGGGCGCGGGTGTGTTACCAAAAGGAAGAAGGCCTGACTGGACGGCATAAAAACCGCCTCCTGCGCCTGCGATTCCAAGTACGAGCCCTATGATAAGGGGCATCTTGCTCTTCTTCGCCGGTTGATCCGTTTCTACATCAGCTACAGCGTCTGTCATGGCTATCCCTAAAACGTCGTGCACCCTGTTCATAACCCGACAGGAACTAACCGAATGTTAAGGCCAATCGGAGAAAAGGGTTGCAGGCCGGAGAGAACGCCGGTGCGACGGAGGTTAATGTGCAGCAGATCAAGAATGTCTGGGCAGGTTTGGACAAGCGGAAGCGGATGATGGCGATCGGGGCGACTCTCGCCGTGATCTTTACTTTCTTCCTCATGTCCTTGGTGGCGAACAAGCCATCCATGCAACTATTATATGCTGGGCTCGAAAGCAGCTCAGCCGGAGATGTTGTCAGCGCTTTGGAACAAAGTGGTGTCGACTATGAAGTACGTGGCGGGTCGATTTACGTGCCCTCCAGCAAACGCGACGAGCTGCGAATGACGCTCGCAAGCCAAGGCCTGCCTGCAAACGGCGGCAAAGGCTACGAGCTGCTCGATTCGCTAAGTGGGTTTGGAACCACTTCGCAAATGTTTGACGCGGCCTATTGGCGCGCCAAAGAAGGCGAACTGGCGCGAACAATCGTTGCGAATCCTCATGTAAGCCAGGCACGGGTCCATATTGCCAACACCGGCAGCAACCCGTTCCAAAGGACAATTGAACCGACCGCTTCTGTTTCTGTGACACCGATGGGTTCGCCCATCACGCCATCGCAGGCAAACGCGATTCGCTTCCTTGTTGCCTCGGCTGTTGCCGGGCTCGCGGTTGACAACGTCGCTGTGATCGACGCCAACGGCGCGCTTATTGGCTCGCCTGAGGCCGCCGCGGCTGCGGGTGCGGGCACTGACGACAGATCACAAACCCTGCGCGAGCGTGTCCTGCGACTCGTCGAAGCGCGGGTTGGCCAAGGCAATGCTGTTGTGGAAATCAGTGTCGAGACGATCACAGACACCGAATCCATTCGAGAAAAACGAGTCGATCCGCAAAGTCGTGTTGCGATCAGCACCGATGTCGAAGAGCGCATCGACTCCTCTCAAAATCAGGCCGGAGAAGTCACTGTTGCCTCCAATATTCCGGATGGAGACGCCGGCAACGGTGAAGGCTCCAAGGCCAGCACCAATGCAACCCGGGAACGCGTGAACTATGAGATTTCCGAGACAGAAAAGGAAATCGTGCGCGGCCCGGGTGCGATCAAGCGCCTCACCGTCGCGGTGCTGATTAATGGTGTCACGACTGAGACAGCAGAGGGTGAGGCCGCTTTCGAACCTCGCCCCGAAGAAGAGCTCGAAGCGCTGCGTGAATTGATTTCCGCCGCTGTCGGCTTTGACGCAGAGCGCGGTGACGTGATCACGCTTAAGTCCATGGATCTCCCCAACGTGGAGCCGCAGGGCACAGAAGTCAAATCCTCGGTTTTCGACAATCTCTACTTTGACGTGATGTCGATCATTCAGATGGCTGCCTTGGCAATCGTCGCTCTGATCCTCGGTCTCTTTGTGGTCCGTCCGATTCTCGCAGGCAATGGCGCATCGGTTCAGGCGCTTCCCTCTCCGGATGGTGTGGCCGCCGGAGGTTTGCCAGAGCTTCCCGACATGAGCGGCGGCGACGCTGGCTTCATGACCAACCCCGACCTTGGCGCAAATATTGCCCTGGATGGGGAAATCGACGGCGGCGACGGCGGGTTCCAGCCTCTGGGTGACCTGCCCGGCATGGGCGATGGCCTGGCAGGCTTTGGCGGCGGTGGCGGCGGGATGAGCGATGATCCCGTGGATCGTCTGCGGTCCATGATCGGCGAGCGCCAAGAAGAAACCGTGCAGATTCTTCGCGGCTGGCTGGAAGAAAACAACGAGGAGCGTGCGTGATGACAATTGCTCATTTGCTGGAGGACTTCGGAGTTAAGACCCCGGTTGAACCCGTCAGCAGCTTTTCCGAGGAACTGGTGGAGGAGGCGAAGCTCGTCTCCTTTGAAAAGGGCTACACAGCCGGATGGGACGATGCGGTCGAGGCCAAAGACAAAGAGGCAACACATGTCTCCGCGACCCTTGCAACCTCGTTGGAGGATCTGAGTTTTACGTATCATGAGGCGCAGTCTCAGTTGATGGAATCGCTCGATCCCATGTTCAAAGTGCTGACTTCCGTGATCCTCCCCGACACGATGGCCGCCACTTTTGGGCACCATGTGATCGACCACCTCAATGAAATGGCCAAAGGCCAGATCAACGAGCCCATGGAGATTGTTGCGGCCGCAGGTGAAGGCAATGCGATTCGCGCGCTCCTTGGTGAAAACCCGGCCTTCAACGTCCGCGTGCGCGAAGATGCGAGTTTCTCTGCCGGTCAAGCACAACTACGCGTTGGCCAAAGCGAGCGCGAACTGAATTCCGAGGCCCTGATCGAATCGATCCGAGATTCAATCGATGCCTTCTCCTATCAATTCAAAGAGGAAAGCCAATATGGATGAGACTGGCGAACTGAACCCCAAAGCGGCCGAAGCAAGCAATCCGTTTGTGTCGGTTCCGGTTGAGGTGATCGTATCGGTGGGCAAAGCACGCCCCCTTATCCGCGATCTCGTCAACCTTGGCGAAAACGCCATCCTCACCCTCGACAAGAAGGTAGAGGATCCGGTGGATCTCTACGTTGGCGACCGGCTGGTGGCACGGGGACAACTTGAAGAAATGGAAGGCGATCAGGCCGGTCAATTGGCCGTGCGCCTGACGGAAATCGCCGATCTGCAAAGCGGTTTGGGATGACACGAAAATTTCTCGCTCTGGGCGTGTTGGCAGTCTTTGCGCTGCTGGCACAGCCCCAGGTAGCGCTGGCGCAAGAATTGAGCCTTAATCTCGCAGATGGTCAATCGATCTCGGCCCGCACCATCCAGCTGATCCTGCTTATCACTGTTCTCAGTGTGGCGCCGGGCTTGCTGGTCATGCTTACCTGTTTTCCCTTCCTGATCACGGTTCTGTCGATCCTGCGTCAGGCGATCGGGTTGCAGCAAGCCCCGCCGAACATGCTCATGATCAGCCTTGCGATGTTCCTGACCTATTTCGTGATGGAACCCGTTTTTACCGAAGCATGGGAGACCGGAATCGCACCACTGATCGACGAGGAACTGGAAGTTGTGCCAGCGCTTGAACGCGCTGTCGAACCGTTCCGGGTCTTCATGGCCAACCGGTTGGATCCAGACACCTACTACGCCATCGCCGATCTGCGCCCAGGCACAGAGGGAAGTGACCCTTCACCTGAATCGCCGCTCTCCGTGTTGATCCCGAGCTTTATGCTTTCCGAGATCACACGCGCATTCGAAATCGGGTTTCTTGTCTTTCTTCCCTTCTTGGTCATCGATCTCGTGACTGCGGCAATCCTGATGTCGATGGGGATGATGATGGTTCCACCGGCACTGGTTTCCTTGCCTTTCAAACTGGCATTCTTTGTCGTCGCGGACGGTTGGAGCCTGATCGCCAGCGCCCTCGTCAGGAGCTATTACCCCTCATAGATCAAGCCTCAGAGCATGATTTCACCGCCCCGCCCAGCCTACGCTGCGCGGGGCTTTTTCATGCCATGCGCCCCGCTTTCTGCCCTTGTCGAAACAGCTCAACCAGAGCGCAAGGGCCCCTATCGCACACCAAAACGTATGGCGAGGCTGTCTGTTTATTGTAAGCGCTGTCCCGGCCCCACGTTGTAGCGCCTATCCCGTACTGCGAGATCTTGCACATCTCACAGTGGGGAGTGCGTTTCGCAATGTGCACTACAAATTCGTTTCTCAAATCGTTGGGCGTGGAGATCTACGCGTCGGGTCACCGGCGGTGGCCGGATGAAGCCAAGGCCCGGGCAGTGGCGGATACGCTCGAACCGGGCGCGACAGTGAATGGCGTGGCGGCGCGGTATGGAGTCTTGCCAAACCAGCTGTCGGCCTGGCGCCGGTTGGCGAAGCAGGGGAAGCTGGTGTTGCCAGCAGCGGAGCTGGACGAACCGGTCTTCGCCCCGCTGGTAGTCTGCGATGTGCCGGAGGTGCTGCCGGAACCGGACATGGCGGCACCGAAAGAGGTGATCCGGATCGTCTCAGGCGAAGTCAGGATCGAGCTGGCGCCCGGCACGCCCGCGACCCGGATCGCCGAGATCGCGCATGCGCTCGGGACCTCGCCATGCTGATGCCCTCACAGGGCCTCCGGATTTTGGTTGCGACAAAACCGGTGGACTTCCGCAAAGGCCATGACGGCCTGGCAGCGCTCGTGCAGTCGACGCTTGCCGAGGATCCGTTCACGGGCACGGTCTTCGTGTTCCGGTCGAAGCGCGCCGACCGGTTGAAGATCCTGTTCTGGGACGGCAGCGGACTCGTGATGGCCTACAAACGGCTGGAAGAAAACACCTTCACTTGGCCCGCGATCCGCGATGGGGCAATGACCCTGAACCGGGCGCAGTTCGAGGCCCTGTTTGCCGGTTTGGACTGGCGCAGGGTTCGATCTCTGGAGGTGCGCCGACCGGCTGTGGCAGAGTGACTCAGCCTATTGAATAACCGGGCATTGGCGCCCCGGGCCCGGTATAATCCAGCCATGCCCGACGCCCCGCCCATCGACCTGTCCGCGATCCCTGAGAGCCAGCGCGCCGCCGTTCTGGCGGTGCTGCAGGAAAACGGCGCCCTGAAGGAAGCCAACCGGCGGCTCGAGCATCTCGTGGCCGAGTTGAACCATGTCGTGCATGGCAAACGGTCCGAGAAGCTGAGTGATGACGACCGGCAGCTTGCCTTCGAAGACCTGGAAACCGCCGTCGCCGAGGTCGAGACCCGCAGGGAGCAGGCCGCCCCCTCCACCCAGACCCCGCGCGCGACACGGCAGCGCAATCTCGGCCATCTGCCCGCGGACCTGCCGCGCATCGAGCGTGTCATCGAACCGGCGAGCCTTGAGTGTCCTTGCGGCTGCGGCCGCATGCACCAGATCGGCGAGGATCGGACCGAACGTCTGGACATCGTGCCTGCGCAGCTTCGTGTGCTGGTCGACATCCGGCCGAAGTATGCCTGCCGCATTTGCTCGGACGGGGTCACCCAGGCGCCCGCCGCGCCGCGGCTGATCGAGGGCGGTCTGCCGACCGAGGGCGCCATCGCTCATGTGCTGGTCTCGAAGTTCGCGGACCACCTGCCGTTCTACCGCCAAGGCCAGATCCTGGCGCGCTCCGGCATCCAAGTCGACCGCAGCACCCTGGCGGACTGGGCAGGCACCGCCGCCTTCCACCTCGGCCCCGTGGTCGACCGGCTGGCGGAACACATCAAGTCCTCCGGAAAGCTGTTCATGGATGAGACCACGGCTCCGGTCCTCGACCCCGGACGCGGCCGAACCAAGACCGGCTACCTCTGGGCCCTGGCCCGCGATGATCGCGGATGGGGCGGAGAAGACCCGCCCGGTGTCGTCTTCACCTACCAGCCCAGCCGCGCCGGCGCCCACGCGGAACAGATCCTTCAGGGCTTCGACGGTATCCTGCAGCTCGACGGCTACACCGGTTATGACCGGCTGACGCGCCCGTCCCGCAAGGGCGGCGCGCCGATCACGGTGGCCCACTGCTGGGCGCATGCGCGGCGCAAGCTGAAGGAGGTCTTCGACCGCGACGGCTCGGAAATCGCCGCCGAGGGCCTGCGCCGGATCGCTGAGCTCTACCGCATCGAGGCCGAGATCCGGGGCATGGGCCCGGGCCAACGTCTGTCGGCCCGTCAGGCCCGCAGCGCGCCCCTCGTGGCCGAGTTCGGTGATTGGCTGCAGGCACAGCGTCTGCGTATCTCGGCCAAGTCGCGCCTCGGCGAGAAGCTGACCTACATCCACCGCCAGTGGGGCGGCCTGCAGACCTTCCTCCACGACGGCCGCGTCGAGATGGACTCCAACGCCGTCGAAAACCTGATCCGCCCGATCGCCCTGACAAGAAAGAACGCACTCTTCGCCGGCCACGACGAGGGCGGCCGCACCTGGGCCCGCATCGCCTCCCTGATAGCCACCGCGAAGATCAACGGCGTCGCGCCCTTTGCCTATTTGAAGGCGACCCTGGAAGCCATCGCCGCCGGTCACCCGGCCAGCAGGATCGACGAGCTGCTACCTTGGAACTTCACCCCGTAAAGCTGAACAGGCGTGGGGTGGCGACAGCGCTTACTGTTTATTGAACAGGCTTTTGAGGTCGGACAATCTCGCACGAAGGCATCAGACGGATACCACGCAGGCAAGCCCCAAGACATACGCCGGCTGGGTCAAGATCAGGACCTCCCCAGCAATCGGTGCGCATCTCTCGCCGCATAGCTTGGCCCAAGCAGCACAACACTTAGGCTCTCATACACAAAGTGGCACCCAGTCTGCCGCGTCAGTTCGCAACACGCACGGATGCCAGCACCTATTGAAAGTCGCTTGCGATGAGTACACAGCTCGGCCCCGCGCGCTCATCCAGGCTAACAAAAAAACACCCCGGGCGGGTCTCCCGGGGTGTTTGGTCAGGGGGCTGATGTCACGCGGGTCAACGCACGACGAACTCCGCATGCAGCGCCCCTGCAGCCTTGAGACTCTTTAGAATGTCGATCATGTCCCTTGGTGAAACGCCCAGCGCATTGAGACCAGAGACAACCTCAGATAGCGAAGTGGTTTCGGGCACCTCTGCAAGCTGGATACCGTCTTCTTCTTCGATGGCGGCTCCAGTCCGCGGAACCACAACGGTTTCGCCATCAGCAAACGGATTGGGTTGTGAGACCAGCGGAGCTTCCTCGACACGCAGTGTCAGATTCCCTTGGGCGACCGCCACGTTGGAGATGCGCACATCGCTGCCCATCACAATCGTACCGGAGCGCTGGTCTACGACCACACGTGCCTTTCGTTGCGGTTCAACCAGCACGTTCTCCATCCGCCCCACGGCATGCGCTGTCGAGCGCGCATTGGTGCGTTGGATGTTGACTTCGACAGTACCTGAATCGCGCATCACCGCGACATTGCGACCAAATTCATTGTTGATCGCTCGCTCGATGCGGCCGGCCGTGGTAAAATCGGGCTCACGCAGCGCAAGTCGCATGGAATTGAGCGACGAGAGATCAAACTCGATCTCACGCTCGACCCGAGCACCTGATGGGATCACACCAGAAGTCGGCACCCCCTGTGTCACGGTCGCGGCATCGCCTTCGGCAACCGCTCCGCCTGCCAGAATGGTGCCCTGCGCGACGGCATAGATTTGGCCATCCGCCGCATTGAGAGGCGTCATGATCAATGTCCCGCCCAGAAGGCTGCTGGAGTCCCCAATTGCAGAAACGGTCGCATCAATCGTGCCCCCAACGCGTGCAAAGGGTGGCAGGGTCGCGGTCACAAAAACTGCCGCGACGTTCTTTGGACGGAATTGCTCGCCACTTACGTTCACGCCGAGGCGCTCAAGGATGTTGGTCATGATTTCTTCGGTAAAGGGAGAGTTGCGAAGCCCGTCCCCCGTGCCATCAAGACCGACGACCAAGCCGTAACCGACCAGATCATTCCCCCGGACCCCGTCAAACTCGACAAGGTCCTTGAGGCGGATTGCGTTGGCCTGTGCAAGCGTAGGCAGCACTAGGCAGGTGATGAGGATATGAAGAAACTTGCGCATTACATGTAGTTCAACAGATTGAGTTGCGAGGAGCGCACGGTAATCGAATAGAGCGCTTCGAGCTGGAACTGGACTTCTTCCACACGGCTTGCGGTCTCAGCCGGGTCCGCGAGGATGAGATCGTTCAGGGTCGTCCCCATCGTGGTCAGCGCAGCGGTGTTTCGAACCTGCGTTTCCTCGATCCGCGCCTCGACAAACCCGAGGTCGGACTGCACATCTGTCAGCTCTGCCTGGGCATTCATCAGCTCAGTCCCGGCACGTTTCACAAGAGCAGACGCTTCGACGGTGGAGAGGTGGGATAGATAGTCCTCGCTCGCCAGTGCCCCAAGCGCAAAACTCTGCATGGCTTGTTTCAGCCGCTCATCGTCTGCCCGCAATGCAAAGTTCACCTCTTCATTGGCGCCGATACGAACGGCGCTCATGCTGCTGGTGGACCCATTGTACATGATTGCATCAAAGCCCGCTGGATCGTTGAACCAATCCTCAACGGCCTGGAAAATGTCATCGACATCAGTCAGAGCACCAACTTCCGCCACCAGCGCTGTCATCATCGTGTTTGGGCTCTCCAGCGGCGTGACGCTGGTATCCGTTCCCGCAAAGAGGCTTCGGCCCGAAAACTTGCCGTTCAAATTGGAGATCGTCTCGGTCAGGAAGTTCTCAGACTGCGCCGCCATCTCCTGAGATGTCGTGTCATTTGATGTGCTCGAAAGCGCCAGAATGTCGGAGCCGAGCTTCAGGGCGCTCTCGTTGATCCGCTCCAGATAGCTCTGCGCGGTCGAGGCAAAAAGACCGGCCTCTTGCGCGGCAACCTTGTAGCTGTCCATCTTCGAGATGGAACGCTCCAGGTCGACCACAAAACCAAGGTCTCCACCCAGCCGCTCTGGCAGGTTTGAGGCGATCCCAGTGCTCATTTCCTGAGTGAGCGTATCAAGGGTCGAGTTCAGCTCTACCGAGCGGCGACGCAGGAAGAGATATTGCGCCATGTCTCCAAAAGATTGTACATGCATTGCTTACAGCCTCATCAATTCCTGCATCATTTCGTCGATCGCCTGGATCATCCGAGCGTTCGCAGCATAGATTGTCTCAACCATCATAAGGGTTTGCAGCTCAGAGTCGGTGTCGACGCCTTGCTCCAGCTCTCGCGACTGAATGTCGCTGAAGATCGCAGACGAATACGCCAGTTCCTGTTCCGCCCAGGTGTTTTCCTGCGTAAAGTTGGTCATCAGATTGGCGGCAATAGCATAGGCACTGTAATCGCCAGACCCGAGCCCCGGAGAGGTGATCGTATTGGTGGCTTCCATCGCCTCGGCGTAATTGTTGAGAATAGTGGTATCCCCACGTTCACCGATTGCAGTCGCATTCAAACCGTCCCGCAGGCGCCAGGTTTCAGCACTGCCGCTCATGGAAATGATCGAATTCAGCTCGATCCGATTGGCCACCCCTAAGGTATTCACCGGATCAAAGAAGGCGCCCTGATCGGTAAAGATCCCCGGATCGGTTGCACCAAGCGTTGGGTCAACTGCCGGGTCCTGGAACCGCTGGATCAGATCCGCGGCCATGGTGTCGAGATCCTCTTGGGCCTGCACCGAGGCCACGTCGCGCACATGGAACTGAGCCGCAAGACTGCCACCGCCGATCTTGCCATTGATTGAGGTATCGATCTGCTTGCCGTCGATCTCAAGGCCCGAGAGCTGCCCGTTTCCAAGCGTCATATATGGCGTCACGAGGCGCGTCTCATCAAAAGAGAACTCCGCAACAGAGCCACCATCAATGAGCTTGATGCCGGAGTTGGTATAGAGCGCAGTCTGATTGTTGTCGCGCTTGTGCACCTGAACCGGGATCACCTCGTTGATCGCGTCAATAAGATTGTCACGCTGATCTTCGAGACCCGAAGGATCCTGACCGCGTACCTCTGCCGCGAGGATCTTTCTGTTGAGGTCGTTCAAGGTCTCGAGATTGGTCTCCAGCCCCTGAACAAGCGCAGCGATTGAGTCCTCTGCTTTGTTGCGCAGGCTCGACACACCCTCGGCAGCATCGCGAATGGACATCGCCAATTCCCCCGCCTGCATCGACAAATCGTTGAGGCGTGCATCCGAGTCTGGCAGCGATGTCGCCTCGATCAGGGCGGTTTCCATGTCGGTCATGCGCTGAGCGATCGAGTAGGCATCATTGACCGTGCCGACCTGCTCAGAAACGCGTGCGTAGAACCCCGCTGTCACCGAAGTGGCAGCGTAGTTGGCTTCTGCGGAGCGAACGCTCTTTTGAATGGCCGGGTCAATCATGCGCTGTACGGAACCGATCCGCACACCGCCCGCCGCGCCGTTGGAGCTGAGATCCAGGGTGCGGCGATAATACCCTTCGCTCAGGGCATTCGCGAGGTTGTCGGAGATCACCGACGTCGACCGGCTCGCGGCTGTGATACCGGTCATTGCGCTACTAAGGGCAGTCGATAGAGACATCCCAAATCACCTTCTGTGACTAAGTTCTAGCTGTGGAAAGCGCTGATTTTATCAGCGCTTAATGTTGGTCGTTTCCTGAAGCATCTCATCCACAGTCTGAATGACCTTTGCGTTCGACGAATAGGCCCGCTGGGTCTGGATCATCGTGGTCAATTCAGAAGCAACATCGGTGCCGGATTCCTCCTGACGGTAGCTGGCCACTGTTCCAGTCGGCCCAGCGCCCGCATCCCAGAGGTAGTACGCACCACTGTCAGGGGAGGGCATGAAGGTCTGGCTGTCCAGAGACCGCATCCCATTGGCATTTGGCATATCCGCAAGCGGGATCTGGTAAACGATGCGACTGCTGCCGTTTTCATAGAGCGCATGCACATAGCCGCCCTCATCCACTTCAACACCCGCAAAGCTTGCCGCTTCATAGCCATCTTTTTCGATGGTCGCGGCAGAGAAAGAGCTGGCAAGCTGCGTCATCACGCCGATTTCAATCTCTATTGGACCGCTATCCGTGGTGACTATTATGGCGCCAGTCGCAGGATCATAGGCGCCACCGGTTGTGGTCGTGACGGTAGAGAGCGTCCCTTTACCCGTCACGGAGTCGTCAAACGTCAACGTGTAGTCCCCAACCACGGTGCCTGTGACACCATCGGTGAGGGTCATGGTCCACTCGTTGTCCGCAGCCCCAGTTGGGGTGTAGACGATGTTCAGGTCCTGTTGACCGCCGAGGTTGTCAAAATACTGGATGGTGTTTTCTTCAGCCGCCCCAGCGGCACCTGTCACAGCGCTGCTTGCAGGCAGGTTTACACCCAGGCTCACTGCAGTGGTCGGGGCCGCACTCAGCTGTGCAGTATCAAATCTGATGGGCTCGAGCGGATCATCCGTGTCGCGCGCGACGCTGGGGAGTGTTCCATCGGAATTCGCGGGCCAACCCAGCAGCACCAGACCGGAGCTTGTTGTCAGATACCCTTCGTCATTGGTGCGGAAGGAGCCGGAGGTGGTCAGAAGCATGTTCGGATCTTCACCTGCCTTCACTTCGGCCAAGCTTGCGACCGGGAGGAAACCACGGCCTGCAACGGCGAGATCGGTGGCGTTGCTGGTGGAGATCAGGGAGCTGCGCTCGTCAATCATGCGCGTGTTGTTGACGGAGACGCCACCTGCTGCGTAGCGGCCGCCGGATTGGGAAATGACCATGGATTCAAATGAGGTCACAACACGCTTGTAGCCGGCTGTCGAGGAGTTCGCGATGTTATCGGAAATGGCTGCCAAACGAGTTGAATTCGCGGCGAGCCCTGCTACTCCAGCATTCAGCGAGGAGGAAATGGTCATTAGATACGCCTTTCTGCTGCATCTTGATTTATTCTCGCTGAAAGGATTACCGCGGTTGTACTTAACGTGCGGCTAACAGATAAAATCCAATCTATCTGTTAGCCGCATTTGTCTTATTTTTATGGAGCAATCACTTCCGCAGGAGCGTGATGGTGATGCGGTTATTCCGCTCGGACATCGGGTTCTGCGACGCCAGGTCACGATCCGCAAAGCCCGTCACCCGAGAGATTCGCTTGGCTGACATACCGCCCGCTTGCAGCAGTTCCCGCGTTTGGTCAGCGCGTGCATGAGACAGCGCCCAGACCGGGTTGTTCGCAATCACAACCGGGGTCGATGCGACATGTCCGCCGATCGCCACGTTGTTCTCGACCCCAGAGGTCACACGGGCAACCATGCGCAGCAGATCGCGCATCAACACGGTCGGACGCTCGCTGTCAGCCTCAAACAGAGTTGCATCTTCGGTTTCGAACAATTCGATGATCAGACCCTCGTCGGTGACGCGGGTCACGATGTGACGGGCCATGTCGATGCTCACCATGCTCTCTCCACCGCGGCCCATCAGCGCCTCTTCGATCTGGCGGAAGCTCGCCTCTTCGGCTGCGTCGCTCTGCTGGTCATCGGCAACCCCGGTTTCCCCCTGAGCACGCGATGCATCCGTCGGATTCTCTTTGGTGGCGCCAACACCATTCTGCGGCTTCACGTCCTCGGTGAACATCGTGTCCCCCTGGAACGCGCCGTTGCCACCACCGGAGACCCGGCTGAGTGGAATCGACGGCGAAAAGTAGTCTGCAAGACCTTTGCGCTGCTTCTCAGTCGTCGCATTGAGAAGCCACATCAGCAGGAAGAAAGCCATCATTGCGGTCACGAAGTCGGCATAGGCGACTTTCCATGCGCCGCCATGGTGACCGTCCCCGCCACCCTTCTTGACCTTCTTGATAATAATCGGAGCCTGGTTGCTCTGTGCAGTCATGTTCCCACCACCTTTTCTGTTCACCCAAAACCGGGATACAGAGGGCTTTCTTAACTAGGTCTTAACAGATAAAATTGACCCAAGTAACACGCCTAAACCTATGGTTTTCAAGGCAAAATTGGGGCCATCCTGGCTTTTCGGGGGAGAACCTGAGGCGGACCGAAGGCAGCATTGCGACCCAATTGTGGCGGCCTGCAAAGAGGGGCAAATTCCTGCCTTCTTTGCCCGGGCCAGGGCACCAGTTTACTCTACGATTCGCGGGGAATGTTCTTCTGAACCTTGCGGGTTCCACCGAGAGACAACACAATCGAACACATTGACAGTGTCAGCGGCTGTCGCGAGGCCATATTGCCAGCATAGAGTTAAGAACCTCTACTCAACCGTGGCGAGGCGCATATCGTGACAATCACGCGATCTGAACGCGCTGCCCCTCTACGATATGTTGTGCCCGGATGGCGGGAGTGGGGTTAAGACTCCACACGCCATACGTACATCTGTCGAACTATGGCTTAACTTTATGGCGGTAAGCTGGGCGCAAACGACGATCTACGCGAGGCGCTCTGTCCATGACTTATTCTATCCGAACCGCAATTCTCTCTATTGTAGGTCTGGCCGCAATCGGCATGTGCGCACTCGTTGGCCTGTCCTTTTATACAAACGCTGCACGCGACACGTCGCAACAGGAGATCGAGCAAGTCGAAACGCTGAACGCGACAATCGTCCAGCTCGAAATCGCCTTTCTTCAGGCGCGCCGCGCTGAAAAGGATTTCCTGCTGCGCAGTGATGAGAAATACGTAGGGCGTCACGCCGACATTCTGACGCAACTCAATGCCACTTTGGACTCCGCCCGCGCGCAGACGAACGAGATAGATGGCATGTCCGATGTCTCCGCCAACCTCGATGACCTCCAAGTGGCGGTCGCCAGTTACGCCGCAAGTTTCCAAGATGTTGTTTCAAGCTCTATAGCGCTGGGTCTGAATGAAACCGAAGGGCATCAGGGCAAGCTGCGCGCTGCCGTGCATTCGGTCGAAGAGAGCCTCAAAGACAGCGCCTACCCCGAAATGATGGTCAAGATGTTGATGATGCGCCGGCACGAGAAGGACTTCATCATGCGTCGAAACACCAAATACCTGGGCCGCCTCGAGCAGCGCATCGAAGAATTCCACGCCTTTCCGGACAGCTATTTCAGCAGTGTGGATCAACAGGCGGAAATCGACGCGCTTCTTGAGACGTATCGCTCGACATTTGCCGCTTTTGTAGACGAGACAATGAAGCTGACAGAGCGGACAGGGATCATGTCAGACCGCTATGCCGCTGCTGAACCTATTCTCGATGAGACGCGGACCCTTATTCGGGATCGCCGGGACATGATCGTCACCTCCGCCAAGGCCGCCCAGCGCGAACTGATGAACCGCTCGTCGATTCTCGCTGGCATCGGGCTTTTGACCTTCATTGCGTTGGGCTTTGCGCTGGCTCAGAAGATTTCCGGGCCTCTGCTGAAAATTCAGCGCGTACTTCAGCAGATGTTCGAAGGAAAATTCGACGCCGAGATCCCGCAGTCCCGCATCAACGAAGTCAGCGCCGTGAGCACTGCGATTGAGAACTTCCGCGATGGACAGATCGAACGCGAGCGATTTGCGACCGAAATCAACAAAGTCATCAGCGCTTGCGCCGAGGGCGATTTCTCGCAACGCATCCCAATCGACGATGAAGAGAGCGAGTTTGCGCAGCTTGGTCATGGTGTGAACAGCATCGGGACGGTGGTGGAAAGCGGCCTCGCCGACGTGCGGTTCACCGTGGATGCGCTTGCTGGCGGTGATCTGACGGTACGGATGCCGGATTCGCATCGCGGTGTCTTTGCAGAAATCGCGGCAGCGGTCGATGCGCTAAGCCTTACTCAGACCGAAGTGATCCGCCAGCTGATAGAAAGCAGCGTGACCCTGAACAATACCGCAAATGAAATCGCTGCAGCGACACTTGACGCCTCCAAACGCGGTGAGTCGGCAGCGGCCTCGCTTGAGGAGACCACAGGCGCGATCCAGATCCTCAACGACTCCGTGCAGGATACTGCATCGAACTCGCGCCAAGCGCATGAGTATGTGCGCGACGCCCAAAACCGCGTAGCCTCAACGCTGGCGGTGGCGGAGGAAACCACAGCCGCGATCAACCGGGTCCGCGAAGCATCTGAAGCCATCAGCAAGATCACCGATCTGATCGAAGGCGTGTCGTTCCAGACCAATCTTTTGGCGCTCAATGCCGGGGTCGAAGCAGCCCGCGCCGGTGAGGCCGGCGCCGGATTTGCGGTTGTTGCTTCGGAAGTGCGCGCCTTGGCGCAGCGCTCTGCGGAGGCGACGCAGGAAATCAATGAACTGATCCGAAACAGCTCCAACGAGGTGCGGCAGGGGGTTGAGCTTGTCAGCCGGACCGGAGGAGAGCTCAATGCCATCAAAGACAGTGTGGCGAGCCTCGTTCAGATGGTGGATCAGATCTCTGTCGCCAACAGTGAGCAGTCGACCAGTATCACCGAGGTCAACACCGCCGTGACGCAGCTCGATGAAAGCTCGCAGAAGAATGCAGCGATGCTCGAGGAGACTGCCGCCTCGACACAGATGCTTCGAGATGAGGCCGCGAAACTGGTCGCCTCGGTCAGTCGTTTCAAGATCGAAGCAACCGATACGCCTCAGAGCGCCAACCTAGATCAGGCCTTTGACGACGCAGATGACGACCACAAGGTCGCCTGACTTCGCTCTTATCTAAAAACACGCAAGGGGTCGGTTCCGTCAAGAACCGGCCCCTCCAGCTTGAGGCTGTGGCCATCGAGCCGCCCGTCTACGCGATAGTGCTGATGGAGAACCTCAGGGGTCAGCACCGCTTGCGGGGGGCCTTCTGCGACCAGCTGACCCTCCTGAATCAGATGCACCGTGTCGCAGTAGCGCGCCGCCATTCCCAAGTCGTGAAATGACACGATCGCGCTGCGCCCCCTGCGACGCACCTCATCCAACAATCGCAGTTGATAGTGCAGATCCAGGTGATTTGTCGGCTCATCGAGCACATAGACCTCCGGATCGCAGGCGAGAAGCTGCGCGAAGTAGCAGCGCTGCAGCTCTCCCCCGGAAAGGCTCTCGGCGTCTTGTCGGGCCTTGTCCTGCAGACCCACCAAACTGAGCGCATCCTGCACGGCCTCTTTGCGTTTCGCGCTGGGGCGCTCACGCAGGGTGAGGCCGATCTCCACGATGTCTTCGGGTGTCAGACCAGACAAGAGCCCGCCACCCTGGACCAGAGCGCCGACATGCCGCGCCCATTGCGCTGGGCTGAAGTCGGACTGCGGACGCCCATTTAGTCGTACCTCGCCGGATTGCGGCGCGATCGCGCGATAGAGGACACGAAGAAGCGTCGTCTTGCCAGCACCGTTTGGACCAAGAAGACCGTGAAATCGCCCACGCTCCACACAAAGCGAGAGGTTGCGAACATAGGGGAGCCCACCAACTGCCACGGAGAGATCCTGGATTTCGAGAATGGGATCATCGGGCATGGGCCATCCCCCGCAGGATATAGATGAACGGCGGCGCCGCCAGGAGCGCCAGCAACACGCCAAGCGGCAATTCCTCTGGCGCCAGTACGACCCGACACGCCAGATCGACAAGAATCAGTGTGATCGCCCCGAGGATGGCCGCCTGTGGGATCAGGACACGGTGGCGGGCGCCGACCAACAGGCGCGCCATATGGGGCAGGATCAGCCCCACAAAACCAACGATCCCCGCGATCGAAACGGCCACCCCGGTCAGCGCGATTGTGACAAAGAACACCAGCAGTCGCATACGCCCGACATTGACGCCCAGTGATTGCGCGCGCTCATCCCCGAGCAAAGTTGCATCCAGCTTGGACGACGCGCGCAACGCCAACACCAGCGACAAAGCGAGGATGGTGCCCAGAAGTGGTAGCTCCTCCCAATCGGTTCCCGCCGCCGTTCCCATCAACCACCCCATCGCATTGCGGGTGGCATGCGGATCACCAACATAGAGGAAGAACGCCGTAAGCGCCTGGAACATAAGGGATACCGCAACACCGGCGAGGATAACCACCAAAGGATCGAGCGCACGCCCTCGCCGGTGCGAGAGCGAGAGCGTCATCAGGAAAGCAGCTGCCGCACCAAGAAAGGCGATCAGAGGGAGACCAAGTGTTTCCGTCATCTGCGACGGAAACCAGATGATCGCCCCAACGGCCGCCGCCGAGGCTCCTGAGGACACTCCCATCAGATAAGGATCAGCCATCGGGTTGCGCAGCGCGGTCTGCATCAAGAGACCAGCCAGCGTCAAACCTGCGCCGATCATTCCCACCGCCAGCACACGTGGAATGCGCCATTGCCATACGATCATCGACAGCCCACGCGGTGCATCATCGTCATGCATGAGGATCGCTAGCCGATCACCCCAGCTGATGTCAGCAGTGCCCCAGAGCACCCCTGCGGCCATCGCAAGCAACAACGCCAGACCAGAGGCTGGCAGCAACATGGGCGATCCGCGACGCATTTACGGCAGCTTTGCAAGTTGATTGTTCACCGTCTCCACGCCATCGGCAAAGCGCATCCCCAACAGCGTTTCCGAGAAGGGGACGGTTACAAAACGCCCCTCTTTGACCGCGCGCAACGCGCTCAATACTGGGTCCGCTTCCATGTGCGCGCGTTTTTCTGCGGCGGTCGACCAATCCGCCTCGATCAACAGGATCACATCCGGGTCTGCGGCAACCACATGCTCCCAAGAGAGATCGACCCAAGTGCCGGGCACATCGCTGCTGATGCTCTGAAGCCCCGTGAGCGACGCCAGCAGCGCAGGCCCGCCACAACACCCGATGGAGAAAGGCGTCTCTGCCCCGCTATCATAGATGAAGGCAGTCTGCCCCGCCCCGGACGGCGCTGCTTTGACAGAGTCCAACCGCTGTTGAAGGGTATCGATCAATGCGTTCGCACGGTCTTCCACGTTGAATATTTTTCCAACATTTTCAATATCTTCAAAGATCGGGGCAACGGTCAAGGGCACGTCCTGAGGGTGTTTGTCCTTGCAGGAGGCATCCACAAGATAGGTGCTGATCCCGAGGTCGTGCCATTTCTCGACGGCACCGAGATTGTCCTCGGAAAACGCCGATCCAAAACCGGCAAACAAAAAGTCCGGTTCCTGCGCCAAGACGACCTCGGCGGCTGGGTATTTTTCAGCCAGAACCGGCACGCTCTCGTAGGCGTCGTTCCATTGCGCGGGAATCGCGTCGTCAATGTACGCGGTTCCAACCATCGCATCCTGCAGGCCCAGCGCCAGCATCACTTCGGTGGCCTGCTGGTTGAGCGTGATCGCGCGGCTCGGCGTTTTATCGAACACTTGAGAGACGCCGCAGCTTTGGATGGTGACGGCATCGGCATGCGCTGCAGATGCCATGAGGCCGAGCAATGGCAAAAGGTTACGCAGTTTCATGGGAGACTCCCGTTTGATGGAAAATGAGATGTTCAAGCCGACCACCCTGCACAAGGACGGTTTTGACAAAACGCTGGATCTCCGAGAGATCCGCAACCCGATACCAATCCCCGCGCGGATAATGCACGATCACCGGCCCCGCATTGCAGGGAAAGACGCAGCCCGTTGTGGTGACCAGACAGCTGTCCCCAAGCCCCGCGCGCCGGATTTCCGACTTGAGATGATCCGCAAGGTTCGGTGCGTCTTTGAGGTGGCAACGCGGACCGGTACAGACCAGGAGATGGTGCTGATGCGATGGGGGCAGATCCCAGCCTTTGCCGATCTCGCCTCTGGGCCGATCCACGACCCGCTGCAACGAGACCTCTGCGCTGGCAACCGCCCGGATCACGTCGTCGTCATGCTCGGGACTGCTCGCGAAGAAAACTTCGGGAGGAACGCCACTTTGCTGCGCGCACCATGCCCCCGCCGCACCCGGTAGCCAGTTTTCCAGGGATTGCGAAAACGGAAGGCCCACAGGACGCAGGTCGATTCGGCGCGCACCACGCGCCCTGAGTGTGTCCAGCGCTTGCCATAGCCCGACCCCGTCTGCCTCCAGCCGAATGGCCATCGCAGGTTTGGGCGCAAGCTCTTCGAGCCGTCTCGAAAGCGCCGCAAACCTCTTTGTGCTGACGTAATTGGCTGAAATCAGATAGAGATAAACGTGCATCCCAACCTCCGACCAAGAGGCGTGCAAGTGTGACTCATCAGAGTTTTGACATCTGGCATCGCGTCCTCCGCGGGCCCACCGCCCGCTTGGTTAAAAAGTCGCGATGGCAGGTCTCCTGACTTGCGGGTTATTGCGCGTCCGTCCCTTCCCGATCCATGAGGATCAGTGGTCTGTGACGGGGCGCTCGCCGCTTACAGTTGCGGGGGCAGTTTCGGATTTGGCGCCCTTTGGCTCCTCCGCACCGAATTCCCTTTTCATCCCACCGGCCTTAGGCGTCGGGGAACCATCGCCCCTCTCATGCGGCAGTCTTGTCGCCTGTGTCAAGCGACGGCTGCACATGATCGCAGCTGGCCGTCTGCAGCAGGTGCTTGCATCTGCCCGCATCCGCCCGCATGTTCTGCCATATGACCCAAGACACCACCCGTAAAACGCTGCTTTGCTTTGGCTTTGGCTACACGGCCCGCGCGCTGGCAAAGATCCTGCCACGCGACGCGTGGCGCATC
The DNA here is from genome assembly GCF_055693725.2 of Epibacterium sp. HA2-3. Classification (NCBI taxonomy): domain Bacteria; kingdom Pseudomonadati; phylum Pseudomonadota; class Alphaproteobacteria; order Rhodobacterales; family Roseobacteraceae; genus Epibacterium; species Epibacterium sp. HA2-3. Next base: position 2,976,322 of record NZ_CM172490.1, on the reverse strand, counting down.
ATCGGAACAACCCGGGATCGCTGCGAGGACCAATCCGAGAGTGGGGTGGAATTGATGACATGGCCCGGACAAGATGTGCCGCTTCGGGATGTAACGCATATTCTGCTCTCCATCAGTCCTTCAGAAGACGGCGATCCCGTCCTGAATGCGCTTGGCGCCGAGATTGCTGCGCTGCCGTCGTTGGAGTGGATCGGCTATCTGTCGACAACTGCCGTATATGGTGATCACGATGGCGGCTGGGTTGACGAGATGACTCCCGCAACCCCGTCGAGCCAGCGCGGAAACTGGCGCGTCCGCGCCGAAGAGGAGTGGAGCAGCCTCGCAGGACTGCCCCTGCATATCTTTCGCCTTGCCGGGATCTATGGCCCGGGTCGTGGACCCTTTGCCAAGCTGATGGCGGGCAAGGCGCGCCGTATCGTCAAACCCGGTCAGGTGTTTTCGCGCGCCCATGTGGAGGACATCGCGCAGGTTCTCAAAGCATCGATCCAGGCGCCAAATCCAGGCGCGATCTACAATGTCTGCGACGACGAACCCGCTCCACCGCAGGATGTTCTGGGCTACGCTGCAGAGCTCTTGGGCCTGCCGATCCCATCCGAGGTTCCCTTTGACGAAGCCGGGATGAGCCCGATGGCGCGCAGTTTTTACGGTGAAAACAAACGTGTGCGCAACGCGCGGATCAAGGACGAGCTCGGGGTGGAATTGCGCTACCCGGATTATCGAAGCGGATTGCAGGCGGTCTTTTCAGCGGAGGACATGGAGAAATTTGTCCCGCCTGCGGATCCACCCGGCGTGTAAACAACACCTTCAATCATGGTCGCCCAAGCACAAGCTATGGTCCCCCAAGGCGCTCAGGACTTGGCACTGACCACCATTGCCACCTTGGCACAGGGTGGTGATCCGCTCCAATTCGGCCTCGAGACGGCGTAAGCGCGCGATCCGCGCCCTCACCTTTTCAAGCTGCGACTGCGCGATGCGATCGGCAGCTCTGCAATCCTGGCCCAGCTGCCCGTTGAGCCCCATCAAATCCCTGATTTCTTCCAATGTAAAACCGAGATCGCGGGCATGTTTGATAAAGCCAAGCCGCTCCAGCCCCGCCTGATCGTAGCGCCTTTGATTGCCGGCATTTCTACTGACATGGTCGATCAAACCGATCTCTTCGTAATAGCGAATGGTCGGAACCTTGACCCCGGTGGCCTTGGACAATGCACCAATGGACAGCATCAAATCCCCCTTGAACCTCTAGTCACTAGAGCAATTAAGTTCCTCTCGAATCGAATTCAAGATGAAGCGCAAAGGACCTGACTCATGGCAGGATGCTGCAACCACACCGCCCGCTTTGACGGAGTATCAAAGGAATATAAACGCCGCCTGTGGGCTGTGATCGTGATCAACGCGGCGATGTTCTGTGTTGAAATGGCCGCTGGTCAAGCCGCAGGCAGCCAGGCGCTGAAAGCCGATGCTCTTGATTTTCTCGGGGATGCGCTCACCTACGGGATCTCGCTGGCAGTCATCGGTGCCAGCCTGCGTACGCGGTCGCTGGCCGCAATTGGCAAGGGCGTGAGCCTTCTGCTGATGGGCGGCTGGGTCTTTGGTTCAACAGTTTGGAACGTCTTTGTCGTGGGCATGCCCGAGGCGCAGGTCATGGGCGTGATCGGATTTCTTGCGCTCGCTGCGAACCTGTTGTCCGTGGCCCTGCTGGCCGCCTACAAAGACGGCGACGCCAACGTCCGATCCGTCTGGCTCTGTTCACGCAACGACGCGGTCGGCAATGTTGCGGTCATGATCGCCGCGCTTGGGGTTTGGGGCACCTCAACCGGTTGGCCCGACCTGATCGTGGCAGGCATCATGGCCGGATTGTTCCTCAATTCTGCCGTGCAGATCTTGCGCCAAGCACTCGCCGAATGGCGTATTGAGGAAAATCACGCCGAGGCCCATGATCCCGGCCCTGCACACTGATTTTCGGGTGGCTGGGTCGCAAATAATGTATCACTCCTCCCTTGCGTGCTTGCCATTCCCCGGCCAAGCGCGCAGGGTCCGAGCATGGCAAAAAGCTTAACATCGCATCGACCGATTTTGGCAATCACACTGAAAGTGACCGCCATCGGGCTGTTCACGATCATGTCGGGCCTCATCAAGGAAATCACCCAGACGGTGCCCACAGGTCAGGCGGTGTTTTTTCGCTCCTTTTTTGTGTTGCCGGTGATCTTGGTCTGGCTCGCAGCGCGGGGAGATCTGCCCAGCGGGCTGCGCACCCGAAGCCCGATGCTGCATTTCTGGCGAGGCGTCGTCGGCACTACAGCGATGGGGTTGAACTTTGCCGCGCTGGCGATCCTGCCACTGCCAGAAGTCACCGCTCTGGGCTATGCCACCCCGATATTTACGCTGGTATTGGCCGCCTTGCTGCTTGGTGAGCGCATTCGCATCATCCGCATCAGCGCTGTGGCCATCGGACTTGTTGGAGTGTTGATCATGCTCTCACCTCGGCTCGGTGGGGCTGGTTCCTTTCAGGATATGGCCTTTATCGGCGCGATGCTGGTCCTCGCCGCTGCCGCCCTGCGTGGATTTGTGCAGATCCACATTCGAAAGATGGTACAGAGCGAAGAGACCGCGGCGATCGTGTTTTACTTTTCCGTCACCGCATCGCTTTTGTCGCTGCTGACACTGCCGTTTGGCTGGGTGAAGCCCGACATGCCCCTCTTGCTGTTGATGATCAGCACCGGATTCATCGGCGCGATTGCGCAGATCCTGATCACCTCCTCCTATCGCTTCGCGCCGGCGTCGCTGTTGGCACCATATGATTATGTGTCGATGCTTTTTGCGCTGATTATCGGTTATGTCTGGTTTTCGGAGTGGCCATCGCTGGTAATGCTGCTTGGAGCCGCTCTGGTCATCGTGGCCAATGGTATCGTGATCTGGCGCGAAAGCCGCCTTGGGTTGGAGCGTGGCAAAGCAAAGCCACTCACTGACCCCAAGGGCGGGTAACACGCGCAGATCGTCGGCCTATTCCTGCTCCAGCGTTTTACGCAGGCTGTGCAATCGGTCGCGCAATGCTGCAAGTTCACCGATGTCACCGCCCATCGCCTCCAGCACACAAGCGGTGAGGGCACCAGACTGTTCTTTGATCTCTCGCCCCTTGTCGGTCAGCGCAACGATAAGTCCGCGCTCATCCGAACTGTCGCGCTGACGTGTCAAGAAGCCCGCCATCTCCATTCGTTTGAGAAGCGGAGTCAGCGTGTTTGTCTCCAGTTGCAGTTCAGACCCCAGATCGCCCACCCGGCGCTGATCCTTGTCCCAGAGTGCAACCAAGACCAGATACTGCGGATAGGTGAGGCCCAGCGGCGAAAGAAGCGGACGATACAAGCGCGAAATCGCATGATTCACCGAGTAGACGGAGAAGCAGAGCAGTTCGTCGATTTTCAAAGGCTGGTCCATGTCTCAGATTTAGATCTTGCGCGATCTGATCGCAAGCGATTGACTTTTGGATCACGCGCCATAAATATCGTGCACGATATAATCGCTCACGATGAAAGGAGCCGCAGATGTCCGTATCGCCCGTCTACACCGCCCATGGATCCGCAACCGGAGGCCGTGACGGCCAAGCCAAAGTCAAAGGAACCGATCTGGTACTGGATCTTGCCCCCCCAACCGAAATGGGAGGCGACGGAAAAGGATACAATCCAGAGCAACTCTTCGCCGCAGGCTATTCTGCTTGCTACATCGGTGCGATGAAGTTTGCGACAACGCAGGATGACAGCCTGCCGAAGGTTCCGGACAGCGTCGAAGTAGAAACAGCCGTTGGGATCGGTCCGCGCGATGCAGGCGGGTTCGGCTTGAAGGTGCACTTGAAAGTGACCCTGCCCGGCGTCGAGAAAGAAGCCGCCGAGCGTCTGACCGAAGCTGGGCACAAGATCTGCCCGTACTCCAATTCCGTGCGTGGCAACGTCGAAGTCACCACCGAGATCGTTTAACCCAGCAGAGCGCCTTCGGCGCACAGTCTTGGTGCCTACGAGGCTTTACCGCGTGCTCCGAGATATTTGGAAAAGGGCGAAGGCACCAGGCTGGACCCACAGTGGTTGGAATAAAAAAAGCGCGGGGCGTTTCAGCTCCGCGCTTTTTTAATTTTAGAATATCAACGGTTTAGCTGCGCACCAGGGCCTCGTATTCTTCGGCGATTTCGCGTGTGAGCTGGCCCACTTCGAATTTGTAAGGCCCGATCTCGCCGACGGGGGTCACTTCGGCGGCGGTGCCTGTCAGCCAGCATTGCTCAAACCCATCCATTTCCTCGGGCATGATATGACGTTCATGCACGGTGATGCCTTTGTCTTTGAGCATCTGAATCACCGTTTGACGGGTAATACCGTTGAGGAAGCAATCGGGTTTGGGCGTGTGCACCTCGCCGTCTTTTACAAAGAAAATATTTGCGCCAGTGGCTTCGGCCACATAGCCGCGGTAATCCATGAACAAGGCATCAGAGCAGCCCTTGGCTTCGGCCTTGTGCTTGGAGATGGTGCAGATCATGTAGAGGCCTGCCGCCTTCGCATGCACGGGGATCGTTTCCGGCGAGGGACGTTTGAACTCTGCGATGTCGAGTTTCGCGCCCTGCATTTTGGCATCGCCGTAATAGGCGCCCCAGCCCCATACTGCGACCGCCATTCTCACAGGGTTTTTCGCCGAGGCGACCCCCATGTCTTCGCCAGAGCCGCGCCACACCACCGCACGCACATACGCATCCTGCAGACCGGAGGCTTTGAGGGTTTCTTCTTTGGCGCGCTCGATGTCATCGACCGAGTAGGGCATCGGCATATCCAGTGCCTCTGCCGATGCAATCAGTCGTTCGGAATGGGCGCGGCTTTTAAAGATCTTGCCGTTATAAGCGCGCTCGCCCTCAAAAACGGAAGACGCGTAATGCATCGCATGAGTCAGGATGTGAACCTTGGCATCGCGCCAATTCACCAGTTCGCCATCCATCCAGATCAGACCGTCGCGATCATCATATCCAGCCATTCCGCATTCCCTTTCAGCGCCGTTCAATTTTCGGTTATTGCGCAGCAAGCGGTGTTTTTGCTTACATAATTGCGCCAAACTCGCCACTCGGTACATCTCGGGTCTTGGAATGTCAATAATGCTGACATAAACTGACTGGCAAAACATAGGAGAGGCAACAATGTCTGACGGGCGTTCCGGGACAGGTTTTGGAGGTGAAAGCCTCCTGTTTCTGACCGATGAGCAGCTGCGCCAAGGGATCGAGGCAATGTTCTTTGCCTATCAGGGGTTTACCGCAGATCCTGATCGCATCCTCGCGGATCTGGCCTATGGCCGAGCGCATCACCGCGCCTTGCATTTTATCAATCGTTCGCCGGGCACCACCGTCAACAATCTCCTGAGCATCCTCGGGGTGACAAAACAGTCTTTGAACCGGGTCTTGCGGGCGCTGGTGGAGGATGGGCTGGTCGATAGCCGAGTCGGAACCCTCGATAAGCGCGAACGCAATCTCTATTTGACGGAGCGGGGCGTGGATCTGGAGCAGCGCCTCTCTGACGCCCAGCGCGTCCGGATGCGTGCAGCCTACAAACAAGCGGGCCCTGAGGCTGTGCAGGGCTTCAAAAAAGTGCTTGAGGCGATGATGGATGCGGATATGCGTCGAGCCTACACGGAACTGCGGGAGAAATCGCAATGAGCGCCAACAATGATCCACACCTGCTCATTGTCGATGATGACGAGCGCATTCGCGACCTTCTGAAGAAGTTCCTGATCCGCGCCGGATTTCTGGTGACCGCCGCCCGGGATGCAGCTCATGCAAGGCGCGTGCTCTCGGGGTTGGATTTTGACCTGATCGTGCTGGATGTGATGATGCCCGGCGAGGACGGGCTCTCGCTCACGGCAGCATTGCGCGAGACAATGGCGACACCGATCCTGTTGCTGACCGCACGCGGTGAAACGGATGACCGAATCAAGGGGTTGGAGGCCGGCGCCGATGACTATTTGCCCAAACCTTTTGAACCCAAAGAACTCTTGCTGCGCATCAACGCCATTCTGCGGCGCATGCCAGAAAGTCAGCCCGAGGATATTGCGCCGAAGTTCCTGCAACTCGGTGAGATCCGATATGACATCGACCGCGGCGAGATGTGGCAGGGTGAGGATCTGATCCGGCTGACGTCAACTGAAATCCAGTTGATGAAGATCTTTTCGGCTCAACCGGGCGAAGCTGTCAGCCGCGCCAAGCTGGTCGAGGATCTGGGACGTGACCGGGGCCAGGCACAGGAGCGCGCGGTCGATGTTCAGATCACCCGCTTGCGGCGCAAGATTGAACCCAATCCCAAGCAGCCGCAGTATCTTCAGACCGTGCGTGGTGCAGGCTACATGCTGGCGCCGGACTAACCCAGAGCAGGCTGCACAGCACCTTTGTGTATGCAAACACACGCTGTTTTCACGCTGTCTCTCTTGAAACCGCCGCGCTGAAGCGAGATCGTCCAGCCAAAGAAAGAGGGAGAGTTACCATGGCCACCGCATTGCTCACTCACGCGGATTGCCTCACGCATGAAACACCGCCGGGGCACCCTGAGCAGGTGGCGCGGCTGGAGCATGTGCTACATGCACTCGCCAGGCTTGATCTTGTACGGGTGACCGCACCGTTGGCAGCCGAAGACGATATCTTGCGCGCCCATCCCGCCACTTACCTTGCGGACCTGCGCCGCGCGTTGCCGACCGAGGGGCGTCGCGCGCTGGATGCGGACACATGGATGTCGGCGGGATCTTTGGATGCTGCCTTCAGGGCCGTTGGCGCGGCCGTGCGTGCCGTCGATATGGTGCTTGCGGGTGACGTGAAGAATGCGTTTTGCGCAACGCGCCCGCCGGGGCATCACGCGGAGACAGACACGCCCATGGGGTTTTGTCTGTTTGGAACAGCTGCGCTTGCGGCCAAGCATGCGCTGGATCATCACGGGCTCAAACGGGTCGCGGTGGTCGATTTTGACGTCCATCACGGAAATGGCACACAGGATTTGCTGTGGGACGAGCGCCGCGCCTTGGTAATTAGCTCCCATCAGATGCCGCTCTGGCCCGGGAGCGGGAACTCGGACGACGATGGTGCTTACGACAATGTGATGAACCTGCCACTGCGCCCCGAAACCGGCGGCGATGAAATGCGGCAAATCTATCAAACGCAGGCCTTTGCACGCCTCAGAGCGTTCAAGCCCGAATTGATCATCCTTTCGGCAGGGTTTGACGCCCACCGTGAAGATCCATTGGCACAGCTCAATTGGAAAACCGATGATTTCCGGTGGCTCACGGGTGAACTGTGCCTGATTGCACAAGAGTTGTGTCAGGGGCGTATCGTCTCGACTTTGGAAGGCGGATATGATCTGAACGCGCTAGCCGATGCCGCCAAGGCACATGTGGAAGAATTGATAAAGGCCGCGACATGACAACCGAGACCCCCGTCGAAGAGATGAGCTTTGAAACTGCGATGCAGGAGTTGGAACGCGTCGTCGATCAGCTGGAGCGCGGTGACGTGGCTTTGGATGCGTCTATTTCGCTATATGAACGGGGCGCAGCGCTGAAGAAACGCTGCGAAGACGAACTCAAACGGGCCGAAGAAAAAGTCGCCGCGATCACGCTTGATGCAAACGGCCAACCCACCGGCACCCAGCCGCTTGATGCCGGATAAGACCGTATGACAGCAGGGTTTACCGCTGCGCTCTTGCAGGCGCAGACGCAGATCTTAAACCATATGGACCGTCGCCTGCCGCAGGCGGACCTGTTGCATCAGACAATGGATTACGCCTTGCGGGGCGGCAAGATGCTTCGGGGGTTCCTCGTTCTGGAGAGCGCGCGTTTGCATGACGTGCCTGAAACGGCTGCGATCGAAGCGGCACTCGCGATTGAGTGCATTCATGCCTACTCGCTTGTGCATGACGACCTGCCTGCGATGGATGACGATGATCTGCGCCGAGGCCAGCCGACGCTGCATCGCAAATGGGACGAGGCCACCGCCGTGCTTGCCGGGGACAGCCTGCAAACATTGGCGTTTGAACTGCTCGCTCGCGACAGCGTTGGACCCAATGCGCTCAGCCTCATCCGCACCCTTGCCAAAGCGGCGGGCAAGGACGGAATGGTCTCAGGTCAGATGATGGACATCGCGGCTGAAACGGCAGAAACCCCGCTGACGCTTGATGAAATCACGATCCTCCAGGCCCGCAAGACAGGCTGTTTGATCGAATGGTCCGCATGTGCCGGAGCGCGGCTTGCCGGGGCGGATCCGGCGCCACTGCGTCACTATGCCCAAGCACTTGGGCTGGCTTTTCAGATCGCGGACGACATCTTAGATGTAGAAGGCGATGCAGCGACCGTCGGCAAAGCTGTGCGCAAAGATGCTGATGCGGGCAAAGCCACATTCGTGTCGCATCTTGGGCTTGAAGGCGCAAAACACCGCGCTCAAGAGTTGGCTGACCTAGCCTGCGCAGCCCTTGCCCCCTATGGCGCGGCAGGCGACACCTTGAAGGACGCCGCCCGCTTCGTTATCTCGCGCGACAGCTAACGCGCGCGCCCCGAAGGAGCCCAGACCCGCATGACCGACCGGCCACAGACCCCGCTCCTTGATCAGATCGCATCGCCTGCTGATCTGAAACGCCTCTCCGATGCGCAGTTGGAGCAGGTCGCTCATGAGCTACGGCAAGAGACCATCTCTGCGGTCTCCGTCACGGGCGGGCATCTTGGGGCCGGCCTTGGCGTTGTCGAGCTCACCGTGGCGCTGCACGCCGTGTTTGACACGCCCAAGGACAAGGTGATCTGGGACGTCTCGCACCAGTGCTACCCGCACAAGATCCTGACCGGCCGCCGCGACCGCATTCGCACCTTGCGCATGAAGGATGGTCTGTCGGGGTTCACGAAGCGCTCCGAGAGCGCTTTTGACCCCTTTGGCGCAGCGCATAGCTCCACTTCGATCTCTGCTGCGCTGGGGTTCTCTGTTGCGCGGGATCTGGGCGGAGTGACCGAAGAAGGCCTCGGTGACGCTATTGCTGTTATCGGCGATGGTGCGATGAGCGCAGGCATGGCGTTTGAGGCGATGAACAATGCTGGCCACCTTGGCAAACGCCTGATCGTGATCCTCAACGACAATGAGATGTCGATTGCTCCGCCGGTTGGTGCGCTCTCCTCCTATCTCAGCCGCCTTTACACAGAGGCGCCGTTTCATGACCTCAAAGCCGCCGCCAAGGGAGCGGTGTCCTTGCTGCCCGAGCCGTTCCGCGAAGGCGCCAAACGCGCCAAGGATATGCTGAAGGGCATGGCTATGGGGGGCACCCTGTTTGAATCCCTGGGCTTTTCTTACATCGGCCCCATTGATGGGCATGACATGGATCAGTTGCTACCGGTGTTGCGCACCGTGAAGGCGCGCGCCACTGGCCCAATCCTGATCCATGCCGTTACCAAAAAGGGCAAAGGCTATCGCCCGGCGGAAGTGGCGCGCGACAAAGGCCATGCAACTGCAAAGTTCGACATGGTCACTGGCGAGCAGAAAAAAGCACCCTCAAACGCGCCATCCTACACGTCAGTTTTTGGGAAAACGCTGACCGATCTGGCGGCACAGGATTCAAAGATCTGCGCTGTCACTGCCGCCATGCCCGATGGCACCGGCCTCAACCTGATGGCAGAGCGTTATCCGTCGCGCACGTTTGATGTGGGCATTGCAGAACAACATGGTGTGACCTTTGCCGCGGCTCTGGCAGCTGGCGGGATGAAGCCCTTCTGCGCGATGTACTCGACCTTCTTGCAGCGAGGGTACGATCAGGTGGTGCATGATGTGGCCATCCAGCGCCTGCCGGTCCGATTTGCAATTGATCGCGCAGGACTCGTGGGCGCGGATGGCGCCACCCATGCCGGGTCTTTTGACATCGCCTTCATGGCCAACCTGCCCGGTATGGTGGTGATGGCCGCCGCGGATGAGGCAGAACTCAAGCACATGGTTGCCACTGCCGCGGCCTATGACGCGGGCCCTATCGCCTTTCGGTATCCGCGCGGAGAGGGCGAAGGCGTGGAGATGCCCGAACAGCCCGAAGTCCTGGAAATTGGCAAGGGCCGCATCATCGAGGAAGGTTCCCGCGTTGCGCTCCTCTCCTTTGGCACCCGTTTGGGCGAGGTTCGCAAAGCGGCTGAAGCGCTTGCCGCGCGGGGGATCACCCCAACCGTCGCAGATGCGCGCTTCGCCAAGCCCTTGGACCGAGACATGATCCTCTCCCTCGCGGCGAAACACGAGGCGCTCATCACCATCGAGGAAGGCGCAGTTGGCGGTTTTGGCTCTCATGTCGCGCAGCTTTTGTCCGAGGAAGCCGTGTTCGACACCGGGCTCAAGTTCCGGTCGATGGTCTTGCCCGACACCTTTATCGATCAGGCCAGCCCCAAAGACATGTATGACAGCGCAGCGATGAACGCAGAGCATATTGAGGCCAAAGTGCTTGATGTTCTGGGTGTTGCCCGCCTTGATGAGCGGCGTCTCCCTGCAAGCTGATCTATTTGCTTGCACAACCCGCCCGATGAGCCCCTCCGCATGGCCTGATGCGCCGCGCAGATACAGCGCATGTGGTTACGCTGCATCGCAGACTTGGCCGCAGACAAACGATACTGCCTCCGTTGGACAGATCGTCATGAAACGCAAAGCGCGTAGGCTTACCTGATCCAGACTTCGACACGCCGGTTGGCTTGTCGACCCCAGGCACTGTCATCGCAGGCAATGGGAAGTGCTTCGCCGTAAGCCGCTGTCTCGATCGAAATGCGATCCAGATTTGCCGTTTCGGCTGCGCGTTCCACGGCGCGGCGCACCGACTCCGCGCGCTTCATCGCGATGGCACGGTTGCCCTCCGCTGGCCCCTCACCGTCTGAGAATCCCACAAAAACCAAGCGCTTACCGTCGTAGACTCCGGCTTCAAGTTCACGCGCGAGCAAATCGATATTGTTGCGGGATTGCGCATCAGGCCTGGACGATCCGGCCTCAAATCGAAATGAGGTGGTCAATCGCTGCAATCCATCGAGCCCCGAAATCAATCGTTGCAGCTCGCTGAGCGGGATGTCTTCCCCTGCAGATCGTATCGCATTGCTGAGCCGTTCCCCCTGAAGACGCAGCGGGATATGCTCCGGTGCCTGATCCACAAACCCTGCGCGACGGATCACGATCTGGGCAGCAGGGCCACGCACATAGGTCAAAAAGTCCCGGGCAATGCGCGGCAGGCGGTGGGCAGGCAGATAGAGAAACATCGGCGCAGTCAGAGGGTAGTCCTCGGTCTTGATACTGCGCCGTCCCGCTGACAGCGAAAACCCACAAGCCCCCGTAAGCGTGAGCATCCGGGTTTGGCCAGTTTCGGCATAGCTCGCGATGCCAATCGCAAACGGATCGGTGGCGACCGTCCGCACAAGCGTGCTGCCGCGATCATGGCGTCGAATACTCTCGGAGAGTTCAAGCCCTGCAGGAGACAAGAGCTTGTCCTCGACCGCCTGCGCCAACCCTGCCCCAGCAACGGGCAAATGCACCGAAATGGGTGCGTCAGCGCCGCCAAGCTCGGACCAATTGGTGATCTTGCCCGCGTAAATATCCGCAAGTTGAGGCAGCGAGATCCGTCGCACCGGATTCGACGGTGCCACAACAGGCACCATGGCATCCAGGGCCAGCACCCGCCCCCGATTGGACAAGGACATATCGCCAAGACCTGCCTCGGACGCCAATAGGTGCTCGGCTTCCCGGATTTCACGCAATGCCATCACGATGTCGGCCTGGTTGGCCAGGACATCTGCAAAGCCTTCATCCGTATTGCTGACTTGAAAGGTGAACCGCCCCGCAACCCGGCCGTCGCGTGACAGCGTGTATTCAAACTGACGCGAATCCAGTTGCATGCGGGCGGTCTGATATCCGTTGCGCAGAGAGAAACCCTCGATCAGCGCGGGCAGGAGGACCTCTGCCATGGTGGAGGACCCGGCAAAGGTGATCTCTGCAACGAAGTCAGACAGGCTCGGGCAGCCCGGACCCTCACAGCGCACCCCGGAGCCATCCACGGTCAGCTCGCCAAACTGCGTCTCCACACGGTAGAACTCGCCATCAAAACCCAGCAGATCTCCACTCACCTCGATAGCGCCATCGGGCGAGGACAGCGTTACATCCTGCCCGAAAACCGGTTGGCCAAAGCTGAAAAAGCAGAGTGCGGCGCAGATCGCCGCACGGTAATAGCTCATGAGAAATCCCGGTGTCGCCCCAGTTAGTTGGAGGCGATTTTCAGGCTTTCGACGAGATTATTCAACACCAGAAAATCACCAACCGCCGAACAATCGGGGATGTTCAACACCAGATCCCGCGTGCGCAGTCTGTCGTCGCGCCGCTCGATCAACTGTGCCGCGACGGCTTGATCACAATTGGCATCGGTAATTTCTGCTTCGACAGAAATGTTGACCGCGCCATACCCGGAGGCTTTGGGCAGCGTGTAAACCTGTACAAGATGCGCAGCAACCTGATCCGGGTCACCTAGGAACAGAACCTCGCCCGCGCCTTGCCCCGGTTCGGAGCCTTTCCAGACATGGCCCGCGCTCCCATAGGTCGCGCCAAATTCCAGCGCGTGAAGCTCAAGCCCGCTCCGGCCCTGCCAGTGCATGACGACACGCTCGACCTGTTCGAGATCCTCGACCATCACAGACGCATCAAGGTCGCGCCCTGATGCGAAGTCCGCAATAACAACGGCGCGTTTCGTGAAAGCAGGCAAAACACCGCGAAAATCCCCTTCAGCATCAAGCGCGTAAGTCACCATCACGCCGCCATGGTGCAGCGTAAACCGCTCTCCCGCCCGGCAAGGGGCGGAAAGCTCGACCTGAAGCATCGCGTTGTCGATCGCAGTGAGGTTCAAAGTGCTCGCACATTGCAAGAGCGATGTATCCACGTCCCGCAGCGGCTGACGTTGTCGGTGCGTATCCGGTCTTGCGGAGGTGAACGTCAGGTCCTGAAGAACAAGTTTTCCGGTTTCTGGTTCCGTCGGAAGCGGTGCGGAGGCCTGCTGCGCGCTCGGCGCACGCTGCAAATCTGCAGTACGCTGCATATAGACGCCCGTGCCCAAGGCGCAGATGACAGTAGCAACCGCAATGAGACCTGTAACTCGAATACCCATAACACCCTCCTTACCCGAAAAGGTTAAGGATTCGTATCCCATCAGGGTGGCCAGACTGTGGCAGAGGCCGGAAAGAAAGACGGCCAGTGTCACAGTCTGCAATGGTTTCGGGCAATTAGATTGCCAGCGCCGGTATTAACCCAGCCGGCCGTGGCAATGCTTAAACTTTTTCCCAGATCCACAGGGGCACTTGTCGTTGCGCGAGGGGTTGCCCCAGGTGGAGGGGTCATCCTCGACAAATCCTTCTTTGGGCGCTTCGACTGGCTCGGCGGCAGGCGCAGCCGCGCGCTGCATGCCCTGACGTGCCGCCATCTGCATCATCATCTCGCGCTGTTCCTCTTCGCTCAGAGGACGCACGCGAGAAAGCTGTTGGGTGACGGTCTCGCGCAAGGAGTCCAGCATCGACTCAAACAGCTGGAAGCTCTCGTTCTTGTATTCGTTGAGCGGATCACGCTGGGCGTAACCCCGGAAGCCGACAACAGAGCGCAGATGTTCGAGCGTTAGCAGATGTTCGCGCCATTTGGCGTCGATGGTCTGCAACAGCACCTGCTTTTCGATATTGCTCATGCCTTCCTGACCAAAGGCTTCGACCTTCTCGGCCATCAGCTTGTCGGAGGCCTCTACCAGACGTTCGCGGATCTGCTCGTCGTCGACACCCTCTTCTGCGGCCCATTCGACCACAGGAGCATCAATGTTGAGCTTCTCGCGCACGTCGTCCTGCAACCCTTGGGTATCCCATTGGTCAGCATAGGTTTTGGGTGGCATGTAGAGATCGATGAGATCATCGATCACCTCATGGCGCATGTCAGTGACGATCTCATGGGTATCGTCAGAGGCCATGATCTCACGGCGCTGCGCAAAGACTACTTTACGCTGATCATTCATCACGTCGTCGAACTTCAACACGTTCTTGCGCATGTCGAAGTTACGGCCTTCGACCTTGGCCTGAGCGCGCTCAAGCGATTTGTTCACCCACGGGTGAATGATCGCCTCACCTTCTTTCATGCCCAGACCCGACAACAGCTTGTCCAACCGCTCGGAGCCGAAAATGCGCATCAGATCATCTTCGAGGCTAAGGTAGAAACTGGTGCGGCCCGGGTCACCCTGACGTCCGGAACGACCGCGCAGCTGGTTGTCGATGCGGCGGCTTTCGTGGCGTTCGGAGGCCATCACATAGAGGCCACCCGCTTCGAGCACTTTCTGCTTTTCCTCGGCGTGTTTGGCTTCTTCCTCGGCGCGCAGCACGGCCGGGTCGGCGTCGGGGTTGGCCTCAAGCGCCTCCATCACCTTCAGATCGATGTTCCCGCCAAGCTGAATGTCAGTGCCGCGCCCCGCCATGTTGGTGGCAATGGTCACTGCGCCCAAACGGCCCGCCTCGGCAACGATCTTGGCTTCTTGCTCGTGGTGGCGCGCGTTCAGAACGTTGTGCTCAATGCCTTCCTGCTGAAGGAGCTGACTGAGCAGTTCGGATTTCTCAATCGACGTGGTCCCGAGAAGAACCGGCTGGCCTTTTTCATGGGCAAGCTTGGTCTCCGCGATCATGGCCGCATATTTTTCGTTGGCTGTGCGATAGACCTTGTCGTCCTCGTCGATCCGCGCGATCGGCCTGTTCGTGGGCACCTCGACCACACCCAGCCCATAGATCTCGGCAAATTCTTCAGCTTCGGTCATCGCCGTGCCGGTCATGCCAGAGAGCTTGTCATAAAGGCGGAAGTAGTTCTGGAAGGTCACCGACGCCAGCGTGGTGTTTTCCGGTTGGATATCTGTGCCTTCCTTCGCCTCGATGGCCTGATGCAGCCCCTCGGAGAGACGGCGACCGGGCATCATGCGGCCCGTGAATTCGTCGATCAGAACAACATTGCCGTCGCGCACGATATAGTCCTTGTCGCGCTGGAACAGCTTGTGCGCCCGCAGGGCCTGGTTGACGTGGTGAACAATCGTCGTGCTCTCGGGGTCATAAAGGCTCGCCCCTTCTTCCAGCAGCCCCGCCTTCAGAAGCGACTCTTCGAGGAATTCATTGCCCTCGTCCGTGAAGGTCACACCGCGCGTTTTCTCGTCGATCTCATAGTGACCCTCATCCAGCGTCGGGATCAGCTTGTCGATGGTTTCATAGAGCTCGGAACGATCCTCGGCCGGGCCGGAAATGATCAGCGGCGTGCGCGCCTCGTCGATCAGGATCGAGTCGACCTCATCCACGATCGCAAAGTTGTGCTGCTTCTGGAACACCTGGTCCAGAGAGGGCTTCATGTTGTCGCGCAGGTAATCAAAGCCAAGCTCATTGTTGGTGGCGTAGGTCACGTCACATTGATAGGCGGCCATTTTCTCCGCCTCGGGCTGGTTTGAGTAGATCACGCCGGTGGTCATGCCCAAAGCACCAAAGACCTTGCTCATCCACTCGCTGTCACGCTTGGCGAGGTATTCGTTCACCGTGACGACATGCACCCCTTTGCCGGTCAGCGCGTTGAGGTAAGCTGGGAAGGTCGCCACAAGGGTTTTCCCTTCACCCGTCTTCATCTCGGAGATATTGCCCTGATGCAGGAAGGTCCCGCCCATCAGCTGGGTGTCAAACGCCCGCAGGCCAAGGGCGCGGCGCGCTGCTTCGCGCACGTTGGCAAAGGCTTCGGGCAACAGATCGTCAAGGCTTTCACCCGCAAGCGCCCGTTTGCGCAGGTCTTCGGTCTTGTCTTTGATGCCCTGGTCGCTCAGTGCCTCGAACTCAGGCTCCAGCGCGTTGATCTTTGCAATCAGCGGCCGTGTCGCCTTGATTTTGCGGTCGTTCGGTGTTCCGAAGACCTTTTTGGCGAGAGTTCCGATACCCAGCATGTGCGCTCCAAAAGTCCAGTTCACGGCCTTGTTCAGCGGCAGGCTTGCCCGCCGTGTTCGCAACCCATAAACAAAGGTGGAAAGACGGTCCTGCCGCAGGCCCTATGGCGATGTAAGGGGCAGGAAAATGAGTGTCAACGCCACGACCCGCCGTGGCAGGAATATAGGAAGGTTTCCATGCGCAAAGGTCTCACTTTTTTGCAAGGCGTCGTGTTTGCGACTGCTTTCGGCCTCGCAGCACCTGCATTTGCCGAACTCAACGCCAATACGGTGGTTGCGACGGTCAATGGAGAAGACATCACCGTCGGCAATATGATCGTTGCGCGCGCAAAACTGCCTGCTCAATATCAAAGCCTGCCGGATGATCTGCTGTTCAAAGCCCTCCTCGACCAGCTGATTCAGCAAACTGTGCTGAAACAGCAGCTGCACGGGGACATTCCGGAATATGTGCGTCTCTCTGTCGAACACGAGCAGCGCTCGCTCTTGGCGTCTGATGTGATCGAAGCGGTCATGGAAGGAGCCCAGACCGAGGATGCAATTCGCGATGCCTATGATGCGCGTTACAGCAGCGACGACGGCGGCGATGAGTTCAACGCCTCCCACATTCTGCTAGAAAGCGAAGAAGCCGCGTTGGAAATCAAGAGCCAGCTTGATGAGGGCGCGGATTTCGCTGCATTGGCCAAGGAATCCTCGACCGGCCCCAGTGGCCCGAATGGTGGCGCGCTTGGTTGGTTTGAAAACGGTCGCATGGTTCCGGAGTTCGAGGCCGCCATCTCCGACATGCGCTCTGGCGAAGTATCCGGCCCGGTGCAGACCCAGTTTGGCTGGCACATCATCAAGCTGAATGATCGCCGCAAACTTGAAGCCCCCGAATACGAAGACGTGCGGGATGAAATCGCTCAGGAACTCGCTCAGCAAGCGGTCGAAGATCGAATCAGCCAGCTGACCGCGACGGCGACAATCAATCGGCCAGAGATTGAAAACCTCGAGCCCTCCGTCCTGCGTGACATGAGCCTGATCGAGAACTGATCTCTCCCACTCCCTTAAACTGGAAGACCAAAATGGCCAAATCCCTGCCCCGCTCTCCGCTTGCCCCAGCGGTATTTCCTGATCTGCCCGAAATTGGTGGTCTGCGTTTCGCGGCCACCGCAGCCGGAGTGCGTTATCAGGGGCGTACCGATGTGATGTTGGCCGTCATGGATCCCGGCACCTCTGTCGCCGGGGTCTTTACCCGCTCCGCAACCCGCTCAGCCCCGGTTCTGGACTGTCAGGCAAAACTGGGCAGCAACCCCGAACACGGCGCCGCAATCCTTGTAAATTCCGGCAATTCGAACGCTTTTACGGGACATTACGGTCAGACCTCAGTGGCAGAGATCACCTCCGCCGTGGCCGCGACGACGGGCCTGCCGCAGGATCGTGTCTTCACCGCATCTACCGGAGTGATTGGCGAGCCCCTGCCCCATGAGCGGATCCTGACAAAGCTGGACGAGCTGAACGGAGCACTCTCGGGCAGCGCAATCAAAGATGCGGCCGAGGCGATCATGACCACGGATACGTTCCCGAAAGGCGCAGCAACCACGATCACGATTGACGGCAAGCCCGTCCAGATCGCCGGGATCGCCAAAGGGTCCGGGATGATCGCGCCTGATATGGCGACCATGTTGGTCTATATTTTTACAGACGCTGCCTATGATCAGGACAAGCTTCAGGCGCTGCTGTCGGCGCAAAATGAGACGTCCTTCAACTGCATCACCGTGGACAGCGACACATCCACATCGGACAGTCTCATGCTTTGCGCCACGGGGGCCTCTGGTGTGGATGCAACAGACAATGCGGCCTTTGGCGAGGCTCTGCGCGAAGTGATGCTTGATCTTGCACATCAGGTTGTGCGGGATGGCGAAGGCGCCACCAAATTCGTCGAGATACAAATCACCGGCGCCGCCAATGATGCCGAGGCCAAGGTGCATGGGCTTGCGATTGCAAACTCACCATTGGTCAAAACGGCGATTGCGGGCGAGGATCCCAACTGGGGTCGCGTTGTCATGGCAATCGGCAAGTCTGGAGCCCAAGCGGATCGCGACCGCCTGTCGATCTCGTTTGGCGATGTTCTGGTCGCCGAAAAAGGCTGGGTTGCCCCCTCTTACAAAGAGGACCTCGGCGCCGCAGAAATGAAAAAAGACGACATCACCCTGAAGGTCGATCTTGGCATCGGAACCGGTGTCGCAACCGTATGGACCTGCGATCTGACTCATCAGTACATCACCATCAACGCGGACTATCGCTCATGAGTACTGACAAAAACGTCGTTCTGGTCTCAGCCGTTGCGCTAATAGATGTGGAGGGCCGCATTCTTCTTGCGCAACGTCCCGAAGGCAAATCCATGGCTGGGCTCTGGGAATTTCCGGGTGGCAAAGTCGAAGCTGGCGAAACCCCGGAGGTCGCTCTGATCCGGGAACTGCAAGAAGAGCTGGGGATCAACACCTGGTCGAGCTGCCTTGCTCCTCTGACCTTTGCCAGCCACTCCTACGAGAAGTTTCACCTGCTGATGCCACTCTTTGCCTGCCGCAAGTGGGAGGGCATTCCGCAAGCGCGTGAAGGTCAGGTGCTAAAATGGGTGCGCCCACAAGAGCTGCGGGACTACCCCATGCCGCCAGCGGATATCCCACTGATCCCGATCCTGCGCGATTGGCTGTAAGCGCTCTAAAGATCGTTAATTCTCCATCAGGGCCCCAGATCTATGTGCGTAGATCTGGGGTTTTCCATATGTTGTTCCCCTTCGCTTGCGACGAAACCTTTTGTTAACCACCTTCCTGCATCCTGGGGGTGTTTTCACCGGGATGGCAGGATCAATCAGAACAACAAGAAAGCCCTCGTGATTTCGGCATTGAGACAGGTGTGGCAGCGCCGGAACTTGATGCCGCAAATGTGCCTGAACACCATGTTCACCGCTTCCCGCGGGGCACTTATCAGCAGCTGCATTGTCAGGGCAGACAATGCACCGTAAGCGCTGTCGCCACCCCACGCCTGTTCAGCTTTACGGGGTGAAGTTCCAAGGTAGCAGCTCGTCGATCCTGCTGGCCGGGTGACCGGCGGCGATGGCTTCCAGGGTCGCCTTCAAATAGGCAAAGGGCGCGACGCCGTTGATCTTCGCGGTGGCTATCAGGGAGGCGATGCGGGCCCAGGTGCGGCCGCCCTCGTCGTGGCCGGCGAAGAGTGCGTTCTTTCTTGTCAGGGCGATCGGGCGGATCAGGTTTTCGACGGCGTTGGAGTCCATCTCGACGCGGCCGTCGTGGAGGAAGGTCTGCAGGCCGCCCCACTGGCGGTGGATGTAGGTCAGCTTCTCGCCGAGGCGCGACTTGGCCGAGATACGCAGACGCTGTGCCTGCAGCCAATCACCGAACTCGGCCACGAGGGGCGCGCTGCGGGCCTGACGGGCCGACAGACGTTGGCCCGGGCCCATGCCCCGGATCTCGGCCTCGATGCGGTAGAGCTCAGCGATCCGGCGCAGGCCCTCGGCGGCGATTTCCGAGCCGTCGCGGTCGAAGACCTCCTTCAGCTTGCGCCGCGCATGCGCCCAGCAGTGGGCCACCGTGATCGGCGCGCCGCCCTTGCGGGACGGGCGCGTCAGCCGGTCATAACCGGTGTAGCCGTCGAGCTGCAGGATACCGTCGAAGCCCTGAAGGATCTGTTCCGCGTGGGCGCCGGCGCGGCTGGGCTGGTAGGTGAAGACGACACCGGGCGGGTCTTCTCCGCCCCATCCGCGATCATCGCGGGCCAGGGCCCAGAGGTAGCCGGTCTTGGTTCGGCCGCGTCCGGGGTCGAGGACCGGAGCCGTGGTCTCATCCATGAACAGCTTTCCGGAGGACTTGATGTGTTCCGCCAGCCGGTCGACCACGGGGCCGAGGTGGAAGGCGGCGGTGCCTGCCCAGTCCGCCAGGGTGCTGCGGTCGACTTGGATGCCGGAGCGCGCCAGGATCTGGCCTTGGCGGTAGAACGGCAGGTGGTCCGCGAACTTCGAGACCAGCACATGAGCGATGGCGCCCTCGGTCGGCAGACCGCCCTCGATCAGCCGCGGCGCGGCGGGCGCCTGGGTGACCCCGTCCGAGCAAATGCGGCAGGCATACTTCGGCCGGATGTCGACCAGCACACGAAGCTGCGCAGGCACGATGTCCAGACGTTCGGTCCGATCCTCGCCGATCTGGTGCATGCGGCCGCAGCCGCAAGGACACTCAAGGCTCGCCGGTTCGATGACACGCTCGATGCGCGGCAGGTCCGCGGGCAGATGGCCGAGATTGCGCTGCCGTGTCGCGCGCGGGGTCTGGGTGGAGGGGGCGGCCTGCTCCCTGCGGGTCTCGACCTCGGCGACGGCGGTTTCCAGGTCTTCGAAGGCAAGCTGCCGGTCGTCATCACTCAGCTTCTCGGACCGTTTGCCATGCACGACATGGTTCAACTCGGCCACGAGATGCTCGAGCCGCCGGTTGGCTTCCTTCAGGGCGCCGTTTTCCTGCAGCACCGCCAGAACGGCGGCGCGCTGGCTCTCAGGGATCGCGGACAGGTCGATGGGCGGGGCGTCGGGCATGGCTGGATTATACCGGGCCCGGGGCGCCAATGCCCGGTTATTCAATAGGCTGAGTCACTCTGCCACAGCCGGTCGGCGCACCTCCAGAGATCGAACCCTGCGCCAGTCCAAACCGGCAAACAGGGCCTCGAACTGCGCCCGGTTCAGGGTCATTGCCCCATCGCGGATCGCGGGCCAAGTGAAGGTGTTTTCTTCCAGCCGTTTGTAGGCCATCACGAGTCCGCTGCCGTCCCAGAACAGGATCTTCAACCGGTCGGCGCGCTTCGACCGGAACACGAAGACCGTGCCCGTGAACGGATCCTCGGCAAGCGTCGACTGCACGAGCGCTGCCAGGCCGTCATGGCCTTTGCGGAAGTCCACCGGTTTTGTCGCAACCAAAATCCGGAGGCCCTGTGAGGGCATCAGCATGGCGAGGTCCCGAGCGCATGCGCGATCTCGGCGATCCGGGTCGCGGGCGTGCCGGGCGCCAGCTCGATCCTGACTTCGCCTGAGACGATCCGGATCACCTCTTTCGGTGCCGCCATGTCCGGTTCCGGCAGCACCTCCGGCACATCGCAGACTACCAGCGGGGCGAAGACCGGTTCGTCCAGCTCCGCTGCTGGCAACACCAGCTTCCCCTGCTTCGCCAACCGGCGCCAGGCCGACAGCTGGTTTGGCAAGACTCCATACCGCGCCGCCACGCCATTCACTGTCGCGCCCGGTTCGAGCGTATCCGCCACTGCCCGGGCCTTGGCTTCATCCGGCCACCGCCGGTGACCCGACGCGTAGATCTCCACGCCCAACGATTTGAGAAACGAATTTGTAGTGCACATTGCGAAACGCACTCCCCACTGTGAGATGTGCAAGATCTCGCAGTACGGGATAGGCGCTACAACGTGGGGCCGGGACAGCGCTTACAATGCACCCGGTCCCGGCTCAACGGCTATGGCAGCTTTATAACCGGGACCATCAACTTTGGACCGGAGACGAGGCTGGCAGCATCGTCTTCGGTTTTTTTATGTTCTGGCCAGTGCCATCAACCGTGAGACGTCAGCGCTGACAGCGCGTATCCCGCGCTCGCCTCTGAAACGTAAAACCCCGGCCACAGCGGACCGGGGTTTTCTATCTTGGCGATGATCCGGAGATTAGATCAGTCGAGTGTGCGGGTGACTTCCTCGCGCTCAAAGATCTCGATGACATCCTTGGGCCGGATATCGTCGTAGTTCTCAAACGCCATACCGCATTCCTGACCAGACTGAACCTCAGCAACTTCGTCCTTGAAGCGCTTGAGAGTCTTCAGCGTACCTTCGTGGATCACCACGTTATCGCGCAGCAGACGCACACCGGCAGAGCGGCGCGCCACACCTTCGGTGACCAGACAGCCAGCGACCTTGCCGACGTTGGACACTTTGAAGACATCCTTGATTTCCGCGTAGCCGATGAAGTTCTCTTTGATCTCTGCCGAGAGCAGACCCGAAGCCGCAGCTTTCACGTCATCCACGAGGTCGTAGATTACCGAGTAATAGCGGATCTCCACGCCTTTTTGGTTGGCAGTGTTGCGCGCGGAAGCATTCGCACGGACGTTGAAGCCCATGACCGGAGCACCCGACGCTTCTGCCAGACCAATATCGGTTTCGGTGATCGCGCCCACACCAGAGTGCAGCACGCGCACGCGCACCTCGTCGTTGCCGATCTTTTCCATCGCCTGAACGATCGCTTCGGCAGAGCCCTGCACGTCCGCTTTGACGAGGATCGGCAGTTCGGAGACGTTTTCGTCTTCTTTGGCCTTCTGCATAAGCTGTTCAAGCGTGGTGGCGGCGCCCGCAGCGGCACGCTTATCCTTGGCAGCTTGCTCGCGGTATTCTGCGATTTCACGGGCCTGTGCTTCAGTTTCCGTGACGTTGAGAACGTCACCTGCCTCTGGCGTGCCATTGAGACCCAGAACCTCGACGGGAACCGACGGACCAGCTTCCTTGACGCGCTCGCCCTTGTCGTTGATCAGCGCACGGACTTTACCGTACTGCTCACCGACAACAAAGATGTCGCCCTGACGCAGAGTGCCGGTCTGAACCAGAACCGTTGCGACCGGACCGCGACCCACGTCGAGCTGTGCTTCGATCACAGCACCTTGGGCGGCACGGTTCGGGTTGGCTTTCAGTTCGAGGATTTCCGCCTGCAGCGCGATGGCTTCAAGCAGTTCATCCAGACCCTGGCCCGTGTGGGCAGAGACTTCGACGTCCTGAA
Source organism: Epibacterium sp. HA2-3 (assembly GCF_055693725.2). Lineage (NCBI taxonomy): Bacteria > Pseudomonadati > Pseudomonadota > Alphaproteobacteria > Rhodobacterales > Roseobacteraceae > Epibacterium > Epibacterium sp. HA2-3. The sequence continues at coordinate 2,953,561 of NZ_CM172490.1, read as the reverse complement.
CTTCACCAGACATCGCTTCGACGATAACCTCGTGCTGCAGCAATTCTGCGCGCACCTTGTTCGGGTCAGCAGCAGGTTTGTCGATCTTGTTGATCGCAACAATCATCGGCACTCCCGCCGCCTTGGCGTGGTTGATCGCCTCGACAGTCTGCGGCATCACCGAATCATCTGCGGCAACGACCAGCACCACAATGTCGGTTACCTGAGCACCACGAGAGCGCATCGAGGTGAAGGCCGCGTGGCCGGGCGTGTCGAGGAACGACAGAACCGCACCGCTATCGGTCGTCACCTGGTAAGCACCGATATGCTGGGTGATCCCGCCCGCTTCGCCGGCGACAACCTTGGCGTCGCGAATCGCATCCAGAAGCGAGGTCTTCCCATGGTCAACGTGACCCATGATGGTAATGACCGGCGGACGCGGCTGCAGATCTTCTTCTTTGTCTTCGATTTCCTTGATGACGTCCTCGACGTCCGCATCGGAAACACGCACCACGTTGTGGCCGAATTCTTCGATGATGAGTTCCGCGGTATCGGCATCAATGGTCTGGTTCTGCGTCACCATCATGCCCATGTTCATGAGCGCCTTCACCACGTCAGCCACACGTTCAGCCATACGGTTGGCCAGCTCCGACACCACGATGGCTTCGGGCAGCTGGACGTCACGAATGATCTTTTCGCGTTCGACCTGACCCATGGCTTTTTGACGCGCACGCTCTTGCTTGCGCTTCATGGACGCCACAGAGCGCTGACGCCCGCCTTCGCCACCAGTGGCTTGGCTCAGGGTCAGTTTGCCCGAGCGGCGACCACCATCGTTGCGGCCCTTGGCACCACGACCGCGCTCTTCGCGCTCACGCTCGGCCTTGCGCGGGCCAGCGGCAGGTTTCGGCGCCCCACCGGGAGCCGGACGCGCAGGCGCAACGCCTGCGTCGGACTTGGGTGCGGCAGCAGCGGCCTTGTCAGCAGCGGCGCGCTTCTTGGCGGCTTCTGCTTCTTCCTGGCGCTTGCGTTCTTCTTCTTCGGCCTTTTGACGTGCCTTTTCTTCGGCCTCGCGCTGTTCACGCTCCTTGGCCTCTTGTTCGGCACGGCGGCGCTCACGCTCTTCGGCGCGGGCTTTTTCCTCGGCCTCACGCTGGGCGGCCTCTTCGGCCTCACGGGCCTTGGCTGCCTGAAGCGCCTTCAGGCGGCGGTCCATTTCCGCATCAGAAATACCAGCAGGGCGCCGCGAAGCATCGCCGGCAGCAACGCCACCGGCGCCGCCTTTGCCTGCGCCCGGCTTGGGGACAACCACGCGCTTGCGCTTGGTTTCCACCACAACATTCTTGGTCCGACCGTGGCTGAAGCTCTGTTTCACATTGCCGGGCCGAGACCCGCTACCACGAAGACCCAATGTCTTTTTGCCGTCACTATCGCTCATAAAGCTCTTTATCCTTCCGTGCGGCCGATGCCGCCCATTTCGCGCAAACCCTGCAATCGCTGGGCTTCCTCTACAACACGTTGGCTGAGTCCACCAGAGGCGAGCGCGGCATGTATGACAGTTTCACGCCCAAAAGCCATCCCAAGCTCGTCTGCCGTCATGCATCCGATGTATTTTCCGCGATGCGGCGTGCTCAGTTTCGACTTTCCTCGCCCGGACCCATCAGAGGCTTGGATCAGAACCCGCGCCTCTTCCTTGTCCAACCAATCCTTGACCTTCTCATAGCCACCCACGGCGTCGCCCGACTTTCGGGCCAGGCTGATCAGGTCGACAGTGCGGCGCAACACTTGGCGCTCAACCTCGTCGGCCAGATCATCCCGAACCGCGACCTGCGCCTTGAAACCGCGGGCAAAGAGTTTCTTCTTTACCGCCTGTTCCAGCGCAGAGCGCGTGGCTGAGATGTAAACACCGCGTCCCGGCAGTTTACCCATCACATCCGGGTAGACCTGATTGTCAGGCCCCAGCACGAAACGGACCAACCCAGCCTTGGGTTGTGTCTCGCCGGTGGCGAGACATTTACGTTCCGGCCCGTCGTTACGGGATTTTTCTGCACCACCACGGGTCATTCACATCTCCTGGGAGTTTGGGAAGCAGGTCAGGCTTCCGCTTCCCCTTCGGCTTCTTCCTCGAGATCATCAGCATCGGATTCAAGTTCTGCCGGGTCGACCCAGCCGAGCATAATCCGCGCCGTCATCACCAGATTTTGCGCCTCTTCAAGGCTCACATCGAAGGGCTCGAGAATCCCTTCATCCTTGACACGCTCGCCGTTGACGGTGGTCCAGCCACCCGCAAGCTCCCAGTCCGCACAGGTTGCGAAGTCTTCAAGCGATTTCACATCATCCTTCGCCAGTGCCTCAACCATCTGGGGTGTCAGGCCGTCAAAGTCAATAAGGCTGTCCTCGACGCCCATGCTGCGGGCGTTGTCGAGCGCGGCCTTGGCCTTGGCTTCGAGATAATCGCGCGCGCGGGCCTGCAGTTCTTCGGCGGTGCCTTCGTCGACGCCATCGATCACCAAGAGTTCGTCGAGTTCGACATAGGCGACCTCTTCGAGGTTGGTGAAGCCTTCAGAAACCAGAAGCTGTGCAAAGAACTCGTCGAGATCGAGCGTTTCCATGAACAGTGCGGTGCGCGCCTCGAATTCCTTCTGACGGCGTGCGGATTCTTCCTCTTCCGTCATGATGTCGATGTCGAGGTTCGTCAGCTGAGACGCCAGACGTACGTTCTGACCGCGGCGGCCAATCGCCAGCGACAGCTGCTCGTCGGGCACAACCACTTCGATCTTGCCGGCTTCTTCGTCCAAGACAACCTTGGAGACCTCTGCGGGCTGCAGCGCGTTCACAAGGAAGGTCGGCTGATCTTCGTTCCAAGGGATGATGTCGATCTTTTCGCCCTGCAGTTCGTTCACGACCGCCTGCACGCGGGAGCCACGCATACCGACACAGGCGCCAACCGGATCGATCGACCCGTCATAGGACACAACAGCGATCTTTGCGCGCGAACCGGGGTCACGGGCCACAGCCTTGATCTCGATGATGCCGTCATAGATTTCAGGCACTTCCATCTTGAAGAGCTCGGCCATGAACTCCGGCGCGGTGCGGCTGAGGAAGATCTGCGGGCCACGGGGTTCGCGGCGTACGTCCTTGATATAGCAGCGAATGCGGTCGTTCGGGCGATAGCTCTCACGGCCGATTTTCTCGTTGCGACGCAGAATGCCTTCGCCAGATCCGATATCGACGATGACGTTGCCGTATTCCTCTCGCTTGACGACGCCATTGATGATGGTGCCGTTGCGATCCTTGAACTCTTCGTACTGACGATCCCGCTCTGCTTCGCGCACTTTCTGCAGGATCACCTGCTTGGCGGATTGTGCCGCGATCCGGCCCATCTCGACCGGGGGAACCTCATCAACGATGGTGTCGCCGACCTTGGGGTCTTCCATATACTGCTTGGCCTGCGCGACGGTCAGCTCGGACTGGTAGTTTTCGAGCTCTTCGTCTTCGACCACGGTGCGCACACGAGTGAAAGTCGCCTTACCGGTCTTGCGGTCAATGGAGACACGAATGTCCATCTCGCTGCCGTAGCGGCTCTTGGCGGCGCGGGCGAGGGATTCTTCCATCGCTTCGACCACCAGACCGGGATCGATCATTTTCTCACGCGCCACGGCCTCGGCGGTTTGCAACAGCTCCAGCTGGTTTGCAGAGGTGATAGCCATTACTTGTTCTCCTCTTCGGACCCTGTGGTCCCTTCTGCGGACCCTTCGGTCTCGATGTCGTCAAAGGCGTCTTCGTTCAGAACACCAGCGGCCTTCCGCTGGCGCAGCATTTCCTTGATCAGGTCATCGGTCAGCACCAGCTTTGCATCGCTCAGCCAGTCGAATTTGAGACCGATGGTCACGGTCTCGCCGTGTTCCTCTATATTGATGAGTACTTCGTCGTTCTCGATGCCTGCCAGCTCGCCCTTAAAGCGGCGACGGCCGTCGATGAGATCCGCGGTCTCCAGCTTGGCCTCGTAGCCTTCGAACATGTCGAAGTCCTTGAGACGCGTCAGCGGCCGGTCAATTCCGGGGCTCGACACCTCAAGCGTGTAGGCGTCAAGGATCGGATCTTCGACGTCGAGTGTGGCGCTCACAGCGTTTGAGATCGCGGCACAATCATCAACCTCGATCCCCCCATCGGGGCGATCTGCCATGATCTGCAGCGTCGTGGTTTTGCCAGACATCAGCCGGATACGGACCAGCTCGTAACCCAGATCCTCGATCACCGGGGTGATGATCTCGGCCAGGCGACGGTCAATCGCAGCTTTGGCAATCAGGTCGTTGGTCATCTGACCTCCAAACACAAAAAAACGGGCCGCGGCCCGTCGAAATCAATCAAAGGTGCCTCAAGACCAGAGCCCGACGCGCCGCTGTTGTGCGAGGATATACGCGCGTGCGCCGCGTTTGGCAAGCCTTTCCTAAATCGGAGCAAAAGCGCCAAGGTTTTGCCGCCGCTTCACAGGGTTGTATGTCAGCACCGGTGTCACGTCGCGCAGCGCAGACGATCAGGCTGGATGCTGTCGAATCACACCATCCACCACCGTTCCGCAATGCGGTGGTCATCGAGGGGCGCGCGCGACGAAATGCGCAACGGCAGGGCCACATGCTCTGCCGCGGCCAGGGCGATCTCCTGATCGGACGGATAGAATTGAAACCGCCCCTGGAGCCCTTCCGCCGTTGGCAAGGCTGCGACGTCCACAAAGCCATCGCGCAGTGCCTCGGCCCGCACTTGCGCATCGGGAATAACGATCAGGTCCAGCGCATCGAGCCAGCCCGCGACCTCATCGCGGTAGTTCCGCGCCACCCGGCGCGCTCGGAAATGACGATCTTCCTGCGCGCGGTCCACCTGATAGAGACCCGTCCCATTCAGATCGCCCAGCACAGCATCAACAGCACCATCCGGCGCAATCACCAAACCAGTATCCGCCAACCGATACGGCAGATGAGGATTGCTCTCCGCTAGATCAATGACGACTGCCCCGTCTGACGAGAGATCGAGATTTTTCACCCCTTCCAGCCGGAGGGCGCCTGACTTCAGATGCGCCTCAAGGGAGGCAATGACATCTGCGCCGGTCATCATTCGTCCGTCGTGAAACGGGATATCTGTACGCAAATTGAGTTTCCAATGCCGCGCCGTCTCATCACTGCGCCATGCGGAGGCAAGCTCCGCACGCAGCACACCATCAGGGGCCACCTCTGTCAGTTGGTCGTAGACGGCCGCGCGCGCAAGCCGCGCCAGAAACGCATCTTCACGCGGGATCGCAATCCGCAGTGTCCCGCCCCGACGCGGCGTCTGCGCAAGCCCCGCGCCGGTTGCTGCCAACAAAGCCGCAGCCGCACCGCTTGCAAACAAAGCACGACGATCCAGGCGCTTCATTGGGTCATTTCCTCTGCCAGCTGATCCATACATCTGACCAAAGCCGCGCTGATTCCCGGCTCCGAAAGCGCGTGCCCCGCGTTTCGCACCATGATCAGATCGGAGTTCGGCCAAGCCTGATGAATGCTGTAGGCCGCTTGCGGCGGGCAAATCATATCATACCGCCCCTGCACGATCACGCCAGGGATGTGGGCAATGCGCCCCATGTTGGCAAGGATCTGTCCATCCATATGCAGGAAGCCACCATTGGAGAAATAATGGTTCTCAAGGCGCGCAAAAGCCCGCGCGTAATCTCCGGGACTCTCACCCGACAAACCGTTGGAATAAACCGACGCCAAGGCATTTTCCCAGGCCGACCAAGCACGACCAAAGCGGATTTCCTCGTCGCGATCACCAGAGAACAGCCGCTTGTGGTAGGCCGCAATCAGATCGTCCTGTTCGTCCTTGGGCACGAGATCGGTGAACTTGGCCCATGTTTCCGGCCAGAATTTCCCTGCACCCCCACCATAGAACCAGTCGAGTTCAGCTTCGGTCATCAAGAACACCCCGCGCAGGATCAACTGCGTTGTGCGCTCAGGATGAGTCTGCGCATAGATCAGCGCCAATGTTGCACCCCAGCTGCCGCCAAACAGCATCCAGGAGTCGATCTCCAAAAGCTCGCGGATCAGTTCCATATCCGCGACCAGATGCCATGTCGTGTTGTCTTCGCAGGACGCATAAGGTCTGGAGCGACCGCACCCACGCTGATCGAACAGAATGATACGATAGACCTTTGGATCAAAATACCGACGCATCGCCGGGCTGGTACCACCACCGGGACCGCCATGGCAGACAATGACCGGCACCCCATCGGGATTTCCGCATTGCTCCATGTAGATCCTGTGACCTTGCCCCACATCCAGCATGCGCTGATCGAAAGGCTCGATCGGCGGATAAAGAAACTGCACTGCGCGCTTTTGATCCGGGTATTTGTCCATTACTGACCTAAGTTGTCCTCTGAACACACAAGAAAACACACGGAGACAGGAATGCAAGCGCAACAGTCCACGGTAGACCCCTCCGAGATCGCGAAGTTCGAGGCGATGGCGGCAGAATGGTGGGATCCAAACGGGAAGTTTAAGCCTCTGCACATGCTAAACCCCTGTCGTCTGGACTATATTACGTCTCAGATTGCAGGTGAATTTGACCGAGACCTGAAAACAGATGCCCCTTTTGCGGGCTTGCGCATTCTCGATATCGGGTGCGGCGGCGGCCTTTTGAGCGAACCCATGGCACGGCTCGGCGCCGAGGTGGTTGGTGCAGACGCAGCGGAAGGCAATCTGCCGGTCGCGCGAATCCATGCCGAGCAATCGGGGCTCGAGATCGACTATCGCCATACCACAGCCGAAGCCATGGCCGAAGCTGGCGAACAGTTCGACGTCGTTCTCAATATGGAAGTGGTGGAGCACGTGGCGGATCCGCTCAGCTATCTGACCGCTACACAGCAGCTCTTGAAATCGGGCGGGCTACAGATCTGCTCGACCATCAATCGAAACCCCAAAAGCTATGCGATGGCGATCTTCGGTGCCGAGGTGGTCATGCGCTGGTTGCCGCGCGGGACGCATGAATGGTCCAAATTCATCACCCCTGATGAACTGTTCGCACTGTTGGAACAGGCCGGCCTCAATCCGGTGGATCGCAAAGGGTTCGTGTTCAATCCGATCCTGTGGAAATGGTCGATCTCCGACCGTGATCTGAGCGTGAACTATGTCACTGCGAGCACAAAATCCTAGGTGAGTCATAAAATCAGCAACGATATATGGTGAAATGGCGCTTCTGTCGCTTGTGCGGAATCGGGCCATATACTTTAGTATAGTTGCGCATCCCATCGCGTCGTTGTGCAGGCTTTGATAGGCGGATAGTGTCGTTAGCATGGCGCTTACTGGTCCGGACACCCAGCTCCACAAGCATATCTGACCGGTGCAGCGCATAAATTGGAGACGCACTCACACCACTCACGGCCCCTCCAGAAAAAAGAGCGTCGGAATTACCCGACGCTCTTTTTGTTTGGTCCGAGTTGTTTGGTCAGCACGTCTTCGCCAGAGGAGAATGTGCGTTTCAGGACGTCACTCTCCGACCTCAAGCTTGCCACGAAACTCGCGCAAGATAGGAAGCGCAGCGCGCACACGGTCTCCGCCCAATTCGCTCACGACTTCGGAAATCATCGGAATGATCGAGGCAAGCGCAGCATCCCGCGCTTTGCGGCCCGCGGGGCTGATGGCCACCATTTTACGGCGCGCATCATCCCAATCCGGGCGCACATGCACATACCCTGCAACTTCGAGCTTGTAGATCGTGTTGGTCATCGCGCCGCGAGTCACGTGAAATGTTTTCGCCAACTGCGCCGGAGAACGCTCAAGCCCCGCGCGTGCCAGATGATTGAGTACAGAAAAATGCGAAAGCTCCATCCCCTTGGGCAGAGCCTTGCTCAGCCGAGCACGGGCCAATTGGTCCGCCATAAGAATTTCGCTGAAGAGCGAAATCGCAAGGGAATGCTTCTCATCCATCAGGGTCCGTCAAACTCCCGGTCGTGCGTCAGAGACGGGACGCGTTTGCGCGCCTTTTTCACCGCTTCGAGATCGAGGTCAACGCAGGTAATTCCTGTTTCGGTGCCAGCATCCGCCAAAATCTCGCCCCAAGGGGCAACGGCAAGCGAATGTCCATAGGTCTGGCGGGCAGCGCCACGACTGGTGGCGTGAACCCCCGTCTGCGCCGCGGCAAGCACGAAACACCCTGTTTCGATCGCCCGCGCCCGTAGGAGGCTGTGCCAATGCGCTGCTCCCGTCACATTACTGAAGGCAGCCGGCGCCGTGATGATCTCTGCCCCGGCTTGCGCAAGACGACGATGCAACGCCGGGAAGCGCACATCGTAACAGATCGTCATACCGATCTTTGCAAATCCAGCGTCCGCAAGCACGGCGCGGGTTCCAGGGCGGTAGCCATCGGATTCGCGATAGGTTTCTTCAGGCGTTACCTCCACATCAAACATGTGAATTTTGTCATAGCGCGCCTTGATCTCGCCATCGGGGGAAATCAGAAACTGCCGGTTGGCAAACCGGCCGTCCGCATCGGTGGTTTTCACCCCAAGAGAGCCGATCGACAACCAAACCCCATGCTGCCGAGCCGCATCTTGCAGACCGGCAAGGGTGGGGTCGTTTTCTTCGGGATGCAAAACAGCCTGTTGCTGTGTCCGGCTGGTCGAGAGGCAATTGGTGACCTCTGGCGTCAACACAAACTGCGCCCCTGCAGCGGCTGCGCGCGCGATCATTTCGCGCGCCGCTGCAAGGTTCTCTTCCGGCAAGTCGGAAGACGTCATCTGTAGGAGCGCAATCCGAACCATCGGATCAGGACGCCAGCAGCGAGTCGAGCTTCCCTGCCCGGTCCAGAGCGTGAAGCTCGTCACAACCGCCCACGTGAATGTCGCCAACAAAGATCTGCGGCACCGTTCGGCCGCCATTGGCGCGCTGGATCATCTCAGACTTGCGGTCAGGATTTGCCAGAACGTCGACCTCGGAAAAGCTCACACCTTTCTGGTTCAAAAGGCGTTTCGCGGCGTGACAAAAACCGCAGAGGGGAGAAGTGTAGATTTCGACCGGTTTCATGTGGGTCTCCATAGGCGTTGCTTGTGGGTTTTGCGCCATGTGGGCACCTTTATCAAGCTTTGCCAGAGTTTTCACGAGGCCGTGACCCGGGCGAGAACAGCGACATTTGTGCTTTTTGCGCCTGCATCCATACAGGCGCGCGCACAAGCCGAAAGCGTCGATCCGCTGGTCATGACATCATCCACGAGCAGCACCCGCCTGCCCTTTAATCGCGACGCCATCCGGGGATTGGGACGTATGGCGTCACTCAGGAGCGCGCGACGCTCCGAGCGCGAGTACCCTTCGAGCATGGGCGTTTTTGCAACCCGGATCAGCGCATCGGGACAACAGTCGCATTCCTCACGTGCCGCGATCGCCTGGGCCAGCAAGGCGGATTGATTGTACCGGCGGTGCAGCAGCCGCGTCCAATGAAGCGGAACCGGCACCAGTAGGGGCTTTGGGCTCAAGAGCACGCGTGCGGCCCGCACCATCCACGCAGACGTTGGGCGCACCAGGTCGGTTCGGTCACCGTGTTTCAGTGCCAGCACCAACCGGCGACCCTGTCCCGTGTAAACCAGAGCCGCCCGCCCCCGGTCCCATTCACCCGGCGCACGCAGGCAAGCGTCGCAATGAACCACCTGTCCGTCATCCTCGCCCGGGAGCGGCGCACCGCACCCTTCGCATACGAGCCCTGAAATAAAGGTCGTGTCACGCCAACACGCGCCACACAGGCCAAAGTCGCTCTCGACCAGCCCGCCGCAGTTCAGGCAGCGTGCAGGGTAGACGAGTGAAACTGCTGTTTGAATCCGTGCCCGCAACGTCATAGGTACACCTCATGACAAAAGAACCGATGGCTCATCCCCAGATCTTTGACCGTGATGCACTTCAACTGCGGCGCGCCCGGCGCAAACCGGAAGCGATGTTCCTGCACGACATGGCGAGAGACGAGATCGAGGATCGGCTCAGCATGGTTAAGAGAGTCTTTACCAAGCCCGCGATTATCGCGCCTTTTGCGGAACCCTGGGAAGATCTGCTGCCCGGCGCCAAAATAGTCGAAGATCATGATGTTCTGGACCTGGAGCCACAGGCGCATGATCTGGTCATTCATGTGATGGCACTGCACTGCGCCAATGATCCCGTCGGACAGCTGATCCAATGTCGCCGCGCCCTGCAGGAAGACGGGCTCCTGCTGGTTGTCACGCTTGGCGGCCAAACCCTGCACGAGTTGCGCAGGGCGCTCGCCGAAGCGGAGACCTATGTGAGTGGGGGCCTTTCCCCGCGGGTGGCCCCGATGGGCGAGATCCGTGATCTCGGTGCCCTGCTGCAACGCGCAGGCTTTGCGCTCCCCGTGGCGGATCTGGTGCCCTTGACGGTGCATTACCGTGATATCACTCATCTGATGCATGACCTGCGCGCCATGGGAGAAACCAACACCATGTCAGACAGGCTTCGCACACCGACGCGCCGGAGCCTCTTTCACCTTGCGGATCACATCTACGCGCAAAATTTTGCCGCTGACGATGGCAAGCGCATGGCGACCTTCGAGCTGGTATGCCTCACCGGATGGTCCCCTGCCGACAGCCAACCGCAACCCCTGCGACCGGGATCTGCAAAAACCCGGCTCGCAGACGCGCTGAAAGTGCCCGAAGTCAAACTGCCAGATAGCGAGCGATAAGCGGAGCCAATAGCCGCAGTGAGGTGATCTAATTGGCCTTTCCGCTCGTAAAGACTTAGACACAGACAGATATTCACTCGATACCACACAGGACACTGCCCATGCTGGATGCGACCTCAACTGCGACCCGCCCTGACAATGCCCCTGCGGATCATCCGCCGGTCAAGGCGGAAAAGGTCGGGATCCTGCTCGCAAATCTCGGCACCCCGGATCACTACAGCTATTGGCCGATGCGGCGCTATCTGAACGAGTTTCTCTCGGACAAACGTGTGATCGACTACCCGTCCTGGAAATGGCAGCCGCTCCTGCAGCTGATCATCCTGACCAAACGCCCCTTTGCCTCTGGCGAAGCGTACAAGTCGATCTGGAACCATGAGCGGGGCGAAAGCCCATTGATGACGATCACCAAGGATCAGACCAACGCCATGGCCAAGGCGATGGAAGAGCTCTATGGCGATCAGGTCATGGTCGATTTCTGCATGCGCTACGGCAATCCCTCCACCAAATCCAAGGTAGAGAAGATGATTGCCGCTGGCTGCCGCAAGATCCTCTTTGTTCCGCTTTATCCGCACTATGCGGGGGCGACCTCTGCAACTGCAAATGATCAGTTCTTCCGTGTGCTGATGGAGCAGCCCTGGCAACCCGCCGTACGTACGATCGAGCCCTACTTCGACCAACCCGAATACATTGATGCGCTCGCCAGATCCGTGGAAGACGCCTATGCCAAACTGGAAAAGACCCCGGATATCCTGGTCTGTTCCTATCATGGCATGCCAAAGCGCTACCTGATGCAGGGCGATCCCTATCACTGCCAGTGCCAAAAGACGACGCGCCTGCTGCGCGAGCGCCTGGGTTGGGACGAATCGAAGATCATGACCACGTTCCAGTCTGTCTTTGGTCCAGAGGAATGGCTGCGCCCCTACACGGTTGAGCATGTCGCCGAACTGGCGAAACAGGGCAAGAAGAACATCGCCGTGATCGCTCCGGCCTTCTCGGCGGATTGCATCGAGACTCTGGAGGAGATCAATGAAGAGATTTTCGAGAGTTTTGAACACGCGGGCGGCGAAGAATTCACCTACATTCCTTGCCTGAACGACAGCGAAGCGCATATTGCCGCGCTTTCAAGCGTGATCCGCAACAACCTCAAAGGATGGCTTGAGGCGTAACCCCCAAGCGACGCCCGACCACAAACCTGTGGACACAAAAAAAGGCGGCTGGGGTTCCAGCCGCCTCTTTTATTCTTTTGGCAACGATTAGTTGCTTGCAGCAGCAGCGGCCACGATGACCAGCAGCAGCAGCGGCAGGAGCATGCCGGAAGAAGAACCGGTTGCTTCTTCGATGATGACCGGTGCTTCAACAATCGGCTCTGCCAGGTTGCCAGCGGATGCGGCGGAAGCGGCAGCGACCAGAGCGGCAGCGATAACGAGTTTCTTCATATTATAACCTCCAGAATACGCGCACAGCACACATATATGATGTGCGCACTCAAGACTTACCTCGTAAGTTTTACTAAGCGGGTTTCCAACCGGATTGCAATTGCTTGTTAATTCTCACTGTTCCAGCTTGCGCTTGTTGTCGTCAAATTAGCAACACCTGCGTGCCCGAACGGGTAAGTTTATAAAGCTCTGCGATATGCTCATTGTAGAGACCGATGCAGCCGTTCGAAGACTTTCGCCCGATCTTGCGCGTGTCGTGGGTGCCGTGGATTCGGTAGTACTGCCAACTGAGGTAGAGCGCGTGTGATCCAAGCGGATTGTCCGGCCCCGGGGGAATGTAGGCGGGCCATTCGGGGTTGCGCTTGCGCATGTTGGGGGTCGGCGCCCAGCTAGGCCCTTCGACCTTGCGCACGACGCGTGTGCGGCCGCGGCGGGTCAGATCATCGCTGAGCGGTACCGAAGAGGGGAAAAGCTTGTAAACGCTCTGGTCCTCGGACCAGAAATGCAGTGCACGGCTGTCGATATCCACAAGGATCGCTCCGCGACGCAGGTTGTCAAAATAGGGCTTCCAGCTTTTGGCGCGGAAAGAGGAAATATTCCGCTTCACATTGGGTTCCGGCTCCGGCGGGGGGCGCAGCGGATCAAATGCCGGCTCTTCTACATCAGGAAGCGACTGGCCAAGCGCAGGAGAGGCCAGAAGCGATGCGGACCCGGCAAGAAACTGCCGGCGCGACGTTAAAAATGGGATTTTACGTGTCATCAGAAGGTACTCTCTGGCTGAGGGGCTCTGGATCTGAGCAGTCTATGGCTGGAATGCCGCAGTCGCAATTCAATCCCCCGAAATCTCGCGAATGTGACCCCGCCGGGTTTGCCTATAAGTCACAGGAAAGTTATGGGACGCTCTCATCGAACACTTTTAGGATTTAGAATGACACGCGTATTCCTGATTCTGGCGACATTGACGAGCTTTGTCCTTGCGGCATGTACGACCGGCAACGATGGCAGTGCAACCGGATCCGGTGTCTACAAGATTCGCAATGAAGAGCGCACGCAGTTTCGTATGCTCGATTCGGTGAACGCACTGCGCGAAGCTGCAGGAAACCCGCCGGTACAACTCGATAGCAAATTGAACGCCGCCGCCGCGACGCATTCGCGAGATATGTCAGTGCAAAACCGCCCTTGGCACTTTGGCTCCGATGGCTCGTCACCGCTCGATCGCGTGGCACGCGTTGGCTATGAGGGCACACTCCTTGGCGAAAACATCTCGGAAACCTACGAGAACGAAGTTCAAACCCTTACCGCTTGGATGGAAGACGGCGGCACTCGCGCCGTGATCATGGATCCCAACGCGCGCAATATGGGGTTCTCTTGGTTCCAAGAGCAAAACGGCAAGATCTGGTGGACCCTGCTGATGGCTCAATAAGCCAGAGCATCAACTCACACCACCAAGGTTCCAAATCCAAAAGGCCGCCTCATTTCGAGAGCGGCCTTTGTGTTTCTTCTGTGAGGTTGAGCCTGTCTAAACCCTGTCAGGCCCGGAGCGTGATCAGGGTCCCATTGTTGACCATCGACCAGATCTCTTCGATCTCATCGTTGGTTACGGCGATGCAACCTGCCGTCCAGTCGCGCACCCGTGCCGCGCGGCGGCGATCTGCGCGGTCATTGGGCTCGCCATGGATGAAAATATCACCGCCGGGGCTGGCGCCCAGAGATCTGGCATGAGCCCGGTCGGCCGAATTGGGATAGGAGATCCCGAGCGACAGGTAGAACTGGCTGCGCGGATTGCGTCGGTCGATGAGGTAAGTTCCTTCTGGCGTGCGCCCATCGCCTTCGACCTGTTTGTGCCCAACCGGTGCGAACCCCAGCCCAACCTTATACTCTGTGAGTACCTTGCTCTCATTCAGCAGGTACATCTTGCGGCTGCCCTTGTTGACTACGATCGAAGTCACCGGTGGGCCGTTATACCGCCGTATTTGGGGGCCGCTCGAACAGCCTGCTGCTCCGAGCGTTGCGAGCATGCCTGCCCCGAATGTGCGCCTGTGCATCGTCTAATCTGTCCACTCGTTTAGTTTTGAGCTCTTGCCTTAATGTTAGAGCAAACTTGGTTAACAAATGATAATCACTTTTGCGTCTTGTCGTCCTGCAACCGGGCAAGACTCGCCTCGATGGCCTCGAGCCGCGACAGGACCTGATCTCGGTAGGCATCGGTGCGCTCGCCCTCTTCTTCGGAATGCGCATCCTGCATCGAGTTCACGATCAAACCCACAAGCAAGTTCACCACCGCAAAGGTCGTGACCATAATGAAGGGCACAAAGAACGCCCAGGCATAGGGGTAGATGTCCATCACCGGGCGCACGATTCCCATCGACCAGCTCTCAAGCGTCATGATCTGGAACAGGGAATAAGCCGAAAGCGCAAGACTGCCGAACCAGTCTGGAAAGCTGTCTCCAAAGAGCTTCGTCGCCATGACGGCACCAATGTAGAAGATGATCGCCATCAGCAGGAACACCGATCCCATACCCGGCAACGCAGTGATGAACCCCTCCACCACGCGGCGCAAACGGGGCGCGACCGAAATCACGCGCAGCACGCGCAGGATACGCAGCGCCCGAAGCACAGAGAACCCTTGCGCGCCCGGCACAAGCGCAACACCGACAATCAGAAAATCAAAGATGTTCCAGCCGCTCAAAAAGAACCTGTGTCGGCGCACCAAAAGCTTGGCAGCGATCTCTGTCACAAAGATGATCAGGCAGACCTTGTCGATCAACAAAACCAGCTGTCCCATGCGCTGCATGATCGTATCGGAGGTCTCCATCCCCAATGTCACCGCGTTGACAAGGATGACCGCGGTGATGAAGCGGCTGAATCCATCGCTGTCCAATACGGATTTCAATCGATCAATCATGTAAACTGCGCTCCTTTTGGTTTGCGGTCAGGTCAGGCTGAATGAGGCTGCCAGCTCCGTATGCGATGACCAACGAAACTGGTCAACAACCTGCACCCAATTCAATTTGTAGCCTGCCGCAACCAGAACTTCGGCATCGCGCGCAAATGTGACCGGATTGCAGGACACATAAGAGATCAGAGGCAGTTTTGCTTTGGCCAGCTGCGCGATCTGAGCTTCTGCGCCTGCGCGGGGCGGGTCGATGACAACCGCATCATAGACCTTTCCAAATTGGCGTAGATCCTCCACCAAAAGCGGATTGCGAAACAGGTCGCGGGTCTCGGTCGTGACTTTCTTAAGACCTTGCGCCTTGCGCCAGCCCAGTTCCAGCGCCTGCATCATCTCGCGCTCACCCTCGACCGCGTGAACCTCGGCGGTTTGCGCCAAGGGGAGCGAGAACGTGCCCGCCCCGGCAAAAAGGTCGACAATACGCCGCGCGTCACCGACGCCTTCGCGTACCGCAGCCACAAGCGCCGATTCACCTTCGGGTGTGGCTTGCAGAAAAGCACCCGGTGGCGGGCAGACGTTCGCACCACCAAAGGCTTGCGTAGGTGACTGCTCCATCGCCAACAGCTCGTCATCCCATGTCAGACGGGCAAGGCTGTGACGGTCCACCGCCTGCGCCATCTGAATGCGAAGGGGACCGTCGAGCGGCTTGCCATTCTTGACCAAAACATCGAGTCCGGCCTGCGATGTTGTGATGGTGACCGACAGCGGCGCCTTGCGGCTTGCACCGATCAGCGCGAGATCTTCGGCCATCGGCAGGGCGGCGATCAGTTCGGGTGCAAGCAGGTGACAGTCGGGGATGGCCGTAATGACGTCCGATGCACGTCCGTGAAACCCTGCCATTGCGCCTTTTTTGGTGCGCTTCACAGTCAGGGTTGCGCGCCGGCGCGAGTGCGTGGGCGAGGTTTGGATCGGGCGAAAATCAGTCTCTAACTTGCGTGAAATCAGCGCATTTCGAACGATCTCCACCTTCCACTGCGCCACAAACTCATCACTCACATGCTGAAGTTGGCAGCCTCCGCAGGATTTGTAATGGCGACACGGGGCCTGGACCCGGTGCTCGGAGGGATCCTCGATCCGAATATCGGTCATGTTCTGCCCCTCAAGAACGCCGGTGACGCGCTCTCCTGGGAGGGTTCGGGGCACATAGATAGGCCCAGGAGCAATTCCGTCGCCCTGGTGTCCCAAACGTTCGATCGTGGCTGTGGTTCTGGCTGCGTCTGTCATGGGTCTGCCTTACCGCGCGCGCAGCTTTGGCAAAAGTCCGAAAACGCGCGGATCCAAATTACTGTGCGGCGGCGCTTGGCGCGTCTTGGGTGCGAATGAAGCCGCCAGACTGCCGGTTCCAGAACTGGGCATAGAGCCCGTTGCGTTCCAGCAGCTGTTCATGGCTGCCCTGCTCGATGATGCGCCCCTGATCCATAACAACAATTCGATCCATTTCCGTCAGCGTTGACAGGCGGTGCGCGATCGCTAGCACGGTTTTGCCATCCATCACCCGCGTCAGAGCAGATTGGATGGATGCCTCAACCTCCGAATCGAGCGCAGATGTCGCCTCGTCGAGGACCAGGATGGGCGCATCTTTCAGAATGGCACGGGCAAGCGCGATCCTTTGGCGCTGCCCACCAGAAAGCTTCACACCGCGCTCGCCGAGAAAGGCGTCATACCCGGTGCGGCCCTGTGCGTCTTCGAGATCCGCGATGAAGGCATCCGCTTCGGCCGCCTTGGCGGCGGCTATCACATCGTCGCGGCTTGCATCCGGACGGCCATAGAGAATGTTGTCGAGCGCCGAGCGATTGAACATCGCCGTTTCCTGCGTGACCATACCGATCTGGCTGCGAAGCGAATCCTGGCTCACTCTGGAGACATCCGCGCCATCAATCAGGATACGGCCCTTTTCCGCCTCATAGAGCCGCAAAAGAAGCGAAACCAGTGTCGATTTTCCAGCTCCGGACGCGCCAACAATACCGAGTTTTTCACCCGGTTGGATCGCCAGTGACAGATCGGAGATCCCTCCGATGTCGCGCCCATAGCGAAAGCCCAGATCCTCGATCACGATCTGTCCCGATGTCACCCGAAGTCCTTCGGCGTCCTGCCGATCCTCGATGCGATCCGGGCGCGTCAGGGTCTTCATACCGTTCTCGACCTCTCCGACGTTGGAGTAGATCGCCATCAAGGTGAAGCTCACCCAGCCCGTCATTTGCGCAATACGGATCGAGACTGCGCCAGCCGCAACGATATCCCCTTCGCTGGCGCTTCCGTTTTGCCACAGCCACAGCGCAGCACCGATCAAAAGCACGGGCAAGACCCCGGCAAGGGTCATCAGACAGAATCGGAAAGCGGCCGACAGATACCCAAATTCGAGCGCCCGGTCGCGAAATGTCACCATGGCATCCTGGGCGCTGCGTTCCTCATGCGCAGAATGCGCAAATAGCTGTACCGTCTTGATGTTGGTGATGGTGTCGACCACCTGCCCGGACACATTGGCACGCGCGCCCGCACGATGGGCCGACTTTTTCCGGATGCGCGGCAAAAACCAGCGGATCAGGGCAAAATACGCAACCAACCAGACCACAAACAGCAGGGTGATACGCAGATCGACGGAACCGAGCAACACCATCGCCCCCACAAGCGACGCCAATGCAAAGGCGACCACATTGATGACTTCGGTCACAACAGAGGTCACGGCGCTGGCGGTCTGCATCTGCTTTTGTGCGATACGACCAGCGAAATCATCGTCAAAGAAACGGACGGACTGCCCCAATGTCCAACGATTGAGGCGCGATAGAACCAATGGATTGACGTTCGGCTGCAAAATGATCGCGTTGGTCGCCGCAGAGAGGCCAAAGAGGAGAGGCCTGAGGAGCAAGAAAAACGCCAAAGCTGCGAAAATGACCCCAATATTGGCACCAAAGAACCCCTCCGGCCCGCTGGCAATCGCTGTGTCGATCACCTTGCCGAGGATAAAGGCCGTTCCCGCCTCCATCCCGCCCGCGAGCGCAGAGCAAATCGCCGCAATGGCCAGCATTGGCCAGGCGCCGGAGAGACACCAGCGCAAGAACGCCCCCAATGTCTGTGGCGGCGGACCATCAGCGGGTTGAAATGCGTCGATCAGGTTTCCAAGCTTCATTCTGCGGCCTCTACATTCAGGAACCCGCCCGATTGGCGCGCCCAGAACTGTGCATATAGGCCCCCATCTGACAAAAGCGCTTCATGTGTACCCTGTTCGACGATTTTTCCCTCATCGAGCACCAAAATCCGGTCCATCTGCGCGATGGTCGAAAGCCGATGCGCGATGGCGATCACCGTTTTGCCCTCCATCATGCCATAGAGCGTCTCCTGGATGGCGGCCTCGACCTCTGAGTCGAGCGCAGAGGTCGCCTCGTCCAGCAAAAGGATGGGTGCATCTTTCAAAATTACACGCGCCAGCGTCACCCGCTGTCTCTGCCCACCGGAGAGCTTCACCCCACGTTCGCCGACATGGGCGTCATATCCCTTGCGCCCCTGGGGGTCTTCGAGATCAAGAATGAAGTCATGCGCGTGAGCCTTCTGGGCAGCTGCGATCATCTCTTCTTCGGATGCATCGGGGCGACCATAGAGAAGATTATCGCGGACCGAGCGATGCAGGAGCGAGCTGTCTTGCTGCACCATCCCGATATGCTGGCGCAGGCTATCCTGAAGCACCTGCGATATATCCTGCCCGTCGATCAGAATGCGCCCTTCCTCGGGGTCATAGAACCTGAGCAGAAGCTTCACGAGGGTGGACTTGCCAGCACCAGAGCGCCCAACAAGGCCGACCTTTTCTCCCGGGTGGATCGTAAGGTTAAGCCGATCAAGCCCGCCCGCGCCCCGCCCGTAGTGATGAGACAGCGCGTCAAAGGTGATCTCTCCCTTACTGAGATGCAAAGGTTTGGCATCCTCGGTGTCCACCAACTCGATGGGTTGCGCAATCGTTTCCATGCCTTCGGCCACGACCCCGAGTTGACGGAAGAAGCTGGTAAGTGCCCACATGATCCATCCGGTCATCGCGTTCAGCCGCAGCGTCAAGGCGGTTGCAGCTGCCACAACTCCCACCGAAGCCAGTCCCTGCATCCAGAGCGCAATGCCCCAACCCACAACCCCGACAATCAGGAGGCCATTCAACAACACAAGAACGCCATCCATGATCGTAAAGATCCGCATTTCCGCCTGAAAGGTGCGGCGCGTGTTCTCGATGGCATCTTTGGCGTAGTCGAGCTCGCGGCTGTGGTGGGCAAACATTTTCACTGAATGAATGTTGGAATAGCTGTCCACAACCCGCCCGGTCACAGTGGAACGCGCATCCGATGCGGCCTGGCTCGCCGGTCCCACCCGCTTGATGGTCCAACGGATCAGGGCTGCATATAGCACAAACCAGATGATGAGCGGCATCAACAGACGTGGATCAGCACCCCAGAGCAATACCGCCGCACCGATCAGATAAGCCAGCGCAAAGGTGATCGCATCAAAGACCTGGAATACGACCTCGCCCGCAGCGGGCGGCGTTTGCATGATACGGTTGGCGATGCGCCCTGCAAAATCGTTTTCAAACCAACCCACGGACTGTCGCAGGACATGTTTATGCGCGCGCCAGCGGATCAGCGTGCCGAAGTTCGGCAAAATCGTATTGTTGAGCAGCAACACATCCACCAGCTGCAACACCGGTCGCACCAAGAGGATGAATAGGGCCATCACGATCAGCTCTGTGCCATGCGTAGCCCAGACTTCCTCCGGGGGACCTGCAAGGATGTCCACAACCCGCCCCATGTAAGAGATCAAGCCAACTTCGATTGCGGCGACAACAATCGACATCAGCCCCGCCATCCAAAAGACAGACCGGAAAGGACGGGCGTACTCTCGCATGAATGGCCAGAGCCGGGTCGGTGGAACATCCGTTTCCGGATAGTCGCAATAGGGGTTTATGAGATTTTCAAAGAAGCGAAACATGGGGCTGCTCCATCAAATTGAGCAAGTTTGGAAGAATGCGATAGGCATGGTAAAAGACGGCGACCGAAGTCCCCGATTCACCCTACGGGCAGGACTCGGACGTTAAATGTCGTTCCAGATCCCGTAATACATCAGCATTCCTCCTGCCATGTGTGTTCCACGCTTTATGGGTAGCGTGACCCGCGCGCTTTGTCACGCGTTTCAATCCATGGCTTCGTTCAAGGCACTTAGTTGAGATCCGACAGCCGCTTCAAAAGCGTTTCCCTGTCGCTTTGAAAACCACTCCTGATCCACTCTGCTTCGAGCGTTTTGAGCGCTCGTCCAAGTGCCGCACCCTGCACATGAGGCATCAGATCTTTGGCTGAAATCGGGAACTCAGCGACTGCACCAAGTGCAATATCAGACTCTAGATGAGGCAAAACTGGCATCTCCAACAACGCAGACCGCAACATCATGGCGCGTTTTGCCGTGTCGGCATCCTGACGATAGGCAATCTCCGCTGCAGTGGCGGTCCCGGTCGCGAGCGTCCGCAAGAGCGCGACGCGCGCCGCGCTCGCTTTGCTCAGTCGAAGGGTGTTTTGAAGATCTTCTCCACCAAGTGCTGCAAGGCGCGTTTCCGCCTCCGCTGGCAGATCTGCCTCGAGATAAACAAGGGGGGCAAGCGCACGGTCATCCGCACCCGGCAAGACATGCGCCAGCACTCCGATCTGACGCATGGTCGCGACCGAGGGCGCAGGGTTGGGCGAAGACAGAAGCTTCATGATCTCTGCGCCAACCCGCTCACGCGATAGATGATCCAGCCCCTCCTGCATAGCGGCGATCGCAGCCAATGCCTCGGGGTCAAACCCGGCCTCGGCATCGCCATACCAGCTATGAAAACGGAAATATCGCAGGATGCGCAGGTAGTCCTCTTGGATCCGTCGCGTGGCGTCTCCGATAAACCGCACCCGGCGCGCCTTGAGATCTTCGAACCCCGAGAGAGGGTCGACGATTTCGCCAGTAGGGCGCGCATAGAGGGCGTTCATTGTGAAGTCGCGCCGTCGCGCGTCCTCTAAGATCTCCGTGGCAAATGCTACGACCGCCCGGCGCCCATCGGTCGCGACATCCCTGCGAAAGGTAGTAATTTCAAAGGGGTCTCCATCCACCACCACCGTGACAGTGCCGTGCTCGATCCCAGTTGGTATGACCTTAAGACCCGCTTGCTCCGCAGCCTCGGTGACATATTGCGGTGTCGCGCTGGTGGAAAGGTCGAGATCCGAAACAGGCTCCCCAAGGAGGGCATTGCGCACGCAACCGCCGACGAAATAGATTTCCGCTCCGGCAGAGGTCAGCGCATCGCAGAGTTTGCGCGTCGCAGGAGAATGGAGCCAGGGTTCGTCAATCTTCATCGCGTGTCCATGATCGCAGCAAATCCGCGCAACATACGCGCGGTTGCCCCCCAGATGTAATAGGGGCCAAATGGCACCGCAAAGTAGAACCGTTTTGTGCCGCGCCAGCGTCGAGATTGTATCTGATATCGTTCAATATCAAGAACATGGGAAAGCGGCGCCCGAAAGACCTCTGCCACTTCGCCCGCCTCGGCACGCGCCTCGAACGGCTGATCTATGACCGCAACCACGGGGGTCACTTGAAACCCTGTCACGGTTTCGTGGCAGGGCAAATGACCGAGGATTCGAGGCAGCTCTCGCGGCAACGCGATTTCTTCCCACGCTTCCCTTAGGGCGGCAGCAGTTGCGTCATTGTCCGTTGGGTCCACTTTGCCACCGGGAAAGGCAATCTGGCCGGGGTGGTGTTTGAGCGCGGAGGAGCGCTTTGTCAGAACGACCTGTGGCATTGTGCCGTGGGTCTCAATTCCGACGAGCACACCCGCAGGGCGCAACTTTCGCCCCGCGCGTAGCTCGGTTTCCGGGTTTAGATCGAAATCCGACGTCTCCGTGCGAACGCGTGTCAGCGCCTTGGCTATGGTCTCCGCAAGCGCACTCAACGGGATCAGTCCCCTGCCGCGTCGAAACCAACCGTCGCCGGATCAAGATCGTAATGCGCGCCGCAGAACTGACAATCCGCGGTGACGCGCCCGTCCTCGGTGGTCATTGTACCGATATCCTTTGCGGAATAGATCGATAGGCTCTGTCGCACCCGTTCTTCGGAGCAGGTGCAGCCGAAACGGACAGGTTGCGCGTCATAAACCCTTGGCCGCTCCTCGTGGAACAGCCGCAAAAGCAGCTCGCTGGGCGATACCGAGGGGCCGATCAGCTCAAGATCTTCGACCGTTTCCAACAAGATGTTGACGCGATTCCAGTTTTCTTCTTCTGCGCCGGAGACCAGATCAGAGGCGGTCAAGACATCCCCAGTGCCACTGGCCTCAGCGGCGAACGGCGAGGCCTTGGGCATATGCTGCAGCATGATCCCACCTGCGCGCCAGTGCTCGGGCTTGCCCGGCTCGGAGGACTTGCCAAAGCTGAGCGAAAAACGCGTCGGCAGCTGTTCGGACTGCGCAAAATAGGCCTGCGCACATTCCGACAAAGACGTTGCCGCCAGCGGCGTAATCCCTTGATAAGGCCTCGTTCCTCCACCCTGATCGATCAGGATTGCGAAGTAGCCATCGCCCAGTTGGGCAAAAGGAGCGCCATCCGTGATACGATCAGCGTCAAAACTCGCATAGGCGCGAATTCGGGCAGGCTCGCCTTCCTTTTCGGGGGCGTAGTAATCGGTAGCGATCATCCGCACCGCACCCTTGGACTGAACTTGCAAAGACAGCTTCCAACGCAGGCTCATGGTCTGACCGATCAGCGCAGTAAGCAGCGCCATCTCAGCCACCAGTGCCTCGACCGGTTGCGGATAATTGTGTTGTTTCAGGATACCATCCAACACACCGTCCAGCCGCGCCACGCGGCCACGCATGTCGGATGCATCAAGCTGGAATGGCAGGACGGTGTCGTCCCACGCGATTTTTGAACCAAGTGTCATGGGGTTTCCTTAACGGCCGGCTGTTGGCATACCGACGCTATATAGGCTTTTCAGCATCAGAGTGAAGGGGAGAGAGGTGATCAGACGTTTTGGAGAGGTGCCGCGCAGGGATCAAACCTATCGGCTGCGCCCCGGCGCGTATGCTCTGCTGCCCCGCGATGGTCAGTTGCTGTTGACCTGCCAGTATAGTCCCGCGCCCGATATCCAGCTTCCTGGCGGCGGGATCGATCCAGGCGAATCGCCGCTGCCTGCGCTCCATCGCGAGGTCTATGAAGAAACGGGTTGGGCTATCGCCAGTCCCCGACGCATCGGCGCATTTCGTCGCTTCGTCCATATGCCGGAGTATGACCTCTGGGCCGAAAAACTGTGTCACATTTATTGCGCCCGCCCCGTCCTGCAGCACAGCGCCCCCGTTGAAGCGGGTCACCGCGCATTGTGGATGCCGGTCAATGACGCAGTTTCGGTTCTGGGTAACGCAGGAGATCGACATTTTGCGGCGCTGCTGGCGCGGTATGTTTGATGACCGCCCCTTAAGAGCCTTGAAACTCAAACAGGGTGGCAGAAATATCGTCCTCCAGCCCTTTGTCATCTCCCATCACTTGCGTGAGGTGCCAATAGAGGTCGTCGAGGAATTCCTTGCCGCTGCGCCTTGGGTCACAGCGGTTGACCAACTCGACCAGGCCTTCGGTGTCGAGCATAGATCCGTCTTTGAGATGCGCTTCTGTGAAACCATCTGAATAGAGAAGCAGCCTGTCACCCTTCTCCATCACAAATTCTTCTTGCTCATAGGCAACATCGGGCACGAGCCCGACCGGAACCCCGCCTTTGCCGATGAACTCCATCGAGCCATCCGCGCGCAAAAGCAGTGGATGAGGATGGCCGGCCTGAACCATCTTGATGACGCCCGTGCGCAGGTCCGCGATGCAGTAGGCCATCGTGAAATACTCTTCGATCCCGGTGTCGGCAATCAAACGGGCATTCAGGACACTCGCAACCTCTTCCGGGGGGCGCAGAGCGTAGAAACGGTTGAATTTCTTTTCCATCCCGACGTTCTGGTCGAAATAGGTCGAGGACAGATAGCCCCCCAGCCGTGCGGTCATCATCGCGGAGGTGATGCCATGTCCCGAAACATCGATGGAGTAAAAGCCGAGACGATTGATCCCCGGCGAGAACATTCCGACCAGATCACCACCGATATGTCCACATGGTTTCAGCAGGAGGTTTACCTCTGACGCGCCAAAGGCACGGGTCAGCTCCGGAACCAGAGATTCCTGGATCTTGCGCGCCTGAATAAGGTCCTTGTCGATCGCATCATATACGGTCTGCAACTCATCCAGCGTTTCCGACACAATCCGGTTTTTCTCAAAGAGTTCGCGCTGCATACGCAGGATTCTCTCCCCCGCAGAGATCCGTGCGCGCAGCTCGTCCGAGCTTACAGGCTTGGTCAGGAAATCATCCGCGCCGGCATCAAGCCCCTCTGCTACTTCGTTTTTCTCGCTCTTTGAGGTCAGCAGAATAAAGTAGCTATAGGTTTCATGCGAGTCGGCGCGAAAGGCGCGGCAAAATTCAATGCCGTTCATCCCCGGCATCATCCAGTCACTCAGGATGAGATCAGGCGGATCGGCGCGGCAGATGTCCATCGCATCCTCGCCGCTCTCGGCTTCGACGACGTCAAAGCCCCACTTCTTAAGGGAAGCGACAAGGATTCGACGCTGCAAGCGGCTATCGTCCACCACCAACACTCGTCGGATGGACCCGCTTACAGGCACGTCTTCACCTTCAATTGAATGCTCTGGCAGCACCGACAATCCCTCATTAACGCGGCGTGTCCCCTTGTGACCTTCTTAGAAAACACCTGATCAGCTTAATAGCTGATGAAAAATAAACTTTTAGTCGATTTTTTGTTCTTTACTATACTTTTACTCGCTTTGACATAGGCTAGATGTGTCTCGCCCGAAGCTGCTGGAAGAAGACAATGATTGATTGGCCACGCGTACGTGAGTTGAAAGAAGAAGTCGGAGACGACGGCTTTGAGGAAGTGATCGAACTCTTTCTCGAAGAAGTTGAGGACGTCATAAACAAGCTGAAATCCGGCGACCGATCCCAGCTGGAGCAGGATCTGCATTTCCTCAAAGGCAGTGCACTCAACCTTGGGTTCCAAGAGTTCTCTGATCTTTGCTTTCAGGGTGAGCGGATGGCAGCTACCGGTCAGGCCGATGCGGTCGACCTGACCCGGGTGATGTCGAGCTATACAGCTTCCAAGACGAGCTTCCTCCAAAACGTCCGAGAACTGGCATAGACGACGCGGCGCAACGTGTTGCTTCATCTTCTCAGATCACGAACTGCGCCAGTGTCTCGTCATTTGTGATGTCGGTGTAGGTGAAACCCGCCGCATCCAGTTGCGCAAACAGCGGCGCGAAGTTCTCTGGGCGCTTGGTCTCGATCCCGATCAGGACCGAGCCGAAGTTGCGCGCAGACTTCTTCATGTATTCAAAACGTGCGATGTCATCATCCGGCCCAAGAATGTTCAGGAATTCCTTGAGCGCGCCGGGACGTTGCGGCAGGCGCAGCAGGAAGTATTTCTTCACCCCGGAATAGCGCTGCGCCCGTTCCTTGACCTCTGGGAGTCGCTCGAAATCAAAGTTCCCGCCGGAAGTCAGGCAAACCACGGTCTTACCCTTGATCCATGTGCGCAGGTCGCCCAGCGCCTCGACGGCGAGCGCGCCTGCAGGTTCCAGAACGATACCTTCGACATTGAGCATCTCGAGGATGGTGGTGCAGATCCGGTCCTCTGACACAGTCAGGACATCCGGCAACGGCACGCTGCGCAAAATATCAAAAGGCCGCTCGCCAATTTTGCCAACGGCGGCGCCGTCCACAAAGGTATCCACCCGCTTGAGCGGTGTGGGATGACCTGCCTCAAGCGCCGCCTTCAGGCAGGCGCCGCCCTCAGGCTCCACAAGAAGCGCATGCACATCCTCGCCAAAATACCGAACCACGCCAGAGGACATACCCCCGCCGCCCACCGGTAGAACGATATGATCCGGCGCCTTGCCGAGTTGCGCCTCGATTTCCACTGCGATTGATGCCTGACCTTCGATGACATCCGCGTCGTCAAAAGGAGAGAGGAAATACCCTCCTTTTTCTGCGCACCACGCCTGCGCGGCGGCCAATGTATCGTCGAAGTAATCCCCGATCAGATGCACCTCGACGTTGTCTCCGCCAAACATGCGGGTCTTCTGGATCTTCTGCTGAGGTGTGGTCACCGGCATAAAGATCACACCCCGTTTGTCCATTTGCCGACACATGTAAGCCATGCCCTGCGCGTGATTTCCCGCCGAAGCGCAGACAAACAGATCCTTGCTGGTCTGCTTGCGCATCGCGTTGAGCGCGCCGCGAATCTTGTAGGAGCGCACCGGGCTGAGATCCTCGCGTTTGAGGTAAATCTCCGCACCAAAGCGCTGCGACAGGAGTTCGTTGCGTTGCAGCGGCGTGGGCGGGAAGACATCGCGCATCGCCGCCTCGGCCGCTTTGGCCTGGGTTCTGAAGTTGGTCATATGGATTTCGTGACCCAAAGCCACGCCCAAGGCAAGAGGGCGCAGCGTTTCACGCATGATGTTGGAGCCGTTTCAGATAGAACGACCCTGGACGTAGTGGCCATAAACAGTGGTCAAGATCGACACGTTGACCAGTGTCATGATCAATGCAGAGACAAGTGCGAACACGAGGCCAAGAGGCGCAAAGATGTAAATCGACAAATTTGTAACGGCCTGGAGTACTATCTGAATCCCGACCAGCACGATAAACAGGACGACAGCCGTTCCTGCAGTTCCCTTCGTCGCCTCCCACGACTCGCGCAAACTCAGAGTCTTGCCAATCGCTGCAGCAGGAAGAGTTGGCATCAATCTGAAGAAAAGCAGTCCGACCCCGACCATGACAATGAACAGAATTAAGAGGCTGATCACGGGCGAGCCGAGCACCGAACCCACCGAGGAAAAGATACCCCCTGCAATCCAAGCGAGTGCCATGATGAAACCGAGCAAAAGACCTGTTCCAAAATAGGCGAGCATGCGGTCTCCGTGAATAGTTGGAAACCAGCTCGTTGGATATTCTTCCAGCAACACAAAGCGGTGCCAATTCACAAACACCCAAAGCTGCGCCATGATGAAAATGGCGACGCTAAGCAAGATTGAGGTGATGAAAGCACCGCTGGGAACATAGCCCTGCCGTCCCATACTAGCGATGAGCTCTCCGACATGCGTCCACAATAGGGCCGCGATGCAGACGACAGCTATCAAAACCGGGACCAAGGCAATCTGCACGGCCCAGCCCAGATTCCGCAGTACCATACCCAAAGAATGAGAAAATATTTTCCAACCAGTCACTTAAATATCCTCGGTATCAATAGACTTACTTCCCACAGTATCACCTTGAGCAGTTCAGAAAAGCCGTAAACCTTGCAACCTCCGGCAAAAGGCGCTACGGCCCTTGGCGTTCTGACCAAGAGGAAAACCCATGTCCGCGCCCAAGAAAGTTGTGCTGGCCTACTCCGGTGGCCTTGATACTTCGATCATCCTGAAATGGTTGCAGACCGAATACGGCTGCGAGGTTGTCACCTTTACTGCCGATCTCGGCCAGGGCGAGGAACTGGAGCCTGCACGAAAAAAAGCAGAGCTTCTCGGCATTAAACCCGAAAACATCTTTATCGAGGACATCCGCGAGGAGTTCGTCCGCGACTTCGTCTTCCCGATGTTCCGTGCCAATGCGGTCTACGAAGGTCTCTACCTGCTGGGCACCTCGATTGCGCGCCCGCTGATCTCCAAACGTCTTGTCGAGATCGCAGAGGCAACTGGCGCTGATGCCGTGTCCCATGGTGCAACCGGCAAGGGCAACGACCAGGTCCGGTTCGAGCTGTCCGCCTATGCTCTGAACCCCGACATCAAGGTGATTGCACCTTGGCGCGAGTGGGATCTGACCTCGCGCACCAAACTGCTGGAATTTGCCGAGGCAAACCAGATCCCGATTGCAAAGGACAAGCGTGGCGAGGCGCCTTTCTCGGTCGACGCAAACCTGCTGCACACCTCCTCTGAGGGTAAGGTTCTGGAAGATCCGGCAGAAATGGCGCCCGATTACGTCTATCAGCGTACCGTAAACCCGGAAGATGCGCCCAACGAGCCCGAGTTCATCGAAATCACCTTTGAAAAAGGCGATGCGGTTGCGATCAACGGCGAGGCCATGTCGCCTGCGACGATCCTGACCAAGCTCAACGAATATGGCCGCAAGCACGGCATTGGCCGTCTGGATTTCGTCGAGAACCGCTTTGTCGGCATGAAATCCCGCGGCATCTACGAGACCCCGGGCGGCGACATCCTGCTCGAAGCACACCGTGGCATTGAACAGATCACCCTCGATAGCGGCGCGGGCCATCTCAAGGACTCGATCATGCCGCGTTATGCAGAGCTGATCTATAATGGCTTCTGGTACTCTCCGGAGCGTGAAATGCTGCAGGCCCTGATTGATGAGAGCCAGAAGCACGTCACCGGCACCGTACGCGTAAAGCTTTACAAAGGCTCCGCAAAAACGGTTGGTCGCTGGTCCGAACACTCGCTCTATTCCGAAGCACATGTGACCTTTGAAGAAGACGCGGGCGCCTACGATCAAAAAGACGCGCAGGGCTTCATCCAGCTTAACGCATTGCGTCTGAAGCTTTTGGCAGCGCGCAACCGTCGAGTAAAATAATGAGCATGGATGACGACTTCGAAGAAGAGTTCTTAGAAGAGGATCTGGAAGAAGAGCTCGACATGTTTGTCGAAGCTCAGGATGCTGTCTGGACTGATGTCGTCACCGAACTCAAAGCCGGGAAAAAGACGAGCCACTGGATGTGGTTCGTCTTTCCCCAGTTGGCCAGTCTCGGCCAATCTCATATGTCGCAGCTCTATGGGCTCGAGGATTTGAACGAAGCGCAGGCCTACCTTGCGCATCCTGTCCTGCGGGAACGACTGATTGCGGCATGCGACCTGATGCTCGCGCACAATGGCACCACCGCAGCAGAGATCCTCGGCGAGGTCGACGCCAAAAAACTACGGTCCTCGATGACGCTCTTTGGTGCCGCAACAGACGCACCCAAACAATGCGGCGAAATCATCAAAGTATTCTTTGAAGGGACTCCCTGCCCTCTGACCCTCGGTGAAATTGGCTGATTCTCCTGGTACTGGGAAATTTATGTCCAAAAAGACCTGTCGCACTCTGCCTCAAATTTGCTAGGTTTGAAGTGGCATGAAACCTATGTTCGGAGGGCAAAATGAAGCCTTTACTCGTCAGCGCCCTGATGGTGGTCTGTGGCTCAGCTGCCCTGGCTGATTTCGAGATCTGCAACGAAACAGGCAACGAGGCCTTCGCCTCAATCGGCTACAAAGACGGTGAAGAATGGGTCTCCGAAGGTTGGTGGACCTTGCAACCCGGGGAATGTGCGATTCCGATCGTTGGCGATCTGAAGAACCGCTACTACTATATCCGCGCTGAGAGTAAGACCGGAAACTGGACCGGGGATTACTCGTTTTGCTACATCAACGACGTCTTTACGATCCGCGGCGATGAAAATTGCACCGCACGCGGGTACAAGACCGGCGGCTTTTTTGAGGTCGATACCGGCAATTCGCTCGACTGGACGCAAAACCTGACAGACTAGAAAATCCCGGTCCTTCCCCTTGGTCACGCTTGTCACATCCCCGGCCCTGAACCTATGGCTGTGAGAAACACGTGATGGGGAGGGAAACTCATGCTGGAACAGATCGCGACAGACATCCGCAAGGGTCTGGATGACAAGAGCTTTGATGGCTCCTTGAAGTTCGACTGCGGTTCAGACGGGGTGATTGTTCTCGACAATGGCCGCGTGACGACAGACGAGCTTTCAACCGATTGCACCTTGCGGCTCTCGACCGAGAACCTGAAAAAGCTGCTGCGCGGGCAGCTCAACCCGATGACGGCAGTGATGATGGGCAAGATCAAGATCTCTGGCGATATGGGGGTTGCGATGAAGCTTGGAAAGCTCATCGGCTGAAACATTGGCTCTGATCTCTTGGTATGACGGTAAATTGCCGTCACCGATGCGTGACTTCTGATGTCATCATCTTGGCGGAGTTTTTCCCATCAGGCATCCTGACTTTACCGGCAAAGGCCGGCGCTTCAGGAGGATGCCATGGGACGTCTGGACACACTCAAACATTTCACATTGGCGGCGCTGATCATCGTTGGCGTCCTGGCCAAAGGCAGCGCGTTGCGCGCGCAAACTCAGGACACGCTCATTGTTGCAGGCGGATGCTTCTGGTGTGTCGAGAGCGATTTTGAATCCGTGCGGGGCGTGTCAGAGGCGATTTCCGGCTACACTGGTGGCACCACTGAGAACCCGACCTACAAACAGATCGGCAGTGGGCGCACAGGACATTACGAAGCAGTCAAAATCCTCTTCGATCCGAGCATCGTCAGCCGCGAGAGCCTTTTGGATCTATTTTTCCGATCGATTGATCCTACGGATGCCGGGGGTCAATTCTGCGATCGCGGCGCCCCGTATAGGACTGCTGTTTTTGTCTCTAACACAGACGAAAAGGCCATTGCACAAGCCGTAAAAGCAGAGGCAGAGGCGGAGCTTGGGCAGCAGATTGTAACGCCAATTCTTGAAGCCTCGCCTTTCTATGAGGCCGAAGCCTATCATCAGGACTACTACAAGGGAGAGGGTCTGGTTCTGACCCGTTTTGGACCCTTACGCCAGTCAAAGGCCTATGTCCGCTATCGCAAAGCCTGTGGGCGCGACGCGCGAATTGCAGAGCTTTGGGGGCGCGATGCGCCTTTCATTGGAAGCTACGGGTTTTGATAACTCATAAAAAAGGGGCCGCTAGGGCCCCCTTCTTGGTGGTTCTGTAGAACAGGGACGTCAGAATTTGGCGTCCTGAACCTCTTTGAGGTCCGGGATAACATCTGCCGCTCCGTGACGTGTAACCATCAAGGCTCCGGCCCGCGAGGCCTGCGCCATGGCCTGCGCCATCGGTAATCCGCGATCCAGCGCAGCCAGAACATATCCGGTGAATGTGTCCCCCGCCCCGGTGGTATCCACTGCAGTCACCTTCTGCGCAGCCACATCGCTCACAGCGCCGGTGCGGCCGTCAAAATGGCGCGCGCCTTCAGCCCCGAGTGTCACGATGACATCGTCGACTCCCAGATCCTGAGGTGGTCTTCCTGTGGCGTCCTGGAGCTGTTCCGCCTCGACCTGGTTGAGGAACAAGAGATCCATAAAGGGCAAAACCGCCTGAACCGCCGCCGCATCAAAAGGCGCCGCCGCATATGCGACGCGCAGCCCCAGTTTGCGCCCCATCTCTGCGGCCTCGGCCTGCATGTTGGTCTCATTCTGCATAAGCAGAATATCCCCTGCGTTTGCCGCGCTGAGTGCTTGGCCGATCTGACCGGCACCAAGCCCACGGTTTGCACCGGGATAGAGGATGATCTGGTTTTCACCGGCCGGATCCACAGCGATGATGGCATGACCGGTCGCGGTATCGCTTTGCACGATATGGCGCGTATCGACACCGTACTCCATCAACCGATCCACACACCATTTCCCCTCGGGACCAATGGCCCCGATATGGCAGGCATGCGCCCCCGCGCGGGCGGCGGCAACCGACATATTTGCGCCCTTGCCGCCAAGACCTTGATCAAAGGAATTGGCTGCCAGCGTCTCGCCCGGCTGCGGCATATGCGGCAACGCGTAGACCATGTCGATGTTGATCGACCCAAGGTTCCAGATCGCCATGAGCAGCCTCCCTTCTGGTTCAACCGATGTTGCAGGCCGCAAGAACGGCCATGTTCAGCACGTCATTTGCGGTCGAGGTGGTGGAGCAGATCTGGATCGGTTTGTCGACACCCGAAAGGATCGGACCCACAACCGTGGCACCACCCATCTCCTGCATCAGCTTCACCGAGATCGATGCCGAGTGACGCGCCGGAACCACCAGGATATTGGCCGGACCAGACAGGCGCTGGAACGGATAATGCTCCTGCGCCTTGGCGTTGAGGGCGACATCTACGGTCATTTCGCCTTCGTATTCAAAATCTACACCGCGTTTATCAAGCACGGTTGGCGCAATATGCATCTTCTCCGCCCGCTCCGAGACCGGATAGCCGAAGGTCGAAAAACTGACGAAGGCCACACGCGGATCAAGACCCATGTGGCGCGCCACACCAGCTGCACGCTCTGCAATGGTGGCTAGGTCATTCTCGTCAGGCCATTCATGAACGAGCGTGTCTCCGATCAAGACAATGCGACCCTTGTGAAGCAATGCCGTGACCCCAGCGGCACCATGTTCCGCATCTGCGTCGAACACATGGTTGATCCGGTCGAGCACATGCGCAGACTTGCGAGTCGCGCCCGAAACCAGACCGTCGCCATGTCCATGTGCAAGCATCAGCGCAGAGAACACATGTCTATCACGCCCCACCAGACGGTGAATATCCTTGCGATCAAACCCTTTGCGGTTCAGTCTCTCGTAAAGGAAATCCTTATAGGTTTCAAAGTGATGCGTATTGGCGGCGTTGACGACCTCCAGCTCACGCACGGCATCGCCCAGACCCGCTTCTTCGAGTTTGGCTTTGACATCGTCCTGACGTCCCACGACCAAAGCCTTGCCAAACCCTGAACGCTGATAGGTGACGGCTGCACGCAGAACGCGTGGATCATCACCTTCGGCAAAGATCATCCGCGACTGCGCCGCACGCGCGCGCGCATTGAGACCGCGCAAGATCGATTGCGTCGGGTCCATACGTCCGCGCAGACCGTGTTCGTAGGCGTCCATATCGATGATCGGACGACGGGCCACACCTGTATCCATGCCGGCCTTGGCAACCGCTGGCGGAATGCGGTGGATCAGGCGTGGATCAAAGGGCGTCGGGATGATGTAGTCGCGACCGAAGGACAGGGATTTGCCATAGGCCAGCGCGACCTCATCCGGCACATCCTCGCGCGCAAGACGCGCCAAAGCATGCGCGCAGGCAATCTTCATCTCGTCATTGATGGCCCGGGCATGAATATCGAGCGCTCCGCGGAAGAGATAAGGAAAGCCTAGAACGTTGTTTACCTGGTTCGGATAGTCCGAACGTCCCGTCGCCACGATCGCATCCACGCGAACCTCATGCGCCTCTTCGGGCGTAATTTCCGGATCGGGGTTTGCCATCGCAAATATAACCGGGTTGTCGGCCATGGATTTGACCATGTCCTGCGTCACCGCACCTTTGACCGAAACGCCAAGGAAGACATCCGCGCCATTCATGGCTTCTTCGAGCGAGCGCAGTTCTGTCTTCACCGCATGCGCCGACTTCCACTGGTTCATCCCCTCGGTACGGCCCTGATAGATCACGCCCTTGGTGTCGCAGACGATGCAGTTTTCGTGCCGCGCGCCCATGGATTTCAGAAGCTCGATACAGGCAATGCCCGCCGCCCCTGCCCCATTGAGGACAATCCGCACATCTTCGATCTTCTTCCCCGATAGATGCAGCGCGTTGATCAGACCGGCGGCGCAGATCACGGCTGTGCCATGCTGGTCGTCATGGAAGACCGGAATGTCCATCTCTTCCTTGAGCTTCTGTTCGATGATGAAACACTCGGGCGCCTTGATGTCCTCAAGGTTGATGCCGCCAAAGGTCGGCCCCATCAGTCTAACCGCCTTGATGAATTCGTCCGGGTCCTCGGTGTCGAGTTCGATGTCGATCGAGTTCACATCTGCAAAGCGTTTGAAGAGGACCGATTTCCCTTCCATCACGGGCTTTGAACCCAGCGCGCCGAGGTTGCCAAGACCCAGAACGGCGGTCCCATTGGAGATCACCGCAACAAGATTGCCCTTGTTTGTATAGTCATAGGCGGTTTCGGGGTTTTCAGCGATGGCTTCGCAAGGCACCGCAACACCGGGGCTGTAGGCCAAGGACAGATCCCGCTGCGTGGTCATCGGAACCGTCGCGGTGACCTCCCATTTGCCGGGGCTGGGTTCCAAGTGAAAGGCCAGTGCCTCTTCATCGGTAATCTTGGCTTTGGGCATGTCGGTCTTCGTCCTCTCCTAGTCGAAAACTGTCATATCTCAGCCAGCCAAACCTCTCAATGCACGGCTTTCACAATTCACTATTTTGCATTTCTTTCAAATCCTGACTTAAAATCGTAAGGGTTTGTCAAATTTCAGCCCCAATTCAGACGCGGCTTTGCTACAGTTGTATTGTGTTAATTCACTGCACTTGCTGCCCAAGTGGCGCGGCGTCCTAACGTGCGACCGCATTTGTCAGAACGGCATCCCCCGTCCGGACGGGATCATCCCGCACGGTCCAACGAAGCATGCATACCAGGTATTAAGCTATTAAAGGGGTGCGCAAATGACGAGTATCAACACAAATCCGGGCGCGGAGATCGCGCTTCGGGTCCTATCCGACAGACAGGTGGAGAAAGAGGAGGTCCAGGAAGACGTCTCCACCGGCAAGGAAGTCGACAAAGCCAAAGATTCTGCTGCAATCTGGGCAATCTCAGAGATCATGGGATCCGATCTGGCAGGCTTTGAAGCCACATCCAAAGGATTGAATATCGGAGAGGCCACAGTCGCTGTCGCTTCCGCTGGCGCTGAGCAGATCACATCGCTGTTGACAGATATGAAAGAGTTGACGATCCAAGCCAACTCCGGTGTCATTGATTACAGCAAGATCGAAGAGCAGCTTGCTCAGAAGACCGAGCAGATCAACACGATCATTTCTTCGTCCGGTTTCAACGGCGTCAACCTGTTGGCGACAGACACTGACGGCAATGGTGGCACAAGCCTCACCGTTGCAGCCTCTCAGGATCGTTCGGGCGATGATGCGCCGACGCTGTCCAGTATCACCGTGGACAGTGTGGATTTTGAAGGCAACGCCAGCTTTGACATCAACAACCGCACGACGGTGACGGATGCGGCCTCGGCGCGTACCGCACTTGGCGAGATCGAGGGGTTCTTGCGGTATGCCACCGAAGGTGCCGCTTCGCTTGGGGCCGGAGCACAGCAGATGGCCGAGCAGGACGTGTTCCTCGACAAATTGAGCGATGCGGTTAGGCTCGGCATCAGCGAGCTCACAGACACGGACATGGAAGATGCCGCAACCCGCTATGAAGCCCTGAGCGTGCAAGAGCAATTGAGCGGCCTGTCGCTCTCGATTGCCAATGCGTCACCGGGTTCTTTGCGGTCTCTCTACTCCTGAACGTGAAACCATCCCATCAAGCCGAGTTCCGCACAGGCGGGGCTCGGCATTTTGTTTGCCGGGTTTTCCTCACGACTCGAGCCATGTAAACGTCGTGCGACCTGACAAATGGGGGCTCGCATGTCTGTCACGCCGATGATGGCGCAATATCTCGAGATCAAGGCGCAATACCCGGATGCGCTCCTGTTTTATCGCATGGGCGATTTCTACGAGATGTTCTTTGAGGATGCGGTCAACGCGGCCGAGGCGCTTGATATCGCGCTCACAAAACGGGGCAAACACGAAGGCGAGGATATTCCCATGTGCGGCGTTCCCGTGCATGCCGCCGAAGGGTATCTTTTGACCCTGATCCGCAAAGGGTTTCGCGTTGCCGTGGGCGAGCAGCTTGAAAGCCCCGCAGAAGCCAAGAAACGTGGTTCCAAATCCGTTGTGAAACGTGACGTGGTACGCTTGGTGACGCCCGGCACGCTTACCGAGGATTCCCTGCTCGAAGCGCGTCGCCATAACTTCCTGGTGGCCTATTCCGAACTGCGTGACCAGGCCGCCCTGGCTTGGGCCGATATATCGACCGGCGCGTTTCACGTCATGCCCGTCGCCCGCGTGCGTCTCAGTCCAGAGCTTGCTCGTCTTGCCCCATCAGAGCTGATCGTTGCAGATGGCCCCATCTTTGACGCCACATTGCCTTTGGCAGAGGAATACAAAATCCCGCTCACGCCTCTTGGGAAGGCAAGCTTTGACAGTACCGCTGCAGAAAAACGTCTGTGCCATCTGTTCAATGTGAGCGCGCTCGATGGTTTTGGCACCTTCAACAGGGCCGAAATCTCGGCCATGGGCGCTGTCGTGGACTATTTGGAGATCACGCAGAAAGGCAAACTGCCCCTGTTGCAGCCTCCACTCCAGGAATCCGAGGATCGGACAGTCCAGATCGACGCCTCAACCCGGCGTAACCTCGAACTCACCCGCTCGCTATCTGGCGGACGTGCTGGATCTCTTTTGTCTGTTGTGGATCGCACCGTCACTCCGGGCGGCGCCCGACTGCTCGAACAACGCCTTTCCAGCCCCTCTCGCAATCTCGACGTGATTTCCGCGCGCCTCGAGGCTCTGGATACGATCGTCGAAGACCCCATTCGCTGCGATACATTGCGTGGCCTTCTCCGCAAAACACCTGATATCGACCGCGCGCTTTCGCGCCTTGCGCTTGATCGGGGCGGACCACGCGACCTCGCTGCCATTCGCAACGCCCTGAGCCAAGGCGAAGACATCGAACGGGCACTACAGGATCCGGATCTGCCGACCCTGCTGCGCGATGCGGCACACTCCCTCGAAGGGTTCCAAGATCTGCTCTCCCTCCTCGATGCCGCCTTGATCGCCGAGCCCCCCCTGCTGGCCCGTGATGGCGGCTTTATCGCAGCAGGCTATGATCGCGAACTCGATGAAGCGCGCACCCTCAGAGATGAGGGCCGCTCTGTCATCGCAGGTCTGCAGAAAAAATATGCAGAGCATACGGGAATCAGCTCACTCAAGATCAAGCACAACAATGTGCTTGGTTATTTCATTGAAACCACATCGACGCACGCCGCAAAGATGCAGTCAGCGCCGATGTCAGACACCTATATTCATCGTCAAACCACCGCAAACCAAGTCCGTTTCACAACCGTGGAACTAAGCGAAATCGAGACCAAGATTCTGAACGCCGGAAATCTGGCTCTTGAGATCGAAAAACGGCTCTATCAAAGGCTTTCTGGCGCTATCCTAGACAGCGCTGCGCGCCTCAATCAGGCCGCGCGCGGGTTTGCCGAGATCGATTTGGTCACCGCATTGGCAGATCTTGCACGTGCGGAAAACTGGACCCGACCGCGCGTTGATACATCTCGTGCGTTTCACGTGGACGGCGGACGTCATCCGGTTGTGGAACAAGCGTTGCGCCAGCAAGGCGGTGACAGCTTTGTGGCGAATGACTGTGATCTCAGCCCCCAAGACGGAGCAGCGATCTGGCTTCTCACCGGGCCCAACATGGCCGGTAAATCGACCTTCTTGCGTCAGAACGCCCTGATTGCCGTGCTTGCTCAAATGGGCAGCTATGTCCCCGCAGAAGCAGCTCATATCGGCATGATCAGCCAGTTGTTCAGCCGCGTTGGCGCATCAGACGATCTCGCGCGTGGACGCTCGACCTTTATGGTGGAAATGGTAGAGACCGCTGCCATTCTGAATCAGGCCGATGATCGCGCACTGGTGATCCTTGATGAAATCGGGCGTGGCACGGCAACCTACGATGGCCTATCGATCGCCTGGGCGACGCTCGAACATCTGCATGAGGTCAACCGCTCCCGGGCGCTCTTTGCAACGCACTATCACGAATTGACGCAACTCGCGACAAAACTCACCGGTGTCGAGAATGCAACCGTCTCGGTCAAAGAGTGGGAAGGCGAAGTCATCTTCCTGCATGAGGTCAAAAAGGGCGCAGCGGATCGTTCCTATGGTGTGCAGGTGGCACAGCTTGCCGGTCTACCTGCCTCGGTCGTGGCACGGGCGCGCAGCGTCCTCGATATGCTGGAGAAAAGCAGCCGCGAAGGTGGCGGTGCCGGAAAGGTACAAATCGATGACCTGCCGTTGTTTGCAGCCGCGCCAGCGCCGCAGCCCAAACCCGCCCAAGGCCCCTCGCCGGTAGAAAAGCTCCTCGAAGAGATCTTTCCCGATGACCTCACCCCACGTGAAGCACTCGAAACACTCTATCGGCTCAAGGACGTAAGCAAGGGTTAAGAAGAAAGGCGGTCCGAAAGGGCCGCCCTTTCATCTTTTTCTAAATACCTCCGCCGGAGGCATGGGCCCGTCAGGGCCCATTTTTATTAGGATGCGGGTGTTGACGACACACCAACCTGAGCAGGCCGGAGCAGGCGATCATGCAACATGAAGCCTTCGGCTGACACCTGAATAATGTCACCGGCCTTTGTGCCTGGAACCGGCGCTTCGAACATGGCCTCATGCACCTGCGGGTCAAATCGGTCTCCGACCTCGGGCGAAACCACTTGGATGCCATGTTTCTGGAACACGTCCAGAAGCGCGCGCATGGTCAACTCGACCCCTTCGATGAGCGCCGCTGAGACAGCCTTTTGCTCTTCTGTAGCCGCCTCAACCGCACGCTTCATGTTGTCGTAGACCGGCAGCATGTCACGGGCCAGCTTGGAGCCGCCGTATTGCTCTGCTTCGCGCCGCGCCTTGTCGCCGCGTTTACGCGCGTTTTCGGCGTCCGCAAGCGCCCGCATAAAGCGATCCTTATAATCGTCACGCTCCGCACGCAGGCTGTCCAGCTCCAGCGCTTCGTCGTCAAATTCCTCGGTCTGAGCCGACAGCTCCTCGGCTTCGGCCGCCTCGATATCGTCCAAAAAGTCTTCGTTCTTGGGCTCTGCCATAATCCACCTCTAGCTCCGGTCGGATACCATTTTCCCGACCAGTTGTGCCGTATAGTCCACGATCGGCACAATCCGTCCGTAGTTCAGGCGCGTGGGGCCGATCACCCCGACCGCACCGATGATCTTTCGATCAGCGTTCATATAAGGAGACACCACCAAAGAGGAACCCGAAAGTGAGAAAAGTTTGTTCTCTGAGCCGATAAAAATGCGCACACCGTCACCTTCTTCGGTCAGTTCGAGAAATTCGGCAATGTCTCGCTTGCGCTCCAGGTCATCAAACAGGCTGCGGATCTTTTCCAATTCATCCGGCGCGCCGTCCTCTGACAAGAGATTCGCCCGCCCGCGCACGATCAAGCGCGCCTGATCGCTGCCCTCGTCTTCCCAGGCAGCGAGCCCGCTTTCGATCATTTCGTGCGCGAGGGAATCGATCTCCTGACGCCTCCGTTCGATTTCCCCCTGAAGATCCTTGCGCACGTCGCTCAGGGTCCGCCCTTCGATCAGGGCATTGAGGAAATTCGCAGCCTCGCGCATCGAGCTCGGAGTCTGTCCGGGAGGTGGCGTAAACAAACGGTTCTCCACATGCCCGTCGGAAAACACCAGTACCACCAGCGCGCGGTCCTGAGCCAAAGACACAAATTCGATATGGCGCAGCTCTGCTTCGTGTTTGGGAGTCAACACAAGCGATGCCCCATGCGTGACACCCGAGAGAGCCGCACCAACCCGGTCGAGCATCCCCCCAACATCGCTTGAATTGTCCCCAAGCGTGCGGTCGATCATCTCCCGATCCTGGCGGCTCGGGTCTCCCATTTGCAATAGACCATCGACAAACAAGCGCAGCCCCATCTGCGTCGGAATACGTCCCGCGCTGACATGCGGACTGTCCAGAAGACCAAGATATTCCAAGTCCTGCATGACATTTCGAACGGTAGCCGCGCTCACCTTCTCGCTCAGAGAGCGCGTCAACGTGCGGCTACCAACCGGACCACCCGTATCAAGGTAGTTTTCAACCAGGATCCGAAACACCTCTCGAGAGCGGTCGTTCATGTCCTGAAGAATTGAGTTCGCGTCCGTCATCTCTTACCCGATGCTGTCGGCCAATCGCCGTAGTCCCTCTCATTTGTCACTAAAGCGCATCTCTAGATATGGTCAATGACCCTTGCATCGCCAACCCCACGAGCGGTATCGACGGGGCAACAACAAAAGGATATCCACATGCGACCCTCTGGACGTGCCCTGAATGAAATGCGCAGCGTTTCCATTGAAACCGGCTTTACCAAACATGCAGAAGGTTCCTGCCTGATCAAGATGGGTGACACGCACGTTTTGTGTACCGCAACCATCGAAGACCGTGTTCCGCCGTTCATCAAAGGCTCTGGCCTTGGTTGGGTTACAGCAGAATACGGCATGCTGCCCCGCGCCACCAATACCCGGATGCGGCGTGAAGCGGCGTCGGGCAAGCAAGGTGGCCGCACCGTCGAGATCCAGCGTCTCATTGGACGCGCCCTGCGCGCAGGCGTCGACCGCGTGGCCTTGGGTGAACGTCAGATCACCGTCGACTGCGACGTGCTCCAGGCCGATGGCGGTACGCGCTGTGCCTCGATCACCGGTGGTTGGGTTGCGCTGCGTCTGGCTGTCAACAAGCTGATGAAGGCCGGCGATGTTACCATGGATCCTCTTGTCGATCCCGTCTCCGCAATCTCCTGCGGGATCTACGCTGGCCAACCCGTGCTTGATCTTGATTACCCCGAAGATTCCGAAGCGGGCGTTGACGGCAACTTTATCATGACTGGATCCGGCAAACTTATCGAGGTCCAGATGAGCGCCGAGGGGTCTGTTTTCTCTCGCGATCAGATGAACGAACTAATGGATCTCGCGGCTAAAGGAACATCCGAGCTGGCGGAAATGCAAAAGGCCGCCTGCGCATGACCCGGAAATTTAACGGCGACACTCTGCTCGTCGCCACCCACAACGAAGGCAAACTAGGCGAGATCACCGAGATCCTTGCCCCCTTCGGTGTCAAGGTTGTGGGTGCCGGCGAGATGAACTTGCCCGAACCCGAGGAAACCGAGGACACTTTTGTCGGGAACGCCCGCATCAAGGCACATGCTGCAGCCAAGGCGACGGGCCTCCCGGCGCTATCGGATGACAGTGGGATCACCATCGACGCTTTGGACGGAGCGCCCGGGGTATACACCGCGGACTGGGCCGAGACCGAAAACGGACGCGATTTCATTAAGGCGATGACCCGCGCCAATGATGAAATTACCGCAAAAGGTCCCGATGCCCCGCGCACGGCGCAGTTCCGTTGCACCTTGGTCCTCGCATGGCCTGATGGTCATGACGAAGTCTTCGAGGGCGTCATGGCCGGAAGCCTCGTCTGGCCGATCCGAGGCGAAGGTGGCTTTGGCTATGATCCGATGTTCATGCCCGAAGGCTACGATGTGACCTGCGCACAACTCGACAAAGACGAGAAAAACCGCATAAGCCACCGCGGTCGGGCCCTCGCAAAATTTGTGCAGGGTTGCTTTGGTGGATGATTGGCGGAATGGGGGCTTTGGTCTCTATGTGCATTGGCCGTTCTGTCAGGCCAAATGCCCCTACTGCGATTTCAACAGCCATGTGGTTTCCCAGATCGACCAATCAGCCTGGGTGACCGCCTATCAGGCCGAGC
This sequence comes from Epibacterium sp. HA2-3, assembly GCF_055693725.2. Lineage (NCBI taxonomy): Bacteria > Pseudomonadati > Pseudomonadota > Alphaproteobacteria > Rhodobacterales > Roseobacteraceae > Epibacterium > Epibacterium sp. HA2-3. Next base: position 2,912,230 of record NZ_CM172490.1, on the reverse strand, counting down.
TGCGCCGCATGGGAGAATTGCTCCCCGATCGCCTCCTGAACTCGATCTTCTTTGGTGGCGGGACGCCATCCCTTATGCATCCAGATACCGTCGCCGCTGTCATCGAAGCTGCACGCGAGAACTGGACCTTTGCAAATGACATTGAAATATCCTTGGAGGCCAATCCAGGATCGGTAGAAGCCGGTCGTTTTGCGGGTTACCGAGATGCGGGCGTCAACCGGATCTCAATGGGGATCCAGGCGCTAAACGATGATGATTTACGGCGTCTCGGACGCATCCACTCAGTTAAAGAGGCCCGCAAAGCCTTTGACGTTGCGCGAAACTGTTTTGATCGTGTGAGCTTTGATCTCATTTATGCGCGTCAGGGCCAGACATTGAACGCATGGACGGCCGAGCTTTCAGAGGCCTTGAGCATGGCAATTGATCATCTCTCGCTCTATCAGCTCACGATCGAAGACGGCACCGCCTTTGGGGATCGCTATGCCCGCGGAAAGCTGCGGGATCTGCCCACCGATGATAATGCCGCAGATATGTATCTCGCGACCCAAGAGATCTGTGAATTGCATGGATTGCCTGGCTATGAGATTTCCAACCACGCCCGTCCGGGCGCAGAAAGCCGCCACAATCTGATCTACTGGCGATATGGCGACTACGTTGGGATCGGTCCGGGCGCTCACGGTCGCGTCACGTTGAACGGAACCCGTTTCGCCACAGAGGCACCCCGCGCACCTGGCGCATGGCTCTCTACAGTGGAACAAGGCAATGGGCTATTGCCCTTTGATCCTCTGGACTCAGAAGATCAGGTGAATGAACACATGATGATGGGGCTGCGTCTGTTCGAGGGTGTAGATCTGGATCGGCATTCTGCCCTCGCTCAAAAGCCGCTCTCGCTATCCAAAATTCAAGAGCTTTGTAACCTAGGCATGCTAGATCTGGACGGGTCACGTCTACAGGCTACGTCTCAAGGGCGCGCGGTGCTGAACGCGGTCCTGCGAGAACTTCTAACGGATTGATATATGAGACTTATTTACCTCTGCCTTGGTCTGACGAGCGTTCTTTTGGCAGGGGTTGGAGTCGTGCTGCCGCTGTTGCCAACCGTACCATTTTTGTTGCTGGCAGCTTTCTTTTTTGCAAGATCGTCAGAACGTCTGCATGACTGGTTGCTCTCACATGCAACATTTGGCCCGATGATCCTAGATTGGAACGAACGTGGCGCCATCGGTCCATCCGCAAAAAAAGCGGCCACCCTTTCGGTCGCCGCTGTTTTTTCTATTTCGATCATCCTGAATGTTCCGACACATGTCCTACTTATTCAGGGCCTTACGCTTGGAGGGGTCATGATCTTCATTTGGTCACGCCCTAACGGCTGAGTAAATTACACAGATCATCCAACTGATCCAAAGTCTCGTAGGAGATCGTCACGACCCCAGATTCGCCACCGGGTTTGTGGTCAATCGATACCTTCATACGGATCATCGCAGACAAGTCATTCTCCAACGCTCGCGTGTCCGCGTCCTTGTCTGCCTGCGGTTTTGCTTTGCGTGAATTAGACGAAGATGTGGTCCCTGCTGCATCTTTCTTTACAAGCGACTCCGTGGCCCGCACAGACAGACCGCCCTTGACGATTTTCTTTGCGAGCTCCGAGGCATTGTCAGAAGTAATCAACGCTCTGGCGTGGCCGGCAGACAACTTGCGATCCAGAACAAGTGACTGAACATCCTCAGGCAAATGCAGAAGGCGAACCAAGTTCGCAATGTGGCTGCGGCTCTTCCCGAGCGCCTCCGCCATCTTTTCCTGCGTATGGCCGAACTTGTCCATCAGTTGCTTGTAGCTCTGGGCCTCTTCGAGTGCATTTAGGTCAGACCGCTGAATGTTCTCGATAATGGCGACTTCGAGCATCTCAACATCCGAGTAATCTCGGATGAGCACAGGCACCTCATGGAGTTGAGCAGCTTGCGCCGCTCTCCAGCGGCGCTCACCAGCTACGATTTCATAGATGCCACCATCACGCGGGCGAACAATGAGCGGCTGGAGAACACCCTTCTCCTTGATGGATGCGGTAAGATCATCCAGGTCCTCTTGGAGGAATTGGCGGCGCGGCTGATCCGGATTCGCCTGCACTTTTTCGATAGGAACGAGGATTTCAGCATTTCGAGGCTGTCGTCCTCCTTCAGTGCTCACCGGATCGGCATTTACGTCTGCCATCAAGGCCGACAAGCCACGACCCAAGCCACGCGGTTTAGTCTTTTTATCTGCCATTGTTCGCCCCTCTTTTTCTTATTGTGCCGCGATGTCTTGGTGGTTGGCAATAATCTCACCAGCTAATTGACGATAAGCTTTTGCTCCAAGAGAGCTTGGATCGTAATTCAGTACCGGCATCGCGTAGGATGGTGACTCGCTTACCCGCACATTTCTTGGGATCTTTGTCCGAAACACGAGATCCCCGAGATTATCCCGAGCATCCTGTTCAACCTGCTGGGACAGGTTATTTCGACGATCATACATCGTCAAAACGACACCTTCGATGCGCAACTGAGGATTTGCAGCTTGTCGAACCTCACGGATCGTGAGCATGAGTTGGGACAAACCTTCGAGAGCAAAGAACTCACTCTGTAACGGAATCAGCACTGAATGTGCGGCAACCATTGCGTTCACAGTTAGGAGATTGAGCGACGGCGGGCAATCAATCAGGATATAGTCCCAATCATATTCCGTCATAGCTGGTTGACGCAGGGCGTCGTGGAGAAGAAAGCTCCGTTTTTCGTTAGAAAATAACTCGATGTCAGCAGAACTTAGATCTACGTTTGCTGGGACAATGCAAAGATCCTCAAGATCTGTCTCGCGGATCACCTGTGAGAGTTCTGCTTCCTCAACCAGCAAATCATAAGTCGTGTGCTCTCTGTCATCAACTTCGACGCCCAGTCCTGTCGACGCGTTCCCTTGGGGATCGAGATCAACCAACAAAACACGCATCCCCTCCTCTACCAAAGCGGCGGCGAGGTTAATCGCAGTAGTCGTTTTTCCCACGCCCCCCTTTTGGTTAGCGATCGCAATGATCCGGGGGGCTCCAAAACGGGAAAAGTCAGACACGCTCTACTCCCTTTATCTTGAGGATGACAGCACCAGGCTCAGTTACACTTGTAATCTCATCGCACTCAAACCGCCATCTCTTGCGCGCGTTATCCACCTCTTTTTTCCAGTTCGCGCCCTTCGGGAACATCGCTGTACCATTTTCGGCGAGATGACGTTCAGCAAACCCCAAGAGATCATCAAGATCAGCCAACGCGCGTGCAGATAAGACGTCACAATTTTCTTCTGGGGCACTCTCGATACGTTTCGACTTAACCGTTACTGACACACCGCACTCTCGTGCTGCATTACGCAGGAAAGCACATTTTCTCAGATCACTCTCCATTAGTGTGATCTGAGTATCCGGAGACTTTTCCGCTGCCAAAATCGCGACAATAATACCAGGAAGTCCACCACCGCTCCCGATATCTAGCCAAGCCCCGCCCTCTGGAGCGGCCTCAAAGACTTGAATGCTATCCAGAATGTGTCGGGTCCAAAGATCGTCGATGCTCTTTCTAGAAACCAGGTTGATCTTCGGGTTCCACTTTTTAAGGACCTCTGAGAAGACCATCAGTCGTTCTAATGTTTCACGTGAAACATCAAGTTCCAAGTTTCCTCGAACATCGCTCATGATGCTTTGCTTTCGCCCCTGGAAAGCTTCTTCAAACTTCCAAGCATCAGCGCCAGTGCGGCTGGGGTCATACCATCAATTCGAGCGGCTTGCGCTAAGCTCTCAGGTCTCGAACGTTCAAGCTTTTGCCGTAACTCCATGGACAGCCCATCGATCTCATAGCTGAAATCACGGGGAATTCTGTATTGTTCATCCCGCTTCAATGACTCGACTTCCTTCTCTTGACGCGCGATATAATTCGCATACAAAGAATCCCGCATCACCTGTTCACGGATGCTAGCCTCAGTATCTTCTAAATCAGGAAAAAGAGGCAGGATGTCCTCAAATTCAACCTTTGGAAAAGCCAGAACATCTAGCCCGTTTCGCTTGTTCCCATCCTGATTTACCTTGATACCGGCCTCGAGAAGCTGTTTTGGCGTAAGAAGTACAGAGGTAAGCGCATTCTTAGCTCGCGCTATCGCATCCATTTTGCGATCAAATTCGCCTCTCCTTACCTCAGAAATGCAACCAATGTCACACCCGATAGGCGTTAGTCTTTGGTCGGCATTATCAGCTCTCAGGGACAATCTAAACTCCGCACGAGACGTAAACATACGATAGGGTTCCGTCACCCCATTTGTGATGAGATCGTCAATCATCACTCCGATGTAGCTGTTCGAACGTCCAAACACTATTTCCTGTTGTTTCAATCTATTGGACGCGGCGTTGAGTCCAGCCACCAAACCCTGAGCTGCGGCTTCTTCATACCCAGTGGTGCCATTGATCTGACCCGCCAAATATAGCCCTTCGACATCGCGAAGTTCTAGCGTTGATCTAAGCGCGCGCGGATCAACGTAATCGTATTCAATCGCATAGCCAGGTTGCAGTACTTCAGCATTTTCCAGGCCGACTATTGATCGGACGTAGTCCACTTGTACATCTTCAGGTAAACTCGTTGATATGCCGTTTGGGTAAACCGTATGATCGTTCACGCCTTCGGGTTCCAGAAAGATCTGATGCGAAGTCTTATCCGCAAAACGAACGATTTTGTCTTCGATAGACGGGCAGTAGCGAGGCCCGACGCCTTCAATATGCCCACCATACATAGCTGACAGCTCGAGATTATCTCTGATAATTTCGTGAGTCTTCTCGTTCGTATGGGTAATACCGCAGGCGATTTGGGGTGCCGATGTATTTGTGCTCAGAAATGAGAAAAGAGTAGGATCTTCATCACCTGGTTGACTATCAAGTATATCCCAGTTGATCGTCCTCCCGTCCAGCCGCGGAGGTGTGCCGGTCTTGAGCCGACCTAAAGGCAGTTCAAAGGATTTCAAGCGCTCGGCAAGTTTGATCGAGGGTCTGTCTCCCATGCGACCACCTGACGATGACTTATTCCCAATATGGATAACTCCATTCAAGAAGGTACCTGAAGTAAGAACTACGCATTCTGCACGAATTTCACTTTGATCGTGGAGTACGATGCCGCGGACCCTAGTCGGAGATTCCATCAGGAAATCAACGACCTCACCTTCGATAATGTCCAGATTTGATTGTGTCTCTGTCGCACGCAACATTTCTTTGCGATAGATCGAGCGATCGGCCTGGGCACGCGGCCCTTGGACCGCTGGCCCCTTGCGTCGGTTGAGAAGCCTGAATTGAATACCAGCGAGGTCAGCTACGCGCCCCATGACGCCGTCGAGGGCGTCAATTTCTCGAACCAGGTGACCTTTTCCAAGACCGCCGATCGCCGGGTTGCAAGACATGACGCCGATACCATCACGTCGCAAAGTCACCAGTGCGGTGCGCACGCCCATCCTCGCGGACGCGTGAGCCGCTTCGGTTCCAGCATGTCCACCACCAACTACAACCACGTCATAATGTGAATGTTTCACGTGAAACACTCCTTACTTTCCCAAACAGAAACTCGAGAAAATCTCATCCAGAAGATTCTCTACATTTATCCGACCCACTAGCAACTCTAGCGCTCGGATCGCCGATCTCATGTCCTCAGCTGCCAGGTCATAAAACTCAGGCCCCTGTTCAACGACTTCAATCGCTTGGCGCAAACTCAGCACAGCACGGTTCATCGTCTCCCGATGCCGTGCTCTTGTCGCAATACCATCATGGGCAGTCCGATTTCTAAGGGTATCCGATATACGCGATACCAAGTCATCTACGCCCTGCCCTGTTCTGCCAGAAATCGCGCCCTTCGCAGACCGTCGCTCATCCGCCTTCGGAAGCAGTCGGAGATCCCCTTCTCGCATCTGAATTGAGAAGCTCTCATCCTCTTCGGCCAGGAATACGCGGATGTCAGCCCTTTCTGCGCGCTCCTGCGCGAGACGGATACCAATCCCCTCAACATGATCGTCAGTCTCTCTCAGTCCGGCCGTATCCAATAAGGTAACTGGTAGGCCAGCGAGGTCCATGCGCACCTCGATCACATCGCGCGTTGTTCCCGCATACTCAGATGTGATCGCTGCGGTGCGCCCAGCAAGCGCATTGAGGAGTGTCGATTTTCCGACATTGGGCGAGCCGACAATAGCCACTTCAAAACCCTCGCGAATGCGCTCGGCAATAGCAACGCCATCGACCTCTTTTTCAATGTCCCGCAATACGCCAGAAAGAAGCTGCTTTACCTCTGGGGTGACATCCACAGGCACCTCTTCGTCCGCGAAATCAATTGTAACCTCAATCAGGGATGCCGCACGGATCAGATCTGTGCGCCATCGGTCTGCCAGATCCCCTAGCGTGCCTGCAAGGATGACCTGCGCCTGTTTCCTTTGAGCTTCCGTCTCCGCATCAATAAGATCGGCAAGGCCCTCAACCTGAGTTAGATCGAGCTTTCCGTTATCCAAAGCCCGGCGGGTAAACTCTCCGGGGTCCGCAAGACGCGCAACATCGGTTTCCTCGATCGCAGACATCACTGCAGATACGACAGCTATGCTGCCATGTAATTGAAACTCTACGATATTTTCGCCGGTGAAGCTGTCAGGTGACGTAAACGACAAGACCAGAGCCTCATCAAGGACCTCACCTGCGCTATCTTTCAATTTTGAAAATATCATACCTCGCGCAGGTAGGGTCCTGCGCGTTAGTTTTTCGCCGATCTCGATCGCATGCGGACCGGATACACGTATAACGGCGACACCGGCCTTTCCTTGGGCGGTGGCCAACGCAAAGATCGTCTCCATGGGATGGCCTCTTTCTCCGCCCTACCCCGTTTAGGTATTCATCGAGTCGAAAAACTCTGAGTTTGTCTTTGTTTGCTTCAACTTAGATAGCAGGAACTCGATTGCGTCCGTGGTCCCCATCGGGTTCAGGATGCGACGCAACACAAAGGTTTTTGCCAGATCGCCTTTGTCGACCAGGAGGTCTTCCTTCCGCGTTCCCGACTTGAGAATGTCGATCGCAGGGAAGACCCTCTTGTCTGCAATCTTGCGATCCAGGACGATCTCAGAGTTACCCGTACCCTTGAATTCTTCAAAGATAACCTCGTCCATACGGCTGCCCGTGTCGATAAGCGCGGTTGCGATGATCGTCAAAGAGCCACCTTCTTCGATATTCCGCGCAGCCCCAAAGAAGCGCTTGGGACGTTGCAGAGCGTTTGCATCCACACCACCAGTCAGAACCTTGCCTGACGATGGAACAACCGTGTTGAAAGCACGGCCGAGACGCGTGATCGAGTCGAGCAAGATCACAACGTCACGTTTATGTTCGACCAGACGCTTGGCTTTTTCAATGACCATCTCGGAAACCGCCACGTGACGCGCTGCGGGTTCGTCAAACGTGGAGGACACGACCTCGCCTTTGACGGAGCGCTGCATGTCGGTGACTTCTTCAGGGCGCTCGTCGATCAGAAGCACGATCAGATAACACTCTGGGTGGTTCTGCTCGATCGAATGGGCGATGTTTTGCAGTAGCACTGTCTTACCGGTTCGCGGCGGCGCTACAATAAGCGAACGCTGGCCCTTGCCGATCGGCGAGACAAGGTCAATCACGCGCGCTGAGCGATCCTTAACCGTCGGATCCTCGATTTCCATCTGCAGGCGCTCGTCCGGATAGAGCGGTGTCAGATTGTCGAATGCAATCTTGTGACGGGCCTTTTCGGGCTCTTCAAAGTTGATCTTTGTCACCGTGGTCAGCGCAAAGTAGCGCTCATTTTCCAGTGGTGCCTTGATCTGCCCCTCTACGGTATCCCCAGTGCGTAGCGAAAACTGGCGGATCATGTCAGGAGAGACATAGATATCGTCTGGACCCGGCAGATAGTTTGCTTCGGGCGAGCGCAAGAAGCCAAATCCGTCCTGCAGGACCTCGAGAACCCCGTCCCCTCCGATGTTCCAGCCTTCATCCGCGCGTTCACGCAGGATTTGGAACATCATCTCGCCTTTCCGCATAGTGGAGGCGTTTTCGATCTCCAGCTCCTCAGCCATAGCCAACAGGGCCTTCGGGCTTTGCGCCTTGAGATCAGAAAGGTTCAGAGATTGCTCGGTCATATGCACACGGCCCTTGTTCCCTCTGCGTTGAGAGGGGATCACAGTATAAAATACGGAAATAGCGGGAATCCCCGGACGGGGCCGCTTTCTCGCTAGATAGTGGGTCTGTGGAAGCGAGTCAAACCCCGCATCAGAACTTGAAGATCACCGAGACCACGATCACGACCATCAAGAGCGTTGGGACCTCGTTCATCAGGCGATACTGGCGGCCTGTGAGGGTGTTTTTGCCCTCTTTGAAGTCCTTGTGCCGAAACATCAGCCAATGATGAAACCACGTCATCGCAATCACCGATGCTCCCTTGGTCCAGGGCCAGACGTAAGACCAGTCCACCAAGCCCGGTGTAAATACCATAAAGAGCCCTGCGATCCACGTGACTACGCTTGCAGGTCCCATGATTACTCTGAGGAGCTTGTGTTCCATAGTGAGAAAGATCGGTGCCACATCCTTCACCTTCTCAGCTTCTTCCACGTGATACACGAACAGACGGGGAAGATAGAAAAGCCCTGCCATCCAACTGATCACTGCCATGATGTGAAGCGATTTCACGTATGGATAGAGGGTGAACATCAGATCGTTGAGATCCATGACTGGTTTCCTCAAGTACGGAGGGTCGTTGGGCCACCCTAATATAATTAATAAGTTTTATAAGGATGATGTTTTTGTAGTGCACCCCCAAACCAGTGGATTATCGAGTCATCAGTACGGTTCTGCACAACGTGGACAAAGTGGCTGCCTCATTTCCGCCTTCTTGGTGAATAACTTCTTAATAGCCTTAAAAACATGGCCGTTAAGAAATCCTTTACGAAGGTGAATCTGGGGATAACCGGAGGACAAGCTGGGAGAAGAGAAGTTATCCACTCCCCCAAAGTTATCCCAATCCCCCATGGAGGAATCGCGGAGGAATCACCCCAGAATTTGGAACTTCTCCCGCCCTTGCGTTGAGGGTGCAAAATCATACAAAACGTCCCAGAATGATCAGACGTTTTCCCATAGGGTTTTCCACATGAGTACCCACATCCTGCTCGCTTCTGGATCCGAGATCCGCGCAAAACTGCTCCGTCAGGCGGGGGTCGACTTTCGAGTAGAAGTCGCACGCGTGGATGAAGACGCCATTAAGACGGCGCTCGAAGCGGACGGGGCGTCTCCAAGAGATATAGCGGACACACTTGCCGAAGCCAAAGCCCGCAAGGTGTCGGGAAAGTTCCCTGAGGAGATGGTTCTGGGCTGCGATCAGGTGCTCGATTTTGAAGGCACGCTCCTGTCAAAACCCAAAGACAAAGACCAGGCGTTGCAGCAGTTGAAAGCGATGCGCGGAAAGCGTCATATGCTTTTGTCGGCTGCGGTGATCTATCGCGATGCAAAGCCCCTCTGGCGTCACGTTGGACAGGTGCGGCTGGTGATGCGCATGGCCAGCGATGCCTATCTGGAGAGCTATGTGGAACGGAACTGGGAGAGCATCCGTCATGCAGTTGGAGCGTACAAACTCGAAGAAGAGGGCGTGCGGCTGTTTACAACCATTGACGGCAGCTACTTTAATGTCTTGGGTTTGCCGATGTTGGAGCTCATGAACTATCTAGGACTGCAGGGGATTATTGAACAATGACAGAGAACAGGATCCCGCTTGCTGGTGTGATTGGCTGCCCGATTGCCCATTCAAAGTCTCCTCAGTTGCACCGTCACTGGCTCAAGACTTATGGAGTCGACGGACATTACATGCCGATGCACGTGGAACCAGAGGATCTGGAGTCCGTTGTCCGCATGATGCCACGAATGGGATTTGTAGGCGCGAATGTGACAATCCCGCACAAGCAGTCGATCATGGAAATCGCCGACAAGGTAACGGATCGTGCAAAATTGATGGGCGCGGCGAACACTCTGATCTTTCACGAAGATGGCGCCATCGTTGCCGACAACACCGATGGATATGGTTTTATTACCAACCTCCATGAAGGCGCGCCGGATTGGGACGCAAAATCGGGGCCTGCGACCGTTTTTGGCGCGGGAGGTGCCAGCCGCGCCGTGATCGCATCGCTGATTGAGGCCGGCGTTCCCGAGATCCGGCTCACCAATCGAACCCGCTCCCGCGCTAAAGAAGTGGCGCTGACATTTGGGTCGAAGGTCACTGTCGTGGACTGGGTGCAGGCCGGGAATGTGATCGAGGATGCAAGTCTCGTAGTGAACACCACGTCTCTTGGAATGACAGGCCAGCGTCGTTTGCGGGTGCCACTGGATGGGTTGCACTCTGGTATTGTGGTCACGGATCTTGTCTATAACCCTCTCAAAACGGAGCTTCTGCAGGCCGCCGAAGAGGCTGGGTGTACTGTGGTTGATGGTCTGGGCATGTTGTTGCATCAGGCCGTACCGGGCTTTGAACGCTGGTTTGGTCAACGCCCTGAGGTCAACAGCGCCGCGCGTGACGCTATTCTTTGATGGTTTTTTCGCTTGGACTGACCGGATCGATCGGGATGGGCAAATCCACGACAGCTGCCCTCTTTAAGGAGGCAGGCTGTGCGGTTTGGGACGCGGATGCAGCCGTCCACGCGCTCTATGCAAAAGGCGGGGCCGCCGTCGGGCCTATCGGGAATGCCTTCCCAGAGGTGACGGCAGCGGGATTCGTGGATCGCGATATCCTGAAAGAACTGATTTCATTAAATAAATCAGTCTTAAAGGTGCTCGAGGATATCGTTCATCCGCTGGTCCAGGCCGACCGGCAGAGATTTCGCACAACTGCGGAGGCAGACATTCTCGTTTTCGACATCCCACTTTTGTTTGAAACCGGTTCTCAGGCGGAAATGGATGCGGTGGCCTGCGTGTTTGTCTCGCCCGAGACGCAGCGCCAGAGGGTTCTTGCGCGCGGGACCATGACGGAGCCGCAGTTCGAGCAGATCCTTGCAAAGCAGATGCCGATTGAGGAAAAGCTGGCGCGCAGCGACTTCAGGATCGAAACCGACACAATGGAACATGCCCGCGCGCAGGTCACAGCGGTCGTAGAGGATATCAAACGGAGAATGGCGCATGCGTGAAATCGTACTCGATACGGAAACCACAGGCTTTGACCCGTTTTCTGGCGACCGAATTGTCGAAATTGGGGCTGTGGAGCTCCTGAATCATATGCCAACCGGTGAGACATTCCACGTCTACATCAACCCGCAGCGATCGATGCCGCACGAGGCCTTTGGCGTGCATGGTATTGGTCCCGATCTGTTGGAACCACCGCAACCGCCTGCCCCCGGTCAGGTGATCCTGAAGGACAAGCCACTCTTTGCCGAGGTTGGCCAGGCGTTCCTGGACTTTGTGCGTGATTCAAAGATGGTCATTCACAATGCCAGCTTTGATATGAAGTTCCTGAACGCGGAGCTTGGGTGGATGAACCTGCCGCAGCTTCCGATGGATCAGGCTATTGATACTCTGGCCATGGCGCGCAAGCGATTTCCCGGATCTCCGGCAACGCTGGATGCGCTATGCCGACGCTTTGGGATCGACAATTCCAACCGGACGCTACATGGCGCGCTCTTGGACTCCGAGATCCTCGCAGATGTGTACCTCGAGCTGATCGGAGGGCGGCAGCCGGATTTTGGGCTTTCAGCACAATCAAGCGGTGGACAAAACGCAGTTGATACCAATTGGCGCCCCGCGCCGCGTGAGACGCCCCTGCCCTCTCGGCTGACGGCCGAGGAAAAAGCGGCCCACGAAGAGTTTGTGGGCAAACTTGGCGAGGATGCTTTGTGGGCTGTTACCTCGGAATGAAATAGCGCCGCGATCTTTGATCGCAGCGCCAGAGCTTTAATTGACCAGAACGCGAGGGCTCAGTTGGTCACTTCGGCAGGGGCTTCTGCCTGACGACGGGCCAGCTCGTTGCGATAAATCGCAACAAAATCGATGTTGTCGAGGTTCAGCGGCGGGAAACCACCGTCGCGGCTGATGTCGGAAACAATACGACGCAGGAACGGGAACAGCATCCGCGGGCATTCGATCAGCAGGAACGGGTGAAGCTGATCCTCGGGCACGCCTGCGATGTTGAAGATGCCGACATATTCCAGCTCAAGCACAAACAGAACTTCGCCACCGGCTTTGTTCTTTGACTCGATGTTCAGCTTGGTGATGACTTCGTACTGGTTCTCGGTGCTGCGCTTTTTGGCGTCGAGAGCAACCTGCACGTTCACGTCAGGCTGCACTTCGCCCCCCACGCCTTTCTGCGCCATCACATTTTCAAAGGACAGATCGCGGATGAACTGTCCGAGGATGTTCATCTGGACTTGCGGCTGCTGAGCAGTGCCTTCGGCTGCGCCATTTTCGGCCATGGAAATCTCCTGAATTTAACGTGTCGCAGCGTGCTTATCAGCTTGGAGAGCCATGCTCAAAGTCTTATTTCGGACCTTCCACCCAACCAGATGGCCCCTCATTGCGCGGACGCGGCGTTACATCCTCGTAATCGCCGTCAATGACGTCACCCTGCGGACTTTTCCGAGGGTGTTGAGGGTGCTGGCGCGGATCTTGTCCCATCTGAAAGGAGGCGACGGTCACTTTGGTCCTCAGGTAGGCAAAGGCGCGGGTCCTAAAACCGGGAACCAGAAGCAAAAAGCCGAAAGCGTCGGTAAAAAAACCAGGCGTGAGCAAAAGCGCACCGGCAAGCAGGATCATTGCGCCATGCGCGAGCGGCTCCGTCGGGTCGGAAAGACGTTCAAACGACCCACGCAGCTGTCCAAGCGCCAGCCGACCCTGGGTTTTCACCAGCCAGGTCCCCAAAAATGCCGTCAAAACGACGATCCCGAGCGTTGGCCAAAGACCAATCAGACCGCCAACCTGTATAAACAGGGCGATTTCAATGATTGGAACCAGCAGAAAAGCCAGAAAAAGTGGCATGATGGGCGTCCTCTCCTTGGGGCTGAACGGTGGACTTGGTCCCGCCTGTCACCTACATAAGAGCAGAACACGTTGGTTTCAAACCGACAGGTCCTATTGGACGATGAGGTACAAATGGAGTCGCCCTTGATTGAGCTTTTGGTCCTAGCTGGCATCGCGGTTTTTCTGATCCTGCGCCTGAAAAGCGTTCTGGGCACACGTGAAGGGTTTGAAAAGCCCCCGCTTGCCAGCAGCGAAACACGCGCCCCGCAGCGCAAGTTTGAGGTGATCGAGGGCAGCCCCGACGATGACATCATCGCGTATGTCGACGAAGGCAGCCCGCAGGCAAAGGCGCTGAGCGATATGAAACGCTCGGATTCTTCCTTCCAGGTGGCCGAGTTCGTACAGGGTGCCCGCGGCGCTTATGAGATGATCTTGATGGGGTTCGAAACCGGTGAGCTAGACGGTATTCAGCCGTTTATTTCTGATGATATCTTCCAGAGCTTTGTTGACGCGGTGTCCGCGCGTGAAGATCAGGGGCTGACCATCGAGGCTGAATTCATCGGTGTCCGTGAGACGAGCATCATTGACGCCACCTTTGACACAGCGACCTCTACCGCAGAAATCACCGTGCGCTTTGTCGGTGAGCTGACCTCGGCCGTGCGCAACCGCGCGGGTGAAATCGTGGAAGGTGACCCCAAAGCCGTGAAGCGGCAGAAGGACACTTGGACCTTCTCGCGCCAGATGGGCACCGGCGACCCGAATTGGCTGCTGGTGGCAACGGACGCATGACGGAGACGCTTCGGCGTGGACTTGGCGCGGCGTTATTAACTGCAGCCCTTTTTTCCGGCGCCGGCGCGCAATCCGAGACGGGGCCGTCTCTTCGCATACTGGAGTTCACAGAGCTCTCTGATTGGGACCTCGACAACCATGTCGAGGCCCTTCGCGTTTTTCGGGAAACCTGCATGGACATGGACGGGGCAGACTGGCAATCGCTTTGCGCCATGGCCCAGAACGCAGATGACAGCGGTGCGCGCGCGTTTTTTGAGCTGTTTTTTCGACCCGTTCTGATCGAAGACGGAAAAGAAGGTCTGTTCACCGGCTATTTTGAACCTGAACTCAACGGAGCGCGCCAGCGAGGTGGGCGGTTCCAGTATCCGGTCTATCGGATGCCCCCAGAGGCCCGCCAGTCGTCGACCTGGTTGTCTAGACGCGACATTCTTACGTCTGGCGTCATGGACGGGCGGGGATTGGAAATCGCCTGGGTCGATGATCCGGTTGAGTTGTTTTTCCTGCAAATTCAAGGATCTGGTCGGATCAAACTCCAAGATGGATCTGTGATACGTCTTGGGTATGGCGGCGCAAACGGGCATCCCTATCGCTCAATCGGGCAGGAAATGGTCCGGCGTGGGATCTACAACCTGCATCAAGTGAGCGCAGGTGTGATCCAGAACTGGGTTCGCCGTAATCCGGGACCGGGGATGGAGCTGTTGATGCACAACCCCTCATATGTGTTCTTTCGCGAGGTGCGCAAAGTGCCCTCCAACCGGGGACCATTGGGCGCCATGAACAGATCGATCACGCCGATGCGTTCGATCGCGGTTGATCCGGCTTATACGCCGCTGGGCGCCCCCGTTTGGATCGAGAAGAATGGGCAGACCAAGATGCGGCGGCTGATGATTGCACAGGACACCGGCTCTGCCATCAAAGGCGCGCAGCGTGCCGATATTTTCTTTGGGCCCGGTGACGAGGCCGGGCGTCAGGCCGGGCAACTGCGCGATCCGGGGCGGATGATGGTGCTTATGCCCATTCAACGCGCCTATGCCATGTTGCCGGATGATCTGTGATGACCCGGCGCAAACTGACAGAAGATGAGATCGACCTTTGGCAACAGGTTGTGAAACACACTGAACGGCTGCATGCCAACCGCGAAAAAAAGGGCGGAGACCATGCCGACCCCCCTACCCCTTTGCCAAAAGCCAAACCGCGACGCAGCGCGCCAGCACCCCTGCCCCAGTTCGAGGTAGGCAGCAAAGCCCGCGCGAAACTGCCCGGTCATGATCTAAAAGCCTCACCGGCGCGCAAGCTCGCCACTGATCCTTTGCAGATGGATGAAAAAGCCTTTCGTCGGATGAAGCGCGGGAAACTCAAACCCGAGGGCAAGCTTGACCTGCACGGGATGCGTATGGACTCCGCCCATGGTGCTTTGACCCGCTTTATCCTGTCGGCGCAGGCCTCGAACAAGCGGCTGGTGCTGGTGATCACTGGTAAGGGTAAGGACCGCGATGAGCCGGGTCCGATGCCAGTGCCGCGCGGAGTTCTGCGACATCAGGTACCGCAATGGCTCACCCTGCAACCTCTCGCACAGGCGGTGCTGCAGGTGACGCCTGCGCATATCAGTCATGGAGGCGAAGGCGCATATTACGTCTATTTGAGACGCACGCGCTGATGTGTCCTCAGCGCGCTTCCTGCCGTTGCTGCCGCGCGAGCAAGAGTTTCCCATGGTCGGTGACGATGGTTTGAGACTGCGGCAGGATCTGTTGAAACAGCGTCGGATCAACTGGGCCGAACAGGCGACTGACGTTGCTCGCGGATCGTATGACCGCCAGCAAACTAGGTGATGTCGCCGCCACAAAATGCCCAGAGGCTGCATCCGCATTAAATGCTGTCAGGTCGATTACCTCGATGGGCCATTTCATCAGCCGCTCTGCTGATTTGATGTTTCCAAGACGCTCCCCCTCGCTTGTGCCACGCAGTCGACCGGAAATATTGAGGATATGATCTTTCTCCGAGACCATCACACCAAATGGCTGCGGAACCTGTTTGAGATCCATCATCTGGCTCTCAAATACATCCACATCGAGATCAGGTGAGATCAGGATGACCCCACCATTGAGCGTGCGGGCTGCCCAACCGGGATTTCGCAGATCGGCCTGGCGCAACATCTCCATCGCAAGCGCGGTTCCCATGGAATGCGCTACCAGAATGATGCGCTCTGCCCCCGCCTGTTTGACGCGCCGCACGGTCTCCTCAAGCCCGTCGCGGGCAAAGAGCATGCTGTCGATGTCATAGGCATAGCCGAAAGCACGTCCACGGCTGGGCCATGAATACATCACCAGGGATCCGGGAAGTTCTACGTCATGCGCCATTTGCGCCGAGCGATAGGCGGTTTCCGGGTGCGTGCTGTTATAGCCATGCACAAAGATTGTCACCTCGCGCAGAGGCCAGTTGTTTTCCCGCTGCTCGCGCAGAAACCGGGCCCGAAGGTCACTGACACTCGCGACCGGTAGCTCTTCGGCAATTGCAAAATTCTTGTGTGGGTCCGGGTTCTTGTAGCGATAGGAGAGCTCTCCCGGGCTGTGATTTGGCGGGATGGTCACTGTCATTTCCATCATCCGCAGCTGCTCGGAGCGCCTAAAACCATAGGTGCCATCCGCTTCTTGTGCGCGGGTGGTGGTGGAGAACACGGTATAGGGAGTTCCAATTTCCACGGCCTCTGGAACAATTGGCATGAGGTCGCGATCTGCACAGGCCGAAAGCCCCAGAAAGACGCAGAGCACCAGCATGGCGTTCTTCATGTTGGCCCCTTTTTTGCGCCTCGGATGAGCCTTGCCCGGCGGTGTTGTCGGGCAAGGCATAGATATACGCGTTCCGATTTCAGAGCACGTAGCGGCTGAGATCGGTGGATTTGGTCAATTCGCCCAAATTCTTGGTCACAAAGGGCTCATCTACGATGATCTCTTCACCGGATCGATCCGGCGCAGCAAAGGACATCTCCTCAAAGACCCGCTCCATTACCGTGTAGAGACGCCGCGCGCCGATGTTCTCCACCGTGTGGTTCACTTCGGCGGCAATCTGCGCAAGGGCGTGGATCCCGTCCTTGGTGAAGGTCACTTTGACTTTTTCCGTGCCCAAGAGCGCCTCGTACTGGCGTGTCAGCGCATTGTCGGTTTCGGTCAGGATGCGCACAAAATCCTCTTCACTGAGGGCGCGCAGGTTTACGCGGATCGGTAAACGGCCTTGCAGCTCAGGTAGGAGATCAGAAGGCTTAGCGATGTGGAACGCACCGGACGCTATGAACAGGATATGGTCGGTTTTGACTGGGCCATGTTTGGTGCTGACTGTGGTGCCTTCGATCAGCGGCAGCAAGTCCCGCTGCACGCCCTCACGGCTGACGTCGCCACCACGCGCATCCGAACGGGCGCAGACCTTGTCGATCTCATCAAGGAACACGATACCGTTCTGCTCTACTGCTTCCAATGCAGCATTGTTTACGGTTTCATCATCCAGAAGCTTGTCCGCTTCTTCCCCGATCAACACGTCATAGCTCTCGGCAACGGTGAGCTTTTTGCGTGTGGTACGCCCGCCCATGGCTTTTCCGAAGAGATCACCGAGGTTCATCATCCCCATGTTTGCACCTGGCTGACCCGGAATTTCAAACATACCGCCCATGGGGTTGGAGGTATCGGCGATGTCCAACTCGATCACCGTGTCATCGAGCTCGCCTGCCTTGAGCTTTTTGCGGAACATCTCGAGCGTGCTCTCGCGGGCATCGGTTCCGGCGATCGCTTCGAGCACACGGTCCTCGGCTGCTTTATGCGCTTTGGCTTTGACGTCCTCTCGCATGTGTTCGCGCGTTTGCACGATGGCGGTATCCACGAGATCACGCACGATTTGTTCCACGTCGCGTCCGACATAGCCAACCTCGGTGAATTTGGTAGCTTCGACCTTGATGAAAGGCGCGCGCGCCAGCTTTGCCAAGCGGCGCGAAATTTCGGTCTTGCCGACGCCAGTGGGGCCGATCATCAGGATATTCTTTGGATGCACTTCGTCGCGCAGGTCATCCGGCAGCTGTTTGCAGCGCCAGCGATTGCGCAACGCTACAGCGACAGCGCGTTTGGCATCCTTTTGGCCAATGATGAACCGGTCGAGTTCAGAAACGATTTCGCGGGGGGTCAGATCTGTCATGTCTATCCCTTGAGGTCAGTGAGAAGGTGGCAGCCGATGAAGCGGCAGCACACCAGAAAGGAGCGAAAGCAGCGCGGCGCGGATCCGGACCCAGAAGGCGCCAAGGATCACCAGAACCACGCCAAGCGCCAGGATGCTGATCCCGGTGCCCTCGCTGTCGAAAACCGTTGTACTCAGCGCCACGATATAGCCGATTGCGGTGATCAGGAACGATCGCCTGTCAATGACGATGGCAATGAGCGCAAAGCAGCCAAGAACCAGTGCAAGTACCACACCCTCATCGGATGTGAGCAGCGACAGGGCGATTGTGTTCACCAGCGCGGGAGCCGCAACCACATGTAGCCAGAACCCCTGTGCGGAGCGCCGTGTCACGCGATGAGGATCGCTCAGGTCGAAGGCCATGGCGACGGCAAAGACCAACAGACCAACCACAAGCGTGATCCAGGCAAAAGGACCATTGGCGCTCAGAAGGAAGAGATCACCGAGTTCTGTTGGCACACCGGATTGATCTGCCGCAACGATCAGCGCTACGGCAAAGAGACCAAGCGCAATCAGCGCCATGGCAAATGGCACGCGAAAGCGTCCCCAGAATACAAACAGCGCAAGTGTTGACAGCCCGAGTGCCATTGGCAGCGAAGAGTAGTCTTGCTGGGCGATCATGAAGGGCTGGGCATACTGAGCGACAAAGCCCATTGCGGCATTACCGGCAAACATGACCGAGAGAGCAATGGCAGGCGCCACCATGCGACGACGGCGGACAAAATATTCGGACAGGCCCCAAAGGATCGCCGCGCCAAAAAGCGCGGCTGAGGTGGCCTGCGTGCGGTAATTTACGATCTCGGTGAACATCGAGGCGGTATTGACTGCAATCCAGCCCATCGCGAGGATCACAAGGCCGATGACGATGAAAATCTCGTTGAACCCCTTGAACAACTCAAAGGGTTCATCGCCGGGTGCCAGATCCTCGCGCGCACCGCGGCGGCTGTCCGCGAGGGCCGACAAGGACGCGGCCTGTGCTTCGGTCAGAAGGCCAGACCCGACCGCGGCCCTGAGGTCATCGCGCGATATCATTTGCCGATGCGCTCCACCGTGAGGTTGCCGTTGGTGTAGACGCAGATGTCAGAGGCGATCGCCATTGCGTCACGGGCCACTGTTTCTGCGTCGCGGTCGCTGTCCATCATGCCGCGCGCCGCTGCCAAGGCAAAGTTGCCGCCAGACCCGATGGCGGCCACATCATGTTCTGGTTCCAACACATCGCCAGCGCCGGTGATGACATAGAGATCCTTGCCATCGGTGACGATCAGCATTGCCTCCAGTTTTTGCAGGTATTTGTCAGTGCGCCAGTCCTTGGCTAGCTCGACGCTCGCGCGCTGAAGCTGTCCTGGCGTTGCCTCCAGTTTGGCTTCGAGCCGCTCAAGGAGGGTGAAGGCATCCGCCGTGGATCCGGCAAAGCCTGCCACCACGTCATATCCGCCGGGCGACAGGCGGCGCACCTTGCGGGCGCTGCCCTTGATCACGGTCTGACCGAGCGAGACTTGACCGTCCCCAGCGACGACTACCTCGTCCCCTTTGCGCACCCCGATGATGGTTGTGCCATGCCAGCCGGGGAATTGATCCTCTGCCATAAAAGCCTCCGTTTCTTTGCTGACCTATATGGAAGTATCCCCCACGCGGCACAAGGGCAGGGTCGGGGATGATCCCTCGGGGAGGGCGCGAGAAAAAGTTTAAACTCTGCTTAATTGCTATGCGCTGAGTGCAATACGGGGCTGAAAAATGGGCAATTGTGAGACTCAGAAAGCAAACCTAAATACGCATCAACAACCGACATGAGGTCGGCTGGATCTATCAAGGAACACGATCATGGCAAACGCAAGCAACATCATTGCACCGGCCGGCTCTGTCGCAGTTCTGCGCGCAGTCGATTTCTTCTTCAACCTGCGCAGCAACTTTGCTGACTGGAATGAAGCCCGCATTACCCGCAAAGCTCTGTCGCAGCTGAGCGACGCGCAGCTGGAAGACATCGGCCTGACCCGTGCCGACATCGCAGCACTGTAACGCTCGATGACATATCTGGTGAAGTAAGAGCCGTCCTGACGCAGGGCGGCTTTTCCTTTTGTGGGGTGGCTCTCCACATTATCATGAAAAAAGGCGCCTCCCGAGGGACGCGCCTTTTCTATGTTTATCTGGGTCTCAGATCAGATGGATTCGTCGATCCAGCTCTTGAGCGCGGCCTTGGGAGCGGCGCCGGCGCGGTTGGAAACCACCTGACCATCCTTGAAGACGAACAGAGCTGGAATACCGCGCACACCCATGGCAGCAGCGGCATTCGGGTTGCTGTCGACATCAACCTTGGCGATTTTTACCTTGTCGCCATACTCGGCTGCCAGCTCTTCCAGAGCGGGGCCGATCTGTTTGCACGGGCCACACCATTCGGCCCAGAAGTCCACCACAACGGGGACATCGGAATTCTTGACTTCGGCGTCGAAGGTGGCGTCGGTAACGGCTACGGTGGACATGGATATGTCTCCTGAGAAGATTGGCAACTGGAGCGAAACCTATGGACGCTCAGACATGGCGTCAAGGTTCCAGTCGCTGGAAACCCGCCCGTTCACGGGCCTGTGTAATCAAGGTGACCGGTAGTGACATGAGCGTCGCCGTGCGCGTCCAGAGGATTGCAGTCTCGATCTGGCGATCTGGATAGATCTGGCGCAGGGCGACATCATAGGCACCCATCTGACGCAGCAGACCTTCTGGACAGGCTTCGGCGCTTTGGGGGACCACGGCGTTTGACTTGAAATCGACCGCAAGCACGCGATCCGGGGTAATCACCAGCCTGTCAATGATACCGTGCAGCCGAGCTGTGCCCAGATCGGCAGAGACCGGCACCTCTGCGAGCGTACCGGGGGCAAAGATATCTGCGCAGTCATCTGAGCAAAGCACCTTCCGGGCCTCTGCCAGGAGGGCCTTCCAATCCTCATGCTGTGCAATGGCTTCGGCGCGGTTGTCCCAGTACTCTTCTGGAAGCTTGGGCAGATGCTCCAGCAAGAGATGCAACGCAGTGCCCCGCGCTTTGGCGTCCTCTTCGCTCAGGCCGCTGTCGCCAGGCAGAGCCTTTGCACCGCCCAGATCCTCCGAGGGACGCAGGGTCGCCGCTGGCGCGACATAGGCAGGGGCGGCGCGACGAAAGACCTCTGGCAACGTGATTTCGTCTTCTTCGGTCAAATCCGATGGCACAAAGACGGGGGCTTCCCAGTCGCCATGAGCCCAGCGTAAGCCTTCTCCGCCGGGCGCGTCATAGGGCAGGGCTCCCATGGTTTTCATGGCGGCCTCAACCCGCTGGTACCAGCTGTCACCCCCCTTATCGAGATCACCAGCCCCAGCCACGATGAGCCATTTTTCCGCGCGCGTCAGAGCCACATACAACAAGCGCAGACGCTCGTTCGCCTGCTTTTCCTGTGCAAAGACGCGTGCGGCATCCATTGCAGGGGGCATCTGATCGCTGCTCATACGCCAGAGAGGGGTGCCGTCGACCTCCATCACCTCGGCTGCGGGGGACGGACGGCGTTTGGTGGTATCAGGCAGGATCACAATCGGTGCTTCCAACCCTTTGGATCCATGCACCGACATTACACGGATCATCGAACTTGCGGCCCCCATTTGTCGTTTGATCTCAAGATCATCGGTCTGCATCCAGACAAGGAACCCGGTGAGGCTTGGCACTTCGGTCCGTTCATAGGCCAAGGCCTGCGACAACAGCGCGTTGATCCCGTCTTCGGCCTCCGTTCCAAGGCGGCCAAGGATCTTGGCGCGCCCCAGATGACGGGTCAATATCCGCTCAATAAGATCATAGGGCCTCAGAAAGTCCGCCTGGCGGCGCAGATCATTGAGGATCTCCATGGTCTGGGGAAATTCCTCGGAACGTGCTCGCAGCGCAGGCCAGAGGTGCATTTCACTCCGCCGATGTGCGAGGTCAAAGAGCTGCTGCTCGCTCCAGCCGAAGATCGGGGATTTCAGGGCCTCGGCAAGCGACAGGGAGTCCTCGGGCAATGCAAGAAACCGCAATAGCGCTGCAATGTCTTTGACCGCCAGTTCCGCGCCCACCTTCAGGCGATCCGCGCCCGCAATCGGCAGGCCGGCGGCCTTGCAGGCGCGAATGATCTCGGAAAAGAGATCCGATCGTCGCTGCACGAGGATCAGGAAATCGCCTGCATGCACGGGGCGGCGCTGAAACGTGCCACGCTCGGGGCCGTCTTCGGGGATCGTCACACCTTGCGCAATCATCTCTTTGATCTGATTGGCAATCCGCTCTGCAAGGATTACGGAATGATGGCGAGGGCTGGGACGATCAACTGGATCGGTCCAATCGCGCTCTTCTTCGTCTTCGGTTTTTTCCACCAAAGGCCACAGATCGACACGCCCCGGCAAATCGAACTTGAATGCCTGATGCTTGGCATCGCCGGCAAACCCTGCACGGTGTTCTCCGTCAAAGACGACATCCACAAGGCCAAGAATTGCCGCCGAGGATCGAAAGGAAAATGCGAGGCTGGCGTTTTGCAAACCTTCGCCGGTGTCCTTGAGCCTGTTCCCAAACTCCGCCTGCATGCGGTCAAAGGCGTCCGGGTCGGCGCCCTGAAAGGAATAAATCGACTGTTTTTTGTCACCGACCACGAAGATCGTGCGCTCCACATCGGCGCGCGCGCCTTCACCTGCGGTGAACTCCTGTGCGAGCTTTTCAACCACATCCCACTGAACTGGGCTTGTGTCCTGCGCTTCGTCCACAAGGATGTGGTCGATGCCGCCATCCAGACGATAGAGCACCCAGGCTGCGACCGCGGGATCATTCAAAAGATTTCGGGCTTTGACGATCAGGTCATCAAAGTCCAACCAACCACGCAGCTGTTTGCGTCGCTCGTATTCGGGCAGAAAAACCCGGGCAAAATTATGCAGAACGATGGATTTTTCCATCGCATCCAGTGCGAGCCGCTTGGGGCGGGCAGCTTCGACCCGCGCCATGAAGGGCTCAAGCTGATCCATCAGGACACCGTTGCTTTCGCGCAGCTTCTTGGTGGG
The DNA here is from genome assembly GCF_055693725.2 of Epibacterium sp. HA2-3. Lineage (NCBI taxonomy): Bacteria > Pseudomonadati > Pseudomonadota > Alphaproteobacteria > Rhodobacterales > Roseobacteraceae > Epibacterium > Epibacterium sp. HA2-3. The sequence continues at coordinate 2,889,177 of NZ_CM172490.1, read as the reverse complement.
AAAGCTGCCTATCTTGGCGCTGAAGGGATCTTTGGCGCTTTTGCCGGTAAGGAACACATCCTCCAGAAGGGGGAGCGCATCCGGGGTGACTGCAGTGATCCGAGCAAGTTTGTCAGCGTTCTTGGTGTCCGTGGCTCCGCCCGATTTCAGCATCTCGATGGTACGCGACAGGATCTCTGCCTCATTGCCTAGGAAAACCTCGGCTTGCAGCGCGCTACGGTCATACCCGGCTGGAAGATCAAAAACCTCACCCAGTCTGTTGTGGTCCAGCGCCGGGTCGAACCCGGCTTGGCGGCGGCAGATCTCGGCCGTCAGGGTCTCAAAATCCAGGCCACCGATATGGAAGGAGGCCGCTTCTACAACATGTGCGTCCGGGCCTTGCGCCATATCCTCTGCGATCTCGGCGCGCAGCATGGCGGCCGCGCGGTCTTCCATTTCGGTAAACTGTGGGCTGACACCGGCCTCAAGCGGGAAACGGCGCAGGAGTGATGAACAAAAAGAGTGAATGGTCTGGATCTTGAGACCACCGGGAGTCTCGATCGCGCGCGCAAACAGGGTTCTGGCCTGCGCCAGCCCATCGCCTATGGCTGCGTCCTCAGCACCGAGATCCACCAGTGCTGCGCGCAGTTTGGTATCGGGCAGCATCGCCCATTCCCCAAGACGTTGAAACAAGCGGTTCTGCATCTCGCTCGCCGCCGCCTTGGTATAGGTCAGGCAGAGAATGTGCTGCGGCTCCACGCCGCGCAGCAACAGGCGCGCGACTCGATCCGTGAGCACCTTGGTCTTGCCCGAGCCGGCATTGGCGGCAAGCCAAGTAGAGGCATCTGGGCGGGCGGCGCGAAACTGTGCCTCTGAGGCGGCGTTGCGGCTCATGTCAAATCCTCCGGCACCGGATCCGAACTGCGATCCCATTCGCCATAGCGGGCAAGGTGATCGTAATCCCCGGCAAAATCATCCCGGTGTACCATTCGGCGGCTGCTAAAGCCTTGCTCTGCGTCGAAATACGCTTCGACCAGACTGCGCAACTCCGCCCACACCTTTGCGGGTGGCTCGTCCAGAATGGGTGCGGCAACCTCCTTCACCGGAGGCTTCAATCCGATATAGAGCGCACGCTCCACCCGCGCCGCACCATAGTCTGAAAACGCGCCCTGTTCGGCCATGGCGGTCTCGATCAGAAGCTGTTTTTCAAAGGATTTCTGCTGTTTTTCCGAAGGCGGGTCGCCCGTCTTGTAATCATACAGATGAAGCAAGCCACGCTCGTCCACATCGATCCGGTCCGCCTTGGCCGCGATTTCGAAATCAAGTGGATCAAGACGGACCTGGCCAGATTTCTCAAACCCTGATGGGCGCGCCCGCGACTGACGTTGTCGTTCACCGGTGACAAAATCTTCGGCCACTTTCTTTAGGCGGGTTAGCCAAAGCGTGCGCGCAACGGGCCAGGGCACCTCGGTTTCGAGGACGCGCTGGGCGTGGTCGATGAAGTGACGGGCCGAGAGATTTTCCGGCTGCTCTTGAGCGGATCTTATAAAGTCTTCCAACACCTTGTGGATGATTGTGCCGCGCAGCAGCGCATCAGGTTCCTGCAGCAGCGGATCCACGGGTTTCAGGCGCAGTACATGTTTGGCGTAGATCGCATAAGGATCACGGATCAGTTTTGGAATTTCTGTCACCGTCAATCTACGGGGCCGTGCTGCAACTGGCGGGCGCGGCGAGGGGCGTGGGCTCAGAGGGGTTGGCACTGGCGCATCAAGAACGCTTGCCCAATCCAGCCAGACCTGGCCGCGCATTCGCATGGCTGACAGCGCGGCTTGTCCGCCCTGATCCGGCAGACCTCCCAGAAGGTTAGTCATACGGTTGAGCCAGCGCGACGGGACCGTGTCGGCCTCTTCTGAGCGGACAGCACGCGTGAGCCAGACTTCGGGCGCTGCGACAGCCTGCTGAAAATCATGTGCGGATAGGCCAATGCGCCGCTCTGGCAGCAAAAGGCCCGCCTCGTGGCGCAATTTACGATTGAGCCAGGGATCAGGACGCGCGGCTTCTGGCCAGCTGCCCTCGTTGAGACCACCGAGGATAACAAGATCGGCGCCTTGCACGCGGGCCTCGAGCGTGCCCCAGATCATAATGGATCCATATGGCGCATCGCGATCCCGCACCTCGCCCTGCGACAAGAGTGCGCCCAGGAGGTCTGCAAAATCGCGCGCGGTCATGTCGCCACCGTGAGGTGATTGTGCCTGCAATTCCTCAAGAACGTCGCGCGCTGCGTTCCCAGCTTTTTTTTCCCAGAGCTCGCCCGTGCCGCCGACCTGCGATCCTGCTGCGATCCCTTCGGCGGTCTCACGCAAATCTGACACCCAGTCACTCAGGGCGCGCGTGCCCGTCCGATCTCGACCGGCAAAGCTCTGCGCTAGCCAATCTGACCAACCCGGCTGCAAATCGCGCGTGCTCCCAAAGGCACTGAGGCTCTCGCAGTCCGGGAAGGGCGGTCCGTTGCGGCGCATATGGAGCTCCAGATCACGGGTGTGCAGCAAATGCAGACCTCGCTCCGCGCCGGAATGGGTGAGCGGATGCTTGAGAAGCGTGAGCAACATATCGGCCTGAAGCGGGCGACAAAACAGATCGGCCACATGTCGCAGAAACCGTCCAGGGGGCGACAATTGAAGCGGCAATCCCGCAGAATCGTCTGGCAGAATGTCCCAGCGATCCAGCGCGGCAGAGACCTGGCGCGTCAGCATGCGGTCGGGCGTGATCAGGGCTGCGGTCTGACCGTCCTCGGCTGCCTGACGCAGGCGCAAAGCGATAGCCAAGGCTTCGCTTCGGGGATTTGCGGCCTCCACCAGCGTCAGCGCCTCTGTGGCTTGGTCCAGATCTTTGAGGTGGGGTCCTTCACTCATCCAGGCATCCGTCACCGGAGCTGGGCGAAGTGCGAGAGAAATCAACCGATTGCGAGCAGGAGATTGGGGCGTTGTATCAACCCAGCGGCAAATATCCGAGGGGCGTAGATCAAGGTCGCGCATCAGTTTGTGAAACCGGTATTGCGGATGATCTTCCGCAACCAACCCATCTGTCAGGCTCTCCCAGACGGGTTCTGGCTGGTCAAAATCAAATCCCGGCAAGACGACCGCGCCCTGTGGTAGGCGAGCAATCGCCTCCATCAGAAGTAGCGTCGTGCCCCGAGACCCGGTTGAGCCTGCCAGAATGATGGGATGCGTTGGTGGCGTCTGTTCCCATTCTGCGATCAGATCCATCACAACCTGCCGCTGCCGGGCATTCACGTCGAGCGCACCTTCGTGCATGTCCACAAATTGATCCGCGATGCCGATGAAGTCCTGCGCCCGTTTCCAGTGCCCGGACATATCAGACACATCAAGCGCGCGGATCTGATCGGTGCTCACGCCTTCACTCTGCATCTCGTCGATCAATTCGGCCAGGCTGTCGGAAAGATCGTAAAGCGAGGCGCGAGCAGCCAAATCGGGCTGCGCATCCAGTAGCTTTGCGATCAACTGCGAAAGCTCCAGACGGCGGCGCAGCGGAGGCAGTGCAGGTGGCAGGCCGCGTAGATTTGCTTCTTTGCTCAATCCCGACAGGAGCGAGATGCGAGGCAAGAGACGCGCTGGTCCTGCGTCAAACAACTGCCGCACGCGGCGTTGCATGCGTTCCGTGTTGAGGATCAACTCGACCCGTGCCAACTCTTCCGGGAGGGCATCGGCAAAACGGGCAGTGAGTCCGTCATAAAGTGCGCGTGGGAAATCTACACCACAAGGGACCGCAAACAGCCTGGGTTTGGTTTGAGACGGATCAAACATCTTATTCTGCAATCATTTCTTCAGCCAACTTGAGGCCTTCAGGGCGGCCAACGTCACACCAGAGGCCTGGATATTCCACGGCGGTTGCTCGGCCCTCTGGGATCAGCTGATCCCATATCGCATTGAGAGAAAAGGCGCTTTCTGACACCCGATCCAATGTGTCGAGCGATATGATCTGTGCACCGGTATAGACCATGTCTCCGCCGCGTCGGATACAACCCCGCGAGTCTGTCGAAAAATCACCCGAACCCAAGCGTCCAACGGCACGCGCGGTCGGCACACACAGCAACAGTGCATCCATGTCTGCCGGGCGCCATGCGTCGCGGAGCACGCTGAGCGGGTTTGGTCCGCGCCATGCGACATCCGGGTTCAACGTATAGCTGACGGAGGCATCAAGCAGCGCGCGCGCCAGTTTGAGCCCGCCTCCAGTGTCGAGAATCTCCTTGTCCTCATGACTGATGAGCACATCACGGCCCTCAAGGTGACGCTCGAGAACCTCGGCCTTGTAATGCGTGTTGATCACCACCCGTTCGGGATTGAGCGCGAGTGCCAGTGTCAGCGCGTGATCAATCAGCGGGCGTCCGCAAAGTTCGATCATGGGCTTGGGCTTATCGGCCGTAAGCGCCCCCATGCGGGTCCCAAAACCGGCGGCAAAGATCATAACGACATTGGGAGCGGTCATGCGCGTAGCCTTTCTAGGACCTCGGGCGCCGGTGCGGGCAGGGCATTCAGGATCTCTTCTGCCGCGCTCGCAAGGGCAGGGTGGGCCAACCCGCGTTCAAAATGCGCCCAGACCCGGGGCACGAACTCGATGTAGTGACGCTTGCCAAAGCGTTGCGATAGCCGCGCAAAAATCCCGAGAATGCGCATGTTCCTCTGCACTGCGATGACCGCGTAGGCGCTGCGAAAATGGCTCTCATCGACGCCTGTGGCTTGAATATAGTGGTCTATCATCTGTGCTTCGACTTGGGCAGGAACATCGCGGCGCGCATCCTGCAAAAGTGAGACGAGATCATAGGCACGGTGGCCGAGTTTGGCATCCTGAAAATCGATCACTCCGACGCGAGCGAGGCCTTCGCGCTCCGGCAACCACAGCAGGTTTTGGGCGTGAAAGTCGCGGTGGACAAAGACCATATCGCCCTCAAGTTGCGCGCTCAGGATTTGCGCAAACCGGTGTTCAAATCGCTTCCGATTGTCTTCTGCCGCATCTCCGAGGATTGCATAGCGATACTCGCTGAAAGCAAGGCGGGTCATCTCGCTCAGGGTCTCTGGGTCAAGTCGCGCCAGATTCGGAGGTTGCGCGTCGTGCAGATGTATCAGCAGATCTACAGCAGCGCGATAGAGCGGCATTTCCTGCGCCGGGTCGTTGTCAATGACCTCCGTAAACAAGGCGTCGCCCAGGTCCTCAATCAACAGCAAGCCCCTTGCGTGATCCTCGGCATAAATCTCTGGAGCGGAGATATCGAGATTGCGCAGGTATTGGGCGAGATCCACAAACGGTTGCGTGTCGCCGCCTTCCTCTGGGGACCAGTCCATCAAGACCGCCTTGGCCCCAGTTGGAGAGCGCAGCCGCTGGTAGCGACGGCTGGAGGCATCTCCGGCCAGTGGGGTGCGGTTCCAGTCCGCATAGCCATGGGTGGCCAGAAAATCTCTGATTTCGTCCTCGCGAGATGTCATGGCGCAATTCCTTCCAGTCGCGCGTCCCAAGAGGCGTCAGTCCACATGAGTTCGGCCCTCCGGGCGTCGTCATGGTCCTGGTCTAAAGAGAGCTCCATTGTCAGTGCTGACGCGGGGCGCAGATCTTCGAGTTTCTCGGGCCATTCAATCAGGCAGATCGCGTCCTCAAATGCCGCCAAAAGCCCTAGCTCCTCGACCTCATCTACATGCGAGAGCCGGTAGAGATCGGCATGCCAAAGCTCTCCTGTGGCGACATTGTAGACTTGCACCAGCGTGAACGTAGGGGAGGGGACGTCTTCTGGCACCTCCATCAGAGATTGGATCAGGCTGCGGGCGAAATGCGTTTTTCCGGCGCCGATTGGGCCCTGGAGCAAGACAACATCGCCCGGAACGAGGATCCGGGCGATGTGTCGAGCCAATTCTGTGGTTGCGTCGCTGCTGGGCAGCCTGAAAGTCGCAGAGCGTTGTGTCATGGCGCCACAATGACGTTCAGCGCGAGGCTCCGCAAGCGGGTTCAGCTATCCTTGAGGACGGCGAAACGCTCTTGTTCTGGCGGCGCCAGCGGCAGGTCGATCTGGTGGAAACGGACCATGACGGAGCCGTTCTGGAGCGATTGCACGCGGCAGAGCAACTGCTCGCCGTTGCGCATGTCCACGCGAGACCACCAATCTGAACGATCGCTGGTGCCACCGGCGACAAAGTCGCGCACTTCACCCCAGGTCGGGGTTGGACCCGAGAGCTCCTGCCAGGTGCGGCAGGCATCGGTGATGGTGATTTTGGCAAAGCTCGCGTCGGGGTCGGTTTTCCACATCGTGTGGTACGCGGTGTTGGAATAGACCATGCTACCGTCGGCGCCGAAGACCGCAAAAGCGTCGTCGATATGATCGAGGATCGACTGGCCCAGTTCCAGTTCAGAGCGGAACTGACGGGTCAGAGTGATTTCGGCGGTGATGTCTTCAAACAGAAACGCGATGGCCCCATCAGGATGTGGACGGCCTGAGACCGAATAGACCGACCCGGAGGGCAAAGACCATGTTTCCTGATAGCGGCCCTCGGCGGCAGCCTCCAGGAGATCCGCCATCTGGTGACGCCAGCTCGAGTAGTTCTTTGGTTCCGGCATCATGCGTTGGTCGCGCAGGCGGTCAAAGAAGGACATCATATTGGGGCGCGAGCTCAGAAAACTTGCCGGCAGAGCGGTAAGGTCGATCAGAACGGGGTTGAATAGGACCAGTTGGCGATTGCGGTCAAAGATCGCAAGGCCGATGGAAAGTTGCGCAAAGGTTTTTGCCAGCGTCTGCACAAAGTTGCGTTGCGCGATCTCAGCATCCACCACGGCGTTGACGTCCATGGCATGACAGAGCCAACCGGCTTCGGTCTCGGTGGTGGAGACATTATACCAGAGCTTCTTGTCGGTTTCCGGCAGCTCGATGGAGATCCGTTCCGCGCGACCGCTGTTCATCGGCGCGTCGAGGTTTGGAAACAGAGGTGCAGAGGTATCATTGCCGCGGCCACGGATTTTCTGGTTCAGACGATCGTAGGCAAGGTTGGTCCAGGTGACGCGGGCATCATCGGATTGCAGCCAAACGGGGTAGGGGGCCTGATGCACGGCTGCACGCAGGGTGGTCAGTTCCTGATCATCGCCGACGTGGCCGATGTCCGAGGCGGCGCGGCGCAGCTGAATACGGGTAACGCCGTCGATCCATTCGCAATGGGCCTCGCGGTTGTCTGCCTCTGCAGTGCCAGATAGTGTCAGGGAGCCGACATCGCGCAGGAAACCGGGTGACTGCGGTAGGCCCGGGTAGGAGCGCGACAGCTTGTCCCGCAGCTTGCCCCAACTGAAATCTTCGGCATTGTCATCGAGGAACTTGCGCGCGCCCGACGACCAGGCAATCAGCGTCTGGTCGTCAAACAGGAAAACCGCATCCGTGCGGCCATCGGCGATCAGCAATTCGTGCTCCATCCCCTTGGCCTCGGCCTTGGGGTTCAGAAACCAGACCGCAACCGCTGCGCTGGCGATGCAGAGGGTCACCAGAATGAACCACTCGACGGACATCAATTCTTGCATGGACACAGCCTCGCTATTTCTCCTTGCGTTGAGTTTCCATCACAATGGTTAAGTGAAGTTTAACTGGTTTCCCAAAAGTGAATAGTTAAAACTGTATCGGAATATTTTCTCCGGTCGGCACAGGGGTGTCACCGCTTACGGCATCGATCTTGCGCCGGGGCCATGTCACGATCACCAGAGCGCCCCTTTGTGCCGGCGAGAGGTCCTGCGTCATGGCGACATCACGACCGTTCAGGAATTTCAGCCGCGCCCCTGTGCGCTCCAGCAGGGTCTTGGCGATAAACAGGCCAAGCCCCATGCCTTCGTACTCCGGGCGGTTGCCGCGCTCTGCGTGGGGGGCGCGGCGGCGCATGAAAGGGTCCCCCAAACGCCCGATCAAATGTCCCGGGAACCCGTTGCCATCATCGCTGATCCGCACGGTGATGGTCTCTGCGCTCCAGTGCAGTTCGATCCAGACTTTTGACTGCGCAAAATCAACGGCGTTTTGTACGAGGTTGCGCAGCCCGTGAATGATCTCGGGTTTGCGCAGAACACTTGGCTGGTTCAGAGCGTCACCCTCGGCGGGGTGCTCGCTCAGTCGGATTTCCTTGCCACGCTCAAAATGTGGTTCGGCCGCTTCATGTACCAGTGCTGACAGAGGCGTCTGGCGCAGGTGCAGGTCATCCTTGCCTGCCCGTCCCATGCTGCGCAGGATATCGCGGCAGCGGTCGGCCTGTTCGCGGATGAGGCGCGCGTCGTCTTGTAGTTCCGGATTTTGGTCCAGCTCTTCGATAAGTTCTGAACTCGTGAGCTTAATAGTGGCCAAAGGGGTGCCCAACTCATGCGCGGCGGCGGCAACGACTCCACCGAGGTCTGTCAGTTTCTGCTCGCGAGAGAGTGCCAGCTGCGTCGCGGCAAGCGCATCGGACATGGAGCGAATTTCTGCACTGATGCGATAGGAATAGGCCCCCATGAACAGGATCGCGATGACCAAAGCACACCAGTGACCAAACACAAAAAGCACGGGCATCTTCAGGATTTCACCTGCGGCTGTTTGAAGCGGCACATGCCACGGAACCAATAGCGTCACGAGAATGACGGCGCTTGTCCCGATAATCAGCGTCGAGCGCAATCGCATCACCGAGGCGGAGACGGTCACAGGCCCCAGCACCAGAAGGGCAAATGGATTGTTGAGCCCTCCGGTCATGTACAGCAGAAAGCACAGCTGCAGCAGATCAAAGAGAACCATGAGGAAGTTTTGAAACTCCGTCAGGCGCTTGTTTTCAGGAAAAACGATCCATGCCACCAGGTTGGCCAGGGCGGAAACGCCGATTGCAAGATAGCAAGGCCAGAGCGAAAGCTGCAGGTCATATTGGGTCTGGGCAACACCAATTGCGGTGGCCTGGCCAATGATTGCAACCCAGCGCAAAACGATCAGAGTACGCAGGCGCACCCAGTGGCTGCGTTTCTGGCCGCTCATCAACCCAAGGGTGGTCTCGCTCATGTGACGTTTGCTCCCGTTGCATCACCGGTAATTGTTGATAGGTCTAGCGCCAACCGGGATCAACAGAGGTGCGACTTCCCTGCGCCTCGACCCGTTCAGGTCTGTGAGGAAACGAGACATGATGAGAAACATCGCAATTCTGGCGTTTGCCTGTGTCGCGGCTCTTTTGGGCGGCGTTTGGTATTTGACCCTGCGGGGCGGCGCATCTGACGATGCATTTGCGCAGTGCCGGGCCAGTGCTGTTGCAGGCAGCAGCGCGGCGATCGGGGGGCCGTTCGAGCTGGTGAACGCCAAAGGTGAGACCGTGACCGACAAGGATGTGATCACCGAGCCTTCTATTCTGTATTTTGGCTACACGTTCTGCCCTGATGTTTGTCCGCTGGACACCGCACGTAACGCCGAGGCCGTGGATGTGCTGGAGGATCGGGGCTATTCGACGACCCCGGTGTTCATTTCGATCGATCCCAAACGCGACACCCCCGAAGTGGTCGGAGACTTTGCCTTTAACCTGCACGAAAAGATGATCGGTCTCACCGGATCCCCCGAGCAGGTCAAGGCCGCAAGCCAGGCTTACAAGACCTATTACAAAGCGCAGGAAGGGGACGAGGACTACTATCTCGTAGATCACACCACCATGTCCTACCTCGTGTTGCCCGAACACGGTTTTGTGGACTTTTTCCGCCGGGACGTGTCGCCAGAGCAGATGGCGGACCGTGTCGCCTGTTTTATCGACAACAGCTGAGATCTGGCAGAGGTTTGACGTTTCCGTCACGGGGCGTATATCTCTGAACACAAATGCGCTTGACGCTGGAAGGAAAGTGAATGGCCGAAGCAGTTCAGTCCGAGATCGGACCTGATCCCTCGCTCCTCTTGGTGGATGACGATGAACCGTTTCTGCGCCGCCTCGCAAAAGCAATGGAGAAACGCGGCTTCGAAGTGGAGACAGCCGATTGCGTTGCTGCGGGTCAGGCAATTGTCTCGGCACGTCCGCCAGCATATGCGGTTGTGGATCTGCGGCTTGAGGATGGCAATGGGCTCGATGTCGTCGAGGTCCTGCGGGAAAAACGCCCTGACAGCCGCATCGTCGTCCTGACCGGGTATGGCGCCATCGCAACGGCGGTTGCTGCAGTCAAGATTGGTGCGACCGATTATCTGTCGAAGCCCGCGGATGCGACGGACATTACCAATGCTCTTCTGGCTGGTGATGACGCATTGCCCCCGCCCCCTGAAAACCCGATGAGCGCTGATCGTGTCCGCTGGGAACATATCCAGCGCGTGTATGAGCTCTGCGATCGTAACGTGTCGGAAACAGCGCGGCGTTTGAATATGCACCGTCGGACCTTGCAACGCATCCTAGCCAAGCGCAGCCCAAGGTAAGCCACCGGATGTGCGCAACTGAACACCCGGCACCGACCACGCCTCCCTCGCCGGAGGGCGGCTGGTCGGAAAGCATCTCGGTGCTGCGCAATGTGACGGTGGTGCCTCCGGTCGAGAGCAACCTCGTGCAGGCCGCAGGTCTTTTGCGCGAGGACGGCAGCTATTGTGCTGAGGGTGCCTTGTGGCGCAGGCATCGACCCATCACGACAGAACCTCCAAAACCCTCGGAGTTTGCGGAAAAAATCTCTGGACGTTGGCTGTGGGGTGGCGTGCTATGGGCGCATTTCGGGCACTTTCTGGTCGAAAGCACCGCCCGTCTCTGGGCGCTGTCAGAACTGGATGCGCCGGTGGATGGGGTGTTGTTCATTCCAAAACGCCCCGCCGTCAGAGACCAAGTACGCGGGTTTCAGGCCGAATTCGTCGATCTCATGCAGAGGGACCTGCCAATCCGCGTTGCAGCGGATCCGTCTCTGGTTGAGGAACTTGTGATCCCCGGGCAGGGGTTTGGCCTTGGGAGGATTACCGAGGCAACGCCCAAGTACCGCAACGCGATCCATGCCCGTTTTGCGCGCGACATCAAACCCGAGGGGCCGGAGAAGATCTACATCTCACGCTCCAAGCTGGGGCTCGGCAAGGGCGGGCTGTTGGGCGAAGAGCAGATGGAAGCCTTCCTCGCGGCGGAGGGCTACGAGATTTTCCACCCACAGGAACATACCCTGTCGGAGCAGCTGGCGCGCTACAAGGCGGCGCGCAAGGTGATCGCGGCTGATGGTTCCGCGCTGCATCTTTATGCAATGGTGGGGCGGCCCGATCAGAAGGTTGCGATGGTTCTGCGGCGCAAATCCACCGCGCATACGCTGTTGACCGACAACGTACGTTACTTCTGCAAGTGCGACCCCTTGGTGATTGGTGCACTACGCACGGAATGGGTGCCCAAGAACAATCAACGCTCCAGCCGTCTGAGCTTTGGAGAACTGGATCATTCTGTTATCGGCCGGGCGCTCCACGAGGCAGGCTTTATTTCGGGTGGGAAAAACTGGCCGGTGCTAGATGACGCCGCGCGCAATCAGGTGCTCAAAGACAAAGGCATCAAAAGCGATCGCTTTGTCGAGTCCCCCGCGTTTCGCAAGGCGCGCGAGGAAAAGGAACGGGCGGAGCGTCGCGCCCGTCGCGCAGCAAGACACGCCCGCAGGCAGGCTCGCGCCGCTGCGCAAAACGACGGCTGAGTTTACAACAGCTTCAGCAAGGCTTCGTGGCGACTGACAAAATCCCGGCGCACCTCCACAGGCGGGCGCAAATGGATATCAAGCCCTTCGATCAAGTCTGGATTGGGTCTGCCAAAGAACTTTGTCGCCTCGGCTTCGGAAAACCCCGCGATCTGAACTGCTTCCATCCATGCTGAGACTTTGTCCGCGCGTTTGATTTGCGCTTTCACAGTCTTGGGAAGCGAAGCGGGCAGGCCAAAGCGGATGTGGATCGCGGAAGTCAGGCGGTCATCAAGCTCCCCGTAGCCCGGGCCAACAGCGGCTTTTACAGGAGAGATCATATCGCCGATCACATACTCTGGCGCGTCATGCAGGAGGGCTGCGAGCTTCCACTTGGTCAGGGCTTTGGGAAACAAGCGACCGTGCAGTTCCTCAACAAGCAGCGAGTGCTCTGCCACTGAATAGGCAAAATCGCCTCGCGTCTGCCCGTTCCAGCGCGCCACAAAGGCCAGCCCATGCGCAATGTCCTCAATTTCAATGTCAACTGGCGTGGGATCCAGCAAATCAAGACGTCGCCCGGAAAGCATACGTTGCCAGGCGCGGTGGGATTTTGCAGGCATGATCTGGTCCATGGTTGTCTTGCTGGGCTCTAGCTACTCTTCCTGCCGTGTGGTTGCAAACCTGCAGTCCAAGGTAGAGGTAGGTCCTGATGCAGCTCGCTAGCCCCGGATGCAGAGTTTGAGCTTTCAAGGTCAGGCAAGCCAAAAAACCAACGGCGAAAGCTGCGCGATGATCCACCGGGGTGTAGGTCCCCCAGCCCCATCTTCGTTGCTTATCAACCTTTGCGGTGTTACCTCCACACCCAAGAATCCTGTGGAAATCTCAAACGGAGCAAAAAATGGCCGGAGACTATATCGTCAAGGACATCTCGCTGGCGGGCTTTGGCCGCAAAGAGCTGGACATTGCAGAAACTGAAATGCCGGGCCTGATGGCGCTGCGCAAGGAATATGGTGAAGAAAAGCCGCTGAAAGGCTCCCGTATCGTTGGCTCGCTGCACATGACGATTCAGACGGCCGTCCTGATTGAGACGCTGGTGGCGCTGGGCGCAGATGTGCGCTGGGCATCCTGCAATATCTTCTCGACCCAAGACCACGCAGCCGCGGTGATCGCCGAGGCAGGTATTCCGGTCTTTGCAATCAAAGGCCAGAGCCTTGAAGAGCATTGGGACTACCTCGACAGGTCTTTCCAATTCCCCGAAGGCCCGAACCTGATCCTCGATGATGGCGGCGACGCGACGCTCTATATCCTGCTGGGCGCACGGGCAGAGGCCGGAGAAGACATCATTTCGGTTCCCACTTCCGAAGAAGAAGAAGTCATCAAGGCGCAGATCAAAAAGCGGATGGAGCAGTCTCCGGGCTGGTTCACCAAGATGCGCGACCAGATCAAAGGCGTTTCCGAGGAGACAACCACCGGCGTTCACCGTCTTTACGAGCTTGTCAAACAGGGCCAACTTCCCTTCCCGGCGATCAACGTAAACGACTCCGTTACCAAGTCGAAATTTGACAACAAATACGGCTGTAAAGAGAGCCTCGTGGACGGTATCCGTCGCGCCACCGATACCATGATGGCGGGCAAGGTTGCCGTTGTCTGTGGTTACGGCGACGTGGGCAAAGGCTCTGCGGCGTCGCTCAGCGGTGCTGGTGCACGCGTGAAAGTAACCGAAGCAGATCCGATCTGTGCCCTTCAGGCGGCCATGGACGGTTACGAGGTGGTACTCTTGGAGGAGGCGCTGGACGCCGACATCTTCATCACCACAACCGGCAACAAAGACATCCTGCGCATCGAGCATATGCGCGAGATGAAGGATATGGCCATCGTCGGCAACATCGGTCACTTCGACAATGAAATTCAGGTCGCAAACCTGAAGAACCACAAGTGGACCAACATTAAAGATCAGGTGGATATGGTAGAGATGCCCTCGGGCAATCGGATCATTCTCCTCTCTGAGGGGCGTCTGCTGAACCTCGGGAATGCAACCGGGCATCCGTCGTTTGTGATGTCTGCATCCTTCACCAATCAGGTGCTGGCGCAGATCGAGCTTTGGACCCGTGGCGATCAATACGACAACAAGGTCTATATTCTGCCCAAGCACCTCGACGAGAAAGTGGCAGCCCTCCATCTGGAGCGCGTCGGTGCAAAGCTGACCAAGCTGACACCCGAACAAGCGGCTTACATCGGTGTGAAGCCCGAAGGTCCGTTCAAGCCGGAGCACTATCGTTACTGATCGTGTCTCATTTGATGATTTGGAAAATCCCGGCCTGTGTGCCGGGTTTTTTCTTGGCAACGGCTTGAGGATAATTTGTCGAGATGCGCTCTCGTGACGTGAGCCGGAGCTCATTTTTGATGTTTTGGGCGCAGAAATACCCTTTGTCGCATGTCAAAACCTGCCTACCGTAAAAATTCAGTAATGTTGAATGTAAGAACGCGTCCAGAATGGGAGAGTGAAGCGATGGGCAAACGAGATGAGCTGATTGCGCAATATGCGGCTGATCTGAAGAACAAATGTGGCGTGACGCCAGACATGGATCTTTTGACCAAGGTGACAATCGGTTGTGGTCCGGCGATCTACAATGCGGACGCCTCCACCGTTGCCGCCAGTCAACCCGAAGAGCTGGAAACCGTGAAGAACAACTTCTTGATCAAGAAGCTGGGTCTAAGCGATGGGCCAGAGCTGATGGAGGCGATCAACCTGGTTGTGGAGACCTACGGAAAATCTGAACGCAATAAGTATCGCGCCGTGGTGTACTACATGCTGACCAAGCATTTTGGAAAAGAATCGGTCTACAGGTGAACAAAGCGCAGCTACGTACTTCGCTTGCGTTTTAAAAAGATTTTAAAATCATGAGCGTTGCCAGTGTGGCCGTCGATTGGATACACAAAGGTAAGCGCAACTATTGCGAGTATCACTATCACTGGCGATCACTTTGGGAGTGGGCGTTGAGTGGGAAAAGGCCGCGGCATCAGCAGCGGCCTTTTGCTTTGGTACAACACTCAGAGTCATATCAGCGCCAGAACCGCTCCCATGATGCTGCAGGCGAGGCTTGCATATCCACCGTCGATAATGGTCAGCTGACGTGGCCTCATGCCGTAGAGATTGTTAAGCGCGATCCAGGGGGTGATGAAGAACAGCCCCACGCCCATTCCAGCGAGAAGCCCCGCACCGAGTGTTTCAATCCCAGAGAGGCTGAAGACATGGCGCATCATGCCCGCAACAACCAGTTGGCAAAGGAAGGCAAAGGCAAAAACACTTGGATTCTGGCCGCCTTTGGGTTTGCCGTTTTCATCTCGTTCGACGCCTGACGCTGCCATCCAAGGCTCAGCCAGCGCACCATAATAGGCCGCGCCCGCAACAAAGGCCGCGATGGTTGCAGCTATTACGCTGAGAATTTCCATGCCATTCCTCCCAGACATCTGTCAGAGTCAGCATGCCGGTTTTGCTCACCGGGTCAATCTGCAGGTGTATCCCCCATCTTGCAGATCTCTTGCCACTCCGCATCTGTCACCGGTTGCACCGAGAGCCTAGAGTTTTTGACAAGAACCATGTTCTCAAGCATCGGGTTCGACTTGATCTGATCAAGGGAGACCGGTTTTACAAACGGGCGAATGGCTTTGATGTCCACGCAGTCCCAACGCGGATCATCTGTTGTGCTGTCCGGATGGGATTCGGCGCAGACCTCGACAATGCCAACCACGGATTTTTCTTTCAAAGAGTGATAGAAGAATCCGCGGTCGCCCAGTTTCATCTCCCGCATGAAGTTGCGGGCCTGGTAGTTGCGCACGCCGTCCCATTCCTCACCAGCTTCCCCTTTGGCGACTTGATCGTCCCAGCCCCAGGTGTTTGGTTCGGATTTGAACAGCCAATACGCCATCAGCCGATCACCTTCTTCCAGGTGATAAGTTCAACGGCCTCAAAGAGTCCGGCCTTGTTGTAGGGGTCGTTTGCGGCCCAGGCTTCACCGGCGGCCATGTCCTCCACGTCGAGGATCACCAGAGAGCCAACCATCTCGCCGTTTTGGTCCAAAAGCGGGCCCGCCTGCGCAACAACGCCGGTCTCTTCGATATAGGCGAGATGCGCCGCACGATTGTCGAGGCGCGTCTGCAGATGGTCGGGTTTGTCGCGGGCAATCAATGCAATGAGCATTTTATTCCTCTTTTAATGGCCTTTTAAGCAATTGATCCGCCGCGTCGGAGATCGTCAACCTTTGATCCAACAAATTGGTTACCGTTTGCGTGATCGGCATCTCCAATCCCATCTCTTGGGCCGTTTTGGCGGTGGCACGTGCCGTTGCTGCGCCCTCCACCGTAATAGAGGGATCAAAGGCCTCTCCACGGCCGAGGCTCAGACCGAGGCGAAAATTGCGCGACAGTTCCGAACCGCATGTGAGGGTGAGGTCACCAAACCCCGAAAGCCCTGCCAGCGTTTCCGGCCGGGCACCGCGGGCCAGTGCCAAGCGCTGCATCTCTGCATAGCCACGTGTCATGAGCGCCGCGCGGGCACTGTCACCGAGCCTTGCGCCGATCACTGCTCCGCAGGCGATGGCGATGACGTTCTTCAGTGCGCCGCCGATCTCCGCTCCGGTCAGGTCGGTGGTGCGATAGAGGCGCAGGTTATCGGTGGACAAGGTGGCTTGCAGGGCTTTCCCGGTCTCATCCGGATCGCAGGCCAGCGTCAATGCGGTTGGCAGGCCGAGGGCAATGTCTGCCGCGAAACTTGGGCCCGTCAGCAGGGCTGCAGTTGCTTCAGGCACCGTGTCGCGCAGAACCGCCACCGGGCCAAGACCACTGTCGAGCTCGATGCCTTTGCAGCAGGCTACCAGAGTCTTGCCGGAAAGCGCTGCTTGATGCGCGGTCAGGAAACCGCGCATTTTTTGCATCGGAACAGCAAGCAGGATCACGTCATGGGCGCCAAGACAGGCAATATCCGACGTGACGGCCAGAGCATCGGGCAAGGGCGCGCCCGGCAGGCGACGGGTGTTTTCACGCGTGCTGCGTATCTCGTCTGCATGGTCTTTGCTGCGGCACCAGAGCGTTGTCGGCGCCTTGCGCGCGAGGGAAATGGCCAATGCCGTGCCAAAAGCGCCCGCGCCGAGGACCGCGACGCTCATGCCTTGGCCCCTTTCTTGCCGCTGCCGATCAGCGCTGGGCTGGTTTTATCCAGCGGCCAGCGCGGACGTGCCGAAAGCGACATGCCATCACGCGCTCCGGTTTTGTAGCGCTCCAGTCCTGCATAGGCGATCATCGCTGCGTTATCGGTGCAAAGCGCCAAAGGGGGTGCGAGAAAATCAGTCTCTAACTCACCGCATAGAGCCATCAATCCGTTCCGGATTTCAGTATTGGCAGCGACACCTCCGGCCACGGCCAACGTGGGGTACTGGGGCTTATCCTCGAGATAGAGCCGGAGGGCGCGACGGGTTTTTTCCACAAGTGTGTCAACGATTGCCGCCTGAAAACCAGCACAGAGATCGGCGCGATCCTGACGTGTCAGGCCTCCCTTTTCTGCGATGATCTGGTCCCGCATTCGCATCAAGGCGGTTTTCAACCCCGAAAAAGACAGGTTGCAATCAGGGCGATCAAGCAGAGGGCGTGGAAAGCGGAACCGCTCCGGATCGCCATGCTCTGCCTCCGCCTGTACAGACGGTCCTCCGGGTTGTGGCAACCCAAGAAGTCGCGCGGTCTTGTCAAAGGCTTCGCCGGGTGCATCGTCTATTGTGCCGCCAAGGCGCGAGAACGTCTCTGGCCCGCGTGCGATCAGATATTGGCAATGGCCACCTGACACCAGCAGCATCAAGTAGGGATAGGTGATATCGTCAGTCAGGCGCGGCGTCAGAGCATGCCCGGCAAGGTGATTCACTCCGATCAGTGGCAGTCCGGTGGCAGCAGAGATCCCTTTTGCGCACATCACGCCAGACATCACGCCCCCGATCAGCCCTGGGCCTGCGGTGACGGCGATGGCATCCAGGTCGCCTAGGGTGAGGCCGGCCTCGGCGAGAGCGTCGCGCACGCAACTGTCGAGTTTTTCAGCATGGGCGCGCGCGGCGATCTCGGGCACCACGCCGCCATACGCGCTGTGAAGCTCGGTCTGGCCGAACACGATCGACGACAGGATTTCCGCCTTGGCGCCTGTCGTCTGTCGTACAACGGCGGCTGCTGTGTCGTCGCAACTGCTTTCCAGTCCAAGAAGTGTGAGCGTCTGAGTCATGGCCCTACCGTTGCATCCTTTGTACTGCGCAGCTACCACCATGAGGTGAGGCAAACAATCCCGGGAGCGCCGAGGTGAACAGGAAGGGCCTATCTCTGTTGATGACCCGCCCGCTTTCCGCGGCGCAGCGGTTTGTCGATCTGCTACCATCTGAGATGTGTCGTGAGCTGCCGATTATCTATTCGCCGTTGATGGAGATCGCGCCGCTGCAAGGCCTCATCGACCTTGGCGGCATTGATGCGGTGATCTTCACCTCGGGTGAGGGCGTGCGGGTCGCGTCAGCGGCGCAACCTCTGCGTCTCAGGGCCTATTGCGTTGGGGAACGCACTGCCAGCGCCGCGTGCGAGGCAGGCTGGTCGGCGCAATATGTGGGCGATACGGCCGACACTTTGGTGGAGGCCCTGTTGGCGTCCCGGCCATCTGGCAAATTGCTGCATCTGCACGGCGAGTACACCCGTGGCGCGGTTGCCGAGCGTCTCAGCGAAGGCGGTGTGTCCTGCAGTGGGCAAGCGATATACCGTCAGGCTTTATGCCCTCTGAGTGCTGAGGCAGAGGCTGCGCTGACGGCGCAGATCCCCTTGATCGTGCCGCTTTTTTCACCGCGCACCGCTGCCCATTTTGACAGCCTGTGTCCAGAAAAGGCGCATTTGTCATTGATTGCAATGAGTGACGCTGTGGCAGAGGCGATGCCGCGCTTGCAAAGTCGCGTGCGACACGTAAGTAAGTTCCCAACGGCCGAGGCGATGGCGGAACTGGTCTGTGATGTCGCAGCAGCCTTGCTTCGGGTTGAGACCAAGCCGCCCGAGGACTAGGGTCTGTCCTTAGGGTGTTGAGTACGTTTGGGAATCGGGGGAGGCCAAAGTGGCAGTCGACAAGAAAACTGAGAACGCGGCGAAACCGGACCCAGAGGACGTCAAAGAAACCGAGGTGGTCGATCAGCCACAGGAGCCGGACGCCGTTGCCTCGGATCTAGAGGCAAATCACGGCGAGACAGCGGAGCTTGACCCATCTGAGGGGCCCGAACAGGCTGTTTCCGAGACCGAGACCGAGACCGAGACCGAGACCGAGACCGAGACCGAGACCGAGACCGAGACCGAGACCGAGACCGAGACCGAGACCGAGACCGAGACCGAGACCGAGACCGAGACCGGAGAGCAGGAGAGCCAAACACCGCCTGCACCGGTGATCGAAGAACGCATCATTGAGAAGCGTGGTGGTTTTGGATCCGCGGTTCTGGGCGGCGTGGTTGCGGCATTGATCGGCTTTGTCGCTGGTAAAGGTGGTGTTCTTGATAATTTCCTGCCGCCATCGTGGCGCGATAGTAGTGTTGACATCGCGCCTTTGCGTACGGCTCAGGCTGAACTGCAATCGCAGGTGACGGATCTGCGAGGGAGTGTCGCTGAGATCGAAATACCTGATCTTGGGCCTCTCACGACCCGCCTGAAGGATCTTGAAGAGGCGCAATCTCAGTTCAATCAGCCCAGCTCTGACACAAGCGAGGAGCTGGCCCAAGCACTGCAACGCCTCACGGATCGCGTTGCAGCGCTGGAGGCGCGTCCCATCACCGAAGGCGCCCCCGCTGATGCCGTGGAGGCCTTCGAAGCAGAACTGCAGCGCGTGCGAGAGAGCCTCAGCACCCAGCAGGCCGAAGTGGAGCGGATGGTGTCCAAAGCCCAGGAGATGGAGCGCGCGAGTTCAGAGGCTGCCAGGATTGCCGCCGCACAATCCGTGGTGTCACGACTGCGCTCAGCCCTGGATGCAGGCGCGCCCTATGCTGATCTGCTTTCGGAGTTGCGCAGCCTTGGCGTTGAGGCGCCCGAGGCGATCACACGCGCTGCCGATACCGGCGTTGCGACGCTGACGGGGTTGCGCGATGGGTTTGCCCCGGCGGCTCGGGCTGCATTGGCTGCCGCGCGTGAAGAAACCAAGGGCAGCGGTGGCCTCATGGCCTACGTAAACCGCCACCTCGGAGCGCGTTCTGTTCAGCCGCGTGACGGGGATGATCCCGACGCGATCCTGTCACGTGCCGGTGCCGCTGTGGATGGCGGAGATATTGCCGCCGCTCTCGAGGAACTCGCCGCTCTGCCCGATAGTGCAAAGGCAGAACTTGAGGCCTGGCAGATCGCGGCCCGCACCCGTCTAGAAGCCGAAGCCGCCACCGACGCGCTGTCGCAAAGCCTGAACGCCAATTAAGGACGTCGCCATGCTCTGGTCATTGTTGAAGATTCTCGTATTTGTCGCGATCGTTGCGCTTCTGGCCTTCGGTGCGGGTGTCCTGATGGAAACCGCCGGTGGCGTGCAGATCACCGTTGCTGGCACCGAATATACACTTGGTGCGCTTCAGTCGGTGATGGCGCTTCTGGCGCTCATGCTCCTGACGTGGTTGTTCTTTAAGCTTCTATCGCTGCTTCTTGCGACGCTGCGGTTCCTGAATGGCGATGAAACCGCTTTGTCGCGGTACTTTGACAAGGGGCGCGAGCGGCGCGGGTATCAGGCGCTTTCGGATAGTCTCATGGCACTGGCAGTGGGCGAAGGTCGCACGGCGCTGACCAAGGCCGCAAAGGCGGAGCGCTATCTGCAGGACCCGGCGCTGACCGATCTCGTGGTGGCGCAAGCTGCCGAGATGGCAGGTGACACCCACAAGGCTGCAGAGGCTTATAAGCGCCTGCTTTCAGACCAGTCGACCCGCTTTGTCGGTGTGCGCGGGATCATGAAACAGAAACTGTCCGAGGGTGACACCGAGACGGCTCGGCAGCTGGCTGAAAAGGCGCTCGCCCTGCGTCCCAAGCACGAAGAAGTACAAGATACGCTCCTGAAGCTCCAAGCTCAGGCCGAGGATTGGGCAGGGGCGCGTCAGACTTTGGCGACAAAACTCAAGACTGGAACCCTGCCGCGTGAGGTGTTCAAGCGCCGGGATGCGGTGCTGGCCCTGTCGTCCTCCAAGGCGCTCTTGGCCGAAGAAGCCACTCCCGAGCAGCAGGAGCAGGCGATCGAGGCGAACCGCCTGTCGCCCGACCTGGTTCCGGCGGCTGCGCTTGCGGCCCGCAGCTATATCGCCAAGGGCAAGCCTCGCAATGCGGTGCGTATCCTCAAGAAAGCATGGGAAGCACAGCCGCATCCGGATCTCGCCCACGCCTTTGCCGAAATCGAGCCCAACGAGACGGCTGAAGCGCGCGTGAAGCGGTTCGAACCGCTGTTGCGGCTGAAGCCAGATCACGATGAAACCCGATTGGTGCGGGCTGAGTTGCTGATCGTGGCCGAGGATTTCCCCGAAGCCCGCCGCGCGCTGGGCGACCTCGTGGATCGCGCACCAGATGCGCGTGCGCTGACCTTGATGGCGGCCATTGAGAAAGGCGAGGGCGGTCCGGATGCGATGGTTCAAGGTTGGCTTACCAAGGCCCTTACCGCTCCGCGTGGACCGCAGTGGGTCTGTGAAAGCTGCAACCACATTCACGCAGAGTGGGCGCCGACCTGTGAAAACTGCGCCAGCTTTGACACGTTGACCTGGAAACGCCCCGAAACACCGGAGTATCATTCGGCAACAGGCGCTGCGATGCTCCCCTTGTTGGCGGGACGCCAAGAGGACAGCGGCACAGGTGCCCTCACCATCATTGATCCCGAGCCCAGCGATGTTCGTGAGGATGGAGACCAAACTCAGCGCACGGATAACCCTGACGACAAACGCTGATCTCTGGGGAGCCACAAGCGGCCGTGGTCCGGTCGCTTGTGGAGAGACCTGTTGACGCTTCGGGCCGGTTTGAGGTTCAGATTGCGGGGATGCATGTCTGGCACCCTGAGAAATCTTGCGATCCCTGTCTAAGCGTCTGAACTGGGGAAAAAGAAATGGTGCCTCAAGAGGGACTCGAACCCCCGACCTTGTCCTTACGAAGGACCTGCTCTACCAGCTGAGCTATTGAGGCGAAGCGCTGCCGGGGATACCCTCATCCCGTGGATCAATCAAGGATGAATTGCGCGCGCGGCGTGGTTTCAGAAGTCCAGATCGGCGTAGTGCGAAGGGGGGCGGAACCCCGGAACCTGATCGGCCAGAATGGAGCGGAACGCGGGCCTCGATTTAATTTTCGCGTACCAATCCTTCACCACTGCAGAGCGGTTCCAATCCACATCTGAGATATAGTCCAGAGAAGACAGATGTGCTGCGGCGGCAAAATCTGCAAGCGTCATCGAATCCCCTGCAAGCCAGCGGCGGTGGTCCAGCAGCCAGGACAGGTAATCGATGTGGTATTTGATCGCCTTCGCCCCTGATTTCACGTTGCCGCTGTCAGGATATCCCTCGCCAGTCATCTTTTTGTTGACGCGCTCGTAGAGCAGCTTTGAGGTGACTTCATGGTGAAACTTGTCGTCAAACCAGCTCACCAGACGGCGCACTTCCAGCCGTTCGGCTGGCTTCTTCGGCATCAGGGATGGGTCTGGGCGAGTTTCTTCGATATATTCACAGATCGCCGCGCTTTCTGCCATGAGAATGCCATCGAGGCGCAAGACAGGGACCTTTGCGGCTGGGTTGCGGCGCAAAAAGTCCGCATCCTGCTCCCAGTAGCGCTCCTCTACAAGCTCCACCTCAATCTTCTTCTCCGCCAGAGACAGGCGCACTTTGCGACAGAAGGGCGACAGGGGGACATGATAGAGACGAGCCATGGGCGTCCTCGGTTCTCCGGGTGTTGTGATATCGTGGTGCACCAGCAATGCCTTGCCGGAGCAGAAACTTCAATGCTCGAAACAGGCAGAGCGTCCGTCGCGTTCAATTGTGGCGGCTCCATCCATGATCTGCCGCGCTCTTTTGCGCATGAAATTGCCGGGATCGGCGGCGGAGCGCTCCTTTGGGTTGGGCAAAAGGGCTGCGATCAGGGCGGCTTGCGGTGCGCTGAGCTGATCTGGGCCCACGCCAAAATAATGCCGCGCGGCTGCATCGGCGCCAAAGATGCCCTCGCCCATCTCGGCGACGTTCAGGTAGACCTCGACGATGCGTTCCTTGCTCCAGGTGGCTTCGACGACCGGCGTGATGAAGGTCTCGAGCGCCTTGCGAAACCAGCTGCGCCCCTGCCAGAGAAAGACGTTCTTCACCACCTGTTGCGTCAGGGTGGAGGCACCGCGATTGGCGCCCGATTCCAGCGCGCTGCGAATCGCATGAACGTCAAAACCCCAGTGTTCGCAGAATCTTGCATCCTCTGCGGCGACCACTGAACGGGCCAAGTGGGGCGAGATATGCTCGATCGGCACCCATTCACGATCCACATCGCCCAAGCGGCGTTTCTCAACCCAAATCGTATGCGTGATCGGGGGATTCACGACAGAGTAGAGCAGGATCAGCGCCAAGAAGGCCGCAAGGCCGCCAAAGACGACCCGCAACACCGAACGGCGCAGTCGCCGATACAGCGCACGCGGCGAAAAGCGCGCGAGCCCGGATGGAGATTTCGGTGCTGATTTCTTTTTGCGTGCAGCCTTTGCCATGCCCCTCTATAGGCCGGAGCACCCCGGCTCTCCAACAGGGAAAAGCATGATGCAGCGCCTTCGTGCTCAGCAAAAAAAAGCCCCACAGAAATGATCTGCGGGGCTCAGGGAATAAGACGTTCATCTTATTCGCGGGGATTATGAATTATTCAGCCGGGATCGCCGAGGTCTCGACCGAAATGGGGTGCGGCAGCTTGTTCAGCATTTCCTTTGGGCAGACCTGAAGGAAATGGGTTTTTTCGCTGTCCCAGTGCTGCAGGATTTCGGCAGCCTTGCGGCTTCCGGTTTCTGCGACATGGCGTTCGATCAGATCTTTGAGCTGCGCTTCCCAATGGTCCACTGTCACCGGGCAGGTGACGATGCTTTCCATGTTCATCAGGGTCTCGGCATTGCCATCAGGATCATAGAGATAGGCCATCCCGCCAGTCATCCCGGCACCGAAGTTTGCTCCGATGCTGCCGAGGATCACCGCGACACCGCCGGTCATATATTCACAGCCGTTGGTGCCGCAGCCCTCGATGACGACCTTGGCGCCGGAGTTGCGCACCGCAAAGCGTTCACCAGCGCGGCCCGCTGCAAAGAGGTAACCATCGGTCGCACCATAAAGCACGGTATTTCCGACGATGGTGTTTTCAGCGGCGTTGAGCGGCGATGCCATCGGCGGACGTACCACGATCGTGCCGCCCGAGAGGCCTTTACCGACATAGTCGTTGGCATCGCCTGAAACTTCGAGTTTCAAGCCAGGTGCCGCAAAGGCGCCGAGCGACTGACCTGCCGAACCCTGAAGTTTCACGGTCAGGTGGTCCGGCTGCAGCGTGTTGCGCATGCCAAAGTTCTGCACGATATGGCTCGAGGTGCGCGTGCCCACGGTGCGATGTGTGTTCTGCACCGCGTAAGAGAGCTGCATTTTCTCACCGTCCTTCAGGAACCGGGCAGCGTCACGCACAATCTCGGCATCCAGCGTGTCCGGCACCGCGTTGCGATCTTTGTCGCGATTGTAAACGATGCTGGCGGAGCCATCGACGGTGATCAGGAGCGGGTTCAGGTCGAGGTCATCAAGGTGGGCGGAGCCACGCGATACCTGCGCCAGAAGATCCGCGCGACCGATCACCTCATCGAGGCTGCGTGCCCCGATGGAAGCAAGGATCTCGCGCACTTCCTGTGCGTAGAAGGTGATGAGGTTCACGACTTTGTCGGCGTTGCCGGTGAACTTGCCACGCAGGGCCTCGTCCTGAGTGCAGACGCCCACCGGGCAGGTGTTCGACTGGCATTGGCGCACCATGATACAGCCCATGGCGATCAGTGCGGCGGTGCCAATGCCGTATTCCTCGGCCCCCATCATCGCGGCCATGACGATGTCACGTCCGGTCCGCAGGCCGCCGTCGGTCCGCAGGGTGACGCGGTCGCGCAGATTGTTCATCGCCAGAACCTGATGCGCCTCGGTCAGACCCATCTCCCATGGCAGACCGCAGTATTTGATCGAGGTCGCGGGAGAGGCCCCGGTGCCGCCGTTGTGGCCCGAGATCAGGATGATGTCGGCTTTGGCCTTGGCAACGCCCGCGGCAATGGTGCCAACACCAGAAGAGGCCACCAGCTTCACCGTCACTTTGCAGCGCGGGTTGATCTGCTTCAGGTCGTAGATGAGCTGCGCCAGATCCTCGATCGAGTAGATATCGTGGTGCGGCGGCGGGGAAATCAGGGTCACGCCCTTGGTCGAATGGCGCAGGCGCGCAATCAGGTCGGTGACTTTCATGCCCGGCAACTGGCCACCCTCGCCGGGCTTTGCACCCTGCGCGACCTTGATCTCCAGCTCTTCGCATTGGTTCAGGTATTCGGCGGTCACACCAAACCGGCCCGACGCCACCTGCTTGATCTTCGCAGAGGGGTTGTCGCCGTTGGGCTCTGGCACGAAATGCGCCGGATCTTCACCGCCTTCGCCAGAGTCGGATTTGGCACCGATCCGGTTCATCGCCACGTTCAGCGTCTTATGTGCCTCCGGAGAGAGCGCACCCAGAGACATGCCCGGTGTCACAAAGCGCTTGCGGATTGCGGTGATGCTTTCCACCTCCTCGAGCGGGACAGGTTTGCCGAGCGGCTTGATGTCCAGAAGGTCGCGCAAATGGATCGGCGGGTTCGATTGCATCTTGGCCGAATACTGCTTCCACAGCTCGAACGAGGCCTTGTTGCAGGCCATCTGCATCATATGCATCGAGGTTGCTTCCCAGGCGTGGGTCTCGCCGGACTTGCGCGCCTTGTAGAAGCCACCGATGGGCAGCACGTTTTCCTGAGTGTTCCAGCCTTTTGCGTGGATTTCTTCGGCCTTCACCTGAATGCCGTGCACACCGATGCCGGAGATCCGCGAGGTCATGCCGGGGAAGTACTCGGCGACCATCGCGCGTGAGAGGCCAACAGCCTCAAAGTTCAGACCCCCGCGATAGGAGGAAATCACCGAGATCCCCATCTTCGCCATGATTTTCAGCAGACCTTGGTCAATCGCCTCGCGGTAACGCGCGACGTTTTCGGTGAGGCTGCCGTCGAGAAGGCCGCGCTCGATACGGTCTGCGAGCGAATCTTCGGCCAGGTAGGCGTTCACCACCGTTGCGCCACAGCCGATCAGCACTGCAAAGTAATGGGGGTCGATACATTCGGCAGAACGCACGTTCAGCGAGCAGAAGGTCCGAAGGCCCTGGCGGGTCAGATGCGAGTGCACCGCAGATGTCGCGAGGATCATCGGCATCGCAACTTTGTCCGCGCCGGAGTGCTGGTCGGTCAAAACGATGTGACCTGCGCCAGAGCGCACGGCTTCTTCGGCTTCGGCACGAATGCGGGCCAGAGCTGCGTTCAGGGCGCCCCGACCGGGGGCAAAGCTGCAGTCGATTTCGGCCAGTTTGGACCCAAGGTTCTCGACCAGCTTATCCCATTGGGAATTGCCGACGAAGGGGCTCTCGAGGACAACGATTTCGGTCTGGGAGCTATCCTCATCCAGCACGTTCTTGAGGTTCCCGAACCGGGTTTTGAGGCTCATGACGCGGAATTCGCGCAAGCTGTCGATCGGCGGGTTGGTCACCTGGCTGAAGTTCTGGCGGAAGAAATGGCTCAGCGGGCGATACTGTTTGGACAGAACCGCAGAGGGCGTGTCATCGCCCATGGAAGCAAGGCTTTCTTTGCCGTCCTCGGCCATGGGCGCAAGGATCTGCTCCAGTTCTTCAATGGTGTAGCCAGCGGCGACCTGACGGCGGCGCAGTTCTTCACCGGAAAACAGCGGCGTTTCCTGCACGCCACCCAGAACCTCATCGAGATCGGTGACCTTCTCAACCCACTCGCCAAAGGGCAGGGCGCGGGCGAGTTTGTCCTTGATTTCGACGTCGTGATATAGCTGGCCTTTGGCCATATCCACGGCCAGCATCTGACCCGGACCTAGCGCGCCTTTTTCCACAACGGAGGCTTCGTCGATCGGAACCATACCGGCCTCTGAACCCGCGATCACCAGACCATCGCCAGTCACCACATAGCGCATCGGGCGCAGGCCGTTGCGATCAAGACCTGCACACACCCAGCGACCGTCGGTCATCGCAAGTGCGGCCGGACCATCCCAGGGCTCCATCACGGCGTTGCAATAGGAGTACATGTCGCGCCAGGCCTGCGGCAGTTCCTCGGCCTGTTTGGACCAGCTCTCCGGCACCAGCATGGTTTTCGCCATCGGTGCGGAGCGACCTGCGCGCACCAGAACCTCGAACACCGAATCCAGCGCGGCAGAGTCGGAGGACCCCGACGCCACGATGGGTTTGATGTCTTCGGCGTGGTCGCCAAAGGTCGAAGAGGCCATGCGGATTTCATGGCTCTTCATCCAGTTGACGTTGCCCTTGAGGGTGTTGATTTCGCCGTTGTGCGCCAGCATGCGGAACGGTTGCGCCAGCCACCACTGCGGGAAGGTGTTGGTCGAGTACCGCTGGTGATAGATCGCAAAGGCGCTCTCAAAGCGCTCATCCATCAGGTCGGGATAGAAAACCGCGACCTGTTCGGCGAGCATCATGCCTTTGTAGATAATCGACCGGCAGGAGAGCGACGCAATATAGAGTCCACCCACTTGTGCGGCGGCGGCGGCTTTCTCGATCCGGCGACGGATCACATAGAGCTCGCGCTCGAAGGTTTCCTCATCCACGCCCTTGGAGTTGGAGATCAAGATCTGCTCGATCTCTGGGCGGGTCGCATTTGCTTTTTCTCCGAGACAGGTCACATCCACCGGCACATGACGCCAGCCGTAGATGTAGTAGCCCATGCGAAGGACTTCGGTTTCGACGATAGTCCGGCAGGTCTCCTGCGCGCCAAAGTCGGTACGGGGTAGGAATACCTGACCCACCGCCAGGAGTTCATCCTCGCGAGGATTGTGGCCAGTGCGTTTGACTTGATCCCAGAAGAAGGGAACCGGGATCTGAACGTGGATCCCTGCGCCATCGCCGGTTTTGCCGTCTGCATCCACAGCACCACGGTGCCAGATTGCCTTGAGCGCGTCGATGCCTGCATCAACCACTTTGCGGCTCTTGGAACCATCCACGGAGACCACGAGACCCACACCGCAGGAAGAGTGCTCTTCCTCCTCGGCGTAGAGACCGTTTTCAGCCATCCACTTGCGCTTTGCTTCTTCGGCGCGCACCCAGTTCTCATCATATTTTGTCATGTTCATTCTCCTCTGCCTGGCGGTGGCGCCGCGCCTTGTGTCAGGGGCGCCGGACCGCTTGGGAAACCTGTTGATTACTCGGCGGCGACGGCGGCCTTGTTGTTGAAACGCTCAATGATCGCTTCTGCACAGTCGCGACCATCCTTGATCGCCCAGACCACCAGCGACGCGCCGCGCACAATGTCCCCAACGGCGTAAACCCCATCGAGATTGGTCGCGCCGGTTTTGAACTCTGCCTTGATGGTGCCCCAGCGGGTGACCGGCAGGTTCGGCTGGCCCCAGAGCGTCGGCAGGTCTTCGGGTTCGAATCCCAGCGCTTTGATGACGAGGTCTGCTTCTTCGACATAGTCCGCACCCTCGATGACCTCGGGGGCCTGACGGCCAGAGGCATCGGGTTGGCCGAGACGCATTTTCTGCACCATGACGCCCGAGACCTTGCCGTCTGCATCGGTGAAGCCTTTTGGGGCGGAGAGCCATTCAAAGACGACGCCTTCTTCTTCGGCATTCTGGGTTTCGCGTTGCGAGCCGGGCATGTTTGCACGGTCGCGACGATAGAGGCATTTTACCGACTCGGCGCCCTGACGCACCGAGGTGCGCACGCAGTCCATCGCGGTGTCGCCACCGCCGATCACGACAACCTTCTTGCCCTTGGCGTTGAAGGTACCGTCCTCATACTCTGGTACGGTGTCACCAAAGTTCGCCACCCGGTTGGAGGCTGTGAGGAAGTCGATGGCCTTCACGATCCCTTTGGCACCAGAGCCCGGCATGTTCAGATCGCGGGATTTGTACACGCCGGTTGCAATGATCACTGCGTCATGCTCGGCGCGGATTTCGTCAAAAGAGATGTCCTCGCCGATATTGCAGTTCATCACAAAAGTGACGCCACCGTCGGCCAGCAGTTGATTGCGGCGCATGACAACTTCTTTTTCGAGCTTGAAGCCCGGGATGCCGTAGGTCAGCAGCCCGCCAGCGCGGTCATAGCGGTCATATACCGTGACCTGCACGCCTGCCTTGCGCAGCATATCAGCTGCTGCAAGGCCGCCGGGGCCAGCACCGATGATGCCGACGGATTCCGCACGTTCTTCGATCGGGGCGTTGGGCTTGACCCAGCCTTTGTCCCACGCGGTATCGGTGATGTATTTCTCGACTGCACCAATGGTTACGGTGCCGTGGCCGGACTGTTCAATCACGCAGTTGCCTTCACAGAGCCGGTCCTGCGGGCAGATGCGGCCACAGATTTCAGGGAAGGTATTCGTCGCCTGCGATGTGGCATAGGCCTCTTCCAGGCGCCCGGTCGCCGTCAGACGCAGCCAATCCGGAATATTGTTGTGGAGCGGACAATGCGACTGGCAATATGGCACGCCGCACTGGCTGCACCGGCTGGCCTGCTCTTCTGCCTTTACCGCCGCAAATTCAGCATAGATCTCGTCGAAGTCTTCTCTGCGCGTCTCGGCGTCCCGTTTTTCGGGCATGTCGCGATCGATCTTCACGAACTTTAGCATCGGTTGCTTGGCCACGGCGATACTCTCCTTTTGGCTGGCGGCGATAGGTCTTGTGTAGCGCTCATATAGGTAACTAATGATGACCTATTATTTCGCGTGTTACCTGTGAATATCCATTTCTCACGGCTTGTATAGATGTTTTTTGGTCCGAATCGGACCTAAAATCGGACTTCCTCATAAAAACAAAGGGTTTATACAGGCGCTAGACTGTTTTCATTTTGACCCGCGACCCGAGATGGAATTCCAATGCCGTTGCTGCAGTTGATCCTCGTTGCCCTGATTCAGGGTGTGACCGAATTCCTCCCGGTTTCCTCGTCGGGACATCTGATTCTTCTGCCACGTCTCACGGGGCTGGAGGATCAGGGGCAAGCGATTGATGTTGCCGTGCATGTTGGCACGCTTGCTGCGGTGGTCCTGTTTTTCTGGCGCGATGTACGCGCTGGGCTCATCGGCCTGCCGCGCGCGTTGATTGGTCGGCTCGACACCAAAGGTGCGCGACTTGCGCTCGGCTTGATCGTGGCGACCATTCCCACAGTGATTTTTGGCACTTTCCTGCATTTCACGGGTCTCAGCGAGTCCCTGCGCTCTGTCGCGGTCATTGGCTGGACGATGCTGGTTTTTGGCGTCGTGCTTTATATAGCCGACCAACGCGGCCCTATCGATAAGTCCGCTTCGGATTGGGGGGTGCGCGACGCAGTGATTATGGGTTTGTGGCAGATGCTGGCCTTGATCCCAGGCACGTCCCGGTCAGGCATCACCATCACAGGCGCGCGCAGCCTCGGGTACAATCGAGAGGACGGCGCTCGGATTGCAATGTTGATGTCGATCCCGACGATTATCGCCTCAGGCGTGCTGCTCGGCACCGAGGTTGCACTGGACGCCGATGTTGATTTGATGCGGGACATGGGGATTGCTGCGCTGCTGGCGATGGCCTCCGCCCTTGCTGCGCTTGCGTTGATGATGCGCCTTCTCAGGTCCGTGAGCTTCACACCCTATGTGATCTATCGCGTGGCGCTCGGTATGGTGCTGTTGTTCATCGCCTATGGCTAAAACAAAAAAGGCGCGACCTGGGTCGCACCTTTCAAATCACCAGGACCAGTGATCCGCGTCAGATGTCTCCGCGCAGGTTACCGGCCGATTTCATCAATTCGTCGTACTGACCGGATGGGCGGAACTTCCACAGATAGTCGGGTAGAACGGACCCCATGGTAACCGGCTCGATCCCGAGGTCTGCCAGACCTTTGGCGCCTTCACTGACCACATTGTCGTTTTGCAGGTTCTTTAGTTGGTCGCGCGTCAGCAGGCCGTTTGTAAACAGGCCAAAGGTCACCGCCTGCGCCATATCGAACCCAAAAGCCATGAGGCGGGCGACAAAATTCGGTAGCGACACAACGAGACGGCGGCGATGGATCACATCAAGCATTTGCGACATCAACTCTGCAAAGCTTTTGACCTCGGGGCCACCAAGCTCATAGGTTCCTGCAGCAGCCTGCCCAGTCAGACCCGCAACAGCAGCTTTCGCGACGTCATCGACATAGACCGGCTGAAACCGTGTCGTCCCTCCTGCGATGGGCAGAACGGGGCCAAAGCGCGTCATGCTCGCAAAGCGATTAAAGAACTGGTCTTCGGGGCCAAAGATGATCGAGGGACGCAGGATCATTGCAGAGGGAAAAGCTTCAAGCACCGCAGCTTCCCCTTCGGCCTTGGTGCGGGCATACGCGCTGTCGCCATCAGCATCTGCACCAATCGCAGAAACATGAACAAGACGTTCAACACCTGTATCAGCCGCGATCCGCGCGATGCGACCAGCCCCTTCGGACTGCACCGCAGAGAACGTGTTTTTGCCGACTTCGTTCAGAACACCCACGCAATTTACCACCGCATCTGCGCCTGCCATAACAGCAGCGACAGAAGCGTCATCGCGGATGTTGCAGAAAACCGGCTCAACCTGCCCCGGCACACCATAGGGTTTGACGTGCATTGCCTCATTCGGGCGACGAACGGCCACGCGCACGCGCCAGCCTTCTTTTGCCATGCGGCGCGCGATATAGCGACCGACAAACCCTGAACCGCCATAAATGGTGACCAGTTTGGACATGACTTGGCTCCTCTCGCGTAGCTGTTGTCCCGATTTACCGCTCCGGCCCCCGTCAAACAAGGTCAAACAAAGGTCAAAACGACGCTGTTTTTCGGAACCGCAGGGCGCTGGGCTTGGTTGCCCTATGATTTTGCAAAAATGTCAAAATTCCGTTTGACGCTCCCCAAGACTCGGCTTATACGCCGCTCTCACGACATCTGTGCCCAGATGGCGGAATTGGTAGACGCGCTAGCTTCAGGTGCTAGTGTCCGTATGGACGTGGAGGTTCGAGTCCTCTTCTGGGCACCAAAATTCCCTCTCAATATAGCTTAAGCAATTGATTGCAGACGCTTTGCAAGCATCCTGCGAGTTCGATCTTGCTTCGTGTTTTTGCACGTTCGGAGGTGCATTTTCCGCTTGCCGCTCCAGCGTTTCCGGCTTATACGCCACTCCCACGACATCTGTGCCCAGATGGCGGAATTGGTAGACGCGCTAGCTTCAGGTGCTAGTGTCCGTATGGACGTGGAGGTTCGAGTCCTCTTCTGGGCACCAAAATTCCCCAAAGCATCCCATGTTCAGCCAATGGCATCTGTGTCGTGAATGGATCGACCGCATTTGGCGCGGCGCCAATTGCATCGAGAGCCGTATTCTGAAGTCGGGCAGGCACATGAAACTGCCAAGTGCGTAAAAACGCTCTCACAACACCCCCCGTGTGCCACTCCGCTAGCTATCTCTGTGGGTCCGCTCTATGTGCGGCGGCTGTTCGCGAGAGCCCGCAGAACGCGCGCTCTTGATTGGTTCAGCCGGGCGCGCCGATCACGCCCTGATTCTCGCCAATCTGTCCGCGGTGCAACAGGATGTGATCGAGAATCACACAGGCCATCATGGCCTCTGCCACGGGCACTGCGCGGATACCGACACAGGGATCATGGCGGCCCTTGGTGATGACTTCGGCAGCCGTCCCGTCTTTGCGAATCGACTGGCGCGGGGTCAAAATGGACGAGGTCGGCTTCACGGCGAAACGGATCACCACATCTTGGCCCGTTGAGATTCCTCCCAAGATTCCACCCGCATGATTCGACGAGTAGACAGGCGCACCGTCATTGCCCATGAAGATCTCATCCGCGTTCTCGGAGCCCTTCAACAACGCCGCATTCATGCCTTCGCCGATTTCGACGGCTTTGACAGCGTTGATCGACATCATTGCCGCTGCGAGATCGGTGTCGAGCTTGCCATAGATTGGCGCTCCGATGCCTGCGGGTACGCCGCGCGCGACCACTTCGACAACGGCGCCAACCGAGTCGTGCTGCTTGCGAAGGGCCTGCAGATAGTCTTCCCAGTCCTGAACAGCGGCGGCATCGGGAATCCAGAAGTCGTTCTGATCGATGGCGGACCAGTCAAACCGCGCGCGGTCGATTTCCATTTCCCCCATGCGGGTCATATAGCCCTTGATCTCGATCCCCGGGGCCAAGGACTTGAGGGCTTCGCGCGCTACGCCACCTGCTGCCACCCGCGCTGCGGTTTCGCGTGCAGAGGATCGTCCACCACCGCGATAGTCGCGGTTGCCGTATTTCTGAAAGTAAGTAATGTCCGCATGTCCTGGGCGGAATGTCTGGGCGATCTCGCCATAATCCCGTGAGCGCTGGTCGGTGTTTTCAATCATCAATTGAATCGGCGTGCCGGTCGATTTTCCCTCAAACACACCAGAGAGGATTTTCACCGCGTCAGGCTCATTGCGCTGGGTGGTGTTCTTGTTCTGACCGGGGCGGCGCTTGTCGAGCCAGTGTTGAAGCATCTCTTCCGAGACTGCGACATTTGGCGGGCAGCCATCAAGCGTTGCGCCCAAAGCGGGCCCATGGCTTTCACCCCAGGTGGTGACTCGAAAAAGGTGGCCAAAAGAATTCATGGACATGCGCGCGGATCTCCTTTGATTTGATCCTTTAGCGAGAAAGCCTGCCCGGGAAAAGAGACCCGCGTCGCAACAGGTCAGATAAGCGCAAAAACCAGCACAGATTTGATGCTGCAGGGCTTGGTTCTTGAAGGTTGGCGCAGATGTCTAACATCGGCAGTGTGGCATCGCCCCCTTCTGTACCTTTGGGTCGCACCCCGGCGATCCTCCCAGTTAAAAGAAT
The DNA here is from genome assembly GCF_055693725.2 of Epibacterium sp. HA2-3. Lineage (NCBI taxonomy): Bacteria > Pseudomonadati > Pseudomonadota > Alphaproteobacteria > Rhodobacterales > Roseobacteraceae > Epibacterium > Epibacterium sp. HA2-3. The sequence continues at coordinate 2,855,453 of NZ_CM172490.1, read as the reverse complement.
AACGTCCACTGGTCTTTTTCTAACCTCAAATATCCCGGAGCGCGAGGCAGAGCCTCGCATACCAGCCCCTTGCAAAGCCTACCTTGCGCTTCTAGTGTCGCCCCACCTCGGGGTGCGCGAGCGATCGTGCTGAGATGCCTATGGGCGAACCCGCTGAACCTGAACCGGATTATACCGGCGTAGGGAAGGTTTGGTATGACAAGGTGTCTACACCGCGCTCTCCTCCTTGCCTGACGCCGCATATTGGAGGACGACATGAAATCCCTCATCTTTGCGAGCGCCACTTGTTTAGCTACTGCAGTCGCGGCTGCGGATACGCCGGAATTGGTGGTCTATACTTACGACAGCTTTGTCTCGGAATGGGGACCCGGACCGGCCGTCGAAGAGGCTTTTGAAGCGGTCTGCGGATGCGATCTGAAATTCGTCGGCGCGGGCGATGGCGCTGCGCTGCTCGCGCGGATCAAACTGGAAGGCGCTCGGTCTGACGCGGATGTGGTCTTAGGGCTCGACACCAACCTTACCGCGGCAGCCAAGGAAACCGGATTGTTTGCGCCAGTGTCGGTTGAGGCCGATTACGCCCTGCCGATCACTTGGAGCGACACGCATTTTGCCCCCTATGACTGGGGATATTTTGCATTTGTTCACAACGCAGATGTTCCGGCACCTTCGAACTTTGAAGCCTTGGCTGACAGTGATCTGAAAATCGTGATCCAGGATCCAAGGTCCTCGACGCCGGGACTGGGGCTCTTGATGTGGGTAAAGGCCGCATATGGGGAGGACGCGCCTGCCCTCTGGGAAGGTCTCAGCGACAATATCGTCACCGTCACCAAAGGCTGGTCCGAAGCATACGGACTGTTCCTCGAAGGCGAGGCAGATATGGTGCTCTCCTACACCACGTCGCCCGCCTATCATCTGATCGCCGAAGAGGATGACAGCAAGTCGGCTGCGCTATTCGATGAAGGTCACTACATGCAGGTCGAGGTCGCGGGCAAGCTCGCGGCGAGCGACGAGAGCGCATTGGCGGATCAGTTCCTCGAGTTCATGGTCTCTGATGCCTTCCAGTCGATCATCCCAACCACAAACTGGATGTACCCCGCCGTCACGCCTGATTCAGGCTTGCCACAGGGGTTTGAAACCCTGATCAGCCCGGAGAAATCACTGCTTCTGCCCGAGGACGAAGCCGCAGCGCTGCGCGCCGAGGCGTTGGAAGAATGGCGCGCAGCGCTCAGCCGATAAGCTTGCCCGTCGTCGCGACCTGGCCCGGAACCTGCGCTGCTCTTGGAGTGTTGCTCTTGGTTCTGGGCACGCTTGTCGCGGTCGCTTGGCATGCTGACGGGGGCGCTGGGTTTGCCGCAGCCGATTGGGCCGCGCTTCGCTTCACGCTCGTCCAAGCAAGCCTGTCTGCGCTGCTGAGTGTCGGGCTTGCCGTGCCTGTGGCGCGTGCCTTGGCGCGGCGGCGCTTTTGGGGGCGGCGTGCACTCATTACCTTGCTCGGCGCGCCATTCATCCTGCCCGTGATTGTTGCCATTCTCGGATTGCTCTCTGTCTTTGGGCGGTCTGGTTGGGTGAGTGACATCCTCAGCCTCATCGGCGTGCCGCCCTTGCAGATCTACGGGCTGCACGGGGTAGTGATTGCCCATGTGTTCTTTAACTTGCCACTGGCGACCCGTCTGATCCTTCAGGGCTGGCAAGAAATCCCGGCCGAACGCTTTCGTTTGGCGGCACAGTTGAACGCGGGGCCGCGCGCAATGTGGTTCTTGATCGAATTGCCGATGCTGCGACAGGTCTTGCCGGGTGCTGCGGCGGTGATTTTTGCCATCTGCCTTTCCAGCTTTGCGGTTGCCTTGACCCTGGGCGGCGGGCCTCGCGCCACCACGCTTGAGCTCGCGATCTACCAGGCCTTTCATTTTGACTTTGATCTTGGGCGGGCGGCGATGCTTGCGACTGTGCAGCTTGTACTGACCATTGTGGCAGCACTTCTAGCGCTTCGGGCCTCCACCACCGAGGGGCTGGGGGCTGGGCTTGATCGTGCGGTGATGCGTTGGGACGGCAAAGGCGCATTCACGCGCTGTCTGGATGGTGTCTGGGTTTCCGCTGCCGCTCTCTTCCTGCTGTTGCCATTGCTGTCGGTGGTGTTGGCAGGGCTCCCGGGGCTTTGGACGCTGCCGCGTTCGGTCTGGAGCGCGGCATTGGTCTCTTTGCAGGTTGCAATCCTGAGTACGGTGCTGTTGTTGATTGTTGCGCTGCCGCTCTCGGCGAGCATCGCGCTTGGACGCAAGCGCCTGGGCGAGGTCGCGGGGATCCTTGGGCTCGCCGCGTCGCCATTGGTGATAGGGACTGGATTGTTTGTCATGGTCTATCCCTTTGTGGATCCGCGCCTCTTGGCTCTTCCGGTGACGGCCCTCGTGAACATGGTAATGGCCTTGCCCTTTGCGCTGCGCATCCTCGTGCCACGCCTGCGGCAGGTGCTTTGGCAGAATGGCCGTCTTGCCTTGGCGCTGGATATGCGCGCGGGTACGGTCTGGAGGATTGTTCTGCTGCCGCGCTGCCGCGCGCAGATCGGATTCGCAGCCGGGCTTACTGCTGCGCTTTCGCTTGGCGATCTTGGTGTAATCGCACTTTTTGCTGATCCAGAAGTCGCCACCCTGCCGCTCCAGGTCTACCGGCTGATGGGGGCCTACCGGATGGAGGCGGCGCAGGCAGCGGCGCTCCTGTTGTTTGTGTTGTCGATAGGTGCATTCTGGGCGCTGGACCGGGGAGGGCGTTTTCATGCTGAGGCTTGAAAATCTCGATATTCGCAAAGGCAGCTTTTGTCTGTCGGGCACGGCGTCGATAGGCGCGGCCGACTCCGTGGCGGTTATCGGGCCTTCGGGTGCCGGGAAATCCACCCTGCTCGAGGCGATTGCGGGGTTTCAACCGTTGCACGCGGGTCAGGTCCTCTGGCGTGGCGAGGATCTCACTGCGCACAGGCCGGGACAACGCCCGGTGGCGATGCTCTTTCAGGATGGCAATCTATTTCCACACCTGACCGTGCGCCAGAATGCCGGGCTTGGGATTGATCCCAATCGGAAGCTCACGTCGAAGGAGAGGCAGACTGTGGAGGAGGCCATTGCGCGTGTGGGGCTGGGCGGCCTGGAGGAGCGCAAGCCAGCAGAGCTTTCGGGAGGGCAGCAAAGCCGTGCGGCGCTGGCCCGGGTGTTGGTGCAAAGACGCGATATTTTGCTTCTGGACGAGCCGTTTGCGGCACTGGGGCCGGCGCTCAAGGCCGAGATGCTCGATCTCGTCAAGGAAATCACCTCTGAAAACGGTGTCACCTTGTTGATGGTGAGTCATGATCCAGATGATGCGCGCCGCATTGCCGATCAGGTGATCCTGATAGCCGAAGGTCAATTGTATCCTCCTGCGCCGACGCATGCCTTGTTGGACAACCCGCCGCCAGCGCTTCGGGGATACCTCGGAGCCTGATTTCGTGACGAGGGATTGCGTCGAAATGCCAGCCGCTCTGTGCGGTTTTTGCGATCACCCATTTCCCAAACGGGCATCTACCCGCTAGAGTTGCGCCAACTTGGGAGACCTCATGAGATGAAGCTTTTTTATTCGCCCGCTTCCCCCTTTGTTCGCAAAGTGGTTCTGGTTCTGCACGAGACAGAGCAGTTGGATGACGTGGAACTGCAGCTTGTTGCCACCACGGTGACAGAACCGGATTCGGCCCTTGCTGCCAGCAATCCGCTGGCAAAAATCCCAGCTCTGGCCCGCGAAGGCGGCCCCACCCTTTATGACAGTCGGGTTATTTGCGAATTTTTGGACTCCCGCGCAGGGAGCACGCTGTACCGTGGCGGTTGGGACATAAAGGTTCTGGAGGCGACAGCCGACGGGATCATGGATGCTGCGGTCTCCATGTCTTACGAAAAGCGCCTGCGCCCAGCTGAAAAACAATGGGATGCTTGCCTCGAGGGACAGACTCGCAAGGTGCTTGGCGGTTGCAGTGCTGTAGAGGCGCGCTGGATGCCTTTGTTGTCCGGCCCAATAAATATTGGCCAATTGGCTGTTGCTGCGGCCCTGGACTATGTGGATTTTAGGCACCCTGATCTGAACTGGCGCGCCGCTGCGCCCGAGTTGGCCGCATGGTTCAAAACCTTTGAAACGCGCCCCGCCATGGTGGCCACGAATCCGCGCCAAAGTTGAGTATCGGAGTTCACTTCGTTTTAAAGGAAGCTAACGCAGATAGGTACTGAAGGCGCAGCAGTGCAACAGTTCTGCGACAGAATGCATCATTCAAGCGGGCCTGCGCTGCTTTGACCGCTAGACGAACCCGGTTTGCATCGCTAGACACGCGGCTGAGTCACCGCGTTTATTGCGGTGTAAGCGCATGTTTGCCCTAAACGGGCGCTGAAACTTGGAGAAAACTCGTGTCCCACGCAGAAGACCACGAAGGAACCCGGAGAGATTTCCTCTACTACGCCACCGCTGGCGCAGGGGCAGTCACCGCGGGTGCCGCCGTTTGGCCACTGGTCAACCAGATGAATCCCTCGGCTGACGTTCAGGCCCTGTCCTCCATCCTTGTGGACATTTCAGGCGTCGACGTCGGCACGCAGATCTCTGTTATGTTCCTTGGTAAGCCGGTGTTCATTCGCCGCCGCACACAGGAAGAAATTGACGAAGCACGCGCTGTCGAGATGGCAGAGCTGATCGACGCCTCTTCGGAGAACCCCAACAAGCCGGGGACCGATGCTTCGGATGAAAACCGTACTCTTGATGAGAATGGTGAATGGCTGGTGATGATGGGTGTCTGTACCCACCTCGGCTGTGTTCCGCTCGGCGACGGTGCCGGCGAATTCAACGGCTGGTTCTGCCCGTGCCACGGCTCGCACTACGATACCGCAGGTCGTATCCGCAAAGGCCCCGCACCGCAGAACCTTCACATCCCGGTGGCAGAGTTCACCGACGAAAACACCATCAAGCTGGGATAAGGAGGGGCGCACGCAATGTCTGGTATTCCGCACGACCATTACGAGCCAAAGACGGGCGCAGAGAAGTGGCTGCACAGCCGCCTGCCGATCGTTGGCCTCGTTTATGACACCATCATGATCCCCACCCCGAAGAACCTGAACTGGTGGTGGATCTGGGGCATCGTCCTCGCTTTCTGTCTGGCGCTGCAGATCGTGACCGGCATCATGCTGGTGATGCACTACACGCCGCACGCCGATCTGGCGTTTGCCTCTGTCGAGCACATCATGCGCAACGTGAACGGCGGCTACATGCTGCGGTATCTGCACATGAATGGTGCATCGCTGTTCTTTGTTGCCGTCTACATCCACATCTTCCGCGGCCTGTTTTATGGGTCCTACAAGGCCCCGCGTGAAATCACGTGGATCGTGGGCATGCTGATCTATCTGATGATGATGGGCACCGCCTTCATGGGCTACGTTCTGCCTTGGGGTCAGATGTCCTTCTGGGGTGCAACCGTGATCACCGGCCTCTTTGGCGCGATCCCGTTCATCGGCGAGCCGATCCAGACCTGGCTTCTGGGCGGACCCTCGGTGGGCAATGCGACCCTGAACCGCTTCTTCTCGCTGCACTACCTCCTGCCCTTCGTGATTGCGGCCCTCGTGATCGTTCACATCTGGGCCTTCCACACCACGGGCAACAACAACCCGACCGGTGTTGATGTGCGTCGCGGTTCCAAGGAAGAAGCCAAGAAAGACACCCTGCCGTTCTGGCCCTACTTCGTGATCAAGGATTTCCTCGGCCTCGCGGTTGTGCTGGTGATCTTCTGGGCGATTGTCGGCTTCATGCCGAACTATCTTGGCCACCCGGATAACTACATCGAGGCCAACCCGCTGGTGACACCTGCGCACATCGTCCCGGAATGGTACTTCCTGCCGTTCTACGCGATCCTGCGTGCCTTCACCTCTGAAGTTTGGGTTGTACAGATCGCCTCCTTTGTGACTGGTGGTATCATCGATGCGAAGTTCTTTGGTGTTCTGGCGATGTTTGGTGCGATTGCCGTCATGGCACTGGCGCCCTGGCTCGACACCTCTCGTGTGCGCTCGGGCAAGTATCGCCCGCAGTTCAAGTGGTGGTTCCTGCTTCTGGTCATCGACTTCTTTGCCCTGATGTGGCTGGGGGCGATGCCTGCGGAAGAGCCTTATGCGACCTTCTCGCTGATCGCATCGGCCTATTGGTTCGCATACTTCCTCGTGATCCTGCCGCTTCTGGGTGTGATCGAGAAGCCAGAACCTATCCCCGCCACCATCGAAGACGATTTCAATGCCCACTACGGCAAGAAATCCGAAGCTACTCCTGCTGAATAAGAAGAAGGACAGCTACCAATGTTCAAGAAAATTGTAACCGGTGCTGCCTTTGCTCTGGCACTTGTTCCGGCCGCGTCTTTCGCGGCTGGGGCAGGCGGCCATGTCGAAGACTACGCCTTCTCTTTTGAGGGGCCGTTTGGCACCTACGACCAGAACCAGCTTCAGCGTGGCCTTCAGATCTACACCGAGGTCTGCGCGGCATGTCACGGTCTGAAGCAAGTACCGATCCGCACTCTCTCTGACTCTGATGGCCCGGGCATGCCCGAAGATCAGGTCCGGGCTTACGCGGCGGACAACTTCGAGGTGTTCGACCCCGAGCTTGATGATTTCCGCTCGGCCAAACCGGTGGATCATTTCCCGGAGAACACGGCCCTTGGCGCACCGGATCTGAGCCTGATGGCAAAGGCGCGTGCGGGTTTCCACGGTCCCTATGGCCTTGGCATCAACCAGCTCTTCAAGGGCATGGGCGGCGCGGAATACATCGCCTCCCTGATGACCGGCTACACCGGCGAAACCAAGGTGGAAGCCGGGACCACGTTCTACAAGAACACCGCCTTCCCCGGTGGCTGGATCTCGATGGCACCGCCGCTCGCGGATGAGCAGGTGGAGTTCATCGACGGTCATGAAAACGACCTCGAGAACCTCTCGAAGGATGTTTCGGCGTTTTTGATGTGGACTGCAGAGCCCAAGATGATGGCGCGCAAGCAAGCCGGTTTTGTTGGTGTGCTGTTCCTGACCGTGCTGTCGGTTCTGCTTTACCTCACCAACAAACGCCTCTGGGCCCCGCACAAAGGCAAGAAAACCTCCTAAGGGTATCCTGCTGAAAGTTTGAGAAACCCTCGCATCTTCGGATGCGGGGGTTTTTTTGATTCTAGAAATGGGGCCAGCCCCTCTGCGCCTGACGGCGCATTCACCCCGGGATATTTGCCGTTAGAAGAAGGGGGAGGGGATCAGTTGAAGAACCGGGAGCGGGCTAGTGGTGCAGAGGTCATCGACAGGATGGATCTGACACTCTCCTGGAGGGGGGCGGAGCCATCCAGCGTCAGATCATAGCTGAGGTCGCGGTGAACATGTTCAAAATCCCGCGCTGCGCTGCCCGCCGGGCGGTCGCCGCGCGCGGCCTCGCGGGTCTCGAGCGTGGATAGCGAGGGCGTGAGGCCGATGAAAATGACCTTGTGGCCGCAAAAGAGCTGCTGGAGATCAGCATGCCAGCCCGGCGTGTCGAGGATATGCTCAAGGATCAGATCGTTCCCGGCATCCGCAAAGGCTTTGACCGCCCTGTGAAAGCCGGAGAAGAATCCAGCGCGCGCTCCTGCCCAATCCGGGTAGGCCTGCGGCTCCCAGGCTCCGCTGTCGCGCAGATGATCGATGGAGAGATGCAGGAGCGGTCGGGAGGAAGCCTCTCTGATCGCTTTGGCGAGTGTGGATTTGCCGCTGCTGGAGGGGCCATGCAGAAACAGTATCAGCGCCATTGGGCGGCCTCCCGGCGTCAGGCGGTGAGCTGCAGCCCATCGCTCCCGGTGATCTGCGCCTGAACGAGGGCGCCTTCGGTCTGCGGTGTGGCAAAGCGCACTTCGGTGAACTGTTCTGTGCGCCCCATGTGAGGGTTTTCCATCAAGATGCTATGTTGACGACCGATCTGCTCGGAGAGGTGTCTGGTAATCTGTGCTTCGCCGATGGCACGCAGGCGCGCAGCACGTTCCTTGATCACATTGCCATTGACCTGTGACGGGATCTTGGCGGCTGGGGTTCCCTCGCGCTTGGAATAGGGGAAGACATGCAGCCAGGTGAGGTCGCATTCGGTTACGAGTTTGAGCGAGTTTTCAAAATGCGATTCGGTTTCGGTCGGAAAGCCGGCGATGATATCCGCGCCAAAGGTCATCTGCGGACGCAGCTTGCGGGCTTCCTCCGTGAACCGAATGGCGTCATCGCGCAGATGGCGCCGTTTCATCCGCTTTAGAATGAGATCATCGCCATGTTGCAGGCTCAGATGCAGGTGGGGCATCAGGCGTGGCTCTGTGGCGATGGCCTGCATCAGGTTTTCGTCCACTTCGATCGAATCGATCGACGAGATACGCAGACGGGGCAAATCTGGGACGAGCTTCAAGATTCGCATCACAAGGTCTCCCAGCTTGGGACTTGCGGGCAAATCCGCGCCCCAGCTGGTCAGATCGACCCCGGTCAGCACCACCTCGTTGTAGCCTTTGTCGACCAGACGCTTGATCTGATCCACAACAACGCCGGCAGGCACGGAGCGGGAATTGCCGCGGCCATAGGGGATGATGCAAAAGGTGCAGCGATGATCGCAGCCGTTTTGGACCTGCACATAGGCCCTGGACCGGGTCCCGAACCCATCAATCAGATGACTTGCGGTCTCTGTCACCGACATGATGTCGTCCACCAGCACTTTTTCGGTGGCGCCGATGAAATCCGGCCCCTTGGCCATGCGCTGCCATGTTTCGGGCTGCATCTTTTCGGTGTTGCCAATGACCTGCGTGACTTCGCTCATCGCGGCAAAGGTTTCCGGCTCGGTCTGGGCGGCACATCCGGTGACGATGATGGGCGCATCCGGGTGATCGCGCCGCAGTTTGCGAATTTCCTGACGCGCCTTGCGCACTGCCTCGGCGGTTACGGCACAGGTATTGACCACTACGGCACCCTCAAGGCCCGCCTGGCGGCTGAGCTCCTTCATGGCCTCTGTTTCATAGGCATTGAGCCGACAGCCGAGCGTTGTGAATTTTGGCGCGTTGCTCATTCGGACAAGCTTTCGAGGAATTGCCGTGTAAAGCTGCCATTGGCGACATGCATTGTTGGTCCGGTCATCCAGACCCCATCGTCGCGCCAATCGATCCACAGTGTACCTCCATCCAGATCGATCTGTACCTTGCGCCCTGTGAGACCCTTGCGGGCGGCTGCTACCGCTGTTGCGCAGGAGGAGGAGCCTGATGCAAGGGTAATGCCAACACCGCGCTCCCAGACGCGCATCCTGAGATGGTTCGGGCCAACGACATGGGCGATCTGAACATTGGTGCGTTCCGGATAGAGGGGATGATGTTCGTAACGAGGACCAAATTCCGCCAGTGGTATCACCTCTGCGTCCTCAACAAAGAACGTACAATGCGGGTTGCCCATGCCAGTGGCGCTTGGCGCGCCTTCGATGGGGAGTTCTAGCGTTTCCAACTCCTCCGCGAGCGGGATTTCATCCCAACTGAGCTGCGGCGCACCCATGTTCACCGAGGTCAGCCCCTCACCTGCGTCCGTTGCAATCAGGACACCCCGGTCGGTTGTCAACCGCAGCGACGGCTTGTTGCTCTGATCCATCAGGTACCTTGCGATACAGCGTGTCGCATTCCCGCAGGCCCCTGAAGTAGAGCCGTCAGCGTTGTAGAACACCAGATGCGCATCCGCTTCTGTAGACGCGTCAGCGGTAGCGATGACGGCGAGTTGGTCAAATCCGAGACCCATCTGGCGGTGGGCAATCCCCTTGGCCATTGCAGGGGTGATTTCGATATCTGACTCGCGGGCATCGATGACGACAAAGTCATTTCCAAGCCCATGCATCTTCATGAACGGCAACATATGATCGGATCCTGGGGAGGTCATGAAGCGCATATAGACCTGATGTTAAAATGAATCCAGAGATAGCGCAGAAAACTTCGAAAAAGGGGTTGACCCTCTGCTGGCTAAACCGTAGAAGCCCCCCCTATCGGAACGGTGCAACACACCAACGCGCAACGGTCCGGTTCTGAATAACAAGTTGATCTTTATAGACTAATCCAGTTATCAGGTTGTCCGAGAAGGCCGGAATAAGTCTTCACAGAGAGTGGGCCGTTAGCTCAGTTGGTAGAGCAACTGACTTTTAATCAGTGGGTCGCAGGTTCGAATCCTGCACGGCTCACCACTTTCTCCAAATATCGCGGCTTGCAGCGAAAACTGCATTCACAATACCCGATCGGAGCGCGTAGATATCACGCAAAACCGATATTGAGTTTCGCTTCCTGTGAGAGCTGGTGCAGGAAATCGCTCACTTCTCTAAACTCGACACCTCTTACGCCAACTCGATCTCGCTGCCGCTGTAACGCGCTTGAAGCCCCAAAATCTATGACGAAACGAGATTGGCAGACGGGCTTGGTCGCTTGTTGATTTGAACCCCTGCCGGATGAAGCCGCATTGGGACTTTGGTGGGTGATTCTGCAGGCGCGCTATCGTGGTGCGATCTAAGATGCTAGCCTCGACGAAAATCAGCCTAAGACTGTGCCAAGCCATAGATCGAGTGAGGGAGAAAGCCATGAGAGTCTTGAGACGATATTGCCTTGTTGCGAGCGCCTCCTCCCTTGCCATTGCGGCGTCTGCTCAGGAACGCGACCCGATGCTCTTATACGAGCGCGATGCGTTGACAGTGCGTGGGCATTTTCAGGCGGGATTAAATGCGGTGGCAGAGGACAATCTCTTTTGGGATCTCGCTGCCACCACCGCGCCGGGTAGCGGGTTTGATCCCGATACCCGCTGGCTTGAAAGCTACATCAAGCCGGGCATCAGCTTTGAATATCGGCTTGATACCGGCGCGACGCTCTATGGCAAGTTCTCCGGCGTGGCGTCCTACACATGGGGGAAGGATGCTTTTGACTACGGCGATACTGGCGCCACCACGCTGGAGGAGGCCTACATCGCGATTCGTGGCAGGCTTGGACCGGATGCGACGTATGATCTGTCTCTTGGTGCACGCGAGCTCACGCTGGGCACAGGCATGCTGATTGCCAATGGCGCGACCAGTGGTTTTGAACGTGGTGCGTTGAAATTTGGGCCCCGCAAGGCCTGGGAAGGGGCGGCGATTGGCCGGTTCACATTGGGGCAGGTCTCGGGGACGGCATTCTACCTTGATCCGAATGAACTGCCCTCGACAGATGGAAACAACAATCTGGCGGGGGTTGATCTGCGGTACGACGCCCCGGCAGGTGGCTATCTGGGCGTCACCTATGTGGATGTTCTGAACTCCGAATCGTCTTATCCGAAAGCAGCCCCCGGTGGTGTCGGCGCCCCGAGCATCCTTCCCGGGGGGCGCGAAGGAACTCGTACGCTTGGCCTGTATGGGCGCACAAATCCATTTGATAACGGGCTGGAGAATTGGACGTTCACCGGAGAGGTCGCCTATCAATGGAATGACCGCATCGACCTGGAGGCTTGGGCCGGACGGGTCACGGCGGGCTACACATTCGAGGGTCTGGCCTGGTCCCCGAATCTCACCATTGGATATCAGAGCTTTTCCGGAGACGATCCAAACACCACAAAACTCGAGCGGTTTGATCCACTCTATTATCAAGGTAGCCCAAGCGCCTGGGCCACGGGATCAAAATCCGCCTCCACCTTCATCAACTCGAATGTGAACGCGCTGACGCTGGCCTTGCGCCTTCAACCGTCACGACAGGACACCTGGACGCTACGGTATGCGCACATCCGGGCGAATGAGCTCAACAGCCCCGTCCAATTCGGGCAGGCAACGCGCGTCGATCTGAACGGGAATGTCGTGTCGGGGGTCACGGATAGTCATCTCGCCGATGACCTGTTTCTCGAATACAGCAGAATTATCAACCGCAATACGTTTCTGACTGCTGGGATCTCTGTGTCCTTTCCCGGTGCTGGCATCGACAATGTCATCGGTGCAACTGCGGACCCTTGGACAGGAGGTTTCATCAATGTCGTCGTCAACTTCTAATTTCTTTGCAGCAACTCTGGCGGCGGCGGTTGCGCTTGTCGTCTCATCGCAGGCGGGCGCGCAATCCGCACCGCTGTCTGCGCAAGAATCCGACCCCAATGTCATGGGCTGGATGCAAGGCTTTCCACCGCCCGCTGACAAGATCATTACCCAACCTGACAGCGTCTACTTCAGCTTTCCAAGACTGCGCTGGTCGGTCTGTCATTTGCGCGAGTTCTTACCGACCGAGGAGATCAGTCGCGGACTCAGCGCTCCGGTGCCGTTGACCTACCCTTCCGCGTCCGAGTTTGCCGAGCTGCGAGCGGAGATCGATGCGGTTACCTTCATGCCTCAGAACAGTGATGCAGAGATGACGTGGGAGCAGTCGCTTTACGCGAATTACACCGATGGCATGCTGATCCTGCATAAAGGCGAAGTTGTCTATGAGCGCTATTTTGGTTGCCTTGAAGAGGACGGCAAACACGCGATCATGTCCATGACCAAGTCTTTTACCGGTCTTATGGCGGAAATCATGGTTGTTGAGGGGCTGCTAGATGACACGGCATTGGTGCGTGACATCATCCCCGAGATCGGCGACAGCGCCTTTGCGACTGCGACCGTGCGTCAGGTGATGGATATGACAACCGGGGTGCAGTACTCCGAGGACTACTCAGACCCCAACGCGGATATCTGGCTCTATTCCAACGCGGCTAGCCCGCTCCCAAAACCAGAGGGGTATGTAGGGCCGAACGGGTATTGGGAATACCTGCAGCAGGTGATGCCAGAGGGCAATCACGGGGACGCGTTTCACTATAAAACCATCAACTCCGATATGCTGGGCTGGATCATCAGTCGCGTGTCGGGGCAGTCGGTCACCGATGTTGTGTCCGATCGTCTCTGGCGCCGGATGGGGGTGGAGCAGGATGCCTATCAAACCGTGGACGCCAAGGGTGTTCCATTCGCTGGTGGCGGCATCACCGCGGGTCTGCGTGATCTTGGGCGATTGGGACAGCTGATGCTGAACGAAGGGGAGCTTAATGGGCAGCGCCTGTTCCCCACCGAGGTGGTTGCCAAGATCAGCGCCGGTGGCGACCGGTCCAAGTTCGGCGATGGTTTTCCCACCTTTGGTGCTGGCAGCTACACCAGCCAATGGTGGGTACTCCACAATGCGCATGGCGCTTATGCGGCGCGCGGTGTTCACGGTCAGACAATCTATGTGGATCCCACGGCCGAAATGGTGCTGGTACGGCTTTCCTCATTTCCCAAAGCGCAGATCGGATTTATCGACCCAACCTCGCTTCCTGCCTATCAAGCTGTCGCAGAGCATTTGATGGCAACACGCCCCTAAGGAGGAGTCGGTCACAGGTTTGCGGATCCGTCGCCATTGGCCTCAGTGTGCCCTGGTCATGGCCGCTCTGATATTGACCTCTCTTGTGGGATCGCTAGGTCTGTGACGATGGAAACGGCAGCCGAACTCAAGACACGACTGATTGCGCAGGCAAAGGCTGAAGGCTTTGCCTCGGTACGTCTGTGTCGGCCCTGGGATGTCCCTGAGGTGCCGGAGCGTCTGCGCGCGTTTCTCGAGGCCGGGTATCACGGTCAGATGAAATGGATGGCCGAGCGGATCAATTGGCGCGAAAACCCTGCCGCGCTCTGGCCGGAGGCGCGCTCCGTTATCATGCTGGCTGAAAGCTACACACCGGACGAAGATCCCATGGCCGTTGTTGACTTGCCCGATCGTGCCGCGATCTCGGTTTACGCGCGAGGGAAGGACTATCATGATCTTGTCAAGAAACGTCTCAAACGCTTGGCGCGGTGGTTGATCGAAGAGGCCCCTGACGAGGCGCAGGTAAAGGTTTTTGTCGACACCGCGCCGGTGCCTGAAAAAGCACTCGGCCAGGCTTCTGGGCTGGGATGGCAAGGAAAGCACACCAACCTTGTGAGCAGAGACTGGGGCAACTGGGCCTTTTTAGGGTCTATCTTTACAACATTAGACCTGCCTGTGGATGCGCCGGAGCCGGATCACTGCGGGTCCTGCCGCGCCTGTTTGACGGCGTGCCCGACCGACGCCTTTCCCGCGCCGTACCAGCTCGATGCGCGGCGCTGCATCTCATATCTGACAATCGAGCACAAAGGTCCGATCGAGGAGGAGTTGCGCACAAAGCTTGGCAACCGGATCTATGGGTGTGACGATTGTCTTGCAGCCTGCCCGTGGAACAAGTTTGCGGTAGAGGCCTCTGATATGCGTTATGCCGCGCGCGAGGGAACCATTGCTCCGCCCCTTGCGGAGTTGTCGCAGCTGGATGACGCTGCGTTTCGTGCGCGGTTCTCTGGCTCACCGATCAAACGCATTGGCCGGGATCGCTTTGTGCGGAATGTGCTCTATGCTATCGGGAACTCGGGTGATGCAGGGTTGCATGTGTTTGCGCAGGCGCTTTGCGATGATCCTGATCCCACGGTTGCCGAGGCTGCGCGCTGGGCGGCAGCCCGGTTGCCGTAATGACGCAAACAGAGTGGACGTGACGCAACCAGTCGCTAAACCGGAGCAGACAAATACGGACTGCGAGGGCGAGATGGCGATATTGCTTGGGATCGACACGGGTGGGACTTACACCGATGCGGTGTTGATCCGCGATGAGTCCGAGGTGATTGCCTCGGCCAAATCGCTCACCACACGCGAGGATCTTGCGATTGGGGTCGGCGGCGCGGTCCGCGCGGTGTTGGCGCAGTCCGGTGTTGCGCCCGCGGATATTTCCATGGCCGCATTGTCCACTACGCTTGCAACCAACGCATTGGTTGAAGGGCAGGGCGGGCGCGTGGCTTTGATCTACATCGGCTTCAGCGCGCAGGATCTGGAGCGTCACGGCCTGGACACTGCGCTCAAGGGGGATCCGGTCCTGCTCCTCGCTGGTGGCCACACCCATGCAGGTTCCGAAGCAGCTGTGTTGGACAAAGAGGCTCTTATCGCCTTTTTAGAGACTGAATCTACTGGTGTGAGCGGCTTTGCCGTTGCGGGCGTTTTTGCGACACGCAATCCGGCCCATGAATTGGAAGTCGCGCGCCTCATTCAAGAGCACACCGGCGCGCCTGTAACCTGTTCGCATCAGCTCTCGGCAAAGCTCAATGGGCCCAAGCGGGCGCTGACGGCCGTTCTGAATGCGCGGCTGATTGGGATGATCGACCGGTTGATCGGTCGTGCTGCGGATACGTTGACGGCGCTGGGGGTGGAGGCGCCGATGATGGTGGTTCGGGGTGACGGTGCCCTGATGTCCACGGACCAGGCCCGCGCACGCCCCATCGAAACGATCCTCAGCGGGCCTGCCGCCTCCATTGTCGGAGCGCGGTGGATGACGGGAGCAGAAAATGCGTTGGTCAGCGATATCGGTGGCACCACCACCGATGTTGCCTTGATCGAACGCGGCCTGCCAAAGATCGATCCGGACGGTGCAGAAGTTGGCGGATATCGCACCATGGTCGAGGCAGTCGCCATGCGCACCACGGGGCTTGGAGGCGACAGCGAAGTGCATTTGCAGCGGGAAGGGCTGCGTGGTGGAGTTGCGCTGGGGCCGCGCCGGGTCTTGCCGATCTCCCTGATCGCCACGCAGGCGCCGGAAACCGTTCATGCGGCGCTCGACACACAGCTTCATGCGCAGGTGATCGGGGAATATGACGGGCGTTTCGTGCGTGGCGTGACCGGGCAACAAGCGCATGGTCTGAGTGCGCGTGAGGAGGCTCTGTTGTCTCGGATCGGACAGGATGTCCGTCCGCTTGGCGAGGTGCTGCGATCGCGCGTGGACCAAAGTGCCCTGAGCCGACTGATCGACCGTGGGTTGGTGCAAATGGCCGGTGTGACGCCTTCGGATGCGAGTCACGCTCTCGGGCGGGTGTCGACCTGGGACAATGAGGCGGCACACAAGGCGCTGACAATCTTTGCCAAGCGCCGCGTCGGGAGCGGCGACATGGTTGCAAAGGATGCGGACACGCTGGCCCAAATGATCGTGGATCAACTTACCGAACAGACTGCATTGACCTTATTAGAGTCTGTTTTCTCCGAAGAGCGGGCTCTGTTTGGTGGCAGTCCGTCTGATCTGGCGCGGCATGTTCTGCTGCAACGGGGGCTTCAGGGGCACACCGGGCTTGTGGCGCTTGATGCGCGGGTGAATGTGGATGTGATCGGATTGGGCGCATCAGCACCTAGTTATTACCCGGCGGTGGGGGAGCGTCTACGCTGCAATATGATCCTGCCTGAACACGCTGGTGTTGCAAACGCAATCGGCGCCGTGGTCGGACGGATTGTGCAGCGCCGTTCGGGCACTGTGACAGCCCCGTCCGAGGGTCGCTTTCGTGTACATCTGGCTGATGGCCCCGTGGATTTCACCGAGAGCGAAGCAGCACTGACGGCGCTAGAATACGCCCTGCGCGCCGAGACCGTTGCAGCCGCAGAGGAAGCCGGGGCAGGAGATATCCATGTGCATGTGACCAAGGATCTGCGCACCGCAGAGGTTGAGGCGCGGCAGGTGTTTGTCGAGGCAACCCTCACCGTAGAAGCAAGCGGTCGCCCGCGCGTGGCACATGCTTAGCGACCAAACAAAAGGCCGCCCCCAACTGGAAGCGGCCTATTTGTTGCAAGAACCCACGAAAACTAGGCTCTAACAGGGGTTATTCTGCAGCTTGATCCCGTTTGGGCAGGACCCAGTCGGGACGGGGAAAGTGGCAGGTATAGCCATTGGGCAGGCGCTGCAGGTAGTCTTGATGCTCTGCCTCGGCCTCCCAGAAATCCCCAACGGGTTCCACTTCGGTCACGACCTTGCCGGGCCAAATTCCGGAAGCTTCGACATCGGCAATCGTGTCCTCGGCAATTTGTTTTTGACGCGCATCGACGTAGTAGATCGCAGAGCGATAGCTCATACCGATATCGTTACCCTGACGATTGACCGTTGTTGGGTCATGGATCTGAAAAAAGAACTCCAACATCTCGCGATAGGAGGTCTGTTCGGGATCAAAGGTGATCTCGATGCCTTCTGCGTGGGTGCCGTGGTTCTTGTACGTCGCATTGGGCACATCACCACCGGTATAGCCGACGCGGGTGCTGAGGACGCCTTTGCGATGGCGGATTAGCTCCTGCATGCCCCAGAAGCAGCCGCCTGCCAGAACGGCGCGTTCAGTTGTGGTCATCGGTTGTCCTCCACTTGGTTGATGTAGGCGCCATAGCCTTCCGCCTCCATGTCGTCGAGGTGAATAAAGCGCAAGGACGCCGAGTTGATGCAATATCTCAGACCGCCGCGATCAGCAGGGCCGTCGGGAAAGACATGGCCGAGGTGGCTGTCGCCATGGGTAGAGCGCACCTCGGTACGGATCATGCCGAGGGTGCGATCTTCGAGTTCCTGCACATGTGCGGGTTCGATCGGCTTGGTGAAGCTTGGCCAGCCACAGCCTGATTCATATTTGTCGGACGAGGCAAACAGCGGCTCGCCCGAGACGATGTCCACATAGATGCCGGGTTCCTTGTTGGACAGGAGCTTGCCGGTGCCGGGACGTTCGGTGCCAGAATTCTGTGTGACGTAGAATTCTTCTTCTGACAGCGCAGCGATGGCGTCGGGGTTCTTGAAATACTTGGTCATGGGGCCCTCCCACCTGATTGGATGCGTCTATAGCTGGGGTTGGTGGGCGCGTTTTCAAACCCCAATCCATCCCTATTGGCTCTCTTGTGCTTGAGATGCGCGCAAATGTGAACACCGTCGTTCAACGCTGAACCATCTGCGGCTCGGCTGTAGACGTGCGCGCTGGGGCTGCGGTAGCGGGTTGCCGCGCTAGTTGCACCGCCAGAATTCCGAAGGTTACAACCGCGACCCCAACCATATCGAGGAGCCCGAGGCTCTCGCCAAGGAGTGCGCTTGCAACAGCGACACCGAAGACCGGGTTCAGGAAGTGGAAAGTCGCGGCGCGCACAGCCCCGATCCGGTTCAAGAGCATCACCCAGATCAAAGTCGCGGCCAAACCGGGGACGAAGGTGGTATAGACAAAAGCGATCGCCAGAGGCCAGCTTGGGTCAACACGAATGGTCTCAAACGCAAAGGCTGCGGGAAAGAGCGCAGCGGAGCCCACAAGCATCTGCAGACCAACCACCATCATGAAGTTCCCACCCGAGGTCGCCCCGCGCAAGGCTAGCGTCGCCGTGGTTAGCGCCAGCACTCCAAGACCGCAGAGCGCAATGCCAAGGAGGTCGACACCGGCGCTGATCCGGGTGCCCATGATCAAGGCAACACCAGCAACGCCCGCGACCAAACCCAGCATGCCGAGAGGCCGGATCGGCTCGCGAAACAGCACCAGGGATGCCAAGGCGACCAGGAGCGGCATTGTGGAGGCGATAATGGCTGCCATAGAGGCTTCGACCCATTGCATCGCCACGAAGTTCAGGCCGAGGTAGAGCGCATTCTGGCAGATCCCAAAAAGGATCGTCGCCTTCCACTGTGCGGGCGTCAGGCGCCACGTCTGCCCCATGGCGCGTGCGATCGCCACGCCTATGAGACCAGAGAGCAAGAACCGCATCGCCAGAGAAAAGAGCGGAGACGCATCCGCAACGATGATCCGCGCCGAGGTAAAGGCAGAGGACCACATCAGGGCGAAGGCCAACCCCATCAAAATCGCGCGCAGATCCATATCACTTGTCCCCTATTGATAAGGCGGGACGTTAGCCAGTTGCCGCGAGGCTGGAAAGGCAGCGCGAAGAGATTGGTACAAAAGAAAAGGGCCGCCCAAAAGGGCAGCCCCGAAGCCATTGGCCTTGATCCAGATGTGGATCAGCCTTCGCCGTTGACGCTGTCCTTGAGCGCTTTGGCGATGGTCATTTTCACGACCTTGTCTGCTTCTTTCATGAACTTCTCGCCGGTGGCCGGGTTGCGGACTTCGCGCTCGGGACGCTCACGGCAGTAGATCTTGCCAACACCCGGCAGAGTCACGGCACCGCCGCCAGACACTTCGCGGGTGATCAGGTTGCAAACGGCATCCAGAGCGGCACCAGCGGTTTTCTTGTCGCTGTCCATTTCCTCAGCCAGTGCTGCCACAAGCTGAGTTTTGGTCATCGGTTTGGACATTCTTAGCTCTCCTTGAAACTGCCCGACGTGTTGGGGCCTCATCGCGTAACATTAGCGTTATGTAGTGGGACAACACAACGCGTAGCGCACAAGATCAAGCGCCAAACAAGCAATTTTCCGTGGAAAACAGCATATTTTCGCCTTTACAGGAAGGCCGTTTCGTCAAAAGAGCGCAGTTTCCGGCTGTGGAGACGCTCGAGCGGCATTGTTCTCAGTCGCTCCATTGCCTTGATCCCGATCAGCAGATGCCGCGACACCTGCGTGCGATAGAAATCGGACGCCATGCCGGGCAGCTTCAATTCACCGTGCAGGGGCTTGTCGGAAATGCACAGGAGCGTGCCGTAGGGAACCCGGAACCGATAGCCATTGGCGGCGATGGTGGCGCTCTCCATATCAAGAGCAATCGCACGGGATTGGCTCAGACGTTGCACGGGACCAGACTGGTCGCGCAGTTCCCAGTTGCGGTTGTCGTGGCTTGCAACGGTGCCAGTCCGCATGATCCGCTTGAGATCATAGCCTTCGAGTCCGGTTTCCTCTGCCACGGCTTCCTCGAGCGCGACCTGAATTTCTGCCAATGCCGGGATCGGTACCCAGACCGGCAGGTCGTCATCCAGAACGTGATCCTCGCGCAGATAGGCATGAGCAAGCACAAAATCTCCCAATGCCTGAGAGTTCCTCAGACCCGCACAATGGCCCACCATCAGCCAGGCGTGTGGGCGCAGGACCGCAATGTGATCGGTTGCGGTTTTCGCGTTTGACGGGCCAACGCCAATGTTGACCAGTGTGATGCCGTTTCCGTCGGGGCGTTTCAGGTGGTAAGTCGGCATCTGCGGCATCTTGAGCGATGCTGGCAGCTCTCCATCCGCTTTGGTGATCTCGACGTTTCCGGTGGAGACAAAACTGGTGTAGCCGCTGTCTGGATCGGCCAGTTGTTCGCGCGCATAGGCTTCGAACTCTGTCACGTAGAACTGGTAGTTGGTGAACAACACATGGTTCTGGAAATGCTCCGGGTCGGTCGCGGTGTAGTGTGACAGGCGCGCCAGAGAGTAGTCGACGCGCTGGGCGGTAAAGAGCGACAGCGGACCGACACCGTTTTCGGGCACGTAGGTGCCATTTACGATGTCGTCGTTTGTTGTGGCGAGATCCGGCACATCAAAAACATCGCGCAGGGTGAAGCGCGCGGCGCCCTCCTGCGGTACTGTCAGTCCCGGGCGCGAGGCGACAGCAAAATGCACTGGCATCGGCGTTTGCGATACCCCCACTGTCACCGGCTGGTCGTGGTTCTTGATCAGCAACCCGATTTGCTGCTCCAGGTAATGACGAAACAGATCGGGCCGTGTGACGGTGGTGGAATAGATGCCGGGATCGGCCACATGACCAAAGCTCAGGCGACTGTCCACCTGCGCGTAGGTCGTGGTGGTGAAGCGCACTTCGGGATAGTAGGCTCGCATGCGGCTGCTCGGCGCAGCTCCGGCGCTCATCGCGGCAATAAACTCGTCACAGAGAAAATTGGTTGCGCTATCGTAGAGCTCAATCAGGCGCGCTACGGCCGCTTTGGCGTCGGTAAAGCTTTCGGCAGCGGGCAGGTCAGGTGTTTTTACATCATTCATTGAACGGCTCGATTACTGGAATTTTCTTGAAACTACGCACGTCTACAAGGCCAAGATCGCTGATCCGCAGTTCCGGGATCACCACAAGTGCCAAGAGAGAGTGTTGCATATAGGCATTGTTCAGAGTGCAGCCGCAGGCCTGCAT
Organism: Epibacterium sp. HA2-3; assembly: GCF_055693725.2. Lineage (NCBI taxonomy): Bacteria > Pseudomonadati > Pseudomonadota > Alphaproteobacteria > Rhodobacterales > Roseobacteraceae > Epibacterium > Epibacterium sp. HA2-3. The sequence goes on along the minus strand of NZ_CM172490.1, from coordinate 2,834,598 downwards.
GGCCTCTACGAGTTTCTGTGCATTGGCGGCGACCTCTGAGGCCGGGCTGTCGGACATCAGACCGGCAATAGGCAGCTCCACCAACGCCAGCTCCGCGCCATCCCGGAAAATCGTGATGCCACCGCCGACCTCGGCCAGACGGTTGGCGGCAAGGGCCATTTGGGTGCGGTCAGTGCCGACCACAATCATGTGATGGCTGTCATGCGCCACGGTCGAGGCCATCGCCATTTTCCCTTCGTAGCCGAAACCCGACACGAAGGCGTTGGTCACGCCGCCTGTGGCCCGGTGACGCTCAACAAGGGCGATCTGGCAGACATCGCCTTCACCCTCAACCAGACCATCGCGCACCGGTAGCTCCGCTTTGAGCGCTTTGGTCGGGGCTTGGTTCTCCACCACGCCAATCACATTTGCGGTGACGGCATTTGCCCCTTCTGGTGCTGCCAGTTCAAAGTCCGTCGCAGCGAGCGTGTGGCCCAGATGCACCGTACCGCGAGCGCTTTCTGGCCAATCAAGATGGGGGCATTCCACCTTAATAGAGCCTGATTCAGCCACAATCTGCCCACGCGCGATCACCACTTCGATGGGCAGCGTTTTCAGGTCAGATGTCAGGATGATATCGGCCCGTCGACCGGGGGTGATGGAGCCAATTTCGCGCTCGAGCCCAAAGTGTGTTGCAGTGTTGATCGTCGCCATTTGGATCGCGATCAGCGGATCGCAGCCGCAGTCGATTGCGTGACGCACTGCGCGGTTCATATGACCCTCATTGACCAACGTTCCGGAGTGGCAGTCATCGGTGCAGAGGATGAAATTGCGCGGATCAAGGCCCTTCTCGGTGATCGCTGTGATCTGGGCCTCGACGTCATACCAGGCGGATCCGAGGCGCACCATTGCCCGCATGCCCTGTCGCATCCGTGTGATGGCGTCCGCCTCACAGGTGCCTTCGTGGTCATCTGCGGGGCCGCCTGCCACATAGGCTGCAAAATCCGGTCCAAGATCTGGCGAGGCATAGTGGCCGCCTACAGTTTTGCCGGAGCGCTGGGTTGCGGCGATTTCCGCTAGCATCTTTGGATCACCATGAGCGACACCCGGAAAATTCATCATTTCACCGAGGCCGATGATCCCCGGCCAGGTCATGGCCTCAGCGACATCCTCGGCGGAGATCTCATAGCCGGTGGTCTCCAGCCCCGGCGCAGAGGGGGCGCAGGACGGCATCTGCGTGTAGATATTGACCGGCTGCAACAGCGCCTCGTCATGCATTAAGCGCACGCCCTCAAGTCCCAGGACATTTGCGATCTCATGCGGGTCAGTGAACATGGTCGTTGTGCCATGCGGGATAACGGCGCGGGCGAATTCTGCGGGGGTCAGCATCCCGGATTCGATGTGCATATGTCCATCGCAGAGCCCAGGCATCATGTAGCGCCCCTCAGCGTCGATCACCTCGGTCTCTGGCCCCGTGCAATAGGAGGCATCCGGTCCGACATAGGCGATCCTGCCTGCCTTGATCGCGATGTCATGTCCCTCAAGAACCTCGCGCGTGTGCACGTTCACCCATTTACCGTTACGGATCACGGTATCGGCGGGGCTGCGTCCGGCAGCAGTTTCGATCAGTTGGGGGGCGACGTCGGGCCAGCTTGGGAAGGTCTTATGTGTCATGGCCTACTGTTATTGATTGCGCAGGTGGGTGCAAGACCCGTAATCCGAGTTCATAACAGCCTCATGACCTCATGCCGGAGCACGCCCTTGGATATCGTCATTTACCACAATCCCGATTGCAGCAAATCACGGGACGTATTGCGGATGATCCGCGACGCAGGATACGCGCCAACTATTGTGGAGTATCTGAGCACAGGTTGGACACGCCCGCAGCTTTTGGGGCTTTTTGCTGCCGCCGGGCTGACTCCGCATACGGCGCTGCGGCGCACGCGCTCTCCGGCCGAGGCGCTCGGCCTCTTGGTCGATGATGTGAGCGCGGATCTGATCCTTGAGACGATGGTCGCCCATCCGGAGTTGGTCAATCGACCGATCGTTGCCTGCCGAAATGGGGTGAAGCTGTGTCGACCTGCAGCTGCGGTGCTTGAGCTTTTGGACGGCAAATCGCAGGGGACCTCGGTTTGAATGGCCTGAGGGCGCGTGGTCGATACCTGGGTAAAAAAGGCCGGTGGATGACATCACGAGGTCGGGGCGCGCAGGGCGCGGGGTGTTGTTCCGAATTCAACTCGAAAAGCCCGTGTCAGCGCGCTCGGATTTTCATATCCGGTGCGGGTCGCGACCTCTGAGATGCCAATATCAGTCTCTAATATGAGCTTTCGAGCCTGAATGAGGCGCAGCCGTCGATAGACTTTTGCAGGAGTGGCGCCCAGATCGGATTTCATGCGTGCCTCAAGATCCTTGCGCGAACGGCCGATTTGCCGAGCGATCTCCGGGATCGAGAGCGGCTCCTCGACATGCGCTTGCATCACCCCGACGGCACGGGCCACGACCTTTGTCCGTGCCAGCATCGATTCCGGTGTGGGGCCGCTGCCTTCGGTGGACATAAATAGGGCCGCAACCTCCAGCCGCAGCGCTTGACCATGAGCGATGCCGATCCGCTCCAGCATCAGATCAAATGCCGCGAGCGCGCCGGTACAGGTGGTCCTGTTTCCATCAAGCACGTAGCGGCTGCGCTGGACGTCAATGTCGGGGTAGGCCTCCGCCAACCGTTCCAACTCGTCCCAATGAATGGTTGCCCGTCGCCCATCCAGCAAGCCCGCTGCGGCCAGAAGCCAGGGACCGGTATCGAGCCCCGCCAACTCGCGATAGCGCATGGCCGCAGCACGGAGGGCGCGCCGGGTTTCTGGCGCATCATGGCGCAGAAAGTTATAGCTTGGCATCACGGCCAGCATGTCCCCGCGGCAGTCTGCCAGTTGCGCATGGGCCGTCACCTCCATGCCGGAGGATGAAACGACACGGCTGCTGTTCAGTGATAGAAATCGCCACCGGTAGAGTTCGCGCCCTGCTAGCGTATTGGCGGCACGCATCGGCTCCACGGTATTTGCGAGGCAATGACCGGAAAAGTCATCAAATAGGAGAATGTCCACCCGGCTCGCTGTGGCGAGATCATTTGTCCATTTCTGCATGAAATTTGCCTTATCTGCACGATCTGGACGCTACGCCAAGGATAGGCTGTGGAGCAAGCAGATACGCCAACAAGGAGAGAGCTCGTGCATTTTGGGATGACTGAAGAACAGGCGATGATCGTCGAAACCACACGGGCCTTCGTCGAAAACGAGCTGTATCCGCATGAACTCGAGGTCGAGCGCAGCGGCCATCTGGATATGGATCTGATTAAAGAGCTCCAGTCAAAGGCCATCGAGGCTGGTCTCTATGCGGCAAACATGCCCGAGGAGGTCGGTGGGGCAGGGCTCGATACCCTGTCGTGGTTGATGTACGAAAAAGAGCTGGGGCGCGCGAACTATGCGCTTCACTGGACGGCCGTGGCACGTCCTTCGAATATCCTTCTTGCGGGCACGGACGAGCAGAAAGAAAAATATCTGTTCCCCTGTATTCGCGGCGAAAAATGGGACTGTCTTGCAATGACCGAGCCGGGCGCCGGCTCCGATCTGCGTGGCATGACAGCATCGGCGCGCAAGGAAGGCGACGACTGGGTCTTGAACGGGACCAAGCATTTTATCTCTCACGCGGATATTGCCGACTTTGCCATCGTGTTTATGGCGACCGGCGAGGAGGACACTCCGCGCGGCAAGAAGAAAAAGATCACGGCGTTCTTTGTGGATAAGGGAACTCCCGGTTTTGCAGTGCGCGACGGCTATCGCAATGTGTCACATCGGGGATACACCAATCAGGTGCTGGAGTTCGATGACTGCCGCTTGCCGTCGTCGGCGATCCTTGGCGAGGTCGACCAGGGGTTCGAGGTGGCAAACACCTGGCTTGGTGCCACCCGTCTGCAGGTTGCAGCCACCTGTCTGGGGCGTGCGGATCGAGCGCTGCAACATGCGGTGGAATACGCCGCGCAGCGCAAACAGTTTGGTCAGCCCATCAGCAAATTCCAGGGCGTGTCGTTCAAGCTCGCCGACATGGCGATGGAGTTGAAAGCCGCCAATCTCTTGACCTGGGAGGCGGGCTGGAAGTTCGATCAGGGCAGCGTCACCGAGGCCGACATGTCCATGGCCAAGCTGAAAGCGACCGAAATGCTCGCTATGGTTGCGGATGAGGCCATCCAGATCCACGGCGGCATGGGGCTGATGGATGAACTCCCGCTGGAACGGATCTGGCGCGACGCGCGCGTTGAACGTATCTGGGAAGGGACCAGTGAAATCCAGCGGCACATCATCAGCCGCGAGATGCTGAGACCACACGGAGGCTGATCGTGTCGACCACGGCTGAACCCACAACAAAACCGCATATCACCATCACATATTGTATCGGGTGCAACTGGTTGTTGCGTGCGGCATGGATGAGCCAGGAATTGCTGTCGACCTTTCAGGAACAGCTCGCTGGTGTGACCTTGGTCCCCGGCGAAATCGGGGGCACCTTTGAGATCTCCGTGGGAGACCAAATGATCTGGGAGCGCAAGCGCGATGGCGGTTTTCCAGATGTCAAAGAGCTCAAGACCCGTGTGCGTGACCTTATCAATCCGGAACAGAGCCTCGGGCATCTGGACCGCAACAGTTCAAGCGAATAGATCTATATGCAGTCTCTAAACAGGCTACTTAGACCCAAAACCATCGCCGTTGTCGGCGGAGGTGCGTGGTGTCTTGCCGTCATCGAACAATGCCGCAGAATGGGGTTTGAGGGGGAGATCTGGCCCGTGCATCCAAAGGCCGAAGAGGTGGCCGGGCTCACGGCGTATGCCGATGTTGCCGCTCTGCCTTCGGCGCCGGATGCAAGCTTTGTCGGGATCAACCGCCTTGCGACCATTGATGTGGTGCGGGCGCTGGCAGAGCGTGGCGCCGGGGGCGCGGTTTGCTTTGCATCCGGATTTCTCGAAGCCGAGGCCGAGGACAGCGAAGGTGCAAACCTGCAGCAGAACCTGCTGGAGGCAGCAGGATCCATGCCGATCCTTGGCCCCAATTGCTATGGGTTTATCAATTATCTCGACGGGGCGCTGCTCTGGCCGGATCAACATGGTGGTCAGCGCGTGGAAAAAGGGGTGGCGATCATCACCCAGAGCTCCAACATTGCGCTCAACCTCACGATGCAGAAACGGGCGCTGCCGCTCGCGTATGTCGTGACCTGTGGCAACCAGGCTCAGACTGGGATCGCCGCAATCGGAGAGGCGCTCCTCGAAGACGATCGGGTGACGGCGCTGGGGCTTCACATCGAGGGCTTTGGCGATCTGCGCGCTTTTGAATCGCTCGCAGTAAAAGCCCGCCAACTCGGCAAACAGATCATCGCGCTCAAGGTGGGTCGATCTGCGCAGGCTCGGGCGGCAACGGTGTCGCACACGGCCTCACTCGCGGGGGGGGACGCCGGTGCCAGCGCCTTGCTGGGGCGTCTGGGTATTCCACGGCTGTATGATCTGCCATCCTTTCTGGAGACGCTGAAGCTGATGCACATGGTTGGGCGCTTGCCCTCCACGCGGATCGCAACAATCAGTTGTTCCGGCGGTGAAGCGAGCCTTGCGGCAGATACGGCGCATGGGCGCGGCGTCTCTTTTCCTCCGTTGAATGAACGCCAGCGTACGGATCTGCGCGCCGCTCTTGGACCAATGGTCGCGCTTGCCAATCCACTGGACTACCACACTTACATCTGGCGCGATGTGGACGCGATGACGCGCGCTTTTGCCGCCATGGTCGATCCGCAGCTGGGCCTGACCATGATTGTGGTGGACTTCCCCCGCGATGACCGATGCGATGCCTCGGACTGGGACTGCGTCATCGAGGCTGCAATCGCGGTGCGGCAACAAACGGGTCAGCCCATTGCGCTCGTGGCAACCTTGCCGGAGCTCCTGCCGGAAACGGTGATGGAGCAACTCATCGCCGCCGACGTGGTGCCGTTCATGGGGCTATCTGAGGCGATCACCGCGACAGAGGCGGCAGGGCACCCGTTGCCGGAGCTCACACACCCGCTGTTGTTGCCCACCAAGAGCCATAGCAATCCTGATCTGGTGCCGGAGGGCGAGGCCAAAGCGTGGCTGGCACGGTTTGGCCTGCGTGTGCCGCGCTCCAAACCTGCCCGCAGCGTGGTTGCAGCGCGAGCGGTGGCGGCAGACATCGGCTACCCGGTTGCGCTCAAGGGCGAGGGGATCGCCCACAAGACAGAAGAGGGCGCCGTGCGCCTGAACCTTCGAAGTGGGCAAGAGGTGAGCAATGCCGCCGTTGCTATGCCCACGGATCGGTTCCTCGTCGAAGAGATGATCACCGGTGCGGTTGCGGAGCTGCTTGTCGGGGTGACCAAAGATCCCGCACATGGTTTTGTGCTGACACTGGCGGCAGGTGGCACACTGACGGAGGTCATGCAGGACAGCACGTCTGTGTTGTTGCCGGCCTCGGATTCGGCGCTGAGTGCTGCGCTTGACAGCTTGCGCATCGCTCCACTCCTGAAAGGCTACCGAGGCGCACCGCCTGCGGATCGCGCAGCGATCATGCGGGCGATCCGAGCGGTCGAAGCCTATGTGATCGCCGAGGCCGAGGGCTTTGAGGAAATCGAGATCAATCCGCTGATTTGCACGCCTAGCGATGCCGTCGCAGCAGATGCATTGATGCGCAGAAAGGACAAAATAAAATGAGCCAAGACAGCCCGATCAAGATCCACCGTGAGGGGGCCATCCTCGAGGTGACACTGGACCGGCCCAAAGCCAATGCGATCGATCTTGCGACCTCGCGGCTGATGGGAGAGGCCTTTCAGGCCTTTCGCGACGATGATGCGCTAAGGGTGGCGATCATAACCGGTGGTGGCGACAAGTTCTTTTGCCCCGGGTGGGATTTGAAAGCGGCGGCAGGCGGCGATGCCGTGGATGGCGACTATGGCGTTGGCGGGTTTGGTGGCCTGCAAGAACTGCGCGACCTGAACAAACCGGTTATCGCAGCGGTGAATGGCATTGCCTGTGGTGGTGGTCTGGAACTGGCGCTTTCGGCGGACATGATCCTCGCCGCAGATCATGCGAGTTTTGCTCTGCCAGAGATCCGTTCGGGCACCGTGGCCGATGCGGCTTCGATCAAGCTCCCTAAACGCATCCCTTATCACGTCGCGATGGAGCTACTGCTCACCGGACGGTGGTTTGATGCGGAGGAAGCCCACCGCTGGGGTCTGGTGAACGAGATCGTTGCAGCGGATCAGTTGATGGATCGTGCCTGGGAACTCGCGCGTCTGCTCGCGTCCGGTCCGCCGCTTGTCTACGCGGCGATCAAGGAAATCGTGCGCGACGCAGAGGACTCAAAGTTTCAGGACGCAATGAATCGGATCACCGGACGGCAGTTGCGCACGGTCGATGTGCTCTATGGATCCGAGGACAATCTTGAAGGCGCGCGCGCATTTGCGGAAAAGCGCGATCCGGTCTGGAAGGGGCGCTAGGCCCCTTTCCTAGAGCGGTAAGACATCTCTGTTTCGGCGTGCCAGCGCTTCGGCAGCCTCTCGCACCACCTCTGCGATGTCTTGCAGTTGTGGCGCGAGGGGGCTGGTCTTGCGCCAGACCATCCCGATCGTGCGCCCTGGCTCATCACCTGGGAAACGAGCAAGGGAGACAGGTGCAGAGCGTGTCTCCACAGCGACGGCCATCTCTGGGATGATCGTAACGCCGATACCGGCGCCCACCATCTGTACCAGTGTCGACAATGAACTGCCGTCCAGCCCGTCACGCGGCAGCGCCGGACGCAGGCTGCAAAAGGACAGGGCCTGATCGCGAAAACAATGGCCTTCTTCCAGCAACAAGAGCTTCATTTCGCGCATGCCTTCGGGCGAGGGAACCGGCGCGCCCGCATCCGAAGCCTGACGGACCAAGACGAATTTCTCTTCAAACAGCGCGGTTTCGACCAATCCCGATTCTGACACCGGGAGCGCGACAATCGCTGTGTCCAGCCGCCCTTCCAAAAGTTCCGTGATAAGGCGCTGCGTCAGGGTTTCGCGGATATGGACATCAAGTCCGTCATGCCGGGCGTTCAAACGCTGGATCAGCGTAGGCAGCAGATAGGGCGCAACCGTGGGGATAACCCCAATGCGCAGCCGACCGACCATCCGGTCCTGTGCGACGCGTGCCAGATCGCCCAACTCATCAACAGACCGCAGGATTTCTCGTGCGCGCTCTGCAAAGTCTTGGCCGAAACCTGTCAGGCGCACATGGCGCGCACTGCGTTCAAACAAGACGACGCCAAGCGTCTCCTCCAACTCTTTGATTTGGATTGACAAGGCAGGTTGCGAGATCGCACAGGCATCCGCCGCGCGTCCAAAATGCCCATGCCGGGTGAGCGCCTCGAAGTACCGGAGCTGCTTGAGTGTGATATTGATCATTTGTTTTTCTTATAGCGACTATGAGAAAATGCAACTTAGAATAATTCTGAACTCTTGCTATAAAGATTGCTGAGGGCAGCTGTCAGGACTTCTGTGGATTCGCCAACAGCAACCAAGACCGCGATGCCCCCGACATTTGAACAACTGTTCCCACCAAGGACACTTTCTGGAGGAAGACATGGACGGACAAGATATTGGCGCAGGCGGCGGCTGCCCCTTTTCGGGCGCGAACACCAACAAGGGTCGCAGATCAAACCGTGACTGGTGGCCGAACCAGCTCAACCTCTCGATCCTGCATCAACATCAGGCGCGCCAGAATCCGCTCGGCGAGACGTTCAACTATGCCGAGGCGTTCAAGAGCCTCGATCTGGACGCTGTGAAGAAAGACCTGATCGCGCTGATGACCGACAGTCAGGATTGGTGGCCAGCGGACTACGGTCACTATGGCGGGCTTATGATCCGCATGGCTTGGCACTCGGCAGGGACCTACCGGACCGCAGACGGTCGAGGCGGCGCCTCGACTGGCACGCAGCGCTTCGCGCCGCTGAACTCCTGGCCGGACAACGGTAACCTCGACAAGGCGCGCATGCTGCTGTGGCCGATCAAAAAGAAGTACGGCAATGCGCTCTCTTGGGCCGATCTGATGATCCTCGCGGGCAACTGCGCGATCGAGTCCATGGGGCTGAAGCCCTTTGGCTTTGGTGGTGGCCGTGCCGACGTTTGGGAGCCCGAGGAAGACATTTACTGGGGGGCTGAAGACGAATGGCTTGCCACCTCGGATCACGAGCAGGCCCGCTATTCCGGTGATCGCGTGCTGGAGGACCCGCTGGCTGCCGTGCAGATGGGTCTCATTTACGTGAATCCCGAAGGGCCTGACGGGAACCCGGACCCCATCGCATCCGGCCGTGACATTCGCGAGACCTTTGCCCGGATGGCGATGAACGACGAGGAAACCGTGGCGCTGACCGCCGGGGGGCACACCTTTGGCAAGGCGCATGGCAACGGCCCGGTGGACGCAGTCGGCCCCGAACCAGAAGCTGCGCCCATCGAGGCGATGGGTCAGGGCTGGCTCTCTTCGCACAAATCCGGCAAGGGCGTGGACACTATTACCTCTGGGATCGAGGGCGCTTGGACGCCGAATCCGATCCAGTGGGATATGGGTTATTTTGATGTCCTGTTCGGCTATGATTGGGAACTGACCAAATCCCCGGCTGGTGCCTGGATCTGGCATGCGAAGGACCTCAAAGAGGATGACCACGCCCCCGAGGTGGACGGCTCCGGCAAAAAGGTCCCGATCATGATGACCACCGCCGATATGGCGATGAAGATGGACCCGATCTATGGGCCGATCTCCAAGCGGTTCCATGAAAACCCGGAGGAGTTCGCCGAGGCCTTCAAGCGCGCATGGTTCAAGCTGACGCACCGCGATATGGGGCCCAAGGCCTGCTATTTGGGTGCGGATGTTCCGGATGAGGACCTAATCTGGCAGGATCCACTGCCCGCCGTCGATCACGCGCTGATCGAGGAGGCAGATATTGCGTCCCTCAAGGCAGACATTCTCGCCTCCGGCCTTTCGGTCCAGGATCTGGTCTACGTTGCATGGTCTTCTGCGTCCACGTTCCGCGGTTCAGACAAACGTGGCGGCGCCAATGGTGCCCGCATCCGCCTTGCGCCGCAAAAGGACTGGGAAGTAAACGAACCGGCCAAGCTGGAAAAAGTCCTGAATGCGCTCGAAGGTATTCAGTCTTCTTTCAACGCGGCCGCGTCCGGTGGCAAAAAGGTGTCGTTGGCGGATTTGATCGTTCTTGCGGGCTCCGCAGCCGTTGAAAAGGCGGCCAAGGACGCCGGTTTTGACGTGACGGTGCCGTTCACACCCGGACGCACCGACGCCACGGACAAGCAGACCGATGTTGAAAGCTTTGACGTGATGGAGCCGCAGATCGACGGGTTCCGCAACTACGCGCCAAAGAAATTCTCGGTCTCCACCGAGGAGATGCTGGTCGACAAAGCGCAGCTGCTAACACTTTCGGCGCCGGAAATGACGGTGCTGGTCGGTGGTCTGCGCGCAATCGGAGCGAACTATGGTGACAGCGCCCACGGCGTTCTCACTTCGCGCAAGGGCCAGTTGACCAATGATTTCTTCGTCAACGTGCTCGATCTCGGTACCAAATGGACCGCTACGGACGACAGCGGCGAGATCTTTGAAGGCGCAGACCGCGCCACTGGCGAGGTCAAATGGACCGGCACCCGTGCCGACTTGATCTTTGGCTCCAACTCGCAGCTGCGCGCTCTGTCCGAGGTCTACGCGCAGGACGACAATGCGGGCAAAATGGTTGCCGACTTCGTCAAGGCCTGGGTCAAGGTAATGGAACTGGATCGCTTCGATCTGAAGTGATCTGGGTGGATCTACGATGATTGGAAAGGCGCTGCATTTCGCGGCGCCTTTTTCACATTTTCATGTAGCCTCAAAGAGGGCAGCAGAGCCTATGCCACCAGCTGCGGCTATGGCGGCCAGAGCAATTCCATCTCCGCAGCGCAGCGCGTGAAACAGCCGTACCACGAGGAGAGCGCCCGAGGCGCCCACGGGATGACCTTGTGCCAGTGCGCCTCCTGCGGGGTTAACGATGTCCGCGGGCAAAGCTGCGCCGCGCATGCAGGCCAGTGCCTGCACGGCGAAGGCTTCCATGATTTCTGCGCGGCATAGATCTGTGCGCTCAATTTGCGCCTGAGTGAGCACTTTTTGGATTGCGGGCAGCGGGGCGAGGCCTGGCTGCTCTGGGTCCGCGCCGAGTGTTGCGCCTGCAATCAGCGAAAGCCCTCGCGTGCGCAGACGCCGCGCGATATTTTCGCTCACAATAACCACAAAGGCCGCCGCATCCGCCGCCACCGCCATATTCGCAGCCGTTATGTCGCCAGCGACAACTTTGGCGCGCGCGCAGTGGCGGGCTGTGAGGCTGCGCGTGAAACTATCTTTGACCGCGCCGTTGATTGAAACGATCTCTTCGGCGCGTCTGGCTTCATGCAAGCTTGCGAGAGCATGGCTGCGCTGGGCCCAGTCATCTTGCTCTGCTCGGGTGATGTGCTGCATGCGTGCCAGATCTGCCGCGGCCACCGCCATATCCGGATCACGATCCGGCCACGGGGTAAATCGTGCTTGCGCGTAGGGTTCTGGTGGGCGTCCATCGGCGAAAGTGCGGCTGCGCTGCGGACGGCGGGAATAGCTTTCTGCGCCACCGGCGATCACGACCTCATGGTGACCAGCCTGAACCAATGCATGCCCAAGTAGGATTGCATCCAGCCCGCCCGCGCATTGGCGGTCTATACTGAGCCCCGCGACATGGTCTGGCAGCCCAACCGCCAGCGCTGCTACCCGCGCTGGATTTCCCCCTGCACCCAAAGCATTGGACAGGATCAGCTCTCCGACCTCATCCCTCGTGAGGCCCGCGTCTTCCAGGCAGGCGCGGATCACAGGTGCCGCAAGCTCATGTGGCTCTAGCGCCGTAAATGCGCCTCCGCGCGGGATCACCGCGGAACGGCGCGCGCTGACAATGGAGGGCATCACAGATCGTCCCAAAGATCGCGCAAGGCCTGCAGGTCCGGTTTGCCCGCCGCCAGCATCGGGATCTTCGCCACCTTGCGTATGCTGCGGGGCACGGCGTGATCGCCTATTTGATGGCGGCAAAGCTGTCGGAGCGCAGCGGGACTGGCCTCGCCTTGAACCGCGGCATGGATCACATGCCCGCGCAGCACATCCGGAACTGCACAGACAACGGCGATCTCGACCTCGGGGACGCGCATCAGGACGGCTTCGATTTCCTCGGGAAAAACGTTTTTGTCAGCCACCGTCACCATGCGATTTTTGCGCCCCTTGGCAAAGAGGTTGCCAGACTCATCCAGCTGTCCCATCTCGCCGATGGTGAGCCATCCGTTGTTCCAACGTGTCTCTTGGCTCTCTCCTTTTGCATAGCCATCAAAGACAAACGGACTCCGTATCCAGATTTCGCCCACGCCATCCACATCAGGGCTGTCGATCCTGATTTCAACGCCAGGGTAGGCTTGTCCCACAGACCCTTCGAGCGCGTCCGGGCCTGCGATGGTCATATAACTTGTTTCGGTGGCGCCGAAGATCTCAATCACCTGGGCGCCCGGAAAGAGCTGCTGAAGCCCGGCGCGCGTCTCGTGGTCGAGCTTGCCACCCGATGAAAACAGCAATCGCAGCCCTTCCAGTTGACGTTTTCCCGCAGCGCGGCGCAGCAGTCGCAACTGCGCTGGCGTCGCATAGAGCACCGAGGCGTGGAACTCGCCCAGTCGACTAAGCTGTTCTCGCGGACCGCAGTCGCCCAGCATCGCGAGGTCTGCACCGATTTGGCACGCCGCCACCGCCGCAAATAGCGTGAGCGAATGCGAAAGGTTGCCAAGGCTTGCATAGGTATCCCTGGCACCAAGCGCAAAAAGCTCTCGGTCCATCTCGAAGCTGCGAATCCAACTTTCGGGGCTGCGCCGAATGGTTTTTGCGTATCCTGTTGAGCCCGAGCTTTTGCAGTAGAGCCATTGCGTCTGTTCCGCTTGGGCGTGGATCGGGACGGCCCCTGGTTGTGCAAGAATGGACTGGCCTTCGCGGAGCGCATGCAGCAATTCCGCCAGACCTGCCACCTCGGGCGTGAGGATGTGGGTCTCTGGTGAGAGGTGAAATCTGTCCCTGCGCGCTGTCATCGCTGTGCCTGTGCATCCCGGTTGGGAGGCAAACTACCGATGAATGCGGCGGGCGAACAGGTCTCAGGTGAATTTGCGAAACAGGCGTGTACGGTCGAAGGCGGCTTCGAGCTCGTCATTGCGCGCCTTCACGGTGTCCCAATGGTCCTCTTGGATCTTGGCGATCATACTTTCGATCAACAACAAAAGCGCGACCCCTGAATCCCATGCCGAGGGCACCGCGATGCGTGCGGCAAAGGTGAATGTTGCCTCTTTTTGAATTGGCGAGCGCCACTGATCCGTAAACAGAACCACTTTCACGCCGCGTTCATGCGCCATCTCAGCCAGAAGAAGGGTCGCGTTCTCATAGCGTCGGATGTCAAAGAGAATCAGCGTATCGCCCGGAAGCAGGTCCAGAACCGAGTGGGTCCAGGAGGCGCGCGGCGGAATCATGAAGACATCTCTTCGGATCATCTGCAGGTGCAGATAAAAGTTCTGTGCCAGCGTTCCGCTCAGGCGCCCGCCGGCAATATGTACGCGACTATTGGTGTCCGCGAGAAGCGCACAGAGCGTGTCGAACTCCTCGAGGTTCACATTTTCCAGCGTGGCGCGAATATTGTCATAGACCGCAACAGCATACCGATTAAGCATATGGCCTTCTGGTAGCTCCGGCGCCTGTTCTGCCCTTTTTTCCACAGGGTTAGAGATGATTTCGCGCAATTCTTCGCGCAAGGCATGCTGAAATTCGGGATAGCCAGAGAACCCCAGTTTTTGCACCATACGCGCGACGGTCGGCGTCGAGACCTCAGCCAGTTCCGCAAGCTCTGTGATGCTGCCAAGACCGGGAATCGGATAGTTGTCCAAGATCGCCGCCGAAAGTTGCCGTTCCGCACGCGTCAGGTCAGATTCGCGTGATTTCAGTTTCTCGGCAATCGTCGGCATCCACGGCTCTCCTGCTCGGGTTTTTGGCATTTTATTACAGGTTGGGCGTTGATGAAAGAATTTTTACAGAAAGTATATTGACAGAAGGGTGTCGGCTGAAGAGCATGCTTCACATGAATACAGATACCTTTGCCTTTGATTTCGGTCCCTCGTTTGCCAAGACGCCATCCGCTGCGGAGGCTGAGGTCATCATCGTGTGCGAGCACGCCGCCAATTGGATTCCTCCCTCGCTTGATGCGCTGGGGTTGGATGATGCGGCGCGTGACAGTCATATCGCGTGGGATCCGGGCGCGCTGGGCGTGGCGCGCAAATTGGCAGAGTTGCTCAATGGGCCATTAGTCGAGGGCTGTATCTCGCGTTTGGTTTACGACCTGAACCGTCCGCCCGAGTCGCCCACGGCGATTCCCCCGGCTTCCGAGATTTTTGACGTTCCAGGCAATCGAGACCTGTCGGACGCGGCGCGCGCGCAGCGGGTGGAGGCGGTGTATGAACCGTTCCGCGCCGCTTTGGCTGAGGAGATCGCGACACGCGAGTCTGCTCTGCGCCTGATGGTCACGGTTCATAGCTTCACCCCCGTCTACAATGGTGAGACCCGAGCGGTTGAGCTTGGTCTCCTGCATGGTCGCGACGACCGTTTTGCCAAGGCAATGCTGGCGCATCAGCCAGAAGGCCTCGCTTGGGACGTGCGTCTCAACGAGCCTTACAGCGCCAGCGATGGCGTCGCACATACGTTGGACGTGCATGGCTGTGACAATGGCTTGCTGAATGTGATGCTGGAGATCCGGAACGATCTGATTGCAACGCCTGCGCAGCAGGACGCTTGGGCCACAGCGCTTGCACCCTGGATTCGCGCCACACTGGAGGACGCAGCCGTATGATCGGAGCGATGCTGGGATATGTGCGGGTCGTCGATGCGGTGAATTACCGGATCGGACGCCTGATGATGTGGGGGCTCTTTGTGATGATGGGGATCCTCTTGTGGTCCTCGATCTCCAAGACCTTCTTTTTGCCCTCGCTCTGGACGCTGGAAATGGCACAGTTCGCGATGGTCACCTATTACATTCTCGGCGGGCCGTATTCGATCCAGATCGGGTCGAATGTGCGCATGGACCTGTTTTATCACAACTGGTCCACCCGGCGGAAAGCCTGGTTTGATGCCTTCACCGTGCTGGCGTTGATCACCTACCTCGCCATTCTCTTTTATGGCGGTCTTGGCTCCACGGCCTATTCGCTGGGCTACTGGGGTGACAATCCCTTTGCCTTCTTCTGGGGCCTCATCACAGGCGCCGAGGAGGTGGGCCATATGGAGCGCGCCTCGACCGCATGGCGTCCCTTCATCTGGCCGATCAAATCGATCATGGTTTTCGGCTTCTTCATGATGCTGCTGCAAGCCATCTCTGAACTCTTCAAAGACATCGCCCGCCTCAAGGGCTACGACATCCCAAGCGAGCGCCCCTCATGAGCCAGGAATATATCGCCATCTTTATGTTTGCATCCATGATGCTCATGCTCTTCACCGGGCAGCGCGTCTTTGGTGCGATTGGGGCTGTGGGGGCCGTTGCTGCGCTTTTGCTGTGGGGCGTGGGTGGCTATGACATCCCGTTCTCGGCCGCGATGAAGCTGATGAAATGGTACCCGCTGCTGACGCTGCCGATGTTCATTTTTATGGGCTACGTCCTGAGCGAGAGCCGTCTGGCGGATGATCTCTACAAGATGTTCCACGTCTGGATGGGGCCGATCAATGGCGGGCTTGCCATCGGCACCATCGGCCTGATGGTTCTGGTCTCTGCCATGAATGGCCTGTCGGTTGCGGGCATGGCGATTGGTGCCACGATTGCGCTGCCGGAGCTTTTGCGCCGTGGCTACGACAAGACCATGGTCACGGGCGTGATCCAGGCTGGCTCGTCGCTGGGCATTCTGGTGCCGCCTTCGGTGGTGCTGGTGCTCTATGCCATGATTGCGCGCCAGCCGGTTGGGCAACTCTGGTTGGCGGGTGTGATTCCGGGACTGATGATGGCGGGACTTTTCATCATCTACATCTGGCTGCGCTGCAAGGCGAACCCGGCCCTTGGTCCGGCAATGGAAGACGCCCACGAGGTGCCCCGTGCAGAGAAACTGCGCCTTCTCGGTGCGGGCGCGCTGCCGCTGTTGATCTTTGCCGCGATGATGGTGCCTTTTGTGAATGGCTGGACCTCGCTTGTCGAGAGCTCCGCGATTGGGGCGCTCACGGCGCTGGCTGCCTCGATTGCAAAGCGTCGCATGACGTGGAAGATCTTTGAATCCTGCACCAAGAACACGCTGGCGATCTCATGTATGTTCATGTGGATCATCCTTGCGGCGCTTGGGTTTGGCGCGGTCTTCGACGGGCTTGGCGCGGTGAAGGCCATCGACAGCCTCTTTACCGAACAGCTGGGGCTCAGCCCCTGGGTCATCCTGATCCTCATGCAGCTCAGCTTCATCATCATGGGCACCTTCCTGGATGACACTGCGATGCTTGTGATCGTGGCGCCGCTCTATGTGCCCCTGGTTGCAGCACTTGGGTTCGATCTGGTCTGGTATGGCGTCCTCTACACGATCACGACCCAGATCGCCTATATGACGCCCCCCTTTGGCTACAACCTGTTCCTGATGCGCGCCATGGCGCCGCCAGAAATTTCGCTGACCGATATCTACCGTTCGATCGTGCCGTTTGTGGCGATCATGGTAGTGGCGCTGGCAATTATCATGGTGTTCCCGCAGATCGCACTTTGGCTGCCGGAGACCATTTACGGACAATAAGCAGAAGGCCCTGTTCAAACGGCCCCAGACGATAACCACAGAGAGGTACTACTGATGACAACACGTCGTAATTTTCTAAAGACCACCGCCTTGGGCGCTGCCGCAGCACCGCTTGCAGCGCCTGCGCTGGCGTCTGGTAAGATCACATGGCGGATGCAGACCTACGCCGGTCCCGCGCTTGCAGCGCATGTGATCGACCCGGCGATCGAAATGTTCAACAAGATCGCAGGCGACCGCATGCAGATCGAGCTTTTCTACGCCGACCAGCTGGTCCCCACGGGTGAGCTGTTCCGTGCCATGCAGAAGGGCACCATCGACGCGGTACAGTCCGATGACGACTCCATGGCGTCTCCGACCGAAGTGACCGTTTTTGGCGGCTATTTCCCCTTTGCGTCGCGCTACTCGCTCGACGTGCCGGTGCTGTTCAACCAGTACGGCCTCAACGAGATCTGGGATGCGGAATACTCCAAGGTGGGCGTCAAGCACATCTCCGCAGGCGCTTGGGATCCTTGCCACTTTGCCACCAAAGATCCGATCAACTCGCTTGAGGATCTCAAGGGCAAGCGCGTCTTCACCTTCCCGACTGCGGGCCGCTTCCTGAGCCAGTTCGGCGTCGTGCCTGTCACCCTGCCATGGGAAGACATCGAAGTTGCAATGCAGACCGGCGAGTTGGATGGCGTTGCTTGGTCGGGTATTACCGAAGATTACACCGTGGGTTGGGCCGATGTGACCAACTACTTCCTGACCAACAACATTTCCGGTGCATGGGCAGGCAGCTTCTTTGCCAACATGGACCGTTGGAACGAGCTGCCCGAAGATCTGCAGGCGCTGTTCCGTGTCTGCACCGACCAGTCGCATTACTATCGCCAGTGGTGGTACTGGGGTGGCGAAGCCTCCTTGCGCGTCAATGGCGACAAGATGAAGCTGACCTCGATCCCCGATGCAGAATGGCAGCAGGTCGAAGATGCCGCGGTGAAGTTCTGGGACGAGATCGCAGCCGAATCCGAAACCAAGGCGAAGGTTGTCGAGATCTTCAAGAAGTACAACGCCGATATGGCGAAAGCCGGTCGTCCGTATCGTTACGGCTGATCACACGTGCAATAGCAATCAATGTCGGGGGCGGGGTTTCACTCTGCCCCCTGTCAAAACAACAGGGAACGCCAGATGACTTTCGAGGATCTCAAGGAACAGATCGCAGCCGGACAAGTGGATACGGTTTTGGTTTGCATTGTGGACATGCAAGGCCGCCTGATGGGCAAACGCTTCCACGCCGAGGCCTTCCTCGAAATGGCAGACGGCGAGACCCACTGCTGCAACTACTTGCTGGCCACCGATCTCGCGATGGCGACACCGGATGGCTATGCCTCAACCAGCTGGGAGCGCGGCTACGGCGACTACATCATGAAGCCGGACCTGACGACGCTGCGCCCGGTTCCGTGGCTTGAGGGAACTGCGATGGTGCTTTGTGATGTCATCGACCATCACACCCACGCACCAGTCGCGCATTCGCCGCGTGAGATGCTCAAGGCGCAGATCGCGCGCTGCGAGGCGTTGGGGCTGTCGCCCGTGATGGCAACCGAGCTTGAGTTCTTCCTGTTCAAAGGCACCCATGACGAGATCGCCGCTGGCGGCTTTAACAAGCTCGAGCCGATCTCAACCTACAACGAAGACTACAGCATCATGCAGACCTCCAAAGAGGAGCCTGTGATGCGCCCGATCCGCAATCACCTGCGCGCCATGGGGCTCCCGATCGAGGGCTCCAAAGGCGAGGCAGAGGCCGGCCAGGAAGAGCTGAACATCAAGTATGACGCGGCGCTCGCAACGGCCGATCATCACACGATCGCAAAACATGGCATCAAGGAAATCGCGCATCAGCAGGGTTTTGCGGCGACGTTCCTTCCCAAATGGCACCACGAACGGGTCGGGTCTGCTGCGCATGTGCATCAGTCGCTTTGGAAGGATGGCAGCAACGCCTTCTTTGACGAGAGCGCGCCGCTCGGAAAATCAAAGCTGATGGACCACTATATGGCGGGTCTGTTGAAATACGCCGCCGACTACACCTATTTCATGGCGCCCTATATCAACAGCTACAAGCGGTTTGCCAAAGGCACTTTTGCACCTACGCAGGTGGTTTGGTCTGTTGATAACCGCACGGCGGCCTTCCGCCTCTGTGGCGATGGAACCAAGGGTGTTCGGGTTGAATGCCGGGTTCCGGGTTCCGACATGAACCCTTATCTGGCGCAGGCTGCGATGTTGGCGGCTGGGCTCAAGGGTATCGAGGAAAAACTGGAACTGCAGGACCCGTTCAATGGCGATGCCTATGCTGGCGACACACAACAGCATATCCCGCGCAGCCTGCTGGAAGCGCGTAAGGCGCTGTTGGGCTCCGAGATGCTGCGCGAGGCCTTTGGTGAAGACGTGATCACGCACTATGCCCGCGCGGCAGAGTGGGAGATTGAAGAATTCAATCGCGTTGTGACCGACTATGAGGTCGCGCGCGGGTTTGAGAAAGCCTGATATCCGCTGGGCGGGCGGGGGCCAGCCCCCGCACCCCCGGGATATTTGGGAGAAGATGAAGATAATCGGGGCCGTATCCTGCGCCCCCGGAGGAGTTGGCCAATGGGCAAGACACTGAATTGTATTTCGCCGATCGACGGATCGGTCTACGCCAGCCGCGAGACGCTGGATCTGGACGCCGCCCGTAGCGAGGTGGCCGCCGTGCGGTCTGCGCAAAAGGCTTGGGCCGCGCGTCCGCTACAGGAACGTATCGATCTCGTGATGGCGGGCGTCGCCGCCATTGGCGAGATGAACGATGAAATCGTGCCTGAGCTTGCCCATATGATGGGGCGTCCGGTACGGTTTGGCGGCGAATTTGGTGGGTTCAACGAGCGCGCGTCGCATATGGCGCAGATCGCTGCCGAGTCGCTTGCGGACATCGAGGTTGGCGAGGACGCCACTTTCAAGCGTTACATCAAACGCATTCCGCATGGTGTGGTCTTTGTGGTGGCGCCCTGGAACTACCCCTACATGACCGCGATCAACACCGTCGCGCCAGCGCTTATCGCCGGCAACACCGTGGTGCTGAAGCACGCCACCCAGACGCTCTTGGTCGGTGAGCGGATGGCTAAGGCGTTCCATGCGGCGGGCGTGCCTGAGGATGTGTTCAAGAACGTGTTCCTCGATCACGATACCACCTCTGCTTTGATCGCGGAGAAGGCGTTTGATTTTGTGAACTTTACCGGTTCTGTCGGCGGCGGCCAGGCAATGGAACGTGCCGCAGCGGGCACCTTCACGGGCGTTGGGACCGAGCTCGGTGGCAAGGATCCGGGCTACGTGATGGAAGACGCGGACGTGGACGCCGCAGTTGATACGCTGATCGACGGCGCGATGTTCAACTCTGGCCAGTGCTGCTGCGGAATCGAGCGCATCTACGTCCACGAGAGCCTCTATGACGCTTTCGTTGAAAAAGCGCTGGCGGTGGTCAATGGCTACAAGCTCGGCAACCCGCTGGATGCGGAAACCACCATCGGCCCGATGGCCAACGTGCGTTTTGCCCAAGAGGTGCGCGACCAGATCGCCGAGGCGATCGAACAGGGTGCCGTGGCGCACATCGCCACAATGGATGCGGATGATGGGGGTGCCTATCTGACTCCGCAGATCCTGACCAATGTCACCCATGAGATGCGCGTGATGCGCGATGAAAGCTTTGGACCGGTCGTGGGCATCATGAAGGTCTCCTCCGATGAGGAAGCGATCAAACTCATGAATGACAGCGACTTCGGCCTCACCGCTTCCATCTGGACCAAGGATCTGGAGCGCGCACAGGCTGTGGGCGACCAAATCGAGACCGGCACCGTGTTCATGAACCGCGCAGATTACCTCGATCCGGGGCTCTGCTGGACCGGCTGCAAGAACACCGGTCGCGGCGGTGGTCTTTCGGTGATCGGCTATCACAACCTGACCCGGCCGAAGTCCTACCACCTGAAAAAAGTCACCGCCTAAGGCCCTTCATCTTCTCAAAAATATCCCGGGGGAGCTTGCCGGATGGCAAGCGGGGGCAGCGCCCCCACCCCGGCTCACCATAGGAACATGCTGATGTCTCTCATTGGAAACTGGTCTTATCCGACCGCAATCAAATTCGGCGCAGGCCGGATCAAGGAACTGGCCGATGCTTGCGCGCAAGCCGGGATCAAAAAGCCGCTCTTGGTCACCGACAAGGGGCTTGCAGATCTGCCCGTCACTCAATCGACGCTCGATATCATGGAGGCCGCAGGCCTTGGGCGCGGGATGTTTTCTGAGGTCGACCCCAACCCGAACGAGAAAAACCTCGACGCGGGTGTTGCGGCCTACAAGGCAGGCGGCCATGACGGTGTGATCGCCTTTGGCGGCGGCTCCGGCCTCGATCTGGGCAAAATGGTTGCGTTCATGGCGGGCCAGACCCGCCCGGTTTGGGATTTTGAGGACATCGGCGACTGGTGGACCCGCGCGGACGCGGATGCGATCGCCCCGATCATTGCCGTGCCGACCACCGCGGGCACCGGATCTGAGGTCGGGCGTGCCTCTGTCATCACCGATAGCGCCACCCACCAGAAAAAGATCATCTTCCACCCCAAGGTTCTGCCCACCGTGGTGATTTGCGATCCGGAGCTTACCGTCGGGATGCCCAAATTCATCACTGCCGGCACCGGGCTTGATGCCTTTGCCCATTGCGTCGAGGCGTTTTCCTCGCCGCACTACCACCCGATGTCACAGGGTATGGCGCTCGAGGGTATGCGCCTGGTCAAGGACTACCTTCCGCGCGCTTATGCGGACGGCACCGACATTGAGGCGCGCGCGCACATGATGTCTGCGGCTGCCATGGGCGCCACCGCGTTCCAAAAAGGTCTTGGCGCGATTCACGCCATGAGCCACCCGATTGGCGCGCATTTCAACACGCACCACGGCACCACCAACGCGGTCTGCATGCCTGCAGTGCTGGAATTCAACGCGTCCGAGATTTCCGAACGCTTTGACATGGCAGCGGCCTACCTCGGGATCGAGGGCGGCTTTGAGGGCTTCAAGGCCTTCGTGCAAGAGTTCAACGACAGCCTCGGCATCCCGCGCGGCCTGTCTGCGTTGGGCGTGACCGAAGAGTCGATCCCGGAGCTGGTCAAAGGCGCGATCATTGATCCCAGCTGCGGCGGCAATCCCGTCAAGCTGACTGAGGAAAACCTCACCCAGCTGTTTAAAGCCGCGCTTTGATAGAATAACCGGTCCCCGAAACACCGAGGAAGAGGCCGTGCCCAGGATCTGGGCGCGGTCTCTTTTTATGCGGTGCTGCGCAAATCAAGGGATGCGGGCACGATCAATAAACTTGCGCAGCGCAAATCGTGACCGCACCGCGCGCAGCCCCTCCACGCGCATGAGTTTGGTTTGCAGGAAGGTCTCGAATTCCTCCAGGCTCTCCACGACCACCTCCAACAGGAAATCTTGCGCACCTGTCATCAGGCTGCCGGTCACGACCTCTTCAAACTGTGCCACTTTTCGCTGAAAGCTTGCGACAGCTTCGGCGTCCTGTTTTTCAAGCTCAACCGAGACAAATGCGGTGATGCCAAATCCGGCGGCCTTACGGTCGATCCGCGCTACATATCCTTCGATCAAGCCGCTATCTTCGAGCTGGCGCAGGCGTCGTTTGACCGGGGTCGCAGACAATCCAACACGTTCCGACAATTGTACCAACGACATGCGGCCATCCTCGCGGAGGGCGCGTAGAATCGCGCGGTCCAATCGGTCTGCAGCGTATTTCGCCAACATAAACTCCTTCTGTAGTGATAAGCACTAATGTTTCCGTGTTATTATGGGGGATATGGAATTTTTCCACCAGTATTTCTCGATAAAATCTCCAAATCAGATTTCTGCGCGGTGGAGAGACCATGACACTGAACCTGACCGAGGAAACGGCACCCGAAGGCTATGAACGCCTCGTCTTTGCACAAGACCCCGAAAGCGGGCTGCAGGCCTTTATATGTGTGCACTCCACAGTTCTTGGACCTGCGGCAGGGGGATGTCGGATGTGGAATTACGCCACCGTGGATGAGGCGCGCACGGATGTGCTGCGCCTGGCGGAGGGGATGACCTCAAAGAACGCCATGGCAGATCTGGCGCTTGGTGGCGGCAAATCCGTGATCATCGGCAATCCGCAAAGCGACAAGTCCCCCGCATTGCTCCGTGCATTTGGGCGCGCCGTCCAGAGCCTCGATGGCAGCTATTACACCGCCGAAGATGTGGGAATTTCGCCGGACGACATGAAGATCGTCGCCGAGGAAACCCCATATGCCGTTGGGCTTGAAGATGGGGCGCATGGGACCGGAGATCCCTCTCCCTTTACCGCGCAGGGGGTGTTCCAGTGTCTTCTGGTCGGGGCAGAAGTGGTCTTTGGCACCAGCGATCTCTCCGGGCGTCGGGTGCTGGTTCAAGGTCTGGGCCACGTTGGAATGTCTCTGGCCGAAAAGCTCCACGGTGCCGGGGCGGAGCTGATTGTGGCCGACATCAATGAGGCTGCGCTTCAGCATGCAAAAACTGCATTTGGTGCAACGATTTGCGACCCTGCAGAGATTTTTGAGACCGAGATGGACATCTTGGCTCCCTGCGCACTTGGGGGCGTGCTGACAGAGGCAACAGCGCAAAAACTGTCTGCAAAACTCGTTTGTGGTGCTGCGAACAACCAGCTTGAGACGCCCGAGGTCGCAGATGCGCTGCGCGCAAGGGGTATTCGCTACCTGCCAGACTATGTGGTCAATGCTGGCGGCATCATCAGTGTCGCAGGCGAGATCCATAAAGCGGGCACAAGCTACCGCACCGAGCGGCTGGATGGCGTTGCCGCACGGATCCGCACCTTGGTTGACCTCAGCGACAAGACCGGGCGCACCACCACCGCCGTGGCAGACGACATGGTTGCAGATATTCTCGCCAAGGCCTCTGACGCCGCGCGAGGTGCAGCATGAGCGACAACGAAACCTATGCACCGCTCGCACTGAATGTCCCGGAGCCGGGCTGCCGTCCGGGCGATACGCCTGATTTTTCGTATTTCGAGGTGCCCCGCGCCGGAGCCGTGGCGCGGCCGCCGGTCGATGTGGACCCTGACGACATGCGTGAGATGGCGTTTTCCATCGTGCGTGTCCTCAACAAAGAGGGCGAAGCGGTGGGCGACTGGGCCGGAACGCTCTCTCCGGAAGAGTTGCGCGAAGGATTGCGGGACATGATGCTTCTGCGCGCCTTTGATGCGCGGATGCTGAACGCGCAGCGCCAGGGCAAGACCAGTTTCTACATGCAGCATCTTGGCGAGGAGGCCGTCAGCTGTGCCTTCTCTCGCGCGCTCAAGGACGGGGATATGAATTTTCCCACCTATCGGCAGGCGGGCCTGTTGATTGCGCGGGACTATCCGCTGGTCACCATGATGAACCAGATCTATTCCAACGCCGACGACCCGTTGCACGGGCGGCAGTTGCCGATCATGTACTCCTCAAAAGAACACGGCTTCTTTTCGATTTCGGGCAACCTCGGCACCCAGTTCGTGCAGGCTGTCGGCTGGGCGATGGCCTCAGCGATCTCCGGTGATACCAAGATCGCCGCAGGCTGGATTGGCGATGGCTCCACCGCCGAGAGCGACTTTCACGCCGCGATGGTGTTTGCCTCGACTTACAATGCGCCGGTGGTGCTCAATATCGTCAACAACCAGTGGGCGATCTCGACCTTTCAGGGCATCGCACGCGGTGGGGTGGGCACCTTTGCTGCGCGCGGGCATGGCTTTGGCATCGCGTCGATCCGGGTAGATGGAAACGATTATCTCGCGGTCAACGCGGTGGCCAAATGGGCGGCCGAACGCGCACGTCTGGGCCTTGGCCCCACCTTGATCGAGCATGTGACCTATCGCGCGGGTGGCCATTCCACTAGCGATGACCCTTCGGCCTATCGCTCCGCAGATGAGGGCGCGGCATGGCCGCTTGGTGATCCCATCGACCGTCTCAAACGCCACCTTATCCGGATCGGAGAGTGGAGTGAGGAGCGCCACAGTCAGGCTGAGGCGGAGTTGATGGATCAGGTCATCACCGCACAGAAAGAGGCCGAAAAGGTCGGCACGCTCGGTGGCGGCAAGGGCCCCTCGCCGCGCGACATGTTCGAGGGCGTGTTCGAGAAAATGCCGCCTCATTTGATCAGGCAACGACAGGAAGCGGGATACTGACATGGCCCAGATGACCATGATTGAGGCCCTGCGCGACGCGCATGATGTGGCCATGGAGAAGGACGACCGAGTGGTCGTTTATGGCGAAGATGTCGGGTATTTTGGCGGCGTGTTTCGTGTCACTGCAGGCCTGCAGGCGAAATACGGCAAGTCACGCTGCTTTGATACGCCTATCAACGAGGCGGGTATTGTTGGCACCGCGATCGGGATGGCCGCCTATGGTCTGCGCCCTGTGATCGAAATCCAGTTCGCCGATTACGTCTATCCGGCCATCGACCAGATCGTCTCTGAGGCCGCGCGGCTGCGGCATCGCTCGGCGGGGGATTTCACCTGCCCGATCGTGATCCGCATGCCCACCGGTGGGGGCATCTTTGGCGGGCAGACCCACAGCCAGTCGCCCGAGGCATTCTTTACCCATTCCTCTGGTCTGAAGACGGTGGTGCCTTCCAATCCAAGCGATGCCAAGGGGCTGCTCCTCGCTGCGATCGAAGACCCGGACCCGGTGATTTTTCTGGAGCCAAAGCGGCTCTATAACGGGCCTTTTGACGGGTATCACGACCGTCCCGTCACCAGTTGGAAGAAGCACCCACTGGGTGATGTCGCAGACGGCTACAACCCGATCCCGCTTGGCAAGGCCGCCATCCGTCGCGAAGGAAGCGACGTCACGGTGCTGGCTTATGGCACCATGGTCTATGTCGCCGAAGCCGCCGCCGAAGAAAGCGGCGTCGACGCCGAGGTGATCGACCTGCGCACTCTGCTGCCCCTGGACCTCGAGACCATCGTGGCCTCTGTGGAAAAGACCGGGCGCTGCGTCATCGTGCATGAGGCGACCAAAACCTCTGGCTTTGGCGCGGAACTGATGTCGATTGTGCAGGAAAACTGTTTTTACAGCCTCGAAGCGCCCATCATTCGCGTTACTGGCTGGGATACGCCCTACCCGCATGCGCAGGAATGGAATTACTTCCCCGGCCCCGAACGGGTGGGCGAAGCGTTGAAGAAATGCATGGAGGACTGAGCGGATGGGAATCTTTGCAATTCGCTTGCCCGACGTAGGCGAAGGTATCGCCGAGGCCGAGCTTACGGAGTGGCATGTAAAGCCGGGTGACATCGTTAAGGAAGACGATGTGCTCGCAGCTGTCATGACCGACAAGGCTGCCGTCGAGGTGCCTTCCTCGGTAGAGGGCAAGGTTGTCGAACTCGGGGGCGAGATCGGCGATATGCTCGCGATCGGCTGCGTGCTGGTGCGTATCGAAGTGGATGGTGAAGGCAATGAGGCAGCCTCTGTCGCTGAACCCGAACCAACCCCGGCCGCCAAAGAGCAGAAGGCGGAGCCGGAGCCCGAACCAGAGGACAGGCCGGCAGAGCCCGCGCGACCCGTGGTGAAAACCGGAAAACCCGTCGCGCGCGCAAAAAACACCAAACCTCTGGCGGCACCCTCGGTCCGCGCACGGGCGCGCGAGGAAGGTGTGGATCTGCGTCAAGTGCCCGGGAGCGGCCCGGGTGGGCGTATCAGCCACGGGGATCTCGAGAACTGGATCGCCTCTGGCGGCATCCAACAAGGCAGCGTCAAGCGCGGCAAGAACACGGGCGTCGAGGATGTGCGTGTGGTCGGCATGCGCCGCAAGATCGCGGAGAAGATGGCGATTTCCAAACGCCAGATCCCGCATATCACCATCGTCGAAGAAATCGAGATGGAGGCGCTCGAAGATCTGCGGGCAGCATTGAACCGCAAATACAAAGACCAGCGCCCGAAGCTCACGCTGCTGCCTTTCCTGATGCGCGCCATCGTGGAGGCGGTTCGTGAACAACCGGAACTCAATGCGCGCTACGATGATGAACAGGGCATCATTCACCGCCACGGCGGCGTGCATGTGGGCATTGCGACCCAGACGCCGAACGGGCTCAATGTACCTGTGGTGCATCATGCCGAGGCAGGTAGCCTGTGGGACAATGCGGCCGAACTCGCGCGCCTTGCAGAAGCGGCGCGGGATGGATCGATCAAGCGGGATGAGCTCACGGGTGGCACCATCACCATTACCTCGCTTGGTGCGCTGGGCGCGATTGCGACCACGCCGATCATCAACCACCCCGAAGTAGCCATTGTTGGGGTCAACAAAATGCAGATGCGCCCGGTTTGGGACGGTCAGCAATTCCAGCCCTGCAAGATGATGAATATCTCCTGCTCTTTCGACCACCGGGTGATCGACGGCTGGGATGCTGCGGTGTTCGTGCAAAAACTGAAACTCCTGCTGGAAACGCCAGCGATGCTGTTTGTCGAGGGCTAGATGACTGATATAAAATGCAAAGTTCTGGTGATCGGGGCCGGCCCCGGCGGCTATGTCTGCGCCATTCGCGCCGGGCAGCTCGGGCTCGATACGGTCATCGTCGATGAGGTCCGTCCTGGTGGCACCTGTCTCAATATCGGCTGTATTCCGTCCAAGGCGATGATCCACGCCGCTGACGAGTTCTACAAAATGACCCATGCAGGCGCAGGCCCGCTTGGGATTTCGGCCACAGCCCCGACTATTGATCTTGAGCAAACGGTTGCGTGGAAAGATGGCATTGTAGATCGCTTGACCGGCGGGGTAGGCGGGCTCTTGCGTAAAGCAGGCGTTAAGATGATCTCAGGCCGCGCCCGCTTTGTGGATGGCAAGACCGTTACCGTTGCAGGCGACGAGGGCGAGATACAGATCCGTGCCGACTACATCGTGATTGCAACCGGGTCGGCCCCGGTGGAACTGCCCTTCCTGCCATTTGGGGGGGCGGTGGTGTCTTCGACCGAAGCGCTCTCCCTGACCGAAGTGCCCGAGAGCCTAGCCGTGGTCGGCGGCGGCTATATCGGCCTCGAACTTGGCACCGTGTTTGCAAAACTTGGGTCCAAGGTCACCGTGGTTGAGGCCGAGGACCGTATCCTGCCGCTATATGACAAGGCGCTGACACGTCCCGTTCACAAACGCCTTGAGGAGCTCGGCGTGACGGTCATGACGGGCACCAAAGCGCAGTCACATGAGGGCGGCGCGCTGCAAACTGATGCTGGTGAAATCGCTGCAGAGCGTGTGCTTGTGACGGTCGGGCGCAGGCCGCGCACTCAGGGCATTGGTATTGATGAGTTGTCTCTGACGATGAACGGGCCTTTCATCCGCATCGACAAGGTCTGCCAGACCTCGATGCGGGGGATCTATGCAATCGGGGACGTGACCGGAGAGCCCATGCTCGCCCATCGCGCGATGGCGCAGGGGGAGATGGTGGCAGAATATCTGGCCGGGCAAGCGGTAGAGTGGGACAAGCGCGCGATCCCTGCCGTGTGTTTTACCGATCCGGAGATTGTCACCTGTGGCGTGCTCCCCGGCGAGGTCGAGGGCACCAAATCGGCCGAGTTTCCGTTTGTGGCCAATGGTCGTGCGATGACAACCGAACGCGATGAGGGTTTCATTCGGGTGGTCTGGCGCGAAGCGGACAATGCGGTTCTGGGGCTGCAGGGTGTCGGCGTGGGCATATCCGAGCTCTCTTCGGCGTTTTCGCTCGCCATCGAGATGGGCGCCTGCCTTGAGGATATCACCGCCACCATCCATGCGCATCCAACACAGTCCGAGGGTTTGCAAGAGGCCTGTCTGAAGGCGCTTGGTCACGCGTTGCACATCTGACAGCGAGTGCGCAGAAACCTGGGCCGCCTACGTGTCAGGCGGTCTCAGCCTGTGGCTTGCAGATCATCGCCTTCGCCTTGCAGCGGAGCCACGGCAGCGGGCATGTTTTTCATGATCCGGTCGTGGATCACCGATTTGCGCAGGGGTTTGGTGAGATAGTCGTCAAGACCTGCGGCCAGTATGCCCTCGGAATCGCCATCCATCGCATGCGCCGTCAAGGCCACTATCTGCACTCTGCGACCGTTTTCTTTTTCAAGCTCGCGAATGGCCTGCGTGGCCTCTTTGCCATCCATTTTGGGCATGGAAATATCCATGAAAATCATATCTGGTTTAAAACTCTGGTAGAGCTCGACCGCCTCCAACCCGTTGCCTGCAAAGCGCAAGTCGATGTTCATATCCTTGACCATCTTGCGGAAGACCAGCTGGTTGGTGCGGTTGTCCTCTGCCGCCAGAACCCGCATCCGGCGCAGATCCGAAGCGATCGTCGCGCCGGATCCGAAGTCCGCGCCCGCTGCGGCTGCAGGCACTTGCACGGGGGCGTCTGAAGGCGGCTCGATGGCGGAAGCAGCCAGTGGCATATCTTGCGGTTGGGCGGGATGTACAGATGGCGCATCAAGTTTGGAGAGGGCTCGGAACAGGGCGCCACGCGGAATCGGTTTCTGCAGAATGCCAGCAAAGAGATCGCTGAGGGCAGGGTCGCTCGCATCAGCAGGATCAGAAGAGAGCAACAGCACCGGCGTCTGTGGCGAAGCATGGTGTAGGCTGCGCGCCAGTTTCAGCCCGTCCATCCCCGGTAGGTTGCGATCGGTGATGACCAAATCGATTTCGGCATTGAGAGCGTCGAGTGCCTCGGCACCGCTGGTTACGGCTACCACCTTGAGGTCCAGGCGCTGAAGTTGACGGTTCAGGATCTCGCGGTTGATGTCCATATCATCGACGATCATCACGCAGTTCAGGTTCTCGGGCAGTTCGGGCGCATTCACCTGTGAGCCATCCGCCACCACAAGCGGCAGGCGGAAGCCAAAACACGAGCCTTTGCCCAACTGGCTTTCGACCCAGATCTCGCCGTCCATCAACTTGATCAGGCGTTCGGTGATCGCAAGACCAAGCCCCGTGCCCTCAAACTGCCGGTTGGTTTCATCCTCAACCTGATTGAACTCGCCAAAGATGTGCTGGATCTTGTCGTCAGGAATGCCGATGCCGCTGTCCTCGATCGAGATATGCAGCATCACGGTATTGTCTTCGGGATGTGGCACCCCGGTTACGCGAGCCGTAACATGCCCTTCGTTGGTGAATTTGATCGCATTGCCAATAAGATTGGTAAGTATCTGGCGAATGCGCCCCGGGTCGCCAATGAAATTCGTCGGCATAAAGAGGTCGTAGTCCACCAGCAGCGTCAGCCCTTTGTCGCGGGCATTGGCCTGCAGCAGCATGACGACCTCATGCATGCAGGCTTCAAGATCAAAGGCCTCGGGATGCAGCGCCAATTTGTCCGCCTCGATCTTGGAATAGTCGAGAACGTCGTTGATGATGACCAGAAGCGCCTCGCCCGAGTTCTTGATTGTATTGGCATAAAGACGCTGCTCTTCGGTCAGCGTGGTGTCGCTCAGGAGCTCGGCCATGCCGACGACACCGTTCATGGGCGTACGGATTTCGTGGCTCATATTTGCCAGGAAAGCGGATTTCGCGCGATTCGCAGCCTCGGCGCGCTCTCGGGCGCTGCGAAGCTCTTCCTCGTAGTGGACAGTTGCGGTGATATCGAGGGCGAGACTCACGATGTCACCGTCATGGCCGCGTTGGTCGATCAGCTTCAGGTAGCGATCATTCCACAGCCGCACCACCGTTGGTTCTGGCGCGGGCGACATCCAGCGCTCCGTCATCATCGCGCGCCACGAATCCGCCGAGAGCTCCTCGGTGTCGATCAGCCCCTCATCGGTCAGGATTTGCAGGATGCGCACATAGGAGACGCCCGGCGATACCTCCTCTACCCCCTCAAAGATATTGAGATAGGCAGTGTTGGCGCCGATCAACTTGCTGTCACTGTCAAAGAAGGCAAAACCGTCCTGAAAGGCCTGAATAGAGTGCCACAGGCGCCGTTCGGCCTGTTCGACCTTTTCATTGGCTGTGTTGAGGTCGCTTTTGACCTTTTCATTTTCGTTCTTGAAGGTCGCGATTTCTGCCTGAGTGGCGCCGATCCGTTTGGTCAGCGCAAGCGCATGGCGGCCGAGCTTGCGGTTCGCATCGGTCAGTTCAGCTTGTTTTAGCTCCAGAAGTCGCTCGGCTGCCAATCGCGCCCTGCGTTCCTGAGCCAATTTTTCAGCAAGCGACATATGCGCCAACTCCAACACTAGTTGTTTCCCTGCCCGCGGCACCAATCTCGCAGGCATTCCTTAATTTGCCTTTAGCGTTGGTGTTATGGCGCGCATGCTTGCTATGAGGTTAACCGCATGCGAGCCTTTCTCTGGTGACAGGGAGGATTCCATGCAGCGCCTTTTGATTTTACTCGTTTTTCTTTTTTCTAATGTTCTTGGCTCTGTTGCGATTGCACAGACAAGCGAATCTAAACCATTGCCAGCGCATCGGTTTGTGACCCAACCCGATACCGATCATTTCGGCGCTGATCTTCAGGCACTCTTTGAGACCTCGCTCGAAGCCTGCCAGCGCGCTTGCGCGACTCAGGGGGCTTGTGTGGGATTCGTCTACAATCTGAAATCCAACGCCTGTTTTCCCAAATCGGAGCTCAGCGCGCCTTCTACCTTTGTGGGCGCGCTCACGGTGCGCAAAGTACCTGTTGATTCAGATCTGGCAGCGCGTGCGGCTGATCGGGCATCCCGTTTGCCGTTGCGAGGAGATATCGATCTGTCCGCAGCGCGCACCCTCGCGAGCGACATCGGGTCGCGATACCCCCTGAGCGGGCGTGATCTCGGCGTTTTGGTTGACGGTTCGCAACAGTTCTTCGCTGGCAACAATGCGACAATGGCCGCACGCTGGATGGGCGAGGCGGTGGCGCTCAGCGATGCGCCGGACCTCTGGGTGGAATATGCGCGTTTCGTAAGGGCGATACCGACAGACCGTAGCAGCGAGACCCGTCGCAATCTTGCCGAGGCGGCTTCGGCGGCGCTCAACGGCTATTTACGCGCGGATGCTGCGCCCTTGCAGGCTACCGCCCTCACAGAAGCTGCACTTGCGCTGGAAAAACTCGGACGTGGCCGCGACATGGTCTCGATGCTACGGCTGGCGCAGGATATCGCTCCGCGTCAGGATATTGCCGCTCTCTTGGATCGCGCGGTGGCAAAATACGGGTTTCGGGTCAGTGATACGCGGGTCGAGGCCGACAGTGCCGACCCGCGTATATGCATCGTGTTCTCCGAAGAGCTGGCCCAAACGGGTGTAACCTACGGCGATTATCTGAAATCCGACGCCAAGGGACTGGCCGCAGAGGCTTCGGGGCAAGAGCTGTGTCTGACGGGATTGACCCACGGCCAGCACCTCCGGGTGACGCTGCGCCGTGGTCTGCCTGCAGCCAACGGTGAGGCGCTCGTGAAGGATGTGGACCTGCGTCACTAT
This sequence comes from Epibacterium sp. HA2-3, assembly GCF_055693725.2. Taxonomy (NCBI): domain Bacteria; kingdom Pseudomonadati; phylum Pseudomonadota; class Alphaproteobacteria; order Rhodobacterales; family Roseobacteraceae; genus Epibacterium; species Epibacterium sp. HA2-3. The sequence goes on along the minus strand of NZ_CM172490.1, from coordinate 2,802,309 downwards.
ATTCGCGACCGCAGTCCCTCGGTGCGCTTTCCCGGTCGGGCCTATGTGCTCGCGCGCAGCGATGTGACCGCCCTTCCGGTTGAAACCGTAAATGTTGACATGCTCGACCTGAAACTCTCTCGGGTCAGCGATCGCAACCTTCTGCGCAGCATGCAGGACGATCTCTTTGCGCGCCCGCTGAATCAATGGCAGAGCGAAAATTTTGACGCCACCCTGGCAGAAGAGCTCTGGAGTGGCACGGCAGAGGTCCAGCAAGAGCTGAACCGGGACATGACGACCCGGTTGCCACTGAATGATGTGCTGGTGGATCAACCTGTTGGCATCTACGCCCTCAGCGCCTCGATCCCGGGTGCGGACCCTTATGACAGCCCTGCGGCGATGCAGTGGTTCGTTCTGACTGACCTTGGCCTTAGCTCCATGTCGGGGGCAGACGGCTTGCATGTGCAGGTGCAGGGGCTTTCCGATGCCAAGGCCCGCGCAGGGGTCGAGGTGGAGCTGATTTCCGAAGCCAATGCGGTGATTGCGCGAGCGACCAGTGACGCCACCGGGTATGCGCGCTTCGCGCCGGGGCTTACACGCGGTACGGGAAGCGCTGCACCGGCGATGCTGCTGGCGCGCGCAGGTGAAGAGGCTTTTGCCTTCTTGTCGCTGCGGGATGCGGGGTTTGATCTCTCTGATCGCGGTGTCGAGGGGCGGCCTGCGCCGGGGCCAGTGGATGTCTTCCTGACCACCGATCGCGGAGCCTATCGTGCTGGTGAAACCATCAATGTCACCGCTCTGTCTCGCGATCCTCGCGCACAGGCCATCGAGGGACTGCCGCTCATCGCGGTGCTGAAACGTCCGGATGGTGTTGAATATTCGCGCCATATCTCAGACGGCGGCAGTGCAGGCGGACATGTCTTTGCCCTGCCCGTCGGGGACAGTGTGCCGCGCGGCTCCTGGAGCGTTGAAATCTACACGGACCCCAAGGCTGACCCACTCGCCCGCCAAACCGTTCTTGTGGAGGACTTTCTGCCGGAGCGTATTGATTTTGATCAGGAAATCCGTGACGTGGCGCGTCTGCGTCCAGGCGGGCAGATGGTTGTCGATGTAAAAGCGCGCTTCCTGTTCGGAGCGCCGGGTGCAGGTCTGAGTGTCGAAGGCGATGTTTCGCTCAGCCCGGTACGCCAACTCTCTGATTGGCCCGGTTACCGTTTTGGGCGCTATGATGCGGAGACCACCCGCCAGACCCGTTATTTCAGCGCCGATGACACCGACGCCCAGGGGCGCGCTGTTGCGACCGGTGACCTGCCCGACATCGAGGCAGCAGGCCTTCCGCTTGAAGCGCGGCTGCGGCTCAGGCTTGCGGATGGCTCCGCACGCCCGGTAGAGCGCGCGCAGACCGTGCCCGTGCGCCCCGCAACCCCTGTGATCGGGCTTAAGGCTCAGTTTGCAGATGACGTGGTCGCCGAAGGCACCGAGGCTGGTTTCGAGCTGGTCGCTCTGGGGCCGGATCTCAGTCCCATGCCAATGCAGGTGCAATGGGTGATGAATCGCGTAGAGACGCGCTATCAGTGGTATCAGCTTTATGGCGATTGGCAGTGGGAGCCGATCACGCGCCGCACCCGCGTAGCCTCGGGCGAAGCCATGCTGGGCAGTGAGCCGGTGGCGATCACAGCGCCCGTGGACTGGGGACGTTACGAGCTGGTGGTGGAACGCCTGGATGGCGAATATGTCACTGCGGCGCAGGATTTCTATGCGGGGTGGTACGTGCCCGCATCCGATGCGCAGACTCCGGATCGATTGGAACTGTCACTGGACCGTGAGAGCTACGCCCCCGGTGACACTGCGCGTCTGCGCATCGTGCCACAAACGGCAGGAACCGCGCTGATTTCTGTCATGGGAAGCGAGTTGATCCATCGACAAGCGGTCGCAGTGAAGGCGGGGGAAAATGTGATCCCGCTTGAGGTCACCTCCGAATGGGGCAGCGGGGCCTATGTCAGCGCCTCTGTGGTGCAGCCGGTTGCCAGCCGTGAGGGGCGGACGCCAACCCGTGCCCTGGGCATCGCCCATGCGACAGTGGCGCAGCCGGGGCAGGAGTTGGATGTCGCCATCACCGTGCCAGAGATCACTCGCCCACGCCAAACGGTCGAAGCGACCGTGAAGGTCGCAGGTGCCGACGCAGGAGAAGAAGTCTGGCTGACGCTGGCCGCCGTGGATGTTGGTATCTTGAACCTCACCGGCTACCAGAGCCCGGACCCGGTAGGATATTTCCACGGCCAACGGCGTCTCGGGATGGAATTGCGCGATATCTACGGTCGCCTCATTGATCCGGGCAACGGCGCCTTGGGGCGCGTGCGCTCTGGAGGGGACGCGGGCCTTGGTGGGCAATTTCAATCTCCGCCTCCGACACAGGATCTGATGTCGGTCTTTCACGGTGCTGTCAAAGTGGATGGAACCGGCAGCCTGCGCTTGCCGATCACATTGCCCGATTTCAACGGCACTGTGCGTTTGATGGCGGTGGCCTGGACAGATCGATCCGTGGGGCAGGCTGAGGCCGATATGGTTGTACGCGACCCTGTCGTGCTGACGGCCTCGCTGCCACGGTTCCTCGCCCCCGGAGATCAGAGCCGCATCCGGCTTGATATTACCCATGCCGACGGGCCGGCAGGCGAGGTTGGGCTGGCGGTCGACGTCCGTGGAGCGGGCGTGCGCCTCGGTGCTGTCCCTGCCTCTGTGGGCCTTGCTGAGAAGGGCCGCGTTGTCCTTGAGGTGCCAGTGACGGCAGACGCGGTCGGGGATCCCGAGTTGCGGCTCAGTCTGACAACGCCAAGCGGTGCGGTGCTCGAGCAAATGCTGCGGTTGCCCGTGCGGGCCAATGACCCAGAGGTCTCGGAAACTCGGCGCTTCTCGCTAGCGAGCGGAGACAGCTTCCTCTTCAACGCAGATGTGTTCGAAGGGCTGAGGCCGGGATCTGCGCGGGCAGTGATGTCTGCGGGTCCTTTGGCGAAGTTCGATGTACCAGGTTTGCTGGCGCAGCTTGATGGCTACCCCTATGGCTGCACCGAGCAGGTCACCTCCAAAGCGCTACCCTTGCTGTACCTGTCTTCCGTCGCGGATGCCGCTGGCCTCGGGGATCGTCCGAAAGTCGATGCCCGTATCAACAGCGCGATCCGCAAGGTGCTAACCCGGCAGGTCGCGAACGGAGCGTTTGGCCTGTGGCGTGCCGAGAGCGGCGATTTGTGGCTGGATGCCTATGCTTCGGATTTCCTGAGCCGCGCGCGCGCCAAAGGCTATGTGGTTCCCGATCAGGCCTTTGCCCGCGCGATGGATAATTTGCGCAACCGCCTGAATTATGCGCCCGACTTTGACAACGGCGGTGAAGAAATCGCCTATGCGCTCCTTGTGCTGGCGCGGGAGGGGGCTGCCGCAATGGGGGATCTGCGTTACTACGCCGATGTGAAGGCAGAGGCCTTCTCGACCCCGATGGGAGCGGCCCAGCTTGGGGCCGCGTTGGCGGCTTACGGGGATCAGCGCCGCGCGGACAAGATGTTTGCCCGCGCCGCGCAGATGATCGCGGGCCAGGGGGCGGAACAGCCTTTGTGGCGTGTAGATTACGGCACTCAGCTCCGCGACACGGCCGCAGTTTTGGCGCTTGCAGTCGAGGCTGGCAGTGGGGCCGTCAATCGCGACTACCTCACCGCGCGGGTTGCGGATGGCGATGGTCTGCGCTCCACTCAGGAGGCAGCTTGGAGCTTGCTGGCGGCGCAGGCCTTGGTCGACGCCCCAGAGGACTCGGGGCTGCGTGTGAATGGCCAGCCTGTTGCCGGAGCATTTGTCGAGGTGATGGCAGGGGGCAGCCCAAAAGAGCTGTCGGTGACGGCCGCCTCTGGGCGCAGCACCGACATCACGTTGACGCGGATCGGGGTGCCCGTCGTGCCGCCGGCTGCGCGTGGCTATGGCTTTGCTCTGACGCGGGAGTATTACACTCTCGAAGGGGCGCCGGTCGATCTGACAGAGGTCGATGTTGGAACACGGTTGGTGACGGTTCTGCGGGTCTTACCACAGGAAGACATTGGCGCACGTTTGATGGTGAATGATCCGCTTCCGGCCGGTCTTGAAATCGATAATCCGAATCTGCTGCGCTCGGGCGATCTTAGGGATCTGGATTGGCTGAGCCTCTGGGACGCGGATCATGCTGAGTTCCGATCTGACCGTTTCCTTGCCGCGGTCACGTCGCGGGGCACGGACCCGATCACGCTGGCCTATATGGTGCGCGCAGTGAGCCCGGGGTCCTTCCATCACCCTGCGGCCTCGGTCGAGGATATGTACCGACCTGCCTATCGCGCCAATACCGCGGCAGGACGTTTGCAGGTGCGATGATCACGCCGGATTGGCTTCGCATGCAAAGGGCGTCCGCTGAGCGGCGGGCGCATCAGGCCTCTGTTGCGCCCGGGCGTGTCCTTACCGATCGGTCAATTGGCAGTGTGGCAGGCCCTTACAGGCGCTGGCGATCACCGCTCAGGCTTCCACTTCTGGGCCTGCTGATTGCAGCGGTCATTGCGGGAAAAGCGCTGGATCAATGGGTTGAGGACACGCGCCTGCCACAGACCTTGGCCGAAACTTCGGTTGAAGTGCGGGACCGCCATGGTCGGCTCCTGCGCGCTTTTCCGGTAGAAGATGGCATCTGGCGCATGGCGGTCCGCTCTGAAGAAGTGGACCCCACGTATCTGCGCATGTTGCGCGCCTATGAAGACAAACGGTTCGACACCCACTTCGGAGTAGACCCGGTCGCGATGCTGCGCGCTTTTGGGCAGGCCGTGTGGAATGGACGGACCGTCTCGGGGGGCTCCACTCTTACAATGCAGGTCGCACGGTTGCTCGAGGATGGGCCGACCGGGCGCTGGTCGGGAAAGCTGCGCCAGATCCGTGTCGCGCTGGCTCTGGAACGCAAGCTCTCCAAGACCGAGATCCTCAATCTCTACCTCATTCACGCACCATTTGGTGGGAATCTCGAAGGGGTGCGCGCCGCAAGTCTTGCCTGGTTTGGCAAGGAGCCACTTCGCTTGACCGCTGCGGAAGCTGCGCTTCTGGTGGCACTGCCGCAATCACCAGAGACACGCCGTCCTGACCGATCGGTAAGTGTGGCGCGAGAGGCACGGAGACGCGTGCTCAATCGCAGCCAAGACGCAGGCGTACTGACGACGGAAGTGGCACATCTCGCCGCCGTTGCGCCGCTACCTGACAGGCGGCGGGCGTTCCCCCTGCTGGCACCTCATCTGAGCGATCAACTCCGCGCGACAGCCCCGGCACAGGCGCGGTTTGACACCACATTGGATGCGATGCTTCAGGCGCGGCTTCAGGCGGTGCTATCGCGCAGGGTCAAGGTCTCTGGTGCACGGCTGAGCGCAGCGATGATTGTTGCCGATCACCAAAGCGGGGAGACATTGGTGCGGATCGGGGCGCCCGATTACACGGATACCGCGCGGCGGGGTTACGTCGATATGGCGCGCGCGGTGCGTTCGCCGGGCTCGACTCTGAAACCGCTGGTTTACGGACTCGCCTTTGACGATGGGCTTGCGCATCCCGATACGCTGATCCGCGATGCGCCCGTGTCCTTTGGTGGCTACGCACCACAGAACTTTGATGGTGCATTTCGCGGAGATGTGCGGGTGCGCGACGCGTTGCAGATGTCTTTGAACACCCCGGTCGTCACCTTGACCGAGGCGCTTGGACCGTCGCGGCTGATGGCCGCAATGCGGCAGGTCGGCATGCGCCCCCAACTCCCTAGCGGAAAGCCGGGGCTGGCGGTCAGCCTCGGCGGTGTTGGTGTGAGTCTTCATGATCTGGTGCAAATGTATGCGGTCCTTGCCGCCGGCGGGACGGCACCGAGGCTTACCTCCGAGACCGGAGCTGCGCGGGAAAAGGCCCCAAGGGTAATTTCGCCGGTTGCAGCTTGGTATCTTGGCGACATCCTGCGCGATGCTCCGGCGCCCGCCGGGGCGCGCGGCGGTATGTTGCCCTACAAGACAGGCACGTCTTACGGGCACCGAGATGCTTGGGCTGTGGGCTGGGATGGGCGGCATGTGATCGGAGTCTGGCTCGGACGAGCGGACGGCACGCCGGTGCCGGGTGTCTTTGGCGCGGAGCTGGCGGCACCGGTACTGTTCGAAGCCTTTGCTGTATTGAAACCGGAGATTGATCCTCTGTCCCCGCCCCCTTCGAACGCACTGGTGTTGGAGACCGCAGAGCTCCCGGCCCCTCTGCAACGGTTTCGTGCGCGGTCAGACGCTTTTTCAGAGGGCGGCGCCGGGGCGCCAGAGGTGCTTTTCCCACCCACCCATGCGCGGCTTTCGTTGGTCGAGGGGCGGATGGCGTTGAAATTGCGGGGAGGTCGGTTGCCCTTTACCGTGCTGGCCAATGGCGTGCCGGTGGCCCAAGGCCTGAGGTCACGCGACCTCGACCTTCCGAGCCCCGGGCCGGGCCATGCAACGCTTGTGGTGATCGATGCAGACGGGCAATCTGCACGGGTGACCGTTGAAATCGAGGAGACCGGCTAATGCGCTGGCTAGAGGAGAAAAGAGGCATTTCGTTGAAAATATCGGGTCTGGTTGGAATCCTGACGATGAGCGTAGCTCTGACCCTTGGAACAGATATTGCCCGGGCCGAATGCGCAAGCGAAGAAGAAGTTGCGCAGTTCGTGTCCGCCTATGTTGACCGCCAACCCGCGACCGCGCTTGGCGCAGGGGGGAGCATGGTGGATGCGCTCTGCACACAAGCGCGGGTCGCAGAAGCGCTCTCGGAACACTTCGGCCCGGTGATTGGGTATAAGGCGGGATTGACCAGCGCGGCGGCACAGGCGCGTTTCGAGGCCAGCGAACCGGTTCGTGGTGTGCTTTATCGTGACATGATGCTGGAGAGTGGCGCGACGATCGAGATGCCTTGGGGCACGGTGCCCATGGTGGAAGCGGATCTGGTTCTTGAGATCGGAGACTCGGCGGTGAACTGGGCCACCACCCCCGAGGAAGTGATGCAGAATATCAAAAGCATCCGGCCCTTTATCGAGTTGCCGGATCTGGCTTTGGCACCGGGTGAGCCGATGACGGTCGAGACGATCACCGCAATGGGAGTTGGTGCGCGCAAAGGCGTCTTGGGTGCAGAGGTGCCCGTCACGAATCCCACCGCGCTCACAGCGGCGTTGGCGGAAATGACCGTGACTCTGCGCGACGGCACAGGTGATACGGTTGTGTCTGCTTCGGGTACCGCTGTTTTGGGCCATCCTGCAGAGACGATCCTTTGGCTGCACGAGGTGGGCGTGACCTTCAAGGCCGGTGATTTGGTCTCTGTCGGCTCTTTTGGTCCCTTGGTGCCTCCGGCAGATCTTAGAGGAGGCGCGTCGGTGATCTATATGGGGCTGCCGGGGGATCCGGAGGTCTCCATTCGTTTTGCGCCGACATCCTGACTGGGCCGAATGAATCCGTGAGACTGTTACACCTAGAGGGTTTTCGCACCGGTCTTTGCCCGATGCGATCCTCGCCGCGCGAACGGCGCGGCGCCTAATCCAACGGGTATGCTGGGATCTGCCCGTCACAAAGCATGGCGCAAGTGCCCGCTTCAATGATGCTCAAGAGATCGAGGGGGCGGCTCCGATGGATATGACAGCTGACTCAGCTGCGCCCCTCTCGCAGCCACGCGCCAATCAAGAGTGTCGCCGCCAGAAGTAGCAAGAACCATGAAGGAAGCAGCGGGGATTGGGTCACGGCGGTTGTCTCATATGCGCCCCGTGGTACCAGCCCGATCCAGCCGCGCCCCGCAGCGGGGCGCCCCTCGCGAATGTTGCGCAAAGAGGGCATGCCGTCCTCAAGAGCGACGGTGCCGCCGCGTAGCGAGCGCACGAGTGGCCCCACCAGATCGGCTGTCGCAATTGTTTGCTCGAATTCGCGTGGCGCGGCGGGACCAAGCCCGATCACGGTACGCTCTTCACCCTCTTCGAGATGATAGAGCCCGATCTGATCACTTTCATAGCGACCTTCCCAAAGGCCAGGACGCTGTTGTCGCAACGCGATCTCGGAAGTGGTGCCGTCAGGAGCCGTGATCGTGACCGGTCCTACGGTTTCGCCAAGCGTGCGGCGTTCAATCCGCATACGTTGCCCCGTGGCTTCAGCGGTGAGGACCTCTTCTTCAAGCTCGGGCTCCTTCATCATCCAATGCGCGAGGCGTCGCAAAAGCTCCAGCTGCGGGCCACCGCCTTCAAACCCTCGACTCCAGAGCCAAGCATGATCAGAGGCCAGCAGCGCCACACGCCCCTCCTCGACCCGGTCAAGCGTGAGCAGCGGACGCTCGCCCACACCGTGCATCAATGTGACGCCGCCCGTGGTGTCGAGTTCGACTTGCCGCATCCAGCGACCCCAGCTCTCTGCTCCGGTCAGCTCTGCTGTCACCGGATGCTGCAGACCAGACTCGCTGATGACAGGACGGTAAGGCTCCTCAAGGACGCGGGCGGAGGGGCGCGCCGGCAGAACCTCAGCCAGAGGGGTGCGAAAGATGCTGTCGGCGCTTGCAAAATCGGGGCCTGCGGCAACCAGAACAGCCCCACCTCGGCGCACATAATTGGCCACATTCTCCAGATAGGCAGAGGGCAGGATGCCGCGCCGTTTGTAACGGTCAAAGATAATGAGATCAAAATCCTCGATCTTCTCGAGGAACAGCTCGCGGGTTGGAAAAGCGATCAGAGACAGTTCGTCGACGGGAACGCCGTCCTGTTTTTCCGGCGGGCGCAGAATGGTGAAATGGACCAGATCCACCGCACTGTCCGACTTCAAGAGGTTACGCCACGTCCGCCCTCCGGGGTGTGGCGCGCCGGAAACCAGAAGCACCCGCAGCCGGTCACGCACGCCATTGATCTGCAAAAGTGCGGCATTGTTGCGGGTCGTGAGCTCGCCCTCTGCCTCGGGCACGCGGAATTCGATCACGTTGCGCCCACCGTGCGGCAGCGTCAGCGGCAGGTCAAAATCAACTCCGACGGGCAGTCGAAAGCTCTGCGCCGCGCCGCCATCAATCGCGATTTGCAACTCAGTGGACTGAAGTCCCTCGGGCGCGGCGCCTTGATCTTCAACCTGGAGTGTCAGGGTGATTGGCTCGCCTATGATGCCAAAAGAGGGTGCGTTGCGGACAATCAGGCGGCGGTCCCAGTCGCTATCGCGGCCGGTCATCAAAAGGTGCAAAGGGGCGGGCAGCTCTGGTGCGCGCTCCATATCATGCACCTGTCCATCCGAGAGCGCGATGAGCCCTGCCACGCGCGCGCGCGGCTCATCCGCGAGGGCGCGGGTCAGCGCGTCCATCAGCTGCGTGCCACCGTCATCGGGGCTGTCTTCGACGGCGATCCAGCGCACATCCGTATTGGCCCGCTTGGCCAGCGCCGTCTCCAGTTCCGTGCGGGCCGTCGCCATCTGATCCGGGCGATCGGAAAGGGTCTGACTGGCGGTGCGGTCCTCTGCCACGATCACAATGTCGCTGAGGGGGCTGCGGTCCTCCACTTGGATGACTGGCCCAGAGAGCGCCGCCAAGAGCACCAGCGCAGCCCCCGCGCGCAAGGCCCAGCCGGCTAGCCTGCGCCAGATGGCGAGGGCCAGGGCCAGAACACTCAGGCCTGCCAACACGGCCAGCAGCGCCAAGGGCACCAGCGGATCAAAGAGGATGGTCTGGGTCATGCCACACGAGCTCCTTGCGCCGCAGGATTTGGTTTCTGCATCATTTTACTGCCCCAGTCGGTCCAGAAGCGCAGGCACATGGACCTGATCGGATTTGTAGTTCCCGGTCAGCACATGCATCAGCAGGTTGACCCCAAAGCGGCGGGCCAGTTCGCGTTGGCGTTCCCCTGAAAATCCACGCCCCACTGGATAAAGCGGCGAATTGCGTTCATCCACGGCCCATGCGGCCGCCCAGTCGTTGCCGCCGATCACCACGGGTGTCACTCCGTCGTTTAGATTGCGAAACGGGAGGCCGTCGACCTGCTCGGCATCCGGCGGTGCGGCTTCGACCCAGATCTGTCCGCGTGGGTGACGACCGGGAAAATCCTGAAGCAGGTAGAAAGCGCGCGTAAGAACGTGGTCGGCGGGGATCGGCTCCAGTGGCGGGATATCCAGCGGCAGCGCCAGTTGTTGCAAGCGCCGTGCCGCGCCCGAGCTGGCCCCTGTCTGCGTCAGATCCGCGTCGCGGGTGTCAAACAGGATCATCCCACCAGTGCGCAGATAAGCGTTGAGCTTGCTGTAGGCCTCTGATGAGGGCAGCGGCTGGCCCTCGGTGACGGGCCAATACAGAAAGGGAAAGAACGCGAGCTCATCAGTTTCCAGGTCCACCCCATAGGGTGCCGCGGGTTCGACAGATGTTCTGAGCGTCATAACATTGCTGAGGCCGCGCAGCCCCTCTGCGGCGATCTGGTCGACTCGCGCGTCGCCGGTCAGAACATGGCCCAGAGTCAGCTCCGAGGTGAGCTCGGTTTCAGAGGGGAGGTTGAGTGGGGTGGCCGTCTGCGCCTGTGCTGCGGGCGGCAGAGCAATAAAGCCGCTACCCGCGAGGCCCATCCCGAGTGCAATTGTCGCTACTTTGGCCGGGGACCAAAGGCCCGAGACCCACAGAGCCGCCGCAATATCCACCGCAAGCAACACCAATGCCAGGCTGAGGAGCAGCCCCCCAAGGGGCCGTTCAGCCGCGCCTTCGTAGGTAAGGACTGGAACCGAGGCAGGCCAGATCGAAGGTTCAATACCATCACCATCGCGCAGTACATTGCGCGCATAGGCTCCGCTGCCGCTGGTATAGAGCCCGGGTTGCAATGTTGGACCCGAGGGCGCGTCGATGAGGTCTGGACCTGCGACTCCTGAAAGCGTGTCCGCGTCCGTCAACCGGCCAAAGCCATCCAGCACTTCGACGGCTTGCCACGTGGTGCCTTCCAGATCGTCAGCGCTGGGCGGTTTGGAAGCGGAAGAAACTGCAAGGCGCTCAAGCATGTCTACGAATAGCCCCGAAAGCGGCAGGCTGCTCCATTCTGCATTTGCAGTGACATGAAACAGGATCACCTGCCCCTGACCAAGCGGTTTGCGGGTCACCAGCGGGGTGCCATCGCTGAGTTCCGCCACCACGCGGCTGGCCAGCTCCGGGTCGGGCTGTGCCATGACCTGAGAGCTCACTGCGACATCCTGAGGAATGTCCAACCCGTAAAAGGGCGAGCCTTCTGCAAAGGGCGCAAGCGCCTTGGGCTCACCCCAGCTCATCGCGCCGCCGATGCTGCGCCCACCGATGCGCAGGCGCACGGGCATCAAGGGTTCCTCGGTGTCGCGTGCGGTGTCGCTGGCAGCAAGCCGTGGTCCGGCGAACCGCAACAAAAGGCCACCCGACTCGACCCAATCGATCAGGGCTTCTTCCTGGGCGGGAGCAAGGCGGGCCACATCCGCCAGAACCACGACATCCGGGTTGGCGGGTAGCAGATCCGTCAACGAGCCTTCCAGCAGCTCCGCCGTCGGTTCCAGCGCTTGGCGCAGGTAATGCAGCGCTGACAAGAGCGCGAGGCCCTCATCCTCGCTCTGGGCGGAAATGAGCGCCACTTCCCGCCGCCGCAAGCGATCATCGGTGAGCGAAACCGCCCCGGCGGAACGCGTATTGAGGATTTCAAAGCGACTGATGCGGGCGCGCAGCTCCATCGGCAGCGCGATCTGAGTCTCTGCAGCGCTGGCCGCTGCGTCAAAGGTGATCGTGGTGGAGGCCAGCGCCCTTTCGGTGCCATTGGGATCCGGACCCAAGGCCTGCACCGTGATTTCCTGCGTCAGCCCGGTGTTACTGCGCTGGGCACTGAGTGTGATCGCTCCATCGGCATAGGTCGCGGGCAGAAGCCCGATCACGGGAGCGCCGCTTTCATAGACTTCGATGTTGCCGCGCTCACCGAGGGCCGTGACCAGATCCTGGCGCGCCGCCATTGCCAGCCCGTCACTGAGCCAGAGCGTGTCAAATCCGCCCTCGACCTCTGCAATGAGGTCCATCGCGGCACGCACCTGTTCAGGGGACGCAACCCAGGGTGCTGGCGTCATGCCCGGGAGTTGGCGTCCCCAATATCCTGCGGCGCGAAATTGCAGTGGCTCAGGCTCGGTCAGGCGCAACAGGGCAACCGGGCGTCCGGCCCGGCCTGCCTCACTGAGTTCTGCCTCAATGTGGCTGCGGTTTTGCTCCCAATGAGGCGCGCCGCCCCAGCCGGAATCCATCACGATCAGCAACGGCCCATCGCCGCTCTGTTCTTGTGCGGGGTTCAGCACCGGCCCGGAGAGCCCCACGATGGCTGCCGCAACGGCCAGCATCCTCAACAGCAAAAGCCACCAAGGCGTGCGATCCGAAAGGCTCTCGTCATCCTTGAGCCCGAGCAAAAGCGTCACGGCAGGAAAGAGCTGCCGTTTGGGCGCGGGCGGGATTGCACGCAGCAAAAGCCACAGGATCGGCAACACCAAGAGCCCAAGCAGAAGCCAGGGGCTTGCAAAACCTATGCCCGCGATCATCGTCATTGCCGCCGCTCCAATGCGTGATAGAGCCACAGCAGCCCCGATTGCGTGCTGTCGCCGGTGTGATGCAGCCCAAGCGTCCAGCCTGCCGCGCGGCAGAGTGTTTCGAGTGCATCGCGCCGTTGCGCGAGACGCTCAAGATACCGGTCCCGCAGGGCCGATGCTTTCAGTGTTTCGTGAACCTGCGCTTTGTGCGGTCCCTCGAACCGGGTGCGCCCTGCAAAGGGAAACAGCTCTTCGCTTGGATCAAGCACCTGCAACAGCACCCCTCGAAGGCCGCGATCTGCGGCTTTGCTCAGCGCGATCTCGAGCTCATCAAAGGGTCCGAGGAAGTCAGAGATGAACAAGGCCCGCGCATGCGGAATGAGGGCCCGATGTTCGGGTGGCGCATATGTGGCGTCGTCCTGAGTGGTAAAATGCTCGGCCAATCGCAGGATTTGCATGTTTCCGCGCCGTGGCGGCAACAGCCCACCTGTGAGCCCGACACGTTCGCCACCGCGCACCATCAGCACTGCAGACGCCAGGGCTAGCAGGCGCGCGCGGTCGATCTTTTGGGGCAGTTTCCCATCTGAGGCAAAGCGCATGGACTGTCCCTGGTCCACCCAGAGATGGACAGTCTGGGCAATCTGCCATTCCCGCTCGCGGACAAATTGCTGATCGCCACGCGCGGAGCGGCGATGGTCGATCATGCGACGGCTATCGCCTTGCTGCACGGGGCGATATTGCCAGAAATCATCTCCCACCCCAGAGCGCCTGCGGCCGTGTTCGCCGAGCAAGACCGCCCCGGCGAGTTGTTGGGCCTGCACCAACAGCGGCGGCAGGACACTGGCGGCCTCTTCGGCGCGGCTGCGGATCTGGCCTGCGGGGCCGCGCGCCGTCCTGTCGGGAGAGGCGAGGGGCTGGCTCACGCGGCGGCCTCGGCTTTGACGAGGGAGGCGGCGGTTTCGTCGATCAGCTCGGCAAGGCTGTCGCCGCGGGCGCGCGCGGCAAAGTTGAGTTGCATGCGGTGGCTCAGGATCGGGCGCGCCATGTCGATGACGTCTTCGGTATTGGGGGCCAGTCGGCCTTGCAACAAGGCGCGTGCCCGCACCGCCAGCATCAGCGCCTGTGCCGCCCGTGGTCCGGGCCCCCAGGCCACGGTCTGCGCCACGCGCTCACTTGCAGCAGGGTCTTCGGGACGGAAGGCGCGCACAAGGTCAAGGATCACTTCGACCACGGATTCGCCTACTGGCATGCGGCGCAAGAGGGTTTGGGCCGCGATCAATTCCTCTGCGGTAAAGACCTGATGCGCGGTTTCCTCTTCGACACCCGTGGTCGCGATGAGAATATCGCGCTCGGTTTCGCGGTCGGGGTAGTGGATGTCGATCTGCATGAGGAACCGGTCGAGCTGTGCCTCAGGCAGCGGATAGGTGCCTTCCTGCTCGATCGGGTTTTGCGTCGCAAGCACATGAAACGGCGCATCCAACGCCCGGTCGGCGCCCGCGACGGTCACGGTTTTCTCCTGCATCGCCTGTAGGAGCGCCGACTGGGTCCGGGGTGAGGCGCGGTTTATTTCATCCGCCATCAGCAGCTGACAAAAAATTGGTCCTTGTACGAAGCGAAAGGCGCGGGTGCCATCAGGGGCTGTATCAAGAACTTCGGAGCCAAGGATGTCGGCGGGCATCAGGTCCGGCGTGAATTGCACCCGGTTTCCATTGAGGCCCATAACGGTCGAAAGCGCTTCGACCAGCCGGGTTTTGCCAAGGCCGGGTAGGCCGATCAAAAGCCCATGGCCTCCGCACAAGAGGGTCGCCAGAGTCAGGTCCACGACCCGCTCCTGTCCGGTGAAGCGACGTTTGATCGAGGCGCGCGCGTCTTGCAGGCGAACCTCCAGCGCTTCGATGTCGGTCAATAGATCCTGTGCTTCGCTCATGACTTCCCTTTCTGTGGGCTTATATGGTTTGAGTGTATCGCGCGGGAATGGAATGGCAAAACGAATGAGCGGACAAAAAGTTGTGAAACCGGATGCGGATGCTCTTGAAGTCAGCGCAAAGGCGGCCGGCGCCGGCGGTTTGCCTCCGGTGCACCTGTGGAATCCGCCTTATTGCGGCGATCTCGACATCCGCATTCATCGCGACGGCCGTTGGAGCTATCTTGGCTCTGAAATTCGCCGCTTTGAACTGGTGAAGCTGTTTTCCTCGATTCTGAAACGTGAGGCAGACAAGTTCTATCTGGTTACACCGGTAGAGAAAGTCGGCATCGCCGTTGAGGACGCGCCTTTTGTGGCGGTGGATTTTGAAGCGGCTGGTGTGGGAAAAGAACAGATTTTGACCTTCACCACGCAGGTTGGGGATGAAACCCTTGCCGGACCAGAGAATGCCATTCGCGTTGAGACGGATCCTGAGACGGGCGAGCCTGCGCCCTATGTGCATGTGCGCGCCGGACTGGAGGCGCTGGTGGACCGCAAGAGCTTCTATCGCCTGATGGAATTGGGCGAGACGCATGATGGCTGGTTCGGTGTCTGGTCGCAGGGCGCTTTCTTTCGCATCATCAAGGCCGATGCGCTTGATTTGACCTGAGGGCAGGTGCTGGGCGCATTGAGCATGCTCTGGGCGAGGATCCGCGCACTCCATTAAAATTGCGCAAAAGCCAGCGTTTTCTTCTTTGCGTGCCGGGTGCATATCGACGCACTACGAAGGTACGTGCAGTTCAAGTTTAAAACAAAACCCGCACACGCGCGCCCGGGGACTGTGCTATAGTGGCGTGGCGAGGGCTGCACATCTAGCAGGAGGTGAGAATGCCTAAGTTCGCGGCCAATCTATCCATGCTCTTTGCGGAGCTTCCTTACCTTGACCGATTCTCGGCTGCCGCGGCTGCTGGGTTCGAGGCGGTGGAAGTTCTCTTTCCTTATGAGTTTGCCGCCAAAGAAACGCAGCGTGCGCTTCTTGCCAATGGGCTGGAGCTTTTGTTGATCAATGCCCCGCCGCCCAATTACACCGGTGGCGATCCGGGCTATGCCGCCGTTCCCGAACAGGCGGAGCGCTTTCAGCGCGATATTCGTCGGGTACTGCGCTATGCCGACATGTTGAAAGCGGGGCGTATCCACATCATGGCGGGGCCAGCCAAAGGGGAGGCCGCGCGGCGGACCTTTGTGCAGAACCTGCAGGCAGCGGCGGAGTCTGCGCCCAAGCAGCAATTCACGATCGAACCGCTGAATAGCGGGGATTTCCCGGGCTATTTCCTCGACGACTACAACCTTGCGATCGACATTCTCGATGAGGTCGGGCGCGACAATGTCACCCTGCAGTTCGATGCCTATCACGCCCAACTTATCCACGGAGATGCGCTCAAGGTCTGGGAGACTTTTGGAAGCCGCGCGAGCCATGTGCAATTTGCAGCAGCTCCGTCACGCTGCGAGCCGGGGCGCGGACCGGTGGATTTTGATGCGTTGTTTCAGGCGATCGATGACAGCGGCTATAGTGGTTGGGTCAGCGCGGAATACACCCCGAGCACCCCAAGAACCGAAGACAGCCTGCGCTGGATGAAGGCCCTGCAGACCGCCTGACGTTGTCTCTTCAACTTCGGGGGCGCATGCCGGCTCTGAGGAGTGGCGCGGGGGCAGACACCCGCCCCCATGTGATCCCCAGAGACAATCATCCAGAGATGAGTTTCTAGCGTCGATCCCGCCGCCGCTGTCGTGGCGTCGGAACAACTGATGAGGGGGCAAAACCGTGTTTTGTTTCCTGCCGCTTAATGCGCCTCGGCCCAGTTTTGGCCGCGTCCCGCGTCGACCACCAGTTTTACATCCATATGCACTGCCGGATCAGCCGCGCCTTCCATGATCTCGCGGGCGACGGAAATCGTCTCTTCGACGTGATCCTCGGGCACTTCGAACAGCAATTCATCGTGGACCTGCAGTAGCATACGCGCGGGCAGGTGGGCGATGGCCTCAGGCATCCGCACCATGGCGCGCCGGATGACATCTGCGGCGGTGCCCTGAATGGGCGCGTTGATAGCCGCGCGTTTTGCAAAGCTCGCACGCGGTCCCTTGGCGGCGATCTCCGGCGTGTGGATCTTGCGGCCAAAGAGCGTTTGCACATAGCCGTGCTCCTTGGCGAAGTTCACCGTGTCGTCCATATACTGACGAATGCCGGGGAAACGCTCGAAATAGCGGTCGATAAATCCCTGCGCCTCGCCGCGCGGAATACGCAGGTTGCGCGCAAGCCCAAAGCCCGAAATCCCATAGATCACGCCAAAGTTGATCGCCTTGGCCTTGCGGCGAATGTCCGGAGTCATCTCCTCAAGCGGCACATCAAAGACCTCGGAGGCGGTCATCGCGTGGATGTCGTGGCCGTCGGCAAAGGCCTGTTTTAGGGCATCAATCCCGGCCACATGAGCAAGGATGCGCAGCTCGATCTGGCTGTAGTCGAGCGACAGAAGCACATTGCCCTCGTCTGCGACAAAGGCCTCGCGGATGCGGCGTCCCTCTTCGCTGCGCACGGGGATGTTTTGCAGGTTGGGATCGCTCGAGGCCAGACGCCCAGTGTTGGCGCCTGTCTGCAAATAAGACGTATGTACCCGCCCGGTTTCGGGATGGATGTGCTCCTGAAGCGCGTCTGTGTACGTGGATTTCAGCTTGGAGAGTTGCCGCCAGTCCAACACGCGCGCGGGCAAGGTATGCTCCGTGGCCAGATCCTCAAGAATGTCCGCCCCGGTGGCATAGGCACCGGTCTTGCCCTTCTTGCCCCCCGGCAGAGACATCTTGTCAAAAAGGATCTCGCCCAGCTGCTTGGGGGAGCCGACATTGAAGGTCTCGCCCGCGAGCTCGTGGATCTCTGCCTCGAGCGCGGCCATTTTTTGTGAGAACGCGTTCGACATACGGCTGAGCGTGTCGCGGTCCACCTTGATGCCATGTTGTTCCATCTGCGCCAGCACCGGCACCAGCGGGCGTTCCAAGGTCTCGTAGACGGTGGTCACCTGTTTCTGGTGCAACTGCGGTTTGAACTGTTGCCAGAGCCGCAGGGTGATGTCGGCGTCCTCGGCCGCATAGGGCGTGGCGTCCTCTATCGACACGCGGTCAAATGTGATCGCGGATTTTCCGCTCCCCAAGAGCGATTTGATCGGGATCGGCTGATGGTCGAGATAGCGCTCCGACAGCGTATCCATCCCATGTCCGTGCATGCCGCCATGAAGCGCATAGGACAACAACATGGTGTCGTCGATCGGGGTCACGTCGATGCCGTTACGGGCAAAGATCTTGGCATCGTATTTCATGTTCTGGCCGATCTTGAGGATGGCGTCATCCTCCAGCACCGGTTTCAGCATCTCCAGCGCCCGCGCCAGTGGCATCTGCCCCTCGGCCAGATCGTCAGAGCCAAAGAGATCGTCGGAGTTCCCCGTCTTATGTGTGAACGGCACATAGCAGGCCTGCCCCGGAACCACACATAGGCTGATGCCGACGAGATCCGCGATCATCTCGTTAAGGCCGGTGGTCTCGGTATCGACCGCGACATAGCCATGCTCACGAATGAGATCGATCCACTGCTGCAGGGTCTCGGCGTCGCGCACGGTGGTATATTCGGCACTGTCAAAGCCCGGCGCTTCGGGCAGCTCCAGCGCGGCGGCTGCGGCAGAGGGCGCTTCGGGGATGGTCGGGGCCTCGCGGCCCAGCTGGTCGGCCATTCGTTTGGAGAGCGTGCGGAATTCCATCTCGGCGAGAAAGCCCAAGAGCGTGTCTGCATCCGGATCTCGCACCTCCAGATCGTCAAGAGTGAAGTCCAGCTCCATGTCGCAATCCAGCTGCACCAGCCGTTTTGACATCTCGATCTGGTCGCGCTTCTCGATCAGGGTTTGACGGCGCTTGGGCTGCTTGATCTCTTCGGCGCGATCCAGCAGATCCTCCAACGAGCCGAACTCGTTGATCAGCAGCGCGGCGGTCTTGATGCCGATGCCGGGCGCGCCGGGCACGTTGTCAACAGAGTCGCCCGCAAGCGCCTGCACGTCCACAACCCGGTCGGGGCCGACGCCGAATTTCTCGCGCACGCCATCGCTGTCGATGCGTTTGTTCTTCATCGCGTCGAGCATCTCGACCC
The DNA here is from genome assembly GCF_055693725.2 of Epibacterium sp. HA2-3. Lineage (NCBI taxonomy): Bacteria > Pseudomonadati > Pseudomonadota > Alphaproteobacteria > Rhodobacterales > Roseobacteraceae > Epibacterium > Epibacterium sp. HA2-3. The sequence goes on along the minus strand of NZ_CM172490.1, from coordinate 2,783,717 downwards.
CGTCCCCGACCAGCTGCATCAGGTCCTTATCTGACGAGATGATCGTCACGCGGCCCCCGGCCTCGCGTGCCTGACAGGCCAATGTGGCGATAATGTCATCGGCCTCAAAGCCTTCGATCTCCTTGCAGGCGATGTTGAAGGCGCGGGTGGCCTCGCGCGTTAGCGGGAACTGCGGCACCAGATCCTCCGGCGCGGGGGGGCGATTGGCCTTGTACTGATCGTACATATCGTTGCGAAACGATTTGCCGGAGTGGTCAAAGATCACCGCAACATGGGTCGGCGCATCGGGGCCCTTGTTGTCCTCGACCTGTTTGAACAGCATGTTGCAGAACCCCGAGACCGCGCCGATGGGCAGCCCGTCGGATTTGCGCGTCAGCGGCGGCAGCGCGTGGTAGGCGCGAAAGATGAAGGCGGAGCCATCGATCAGGTGGAGGTGACAGCCTTTGCCAAAATTGCTAGTGCTCATGGTGTTTGACCCCAACTGATTGTTTCCCAGATGTTCTTATCCGCCTTATCTCCGATCCGTCGCGTCACTGCAATCACTCTGCTAGGCCTGAGCGGTCTCTTGATTACTTCCTGCCAACGCGAAGCCTCAAGTTCTGAGGCGGCAGCTTTCTTGTCTGGTTGCACCTCGAACCCGGGTCGGAGTGACCACTGTACACCGCTTTTGGCCTGTTTCGAAAATGGGCAAAGCATCCGTGGGGCGACGTTTGGATGGTTGTCGGGCAATATCGAGGGAAAGACCCAAGATGGCGTAGCGTGCCGCGGAAAATGGGAGATTTTAAGTACAGCAGATGCCAGTGGTTCTGCTCAATTTATCTGCGAGGACGGCAGCTATGGAAACGCAAGTTTTTCCTATGATCGCGCGAAGCCCGGCACGATTTGGGGGAGAGGTGAATTAAATGCGTCCGAGGCGTTTCAGGTCTGGGGCGGTTGGGACCTCATTCAGCGGCTGCAATCGGCAGGGGGCCATTTTGATCAGCTATGTGATGCTTTGAATGGCCTGAAAGAGCGCCGATCCGCACTGTGATGTTGCACGCATGTGTCGCGGTGGCCCGCAGGTAGGATATTGGCCCATCTGGCAGTTCGACAAATTTAGAACATTCCCATCACAATGCCTGCTGCCATGGCCTGACCTAAGTCGCGGCACATCTGCAATTCTGCCTCGGGGATGACCTTGTCGCCCAGAATCGCCTCCGGAGTCTGTGCGTGGGTGCAGATAATCAGCGGTTCCTGCACCGGCTTCAGCCGCCAGCCCTGAGCGATCCGTGCCAGTTGCCGCGCGGCGCTCTCGCCATCCGATCCAGCGCAGATCATCTGCGCATACGCGCGGCCCTCTAGCTGACCCAGAACGGGATAGTAACAGCGGTCAAAGAACTCCTTCATCGCACCAGACAGCGCCGCGAGGTTTTCTGGCGCGCAGAACAGATAGCCGCTTGCCGCCCGCAAATCCTCCGGCCCGGCCTCCTCGGCGTGGACCAGACGCGCGGACCCCTCGCTCGAAGCGCCCGCATAAGCGGCCTCGGCCATCTGCCGGCTGCCGCCGGTGCGGGAATGATATATGATCAACAGCTCTGCCATGTCCGGCAGACTAACGAACCCGGGTGCGGATCAAAACCGCAGGCAGGCCCGGTTCAGGCGACTTTGCCTTCAAAATCCCGGTGGATGTATTTGCAATCGCAGTAGGGACATTCCACAAAGCCCTCGTCCTCGGGGATCTGAAGATAGACCCGCGGATGCCCCAGCGCGCCTTCGCCTCCGTCGCAGGCGACACGGTAGCTGTCTACGATCTTGGTTTCCGGCGCTTCAATGGTCATCGCTGGCGATCCTCTGGCTAATGCGTTAGGGGCTTTATGAGCCATGGAAATACCGGGGGCAAGAGCCGCGATGACTGACGAGGCAATCCGTATTGAAGCTTTGCGCAAAACCTACAAGGGCCGCAAAGGCCAGCCCGAGAAGCACGCACTGAAGGGGATCGACCTCACCGTGCCGCGTGGATCGGTCTTTGGGCTGCTGGGGCCAAATGGCGCGGGCAAATCGACGCTGATCAATATTCTCGCCGGTCTGGTGCTGAAAACGTCGGGCAAGGTGACGATCTGGGGCTTTGATCAGGACGCCAATCCCCGTCAAAGCCGCGTCTCGATCGGGGTGATGCCGCAAGAATTGAACCTCGACCCGTTCTTTACCCCGCGCGGGGCGCTGGAGGTGCAGGCGGGGCTCTATGGCGTGCCGAAATCCGAGCGCGACAGCGACGGTATCCTGAAACTCATCGGGCTGGAGGACAAGGCTGAAGCCTATGCGCGTACGCTCTCGGGCGGCATGCGGCGCAGGCTTCTGCTGGGCAAGGCGCTGGTGCATCGCCCCAATATTCTGGTGCTCGATGAACCTACCGCCGGTGTGGACATCGAGTTGCGCCAGATGCTGTGGGAGAACGTCCGCAAGCTCAACGCGCAGGGCATGACCATCATCCTCACCACCCATTATCTGGAGGAAGCGCAGGAGATGTGCGACGAGATCGCCATCATCAATCAGGGCGAAGTGGTGGCACGGGACTCGACCGCGAACCTCTTGGGCCGTCTGGATGCCCGCGCCATGGTGGTGCAGCCCGCCGCCCCGGTGGCGACCCTGCCCGAAGGGCCGGGGATCGAGGCCGAGCTGCGCGGTGACGGGGCTGTCGAGCTGCGCTACCACAGCAATGAAACGTCGGCCGAAGCGGTGCTCGAAGCGGTGCGGGCCGCCGGGATTTCAATCCGTGACGTCAAAACCGAAGAAGCCGACCTCGAGGATGTCTTCCTCGCGCTGACAAAGTCCCGCTGATGCTGATGCAGATCCGTCCGTTTGAACCCCGTGATGCTGTCGATTGGGCCCGCATTTTTCACACCGCTGTGCATGAGGTGGGCGCGCGCGACTACACCCCGGAACAATGCGCTGCCTGGAGCCCGGAACCTGCCCCCGTTGACCGCGTGCTGGAACGTGCGCAAGACGGGCGCCGCATTTGGGTTGCTGCCGATACACAAGATGTGGCGCAAGGGTTTATCGAGCTCGAACCCGACGGGCATATCGACTGCTTCTATCTTGCGCCTGACGTTGCCGGTGCGGGCATTGGTGCGTCGCTTTATGCGCGACTGGAGCATGAGGCGCGCAGCCTCGCGCTGGCCTCGCTCTTTGTCGAAGCCAGCGAGGCCGCGCGGCGTTTCTTTTTGCGCCAGGGATTTGCCGAGGACCACCGGCGCGATTTTGAGCGCCGAGGCGTCAGGATCCACAACTACGCGATGTCAAAGACGCTCTGAGGCTCAGCGCTCGATCCGGGCCTGATAGCAGTTGTTGCGTGCGGACCGGACGTGGATATAGCGCACATGCGGATCAGCAAAGATTTTCTCTGCCTGCGCCATCATTTGCTCCTTTGGGATAACGACCCCGGTGCCGTAGACAATCCGGTCGTCCTCAGAATAGCCTTTGATCAGGTAGTCGGGCGAGCGGGTGAAAATCTCTGGCACCATATCGCTGTCGTGTCGCGTGCAGGCCTCGGCACAGAGAAAGATCGGCCCGGTTTCCGCATAGGGCTGTGGCGCGGGAAACGGGCGATGCGCAAGGATCAGCATCTCGGCGCCTTTGGGAATGAACCGCAGGCAGTGACGACAGGGGTTGCCGCCCCCGTCTGAAAGTGTCCGCTCCGGTGTCTGGCCGTAGGCGTCCGCCTGACCGCTCTGATATGCGCGTACGGTATTGGTGGGCAGGGCGATGATGTGGGGCATAGGCGCGATCCTGTTGCTGCGTGTCAGGACATTGGCTAGCAATCCCGTGGGCTGGCCCGCGACCCGGATCTTGCGGCTTCGGCTCCTGCTTCGACGGCGTGACATGCGCAAAAACACACCGGCAGGGCGCACAATGCTGCGGATTGCGCACTCCCCGGTTTCCCAATCGTGCGACAGGTTGTAGAACCCGACACGAAACCCGCACCCGCCAACCGGAGACGCGCCATGACCGCACCCAAACCCGTTGTACTTTGCATCCTTGATGGCTGGGGCAGCGCCGAACCGGGGCCTGCGAATGCGCCCTATCTTGCAAAGACACCGACGCTGGATGCGATCATGCAGAGCTGCCCGACCGCGCGGCTTGTGACGCATGGTCCAGATGTCGGCCTGCCAAGCGGGCAAATGGGGAACTCCGAAGTCGGCCACACCAATATCGGCGCGGGTCGCGTGGTCGCGATGGATCTGGGTCAGATCGACCTCGCGATCGAAGATGGGTCTTTCTACGATAACGACGCGCTTCAGGCGTTCATCGCCAAGCTGAAAGAGACAGGTGATGCTGCGCATCTGATGGGGCTGGTCTCGGATGGTGGCGTGCATGGCCATGTGACGCATATCCTGGCTGCGATCAAAGCGATCCGCGATGCGGGCGTCCCGGTCTGGCTGCACGCGATCACCGATGGGCGTGACGTGGCCCCGAAATCTGCGCTCACCTATCTCGATCAACTGGAGGCCGGGATGGCGCCGGGCGCGCAGATTGCCACCGTCACCGGACGTTATTTCGCCATGGACCGCGATAATCGCTGGGAGCGGGTCTCTGAGGCCTTTGACGCGATGGTAAAGGGCGCCGGTCAGTTTACCGCCGCCACCGCGAGGGACGCCGTCGAAAATGCCTATGGCCGCGATGAGCTTGATGAGTTTGTCAAGGCAACGGTGATCGAGGGGTTTGATGGCATCAACGAAGGAGACGGTTTCTTCTGCCTGAACTTCCGTGCGGATCGCGCGCGGGAAATTCTACGCGCTATTGGTGAGCCAGGGTTTGCCGAGTTCGACACCGGTCCGCGTCCTGCACTGGCGGCGCTCTTGGGAATGGTGGAGTATTCTGAGGGTCATAATGCCTATATGACCACTGCCTACCCCAAGCGCGCCATCGTCAACACGCTCGGCGAATGGGTGGCCAAACAGGGCAAGCGCCAGTTCCGTCTCGCCGAGACCGAAAAGTACCCGCATGTGACCTTCTTCCTCAATGGTGGCAAGGAAACCCCCGAGGTAGGCGAAGACCGGTTTATGCCCAAATCGCCCAAGGTGGCGACTTATGATCTGCAACCCGAGATGTCTGCGCCAGAAGTCACCGCGAAATTCGTCGAAGCCATCCGGGCTGGCTATGACCTCATCGTGACCAACTACGCCAATCCCGACATGGTCGGCCATACCGGTGATCTCGATGCAGCCATCAAGGCCTGCGAGGCGGTGGATCAGGGGCTTGGCGAGGTTGTCGCGGCCCTGAAAGATGCAGGCGGGGCGATGATCGTGACCGCCGACCACGGCAACTGCGAGCTGATGGTTGATCCCGAAACCGGAGGGGCACATACGGCCCATACCACCAACTTCGTACCCGTGGCGCTTGTGGGTGGCCCGGATGGCGCTCGGCTCAAGGATGGGCGGCTTGCGGATCTCGCGCCGACGCTTTTGGCGCTGATGGGGCTGGATCAACCCGAAGAGATGACCGGAGAGAGCCTGCTCGTATGACGTCGTTGCGTGCGATGATGCTGGCACTGGGGCTTTGCGCGGCTCTGCCCGTCCCTGCTGTCGCTCAGGATCCGGGCGATGCAGCCCTCGAGGCGGCGGTGGCGCTCGAAGAAGCGTCCGAACGCCTTGATGCCGCCAAGAGCGCGAATGATCGGGTGAAGGCGCTCACGGAAACCGTTCGTGCTTACGAGGCCGGGCTTCAGGCCATGCGCGAGGGGCTGCGGCGGGTGGCGCGGCGCGAAACCCAGCTCACCACGCAATTGAAGGCCCGAGAGGATGAGGTGGCCGATCTTCTTGGCGTGATCACCACGATCGAGACGTCGACTCCACCGGTGCTGATGCTGCACCCATCCGGTCCATTGGGGGCGGCCCGTTCTGCCATGATGCTGGCAGAGGTGACACCGGGCCTGCAAGCGCGTGCCGATGCGCTGCGAAATGACCTCCAGGAGGTGCGCGATCTGCGGCTTTTGCAGCAAAGCGCGGCCCTGCAACTGGAGAAGGGGCTGCAAGGGGTGCAGGCGGCGCGGGCGGCGCTTTCGACCGCTATTGCTGATCGGCAGGATTTGCCCAAACGCTTTACCGAGGATCCGGTGCAGACTGCTATCCTGATTTCCTCGACCGAGACTCTCACCGGATTTGCCGATGGGCTGACGCTCATTGCCGAAGCCAGTGGAGTCGAACCGAATGGCGCTGATATTTCCGACTTGAGGGGCGATCTGCCTCTTCCGGTCGAGGGGTTGCTGTTGCGCGGATATGGAGAGCAGGACGCCGCCGGGGTCGCCCGCGCGGGCATCCTTGTGGCAACGCGTCCACGCGCTCTTGTTAGCACGCCCACGGCGGCGACGATCCGCTACCTTGGCCCGCTTCTGGATCTCGGCAATGTGGTGATTCTGGAGCCGCAGCCGGACACGCTCTTTATCCTGTCGGGGCTTGCCGAAGTCTTTGGCGAGGCAGGGCAGGTGATCCCGGAAGGCACGCCCGTCGGGCTGATGGGCGGCGAGGTGGCAGCGAGCAGCGCGATTTTGTCACTTAGCGGTGAAGGGGGTGGAACTGGTCGCTCGGAAACGCTCTATATAGAAGTCAGAATGGAAAACAGTCCCGTGGACCCTGAAACGTGGTTCCGGACAGGGCAAGGTGGATAGGCAAGAGATGAAGAAATTTGCGATGGCGGCTCTGGGCGGGACGCTTGCAGGCTTTGTGGCAACAACCTACGTGGCAGCGCCGTTGCTGGCACAGGAGAGCAATAACACAACCGTCTATGAGCAACTCGATCTGTTTGGTGACATCTTCGAGCGCATTCGGGCGCAATACGTCGAAGAGGTCGACGAGAAAGAGCTGATCGAGGCGGCGATTGGCGGCATGCTGCAGTCCCTGGATCCGCACTCTAGCTATCTGTCCCCTGATGATGCGAGCAAGATGCGGGTGCAGACCCGTGGGGAGTTCGGTGGCCTTGGCATCGAAGTCACGCAGGAAGACGGCTTTGTCAAAGTGGTGTCGCCGATGGATGGCACACCCGCAGACGAAGCCGGAGTCGAGGCGGGCGATTTTATCACCCATGTGGATGGCGAGAGCCTGTTGGGGCTTGGACTTGATGAAGCGGTCGAACTGATGCGCGGCCCGGTGGGGTCTGAAATCATCATCACCATCGTGCGCGAAGGCGAAGACGAGCCTTTTGATGTTTCCATTATTCGCGACACCATCAAGCTGACGGCTGTACGCGGTCGGACCGAAGGGGACTCGGTGGTGCTGCGAGTCACGACGTTCAATGAACAGACCACGCCCAACCTCGAGGCCAAGCTCGAAGAGCAAGTCGAGGCGCTGGGCGGCATGGACAACGTGAACGGCATCGTGCTTGACTTGCGCAACAACCCGGGCGGGTTGCTGACCCAGGCGATCAGCGTAGCCGACAGCTTCCTTGAAAGCGGTGAAATCGTCTCTACCCGTGGTCGCAATCCCGAGGATGGCGAGCGGTTCAATGCAACGCCGGGGGACCTGGTTGGTGGCAAGCCGATTGTGGTGCTGATCAACGGTGGCTCCGCCTCCGCGTCCGAGATTGTCGCTGGCGCGCTGCAAGACCACCGCCGCGCGATCGTTGTGGGCACCAAATCCTTTGGCAAAGGGTCGGTTCAGACCGTGATGCCCCTCCGCAGCGACGGAGCCATGCGCCTCACCACCGCGCGGTATTACACGCCCTCTGGCCGCTCCATTCAGGCACTGGGTGTCAGCCCGGACATCGTTGTGGCGCAGCCGCGTCGCCGCCCCGAGGCTGAGGAAGATGAACCCGCCAGCAGCGCCTTTGGTCCCCGTTCAGAGGCGGACCTGCGTGGTCGTCTGAACAATGACAGCCTCTCCGAGGATGAAGTGCGCCAGATCGAAGCGGATCGCGAGAAGGCTGAAAAAGCCGCAGAACTGCGTGAACAGGATTATCAGCTGGCCTACGCCATCGATATTCTGAAAGGCCTCTCGGCTCTGGGTCCTAAAGACTAAGTCAAACGCGCCTTCCAGACAGAATTCGGGCCGCCCCACCGGGCGGCCCGTTTTTTGTGCATCGTTGCGTGACGTGGCGCGGGATCAGCCCAGCGGCTTATAGGCGGTGACGTCGATTTCGATCTTTGCATCCACCATCAGCTGCGAGCGCACAGTGGAGCGCGATGGCGCGCCGTTGGGGAAATAGCTCGCGTAGACGCGGTTGAAGGTCCAGAAATCGCGGGGATCATCGAGCCACACGTTCACCTTTGCCACGTCATCCAGCGTGCAACCCGCCTGGGCCAGCACGGCAATCACGTTTTCCATGGTGCGCTTGGTCTGCGCCTCAATGCCGCCGGGCTCGATCTCACCGCGCTCATTCATCGCGACCTGACCAGAGATAAAGACGAAGTCACCCGCGCGGGTGGCAGGGGAAAACGGCAGGTTCTGTCCACCTGCGCCGGTGCGCTCTGCGCCGATACGTTCGATAGTCATGAGGAGTCTCCTGATAGTTGGGGAGTTTAGGCCCGCTGCGCGATTTCAAGCGCTTTGCGGGTTTGGGAAAGGTTTGGGATCGGCGTCACAGCGCCATATCCAGTGGTCGACAGAGCCGCCGCCATATTGGCGTGCTCTGCCGCTGAAAAAGGATCGTTCGTGGCCAAGAGGGTCGCGAGGAACGCTCCGTTGAAACAATCGCCTGCGCCGGTGGCGTCCTTGGCGTCGACCCGGTGCCCGGAAAGAACGCGCTGCGTGCCTTCGACTGAGATCAGAACACCTTCGGCGCCAAGCGTCAGTGCGACAATGCGTGGTCCCAGCTCGTGATAAAAGCTGGCGATGTCCTTGGCATCATGCAGGCCGGTCAACTGGCGCGCATCCTCAAGCCCTGGCAAGGCCACGTCGCAGATCTGCATGCATCGATGCGTGGTCTCACGCGCGACCTCAAGCGGCCAGAGCGCCACGCGCAGATTGGGGTCAAAGGCAAAAATACCGCCACCAGCGCGTGCCCGTTGGGCGGCTTCGATGACCGCATCCTGCATGCTCGATGACACTGCAAGGCTGATGCCAGAGGCGTAGAAAATGGGGCAGGTCTGCAGGGCGTTCATCGGCAGATCTTGAGGTGTCAGACGCGATGCGGCAGAGCCCTTGCGGCGGTAGGTGAAATGATGGCCGCTGGCATCATGGGTCACGAAATAGACCCCTGTTTCCTCTCCCTGAGCACGCGCTGCATGATCAGTCACGAGGCCTTCGCTGGCCCAAAGATCGCAGAGCGCTGCGCCAAACGGATCATCGCCCACGCGGGTGATCAACCCGGTCTGTACGCCGTGACGTGCGGCGGAGATGGCGACGTTGGAGACATCGCCACCAAACCCCATGGCAAAGGGGCCTTCGGGGGTCTGGTTGAACTCTACCAGCGGCTCACCAAGACAGAGGATCTGAGGCGTATTCACCAAACTTGCCCCCGTGCCGCGACGGTTTCCTGACCTGCGACCTCTTCCGCGCGCATCAGGGTGATATGATCGAGCATATTGGCGACAACGCAGGCGTGGTTCGGCACAATCCGAACCTGATCGCCGACCCGTAGCCCGGTGGGCTGCGCCGAGGTGATCCGCCCGTGTTCCTCGCTCAGTTGATCAATCATGAAGTCAGGATGCCCCAGAACATGCCCATAGCCTTCCAGCCCAAGCAGGTCGGAGGTTAGAACCTTGGAACCAGCATCAATGACTGCGCGGGTCGCGGAAGGGGTGGAAACCACCGTGGCCAGAACGGTAAGGGCACAATCGTCCCAGGTGCAGATGCCGCGTGTCACAAGCGAGCGGTCATTGTAGACGTAGGTGCCGACCCGGTACTCCGTGGCGAGCGGCATCTCATGTGCTTGCCACATGTCGGGCGATCCGCCCGAGGAAATCACCTCCACCGTCAGATCCGTGGCCTCTATCCGGGCCTTGGCTTCGGCGAGCCATGTGGTGACCTTTGCGGCACCGCCAACCGGAGGGTAGGTCATCAGCCCTGCAAACTTGAGCCCCGGCGCCGCGTCAATCGCTTGCGCGAGCGCGAGCGCCGCCTCGGGTGTTTCCACCCCGCACCGGTCTGCTCCGGTGTTGCATTCGACCAGTACCGGCAGGGGTTTATTCGCGCCGGCAAAACCGGCGCTCAGCCCCTCAACCACAGTGAGATTGTCTGCCACCACCGAGAGCGCCACCCGTTCAGAGAGGGCGCGCAATCGGGCGACCTTTTCTGCGCCGAGGATATTATAGGTGATCAAGATGTCGCGCATGTCGCCGCCTGCGATCATCGCTTCGGCTTCGGTGATCTTCTGGCAGGTGATGCCAATAGCTCCCTGCGCGAGCTGATACTCGGCCAGCTGTGGCAGCTTATGGGTTTTGATATGAGGTCGCAGCTTGAGGCTGTGCCGGTCGCAATAACTCTGAAAGGCGCGCACATTGGCCTCTGCCACGTTCAGATCGACCAGAACGGCAGGGGTATCGATGGGCAGGGTCATCAGGCTGTCTCCTCGGCATGCGGGGTTTCGACACGCGGCCAGATCGCGCGTTTGAGGCGGGTATAATCCGTGCGCGCGGGGTCGTTCGGGTAGGGGCCGTCGACGGCCGCATAGAGGATCTCTCCGGCGACAGGCGCGAAGGCCCCGTGGAAGTGGTTGGTCGATTTAACAATCACGATGCGTTTCTGCGCAATATCAATGCCGAGATTGGTGAAGAGATCGGGCGAGAACGTCTGGCTGCGATTGGTGTTCAGGACGATGTCGAGATCACCAATCCGGATCACCGCGCAATCGCCAAGCGGCACAACCGAGGTGCCAAAGCTCTGCACCGCGTCGCGTTGAAGGCGCATCACTGTGACAGTTGCATCCACAGGTGCGCCCGCATGGGCCGATGTCTTGCCGCCAAAGCGCAGATCAAGCGTGGCGCCCTCGCCTGCGGCGAAACACAGGCGGACGGCCATTGGATCCCAGATGGTGCCAAAGGCCACCCCATCGAGGTTCTGCTTGAGAACTTCGCGCAGCAAAATTGTAGAATCCCCCGCCACCCCGCCGCCGGGATTGTCCCAGACATCGGCCACCACAACCGGGGTGTTGGAACTGGTGTCGGCTCGGCGCAGCGCCTCGGCCGCGGGCAAGAAATCAGGTTTTGTGCGTCCGCGAAAACCAAAGAGCTCCAGACCAAGTTCTCGCGCGATCCTGTCGCCTTTGCTCGCGTCGTCGTCCGAGATCACGATGACCTTGGCACCGAGATCAGGGCTGTCGCCCGCCATGAACCCATGAATGACAGATCCCGAGAGAATCTCGGCGCGCGCCTCCAGTTCCATGATCTTGTCGACAAAGCCGCGCATGGGTTGGATGCTGGTCGGCAGCACATCCATCATGCGCACATCAAAAACCGAGATCCGGGGCGTGATTTCGCCTCGCACCGCACGCAGTGTCAGCTCAACGCAGGCTTCGCCCGCCTCGACAAAATCGGTATGGGGGAATTCCTTGAACACCGTGATGACGTCTGCATTGTCCACGCGCTTGGCGCTGAGATGGCTGTGGGGGTCAAAGCTCACGCCGATCTTGGCCTCCGGTCCGGCCAGCGCGCGCGCAGCAGCGATCAACTCGCCTTCGCAATCCACGCAGCCATCCGCGATCATTGCGCCATGCAGACCAAGCACGACGGCATCCACGGGCAGGGCCGCCTTCAGCTGACCCAGCACCTCATCGCGCAGATGCTCCCACGTTGCCGCACTGACCAGACCACCGGGTTCTGCCCATGTGGCGGTGCCCTCGATCAGGGTGAAACCTTCCGCTTTTGCGCGCCGCCGCAGGGCTGGGAACACTGCGGAACACAGCGTTGGCGTCTCCGGGTGTTCTCCGGGAGGGGCATAGAAGCTTTGCGCAAAATCAGAGAAATCGGTGCGCAGCGGCGAGAACGTATTGGTTTCTGTGGCAAGAGAAGCGCAAAAGACGCGCATGAGACAAATCCTTGAAATTGAGGTTCCGGGGCGTGAGCGAACCCACGCCCCGGTCGGGGACCGTTAGTCGAGATAAGAGGCGTCGTTTGCCTTCCCGACTTCGGATTTGAAGAGCGCCAGGAGTTCACCAGCCTTGGCGTCGAGGTTCTCCGCCACATGGGTCTCAAACGCGGGCTGGGTGGCACCGGCCATCGCGGCACGCTGCTCGCTGGAGAGGGCGGTCACTTCGATCTTGTCCATCAGACCGGCCAGACCGCGATCGGATGCCTCGATGATGCGCGACAGGCCGCGGCTCGCGGTGACGCAGCTTTCGGCGGCGGTGTGCAGGGTGTTCTGCTCCGCTTCGGTCAGACCGTCATAGAACGCCTTGTTGACCATGAAGGTGTAGGGCGAGAACAGGTGGTTGGTGAGCGTCATGTGCTTTTGCACCTCTGCGAAGTTCGCAAAGGAGATGATCGGCACCGGGTTCATCTGACCGTCAATTACGCCGGTTTGCAGGCCGGAATAGACCTCACCCCAGCTGAGCGGATAGGCCTCGGCCCCAAGCGCCTGCACGATCTTCTGGTGGCTCGGCAGGGTCATGGTGCGGATGCGGATGCCGTCGAAATCCTCAAGATTTGCGATCTGGCGCTGAGAGTTGGTCACCGCAAAAAAACCGCCGGTGTCCGGGAAACCAAGTACAACGACATCGCCGAGCTCGGCTTCGATGTCCGCGGCCAGGGCCTCGCCGAATTCACCGTCGAACACGGAATAGGTCGAGGCGTTGTTGGCAAATGCAAACGGCAGGTTCAGCACGTCGATGCGCGGATAATAAGACGCAAGCGCACCGGTGGAGGTGAGTGTTGCCTGAATGACGCCATCGCGCACCTGCTGGACGTGCTCTGCCGCAGTGCCAAGCTGGTTGGAACCGAAGACTTCGACCGTGACGCTGCCGTTGGTGTCTGCGGTCACGATATTCTGGAACACGGCGGTACAGGCGTGAGCCGGGTTTTCAAACGGATCGGTCTTGTTGTCGTGGCCAAAGCGGATGGTGCCACCGGCCATGGCGGAGCTTGCGGTCAGGGCGGCGATCGCGCCAACGGCAGCTGTTTTCAGGACTGATTTCATTTGTTTTTCCTCACTGTTGGTTTTTGAAGGTGGGGTTGTTTGGCCCCGGTTAGGGGGCAAATCCGAGCGCACGCGGCAGCAACAGAGCCGCGTCCTCCCAGAATGCGAAGAGGAAGAGAATGATCACTTCCGCGATTAAGAAGGGGGCAAGCTTCACCGAAATCCGCTCGAGCTTTTCGCCTGTCACCGACGACAATACGAAGAGGCAGGCCCCAACGGGTGGCGTCATCAAGGAGATGTTGAGCGCCAGCACAAAGATGATCCCGGCGTGGATTGGCTCCAGTCCGATTTGCTCTGTGAGCGGCACAAGCACCGGGCCGAGGATGATCAGAATCGCGGTGATGTCCATCACCATGCCGATCACCAGGAGGATGCAGATGATGATCGCGATCACCGCATAGGGGTTTTCCGACAGGCCCAGCACGCTGCCCGCGATGGCCTGCGGGATGCGCTCAAAACTCATCCACCAGCCGAGGATGCTCGCAAAGGCGATGATCACGAAGATCACCCCGGTAATGCGCGCGGTGCGGATCAGCATCCCGTAGAGATCCGGGAAGGTCAGCGTGCGATAGACGAAAAAGCCGATAAAGAGGGCGTAGGCCACGGCGATGGAGGCTGCTTCGGTAGGGGTGACGATCCCGCCCAGAATACCGCCGAGAATAATGATCGGCATCAAAAGCGCGGTGATCGACGACAGGAAGGTGCGCCAAACTTCACCCAAGCTTGCGCCACGCGCTGCTTTGGGCAGGTTTTCGCGTTTGCCGCCAATGGCAATAACGCCCATGCAGACCGCACAGATCACCAGGCCCGGCAGCAATCCCGCTGCGAACAACCCACCAATCGAGACCCCCATCAAGGAGCCATAGACCACCATCAGCCCGGAGGGCGGAATGGTCGGCCCGATGATGGACCCCGCAGCCGTGACCGCGCAGGCATAATCGCGTTTGTAGCCCTGTTTCACCATCGCGGGCACTAGCGTGCGGCCAAAGGCGGCCGCATCCGCAGTCGCAGACCCGGTAAGACCCGCAAAAAAGACCGACGCCAGCATGTTGGTATGCGCAAGGCCACCGCGAAAGCGGCCCACAAGCACCTCGGCCAGCTTCACCAACCGCCCGGTGATCCCGGTGCTGTTCATGATCTCGCCCGCCAGGATAAAGAACGGCATAGCAAGGAACGGGAAAATATTGAGCCCGTTGAAGATCTTGCTTGGTCCAATGGCAAGGAACGTGCTGCCGCCCCCCATGGTGAAAATCCCGATGACACCCGCAAGACCAATGGCAAAGCCGATGGGCATGCCAACTGCGAGAAGCACGACAAAACAGATGCCGACGATCATGCGCCTGCTCCTTCCTTGGAATCGGTGTCATTGAGGTCGAGCTGGCCGCCTGCATCGCGGATCATCACCAGGACGACTTGCACGCAGGCCAACGCCGCGGCGGCCGGGATTGCCATGTAAAAGGGCTGCAAAGTCGCGCCCAGGATCATCGCCTGCCGTTTGGCGCCACTCTCTGCAAAGCCGATCCCGAACCACAGGACGTAGAAAAACAGGGCAAAGGTCATCAGGTCGATGAGGATCAGCATGCCACGACGCAAAGGGGCAGGCAGGATCATTAGCACAGCCGTCAGTCCGATATGTTCGCGCCGCGCGATCCCCGATGACACAGCGAGCATCGCAGCCCAGATCATCAGGTATCGCGCGAGGACTTCGGGCCAGGGCAGTTGCCAGTGAAAGAAGTAGCGATCCACAACGCCAATCCAGACGTCGAGCACCAGCGCCACCATCAACGCGGCGAGGATCACTTCCGTGCCGCGATTGATCTGGTGGCTGAGCCGCCCTGCAAAATCCCCGATCATGATGACTCCCTGATTTGTAATTTAGGTACATATTCAGGAGCAGGTAGGCGTTCAGTCAAGCATTATTTGTTACTAAGCTACAAATATCGACGCTGAAACGAAGAAATCGGGCTCGAATTGACCTGAAAATGTATCTTAGGTACAGAATCACGGGATGAAATTACGGGAGAGCCAGATGGCACCTGAGAACAGTCCCACGCAGGGAGCAGTCGATCTGATCTCCAACCTGCGGGAGTTGAACGGCAGTTTTGCCGCGCGCGAGCAAAAGGTCGCGGACTTCGTTTCGGCGCATCTTGAAGAGATCTCCAACATGACGATTGCCGAGCTGGCGGGCGCAGTGGGGGTCAGCACGCCGACGGTTGTGCGTTTCTGTCGGAGCATGGGCTGTGATGGCTTTCGCGAGTTCAAGCTGCGGCTGGCGCAGAATCTTGCCGTGAGCCTGCAGTACCTCGCGCCCAGTCAGCGCGAGGTTCCCGAAGGTGGTGCAGGCGCTGTCGATCAGGTGCTCGGCGCGCTCTATGCAACCGTCAATGTGATGCGTCAGCAGCTGGTGCCAGAACGGCTGGATGCGGCGGCGGCGGCCCTGGCCGCGGCGGGGCAGATTGTTGTGGCCGGGGTTGGCGGGGGCTCGACCATGGTTGCACAGGAGGCGGCCAACCGTATGTTCCGGCTTGGTATTCCAGCCGTTTCGATCTCTGACAGCTACTTGCTGCAAATGCGCGCCGCCACCCTGGTCAAAGGGGACGTCCTGCTGCTTGTCTCTGCCAGTGGCGCGGCGGATGAGATCGTCAGCGCTGCAGCGATTGCCGGCGGCTATGGTGCGACCGTAGTGGCGATCACCCGACCAGGCAGCCGATTGGCGCAAGAAGCGACAGTCGCGATCGAAGCCGATCTGCCCGAAGATCCCGACATTCTGAAGCCCACCGCGTCGCGCTATGCACATCTGGTGATCGTCGACGCGCTCGCGATGTCCGTGGCGCAGGCGCGGACCGAAGCCACGACCGAGAACCTGCGCCGCATCCGGGCCTCGCTCACCGCTTATCACGGTCGCACTGGACCTCAGCCGCTCGGGGATTGAAACGGTCACCCGCGTTGGGCGATCAGAGTACGAAATGCTTCAAGCTGGGTTTCCAGTGTCTCGAACCGCTGCGCGAGCGCCGGGTCTGCGGTCTCGCGTTCCTTGAGAGAGAGCACAAAGCTCACGGTTTTTAGAACATCGCGCCAGCGCGGATTGTCGGGCAGGGTTTCGATCAGCAGATATTTGTCGAGTGTGCGCGTCTGCAACGATGTCTTGTCGAGATTCACACGCCAGATGCCGCTGGTCTCGGCAAAGTCAATCTTTCCCTTTCCCGTGGCCGTACTCCAGATGTCCAGCGAGTCCGACATCAGCGTGACGATGGTGTCGCGATAGGTGTCGCCTGGGGTGGTGCTGGCGTCTTCGGTTACGTCGCCGGGGATCAGCGAGGGCAGCGACGTGTCGACCACATCGCGCAGGGAGTTGACGAACTGATCCCGCGAGGACTGCGCCTGCGTAAAGAGCACCGCCCGCCCGCCACCCGCTTCGGGCAGCATGGCAAAGAGGCTGACCTGATGGGAGGTGCCGCGCAGGGTGATCTCCATATGGATCGGCTCGTCCTCGACCTCCGTTTGTTCGAGCGGCGCCAGCACGTCCTGAGGCAGGACATCGCTGAGCCGGCTACGATTCACAGTCACACGCTGCTTCAGCACCTGTTGAGCGGCTTCGTTGACATAGGTGACGACCCCGCGGGCGTTGATGCAGATCAGCCCATCCTCCAAAACATCGAGCAGCTGCGTCATCCGCCGTTGCGACAGACGCAGGGCGTCCTCGATCTGGATCCGGCGCTCGATCTCTTCTTTCAGTTCTCGGTTCTCTTCGGCGCGGCTGCGCGCCCGGCTGGCTTCGAGAAGGGTGCGGATACGGCTCAGTAGTTCGTCTTTGACAAAGGGCTTCACCACATAGTCGTTTGCCCCCGCCTCAAACCCCGCCAGCATATCGCTGGTGCGGCCGCGTGCGGTCAGCAAGATGATCGGTAACTCATGCAGCCCATGACGACGGCGCAAATCGCGGGCGACGTCGAGGCCGCTCAATCCCGCCATCATGACATCGAGCACAATAAGGTCTGGCCGCTCCTGTGCCACGCTGCGCAGCGCTTCGGAGCCGTTGCGGGCGGTGGTGATGCGGTATCCCTGCGGTAGAAGGACATTCTGCAGGACCTGCAAATTGATCGGCTCGTCATCCACGGCAAGGATCAGGGGCGAACCATCCGGCGCAATCGGGCTGGGTTCGCCCGGTTTGGTATGCATCATCGGCACCGGGGCGGGCGGGTTTGGCAGCCACTCCTCAAGCGGTGCCACGGCGGGCAGGTCAGACAGCGGCAGCACCACCCGGAATTCCGATCCTTCGCCGGGGGTGCTCGAGACCTCGATGCTACCCGCCATCAGATCGGCCAGATGGCGCGCGATCGTCAGGCCCAATCCGGTGCCTGTGGCCTGCCCGGATCCATCCGGCATCAGCTGTTCCAACGGGTGAAAGATGCGTTCCATGCTGTCGGCGGCAATGCCGGGACCGTGATCGCGGATCGCCAGCGCCACATGACCAGATGGGCGCTCTTCGGCGGTGATGTAGACTTCGCTGCCACCACCGTATTTCACCGCATTTGACAGCAGGTTGAACAGGATCTGTTCAAAGCGCACCGGGTCCGCGGTTAGGGCAGGCAAGTCCCCGGGGAGATCGACGTTGAATTTGGCCGGATCCACCTGAAAGGTCGGTTGCAGGAGTTGCAGCACATTGCGCAACGCGTGCGAGGCATCCACCGGTTGCAGATCAAGCCGCATCCGACCCTCGCGGATGCGGTAGATGTCCAGAAGATCGTCCACAAGCCGCGACAGGCGGCGCGCGCTGAAGGTGATCAGGCGTAACTGGCTGGCTTGCGCGGGCAGCATATCGCCCATGGCCCCGCCTTCGAGCGTCTCGAGGATGCCGATGATGCCGTTTAGCGGCGTGCGCAACTCGTGCGAGGTATTGGCGAGGAAGCGATCCTTCATCCGGTCCGCCTCCTCGAGTTTGGCGTTCTTTTCACCTATCTGGCGCAGGTTTTCCTGCAGCTCCGCGTTCTTGTCCCGGATCATATCCAGTTGGTCACGCAGAGCGCGCCGCATCTGGTTCACTGCGCGTGAAAGGCGCGCGTATTCGACTGGGCGCTCGTATTCTGGCAGGGCCTCATTCAGACTGCCGGTGGCAACCGCGCTGGCCGCCTCCGAGAGACGCCGAACCGGGCGGGTGAGCGCATTCGCAAAGACAAATGACAAAAGCCCAAGCCCCGTGACGGCAACCGCGCCGATCAAGAATAATGCGTTTCGCAGCTGGCTGCTGTTGGCGAATGCCGCATCCCGATCCGCCTCGGCGACGACGGTCCATGCAGGGAAGGGGGACTCCAACACACGCCAGGCCGAGAGCGACGGATCACCGGAGAGGCCAGCCTCAAGCAGTGCGACACCCTCGCTAGCACGCATCGCTTCAGGAAGGCTTTCGGTGGCATTGTCTGGAGGTGGCGCACTGGTGGCGATGATAGTGCCCTGCGACGACAGCACGGTGAGGGCGGTTTCGCTTTCGATCATCAGACGGTGCAGGCTGTTCGGAGGCATCCGCAGGATCATCGCGCCCTTATTGCTGCCATGGAGCCGCACGGGCACCGCGAGGTAAGCCACAAGCTGACCGGTCACCGCGTCCCGCGCATAATCCTGAAACACCGGATCAAACCCAGGCTGGTTTACCGCGCGTGTATAGGCCTGTCCCAGTCCCGGCGTCTGCGGCTGCAGCACGCGCCCGAGGTAGCGATCCTTGTGAACCGAATAGACCACCTGCCCGTGGCGATCGGCGAGATAGAGATTGTCGAACTCGGCCTCATTCAGAAAGTCGAGGAATCCCGCATGAAACCGGCGGTGAGTGTTGGAATACTCCAAAGCTTCGCGCAGCAGCCGGTCTTCGCTGCCAATCCCCGAAGGCGGCGCTGCAGGGCCATCAATATCAAAGATATTGCGCAGCTTGGCTCCGGCTTCCTCGGGCGTGCCCTGCATCTGCCGAAGCGCATGGCTGAAGCCGTAAAACTCTCCGACCGAGTAGCGCACATTGGCCGATTGGGCGAGGTTCTCCGCCTGCCTGCGCGCGTAGGTCATATACTGCATGATCTCGCTGGCCTTGGCATCGCGCACAAAGGCTACCTTCTGAAAGGTCTCGGTGGCGATGGTCTGATTGACCAGCCGATAAAACACCATCCCGCCCAGCGTCAGCGGCAAAACGGACGCGAGGAGGAAGGTGAACAAAAGGCGAGCGCGAATTCCCTGTAGCGGCACGGTGGCTCCGGTTCTTTTGATAGCAATCTGCGCGATCCTGCGGTCTAGCCTCACTTGAGGCAAGGGGAGAGGACAGAACCCGGCGCAGGCATAAATCTCTAGATGGGTCTCTAACAGTTTGGAATGACTTGTCTATTGCGATACGTCAAAACGGCGTGCGCAGCGTTTTGACGATATTTCCGATTTTTCGGGTACCATTGTGAGGGCAGCGCGGACTTCATTGTGGAACATCCCCGGCGTTTGGTGAGGAGATCAAATGCCCCCCATGGTTTGCTCCGTGGGCGCCCTTCACCGGGCGGGAACGGGGAATGACACGAGGCGGGAAAACCCGTCATCACAGGGAGACACAACATGAAATTCACTGCTACCGCCGGGCTCTTGGCCTCGGTTGCGCTCTGGACCACTGCCGCACAGGCAGAGGAAACCGTGCTGAGCGCGTTGCCGGAACAGGTCACCGCTTGGGTGGAGAACTTCAACCCGTTCAACCAGACCACCGCGGCGCCGTCCGTCATGCATTTCATGTACGAGCCGCTGATCATTTTCAACGCGCTCGACGGCGGCAAGCCGATCTACCGTCTGGCGAACGCATTTGAGTATTCCGATGATCTGAGTTCCATCACCGTGACCCTGCGCGATGGCGTTCAGTGGTCCGATGGCGAAGCATTCACCGCCGATGATGTGGTCAAATCCTTTGATCTGGCGCTGAGCGATCCGGCCCTCGACAGCGTCGGCATGGCGCAGATGCTCTCTGGTGTCGAGAAACTCGACGAGATGACGGTGAAGTTCAACCTCTCCACCCCTTCAAGCCAGGCCATGTACCAGATCGTGCGTGTGCCAATCGTGCCGGAACACGTCTGGAGCAACGTCTCCGATCCCGTGACCTTTACCAACCCTGATCCCGTGGGGTCCGGTCCGCTGACAGAGATCCGCCGTTTCACGCCGCAGGAATACATCCAGTGCCGCAACGACAATTACTGGGACGCTGAGAGCCTCAAGGTCGACTGCATGCGTTTCCCGCAGATCGCCAACAACGATCAGGCGTTGGCAGCGGCCGCCAATGGCGAACTGGACTGGATGGGGTCCTTCCTGCCCGACATCGACAACACCTTTGTCGCCAAGGACCCCGAGCATCACAGCTATTGGCTGCCCGCAGGCTCTCTCGTGGCGTTCTACATGAACTTCGAGGCCAAAGAGGCCGGCGACAAAGAAGCCGTGAACAACGTCGCCTTCCGCCGCGCGGTGTCGATGGCCTTCGACCGCGAAGCGATGGTGGAAATTGCAGGCTATGGCTATCCGACGATCAACCAGTATCCCTCTGGTCTGGGCCGCGCCTATCACGCGTGGAACAACCCCGAAGTCGAGGACAAATTTGGCGCGTTTACCCAATATGACATCGAGGGCGCCAAGGCACAGCTGGCCGAGGCCGGGTTCAAGGACATTGACGGTGACGGCTTTGTGGAAACCCCAAGCGGTGAGCAGATCGACATTGAAGTCATCGTGCCCAACGGCTGGACCGACTGGGTCAACAGCAGCCAGATCGCGGTCGAGGGCCTGAATGCAGCCGGGATCAAGGCCAATGTCTCAACACCTGAATCCGCGATCTGGACCGAAAAGCTGATCAAGGGCGACTATGACATGGCGATCAACTCGGTTCGTGTTGGTGCGACCCCCTTCAACCAGTATCTGGATTCGCTCCACGAGATCAATCAGGCCAAGTCGCGTTTTGCCGCGTCGCGGTACTACAACGAAGAGCTGAGCGACCTTCTGGATGCCTTCACCCAGACCAGCGACACCGACAAGCAGATGGCGATCATGTCCGATGTACAAGAGATCGTCGGTGAAGACATGCCGCTGGCCTATGTGTTCAACAACCCGCGCTGGTATCAGTACAACACCAAGCGTTTCGAAGGCTTCTTCAACGCTGACAACCCGGTGGCCAACCCGGTGGTTCACAAAACCAACCCGGCCCGTCTGATCCACCTCCTGAACCTGCGCCCGGTCGAGTAATTCCTCCCCGACCTTCGGGACCGCTCATCTGATGAGTGGTCCCGCTTTTGGCGCCCCACACTCCCCTCCCGACAGATGGTTTGACCTGATGCGTTTTCTTTTGAAGCGGCTCGGCTTTTATGCCGTTGCCTTTCTGGTGGCCGCGACCTTCAACTTCATGATCCCGCGCCTGTTGCCCGGCAACCCGGCGGATATCATGCTGGCGAACTCCGGTGGCATGATCGCACCCGAAGCGCGCGAGGCGCTGATGGCCACCTTCGGGTTCATCGATGCACCGTTGCACGAACAGTATTTTGCCTATCTTGGCTCGATCTTCACTTGGGACTTTGGGCTGTCGATCAAGTTCTACCCGATGCCGGTGGCCGATGTGCTGACGCAGGCGTTGCCGTGGACCCTGTTCCTGACGGGGGCGGCGTTGTTGATTTCCTTTTCCGTAGGCACCCTTCTGGGCGTACTGGCAGCCTGGCGGCGCGGGCAGCTCACCGATGTGATCGCCTCGCCCACCGCGCTTGCGCTGCAGTCGGTTCCGGCCGTGGTCGTCGCGCTCTGCGGGCTTTATTTCCTTGCGGTGCGCAACCGCTTCTTCCCGACCTCTTACGCCTTTGATCCCAAGCTCGATCCAAGCTGGAGCTGGGAGTTCATCTCATCCGTGGCCTATCACGGATTTTTGCCGGTTGTGACGCTGAGCGTGGTGCTGATCGGCGGCTACCTCATCACCATGCGCAACAACATGATCGGGCAGCTGGGCGAGGACTACCTCGCCATGGCCGAAGCCAAAGGGCTGAGCGATGCCCGCGTGCGCTATGCCTATGCCGCCCGCAACGCACTGCTGCCATCCGTCACCGCACTGGCGCTGAGTTTCGGGGCGCTCTTTGGTGGCTCGCTCATTACCGAGGTGGTGTTCAACTATCCGGGTGTCGGCAACCTTTTGTACCTCGGCATCGTGGGGCGGGATTTCCCGCTGATCCAAGGCCAGCTTCTCATCATGACACTTGCCATGCTGCTCGCGAACCTCGCGGTGGACCTGGCCTATGTCTTCCTTGACCCCCGACTGAAGAGGGCCTGATGTCAGATCTCCTTCGTACCTTTCTGCGCAATCGCAAGGCCGCTATCGGGCTTACCATCGTGCTGATCTATGTGGCGATTGCGATTGCCGCGCCCCTGATCGCACCGTTTGATCCCATTGCCCGCGTGGGCCGTCCGCATCAGCCGCCCTCGGCCGAACACTGGCTGGGCACCACCCGCATGGGGCGCGACGTGTTCAGCCAGTTGGTCTGGGGCACGCGTACCTCGCTGATGGTGGGGATTGTTGCCGGCCTGATCGTGACCGCGATTGGCACCTTCATCGGCATCACCGCCGCCTATTTTGGCGGTTGGGTGGATGATATCCTCAACTTCTTTACCAATGTGGTTCTGGTGCTGCCACAACTGCCGCTTCTGCTGGTGCTGGCGGCCTTCCTTGGGCAAGTCGGACCCTGGGCGATTGCGCTCATTATCGGGCTGACCTCCTGGGCTTGGGGCGCACGCGTCACCCGTGCGCAGGCGATGTCGCTCAAGACCCGCGACTTTATTCAGGCCTCCGCGATGATCGGAGAGCCCACATGGCGGATGATCCTCGTCGAGATGCTGCCGAACCTTCTGTCGATCATAGGGTTCAATTTCATCGGCTCTGTCATCTTCACCATCATCACCGAGGCCACGCTTGAATTCCTCGGCCTTGGCAGCCCCTTGGCGCTCTCTTGGGGGACCATGCTTTATAATGCGCAGACCGCTTCGGCGATCATGGTTGGCGCATGGTGGGAGGTTCTGGCCCCTTGTGCGGCGATCGTGCTGATCGGTGTCGGCCTGTCGCTGATGAACTTCGGCGTGGACGAGATCGCAAACCCCCGGATGCGCACCCTTGGCAATGTCGCCAAGGCGCTGCGGATCGAAAAGCGCTTGCTGCGCCAACGCATGCAGGAGGCCGAGCAATGAGCGCCCTTCTTTCCGTCGAGGACCTGCGGGTCGATTATCTGACTGCAGGCGCGCCTTTTACCGCCGTTCGGGACATCTCGTTCGAGATCCAGCCCAATGAGATCCTTGGTCTTGCGGGCGAGTCCGGCTGTGGCAAGAGCACGGTGGCCTATGCGCTGATGCGTTTGCACAAACCGCCGGCTTTGGTGCGCCGGGGGCGCATCCTCTTTGAGGGGCGCGATGTCCTGTCTTTCTCTGACAAGGATTTGCGGGCCTGGCGCTGGTCCGAGGTCTCCATGGTGTTTCAGAGCGCGATGAACTCTCTGAGCCCGGTGATGACGATCTTTCGTCAGTTCTACGACATGCTGCGTGCGCATGGGACGATCACCAAAGCGGACGCCATGGCGCGTACCGCCGAAATGCTGGAAATGGTCGGCATCCCCGCAGACCGCATGCATTCCCACCCGCATCAGCTGTCAGGCGGGATGCGGCAGCGGGTGGCGCTTGCGCTTGCGCTCACCTTGCAGCCCAAGCTTATCATCATGGATGAGCCAACGACGGCGCTCGACGTGGTGGTGCAGCGCGAAATCCTGCAAGAGGTGCTGCGGCTGAAGGACGAACTGGGGTTCTCGGTTCTGTTCATCACCCACGACATCGCCCTGATGGCGCAGATCTCGGATCGCATTGGCATCATGCGTGCGGGCGAGATCGTCGAGATCGGCACCGCCGCGCAGATCGTGACCAACCCAAGCCACGACTACACCCGCAGCCTGTGGGAGGCGATGCCGATCCTCGCCAAACGCCCGGAAGGAGCGCGCCATGCTGTCTGAGACGCCTATTCTGAGCCTCGAGAACCTCAGCAAAACCTTTACCCTGCGTCCCGCCTTTGGCCGCGCAACCCAAGTGAATGCCCTGCGCAATGTCTCGCTTGATCTGATGCCGGGCCGTGCGCTGGCGCTGGTGGGGGAGAGTGGCTCGGGCAAAAGCACCGTGGGTCGAATGATCGTGGGGCATCACACGCCAACCTCAGGGCGGATCCTCTTTGAGGGCCAAGATATCGCCGAGCTGACCACACGCGCAGATCAGATGCGCTATCGGCAAGCGGTTCAGATGGTGTTTCAGGATCCGTTTTCGGCGCTCAATCCGGCACATACGATCCGTCACCACCTGTTGCGCGCGCTCTCGCTGCACCAGCCCGACGCAGACCCCGAAACGGCCCTGCGCATGATCCTTGAGGATGTGGAACTGGACCCACTCTCGACGCCCGCAAAGTTCCCGCATGAACTGTCGGGCGGGCAGCGTCAGCGGGTGAATTTCGCCCGCGCGCTGGCGGTCAAGGCGCGTCTGATCGTGGCGGATGAGCCGACCTCGATGCTCGATGTGTCGATCCGCAAATCCATCCTTGGTCTGATGCAGCGCCTGAAAGATGAACACGGGCTGTCGCTTCTCTATATCACCCACGATATCGCCACCGCCGAGTATCTCGCCGAAGACACGGCGGTGATGTTTCGCGGCCAGGTGGTCGAGCGTGGCCCCACGGCACAGGTGGTCGGTGCGCCGCAACATGGCTACACGAAACTGCTGCGTGCCGCAGTTCCCGACCCGGAATTGCGTCTTACCGGCAGCGATGCGGGCTTTGCCGCCGAGGCGCGACGAGTCCGCGGACAGAGCGCCCATGATGTGCAGGCCTTTCGCGAGGTCTCTCCCGGTCATGTGATCGCGGAACACGCGGAGGTTGCCCATGCCTGACATGTTGGTGCCGCTCTATCGCCTTCCGCGGATGCCGGATCTTGCACCCGACATCAAAATCCGCCCTGCGCTGCCGTTTGAATCGCATGTGCTCCTTGCCTTTGTGGGTCAGCACTTCAGCTCGAAATGGGTCGATGAATGTACCGTTGCACTCGCTGCGCGACCCTCGCGGGTGCTGATTGCCACCGAAGGATCACGCCTTTTGGGCTTTGCCTGTTTCGACGTCACCTGCCGGGGCTTCTTTGGCCCGACCGGCGTCGACCCGGAGGCCCGTGGCAAGGGGCTCGGCAAGGCGCTCTTGCTGGCCGCGCTGCACCGGCTTCGGGACGAAGGGTTTGCCTATGGCATCATCGGTCAGGCAGGCCCGGTGGCCTTTTACGAACAGGCCTGCGGCGCGGTGGTCATCCCGAACTCTGACGAGGGCGTCTTTGACAATGCCCTCGTCTGAACGCTCCAGAACATAGACCCAACAGGACAGTTCAAATGCATTTTCACCTCGATAGCCTCTGGCATGCCGAAGAAGGCGCGATGGAGTTCGCGCTGACCAATTGTGGCTCAACCCCCGTGACCAACCCGCGCCTCGTTTACGCTACGCTCACGCGGTGTTTGCGGCCTTCGAAGTGCACCGGCGCACGGCTTGTGCGGCGGCAGGCAAACTTTCACGAATACGCCTCGGATGAGGGATTCGTGCTCGCACCAGGAGAGACGTGGCGGTTCACGGAGCATAGCCTCACGCGTCCGGCGCTTCATTCCAACGAGGGGCCAAAATCAGCGGGAGTCCTCTTGGAGGATGACACGCTCGTGCTGGCATTTGCCGGGGACTTGCAGGCCTCTGTGGTGGAAGGTTGCGCAACAGCTGCGCAAAATGCGGCTCTAACATGCGGGGTTCTGCCCGAACCCAAGCGTGTCGCTATCTCGAACTGGGCTGAGACCGCCCCTGTGCATCTCGCGCTTCAGAGTGATGACGCAGCGGTGATGCAGTTGGTATCGCGCGTCTCTGAGCTGACTCGCCGTTTGCATCCGCTTGCGCCGACACCGTTTGTGTTGACCGCCAAGGAGGACGTGGCACTGCTCTGCATTACGCCGGATCAGACACTCCCCGCAGATGGCTATCGCATCATTTGGGACGAAGGGAAAACCACCCTGCATCACGGCAGCGGGCAGGGGCTGTTTTACGGTCTGGTGTCGCTGGCGCAGATGCTCACCCATGCCCACGCTGAGCCGCAGCGCTATGGCGTGCCGCTCAGCGGAGAGATCGAGGACGCCCCCCGCCACGGTTGGCGCGGTGCGCATCTGGATGTCTCGCGCCAGTTTTACCCGCTCGATCAGGTTCTGCGCTACGTGGACATCATGGCGTGGCACAAGATGAACCGGTTCCATTGGCACCTGACTGACGATGAAGGCTGGCGGCTGGAGATCAAAGCCTATCCGCAGCTCACAGAGACGGCCGCACATACTGGCATGGATCTGCCCGTCTTGCCGCAGCTTGGCCCAGACATGACCGGGCAGAGCGGTTTTTACACCCAGGACGAAGCACGTCAGGTGGTGAAACACGCCGCGCAGTTCGGTATCGAAGTAATGCCGGAGATCGACGTGCCCGGTCACTGTGCTTGCGTTCTGGGCGCGTTGCCTGATCTGGTCGATCCCGAAGAGCCCGAGAGCTACTGGTCGGTGCAGGGGTTTGCCAACAACGCGCTCAACCCGGCGATCGAGGGGTCTTATACCTTTGCCGAGACCGTTTTGGCAGAGGTCTGCGAGATCTTCCCGTTTGAGGTCGTTCATGTGGGGGGCGATGAGGTGGCCGAGGGCGCTTGGATGCAGTCGCCCAAAGCGCAGGCGATGATGCGCGAAACGGGTCTGAAGGACACGCCGGAATTGCAGGCTTATTTCCTGCGTCACATCCAGACCTATCTGGCGGGGCTTGGTCGCAAGCTTGGCGGTTGGGAAGAGGTGGCCCATGGCGGCGGACTTGATCCCGAGCACAGCCTTTTGTTTGCCTGGACCACAATCGAGAAAACCGCGGAGCTGGCGCAAGAAGGCTATGACGTCATCAGCACGCCGGGGCAGGCCTACTACCTTGATATGGCGCTGTCGGATGCGTGGTATGCACCGGGTGCCAGCTGGGCGGGTTTCACACCGCTCGACAAGACTTATGCGTTTGAGGCCGACAATGGCGACCCTGCGCTTCAGGGGCGGCTCAAAGGTGTGCAGGCCTGCGTCTGGAGTGAGCATCTGACCACAATGGCCCGGCGCAATCACATGATCTTTCCGCGCCTCAGCGCCATTGCAGAGGCCGGGTGGAGCGCAGCCGAAAACAAAGCCTATGATCGGTTCAAATCGCTTGCAGAGTTGATGCCGAGCCTCTGAGGCGGCAGATAGAGCAATGGCCTTGGGGATCGCTCGGGGCCATTGTCATCCCGGTGTTATCCCAGTCGTGGAAAGACCGATGTATTCTTCACGGTGCTATAGACAAAACTGGTATCAATCGAGGCGATCCCGCCGATGGGGTGGATACGATTGCGGATAAAATCCTCATAGGCATCGAGATCCGCGACCACCACCCGCAGTTGATAATCTGTGGCTCCGGTCAGGATGTGACATTCGAGCACCTCGTCGATCATCTGCACCCGGCGCTCAAAACTTCGGACATCTTCCTCGTTGTGGCGTTCTAGCTTGATGCGGACAAATACCGTGATCGGCAACCCGTAGGCACGGGCGTCCACATCGGCACTGTAGCCCCGGATTACCCCGGCGGTTTCCAGGTTCTTGACCCGGCGCAGGCAGGGCGAGGGCGACAGGTTCACGGCCTCGGCCAGGTCCTGATTGGTCATCCGGCCCTTGGCCTGCAGCACGCGAATGATCTGGCGATCCTTTGAGTCCATATCGTCACCTATTGGCATAATCTGCCAATATCATGTCTTGCATTGGTAGTTTTTGCAATCTCTCGCCCTGTGTGGAGGCGCATCATGGCAGGCAAATGAGGAAGGAGACCCCCATGTCCGAGACCAAAGGCTTTGCCACCCGCGCCATCCACCACGCCTATGACCCGATGCAGAACGAGGGCGCGCTGACGCCGCCGCTGCATCTGACCTCCACCTTTGTGTTCGAAAATGCCGAA
This sequence comes from Epibacterium sp. HA2-3, assembly GCF_055693725.2. Lineage (NCBI taxonomy): Bacteria > Pseudomonadati > Pseudomonadota > Alphaproteobacteria > Rhodobacterales > Roseobacteraceae > Epibacterium > Epibacterium sp. HA2-3. Next base: position 2,755,622 of record NZ_CM172490.1, on the reverse strand, counting down.
GCCGGCGGCGAGATGTTCGCAGGCGAGCGCGAGGGGCATATCTACAGCCGAATCTCGAACCCGACCTGTTCGCTTCTGGAGCAGCGTATCGCAACGCTAGAAGGGGCCGAAGCCGGTCTGGCGCTGGCAAGCGGCATGGGCGCGGTGACGGCGATCCTCTGGACGCTCCTCAGCCCCGGTGACGAGGTGATCGTCGACAAGACGCTCTATGGGTGCACCTTTGCCTATATGCGCCACGGGCTTGCAAAATGGGGCGTGACCATCACCCACGTCGACATGACCGACCTTGACGCCCTGAGCGCCGCCGTGAGCGAGAAGACCCGCGTCGTCTATTTCGAGACGCCCGCCAACCCCAACATGCGCTTGGTCGACATCAAACGCGCCGCAGAGATTGCGCATTCCGTCGACGCGCGCGTTGTGGTCGACAACACCTATGCGACGCCCTACCTCACGCGCCCGATCGAGCTTGGCGCGGATCTGGTGCTGCATTCGGCGACCAAATACCTTGGTGGTCACGGCGATGTGGTCGCAGGGCTTGTGGCGGGCAGCGCCGAGCTTTTGACCGAAATCCGCCTTGTCGGCATGAAGGACATGACCGGCGCGGTGATGGCGCCCTTCAATGCGATGCTGATCATGCGCGGCTTGAAAACGCTGGCGCTACGGATGGACCGTCATTGTGCCTCGGCGCAGACCGTCGCGGAGTGGCTCGAGGCCCAGCCCGGCGTCGCCAAGGTCTATTTCCCCGGTCTCAAGAGCTTTGAACAGCACGAGATCGCCAAGGCGCAGATGGCGCAGCCCGGCGGCATGATTGCCTTTGAACTCGAGGGCGGCATGGAGGCCGGGATCAGCCTGATGAACCGCCTGCAAATGATCCAGCGCGCGGTGTCGCTTGGCGATGCGGAGACGCTCATCCAGCACCCGGCTTCGATGACACATTCCACCTATACCCCCGAGGAACGCGCGGAACATGGCATCAGCGATGGCTTGGTGCGCTTGTCCGTGGGGCTTGAAGAGGTTTCGGACATTCTCGATGACCTTCAGCAAGCTCTGTCGCCCCAGATGCGTCAGGCTGCCGAGTGAAAGGCGGGTCCATGTCCCAGAAGATTGAACATCTGAGAACGGTGGAGCAGCGACTGTTGTGGCTGTCCCATTGGATGATCCACAACGCCAACCACTTGCGCTCCAAGGAGGACGGCATCAAGATCGGTGGCCATCAGGCGTCTTCTGCGTCGATGGTGTCGATCATGACCGCGCTCTATTTCTCGGCGCTTCGCCCCGAGGACCGGGTAGCGGTCAAGCCGCATGCCTCGCCCATCTTTCACGCCATGCAATACCTCATGGGCCACCAGACTCGCGAGAAGATGGAGAACTTCCGCGGCTACGGCGGTGTGCAAAGCTACCCGAGCCGCACCAAGGATATTGACGATGTGGACTTCTCCACCGGGTCTGTGGGCCTTGGCGTGGGGATCACCGCGCTTGCGTCGATGGTGCAGGATTTCATCACCGCAAAGGACTGGGGCGGCGATGTCACTCCGGGCCGGATGGTGGCGCTTGTGGGCGATGCCGAGCTTGATGAGGGCAATATCTATGAGGTCTTGCAGGAGGGCTGGAAGAACGACCTGCGCAATACCTGGTGGATCATCGACTACAACCGCCAGAGCCTTGATGGCATCGTGCGCGAGGGGCTGTTTGGCCGGGTCGAGAAAATCTTCGAGGCGTTCGGCTGGGATGTGGTCCGGGTGAAATATGGCGCCCTCCAACGGGCCGCCTTTGAGGAACCCGGCGGCGCGGCCCTGCGCGACTGGATCGACGCCTGCCCGAACGTGGAATACTCCGCGCTGACCTATATGGGCGGGGCCAACTGGCGCAAACGCCTGATGGAGGATCTGGGCGACCAGGGCGCGGTCTCGGCACTGATCGACAAGCGCAGCGACGCGGAACTGGCGGCGCTGATGGAGAACCTCGGCGGCAATTGCGTGGAAACGATGGCCGATACATTCGCCGCTATCGACCACGATCGCCCGACCTGCTTTCTGGCCTATACGATCAAGGGCTGGGGCACGCCGATTGCGGGCCACAAGGACAACCACGGCGGCCTCATGACCAAGGCGCAGATGGCCGAGTGGCAGACCTATATGGGTGTGGCCGAGGGCGAGGAGTGGGAGCCGATGGCGACCGTTTCTGACACGAAGGGCTTTCAGGCCTATCTCGATCAGGTGCCGTTTTTTGCCAAGGGCGCGCGGCGCCACTCGGACGCGCGGCTTTCGGTGCCGGCGGTTGCTGTGGACACAAGCCGCGAGATTTCAACGCAGATGGCCTTTGGCAAGATCCTTGACGATCTGGCGCGCGGCGACAGCGATCTTGCGGCGCGGATCATGACCACCTCTCCGGATGTGACCGGCACCACGGGGCTTGGTCCATGGGTCAATCGCCGCAAGCTCTTTGCGCGAGAGGCCCAAAAGGACGCCTTTATCGAACATCGCATCCCCTCGACGGCCAAGTGGAATTTTGACCCCAAGGGCCAGCATCTCGAACTGGGTATCGCGGAGATGAACCTGTTCCTGCTGCTGGGCGCGGCGGGCCTGTCGCACAGTCTCTGGGGCAAGCGGGTGATCCCGATTGGCACGGTTTATGATCCCTTTGTGCACCGGGGCTTGGATGCGCTCAACTACGCGTGCTATCAGGATGCGCGCTTCATGATCGTCGGCACGCCCTCGGGGGTGACGCTGGCGCCGGAGGGCGGCGCGCATCAATCCGTGGGCACGCCCCTTACGGGCATGGCGCAGGATGGGCTTGCGAGTTTTGAACCGGCCTTTGCGGATGAGCTCGCGGTCATCATGGAATGGGCCTTTGATTACATGCAGCGCGATGGCGATGGCGACCCGGACGAGCGCACCTGGCTGCGCGATGAAACCGGCGGATCGGTCTATCTGCGCCTGACCACCAAACCGCTCGAACAGCCGGGGCAACGGGTTGATGATGCTTTCCGTCAGGGGGCCATTGATGGGGCCTATTGGCTGCGCAAGCCGGGGCCGAACTGTTCTGTGGTAATCGCCTATCAGGGTGCGGTCGCGGATGAGGCGATTGCGGCGGCAGGTCTGGTCGGTGAGCATCGCCGCGACGTTGCCGTTCTGGCGGTGACCTCGGCGGATCGTCTCAATGCAGGCTGGACCGCCGCGCAGCGGGAACGGGCGCGGGGCAACCCCAAGGCCGTATCGCATGTGGAGCGTCTTTTGGGCGAACTGCCAGCCCATTGCACCCTGATCACCGCGATTGATGGCCACCCGGCGACGCTGTCGTGGCTGGGCTCGGTTGCAGGGCATCGGGTTGTGTCGCATGGGGTCGAGCATTTCGGCCAGACCGGCACCATCGGGGATCTTTACCGTCACTTCGGTCTCGATCGGCACAGCCTCGCGCGTTCCGTGGGCGAGCTCACCACGGGCGCGCGCCGCATCCCCGGCGGGCAGGCGGGCTAGGACCCTAGCGCAATACGGCGCTGCTCCACTCCTCCAGGAAGGCTGCCTTCTTGAGCGCGTCGAGATAGACCAGCAGCCCGGGCCCCATGCGAATGCGACGGAGGGCCTGGGCATCATCGCTCCATGAATCGTCGTCCAGCACCGAGAACGCACCGGGGGCTGCCTGCCAGCCTCGGGCAATCAGATGGTCGATCATCAACCCTGCCAGTTCGGGCGCCTGACTGTCGCGGGGGATGAAAGCGGTGCGCAGGGCGACAACCGTGTAATCCTGCGGCAGCAGCACGATCACGTCATCCCAATTGCTTTTCTCACGCGCATAGCTGCCCAAGACGTTGTAAACCATTGCCAATTCGCCAGTAGCGACATCGTCGATCATCTGGCTGGAGCAGCAATAGAGCCGCAATCCAACCGACCCCATGACCTCACTGAGGCGCCAGTAAGTTTCCGAGGTGCGTGCATCCTGTGTGGCATAGAGATAGCCCAAGCCAGATGCGCGGATGTCATAGGTGCCGACCTTGTCTTGGAATCGTTCCGGGTAATCCCGGATCAGGGCGATCAGGTCCTGGCGGTTCTGGGGCATCGGCAACCCTTCCAGCGCCTTGCGCGACAATACAACCGCTGCCGGTTCCTGGGTGAAGGCAAAGAGATGATCGCGCCAGCGCGCCCACGCCGGGAGCCGCTCTGTTGTGGCCGAACTATAGGGCTGCGCTTGACCGTCATTCACCAGCTTGGTCTGCAGGTCCGTTGCAATGGAGATCGCCAGATCAGCGTCAAATCCGTCCTCGTCGAGCGCCTTCATCATCTCGCCGGAACTGGCCACGGTATAAACGATGCGGACATCTGGAAGATCAGACAGGAATTCACGCAACGTCGGCTCAAAAAACTCTGCGTCCCCGGTGGAGATCACCCGAAGTACCCGGCGCGCGTCCGCGGGGCCTACGCTGATTTGATCCTCGATTTCAAAGGCCTGAAGTGGCGCTGCAAGCGCAAGGCTGATCAGGCCCGAAAAAATCAGGCCAAGGGAAAAGACAAGCTTGCGCATGCGCCACCTTTGTCGCTGTGATTGGTCAGGAACAGGCGGCCGCCATGGGCGCGGGCGACCTCATTTGCAATCGTGAGACCGAGACCGGACCCCACAACGGTTTCGGTATTGCCGCCCCGCACAAAGCGGCGTGTCAACCGGCCCATGTCGGCCTTGGGAAAGCCTGCGCCTTCGTCGCGCACAGTGATCTCCGCGCCGCTCTCTGTGGGGCGAACGGTGACATGCACGATGCTGTCGGGGGGCGCGTATTTGATGGCGTTGTCCAGAAGGTTCAAAAGCGCGCTCTGCATCAAGATCGGGTCGCCTTTGACGACCATGTGCGCATCGGGCAGCGTGATTTCTATGTCGATGTCGCGCAGCTCTGCCATCGGGTGCAGGCGCGAAACAGCGTCGCGGGCAAGGCGTGTGAGCTCTACGTCTTCCATCTCCAGGTGGTCCGAGCGAAAGGAAACCATGGCGTGATCCAAAAGCTGCCCTGCGGCCCGGCTGCTCTCATCAATGGCGCGGATCATCTCGCGCACGGCCTGGCGGTTCTCGGGCTTGTCGACCCGTCGCAGGGTGATCTCGGCCTGTGTGCGTACGGTTGTAAGCGGGGTCCGGACGCGATGTGCAGCCTCTGCGATCAGGTCCTCCGAGCGCGATAGCGAGGTTTTGAGCCGGCTCATGAAACCATTGAGCGCGCCCACAAGAGATTCCATCTCGGCAGGCACCGGAGCCGAAACCGGACGCAGGTCCGACAGCCCCCGGCGCGACACAGCCCCGGCAAGCGCACGCAGGGGCTGGATCGCGGATTGGGCGGCGAGGATGCCAAAGAAGGCGGCAATCGCAAAAAAGCCAATGCCGAACCCGGCCACCGTTTGCGAAATCCCAGCAAGCTGCTGTCGCAAACCATACCGTGTCTGGGCGACGGTCACTTCGATGAAATCGGGTGTGCCGCTTACAGAAAGACGCCGGGTGGCCGTGGCCATGCGGATCTCCTCGCCATCATATTGCGCGGTTTGAAACCGCGGCGAGAGGCCGGTGCTGGCGACCGGTCGGGGCAGATCGGAATATCCCGTCATAAAGGCGCCGTTGCGTGTGATGGCGTAGAATACGCGATCTTCGCTGATATTGCCAAGCATGGAGAAGGCGAAATAGGGGATGTCGACGGTCAGATCTCCGTTGCGCACCGATGCCGAATCAAGAATCGCGGTCACAGACGCCGAAAGGATTTCATCCTGACTTTGCCCGGCGAGGTCGCGCGCATAGTTCTGAACCACCAAAAACATCAGCCCCGCCAACAGCGCGGCCCCTGTCAGCAACTGGATAATGAGCCGCCTGCGAATAGAGCCCCGGAGCAGGATTGGCGTGCTCATGAGAGGCTCAGCCGGTAGCCCAGCCCACGCACGGTGACGATCTGCGCCCGCGCCCCTTCAAGGTGTTTGCGCAGCCGTCCGACATAGACTTCGATCGCGTTTTCAGAAGCATCGACGTCGTAGGAAAACAGCCGATCCACCAGCTTGGATTTGGAGAAAACCTGATCGGGGGCCGCAATGAAGATCTCAAAGAGGCGCAATTCCCGGTTGCGAAGTCGCACCTCGCGTCCGTTCACTGTCAGGGTGCAGGCGAGAGGATCGAATACCACATCGCCAAAGCTGTGAATATTGCTGGCTCCCCCGGATCTGCGGCGTTGTACGGCCCGGCACCGGGCCTCAAGTTCGGAAAAATCGAAGGGTTTGACGATATAATCATCGGCGCCGAGATCCAGGACACTGACCCGGTCCGAGACTTCAGAACGTGCGGTCAATACAATCACAGGTGTATCCCGTTGTGCAGCTCGATGCGCCTGCAGGAACTGCCGCCCATCGCCATCCGGCAGCATGATATCGAGCAGGATCATGTCGTATTCCGTGGTCGCCATAAAATCATCCGCCGTACCAAGGTCCGGTGCCCGGTCCACAACATGTCCGTCCAGCGTGAGCCTATCGAGCACCGCATTGGCCAGCTGATCGTTATCTTCGACGAGTAAGTAGCGCATGGCGGCGAAACATCTGCTCCGTGTCAGGTTTGTGTCAGCTTGGGCCGGAATACCATGATTCATGATCGCGCTTTTGCGCGTTTGTCAAATGGGAGGAACATTATGACATCTTTTGCACTGGGTCGTCGCACCCTGATGGCTGCTGCTGCTGCGGCTCTGACTTTCGGCTCTCCGGTGATGGCCGAGCAGGCGCTCGATAAGCTGCACTTTCTGATCCCCGGTGGCGCCGGTGGTGGCTGGGACGGTACCGCCCGTGGCACGGGTGAGGCGCTGACCAAATCCGGTCTTGTGGGCACCGCATCCTATGAAAACATGTCCGGCGGTGGCGGTGGCAAGGCCATCGGGTATCTCATCGAGAACGCCGAGAGCCTTGAAGACACGCTGATGGTGAACTCCACCCCGATCGTGATCCGCTCCCTGACCGGCGTGTTCCCGCACAACTTCCGTGACCTGACGCTGGTTGCGGGCACCATTGGCGACTACGCGGCACTGGTCGTGGCCAAGGACAGCCCGATCAACAACATGGAAGAGTTCCTTGCGGCCTACCGTGAAGATCCGCGCGGCACTGCTGTCGGCGGTGGCTCGGTTCCCGGCGGCATGGATCACCTTGTTGCAGCGATGGTGATGCAGTCTGCGGGCGAAGATCCGACCGCGCTGAAATACATCCCCTATGATGCGGGCGGCAAGGCGATGGCTGCGCTCCTGTCTGGCGAAATCAAGGCGCTCTCCACCGGGTTCTCCGAGGCGATCGCATTGGCCGAAGCCGGCGAAGTGAAAATCCTCGGCGTGACCGCGGATGAGCGCGTCCCGGCCTATGATGCGGCCGCTACTATGAAAGAGCAGGGTCTGGACACGACCTTTGTGAACTGGCGTGGGTTCTTTGGCGCGCCGGGCCTGTCTGAAGACAAGGTTGCCGCCTATCAGGACGTGCTGGCCAAGATGTATGACACCCCTGAGTGGGAAGACGTGCGCGCGCGCAACGGCTGGGTCAACATCCACAACTCCGGCGATGAGTTCAAAGCCTTCCTTGAAGGTCAGGAAAAGGTCATCGGCGACCTGATGAAGCAACTGGGCTTCCTCTAATCTTCGAGCAGTGACCTTAGGTCCGGCGCCACTCCCGGCGCCGGACCCTTTCCCGTACCCCCTCACATCAAAAACAGGAGGAGATCATGGCGCTCGACCGTTGGATCGCGCTGATCATTCTCGGCATCGCTCTGGCCTATGGCTATGCGGCCTTTTTCACCATGGATCAGCTGCTGCCGCCGTTCATGCAGAGAAACCCGATCTGGCCGAGCACCTTCCCCAAGGTTCTGGCCGTTCTGTCAATCATCACCGCTGCCGTGATTGTGCTGGGACTCGAAAAACCCAGTGGCGAGACCAAGACTCCGGACATCGATTACCGCCGTCTTGGGGACTACAACATCGGTCAGGCAGCGCTCTTGCTGGGGCTGATGGTCGCTTATGCGCTTTTGCTGCGCCCGGCGGGGTTCTTGCTGTCCACCTCCGGGTTCCTGATCGTGGGCGCGATGATCCTTGGCGAGCGCAAGCTGTGGATTTTGATCCCAGTTGCGGCCTTTGCTACCGGCGTTGTCTGGTATCTCGTTGAGGGCGTGCTGGGCATTTTCTTGCGGCCCTTGCCGTTCTTTCTCGGATAATCGGAGGCTCAGATGCTCGAAGGTTTGATGATCGGCCTCTCTACGGCCTTCTCTCTCACAAACATCCTGATGGTGATCGGCGGTTGTCTGATCGGGACATTCATCGGGATGCTGCCGGGGCTTGGCCCCATGTCCATCATTGCAATCATGATCCCCGTTGCGATCACGCTGGGCGATCCTTCTGCCGCGCTGATCTTGTTGGCCGGGGTCTATTATGGTGCGATCTTTGGGGGCTCGACCTCGTCGATCCTGCTCAATGCGCCGGGGGTGGCGGGCACCGTGGCCTCCAGTTTCGATGGCTATCCGATGGCGCGCGCAGGCATGGCCGGCAAGGCGCTGACCATTGCGGCGATCTCGTCCTTCATGGGGGGCACCATCGGTGCGATTCTGTTGATGGTCTTTGCGCCGATGCTGTCGACGGTCGCACTCCTGTTCCACTCGGCCGAGTATTTCGCGCTGATGGTCGTGGGTCTTTCCGCGATTGCGGCCTTTGCAGGCACCGGCAATGTGGCCAAGGCCCTGATGATGACGCTTCTGGGGCTGATGATGGCCACGGTGGGCGAGGGCGCCTTGTTCAATATGCCGCGCTTCACCATGGGGCTGATGGATCTGCAATCTGGCTTCAGCTTCATCACGCTGGCGATGGCAATGTTTGCCCTGCCTGAAGCAATCTTTCTGGTGATGAACCCCAAACGCGCTGCTCAAGGGGGCGAGAACGGGGGCAAGATCACAGGCTTGCGGATCTCCGGCCAGGAGGCGCGCAAGATCGCGCCCGTGATCGGACGCCAGTCCATCCAGGGCTTCTTTATCGGGGTGCTCCCGGGCGCAGGCGCGACGATTGCGTCCTTCCTCGGGTATGCGGTGGAGCGCAACATTGCCACTGAATCCGAGCAAAAGGAGTTCGGCAAAGGCTCCATCAAGGGGCTTGCCGCGCCAGAGACCGCAAACAATGCGGCCTGTACCGGTTCGTTTGTACCGCTCCTGACGCTGGGTATTCCGGGGTCGGGCACCACGGCGATCCTGTTGGGGGCGCTCATCGCACTCAATGTGACGCCGGGGCCGCGGCTGATGGTGGACAGCCCGCATATCTTCTGGGCGGTTATCATCTCGATGTATATCGGCAACCTCGTGCTCCTGGTCCTGAACCTGCCGCTCATCCCCTATATCGCCAAAGTCCTGTCGATCCCGCGCAACTATCTCATTCCGTTCATTCTGTTCTTCACCCTTATGGGATCCTACATCGGGCAGAACAACGCGACAGAGCTGTTAATCCTCGTGGGCTTCGGGATCTGCGCGACAGTGCTGCGGTTTGCGGATTATCCGCTGGCGCCTCTGCTCATCGGCTTCATTCTGGGGCGGATGCTGGAGGATAATTTTGCCCGCTCGATGCAGATCTATGACGGGGTGTCCTTCATTCTGGACCGTCCGATGACGCTGGGTCTGCTGGTGCTCGCCATCCTGTTGGTGATCGTGCCGAGCTATCGGGCCCGCCGTGCCCGCGCCCGTGCTGCCGGGGTGGCTGATGGGGATTAAACCGCTCTCGGGTGTTCGGGTCCTCGACCTGACCAATGTGCTAGCAGGGCCGTATTGCTGTTATCAGCTGGCCCTGCTGGGGGCAGAAGTCATCAAGGTCGAGCGCCCCGGCACCGGCGATCTTGCTCGCCAACTGGGTGCCGACCCGGAGCGGAATAAATCCCTGATGGGGGTCAGTTTTCTGGCGCAGAACGCGCAGAAGAAATCCGTGACCCTCGACATGAAACATGAAACTGGCAAGGCGCTTCTCAAGCGCCTTGTCCGCAGCTCTGATGTCCTGGTCGAAAATTTTCGCCCGGGAGTCATGGACCGGCTGGGGCTCGGTTATGAGGTCCTCAAGGCGGAAAATCCAAACCTCATCTACTGCGCCATCAGCGGCTTTGGCCAAGATGGCCCGTGGAAGAACAACCCCGCCTATGACCAGATCGTGCAGGGCATCAGCGGCGTGATGTCGATCACCGGCGATGGCGAAAGCGCACCATTGCGTGTGGGGTATCCGCTTGCCGATACTGTGGGCGGCATGACGGCCGCGTTTGCAATCTCGGCAGCGCTCAACGATCCGGAGCGCGGCGCGTTTCTGGATATCTCCATGACCGAGGCGGTGATCTCCACCATGGGATGGGTGGTCTCCAACCACCTGATCGCGGGGCAGACGCCGGGCGCGCATGGCAATGAGAACACAACTTCTGCGCCCTCGGGCACCTTTGCCTGTGCGGATGGTCCGATCAATGTAGCCGCAAACCGGGATGAGCAATGGCAATCCATGGCGCGCCATCTCGGACGCGCGGATCTGCTCGACCACCCGGATTATGCAACCCGTGAGGATCGTAAACGCAACCGGCACATGCTGCGCGCGGAACTCGAATGCGTGCTGCGGACCCGGCCTGCCGCCAACTGGGTGGCCGAACTCAACGCGCTGGGCGTGCCCTCGGGGCCGGTGCTGACGGTGCCGCAAATTCTCGAAGAGCCTCAGATCAAGGATCGTGGCCTGATTGCTGAGGTCGAGACCGAAGGCGCGCCGCTGTCGCTTGCGGGCGCGCCCGTGCGGTTTGGCACCCATCGCCCGGTCCCGGATCAGGCGCCACCCGTGCTTGGTGCCGACAATACCAGCATCTGGCAGGACCTCGGCCTCAGCGCAGAAGAGATCGAAACCTTGCGACAGGAGCGCGTGATATGAGCGATGTGAGTGATTGGTGGCGCACGTCGATCATCGACATGGAACCGGGCCGTATCGAGCTTCGGGGTCACCCAATTCAGGATCTCATTGGCAACGTCAGCTTTGCCGAGATGATCTGGCTAATGGTGCGTGGGGACCGACCCACGGCGCCGCAGTCGCGTTTGTTCGAGGCCGCCTTGGTCTCGGCCGTGGATCATGGCCCGCAAGCCCCCTCGATTGCCGCGGCGCGGATGGCCGTGACCTGCGGCTTGCCCCTGAACAATGCGATGGCGACGGCGGTGAATATGCTTGGCGACGTGCACGGCGGGGCCGGGCAGCAGGCGGTGGAGCTGTATCACCACGTTGACGCCCACGGCGGGGATCTGGCAACGGCGCTTGATGATTGGCGCGCAGAGCACGGCAAGATCATCCCAGGCTTTGGTCATCGGTTTCACAAACCGACCGACCCCCGTGCGCCGCGCCTGATGGCGCTGGTGTCCGAAATCGCCGAAACGGGGGCTGTCTCGGGACGGTTTCTGCGCATTGCCGAAGCCATCGAGGCGCATATCTCGGCAGAAAAAGGAACTGCCCTGCCAATGAACATCGATGGGGCAACGGCTGTGATCTACGCGGAGCTTGGCTTTGCCCCGCCTCTGGCGCGGGGGCTGTTTTGCCTGTCGCGTTCGGTGGGCATTCTGTCCCACGCATGGGAGCAGCAGCAACAGGGCGGGCGCAACAAGGGACCGACCCCGCCCAAATACAGATGGACGTATGACCCTAACTGACGTGTTTGGCCTTGTGGGCGCGCTTGGCGTTGCCGTGCTTGGCACATTGATTTTTGAAGCGATTGGATTTCCCTCGGCCCCCCTGACCGGTTCAGCGGCAGCGGTGTCTCTGGCTGCACTGTTTGGTTTGCCGATCCGGATGCCCGTGTGGCTCAGGACCACGGCCTTTGTGCTCTTGGGGATCAATATCGGCAGCAGCGTGACGCGTGAAATGCTGGCCTCGGCGCTGGCATGGCCCGTGACCATCGCGATCCTTGCAGTGAGCCTCTTTGTGTCTTTGCAGATCAGCCGCATCGGTCTTGAGCGCTGGATGCGGTTCAGTCCGCGTGATGCGGCTCTGGCGGCTGCGCCGGGGCATCTGAGCTATGTGCTGGCGCTGTCGCTCAGTGACGGAGGGCAGACCTCTCGGATTGCGGTGGTCCAGAGCATCCGGGTGCTGTTTCTCACCCTTTGTGTGCCGGTGCTGGTCTCGTTGGTGTTTGGCGCAACGGGTGTGGAGCTCATGCCCGAATATGTGCTCTCAAACTGGCATCTGGCGGCTTTGGTGGGGGTCACTTTGGTGGTGGGCGCAGTGTTTGATCGATTGAACATTCCCGCCGCCTATTTGCTGGCGGGCATCTTTTGCAGCGCCGCCGGACATATCTTTGCGGTGACACCGGGGCGACCTCCGGAAGCTGCAACCATTCTGGCGTTTCTGGTGATGGGGACGCTGATTGGCTCGCGCTTTGTGGGACAGAGGCTTGCAGATTTGAAGGTCGATTTTGCCGCGGGGCTTTGGGTGACGGGCATCAATGTCACGGTCACGCTGATCGCGATTGGTGTGGCCATGCAGGTCATGGGCCTGTCTCCGGCCCTGCTGATCGTGGCGTTTGCCCCCGGCGGGGTAGAGGCCATGGCCGCCATCGCGGTCACCCTCGGGCTTGATCCAGCCTTTGTGGCCGCCCATCACGTAATGCGGCTGATGATCCTGACCGTTCTGATGCCGCTGGCATTGCGCCGCGCGAAGGCGGGGTAAAAAATCCCCGGCGCAGCGGGCGCCGGGGATTGTGCAAAGAGGTTATTGAGCCTCCTGCGCCTCTTGTTCGATTTCAGCCCCGAGGGTGGACACATCGCGGCCCAGACCCTCCGCTGTTTCGCAGGCTGCCAACCCCAGGATGGCAAGCAAAGACAGGTATCGCATACGCATGATGTCCCTCCGTTATTTCAGTTTCTCGGCCACATGGGCGGCAAAAGCGTCAACCATCGCGGTGTAGAAGACCTCGCTGCCCACATTGAGCGCGCTCACATCAGTGCCTTGGGGATAGTGGACGTGCGCCTGCTCGGCGCGCACCGTCAAGCTGTAACGCTGATCGTACTGGCTGCCCGGCAGATCCACAGAGACGTCCCCCTCAAGAACTGAGTTGGCAAGGCCCATTTCGGTCTCAAGGCTGGAGGCCAGCGCCAGCGTGTCGATCTCAATGTGGATATCGGCGGCGTCTTCAGCACCCTCATAAGCGATCTGATCCACCAATTGCGCAGCCAACGCTGTCTCCAGGTCAGTCTCGAGCGCGCCCCAGACCGACACGGCGTCCCGGTTTTCAAGTGCGCTTACATCGGCGGTGACATCAATGTCCTGCACCATCGTTGATGCGCCTGCGGCGGTTGCCATGGTTGCGACAAGGGCAGTGGTTCGGATCAGATGTTTCATCTTTTCACTCCTTCTTCCGGTGGTCGTATCCCCGAGGGATCTGCCGCAAGAACACGCAGCAGCGATGAAATGTTCCTGATTTTTATAGAAAATTTCGCAGCAATGTTGTTCCGCCTCCGTTTGGGCCGCTGAAATAGCCGCGAGGCAGGAGGGAACTTTTTTGCTGTCGCCACGTTTTATCTCCGAGCCCGAAGTTACGAGAAAACGGATGCGATGACCCAGACCAGCCACCCAGTCGAAGACGTCCTGGACCAGACCGACGCCCTCTTGCGCGAGGGGGCGGACGGGTTGCGGGTGTCGGACCTCATGGATGAGTTGGGGGTCAAATCAATTGCTGCGGTGCTCTTGGCTCCGTCGCTCGCATTGGTCTCGCCGCTCAGTGGCATTCCGCTGTTTTCCTCCGCGTGCGGCGTCACGATTGCGCTGATCTCGGTGCAGATGCTGATGGGGCGCAACCACTTGTGGATGCCCGAGGTACTGTCGAAGCGGTCGTTGCCAGCGGACAAGACACAATATGCCATTCGCATGCTGCGCGCATTTGCAGCATGGCTCGATCATCGGTTCAAGCGCCGGTTGACGTTCTTGCTGACGCCGCCGTTCTTGCGGGTGATACAGGGCCTCTGCCTGCTCTGCGGTCTGATTATGCCCTTTCTCGAAATCGTGCCGTTTACCTCGTCGATTTTGGGGGGCGTGGTCGCTCTGCTGGCTTTGTCAATGTTGACCGGGGACGGGCTGATCGCGCTGGTGACGGTCGCGGGACTGGGGCTGGCACTTGGCGGGGCCGCCCTACACCTGCTCTGACGGGTGCGGCGCACCCGCAGCCCAGATCAGAGTTCACACGCGCCAAGGCTCCCGCGCCAGCCGGGGCAGGACCGACCTTTGCAAATCAGCGATGATTGCGCGCGACGAAGGTGCGAGACAGCTGTCAGTCCTCGTCCTCAATGCCGGTCTTGCCCGTATCTTCGGAGTCAAACGGCAGGGTGTCGAAGGTCACGCTGATGGCGTAGCTGTCTTCACCCTCGGTGATCTCGGGGCTGCATTCGAGCTGGCGTGCAAAGCCTCGGATCAATTGGCTGCCAAGCCCCGTGCCCTCATCTTCGAAATCGGTCTCATCATTGGTGGAATTGGAGATCATCAGGCAGACCCGTCCGTCCTCGATCGTCTTCAGAGACACGCGGACCCATCGATTTCCGGCCTTGTCGACGCCGAGATATTTCAACGCATTGGTTGCAGCCTCCACCGTCAAAAGCGCAAGAGGAACCGCCTGATCCGGATAGAGCACCACAGGGTCCAAGGTGATGTCGATCTTGGGCACTGGTGCGGTGGTAGGTGCCAGCTCCGTCAGCGGGCGCACCACATCGCGCAGAAGATCGTTGGCTTGGACCTGACCGAGTTCCGATGCCTGATAGAGCGTCTGATGCACCGTCGCCATGCTTGTCACTCGCTGGTTCACGGTCTTGAGCGCCGCCGCTGTCACCTGATTGCGCGTGCGGCGCATCTGCATCGAGATGATGGAGGAGATCAGCTGAAGATTGTTTTTGACCCGGTGGTGCAACTCCTTCAGCAGCACATCCTTGTCGTGCATCGCGTCAAACAGGTGCGCTTCATCATGAAGCAGTTTTTCGGCCACATAGGTAAACTGGTTCTGGATCACTTCCAATTCATGCGGCATCAACCCGTTGGTCTGCACATCGGGCAGTACACGGGAACTTGCAAATTGGCGCATCTGCAATCCGATCACGCGCAGGTGCCGCACAACCTGATGATCCAGCGCCACATAGATCAGCACCAGGCTGACGAGCCACATCAGGATGGGAAAGAGCGCAGGTGTCAAAAAAAGATAGCGCAGCGCGCTGGTCTCTTGCGCCAGGCTGATCCCTTCAGGATCCCAGCTGCCGATCACATAAAAGGTATCGCTGAGGATTGGAACAATCGAGAACAGCCTGACCTCGCCCGCTGCGTTTTTGGCTTCGATCTGGCCGTCATGTATCGAGATCA
This sequence comes from Epibacterium sp. HA2-3, assembly GCF_055693725.2. Lineage (NCBI taxonomy): Bacteria > Pseudomonadati > Pseudomonadota > Alphaproteobacteria > Rhodobacterales > Roseobacteraceae > Epibacterium > Epibacterium sp. HA2-3. The sequence continues at coordinate 2,740,273 of NZ_CM172490.1, read as the reverse complement.
GCTCTGAAAGGGTCAGATCAATCGGGAGCCGCTCTAGGGCTGTTTCGCGCGCACCGGATGCGCTCAGGATCTCTCCCTCTGCGCTGACGGTGACAAGATCCAGAGGGCGATCCCCAAGCTTGGTCTGGAACTGTTGGTCGATGCGATCATGTGGAACATGAATGATCTGGTTGCCGAGAAATACGCCCGTGCTGGCAAAAACGGGTTCGGATATGATCAGCACCGCAGAGCCAGCCACGGGCCCATAAGAATTCACCCGTATTTCGCGCTTTGGACGGCGCATCCAATCTGGGAAATCGGGGTTTTCGGAGTAGTCGATTGTCCCGCCGCTTGACGCGCAGGCCATAACCCCGTCCTGGGGCAGGAACCCTGCAAAGCTGTAGCGCGCATCGGTGGTGGAGATGAAGCGCCGCATCAAAGAGCTGCATCGCGACAGGTCATGTGCGATTTCGGGCACCGAAAGCGCCAGGGTTTCTGCCGATGCGAAGGCGGATTTAATGATCTCGCGCTCTTCTTGTGCAAATTCCGCAGTGAGCGCCTGAAGGCTGAGGTTGTTGGAGGAGTTGACCTCTTTTTGTAGCCGGACGGTTTGATCAACCGCGATCAGACCCAGTGGCACCATGGCAATCGAAAGCATGACCGCAAGTCGCAGGGACAGGCTGCGAGTCCAGCCTGCTGCGCGGTTCTGCGCGGTCGGATCTTCAGAGAGCGAGGTTTCGTGCGTGCGGGCGTCCCCGCCCTTCAAGAGGGCGAGAGACGGGAAGTTCATTCGGTTCACGCGGCAGTCCCATTGTTGGCTGCAACAACCGCGTGGGTGGCAGCATCGGTCAGTTCCAACTGCTCATTCGCATCCAACTGCATCTTGGCTGCAAGCGCCTCACGGCCCCGGTTGAGACGGCTTTTGACGGTGCCCACCTTGACGCCACAGACCTCGGCGGCCTCTTCGTAGGAATATTGCAGCACCCCGATCAGGGTCAGGATTTCGCGCTGTTCCACGGGCAATTCACCCAAGGCACGCCGGAACTCTTCCAGTTGCAGACGTCCGTCATGAGCGGGTTTGACCGAAAGGCTCTCGGTAATGCTGCCGGTGGAATCCTCCACCTCTCTTACTGCCTTGCGGCGGCCCGAGTAAAAGGTGTTGCGCAGGATGGTGAAGAGCCAGGCGCGCATGTTGGTGCCTTCCTGAAACTTGTCGAGGTTGCTCCACGCTTTGAGAACCGTGTCCTGTACAAGATCATCCGCCGCCGCATCATTGCGGGTCAGGCTCATGGCGAAGGCGCGCAGCACCTTCATATGGCTGGTCAATTCAGCCTTGGCGCTCTGTCTGTCCATTTAATCGGCCTCCTCGCCAGAAGACGCGGACGCATCTGGGGCGCCCTGCGACCCCTCTGCGACCGGGATCTTGTCCAATTGGTCAAGTAGGTCCATCAGATGCGGTGGCAAATCCGCATTCGCATCTTCGTCGAAAACCCGCTTGAGGTTCTCGTCGATCAGCGTGTCCCACGGCTGCTGTGAAAATTTGTTGGCCATTCGTCTCTCCCGCAACACCTATGACTCTCGCGCGCAAAAAAATGCATTTCCATGGAACAAACGCGCGAGACATGCGTTTGTTCCGAGAAATATTGGTGACAGGAGAAAAAAATTGTCGACCTCTACCACAGGCCAGGCTCTGACACTGTCGGACGTGATTACTCCGCATCTGCCTTATCTGCGCCGCTATGCGCGCGCGCTCACCGGGGCACAGCAATCCGGTGATGCCTATGCGGCCTCGACTCTCGAAGCGATCCTTGCCGATCCGTCTTGTTTTGATGCGCAGAGCGCAGGCGGCAAGGTGGCATTGTTCAAAGTGTTTCACACTCTCTGGAGCAGCTCTGGTCAGCCGGTGCTGGAGGCCGATGAAGGCCCCCGTGCGCGGGCGCTGCAGCATCTGTCCTCGCTGACGGCAAACACCCGAGAGGCACTCTTGCTCAATACTGTCGAAGCCTTCTCTGTTGGCGAAGTTGCTCTCATCATGGATCTGTCTGAGAGCGAGGCTGCAGGATTGATCCAGCTGGCCCGCGACGAGATGCAGCAATCCGTGAGCGGCAAGATCATGATCATCGAAGACGAGGCCATCATCGCCATGGACCTCGAAGGCATCTGTTCCATGATGGGCCACGAGGTCACTGGGATTGCGCGCACGCGCAAGGCTGCGGTGAAACTGGGGCTCGAGGAAAAGCCCGACCTGATCCTTGCCGATATTCAGCTTGCCGACAATTCAAGCGGCATCGACGCGGTGGCGGATCTTCTGGAGGAGCTGGGCGACGTTCCGGTGATCTTTATCACCGCCTTCCCGGAGCGTCTGCTGACCGGTGAACGTCACGAGCCCGCCTTTATGATCGCAAAGCCTTATGTGCCCGACCAGGTGATCTCTGCGATCAGTCAGGCGATGTTCTTTGCCTCGACCGATACACTCACCAGTTAAGGGAAAGCGCGCAACAAGCCCCGGACAAGGATTGGTCCGGGGCTTTTTCTATGGAACTGACCGCCATATGCGGCGCTTTCAGAATCCACATTTCAAAATAGCCGCGCCCCACACACCAGAGGGCGTGTGGGGCGCGGATTTGGATCACTGCTGGCTTACGAGGCAGACAAAGCCCGCAGCATCCAAGCTGCTTTTTCGTGAAACGCTGCGCGTTCCGTTGCAAGGTCACCGGTCACCATATCCTTTCGCTCTTCGGCAAGTTCGACGAGCGCATGCAGGCGGTGCGCCAGTTTCATATGGTCTTGTTCCAGATCCTTACACATCTCGCCTGCGCTGGGCATCTGACCGAGGTCGTCGACAATGCTGTCGGACAAAACACCGTTGATCTTGCCCGGTGTGAGATGGCCGAGGGCGCGGATGCGCTCTGCCAGCTCGTCGGCGGCGGCGAACATGTTCTGGTACTGCTCCTCGGTGAGGTTGTGCAGTGAGAAGAACAGTGGCCCCTCCACATTCCAGTGGTAGATATGAGACTTGAGCGTGAGGCGGTAGGTGTCCGCCAGAACGTCACTCAGGCCTTCAGCGATCGCTTTGGTGTCACGCACGCCAGTTTCGACGGGGGCCAACTGCGGTTTAACATTCAATGCGTTTGACATGGTATCTCCTTTCCAAAGGGAGGTTGTGTGGTGTGGTGGCTGTGACTGTGGCTGTTAGCCACGCACCGCGCGCAATATCAGCGCGACGACAAACATCACGAGGAAAATGAAAAACAGGATCTGCGCGATCCCAGCCGAGGCGCTGGCGATGCCGCCAAAGCCAAAGACGGCTGCAATCAGCGCGATCACGAGAAATGCCAGTGCCCAACTAAGCATCGGGTGTCTCCTTTGCCGTGTTTCAGTGCCCACCCTCTGTGGGCTTCGGGGAGACAACGGCGGGAGACGGGTTTTGTTCCCCGGAATTTCAGGCCCGCACCAGGAACGGCATGCTCCCTGTGTGAAAATATAAGGTTCTTCAGGGCCTTAATTCAAGGACTGCGGGCAAGGAAGACTGTCACAATAGAAGCGTATCCCGGCACCTTGTCCGGGATACGCGGGTGTCTTTTCAGGCGGCGAGCGCAAGCACGGCCATTGCTGGAAGGGTCAGGACCTCTTGTGCCAGTGCGACGCGCTCGGGGGTGTAATAGCCCTCTTCGTGCAGGATGTTGATCGTGGCCACCATCTTGCCGCCAAGGATCACCGGCAGGTTTATGACCGACCCGCAGCCGAGCTTGCCGATCAGCTCCGCATCGGGAAAGACGGTGTCTATGTCGGCCAATGTGTTGGACACAAAGGTCTCGTGACGGCCATGAACCTGCTCGAACCAGCGGTTCATCTCGATTTCTTTGGTCCCGGTCGTCGGATAGTTCTCCGCGTCATCTGTATAGACCCGCCGTGCGAGCATGGCGTCCATATCGGCGGTCATTACCGTAAACAGCTTTGCGTCCACGGTGGCCTTGGTCAGCGCACAAAGCGCATCATAGGCCTGATCTTGGGTGGTGGCGTCCGACAGCGCTTTTTCAAAATTCAGGCGCGCTGTGTGAGTGTCCGTCATGTCTTAGTCCTTGCGGTCTGGATTGCCGCCAGATGCGGCGTAAAGGGATTGCGTATAGGGGTCGGTGAAACTGCCATCGTGGAGCGCGGTTGCGGGCGCGATCTCGACGATGCGGCCCTTGTTCATCACCGCCATGCGGTCGCACATGAAGCTCACGACAGGCAGGTTGTGGGTGACCATCAGATAGGTCAGCCCCTGCTCGCGGCGCAGTTTTTTCAAAAGGTTCAGGATTTCCGCCTGTACCGAGACATCCAGCGCTGATGTGGGCTCATCAAGGAGCATTACCTTGGGTTCCAGCATCAGGGCGCGCGCAATGGCGACCCGCTGGCGTTGCCCGCCCGAAAGCTGATGAGGGTAGCGAAAGCGGAACCGCTGGTCGAGGCCCACGGCGGCGAGCATCTCGATCACGCGGGTATCACGATTGCCCAGCCCATGGATCTTGAGTGGCTCGCTCAGCACCGTGTCCACGGATTTGCGCGGATGTAGTGACCCGTAAGGGTCTTGAAACACCATCTGACAGCGGGTGGCAAAACCTTGATCCACAGCGCGACCGCGGGGCTGTCCCAGCACCGAAATCTCGCCACTCCAGTCGGGCGCGAGGCCTGCGATGGCCTTCAGGATCGTGGACTTGCCAGAGCCGCTTTCACCGACCAGAGCAAAGCTTTCACCCTCGGCGACCTCGATATTCACGCCCTCAACCACCTTGGTGTGGCCATAGGAGATATCGAGGTTTTTCAAAATGATCGCGCTCATGTGCCGCTCCATGCGCTGCGGTCGAGGACGGGGAGTTCCTCGCGCGTTTCTTCCATCCGAGGCACCGCCGCCAGCAGGCCTTGGGTATAGGGATGCGTCGCTTTGTGCAGGTCCTCTGCAGCGTAGCTTTCGACCACTTCGCCCGCGTGCATCACGAGGATGCGGTCGCAATAGCGCGCCACCAGATTGAGGTCATGCGAGATCAGGATCAGCCCCATGCCCTTGTCGCGCACCAGCTCGTCGATGAGGTCCAGAACCTGCGCCTGCACCGAGACATCCAGCGCCGAGGTCGGCTCATCCGCGATCAGCAGATCCGGGCGCGGGATCAGCATCATGGCGATCATGATGCGCTGGCCCATACCGCCCGAGACCTCATGCGGGTAGAGGTTCACCACCCGTTCGGGATCGTTGATGCGCACGGAATGCAGCATCTCCAGCACCCGAGATTTGACCTCGCTGCGGGCCAGGCTTTCGTGGGTCTTGAGCGCCTCGGCGATCTGTGCGCCGATGGTCATCACCGGATTGAGCGAGAATTTCGGGTCCTGCATGATCATCGAGATCCGCGCGCCACGCAGGTCTCGCATCTTGCCTTCCGATAGCTTTTGCAGGTCGATGCCGTCAAAGATCATGCGATCAGCCTGCTGGCGTCCCGGCTTTCGCACCAAGCGCAGGATCGCGCGGCCGGTCATGGATTTGCCCGACCCGCTTTCGCCGACGATGCCGAGCCGTTCGCGGCCCAAGGTGAAGGACAGGCCTTTGACCACCTCGACGCGCCCTTGCGGCGTGGGGAAGCTCACGCGCAGGTTTTCCAGTTCCAAAAGTGGCATATCGCTCATGATTTGCCTCCCTGTTTGGGGTCCAGCACATCGCGCAGACCATCGCCCAGGAAGCAGAAGCCCAGAGAGACGATAATGATGGCAAAGCCGGGCATGGTGGCGACCCACCACTGATCGAGGATGAAGGCCCGACCGCGCGAGATCATCGCGCCCCATTCGGGTAGCGGCGGCTGTGCGCCAAGCCCCAGAAAGCCCAAACCGGCTGCGGTCAGGATGATCCCCGCCATATCCAGCGTCACCCGCACGATCATCGACGAGGTACAGAGCGGCAGCACATGGCGGGTGATGATCCGCGTGTGCGACGCCCCCAGCAAACGCATGGCCGAGATGAATTCCGAGTTGCGGAAGGTCAGTGTCTCGGCGCGCGCGATTCGGGCATAGGCGGGCCAGGATGTGATGGCGATGGCGATAATCGCATTCTCAATCCCCGGCCCAAGTGCTGCGACAAAGGCAAGCGCGAGGATCAGCTTTGGCATCGACAGGAACACATCCGTCACGCCCATGATGATCTTGTCCGTCCAGCCGCCGAAATAGCCGGACACCGCTCCGATGAGCAGCCCAAGCGGGGCCGAGATTACTGCCACCAGTGCCACGATCAGCAAGGTGATGCGTGCGCCATAGATGACGCGGCTAAAAATGTCGCGGCCCAGCTCATCGGTGCCCATCCAATGCTCTGCCGAAGGCGGCAGCAGGCGCTGACCGAGGTTTTGGCCCAGCGGACTATGCGGTGCGATCCACGGCGCAAAGATGGCCGCCAGGATCAGCACCAGCAGAATCACGGCGCCCACCACGGCAAGAGGATTGCGCATCAGCATCCGTGTCACACGGTAGCTGTGACCCAAGGAGGCCTGCAGGCGGGAGCTGGGGGAGTCGTCGAGCAGCCAGTTTGTCATCGTTGTCATGGCACCCTCCTATCGGCTGCGCGGGTCGAGAATGCGGTAGAGCACATCCGACAGCTTGTTGATGAGAATGAAGACCGACCCGATCACCAAGGTTGCGCCAAGGACGGCATTCATATCGGCGTTGAGCAGTGCCACGGTCAGATAGTTGCCGATGCCTGGCCAGCTAAAGACCGTCTCGATCATCACCGAGCCTTCGAGCAAGGCGGCATAAGAGAGGCCGATCACGGTGATCAGCGGCACCCGGATCGGACGGAAGCCGTGGGTCCAGATCACTCGCCATTCCGACACGCCTTTGACACGGGCGGTGGTGATGTACTCTTGGCCGAGCTGATCCAGCATGAAGCTGCGGGTCATGCGCGCGATATAGGCCAGCGAGAAGAACCCAAGGATGGTGGCAGGCAGGATCAGGTGGTCAAGCGCGCTCCAGAACACCTCCCAGTCGCCCACGATCAGGGAATCAACCAGCAACAGGCCCGTGCGCGGTTCCACCAGCCCCTCGTAGAAAATATCGACACGCCCCGGACCGCCGACCCATCCAAGGCCAGCGTAGAATACGACCAGCCCCACAAGACCAAGCCAAAAGGCCGGCACCGAATAGCCCAGGAGCGCAAAGACGCGGATCAGTTGGTCCACCCATGTGCCTTGTCGCGCCGCAGCCCAGACACCCAACGGCACGCCCATGCCGACGCCGATGATGATCCCAAGCGTTGCCATTTCCAGCGTTGCCGGGAAGACTCGCGCCAGATCCTCTGCGACGGGTCGGTTGGTGGACACCGAATGGCCGAGATCACCCTGAAACACATCGCCCACATAGGTGATGAACTGTACCACCAGTGGCTGATCCAGCCCCATGGCGATGCGGGCGGCGTCGTATTGTTCTTGCGTGGCGCGATCTCCGACCACGGCCAGAACCGGGTCAATCGGGATCACGCGGCCAATGAAGAATGTGATCGCCATCAATCCGACAAAGGTCAGGAAGGTGACGATGACAAAGCCGCCAAATGCGCTGGCGGTTTTCTTCAGCCTGGCGTGTGAAGGCGCGGCTGTGCTCAAGGGTCTGGTCCCCTTTTTCCTTTCAAATCCCCGGCGCGCCGGAGATCTGGCATCATGAAAACTCTGCGTCAGAGCGGCGTCGGACGCGGTGGTTGGTGTCTCAGGCATAAAACAATTTTCGAAATGTGCAAAAAAATTTTTGCCTGACAAAAATTTTTTTTGTAGCCTACACGAAGAACATCCAGCCGGGTGACCCGAATTGATGCCAGTGGCGCAGCGGGTCCGCCCCTTATGTGAAGAGTGACCATGCAGCGTGAGAAGCCATCAACAGAGCCCAATGTCGGTCCAGCGATCCGCAAGCGTCGCAAGCAGCTGAAGCTGACCTTGCAGGCGCTCTCGGATCGGTCCGGTGTTTCGGTCGGCTATCTGAGTCAGGTGGAGCGCGACAATGCGACCCCCTCGCTTGGGACATTGGCGCAGATTTCTGCGGCGCTGGATGTGGGGTTGGATTACTTCATCTCGGCCTCCAAACCCTCGGATGGGCTGACACGGTCCGGTAGCCGCCCGCTCTTTGCTCTGGATGATTCCTCGCTGCGCTACGAGGCACTGGGCGCGGATTTTCCGGGGTCCGAGATGTCCGCTTACATCCTGCACATTCCGCCCGGTTATGTGTCTGAAACGGTACATCACGAAGGGGAGGAGATCATCTTTGTCCTCGAGGGTGAAATCCAGCAGACCCTTGGCGGGCAGACCTTTTCCATGATGCCGGGCGACAGTCTGCATTACAGCGGCGACACCCCCCATGCCTGGAGCAATCCGACCGATCAGAACGCCCGAATCCTCTGGACCGGGACGCTGACCGTACTCAACCGCAAAGGCGCCATCGAGCTTCCGGAGCTGTCCCACAAGCAGAGCACGTAAGCCGCGACAGCCCAATTGACGTTTTTTCCAACAAGGAGACCTCTTGTGAAACACCTGAAGACAACTCTACTCGCCAGCGCCTTGATGCTGCCGCTTGCAGCCCCTGCCGTACTGGCTGATACGCCCGAAGGCGTGCTCGTGGTTGCACAGAACATCGACGATATCGTCGCCATCGACCCGGCGCAGGCCTATGAGTTCACCTCCGGCGAGCTCGTGACCAACCTCTATGACCGCCTGGTACAGTACGATGCCGAAGACACCACCGTTCTGGCCGCAGGTCTGGCCTCGGAATGGGTCACCGATGCGGATGCCAAGACCATCACTTTCACCCTGCGCGATGGGGCGACCTTTGCCTCTGGCAATCCCGTGACCGCAGAAGACGTGGTCTATTCCTTCTCCCGCGTGGTGAAGCTGAACCTGACCCCGGCCTTCATCCTGACCCAACTGGGCTGGACGGCAGATAACATCGGCGAAATGGTCACGGGCGAGGGCAACACCGTCACCGTGAAATACGCCGGCGACTTCTCTCCGGCGTTTGTGCTGAACGTCTTGGCTGCGCGCCCTGCCTCCATCGTCGACAGCAAGCTGGTGCAGGAAAACGAAGTTGACGGCGACATGGGCAATGCCTGGCTCAACGCCAATGCCGCCGGTTCTGGCCCCTTCACGCTGCAACGCTATGCGGCGGGTCAGATGGTGCGCATGCAGGCCAATCCGACCTATTTCAACGGCGCGCCCAAGATCGACAGCGTGATCATCCGCCATGTGGCCGAAAGCGCGACCCAGCAGCTTTTGCTGGAGCAGGGCGACGTGGATCTGGCCCGCAACATGACACCCGATCAGGTGGCTTCCCTTGAAAGCGGCGAGATCAAGGTCGAGACATACCCGCAGGCGGCTGTGCATTTCCTGTCGTTCAACCAGAAGACCGAAAGCCTGACGCCCCCCGCCGTTTGGGAAGCCGCGCGCTATCTGGTGGACTACAAGGGCATGACCGAGACCATCATCAAAGGTCAGATGGAAGTCCACCAGGCGTTCTGGCCCAAGGGCTTCCCCGGTTCCTATGACGAAACGCCGTTCTCTTATAACCCGGAAAAAGCCAAGAGCATTCTGTCCGAGGCCGGGATCGAGACCCCGATCACCGTGTCGCTCGACGTGATCAACGCCGCGCCCTTTACCGACATGGCGCAATCGTTGCAGGCGAGCTTTGCCGATGCGGGCATCAACTTTGAGATCCTGCCCGGCACCGGCAGCCAGGTCATCACCAAGTACCGCGAGCGCAGCCATGAGGCGATGCTGCTGTACTGGGGCCCGGACTTCATGGACCCGCACTCCAACGCCAAGGCCTTCGCCTATAACTCCAACAACGCAGACGACTCCTATGCCGCCACAACCACATGGCGCAATGCATGGGCCGTGCCGGATGCGCTCAACGAGAAAACCATGGCGGCTCTGACCGAGAGCGACGCCGAGGCCCGTCTCAACATGTATCGCGAGCTGCAAAAAGAAGTGCAGGCCGAGTCGCCGATCGTGATCATGTTCCAGGCCGCCTATCAGGTTGCCATGAACGAGGCCGTTTCTGGCTATGTGAACGGCGCCACCTCGGATTTTGTCTTCTACCGTCTGGTTGAAAAACAGTAATCTCCCCGACTGTGGGCCGCTGCATCCGTGGCGGCCCGCTTTTTCTCTCTTCCTCTCCCCACTCTTTTCCGGAGGCCTCGATGACCGAATTTCCGCTGACCGCCGCCCGCCTCGCCGCTCTGCGCACCCGTATGGAACTCACAGGCACCGATCTTGTTGCGCTTGGCCCGTCGAGCCACATGGTTTGGCTGTCCGGCGTGCATCCTCATGGTGACGAGCGCCCGGTGATGCTCTTGGTGAGCCAGTCCTACGCGGGCTTTCTGATGCCCGCCCTCAATGCCGCGGCTGCCCGCAAGGACACGGACCTGCCGTTCCATCCCTGGCGCGACGATGAAGGCCCGGATGCAGCCCTCGCCGAACTGCTGAAGGCCTGCGGCGCGACGCGCCCGAACCTCTCCGTCGTGCTTGATGAAACCATGCGCACCGATTTTTCCCTGCGCTTGCTGGACGCGCTCGAAGCGCCGCGCCGTCGGTTTGCGGATGACACCGTGAGCCTGCTGCGCGCATCGAAGGACGACAGCGAATATCACGCGATCAAGGCCGCGCATCTGACCAACGACAAAGCGGTCAAAGCCGCCTTTGCCGCGCTCAAGGAAGGCGTAACGGAACGCGAGATCGTCGAGTTGATCAAATCCGAATATACTGCCGCCGGCGCGACGCTGGAGTTTTGTTCAGTCTGTTTTGGGGCCTCCGGCGCCTTTCCGCATCACACACCGGGTGACACACCGTTGGCCCGGAACTCTGCGGTGCTGATTGACACCGGCTGCCGTCTCGATGGCTACCCCTCGGATATGACCCGCTCGGGCTACTTCGGCACCCCCGAAGAAGAATATGAAGAGGTGTTTCAGACCGTCGAGAAAGCGGTTCAGGCCGCACTCGCGGTGGCCAAGCCCGGCGTCGTGGCCAGCGAAATCGACAAGGCGGCGCGCGACGTGATCGCGGCGGCAGGCTACGGCGATCGCTTTTTGCATCGCACCGGTCATGGTCTTGGCATCGACATCCATGAGCCGCCCTATATCGCTGCGAACTCCGATGTGGTCCTGCGCGAAGGCAATGTGTTCTCGATCGAGCCGGGCATCTACCTTGAGGGCAAATTCGGCGTCCGCCTCGAGGAGATCGTGATCCTGCGCGAAGACGGCGCGGAGATCTTCTCCGAGATGCCGCGCGACATGGTGCGCGTCTAAACACGCCCTCTCCGGGCCCTCTCCGGGGGACGCATCAGAAAGGCGGCGTGGCTCAGGGCTGCGCCGCCTTTTTGCCAAGCTGCCCCGGGACTTCAAGATCATCAAGCTCAAGACCCGCCAACGCTGCCATGTGCCAAGCCAGGACCTGATTGGAGCTGAGAACCGGCAGGCCAAGTTGCTGTTCGAGCAGCGGGATCACATCAAGCGTGCGCAGGTTGGTGCAGGAGAGAAACACTGCATCTAGCGTGTTGCGCTCGGCGAGCGCATGGGCCGCAGCGCAAATGGACCGGGGTGCGATCCGGGCGACGCGTGCCTCCACTTCCTCGCCAAACCCGAGCATATCAGGCACCGATAGGCCCGCGTCAACAAATGCTGCACGGATCGGCGCGGCCACGGCGTCGATATAGGGCGAGACGATCCCGGCACGCGAGACCCCCAGCGCGTTCAAAGCGGCTATAGCAGCGCTCAGCGGATTGCTGACCGCCTTGGTGGTGGCGCCTGTCTGGATCAACTCTGCGACACGCTCGACGCCGATCTGGCCGGTTCCCGACGTGCAGCCGTAGGCGATGACCTCAAAGCGCGCCGCGGGCGGTAGCAGGCGGGCAGCCGCCGGCAGATCGTCTTCCATCCCGGCGATGGTCTCAGGAGTGAGCTCTGCCCCCGATGGCACCCGGCTCACATGCAGCCGCGCAGCCCGGCGCGGGAACATTCCCCGAAAATCCTCTTCGATGGTTTCATCGACCTGCAAGGCAATGAGCCCCAGTCGCGGGCGCGGATCCTCTGCGATCTCGTAGGGAAAAGGCGTCATCACAGCAGCTCCGGCAATTCTGCGGGTGCGCGCGGGGACAAGAGCTCCGCGCCGCTGTCGCGTAGGACGATGTTCTCCTCATGTACGAGAATCCGATCCGCGCCAGTGATCGCACCGGGTTCCAGCGTCAGCACCATACCTGCGCGCAGCGGGGTGGTGTCCTTGGGAGTGAACGAAGGCCATTCCGTCAAAGTGAGTCCCAGGCCATGCCCAAGCCGCCCGCCTCCGGGCGTGGCCCCTTTGGCACGCAACGCATCACATAGGATGTGATGTACATCCCGCGCGAGCATCCCCGGCCGTAGGGCTTCAAGGCAGGTTTGGGTCGCGCACCACAGCGCCTCATGGGTGCGTTTTGCCAGATCAGAGGCCGGGCCAATGGCATAGTTGCGGTCAAAATCACAGAAATACCCCTCGCGCACCGCACCCGTGTCGAGCATCAGGATGTCGCCGCGTACCAGTGGCTCTGATGGTGCCGGAGAGATCACATCTCCATATCCCTCGAGCCCTGCGCCACCCGCGAGATAACTGACCCAATCCGCGCCCTCCTCCAGCAATAGAGCCTGAAATTCGCGAAACAGCTGATCAAGCGGGCGGCCTGCGCCGGCAATCTCGGGCACCCGATCAAAGGCGCGCCCCGCGATGGCGCAGCTGCTGCGGATCTTGGCGATCTCGGCCTCGGATTTCACCTCGCGCACCCGTTGGAGGATCTCGGTTCCGTCAACCACCCGGCGCGGGGCAAGCGCGCTGCGGACGGCATGGTAATCCAAAAGTGCCATGCGCAAATGTGTCTCTAACCCCATAGGTAGAGCCACATGTCCGTGATCTGGCACCAGAGACGTCAGCGTGTCGATCAACAAGGTTCGGCCGTCGTCTTCCGGGTCCGGCGCATCCCAAGTTCGGATCTGTTCGATCCATGTGCGCTGCATCAGGGGCGCGCCGATCGAGGGGATGACCGCAACCGGGTCACCCAAGACAGGCACGATGACGAACCATGGTCGCGCAGGGCTCTCCCAGAACCGGGTCAAAAAGCCAGTCACGTAGAACACATCCGCGGCCGTGGTCAACAAGAGCGCATCTACGCCCTCTGTAGTCATCTGCTCCTGAAGGCGCGCAACGCGACCTCGATATTCAGCCGCGGGAAAGATCAAGGAGGTCTCAGGCATCGCCTGTTCCTTCTTCCGGGCCTTCGCTGAGGATCGCAAATACGCGCGCGTTTTGCGGTAGCGCCAGACCGGCGATCAAGGCTGCGATGCCCGCCCCTCCAGAGGGCGTGGTTGCCAAGCCTTCTGCCTCGAGCGTGGCCACGGCGGCTGCGGCCTCAGCTTCGGTGAGGGTCACAAACAGGTCGGCGTCCCGTGCGAGCCCCTGAAGCGCAATCATCGACGGCGTTTTGCAATCAAGCCGTCCCATTGCAGAGGCCGGACCTTTGGTCTCGACCACTGCGCCAGCTTTGATGCTCTCGACAAGTGCAGGGGCGGCTTCGGGTTCGACCACGATGATCTGTGGCGCATCGCCCCAGACCCGGCGCGCATGGGCGGCAACAGCGGCGGCCAGCCCACCGACCCCGGCCTGCAGCAGAATATGTGTGGGTGGTTCAGGTATCTGCTGCGCAACCTCCGCAGCCATTTGCAGATAGCCTTCCATGACCCGATAGGGGAGTTCGGTATAGCCCGGCCAGGAGCTGTCCGAGAGCAATGTCCAGCCGTTTTCCTCTGCCGCCGTTTCTGCCGCGACCATGCTGGCCTCGTAGTCCGCGCCCGCGCGCACCACCTCGGCCCCCTTGGCACGCAGCCGCGCCGCAAAACCTTCTGGCACGGTTTCGGAAAGGTAGATCACCGCCTGCGCGCCAAAGAGTGCGGCACCCGCAGCAACCGACAGACCGTGATTGCCAGCGCTAGCGGTCACAAAAGTTCGTCCCTTGAGCGCCGTTGTCCAGCTGTCGCCCTCGACCACCTCTTGTGCTGCGCGGGCAATGGCATGTGCAGCGCCCAGCGCTTTGAAACTGCCAAGCCCCATGCGGTTGCGCTCATCCTTCAGGTGGATCTTGGCAACGCCACAGAGGGCGGCCAGCGTCGGCACGGACAAAAGCGGTGTCTCCTGATGCGCGGGACAGCGTTGCAACAGCCGTGTCACAGCCCCGGCATCCTCGCAGGGAAACGGTGCGTCGAGGGAGAGACCCTGACCTCGGTGGGGGTTGGACACGGTGACGGGCATGATGCGGGCTCCTGTTCTTTGCCTGCCAACCTAACGCGCTCGGCACGGCGTATCCCGGATTTCTCCGTGGCAATTGGGCCGAATTTCGGCCCATCTGTGCCTGGATGCGTCCGAAAACCGCCCCAGTGCCTGCTGATGGGTGTTGCATGGGCCGAAATTCCGCCATGCTTCGGTTATGGACAGATTCGATGCCCTGATACTCGAGGCGATTCAAACCGACGCCCGCATCACCGCCGAGGCGCTCTCGAAACAGGTGGGACTCTCGCCCGACGCCTGCCGCAAACGTCTCGCTCGTCTGCGCGCGTCTGATGTGGTGGAGAGCGAGATCACCGTGCTTGCGCCCGAGCAGGTGGGGCGTGGCTTGTTGCTGATCGTGGAGGTCACACTGCAAAACGAGCGGATGGAGGATCTCGACCGTTTCAAGGCGCAGATGCGGGCGGCGCCCGAAGTCATGCAATGCTACTATGTGACCGGGAATGCAGACTTTGTGCTGATCATCTCGGCGCGCGATATGGCCGACTATGATGACTTCACCCGCCGCCAGTTCTTTGCCGACGAAAACGTGCTGCGGTTTCGCACCAGCGCGGTGATGGATCGGGTGAAGACGGGGTTTTCCATGCCCGTGCTCGACCGGGCAGACTAGGCAGATCGGGCCGTGCTGGGCTGATCTGAGTTTCGAAAGCCCGCGCGCGGACAGTTTGTCAACGCGCGGGTCCTGTGGGTGTGCAGCCTATTCGGCGGCTTGCGGTGGCGTGTCCTCCAACACCACATTGGCGTTCACCAGATCATCACTCTTGTGAAACAGCGGATAGATAAAGAGGAACGCGGCAGCGATCAGATAGCCGCCTGACACGCTCGTCAGCTCTGGCCAATGCAGGCTCGCGCCATGAATGATCCCAAGCGCCGACATCGCCGCGGCCGCAAGCGCAAAGCCGCCCGCAGCGCGAAAGTTTCCATCTATCACATAGGCAACGATGGCCCCCCAGATCAGCCCGGTCAGGATGGCCCCTTGCGAAAGCGACAGATGACCGCTGAAATGCGCGCCCTGTTGTAGCAGCGCCGAGGTCAGCGCGGCGTCTCCCAACTGCGGCACGCCTGCGACGCCGACCGCTCCGAGCGCGCCAATCAGGGCCGCCCATTTCACCATCAAAAACGCCGAGACATGCGGCATCATCGCGATGGTCACTGCCGCCATATGCTCGGTCTTGACCGAATGGGCAGTGTTGGTGATCAGGCTCAGCGCCACAAACACCAGCACCGGTGCTGCCGCGGCCACCGGGATCAGGTTGTTGAGGAAGGCAAGCAGGCCAAAAAACGCCGCCAGCGGGATCACCGTGCCGACCCCGATGATATAGCCTGCATGCGCGCCCATGCGCTTGTAGGCCGGGTGGCCGATATAGGCCGTTGTGGGAAACGGCGAGCCAAAGACCGCACCGATCATGGTGCCGACGCCATCGGTGATCTGGCAGGTGGCCACCGGGTAGTGATCGCCCGCAGCCTCGGCGCTCTCGACGTTGTTCATGGTTTCGATGAAGTTGTAGATCTGCACTGGCACCAGCACCAGGAACAGCTCCGGATTGGCAAACAGGTACTGGATACCTGCAATCAGGTCGCCGACATAGGGCAGGGGCGGATAGAACCCGATGCCCTCAAGGCTGAGGGTCGAGGTGCCAAGCATCAGCGCCACCAAGGTACCGACGATGAGCGCCAGAAGGCCCGCAGGAATGTTGTAGGGCAGGCGAAATCGCCCCACGAGGCCCCAGAGAATGATGATCATCGAGGCAAAGCCGATGAACGGGTTCTCGAACACGGTCGCCAGCGGTACCGAGCCGATAAACACAAGCGCAATCCCGCAGAGCGTGCCGAGCATACCCGCACGCGGTGTCACACGTTTGAGCCACGGACCGACCACAGCGCCCAGCGCCGCCACGATCCCGCCCATGAATCCGGCCCCAATGCCAACCTGCCAGGCCAGCAGCGGATCATTGGTGGCCCAGTAGATCGGACCAATCACGCCAAAGAGATAGACAAACATCACCGGTGTGGAGATGCCATAGGGCAGGGCGGTGACATCGCGCCCGTGCGCCTGCGCGGCACGTTTGGCAAGCGCCACATAGGCGGCGATCCCGGTAAGGATCGCTACACCCGCACCGGGAACGATACGGCCATAGACGATCTCGGCGGGCATCTGAAAAACGAACTGACAGATACCCGCAAGCACCATCAGATTGACAAGGTTGTCGGTGAACAGCGCCCAGAACGCGCTGAAGTCGCTGCGGTGAAACAGCTTGTAGGTATAACTCCCATCCCTCATGGGGACCTCCCTTTGATGGCCGGCCTTGGGGGCGGTTCTCCTCCCTCCCCGAGTGGCGCGGCGGTCTACTACTGCGCTGCGATATGCAGGGCAGTCCCCCCGGTCTGGGGGTGGTCTGCGGCAGTTTCAGAGGTCAGTGCCGTGATCACTTCTGCCGCAACCTGTGCGGCAATCACGGCGGGCCGCTTGTCGCGGCTACCGCCTACCCCGATGGGGCAGATCAGATCTGCGACAGAGAGCCCGTCGCAGTGGTCTTGGGTCCAGCTGGCGAATTTCGCCCGCTTGGTGGCAGAGCCGATCATGCCGACATAGGCGGCATCGCCCCGTTGCAGGGCGGCAGAGGTAAGCAAGAAATCCAGCCCGTGGTCATGGGTCAGCACGATAAAAGCGCTGCCTTCGGGGGCGTTCATCACGTCGATCTCGGGGATCGCGCTCTGGCGGCGCTCGACCTGCGCGCTCGACTGGTCCAGCTCTTCCTGACGCTGGTCGATCAGCACTGTGCGCACCGGCAGATGCTGGAGCAGATCCGCTAGTGCGCGGCCCACATGGCCCGCGCCGAGGATATAGACAGCAGGCAGAGCGTTATCCTGCGCTTCAGCCGCGCGCAGGGCGGCATCCTTGTCGCTTGCACTCATCCGGGTGATCGCGATCTCCACACGTCCGCCACAGCATTGCCCGATCTCGGGGCCAAGGGGGACGTCCAGATGGTCCGAGAGGTTGCCTGCCGCGAGCAGCTTGCGCGCCTCCGCTATCGCGAGATGTTCGAGCTGCCCACCGCCGATGGTGCCAAAGAGCGCATCAGCACGCACATACATCTCGGTGCCCGTGTTGCGCGGAGAGGACCCGCGAACCCTCGTGAGCCGCAGGCTCGCAACCGGGCCCGGGGCGTCAAGAAATGCACGAAGCTGCTCTGCCTGCATGGCCTCAGCCTCCGGCCTTAAGACGTTCCACCGCCATCAGCACGCGTTCGGGCGTGGCGGGTGCCTCAAGACGCGGGCACTCGCGATAGTCGGCAACCGAGGCCACCGCCATCGACAGCGCCTCCAGAACAGAAATCCCCAGCATGAAGGGCGGCTCGCCCACCGCCTTAGAGCGTTTGATGGTCATCTCGCGGTTTTCAGACCAGTCGGCGAGCTTCACGTTGAAGCTGCGCGGGCGGTCAGAGGCCAGCGGGATCTTGTAGGTCGAAGGCGCATGGGTGCGCAGGCGCCCGTCTTTGTCCCACCAGAGCTCCTCTGTGGTGAGCCAGCCCATGCCCTGAATAAACGCGCCTTCGACCTGTCCCTTGTCGAGGATCGGATTAAGGGACCGGCCCACGTCATGCAGGATGTCGGTGCGCTCCACCCGGTATTCCCCGGTGAGCGTGTCGATAGAGACCTCCGAGCAGGACGCGCCATAGGCGTAATAGTAAAACGGCCGTCCCTTGCCCGCCGCGCGGTCCCAGTGGATCTTGGGTGTCTTGTAGAACCCTGCCGCCGACAGATGCACCCGCGCCATATAGGCCTCGCGGATGAAGGTCGCGAACTCCACGACTTCCTCGCCGATGCGGATCTGGTTGGGGCCAAAGCGCACGGCGCTTTCGGCCACACCCCGACTCTCGGCGGCAAATTTCACCAGCCGCGCCTTGATCTGCTCGCAGGCATCCAGCGCCGCCATCCCGTTGAGGTCGGACCCCGAAGAGGCCGCCGTGGCAGAGGTGTTCGGGACTTTTTCGGTGGTAGTCTTGGTGATCTTGATGCGGTCGAAATCGACCTGGAACGCTTCGGCCACCACCTGCGCGACCTTGGTGTTGAGGCCCTGCCCCATCTCGGTGCCGCCATGATTGAGGTGGATCGAGCCATCGTTGTAGATGTGGATCAGAGCGCCGGCCTGATTGTACCACGTGGCAGTAAAGGAGATGCCGAATTTGACCGGTGTCAGCGCGATGCCACGACGGATGATGCCGCCCTTTGTGTTCTCGGCAATGATCGCCGCGCGACGGGCCTGATAGTCGCTGCTCTCTTCCAGCTCCTCGACAATGCGACCGATCACATTGTCCTCCACCTCCTGATGATAGGGGGTGAGGGTGCGGCTATCGCCGGGTTGGCCATAGAAATTGGCCTTGCGCACCTCCAGCGGGTCCTTGCCCAGCGCATAGGCGATTTCCTCGATCATCCGTTCCGCGGCGACCACGCCATGCGGGCCGCCAAAGCCTCTAAATGCCGTGTTAGAGACTGTATTCGTCTTCTGCGGACAGGAGGTCAGGCGGACATTGGGGTAGAAATAGGCGTTGTCGGCATGAAACAGCGCGCGGTCGGTCACGGGTCCGGAGAGGTCCGAGGAATAGCCGCAGCGCGCGGCAAACTGGCTCTCGACGGCTTCGATCCGCCCCTCATTGTCAAAGCCCAGATCATAGTCGATCACAAAGTCATGCCGCTTGCCGGTGGCGGTCATGTCCTGATCGCGATCGGGGCGGATTTTCACCGGACGGTTCAGCTTCTTGGCGCCAAGGGCGGCAACGGCGCAAAAAAGGTTCATCTGGCTTTCCTTGCCGCCAAACCCGCCGCCCATGCGGCGCACGTTCACCACCACCGCATTCGACGGCACGCCGAGCACATGGGACACCATGTGCTGCGCCTCGCTCGGATGCTGGGTGGAGCAATGCACCACCACATCGTCATCTTCGCCCGGAATCGCAAAGGCGATATGGCCTTCGAGATACATGTGATCCTGACCGCCGACGACAACGCGTCCCTGCAAGCGGTGCGGCGCCTCCGCAAGGCCGCTCTCCACATCACCGCGCTCGAGCTTCAGCGGGTCGGTGACCATGGGCATGCCCGCATCCCGCGCCGAAATCGCATCGAGCGCGTGGGGCAGCACCTCATAGTCCACATCCGCAAGCTCCGCGGCGCGGCGCGCGGCATCGCGGCTCTCGGCAATCACGGCAAAGAGCGGCTGGCCGTGAAACTCCACCTTCTCGGTCGGAAACACCGGCTCGTCATGTTTGCCCGTGGGGCTCACGTCATTAACGCCGGGAATATCATCCGCCGTCAGCACATCGACGACACCGGGCGCGGCGCGCACACGGCTCAGATCCATGCCGCGGATGTTGGCATGGGCGACGGTAGACACGCCGAGATAGGCATGCAGCGTCCCTGCGGGTTCCAGGATGTCGTCGGTGTAGTCGGCGCGGCCCTGCACCTGTTTGATGGCGCTCTCGTGTTTGAGATCCTGATGCGCGGCACCTTTGATCTCTGTGGTATTGCCCAGATCTTTCATAGGTGTCTCCTCCCTCACGCGATGGCCAGACGCACGGGCGCGCCCTGGGTGCTGTCTTGTTCGAGGTAGAACCGGCGCAACAGGTTCGCGGCGACGGTCATGCGGTAGTCTGCGCTGGCGCGCCAGTCACTGAGCGGCGTGAAGTCCTGGCCCAGTGCCACGGCAGCCGCGTCAAAAGACGCCGCAGCAAATGGCTGCCCCACGAGGGCGGCTTCGGCGGTGGCGGCGCGTTTGGGGGTTGCGGCCATGCCGCCAAACGCGATCCGGGCCGTGGTGATGACCCCATCGGTCACGCATACGCTGATCCCGGCCGCGACTGAGGAAATATCCTCGTCCCGTCGCTTGGAGATTTTGTAGGCCGCATCCATCTGCCCCGGCTTTGCGCGCGGAATACGGATCGCGGCAACAAAGTCACCCGCCTCGCGGTCCTGCTTGCCGTAATCGATAAAGAAGTCTTCAAGCGGCAGCACCCGGCTGCCCCGCGCGCTTTGCAGCACGACTTCGGCCCCAAGCGCAATCAGCACCGGCGGCGTGTCCCCGATGGGAGAGCCATTGGCGATATTGCCACCGATGGTCCCCATGTTGCGCACCTGCCAACCAGCGATCCGGTCCCAGTAGTCGCCCAGATGCGGGAACGCCGCACGGATTGCGGCCTCACTCTCGCTGTAGGTCACACCCGCGCCAAGGGTCAGAGCCTCCTCCGTGACCTCGACGGATTTCAGCTCCTCGAGGTGGGTGATGAACACCACCGGCGAGATCGGGCGCATGAATTTCGTGACCCAAAGTCCCACATCGGTGGACCCGGCCACGATCGTTGCCTTGGGGTTTTCCGCCAGCACCTGCGCCAGATCCGCGACATCCAGCGGCAGGATCGCGCGGTCATCCTCGGGGCCGGTCACAATGCGTGCGCTGGGCTGCAGCGCCATCAGGCGCGCGGTTACATCAGTCCGTTCACGCACCAGATGGTCATGCGCGGGAGATCCATACTGTGTCACCGCCATAGCGGCCTTCACGATCGGCTCATAGCCGGTGCAGCGGCAGAGGTTGCCTTGGATCGCCGTCTCGACCTCCTGCACCGATGGCTCCGGGTTGGACATCCACAGCGCATAGAGCGACATCACAAAACCCGGCGTGCAAAAGCCGCACTGGCTGCCGTGATAGTCGACCATGGCCTCCTGGACCGGGTGCAGACGCCCTTGCGGCCCCGAGAGATGCTCGATGGTGACAATGTGACAGCCATTGAGGGACGCAAGAAAGCGGATGCAGGCGTTCACGGTCTCATAGTGCAGCTGGCCCTGATGCAGCCGCCCAACAAGAACGGTGCAGGCCCCGCAGTCGCCCTCGGCGCAGCCTTCCTTGCTGCCCGTCAGGCGCTGATCGAGGCGCAGGTAATCCAGCAAGGTCAGTGTTGCCTTCACATCGGATACGCGCTTTTCCACTCCGTTCAGCAAAAAGCGGATGTCATGTCCCTGAGCCATTGAACCTCCCTGTTCTGCCCGCATCACGCGGGCGCGTCTCTTGAGTTGCGGCAGAGATTAACCTGTCTGACTGCATTGAAATATGGTGTGCTTTGCGAAATACTTTCAACACGCTGTTGATAATCAAATCAGGTGGTCTGGCGTATACAGGGGCTGTCACCCCGAGATGAGGATTCCAAATGGCTTATATGGAGAGCCTGCGCCTGTTCTGCCGTGTGGTGGAGCTGGGCAGTATCACATCGGGAGGGCGCGACGTGCGCCTGACGCCGGCAGTGGCCAGCAAACGCATCAAGGAGCTGGAGGAACATCTTGGCGTGCGGCTCTTCAATCGCACCACGCGATCGCTGACGCCGACCGAAGCGGGCAAGCGGTTTTACCGCGAGGCCTTGCGCATCCTTGACGTGGTCGAAGAGGCCGAGAGCGTTGTGGCACAGTTCTCCGGGCGGCCACGCGGGACTCTGAAAATCACCGCACCTCTGGCAGCTGGACGGCGCATAATCGCCCCGTTAGTGCCTGATTTTGTCGATCGGCACCCCGAGATCGACGTGCAAATGCGGATGTCGGATCGTCGGGTCGACATTCTGGCAGAAGGTCTGGACCTGGCCTTTTTTGTCGGTACGCCGAGCGACTCCAGCCTGAAGATGCGCAAGATCGCAAGCGTTGAGCGCGTGCTCTGTGCCTCGCCGCGCTATCTGGAACGCCATGGCATCCCTCATGTGCCGCAGGATCTGATGGGAAAACACAACTGCCTGCTGCTGCGCTACCCCCGTTCGCCAGAATATTTTTGGACCTTGAACACAGGCTCTGGGTTTCGAAAATTCGAAGTCAGCGGCAAATACGATGCAGACGACAGCGAGGTTCTGTTGAATTGGGCGCTGGATCATCGCGGCATCGTCAACAAACCACGATTTGAGGTGGCAGAGCATCTGCGCTCTGATGCGCTGGTCGAGATCCTGCCGGAGGCGCGCCCGATGGCGGCAACTTTCGGCTGCCTTTATCCGCACAAGAAACTGCAGGATCCAAAAGTGCGCCTGCTGGTGGATTTCATCACCGAACGCGGACAGTCCTTGCTGGACGCGCTGGTCGGATAAAAAACGCC
Source organism: Epibacterium sp. HA2-3 (assembly GCF_055693725.2). Lineage (NCBI taxonomy): Bacteria > Pseudomonadati > Pseudomonadota > Alphaproteobacteria > Rhodobacterales > Roseobacteraceae > Epibacterium > Epibacterium sp. HA2-3. The sequence continues at coordinate 2,717,827 of NZ_CM172490.1, read as the reverse complement.
CCGGAGCAGGGCCGGGGCGTTTAGAGCCATGTGTGAGTGGTGGCTTAGAAATCAACCTCAATCGCGATGCCCTGCGTGACCGCCAGCTCCACGACACGGGCGGCGACCGCCAGATCCTGAAGCCCAACACCGGTGCCGTCAAAAAGGGTGACCTGATCGTCAGTGCTACGGCCAGGGTGGGCACCATTTATGACCGCCCCGAGCTGCGTCAGATCCGCCGCTTCGATCAGCCCCTGCGCCACCGCATGCTGTGCCTCTCCGATGCTGACGGATTGCGCCACCTCGTCGGTGAAGACCTCAGCGCGCACCAAAAGCGCCGGGTCGACCTCTTGTTTGCCTTTGGTGTCGGTGCCCATGCAGGCGATATGTGTGCCGGGGCTGACATGATCGGCCATCAGACTTGCCTCAAAGGAGGAGGTGATCGAGATGATCACATCCGCTGCGCGCATCCCGTCCAGTTCGACCGCTTCGAACGGCAGGCCAGCCTCTGCGGCGACGGCTTCGATGTTGGGCAGCATTTCGGGGTGCAGGTTCCAGCCGATCACCTTTTCGAAGTTGCGCTGCTCGAGGGCGGCGCGCAGCTGAAACGTCGCCTGATGACCCGCCCCGATCATGCCGATCACCTTTGCATCGTCGCGGGCGAGATGCTTGATCGACACCGAGGAGGCCGCCGCCGTGCGCAGCGCGGTCAACAGATTGCCGCCCACCATCGCGTGGGCCTTGCCGGTATCCGGGTCGAAGAGGAACACGGTGGACTGATGGTTGATTTGCCCGCGCTTCTCTAGGTTGTGGGGCCAATAGCCGCCCGCCTTCAGGCCAAGCGTCAGCCCTGCGCGGTCAAAACCGCCCTTGAACCCATAAAGCGCGTCCTCATGGCCGATGGCCTCGCGCACTACGGGAAAGTTATAGGCGTCCTCGGCGGCCATGGCGGCAAAGACCTTCTCCACCGCGTCAAAGGCGGCCTCGCGGGTCATAAGATCGGCAATCACCCGTTCGGGAACGATGTACATGGGGTGTCTCCAGTATTCGGGTGCAGCCCATCATTGGGGCTGCAAAAAGAAAAATCCGGCGCAGGGCGCAGAGGCGCACCTGCGCCAGTAGGGGGTCAGTAGGCCTTGCCGCGCGCGGACACTGGCCAGAGGGTTTCGACCTTGCCGTTGCGGACGCCGACGTACCAGTCGTGGACATTCGCGGTGGGATCACAATGGCCGGGGACCAGCTTCAGTTTCTCGCCCACCTTCAGCACGCCATCGGGGTCAGCTATCACCCCATGCTCGTCCGAGCATTTGACGTACTCGACATCCGTGCGGCCAAAGATGAACGGCAGTCCGCTGTCCACGGATTGCGCCTTGAGGCCCGCATCACAGATCGCCTTGTCGGCCTTGGCGTGGCTCATGACCTGGGTCAGAATGAAGAAGGCATTCTCCCACTCGCCCTGATCGATCCGCTTGCCGTCCTGATCCAGAATTCGGCCATAGTCGGCATCCATGAACGCGTAAGAGCCACACTGCAATTCGTTATAAACCCCTGAGTTAGACTCGAAGTAGTAAGAGCCTGTACCGCCTCCAGAGACCAATTCCGGCGCAAGATCCGCAGCCTTCAGCCCCTCGACCGCATCACGCACCTGAGCGATTGCAACGTCGAGCTTTTCCTTGCGCGCCTCGTAGCTGTCGAGGTGCTGCATGGCGCCCTGGTAGGCTTGGATGCCGGTGAACTTTAGCCCCGGGGCGGCATCAATGGCCTGCGCGATCTCGACCACGTCTTCCGTGGTGGTCACGCCGCAGCGTCCAGCGCCACAGTCGATCTCCACAAAGCACTCGATCTCGGTGTCATGCTTCTGTGCCGCCGCTGACAGATCCGCGACATTGGCCGGATCATCCACACAGACGATGGTACGCGCGCCCAGTTTCGGGAGCCGCGCCAGCCGGTCGATCTTGGCCGGATCGCGCACCTGATTAGAGACTAACACGTCCTTTATGCCGCCTCGTGCAAAGACTTCGGCCTCAGAGACCTTCTGGCAGCAGACCCCGATTGCGCCACCAAGACGCTCTTGGAGTTTGGCCACATCCACCGATTTATGCATCTTGCCATGCACGCGGTGGCGCATGCCGTGCGCGCGAGCGTAATCGCCCATCTTCTTGATGTTGCGCTCCAGCGCGTCGAGGTCGAGCACGAGACAGGGGGTCTGGATGTCGGCCTCATCCATGCCGGGCAGGGCGGGGACGTCAAAGCCCACTTCGAGGCTGTCGAAATTTGCGGGTGCATTCATTGGGGTTACTCCCATATCAGAGTCTAAATAAGGGCAAACAGTGTCTGACTGAGGTCAGATCGTTCTCAAATCGTCCAGGGCAGGCGATCCAGATCGACATTGCCACCGGTCAAAACGATGCCAACGCGTTTGCCGCGAAAGGTCTCGGGGTTCTTCAGGATGGTGGCGAGCGGCACCGCAGAAGAGGGCTCCATCACCACGCGCAGGTGCTTCCAGATGAGCTTCATCGCGTCGATGATCTCAGGGTCAGATGCGGTCAGAATGTCGGACACATGGTTCGACACAAAATGCCAGGTCAGATCCTTGAGCGGCACCAGCAGCCCGTCGGCGATGGTCTTGGGCGCATCATCGGCAATGATGTAGCCCGCCTTGAAGCTGCGGTAGGCGTCATCAGCCTGCTCGGGCTCCGCGGCGATGATCCGTGTTTCGGGTGCCAGCGTCGACAGCGTCAGACAGGTGCCCGAAATCATGCCGCCGCCGCCAATCGGCGCGAGCACACAATCAAGCCCGTCGGTTTGCTCGACAAACTCTTTGGCGCAGGTGCCTTGGCCAGCGATCACCCGAGGATCGTTGTAGGGATGCACAAAATCGCCACCGGTTTCGGCCTGTACGCGGGCGAATGTCTCCTCTCGCGAGGTGGTCGAGGGCTCACATTCGGTGATCTTCCCGCCATAGCGGCGCACGGTGTCTTTTTTGGCCTGCGGCGCGGTGCGCGGCATCACCACGTTGCAGGGAATGCTGCGCAGCATCGCCGCATAGGACAGGCAGGAGGCATGGTTGCCGCTGGAATGCGTCGCCACGCCCTTGGCCGCCTGTGCTGCGTCCAGACCAAAGACTGCATTGGTGGCGCCGCGCACCTTGAAGGCCCCCGGCTCCTGAAAGTTTTCGCATTTGAAAAACAGCTGCGCGCCGGTCAGCTCGTTGAGGTAGGCGGACTGGCGCACCGGGGTGCGGTGGATGTGTGGCGCGATACGTTGATGCGCCGCCAGCATGTCCTCGTAGGTTGGGATATACATTGCGGTGTCCTTCATCACGCGGCGTCCTTTTGGGCGGCCGCCGTGTGGCCGCGATAATAGTCCTGTGCCGCTGCAACGCCGGAGCCGAGGCGGATATCAAGGCCGAGGTCGACCATGCACATCTCGGCGGTGGCAATTCCCGAAAGCGCCATCACATCCGTCAGGCTACCGAGGTGGCCGATGCGGAACACTTTGCCCGCGACCTCACCCAGCCCGACGCCAAAAGCGACGCCGTATTTCTCGGCGGCATGGGTGACGATATCGGTGGCGTTGAACCCTTCGGGGGTGCGGATCGCGCTGACGGTGTCGGAATAGACCTCGGGCGTTGCCGCGCAGAGCTCCAGCCCCCAGGCGCCAACCGCGGCGCGCACCCCTTCAGCAATGCGGTGGTGGCGGGCAAAGACGTCCTCCAGCCCCTCAGCCAGCAGCATCTTGCAGGACTCATTGAGACCGTTCATCAGGCCTACCGCAGGCGTGTAGGGGTAGGCGTTATTGGCATAGCCCTTCGCCATATCGTGCACGTCAAAGAAGGTGCGTGGCAACTGGGCGGATTTGGTCGCCTCCATCGCCTTGGGGCTGAAGCCGACGATGGCGAGGCCCGCGCTCAGCATGAAGCCCTTTTGCGAGCCCGTCACCGCCACATCGACCCCCCACTCATCCATACGGAAATCCATCGAGGCGATGGAGCTCACGCCATCCACAAACAACAGTGCCGGATGCGCCGCTGCATCGAGGGCGCGCCGAAGGGCGGCAATGTCGGATTTCACGCCGGTCGCGGTCTCGTTGTGGGTGGCCAGAACCGCCTTGATCTTGTGCGAGGTATCGGCGGTCAGGATCTCTTCATAACGATCGGCGGGCAGGCCCTCGCCCCAGGGTGTCTCGATGATTTCCACCTCAAGGCCGTGACGCTGGCACATGTCGATCCAGCGATGGCTGAACATGCCGTTGCGGGCGGCCAACACCGTATCCCCCGGCGAGAGCGTATTGCTCAGCGCGGTCTCCCAGCCCCCCGTGCCGGAGGAGGGAAAGATAAAAACTTCGGCGCTGTCGCTCTTGAGCACCTTGCGCACCCCCTCGCGCGCGGGATGCAGGATCTGCCCAAACAGTGGCGAGCGATGGTCGATTGTCGGCATGTCGCAGGCTTTGCGCAGGCTTTCGGGGATGTTGGTCGGCCCCGGAATAAAGACGGGATTTTGAAAGCTCATGGACTGTCTCCTTGCGTCGTTGAGACACCCTAGACCGAAGCCGAAACCGGGGAAATTTTTTTGAAATCGTTTTTTAAAAATGGAGTGACGCCAAAAAACGTTTCTTGTCAGGTGTTTGCGTTTTTCATATCGTGAATGTGTATTTCGCAATGTGCCGGGAGGATCTTATGGATTCGCATGAAAATGCCTCAAGAGCCACCAGACGGGCACGGGGCCGTCCGCGCGACTGGCACGATAAAACCGCGCAGAACACCATCAAATCGCTCGACCGCGCGATGGAGGTCTTTGAGTATCTGAGCCAGGCGCAGGGCAAGCCGCTTACTATGATTGCCGAGGAAATGGGGCAGTCACCCGCCACCGTTTACCGCATTCTTGTCACACTCGAAGGGCGCGGATTGGTGGACTTCGACGCCGAAGAGCAGCTCTGGCACATCGGCGCGCAGGCCTTTGTGATCGGGGCACGGTTCTTGCGCCGCACCAGTCTCGTGGATCGGGCCCGGCCTATCCTGCGCCGCCTGATGGAGGACACCGGCGAGACTGCGAACCTCGGGGTCGAGAAAGAGGGCCATGTTCTGTTCCTGAGCCAGGTGGAGACCCACGCCAGCATTCGCGCGTTCTTTCCGCCGGGCACCCTGTCACAGATGCACGCCTCCGGGATTGGCAAGGCGCTCCTGGCGGAAATGGACGGCAGCCGTCTCGACCGGCTCCTTGCGGCGACGCGATTGGAGATATTTACCGACCACACCATCACCGATCCCGAGGCGCTCAAGGCCGATCTGGCGGCCATCCGTGCGCAAGGGTTCGCGGTCGACAACGAGGAAAAGAACGCCGGCATGCGCTGTATCGCGGCGCCGGTGTTCGACATGAACCGAGAGGCGATCGCGGGGATCTCGGTCTCCGGTCCGACCAGTCGCATCAGCGTCGAGAGCATCGCAGAACTCAGTCGCCCTGTTATCGAAGCAGCGCAGCAATTGACCGTCGCGATTGGTGGCGATCTGGCCGCGCTCTAGCTGCGCCTGATTGCGCCAGTCGCGGCACATCGCGAAAAAATCTCGGAACATATGCGCCAGCGCTCTCGTTGTGTGGATGCAAGCGGCCGCACCACATGACACTCACGAAGAGGAGAGTAGCAATGAAAACCCTGTTGATGTCGACTGCCCTGATGGCAGCCACCTCCACCGTTGCGGTTGCCGAAGCACCAAAGTTCATGGCAAGCGCGGATCCCTTGGCGATCCAGGCGTCTGAATTCATCGGTCAGCAGATCTACACCACCCCGTCCGAGGTCGATGCTGAAGGGTATGAGGGTCTCCAGAAAGAGTGGGAGAAGATCGGCGAGGTAAATGACATCGTGCTGAGCCGTGACGGCAATATCCAGTCGGTTCTCGTCGACATCGGCGGCTTTCTCGGGATTGGCGAACGTCAGATCGCGGTGGATATGAACGTGCTGCAGATGGTGCCGGATAGCGCGACGCCCGAAGATAGCACCGATTATTTTCTGGTGATGCAGGCGGATGTTGCGGAGTTTGAAGCCGCACCGGCTTATGAGCACTCCGCGATGAGTGATTTCAGTGATCGCGCCGAACAAGCGGTGAAAACCACTTCGGCGGCGTTGAAGAACACGGCCGATGATCTGGGCAACACTGCTCAAGGCGCGGCCGAGCGGGTCGGAGAGGCGATCAGCAACACGATGGACGACGTGAAAGAGATCACAGCCGAGGTCACTTCGGATTGGCAAGACAAAGGCTATGAACCCATCGAGGGTGCCAATCTCAGCGCCGAGCGCCTGACCGGAGCGCCCGCCTATGGCATCAAGGATGACTGGATTGGTGAGGTCTCTGACCTTGTGATGAGCGACTCGGGAGACATCAGCCATGCGATCATCGATGTAGGCGGCTTCCTCGGGATTGGCGAAACGCCGGTAAAGCTTGAGCTGTCCCAAGTCACCGTCCTGCAAGAAGTCGAAGGGGATGCACTGCGCGTCTATGTGCCAATGTCCAGCGACAAGCTGAAAGGCATTGGCGCCTACGAGAGCTGACAGCGTGCAGCCCGCACAAGGGACCAAAAGGTCCCGACCCGCAGCGGAGCAATCAATAGAACAATAGGCCCGTCATAGTCTGGCGGGCCTTTTTACCTGTCACAAATGATCGGGATCAGGAATTGGGGTGAATGAAGCCGTTGATCGGATAAACGCTGCCAAATGCGCCGGGATTGGTCTCGACGCGCACGCGCGACCAGTCGTTTTTGTCCGAAACATCAATCACCGCCATGCCGAGCGACACCTTGTTGCGGTGCCAATTGGCGTGATCAATGCGCAGCGTGCGATCATCAACCACTTCGGACACAACGGCGACATGGCCAAGCGGCATCGAGCGGGTGGCGCTAAAGGCCATGACCGCACCCACCTCGGGAGTCTTGCCAACCTCGAAGCGACCCTGCGCCTGTTTCCACCAGGTGCGGGCATTGCCGCGGATTTCCACGCCCGAGAGGTTGCGCGCAAAAGGCACACACCAGACGCGGGCGCCGCGCGACCGCAGGCTCTCAGCCTCACGCATGGCAAAGGCCAGACGTGCCGGATCGATCTGATCATTGCCCGACCGCGGCCCTTCTCCGCAGGCGCTGAGGACCAGCGCTGAAATCAGAAGAAGTCCACTCAGGATCGGGTTCAGACGGAGGGTGCGGGCAATGGTTTGCAAGGGACACTCTGGCGTTGTTGTGACATTCGTGATGCGGCGTAACATTCTGTCAAAAAGCCGTGTGTGCCAATATGCCTGTTGCCCGGTGGCAAGATTTCGCCAATCACCCAAGGCGTGCCCTTGCATTTTGGTCCTGACTTCCCCGTGCGCCCTTGCGCGCGCCGGCGTGATGCGGCAGCCAACCGTGCCCGGGTTGACGGGTTTTAAAAGCGCGGATGTCAGATGCGGGAGTCGCGCTGCGCTATGCTGGCAGGCGCATTGGCGTCGCAAAGCGACACCAAAGCGGCACGAGATGACTTGTCGATGGGAACCCGACGCGGGTAGGGTCTCGATCCAATATGGACAGAAACCCCGCCTCTCCCGCTGCATCCGATCACAGCGATGACACCCCGCGACTGGCGGTGGAAATATTTGTGCAGCCGGGATTCTCCCAGCTCGAGCTTTCGTTGATTCTCGCGGTGTTTGAGGCGGCGAACGCAATGGAGACCGGCATCTGGTTCTCCGTTCGCATCACCTCTGACAGTCCGGGCGTGGTGACAGGCGGCGCGGGCATGATGGTGCGGGCAGAACCTGCGATTGGCCTGCAATATCTTCAGGACCTGATGTTTGTGGTGGGGGGGCGCAATTGCAGCGGCGGCAGCTGGCTCGCACGGGCGCGCGCAATGCAGAAACTGCGTCGCCCGGTGTTCCTGCTCTCGGATGCAGCAACCGCCTATATCCGCAGATGTGCGCCGCTCTCGGGGCCCGCCACCACCCATTGGCAAGACCTGCGCGCGCTGCGTGAGACCGGCGAATACCCCACGCTCACCGATAGCCTGGTGGCGGAAAATGCAGGCATTCTGACCTCGGCCGGGGGGGGATATACGGCGGAAATGGTGGTGCGTCACCTCTCGCAAATCCTTGCACCGCAACATTGCGCCGAATTGGCCAGCGTGTTGATGATCGAAACCGCTCGGGGTTACAGCGGAGAACAACCCAAAGGGGCCGCGCGCAACACCAATCTGCTGGAGGCGCGGCTGGTGCGCGCCATGGCGATCATGGAAGAATGCATCGAGCATCCCCTGTCCACCGCCGAGGTGGCCGAGCGGGCGGGGATTTCGGTGCGGCATCTGGAACGCCTGTTTCTGACCCATCTCAACACCACACCGGCCAAACACTACATGCAGCTGCGCCTGAAGCTGGCCAACAAGCTCCTCACCGACACCAACCTGCCGATTGCAGAGATCGCCTTTGCCAGCGGCTTTGCGTCCTCCACGTCGCTCTCGCGCGCGTATCGGCGTGAATATAATATGACCCCCTTTCAGGTGCGCGCCCGTGATCGGGCCGGGGCGGGTCTGCGCGCGGACTAGCCTCAGGGATGTCACCCGTGCTTTGGAACACAAGGCTTTGAATTTGCGCCCGGTCTTCGTATGGGTAGCACAACGCGGCCGGCGCTCGTGACGCCGTGCCCTTTGCGCCCAACAGGCAGGCAGAAGGACAAGGCAATGAAAGACAATCCGATTTCCCCGACGATTCCGCTCGATCAGGATGGTGTCCACCACGGATTTCTGAAACTGCCTTACAGCCGCGACGACAGCGCCTGGGGCTCTGTGATGATCCCGATCACCGTCATTCAGAACGGCGCCGGCAAGACTGCGCTGTTGACGGGTGCCAATCACGGCGATGAATACGAAGGCCCCGTGGCGTTGCAGGAACTCGCCGCCACCACCCGTGCCGAGGATGTGACCGGCAGGCTCATTATTGTGCCTTACTTCAATTACCCTGCCTTTCGCGCCAGTGCGCGGACCTCGCCCATCGACCGGGGCAATCTCAACCGCGCCTTTCCGGGCCGTCCCGATGGCACCGTCACGCAAAAGATCGCGGATTACTTTCAGCGTACGCTCCTGCCAATGGCGGATGTGGCGGTGGATTTCCACTCCGGCGGCAAGACGCTGGATTTTGTCCCCTTTGCCGCTGCGCATATCCTCGAGGACAAGGCGCTGCAGGATGCGTGCTTTGCCGCCATGCAGGCCTTCAACGCGCCCTACTCGGTGCAACTCCTCGAGATCGACAGCGAGGGCATGTATGACACCGCCGTCGAGGAAATGGGCAAGGTGCTCGTGACCACCGAACTTGGCGGCGGTGGCATGTCCACCGCGCGCAGCAATGCCATCGCCAAGAAAGGTCTGCGCAACGTGCTGATTCACTTTGGGATCTTGCAGGGCGAGATGCAGATTGACCCGAGTGTGACACTCGATATGCCCGACGGGGATTGCTACCTCTTCAGCGAGCACGACGGGTTGTTTGAGATCATGATCGATCTTGGCGAACCTGTGCAAGAGGGCGATCTGGTCGCCCGCGTCTGGTCGCCCGACCGCACCGGAGAGGCCCCGGTGGAATACCGCGCCCGCCGCAGCGGTGTGCTCATCAGCCGCCATTTCCCCGGCATGATCAAATCCGGTGACTGCGCCGCGGTGATCGGCGTGGTCGAGGGCTGACATGCATCTCGATCAGCGCGACCTTGATATCCTTCGCATCCTGTCCCGCGATGGCCGCATCACCAAGGCGGCCCTTGCAGATCAGGTGGGTCTGTCGCCGACACCCTGTTGGGAGCGGCTGAAGAAACTGGAAAAGGCCGGGCTGATCGAAGGCTATAACGCCCAGATCAACCTCAAGAAAATCGCGCCCCATGTCACCGTCTTTGTGGCTGCCGAATTGGCGGATCACACGGCGGCAAGTTTCCAGTCGTTCGAGGCTGCGATGCAGCGCTATGACGAGGTAGTGGCCTGCTGGGCGCTGGGCGGGGGCTTTGACTATCTGTTGCAGATCGTGACCTGCGACATCGACGCCTACCAGCGTCTGATCGATGCGATGCTGGATGCCCGCATCGGCCTCAGCCGCTACTTCACCTATATCGTGACCAAGCCCGTCAAAGGCGCGGGCGTGCCTCCTCTCGAAATCCTGCTCCGGGGCAGTTGAATCCTCTGCCGAGTCGGCAAACTTTGGTCACTTCTTCTGATCGCGCCATGCAGACTGCCCCCAAGTCTAAAGGAGGAGCAGACATGTCGTTATCGGCCCTGTCCGCGCGTGCGGAAATCAGTGACAAAGCACTCGTGCGTTCGTTTTCTTACATAAACGGGAAATGGTGTGCCTCGTCCAATGGCGAGGTGGTCGCAGTACATGACCCGGCCACGGGCGACTTCATCGGCGATGTCACGGCCATGACAGCAGAGGATTCCTCTGCCGCGGTGGATGCGGCACATGCGGCCTTTACCAGCTGGGCATTGATGCTGCCGCAGGATCGCTGCGCCCTATTGCGTCGATGGTTCGAACTGATGATCGAGCACAAAGAGGACCTCGCCCGCCTTATGGTGCTGGAGCAAGGCAAACCCTTGTCGGAGGCCCGCGGCGAGATCGACTATGGCGCGGCCTTTGTCGAATTCTATGCCGAGGAATCCAAACGGCCCAACATCGAGGGCGTCACCAGCCATCTGCCCGATGCGGAGGTGGAACTCTGGCGCGAACCTGTGGGCGTGGCCGCATTGATCACGCCGTGGAATTTTCCCTCTGCGATGCTGACTCGCAAGGCCGCAGCCGCGCTGGCGGCGGGCTGCACCGTTGTCGCCCACCCCGCCGCCGAAACGCCCTTCAGCGCGCTGGCGCTGGCCGAGTTGGCAGAACGCGCGGGCATTCCCAAAGGCGTCTTCAATGTCATCACAGGCAAGGCCCCGGTGGTGGTTGAGCCATGGACACGGGATGCGCGCGTGCGGGCCCTGTCCTTCACCGGCTCCACCGAGGTCGGCAAGCTCCTCTATCGTCAGTCCGCCGAGACGGTCAAACGTCTGGTGATGGAACTCGGCGGTCATGCTCCGGTGATCGTTTTCAAAAACTGCGATCTCGATCGTGCCGTCGCCGAAACGATCAAGGCGAAATTCGCCACCTCCGGGCAGGATTGCCTTGGCGCCAACCGCATCTTTGTCGAGCGGGACATTTATGATGAGTTCTGCACCCGTTTTGTGGCGGCGACGCAGGCGCTCAGCGTGGGCAAAGGGATTGATGATCCCGACATCGGCCCGCTGATGAACGAAAAAGCGGTGCAGAAACAGGAAGAGCATGTCGCTGACGCATTGGAAAAAGGCGCCACATTGGCCTGCGGCGGCAAACGCCACGCGCTGGGGCCGCTGTTTTATGAACCCACCGTGCTGACGGATGTCCCCGCTGACGCGCTGATCCTGCACGAAGAGACCTTCGGCCCGGTCGCGCCGATCACGCCGTTTGACTCTGAGGACGAGGTGATCCAGCGTGCCAATGACAGCGAATATGGGCTTGTCGCCTATGTCCACAGCCATGATCCGCGCCGGATCCATCGCCTGAGCCGCGCCTTGCAGTTCGGCATGGTGGCGGTCAACCGCACCAAAGTCACCGGCGCACCGATCCCCTTTGGCGGCACCAAACAATCCGGCATGGGCCGCGAGGGCGCACGGCTGGGCATGGAAGAATTCACCGAGGTCAAATACGTCTGCCGCGACTGGGCGTAACCCTCGAATGGGATTAGATTTTCCACCCTCGCGGGTGGAACACGGAAATAGGAAGGACCGTAAATGCTGAAGAACGATCAACTGGACCAATGGGACCGCGACAACTTCTTTCACCCCTCGACCCACCTGGCGCAGCACGCGCGCGGCGAGAGTGCAAACCGGGTGATCAAGACTGCCTCCGGCGTCTTTATCGAGGATCGTGACGGCAACAAGCTCTTGGATGCGTTTGCCGGGCTCTACTGCGTCAACGTCGGCTATGGTCGTCAGGAGATTGCCGAGGCCATCGCCGATCAGGCGCGCGAGTTGGCCTATTACCATTCCTATGTTGGACATGGCACCGAGGCCTCGATTACGCTGGCCAAGATGATCCTGGATCGCGCGCCCAAGAACATGTCGAAAGTCTACTTCGGCCTTGGCGGTTCGGACGCCAATGAAACCAATGTCAAACTGATCTGGTATTACAACAACATCCTTGGCCGCCCCGAAAAGAAGAAAATCATCTCGCGCTGGCGTGGCTATCACGGCTCCGGGCTGGTCACCGGCTCGCTGACGGGGCTTGAGCTCTTTCACAAGAAATTCGACCTGCCCGTCGAACAGGTGATCCACACCGAGGCGCCCTATTACTTCCGTCGCGAGGATCTGAACCAGACCGAAGAGCAGTTCGTCGCCCATTGCGTCGCCGAGCTGGAGGCTCTGATTGAACGCGAAGGGGCAGACACCATCGCCGCCTTCATCGGTGAGCCGATCCTGGGCACCGGGGGCATCGTGCCGCCGCCCGCAGGCTATTGGGAGGCGATCCAGGCCGTCCTGAAAAAACACGACATCCTTCTGGTGGCGGATGAGGTGGTCACCGGCTTTGGCCGTCTCGGCACCATGTTCGGTTCTGACCACTACGGTCTGGAGCCCGACATCATCACCATCGCCAAGGGTCTGACCTCGGCCTATGCGCCGCTTTCCGGGTCGATCGTCAGTGACAAGGTCTGGAAGGTGCTCGAGCAGGGCACCGACGAGAACGGTCCCATCGGCCACGGCTGGACCTATTCCGCCCACCCGATCGGGGCGGCGGCGGGTGTCGCCAACCTCAAGCTCCTCGACGAGCTGAACCTCGTGAGCAACGCAGGCGAGGTCGGTGCCTACCTCAACGCCACCATGGCCGAGGCTCTGAGCCAGCACGCCAACGTCGGCGATGTACGCGGCGAAGGCCTGCTCTGCGCGGTGGAATTTGTGAAGGATCGCGACAGTCGCACCTTCTTTGACGCCGCCGACAAGATCGGGCCTCAGATCTCTGCGAAACTCCTCGAGCAGGACAAGATCATTGCCCGTGCCATGCCCCAGGGCGACATCCTGGGCTTTGCGCCGCCGTTCTGCCTCACCCATGCCGAGGCCGATCAGGTGGTCGAAGGCACCCTGCGCGCTGTTAAGGCTGTGCTGGGCTGATCAATCAACCCCGGAATTTTTTCAATCGCTCGCGGGTCTCTCGCGGGCGGTTTTTTTGTTTTCAGAGTCTGATCAACAGTTTGTTGGGCTCATCCTGTCGCGCGCATCAATTCAGATCTGCTTGAAGGGCTCTTAACTATTTTACCCTAATCTTGGATGTAGCGCGGATGCTGCATTCGGCACGAAAGAGGCGACATCGCCCCGGCTGCAGCGTGCTTGCCGTCAAAGCGCTGCCTGTTTCCATAGGCAAATGGTATGAGTGCAAACACGAGATGACGACTTATGTAGTACACGGGACGAATTACAACGATCCCGCATTTTGGGCCTCCATCTCTGAAGGCAGCCCCGGCCATACGCTTGATTTCACCGGTTTGCCGCCAAATTATGAAATCAACATCAACGCCGAGGCCAAAACGATCTCGATCTGGGACGGGACGTCTTGGTACAGTGTCGGCGAAAGCGGCAACACGGGCACCAACGCCACTCTGGGTAGCCCCACCCTTGTCGATGATTTCACTGTCATTCTGGCGAACAATTCAGACGACTACATCGAAGGCTCTGACAACAATGACAGTCTCACGGGCGGTACCGGGAACGATACCCTGTCCGGGGACCAAGGCGATGACACCCTCAGAGGGGGTGACGGGGATGACTATCTAACCGGTGGTGAAGGCAACGACAATATCGACGGTGGCACCGGCAATGACACCATCCGTGGCGACAATGCGTGGACGAATACCTCGTCAGGAGCCTCAGGCGCGAGCACAACCCCCACGACGTTGACCGTCACCAACTCGGCGGATGGCCCGATCGAGCTGTGGTGGATCGACGAGACCGGCACAGCCCAATATTACGCCACCCTTCAGCCCGGGGACACCCGGAACCAGAGCACCTTTGAGGAGCATAACTGGATTCTGCGCCACCCGGATGGCTGGTATCTGGAGTATATCGAGGGGGCTCCGAACCAGACTGTCAATTTTGGCTCGGCCGGTTTGAATGATACGGTCTACGCGGGCGCTGGAAATGATCTCATCGACGGGATGTACGGCGATGACCTTCTCTACGGGGAGGGGAACAATGACACGATCTATGGCGATTACGGCTCCGATACGATTTATGGCGGGGCAGGTGACGATCTTCTGTACGGGGGGGATGGCGACGATACCCTCGCTGGCGGTACCGGATCCGACACGATGTATGGAGGGGCCGGAAATGACTCCATGGTGGGGTTCGATGACGCCGATACCTTCATTCTCGAGGATGGTTTTGGCAATGACACCATCGTGGGCGGCGAAGGCGGCACCGATGACGATTTTGTCGATCTCTCCAACCTGACCAGCGGGGTCACCGTCACCTATACCGGCGATGAGGCCGGGACCATCACGGATGGCAGCAACACGGCGGAGTTCTCGGAGATCGAGCGGATTCGACTCACGGATCAGGCGGATGTGCTGGATGCAAGCGCCTCTTTGGTGGGGGTCGATGTGGACGCCGGGGCCGGTGCGGACACGCTGACCGGCAGCGCGGGGGATGACAGTCTGACGGGGGGCACGGGGGACGACCGCTTTGTCATGACCACCTCCGGCGGCACCGACACCGTAGGTGATTTTGATCTCGGTGACGCCGACCTCGATGGGTTCTACAACGACCAGATCGATGTCAGCGGCCTGTCCGGGGGCTCAGGGGCGGGCGGACTGGTGACACGCGCGGATGTGGTGGTGACGGATGATGGTTCCGGCAACGCCCTTTTGACCTTTCCCAATGGCGAACAGCTGGTCCTGCAAGGGGTCGCACCGGCGCAGATCAGCTCTTATCAGCAGCTCTATGCTGCAGGTATTCCCTGCTTCACTCCCGGCATCCGCATCGCAACTGCGCGTGGGGCCGTTCCTGTGGAGCATATCCGCAAGGGTGACCTGCTGCAGACGGCGGACAATGGGTTTCAACCCGTGATCTGGACCGGGCGGCGGGATCTCAGCGCTGCAGAGCTGCGCGCCCGGCCACATTTGGCCCCGCTCAGGCTGCGCCCCGGCGGGCCGCTTGCCAACGACCGCCCGTTGCTGGTTTCACCGCAGCATCGCTTTATGCTCGGACGCGCGCGGCTGGGCGATATGGACCATCTGCACGAGGCTTTTGTGCGCACGCGGCTGCTGCAGAGCCTCGCACCAGAGGATGTGACCCCCTGCAGGCCCGCAGCCGGGGTCAGCTACATTCACCTGATGACCGAGGCGCATCAGGTCATTTTTGCCGAAGGGGTTGCCACCGAAACCTTCTGGCCCGGCCCAGAGGCGCTGCGTGGCTTGTCCGAGGGCGACCGGCGCGAGCTGTTTGATCTCTTTCCCGAGCTGTTCCTTGCGGGCGGCCTCTGCGGCGGCACGGGGCGGCACTTTGTTGCCCGGGCCTATTGCCCACTGGCGCGTGTTGATCTCAAACGTCGCGACCTGCGGGCGCTGGGCGCACGCTCCGCAGCCTGAGGTTTGGTTCTGCGCCCTATTCCGCGGCTAGGCGGCGCAGGAAAGCGCAGGTGACATCAATCGCTGCCGCCATGTCCTCGGCAGAGGCATATTCCTCCGGGCGGTGACTGAGCCCGTCTTTACAGCGCAGGAACAGCATTGAAATGTCACATAGATCCGCCATCGCTGAGGCATCATGCGTCGCCCCCGAGGGCAGCAGGGGCGCGCGATGTCCGGCAGCGCGGGCGGCCAGCTCCAGCGTGTCGATCAACCCCGATGCGCAGGGCACGGCGAGTTGCTCGTAGGTCTTTGCCATGTCAAAGCTCACATCCCGTTTGGCAGCGATTTCGGTGCCGATGACCTGCGCGGCACCGGCAAATTCCTGTCGCGCCGCATCCGAAAGCGCCCGGATCTCAAGCGTCAGCGCCGCCTCGCGCGGGATGGCGTTCACGGCTGCCGGTTTCAGCGCCAGCGTGCCAATGGTGGCGCGCAGCCCATCGATGTTTCGTGCGGCATCATGGATTTTCACCACGAACTCGGACGCGGCCACCAGCGCATCGCGCCGCCCCTGCATCGGGACGGTGCCCGCATGGCCGGTCTCCCCGACAAATGAAACGCTGTTGCGCTCGATACCGCAGATGCCAGTGACGATCCCAACCGCTGCGTTGTCCTGCTCCAGCATCGGACCTTGCTCGATGTGAAGCTCCAGATAGGCGCGCACCGCGTTCTTGTTGCGGGCTTCAGAGGCGATTTTATCGGGTCTGCCCCCAAACTCCGAAAGCGCGGTGCGGAGCGTCACGCCCTCGCCGTCGCGCATGTCCAGCACGCTGGGGTCAAAACGGCCCGCAAGGGCGCGGGAGCCAACAAGAGCGGTGGGAAAGCGCACGCCCTCCTCGTCGGCAAAGGCCAGTACCTCGACCGGAAAGGGGAGTCGCGTGCCTTCGGATGCCAGCCGTTCAAGCGCCAGACAGCCGATCACAACCCCCATGATGCCATCATAGCGCCCGCCTTCGATCACGCTGTCCTGATGCGACCCGAGCAGAACGGCGGCTTCGTTGGAGGGCGCACTGCTGCGCCCCACCAGGGTCGCGGCCGCATCAAGCTGTGGGTGGAGCCCGGCGCGCCGCATCCAGTCGCTGATCTGTTCCAGTGCTGCGGAATGTTCGGGCGTATAGGGCAGGCGGGTCACACCGGGTCCGGCTGCGCTGCAGGCCGCAATCTTCGCCAGGCGTTGCTGGGCTTCCTGTCCCCAATCCATCGTCTATCCCCTTAATTTATCATGATGAATAGGGGTCTATACCCCTGCCGCTTTCCCGTCTATGTTTTTATCATGATAAAAGAGCGGCAGGTGATGAGTAACAAGAGCAGAACGCCCGAACAGCCCAAACGCTCCCGCCCGGTGCGGGTCGCCGAAGAAATCAAGACCTGGGTGGTCGAACGCGATCTCCAGCAGGGGGACAAGCTCCCCAACGAGACGGAGATGATCGCGCAATTCGGCGTCTCCAAGGGGACCGTGCGCGAGGCCATGCGCATCCTCGAAGCGCAGGGTCTCATCATCACCCGCACCGGACCGGGGGGCGGCAGCTTTGTCGACAAGGTCTCGGCCGAGCGGGCGCGCTCGCTTCTGGCGAATTACTTCTATTTTCAGAATCTTTCGATTGCGGACATCTATCAGATGCGCCGCGCGCTGGAGCCGGAACTGGCGGCAAGCCTCGCAGGCCAACTGGATGAGGCGCAGCTTGGGGAAATGGAATCCCTCGCCGCACGCTATCCGGAGCCAGCGCAATCCGCCGAGGAAGAGAAGGAGCAGCATATCGCGTCGCTCGAATTCCACGCCCGGCTGGCGGAGTTTTCGGGCAATGCGCTGTTGGGGTTTGTGATTTCCTTCATGGCGCGGGTGCTTACGGATATGACCATCTATCGCAAGCTCTACGATCCCCCCAACCTGGAGCTCTGGCGGCGAGGACGGGCGCACCAGATGCAACTGGTGCAAGCTCTGCGCGATGGGGATGCGGCAGCGGCGCGCCGGATCATGGCCTCGCATATGCAGGGCGCAGAGGAGCAGATGCGCTCGCAAGAGGCGCAACTGGCGCGCCGATTCATTGGCGAACAGCGCTAGGAGGCGTCAACTGGCGTCGGGTAGAACGGCCCGGTGCCGGTCTTTCAGCACGGGGACCTCTGTCAGCCAATCGTAATACGGCGCGCGATGCGCTCGCAAACAGAGGGCGCGCAGGGCAGGCAGCGGATCGTCGCTATGGTCGATGCGCAGATCGAGCGGCGGACGGTCGGGCGAAAGCACGAGGAGCGCCGCCGATAGCAGTCCCCGCGCGTCCCCACCTGCTGCCGCCGCCGCGTCCAAGACTGCCAGCATCCGGTCCGAGGGCGTGGCGAATTCGCCTCGTGCGGTCTCTCTCATCGCGGTCAAAACCTGTCGCCCTGCGAGCATATTGCCTGCAATTGCCAGATCCTGCTCGGCGATATGATCCGCATAACCCACGCTCTGCGCCCCGGTGAAGCCAGCCGTCCCGCCGTTGCAGTCCAGCGCAAGAAGCTGCCGATGCCCCCGTCCGGCATCCCCCCCGGTCACCTGATCCACAGCCGCATGGGCGAGCGCGCCGTCATACATTCGCCGCAGCACGTCATCGCGCCAGAATGTGCTGGGGGCGGTTCCTTGCGATGCCACCAGCCCTGATTCGATGTCTCCCCGCAAAACCCAGCCCCCGACACAGAGGCTGCCGGTCGCCGCTGCGGCCGCATAACAGCCTGTTTCTCGGTCATACATCAGGATTGAAAAGGTCATCGCGGTCTCCGGGCGGGGGTCTTGCAGGTTTGGACTTGTATTTATCATGAAAATTTGCGTGGATACAATTAATCATGAAAAATAAATCTCAACAGAGAGGATGCGATATGAAACTTCTAGAGATGACGCGGCGTGGCGCGATGGCTGCGATGCTTGCGACGACGGCAATGGCGGGGGTGGCGATGGGCGTGGCGCCTGCCGCAGCGCAGACACCGCCCGGCGTGCTGATCGTGGGCCAGATCGCAGAGCCAAAAGCGCTGGACCCGGCGGCAGTGACGGCGGTAAATGACTTCCGCATCCTGATGAACGTCTATGACGGTCTGGTGCGCTACAAGGACGGCACGCTCGAGGTCGAACCCGCGCTGGCGACCGACTGGAGCATCTCCGAGGATGGCACCGAATATACATTCACGCTGCGCGAAGGGGTGTCGTTTCATGACGGCAGCGCCTTTGATGCCGAGGCGGTGGTGTTCAACTTTGAGCGTATGCTCAACGAGGATCACCCCTATCACAACACCGGCCCCTTCCCGCTGGCCTTCTTCTTTTCTGCCGTGGAGAGCGTCGAGGCGGTCGATGATCTGACGGTAAAATTCAAGCTGAACGCGCCCTATGCGCCGTTCCTGTCGAACCTCGCATATCCCACGGGCCTGATTGTATCGCCCGAGGCGGTCAAGACCCATGGCGCGGAGTTCGGCCGCAACCCCTCCGGCACCGGCGCATTCAAATTTGCCGAGTGGCGCTCCAATGAGGCCGTGGTGGTCGAGAAAAATCCCGACTACTGGGATGGCGCGGCAGAGCTGGACGCGGTGGTCTTTCGCCCGATCACCGATGCCAACACCCGCACGGCAGAAATGCTGGCAGGTGGCATTGATCTGATGGTCGAGGTGCCGCCGGTGGCACTGTCGGAGTTTCAGGGCGATGCCTTCACCGTGCATGAACAAGCCGGCCCGCACGTCTGGTTCCTGATCCTCAACGCCAAGGAAGGCCCCTTTGCCGACAAGCGCGTCCGCCAAGCGGCGAACTACGCGATCAACAAATCCGCGATTGTGAACGATGTGCTTGAGGGCACGGCGGAGGTGGCCGCAGGCCCGACCCCGCCCGCCTTTGCCTGGGCCTACAATGAAACGCTCGAACCCTATCCCTATGACCCCGACAAGGCGCGTGAGCTCCTGGCCGAGGCGGGTGCAGAAGGGGCGGAGCTGACGTTCTATGTGACCGAGGGCGGCTCTGGTATGCTTGATCCTATCGCCATGGGCACCGCGATTCAGGCCGATCTCAATGCCGTGGGGCTGGATGTGAAGATCGAAACCTACGAGTGGAACACCTTCCTGGGCGAGGTCAATCCGGGGCTGGAGGGCAAGGCCGACATGGCCGAGATGGCCTGGATGACCAACGATCCCGACACGCTCCCCTTCCTGGCGCTGCGCACTGAAGCTTGGCCCGACAAGGGCGGCTTCAACTCCGGCTATTATTCCAACCCGAAGGTGGATGAGCTGTTGGAAGCGGCCCGCGTTGCAACCGATCAGGACGAGCGCGCCAAGCTTTATCAGGAGATGCAGACCATCGTGCAGGAAGATGCGCCTTGGGTCTTTGTCGCCAACTGGAAGCAGAACGCGGTGACCTCGGATCGGGTGGAGGATTTTGCGCTGCAGCCCTCGTTCTTCCTGCTGCTCGATGATGTGACCAAGAACTGATGAGAGGTTTCGGATCGGGCTTTGCCCGATCCGACCCGCGCGCGCCCCGGCGGGGCGCGCGCTCCCGTTTGACTGAAACCCCACTCCACCCATGTCGGTAGAGCAGGAAGGCGCGCCATGACTGGCTATATTTTGAAACGGCTTATTTCGGCGGTGCCGGTCCTCTTGGGGATCTCGGTCATCGTGTTTCTGATCATGGCGATGATCCCGGGCGACCCGGCCACGGCGATCCTTGGGTCCTATGCGACGCCCGAGAATGTGGAGAAGCTCAATCGCGATCTCGGTCTCGATAAGCCTTTGGTGCAGCGGTACTTTATCTGGCTCGGCAATATGTTGCAGGGCGATTTTGGCCGCAGTTTCTCGCTCAATCGTGCGGTGCTCGACGAGGTGCTGGAGCGGTTCAATGCAACGCTGGTGCTGGCGGGCACATCCTTTGTGATCTGTTCGATTCTTGGCGTTGCGGCAGGTGTGGTCTCGGCGGCGCGCCAGTACGGGCTGGCGGATAAGGCGATCACCTTTGCAGTGCTTCTGGGCATTTCGATTCCGTCGTTTTTCCTCGGCATGATGATGATCCTGATCTTTGCAGTGAACCTGCGCTGGTTCCCGGTCTCCGGCATGTGGCCGATCTACGGCGCGCGGGATCTCTCGGCACTTGTCAGCCATCTGACACTTCCCGCCATTGCGCTGGCGGTGGTGGCCACCGGCGTCATCGCGCGCTTGTCTCGGTCCGCCATGCTGGAGGTCCTACGACAGGATTTCATCCGCACAGCGCGCGCCAAAGGCGTGCATGAACGCAGCGTGATCTGGCGCCATGGTCTGCGCGCAGCGATGGTGTCGATCATCCCGGTGCTCGGGATTCAGGCCGGGTTTGTGCTCTCGGGCGCGGTCTATATCGAGATGGTGTTCCAGTGGCCCGGCGTCGGGCGGATGCTGGTCGATGCCATCCTCAAACGTGACATCCTGTTGGTGCAGGGCGGTGTGGTCTTTGTGGCTGCCTGCTATGTGCTGTTCAACATTGCCGTTGATGTCGCCCAAAGCCTTCTGGACCCGAGGATCAAGGCATGAGTTTCCTGCGTCTTTTGTCTCGCAACCGCCTCGCGCTGGCGGGGCTCATCGTGATGTCGGTGGTTGTGCTGCTGGCGGTGCTGACACCCATTTTGCCGCTGCCCGACCCGGATGTGACCAATACGGCAGAGCGGTTCAAGAAATCCTTTAGCGAGGGGGCCTTGCTGGGCACTGACCACCTTGGTCGGGATCTCGCCAGCCGCCTGATGTGGGGCACGCGGCTGTCGCTGGCGGTGGGCTTTGCGGCGGCGGTGGCGGCGGCCACCATCGGGGCGGCTATCGGCGTGATCGCCGGGTTTTATGGCGGGCGCGTGGACAATGTGATCATGCGCGGCGTCGATATGCTGATGGGCTTTCCCTATATCCTCCTGGCGTTGGCGATTGTCGCAGCACTTGGTCCGGGGCTGATGAATGCGCTGATCGCTGTGGCCGCCGTCAATATCCCCTTCTTCGCGCGCAACATTCGCGGTGTCACCGTTGGTATTGCGCATAAGGAATTTATTGATGCGGCGCGGCTCTGCGGGATGTCGAATGCGCGCATCATCATCACCGAGGTGGTGCCAAACGTAATCCCGGTGATCGTGATCGCCATGTCCACCACTGTCGGCTGGATGATCCTCGAGACGGCAGGTCTCAGTTTCCTTGGCCTTGGTTCGCAACCGCCGCAGGCGGATCTGGGCTCCATGCTGGGCGAGGCGCGCTCGGCGCTGATTACCAATCCGCATACCTCCGTGGTGCCCGGTGCGATGATCCTCGTGATCGTGATGGCGATCAATCTTCTGGGCGACGGCGTGCGCGACGCGCTTGATCCGCGCCTGAAATCCGGCGCGCTCAGCCGCCCGATGCCGACCACCATGGTGCGCCGCACAGACCCCGTACCGCAGCCAGAAGGCGACGGTATCCTGAGCCTCTGCAACCTGCAAACCCAGTTCCACGTCAAGGATCGCATCTACAAGGCCGTGGGCGGTGTGGATCTCTCGGTAAGGCCGGGCGAATGCCTTGGGATCATTGGTGAAAGTGGCTCCGGGAAATCCGTGACGGCGCTGTCGATCATGGGGCTGGTGGCCTCGCCCCCCGGTGTCATCACCGGCGGTGCAGTGCATTACAAGGGTGAGGATCTGATCGGCGCCCCCTATGAGACCCTGCGCCGTCTGCGTGGCGACCGCGTGGCCTATATCTTTCAGGATCCTCTGGCGACGCTGCACCCGCTCTATACGGTTGGCGCGCAGCTCATCGAGGCGATCCAGAGCCATCATCGCACCAGCACCTCCGAGGCGCGTGCCCGCGCGATTGAGCTTTTGAAATCCGTGCGCATCCCCAATGCCGAGGCGCGCGTGGACAATTACCCGCATGAGATGTCGGGCGGTATGCGCCAGCGGGTCGGCATCGCCATGGCGCTGGCCAACGACCCGGAAGTTATCATCGCGGATGAGCCCACAACCGCGCTGGATGTGACGGTGCAGGCGCAGATCCTTGCGCTCCTGGATGACTTGCGGCGCGAGCGGGGCTTGGCGATCATCTTCATCACCCATGATTTTGGCGTGGTGGCGCAGCTCTGTGATCGGGTGGCGGTGACGTATGCGGGCCGCATTGTCGAGGAAGGCCCCACCGATGCCATTCTCAATGCGCCTGCTCACCCCTATACCGCGCGGCTGATGGCCTGCGTGCCGGAACTGGGCCAGGGCAGACGCGAGCTTGCGGCCATTCCCGGTCTACCGCCTGTGGTGGACAAACTGCCCGCGGGGTGCGCCTTTGCGGATCGCTGCCCCAAGGCCGCCAAAGCCTGCCGCAGCGGGGACATTGCGCTCGATGGGTTTGGTGCGGGGCGCAAGATCCGCTGTATAGACCCTGAAATTCCAGTGCAGGAGGCCACGGCATGAGCGCGGCACTGAAACTCACCAATCTCAGCAAGACCTTCCCGGTGGGCAAACGCCTGTTCGGCGGAGCCAAGGCGGGCGTCAAGGCGGTGCAGCCGCTCTCGCTGACGGTGGAACAGGGCGAAACCCTCGGCATCGTGGGGGAGTCGGGGTGTGGCAAATCCACATTGGCGCGGATGCTGGTGGGCTTGCTGCCGCCGACAACCGGCCAGATCGAGATCGAAGGCGCACCGCTTGATAATGCGGACCCGGCCACCTTTGGGCAGAAGATCCAATATGTGTTTCAGGACCCGATCAGCAGCCTCAACCCGCGCAAAACCATCCGTCAGGTGATGGACGCGCCCCTGCGGCATCTGCACGGTATGGATGCCAAGGCGCGCGCAGCGCGCATTGCCGAGATCTTTGCCGCGGTAAATCTGCGCGAAGAGTTTCTCGACCGCTACCCGCATGAATTCTCCGGTGGTCAGGCCCAACGGATCGGCATTGCCCGAGCTCTCGCAGCGGATGCGCGCATCCTGATCCTTGATGAACCTGTCTCGGCGCTGGATGTTTCGGTGCAGGCGCAGGTGCTGAACCTCTTGGCGGATCTGAAGCGGACCTTCGGCTTGACCTATATTTTCATCAGCCACGATCTCGCGGTGGTGGAGGCGGTGAGCGACCGTGTCGCGGTGCTCTATTTTGGCTCCGTGGTGGAGGTTGGTCCCGCCAATGAGGTGTTTGCCGTGCCCCGACACCCCTACACGCGACTTCTGGCTCAAAGCGCCCCGGTGGTAGGCCGCGCTCTGGCCGCGCCCGAGGCCAAAGAGACCGAATTGCCGGATCCTCTGAACCCGCCCAAAGGCTGCGCCTTTGCGGCGCGCTGTGCCTTTGCAAGCGACCTTTGCAAAAGCACCGCCCCGACGCTCGAGCCCCAGTCCGATCGCGTCGCGGTCGCCTGTCATCACCCCATTGACTGAGCCCAAGATCCGTCCGGCCTCTGCGTTGACATAGCAAAAGATTTGTCTGATACACGCTCCCTATGACGGGCCGTTAGCTCAGCTGGATTAGAGCAGGGAACTTCTAATTCTCAGGTCGGGGGTTCGAGTCCTCCACGGCTCGCCATGTTCTCCACTTTATGATGTTTTGTCAGGCGTTTACGCGAGTGCGTCGCGCTGTGAACCCTCCTGCACACCCCTGTTTGGATGTATCGACACCCTTGTCCCTGCTTTGAAATTGAATAGACGCCCGAATTCAGGCGGCAGCAACCAAAGGCGGGTGTTAGAGTTGCGCCATGATGATGTTTGACCTGCCCGATTCAAAAACCCTTTACGACGCGCTGGTGGCGCGGGATGCAAGCTATGACGGGCGCGCCTATGTGGGCGTGTCCTCGACCGGGATCTTTTGTCGCCTGACCTGCCCCGCGCGCAAGCCGAAGTATGAGAATTGCCAGTTTTTTGCCACTCCCGGTGCCTGCATCGAGGCTGGGTTTCGCGCCTGCAAGCGTTGTCACCCCCTGAATGCGGCGGCGGGGAATGATCCGCTGGTGCGCCGCCTGCTGGAGGCGCTGGAGGCACGGCCCTCCTATCGCTGGCGCGAGGAGGATCTGGTGGCCATGGGCGCAGACCCTTCTACCATCCGCCGGGCGTTCAAGCGTCAGTTTGGCATGACCTTTCTGGAAATGGCGCGGCAACGCCGCCTGCGCGAGGGGTTCACCACGCTCAGTGCCGGGCAGCCCGTGATCTCGGCGCAGCTTGAGGCCGGTTTTGAAAGCCCCAGCGCTTTTCGCGCGGCCTTTGCCCGATTGGTCGGGATTGCGCCAGGGCAGTTTCGCAAGGATGCGCAGCTTTTGGCGGATTGGATCGAGACCCCGCTGGGCGCGATGGTGGCGGTGGCCTGCCAGCACAAGCTGCATCTGTTGGAGTTTGCAGACCGCAAGGCTTTGCCGCGCGAAGTGGCAAAGCTGCAAAAACGCCAGCCCGGCGGCATCGGCTTTGGCCGGCCCGAGGTGGTGGATCAGGCGGCAGAGGAGTTGGGGGCCTATTTTGCGGGGCGGGCAGCGCGGTTCGACACGCCGCTGGCCTATCACGGCACGGCCTTTGAGGCAGAAGTCTGGCGTGCGCTCAGAGAGATCCCGGTGGGGCAGACCCGCAGCTACGGCGCCTTGGCGCAGAGCCTTGGGCGACCGGGATCAAGCCGCGCGGTGGCGCGGGCCAACGGGGCCAACCAGATCGCGGTGATGATCCCCTGCCACCGGGTTCTTGGCGCGGATGGGGCATTGACCGGATATGGCGGTGGGCTCTGGCGCAAACAGAGGCTTATTGAAATTGAACGCGACCTCAGCGCGGTCACTGGATGAGCTTTCTGCCATTGAAGCAGCACAAGGGGATCCAACCGCCGGGTGCGGTCTGACCCGCGCGCCCCTCGGCGGGCCCGTCCGGGCCCGCAAACCCTCATAAAAAGGCGAAAGGGATCAGCGGCAGCACCGGCTGGCGGGCCTGCCGACAGGGCATACCTGCGGACGTACCCGGCAGAACCGGACGAGAGGCCGCCTGTGGCGCCTTGGCGCTCAGGTGGTTTCGAGGCAGTGGCGGCGAAAGGCGCGCTTCAGCATGTCGAGCTCTGCACGCAGCAGTTCCACCTCTGCGCGCAGATCATCCGCCAGTGGCTCACCCGCAATCAGGGTGAAATCGCCGATCTTCGTGTCCGTCTCGGCGTCGATGATCACAAAGCTCTGCACCCCGTCGCCGATGGCCTCGCTGGGCACCGGGATCGTCAGCGCCCAGCTTCCCGGCGCCTCGGCCGCCTCCAGGGTGACCCCTTCCACTTCGCGATCGAGGTAGCGCACGACAATCTGTGGGCGCGCATCGGCACGCGGCGCAGTCTCAATCCGACCTTCCCAGAGGCCGGAGCGAAAACGGATCTTCTGGAGCGTCATGGCACTCATCTGGGCTCTCCCATTGGCGATTGCGCAGCGCGCGGTCAGAGGTTGGCGCGCAGAAAACGCGCAAAGGTCAGATCCCGCAGCACCACCTGGTTCATGTCTGGCGCTTCAAAGATCAGATCGATCCAGGCCTTCTCGATGCGCTTTTCGTTGAGCCGCGAATAGGCCAGGTCATATTCCACCGAGAAGGTTTTCTCGCCCGGCGGCAGCTCCCGCACCAACTGCTCGGTGTTGGGGCCGTGTTTGATATTGAGACGGGCGAAGATTTCGATCGGCTTTTCGCTCTCGGCAATGCAGTCCAGCCGCACCAGATGCTGCCGGGTGAGCCCCTGCGTGGCTTCGGCAGGCAGGTCGATCACCAGCGACAGGAACGAGCCGTCGAACTTGAACACATCCATCCGCAACCCGTAGGGCGCCAGATCCTCCTCGCGCGTGTTGCGCAGTTGGCGCAGGGTCAGCTCGGAGATGGCGCAGTCGTGAAACATCTGGATCTCATGGCCAAGCCGGGTCTTGCTCGGCACCGAGGACACACCGGCCACCGGCAATGGGCCGCGCCAGAGCTCGGGCCGCCAGGACCAGTCGGTACCATGCGGGCGCGGGAAATATGACGAGTCGATCTTTGGCAGCGCCAGACGGTTGTCGGCGGTATGGATCAGCTGATCGAGATGCATCCGCAGCTTACGGGCATCATTGCGCTGTTGGCGCAAGCGTGCCAGTGGCGTCGAGGGGGCCGCCCGTGCAGCTCTGCGCCAGCGCCGCAAGGCGCCCGTGTTCAGCACTCGTTCCAGTAGTTTTCCCATCCTGCCCTCAGGTAGCGCATTCGCGCGCGTGTCCCGGCCTGTTCTGCCGGGATTTGCCTCTCATATTAACGAATTAGCGAGCGGGGACAAAGGTGTTTCTGAGCGTCTCGCACGGTGAAATCCATGCACGCCCAGGCCTGTGTTCTGTGGGCACGGCCATCAGGTCGCCGCGGCACGTCGCGCGGCTGGATACTTTGGCAAAGCTTCCCGATGGATCACTCCTGCGGCGCAGCGGCGGCTTGCGCCAGAACCGCACCAGAGCGGTCTTGCGGTCGGAGCGTGCGCTGGGGCGCTGTCTCGGTTGGGGCGGCGGTTTCAGCAAGCAATGTGGCGTTGCGAGTTGCCTGCACAAATTCGCGGATCAGCCGCGCGCCGCGCTCGCCGAGATACCCGCTGCCCTCAGGTGCATAGAGCGCCACTGAGACCAGATGCCCATGCACAAGGAAGGCGCCGCGCCAATGGGTGCCGCTTGCCCCCTTGGCCGAGTGGCTTGCCATATGGAGCTTGATGAGCGGGATATCCCCGTCGCCGCGGGTCTCCAGCACGCGGGCGGCGCTGCGTGCTTCGGTGAAGGCCGAGCGCAGCGCCTCTGTGGAGGGCGCGGGCGTATCGGCGCTGACGGCCCCTACGGTTGCGGTGAGCATGGCGCCGTCCTTGCCACGCAACCGGCCAAAGGTGCCCATCTTTTCGCAGCGCGCCAGAAGCGCAAAGCCGCCGCTGCCAGTGTGTTGTTCCATTTCGGCATCAAAGCAGAACCCGCTCGGCGCAGCCAAGATCAGCTGCCCGTCGCCAAACACCGCCGTGAGGGATCGCCCGCGACTGTCCACGGGGCGCGATACGGACTCACCCGGCGGGGCAAAGGCAAGACGGTTGCCCTCCATGCAGCCTGCCAGCGCCAGCGTCACCAACAGAAGCAGGCCGAGCCGTGGCAGGCGCAACGCTTTCTGGAGCAGGGCGCGGCTTGCGCCCAATATGTCGATTAGCGTCTGGTTCACTCTCTGCTCTCGTCCACCGGTTGCTTGTGCTTGTGTTGACTGTACTTGTGTCGCCCGTGCTTGTGTCGCCTGTGTTCTTGGCACCTCAGTAGGCCCCAAATTTCCGACCTCAAAATGTGTAGACGCAGCCATCTGTTGGAACAAGGCCTAACAAAGAATGAACGCGCGCGCCTTGAACTGTGGCAGGTTCACGCTTACGTCCCAGCGCTTCGCAGGCTGTGGTGCCTGGGCGCGGGGGAAGGTGATCGACCCGGCCGGTCGCGGGCCACTTGCAGGGCGGCCAGCGCCTATGATTGTAACCTGTGTGGTTTGTTCGCCCCCGTGCAACCTCCGCACTCCGACTGAGGACAAGGGCGGTGGAGCCGAGCCTGTTTTCCTTTATCTGGCGCTATTCGAAACGGCAGCAGTTTGGCCTCCTGCTGCTGACCCTGATGACGTTTCCCTTTCTTTACGCGACCTTGGAGCTGCCCAAGCGGATCATCAACGATGCCATCGGCGCGCCGAGCGCCTGGATCGACCTCTGGGGCTGGCGGCTGAGCGCGCAGCAGTATCTTCTGGTGCTCTGCTTTGCGTTTCTGGGTGCGGTGCTGGCGTCGGGAATGATGAAGATGCGGCTCAACACGCTCAAGGGCATCCTTTCCGAGCGTCTCCTGCGCCGCCTGCGCTACCAGATGATCGCGCGGATGATGCGCTTTCCCACCAGCCATTTCCGCACCACCAGCCAGGGCGAGATGGTCTCGCTCATTACCTCCGAATCAGAACCGATGGGCGGTCTGATGGGCGATGCGGTGGCGCAGCCGGTGTTCCAGGCCGGGCAGATGCTCACGATTGTGTCCTTCCTGTTCATCCAGAGCGTCTGGTTCGGGCTCGCGTCGGTGGCGCTCATTCCGCTCCAGGCCTGGCTCATTCCGATGCTGCAGCGCCAGATCAACCTGTTGAACAAGGACCGCATCGCCGAGGTGCGCGCGCTCTCGGCCGAGATCGGTGAAACGGCCGCCGGGCTGCAGGATTTGCGCAGCAATGGTGGCTGGCGCTACCGGCTGGCGCAGGTCTCCGATCGCCTCGGGCGGCTCTTTGAAATCCGCCGCCGGATCTACATGAAAAAGTTCTTCATGAAGTTCCTCAACAACCTGATCGGCCATCTGACCCCGTTTTTCTTTTATTCGGTGGGGGGCGTGCTGGCGCTGCGCGGTGAGATCACCGTGGGGGCCTTGGTGGCTGCGCTTGCGGCTTACAAGGACCTCTCGGCGCCGTGGAAAGAGCTGCTGACCTATTACAACCAGGTGCAGGATATGTCCCTGCGCTGGCAGATCATGACTGAGAAATTCTCGCCTCCCGGCATGATCGACCCGGCGCTTTTTGAGGGGGTGCCGCAAAAGGTGCCACATCTGCGCGGTGACATCGAGCTGCGCGACGTGACCGTGCGCGATGCAGAGGGCAAGCCGGTGCTTGATGGCCTGACGCTCACCATTCCCGCTGGGGCCCAGGTCGCGATCCAAAGCAGTTCTGCCGCCGAACGTCAGGCCCTGGCGCAGCTTTTGACCCGCGAGGTGCTGCCCACGCGCGGCGAGGTGATCGTGGCGGGCCATCCGCTCGCGGAACTGCATCAGGGCGTCATTGCCAGCCGCATCGGCTATGCGTTCAACGCGCCCTATCTCTTTGACGGCACGCTTGGCGATAATGTCTTGATGCCGCTGCGCAACCAGCCTCGCGCCACCGCGGCAGAACGGCAGCTCTTGCAACGGGCCGAGGCGCTCAAGGCGGGCAATAGTGGCGATCCGGTGAATGCGGATTGGGTCAACCCCGATCTTGCCGGGCTGCGTTCGGAACATGATCTGCGGGACTGGTGGTTCCAACTCGTCGAGGCGATGGGCATCGACGGCCAGCTCTTTCACCGCACGCTGCATGCGCGTCTGCAGGATCGCCACCGCGCGCTTGAGGCGCAGATCACCGCGCTGCGCCCACGCATTGCCGAACGACTGGAGGCGCAGGGCCTGCGCGATGTGGTCTATCGTTTTCTGCCCGATCTCTATAATCCAGCCCTGCCACTGGCAGAAAACATGATGTTCGCCTTCCCGGTGGAGCCAGTGCCCCCAACGCTCTTTACCGATCCTGATGGCCCCTTCCAACGGGTCTTGCGCGCCGAAGGGCTGGAGTCCCAGACCCGCGACATCAGCCTCGCGCTGATAGACACGTTGCAACGTACCTTTGGACGCGGCCAGACCTCGCACCCGTTGTTTCGCCGCCTGAACCTCGACGAGGAGCTCTATGCGCGGATCGTCAAAGCCGCCGACCGCTATCGCGAGAACCGGGTGCTGGACGGCACCGACCGGGCGCTTTTGTGTACCCTGCCGTTCCTGCTCACCGAAGAGCAGCTCGGGGCGGGCCTGCCGCGCGATTACAAGCTGCGCATCCTTGGAATCCGCAACCGTCGCGGCGATCTGTTGCTCGCCGATTGCGGCGGTGTCTACCGGCGTCTGCGGGCCGGGGAATATGCCCGCAAGCTCACGGTGCTGGAGAACGCGCTCTTTGGCCGGATCTCGATCCATGCGGGCGGCAAGGCCCAAGCGGTCGAGGACGTTGTGGCCGATGTGATGGCCGACAACGACCTGAAAGCACGGTTGGCGCTGATGATCTACGATCTGCCCACCGGGCTTGGCGGTGCGCTGCTGGAGCCGGTGTTCCGCGAACGCGCCGCCTTCACCCGCGCGGCGATCAAGCGGCCGGACATCCTGATCCTCGATCATGTGCTGGCGAGCCACGACTCGGACAACCGGCTGAAAACCCGCAACCGGCTGCAGGCTCTCTTGCCCAAGACCACCATGATCCACCTCGAGGATCATTTTGAACACCCCTCGCGCTATGATCTTCACCTCACGCTCCGGGACGGGCGGATCGACGGGCAAAGCGGCGTGGCGACCGCGCTTCTGGACGCGCCCGAAGAGGCTGAGGATGATTTTGACCGCAAGCTGTCCGAGATCGGGTCGGCGGATCTCTTTGCCCGTCTGGATGCCCGCCATCGCCGTCTTCTGGCGTTTTCGGCCTCTTGGGTGCGCGTGCCGACCGGCGCGGCGGTGTTTCGCGCGGGCGAGGCGGGGGATGCGGTCTATCTGTGTCTTTCGGGGCAGGCGGAGCTGCAATTCCCCGAGGATGGCAGCGCGCTCGATATGATCGCGCCCGGACGGCTGATCGGGGATCTGGCTGTGATTACCGCCGCGCCGCGCCAGCTCGATCTGTTTGCGGTGGAGGATTGCGTCTTTCTGCGTATCGGGGCCGAGGAGTTCCGCACCGTAATCGAGAGCGACATCACCGTGGCGCTGCACCTGTTGCAGACCGTCTCTGGCCATCTCTCGAGCGCGGCGGTCGCGTTGCAGGACGCCCGCTCAGCTCAGGGCAGCGCCGAGCCTTGACCGCCCAATGACCGCCCGCTGGGCGCCGGGTGACCGCCGATTGGCCGCAGATGTTCTGCCCACTGGCCTCGACGGCCAAAGGCGCGTAGACCTCTGAGCAAAGAAGGACCGCCCATGCGCTGCTATCGCCCTCACGAGATCCTGCTGCATCAGGCCCGCCCCACAGCCGAGGTCTGGCGGCTGGCGCTGGGCATGGTTCTGGTGGTGCTGACGTGGTTCGGGCTTGGGCTGATCTCTGATCTGGTCCTGCTGCCCGGCGTGCTGGCCCTCACCGGCGAGGCCGATCTAGCGGGCGGCAGCGACCCCGCCGGCATGGCGATCCTGCTGGGGCATTTCATCTTTATGATCATCGCCGTGGGGCTGGTGCTGCAGATGCTCCATGGCCGCAGTCTGGGCGGGCTTTTGGGGCCGCGGGCCCTGGTAATCCCGCAGGGGGCCCGGGTTCTGCGTATGCTCGTGATCCTTCTGGTCGTGCTGATGCTGCTGCCGCCCTATGACATGGGCGCGCCGCTCGAGCCGAATCTGGCGTTTGGACCCTGGCTGGCGCTTCTGCCGGTGTCGCTTGTCTTGGTGCTCATTCAGGTCAGCGCCGAGGAAATCCTGTTTCGCGGCTACCTCCAGCAGGGTCTCGCCGCGCGCTTCAGCAGCCCGCTGGTCTGGCTTGTGCTGCCGTCGCTCCTGTTTGGCATGGGCCACTACATGCCGGAAGCCGCGGGCGAGAACGCCTGGCTCATCGTGGCGGGGGCCACGCTCTATGGAATGCTGATGGCCGATCTCACCGCCCGTGCAGGCAGCCTGGGCCCCGCGATTGCTGTGCATTTCGTCAACAACGTCTGGGCGCTTCTGTTTGTGGCTTCGCCCTCGAATCTCAGTGGGCTTGCGCTCTACCTGCATCCCTATGCGATGGATGACCCCTTGGCGCTGCGTCCGTGGCTCTGGGTGGATCTCATGGTGATGCTGGTCACATGGCTTGCGGCACGGCTTGCGATCAGGGCCTGATTGCAATTGACTGAAAGTCACCTTATCTGGGGACGCAACGCCAATCAGGCAGAGGCCATTTGATGAACTGGATCACCAACTACGTCCGCCCCACGATCAACTCGATCTTCTCGCGCCGCGAGGTGCCCGAGAACCTGTGGAAGAAATGTGACGAATGCGGCACCATGCTGTTTCACCGCGAGTTGAGCGACAATCAGAACGTCTGCACCAACTGCGGCCACCACATGCACATCACGCCGCGCGACCGTTTCAAGGCGTTGTTTGATGGCGGTGTCTTTGCCGAGGTGAAGGTGCCGGAACCGGTTGTCGATCCGCTTAAGTTCCGCGACCAGAAACGCTATCCCGATCGCCTGAAGGCGGCGCAGAAAACCACCGGCGAAAAAGAGGCGATGCTGGTCGCCACCGGCGAAATCGGCCGCACGCCCATCGTGGCCGCCGCGCAGGACTTCTCCTTCATGGCGGGCTCCATGGGCATGTATGTCGGCAACGCCATCATCGCCGCCGCCGAAGAGGCCGTGAAACTCGGCCGCCCGCTTGTGCTCTTTTCCGCTGCAGGCGGCGCGCGCATGCAAGAAGGAATCCTGTCGCTGATGCAGATGCCGCGCACCACCGTCGCGGTCGAGATGCTCAAGGAAGCGGGCCTGCCCTATATCGTCGTGCTGACCCACCCCACCACCGGCGGTGTGACCGCGTCTTATGCGATGCTGGGCGATGTGCATATTTCCGAACCCAACGCGCTCATTTGTTTTGCCGGTCCCCGCGTGATCGAGCAGACCATCCGCGAAAAGCTGCCCGAGGGCTTTCAGCGTGCCGAATATCTCCTGGATCACGGCATGCTTGATCGGGTGACACCGCGCACCAAGCTGCGCGAGGAGCTCATCACCATCATTCGTATGATGATGAAGCTGCCCCCGCAGGTGCATGGCGATCTGCCGGCCCCGGCGCCCGAGGCACAGCTCGAAGCCCCGCAAAAAGACGAAAAAGCGCCTGCGGAGGACGCATCGGGCGCAGACAAGAGCGTCTGAAACCTCGCATAATCACTCTTGCCTGACCCAAGGTCGGGCAGCGCCCGTCCCGCCCTAAACGGGGCGGGCGCTTCGCTTTCACCCCGACGGGACGGGCGCGGCCCTATCGCATGTGGCCCCGTGTCGCTCCGTGATCAGACAGGTTCAGGCCGCCATGACCGAACAGACCTCCGATGCCATTCTCGCCCGCATGATGGCGCTGCACCCCAAGATCATCGACCTGACGCTGGATCGGGTCTGGCGTCTTCTGGCGGCGCTCGACAACCCGCAGGACAAGCTGCCCCCGGTGATCCATATCGCGGGCACCAACGGCAAAGGCTCCACCCAGGCGATGATCCGCGCCGGGCTTGAGGGCTGGGGCAAATCCGTTCATGCCTATACCTCACCGCATCTGGCGCGCTTTCATGAACGCATCCGTCTGGCGGGCGATCTGATCTCAGAGGCGCATCTCACGGAGGTGCTGGATGAGTGCTACAGCGCCAATGGCGACGCAAGCATCACCTATTTCGAGATCACAACCGTCGCGGGGCTGCTGGCGTTTTCACGCACACCCGCCGACTACACCCTCCTCGAGGTCGGTCTTGGCGGGCGTCTGGATGCCACCAATGTCATCACGCCCGAGGTCTCTGTAATCACTCCGGTCTCGATCGATCACGAGCAATTCCTCGGCAATACGCTGGCCAAGATCGCAGGCGAGAAGGCCGGGATCATCAAACGCGGCGTGCCCGTGGTGGTCGGCCCCCAGGCCGAAGAGGCGATGGAGCTCATCGAGGACACCGCGATGCGCCTGGGCGCCCCCCTGATCGCCTATGGCCAGCACTGGCATGTCTCCGAGGAGCGCGGCCGTCTCGTCTATCAGGACGAGCGTGGCCTGCTGGACCTGCCGCTCCCGGCTCTGCTGGGCGCGCATCAGATCCAGAACGCCGGCGCCGCCCTTGCGGTGCTGCGCCACCTTGGCGCGGATGAGGCCGCCTGCGAGGCGGCTGTTACGGGTGCCGAGTGGCCCGCCCGTATGCAGCGCCTCAAAACCGGCCCGCTGGTGGAAATCGCAGGCGCGGCGGAACTGTGGCTTGATGGCGGTCACAACGCCGCCGCAGGCATTGCCCTTGCCGATGTGCTGGCCAAACTGCCCAAGCGCCCGACGCATCTCATTTGCGGCATGCTCAACACCAAGGATGTGACCGGCTATCTGCGCCCGCTCGCCGCCGAGGCCCAGAGCCTCACGGCGGTGTCGATCCCGGGCGAGGCGGCAACCCTCTCGGCCGAGGAAACCAAAGCGGCGGCCAGTTCCGTGGACCTTCCTGCGACCACTGCGGGCTCTGTTGCCGAGGCGCTCACCGCCATTCTGGCGCGCGACCCAGACAGCCGCGTGCTGATCTGCGGCTCGCTCTATCTGGCTGGCAATATCCTGCGCGAGAATGGCTAGCGCGTCTCCTATGCCAGCACCAAGGCCCCCGCGCTGAGCCCAGCAGCGAGGGCTTTTGGGGGCGGCGCATTTGTGATGACATAATCGGGATCGTGGAGCCAGCCGCCCCGCGCCGGCGCGCGGCGCTGGAACTTGACCTGATCGAGCACCAGAACCGACTGCCGTGCGTGGGTTTGCATCGCGGCCCGCGCGCGTGCCTCTTCGGTGCGAAAATCCAAAAGCGCGCCGTCGTCATCCACACCCGCCACGCCAAAGATCGCAAAATCCACGCGGTAGGCGGCAAAGAACTCTGCCGCCGCACTGCCCGAGACACTGCGATCGCGCACGGCGCCGCCGCAGATCGATAGGGTGATGTCCTCGGCGTCCCACAGATGGCTTGCCGCAACCAGATTGTTGGTGATGACGTCACGCCCGCCTGCATGGGCCAAAAGCCGCGCCACCTCTGCCGGGGTGCTGCCAAGACCGATCGACACCGACGCCCCCGCCGGAATGAGCCGCAGCACCTCGCGCGCCAATGCGGCCTTCTCACGCTGTTGCTCCACGGCGCGCGAGGCATAGGGCCGCGCGCCCTCATGCGGCCTGACGCCCCGATGCACCCGCATCAGCAGTGCCCGGTCGCGCAGGTCGTTGACATCGCGGCGGATGGTCTGTGTGGTGACGCCAAAACGCCCCGCCAGATCCTCGATGGTGGCAAAGCCGCTCTGCTCCAGCAGCCGCAGAATATCGCGCTGTCTCTCGCTCAGGTCGGTGGCATTCATCCGCACGCTCCCCTGTTCATACGAACATTACCTTTGTAGGGGGCGCCCCGCATGATGCAAGAAAACTCTCTGATTAGGCCCTGTTTGTGCTCATTTGAGGTTACAATACCTCTCAGATGAGCATGGCTCAGGCCTTGGGCTGACCCCAGTCCTTGTCCTGCATCTCCCGCAGGCGCGAGGCGGTGCGCTCGAATTCAAAGGCCCCGTCGCCCTCCATATAGAGGAACTCCGGCTCTGCCGCGGCCGAACAGATCAATCGCACGCGTGCCTCATAGAGGGCGTCGATCAATGTCATAAAGCGCTTGGCCTCGTTGAAGTTGTTGCGCCCCAGCGCGGGGATGTTCTCGAGCACCAGCACCTTGACCGCATCGGCCACCGCCAGATAATCGCCCGGCCCCAGCATGGTGCCGCAGAGATCATAAAAGGTCACCCGTCCTACCCCGTTGCGATAGGCAGGCAGGGTGACTTCGCGTCCCTTCACCATCAGCACCAGTGGTTCTGCCGCACCGCCGGTAAGATCGCGCCAGATCGCGTCCATCTCGGCGCGCACCTCAGCGTTGAGGGGCGTGAAATAGACCCGCGACCCGGTCAGACGGTCCTGTCGGTAGTCTTTGGGGCTGACCATCTCATGCACTTGCATCTTGTCTTTGATGAGGTCGATGAACGGCAAGAACAGCTGCCGATTGAGCCCGTTTTTATAAAGATCGTCCGGCACCCGGTTCGAGGTGGTCACCACCACCACACCCGCCTCAAAGAGCGCCTCAAACAGGCGGCCGACGATCATCGCATCGGTGATATCGGTGATCTGCATCTCGTCAAAGGCCAACAGCCGCACCGAGGCCACCACATCCGCCACCACCGGCGCCAAAGCGTCCTCGGTGCCCGCTTCACGCGCGAGATGCATCTTGGCGTGGATCTCTTGCATGAAGGCATGAAAATGCACCCGGCGGCTGGGGATGTCATCAAGGCTCTCGACAAAGAGATCCATCAGCATCGACTTGCCGCGCCCGACACCGCCCCAGAGATAGAGTCCCTTGACCTCCGGGCGCACGGCCTTGCGAAACAGGCCCCGTTTTACAGGCTCTGCGCGCAGGCCATCCGCAATCCGGTCAAACTCCGGCAACACCGCTTGCTGCGCGGGATCCGGCTGGATCTGCCCGGCGTCGACGCGGGCCTGATAGAGGTCGGTCATATGTGTCATGCCCCCAGCCATAGCCGGATGATTTTGCAAAGGAAAGCGTGGCATGGCCCTTGGCTGAACCCGATTGTTCAATTTTCCTAATGCATCGCCTCAAAACTCCTGAATTGACGCATGGGGCAGGTTGGTGACACTGACAGGCAACTCTTGCGGAGAAGCGCCATGGACCGATCCACCCCTCTGTTTACCCCCGTCCTTCTGGTGGGCTGCCTGATCATCATGGTGAGCTTTGCCGTGCGCGCCTCCTTTGGGGTGTTCCAGATCCCGATCGCCGATGATTTTGGCTGGCTCCGGAGCGAGTTCTCCCTCGCCATCGCGATCCAGAACCTCGCCTGGGGGATCGGGCAGCCGATCTTTGGCGCCATTGCCGAGAAGATCGGAGACCGCAAGGCGATCATCATCGGGGCCGTGGTCTATGCGGCGGGGCTTGTGCTGAGTGCCGGCGCCACCACCCCCTTCGAGATGCAGGCCTATGAGTGGCTGGTGGGCTTTGGCGTTGCGGGCACGGGCTTTGGCGTTGTGCTTGCGGTGGTCGGCCGGGCGAGCTCGGACGAGAACCGGTCCATGTCGCTGGCGATTGTCACCGCGGCAGGCTCTGCGGGGCAGATCTTCGGCGCGCCGACGGCGGAATATATGCTTGGGCTGATGTCCTGGCAGTCGGTGTTCCTGGTCTTTGCCGGCGTGGTGCTGGCGCTGATCCTGTCGCTGCCCCTGATGCGCGCGCCGGTCTCTGCGGGCAAGGCGGAGCTTGAGGAAAGCATGGGCGCGATCCTCAAAAAAGCCTTCCGCGACCCGTCCTACACGCTGATATTCCTCGGGTTTTTCAGCTGTGGCTATCAGCTGGCCTTTGTGACGGCGCATTTTCCGGCCTTTGTGACCGAGATGTGCGGGCCGATCATGCCCGGCGGCGTGCTGCATGGGATGGGGATCACGACGACCTCGGCGCTGGGTGCGGTGTCGATTTCGCTCATCGGTCTGGCGAATGTGGCAGGCACGCTGCTCGCGGGCTGGGCGGGCAAGCATTACTCCAAGAAATATCTGCTGGCGGGGATCTACACCGCGCGGACCATCGTGGCTGGGGCCTTTATCCTGCTGCCGATCACGCCTTTGTCGGTGATCCTCTTTTCGGTTGCGATGGGCTCGCTCTGGCTCGCGACCGTGCCGCTTACTTCCGGGCTGGTCGCGCATATCTACGGGCTGCGCTACATGGGGACGCTATACGGGATCGTGTTCCTGAGCCACCAGATCGGCGGGTTCCTCGGCGTGTGGCTCGGTGGGCGGATGTATGACATCTATGGCGACTACACGATGGTCTGGTGGATCGGTGTGGGCGTCGGAGCCTTCAGCGCGATTGTGCATCTGCCGGTGCGCGAGCGTCCGTTGCAGGCGGCTGCGGCCTGATCTCAGAGCCCGCGGCGCTGGTTCTCCGCGATCAGGCGAGCCACGTCCCCGGCATGGGTGTAGACCACCTCGTGGCCTGCATCCTCGACCACCTCCTGTTTGGCAGATCGGTTCAGTTCTGCCAGACGGCCGCTGGTCTGCGGTGGGATAATCACGTCATCGCGCGCCCAGATCGCCAGAACCGGCAGACCCTGACGGTTAAAGAGCTTTTGCTCCTCGGCAAAATCATTGCGCAGAATACCGCGGATCGCGGCGAGGTTTGACGGCATATAGCCGCGCCGGCTCAGTTGTGCCTGCTGCGCCTGTCGCACGGCGTCGGGGGTGCGGGGGTCGGAAAACACGCCTTTGACATAGCGTCTGGCAACGATCGGATAGCTCCAGCGCAGGATCAGGTCCTGAATGCCATGGGCGTGCCTTCGAAACTCTGCCATGGGGGTGCGCGGCTTGTGCAGCCCGACGGTGGTGACAAGGATCAGACTGCGCACCCGCCAGATATTTGCCGCCGCAAAGGCGGTGGCAATGGCCCCGCCCGCAGAATGGCCCACCAGGACGAAGTCCTCGACAATCCCTTCATAGGCCAGCAGGTCATCAAGCTGTTGCAGCAGAAACGCCCGATCCTGAAGCCCCGGCACATAGTCGGAATAGCCCCGCCCATAGAGATCATAAAGAAGCACCCGATAGCCCATCTCGGCCAGTTCCTGCGCCAGCGGCAAAAAACTCTCGGAAGGGGTGGTGATGCCATGCACGCAAACCACCACCGGCCCGCGCAAGGGACCGATCCAGCGATAATGCGTCTGCCCCTGGGATAGCTCCGCAAACTTACCCGGTGCGTCGCGGCGCATCGACTCGGTAAGCGGCCGACGCAGGGTCTCCTGAAGGGCGGGCAAAAACAGCAGCGCCCCCAGACAGAGCACTGCGCTGAGGAACCAAATCATGTCTGCTGCGTCCACAGATCCAGAACGTGACGACTGGTCATCAGGTCCAGATGCGCCCCGCCGCCGTTCTTGAAGAGCGTGATGGCCTCGGGGTCAAACCGCTCAAACCGATCCAGCGCGTAGAAATCCGCCAGCACATCCGCCCGCTGCAATGCCCCCGACGCAAGCGGGATCTTGAACTCGCCGATGTGGTCGAGCGTGGTGTCAAAGCTGTCGCAATAGATCCGGGCGCGGCTCAAGGCCAGATCGTCCGCCTCGCGCATGTCGGGCCGATAGGCACCAATCATGTTGAGATGCTGCCCCGGCCGCAGCCAGGCGCCTTGGATCACCGGTTCGGTCGACATGGTCGAGGTGAGGATAATATCCGCAGCCGTCACCGCCTGTTCCAGATCCGGTGCCACCGCGACGCCGGGATAGGCTGTCGCCAGCATCTCGGCCTTTGCAATGGTGCGGTTCCAGACGCGGATCTGCGCGTCGCCCCAGACGGCTGAAAAGGCTTCGATCAGGCTCGCCGCGACAGTGCCCGCCCCTACGATCAGGATTTCCTTGGCCTTGGGGTTGGCCAGCCTGCACGCGCCCAAGAGACTGTCTCCGGCGGTTTTCCATTTTGTGACGAGGTGAAAATCCACCAGCGCCTCGGGCTGGCCGGTGGCATCATCAAAGAGGCTCACCGCGCCGTTTATCATCGGCACCTCGCGGGTCGGGTTGTCGGGAAAGATCATCGCCGTCTTGACCGCGATCCCAAGCCCGTCGATCCAGGCCGAGCGCGACAACAGCGTATCCTTGCCCCGATAGAGAAACGTATCGCCCACCTCGGCCTTTGGGCGCCTGTGCCCCTCAGCCAGCGCATCCGTCAGCGCCACCCATTCCAGCAGCGCCTCTCCCTCGTCAAAGCCGATTTGCGTCAGGCTCATTGTGCCTCCTCTTGAGTTAGCAGCCCCTCCTTGACCAACCGTGCCGCCCAGGTCTCGGGGCGATCGAACAGATGGGTGTGCCAGCCGCGCACGGCAGCAGCGGTGACGTTTTCAGGGCGGTCATCGGTGAACAGCAGCTCGTCGGGGCGTCGCCCGGTGCCCGCTTCCAGATGCGCATAGATCTCCGCATCCGGTTTGATGCACCGCAGATGCGCCGACACAAACGCCTGATCGAACTCGCGCAGGAACGGATAATGGGTCTGTGCGATCACAAAGGTCTCCGCGCCAAAATTCGTCAGCGCATAGACCGGCACGCCCTTGGCCTTGAGCGCGCGCAACAGGCGCACGGAATGCGGGATCTCGGGGCTGGCCATCTCGATCCAACTGTCGTGCCAATGGCGGATCTCCGCGGCCCAGTCGAGGTGTTTGTCCGCCAGCCCATAAATCGTTTCGCGAAAGGGGTGGCCGCGGTCCACATCGAGGTTCGCCCCATGCAGATCGACCTCCTGAAACAGCGCATGCCGGCGCGGCTCCCCGATCAAACGGTCAAAAAAGCGCTCCGGTTCCCACTCAATGAGAACGCGACCAATATCAAAGACAACGGCGGTAATGGGCATATTTTCTGGGCCTTTCTAGCCAGAGGAACGCGGGCGCGGGCGCGGCGGCGGGCCGGGCGTGCGGGTCTCTCTCCAAAGAGAAACAAGCCCCGCTCCGATAATCAAGGCCGAGCCGAGCCAGACCGAAGGTTCCGGCCATTCCGCAAAAACCAGTACCCCCCAAACCACAGCCAGCGGCATGGCGACATATTCAAAGGGCGCGACCAGACCTGCCTCACAGAGCCGATAGGCCTGCCCGACCAGATAGCCGCCCACCGCGCCAGAGACCCCGGCGACGGCAAAGATCACCCACTCGATCCCCTCGGGCCAGGCCCAGGGTTTGAGCACCACATCCCAAAGCGGCACGCCGGTGGCCCACTGCCCATGCCCAAACACCAGCCCCGCCAGCGCACTCACGATCAAAAATCCAAGCGTGGGATAAAACGACAGCGTCGCGGCCTTGTCCGACCCGCCCGCCCGGCGGGTCAGGATATGCAGCGTCGCATAGCCGCAAGAGCCCAGAAACGGCAGCAGCGCATAGGGCTGAAACGCCGCCATCCCGGGCTTTACGATCACCAGAATGCCGCTGAACCCCACCATCACCGCGCCCCAGCGCCACGGGCCGACCCGCTCCTTGAGAAACAGCACTGACAGCAGGGTGACAATCAAGGGCGTGGCAAAGGCGATGGCCACCGCTTCGGCGAGCGGCAACACCGCCAGACCGGAAAAAAAGGTGATATTGGCAAAGACCACGGCCGCCACCCGCAGACCATGCAGGCGGATATTCTGCGTGCGCAGGATCTTCACGCCGCCTTCGAGCGGGATGATCACCGCCAACAGCAGCACCAGTGCAACCACAGAGCGAATAAAAACCACCTGGTAGAGCGGATAGCCGTCCGAGAGAAACTTGAAGGTGACATCAATGACAGAAAAGGCCACCGCCGCTCCAATTGCGGCGAGGATGCCCAATACATTGGATTGTACCACAGTTGCGCTCATATCCGTTTGCCTCCCCGAGGGTTGTCGCGCAGGACTGCCCTCAGGGCAATCAGAATGAAGCCAAGGTACAATTTTCCATATGTACCAATTCGTTGCCCTGATCTTCTTCTAACTCAAAATATCCCGGAGCGCGAGGCAGCGCCTCGCATCCCGTTGCGCTATCAGCGCACGCCCTGCTTAGGAAATTCTAAATTCGGAAATCTATGCTGGCCGGGATCGCGATCTTTGCCGGGATAAAATCCGGCGACATCAGGAAACGGCTTCCCCTTGGGGGAGCAGTGCAGAGATAACGTTGAGCACGCGGGAGGATACTCCCGGCCACCTCCGCCCCCTCGGGCGGCGCCGCCCTCTCTTTCGACATGCGACGTCAAGATGGACACGCAAGACGGACACCAAATGGTCACTGGCGCTTTGGACAGAGCGCGCCACCGGACCAGACAAACTCCTCCCACCGGATGCCAGAGGGCAGCCCGGTGCAAAGACCTGTCCGGTGCGTATCGAGCCTCTCTTTCAGGAGTCTGACCAGCAGGGCAGAATATCACCCTCGGCCGGGGTGGCGGCATGGACCGCGCGGGCGATCGCACGCGCGAGGCAGAGCGATCCGGCATGGCACAGCGCCAACATATCCGCTGCGGGGTCGGTCATGGACTGCGCGCCGGTCGCGGCCGCAAAGACCAGATCGCCATCATGTGGCCCATGGCTCGGCAGGATGGCCCGCGCCATGCCGTCATGGGCGGTGGTCGCCATGCGGGTGGCTTCGGCTTTGGTCAGCGCCGCATCCGTGGCCACAATCGCAATCGTGGTGTTGGACCCCTCCGAGGAGACGGCTGCGCCTGCCAGCTCTGCCATGGCCTCCATCTTGCGGCTGCGCAGGCTGCGCCCGATCCCGCTGCTGGGGTCAGGCCCAAGCCCGCCGAATTCTCCGTCGATTTCAAACGGGGCCGCCCAGAAGTGGCGCTCGCCCGGGGTGGTCACCGATCCAATCGGGTTCACCACCACCAGCGCCCCCACGGTGAGGCCATTTTCGAGCACCAGCGAGGCCGACCCCAGCCCGCCCTTTTGCATACCCGTGAGCGCGCCGGTGCCCGCGCCCACCGTGCCGAGGGCAAACTCCGCACTGGCGTCCCTGAGCGCGGCGCGCCCAAGCGCGGGATAGGGATTGTCCTGCCAGCCCTTATCGCCGCCGTTCAACAGATCAAAGATGATCGCGCCGGGGCAGATGGGCACAATGGCGGGACCAAGACGAAACCCGCGCCCCATGGCGCGCAGCCCGTCCACCACGCCCGAGCAGGCATCCAGCCCATAGGCCGAGCCGCCAGAGAGCACGAGCGCGTCAACGGCGGGCACGGTTTTGTCGGGCGCGAGCAAATCGGTCTCTCGCGTGCCGGGGGCGCCCCCCATCACATGCACCGCTGCCGTGAACGGCTGATCCGCGGTCAGGACCGTGGTGCCTGATTTCAAC
The DNA here is from genome assembly GCF_055693725.2 of Epibacterium sp. HA2-3. Taxonomy (NCBI): domain Bacteria; kingdom Pseudomonadati; phylum Pseudomonadota; class Alphaproteobacteria; order Rhodobacterales; family Roseobacteraceae; genus Epibacterium; species Epibacterium sp. HA2-3. The sequence goes on along the minus strand of NZ_CM172490.1, from coordinate 2,674,966 downwards.
CGCGCGTCTGCGGCATTGCCAACGCGCAGGCCGGTGACATCGGTGATGAGATTGCGGGGACCGGGTTTCATGGGCTGTCCTGTCGTCAGTTCTGGGTCTCTAGCGGAGCGCCCGTTCCGGGCGCACAGTCTTAGCGCTGCCGCGCCGTTTGGCGTTCTGGCGCAACTTTGTGCAGGGTGGCCCGCCTCACATGCGGACGCAATTGTGAAATTCAGTCGCCGTCCACCCGCCCGCGCAGGGATTTCACCTCGGCGCGGGTTTTCTTGGCCTTGAGGCGGCGTTCGACGCTGCCACGGGTGGGTTTGGTGGCGATACGGCGCTTGGGTTTTATCAGGGCGCGGCGAATGAGCTCTGCGAGACGCTCGCGGATGATCTCGCGATTGCGTGCCTGCGAGCGGGTCTCGTCACATTGCAGGATCAGCGCGCCGTCATTGGTCCAGCGCCGCCCGGCAATGCGGCGCAGGCGGGTTTTGACCGGGCCGGGCAGATGCGGAGAGCGCTCGGCCTCAAAGCGCAGCTCAACGGCCGATGAAACCTTGTTGACGTTCTGCCCACCGGGGCCAGAGGCGCGCATGAAGCTCTCGGTCAGTTCCCAGTCTTGCAGGGTGATATCGTCGTTTATGCGTAGCATGGGCGGACCATAGAGCATGTCGCGCAAAAGTGGGAACCGGTTTTGCGACCTCAGACATGCGGCATTGCCAAGAGCATGTCGCGCAAAAGTGGGAACCTGGATTGCGCTGCGCGCGCATTTGACGGCCATACGCGGATGCCGCGGGGTAGCGAGACATGGCTCGGCGCGCGAGCAGGGGGACTGCGCGCAGCTTGCGGGATGGGCGCGCGTGTCTCTTGCAGGCGATCCCCGCCAGCGTAACAGGGGCGGCTCAAGCCCATACCCTGCAACACGCATCGAAATGCCAAGACTATATCGAGCCTAGATACGGAACAGGATACGGAAAAGGGCCACGCCCATAAGGCGCGGCCCTTCCGAAAGTCTATGAGAGCAAAGGCAGGTTAGGGCGCTGTCACTTCAGTTTCTGCTGATGCAGTATCAGGCAGTATCAGACTGTGCAGACCCAGCCGGTTGGCCGCTGCCAGAGAGGGCTGCCTCAGTGGCGGACCGCTCCGGTGGTTGCTGCTCCTTGCTCCAATCCCTTTCTTGACACTGGATCACCTCCTTTTCTCTCTGTTTCTGTTGCCTTCAGGTTGGCACGGAAAAGTCGGATCTCCAAATGAAATTCGCGCGAAATCACGCTTTGCTGGGTTGGCCCTGCGTTAAACGCGCAACAATCAGGCGGAAGGGGATCAGCGCGATCAGCGCCAGCGACAGTTTCACCAGCCAGTCGGCCACGGCGAGCGACACCCACAGGGGCGCAACCGGACCAGCGCCCAGAAGAGGCAGCATTTCACCGGCCCAGGATACGTCATTTGCGGGCTCAAGGAAGGTCAGCGCGCCGGAGAAGGCGATGGTGAAAAAGATCGCTGTATCAAGCGAAGAGCCAATCAGCGTCGAGGCCAGCGGCGCGCGCCACCATTTGCCGCCGCGCAGGCTGGCAAAGATCGCCACATCCGTGAGCTGCGCCAAAAGGAACGCCAGACCGGAGGCCACCGCGATGCGCAGGGTCACAAGCGGGCCGAACTCGCCGATGATCTGCGTGCCAATGAGCGAGCAGATCACGCCGACCACAAACCCGGCCAGCACGACCTTGCGCGCGGGGCCTGCGCCATAGACGCGGTTGGTCACATCGGTAACGAGGAAAGCGATGGGATAGGTAAACGCGCCCCAGGTCAGCCAGTTGCCGAACAGGAATTGCACGAGAATGTTGGAGGCCACCACAACGGCAGCCATGGCGAGAACGCCAGGAAGATAGGTGCGGGTCATGTACAGTACCGTTTTTTAGACAAGGTCGCGGAGACTTGTGCGCCCCTCCGGAGCGCGAAAGATCGCCTCGTTTATGCAGATCCAGAGTCGATTGCAAGCCAATACGCCCATATTTTATGGGGCGCTGCGTGTCTGGCTGGACGGGGTCAGGGCTCAGGGGCGCGCGGGCAGATCGTATTCCACCAGTTCCGTGCGCTGCACCCAAAAGAAATTATCGTCTGAAATCATCGTGGCGCGCAGACTGCCGGATGGGGTGCGCCAGATGCTCAGCCCCTCAAGGTTGTCGTGGCGGGCCAGCGGCGTATTGAGCAGGATCTCCCCACCGCCGAGCCCCTTTGCAGTGAGGTCAAAGCGACGCAGGCGGCTGCGAAACCCGATCTTTGCGAACTTCCGCTCCAGAACATAGAGCGCGCCATCGGGGCCAAAATCCGCCCCCACGGGCAGGAAGCCATCCGCTTCGGGGTAGGGCCCAAGCCCCTGCCAGCCCTCGGCCCCGGACCAGCGCCAGACTCTTGAGACATTTTTGTTGCGCGGCGGGCTTTCGGCTATCAGGAGCAGATAGCCCTCGGGGCTTTGGGCCAGCGCTTCAAAGGACGCGTTGAAAGAGAACCGCCGAAATCCTCTTGGTGAGGGCAGTTGGCGCACCTCGGTCGCGTTGTACTCCAGCACCCGATGGGGGCTTTCAAAAGAGACAAACATCCGCGCGCCCTGAACCACAAGGCCCTCGCTGTCTTCGACATCCTCGGGCATCCGCGCGCCGCCCGCGTCGCGCAGACGGTGTTGTTCGGTCATCCGCAGGCCGGTGATGTCGCCGTCCTGCCGAATGATCTCGCCCTTGACCAGATGCGAACGGTCGGTGATCGCGACAAAGCGCGTCCCGTCCTCTGAGAGTTCCAGCCCCGACATGCCCCCGAACCACGGCGCATCTTCGTGCCAGCGGTAGCTTGAGACAAGCCGGGCGCTGTTGCTGTCGGCGTGCGTCACGCTCCAGACGGTGGAGGCCGCGAGGGCAGCCGCACAGAGGGCGACCAAGAGGCCGATCGCGACGGAGGCTAGTCGGAAGAAAGAACGGCGGCGCATTGCTGAGGCAGATCCGAAAGGGTGTAATCCCTGCGCGGTTTAGGCTTTGGCGCGTTCGGGTCAACCGGTTTTGGGGGCGGCGGGTTCAGGATATTGGCGACCCACTGGCGCGCATCATCGCAGCCATCCCCGCGTGGCGGCGGATCCTGCTCTACACAGCCACGGGTGCCACGAGGACAATTCAGACGCACATGGAAGTGGTAGTGATGCCCCCACCACGGCCGGATCTTGCGCAGATAGCTGCGGTCGCCGGTCTCGGTGTCGCACATTTTGACCTTGGCGCCGGGAAAGACAAAGATCCGCGCCACACGGGGGTCGGAGGCGGCGGCCTTCAGGATCGCGTGATGCTGGGCGCTCCAGTTGTCGTTCACATAGGCACCACTGGCGCGGCGCAACGAGATCGACGAGATATTCTCGCGTGCCTCGCGGCTGAGGTCGAGCCGGTCGGGGGGCAGCATCCAGATGTCGGCATCAAGGCCGATCTGATGGCTGCGATGGCCCGACAGCATCGGCCCGCCCCGCGGCTGGCTGATGTCGCCCACATAGAGCCCCTGCCAGCCCGGCTGTCGCGCCGCAACACGGCTTAGATCCTGAATGAAATCAATCGTTTCGGGGTGGCCCCAGTTGCGATTGCGACTGAGGCGCATGGCCTGCCAGGTGGGGCCGGTTTCCGGCAGTTGTGCCGCGCCTGCGACACAGCCTTTGGCATAAGATCCCAGTGGCGCTGGGCGCTGGGCGGAGGGGCCGCGTTTGGCGCCGAACAGCTGTTTGGCCGGCACGGTGGAACTGGCGGCCTTGTTGGCGAAGGCGGCGGCAGAGGGGCGTGGGCTGTCTTGCGCCGGGGCGCAGGCCGCAAGCACAAAGGCCGCGAGGGTGATATGTCGCAATAACCTCAAGACTGATCTCCTTCACCATCCACCCAAAGCAATAAAAGCAGACCGAGGGCAAAGAGCGCAATCACTGGTGTAATGCCAAGGCGTGCACTGCCCGTCAGTGTTGTCATAAGGCCGATGAGCGCAGGCGCGACAAAGGCGGTAGCCCGGCCGGAAAGCCCATAAAGACCAAAGGCTTCGGTAGCTGTCTCCGGCGTGGTGTGGCGCACCATCAGGGTGCGGCTGGTGGCCTGCAGAATTCCGCCGAAACCGCCGATCAGCACGCCACAGGCGAAGAAGATCTGATCCGGCAGACCGGACCCCTCTGCCAAAACGACGCCAAAGACCTCTGTCCGGGTCATGTTGACGACGATGAGGCACACAAGGCTCAGCACCAGAATGGCCAAGACAATCACGGGTTTGGGGCCAAACCGCGCATCGGCAAGCCCGCCTGCCCAACTGAACAGAGCGGCAGAGATCGCGGCGATGATGCCAAAGATCCCGATCTGGGTAATCGACCAATCGAGCACCAACCCCGCGTAGACGCCGCCAAACCCATAAAGCCCGTTGAGCGCATCGCGGTAGAGCATCGACGACACCAGATAGCTGGTGAGGCTCTTGCGATGTTTCAGCCCCTTGACCGAGGCGACCACCATCGACACCGCCCGCCCAAGGCTCGCCGTGCCGCGCCGGGGGGTGCGCGGATCGCGGACCCAGGCAAAATAGGGGATCATAAAGGTCACGAACCAGATCGCCACAAAGGGCCCCACCGCGCGGGTGCCTTCGCGGGCGCTGGCGTCGAGGCCAAGAAGAGGATCAAGGCCGATCAGCGTCTTGCCGCTGTCCTGTTCGACAAACAGCAACAGCATGATGAACAGCGACACCACCCCGCCCAGATAGCCAAAGGCAAAGCCAGAACCCGAGAGCGCGCCGACCTCGTCCTTGCTGCCCAGCGAGGGCAGCTGCGCATTGACAAAGATCAGCGCAAACTCTGCCCCGACAAAGCCCACGCCAAAGCTGATGAGCATCCACCACAGATTGCTCCCCGCAGGATCCATGAACCACAGCCCCGCAGCGCCCAGCACATAGGCAATGGAAAACCCGATGATCCACGGCAACTTGCGTCCGGCGATGTCCGCCAATGCGCCAAGAAAGGGCGCCGAGAGGCCGATAATCAGCCCGGTAATGGTGAGGCAGAGCGACCAGCTCGATTGCGCGGCGGCCTTTGCGGCCTCCCCCTCGAGGCCGGTGCCGATGAAATACTGCGTCGCACTTGCAGCAAAGAAGGGACCAAAAACAAAGGTGACCAGCAGCGTGTGATAAGGCTGGCTGGCCCAGTCAAAAAACCACCACCCCCAGATGCGCTTGCGCAGGGGAATACTCTGCAGTGACTGCTCTGTCATACCTGTCCTCAAATGCTTTGGTGCATTGTTTCGGCCTAGCTATGGCAGGGGTCAGGAGGCGCTGGCAAGCCTCACATCGGATTTCTGCGCAGGTGCAGCATCTTCCATCGGCGGCCAGGGGCGCTGATCCTCTGCCGCGATCCAGGCCTTGACCCAATCGGGCAGATCCGGGCTCTGGATGTCTTGTCCCCAGGCCTTGATGACCCGCTCGGGAGGTACGATACCGTTCTTGTCGGTGACCACCGTGCGCAGCAATGCGTGGTTGGCGCATTCGCCGTTGGCCTTCCACATGCCCTGTTCCACATAGATGAATCGATCGTCCCAGCCGATCGCGCGGCTTTTCATCTCGAACCGCTCCATCGCCTTGATGCGGCGGCGATAGCGTACCGAGGCACCCGCAACGGCCACCGCCCAGCCTTCGCGTTTTAGAACACCCGCAAGTCCCGTGCGCAGGGTCAGCATGGTGCGCCCAAGATCATAGAGCGTCAGCGTGCGGCCATTGTTGAGCTCGAGCCAGATATCCAGATCCCAGGGCCAGCAGTGATGGCGCGACACATGGGTCTCAAGCGGGCCAAGGCGAGGCTGGCGGCTGGCAAGGGCGGCATCTTTCAACAGGCGGACAATTGGGTACATCTAAACGCTCCGGTTTACTTCTCTTCTACATGCCACCTGTTCACCACACGTCAACCTAAGACCTCGCGGAAGGGTTGCGAAAATCTGCGCAGATGATTACCTCGAATGCGAAATCAGACGAGGACCTGACACCGATGATGGCAATCTATGGACCGCTTCAGCTGATCCTGAGCGTTGTGTACTTCATCATGATCGTGCACATCATCATGAGCTGGCTGATCAATTTTCAGGTTCTGAACCTGCACCAGCAGTTCGTGGCGCAGATCTGGTATGGCATCAACCGCCTGCTGGAGCCGATCTACACGCCGCTGCGGCGCATTTTGCCCAACACGCATCCGCTGGATCTGGCGCCGCTTGCGGCCTTGCTCATCGTGATCTCTCTGCGCGCCTATATCCTGCCGACGCTGTTTGGCTACATGTGATCTCTTGGGCTGCGGCGGCTTTGCCGCGGCTTGGGCGCCGCTTCTGGGCTGAGGCCCTCTTGCCCCCCGATTCCAGCTGTGGGATTGTGCCGCTCATAACCTGAGCAGACCAACCCACAGGCCCCCGCATGCACGACGCAATCCCCCTGTTGCGCGATATCTTTGGATTCGACGACTTCCGTCCCGGTCAGGAGGAAATCGTCGAGGCCGTGAGTGCGGGCGAAAACGTGCTCGCGATCATGCCCACGGGGGGTGGTAAATCCCTTTGTTATCAGTTGCCTGCGCTGCGCCGCACGGGGATCACGGTGGTGATCTCGCCGCTGATTGCGCTGATGCGCGATCAGGTCCGCGCCTTGCAGGAGGCGGGTGTCAGCGCGGGGGCGCTCACCTCGGGCAATACCGAAGAAGAAACCGAGGCGGTCTGGAACGCCATCGAGGCGGGCGAGCTGAAGCTTTTGTACATGGCGCCCGAACGGTTGGCGGCGGGCAGCGCCATGGGCATGCTGCGCCGGATTGGTGTCTCGCTGATCGCGGTGGACGAGGCCCACTGTGTCAGCCAATGGGGCCATGATTTCCGCCCGGATTACCTGCGCATCGGCGAGCTGCGCCGCGCGCTCGACGTGCCATTGGCAGCCTTTACCGCGACGGCAGATCAGGAAACCCAGGCCGAGATCGTCCAGAAACTGTTTGATGGCGAGGCCCCGCGCGCCTTCTTGCGCGGCTTCGACCGGCCCAATATTCACCTCGCCTTTGCCGCCAAGGACAGCCCGCGCAAACAGATCCTCGAGTTCGCCGATGCGCGGCGCGGCCAGTCGGGTATTGTCTATTGCGGCACCCGCGCCAAGACCGAGGACATCGCCCGCGCGCTTGAGGCCTCTGGCCATGTCGCCTGCCATTATCACGGCGGCATGGAGGCCGAGGACCGGCGCATCGTCGAGACACGTTTCGCGCGCGAGGATGGGCTGATCGTGGTGGCTACGGTGGCCTTTGGCATGGGCATCGACAAGCCCGACATCCGCTGGGTCGCCCACGCCGACCTGCCCAAGAGCATCGAGGCCTATTATCAGGAAATCGGCCGCGCCGGCCGCGATGGTGCCCCGGCCGAGACGATGACGCTCTTTGGTCCCGAAGACATCCGCCTGCGCCGCAACCAGATTGACGAGGGGCTTGCACCGCCCGAACGGCGCGGCGCGGATCATGCGCGGCTCAATGCCTTGCTGGGGCTGGCGGAGGCCATGAGTTGTCGCCGTCAGAGCCTGCTGAGTTATTTTGGTGAAAATCCAGAGCCTTGCGGACATTGCGATCTGTGCGACACGCCGGTTGAGACCTTTGACGGCACCACCGCCGTGCGAAAGGCGCTCTCGGCCATTCTGCGCACCGAGGAGACCTATGGCGCGGGGCATCTCATTGATATTCTGATCGGCAACGCCAACGACCGCGTGCGCCAGAAGGGGCATGACGATCTGTCGGTCTTTGGCTGTGGGCGCGAGCATTCAAAACCAGAGTGGCAGGCCATCTTCCGCCAGATGATGGGGCGCGATCTGGTGCGGCCGGACCCGGAGCGCCACGGGGCCCTGCGCATGACCGAACCGGCGCTGCCGATCCTGCGTGGCGAGGACAGCATCACCCTGCGCAAGGACACCATCAAATCCGCCACCCGCCGCCCGGCGGTCAAGGCGCTGGTCTCGGATGAGGATGCGCCCCTTTTGTCGGCGCTGAAGGCCAAGCGGCGCGCCCTCGCCGAGGCGCAAAAAGTTCCGGCCTATGTGATCTTTCCCGATCGGACCCTCATCGAGATGGCGGAGAACCGTCCGCAAAGCCTGGATGAAATGGCGCGGATTTCGGGCGTGGGCGCCAAAAAGCTCGAGCGGTATGGCGATGAATTCCTTGGGGTCATCACCGGCGAGGCCGAAGCGCTGCACCCGGCGCGGCGCAAGCTGGCGGGGCGCGCGCAGGGGTCGATTTACGATACCCTTCTGGAGGTGCAGGCGCGGCTGCAACGCGGCGAATGCGGCACTCAGAAACCGCTGACTTGCTCGGCCTCGCAACTGGCCAAAGTGGCGCAGATGCGCAGCGACGATGAGAGCGGGATGGAGCGGCTGTTGGGGGAGCGCCGCGCGCAACGGTTTGCCTCGGCGTTTCTGGAGGTCCTGCGCGGCGCGGGCTAGGTCATCGCCCAGAATTGACCGGACCTCGCCGCAGCAGCGCTTGGCACCCGTGCGAATTGCGTTACAACTCTGGGCAAGTTCACCTGACAGGAGTGCAGCCGTTGATTATTCTCGTATCCCCCGCCAAGAAACTGAACGAAGAGCGCGCGCGTGGTCAGGCCACAACGGTGCCGCGGTTTCTGGATCAGGCGGCAGAGCTGGCGGGGGTGGCCCGCACGTGGTCCGAGGATGAGATCGCCAAGCTGATGGGGATCAGTGCGACGCTGGCCAAGCTCAACAAGGATCGCTTTGCGGCCTGGTCCGGTGATGGGCAATGCGCGGCGGGGCTGATGTTTGACGGTGACGTCTACAAGGAGCTGGAGCCCGCCACCTTTGACGATGTGACCAAGGACGCCGCACAGCGGCGGCTGCGGATCCTGTCGGGGCTTTATGGGCTGTTGCGCCCCACGGATGCCATCGAGGCCTATCGTCTTGAAATGGGGCGCAAGACGCCGGGACACCCGGCCGGGACGCTCTATGGGTTCTGGGGCGACAAGATTGCCGCGGCCATCGTGGAAGAGGCCCGCGAGCTGGGTGTGGGCAGCGTCCTGAACCTCGCCTCTGAAGAATACGCCAAGGCAGTCCCGCCAAAGGCGCTGGGCGATCTGACGCTGATCAGCCCGCGCTTTGAAGAGGAGCGCGGCGGCAGTCGCAAGGTGATCGGCGTTGCGGCCAAGCGCGCGCGTGGCGCAATGGCGCGCTGGGTGCTGGAGAATGGCATCACCGAGGCTGATGACCTCAAGGGGTTCACGGTCGGGGGCTATGCGTTTGACGCCGATGTCTCCGCGCCGCAGCGCCCGATCTTTGTGCGAGGCTGATCCGTGGACGATCTCGACCGTCGGATTGTCGCTGCTCTGCAGCATAATGCCCGCGAGTCCACCACCAAACTGGCGGCCAAGCTGGGGGTGGCGCGCACCACAGTGCATGAGCGCATCACCCGGCTGGAAGAGCGTGGCATCATCGCGGGATATACCGTGGTGCTGCGCGATCCCGACGAGGGCAACCGGGTCATGGTGTTGGTGCTCCTGGAGGTTCAGCAAAAGGAAACCGGTCGCATTATCAAGCGGCTGGAGTCCTACCCGGAAATTCGCCAGTGCCTGTCGATCAATGGCGAATACGATCTGATGGTCTCGGCCGAGGCGCCACGGATCGAGGATCTGGACATTCTGGTCGATGAGGTCGGGCGCATTCCCGGCGTGCAGCGCACCAATACGCTGGTGGTCTTTGGCCGCCGGATCGATCGCGTCTGACGGCATCTGAACAAATTGACGATTGATCCGTCATAGTGGCGTGATTTTACGTCACTCCGACAATTACGGCCCTACAAATCGAACAATTGAACCTGCACGCTGATCTCAAACAGGAGGTGCAGGTCACATGCAATGGAACATCTGTGTTGTGGGCGCGGGCAAGATCGGCCAGGCGATTGCCACGTTTTTAAAGACATCTGCCAACTATCAGGTGACCCTCGCGGATCATGACCTGAATGCGCTGGGCGCGGTGGCGGAGCTGGGGGTGCCGACCCGGCAGATCGACGCCAAGGATCCGGTGTCGCTGGCAAAAGGGCTTCGGGGGTTTGATGCGGTGATTTCTGCCGCGCCGTTCTTTTTGACGCCAATGATAGCGGAGGCTGCAAAAACCGCCGGCGCGCATTATTTCGACCTCACCGAGGATGTGGCCGCCACCGAAGCGGTGCGCAAACTGGCGGAAGGCAGCGAGACGGTGTTCATGCCCCAGAGCGGCCTTGCGCCCGGTTTCGTGGGCATCGCGGGCGCGTCACTGGCGGCAGAATTCGACGAGCTGGACAGCCTGCACATGCGGGTCGGCGCGCTGCCGAAGTTTCCGACCAACGCGTTGAAATATAATCTCACCTGGTCCACCGACGGGCTGATCAACGAGTATTGCAACCCCTGCGATGCCATCGTGAATGGCGCGCGCACCAAGACAGCGCCGCTCGAAGATTACGAGCGTCTGAGCCTTGATGGGGTTGAGTATGAATGCTTCAACACCTCGGGTGGGCTTGGCACCTTGCCGGAGACGCTGGACGGGAAGGCGCGGGCGGTCTCGTATCGGTCGATCCGCTATCCCGGTCACTGCGACATCCTGAAAATGCTGCTGCATGATCTGGGGCTGGAACGCCGCCGCGACCTGATGAAAGAGATTTTCGAGAGCGCATTGCCGCGCACCGATCAGGACGTGGTGCTGGTCTATTGCACCGCGCGGGGCCGCATCAATGGCGAGCTGCGTGAAAAGAGCCTCATCAACAAGAGCTATGCCCGCCAGATCGGCGGCAAGACCTGGAGCGCGATCCAAGTCACCACCACCGCCGGGGTGCTGGGGGTTGTGGATCTGGTGCGGCAAGGCGTCCTGCCCGCGCGCGGCTTTGTAAGCCAGGAACAGGTGAAGCTGCAGGACTTCCTCGAGACCGAATTTGGCCAGCTCTACCGGGCGGGCGACATTGACCACATGACAGACACAACAAAATTGGCAGCTGAGTGATGAAAGACATGGCACGAACAGCAGACGATATCCTGAAGAACCTGGGCCTGACGGCAGCAGAGCTGAGCGGTGGCAGCCGCGCGGTGCGCTCGCCCATTGATGGCAGCACGCTGGCCGAAGTCCACGACACCCCCGCAGGCGATATGCCCGCGATTCTGGACCGCGCACAGTCCGCGTTCAAGGCATGGCGCGTGGTGCCAGCGCCGCGCCGCGGTGAGCTCATTCGCCTGCTCGGTGAAGAGCTGCGCGCTGCCAAGGACGACCTGGGTGCGCTGGTCAGCTGGGAAGCGGGCAAGATCACCTCTGAGGGGCTTGGCGAAGTGCAGGAGATGATCGACATCTGCGACTTTGCGGTGGGTCTGTCGCGTCAGCTTTATGGTCTGACGATTGCCTCGGAACGGCCCGGCCACAGCATGCGCGAGACATGGCATCCGGCGGGGCCTGTGGGCGTGATCTCGGCGTTCAACTTCCCGGTTGCGGTCTGGTCGTGGAACGCGGCGCTGGCGATTGTCTGCGGCGATCCGGTGATCTGGAAACCGTCGGAGAAAACTCCGCTGACGGCGCTGGCCTGCACCAAGATCTTTGAACGCGCGGTGAAACGCTTTGGCGAGGATGCGCCCGAGGGTCTGCTGCAGACCCTGATCGGCGATGCGGACCTCGGCAAGACGCTGGTCGCCAGCCCATCCGTGCCGGTGATTTCGGCCACGGGTTCGACCCGCATGGGCCGCGCGGTGGCACCTGTGGTGGCAGAGCGGTTTGGCAAGTGCATTCTCGAACTCGGTGGCAACAACGCGATGATCGTGGCGCCCTCGGCGGATCTGGAAATGGCAGTGCGGGCGATCGTGTTCTCTGCCGTGGGCACCGCCGGTCAGCGCTGCACCTCGCTGCGCCGCCTGATCGTGCACAATTCCATCCGCGAGGATCTGGTGAAGCGCCTGAAGGCCGCCTATGCCGGTTTGCCGATTGGTGACCCGCAGGCCGAGGGCACTCTGGTTGGCCCGCTCGTGGACGAGGCCGCAGGGGATGCGATGACCTCTGCGCTGAAGGCGGCCGAAAGCGAGGGCGGCACCGTGCATGGTGGCGCACGCGTCACCGAGGGCGTGCCCGCCGGTGGTGTCTATATGGCGCCCGCCATCGTTGAGATGCCCGGCCAGAGTGCGTCGGTCAAAGAAGAGACCTTTGCGCCGATCCTGTATGTCATGGGCTATGACGATTTTGAGGACGCGGTGGACATGCAGAACGACGTGCCACAGGGGCTGAGCTCCTGCGTGTTCACGCTCAATATGCGCGAGGCAGAGAGCTTCCTCACCGCTGCCGGTTCTGATTGCGGCATTGCCAACGTCAACATCGGGCCCTCGGGTGCGGAAATCGGCGGTGCCTTTGGCGGCGAAAAGGAAACCGGCGGCGGGCGTGAGAGCGGCTCTGACGCGTGGAAATCCTACATGCGCCGCCAGACCAATACCGTGAACTATTCGGCGGAATTGCCGCTGGCGCAGGGTGTGAAGTTCGACATCTAAGGTCACGCCGGTCCTGATTTGGCTGTTGCGCAAGCGGCAGCCGCGCGCCCGTCCCGGTTTCACCTCGGGGCGGGCGTATGTCGTTTAGGATGATGGTCAGGGCGATGGGGTGTGCGGCTCAGGATGATGCCGCGATGGCAAAGCTCTCGACCGGTTGCGAGACATTGTGCAGTTTCACAAGCCCCAGGGGTTTCGCCTCGGCGGTTTGGGTCAGGATGTCGCGCGATACCACGATGCGATGGCCAATGGTCTTGCCGTAATCGCCAAGACGCGCCGCAATATTGGCGGCCTGACCGATAACGGTGAAATCCAGCCGTTCCTGCGAGCCAATATTGCCATAAAGCACCGACCCCGAAGCAATCCCGATCGCGCATTCCAGATTGGGCAGCGAGGGGCAGGGCGCGATCTCGGCCAGGGCGGCGACGATGTCCTGGGCCGCCTTCAGCGCCTGCGCGCGCGCCTCTGCCGGGTTCTGACCGGCGGGAAAGACCGCGAGCACCGCGTCGCCGATGAACTTCAGCACTTCGCCGCCGTTTTCATGCACGAGGCCGGATGTGGTTTCGAAGAACTCGTTCAGCAGGGTGACGTATTTGTCGCGCGGCAGGGTTTCTTCGAGCAGGGTGGAGCCGCGCAGGTCGCAGAACATGATCGCGGCGTCGATCTCATCGCCATCGCCGCGGCGGATGTCGCCCCCAAGCACCCGCGCACCGGAGCGTTTGCCCACATAGGTTTCCAGCACCGCCTGCGCATTTTCGCGCTGCATGAAGACCTCGTAAAAGCGGGCAATCACCGCAGAGCACTCAAAGATCAGGCCCAGATCGGCAGTGCTGAAGCCCTCTGGCGCGTCCGAGGCGAGGGTCAGCACATTGATGCGCCCATCCGAGAACGGCAGCGGCATGGCGACATAGTCGGTCATGCCTTTCTCGCGCAGATCACGCAGGATCGGGAAATCCTCGGAAGGGACATTGCCGGTGAGCCGGTAGCGCAGGCCCCCAAGCCCCTTGGAGACATGGCGCAGCGGGGAGTTCTTGAACTCCGGTTTTTCGTGAATCTCGTAGGAGGGCGAGAAGGTCTCTACCCCGGCGCCACCTTTTTCCCAGCGATAGTGATGCCCCGCGATGCGCGGATGCAGCGCCCAGGCGAGGATGGTGAGGCGACTGACCGGTAGGCCCTGTTGCTGAAGCCGCTCCACCAGCACCTCGGTAAACGTCTCGGGCGAGGGCAGGAAGGCGGCTTCGCGCAGCAGCCAGTCCACCAGCGGCCCCGAGATATTGCCATCATCCGGCGCCTGAAGGCGATTGTTGCCAAGGTCCAGACGGTCCAGCGCGTCGGGCATAAAGCCCACGTGGCCCTTGATCTGGCGCGCTTCGGGCAGGGTTTCGTCATAGCTCCAGACCGCGCTGCAGAGCTCTTTCTTGCCGGGCAGGATCAGGTCGCGGTAATGCGCCGTGCCCTTGAAGGGGCAGAACGTGGTTTTGCTGCAGGCCTGATCCATGTCCACCTGCAAATCTTCTTTGGGGAAGTAGACCACGGGGGGCAGGCGGGTTTCATACATCACCTTGGCACGGCTGCTTTGGGCCAGCAGCGTGTTGCCGTGATAGGCCGAAACCGGGCCGTCCAGTTGTTCCACAAGGATGCCGTAACCGCTGCGCGGCGAGACCTGAATGTTCATGGGGTGTATCTGTCCAAAGCTAGCCTTCCTAATATGGGAAGGTTTGGGAGGGATTTCCAGACCCCTCTCAACATCTGATAGCATATTTGAGGGATTGCGCCGTGCAAAACACGTCGCCGGGGGGCAGGCCGCGCCTTTGGCGCGGCCTGCCCGGCCCAACGGGCGGATGGGAATTTCCAATTCACAGACGCCGGGCGGGAGTGCCCCCGCCTTGTGTGTGTCCGGGGCGACGCGGGTGGACCCAGGGGTGTCACACCATGCGGATCACATCCTTGTTGATCGCCAGCACATAGCCGCGTTTGGCGATGTTCTTCACCAACAGCTCGCTGATCATCTGATTGCCAAGGGTGTCGCGCAGCCGTTTGATGCGGGTCGCCCCGGCGGCTTCCTCGCAATCATGGCTGGATTTGCCGGAAATCACCGCCTCGATCTCGGCACCCGAGAGCACATCATCATCAAGCCGCGCCTCGGCGAGCACCGACAGCGTCTCCATCGCGGCCTGGGTGAGCTTGAAGCCCATATTGTTGAGGTAAACGGTGTTTTCCTCGCGGCTGATCAGGAGTTCCGTCACCTGAATCCCGGCGCGTTCGATCTGCGCCATGCGCCGGTTCAGCATCACCAGCATTGCCAGTACCACGAGGGCGGCAATCATCATCGCGGTGGCAAAGACCAAAAGCACAAAGATCACCATACGGTAGCTTGCCAGCGTGTCGGCAAAGGCGGTGCCGCTCTGGGCGAGGATCTCCAGCAGTTTGATCTCGGCCTGGGTGGTGAGGTCGTTTTCCACAAACAGCCGTTCAATGCGGGCATTGAACGCATTGCCGTCGGGCAGGGTCAGAAGCAGCACCGTGCCCGCGACGACCAGAAGGGCCACAATGGCGCCAATCCCAAGCGCGATCACGCGGGACCCGGCGTGGCGGACCTCAGAAACGGAGAAAGTTGCGTCCGGCATCCGCTTTCCTTTGTTCAAGGCCTTCGGGGCCAAAGACGGTCAGGACGTTCAACAGCGTCCAGCCTGCGCGCGAGAGGCGTTCGGCCACCTCGCCTTTGGCGGCCGCTTTGGAGCAGTCGCCCGACAGCTCCATCACGCCGTAATGAAGTTTCAACGGCTGGTCCTGTTTGGCCTTGTAATCGGCGTAACATCCGGCGGCCTGCGCGGGCTGCGCAAGCGCCACAAGGAGCAGCAAAAGAGCGGGGAGAAGGCGCGTGTGTTTCATGAGTGCATCATGCGGGTGAGGCGACTGATATTCAATGACAACAGGGCGTTGGGACGCTGATATTTGATAACAGGCGGGCGTTATTGCCTGTCTTGCGGCGGCGGGGCGAGGGTCGGGGCATCCGGTTGATCTTCAACCACGACATGCCTTCAGACACAGTTACACAGGATACATTGCCATGACCCGCCTTGCCTCTTCGACCCGCAACCTGCACCGCAAGTTCATCGCTGCCGTGATCGCCACGGCCCTTGTCATCACCGGTTTCTCCGCCGCACCTGCGCGCGCCGACAGTGACGACATCGCCAAGTTCATTGCCGGGGCTGCGATACTCGGGATTATCGGCGCGGCGATCAACGACCACAAGAAGGACCGGCACCGCCCGCCGCATGTGGACCCCACGCCTGCGCCCAAGCCGCTGCCGCCGCGCGTGCGTCGCTATGATCTGCCAGCGCAGTGTCTCACCAGCATTCGTGTCCATGGCAAGGAGCGCAACCTCCTCGGGATGCACTGCCTGCGCCGCACCTACTCTCATGTGAACACTTTGCCGAACCGCTGCTACCGCGAGTTTGACAACCGCACCCAGAGCCGTCGCGGCTATCGTCCGGCCTGCCTACGTCAATACGGCTACCGACTGGTGCGGCTCTAAGCACCAGCGGCACATTCGAGCAGCAGACTGGGGCGCATCTGGCATGCGCCCCTCTTTTTTGTGCCGCTTTTGGTGCGCCCTCTTGCATGCGCGCGGCAAACGCGCTCAGTGGCGAATATGGACTATCCGGATTTATCACTCGAAGCGGCGGCGCAGGCGCGCGGCTATACGCGGATTGCAGGCGTGGATGAGGTCGGGCGCGGCCCGCTGGCGGGACCGGTCACGGCTGCTGCGGTGGTGCTCGATCTTGCGGATCTGCCCGAAGGGCTCAATGATTCCAAGAAGCTGACGCCGCGCAGACGGGCCGCGCTGGAACCGGAAATCATGGCGCGCGCCTCTTATGCGGTGGCCCATGCCAGCGTCGAGGAAATCGACCACCACAATATCTTGCGTGCGTCACATCTGGCGATGGAGCGCGCGGTGGCCGCCCTCGATCCGCAGCCGGATTACCTGCTGATCGATGGCAATCTGATCCCGCGCGCGCTGCACATTCCGGCCGAAGCGGTGGTCAAAGGGGACGGGCGCTCTTTGTCAATTGCCGCGGCCTCAATTCTGGCCAAGGAAGCCCGTGATCGGATCATGGTGGATTTAGCGCAACAGTTTCCCGGATATGGCTGGGAGCGAAATGCGGGCTATCCGTCGAAACAACACCGCGATGCGCTCATAAAAATAGGGGTGACCCCACATCATAGAAGGTCGTTCAAGCCGGTCCACAAGATATTGTATCAAGAGTGAACCGTAGCCTGCTGATTCAAAAAACAAATTGACCTCGAATCCGGGATGACTCATCTTGTGGATAACCAGAATGAGCGCAAAAGCGCCGTGGTTATCGAGGCAGAGCAAATGAACAAAACCATCGCGAAGGGCGCCGCTACGGCGCTCCCTTTAAACACGATTCTTGATGGCGACTGTATCGAGCGGATGGCAAGCCTGCCGTCCAATTCGATCGACATGATCTTCGCGGATCCGCCCTATAATCTCCAGCTCAAAGGGCAGTTGCACCGCCCTGACAACTCCAAGGTGGATGCGGTCGACGACGAGTGGGACCAGTTTTCCAGCTTTGGCGTCTATGACCAGTTCACGCGCGGCTGGCTGAAAGAGGCCCGCCGGATCCTGAAACCCAATGGCGCGCTTTGGGTGATCGGCTCTTATCACAACATCTTTCGCGTGGGCACGGCGCTGCAGGACGAGGGCTTCTGGATCCTGAACGATGTGGTCTGGCGCAAGTCGAACCCGATGCCGAACTTCCGTGGCAAGCGCTATACCAACGCCCATGAGACGATGATCTGGGCGTCGAAATCCGAGGGTGCCAAATATACCTTCAACTACGAGGCGCTGAAGGCCCTGAACGAGGGCATCCAGATGCGCTCGGACTGGGTGATGCCGATCTGTACCGGCCATGAGCGTCTGAAGGATGCCAATGGCGACAAGGCGCATCCGACCCAGAAGCCCGAAGCCCTGTTGCACCGTATTCTGGTGGGGTCCACCAACCCCGGCGACGTTGTGCTTGATCCGTTCTTTGGCACCGGCACCACCGGCGCGGTGGCCAAGATGCTCGGGCGGGAGTTCATCGGCATCGAGCGCGAGGAAGCCTATCGTAAGGTTGCCGAAGAGCGCATCAAGAACGTGCGCAAATTCGACCGTGAGGCGCTGCAGGTCTCGGCCTCCAAACGCGCAGAGCCACGGGTGCCCTTTGGCCAGCTGGTTGAACGCGGCATGCTGCGTCCGGGCGAGGAGCTCTATTCGATGAACCGACGCCACAAGGCGAAGGTCCGCGCGGATGGCACCTTGATCGGCGACAATATCAAGGGCTCGATCCATCAGGTCGGCGCGCATCTTGAAAATGCGCCCTCCTGCAATGGCTGGACCTACTGGTGCTTCAAAAAGGACGGGAAAACCGTACCGATTGATGTGCTGCGCCAGCAGATCCGGGCGGAAATGCAGGCCTGACCGGCGCTTAGCCGAATTCCGAATATATTCGAACGCCGACAGCGCGCTGCCCAAGGGGCCAGCGCGCTGCACCTTGCCCCGCCGGTCTGGCGGGGTTTTTTGCATGTGACGCGACAAATGGCGCGTGTGCCTGCGCGGTTTTGGCGATAGAACTGGTAGCCAAAATCCCCAAGGGAGGGCCGGATGGCTGATGTCGCCCTAACCAAAGCAGACCCGCCCGCGCGCGCGTCGCTGGATCCGATTTTGCAAGACGACGCGTTGCAGTCCCAACACATCCATGCCGCGCTCGAGGAACACAAGAAGCGTGGCGTCGAGATGGCCGTTCTGGCGCGCTGGATCATCATGCCGATGGTGGCCGTGTTCCTCATTGCGGTCTATCCGGAGCCGTCGCAGCTCTATTATGTGGCGCTCCTCGCGCTCCTGTGCGTCAACGGGTTTTTCATCCGCCGTTTTGCGCGGGTGGGGCGGTCGCGGGCCGAGCTGGGCCTGATCATGCTGGACCTTGTACTGATGACCTTTGGCATGGTGGTACCCAATCCGTTCGATCCGAACGAGATGCCGGTACCGATGCTGTATCAGTATGATAACTTCATGTATTTCTTTATTATTCTAGCAACTGGTGCCCTTGCCTACAGCTGGCGGACGGTGATGGCGATCGGGGTCTGGGCAAGCGTGATCTGGCTCGGGGCGGCGGGGCTGATGTGGGCCTTCATGACCCCGGACGAAGAGCTGGCGCGGCGCCTCTCGGAGGTGCTGGTGGACTGGCCGCATGTGCAGGATTTGTACAGTCCAAACGACGTCGGATTCCGGTTTCGCATCCAGGAAGCGATGGTGTTCCTGATGGTGGCAGCGATCCTGGCGCAATCCACCCGGCGGTTTTATCTGATGCTGGACCAGAATGCCGATCTGGCGCGAGAGCGGGCCAATCTGTCGCGCTACTTCTCGCCCAATGTGGTCGACCAGCTGTCGCAGAACGACGAGGCGCTCAGCCAGGTGCGCACCTCGCGTATCGCGATTTTATTTGTTGATATCGTTGGCTTTACGCGACTGGCAGAGCACCGGGACGCGGTCGAGGTGATCGAGCTCTTGCGCGGGTTTCATGGCCGAATGGAGGCGGAAGTCTTTCGCCATGGCGGCACGCTCGACAAATATCTTGGGGATGGGTTGATGGCGACCTTTGGCACGCCTGCTCCGGGCCCGCAGGATGCCTCGGACGCGCTGGCCTGCGCGCGGGCGATGTGCGTGGTGCTGGACCAGTGGAACGCCGAGCGCCGCGCCGCTGGAGAGCCTGAGATCCATGCTAGCATCGGCATCCATTTTGGCGAGGCGGTGCAAGGCGACATCGGCGCAAACCGCCTGGAATACGCCGTCATTGGCACCGCCGTGAACATCGCCTCGCGGCTTGAGGGCATGACCCGCCCGATGCAGGCCCGAATCGTGATGAGCGACGCGCTCTATCGCCGGGTGCAAGAGGAGGGCGGTGCTGCGGCGCTTTTGCGCGGTTTTCACTGTACGCCGGAGCAAACCATCCGTGGACTGCAAGAACCCATGCCGGTCTGGGCCCTGACGTCGCTTTGATAAGCCATTCGTTAAGGGTCTGAACCTATGGTGACATCACCATTTCAAAAGGTTTATGTGATGTCGCAGATCCATCGAGACGAGCTGCTTTTCTGGTTCGGACTTGGCGAGGAAGATCGTTCTTCTATTGTCGGTATGGCGCCCCTCGTGGAGCGCCACATTGATGCTGTTCTCGACGATTTCTACGACCTCTGCCTGTCGCGGCCGGAAACCAAAGGGTATTTTCCGACCGAACAGATCGTAGCCCATGCCAAGGCTGCGCAGCGCGCCCATTGGGTGAAGCTCTTCTCGGGACGTTTTGACGACAGCTACATGAGCTCTGCCGACAAGGTTGGACGGGTGCATTTTGAGGTTGATCTGCCGTTTCACCTGTTTCTGGGCGGCTATGCCACGGTGGGCGACCGTATCCTCGAGGTGGTCCTGACGCAGAAAAACGGCTGGCGCGGCACCAAGGCAAGGATGAAACAGGCGCGCGCGCTGCAGCGGCTCATTCTGTTTGATTGCGAGCGGGTGATCGCAGGGTATATCGACGCGCAGCTGCAGGAACGTGAAAAGGCGCTCACGGTCATGACCCAGGGGATTCAGCGACTGGAATCCGGGGATCTGACCACCGAGATGCCGTCGGGCGACAAGGGCGGCTTGCCGGAGCGCTATGACAATGTGCGTCTGTCGTACAATCACCTGCTGCGCCACTGGTCGGGGATCCTGTCGGATGCCACCCGGCGCGCGCATTCGGTGGATGCCAAGATGGCCGAGACCGCGCGTATGACCCGCGAGATGGCGCATCGTTCGGGCGAACAGGCCAGCACCCTGAACGAGACTGTGACGTCTGTGAACAGCATGACCTGCAGCACACGACTGACCAGCGAGAAGGTCAACGATGCCGCCAAACAGATCGAGGCCAACCGGCTTGTGGCCGAGGAGGGCGGCGCGGTTGTGCGCGATGCGATTACGGCGGTCGAACGGATCGAACAATCCTCCAGCCAGATCAACAAGATCGTTGATGTGATTGATGAAATCAGTTTTCAGACCACATTGCTTGCGCTCAACGCCGGGGTGGAGGCCGCGCGCGCGGGCGAAGCTGGCAAAGGCTTTGCTGTCGTGGCATCGGAGGTGCGCGCGCTTGCAAGCCGGGCCACGGATGCGGCGGATGATATCAAGAAACTGATTGCCACCAGCTCTGATCAGGTCCTCGAGGGGTGTCAATTGGTGCATCAGACCGGGGAGCGGCTCGACAGCATCCGATCAAGCGCGGACAACGTGGCGCGGATCATGCAAGAGGTCGACGGTGTGATCTTTGAGCAGACCGGCCAGCTTGAAAACATCAGCGAGCGGATGGAGCGGCTGGATCGATACACGCAGGACAGCGCCGATCAGGCCAATGAGGTCTCCAGCACCGCGGATGCGCTGGCGCAGGACTCGGCGGCGCTGAAGGCCAGCATGGACGGGTTCAAAACTGGCGATATTGCGTTGCGAGAGGCGGCGCAGGATCAGGAGTTCGAACGTCTCGCCAATCGCGGCTAGGGTGTAAGGGTGTCACGCGCAGCGCGTGTGAGACGCAAACCTGAAAGGCACCCATTTGTGCCTGGGGGCAATCCCGGCCAGAGAGAGGCGCAATGCAGTCGCGCGGCATGAGCCAAACGCGACGCAGGATGTAAGCACGAGACAGGATGCCAGCGCCAGACATGGCGTACATCCGGCCACCGGTGCACTCAGGGCCGAGCGATCGTCAGCGCGGCATCGGGGTTTGGTGCCGGTTGTAGGGCTTCCAGTCCGTGATCTCCGGGTAATATTGCTTGCGCCAGCGCCGCACGCGCGGGTTCATGATGCGCTGCCACAGCGGCGGGATCATCGCCGCAATCGACATCACCGGATACCCATAGGGCAATTGCGGCGCTTCGGATGCGGAGTAGTTCTGCAGCAGGGGAAAGCGCCGGTCGGGTTTGTAGTGATGGTCGGAGTGGCGCTGCAGGTTGATCAGCAGCCAGTTCGAGGCCTTATGCGCGGCGTTCCACGAGTGATGCGGTTTGACATGTTCGTATTTGCCATCGCCCAGATGTTTGCGCGTCAGCCCATAGTGTTCGATGTAATTCACCAGCTCCAGCTGCCAGATCGCGGCGCTGGCCTGCACAAGGAACAGCAACACCCCCGACAGCCCGCCTATGGCAAAGGCCAGTGCAAGCATCCCGAGCTGAAGCGCCCAATAGCGCCAGAAGGGATTGCTGCGGTGTGTCCAGGGCAGGGATTTGCGCGCCAGCCGGTCTGCCTCGGCTCCAAACGCAGAGCGCCAGCATTGCCAGAGCACGCGCGGATAAAAGCGGTGAAACCCCTCGTTATAGCGCGCCGTCACCGGGTCGCGGGGGGTGCCCACATAGCGGTGATGCACCAGAAGATGCTCGGAGCGAAAATGCGAATAGAGCACCATGGCAAGCAGAATATCCGCGAGCCAGCGCTCCAGTCGGCTGCGTTGGTGCATCAGCTCGTGGCTGTAGTTGATCCCGATGGTGCCAGAGATCACCCCCATGCCAAAGAAAACGCCGATCTTTTCAAGCCGGCTCAGATGCGTGGCGTCGCTGACATAGGCGATAAGGCCAAAGAGGCACAGAACATGGATCGGCACCCAGACCGAGGTCAGCCGCACATACCACTTGAGGTCCGCCTCGGCCGTTTGCGGGTCGGCATTTTCGAGTTCGAGTCCGAGAACCCCGTCCAGAACCGCAAAGAGATACCAGGTTGCCAGCGGTGTCATCAGCACCCACCAACTGCCCAGATAGGCGCCAGCCCAGACCAGCGGCACCAGCGCCAGTGACAGCCAGAAGGGCAACGCATGGCGCCAGTCACGCAGTTTCTCGGTCGGGATGAACTCAGTCATGAAGGTCTCCATGCGGCAGAGGCGTCTCACTCTGGAGCCTAGACCCGTTCGGGGCGTATCCCAAGGGGGAAGTCGTGAACTTAGCGGCGCGTCAGATCAAAGGCCTTGCGCATGACGGTGGGCAGGCTGGAGGGGCGGAAGTCGTGGCGTCGGACCAGTTCCTGACCTGCGCGGGGCTCAAAATCCGCGGGCAGCTCGGCGCTGCGCACCTGCAGGATCAGGTGGAAATGGGTGAAGGTGTGACGGACCTCGGCGCCCAGATCCTGCCAGTCGGCATCAAAGGGCGGCGTCTCGGTGGGAGCGTCGTTCCACTCTGAACCGGGCCAGCCCAGCATCCCCCCCAAAAGCCCCTTGTCGGGGCGGCGCTCGAGGAGCCAGTCGCCTTCGGCACTGCGCGCCAGATAGACAAACCCATAGCGGGTGGGTTTGGGTTTCTTGGGCGTTTTTTTGGGCAGTTCGGGCGCGGTGCCCTTGACGCGGGCGCGGCAGGGATCGCGCCAGGGGCAGATGCCGCACGCGGGCGATTTGGGCGTGCAGATGGTGGCCCCGAGATCCATCACCGCTTGCGCATAGTCGCCGGGCCGCGCGCTAGGCGTCAAATGGGCGGCATGCGCCTTGAGCACGGGTTTCACTGCCGGAAGCGGTTCGTGTTCGTCATGAAGCCGCGCCATCACCCGTTCCACATTGCCATCAAGCACCGTCTCGGGCCGGTCAAAGGCAATGGCAGAGATCGCCGCTGCCGTATAAGGCCCGATGCCGGGCAGTGCGATCAGCCCCTCATAGGCATCTGGAAACACACCCTCAAACTCCTCCGCCACCACGCGGGCACATTTCAACAGGTTGCGCGCGCGGGCGTAATAGCCGAGCCCCGCCCACTCTGCCATGACATCGCCGTCCTCGGCAGCGGCGAGATCGCCGACGCGGGGCCAGCGCCGGGTGAACCGTTCGAAATAGTCTTTGACGGCGGCGACGGTGGTTTGTTGCAGCATGACCTCGCTGAGCCAGATCCGATAGGGATCGGGGCGCACACCGGAGGCGCGTGCAGTGGGGCCGACGCGCCATGGCATCTCGCGGGCGTGGGTATCGTACCACGCCAAGAGATCCTGGCTCAGTTGCTCGGCAGACACGGGGTGGTCACGCATTCTTTATCCTTTGGCCTCTGGGTTTGGCTGGTCTCTTGCACTCGGCCCTTTACAATAGGGCCGAGACACACGCAAAACCACTGGTATGGCATATAGGCATTCCTCCACACGCGGTTTCAAACGCACGGGATCGTTGCTCAACGATCAGATTCGCAAGGCGGGCGAAAGCCGCGGCTTTGCGGTGTCACGGCTGTTGACCCATTGGGAAGAGATCGTCGGCCCGGAGCTGGCGGCCATGGCGCGCCCTGTGAAGGTCGGCTATGGGCGCGGCGGTTTTGGGGCGACGCTGACGGTGCTGACCACGGGGGCAATGGCGCCGATGCTGGAGATGCAAAAGGCGGCACTGCGCGAGAAGGTGAACGCGGTCTATGGCTATAACGCCATTTCCAAACTTCACATCACGCAGACCGCCCCAATCGGATTTGCCGACGGGCAGGTGGATTTTCGCTATGCGCCCAAGACGCGCAAACAGGAAGAGCCTGCGCCAGAGGATGTGGCCGCCGCCAAGGAGACGGCGACGGGTGTAGAGAATGACGACTTGCGCGCAGCTCTCGAGCGGCTTGGGCGCAACGTGCTGACACGACAAAAATCACTGCGAAAGGGGTATAAATGACCCGCATCATGACAGGTATCTGCGCGGCCGTTGCCGTTGCAGCGGGCGTATACGCGATCAACAATTTCTCGGGCCGCGAAGACAACGCAAGCCTTTTGGACATCCAGCTGGTGAGCGCGGCCAATGCGCAAGAGAGCAGCCAGGGCGCCGAGGCGGCAGAGGTGGACACCTCCACGATCATGGAAATGGTACAGGGCGCCGAAGACGCGCCTGTGACCTTGATCGAATATTCGTCCTACACCTGCCCGCATTGCGCGAATTTCCATGCCGATGCCTACAAGAAGCTGAAGGCCGAATATATCGACACCGGCAAGGTCAAGCTGGTCTACCGCGAGGTCTATTTCGACCGCTTTGGTCTCTGGGCGTCGATGGTTGCGCGCTGTGGTGGCGAAGAAAAGTTCTTTGGCATCACCGATCTGATCTTCAAGCAGCAGGCCGAATGGACCCGTGCTGGCGGCCCTGCCGAGATGGTGGAAGCGCTGAAAAAGATCGGTCGCGTGGCCGGTGTGGACGGCGACGCGCTGGAGGCCTGCCTGCAGGACGCCACCAAGGCACAGACGCTGGTGACCTGGTATCAGGAGAACGCCACCAAGGATGACATCAGCTCGACCCCGTCTTTCATCCTCAACGGCACCAAGATCGCCAACCAGCCCTATGAGGATCTGAAGGCGCTGATCGACGCCGAGCTTGAAGGCTAAAGAGATCCGTCGCTGACGGTTGTGCGCGCCGCTCTCCTAGTCGGGGGGCGGCGCGATGTCTTTGAGGCGGGCCAGAAGCGTGTCGCCCTGCGCGACCCGCAGGCGCACCGGCAGGGTGATGACCTTGGGCCGAAAGCTCAGCGGCAGGCGCACGGCGTCCTTTTCGGTTGTGACCAGTTGCGCACCCAGAAGGCGTGCCTCCTGTTCGAGACGGGTGAGGAGCGCGGGCGCAAGCGTCTGGTGATCCTCGAGCGCCTCGGCCCGGCAGAGTTCGGCCCCCAGTCCGCGCAGTGTGGCAAAGAATTTCTCCGGATGGCCGATGCCCGCAAAAGCCAGCACCTTGGTGCCCTGCCATGGCATGCCGGTGGGCAGCGGCTCTACATGGCCGGTGAGGTGGGGCACCGGGATCGCTGCGCCCCAGGTGGATTGAAACGTCTCTTGTGCGCGCGTATCGCCCAGCGACATCACCAGATCGGCGCGGCTGAGGCCGGTGGCAACCGGCTCGCGTAGCGGCCCCGCAGGCAGGCAGCGCCCGTTGCCAAAGCCGCGTTTGGCGTCCACCACGATGATGGAGAAATCCTTGGCCACCGAGGGGTTCTGAAACCCGTCATCCATCACGATTACCGAGGCTCCGGCGGCGGCGGCCTCGGTCACGCCCGCACCGCGATCCCTGGCGACCCAGACCTCGCCAAAGGCAGCCATCAGCAGCGGCTCATCACCGACATCGGCGGCGCTGTGGCGGCGCGGGTCCACCTGAACGGGCCCCTCAAGGCGACCGCCATAGCCGCGCGAGACCACATGGACCTCGTGGCCGGCAGCGCCCAGTTGCTCCATCAGCCAGATCACGGTCGGGGTCTTGCCGGTGCCACCTGCATTGAGATTGCCGACACAGATCACCGGCACTGGCGCCCGTGTGGGCGCGCCCTTGCGCAGCCGCGTGGCAGTGCCTTTGGCATAAAGAGCGCCCAGCGGCGACAGCAGGCAGGCGCGCAGGTCAAAGTGGCTGGGCGGTTTGTTCCAGAATTCAGGCGGGCGCATGGGAGAGTTCGCTTTGATCCAGCAGATCCTGGATCCGCTCTAGGAGGGTGTCTGTCATGACCGCACCTTCGGTCACCACCTGCCAGCCCGCAAGGGCCATTTCGGCGGCACGGTCCGGTGATGACAGGCGAAAGACAGCATCGGCAAGCTCTTCTTCGCCGTGGATCCGCTCGGCCGCATCAAGGGCCGCGAGGCGCTGATAGGCCTGGGCATGGGCGACGACGCCGGGGCCATGCAGGATCGCAGAGCCAAGTGCGGCGGCGTCCAGCGGGTTGGTGCCCTGCGCCCCCCGAATGAGGCTGTTGCCGAGGAAACTGATCGGGCAGAGCCGATACCACAGACCAAGATTTTCCGTGAGGCCAATGGCGACCTGCGTGTGGTCCTCGGGGTCTTCGCCCATGTCCCAGTCGGCAAAGGAGAGCCCCTCTTTTCTGAGGAGGCTGCGGGCGGCGTCGAGATCCTCAAACGTGTCCACCGTGAGCACCAGCAAGAGCCGGTGCAGCAGTCGCAGGGCCCCCCGGTGCGCCTTGAGCACGGCGGGGAGTTCCGAAAGCGAGACATGCGCGGCAAGCCAGAGCGGGCGGCTGGCAAATTGTTTCTGCATCTGCGCCAGTTCGTCGTCGTTGCAGCTTGGCGGGGTGCTGGATTGAAACAGGCGGCCTGCGGGGTGGATGCGTTCGGGCGCAACACCTGCACGTTTCAGCCGCTCTGAGACCTCGGTGCCTGGCACCAGGATCGCGGCAAACCCGTTGAGCAGACGATGGCGCTGATCCGGCAGCCAGCGCGAAGCCCGGCTTGGCAGCTCGTCCGCGTCGATGTCGCACAAGAGCGCGGGCATCTCCCGCTCGCGCATCTGGCGCATCAGGAGGCGACGCAAACGCCCGCCCGCCCAGACGCAGACATCGGGAGACCAATTGTCCAGAAAGTTGCGAATGTCGTTGGGTTGCTCCACCGTCAGCGGCCCGAGCGGGATGTCGCAGCCCTCGGGCAATTTGGCGGGCCGCATGTCCTCTTCCCACGTGAGCATCACCGAGAGGTCCGGGCGCATCATTTTGAGACGACAGCCCACGTCACAAAGCCCCAAGAGACGTTCCTGGGTGGTCGCATGGGCCCAGACCAGCTCGCCCTCGGGGCGTTTCAGCCGCAGGGGGTTTGGGATCTGTGTTCCGCCGGGGCCAAACATCAGGGTTTGGACCCCTGTGCGCCATAGACCAGCCGGTTGAGCAAGGCGCGGTGCATCTTGGGTCCGCCCGCGACAACCCCGTTTTGCAGCGCGTCGGCGCGATTGAACCGCAAGGGCGCGCCATCGCGGTCCGTGGCCCGCCCGCCGGATTCCTGCACGATCAGCACCCCTGCGGCGATGTCCCACTCCCAGGTGGGGCGCAGGGTCAGCATGGCATCATAGCTGCCATCGGCGACCCGCGACATGCGATAGGCGAGCGAAGGGCGGTGGCTGCGCTGAAACCCCGGTGGTGTGCCGCCCTGCCAGTGCTTGGCCTCGAGCGTTGGCTTGGCACTGAGGATATGTGCGGTCTCGGGGTTCTGCGCGCGCGTGGTCTGGAGCCGCGCACCATTGCAGGTGGCGCCCTGACCCGAGGCGGCGGCAAAGAGCAGATCCCGCTGTGGCAGGTAGACCACCGCCGCGATGGGCGTGCCCTGCTCGACAATCGCGAGCGAATGCGCCCAGGTGCGAGAGCCATCGGCAAAGCTGCGGGTGCCGTCAATTGGGTCGATCACAAAAACGCGCGCGCGCGATTGGCGCGTCGGGTCGTCCTCGCTCTCCTCCGAGAGCCAGCCATAATCGGGCCGGGCGGCGCGCAGGCTGTCCTCGAGGTAGCGATTGACCGCGAGATCCGCCTCTGTCACCGGGCCCGCGCCATCCGGCTTGTCCCATTTCTGTGCTTCGGTGCCGGTGAATTGCCCCGCGATCTCGCCCGCCTTTTGGGCCGCCCCTATCAGCAGGGAGAGGTCATTCTCCGGCAAGGGTCAGTCCCTCTACCAGAAGCGATGGCACCACCCGCGACAGATGTGTACGGGCGTCGTTGGCGGCGACCAGCGTTTTCAGCATATCGAGGAGGTTCCCGGCAATCGTGACCTCGTTGACCGGATACTGGATCTCGCCGTTCTCCACCCAGAAGCCCGAAGCGCCGCGCGAGTAGTCGCCCGTGTTGGGGTTGATGGTGGAGCCGATCATCGAGGTGACCAGAAGCCCGGTGCCCATGTCGCGCAGCAGCTCTTCGCGGGTCTGTTGCCCCTGGGTCAGAGCGATGTTCCAGTTGGAGGGCGACGGCACCGACCCGATGCCACGCGCGGCGTTGCCTGTGCTCTCAAGGCCAAGTTTGCGCGCCGAAGCCAGATCCATGGTCCAGCCGGTCAGCACGCCCTTGTCGACGATCGCGCGGCGCTGCGTGGGCAGGCCTTCGCCATCAAAGGGGCGCGAGCCTGAAACGCGGGGGCGCAGGGGGTCCTCGATGACCGAGAAGGCCTCGGGCAGGATCTGCGCGCCGAGACTGTCCTTGAGCCACGAGGAGCCGCGCGCCACCGACGCGCCATTGGCGGCACCCAGAAGATGCCCGATGAGGGATGAGGAGATCCGCTCGTCAAAGAGCACGGGATAGGCGCCGGTCTTGGGGCGGCGGGCGTTCACACGTTCGATGGCGCGCTCGCCAGCGGTGCGCCCGATCTCTTCGGCGCTGCGCAGATCGGTTTGATAGATGCGGCTGTCGCCGTCATAGTCGCGCTCCATGCCGGTGCCGGTGCCCGCAATCCCCACACAGGAGATCGAGCGGCTGGTGCGCGCATAGCCCCCGGAGAACCCGTTGCTTGCCGCCATGTGGATGTCATGACGCCCATAGCCCGCCGCGGCGGACTGGACCTGAGAAATGCCGTCGATGGCGGCGCAGGCGCTTTCGGCGGCCAGCGCGTCCTGTTGCAGTTGATCGGGCGCAGGCTCGGCGCTGGGGTCGGCCATCTCAAGCGCGTCGAGATCCCAGGATTTGGCCAGCTGCGCGGGGTCAGCAAGCCCGGCATAGGGATCTTCGGGCGCTTCTTTGGCCATGGCCACGGCGCGTTCGGCCATCGCGGTCAGGGTTTCGGGGCGGGTATCGGAGGAGGACACCTGCGCCTGACGCTGGCCGACAAAGACCCGCAGCCCGATGTCCACCCCTTCGGAGCGCTCTGCATGTTCCAGCGCGCCCTCGCGCACCTCGATCGAGAGCGAGCTGCCCTCGGCGGCCATGGCGTCGGCAGAATCGGCCCCGGCCTTTTGGGCGGCATCAAGGAGGGCGTGGCAAAGCGTTTCAGGAGTCTGTGTCATGGGCACCTTCGCAAATGGGTGGCATTGAACCAGAGCTAGCCAGAGCGCCGCCGTATCGCAAGGGCTCTGCGCCATAAAAAGAGGCCGCCCCGGCAAAGGAGCGGCCTCTGATCCTGTGGGCGTGGCCCTGTGCGCGTTACTTCAGGCGCTGGCCGTTGGCGAGCACATGGCCTTCTTCGTTGACTTCGATCTTGGAGGTCACGGTGTCGTCGCCTGCCGGAACCGTGAACATGCCCATCATCATGCGCGCGCCCATGGCGTCATCCTCGGAGACGAGGCCCATGCCGATCAGCTTGTCGATCAGGGCGTTTGCACCCACCAGCTTCAGGCTGGCTTCGCCTTCGGGGGCGGGCATGCCGTCAAAGCTCTCGAGGTCGGTGTTGTCAAAGGTGAAGGCGCCGTCACCTGTCAGTTCGGCACCTGCAACCGAGAGCAGGATCTCGTTGATGCTGAGGGAGTTTACCTCGCCCGGCATTTCTTCACCGGATTCCACGGCGGCCATTTGCTCTTCGTCCACGAGGTCAAAGAACAGCTTGCCCTTGCCGGAGAGATCCACAACGAGGTTTGCAGGGTCGCGCGGCAGCTCGCCCGCCGGGTCGATCAGACCCCAGAGCATGTCCGGCACCGCAAATTCACGCAGCGCGATCCCGAGGGCAAAATCCTGCTCCTCGTCGGACTTGGTCAGCGGCATGGCAAAGTTCATGCCCATTTCTTTCATGCTGAGCGAGACCGGGAAGGGAATGTCGGACCCCATCATGTTGAGCGTCGTGTCACGCTGGGTCACGTCATAGTTCACGCCGGCGGGGCTCAGTCCGATGTTGATTGCGCCACCATTGGAGGAGGTCTGAAAGTCGAAATTATCCGGACCGTCGCTGCCTTTGACATTGGTGTTGCCGGATTCGAAGGTGAAGCCACCCACATAGGCCATGCCCGCCTTGAGCATCGCGGCCACATCGCTGGGATCGTCGACCTCGGGGATGGTCATGTCACCGGTGAACTCAAGCCCCTGCAGCGCGCCGTTGAAGGCTGCGCCATCGTCCCCTTCGGGCTCCTGGAACATGAAGTCATAGGCAACCGAGGCCATGGTCATGGTCTGCGAATAAGAGCGCACATCGCCGATCTTCATCAGCGTGTTGCTGACCATATCGGTCACGTTGACATTGAGCATGATCGCGTCTGCGGGCACAGCATCGCCGTCGATCACCAGGTTGGCGAGGCTGATGGCGGAGGTCGCAACGGTGTAGTTATACGCCATTTCCGAGGTGTCGCCGCTCACGACCATCGGGCTGCCGTCGTGGGTATAGAGGAGATCCCCAGAGATCGCATCGCCATCTGCGTTGACGTTGAAGGACATCGGGAAAGTGGTGGGCATCACGACGTTCACGGTGCCATTGCCGTTCTCGATGAAATCGAGCGATCCCATGGTCATGGAGAAGGAGTCGCCCTCGACATCCATCGACATGGTGATGTCGGAAACGGTGAGCTTGCCGCTGCTTTCGGTTTCGGTTGCGGTGATCTCGTAGCCGGTGCTGGACATGTAGTCCTTCCAGTCGGCCCAGACGTCCTGTGCCGTGACGTCAGCATGTGCCGCCTGGGCAATCAGCAGAACCGGCGCGACGGCGCCCAGCTTGCGAACAAAAGAAATAGACATAACAACAACCTTTCCTATCGAAGCGTTGGGGCGAACCTCTCCGCTTGTACGCGTGCGGTCAAGGGAGCGAATGTCTGGACCGTTCCCCCCAAGCCAGATTAACACATAAGAACTCATCCACTGGGAGACAATTTATGAAATTCGCGAATAAAACGATCGTCATTTCCGGTGCAAGCCGCGGGATCGGGGCCAGTGCGGCAAGGGAATTTGCCGCAGAGGGCGCCAATGTCGTCTTGCTTGCACGCAGCGCGGACGCGCTGGAGACGCTGGCGCAGGAGATCGGCGAGAAAGCGCTGGCGCTGGCTTGCGACGTGGCGGATTACGCCGCCGTGGAGGCGACGTTTGCGCGGGCGCGCGATCATTTTGGCAGCCTCGATGTGCTGATTTGCAACGCAGGCATGATCGACCCCATCGCACGGCTCGAAGAGGCGGACCCCGCCGGTTGGGCGCAGCTCATCAATGTGAATATCACCGGCGTTTTCAACATGATGCGTGCTGGTCTGCCTCATCTCAAAGCGGCAGGCGGTGGTGCGGTGCTGACCATCGGGTCGGGGGCCTCGCAACGTCCGCTCGAGGGCTGGAGCGCCTATTGCACCTCCAAGGCCGGGGCGGCCATGCTCACCGAGGCGCTGCACCTTGAAGAAGGCGAGAATGGCATCCGCGTGATGGGGCTCTCGCCCGGTACGGTGGCCACGCAGATGCAGCGTGAGATCAAGGCCAGCGGCATCAACCCGGTGAGCCAGCTGGCCTGGGAAGATCACATTCCCGCCGAATGGCCCGCGCGCACGCTGATGTGGATGCTAAGCACGGATGCGGATGAATTTGTGGGCACCGAGATCGCGCTGCGCGATGAAGGCATCCGCAAACGGGTTGGTCTCATATGATCGACCATCATCAGGATTCGCGCGGGCTGCTGACCTTGCGGCTCAACCGGCCCGAGAAGGCCAATGCGCTGACGCCCGAGATGCTGGCGCAGATGATCGAGATCCTGCGCACCGCCACAGAGGCCCGCGCGCTGATCCTGACCGGCACCGGCAAGGTGTTCAGCGCAGGCGCGGATCTGGACGCGGCAAAGGCGGGGCTTGCGACCTCGCCTTTGTGGGAAGAGCTCTCGGGCGCGCTTGCGGCGCTCGCCTGTCTCAAGGTTGCGGCCCTCAACGGGACACTGGCGGGCGGGGCCAATGGCATGGCGCTGGCCTGTGATCTGCGCATCGCGGTGCCCACGGCCAAGGTGTTCTATCCGGTGATGCAGCTTGGCTATCTGCCGCAGCCCTCGGATGCGATGCGGATGCGGGCGCTTGTGGGGCCTGCGCGCACCAAGCTGATCCTTGCGGCAGGGCAGAAGATCACCGCCGAGGAGGCCTATGGCTTTGGGCTGATCGACCGGATCGTAGCGCCCGAAGAGCTGATGGCAGAGGCCGAGGCGCTGGTTGCGCCCGCGCTGGCGGCAGAGCCTGATGTGGCGCGCGCGATCCTGCGCGCTGCTGACGCCTGAGTCCGGGCGATGCCTGCCCCCAACAGGGCGAAGCTTGCCCCCCAAAACTAAAAAACGCGCCCCCGAGGGAGCGCGTTTTCTAAATCTCAGCGTAGGATCAGACGCCGGCGTCGATGATCGCCTTGGCAAGGATCGGCACGGTCTGTGCGTTGAGCCCCGCAATATTGAGACGGCTGTCCCCGACCATGTAAATCCCTGCGTCCACACGCATTTTCTCGACGAGTTCGGGCGTGGTGCCGAGCAGGGAGAACATGCCGCGGTGCTCTGCAATAAAGCCGAAGCGATCCGACCCGGAGAGGCGCTGCAGCTCATCCGCGAGCTGCTGGCGCAGGGCGAGCATGCCCAGGCGGGTTTCTTCCAGCTCTTTCTGCCAATCCGCGCGCAGCTCGGGATCGTTCAGGATCGTGGTCACAACGCGTGCGCCGTGATCAGGCGGGAAGGAGTAGTTCTGGCGGTTCAGGTAGGCGAGGGTCTTTTGGTTGAGACCGGCTTCGTCGCCCTTCTGGCTGATCGCCATCAGAAGGCCAGTGCGCTCGCGGTAGATGCCAAAGTTCTTGGAGCAGCTCGCCGCGATCAGGCATTCCGGCACCGAAGAGGCCACAAGGCGCACGCCGGCGGCGTCTTCTTCGAGACCGTCGCCAAAGCCCTGATAGGCGATGTCGATCATCGGGATCAGGCCGCGTTCGTTGAGCAGCTCGACCACGGCTTTCCACTGGCTGATGTTGAGGTTGGCGCCGGTCGGGTTGTGGCAGCAGCCGTGCAGCAGAACCACGTCGCCTGTCTTGGCGCCTTTGAGATCTTCGATCATACCGTCGAAGTTCACGGCACGGGTCTCGGTGTCAAAGTAGCGGTAGACTACGGTTTCGATGCCGACGTATTTCAGGATCGACACGTGGTTGGGCCAGGTGGGGTCGGACACAAAAACGCGTGCCTCTGGGTTGGCCATCTTGATCAGTTCAAAGGCCTGACGCACGGCGCCGGTGCCACCGGGAGTCGCGACGGCGGCGATCTTGCTGCGCTCGACCGAGGTGCCGAGGATCAGGTCGATCATCGTGTCGGCATAGGCGGGATCACCCGCGAGGCCGGTGTAGGCCTTGGTGGTCTGCTCGTCGATGATGCGCTGTTCTGCGGCCTTCACGGCGCGCATCACCGGGGTCACACCCTCGGCGTTCTTGTAGACACCTACACCCAGATCGACCTTCTGGTCCCGCGGATCTTCGCGGTACATCTGCATCAGCGCCAGAATCTTGTCGGCAGGCTGGGGTTTGAGGTTCTCGAACATGTCTCAGTTGTCTCCGGTTGCAACGGGAAGAGTGGGGAAGGCGCCCCATTCGCTCCATGAGCCGTCATAGAGCGCGTGATCGTGCTTGCCCATGCGCTCCATGGCGAGGCTGAGCACGGCGGCGGTGACGCCCGATCCGCAAGAGGTGATGGCAGGCTTTGTGAGATCAACACCGGCGGCTTCAAAGAGGCGGCGCAGGGTGTCGGCGTCCTTCATCGTGCCGTCGTCATTGAGAAGCGTGGTGAAGGGGACGTTCTTGGAGCCCGGGATGTGACCTGCGCGCATGCCCGGACGGGGTTCGGGCGCCTCACCGCGAAAGCGTTCGGCGGCGCGGGCGTCGATGATCTCGTGATCGCCGAGCTTGGCAGCAGAGGACACCTGGGTCACATCGCGCACCAGCTGGTTTTGCACTCGCACGGTCATGTGACGGTCGCGGATGACCGGCGGCAGATCCTCGAGCGGGCGACCTTCGGCTTTCCACTTCGGGAGGCCACCGTCGAGCACGGCCACATTGACCTGTCCCATCAGACGGAAGAGCCACCAGACTCTGGCGGCGGAAAACAGCCCCGCGCCATCATAGATCACCACCTGGTGCCCGTCGCCGACGCCCATGGCGCGCAGGCGGGACATGAATTTCTCGACCGGCGGCGCCATATGCGGCAGGTCGGAGCGGTGATCGGAAATCTCGTCGATGTCAAAGAAGCGCGCGCCGGGAATGTGCTCGGCGTCATACTCGGCCTTTGCGTCGCGCTCCATCTGCGGCAGATACCAAGAAGCATCAAGGATCCTGAGGTCGGGATCTTTCAGATGCGCGGCCAGCCAGTCGGTGGAAACCAGGGTTTTTGGATCGTCCATTCTCAACGCCTCCCGGGACTTGCGTTGGCAAAATGCCTACTACCCGCGCCCCGGTCGTGCAAGGCCGCTTGCCATGGTTTCCCGCGCAGACCGCCTGTTGAGAGAGCGAAACCGCTGTTTTTGCACCCTTAGCCGACGACGCGCAGGGCCGGAGTGCCGCGCAGGCGTTGCCGCGCGCCCGAGGGGAAGCGGTCAGCAAAGGACAGGCCCGCGCGAATGAGGTCGGGGTTCATATGCCCATGGGTCAGCGCCTCGACTGCATCGCGGGCCTTGGCGGTATGGTCGCGGCGCATGTGGTGCAGCATGGCGATAAACTGCGCCTCATCGGTGGTGAGCAGGTCGCGGGTGTCGAGATCGAGCGGGTCGTTGGAGGTGAAATCGCCTTCTCTGAGTTCAAGCAGCTCGCGCACCACGGGCCACAAGGTATGAGCAACCGCCAGACCATGTGCTTCGCCCCAGTTTTCTGCCGCAATGACAAAGGCGCGGTGCCACGCCTGACTGCCCGGCGTGTTGGCGGCCGTAACAAAGTGGCGCATGATCGACACCAGCCGGGCCTCGAACGGGTCAAAGCCAAAGGTCACCAAAGGGGCCTGCGCCAAGTCGGGAGTGAGCGTCACCTGGAGGGTCATTGATACTGCGCCTTTTACCTATGCGCCCCCTCAAACCACATTCGGGATGTGTCGGGCGCGTTTGCATCTGGACCGGGCGAGAGGCTGGGCGCTATTTCCCTAGTATTTTTGTCGGATATTGGCAAGAGGCAAAAAAAACACCGCAGCGCACGGGGCGACTGCGGTGTTTTTGTCAGACGTCGGCAGGCGCGTGGGCCTGTCAGCCGCGCACTCAGTAGCGCGGATCGTCGCTGTCGTCGTCTTCGTCCTCATCGCTGCTGGCGGGCAGGTTGAAGAAGCTGTCGGCGTCGACGATTTCGTCTTCTTTCTTGTCGTCTTCGTCAGAGGAGCCAAGCGTGAAGGTTTCCAGCCCTTCGATCGCGGAGGGGATCTTGGGCTCGGCGTCCATCTCGAGCGACTGCTCGGTGGAGACCAGTTTGCGGCGCTCGTCGTCGTTCATCACGCCGCCTTCGGCGGCACGCTTCTTGGCGGCCTTTTGCACGGCTGCATCCAGTTCGGACTGTTTACACAGGCCAAGCGCCACCGGGTCGATCGGCTCCATGTTGGCGATGTTCCAGTGGGTGCGCTCGCGGATCGACTGAATGGTCGGTTTGGTGGTGCCCACCAGCTTGGCGATTTGGGCATCGGCCAGCTCGGGATGGAATTTCACCAGCCAGAGAATCGAGTTCGGGCGGTCCTGACGCTTGGACAGCGGGGTGTAGCGCGGGCCACGGCGCTTTTCCTCGCCTGCGGCGGCGGCGTTGAACTTGAGCTTCAGCTTGTGCAGCGGGTTGTTTTCCGCCGTGGTGATTTCTTCCTGGGTCAGCTGGTTGTTTGCAATCGGGTCAAAGCCCTTTACGCCAGCGGCCACATCGCCATCCGCGATGCCCTGAATTTCCAGCTCGTGCATGCCAACGAAATCAGCGATCTGCTTGAAGCTGATCGTGGTATTGTCCACCAGCCACACGGCGGTCGCCTTGGCCATCAACGGTTTTGCCATGTGCTTTACTCCTTCGAAACACGTCCGTCCCCAACCCTGAGCCGGACAACCTGCGGGTAAACCTCTCCCGTCGCCTTAGATCGGCTTCCCCGGAGCTTCGGGGCGGGTTTCCGTTGTCGGGGAACTTCCCGTCTATATAGTCGGCTCGAAACCATAAGGAAAGAGGCGAATGCGGGGAGTTTTCTTCACTGTTTTGACGGCTGCGGGGCTTGTGGCGGGGGCGGCGCAGGCCGAGGGTGAGCGCGCGGGGGCGTTTGATTACTATGTGATGGCGCTGAGCTGGTCGCCCAACTGGTGCGCGATCGAGGGCGATGCCAAGGGCTCTGAGCAATGTGACGACCGGCATGATTACGGCTGGACCCTGCATGGGCTCTGGCCGCAGTTTCATCGCGGCTGGCCAAGCTATTGCCGCACCACCGAGGCGCCGCCGACCCGGCGACAGACCGGCGAGATGCGCGACATCATGGGCTCTCCGGGGCTGGCGTGGCACCAGTGGAAGAAACACGGCACCTGCAGCGGGCTTTCGGCGCGGGACTATTTCGCGTTGTCGCGGCAGGCTTATGACACGGTCACGCGACCCGAGGTGTTTCGCCGGCTCGACAAGGCGGTGACGCTGCCCGCATCGGTGGTCGAAGAGGCCTTCCTGAAGGCCAATCCAAGCCTCACGGCGGACAGTCTGACCATCACCTGTCGTGACGGGTTTATTCAAGAAGCGCGGGTTTGCCTGTCGCGCGATTTGGACCCAGTGCCCTGTGGGCGCGATGTCAGCCGCGATTGCACCCTGTCCAATGCGACCTTTGAGCCGGTGCGCTAATATTCTGAATAAATGAATGAAAAAACGCGGCCCCGAGGAGCCGCGTTTTCTTTTGTTCTATGGAGCGAAGGCTTAGCTGCCTTTGAACTCCGGGTAGGCTTCCATGCCGAGCTCCGCCATGTCGAGACCGTTGATCTCGTCCTCTTCGGAGACGCGGATGCCCATGGTGGCCTTCAGGATCATCCAGACCACACCGGAGACCACGAAGGTGAAGATACCGATGGTGGCAAAGCCGACGATCTGAGTGATGAAGGAGGTGCCTTCGGTGTAGAAGGGAACCGCAAACGTCCCCCAGAGACCGGCCAGCAGGTGAACCGGGATCGCACCCACAACGTCGTCGATCTTCATCTTGTCGAGCATCGGCACGGTGAAGACAACGATCACGCCACCCACGGCACCGATCAGGAGCGCCCCAAAGAGGGTCGGGTCAAGCGGACCTGCGGTGATGGAGACCAGACCGGCCAGTGCGCCGTTCAGGATCATGGTGAGGTCGGGCTTCTTGAAAAGAAGCTGGGTCAGGATCAGCGCGGTCACAGCACCGGCTGCGGCAGCCATGTTGGTGTTGGCAAAGATGCGCGACACGTCGGTCACATCGCCCACGGTGCCCATCGCCAGCTGCGAACCACCGTTGAAGCCAAACCAGCCGAGCCACAGGATGAAGGTACCCAGAGTGGCCAGTGCGAGGTTGGAGCCAGGCATCGGAATGGTACGGCCATCTTTGTATTTGCCGATCCGCGGACCGAGGATCAGGGCACCGGCGAGGGCTGCAAAGCCACCAGCAGCATGCACCAGGGTGGAGCCCGCAAAGTCAGAGAATCCCAGCCCATCGAGGAAGCCCTCACCCCAGACCCAGGAGGCCTCGATCGGGTAGATCACGCCGGTCAGGATCGCGACGAAGATCAGGAAGGGCCACAGCTTGATGCGCTCGGCCAGCGTGCCGGATACGATGGAGGCGGTGGTGGCGCAGAACATCAGCTGGAAGAAGAAGTCCGAACCCACGGAGGCATAATCCAGCGCAGCGGCGTCGGCACCGAGGCCCACGGGCTCCAGCGAGGTGGTGGCAAAGAGCGGCCCCATCACGCCCGGGATGATCCAGCCATCACCCGGATACATCAGGTTGAAGCCCACGAGCCAGTACATGATCGCGGCGATCGAGAAGAGCGCCACGTTCTTGGTGAGCTGCATGGTCACGTTCTTGGAGCGCACGAGGCCTGCTTCGAGCATGGCAAAGCCTGCGGCCATCCAGAACACCAGGAAACCGCCGATCAGGAACAGGAGCGTGGTGAAGATATAAGGGTTGATGTCTGGTGTCTCGGCCGCGGCTTCCTGCGCGAAGGCCAGACCCGGCAGGGTCGCCAGCGCCGTGGCGGCGAGTGTCACTGTCAGTTTCTTCATTTCTTTGGCTTTCCTTTGCGAAAGGCGCGTTAGAGCGCGTCTTGATTGGTTTCCCCGGTGCGCACGCGCACGGCCTGCGCCACATCCAGCACGAAGATCTTGCCATCTCCGATTTTGCCGGTGCGGGATGCCTGGGTAATGGTCTCGACGACCTGGTCAGCGAGGTCGGACGGCACGACGATTTCCAGTTTCACCTTGGGAACGAAGTTCACTTCGTACTCGGCTCCACGGTAGATTTCGGTGTGACCGGCTTGCGCGCC
This sequence comes from Epibacterium sp. HA2-3, assembly GCF_055693725.2. Lineage (NCBI taxonomy): Bacteria > Pseudomonadati > Pseudomonadota > Alphaproteobacteria > Rhodobacterales > Roseobacteraceae > Epibacterium > Epibacterium sp. HA2-3. The sequence goes on along the minus strand of NZ_CM172490.1, from coordinate 2,636,352 downwards.
AAAGCCTTTGATTTCGGTTACCATCAAACCGGAGACCCCAAGCTTGGTCAGTGCTTCGCGCACCTCTTCGAGCTTGAAGGGTTTGATGGCTGCTATGATCAATTTCATCTCGTCACCCTTTCCCGGGCCATGCGCCCGATGTTTGCAGGTGCAGAAGATCGCTCCTCCCGAGTCGTGGGAACGCGGCAGCAGGGTAAAGACGCCTGTTTTCTGGGCTGCGGCTGAATAATTTCGCTGAAAAAAGGGGCTTTGCTTGTTATTTAGGCGCAAATTAGATCGTATTTGGCGGAAAACCGCCTCTCTACATCAGGGGCCACAGGGGCTATTCTGTGCAAAACAAGGAAGGCGTAAGCCCGCCGGGACCTAAAAGACGAGCAGTCAGAACAGGATTTTCAGTATGACTCAGGGGCGCAATTCTGGGCGCGGCACTGGACGCGGGCGTGGCCCGCTGGTTGCAGAGAAACGCAATTTGGGCGGCAATCAGCGTAAACCGGCCCAAAAAGCGCCAAGGAAGCGCGCGCCACAAAAGGCCAAACGCGGCTGGAGCCTGTTTGGACGGCGCAAGACCGCGCGCCCGCAGCGCAGACGTGGACTCCTGGGCTGGCTGTTGCTGCCCTTTCAGATCGTGGCACGGGTGATCTGGGCGGTGAGCTGGCGCATGGGGGTTGTCGGCGGTCTCTTTCTGGCCGGGGCGGTCGCCTTTCATTACACCAAGCTGCCCGAGTATCAGGCGCTGCTGGATGGGCGGAATCAGGGCTCGGTGACGCTGCTCGATCGCAACGGCAAGACATTTGCATGGCGCGGCGATCAGTTTGGCGGCGTGGTTACGGCGGATACCGTCTCGCCGCATCTGAAGAACGCGATCGTCGCCACCGAGGACAAACGATTTTACCGCCATTTCGGGATTTCGCCGCGCGGCATCGCCAGCGCGGTGCGCATCAACCTCAGCGAAGGGCGTGGCCCGCTGTCGGGGCATGGGGGCTCTACGATCACCCAGCAGACCGCCAAGCTGATGTGCCTTGGGGTGGAATATGATCCCGACATCTGGGAGAGCGAAGCCGCCTATGAGAGCGACTGCCGCCAGTCGTCGCTCTGGCGCAAGGGGAAGGAAGCTATCTTTGCCCTCGCGATGGAGGTGAAATACACCAAGAACGAGATCCTCTCCATCTATATGAACCGCGCCTATATGGGCGGTGGGGCACATGGGGTGGAGGCCGCTGCGCAGCGCTATTTCGGCAAATCCGCAAATCAGGTGAACCCGCCGGAGGCGGCGATGCTGGCGGGGCTCTTGACTGCGCCGTCGACGCTGGCGCCCACCAACAATATCGAACGCTCGCGCAATCGCGCGGCCACTGTGCTGCGGCTGATGGAAGAACAGGGCTACCTCAGCCCCAAGGAACGCCAGATGGCCGCCGCCAATCCCGCGGAGCTGAGCGAGGCGGCGGCAGCGCGCGCGGGGGGCTATTTTGCCGATTGGATCATGGACACGGTGCCGTCCTTTCTGGGCGATCAGACCACCGAAGATGTGGTGATCCGCACCACGCTTGATCAACGGCTGCAACAGGCCGCCGAGGATGCGGTGAACTATGTGTTTGAAAACAAGGTGCGTGCAGGCTCCAAGGCGCAGACTGCCGTGGTCGTGATGAGCGCCGATGGCGCGGTGCGGGCCATGGTGGGCGGGCGCAAGGTGCGTGCCTCGGGTGTGTTCAACCGCGCCACGCAGGCCAAGCGCCAGACCGGTTCGGCGTTCAAACCCTTTGTCTATGCCGCCGCGCTGGAGCTTGGCTATTCGCCCTATGACCGGGTGCTGGATGCGGAATATTGTCTCGATATTCCCGGCTCCGGCCCGTGGTGCCCACAGAACTACACTCGCAAGTTCTATGGCGAGGTGACATTGGCGCGCGCGCTTCGGGACTCGCTCAATGTGCCTGCGGTCAAAGTCTCCGAGGCGGTGGGCCGCGACAAGGTGCGTCTGGTGGCAGGCGAATTCGGCATCGAGAGCGATCTTGCCGATGGGCCCTCGCTGGCGCTGGGCGTCTCTGAAAGCACGCTCCTGGAAATGACCGGCGCCTATGCAGGCATCCTGAACGGTGGCTCCTCCGTGACACCCTACGGGGTGGAGGCGCTGACGCTGGTCGGCGATTCAGAGCCATTGATGGGCGCGTCCGGCGGCATGGGGGAGCGGGTGATCCGCCCCGTCGCGGCGCAGGAGCTGATCTGGATGATGGAAAAAGTCATCGCCGAGGGCACCGGGCAACGCGCGCAGATCCCCGGCTGGCAGGCGGCAGGGAAATCCGGCACCACCTCTTCGGCCAAGGATGCATGGTTTATTGGCTTTACCGCCGATTACGTCGCCGGGGTCTGGATGGGCTATGATGACAACACGCCGCTCACCGGTGTCACCGGCGGCGGTTTGCCCGCAGAGATCTGGCGCGAGACGATGGTGCGGGTCCACGATGGGTTGGCCCCCCAGCCCCTGCCAATGGCAGCGCCCGAGCCGATCGTGGTACCCGAACCTCAGCCGCAGCGGCGCAATGGGGGCGGCTTTGGCCGGGAGCTTGAGCGCACCTTGAATGGCGTGTTGCAGGACATCTTTGGCAATTGACCGGATACTTTCTGGCCTGAAAGCATTGGCCCGAATACAGTGTCCGGGGCGGGAAGCATGCTCAGGCCAGTGCCAGCAGCTGTCTGCAGAGGGCATCCGGCGCGTAGCAGGGCGACTTGCCCGAAGAGACCGCCAAAGGCCGCGCGATGCAGGGGATGCCGTGATCGCGCAGGACCTCTGCGCGTGCCGCCACTGACACGCTGAGGTCACAGATCACATGGCTGAGAAAGGCTGAGGTGGCCACATCGCCCGCGTCCCGGCGCAGCGGTGCCAGTAGGGCAGAGATCTGATCCGAGAGCGTCATCGCCAGACATTCCGGATCTGTGCCGAGGCTTGGGACATAGACCTTTGGCACGTTGCGCGCGGCAATGGCCTGGCCCACACCTTTGGGCAGGAGATTGCAGATCACGCTCGAATAGAGACTGCCGGGCGGGTAGCAGATCAGGTCCGCCCCGGCGATGAGGTCTTGGTTGCTTTGCGGGAGGGGCACCGCATCCGCCGGCAGTTCGCAGGTGCGATCCGACAGAAAGAGGCGCGCGATAGGGCTGGTGAGCGGCAAGTGTTCCTTGCCGGTCATCCGGCGCTGACCGATGACGCACCGCCCGTCCCGAAGCTCTGCACCGATCTCTAGGTTCACATCCGCAATCGGGCGCACGGTGCCGCGCACCGCCACCATCCGCGACATCTGGGCAAGCACCGGCTCAAGCTGGCGGCCGTGACGCAGATAGCCCCCCGCGAGGATCAGGTTGCCGATGCTGGCGTTGCGATAGTCCAGATCCGCCGGGGCGGCGTCCTGAAACTGGCGCAGGTCTTCGCGGATTTGCTGTCGTACCGGCGTTGGAATCCCCTCCAAAAGCGGATGCGTGCCCTCAAAGAGCCGGGCAGCGTCCTGTGTCACATTCCGCTGTGATGCGTGTTTTGCAAAGCGATGGGTGAACAGGCGCAGGATCTCGGGCTGGCCTCTATCGGTTCCATCCGCCAGCGCCATAAGTCGGCTGCGCAGGTCGCCGACGGCGGGCATGCCAAACGCTTTGCGCAGCACCTGTGATGAGCCACCGCTGTCGAAGGGTGTAATCAGATGCACCGAGTTCTGCGTGTAGGCCTTGAGCCTGCGCGAGATCTCGTTGAGGGCCGTGCCACCGGAAAAGAACAACAGGCGCGGGCCTTGTGTTGCATCCCGTCCGGGGGGCCGGACGTGGGCAGGGCCGGGAGCAGAACCGGGATCGGAGCTTGGATCGGAGCCTGGGGCTGGGGGCGAGGGCGCGGTCTTTGACATGGGGTCCCGTCTTCAAACGAAGGCCGAGCATGCCACCGCTTTGCCCAAAACACCACAAAAGAGCGCCGGGTGGCGCTCCTGTGGTTCCGGCCCATCATTCGCCTGCGATCAGGGTCGCGCGAGCAGGGGTGCACAATCACTGGGCCGGCTGGTGGTGATCCGGATGTGCCGCCGCAAAGGCGGGATGCGCGGCGCAGCTGGCCTCGATCCGCTGGAGGCGCGGGAAGGGGTTCAGGTCCACCTCCCAGCGGCGCGCATTATAGAGCTGCGGCATCAGGCAGATGTCCGCAAGCCCCGGATGCGCGCCGGTGCAAAAGGATCCCTCCCCCGGTTCGGGCCAGCGTGCAAGCAGCCTGTCAAACGCCTCTAGCCCCGGTCCGATGAACTGCCGCATCCAGTCGCCCATCTGCAAGCTGCCACCGCTGCTGGCGACACCAAACCGCGCGACAGAGAGGTTGCACACCGGATGCAGATCCACCGCGATACTCTGCGCCAACGCCTCGACATGGGCGCGTGCGACGGGCTCTTGGGGCAAGAGGCCAAGGCCGCGCGTGCTGTCGAGATAGGTGAGACAGGCCAGCGATTGCGTGAACCGTTCCCCGTCGATCTCCAGCACCGGCACAAAGCCCTGTGGGTTGCGCGCCAGATGCTCGGGGCTGCGCTGCGCGCCCGCCACCAGATCGACCGAGCGGCTCTCATAGGCGATCCCTGCGAGGTTCAGCGCGATCCGCAACCGGTAGCTCGCGGAGGAGCGCCAGTAGTCATAGAGCACCACGTTAGCCATCGGTGAGACCCTGTTTGGCCTGAGTTAGAGCCTGTTTCAGCACCTCGGCGTCGCCGATGTGGTTGGCCAGGAGCAGGATCAGCCGCGCGTTGAGCGCATCGCTTTGCGCCTTGCTCAGACCCTCGTGGGCAGAGAGCAAGAGGGCATAGGCATCATCGGGCTGTGCGAGGTTCGGGGTCAGGGTCAGATCGTCGGACATGCAAATCACTCCTTGCCAATGGCGCGGCGCAGGGCGGCGTGGAAATGGGCCGGGTCAAAATGGTCCATCCGGGTTGCGACATGTTGGTCAGGGCGGATGAGGTAGACGGCTGAACTGGCCTCTCCCAGATACCGCTCTGCGAGGGACGCGGAGGCCTCGCCGTCCAGACGCAGGGCCGGGACAAAGACCCCGGCTTCCTCAAACCCGTCAGGCACCTCCGCGTTGATGGCGAGCAGGGTAAAGCCGGGCGCCAACTGCGGCAGCAGGTAGCCCCCCTCCAGCGGCACATCCGGGCAGGGCGCGCCAGGACGCGTGCGGGCGGGGGCACCGGGCAGGCGGTCGGCGGAATTGAGCCGCGAGCCATCATAGACTGAGGGCAGCGACAGCCGACCCGAGTTGACCAGGGGCCGCGCAAAGCTGTGATGCTCAGAAAGATCCAGAACCGCATCGCGGAAGATGCGCGACATGTCGGACTTTGGCGTGATGAAATCGGTGGAGCGCGAGGAGTTCAGAATATTCTCATCCGCTGCCGCAATTCGCTCGGCGTTGTAGCTCTCAAGGAGGCTCTCATCGGCCACACCATCGAGCACCAGTTTCAGTTTCCAGATCAGGTTGTCGGTGTCCTGCAGGCCGGAGTTGGCCCCGCGCGCGCCAAAGGGCGAGACCTGATGCGCGCTATCGCCGGCAAAGATCACCCGGCCGTGGCGGAACTTTTCCATCCGGCGGCACTGAAAGGTGTAGATCGACACCCACTCCAGCTCGAACTGGACGTCCTCGCCCAACATGGCCTTCAGGCGCGGGATCACGTTCTCGGGGCGTTTCTCGGCCTCCTTGTCGATGTCCCAGCCCAGTTGCAGGTCGATACGCCAGACGCCATCGGGCTGTTTGTGCAACAGCGCCGACTGGCCCTTGTTGAAGGGCGGATCAAACCAGAACCAGCGTTCGGTCGGGAAATCGGCCTCCATCACCACGTCGGCAATGAGAAAGTTGTCCTCAAAGACGCGGCCCACAAAGTCGAGTCCCATCTGCGCCCGCAGGGGCGAGCCTGCGCCATCACAGGCGATCAGCCACTCGGTCTCAAGCTGGTAGGCGCCGTCGGGCGTGTCCACGGTGAGCGCTACATGGCCGCCGAGGTCCTCGACATGCGTGACCCGGTTCTTGCCCCGGATTTCAATCGGCGCGCCCTCGTCCCGCAGAGCGCGGACGCGGTCCACCAGATATTCCTCGATGTAATACTGCTGCAAGTTCACAAAGGCCGGGAACTGGTGACCGTCCTCGGGCAGGAGGTTGAAGTCATAGACCTTGCGGTCGCCAAAAAACACCTTGCCGACGTTCCATTCTTCGCCCTTGTCCGCCATGGCATGACCAACCCCAAGCCGGTCTGCGATCTCGAGCGTGCGCTTGGCAAAACAGATCGCCCGCGAGCCAAAGCTCACCTTGTCATTGTCATCAAGCACCACCACGGGGACGCCCGATTGGGCAAGGTCGATGGCGGCGGCAAGGCCCACGGGGCCCGCGCCCACCACGACCACCTTGTGCCGAGCCGGTGGCTGCGCGTCCTGATCCGCATGGCGCGCATATGGATAAAGCGGCACCTCAAATATCTTGTTCATCCGGTCTCCTCCCTCCGGGCAAGCGGGTACTGGGCCGGTCCCTCGGTGGGGGACCGGTGCAGGGGCGGTCAAGGCCGCCAATGGCTGTGATGTGTCTCTAACCCCGGGGTTAGAGACTGATATTAGGACTGAAGCGCGTCCCACATGTCTAGATCGCGCTGGGCGGTCCAGATGCGGGGCGTGTCGATGCCGCGGGCCTCGTCATAGGCGCGAGCGACGTTGAACGGCAGGCAATGTTCGTAGATTGCATAGTCTTTGAACTTGGGATCGCAGGCCTCGCGCACCGCGTCCCATGCTTCCTTGAGCGATCCGCCGCGGGCGGCAACCTTGGCGGCCGGGCGGTAGGTGCTTTCCACGAAGTCGCGGGTGTTTTCAATGGCGGCGTTGACCATGTCCTTGCCGACCAGAGCGTCACCACGACCGGGGGCGATGGCGTCCACGTCATAGGCTTTGATGTTGTCGAGCGTCTTGCCCCAGTCGCCAAAATGCCCGTCGCCGCAGTAGCAGGCGGAGTGATATTCGACGATGTCACCGGTGAACATGACGTTCTGATCCGGCACATGGATCACGGCGTCGCCAGCGGTATGGGCGCGGCCCAGATGCTTGATGTCGACACGGCGATTGCCGAGGTAGACGGTCATGCTGTCCGAAAACGTGGTCGTCGGCCATGTGAGGCCGGGGATGCTTTCATGACCCTCGAACAGGCGCGGGAAGCGCTGGAATTCGCTGTCCCAGTCTTCCTGGCCGCGCTCGACAACCATGGCGCGTGCCGTGTCGGACATGATGATGTTCTGGGCCCCAAAGGCCGAAGCCCCGAGCACACGCACCGCGTGGTAGTGGGTGAGCACCACATGGCTGATCGGTTTGTCGGTCACGGAGCGCACACATTCAATCACCTTGTTCGCCAGACGCGGGGTTGCCTGCGCCTCGACGATCATCACCGAGTCATCGCCGATGATCACACCTGAATTCGGGTCGCCCTCGGCGGTGAAGGCATAGAGGCCTTCGCCCACTTCGGTGAAGGAGATTTTCTTTTCGCTCATGTCGCCTTGGGATGCGAAGGCCTTGGCCATGGTTGCGTATCCTTTTTGTCTGGTCCGCCGGAGGTCAGGTTGGGATGCCTCCGGCGGAGGTATTTGAGAAAAGATGAAACCGTCAGCGTGCAAACGGATCGCTGAGGGCGGGCAGCACCGTGCCGGTGCAGTCGCCAAAGCCGATGGTGTAGCCCTCGCCCTTGGCCGCGCCTTTGAGGGTCAGCGTGTCGCCATCCTCGATAAAGCTGCGGGTATCGCCCGAAGGCAGGGTGAGAGGCTCCTTGCCACCCCAGCTGAGTTCGAGGAGCGAGCCGCGTTCGTCCTTGTTCGGACCGGAGATGGTGCCGGAACCCAGCAGGTCGCCCGCGTTCATCGGGCAGCCCGATGTGGTGTGATGGGCCAGTTGCTGCGCGGCAGAGTAGTACATTTCCTTGTAGTTGGTCTGCGCGATCACAGCCTCTTCGCCCCCCTCGGGGCGCAGGGTCACGGCAAGGTCGATGTCATAGAGCATCGGGCCACAGTCCTTGAGGTGATCGAGAAGCTCGACCTCCCGCGCGGGGGTGTCGCAGCGGAAGGGCTCCAATGCGGCCTTGGTGACGATCCAGGGGCTGATGGTGGTGGCGGTCGCCTTGGCCTGAAACGGTCCAAGCGGTTGATATTCCCAAGCCTGGATGTCGCGCGCCGACCAGTCATTGAGCAGCACATAGCCAAAGATGTGATCGTCCGCGTCCTGCACCGTGATCGGCCCGTCGGAGGGTGTCCCGACGATGGCTCCCATTTCCAGTTCGATGTCAAAGCGCGCACAGGGGGCCCAACGGGGTGCGTCGTCATTTGGCCTCTTGAGCTGACCCCAGGGACGGCGCACATCGGTGCCCGAGACCACAACTGAGGAGGCACGACCATTGTATCCAATCGGAATATGCAGCCAGTTTGGCGGCAGCGCGTTCTCGGCGCCCCGAAACATGGTGCCGACATTGGTGGCGTGATGACGCCCGGCATAGAAATCGGTGTATTCCGACACCATGATTGGCATATGCATCTCAGCGCCTGACATCGGTACGAGACAAGGCTCGACCTTGTTTTGCGCGTCCGAGCCCTCTTCCAGAAGCGCGATCAGGCGGGTGCGCAACGCGGCCCAGACCGCGGGGCCTTCTTCCATAAACTCGTTCCAGAAGGGCATTTCGAACATCGGCTCATCAGCGAGGTCGATCAGCCCCGCCGCCTCTGCCGCAGCAAGATCGAGGATCATATCGCCGATGGCGACCCCACAGCGCGGATCACTGTCGAGGGTTGAAAACACGCCATAGGGAAGGTTGTTCAGCGGAAAAGGGTGGTCAGCGGAATTGGCCGACGTCACCCAGGACTTTTTCAAAGGCATGCGCGTTCCTTTTTGGTGGTGAGGGCTCTGCTGGCCCTCCTTCAGCTTTTTACAAATATCTCGGGGGTGAATGCGGCCCCAATTGGGGCCGCAGAGGGGGCAGCGCCCCCAGCCTCCCTATTTCTTACCGGGCGTGCCGTCGAATTTCTTCTCAAGGTCGCTCCAGCAATCAATATACGTATCCTGAAGCGGTGCTTCCTTGGCTGCAAACTCTGTCAGATGCTGGGGGAAACGTGTTTCGAACATGAACGACATGGTATTGTCGAGCTTCTCGGGGCCAAGGTTCGAATTCGACGCCCCTTCAAAGGCCTCCCGGTCAGGCCCATGCGGCAGCATCATGTTGTGAAGGCTTACACCACCGGGGATAAAACCCTGCGGCTTGGCGTCATACTGCCCGTAGATATTGCCCATCAGCTCCGACATGATGTTCTTGTGATACCACGGCGGGCGGAAGGTGTTTTCCGCCACCATCCAGCGTTCGCGGAACAGCACAAAGTCGATATTGGCCGTGCCCGGCTGGCCAGAGGGCGCGGTGAGCACGGTAAAGATCGACGGATCCGGGTGGTCAAATAGGATCGCGCCGACCGGGCAATAGGTGCGCAGGTCGTATTTATAGGGCGCGTAGTTGCCGTGCCAGGCGACCACGTCCAGAGGGCTCTGGCCGATCTTGGTCTCATGGAACTGGCCACACCATTTCACGGTCAGTGTTGAGGGCGCCTCGCGATCTTCAAAGGCCGCCACGGGGGCCTTGAAATCCCGCGGGTTCGCCATGCAATTCGCACCGATCGGGCCGCGGCCGGGCAGGTCGAATTTCTGTCCGTAGTTTTCGCAGACAAAGCCGCGCGCGGGACCTTCGAGCACTTCGACGCGATAGACCAGTCCGCGCGGAAGGATGGCGATCTCCTTGGGCTCAATGTCGATGATCCCAAGCTCTGTCGCAAAGCGCAGGCGGCCTTCTTGCGGCACCACCAGAAGTTCCGAGTCGGCGGAGAAGAAATATTCATCCTTCATCGATTCGGTCACGAGGTAGATATGGGTCGCCATACCGACCTGGGTGTTCACATCCCCCGCCGTGGTCATCGTGCGCATGCCAGTGAGCCAGGTGAGGCCCTCTTCGGTATGCGGCACCGGGTCCCAGCGGTATTGGCCAAGCGAAATCACATCCTCGGGGATATGCGGTGCGCTTTTCCAATATGGCAGGTCGATTTTCTCGTAGCGGTGCGAATGCTTCACGCTGGGGCGGATGCGATAGCACCAGGTGCGTTCGGGGCGTTCCGCCGTAAAGGCGGTGCCGGAAAGCTGTTCGCCATAGAGCCCATATTCGCATTTCTGCGGGCTGTTCATGCCTTGGGGCAGGGCGCCGGGCAGGGCTTCGGTTTCGAAATCATTTCCAAATCCGGGCATATACCCTTCGTGGGTGCCCTGATTGGACGGGGCCTGGATCATCTGGTCCGGCAAAGCGTGACGGGTCATTTTGACCAACCTCCTCTTGCATTTTCCTCTCGGTAATAGTTGATTTTGTAACTAACAAGGGAGGCGCAGCCTGGGCATGTCGAAAAATGATGATTTTGCGGTGCAGGATTTTCTGCCGTTTCTGCTCAACCGCGCGGCAGAGGATTCCTCGCTGGAGTTTCAAAAGCTCTACAAGGGGCGGTACGGGATGTTGCGGACGGAATGGCGGGTGCTGTTTCATCTGGGGATGTACACCCGCATGACCGCCAGCGACATCAGCCAGCGCGCCAGGATCCACAAGACCAAGATCAGCCGCGCCGTTGCCAAGCTGGCCGCGCGGCGCTGGGTCAGTCGTAGTCGCGACGAGTCAGATCGTCGCTCCGAACACCTGGAGTTGACGGCAGCAGGGCGCAGTGTTTACGAGGATCTGCGACAGCAGGCGCAGGTCTACGATCAGCGATTGACCCAAGGGTTTTCGGCAGAGGATGTTGCGCTCTTGCGCCGAATGTTGCGGCAATTGGCCAGCATGGAGCCGCCGGCTGACCGCACGCCTTGATCAGCAACAGGAGGATGGGGCCATTCACGCCGCGACCGAGGATCTGAAGAACTGGCTGACCCAGCAGGGTCTGAAGGCGGTAGGGCGCGAAGAGCTCTTGCGCCGCTTCTGCGAGGAACTGGTCAACCACGGCGTGCCTCTGTTGCGGATGCAACTGGCGCAGCGCGCGCTGCATCCGGAATTCGGGGGGATCGGTTTCACCTGGACCCGTCAGGACGGGTTGAATTCCGAGTATTTTGAGCGCGTGGACCACAAGGAGCCACGCAATGAATGGGTGCAAAGCCCGTTCTTTGCTCTGATCAGCTCGGGCGAAGCGGAGTACTACAGTCGCTTCAGCAGCGAGGACGAAGCGCGCTTTCCGATTTTTACCCGCCTGAAGGAGATGGGGGCGACGAGCTATTTTGCCCATTGGCAGCCCTTTGGCGATTTCAGTCAGGCGCAGTTTGACCCCGATAGCCCCAATGCCGAAGGCTTGGTCGCGTCTTGGAGTTTTGATGGCCCGCCAGAGGAGGCCGAACCCTGTCTCGCGTTGCTGCGCAATGTGTTCGGGACACTGGCACTGGTGTTGGCCGCTGCCGGAAACCGGGAGATGGGGCGCGCCCTTTTGCAAGTCTACCTGGGGCGCGATGCCGGGGCGCGGGTGCTATCGGGTGAGATCGCGCGCGGCTCATCGCAGCGGATTGATGCAGTGATCTGCCTGTTTGATCTGCGCGGCTTTACGGCCCTCTCAGAGTCGTTGCCGGGTGAAGAGCTTGTTGATTTGCTCAATGATTACTTCGGTCACGTTGTCCAGCTGATCCAATCCCATGGGGGCAATATCCTGAAGTTCATGGGCGATGCGGTGATGGCGATGTTCAACCTCGGTACCCTGCAGGAGGACGCGCAGGCGGCCCTGCGGGCGGTGGCGGAGCTTGGTCCGCGCATGAGGGCCGTGAATGAGGCCCGCGCCGCCGAAGGCCTGCCGCTGGCGGAATACACCATGGCCCTGCACGCCGGCGAGATCCTCTATGGCAACATCGGCGCGCCGAACCGGCTGGATTTCACCGTGATTGGCCCGGCTGTGAACCTGACGGCGCGGATAGCCGACATGCATCGCGCCGTGGAGCGGTCGATCATTCTGTCGGAAGATGTCCGCGACGCCGCAGGAGCGGATGGCGCGGATCTGGTGTCCGTGGGCCGTTACATGTTGCGCGGCGTGGCGGAACCCATTGAGCTCTTTACGCTCTATCAACCGGAAACCTGAACACCCAAAAGAGCGGAGCGCCTGAGGGACGTGTCGACCTTTCTAAAGGTGTTTCCGCCCGTGACCGGGTGGACCCGCGCGCGCCGGGCTTTTGGCCCGGCGCGCGCCCTTCGCCGCGGATGCAGTGGCCCACCATAGGTGGGCCTACGCGGCTGCGGAAAGCCTCAACGCGAAGGGCTCCGTCGTTGGATCAGATGTCGATCTCGACCTCGGGGAGCTCCAGCGCCTTCATCATGTCGCGCAGCTCCTGACGGGCCGCGATATTGGAGATATTGAGCTGTTTGACCCCCACATCCTTGAGGTCCAGCAGAGTGAGCCCGCGCGGGAACAGCTCGCGGAAAATGACTCGCTCGGAAAAGCCCGGCGCGACGCGAAAGCCGATCCGTTTGGAGAGCATATTGATCGCGCGCTCCATCTTTTCCTTGTTCACCATTCGCTGCGTGCCGACACGGTTGCGGATCACGATCCAGTCGATCGGGGGCAAACCCGCCTGTGCGCGCAGCTGACGCGCGTTCCAGACCATCTCGGAGTAGACCGAGGGGCCTTTGATCTTCTCGCCTTTTTCGTCCGTATGCGCGAGCAGGTCAAAATCGACAAAACTGTCGTTGAGCGGCGTGATCAGCGTGTCGGCCAGCGAATGCGCCACCTGACTGAGGCGCGTGTGAGAGCCGGGACAGTCGATCAGGATGAAATCATAAATCGGCTCCAGCTCGGAGATCGCCGCGGAGAGACGCAGATCATAGATGTTCTCGCCCGGTTGCAATGTGTCCGGGTCGATCTCGGGCAGCTCGTGCAGCGACACCATCGGCAGGTTGAGGTCGGACGCCGCGATAAAGGCCAGCCGGTTTTCCAGGTAACGCCCCAGCGAACGCTGCCGCAGATCGAGGTCCAACCCTGCCACCTTGTACCCCAGCCGTGCCAGCGTTGTGGCCACATGCATGGAGACGGTGGATTTCCCCGCGCCGCCCTTTTCGTTTCCGACGACAATGATATGTGCCATCTCACGGATCCCTTCAAACCTGCGCGGCTTTGGCTGCCACGCCTTGTGATTTGGCTGGACTATACGGCTCTGACGAATCAATGGGAAGCGGCCAAAACACCCCAGTTAGAGCCTATTTTGTACCAAACCCTGTCGTGCGACGACCCGATGCGCCTTGTGGCCCGGAAACCGCTCTGAAACCGCTCTGAAATCGCACTGAAATCACGCTGCACGGGGCTGAAACGCAAAAACGCCGCCCCGGGGAGGGCGGCGTCTGATTGGTAATCCGATAAGGATAAACCCTGCAAGGGATGGATTAGAAACCCAGACCTTCGTATTTTTTCTTGAACTTGGACACGCGGCCGCCGGTGTCCATCAGGCGCGAGGAGCCACCGGTCCACGCGGGGTGCGCGGAAGGGTCGATGTCCAGAGCCAGCTGGTCGCCTTCGTTGCCCCAGGTGGAGCGCATTTTGACAACGGTACCGTCGGTCATTTTGACGTCGATGAAGTGGTAATCGGGATGGATGTCTTTTTTCATGAGACCACTCCTTACGCTTTGGCTTTGTAGTTTGCGTCTTCGGCGATACGGGCGGATTTGCCGCGACGCGAACGCAGGTAGTAGAGTTTGGCGCGACGGACGCGACCACGACGAACCACCTCGATGGACTCGATGTTGGTGGAGTAGAGCGGGAACACACGTTCCACGCCTTCGCCGAAGGAAATCTTGCGCACGGTGAAGGAACCAGCGATGCCGGAGCCGTTCTTGCGGCTGATGCAGACGCCTTCGTAGGCCTGCACACGGGTGCGGGTGCCTTCGGTCACTTTGTAGCCGACGCGGATGGTGTCACCGGCTTTGAAATCGGGGATCTCTTTCCCCAGCGCAGCAATCTGCTCCGCTTCGAGTTGTGCGATCAGATCCATGATCGTCTCCTATGTTGCTCGTGGTTATATCCACGAAGGTCTTGTGATCCCCCAGAGCTCTTGGTCTTCACCGGGTCCGCGTTCGCGCCCGCCAGAGATGTGGTGTCGTTACTTGTCGTCTGCGCCCTGCGTCGCGAGCCTGCCGAAGAAGACGGGCATAAGCCAAACAAAGCGAGCCCGGACGACTCGATCAGAGCCCCGGACGCGCGGTATCTAGGCCAGATCCCCCTTCATTGCAAGCGCGATCGTCACCGGCAGGGCACCTAGTAGGCGCGCTCGGCGGCATCGGTTGCGCCGCGTGTGACCCCATAGGCCAGAAGCGCGACCAAGGCGGCCAGCCCAAGCAGGACAGCAAGGGTCGCGAAGGTCCCAGAGTAGCCCGCGTGGCGCACCATGGGCAGGGTCAGAAACGGAGAGACGATCTGTCCCAGAAAGACCGAGGTTGTCATGATCCCAGCAGCGCGCCCGCGCAGATCGGCGGGGGCGGCGCGCAGGGCAATTTCGTTGAAATTCGGAGAGACGGTGGCAAAGCCAAGCCCGACCAGCGCGGCCCCCAGAAAGATCATCGCAAGACCCGGCGCAAGGGCCAGTACCGCCATCCCGAGCCCCATGAGCCCATAGCCCAGCAGAAAGAGCCGCGCGTGCCCAAGCCGGGGTTTGAGCGTGCTGTAGCGGGTGGCCGCCAGCATCCCCGCGAGCGTCAGCGCCCCCATCACGGAGCCGATGATTGCCGTGTTTTTGATGCCGTGACTGGCGACAAAGAACGGCACCTGCGTGGGCATGGTGAAAAAACAGATCGTGGTCAGCATTTGCAGCCCCGCGATGGCCCAAAGACCAAGCCCCAGCCTCTGTGTTGTCGCAGGGGGAGCACCGGGCGCGGTGGTCGCTGGGCTGGGGCGTTTGGGCTCTGAAATCGCACACCAGAGGATCGGGAGGATCAAGAGCGCGAGTCCGTGGATCGCAAACGCATGCATGGGCGACATCAGGGCGAGCACGCCCGCAAGGGTGATCGACACCAGCCCGCCGAGGTTTCGGGCCGAGATTTGCAGCCCCAGAACGCGACTGCGGGCCGCGCCGTCGAAGTAGTCCGCAATAAGAGCGGTCTGCGCTGTCATGATGAGGGCCACTCCCACCCCAAGGGCGAGGCGGCTCAAGAGGATGGCCTCAAGGCTGCCCAGGACCATGCCGAGGCTACCGGCCAGCGCAAAGAGCAGCACTCCACCAATCAACAGCGGACGACGACCCAGTCGATCCGCCAGAACACCGGCCCACCCCGCGATCAGCACCACCGCCACCGAGGGCGCGGGCACCAGGAAACGTGTCAGAAGGGCCGCCTGCGGGTGGTCGGCAAACCGGGCCTCCAGGCCGGGCAGGGCGGGGCTGATGGCGGCATTGGCCATGGTCGTGAGCGTCGCGGCGAGCAACAGCGCAACCGCGCGACGGTCCAGCGCAGGCAGGGTGGAAGGGGCGGCAGTCATTGAGATCTCCTTGCCAAAATCAATTTCGAAGGGCAGGCTACGAATTCAAGTCAACTTGAGGTCAATAATGAAATTGCTCGACATCGGAGAAGTTGCAAAACAAAGCGGCACAAAGCCGTCGACGCTGCGCTATTACGAGGATAAGGGCCTGATCCAGTCGCTGTCGCGCAATGGGCTGCGACGGCAATATGGACCTATGGTGCTGGAGCAGCTGGCGCTGATCGCGCTTGGCAAGCAGGGCGGATTTTCGCTGGATGAAATCGGCGCGATGTTTGGCCCGGAAGGCCAGCCAGAGATTGCACGCACAGAGCTTGATGCGCGCGCGGACGAAATCCAGAGACAGGCGCAGCGCCTGGAGGCTTTGTCCGAGATGATGCGCCATGTTGCCACCTGTCCGGCCTCCAACCACATGGAGTGCGACAAGTTCCAACGGCTGCTGCGGCTGGCGACGCGTATTCAGAGGCGCGGCGGCACCCCCAAAGGAAAGAGTTGAGCCCCGCGTTCGCGCAGGGCTCAGGCGATCCGGAGCTGCTCTGTTCTGAGGTCAGATCAGAGTGCCGAAGGGGAGATCAGGTCAGGTCTTCGATGCGGGCCTCGGGGGCGTTGCGCATCACCGACTCGATGCCGCCATCACGACCGGAGGCGCTTGCGTAGCTCTGCGAGGTGCCGATCACCTGACCGTTGCTGGCCTTGAGGTTGAACATATGCTTGCCAGCTGCGGTTTCCTTGCGCTCGAAACGGGCCTCGTCAGCGGCGTTCTTCTTGACCGACTCGATCCCGTTTTCGGCGCTGGCTTTTTGCTTGTAGCCTTCGCTGGCCAGGATGTTCTCGCCATTGCCCGCCTTCAGGCGGAAGCGAAATTCGCCTGCGTTGTCGGTGTAGAGTTCAAACTTTGCTGCCATCGGAGATCTCCCGGTTCTTACGTTTACTTACCAAGGCGACTAAAGCACGCCAGCCCCCCTCGGGCAACGGACAGATGTGCGTCAGGGCTGGTGCTAGCAGATTGACCCTACCGGCATCACAAGCCACACTGGCGCGGAACCACAGGAGATGGGTAGATGATTTTAAGGCACTGTTTTGTATTGGGGTTTTCAGCACTTGTGGTCGCGGGATGCGACTACGCGGGTCCGACTTCGGATGCGGCTGTTCAGAAACGCGCGCAAAACGATGCGCTCTGGGCGGAGCGGGTCACGGTGCGCGATGGCGCCAAGGCCTATGCCTTTAGCGCCGATCGGGCGCGTGGCGTGGCGCTGATCGCTCCGGCGGCAGCGGGCTTTGCCTATACGGTTGCAGATCTCGAGCGCATCACCGCTGCGCAGACGGAATGCAAAGCAGTGTTCCAGGACGGTATTCTGGATCTGCTGAAAGGCTACAGCGAGACAACCAACCTGCGCAGCACGCAGGAGCAGCTCGACAGTTTCAACCGCTGGCAGCTCAAGCTGGACTGCTGATCAGGTCTTGGACTTGCGCGCCTGATACGCCGCCCACAGATCCGGGCGGCGTTCTTGGGTGATCTTTTCGCTCATGTCCTGCCGCCACTCGGCGATTTTGCCATGGTGGCCGGACATCAGCACATCGGGGATCGCGCGGCCTTTCCAGTCGGCAGGACGCGTGTATTGGGGATGTTCGAGAAGACCCGAGGAGAAGCTCTCCTCTTCGGTGGAGGCCTGGTTGCCCAGCACGCCGGGAATGAGCCGTACGGTGGCATCAATGAGCGCCTGCGCCGCAAGCTCGCCACCGGTCATCACAAAATCCCCAAGCGAGACCTCCTGTATGCCGTAGTGTTCGAGCACCCGTTCATCGACCCCCTCAAAGCGTCCACACAGGAGTGTCAGCCCATCGCACCGGGCAAAGGTTTGCATCATCTGCTGGTCCATCCGCCGCCCGCGCGGGGAAAGGTAAATCAGAGGCCAGTTGCCGGCTGTGCCCTGCATGGCGTGTTCGATGGCGTCGCCCAGCACGTCGGCGCGCAGCACCATGCCCGCACCGCCCCCGGCGGGGGTGTCATCGACGTTCTTGTGCTTGCCAATCCCAAAGGGGCGCAGATCGACGGTTTCCAGCTGCCAGAGCCCTTGCTGCAATGCCTTGCCCGTGAGGCTCTCGCCCAGAACGCCCGGGAAGGCTTCGGGAAAGAGCGTAAGGATCTTTGCTTTCCAGACGCCCGCAAGATCCGGCGTGTCGCTCATCAACTCGCGAGGCTTGAGGCTGGCTCCGATCGAGAGGCGCCCATGGGATTTTGTTGGTTTGCTCATGGCAAAAGTGCATGCCGCCCTTCAGTAAGGTTTGCAATAGGGATTTGTGGGGGATTACTCATAAGGAGCAGCGTCCCGGGGGTCACATGAGCGATACGTCCAATCAGTCCGGACCGGATCTGGATCGCGAGCGGGTCGCGCAGGCACTGGGGATTGCGACAGATCGCGCGCGATGGCGCCTGATCAAATCCACAGCCGCGCGCGAGGTCTTTTTGCTGGAGGGGACAGACTGCGATCCCTTGGTGGTGAAATATGACGATGACGTCTCGCAGGTGCGGTTTGGCGAATTGCTGTCGTGCTATCGCTCTTTGGAGCGTGTCATGGGACGCGATGGCGCCTTTCGAATGGTGCCTCTGGTCTGGGCTGATGCCGAAAACCGCGTTCTTGCGCTGAAGTATGTTCCGGGGCTCACAGCATATGCCCGGCTGGAGGCCGCCGAAATAGATTTCGACAGCCGCGCCGATGTATTGCGCCACTGTGGCGCATGGTTGAGGCAGCTGCATCAGAGCGCTTCAGACACCCCGCAGCCCTTTGACGGAGAGGGGATGCTGAAACGCGTACGCCGCGTTGCGAAGACCATTCGAAGCGGGTCGCAAGAGGTTGCCTATCCCAAGAAATTCCTTGGCATCTGTGCCTTCATGCACCATGTGACGCGCGGCGCACAGGGTAGGCCCTGCCGGCACGGGACGCGCCACGGAGATTTCCATAGCCGGAACGTCGTCTTTGGGCGCGATGGGCCGCTTTATGCTTTGGATCCGGCGCCGCGCGATACCGGTCCCGTGGCTTTTGATGTGGCGCGTTTCATGACCCGGCTCGGGTATTCCTTTGGCCTGGCGCGAACGCAAACGCGCGGATTGGCGGGACTCCCAGCGGCGGATTGGGTCGCGCTCAGCGCGGGATATGGTCATCCGTGTCAGGACGACCCTGTGGTGCATTTTCTTTTGTGCCACCAGCTCTTTAATGACTGGTTGCAGATGCCAGTAGAAAAGGAACACCGCAGCGCGTCGCAGCAGCGCCGAATTGAGCGGATAGTCTCGATGTTTGAAGTGCTGAGGCAGCAGCTTCAGATGTGATTAAAACACGCCTTCTGGTGGGTCTGCGATGATGCGGCCCTGAGAGAGGTCCACCGTCGGCACCGCCGCCTTGGTAAAGGGCAGAAGCACCGTGGCCGATAGCCCCGGACCATGCAGTTCCAAGAGATCATCCGCGCCGTAGTTCTGCACCGCCTTCACGCGCCCCAGGAGCGTGCCGCCGGTGTCGTAGACCTCAAGCCCGATCAGATCGGCGTGGTAGAACTCATCATCGGGCAGCGAGGGCAAACGGTCGCGCGGCGCATAGAGCTGCACGCCTTTCAGCGCATCGGCCTGCTCCTTGGTTTCGACATCCACGATGCGGGCGGCAAAGCCGCCTTTGATCGCGCGGGTGATCGCCAGCGTGTAGCGGGTCTGACCGTCCGCGCCCAGGAGGGGGGAATAGTCTTCGATCTCTTCCGCGTTGGCGCAAAAGCTCTTGAGGCGGACCTCGCCGCGCACGCCAAAAGACCCCGCCAGAGCGCCCACGCAAATCAGATCTTCACTCACATCGCTCATGTCACATCCGGCAGATCATGCCGGTCCCCGTCTCTGTTCTTGTCCAATCACCGCCTGCGGCAGCGCATCGCTCGCGCGCGCCGCTGCGTTCATAAAGAACCCCGGCGCCAAAGGCGACAAGGGTGAAGATCACCATGCGGATCAGCCCCATGTTCGCCCCGATGTCAGTCCCACGTCTGCACCACCGCCTCAGCGGGTCTCGATCGGGAGTGCGGCAAAGCGCTGTTCCCAGCCTTCCTGCTCCAGTTCCGGCGTGTCCGACAGGCGCTCCGGGTGGCCGATGCAGAAATACCCGAT
This sequence comes from Epibacterium sp. HA2-3, assembly GCF_055693725.2. NCBI lineage: Bacteria > Pseudomonadati > Pseudomonadota > Alphaproteobacteria > Rhodobacterales > Roseobacteraceae > Epibacterium > Epibacterium sp. HA2-3. Next base: position 2,616,696 of record NZ_CM172490.1, on the reverse strand, counting down.
GAGGCTCCAGCTTTGAGGCACATCCAGATCGCGCGCCATTCGGGCGGGATCAAGCACCGAAACCCAGCCGAGCCCCAGCCCTTCGGCGCGCAGCGCGAGCCAGAAGAGCGTGACCGCCGTCACCACCGAATAGCGGCGCATTTCCGGCATGCTGCGCGCGCCAAGGCCGTGCCCCTTGCCGGTCTCGTCATCGCAAAAGAAGGCGATCTGGACCGGGGCTTCGCGCATGCCGGAGAGTTTGAGGCGCGCATAGGTGGCAGCGCGATCCTCGCTGTAGTCCGCCAGCGCCTCGGCATTGGCGGTCTCGAAATTCTGTAGAGCCGCCGCGCGGGCGGTCTCGCTTTCGACGCGGATGATGCGCCAAGGCTCGCTGAGACCCACGGAAGGCGCCAGCGAAATGGCAGAGAGGCAGCGCGTCAGCACTGCCTCGTCCACCGGATCGGTGCGAAAGCGCCGGACGTCCCGGCGCAATTTCATCAACAGATCGAGCTCGGCGCGGAACGCCTGCGGGAAACATCCCTTTGCCTCCTGCACCGGGCCCGTCATGTGATTATTCCGCGTCTGCTGCTTCGGCGGCTTCTGCTGCCTTGGCGGCTTTCTCTTCAGCGCGCTCCTGAGCTTTCTTGCCCGGCTTCGCTTTGTTGGGGTTGTTGCGCTCGGTTTTCTCGCGCACGCCAGCCGCCTCGAGCATACGAGCCACACGGTCGGTGGGCTGTGCGCCTTTGTCGAGCCATGCCTGGATCTTTTCGATGTCCATTTTCACGCGCTCTTCGCTGTCTTTCGGCAGGAGCGGGTTATAGGTGCCCAGCTTCTCGATGAAGCGGCCGTCACGCGGCATGCGGGAGTCCGCTGCAACGATGCGGTAGAAGGGGCGTTTTTTGGAGCCGCCGCGGGCCAAACGGATTTTCATTGCCATGGTTTCATTCTCCTTTGATGGCGTTGAACGAGGTGTCCTGAGATCAGGTCGAACCCCGCTTATTCCTGGTGTTTCTTGTGGTGGCGGATGACCTCATCGATGATGAAGTTCAAGAACGCCTTGGCGAATTCCGGGTCCAGATCGGCCTCTCTCGCCAAGTCTTCGAGCCGTTCGATCTGCTTCGCTTCGCGCGCGGGATCGGACGGGGGAAGGTCGTGTGTCGCCTTGAGCTTGCCGACCGCCTGCGTGCGCTTGAAACGCTCGCCCAGCGTATAGACGATGATCGCGTCGAGGCGATCGATGCTCTCGCGGTGCTCTTTCAAAAGCGCGGCCGCACGGGCAACAGGATCGGTCGTCGTCTCAGTCAATGGCCCATCCTTTCGGTTTGAACAGCGGGTCGGCGTAATGGCCGATTTCCATCTCGATGCCATGGGTCAGCTGGCTGTCGCGCAGCTGCGCCGGGGTCGGGTGCCGGTAGACGGCATCGTTGCCGTCGATGGTCTGGGCCTCGTGGTCCTTCTTGGCACCGAGACGTTCGGCGAGACGGATCGAATCGAGGTTCTTGGGGTCGATATAGCTGACCGCGCCGTCCCATCCGGCCTGGGTGTAAAAGTAGTTGCGGGCCGCGTGGGTGGCTTCGAGCGCATAGCCCTTGCCGGCCTTCTCGGGCCAGATGATCCAGGCAATCTCGCGCTCTGGCCAGCCGGCGGGCTGCCAGCCACCGGCCATGCCGTAGGTTTCATCGGTGATCTTGTCGTGGATCATCCACATGCCAAAGCCGCGCACCTGCCAGTGGCCGATCTCGGCGGCATAGAGCATCCATGCCTCGTATGTGTTCAGCGGCCCGCCCATGAAGCGCGCACGATACGAGGTGAAGGTGGCCTTGAAATTCGGATAGTCCTCTGCCTCGGGGCCACGCAGGATCAGGCGTTTGGTTTCGATCACGGGAATGGAGGGGGTGCTCATGCGTATGCCTCCAGTCCGGGCCCGCTGCTGTCGGGGCTGTGACGATAGACCTGATCTGCCGCGTCATAGGTGCGCGCATTGAGATCCTCGGCGGCGCCCATGCGCTTGGCCAGGGCGACCGAGCGCTGGTTGTTGCCGTCGATGTAGCTCACCAGGGTCGGCACTTCGAGGATTTCAAAGGCGTAGTCGCGCATCGCGGAGGCTGCTTCAAAGGCGTAGCCAAAGCCCTCGAACCCGTCAAAGACGATCCAGCCCAGTTCCAGTTCCGGGAAATGCGGAGGCTGGCTGATGCAAACCTGACCGGCCAGCTGTCCGTCCTTGGTTTCAATCGCAAGCCCGCCCCAGCCGAAGATCTCCCAGGAGCCGACCTCGGCCAGCATCCCGGCCCAGAGTTGCGAGCGGCTGGTGGGCACATCCATATAGCGCGACCGGTCGCTCTGGTAGAAGGACCAGAACGCTTCGAGATCCGCCGCAACATGCGGGCGTAGGATCAGTCGGTCGGTTTCTATGGTGGGGGCTGAGCTCATCTGAGGGGGTTACTTCTTTTTGCCAAATCCAGAGAGGCCACCGGGCAGGCCCATGCCGCCACCGAGGCCACCCAGCCCGCCGAGACCGCCGGGCAAACCGCCCTTGCCGCCCATGGCCTTGGCTGCGGCCTCGAGCGCCTTGGGGTCCATCTGCGAGGGATCCATACCGCCGGGCATGCCACCGGGCATCTCGGGCATGCCGCCTTTCCCGAACATGCCTTTCATGGCCTGTTTCAGCATCTTGCCTTTGCCCATTTTGCCCATCTTCTTCATGACGTCCGCCATCTGGCGGTGCATCTTCAAGAGCTTGTTGAGATCCGAGACCTCCATGCCGGAGCCTGCTGCAATGCGTTTCTTGCGGCTGGCCTGCAGCAGCGCGGGGTTTGCGCGCTCTTTCTTGGTCATGGACTGGATCATCGCGATCTGGCGCTTGACCATCTTGTCGTCGAAGCCGGACTCTTCGACCTGTTTGGCCATTTTGCCCATGCCCGGCATCATCTGCATCATGCCCTGCATGCCGCCCATCTGCTGCATCTGCTCCAGCTGCATGCGCAGGTCGTTCATATTGAACTGACCTTTCATCATGCGCTTCATCATGCGCTCGGCCTGCTCGGCCTCGATGGTTTCCTGCGCCTTCTCGACGAGGGCTACAATGTCGCCCATGCCAAGGATGCGGCCTGCGATCCGGTCCGGCTCGAAGGTCTCGATGGCGTCCATCTTCTCGCCAAGGCCGACAAAGCGGATCGGCTTGCCGGTCACTGCGCGCATCGAGAGCGCCGCACCGCCGCGCCCGTCGCCGTCCATCCGGGTCAGCACGACGCCGGAGATGCCGATCTTGTTGTCGAATTCTTCCGCGACCTCGACCGCAACCTGACCGGTCAGACCATCGACCACCAGAAGCGTCTCGCGCGGGGAGACCACGTCGCGGACGTCTTCGACCTCTTTCATGAGGGTCTCGTCGATTTGCAGACGACCGGCCGTGTCGAGCATATAGACGTCATAGCCCCCAAGCGCGGCCTGCTGTTTGGCGCGTTTGGCGATGTCGACCGGGCTTTGGCCTTTGACGATGGGCAGGGTGTCGACGCCGATCTGGGTACCAAGCACCGCCAGCTGATCCATCGCTGCCGGGCGATAGACGTCGAGCGAGGCAAGAAGCACTTTCTTGCCCTCTTTTTCCTTGAGGCGCTTTGCAAGCTTACCGGTGGTGGTGGTCTTGCCGGAGCCCTGCAGGCCGACCATCAGGATCGGTGCGGGCGGGTTGTCGATCTTGAGCGCCCCGGGGTCCTCGTCGCCTCGCAGGGTCTCGACAAGCGCATCATGAACGATCTTCACGACCTGCTGGCCCGGTGTCACCGATTTGGTGACGGCCTGACCGGTGGCCTGCTCCTGAACCTTCTTGACGAAATCGCGGGCCACGGGCAGCGAGACGTCGGCCTCCAAGAGGGCGACGCGCACTTCGCGCAGGGCGGTTTTGACGTCGTCCTCGGAGAGGGCGCCCTGTTTTGTCAGCCGGTCGAAGACACCGGATAGGCGTTCGGATAGATTTTCAAACATGCCTTCGGCCTCCTTTGCCGGTTTATGACGCGTGCCCCTCATGTAAGGAGCGGTGAAACGAACCTCAATCACTCGCCACCAGATCGCAAGCCTGGGTACAAACCAATCTGGCCTGACCCCGCTGCGCAAGAATGTGGGTGCAAACCAACAAGGTTTGCCCCCACGGGCGCAACGCGCTGGTGGAGGGCGATCCCTGGCAAACGCCAAGGACCGGAAGACACAACGACTCCCGGAATTGGCTCTGCCCTACTGTGCAGGCACCCAAGAGTCAAGAAAAAGGGCGACCGGTAGAGATCACCTCCCCTACCAGCAAGCGCGTGTCATCCGACCCCACCATTTCTGGCAGGTCGTCAGTGCGATGCCGGCCTGCTACCTCTTGGTGCCATACTGTTTGATTTGTCCGTGTCGCGTGGAGCGCGAAGGTGCCTGTTTGGAGGCGAGGGTCGTTGTGGTGAAGGTTCTTATTCTTGGTGTCGCGCAGGACGCGATGAGGGCTGTCGATTGGGATGGGGGGCTTTTTGATTACATCCTCGCCATCGAGGAGGCCTGGCACCTGCGGCCCGATTGGACCCATATGCTTCATAGTGACAGTCTCGCCCCCGACGACCGGCCCGTGCTGCTTGAGGCGGGACAGCAGATCGTCACCGAGGCGGACTATGAGCCGGTGCTGACCCATTTCGGTGGGGCGGCCTATACCGGCAGTGATTTGGTCTTGGCGGCGAGCTATTGGGCGTTGGCGGCGCTTGAGCCTGCGCAGATATTCTGCATGGGCTGCGAGTTTGACGCACCCGGCGCCTCCCAGTCACATGGCGCGCGCGACCTGACAGCGAAGGCGCGTCGACTCGAGTATTTTGCCTCGCTCTGTGGCTGTGCCATTGCCAACCTCAGCTCCGAGAGCAGCGTTCTGCCCTTTCAGCGGGCGACATTTGATGGCTTGGACCAGGTGCGGCCAGCCTATCCGTCCGAGGAGGCGTCTATGGTGGCGCGCCAGCTTGAGCAGCAATACGGCGACCCTGCCAGCCCGAACGCGCAATACCCCTGCGCCCAAGGTATGGCCGAAATCGACGCGGCCTGGCGCAGGTGTTTCACACTGCGGGATGCCGCCGTGGCCTGAGGGGTGCGCGTTTGATATTGCCGAGCCCCTGAGACATCTGCCAAACAGCCGCAAAACTTACGCGCGCTGTTTTGCAAAGGATATCTTATGGACGCGACACATGCTGCATCAGAAGAAGGCTTGCCGACTTCTTGCGAGGACCTGTTGAGCCAGCTCAATTCGTGGGGGATTTCCTATGTTCTGCACGAACACGCGCCGTTGCGCACCGTAGAGGATGCAAAGGCCGTCGAGGGGGCGCTGCTGCGCCCGGGAGAGCAGGCGTTGCGATTGAAGAACCTCTACCTGCGTGACCGCAAGAAGCGCAATTACCTGGTGTCGCTGGAGCAGGACCGGGACGTGGATCTCAAGGCGCTCGGTGCAACACTGGGCGGAGGCGGGCTGTCGTTTGGCTCCGCGGATCGGCTGATGGAGTTTCTCGGGGTGCGGCCCGGTGCGGTGACACCGCTGGCGATGATCAACGGCGCGCCCAAGGGGGTGCGCTTCTTTATGGATGCACAGGCGCAGCATGCCGACAGTATCTATATGCATCCGCTTGTAAACACGCGCACCCTTGCGATGCCGCGTGCAGACCTGATGGTGTTCTTTGAACGGATCGGCGTCACGCCCGAGTGGATCTGAACGCAGAGAACCTGCGAGTGAAGCGTGGTTTGATCGCCCAACGGGCTGAGGGGTTGCGCTCCGCTTTGCGGATCGCCGGGGGGCAGGCCGCGCCTTCGGCGCGGCCTGCCCGGCCCAACGGGACGTGGTCAGCCTGTGGCGGACCGACGAACGGGCGGGAGCGCCCGCCCCATTGCATGCAGAGGCTTACGCCGCCAGTTGCGCGATTGCGTCTTTGGCTTTCTGGACCGAAGCTTCGGCATCGATCGCCTGCTGGTCGGCGGCGACAACTTCTACTTCGGTGATACCGATAAAGCCCAGCATGTGGCGCAGGTAGCGGCTGGCATAATCGATGTCCGACCCAGCTTCGGTGCCGCCCGAGGCCACCACGAGGATCGCACGTTTTCCGGTCAGCAGCCCTTCTGGTCCGTTTTCGGTATAGCGGAAGGTCACGCCCGCACGGGCAATCTGGTCGATCCACGCCTTCAGCGTTGTTGGAATGGCAAAGTTGTAGATCGGAACGCCGATCACAAGCGTGTCGGCCTGGCTGATTTCTTCGATCAATTGGTCCGACAGGGCCAATACGTCTTTTTGGGACTCCGTGCGCTCCTCGGGGGCGGTGAAATTCGCGCCGATCCAGGTCTCGTCCAAGAGCGGCAGAGGGGTGGACAGGTCACGGTGCAGAACGGTCTCGGCACCGAGGCGGGCCACAACTTGCGCAGTCAGGTCGCGTGAGGTCGAGCCGGTCTTGCGGGCAGAGCTGTCGATGTGAAGTACGGTCTGGGTCATGGTCTTGCTCCATTGAAAGAGATCAAATCACTTGACGTGGAAGATGCGCATTTGCACATTCGAACACAATTCGTGATATTCAACAGAAGTTGTGCGCTTGCGCGCAGATTGAGACAGAAAAGCATCGGCAGGGGGATCGGGTGGAAAATTGGGATGAGGTACGCACCGCCTATCAGGTGGCGCGCTTGGGCACTGTGAGTGGTGCAGCAGATGTTCTGGGCGTGCATCACGCCACGGTGATCCGGCATATCGACGCGATCGAAGCCCGGCTGGGTGTGAAGCTGTTCCAGCGACATGCCCGTGGGTATACGGCCACCGAGGCCGGTCTTGACCTGTTGCGGGTGGCGCAGGCCACGGACGATCAGTTCAGCCAACTGGTCGGGCGCCTCAAGGGGCAGGGCGATGAGGTCTCTGGGGAGCTGGTGGTGACATCTCTGTCGTCCATGGCGCCAATGTTGGCGCCGGCGCTTGCAGAGTTTCAGCAGCTGCATCCCGATCTTGTGATCCGCTATCTGACCGGGGATCGCCTGTTCCGACTGGAATATGGCGAGGCGCATGTGGCGTTGCGCGCGGGCGCTGCGCCCGAGCAGCCCGACAATGTTGTGCAGCCCTTTGTGGCCCAGCGGCTCGCCCTCTATGCGTCGCGCGAGTACGTCGAGCGCCATGGCATGCTGAAGGGGCAAGATGACATGGTGAACCACCGTTTCATTGCCAGCGACAATGAGAACACGCGCGCGCCCTTCGAGCGCTGGTTGCGTTCCACGATCCCGGCCGAGAATATCGTCTTTCGCTGCTCTGACGCCGTAGCTGGGCATCAGGCCATTCGGGCAGGGGCTGGGATCGGGTTTGTCTCCCTCTGGGAGGCGGCAAGCAGTCCTGATCTGGTGATGATGATGGATCCCCACGATGAGTGGTCGGGCAAGATCTGGCTCGTGACCCATGTGGATCTCCACCGCACCAACAAGGTGCAGAGTTTTGTGCGCTTCTTGAAAGAGCACGCCAAATCCTGGCCGCAGTGAGACAGAGCATGGAATTGGCCACGCGGCCGCGCGGTCTGCGCGACAGTCACAAGGGGCATCTTGCGATGCTCGCATTCTCAGCCTTGGTGGCCGGGTCGTTTTCGCTCGGGGCACTGATCGCCAATGAGGTAACACCCGCGGCGCTCAATGCGGTGCGTTTTGTGTTGGCGGGGATCCTGATCGGGGCGGCGGCAGCGCTTGGTCCGGGGCTGAAACCGCAGCAATTTCAGGCGCCGTGGCGCTATGTGCTGCTGGGCGGGGTGTTTGCGACCTATTTTGTCCTGATGTTCTATGGGCTGCAGACTGCAGATCCGGTGAGCGCCGCTGCGGTGTTCACGCTGACCCCAGCCATGAGCGGCGTCTTTGGCTGGCTGCTTTTGCGCCAGATCACCACCCCGCGTATGGCGCTGGCTCTGGTGATCGGGGGGGCAGGCGCGCTCTGGGTGATCTTTCGCGCCGACATGGAGGCGGTTCTGAAATTCGAGATCGGCCAGGGCGAGATGATCTATTTTGTCGGTTGCGTGGCGCATGCGCTTTATACGCCGATGGTGCGCAAGCTGAACCGGGGCGAGCCGGCGCTGGTCTTTACCTTTGGGGTGTTGGTCGCGGGGGCGATCCTGCTGGTGGCGCTGGCCTGGCGCGATCTGGCCGCGACGGATTGGGCAGGCCTCAAACCGATCGTCTGGATTGGACTTCTTTATGTGTCGGTCTTTGCGTCGGCCTGCACCTTTGTCTTGCTGCAGGTTGCCACGCTGCGTCTGCCGTCGGCCAAGGTGATGGCCTATACCTATCTGGTGCCGTCCTGGGTGATCCTTTGGGAGATTGCGCTGGGCAAGGGTTGGCCTCCGGCGCTCATCTTTGGTGGCATTGGCCTCACCATCGTGGCGCTCTGGCTCCTTTTGAAGGATGAGCACGGATAGGCGACGGGTTACAACGCTTGGCCAAAGGGTGTTTGCGGACCCTCACTCGCCATCGCGAAGTTCTTCCTCGAGAAAGCGCTCGAATGCATCGAGGTTCACCGGCTCGAACTGACCAAAACCCTGCATCCAGACCGAGGCCGCCCGCAAGGCGTCCGGTTGTAGTTTGCACCACTTCACCCGCCCGCGTTTCTCCTGCTGAATGAGGCCCGCGCGGGTGAGAATGGTGAGATGCTTTGAAATCGCCGCCAAGGACATCTCGAAAGGCTCGGCCACATCGGTGACGGCCATATCGTCTTCGAGCAGCATCGACAGGATCGCCCGCCGGGTCGGATCTGCCAGTGCCGCAAAGACTGTATCAAGAGTGTCGTTCATACCGATACCTCCTAAAGCGCAAGAGGCGGGTCGACAATCCCGAAGCGTGTGCGCACAAAGGCGCTCTATTGTTTGCGGACGTATTTAAGGAGCGCGCAGATGGCGTTGCGGTATTGGGCGGTCATCGTAATTCTCGGCATCGGTTGGGGAATGTCCTTCATGTTCAACGCGGTGCTTTTGCGCGAGCTGGCGCCGTTATGGGTTTCGGTCGGGCGTGTTGGGCTTGGGGCGCTGGGCTGCTGGATGTTCCTGCTGGCGCGCGGGCGTGATTGGCGCATATCGCCCCCGCGCGCGCTGGCGCTGGCCGGGTTTGGCGCGCTGAGCTATGCGATCCCGTTTTCCTTTTACGCCATCGGACAACAGCATATTGCCAGTGGTGTGGCCGGGATCGTCAACGCCTGCACACCGGCGCTTGCGGTGGTGGTGACCCATTTCTGGCCGGGCGGCGAACGCGCCAACTGGCGCAAGAGCCTCGGCGTTGGCGCAGGGCTCGCTGGCATCGTGATCCTGTCGCTGCCGATCCTGCAAAGCGGGCAGAGCAGTGCCATCTGGGCCGTGTTTGTCACTCTTGGTGCACCGCTGTGCTATGCGTTCTCGGTCAATGTCGCGCGCCAGTTCCGCGATATGGAGCCGGTGGTGCTGGTGGCCTGGGCGCTGAGCGGTGCGACGGCCTTTATCCTGCCGGTTGCGTTCTGGGTGGAGGGCGCGCCACAGGCTCTGACGGCGCAGGCCTGGGGCGCTTTGCTGGTGATTGGTTTTGCACTCACCTCGGCGGCCTTCATCGCCATGTATTGGGTGCTGCCCAAGGTGGGGCCAACCAACGTCACCCTGCCCACGCTAATCGCGCCGGCCTCGGCGCTCACGCTGGGTGTTCTGGTTCTGGGTGAGCCGCTTGAGATCAGTCACCTGACCGGGCTCTCTGCGATCCTCTTTGGCCTTCTGTTGATCGACGGGCGATTGTTTAAAAGCCGGGTTCCTGCGGTGTGATTTCAAGATCAACCAATCGGTTGAATATGCCCAAGGCGGCTCTTGCACCGCATCTTTCGGTGCCAAGAGTCTCGGCGCCAAACCCAAGAAATCGCTAAAGCATTGATATTATGTAGTCTTGTTCGAGCTATGAGGCGTGCAATGCGCAATTGACTCTGAGCGCAGCACCGCTTAGCAAACCCTCAGATTTCGCAAGAGGATGCGTCACCTTGATCGACGACGACCAAAAGCAGCGCATGGCGCAGCTGGAGGAGAAACTGGCAGCCGCCAAGAAGGCGCATGAAGAGCCGGAACCTCGCGCGGATGAACACTATTCCATGGCCAATCAGGCCTGGCGGATGGTGACGGAATTGGTGGCCGGTCTCGTGATCGGTCTCGGCATCGGATACGGGCTGGATGTTCTTTTGGGAACGACCCCCATTTTTATGGTGCTGTTCATATTGCTGGGTCTGGCCGCCGGGGTGAACGTGATGCTCCGCAGCGCACGCGAGATTCAGGACAAACAAATGGCTGAGGCGGAACAACGCGCCGACGCTGATAAAGATGCATGAATGCTGGGCGACGGCCTAAGCGACAGGAGAAGCGGAACGATGGGCAAACTGTTCTTTTACGTAGCTTTGGCTTTGGTGCTCGTATCGGGCCTGGTGTTCGCACCGGAAAAGGCAGAGCTTGCGATTCACCCGATGGACCAGTTCACCGTGACGCCGCTGTTCGGTGGTGACCACATCGCGTGGTACACGCCCACCAACGTGACGCTCTGGATGTTCCTCGCCGTGGCGGCCATCATCGGCCTTCTGGTGTTCGGCTCTTCCAACCGCGGCATCGTTCCTTCTCGCGCTCAGTCGGTTGCGGAACTGGCTTATGGGTTCATCTACAAGATGGTCGAAGACGTGACCGGCAAAGACGCGGTAAAGTTCTTCCCCTACATCATGACGCTCTTCATGTTCATCGTGACGGCCAACTTCCTTGGCCTCATCCCGATGTCCTTCACTACGACCTCGCATTTTGCCGTAACCGCGATCCTCGCGATGCTGGTTTTCGTGACCGTGACCATCACTGGCTTTGTGCTGCATGGTGCAAAATTCCTCGGCCTGTTCTGGGTCAGCTCCGCTCCGCTGGCGCTGCGTCCGATCTTGGCCATTATCGAACTGATTTCCTACTTCGTACGCCCAGTCAGCCACTGCATCCGTCTTGCAGGTAACGTGATGGCGGGCCACGCGGTTCTGAAGGTGTTCGCAGGTTTTGCTGGCGCTCTGGGCGCCGGGGCATTCCTGCCGATCTTTGCCATCACCGCGGTCTACGCACTCGAAGTTCTCGTGGCCTTCATCCAGGCATACGTGTTCACCATTCTGACCTGTGTCTATCTGAAAGACGCGCTGCACCCGTCCCACTAAGGGCAGGCTGCTGGTCTGAACTACTACCTCAACTTCCAATCGTAAGGAGATATCAAATGGAAGGCGATCTCGCATACATCGGCGCTGGCCTGGCTGGCATGGGTACTGGTATTGCTGCTCTGGGTGTTGGCAACGTTGCTGCTAACTTCCTGGCGGGCGCTCTGCGCAACCCCTCCGCGGCTGCTTCCCAGACCGCAACCCTCTTCATCGGCATCGCATTTGCAGAAGCTCTGGGCATCTTCTCGTTCCTGGTCGCTCTGCTGCTGATGTTCGCCGTCTAAGACTCCGGAACACTTTTTCCTTACGGCCGGGCGGAGTGCCAACCGCGCCCCGCCCGGTGTAACGGCAAGTTCCATAGGAGGACGACATGGCAACTACTACGCATGACGCAGGTCATGGAGCTGCCGAAGCGGCGCACGGGTCTTCCGGCATGCCGCAGCTGGACTTCTCGACCTACGGAAACCAGATCTTCTGGCTTCTGGTCACGCTTGTCGTGATCTATCTGATCCTGTCGCGCATTGCGCTGCCCCGTATTGCAGCCATTCTGAACGAGCGTCAGGGCACTATCACAAACGACCTCGCCGCAGCCGAAGACCTGAAGGCCAAAGCTGTCGAGGCTGAAAACGCTTATAACAAGGCACTGGCCGACGCCCGCGCGGAAGCGCAGCGCATCGCCGCCGAAACCCGCGCCGAAATTCAGGCCGAGGTGGACGAGGCAATCGCAAAGGCGGATGCGGAAATCTCTGCAAAAGCAGCAGAGTCCGAGAAAGCCATTGCTGAAATCCGCGCTGGCGCGCTCGAGAGTGTCAAGGTTGTCGCCGCCGATACCGCATCTGCACTGGTTGCGGCGCTGGGTGGCAAAGACGACGCAGACGCTGTCAAAGCAGCCGTCGCTGAACGGACGGAGGGCTGATCATGCGTGCAACTCTTGCAATTGCTCTGACCCTCGCAACCACCTCGCCTGCATTCGCTGCGGGTGGTGGCTGGAACCTCGGCAACACCGACTTTGTTGTTATCCTCGCGTTCCTGCTGTTCATTGGCATCCTGCTCGCTGCCAAAGTGCCGTCTTTGATCGGCAAACAGCTCGACAACCGCGCGGACAGCATCAAGTCCGAACTGGAAGAAGCGCGCGCGCTGCGCGAAGAGGCCCAGACCCTTCTGGCCTCCTACGAGCGCAAGCAGCAGGACGTTCAGGCGCAGGCCGAGCGTATTGTCGCAAACGCCCGTGACGAGGCCGCTGCTGCGGCTGAGCAGGCGAAGGCGGATCTTGCAGCTTCCATCGCACGCCGTCTTACGGCGGCAGAGGAGCAGATCGCGTCTGCCGAAGCCTCTGCCGTGAAAGAAGTGCGTGACCGCGCCATCACGATCGCTGTTGAGGTCGCTGACCAGGTGATCTCCAAGCAGATGACCGCAGCTGATGCCAACAAGCTGATCGACGCGGCCATCCAGGACGTGGAAGCGAAACTGCACTAAGCAGATCTTCGACCGAGTTTGCGAAAGCCCCGGCCTTATGGCTGGGGCTTTTGCGTGTTGAGGGGTGGGACTGTCGATCCTGAGTTTGCCTCTCTCTGGGGCGGGCACTGCGCATCAGAGAGCCCAATGCCGAAGGCTGGCTGTCGCATGAATTTTTTGTGACAACGCCAATTGGTATTATGATCCTTTAACGCTGCCATGCGATGAGGGCCTTGTCTCCCCAGACTTGCAGGGTCTTCATGTTCCACTCGCTTCCGCTCCTTCGAAAACCTTCGCAGATCGCGGAGAACGTGACGCCGGGCCCTACGGTCCTGCGCCTGCAGGATTTTGGTCTTGAGGCGGGGGGCGTGCAGCTGTTGAGTGGCGTGACCTTTGATCTGCGCATTGGCGAGGCGCTGGGGTTGATCGGCCGAGCCGGGGCGGGAAAGTCGCTGCTGATGCGGGCCATGTGCAGGCTTTTGGAGCAGGAGCGCCTGGTGGTGACTCGAGGGAGCCTGCAACACCGGGGGCAAGAAATCTTTGGGCGCGGTTTTGACACCCCGGAGATGCGGGCAAAGGTGGTCTATATTCCCGAGGTGGCAAATCCTTTTCCAATGTCGGTCTGGGACAACATTGCCTACGGGGTGAAACTCAACCGGATTGCGACGCGCCGTCGGGAGATGGCCGATCACGTCGAGGCTGCACTGCGCCGTTGCCGCCTGTGGGACGAGCTGAAGGATGTGCTGCATACACAGCGCGCAACCGCCTTGCCGCCCTACCAGCAGCGTTTGCTATGCCTTGCCCGCAGTCTCGCGCTCAATCCCGATGTGGTGATGCTGGACCAACCAACGGGGTCGATTGATCAGCAAGAAAATGAGAGCCTGCATGACATCGCAATGGATCTGAAATCAGATCATGCGGTTGTCTTTGCAACCGCGAGTCTTGCCGATACTGCGCGGCTTGCGGATCGCGTGGCTTATCTCGAAGAGGGTGCGCTGGTGGAAATTGATAGCGCCGAGATGATCCTGACCGCGGCACTCGCGCCGCAGACGCGGGCCTTTCTCGAGAGCACCTCGGCCTAGCGCTTACTTTCGTGCTCGAGACGCTGCGCTGCGATCTCGGCGTTGCGTTCTGCGCGAATTTGCTCCTCGAGGGACTGTTTTACGTAATCCATATGGGTCTCGACTGCGACGCGTGCTGCTTTAGCGTCGCGGGATTGAAGCGCGGAGTTGATGGCGCGATGTTGTTCCAGCAGCGCCTCATAGGTGGTGTGCTGGCCAAACATGATGCGACGATTGTAAAACACGCCCTTGCGCAACATGTCGAACATGGAGCGCATCATATGCAGGAGCACGACGTTATGGCTCGCTTCGAGAATCGCCGAGTGAAACTGCGCGTCGAGTTCTGCCGCAGCCTCCGAGACGCTGGGGTCGCCTGCGGCTTCCATCTTGTCAAAGATCGTCTGGATGACACCGAGGTCTGCGTCTGATCCGAACTTGGCTGCGCGCTCTGCGGCCATGCCTTCGAGGTCGCGGCGAAACGAGAGATAGTCGAACACCGCCTCATCGTCGCTGGCAAACAGCTGGATCAGCGCCGGCGAGAAAGCCGAGCCAAGGACATCCGCGACAAACACGCCCGAGCCAGCACGGCTGCAGAGTAATCCCTGTTCCTGAAGCTCTCCGAGCGCTTCTCGCAGCGAGGGGCGCGATACGCCAAGCCGCTCAGACAATTCGCGTTCAGAGGGCAGGCGCTCACCTGGGCGCAGGATTCCCCGCAGGATGAGTTTTTCGATCTGTCGTACAACGGCAGAAGAGAGTTTCTCCGGCTGAACTTTCTGAAACGGCATCACAGGCCTCGAAAAACAAAGATTGGTCAACTCATATGACCACCAACGCCCGGCAGCTGCAAGATCACGAAGGCTGAAATAATAGGTCAGAAGCATTGACTTGTTTTCGGGTTTGCTGTCGGTTGCGCTGAAGTGGCGAAAGGAAATGATCGAAATGGCACTCTCTGCGCAATTTGCATCACGAATTGGACGGATGAAAGCATCGGAAATTCGCGAGCTTCTGAAGCTGTTGGATCAGCCGGGGATGCTGTCGTTTGCCGGGGGCATTCCGGATCCCGCGCTGTTTCCAGCCGAAGCCTTTTCCGAGGCATTTCAGAATGCTCTCTCGCCGGCGCATCAGGCGCAATCGCTGCAATACTCGGTCTCTGAGGGCTATCTGCCGCTGCGCGAGTGGCTTGCGACCTATATGTCCAAACTTGGTGTGACCTGTGGACCAGAGCATATCCTGATCACCTCGGGGTCTCAGCAGGCGCTCGACTACCTTGGGAAACTCTTTCTCAGCCCGGGGGATACGGCGCTAGTCGGCTGGCCCACCTATCTGGGCGCATTGGCGGCGTTCAACGCGTATGAGCCGCGCTATGACCGGCTGCGGGCTGGCGAGAACCAACCCACTGCGCATTACGCTGAGGCTGCCAAGGCAGCAGGGGGGCGGGTCAAGTTTGCCTATCTCAGCCCCGATTTTGCAAACCCCACTGGCGAGACGATGACGCGTGCGGAGCGCCTGCAGGTGCTCGAGACGGCAGAGGCGCTGGACGCGGCCGTCATCGAGGATGCGGCCTATCAGGATCTGCGGTTTGATGGCGCGGCGGTGCCTCCTATCCTCGCACTGGAGTTTGAGCGCAACGGAGGCGACATCGAGTCGTGCCGGACCATCTATTGCGGAACGTTTTCCAAGACCCTGTCCCCCGGACTTCGTGTCGGATGGCTGGTGGCGGCAACGCCTATTGTTCAGCAACTCGTGCTGATGAAGCAGGCCTCTGATCTCCACTCACCGACGATCAATCAGATCGCAACCTGTCAGGTGGCCGAGCAGCTGTTTGACGCCCATGTCGACACGCTGCGGTCGGTCTATGGGCGGCGACGGGATGCCATGCTGGCCGCCCTTGAGGCACATATGCCGGAGGGCGTGATCTGGACCAAACCCGAAGGCGGCATGTTCATCTGGGTTACTTTGCCCGAGGGGATGAGCGGGGCCGAGCTTCTTGAATACGCGCTGAGCCGGGAAAAGGTGGCCTTTGTCCCCGGTCAGGCCTTTTATGCGGACGTGACAGGCCGCAATACGCTGCGGCTCAGTTTTTCAAACAGCAATGAAGCCACAATTGCAGAGGGTGTGGCGCGGCTTGGTCGGGTCATCCGGAGCGCGGTCTGAAATCGGGTTATCCACAAGATATGGTGGGGTCCGGCGTTGGAAACTCCTGATTTTGAGGCTCGGCCCGTTGACTCGGAGGGCGCAAGGCTGCTGTGATTTCCGGCAACGGAATCACCAGAAGGGGCAGGTTTGCGCTTTTCCAAACTCAGGCTCAATGGCTTCAAAAGCTTTGTGGACCCTACCGACCTGATCATCGCAGATGGTCTGACGGGCGTTGTGGGGCCAAATGGCTGTGGGAAGTCGAACCTCTTGGAAGCGCTGCGCTGGGTGATGGGGGAGACCCGCGCCAAGGCGATGCGTGGCGGCGGCATGGAAGACGTGATTTTTGCCGGGACCGCCACGCGACCTGCGCGCAACTTCGCCGAGGTGAGCCTGCAGATCGACAACTCCGAGCGGCTTGCGCCTTCGGGCTTTAACGACTCCGATCAGCTCGACATCGTGCGTCGGATCACCCGCGACGTGGGCTCTGCCTACAAGGCCAATGCAAAGGACGTGCGGGCGCGGGATGTGCAGATGCTCTTTGCCGATGCTTCAACCGGGGCGCATTCACCTGCATTGGTGCGGCAGGGGCAGATTTCGGAACTGATCAACGCCAAACCCAAGGCACGCCGCCGGGTGCTGGAAGAGGCGGCGGGGATCTCTGGTCTCTATCAACGCCGACATGAGGCGGAGCTGAAGCTCAAGAACACCGAGCAAAACCTCCTGCGGGTCGATGACGTGATCGAGCAGTTGGCAACCCAGTTGGGCCAGTTGAGCCGACAAGCAAAACAGGCGCAGCGTTACCGTGAGATCGGCGAGAAACTGCGGCTGGCTGAGGGTATGCTGCTCTATCGCCGCTGGCGCGAAGCGGATGAAGCCCGGCTTTTGGCCGAAGAGGAGCTGCGCACCCGCGTGACCCAGGCCGCCAAAGCCGAAGGATTGGCGCGTCTGGCTGCCGAGAAACGTGCCGAGGCCGAAGAAGGCCTGCCTCCCCTACGCGAGGAGGAGGCGATTGCCGCCGCGGTGTTGCAGCGCCTCATGGTGCAACGCGACGCGCTTTGGGATCAGGACGCGCAGGCGCGGCAGAACATCGAGCATCTCAACAACCGTATCCTGCAGCTCGGCAAGGACATCGAACGCGAGTCAGGCCTGAACCGTGATGCAGGCGAGACCATCGACCGTCTTGAGTGGGAAAAACGAGAATTGGCCAAGGCGGGCGAGGGGCATGACGACCGCATGGCCGAGGCGGCTGAAATTGCGCAAGAGTCGACGTCGATCCTGCACAATGGCGAAGAACATCTCTCGCAGGTGACAGAGGATGTCGCCCGGCTTGCGGCGCGCCATCAGTCGGCGCAACGCCTCGTCGAAGATTGCCGCCGCACCTTGGAGCGCGCACAAGGCGAAGGGGCGAAATCGCGCAGCGCCCAAAGTGCAGCACAAGAAGCCCTCGCGGCCTCCGAAGCGGCATATGAGGCCGCCGTCGAGGCCGAGGAAGAGGCGCGCGAAGCCGCCGAAATGGCGGAAGAGGCGCTTGCCGAGGCGGATGAGCTGCGCACCGAGACACAGGCGCATGAGACCGAAGCGCGCGCCAAGAGATCCGAGGCCGAGGGCGAGTTGGGCGCGCTGCGCGCCGAAGTCACCGCGCTCGCAAAATTGGTTGAGCGCGACACCGCTGAGGGTGGTCAGGTCATGGATGATCTGCGTGTGACGCCCGGCTACGAGAAGGCGCTCGGCGCGGCGCTTGCGGATGATCTGCGCGCCCCGCTGGCCGATCAGGATGGCCCGACGGGCTGGCTGACACTGCCGTCCTATGAACGCGATGCCCCACTGCCCGATGGTGTTGAGCCGCTCGGCAAATATGTCGACGGCCCGGATGCGCTCTGGCGGCGGATTGCACAGATCGGCGTGGTGGACGCGGATGAAGCCGCACGCCTGCAACCGCTCTTGCAACCCGGCCAGCGTCTGGTGACGCTTGAGGGTGATCTGTGGCGCTGGGATGGGTTCCGCTCCTGGGCCGAGGATGCGCCCTCGGCGGCGGCGATGCGGCTCGAACAGATGAACCGCCTGGAGGCGCTGAAGCAGGACATGGCTCACGCCACCGCTCGCGCAGAAGGGGCGCAGGCCGCGCATGAGGCCTTGGTGCGCAAGCTCGAAGAAGTGACCCGCGCTGATCAGGCCGCACGGCAGGCCCGTCGTGTGGCTGACCAACGCGTTGCCGACAGCGCCCGCGCCCTAAGCCGGGCGGAGGCTGAGAGGAACCTCGCAGAAGGCAAGCTTGAGAATTTCGGTATCGCGGTGGCGCGTCACGAAGAAGATGCGCTGACGGCCTCGCTGCAATTGAAAGAGGCGGAAAACGCGCAGACGGCGCTTGAGGATCTTGCCGAGGCCCGCGCCAAGGTCGAAGACATCAAGCACCGGGTTGAGGCCGCCCGGATCACCATGTTGACGCATCGCTCGGCACTCGACGAGCTGCGCCGCGAAGGCGAGGCCCGCACCAAACGCGCGCAGACTGTCGCCAAGGAGCTCTCCGGCTGGCGCCTGCGACTGGAATCTGCGGGCAAGCGGATTGCGGAGCTCGAAGAGCGCCGCGAGACCAGCCAGGAGGAGCTCGAGGATGCAATGGCGGTGCCCGGCGAGATTGCTGAGACCCGTGAGGAGTTGAACGAGCAGATCTCAGATGCGGAGGCGCGCAAAGCCGAAGCCACCGATGCCCTTGTGGCGGCGGAGGCAGTCCTGCGCGAAGCGGTGCATCACGAACGCGAATCCGAGCGCCTTGCGTCAGAGGCCCGCGAGGCCCGCGCCCGCTCCGAGGCCCGCAGTGAGGCTGCCCGCGAAACCGTGGACGCCACTGCCGAACGCATCGACGAAGTTATGCATCTGCAGCCTGCCGAGCTGTTGGAGCAGCTCCAGGTGGCGCCCGAGGACATGCCCGACGCCGAGACGCTGGAGGTCGAAGTCGCCCGCCACAAACGCCAGCGCGATGCGCTGGGGGCGGTGAACCTGCGCGCCGAAGAGGATGCGCGCGAGGTTCAAAGCGAGCATGACGCGCTGGTGACGGAAAAACAGGATCTCGAAGAGGCTGTAAAAACCCTGCGTTCGGGTATTGCGTCGCTGAACCGGGAAGGACGTGAACGCCTGCTCACGGCGTTTGAACAAGTGAGCAGCTCGTTTGCGATGCTGTTTACCCACCTCTTTGGCGGTGGTGAGGCGAACCTCTTGATGGTCGAGAGCGACGACCCATTGGATGCGGGCCTTGAGATCATGTGTCAGCCGCCGGGCAAGAAGCTCTCGACGCTTTCGCTCTTGTCGGGGGGCGAGCAGACCCTGACGGCGATGGCGCTGATCTTTGCGGTGTTCCTGTCCAACCCGGCGCCGATCTGTGTGCTCGACGAGGTGGATGCGCCCCTCGATGACGCCAATGTCACTCGTTTCTGCGACCTTCTGGACGAGATGTGCCGCCAGACAGACACGCGGTTCCTGATCATCACCCACCATGCGGTGACGATGGCGCGGATGGACCGGTTGTTTGGCGTGACCATGCAGGAAAAAGGCGTCAGCCAGCTGGTCTCTGTTGATCTGAAGAAAGCCGAGGCAATGGTGGCCTGAGGCGGGCCCAAGCCCGTCTCAACGCCACCACGCTACCGTCCAATCAAGCAGTCGCAGCGGTCAAAGCGCGTTCAGGAGGGCTGGCGTGGGCCATGCATCCGCGGGCATGCCGAGACGCAACTGCTCCTTTTGAACCGCAAGCCGGGTGTTGGCGCCGAGGATGCCGTCCACGTCGCCGACGTCATGCCCGCGCGCTTGCAAGCGACGTTGCAGCTCTTTCATCTGATCACCCGACAGTCCCTGATCGGGATTTCCGGCGTCATACACCTGTGCGCCCTCAAGCCGGGTGGCGAAATACGCGGCTGTCAGTACGTAGGTAAAGCTTTGATTCCATTCGAAATAAATGTCAAAATTGGGGTAGGCGAGAAACGCGGGGCCATTGTGGCCCTGCGGCAGGAGCAAGGAAGCCTGTGCCTCTGTCATCGCAAGTCCCCCACTCCGGGGGGCCACGCCCATCGCGCTCCATTCGGCGACGGATTTCTTATAGGCCGGGCCTGAGGCAGAGACATCCATGCCCGCCGGGATTTCAACCTCCTGCAGCCATGGCTCATTGGCGCGCCAACCCAGATGCGAGAGCATGCGAGCGGCCGACATCAGCGCATCGGCGGCAGAGGTCTTAAGCGTCACATGGCCGTCGCCATCCGCGTCGACCCCGTGTTCCAGGATGTCGCCGGGCAGCATCTGAACCATGCCGATCTCACCGGCCCAGGCCCCTGTGGTGCGCTCAGGGTCGAAATCGCCTTTGCGGTATAGCTCCAGCGCCGAGAAAATCTGTGGGCGAAAGAGCTCGGGGCGGCGGCAGTCATGGGCCAGGGTCACCAGCGCGTTGCGCGTGTTGAAATCTCCCTGAAAGGCGCCGTAATCGGTCTCAAACGCCCAGAACGCCAGCAGAACACCGCGATTGATGCCATAGGTGGTTTCGATCCGCTCGAAGATCTTGTCGAATTCCTCGCCCTTGCGACGACCGCGATTGAGGCGATCCTGAGAAATAAGGCGGCGCGAAAATTCAATGAATGGCTTCTGGAATACACCTTGTGAGCGATCTGCACGCAGCACCTTTTGGTCCTGAGATACACCGTTGAAAAACCCGTTGACGGTGTTGATTGCATAGCCCGCAGAGACCGCTTCGTCCTTGAGACCGCGGACAAAGTTTTGAAAATTTCCGCCACATTGCGCCACGGCGAGGCTGGGCGCGCTCAGGAGGGTGATGAGGGCGATACGGTGCAAGACCGCGTTGGGGCTGGGCAGCACGCGCATGGCCGAAGGTCCTTTGATCGGATGATGTCGCGGCTACGTTAGCTAGAAGAGCAGACCCAATGCAACCACCAGAACCAGCGTGAGCCCCCAGGATTTCCAAAGCACCTCACAGCAGCGGGTGATGCTATGAGCGCTGGCGCTTTTTGATCCGCTCGCGTTTACCCAGGCAAAAGGACGCATTTCGCCATCATAAGAGCGAGGCCCGGCCAGAGCGACACCAAGTGCGCGCGCCATCGCGGCCTCGGGCCAGCCTGCATTGGGAGAGCGATGTTTGCGTGCATCCGCGCTGATCTCGCCCCAATCACCTGCGCGGCCGGTCACAAGCGCGATCAGGAGTGCGCTGAGGCGCGCGGGCAGGATGTTGAGCACATCGTCGAGCCGCGCCGCTGCCCAGCCGAAGTCCTCGTACGCCTCGATCCGATAGCCAATCATGCTGTCTGCGGTGTTGATGAGCTTGTAGATCAGCAGCCCCGGCAGGCCCGCGACCAGAAACCAGAATGCAGGCGCGATAACCCCGTCGGAGAAATTCTCCGCACCGCTCTCGATGGCGGAGCGCGCGATCTGCGGGCCGGTCATAGTTGCGGTGTCGCGGCTGACGATCATCGCGACCGCAGAGCGCCCCGCGTCGAGGTCATTCTGAAGCCCGGTGGCGACTGCGCGCACATGGTCAATAAGAGACCGTTGAGCGATCAGGATGGCGGCGATCAGAACGCTTACGAGGCTGCCAAACCAGGACAGGATCCAGCCGAGGAGCAAACCGACGAATACCAGCACCGCGACCGCGATAACACCTTTGACCTGGCGCCCTTCACCTTCGTTCAGCCGGTCATCCAGCGCTTGCACCAGCTTGCCCATCAGCACAGCGGGATGCGGCAGTCGCGACCAGAGCCATTTGGGCTCGCCAAATGCGGCGTCGAGGATCATGGCGGGGATCAACAGGGCGGCGGTGCTCATGTGAGGGCGGTCTCCAGTTGGCTCCAGCGGTCTGCGGGAGGCAGGCCAAGGCGCAGGAAACGGGTTGAATAGGGAAAGATGCGGCTCCAGATGTGCGCACGCGCGAGGCGCTCCTGCCAGGCGCGGGCATCTTCAACGTCATAAAGCCGGAAGAGATCGGTGCCGCCTACGGTCTGTGCGCCGGCGTGCTGCATCAGCTGGTCGAGGCGCGAGGCTCCATCCGCAAGCTCAAGGCGGGTGGCCTCGGCCCAGTTCTGATCGTTCAGAGCGTGCGTTCCCACGCGCAGCGCCGGGCCGGACACCGCCCACGGCCCCATGGCTGCGCGCAGTCCGGCGATGAGCTCCGGATCGCCGATGGCAAACCCGAGCCGCAGCCCCGCGAGCCCCCAGAACTTGCCAAAGCTCTTGAGGACCACGGTGCCCGGCTGTGCTGCGCGGTTGATCAGACTCCGCTCCGGGCAGATGTCACAGAAACTCTCGTCAATGATGCAGAAAGGTGCCTTGAGTTCCTCGGGCAGCCACAGGCGGCCGTCGGGATTGTTGGGGTGAACCACAACTTGCGCGTCCGTTGGACCCACCTCAAGCACCTGCCAGCCAAAATTGTCAAATGCAGCGGCGTGTTCGTTGTAGGTGGGCGTCGTGATTTGCACGCTGCGTGCCGGGCGCAGGACAGGGAGCCGAGCAATCAGCGCCGAAGCGCCGGGGGCGGCAAGGATCTCTGCGCTGTCGGGTACCTGCCAGAACCGGCGCGCTGCATCCGTCAGAGCCTGCTGGGCATCTTGATCGGGCAGAGCGGTCCAGTCTTCGGCCAGCAATGGCGGCAGAGGGTAGGGTGCAGGGTTGATCCCTGTGGAGAGATCAATCCAGTCTTCGCGGCTGCCGCCATACTGTGCGATCGCGGCGGCGAGATTGCCGCCATGATCGCGGGGGGAACCGGAGGCCGAGGCCTGCGCCGGGTCTTGCGTTGCCGCAAAGGAAGAGCGTTCTGCCATGGCGAGGCGGCCTTTGTCACGTCAGGGTCTTGGCACGATATGCCTTTGCACCCGTGATAAAGCAAGCGCAGCGCCACTTTCCAGCGTCGATGTTCAGCCGCGTCCGTGCGGGGCCTCCCAATCGAGCACCGGATTGATCGGCAGAATGCGGTTGGGGTTAATGGTGTCATGGCTGTAGTGATAATGGCGCACGATATGCGGCATCACCACGGTCTCTGCCACGCCGGGCATCTGATAGAGCTCGCGGGTGTAGGCCCAGAGGTTCGGATAGTCGATGATCCGGCGGCGGTTGCATTTGAAATGCAGGTGATAAACCGGATCAAAGCGCACGAGCGTCGTGAACAGACGCCAGTCGGCTTCGGTCAGGTGCTCGCCCATCAGGTAGCGATGCTGGCTCAGGATGTCTTCGAGCCAGTCGAGGCTGTCAAAGAGTGGCACCACAGCGGCGTCATAGGCCTCTTGCGAGGTGGCAAAGCCAGATTTGTAGACGCCATTATTTACGGTGTCATAAATACGCTTGTTCACGGTCTCGATCGGCTCGCGCAGCTCTTCGGGCCAGAAATCGAGCGTATTGCCTGTGATCTCGTCAAAGGCGGAGTTGAACATGCGGATGATCTCGGCGCTCTCGTTCGAGACAATGGTGTTTGCCTGCTTGTCCCAGAGGACCGGCACCGTGACCCGACCCGAGTAGGACGGATCAGCCTTGGTGTAGATCTGGTGCATATAGTCAAAGCCAAAGAGCGCATCACCGGTGGCGCCGTCCGCGTCGGTTTTGAATTCCCAGCCTTTGTCGAGCATGTCCGGATGCACGACCGAGACGCTGATGTGGTCTTCCAGCCCTTTGAGCTTGCGAAAGATTAGTGTGCGATGCGCCCAGGGGCAGGCGTAGGACACATAGAGATGATAGCGGCCGCTTTCGGCTTTAAAGCCGGTCTGGCCATCAGGACCGGGGCTCCCGTCTGCGGTCAGCCAGTTGCGAAACTGTGCCTCGGAGCGTTTGAATGCGCCACCGTGTGACTTGGTGTCATACCAGACATCTTCCCATTTGCCGTCTACCAGCAGTCCCATCGTTCAGTCCTTCCATATTCGCCTGCTTATGAATTAGGCGCTGCGGCGCTTTCGGGCCACCTCCACTGCTGCGCAGTTTCCCTGCGCCGATGCACAGGTCCGCCGCAGGGCGCTATGGTCTGGACGCGGCGCGAACACCACAGTTGTGAATGTGAAAGGAAATGATCGGTCTCTTCACTTGATTTTAGTCAATTTGACGCCACCCTAGAAATCGGCCCGCGCATGTCGGAGGTAGAGACCATGACCACCTATGTTCCAAAATCTGTTCAAGAGGCGCTTGATAAGGCGCGTATTCAGGGCATGAAAAAGAAGAACCGACTGCGGGT
Source organism: Epibacterium sp. HA2-3 (assembly GCF_055693725.2). Classification (NCBI taxonomy): domain Bacteria; kingdom Pseudomonadati; phylum Pseudomonadota; class Alphaproteobacteria; order Rhodobacterales; family Roseobacteraceae; genus Epibacterium; species Epibacterium sp. HA2-3. Next base: position 2,592,692 of record NZ_CM172490.1, on the reverse strand, counting down.
TCATGTGGGTGAGGAAATCTATCCGGTGTTGCGCTTGTGGGACCGCGGGTTCGCCGTTGAAGAAGGCGCAATCCCTCAGCTGCGTGGTCTGGTCGACCTCTACGAAGGAACGCGGCACCTGTCGCAGTGCCTGATCGTTGCCGCAGACGCCGAAGCAGGCGAAATGCGCTATGAGTTCAAGCGCGCAACCGCTGCCGCTGACAGCGCGCCACTTGATTTTTATCGCGCTCCGGATGCGCCGATGGGTCTTTTGGGACACGAGCAGCATATCGGCGACAACTGAGGGCATCGTCGCATCAGCCGCGTCATTGGCCCTAAGCCGCGCACAGAATATCGCGACCATCCCAAAGTTGCGCGCGACAGTTTTTCCGTCGCGCGCCTTCTTTATGTGCGTTTCACTGCAAGTCAGAGAACGCCTTTGCCAGCCGCTCGCAGGCTTCTTCGACCCGTGCACGCTGTGTGCCGAGGTTGAACCGCAAGAAGCTCTCACCGCCGGTGCCAAATGTGGTGCCGTGGTTGGCCGCGATCCGTGCACCCTGTTCAACGCGGCGGGTGAACTCCTCGCGCTCCATGCCTGTACCGGAGAAATCGACCCACGCCAGATATGTGGATTGCAGCTCCATCGATTGTAGGCCTGGGATTGCATTCACTGCTTCGTCAAACAGGCGCTTGTTGGCCTCGATATAGGGCACCAGCTCTTCGACATAGGCCGCGCCATCCGGGGAGTAGGCGGCGATGGTTGCAAATTCCCCTGCCGTATTGCCCTGCAGATAGATGGCCATCATGCGGCGACGGAACTGCTCGCGCAGCGTCTCATCAGGGATGATGACCTGCCCCGTGTGCAGCCCGGCAAAGTTGAAGGTCTTGGAGGGGGCTGTCAGCATGATCAGGCGCTCGCTGATTTCAGGTGCGGCCACCGCCATGGGGAGATGCTTGCGCCCCCCAAAGACCAGGTCGTGGTGGATTTCGTCCGAAATCAGCATCAGGTCATGGCGCTTGCAGAAGGCGGCAACTTGCGAGAGCTCGTCTTGTGTCCAGACGCGGCCACCGGGGTTGTGCGGCGAACACAGGATGACCATCTTTTCCTTGCCGGTCATCTGCGCATCGTAGGCGTCGAAATCCATCTTGTAGGCGCCGTCTTCCTGCACCATCGGGCATTCGACCACCTCACGTCCCGCAAGACGGATCACCTTGGCAAAAGCGTGATAGACCGGGGTGAACAGCACGATGCCGTCCCCGGGCTGGGTGAAGGTGTCAAGGCACATGCCGACACCGTTCACGAGACCCGTGGTGGTAAAGATCGCATCTGCATCCACGCTCCATCCGTGGCGGCTTTCCATCCACCACTGAATCGCGCTCTTGTACTGCGCCTCGCAGTTCACATAACCATAGATGCCGTGATCGGCCATTTCGCGCATCTTGGCTGAGACAGCTTCCGGGACTGGAAAATCCGTATCTGCAACCCACATCGCCAACCCATCCTCGGGCGTGACGCCATAGAGAGGCTCCATCATGTCCCATTTGGCGCAATGGGTGCCGCGGCGGTCGATGATCTTGTCAAAATCCATAAATCTGTCTCCGTGGTGATTGCGCCAGAAGCTAGGGGATTGTGCGAGCGCTGCAAAGCCCCGCCAATGTGCTGGTACAAACACGCTCGGCCACTCCCGTAGGCTGCGCCGCGAAGAAGCGTTGCGGCCCTGCGGGGATTGGCCTAAAGCCTTTGCCCATGAAACGCTCGATCCTGATCCACCCCGACCCGCGTCTGAAGAAGATCGCCACCGATGTGCCGGACCTTTCCGACGACTTGCGCGCGCTTGCCGACGACATGCTGGAAACCATGTATGCCGCGCCCGGCATCGGTCTTGCTGCGCCGCAAATCGGCGTTCTGGATCGGCTGATCGTCATGGACTGCGTCAAGGAAGGCGAGGGTGACGCCCGCCCGCTGGTGATGTTCAATCCGCGGGTCATTGCGTTCTCGGATGAAACCAACGTCTACGAGGAAGGCTGCCTCTCCATTCCTGAGCAATATGCCGAAGTGACCCGCCCCAAAGTGGTGGATGTCGAATGGATGGATCGGGACGGCAACCTGCAGACCGAGACATTCGACGGCCTCTGGGCCACCTGCGTTCAGCATGAAATCGACCACCTCGACGGTAAACTTTTCATCGATTACCTGAAGCCGCTCAAGCGCCAGATGATCACCCGCAAGATGCAAAAGCTCAAACGCGAACGCGCGCGCGGCACCGCATGAGCCTGTTGCCTATCGTCCAATGGCCCGATCCGCGCCTGTCGACAGCCTGTGCTCCGGTGGGGGCGGCCGAAGACCTCGGCACGCTGATCGACGACATGTTGGAGACCATGTATGCCGCACCAGGGCGCGGCCTTGCAGCGCCTCAGGTGGGGGTGCTGAAGCGGGTGTTCGTGATGGACGTCGATTGGAAAGAGGGCCCGCGCAACCCGGTGGTGATGATAAACCCCGAAGTCCTGTGGCGCAGCGACGACATCGCACCGGCCGAGGAGGCCTGTCTTTCAATCCCGGGACTTTCCACGCGGATCACCCGCCCCACAAAGATCCGCATACGCTGGCAGGACGCTGATCGTGCTGAGCAGGAACAGACTTTTGATGGCTTCGCGGCCCGCTGTATCCAGCATGAATATGACCACCTTGATGGACGCGTTACATTCGATCACTTTTCCTCCGAGGAACGCCGACTTCTTGAGGCGCAGTATCTCTCTCAAAACGAGGCGACCGCATGACGACCCGCACTTGCTTGCCCTGGCCCGATAAACGACTGCGCACCAAGGCTGCAGAGGTGACCGAGATCACCGATGAGATCCGTGCCATCTGGGCCGACATGATCGATACGATGGAAGCCATGCCCGGTGTTGGGCTCGCAGCTCCTCAGATCGGGGTGATGCTGCGCCTCGCCGTCGTGGACGGCTCCAGCGAGCGTGGACGGGCCGTGCGGCTGGCCAATCCGGAAATCCTGCACGCCTCAATCGAGCTGCGTGAACACGAAGAGGCAAGCCCGAACCTCCCCGGTGTCTCGGCCAAGATCAAACGCCCCCGTGCGGTGACTGTGCGCTTCCTCAACGAGGATGGGGTCATCGATCGGCGCGATTTTGTTGGCATCGAGGCCACGTCGGTGCAACACCAGATCGACCATCTGAACGGCAAGATGTATTTCGACCATCTGTCCAAGGTCAAACGCGACATGCTGGTCAAAAAGGCCCGTAAGCTCGCGCGCTGAGGACTTCATCTTTTCCCAAATCCCTCCGCCGGAAGCACCGCCTGACCCGTTGAGGGGCAGGCATATCCTGTGGCGCGCAAGCGCGTCCGCTCTGGTCGTGGCGTCCATCCTGCGCTAAGTCTGCGCAGGAACGGATTGCGGCACAAGGACAGCGATATGCGGGTTATCTTTATGGGAACGCCGGAGTTTTCGGTGCCGGTACTGGATGCTCTTGTCGAGGCCGGGCACGAGATTGCGGCCGTCTACTGCCAACCCCCGCGCCCCGCAGGACGCGGCAAAAAAGACCGTCCAACCCCGGTCCACGCGAGGGCCGAGGCTCTTGGGCTCGAGGTGCGCCATCCGGTCTCGCTCAAGGGGAGCGAGGAACAACAAGCCTTTGCCGCGCTCAACGCCGATGTTGCCGTGGTGGTTGCCTATGGGCTGATCCTGCCGCAGGCGGTTCTGGACGCTCCGCGCGCGGGATGCCTCAACATCCATGCCAGCCTGCTGCCGCGCTGGCGCGGCGCTGCGCCGATCCATCGTGCGATCATGGCCGGGGACACCCACACCGGCATTTGCATCATGCAGATGGAAGCAGGGCTTGATACTGGCCCGGTGCTGCTGCGCAAGGAGACCGAGATCGGGGGCGAGGAAACCACAGCGGCGCTTCATGATCGTCTCTCGCTCATGGGCGCGCGGATGATTGTGGACGCGCTGGCCACGCTACCGGATCTGAAGGCCGAGCCGCAGCCCGAGGCGGGTGTGACCTACGCCAGCAAAATCGACAAGGCCGAGGCCCAGATCGACTGGAGCGTCGCGGCAGAGGAGGTCGACCGCAAGATTCGCGGCCTGTCCCCGTTTCCGGGCGCGTGGTTTGAGGTCGACGGCCAGCGCCTGAAGGTGCTCGCCTCGCGTCTTGCCGAGGGCACGGGCGCAGTGGGCACAGTGCTTGATGACAAGCTGACCGTGGCATGTGGCAGCGGCGCAGTGGAGCTCTTGCGGCTGCAACGCGCTGGCAAAGCTGCGCAGGACCGCGAGGTCTTCCTGCGCGGCTTCACGCTCGCCAAGGGCACAAATCTGCTGACCGCGCAGGACGCCGAATGATGCTGGCTCTGTTTGGCACGGTGGTGATCGCCGGGATCATCGGCTACGCTGCAGAGCGGAGCGGTTTCACGCAAAATGGTGTGATCCAATCGATCATCATCTGCGTTGGCGGTGCGTTCCTGTTTTTCTTTTTGCGCCTGATGTTCGGCATCGGTTTCAACGCCCCGGGGTGGAACGCGGTGGTCTCCTCTATCGGCGCACTCATCATTGTGCCGTTCCACTGGCGGCGATAGCCTATGGCCGCAAAGGGTTGCGACACGCGCAGCTGCACAGGCCAAAACCAAAGGCTCTCTTGGGGCAGAAAGTGAGACAGGATGTCGGTTGTCTTTTTGATCATCGTGGGCGCAGCCGCAGGTTTCATTGCCACGCGTCTCATGCGGATTGAGGCAGATCTCATTACGACGATTGTTATTGGCATCGCTGGCGCGCTGATCGGCGGGCTGGTTCTTCGTACACTCCTTGCTGTGATGGGGCTCTTTGCGGGGCTTGTTGGGGCCATCTTGGGGGCGGTCGCCTTGATTTTCTTGTGGCAAAAACTTCAGAACCGATAGCCACAGGCGGCCTGCGATCAGGCAAAAGTTCCCTTGAATGGTGCGCGGAGATTCTACTGGCGCGGCGGGCGCGGCTTGTAGACCGGGAGGTGCCAGCCAAAGGCCAGTGACCCCGCGCGGGTTACCCATGTGGTGCCGGCGCAGGCGAGCAGGGCGGTTCCTGACGGCAGACCCAGCCAGACCAGGATTGCGGCGGTGCTTGCGCCCGCCATGGCGCAGGAAATATAGAGCTCGCCCTGTTTCAGGACCAAAGGCACCTCGTTGCACACTACGTCCCGCATCAAGCCGCCGAGACTGCCCGTTGCCATGCCCATCAAGACGATGATGACCGGGCCATACCCCAGCTCCAGCGCCGCACCGGTTCCGGCAGGGACAGCGATGGCCAGCGCAAAGGTATCGAGCCAGATCACCCAGCGCAGGCGGCTCTCGACAAGGTGCGCAGTGAAGAACACCAGGACGGCAACACCGGATGCAAGCAGGATAGGCATCGGATCGCCCACCCAAAAGATCGGGTGGCGGTCCAAAAGCAGATCGCGCACGGTGCCACCCCCCACTGCCGTAAGGCAGGCGATAAAGGCAAAGCCAACAATATCAAGCTGAGCGCGGCTTGCGACCATAGCGCCAGAGGCAGCAAACACGATGACCGAGGCGTAATCGAGAAGGGTCAGAATGGTCATGCGCTGGTCTCGTCGCTTAGAGTTGCCCCGATCCTAGCTGGGTGGCGGCGTATAACCAAGAGCGCCGGACGCGCACGGCGCACAGCGAAGGTATGTCTGCGCGGGGCTCGATCTCAGCCTTTGGAAGATTTGCCGGAGGATTTGAACGGCGCCATTCCTGCGCGTGCCAGCTCGTCCGCGCGCTCGTTTTCCGGATGGCCCGCATGGCCCTTGACCCACTCCCAGGTGACGTCATGGCGAGATTGTGCGGCGTCCAGACGTTGCCAAAGCTCTACGTTCTTGACGGGCTTTTTCGCCGATGTCTTCCAGCCGTTCTTTTTCCAGCCAAAGATCCAGCCTGTGACGCCGTTCTTCACATAGGCGGAGTCCGTCACCACGGTGATCTTTGAGGGGCGTGCAAGGCTCTCGAGCGCATGAATCGCGGCCAGAAGCTCCATCCGGTTGTTGGTCGTCTCTTTTTCGCCGCCCTTCAGTTCGCGCTCCTTCAGGACGGTCTCCCCGTCCATGGCACGCAAGAGGGCGCCCCAGCCACCGGGGCCGGGATTACCGGAGCAGGCTCCGTCGGTATAGGCAAACAAATCAGGCATGGGCGGTCAGTACGACAAAGGTCTCGCGGGCGCCAGCCAATCCTTTGCCATTGGCACAGCGGGCGCCAAGAACCTCAAAGCCTGCCTCGGCGAGCAGGGCGCGCAGCGCGTCTTCGCTGTAGTAGGTGTAAAACCGCCCCAATGTGTCGCGTCTCTCACCAGTGCCAAGTTTCATCCCAAGCGCCAGCATGCCGCCCGGTTTGAGCGCACGATGCAGCCGCAAGAGATGCCCGGGGAAATCCGTACGCGGGGCGTGGAGCAGGCTGAAGAAGGCCCAGATCCCGTCATAGCGGGCGGTTGTATCAATGTCCTCGAACGTGGCGACAGTCACGTCGATGCCATAGGTGTCCTTTGCATATCTGGCCATTTCGGGCGAGGCATCCATGGCCGTGACGTGGTAGCCTTCATCGCGAAACCGCGCCGCCCAATGCCCGGGCCCACACCCAAGGTCTAGCACCGTGCCACCATCGGGCAGACCGGCCACAAAGGTCGCATAATCGCGATCGTGAACGGTGTCCTTGGTGCGGGCAAATCCCTTGGCGTAGTCTTCTGCGGCCTTTGCATAGACCGCCATGGTTTGCTTGTCGCTCATAGGAAGACGCCGATGCTGAGGCTCAGGACCACAATAGCGGTGAGCAGCACGCGGAGTCGAACCCACCACGCGGGCGTCAGGCGCCACAGGCTGAACATCATGTCCAAGAGCAACAGGCCGAGGAAGCCCCAGATCAGGTTGAGCCCCGCGCTGACGGGGCCGCCGCCGGTCATAAAGAAGGCCCAGAGCGCCGGGATCACCGAAAGCGCGTAGCAGGCCGCCGATTGCAGGCGGCCAGAGGCACGCGTGGCATACCCCCAGAGCACACCGGACATGAAGCTTAGGATCACCGAGCCGTAAAACAGCTGCACATAGGGACCGACAAAGCGTGGGCCAAGCGCGCTGATCCCCCACGACTGCAATGCAGGCACCAGCAGCGTCAGGGCGCCCCACACAAAAGGAATGAGGCCAGCGAGGCCAAGCGCGAGCGGCGCTGCGGGAATGCCGCGAAACATCAGCTGCGCTCCATTGCCAAGCGCAGCGCGAGAGCTGCAAAGATGGCGGCAAAGCTGCGATTGAGCCATGTCACTACGCGCTCGGAGCCAAGAATGAGGCTGCGGGCCTGCGCGGCAAAAAGACCGTAGAGCGCAAAGACGGCAAAGGTCATCGCCATGAAGATCCCACCAAGTGCGACCATTTCCTGCGTGGCGGTGGCTGTATTGCCGGAGAGGAACGGCGGCAGCAGTGCCAGAAAGAAGATCGAGAGCTTGGGATTCAGAATGTTGATCAGGGCGCCACGTTTGGCGATCGTAATCCCCGGCTGTGAGGCAGGCTGTGCCGCAGAGACCGAGAGCGCGCCATCGGATTTCAGCATCTGCCAAGCGAGGTAGAGCAAGTAGAGAACACCTGCGATCTTGATGCCTTGGAACAGCACGGCCGAGGAATGCAGCACCGCCGCAAGCCCCAGTGTGGCGGCCATCAGATGCGGCAGGATACCGAAAGTACAGCCTACTGCGGCCCAGAGGGCGGCCCGGCGTCCGCGCCCCAGACCCAAAGCCAGAGTGTAGATCACACCGGTACCCGGCGCGAGGACCACGACAAATGCGGTCAGGAGAAATTGCAGGGAAATCAAAGCAGCTGTTCCTCTGAAAACGACGTGTGACGCCCTAGGTGCGTGTCTTTCAAGGTAGCCACGCGTGGTAAAGTTGCAAGCGCCCTTCGCGCCCCGAGAGTGGCGCATTGCCAGCTTGGTCTCAGGGCTCGGAAGTAGGTCTTGCTTGGAGCTTGAGGTGGCCTCAGGCCGTGCGCAGGACACGCGGCACTTTGAACTCCACCCGCTCCACGGCGGTCTCAACCAGCTCCACCGTCACCTCATAGCGGTCGCGAAAGGCGTCGATCACCTCGTTCACCAATAGCTCGGGCGCAGAGGCGCCCGCAGTGATGGCGATGCTGTGGATGCCCTCCAGCGCGCGCCAGTCGATGTTTTCGGCCCGCTGTACCAGCTGCGCATAGCTGCAGCCATTCTTGGCCCCGACCTCGACCAGTCGGCGCGAGTTCGACGAGTTCGGCGCACCGACCACCAAGAGTGCGTCTGCTTTGGGGGCCACTTCTTTCACGGCTTCTTGCCGATTGGTGGTGGCGTAGCAGATGTCTTCCTTGTGGGGGCCGACGATGGCCGGGAAACGCGCTTGCAGCGCCGCCACGATGTCTTTGGTGTCATCCACCGAGAGGGTGGTCTGAGTGACAAAGGCGAGCCGTTCAGGGTCTCGGACCTCCACCTGGGCCACATCCTCGACGGTTTCGACCAGCAAGACCTCTCCTTCGGGCAGCTGACCCATGGTGCCAACCGTCTCCGGGTGCCCTTTGTGACCGATCATGATCATTTGAAGCCCGGCTTCGGCGTGGCGCTGGGCCTCGATATGAACCTTTGAGACAAGCGGGCAGGTGGCGTCGACATAGACCATCTGGCGCGCCTCGGCGGCGGCCGGCACGGATTTCGGCACGCCATGGGCAGAGAAAATCACCGGCCGGTCGTCCGGGCATTCCTCCAGTTCCTCGACAAAGACCGCGCCCTTGTCCCGCAGCCCGTCGACCACAAACTTGTTGTGAACGATCTCATGGCGCACATAGACCGGAGCGCCCCATTTCTCGAGCGCCATCTCCACGATCTTGATGGCCCGGTCGACACCTGCGCAAAAGCCACGCGGAGCTGCAAGATAGAGGGTGAGGGGTGGTTTGGCGGCCATGGGCGCGGGTCTCCGCAAATCAGATGTGAGCGTCTTGGATCAGAGGTAAGCCTTGCACCGTTCAAGGTCCAGTGCCGGTCGGGCAGGGCTGCAAAAGAAAACCCCCGCCGCAGTATCTGCACCGGGGGTTTCTCGATGATCAGGTGAACGTCGCGCAGAAGCGCAGCGATCAATCCTCGGCCGGAACCGCGCGGGGTTCGCTCGGGACTTCGCGAGGGGGGCGGCCAATGACATCGCGCAGCTCTTCAAGCTCGATGAAATTGTCGGCCTGTCGGCGCAACTCGTCCGAAATCATTGGTGGCTGGCTGCGGATCGTCGAAACGACCGACACGCGCACACCCTGACGCTGCAGGCTGGCGATCAGCGGACGGAAGTCCCCGTCGCCCGAGAACAGCACGATATGATCGACGCGCGGCGCAAGCTCCATCGCATCAACCGTGAGTTCGATGTCCATGTTGCCCTTCACCTTCCGACGGCCCATGCTGTCGGTATATTCCTTGGCAGGTTTGGTCACCATGGAAAATCCATTGTAATGCAACCAATCTACAAGGGGGCGAATCGGGGAGTATTCGTCGTTTTCAAGCAGCGCCGTGTAATAGAAAGCCCGTACAAGTTTGCCGCGACGCATGAATTCCTGACGCAGAAGCTTGTAGTCGATGTCAAATCCCAATGCCTTGGCGGAGGCATATAAATTCGAGCCATCTATGAACAGCGCAAGCCGTTCGTCTTTGTAAAACATTAAATGTGTCCTTCTGGTGTCGCGGGCCAAAGTTCCGTGAGTGAGTTAAATAAATCTCCGGCGCCGCGGGTGGACTTAATTTAGGTTATTTGGCACTCCCCGCAAGGGTTAGGTCTTATGGAATTGGGGACAATCATGGCCGAAAACCGGTCAACTTATCTTGTGGCTATGGGAAGTAACCTCGAGGATGAGGGTACTATACCATTAGAAATCCTGCAAATGTGCCTTGCGGAGTTCTCGGGCGAAGGTTTCGACCTTGTGGCTGTTTCTCGTTTCTATGCAACGCCTTGCTTTCCAGCGGGCGCCGGGCCTGATTATGTGAATGCGGCAATTGTATTGCGCGGCGCTTTTTCTGCGGACGAGACATTGCGCAGACTTCACAAAATCGAGACCAAGTTTCACCGCAGAAGGCAACAGCGCTGGGGCATGCGGACACTTGATCTAGATCTTTTGGCTGTGGATCAGGAAATTGCGCCCGATATTCAGACGTTTAACCATTGGCACTCGCTGCCTCAAAGCGAGCAGAGGACGAAAGCACCCGAGCATTTGATTCTGCCGCACCCGCGTGTGCAGGACCGTGCGTTTGTGCTTGTGCCGCTTCGGGATATTGCTCCAGACTGGGTGCATCCGGTTTTCAAGCTGAGCGTCCGGGAGATGCTGAAACGATGTCCGGCCTCTGATGTGGCCGAGGTGCGCGCCCTCTGAGAGAGGGGCGTTTTGTAGCATTCGTGCAATTGTGATCGTCTCCGACTTGTCAAGTCCCGTGATTCATCCTAGAAGCACCCCCTCTGGACCCAGAACTGTATTGGAGAGTCGCCCATGGCCCGCGTGACGGTCGAAGACTGCGTTGACAAGGTTCCCAACCGATTTGAGCTGGTGATGCTGGCCGCACATCGTGCGCGTGAGATCTCTGCCGGTGCCGAACTCACCGTGGACCGTGACAACGACAAAAACCCGGTCGTCTCCCTGCGCGAGATTGCCGAGGAAACGCAAAGCGCCGATGCCCTGCGCGAGCGCCTGATCGAGAGCAACCAGTCTCAGATCGAGGTGGACGAGCCGGAAGAAGATTCCATGGCTCTCTTGATGGGTGGCGAAGCGGACAAGCCACAAGAAGACGACATGAGCGAAGAAAAGCTCCTGCGCGCCTTGATGGAGGCCCAGGGTCAGGGCTGATCCGGGCTGCTTGAAACAAGAGAGGTTGCGGACCGGCAATGACATCTGCTGATGACCTGATTTCCCTGGTCCGCGACTACAACCCTAAAACGAATGAGCAGCGCCTGCGCGACGCCTACGCCTTTGGCGAGGAAATGCATGACGGGCAGTTTCGCCATTCCGGGGAACCCTATTTCACACACCCTGTCGCAGTCGCCGCAATCCTGACCGAACAGCGGCTAGATGATGCGACCATCATCACGGCCCTGCTGCACGACACGATCGAGGACACCAAGGCCTCTTACGAGGAAGTGTCGTTGCGTTTTGGCGAAGAAGTGGCGATGCTGGTCGATGGTGTCACGAAGCTGACGAACCTGCAGCTCTCGTCGCGCGAAACCAAACAGGCGGAGAACTTTCGCAAGCTGTTTATGGCGATGTCGAAGGATCTCCGGGTCATTCTCGTCAAGCTGGCCGACCGACTGCACAACATGCGCACCATTCGTGCCATGCGCCCGGAAAAACAGGCGCAAAAAGCCCGCGAAACCATGGACATCTACGCCCCCCTCGCGGGGCGGATGGGGATGCAGTGGATGCGCGAGGAACTGGAAGACCTGGCCTTCAAGGTGCTGAACCCCGAAGGTCGCCAGTCGATTATCCGCCGCTTTGTGACCCTGCAGCGCGAGACCGGGGACGTGATCCATCGGATTACCGGCGACATGAGGCTGGAGTTGGAGAAGGCGGGCGTTGAGGCGGAAGTCTTTGGCCGTGCAAAGAAACCCTATTCGATCTGGCGCAAGATGCAGGAAAAGGATCAGGGGTTCTCGCGTCTCTCGGACATTTACGGCTTTCGCGTGATCACGCGCTCCGAAGAGGACTGCTATCGCACGCTTGGCACGATCCACCAGCGCTGGCGGGCGGTGCCGGGGCGGTTCAAGGATTATATCAGCCAGCCCAAATCCAACGGCTATCGCTCGATCCACACCACGGTGTCGGGACGCGACGGCAAGCGGGTCGAGGTGCAGATCCGCACCCGGCAGATGCATGATGTTGCGGAATCGGGTGTGGCGGCGCATTGGTCCTATCGCGATGGTGTGCGCACCGAGAACCCCTTTGCCGTTGATCCCGCCAAGTGGATCGCCTCGCTCACTGAACAGTTTGATGGTGAGGACGATCACGACGAATTCCTCGAAGCGGTGAAGCTCGAGATGTATTCGGATCAGGTGTTCTGCTTCACGCCCAAGGGCGACGTGATCAAGCTGCCCAAGGGTGCCACACCGATTGATTTTGCCTATGCGATCCACACGCGTATCGGCCACGCCTGTGTCGGCGCCAAGGTAGACGGCATCCGGGTGCCGCTCTGGACCCGGCTCAGAAATGGTCAGTCGGTGGAAGTGATCACCGCCGAAGGCCAGACTCCGCAGGTCAGCTGGCTGGAAATTGCCACCACTGGCAAGGCGCGCACGGCTATTCGCCGGGCCCTACGGGAGGCGGACCGGGAACGGTTTGTAAAACTCGGCCATGAGCTGGCGCGTTCCGCGTTTGAGCACATGAACAAGAAGGCCACCGACAAGGCGCTGGAAACTGCGGCCCGCGCGTTGCGGGTCAGTGATGTGACCGAATTGCTGGCGCGCCTTGGAGCTGCCGTGATCACCGCGCATGACGTGGTGCAGGCCGTCTACCCGGAGCTTACTGACAAGGACGGCGAGGAAGTCTCGCCCCGGCGCGCTGTGATCGGCCTGGAACCGGGCCAGAAGTTCGAACGCGCTTCCTGCTGCGAGCCGCTGCCGGGAGAGCGTATCATCGGGATCACTTCGCGTGGGCAGGGTGTCGTGGTACACTCGGCGGACTGTGACCGGCTCGGAGAGTTCGAGGACCAGATGGACCGGTGGGTCGATGTGCATTGGCACTCGGGCACCCATCCCGCTGTCTATGGCGTCACACTTGAATTGACGATCGGGAACGACGCAGGCGTTCTGGGGCGCATCTGTACGTTGATCGGCGAAAAGAAAGCCAACATTTCGAACCTTGAATTCAAGGATCGGAAACCTGACTTTTACCGCTTGATGATCAATGTGGAGCTGCGCGATGTGGAGCAGCTGCATTCGCTGATACTGATGTTGGAAGCTGAAAGCGACGTCGCCGCGGTCGCGCGCTACCGGGAAACGCCTGGAACGCAAGCCCGCACGATCTAGCCTCGTTAGACGAAGAATAGGGACGATTCTTTGGTATTCAGGCGCCGAGACAGACGCCCGCCGCTACGGGCGGCTGCGGAGTTTCTCTGGCCTCGCGGGGGCTGGGGGAGGGCGTTTTTGTACGTCAAGCATCGGATCCGGCGCTTGCCTGACCATCCAGAACGCATCGCGCGCGGCATCTGGGCCGGGCTTTTCACCACTTTTACGCCCTTTTACGGGGTTCACTTCATCGTTGCGGCCACCATTGCGCGGGTGATGAACGGCAATATGCTTGCCGCACTCTCGGCGACGTTTTTTGGCAATCCGCTGACCTATGTGCCCATTGGGGTGATCTCGCTTCAGACTGGGCATTGGTTGTTGGGCAGCCAACCGGTGGCAGAGGTCGATGACACGCTTGCGGACAAGTTTCTCGCGGCGGGGTGGGATCTTTGGTACAACGTCTATGCGGTGGCGACCGGGACACCGGTGGACTGGACCGGGCTCAAGGTCTTTTATGACGAGGTCTTTTATCCCTACATGATCGGCGGCATCATTCCGGGGATAATTGTGGCCACGGTGGGGTATATGCTCTCGGTGCCGTTGATCCGCACCTATCAGCAGCGCCGCCGTCGCAAGATCAAGGCGAAGTTCGACGCCATCAAGAAGCGGGCCGAGCTGGAGGCTGTGAACAGTCCGCACCCGCCGCGTGGCACCCAACCTCCAAGCCGCACCCCCAAGATCGGGCGCACGGAGTAGCCCCCCCTGATACCGAGGCCGAGATGGCGGAGAATTGTATCACTTCGCCCCTTGTGCCTTGCCTCTTTGGCCTTCACCGCTAGGGTCTGCTGCAACAGACACCCACCAAAGAGACCCTCTCATGTCTACCAACACTCTGCGCCTTGGCGTCAATATCGACCATGTCGCGACCGTGAGAAACGCGCGTGGCGGTGCCTATCCAGACCCGATCCGCGCGGCGAAATTGGCCGAAGAGGCCGGAGCCGATGGCATCACGGCGCATCTGCGCGAAGACCGCCGCCACATCGTTGATGCGGACATCGACGGCCTGATGGCTGCGCTGACGGTGCCGCTCAATTTTGAGATGGCCGCAACCGAGGAAATGCAAAAGATTGCTCTGCGTCACAAACCGCATGCGGTCTGCATCGTGCCGGAAAAGCGCGAGGAACGCACAACCGAAGGCGGGCTTGATGTGGTGCGCGACGAAAGCCGGCTGGCCGCCTATATTGCTCCGCTGCGAGAGGCCGGAAGCCGGGTTTCTATTTTCATCGCTGCGGATCAGAAACAGATCGAAGCCGCCCATCGCATCGGTGCCGAGGTGATCGAGCTGCACACCGGAGCCTATTGCGACCACCACGCCGAGGGCGATTTTGCTGCCCGCGACGCTGAGTTGGCAGCGCTTGGCGAGATGGCCACCTACGCACATTCCTTGGGGCTTGAAGTTCACGCGGGGCATGGCCTCACCTATGAGACGGTTGCCCCTATCGCCGCCTTTCCCGAGGTGCGGGAGCTCAACATCGGGCACTTTCTGATCGGCGAGGCGATTTTTCGCGGCCTTTCTCCCGCTATTGGTGAAATGCGCCGCCTGATGGATGCGGCACGCTCTGGAGCTGACGCGTGAAACTGGGTCGATTTGCCATTGTCTACCTCGGGATCATGGTTGCTCTGATGGTTCTGATCTTGTTGGTGCAGGCGATTTTTCGCTTTGACATCTCGAATGCCGGGATGGCGATCATTCCGGCCATGGGGGCCGCGATGGTCGAGGGGCAAGCCTTTGCCAAGGCGCAGGAGCGCATGCCCGAGCCTGCCGAGATGTGGGGCTTTGCCCGGCGCGCAGGGATTGTGATCCTGGGTCTGACGCTGCTGTCCACCGCCGCCTTCAGTATTGCGGTGCCAGAGATCAAACACATTCTTTCCCAACCTCAGGGCACCATATTCTTGCTGGTTGCGGTGCTGTTTCAGGCGATGATCTCCTTTCTGCTGGTCCGGTTCTTCTTGGCGACCGGCGCAAAGTCCATGCTGCGGGCACAGAAACGCCCATGAGCAGAGCAATCTGAGGGAAAGACCAAATGATTCTCGGCATCGGTACGGATCTGGCAAATATCGAACGCATCCAAGGCGTGTTGGATCGGTTTGGCGATCGGTTTCGCAATCGGGTTTTTACCGATGTCGAACAGGCGAAATCCGAGCGTCGCCTCGATGTGGCAGGCACCTACGCAAAGCGCTGGGCTGCCAAGGAGGCCTGCTCCAAGGCGCTTGGGACCGGCCTGCGCATGGGGATCGCGTGGAAGGACATGTCGGTTTCCAACCTCTCGACCGGGCAGCCGGTGATGCACGTAACCGGTTGGGCCAAGGCGCGGCTGGATGAGATGACGCCGCCGGGGCATGAGGCGGTGATCCATGTGACCCTCACCGATGATCACCCCTGGGCCCAGGCAGTCGTGATGATCGAAGCACGTCCGATCTTGCCCGACGTCCAGACAGCACAGACGACATAAGCCTTCTGAGCACGGCCTCCCGGCTGCAGGGAACAGCGTGCCTGCACCGCGCCACAAACGCGCGCTCTGATCGCCACCGCTTGACTTGCGGCGGACAGCCCCGCATGTAGCCCCGGAGCAGTCCACTAATGACCGGAGAGCCTGATGGCGTCGAAAACCAAAAGCGGGAACTCAATCGTCGAGACGATCAAGACCATTGTCTACGCCCTGTTGATTGCCGGTGTCTTCCGCACCCTGTTCTTTCAACCGTTCTGGATTCCGTCTGGCTCGATGAAGGAGACGCTGCTGATCGGAGATTTCCTCTTCGTCAACAAGATGGTCTATGGCTATTCCTACGCCTCCTGCCCGAATATCCGCCTGAACTCTATCGGGATCAATATCGACGCCAAGGACATCTGCGGCTTTGTAGACGGGGACAACACCCGTATTTTCGGGGGTGAGCCAGAGCGTGGCGACGTTGTCGTATTCCGTCATCCTGTAAATGGAACCGACTACATCAAGCGCCTTGTGGGGCTCCCGGGTGACAAATTGCAGATGAGAGATGGCGTGCTGCACATCAATGGCGCGGCAGTTGGTCTGATGGATGATGGCGAGTTCGAAGAAGCAATGGAGCGCCAGGGGCCTCAGGGCAGGTTCCCGCGCTGTGAAAACGACCCCGTTGGTCAGGGCGGCGTCTGCAAGAAATCGCGTCAGATCGAGACGCTTCCGGGCGGCACCTCGCATGCGATCATCAACATCGGGAATCAGGCCAGCGACCACACCAAGGTCTATCATGTGCCAGACGGTCATTTCTTCTTTATGGGGGATAACCGTGACAACTCCACCGACAGCCGGGTGTCCAAGGCAGTGGGCGGTGTTGGCTACGTCCCCTTCGAGAATCTGATCGGGCGTGCAGATCGCATCATGTTCTCTTCGGCGGGGCGCTCGATGCTGTTCTTCTGGACCTGGCGCGGGGATCGCTTCTTTAAGGGCATCACCTGACAACGGACCCTATCGGGATCATCCATGTCGGCCGTAGGTCTTTTGCATCTGCGGCCGTTTTGCTGCGCGCAATATCAAGAGTTGCGATTGGCGCAAGGCCGATGGTCGCGCAGAGTGCTTTCCTCTGGCGCCGTGCTGGGATATGGAACGAAGCCACCGGGGCGATTGTGCCCTCAAATTGTGCCCTCAAGCTGTTCAAAGGACCACACGTGAAGCTATCTCGGGATATCCTCGCCTTTCAGGCAAGGCTGGGGCATGAATTTTCCAGCCCGGAGCTGTTGATCCGCGCGCTGACGCATCCGTCGGTGTCGTCTCCCAATCGGCAGGATAATCAGCGGCTGGAGTTTCTCGGGGATCGTGTGTTGGGTCTTGTCATGGCGACGGCGCTTTTGGAACACGACAAGGATGCCACCGAAGGCCAGCTGGCTCCGCGTTTCAACGCGCTGGTGCGCAAGGAAACCTGCGCCGATGTAGCCCGGCAAATCGATCTGGGTGCGGTGCTGAAACTGGGGCGTTCGGAAATGCTCTCTGGCGGGCGGCGCAAGCAGGCCCTGTTGGGCGACGCGATGGAGGCGGTGATCGCCGCAGTTTACCGCGATGCAGGCTTCGAGGCCGCTCAAAGCGTGATCCTTCGCCTCTGGGGGAAACGTGTGGGCACCGTCGAAGAAGACGCCCGCGACCCCAAAACCGCCCTTCAGGAATTTGTGCAGGCGCGACGTCAACCGCCGCCTGCCTATGTATTGGTTGCCCGCAAGGGGCCAGATCACGAACCTATCTTTACCATCGCCGCCCGCCTTGAAGACGGCACCGAGGAGCAGGCCACCGCAGGCTCCAAACGCCTCGCCGAACAGGCGGCCGCCAAGGCCCTCCTGGCCAAACTGGAGCAACAGACATGACCACACGCGCAGGCTTTATCGCCCTCATAGGCGAGCCAAACGCCGGGAAATCCACGCTGCTCAACCGGATGGTCGGCGCCAAAGTCTCGATCGTGACCCACAAGGTTCAAACCACCCGGGCGCGCATTCGCGGTGTTGCCATGGAAGGCGACAGCCAGCTTGTTTTTGTCGACACGCCGGGCCTGTTTCAGCCGCGCCGCCGGCTCGACCGTGCGATGGTGGCAGCAGCCTGGGGCGGGGCTGCGGATGCAGATGTGATCGTGATGCTCATCGAAGCCCACCGCGGCGTGACCGAGGGCGTCGAGCGCATCCTGGAAAACCTTGGAGAGGTAGCCGAGGGACGGCGCGTGGCGCTGGCGATCAACAAGATCGACAAGGTGCAATCCGATGTGCTGCTCGGTCTGACCAAGGATCTCAACGACCGCTTCCCCTTCGCAGAGACCTTCATGATCTCGGCCGAAAAAGGCTATGGGACCGAGGATCTGCGGCAGTGGCTTGCTGCCGAAGTGCCGGAAGGCCCGTGGCTCTATCCCGAAGACCAGATCGCCGACCTGCCGCTGCGCATGATCGCTGCCGAAATGACCCGCGAAAAGCTCACCCTGCGTCTGCACCAGGAACTGCCCTACCAGCTCACGGTGGAGACCGAGAAATGGGAAGAGCGCAAGGACGGCTCCGCGCGCATCGACCAGGTCGTCTATGTGGTGCGCGATGGCCACAAGGGCATCGTGCTCGGCAAACGTGGCGAGACCATCAAGGCTGTTGGTCAGGCGGCACGCGCCGAGCTTGAGGAATTCCTGGATCGCAAGATCCATCTTTTCCTGCAGGTTAAGGTGCGCCCCAACTGGCTTGAAGAATCCGAGCGGTACTCGGAAATGGGCCTTGAGTTCAAAGACGGCAACTAACCCGTCGAGCCGCTCTCTTTCCCTTCTTGTAAATACCCCCGCTGGAGGCACCCGCCCGTGCCTCTGGAGCAAAGGTTTGCTTTTCTTGCACGCGCTCTGCATCTATCCCTGAAGCAAAGAACTCTCCCGCATCCGGAGGGCCGTGCAATCGCCAAGGAGCTTCCATGTCCCGTCTCACAGCGCGTTTTTGGGTCGATGCCTACCTGGCCCGTCTGCGGTTTCAGGACATACCGGCCTTTGTCACAGCCCATGGGGACGATACTGCGGGCGCAGTTCTGGTGAAGCTCAACACGCTGGACGGGCAGGCGCGCGCCTACCAGCGCAGCTTTGATCTGATGACCGGCGATCGCAAATGGGTCGAACTGGTCGCGGGCGCAGACGGCGAGGTCGAGGCCTCCATTGCCAAGCAACGCCAATTCGACAGCGACCTATGGGTGATCGAGGTGGAGGACCGCCAGGGGCGACACCTGTTGGACGAGCCGGGGCTGGACTAGAGAATGGACTGGCGCGATCAAGGCATATTGCTCACGGTGCGCCGCCATGGCGAATCCTCGGCGTTGATCGAAGTCTTCACCGAAGATCACGGGTTGCATGCGGGCCTCGTGCGTGGAGGCGCCAGCCGTAAGATGGCGCCGCATTTGCAACCCGGCGCGCAGCTGGACCTCACATGGTCAGCGCGTCTCGAAGACCACTTGGGCACCTACAAGGCCGAACCGTTGCGCAGCCGCGCGGCGATGGCACTGTCGGGACGTCTCGCGCTTGCAGGCCTCAATGCGGTTTGTGCGCTGTTGGCCTTTGCCCTGCCGGATCGCGCACCCTATCCCGCGCTCTATCATCGCAGCTCCGCGCTTCTGGACCTTCTGGACAGCGAAGATCTCTGGCCTTTGGCCTATCTGAGATGGGAACTCTCACTGCTCGAAGATCTGGGCTACGGGCTCGATCTTTCCGCCTGCGCCGCTACGGGCGTGACACAGGATCTGAGATATGTCTCGCCCAAAACCGGGCGCGCGGTCTCCGGCGCGGCAGCTGGCGAATGGGCCGACCGGCTGCTGCCCTTGCCCCCCGTGATGCGGGGCGAGGGGGCAGCCGAAGACATCGAGATCCTGACCGCACTCAGAACCACGGGATTTTTCCTTGAATCAAAGCTTGCGCCTGCTTTGGGAAATCGTCCCATCCCGGAGGCGCGCGGCCGGTTTCTGGATGCGCTGGCCCGTCGCGTTTAGCGATATGCACTCCAACGTCCCGCGCAATCAGACCATTCTTCACCCGCGTCATAAGCATGATACATCGGACCTTGAGAACGCTCTTGAAGCGCGGCCAGTTGAATGTGGCCACGCCCCAGCCAGTGTGATCGCAAGGAGCATAGGAATATGGTTGAGAAGAGCCTGATTGACCTTTCGTGGGACGATTTTGACGAGCATCGCAGCCCGCGTCCCGACCAGAATCAGTTTGATGCTGTGGTGGAGCGCGCCGTCTCCCGCCGGGGTTTTCTCGGGGGCGCATTGGCCTTTGGATCTGGGGCTGCTGTTTTTGGCGCAGGCCTGATGTCGTCCACGACTGCATCGCGGGCACACGCGCACGCAAAATTTGCCTTCACGCCCATCGGCATTGCCACGGATCATGCGGTTCATGTTCCCGAAGGCTACAAATCACAGGTGCTTGTGCGCTGGGGGGATGCGCTCTGGTCTGACGCCGAGGGCGCCTATTCTGCCGATACGGGCGTTTCGCTTGCGATGTCCGACAGAGTTTTTGGTGAAAACACCGATGGGATGGAGCTTTTTGAGGTAGACGGTCGCGAGATTCTCGTCGTGAACTCAGAATATGTGAACCCCAAGATCAACCTGCCCGCGTCCTCTGAGGGGGTGCCGCAGAATGCAGATGAGGTGCAACTTCTGAAGAATTTGCAGGGCGTCACAGTGATGGAGATCGCGCGCGGCGCGACAGGGTATCAAGTGGTCAAAGACAGCCCCTACAATCGCCGTATCACGCATGAGACCGAGATGACCCTTGCCGGTCCGCTCGCCGGGGATGAACTGGTCAAGACCGATGCCGACCCTTCGGGGCGCCGGGTCAAAGGCACGATGAACAACTGCGGTTCCGGCAAAACGCTCTGGGGCACCTATCTGACGTGTGAAGAGAACTTCAACGGCTACTTTGGCGCCACCGGCGAGATGCCGGAGGGCGAAGGCTACATTCGCTATGGCATCGGTGGTGAAGGCCGTTATGCCTACGAGAAGTTCGATGATCGCTATGACATCTCCAAGGAGCCCAAAGAGCCGCACCGTCATGGCTTTGTGACGGAGATCAACCCGGCGGATGCGACGTCTGTGCCGGTGAAGCGCACCGCCCTTGGCCGTTTCAAACATGAAAACGCCGAGATGGTGCATGCGGCGGATGGTCGGATCGTTGTCTATATGGGCGACGATGAGCGGGGTGAGTATCTCTATAAATACGTCTCCACGAACACTTGGACCCAGGGGGCGCCGACAGAGGGTCTTTTGGACGATGGTCAGCTTTATGCCGCTAAGTTCAACGATGACCAGACCGGTGAGTGGCTGGCACTGACGCCTGAGGCCACAGGTATGTCGGAGGCAGAGATCCTGTGTTTCACCCGCTTGGCAGCCTCTGCCGTGGGAGCGACCACCATGGATCGCCCCGAATGGGTCGCCTGCAACCCGCTCAAGGCCGAGGGGTATTGCGCCTTGACCAACAACAAGAATCGCGGTGTGAAGCCTAATGCCGGTGGCGACGACACATCTGTGAATGGTCCAAACCCGCGCGAAACCAACAAGTATGGTCAGATCGTGCGCTGGGCCCCGTCGGAGGACAATCACGCCGCCGAAGTCTTTACATGGGATCTCTATGTGATGGCGGGGAATCCAACTGTCTACGACAATGCCTACGCCGGGTCGGCCAATGTCAACGCGGGCAATATGTTCAACTCGCCGGACGGGATGGCCTTCTCATCCGACGGGATGCTTTGGATTCAAACCGATGGCGATGATGACAACGAGGGTGACTTTGCCGGGCAGGGCAACAACCAGATGTTGGTTGGTGACCCCGAGTCGGGTGAGATTGCGCGTTTCATGACCGTGCCCAACGGGGCGGAGGTGACAGGCCTGTGCTGGTCGCTCGACAAGACAGTGGCCTTTGTGGGCGTGCAGCATCCGGGTGGTGCGTGGCCTGATGGCGCGGGCAAGCCGCGGTCGTCGATCGTGGCGGTCTGGCGCGAAGATGGTGCGATGATCGGCTAAGGCCGATCCGTGTATCTGTGGCTGGCCCCAATCAACGGGGCCAGTTTGCGCCCTCAGCGTTTGCGATCTGCGGGATAGACGCCGAGGATTTCCACATCGGTTGTGAAATAGCTCAGCTCATCCATGGCGAGGCGGACGTTTTCATCCTCTGGGTGGCCGTCGATGTCGGCATAGAACTGGGTCGCCGTAAAAGAGCCATTGACCATGTAGCTCTCGAGCTTGGTCATGTTGACGCCATTGGTGGCAAACCCGCCCATCGCCTTATACAGCGCGGCGGGAATGTTGCGGACCTGAAAGACAAAACTGGTGATCATGCCGTTGTCCCCGCGGCGGCTTGTATCAGCCTCGCGTGCCATGGTCAGGAACCGCGTGGTGTTGTTGCCCTGATCCTCAATGTGGCGGGCCAGTACATTGAGACCGTAGATCTCACCGGCCAGTTCCGACGCGAGCGCAGCGTGGGTGATCTCCCCGCGCTCGGCCACCTCGCGGGCGGCGCGCGCGTTGTCAGGGCTGACGCGGCCCTGGATCTGGTGTTGGCGCAGGAACGTTGCGCATTGTGGCAAGAGCACCAGATGCGAATGCGCTTCCTTGATGTCATCAAGGGTGGCTCCGGGCACCCCCAGGAGGTTGATGTGGACGCGCACAAAAGCCTCATCGATGATCTTGAGGCCGGAATGGGGCAGCAGTCGGTGAATATCGGCGACCCGGCCATAGGTGGTGTTTTCCACCGGCAGCATCGCGAGCTCGGCCTCGCCGGAGCGCACGGCGTTGATGGCATCCTCAAATCCCCGGCAGGGCAGCACCTCCATATCGGGCCGTTTGTTGCGGCAGGCCTCGTGGCTGTAGGAGCCGAGTTCGCCCTGAATTGCGATTTTCTGGGTCATAGCTGCGTCATCTTTGCAAAAACTTGGGAATTTGGTCGTTTAGTCGCGGTGTCTATACCTTGCCAGTTGATAGGGGAAGCCTTAGACACCCTGTTAGACAGCTGAAATGGACACGCTATCATGTTTGACACAATGACACTCACCAAAGCGACCGCAGGTTTCTGTGGCGCGTTCCTTGTGTTCCTCTTGGGCAAATGGGTTGCCGAGGAGCTCTATCACGTTGAGGCACACGGAGAGGCGTCCTACGTCATCGAGGTGGCTGATGCAGGTGGTGCAAGCGACGAGCCTGAGGTGGACTTTGCGACGCTGATGGCCTCGGCGGATGTCGACAAGGGTGCGAAAGTCTTCCGCAAGTGCTCCGCATGCCACAAGCTTGACGGCACTGATGCAACCGGCCCGCACCTCGACGGTGTTGTTGGCCGCGATATCGCAGCAAGCGCAGGCTTTGGCTACTCGGGTGCGCTGACCGCGCTTGAGGGCGCTTGGACACCAGAAGCGCTGAACGAATTCCTCCTCAAGCCGTCCGACTATGCCTCCGGGACCACCATGTCCTTTGCAGGTTTGAAAAAGGTCGAGGACCGGGTGAACCTGATCGCCTACCTGCAGACCACTGCAAACTAAGTGCGACGGGCACAGGGTTAACGTGAAAAGGCCGCAGCACTGCTGCGGCCTTTTCTTTTGACGCTTGCGCCCTAAACCGTTGATTGAAATCGACCAAGGGTCAACCAAGGTGCGCAGTTTGTTTTCAATTCCGTGCGAGGCCGCAATCTCGGCTTGAAAACGATGCGCTCTGACCTTTAGCTTTGAAGAAAGCAGATAAAACGCCAGCACCGGTGCGATCGGGCAATGGCGCCACATAAGAAGGGTTAGGCAGATGACGATCAGACGTGCGACAGCGACCGCAACAGGAACTGCAAAAGCCCGCACTCGATCGTGGTTAAAACCTCTCGCGGGGGCGGTCCTCATGTCCACCGCGGCCCTGATGACCTCGGCGCTTGCGGTAAAGAGCACAGAGAGCGAGGCGACCACCGTCAGCCATGGCTATT
This sequence comes from Epibacterium sp. HA2-3, assembly GCF_055693725.2. Classification (NCBI taxonomy): domain Bacteria; kingdom Pseudomonadati; phylum Pseudomonadota; class Alphaproteobacteria; order Rhodobacterales; family Roseobacteraceae; genus Epibacterium; species Epibacterium sp. HA2-3. Next base: position 2,569,227 of record NZ_CM172490.1, on the reverse strand, counting down.
CGTTTTACGGCGATCTGGATTATCCGGCTGATTTTGAACACTTCGACTATGTAAACCCGGACGCGCCGAAGGGAGGGGAGCTTGCGATTCCCTTCATCGGGACTCTCGACAGCATGAACCCCTATTCTGGCAAGGGTCGGGCGCATGCGTTTTCTGTCTACCCTTACGAGAGCCTCCTCTCGGATGCGGCACCTGCGGATAAATATGGTCAGTCCTACTGCCTGCTCTGCGAAACCGTGGAATATCCGGAAGACAAGAGCTGGGTGATCTTTCGCATGCGTCCCGAGGCGCGGTTCTCCGACGGCACACCGGTCACCGCACATGACATCGCCTTCAGCCACAACCTGCTGCTGGATCAAGGTTTGAAGTCCTACGCAGACTTCATTCGCCGGCTGATCCCAAAAGTTGAGGTGATCGACGATCACACCATCAAGTTCTATTTTGCTGATGGCGTCTCACGCCGGAGCCTGATCGAGCAGGTGGGCGGCGTACCGGCCTGGTCGAAGAAGTGGTTCGATGAAACGGGACAGAAGCTCAACGAGAACTGGATCGAGGGGCCTCCGGGCTCTGGTCCCTATGTGATCGACGAAATCGACCTGTCGCGTCGTATCGTGCTGAAACGCAACCCTGATTATTGGGGCAAGGATCTGCCGGTCAATCAGGGGCGGCACAACTTTGATTCGCTGCGGGTGGAAATCTTTGCCGACGACACGGCAGCCTTTGAGGCCTTCAAGGCGGGCGAGTATACCTTCCGCGCCGAAGGCGACAGCAAGAAATGGGCCAGCGGCTATGACTTTCCGAAGGTCGATAGCGGCGCGGTGAAACTCGAAGAGCTGCCAAATGGTGCACCGCCTGCGTCATCGGGCATCGTGTTCAATCTCGCCTCTCCCGAATTGCAAGATCGGCGTGTGCGCGAAGCGCTGGCTCTGGCGTTCAATTTTGAGTGGTCCAACGAGAGTCTTCTCTATGGTCTCTTTGATCGCCGTGCGTCGTTCACCCAGAACTCCCCCCTGATGGCCAAAGGCGTGCCCGAGGGCGCCGAGCGCGCGTTTCTGGAGAGCCTCGGCGACCTTGTTCCGAACGAGATGCTGACCGAAGAGGTCTATATCCCGCCGACCTCCGATCCTTCGCGACTGTTTGACCGCCGCAACGCACGCAAGGCAGCGGCCTTGCTGGATGCGGCCGGGTATACGGTGGGCGATGGCGGCATGCGCATGTCTCCGGATGGCTCTGCGTTTGAGCTGGATTTCCTGTTTTCCTCCTCATCCTCGCCCACCACGCGCGGGGTGATGGAGAACTTCGTCGACAACCTCGAAAACCTTGGCGTTCAGGTCAATTTCGAGGTGGTGGATACGGCGCAATACACCAGCCGGGAACGGGACCGCGATTATGATCTGGTGGTCGACAGCTACACCACGTTCCTTGGCACCGGTACCGGTCTGGAGCAGCGGTTCGGGTCCGAGGCCGCAGCCTTCTCGCTGTTCAACCCTGCCGGTCTGGCCTCCCCGCTGGTGGATGAGATCATCACGAGATCGCTGCACGCTGAGACCCGCGAAGAAGAAACTACCATCATGACGGCGCTGGATCGCGCCTTGCGGCATGAGTTCATCATGATCCCGCTGTGGTATAACCCGAACCACTGGGCCGCCTATTACGATCAATATGAGCACCCGGCGGAAATCCCGCCCTATAGCCTCGGGTATCTGGACTTCTGGTGGTATAACGAGGACAAGGCCAAAGCGCTGCGCGATGCTGGTGCGCTGAGGTAAGCTCCCGATGTTAAACTATATTCTCCGGCGTCTTCTGCTGGTGATCCCGACACTGATCGGGATCATGGTAGTGAATTTCGCGCTCGTGCAGTTTGTCCCCGGTGGACCGGTGGAGCAGATGATTGCCCGCCTTGAGGGCGGTGGCGATGTCTTTGGCGGCTTTGCTGGGGCGGCGAATGATGCCGGAGCAGAGACCGTTGGTCAGGCCGAAAGCCAATACGCCGGGGCGCGGGGGCTGCCGCCTGAATTCATCGAGGAACTGGAGCGCGAGTTCGGCTTTGACAAACCTCCCCTCGAGCGGTTCCTCAACATGATGTGGAACTACGTCCGGCTTGATTTCGGCGAGAGCTATTTTCGCAATATCGGCGTGATTGATCTGGTGCTCGAAAAGATGCCAGTGTCGATCTCGCTGGGACTGTGGTCCACCCTCATCGCCTACCTGATCTCGATCCCGCTTGGTGTGAAAAAGGCGCTGCGCGATGGCAGCAGCTTTGACAGTTGGACCAGTGGCGTGATCATCGCGGCCTATGCAATCCCGGGCTTCTTGTTTGCGATCCTCCTTCTTGTGCTTCTGGCCGGGGGGTCATACTGGCAGATTTTCCCTCTGCGAGGCCTGACATCCGAGAATTGGGAAGAACTGAGCCTTCTGGGCAAGATCGGCGACTATTTCTGGCACATCACCTTGCCGGTTGTGGCCTCGACCATTTCGGCCTTTGCGACGCTCACCTTGCTGACCAAGAACTCTTTTTTGGACGAGATCAAGAAACAGTATGTGATGACTGCCCGTGCCAAAGGGTTGACGGAAAACCGGGTGCTCTACGGGCATGTGTTTCGCAATGCGATGCTGATCGTGATTGCTGGTTTTCCGGGGGTGTTCATCTCGATCTTTTTCACCGGCAGCCTGATCATCGAGACGATCTTCTCGCTCGACGGTCTCGGGCGGCTCGGGTTTGAGGCTGCGGTCGCGCGTGACTACCCGATTGTATTTGGGACACTTTTCATCTTTGGCCTGATGGGCCTGGTGGTTGGGATCTTGTCAGACATCATGTATGTGCTGGTTGATCCACGCATCGACTTTGAAAAGCGGGAGGGATGATCTGATGGCTCTGTCTCCTCTCAATCAGCGGCGGTGGAACAACTTCAAACGCAACCGTCGCGCCCTGTGGTCGCTCAGGATCTTTTTGGTGCTGTTTGGCCTGTCGCTGTTTGCGGATGTTCTCGCGAACGACAAACCGATCCTCGTGAATTATCGCGGCGACTATTACACGCCCGTTTGGAACTTCTATCCCGAGACCACCTTTGGCGGTGATTTCCAGACCGAAGCCGTCTACCGCGATCCCGAAGTGAAATGTTTGATTGCCTCTGGAGGCAGTCTCGATTGTTTTGACGATCCCGAAGGGATCATGGCTGCGATTGATTCAGGCACATATGCAGCCGAGGATTTTGTCGAAGGCTGGTCGCTCTGGCCGCCGATCCCTTACCGGTTTGACACGCCGGTTGATCGCGCGGGCGCAGCCCCGCTGCCGCCAAACGGGCAGAACTGGCTCGGGACCGATGACACCAAGCGCGATGTGCTTGCCCGCGTTATCTATGGTTTCAGACTCTCCATCCTTTTCACCCTGATCGTCACCCTTGCGGCGAGCCTGATCGGGATTGTTGCGGGCGCGGTGCAGGGGTTCTTTGGCGGATGGGTTGATCTGATCTTCCAACGTGTCATCGAGATCTGGTCAGCGACACCGTCGCTCTATGTCATCATCATCATGTTTGCGATCCTCGGACGAAGTTTCTGGCTCCTTGTCTTCCTGATGATCCTGTTCAGTTGGACCGCTCTTGTGGGGGTGGTGCGTGCGGAGTTCCTGCGCGCCCGCAACCTCGAGTATGTCCGCGCGGCCAAGGCGCTGGGGGTCGGCAATGTAACGATAATGTTCCGCCACATGTTGCCCAATGCGATGGTGGCGACGCTCACCATGCTGCCCTTCATCGTGACAGGGACCATCGGCACATTGGCAAGCCTCGACTTCCTTGGTTTTGGGCTGCCGTCGTCGGCGCCCTCCTTGGGGGAGATGACCTTGCAGGCCAAACAGAACCTGCAAGCGCCCTGGCTTGCCTTTACCGCCTTCTTCACCTTTGCAATCATGCTCTCGCTTCTGGTCTTCATTTTTGAAGGCGTGCGGGACGCGTTTGACCCGAGAAAGACCTTTTCATGACGCGTCGAGACAAGGGAACGGAGCACTTGGTTTCGCATCGGGAAGGGCAGGGCCAATGACACAAGCGCCAATTCTGCAGGTCAAGGACCTTCGGGTCGCCTTTCGTCAGGACGGTCAGCGGGTTGAGGCCGTCAAAGGGGTGTCCTTTGCCCTGTCTCGTGGCGAGACGGTGGCTTTGGTGGGCGAGTCGGGCTCCGGCAAATCGGTCTCGGCGCTTTCGACGGTGCAGCTCCTTGGTGATAGCGCCGAGGTCTCCGGCTCGGTGAACTATGACGGACAGGAAATGATCGGCGCCGATGAACGTACCCTGCGACGGGTGCGCGGCAATGACATCTCCTTCATTTTCCAGGAGCCGATGACCTCTCTGAACCCGCTGCATACGATCGAAAAACAGTTGGGCGAGGCGCTTGCGCTACATCAGGGAGTGATGGGAGAGGACGCCCGCGCGCGTGTGCTGGACCTGTTGAATAAGGTTGGTATCCGGGACGCGGAAACCCGACTGGGCGCTTATCCGCACCAGCTTTCTGGCGGTCAACGTCAGCGTGTAATGATCGCGATGGCACTCGCCAACAAACCCGATGTTCTGATCGCAGACGAGCCCACAACGGCGCTCGATGTGACCATTCAGGCGCAGATCCTCGATCTCCTTGCGGATCTGAAACAGAGCGAGGGGATGGGGCTTTTGTTCATCACCCATGACCTCTCGATTGTGCGCCGTATTGCGGATCGGGTCTGCGTGATGAAATCCGGTGAAATTGTCGAGGAAGGTCCAACGGCTGAGCTGTTTGCAAACCCACAGCACCCCTACACCCAGAAACTCCTGGCGGCAGAACCCTCCGGTCGACCCGCGCCGATCCCGGAAGGGGCAACCGAATTGGTCAGTGCCAAGGATCTCAAGGTCTGGTTTCCCATCCAGCGGGGGCTACTGAAGCGCACGGTTGGCCATGTCAAGGCGGTCAATCCCATGTCGCTCTCGGTGCGCGCCGGGGAAACTTTGGGAATTGTAGGCGAATCCGGCTCGGGCAAAACCACGATGGCACTTGCGATCATGCGCCTTATCGCCTCCGAAGGCGAGGTACGCTTTCAGGATCAGGACCTGCGCCAATGGTCCACACGGGACCTGCGCCGGTTGCGCAAGGACATGCAGATCGTGTTTCAGGATCCGTTTGGCTCGCTGTCTCCGCGTATGACATGCCAACAGATCATTGCCGAAGGTCTGGCAATTCATGAGGTTGACCAACATCGTAAGCCGCGTGATCTTGTTGCTGATGTAATGCAGGAGGTGGGTCTCGACCCTGCCACCATGGACCGCTATCCACATGAATTCTCAGGTGGGCAGCGTCAGCGCATTGCCATCGCCCGTGCAATGGTTCTGCGCCCCAAGCTGGTGGTTCTGGACGAGCCGACCTCGGCCCTTGATATGACGGTCCAGGTGCAGATCGTGAACCTGCTGCGCGATCTTCAGGCCCGCTACGGGCTTGCCTATCTCTTCATCAGCCATGACCTCAATGTGGTGCGCGCCATGTCGCATGACATCCTGGTGATGAAAGCCGGAGACGTGATCGAGCAAGGCCCCGCCGAGGAGGTATTTGCCAATCCCAAAGAAGAATACACACGGCATCTGCTCTCTGCCGTGACGGGTGCCTAGCGCCGCTTCTTCTAACAGAAAATATCCCGGGAGCGCGAGGGCAGAGCCCTCGCATCTTGCCACGAATGGGGCTGCACCACCGCCGAATGTCTAGATCGCCGAGCTATGTCCGGCCTTGCTCAGGTCATAGGCATCAAAGTGGCGCGCCACCATTCGCGTCAGGGGCTTGCCTTCGGGTCTTACCCGCAGCCCCGATGGGGTGACGTCGAGCATATCCGGAAAGGCGACGGAGGCCTCGCGATACATGCGCTCCAATGCGTCTTGCGTGATGTCGAACTGTGCCCGAATATCGTCGGTTGCAATCTCGAAATCACACATCAGGGCTTCAATCATGCGCCCACGCAGCAAATCCTCGCCCGAAAACACATGGCCGCGCGCGGTGGAAAACTGTCCGTCACGAATAGCCTTGGTGTAGGCCGATGTGGATGGAGCATTCTGAGCATAGCCCTGCGGAAAACGCGAGATAGAGGATGCCCCAAGGCCGATCAGCACATCTGCCCGATCATCGGTGTAACCCTGAAAGTTCCGGCGCAGTCGCCCCGTCCGGGCTGCAACCGCCAGCCCATCGTGGGGCGTCGCAAAATGGTCGATACCAATTTCGCGATAGCCATCCCACTGAAACAATCGCTGCGCGGTCTCAAACAACTGTAGTCGGGTTTGAGGTGACGGTAGGCTGTCGGTTGGAATCATATTCTGGCGCCGCGCCATCCATGGCACATGGGCATAGCCATAGAGTGCCACGCGATCCGGCGAGAGCGACAGCAGTTTTTGCACGCTTTCGGTCATGCGCATCCGGTTCTGATGCGGCAGCCCAAAGAGAATATCTGCATTGAGGCTAGTGATGCCCCGCGCGCGGATCATGTCGACGGCGTCGCGCGTCAGATCAAAAGGCTGAATGCGACCGATGGTTTCCTGGATCTGGGGGTCAAAATCCTGAACGCCGATCGAGGCACGGTTCATCCCCGCCGCCGCGAGGGCGTCGAGGCGCGCATCGTCGATTTCATTTGGGTCGATCTCAACGGAGAACTCGCCGCCCTTCGCCATCGGCGTCACGGCAAAGATCGCCTCCGCCAGATCAGAGATCATTTCGGCACTGAGGAGCGTGGGCGTCCCGCCGCCCCAATGCAGCCGCGCAAGGCGGACGCCTTCGGGTAGGGCACGCGCAAGAAGCGCAAGTTCTTGCTTCAACACCTCTATGTAGGCGCGCACAGGTGACTCGGACTGCGTGCCCTGCGTGCGGCATGCGCAAAACCAGCACAGCCTGCGACAGAAGGGCACATGCACGTATAGCGAGATTTCTGCGCCGGGCTTGATAGACCCGATCCAGGAGGCAAAACGCGCTGCGCTCACGTCATTGTTGAAGTGTGGCGCAGTCGGGTAACTTGTATATCTGGGCACCTTTGCGTCGAAAAGTCCGAGCCGCGCCAATTGAGATTCCTGTGTCATGCGACTAGGGTAGGGTCAGCTGGCACCGTCGGCTTTGACACAGATCAACCAGAGGCACACATGTCCCTTGCTCAATTTCAGTCCGTCGAATGTGCGGATTGTCCGATCCGCCATCGCGCGGTCTGCGCCCGTTGCGATGCCGATGAGCTTGAGGCGCTCGATGCGATCAAGTTTTATCGCAGCTATGAGGCCGGGCAAACTGTGGTGTGGTCCGGGGACCAGATGAATTTTGTGGGCTCCGTTGTCTCGGGTATCGCGACCTTGACCCAAACCATGGAAGACGGGCGCACCCAGATGGTCGGTCTGCTGTTGCCGAGCGATTTTGTGGGGCGGCCCGGGCGGGAGGGATCCGCCTATGACGTTGTGGCCACCACAGACGTGATAATGTGTTGTTTCAGAAAGAAACCTTTCGAAGACCTAATGGTGCGCACACCGCATATCGCCCATCGTTTGCTGGAAATGACGCTCGACGAGCTTGATGCTGCGCGCGAGTGGATGCTGGTCTTGGGCCGCAAGACCGCACGCGAAAAGATCGCCAGCCTTCTGTCGATCATCGCGCGTCGCGATGCATCGTTGGCGGTGGATCCTTCGAACGGAGCTGTCAGCTTTGATTTGAAACTCACCCGCGAGGCGATGGCGGACTATCTCGGCTTGACGCTCGAAACCGTAAGCCGCCAGATTTCTGCGTTGAAAAAGGCGGGTGTGATCCAGCTGGAAGGCAAGCGTCATGTGACGGTCCCAGACATGCATCGCCTGATCGAAGAGGCGGGCGATGACAGCGACGGTGGCGTTCTGGGCTAGAGGCAGCGTTGATGTGTAGATGTCCGTTGACCGCATCCGCTCACTCACGAAGTCCCCATAGTGACATCGAAAGGCGCTCTTGCAAAAGTTGTGCCTGCGCAGCAGATATTCATCGCAACTCAGGCGTCGCCTGCGCGCGATGTGAATGACCGACAAAAAAGGAAAGTCAGCCCAAATAGAGCTGACTTTTGCCTTCCTTTGCCGCCGCAACCATCAATGCGCCATCAAGACCGGAACTTTGGCATGCTCAAGCATGTTGCGGGTCGCGCCGCCGAGGATTGACTCCCTGAAACGGGAATGCCCATAAGCGCCCATCACGATGAGCTCGGCTTCGGTGTCGGTGGCATGACGACACAGCACGTCCGAGATTCGCGGAAGAGTTTTGCTCAGCACATCGATCTCGCAAGCCACCCCGTGACGCGCCAGCATTTGACACAGCATGCCACCCGGATCAGAGCGCTCGATACCATGCTTTGGCGGGTCGATGATCGTGATCCGCACGAGATCGGCTGCTTGCAGCAAAGGCAGCGCCTTGCGCACCGCTGTCAGCGCTTCGATGCTCTCATCCCAGGCGACGAGAACGGTCTTGGGCGAAGCGGCGAGCTCCGTGCCTTCGGGCATGACCAGAACGGGGGTGCGGGTGTCAAAGAGAGCCGCTTCGACGATGGGTTCCACTTCTGGCCCTTGGCCTTTGCTGTAAGGCAGGTCCATCACCACGAGATCGCTAAAGCGGGCGTGGTGAGAGGTGATGCGAGAGATGTCCCCAAAAGGCGCAATCGCGGTTGAGATCGCGCGGGGCACATCGCTGCCAGCGAGATGTTGTTCCGTATGGGCTTCGGTCGCCTGAACTTCCTCGCGGGCACGATCCAACAGGGTGTTGATGGCAATCGCGTTGGCTCCGCCATCGTAATAGCCGACGCGTGTACGGTCCACGCCGAGGCACAATACGTCCAGATGTCCATTGGCGCGGCGCACCATAGCCTCGGCTTGATCCAATGCTGTCGTCGACCCGTCAGGCGCAGATCGCACGGTAAGAATTGTTTTGTATGTCATGAGCTTACCTCTTCCCAAATCCCATGAGGTCGGTGGCAGGCGTAGGAATTCACATTGTGAACGCCCCGCGTCCCACATGCCGACATGACACATTTCGCGGGCCCGTATCTTGATGCAGATCAATGTTTGAAAAACCGCGCTCTGGCATCAGGGACGGGGAAACGACGCCCGAAGTGTATCTGCGAGGGACACGATTCGGGTGAATCATTCAAAGGGGCATGAAATGTCTAATTATCTCAAGCTGATAGTGCTTGGCGTATTGACGGTCTTCTTCATGATCGCCGCCGGCTACGCCAGGGATCTGGCGTATCAGGTACATGCGGTGATCTTGATGCTCGTCGCAGGTGGCCTGTTCTTGTGGACACTGCGCGAGACCGACGAGCCGGTTCCGGCTCCCGTCACCGGGGAATATCTCGATGGCGTGGTGCGCGCAGGTGTCATTGCAACCGCATTCTGGGGTGTCGCGGGGTTCCTAGTGGGGACCTTCATTGCGTTCCAGCTAGCTTTTCCGGTTCTGAATTTTGATTGGTCCGAAGGGTTTGCGAATTTTGGCCGCCTGCGTCCGCTGCACACATCTGCAGTGATTTTTGCGTTTGGCGGTAACGCGTTGATCGCGACTTCCTTTTACATCGTGCAGCGCACCTCGGCGGCACGACTCTGGGGCGGCAACCTCGCGTGGTTTGTCTTCTGGGGCTATCAGCTGTTTATCGTGCTTGCGGCAACCGGCTATCTCTTGGGCGGAACGCAGTCCAAGGAATACGCTGAGCCCGAGTGGTACATCGACCTGTGGCTGACCGTTGTCTGGGTGGCCTATCTGGCGGTGTTCCTCGGTACCATCATTCGCCGCAAAGAGCGCCACATCTATGTGGCCAACTGGTTTTTCCTCGCCTTCATCGTGACCGTCGCGATGCTGCACCTCGTCAACAACCTGACCATTCCTGTTTCGATCTGGGGTTCCAAATCCGTGATTGTTTGGCCGGGTGTACAGGATGCCATGGTGCAGTGGTGGTATGGCCACAACGCGGTGGGCTTCTTCCTGACCGCAGGCTTCCTCGGCATGATGTATTATTTCATTCCCAAGCAGGCAGATCGTCCGGTTTACAGCTATAAACTGTCGATCATCCACTTTTGGGCGCTGATCTTCATCTACATCTGGGCCGGCCCACACCACCTGCATTATACCGCGCTGCCGGACTGGGCCTCGACGCTGGGCATGGTGTTCTCGATTGTGCTGTGGATGCCCTCCTGGGGTGGCATGATCAACGGTCTGATGACGCTCTCGGGCGCCTGGGACAAGCTGCGCACCGATCCGGTCCTGCGGATGCTGGTGATCTCGGTTGGCTTCTACGGCATGTCCACATTTGAGGGTCCGATGATGTCGATCCGTGCGGTGAACTCGCTGAGCCACTACACCGACTGGACCATCGGTCACGTGCACTCTGGTGCTCTGGGCTGGAATGGTATGATCACCTTCGGGGCGCTCTACTACCTGACCCCGGTTCTGTGGAAGCGCGAGCGGCTCTATTCGTTGAGCCTGGTCAGCTGGCACTTCTGGCTCGCGACCATCGGCATCGTTCTCTATGCGGCGTCCATGTGGGTGACCGGTATCATGGAAGGCCTGATGTGGCGTGAAGTGGATGCGAACGGCTTCCTCGTGTGGTCCTTTGCCGACACCGTTGCTGCGAAGCTTCCGATGTATGTGATGCGTGGTTTGGGCGGGGTTCTGTTCCTCACCGGGTCGCTGGTCATGTGCTATAACCTCTGGATGACCGTTCGTCGGGCGCCGGCCAAAGAGGCCAGCCTGTCCGTCGCGGTCCCGGCTGAATAAGGAGGGCCGGAGAGATGGCAATTCTCGACAAACATAAAATCCTCGAGACCAACGCAACGCTTCTGCTGATCTGTTCCTTTCTCGTGGTTACCATCGGTGGCCTGGTACAGATCACCCCGCTGTTCTATCTAGAGAACACCATCGAGGAGGTGGAGGGCATGCGTCCCTACACCCCCCTCGAGCTGGCGGGGCGGGAGATCTACATCCGCGAAGGATGCTACGTCTGTCACAGCCAGATGATCCGTCCGATGCGGGATGAGGTTGAACGCTACGGTCACTATTCGCTGGCGGCGGAGTCGATGTACGACCACCCGCACCAGTGGGGCTCCAAGCGCACCGGGCCGGATCTGGCCCGGGTTGGCGGGCGCTACTCGGACGAGTGGCACGTCGATCACCTGCGTGACCCGCAGGCGGTTGTGCCAGAGTCGGTCATGCCCAAGTATGACTTCCTGGAGCGCACCCGTATTGATGGCAAATACATCGGAGAACTGATGGCCACCAATGCGATTGTCGGTGTCCCCTATACCGAGGCGATGATCGAAGAAGCTCGTCGCGACTTCCGCGCACAAGCCGATCCCGACAGCGATTATGACGGGCTGCTGGAGCGCTACGGCGAGAGCGTCAATGTGCGCAACTTTGATGGTCAGCCCGGTGTATCCGAGGCGGATGCATTGATCGCCTATCTGCAGATGCTCGGCACGTTGGTCGATTTCTCGACCTTCACACCCGACGCAAGCCGCTAAGGGAGGATTGAGCCATGGAAACCTATTCGCTGCTGCGAGAGTTCGCCGACAGCTGGATGCTTCTCTTTCTGTTCCTCTTCTTCATTGGTGTTGTGATCTGGGCGTTCCGCCCGGGTTCCACCAAAACCTATGAGGACACAGCCAACATCCCCTTCCGCAACGCGGACAAGCCGGCGTCCGAGCGCGCCGCTCAACCGGAGGCCCAGCAATGAGTGAAACGGGCAATAAAAAGACAGTAAAGATCCACGAGGGCGATCCAAACACCACCGGCCACGAGTGGGACGGGATCATGGAATTCGACAACCCGATGCCGCGCTGGTGGCTGTGGGTGTTCTACGCCACGATCATCTGGGGCATCGGATATACCATCGCCTATCCTGCATGGCCGATGGTCAGCGCGGCCACCTCCGGGATCACCGGATGGTCTTCGCGTGGTCAGGTCGAGGCCGAGATTGCCGCCGTCGATGAGGCCAACGCGCCCATCAACGCCCAGCTCGAAGCGCTGGAACTTGCCGCCATTCCGGGCCATCCCGAGCTTGAAGGCTACGCCGTCTCTGCCGGGGCCGCCGTCTTCAAGACATGGTGTGCGCAGTGTCACGGGTCTGGTGCTGCGGGAGCCAAAGGCTATCCGAACCTCTTGGATGATGACTGGCTCTGGGGTGGCACGATGGAAGACATTCACGCCACGGTCTCTTATGGCATTCGCAACGAGGAAAGCGACGATGCCCGCTATTCCGCAATGCCCGCCTTTGGTCGTGATGAGCTGCTCGAAAAAGCAGAGGTCAGTCAGGTCGTAAACTACGTGATGTCCCTGTCAGACACGCCCAAAGACGCAAGCGAAGTGGCTGCGGGCGCGGTTGTGTTCGAAGAAAACTGCGCCTCCTGTCATGGGGCGGACGCATCGGGTGATATCTACCAAGGTGCGCCGAACCTGAAGGACGCGATCTGGCTCTATGGGGGCGACTACGACACTCTCTACGAGACAGTCTGGAACTCGCGTTTTGGGGTCATGCCGAACTGGGACAGCCGTCTGAGCGAAGCTGAGATCCGCGCAGTCAGCGCCTATGTCCACCAATTGGGTGGCGGCGAGTAAGCGCCATAACACTGAAAAGACTGGGCCGCTCCATCTGGGGCGGCCCTTTTCGTTTGGGGGACAATGGCGTCCAAGCCTCTAGAATCCAGGCTCTAGCGACGTCTTTGAGGGACAAATGCGCAGCGGGTTGATCTGTATCAAGGCCGCCAACCAAGGCCGGAGGCACAGTGGGAACAAGACGAAATCCAGGGTCATGGTTGGGAAGGCCTTTGTGTCAGACCTTGCTTTTCGCCTGATCCCGTTCCGGTAACGGACGGGCTCAATTGACGCCAGTTCTCTGCTTGTTTGCGCGTTTCCCGGAGAACTGGCGTCTTTTGTCTTCCGGCCGTCTGGATGTGGTACAGGCCGCAGGCGCTGGGCGATTACTTGCACGCCACAGGGTGTGTGGCGTGGGGTAGGTTTCTTCTTTCGTTTGCCTGACGCGCGCCCACCCGGATCTTCAAAAACCGCAGCATGCCACTGAGGGACAGGCGCGATCGCCGGGCTGGAGCGGGTAGGGGCCGCACCGGCAGATCCGAGTGGCGGGTCGCGTTCAGCATCGATCGGGCGTAAATATCAACTAACATGCTTGTACTCCGTGATGGGGGCAGGGTGGAAGGAAACTGCGCTCATGCTTGCCCGAGCGCGCCTGATATGCGAGTCAGGAAGAAATCCAACGTGTAAGTAGGGCTTACATATGAACTGGCGCGACATGCCCCCCTTGTCAGCCCTGAGGGCTTTTGCGGCCTTTGCGGAGACCGGCAACCTGCAACAGGCAGGCGAGCAGCTGAACGTCAGCCACGCTGCCATCAGTCAGCAATTGCGCCACCTTGAGACGCATATGGGGGTGCCGCTTCTGGACCGCTCTGGCCGCGCGCTGCGTCTGACGAGCGAGGGCGAACAACTGGCACAGGCGCTGGCGCTCGGGTTTGGCGCGATCCGTAGCGCCGTGCAGGACCTGACCTCACGCGGGGCAGGGCAGCCTCTGCATGTTACCTGCACGCCAATGTTTGCGACTCATTGGCTGATGCCACGGCTGGCGGGATTCCGTCAGGCCTACCCGGATGTCGATCTTGTGATCGACCCCACCGGCGAAGTGGTGCGTCTTACCCCAGGTGGGATCGATATTGCCCTGCGCTATGGAACAGGCACATGGCCGGGGCTCGAGGCAGAGATGCTGCTCGCTTCGCCGATGGTCGTGGTGGCTGCGCCGGGTCTCTTGGATAAACGCACCGTCACAACGCCGGAGGACCTGCTGGACCTGCCCTGGCTTGAGGAAATCGGCACCAATGAGGCGTCGGTCTGGCTGCGCTCCCGAGGCGTTCAAGATGGCGTTAAGGCGGGGCGAGTCGTTTTGCCGGGCAACTTGCTGATGGAAGCGCTGCGCGCGGGGCAGGGGGTTGCGGTGTCGGTGCGTGAATTCGTCGCGCTCGATGTGGCGGCGGGCCGCCTGATCGAGCTTTTCTGCGAAGAAAAGGGCCGTGGCTATCACATCGTGCACCGCCCGGGCTTGCTGCGTCCGGGTGCGCGGCATTTCGTCAACTGGCTGCGGCGAGAGCGCGACTCTACGCCCTTGATCTGACCGTACAGTTCTTGTGCGGCGCTCGCAGCGCCAGCGACAGATGGGCAAAATGCACATGCGAGATGTGATTTTTGATCCACGTCAAAGTCTCGACCGCTGGCCTCTGAGAGAACACAATCAGACCTGTCACAGGATCGGAGCCAGAAGTTGAGCGATTCGAGCCAAACCCCCAGCCTTTACGCCGCGCGAGAGCCAATCTTTCCCCGTCGCGTATCGGGAAAGTTTCGCACCCTCAAATGGGTGATCATGGCCGTCACACTGGGGATCTACTACCTGCTGCCATGGATCCGCTGGGATCGTGGGCCTGAGTTGCCGGATCAGGCGGTCCTCCTCGATCTGGCCGGGCGGCGGTTTTACTTCTTCTGGATCGAGATCTGGCCACATGAGTTCTATTTTGTGGCGGGCCTTTTGATCATGGCCGGCTTAGGGCTGTTTCTCTTTACCTCGGCCTTGGGGAGGGTCTGGTGCGGTTATGCCTGTCCGCAAACTGTCTGGACCGATCTCTTCATTCTGGTGGAGCGCTGGATCGAAGGGGATCGAAATGCGCGCTTGCGCCTGCACCGTCAGAAAAAATGGGACTTCAAAAAGGTTCGCCTGCGGGTCACCAAATGGGTCGCCTGGCTGTTGATCGGTCTTGCGACTGGTGGGGCGTGGGTCTTCTATTTTGCAGATGCGCCGACACTGCTTCAGGATCTGGTGACGGGGCAAGCGCATCCGGTGGCCTACACGACGATGGCGATCCTGACTTTTACGACCTTCTTTTTTGGCGGTTTTGCGCGCGAACAGATCTGCATCTATGCCTGCCCATGGCCCCGTATTCAGGCGGCTATGATGGACGAGGATACGCTGACGGTGGGTTATCGCGATTGGCGTGGTGAGCCGCGCGGCAAACACCGCAAATCCGTTGAGGCGGAGCAGTTGGGCGACTGTATCGACTGCATGGCCTGTGTGAACGTCTGCCCGATGGGAATCGACATTCGGGACGGGCAGCAGATGGAGTGCATCACCTGCGCGCTTTGTATCGACGCTTGCGACGACATCATGGCCAAAGTGGGCAAACCACGCGGGCTGATCGACTACATGGCGCTCTCTGACGAGACACAGGAACGTGCAGGCAAGCCGCCGCGCCCGGTCTGGAAGCACATTTTGCGCCCACGTACGATCATGTACACAACCCTCTGGGGAGGTGTTGGTCTGGCGCTTGTCTTTGCGCTCTTCATTCGAGCAGACATCAACATGACCGTCGCACCCGTGCGCAACCCGACTTATGTGACGCTCTCGGATGGCACTATCCGCAACACCTACGACGTGCGCCTCTCGAACAAGAACGGGGAGGCTCGGATCTTCGAGATGTCGATTGTTGGTGATCCTACGCTCTCTGTCACGCTTGAGGGCGAAAAAGGAACCAAGGTCGAGGTGCCCGCAGACAGCGCCGAATTGCAGCGGGTCTATGTCTCTGCACCACGGGACAGCGCGCCGGCAGAGGCGGAAAACACTGGCCTGAGACTCTGGGTCGAAGATTTGACCTCAGGCGAGCGCGCCTATCGTGACACGACATTCAACGGACGGGGGAACTGATCCATGCATAGCGAAACCACAAAAGCACCCCGCCAGTTCACCGGCAAACATATGCTTGCAGTCTGTGTGGGGGCCTTTGGGATCATCATTTCGGTGAACCTCTACATGGCCTACAGCGCGGTGAGCACGTTTCCGGGTGTCGAGGTCAAGAACTCCTATGTTGCGAGCCAGCAATTTGATACGCGCCGCGCCGCGCAAGAAGCGCTGGGCTGGTCGGTCTACGCCTCGGCGATAGGGAACGAGGTGAAGCTCGAGATCAGCGATCGTGACGGCCAGCCGGTTGAGGTCGCCTCGCTCACTGCGACGCTGGGACGCGCCACGCATGTCAGGGACGATCAAAAGCCGCAGTTCCGCTTTGACGGGTCGGCCTATGTGGCCCCCGCAGAGCTGGCCCCGGGGAACTGGAACATCCGGATGATCGCGCGCGCCGAGGATGGCACCGAGTTCACGCAGCGGGTGATCCTGCACGTAAAGGACTGAGATCATGCGAGATGTCTTCTTTTTCGGCGCCTGCGGGGGGGCGACTGCCCGTTTTGTGCAGAGGCCTGAGGCTAGACGATGACTGCCCAGATGCACCACCAAACGGCGGTTTGTCCGGGCTGCGCCGCCGCTCCGACAGAAGCTATTGCGCAGGCCCCGACCGAGGCGCGTCTCGCGATCTCGTTGCCAACAATCCATTGTCAGGCCTGTATTTCCGCCGTTGAGCGCGGTCTGTCGCAAGTGCCGGGTGTACGGTCTGCGCGGGTAAACCTCACGTTGAAGCGCGCCTTGGTGGAGGCCGAACCAGAAATGCGCGCCGCCGACTTGGTCCCGATCTGCGAGTCGCTTGGTTACGAGGCGCATGAGTTGGATCTGGCAGCCCTGGCCGCTACGGAGACGGATCGGGCGGGGCGTGAACTGTTGTTGCGTCTGGCAGTGGCGGGGTTTGCGTCCATGAACGTGATGCTGCTGTCGATCTCGGTCTGGTCCGGGGCTTCCGATGCCACCCGTGACATGTTTCACTGGATTTCGGCGGCGATCACATTCCCGGCCATCGTCTATTCTGGGCAGCCCTTCTTCAAGAACGCATGGCAGGCGTTGCGGGCGCGGCGGCTCAATATGGATGTGCCGATTGTTCTTGCGCTGCTGTTGGCGCTGCTGACCTCCCTTTGGGAGACGACACTGTCCGGGGAGCATGCCTATTTTGATGCCGCCCTGACGCTCACGTTCTTCTTGCTGGCGGGGCGCTATCTCGATCATCGGACACGCGCGGCGGCCCGCTCTGCCGCCGAAGAGCTTGCAGCGCTTGAGGTGCCGCGTGCCTGGCGACTGGACGAACAGGGACAAGAGGTCGAGGTCTCGGTCGCCGATCTGACCATCGGGGATTTGATCCGCGTCCGACCTGGGGGGCGCATGCCCGTAGACGGAGAGATCACCGAGGGGCGCTCGGAACTTGATCGTTCTTTGCTCACCGGGGAAACCCTTCCGGTGCTGGCAGAGCCCGGGGGCCTTGTGTCTGCAGGGGAAGTGAACCTCACGGGGCCGCTGACGATCCGCGCCACAGCTGTTGGCGCAGAGGCGTCGCTGCACCGCATGGCGGATCTGGTTGCGATCGCCGAGTCGGGCCGGTCGCGCTACACCTCTCTGGCAGATAGCGCTGCAAAGCTCTATGCGCCGGGGGTACATATCCTCTCGGCTCTTGCGTTTGTTGGGTGGTATCTTTATACCTACGATCTGCGCACGGCCCTCAATATCGCCGCAGCTGTTCTGATTATCACCTGCCCATGTGCGCTTGGTCTTGCGGTTCCTGCAGTGACCACTGCGGCATCGGGGCGGCTGTTCCGGGCCGGGCTTCTTGTCAAACACGCCACCGCGCTTGAACGGCTGGCCGAGGTTGATACGGTAGTTTTTGATAAGACCGGAACCTTGACGGAGGGCGCGCCGGAAGTTGTCAACCTCGATACACTCAGCCCCAAAGAACGCTCTGTTGCGCTTGCCTTGGCGTCTGGCTCAAGTCACCCGCTGGCCATTGCGCTGTCGCGGGCAGCGAGAGATGCAGGGGCGGAGCCAGCTGTGCTTGAAGATCTGCGCGAAGTGCCCGGCTATGGCACCGAGGCGCGTCTGAACGGCCAGCCGGTTCGGCTTGGGCGTGCAGCATGGGTCGGTGCTCGAGGGACGCAAGAGCAAACTGCGACCTGGCTGGATCTCGGAGAGGGGGCGCCTGTCGCAATTTGTTTCAAAGATGCCCTTCGCGCCGGTGCCGAAGAGGTCGTGCGCGCGCTACAGGGGGCGGGCAAGGATGTTCTGCTGATATCTGGTGACACCACAGCCGCAGTGGAGGATCTGGCGAAGCGCCTGGGCATTCAAAGCTGGGTGGCTGAGGCCCTGCCTGAGGACAAGGCCGCTCGCATTGCGGAGCTGACCCAGACAGGGCGCAAGGTGCTGATGGTGGGTGATGGGCTCAATGATACCGCTGCATTAGCAGGTGCGCATGTGTCGATCTCTCCGGCTTCGGCACTTGATGCAGCACGGGTTGCCTCAGACATTGTTTTGCTCGGCAAAGATCTAGCGCCCATCGCTGAAGCCTGCGGCGTGGCAGAGCGTGCGACCAGACGCATCCGGGAAAACTTCCAGATCGCAACACTCTATAATGTGATTGCGGTGCCCCTTGCGATCGCGGGCCTGGCCACCCCCTTGATCGCGGCGCTGGCGATGTCCACGTCATCCATAACTGTTTCACTCAACGCCTTGCGTCTGCGTTAGAAAGCCGGGAGTGCCGTCATGACTGTTTTGTCTTATCTGATCCCAATTTCCCTTATCCTCGGCGGGGCAGGGTTGATTGGGTTCATCTATACGGTGCGCTCGGAGCAATATGACGACCCGGAAGGGGATGCGCGCCGTATCCTGAGTGACGAGTGGGATGATCACCCCAAACCTTGATGGCGCGACCTCATTGAGGGGGCTCAAACCGGTCAGATACCAGATTGGTCGTCAGGTTTTACAAGGCCCACTGGCAGGGGGCGCTGCCCCCTCTTGCCCGTCCCGGGCAATTCACCCCCGGGATATTTCTGGTTAGAAGAATGGAAAAAGCCCCGCACCAATGGCTTTGGTACGGGGCTTTTGACTTGCACGTCAGGGCTTAGGAGGAGGGGCCAAGTGTCTCGCAGGTGACATTGCGAGAGTTGAGGCGCTTGCATGCGAGCTCGGCGCTTTCCTTGGTCATCCCAAGGAAATTGGCGTCAAATCCGCGCGGACTCTGCACCACCTTGCGCAGAGAGCCTTCGAGCGTCTCCATTTCGGCCAAAGCCGTGCGCAACAAGACTTTTTCGGCCTGAAAACGGTTGGTGTAGCGTCCGACATTGATCCCCCAGTAGCGGCCGCCAGAGGTCGACAGGCGTGTCACCACGACTGGTTCCTCGAGCGAAGCAACTTCGGTGTTGAATTTTGCTGGGCGCGCCTGTGGACGTGGCCCGGTGTAGCGCGGTTGCGTCGGGGCCTCAACGGCGCGCGCGACCGCTGTTCGAATTTCCGCCTGCAGGGCTTGCTCACCTTCCACCTCTGCCTGAAGAGCCTCGGGCCGCGCCTGAGGTTGGATTGCCGAGACATCGGAGACTTCGGTGACTTCCAAAAGAGCGTCGTTGATGCCGGATTTCAGGGCATCGCTATCCAGCGCGGCGAGCTGCACCTCTTCAGGTGCGGCAACAGTACCGGTCTCGACCTCTGTTTCAGCCTCTGCAAGTAGCGTTTCCGGGGCAGGCTCTGGCAGCGGACGGGGCCGTGGGCGCAGGGTCTCTGAAATCACCCCGCTGACGCGGATCGTCTTTCCGGCCATGCCATGCGTGTCATCCTCTGCCAGGCGCACACCGCTGTTGCCGAGGTAGGGCGGCATAGGGGGCTTTTGCAGTTTGGCATAGGCCGGAGCGCGCCGGAAGCCGAGGTCCAGGAGTTCTGCGATCTTGGCGTTGCGTGCCGCGGTGGATTTCCCGCCAAATACGGTTGCAATGATGCGCTCATCGCCCCGTTTTGCAGAGGAGACGAGGTTGAACCCGGCTGCGCGCGTATAGCCGGTCTTGATGCCATCCGCACCGCGGTAGGCCGCGAGAAAGCGGCGGTTGGTGTTGTAGACAACCTTGGTGCCCGCGTTGGTCGAGGTGCGCGAAAAGAGATTATAATACTCAGGGTAGTCATAAAGCATATGACGTCCGAGGATTGTCATGTCGCGTGCCGTCGACATGTGACCATTGGCAGTCAGCCCATGCGCGTTCTTGAAGGTCGTGCGGGTCATTCCCAGTGCCTTGGCGGTGCGATTCATTCGCCGCGCAAAGGCCGCCTCAGACCCGGAGATCGCCTCACCAATGGCCGTGGCCGCATCATTGGCGGATTTTACCGCTGCGGCCCGGATCAGATACCGTAGTGCGATTTTTTGCCCGCGGCGCAGGCCCAACTCAGAAGGAGGTTCTGCCTCGGCATTGCGCGAAACCGTGATCTGGGTGTCGAGGGTGATTTCCCCGTTCCGCACCGCCTCAAAGGCGATGTATAGGGTCATCATCTTGGTCAGCGAGGCGGGGTGCAGCCGAGTATCCGCATTGCGCGAATGCAGCACTTCGCCGGTACGCGCATCCATGACCATCGCCGCGTAGGGGGCAGCGGTTGCGCGCTCCGGCGCAATGGACGCCACGCCAAGTGCGAGGGTCAGCGCCTGCGCACTGCGCCTGCACAACGCCCTGAACTTGTTGCGAAATGTTTGTACTGTGCCGCGACGTTGTCCACGGCCAAACCTCACCCACAAGGAGGAGGGGCGACCGTCGTCGACCTCTGAAAATACTGCCATGTCTGCCTCGTGCCGCTGGTTTTCCAACTGGCGTTTTGTCTTGTCAGCAAAAGCTACCACAGCTGATCATTCGAATAAACCGGTCGTTACGGAACATGACGTGGACGAAAAGCGTTGGAATATCTTGAGAATCGATATGTAGTGGTTGCTGCGCGTGCCCTCGCTAAATAAGGCGATCCTTTTGTGGAAACTCTGCGGAAAATTCTCTTCGTCTTGTGGTGCAAAAAGCGGGATCACGCCGATATTTAGCGATCAAATGAAGCGCTAAAGTCACAGTTATGAATGAAGGGTTAACATAACCCTCGGAATCCCCCCTTTAGGCGAGTCGTTCAACCAACTCAGGGAGCGCGCCGAGGTCGGGGATTTCGTGATAGCGCGGGCTTTCTGTGGGGGGCTCTGCGGCCTCGACTTCCCAAATTGCGCCATGTGGGACATAGACCCCGTGGCCGCCAGCCCGCACAACCGGAACCACATCGGAACGCATGGAGTTTCCGGCCATCAAGGCTCGCGCGGCGCCGTCACCGTGACGCTCAAAAATATCGATATAGACCTGCGGCGTCTTCTCTGAGACCACCTCGACCGCGTCGAACAACTCGCCCAGCCCAGATTGGGCGAGCTTGCGCTCCTGATCGAGCAGATCGCCCTTGGTAATCAGGATGACTCGGTGGTCTTTGGCGAGGGTTTCAACTGCGGTCTGCGCGTGGGGTAGCAATTCGATCGGAAAGGAGAGCATCATCTGGCCAGCCTCCAGCAGTTCTTTGATGACCGCCGCCGGAACGCGCCCCTCAGTCACCTCTATCGCGGTTTCAATCATCGAGAGCGTGAAGCCTTTGACTCCGTAGCCATAGGCGCCAAGATTGCGTTTCTCTGCGTCCAGCAGCTTGCGATCCAGCGCTTCCGGCCCCATGTCTTCGGGTGTGTGATCCATAAGGAGTTCGGCAAAGCGATCCTGAGTGACACGAAAGAAGCGTTCGTTGTGCCAAAGCGTATCATCTGCGTCAAAACCGATGGTCGTGAGCGTTCTAGACATTATCCCGGCCTCAATCTCTTTTCCTTGTGGGGTCTTCCGCTATATAAGCCGGTGACGAAATCAGATGCACCACTGGAAACTGTTGATCCTATGCTAATGCAGCCCTTAATGATGTCGGACAATCCGGATGACGAGAGCGATCTTGGTCTGTTGACCAAGACGCGCCCGCGTACGCAGCGGCCGCCGCGCTACAAGGTGCTGCTGTTGAACGACGACTACACACCGATGGAGTTCGTGGTCATCGTTCTGGAGCGGTTCTTTGGTCTCAATCACGCGCAAGCCTTTGAAATCATGCTGACTGTTCACAAGAAAGGTCTCGCGGTAGTGGGTGTCTTCAGCCATGAGGTTGCCGAAACCAAGGTTGCGCAGGTGATGGATTATGCCCGTCGCCATCAGCATCCTTTGCAGTGCACCATGGAAAAAGACGACTGACCCGCGTCTGCGCGTCTGGTCTGGGAAAGGTCTCTTCACATGTCTCAACGCCTGAGCCTCGTGGTTCAATCAGGCGATTTTCGCGTTCCCGATGAGGGGCGAATCGCTGTTTTTCATCCGCGCGAGGGGCATGATCTCTCTGATTTGCCAGATGCGCGGCTGGAGATCATCCAACCGCTGAAGCCCGAATATGACTATTGGGCGGGGCGTGGTCTGACCTCTGTGGCGGAGGTTGCGGAAGATGCGACCTATGATGCCGCAGTGGTGTTCATTCCGCGCGCAAAGCCCTTGGCTCGCCAACTCGTGGCGCAGGCTGTCGCGGCCACGCAGGGGCCGGTTTTGGTAGATGGTGCCAAGACTGACGGCATCGACTCGCTGCTGAAAGAGCTGAAGAAGCGCACCCGTCCCAGTCCTGCGATTTCCAAGGCGCATGGCAAGGCGTTTTGCATTGAGGGCGGGATCGACCTCTCTGATTGGGTGCTAGGACCGAGTGAAGTAGACGGCGGATTTGTAACCGCGCCGGGCGTGTTCTCTGCGGATGCCATCGACCCAGCCTCTGCTTTGTTGGCGCGGGCACTGCCCAAAAAGCTCGGCAAAGAGGTGGCCGATCTTGGTGCGGGCTGGGGCTATCTCTCGGCTGAAATCCTGCGGCGCAGCAACTTGGAGACCTTGCATCTGGTTGAGGCCGACCATGTCGCGCTGACCTGTGCGCAAACCAATGTCACCGATGCGCATGCTGAGTTTCACTGGGCCGATGCGCGCAGCTGGGGCCAAAAGGGCAGTCTGGATGCGGTTGTCATGAACCCTCCGTTTCATAGCGGCCGCGCGGCTGAACCCTCGTTGGGCCAAGCCTTCATTGCAAATGCGGCCCGTCTGCTGAAACCGGCAGGCCAGCTCTGGATGGTGGCCAATCGGCATCTGCCTTATGAGGCCCTTCTTGGCGAGTGTTTCGTGTCCTTTGAGGAGGTGGCAGGCGACAATCGCTTCAAGATCCTGCATGGTGTTCGCCCGCGCCGCAAAGGTTAGTGCGTAACCCAAGGTCAAGACGACGGGCAGGGTTCAAAACCTGTTCAAATCTGAAAATCTTCGGGCTATCGTTTCGCCAGAGTGCGCCACAGACGCGCGTTTCTTCTGACCCCTGGCCCAAGACACAGGCCCAAGGCCTGATGCAAGCAAGGATCCAACCCCCATGAGTTTTTCCATCTCTGGCAAGACAGCCATTGTGACTGGCGCGGCCAATGGTATCGGCCTGGCGATTGGTCGGCAGTTCGCCCGTGAAGGTGCAAATGTAATGTTTGTGGACCACGATGAGCCAACGCTCCTGCAAGAGCTGGGCGGTGACGTGGAGGACAGCAATATCCGCCATTTCGCGGGTGATTTGCGCGAACGCCTGACCATTGCCAACCTGTTGTCAGCGACCATCGACGCGTTTGATCAGGTCGACATTCTGGTCAATGGCGCCCGAAAGGTCGTGCCCAGCGAGCCACTGAACCCCGACGACGAAAGCGTTGAGTTCCTGTTAAAGCAAAACCTCATGTCCACGCTGCGTCTGTCGCAGCATGTGGCCAAACGGATGATCCGTCAGGCTGAGGAGCGTGACGATGAGGGCCCCAATGGCGCCATCATCAACCTGTCGTCCATCGCCGCACGGCGCACCCACCCCGACCTTATGGGCTATTCGGTGGCCTCGGCGGCGCTCGATCAGATGACGCGCTCTTTGGCGGTTTCGCTTGCGCCGCACCGGATACGGGTGAATTCCATCGCGTTCGGTTCCGTGATGAGCGCATCCATGCAGGCGACGTTGAAGGACAACCGTTCCTTGCGCCAGGACATTGAAGAGCACACCCCGCTCAATCGGATTGCGCCGCCGACCGAGCTGACCGAGACCGCGCAGTTTCTCGCTTCGGAAGCCTCGGGCTTCATGACCGGGCAGGTACTGACGCTCGACGGCGGGCGTACCCTGCTTGATCCTGTCACAGCGCCGGTGCATTGAGGCGGCAGTCTAAAACTCGATCTGATGAGGGAGGCCGTCATGGCACAGAACACGGCAGAAATGCGTGACGAGAAGGCGCGCGCGGCGGCGTGGTTTCGAGAGCTGCGAGATCAGATCGTTGCTGCATTCGAAGGGCTTGAGGACAGCCACCACGAAGGTCCCTTTACCGAGATGGGCGCCGGGCGGTTTGATGTGAGCGACACCAAACGCACCGCCGAGGATGGTTCCGACGCGGGTGGTGGCCTTATGAGCGTGATGCGTGGCGGGCGCGTTTTTGAAAAGGTCGGTGTCAATATCTCCGAGGTCTACGGCACGCTGGGAGCACGCGCGCAACAGGCGATGGCGGCGCGCAAGGGGCTGCCTGGCATGAAGGAAGATCCGCGCTTCTGGGCCTCTGGCATTTCCCTCGTGGCGCATATGCGCAATCCGCATGTGCCTGCGGTTCACATGAACACCCGCATGTTCTGGACCCCTCATGGCTGGTGGTTCGGGGGTGGCTCAGACCTCAATCCCTGCATCGAGTACGACGAGGATACGGCGCATTTCCATGAGGTGCAGCAGACGCATCTCGACCCCCATGGAGCGGATCTTTATCCCCGCCTCAAGGCTTGGGCGGATGAGTATTTCTTTATTCCCCATCGTGGTCGGGCGCGGGGTGTTGGCGGGATCTTTCTGGATGACCACAACACGGGTGACTGGGCGCAGGATTTTGCATTGATCCAAGACATTGGCCGCGCCTTTTTGCCCGCCTTTTTGCCTTTGGTGGAGCGGCGACGGGGGCATGCGTGCTCTGCGGATGACAAAGAGGCTCAGCTCATTCATCGCGGTCTCTATGCCGAATATAACCTCGTCTACGACCGCGGCACAAAATTTGGTCTCGAGACCGGGCACGATGCCAATGCAGTCCTGATGAGCCTGCCTCCGCTGGCGAAATGGATTTGATCGCGGCATAGGTATAAATTCGCCCAATTGGCGTGAGCCCTGCGTAAATCTCGTATTCTGCGTTGAAGCACTGCTCTGTCTCCGGCTCTATGGAGACAGGCAATTCTTTGAGGCAGGTATCATGATTTTTCATCGTTTGTTGAGCATGGGACTACTCGCGGCTCTCGCAGCCTGTGGCAGCACTACACGGGATGCAGTGCCTCCCCCGCCTCTGGAGGCAGCGGCCGAACAGGTCCTGAACCCTGCCTTCGCCCGTGCCTATGCCGCTCTGTCGACCTATCCAAAATACGGCGACAGCGATCCGCATGACTGGGAGGGGGGAACGCCCTGGGCTTACCCTATTCACGGTATTGATGTGGCGCGATACCAAGGAGCGATAGATTGGCGGCAGGTGGGCGCGGCAGGCGTGTCCTTTGCGTGGATCAAGGCAACTGAAGGTGGCGATCTCCTTGATTCCGAGTTCAAGTCCAACTGGCGCGGCGCACGGCGGGCCGGGGTGCGGCGGGGCGCCTATCATTTCTACTATTTCTGCCGTAGTCCCGAAGATCAGGCACGCTGGTTTATTCGCAATGTCCCAAAAGAAGCGGGCAGTTTGCCCCCGGTTCTGGATATTGAGTGGAACCACACGTCGCCGAGTTGCAAGCGCCGCCCGTCTGGCGCGGAAGCGCGCCATGAGGCGGAGCGCTTTATCAAGAAGATCACGCAGCATTACGGGCGCAGGCCCGTGGTTTATACAACTGTCGACTTCTACCGCGACACCAACATCGGTCGACTGCGCGGTGTCGATTTTTGGCTCCGTTCGGTGGCTGGCCACCCGGAACAGGTCTATCCGGGCGCATCTTGGGCGTTTTGGCAGTACACAGGTACCGGGTCGGTGCCGGGCATTACGGGGGATGTGGATCTCAACGTCTTTGCCGGGAGTGCCGAAGGCTGGCTGAAGTGGCTAGGCTACCAGAAGTATGTGGAGTCAGAACAAGTACCCTCTCGGCCCGAGGAGTAAGCCATTCCCTCTCTGGGTGGCTCTGCGCTCCGTTTGAGCGGATTGCCGAGGGCGGGCGCATCGCCTTTGGCGCTGCGCCTGCTGGGTTCAAGCCCTTTGAGAGAGACAGCGTTTCCACTGCAGCCTAGGTATAGGCCCGCCGTTTGAAGGACAGCGGGTTGGTCCGTATGTAAGAGCCGCTCTGAGGACAGCCGCCCTGAGTTCAGGCGCCATAGGCACTAGTGCGCGAAGAACCCTGCGCCTGCGCGGGCTCTGAGCGTCTCACCCATTTGGCGACCGAGTTCTGCGCCGTCTTCGATTGCGCCGTCCTGTTCGTCACTGAGGGCCTCTGAACCGTCGGGGCGCAGGATCTGACCGCGCAACTGAATGGTGCCGCCAGAGAGATCGGCAAGTGCGGCAATCGGTGTTTCGCAGGACCCATCCAAGGCGGCGAGGAAGGCGCGTTCGGCGGCAAGGCGCAAACTTGTCTCGGCGTGGTGGATCGCCTCAAGCATCGCGGCAGTGGTGATATCGCTGCTGCGGCGCTCGATGCCGATTGCACCCTGAGCCACTGCGGGCAGCATGTCGTCGACCGAAATGGGCGTCGCAGGCACGGCTTCTGCCATATCAAGGCGCCTCAGTCCCGCCATGGCGAGAAAGGTTGCGCTGGCGACGCCGTTTTCGAGTTTCTGCAGCCGGGTTTGTACGTTGCCGCGGAACTCTACCACTTGCAGGTCGGGACGGCGATGCAACAGCTGCGCGCGTCTGCGCAGCGATGAGGTGCCCACAACTGCGCCTTCGGGCAAATCTGCAATGCTGTGAATCCCGGGTGACACAAACGCATCGCGCACATCTTCCCGAGGCAGATAGCAGTCAAGCGTCAAGCCCTCGGGCTGCAGCGTCGGCATATCCTTCATGGAGTGAACCGCAATGTCTATCCCGCCAGAAAGCAAGGCGTCCTCGATCTCCTTCGTGAAGAGACCCTTGTTGCCGATCTCTTTGAGAGGCCGGTCGGCGTCGATCATGGCGCGATTGTCGCCCGTGGTCTTGATCACCACGATGTCAAAGGCTGTGGGCTCCAGCTCAAAGGCGCGCGCCAGCCGGTCGCGGGTCTCATAAGCCTGTGCAAGCGCGAGCGGCGAGCCACGGGTGCCGATCTTGAGGGGCGAAGCGGGAGAGGGCAGGGTCAAAGTCATGCCGACAGGATTAGTCGCGACATTATGCCGTGGCAAGCGCTTGGATGCGCAGGTTGGCAAGCCTTGACAATTTGCCGCTGAGGCTAGACCTCAGGGGGACCGCAATGAGAGGGGCAGAGCATGGGCCAACAGAAGACGATCCTACGCGCATTGGCAGGCGAAACGCAGGCCGTGCCGCCGATTTGGATGATGCGTCAGGCCGGGCGTTACCTGCCCGAATACCGCGCGACCCGGGCACAGGCCGGGGATTTTCTGAGTCTATGCTATAATCCCGAACTGGCGGCAGAGGTGACACTGCAGCCCATTCGTCGCTATGGCTTTGATGCGGCTATCCTTTTTGCCGATATTCTACTGGTGCCACAGGCGCTGGGGGCAGACCTTTGGTTTGTCACCGGCGAGGGGCCGCGCCTCTCCACGATCACGACAGATGCGGATTTTGCCAAGCTGGGGCCAGCCAGTGATGTGCACGAAACCCTGAACCCGATTTACGAGACGGTGCGAATTCTGTCGAAAGAGCTGCCGTCGGAGACCACCTTGATCGGGTTTGCTGGCGCGCCATGGACGGTTGCGACCTATATGATTGCAGGACGTGGAACGCCGGATCAGGGACCGGCGCATGCCTTGATGCAGGAAAACACTCCCCTGTTCGAGGCGCTTTTGGCACGGATTACCGAGGCGACCATCAGCTATCTCTCAGCCCAGATCGAAGCTGGCGCAGAGGTTGTGAAGATCTTTGACAGCTGGGCGGGATCGCTCAAGGGAGAGGCATTTGACAAATACGCGCTCGAGCCCGCACGTCAGATCACCGCGGCCCTGAAGGCGCGCCACCCGCATGTCCCCGTAATCGGCTTTCCGCGCGAGGCCGGCGAGAAGTACATCGGTTTTCACGCAGCGACAGGTGTGGATTGTGTTGCGCTCGACAACTCCGTCGACCCGGAATGGGCGGCGGAGCATGTGCAGGTCGCAGGCTGCGTGCAAGGCAACCTTGCATCGCGGCACATGGTCAGCGGTGGAGAGGCGCTCGTTCAGGACACCCGCCGGATCGTCAAGGCGTTCTCGAAGGGGCCGCATATTTTCAACCTCGGACATGGTATCACGCCGGATGCGGATCCCGACAACGTGCAACGAATGATCGATACCGTACGCGTAGGCGCTTAGGCGCGCAGGATTGCACGCTACAAAGATCTGGTCATTCCGATGAGGGGGCGCTGCCCCCTCAAACACCCCCGGGGTATTTCTCGTTGGAAGAGGGGGCATCGCCTGCGCGCAGCATCGCAAGTATCTCCGCTCGGTGCTCGTCACGATTTGGCGGCTTTTTGGGCGCTTGTGTCTGCCCGTCAAAGCGAGGTGCGGGGGCCGCTTGCAGTATGCCCCCTGTGGTGTGCCAGGTTTGTCTGTCATTCATAGGGTCCTTGGCAGCCTCGGACGGGGATAGAACCTTGCTGACGCAGGCATCACTGGTGGCAAACAGGGCTGACCAGTGCTCGCGGTCTTGCGTGGCAAAAAGGCGAGCGAGCCGCGAGGTAAGAGCTGGCCACGAAGCCTTGTCGAACTGCTGCTGAAAATCGGTATCCTGCGCGAGGTTTAGTCTCTCCAGAAAAATTTCGTAGAATTTCGGCTCAAGACACTGGACGGCGATATAGCCTCCGCATCTGCAGCGATAGGTTCTGCTCCAATGGGGGCCGTCGAGCAGGTTCTCGCCGCGTGTTTCGCCAAAACTGCCAGCTTGGCGCAGGGCCATCAAAAGAGTCATCATATGTGCGGAGCCATCGTAGATCGCCGCGTCGACAACGGTGCCCATGCCGGTTTGTGCGGCGCGCAAGAGGCCGGCCAGAAGCCCTGCGACGAGGTAGAGCGCGCCGCCCCCGATATCACCCACAAGGGTGGCCGGCGGCATAGGGGCGTTACCGGCATTCGACGCGGGCCAAAGCGCGCCGGAGAGCGCGATGTAATTCAGGTCGTGTCCAGCCTCGTTGGCTCTAGGGCTGTCTTGCCCCCACCCCGTTAGCCGGCCGTAAACAAGGCGTGGATTATTACTCTGCATGGCTTGGGGGCCGAGCCCGAGACGTTCCATCACGCCCGGTCTGAACCCCTCAATTAAGCCGTCCGCGGTTGCAATGAGATCCTGTGCGATCTTCAGATCGCTCGGGTCCTTGAGGTCCAGAGCAATGGATTTCTTGCCCCGATCCAGGATGGAGCGCTCTGGCATAATGGATGTGGCCGCAGCGCCTTTGCGGTGAATGCAGATGACCTCGGCGCCGAGATCCGAAAGCATCATGGCCGCAAATGGGGCGGGACCGAGCGCTTCGATTTCAATGATGCGTATGCCTTCGAGCAATTTCTGTCCTCCTGCAACTGGCCGATATGGTGGCTCAGCTTGCGCAGGCGGTGGGCTTTGCTGTCAATCTATTGGCTTTGAGGCGACGCAACGTAGCCTTGGCGTCGATACTGGCCCGAGGATGGTTCTTGGCAGAGAGGCGAAATTACGTCTAGGTGAGGGGCGGAGCCAAAACGGACCGAAACGGAGGGGAGATGCGCCATGCAAATGAGTGATCAGAAGGAAATTGCAGCCGATCCAGCGAGCGTTTACGCGGCTTTGCTAAGCCCGGAGGTACTGAAGGCCTGTGTACCGGGCGCGCAAGACGTCAGCGGATCCCCCGAGGAGGGGTTTGAAGCCAAGGTGACGCAGAAGGTGGGGCCCGTCAAAGCGACGTTTACAGGGCATGTGACGCTGTCCGATATGGTCCCGGGCGAAAAACTGACGATCTCTGGCGAGGGGAAGGGTGGTGCCGCAGGTTTTGCCAAAGGTGGCGCGGTTGTCACTTTGACGCCGAGTGAAACCGGGACCTTGCTGTCATACGAGGTTGAGGCGAAGGTGGGGGGCAAGCTCGCACAATTGGGCAGTCGCATCATCGACGGTTTCGCCAAGAAGATGGCGGATCAGTTCTTTACCAACCTGCAGGATGCGCTGGCCCCGGCCCCTCTTGATGCAGCAGATGCAGAGGAGGATGCGGAAGCGGGTGGTGCAAAGCCAAAAGGGTGGTTCCGCAAACTCTTGGGGGGCGCGTCAGAGGAGAATACGTAAAGGTAGATCAGCCTTTTGGTGCTGGTCGATGCGGGGGCCGTATCGGTCAGGACGAGACTGCATCCATGCACATGCAGATGCGCGGTGATTGGGGGTGGCGGTAACAGGGCTCAGGCGTTACCCCTAACACAAAAGGTGAACAGAGCGGTTTACCCTCTGATTGCTATTGTCCGAGCATGATCCGAACTGGAGGCCGCATGAGCACAATCTTGTCCATTACTGACCTGCGAAAATCCTATGCGGGAGGGTTCGAGGCGCTGAAGGGGGTGAACCTTGACATCGAAGAAGGCGAAATCCTTGCCTTGCTCGGCCCCAATGGTGCTGGGAAAACAACCCTGATTTCAACGATCTGCGGTATCTCGACCGCGAGCTCGGGATCCGTGACGGTTGGCGGGCACTGCATTGAGCGTGCCTATCGTGCGGCGCGGGAGATGATCGGTCTGGTTCCGCAGGAGATCAACCTTGAGCCCTTTGAGACCGTGATGAACTCCGTGCGGTTCTCACGGGGGCTTTTTGGTAAACCCAAAAATGATGCGCTGATCGAAGAGATCCTGAAGAAGCTGTCGTTGTGGGACAAACGGAAGAGCCAGATCAAGGAACTTTCGGGCGGGATGAAGCGCCGGGTTCTGATCGCCAAGGCGCTCAGCCACGAACCGCGGGTGCTGTTCCTGGATGAGCCCACCGCCGGCGTGGATGTCGAGTTGCGCAAGGACATGTGGGACGTGGTGCGAGAACTGCGCGAAAGCGGTGTCACCATCATTCTCACCACGCATTACATCGAAGAAGCAGAGGCCATGGCCGACCGTGTGGCAGTGATTGCCGCAGGCGAAATTCTCTTGGTCGAGGAAAAATCCGATCTGATGGCCCGGATGGGCAAAAAGGAACTGCAGGTTATCCTGACCGAGCCTCTTTCAACGGTGCCGCAGGCGCTTGCGCAGCATGAATTGCGGCTGGGCGAGGATGGGCGGTCCTTGATCTACACCTATGATGTCAAAGCCGAACGCACCGGCATCACATCGCTGTTGAATGATGTGGCCGCCGCAGGGCTAGTGCTGGCGGATGTATCGACCCGCCAATCCAGCCTCGAAGACATCTTTGTCGGGCTTGTATCTGGAGAAGACGCATGAACTGGACCGCTATTGCCGCCATTTACCGTTTTGAAATGGCGAGATTTTTTCGCACACTTGCGCAGAGTTTCATCTCTCCGGTTATGTCGACCTCTCTTTACTTCGTGGTGTTTGGCGCGGCCATCGGCAGTCGCATTGATGAGGTCGAAGGCGTCTCTTACGGGGCGTTTATTGTGCCGGGGCTCATCATGCTCAGCGTAATTACACAAGGGATCTCAAACGCATCCTTCGGGATCTATTTCCCCAAGTTCATTGGGACGATCTATGAGCTGTTGTCGGCACCGGTCAATTTCCTCGAAATTGTTCTGGGCTACGTCGGTGCCGCCGCGACCAAGGCGTTGTTTATCGGGGTTGTGATCCTCGGCACGGCCTATCTCTTTGTGGATATTACCATCGCGCATCCATTTGCGATGATCCTGTTCCTGGTTCTGACGTGCATCAGTTTTGCGCTCTTGGGGTTCATCATCGGGATTTGGGCCAAGAATTTTGAGCAACTCCAACTGGTGCCGCTGCTGATCATCACGCCGCTGATCTTTCTCGGGGGCTCGTTCTACTCGATTTCGATGCTGCCGCCTGTTTGGCAGACAATCACCCTGTTCAACCCGGTTGTCTATCTGATCTCGGGTTTTCGCTGGTCGTTCTTTGGGGTGGCGGATGTTCCGATTGGGTTGAGCCTTCTGGCCATCGCGCTGTTCACCGGCTTGTGCTTGCTGGTGATTGGCTGGATTTTCCGCTCGGGTTGGCGCTTGCGCTCCTGACTTCCGGGCTCTCCCGCCAGTCACGCCTGCATTGGAATGCAGTCCCGCCCGTTGGGCCGAGCGCCGCCCCCCCCTGAGGAGAGGGCGGCGCGGTTGCGTCTGGTTGCCCCGGAGGCGCGAAACAGCGCCGGTTTGAATACGTTGCATTTTTACCCTTTGCAGGGCCGCAAACGTAACAACCAAATAATTCCTCCCTCCCGATACCTTGTTTCCAAGGGGTGGGCATTCTACATCGGCGCCATGAGTTTTCGATTGCCCTTCACAAAACGCCCGCCCCAGGTGGCGGTGGTGCGCCTGTCCGGAGCCATTGGCATGGCTGGGCGCGGAAGCCTGAACGACTCCACGCTCGCTCCGGTCTTGGAACGCGCCTTTACGAAGGGCAAGCCGAAGGCCGTCGCCCTTGAGATCAATTCCCCCGGCGGCAGCCCGGTGCAGAGCGCGCTGATCGGGGCGCGTATTCGCCGCTTGGCTGAGGAACGCGACGTCCCTGTGATCGCTTTCGTCGAGGACGTGGCGGCCTCTGGCGGCTATTGGCTCGCTGCGGCTGCGGACGAGATCTATGCGGATGCGAGCTCGGTTGTTGGGTCGATCGGCGTGATTTCCGCGGGCTTTGGCGCGCATGTGTTCTTGGCGCGACAGGGGCTGGAACGCCGCGTGCACACTGCTGGCGAGAGCAAAAGCATGCTCGATCCTTTCCGCCCGGAAAACCAAGAGGATGTGGCGCGCCTGAAGGGGCTGTTGAACGATATCCACGCCAATTTCATCGATCATGTGACCGACCGTCGGGGAGAGAAGCTCTCCACCGAGGAAAAGCTCTTTACCGGAGAGATCTGGCTGGCGCGGCGCGCCAAGGAGCTCGGTTTGATCGACGGCATCGGCCACCTGAGGCCAGTTCTGCAAGAGCGGTTTGGGGACAAGGTGCGCCTGCGCCGCTACGGTATCAAAAAGCCCTTCCTGAGCCGATTTGGCCTGTCCATGGCCGAAGATGCGTTGGCAGCGGTTGAGGAGCGCGCCCAGTTTGCGCGTTTTGGCCTTTGACGTGATCCTCAAGATCGTCTCTCTGTTTCTGGTTGTCATGGCTGTCCTCGCCATGTTCGGACGTTTGCGTTTTCCGGGACAAAAGAAACTCAATTCGGCCCGCTGCCCGTCCTGTGGACGTTTCAAAATCGGCAGGGGCGCCTGTGACTGTGGACGAGGAGGTCCAAAACCATGATGCCCTGGCTGCTTTCTGTCCTAGGCTTGGTAATTCTGTTGCTGGCAGGTGATGCGCTGGTGCGCGGCGCGGTGAACCTCAGTCTGCGGGTTGGTATTCCTGCGTTGATCGTCAGCCTGACCATCGTGGCATTTGGCACCTCTGCGCCAGAGCTGCTGATCGCGATCCAGGCGGTGCATGAAAATGCCGACGGTATCGCACTGGGTAACGTGGTGGGGTCCAATACGGCCAACATACTTTTGGTGCTCGGGCTGCCCGCCTTGATGCGTGCACTGCACACAAGCGAGTGCAACACGCGCAAGAACTACATCTTCATGATTGCGGCCTCGGTGCTGTTTATCGCGCTGGCCTTTGTTGGGACCTTCACTTGGGTCTCGGGCGTTGTCCTTCTGCTGGCGCTCTTTGGCGTACTGTTTACGGCTTTTCGCGAGGCTCAGGCGCATCGTGCTGCCGGGGAAGACGACGAACTCGAAGAGATTGACGAAGCCGACCCGGACATGCCGTATTGGCGCATCGGCATATATCTGGTGCTCGGTTTGATCGGTTTGCCTCTTGGTGCAGAGCTTTTGGTCGAGAACGCGACCATCATCGCGCGCATGTATGGGCTCTCTGAAACCGTGATCGGCCTGACGTTGGTGGCGCTGGGCACCTCGCTGCCTGAGCTGGCCACAACGTTAGTTGCGGCCCTGCGCCGACAGGCGGACGTTGCCTTGGGCAATGTGATCGGCTCAAACATGTTCAACCTTCTGGCAATCATCGGTCTGACCACTTTTGTGGGGCCGATCACCGTCGACCCGGCCTTCCTGCGCTTTGATCTCTGGGTGATGCTGGCGTCGTCCTTGCTGATCATCCCGTTTGTGTTCTTCCGACAGGACATTACGCGCATCTGGGGGATCATATTGACGGGGCTTTATGTGGTCTATGTATGGTCTCTGCTCTAGGTCTTTGTGAAAGCCACAAAGTCAAAGGGATCAAACATGCGGGCATTGGTAACCGGAGCGGGTAAGCGTTTGGGGCGGGCAATGGCCTTGGCGCTTGCAGAGGACGGCCATGACGTTGCCGTCCACTATGCCTCATCGGAGCAAGACGCCAACGATGTCGTGGCGCAAATCGAGGCACGAGGCCAGCGGGCCGTCGCGTTGCGAGCGGACCTGTTGCGAGATGCGGAAACCGAGGCGTTGCTCCCGCAGGCAGCTGAAGCGCTCGGTGGGGACATCACTTGTCTCATCAACAACGCGTCAATTTTTGAACCTGATGATCTCGCCTCCGTGACCCGCGACAGTTGGGATCGTCATATGCAGAGCAATTTGCGAGCGCCTGTGCTGTTGCTTCAGGCGTTGGCCGCGCAGTCTCTGCCGGATCTCTCGGATGAGGCCGGCGAGCCCCGCGCTGCGGCTGTGGCGATCAACATGGTTGACCAGCGGGTCAACAAGCTCACCCCGGACTTCCTGAGCTACACACTGGCGAAATCCGCGCTTTGGACCCTAACGCAGACGGCAGCGCAGGCCTTGGCACCACGGATCAGGGTGAATGCAATTGGACCGGGACCGACGCTTCAGGGGCCGCGCCAGAGTGTTGCCGACTTTGCTGCGCAACGTCGCGCCACCCCGCTGCAGCGCGGCGCGGGAGAGCAGGACATCACCTCGGCGCTGCGCTATCTGGTCGGCGCGCCGGCCATTACCGGACAGCTCATTTGCGTCGATGGCGGGCAGCATTTGGCCTGGCAGACGCCAGATGCGTTGCTACCAGAATAACCCGTCAGAGAAGGGCGTGAGCTTCATCTTTGGGGTGCAAAAGAAGGGTTTCCGGCGCGACTTATGCACCCATCACAGCACCGTCACAGAGCCGTTACAAAAACCCAAGTGTTTTCAATGATTTGGAGCGATGGGTGGGAAAATGTCAAAAAAATCAGCGCGCTACCGGATTGACTAAATTTTAAGCAAATCAGCGAAGTCGCCCAACATAAAGGGAAAATTCAAACAAGCCCAAAGTTACCCGCATTGTTATCCACAGGAATGGTGGATTCATCACAGCTTGAACTTCACGCCTGAAGATTGCAGCACATGGCTCAGAATCATATGTCAGAGACTATGAACGACATCAGCGCAGAATCGCCCGACCAACCCGAGCCCCCCCGCACCGGATACGGTGTCATTCAGGCATACCTGAAGACGCTTGATTCATCGCCGGGTGTGTACCGCATGCTCGATCACGAAAGCAGGGTGCTCTATGTCGGCAAGGCGCGCAATCTGCGGGCGCGGGTGTCCAATTACACCCGCCCGGGACATACGCAGCGCATCGAGACGATGATCTCACAAACCAGCCGCATGATGTTCCTGACAACGCGCACCGAAACCGAGGCGCTCTTGTTGGAACAAAACCTCATCAAGCAGCTGAAGCCCAAATACAATGTGCTGCTGCGCGACGATAAAAGTTTTCCCTACATCATGGTGAGCAAGAACCATGCTTTTCCGCAGCTGAAAAAGCACCGCGGCGCACGCAAGGGGAAGGCGAGCTTCTTTGGGCCCTTTGCCAGTGCCGGGGCGGTGAACCGGACGTTGAATCAGTTGCAAAAAGCGTTCTTGCTGCGCAACTGCACAGACACCATGTTTGAAAACCGCACCCGGCCCTGCCTGCAGTATCAGATCAAACGCTGCTCTGGGCCATGTGTGGGAAAGATCTCGCAGGCGGATTACGCCGACAGTGTCCGGGATGCAGAGCGGTTTCTGGCGGGGCGCTCCACAAAGATCCAGGAAGAGCTTGGCGCTGAGATGCAAGCCGCCTCGGAAGCGATGGAATATGAGCGCGCGGCAGCCTTGCGGGACCGGATCAAGGCGCTGACGCAGGTGCAATCGGCGCAGGGCATCAACCCGCGTGGCGTGTCCGAGGCTGACATCATTGGCCTGCATTTGGAAAACGGGCTGGCCTGCGTGCAGGTGTTTTTTATTCGCGCCAATCAGAACTGGGGCAATCAGGACTTCTACCCGCGCGTGGCCGAGGATATGTCAGCCGCCGAAGTCATGGAGGCTTTCATCGGTCAGTTCTATGACAACAAGGATGTTCCACGTCAGCTCATCTTGTCGGATGACATCGAAAACGCAGATCTGATGGCTGTGGCACTCAGTGAGAAAGCCCGGCGCAAGGTGGAAATCGTGGTGCCCCAGCGGGGCGAGAAGACCGAGCTTGTGGCCTCGGCTGTGCGCAATGCCCGTGAAAGTCTCGCTCGCCGGATGTCCGAGAGCGCCACACAGGCCAAACTTTTGCGCGGCATTGCTGATGCTTTTGGGCTGGAAGCTCCGCCAAACCGCATCGAGGTTTACGACAACTCTCACATTCAGGGCACCAACGCCGTCGGTGGCATGATCGTCATGGGGCCTGAGGGCTTTATGAAAAACGCCTATCGTAAGTTCAACATCAAGGATGGTGAGGTCATTGCAGGCGATGACTTTGGCATGATGAAGGCGGTGCTGAACCGCCGCTTCTCCCGCCTGTTGAAAGAAGACCCCGACCGCCAAAAGGGCATGTGGCCGGATCTTCTGCTCATTGACGGCGGTGCGGGGCAGGTATCGGCCGTGGCCGAGATCATGGAGGAGCATGGCGTGCAGGACATTCCCATGGTCGGGGTGGCCAAGGGTGTCGATCGCGACCATGGCAAGGAGGAGTTCTACCGCCCCGGCGAAAACGCCTTTGCGCTGCAACGCAATGATCCTGTGCTTTACTTCATTCAACGCATGCGCGACGAGGCGCACCGGTTTGCCATCGGCACCCACCGGGCCAAGCGGGCAAAATCTCTTGTGGCCAATCCATTGGATGACATTCCCGGCGTCGGCGCGCGTCGCAAGAAGGCACTTCTGACGCATTTT
Organism: Epibacterium sp. HA2-3; assembly: GCF_055693725.2. Lineage (NCBI taxonomy): Bacteria > Pseudomonadati > Pseudomonadota > Alphaproteobacteria > Rhodobacterales > Roseobacteraceae > Epibacterium > Epibacterium sp. HA2-3. The sequence goes on along the minus strand of NZ_CM172490.1, from coordinate 2,532,072 downwards.
GGCAGCGCCAAGGCGGTGAGCCGCGCGAACCTGTCGGATCTCAAGGCGGTGGACGGCGTCTCAGACGCGCTGGCGGAAACGATTTACAACTATTTCCAGGTGCGCTGATTGCCATTCGTGGGTTCGGGCCTCGCCGGATCGCGACTGGATCTCGAACCTGTGGTGCCGACAAAATGAAACCCCCGCGACCGAGGTCTGCGGGGGTTTTATTCTTAAACAGTATCCAGAAGCGACTGGAGACGTGCGAGTGACCTCAGAGGAGACCTTCGCGCTGTGCTTTTTTGCGTGCCAGCTTGCGGGCACGGCGGATAGCTTCAGCTTTCTCGCGCGCTTTTTTCTCGGAGGGCTTCTCGAAATGTTGCTTCAGCTTCATTTCGCGGAAGACGCCTTCGCGCTGCAGCTTCTTCTTCAGGGCGCGGAGCGCCTGATCGACGTTGTTGTCGCGAACACTAACCTGCATGTGGTTTTCACCACCTTTCTAAGTTGAGTTGCAAGGATTTGCAGGAGGTGGCCGTATAGCAAGATGGTCCTAAATTGTCTAGTACTGGAACCGCCAGGACAAAGGAGCATCGCTGCTATGGCTGAAAATCAAGGAAATTTCACCGATCCCAGCACGGAAATACAGGAAAAACTGTTGGATGCTGCGTTGATGCATGTGGCTTTTGATGGCTGGACCCCGGCAACCTGGGATGCGTCGGTCGCTGATTCGGGCGTAGATTCCACTCTTGCAGAGGCCCTGTTCCCGCGTCGTGCCGTGGATTTGGCGGTGGCCTACCACAAGCGCGGTGATGCAATGATGCTGGCGCGCCTCAAAGAGGCCGACCTTGGCAGCCTGCGGTTCCGGGACCGTGTTGCCGCGGCCGTCCGGTACCGCCTGGAAGCCGTCGAAGACAAAGAGGCCGTGCGTCGCGGAGCAACGCTATTTGCGCTGCCACAGCACGCCGCCGAAGGCGCAAAGCTGATCTGGGGCACAGCTGATGCGATATGGACGGCGCTCGGGGACACCTCAGAGGATGCCAATTGGTACACCAAACGTGCCACGCTTTCGGGAGTTTATTCGTCGACGGTGCTGTTCTGGCTGGGCGATGACAGTCCGGAACACCAGGCAAGTTGGGCCTTTCTGGATCGGCGCATCGACAATGTTATGCAGTTTGAAAGTTTGAAGGCGCAGGTCAACAAGAACCCGCTCCTGAAACCATTGCTGGCCGGGCCCAACTGGGTGATGAGCCATATTCGCGCGCCAGAACGCCGCGAGGACCTGCCGGGCCGCTGGCAGCCCCGCGTCTGAGCGCGGTCTCGGAGGCGGGTGGCCCGCGCGCGGGGCGCGGCGAGAGTTTGCATGGCTTGGCCGATTGAAGCGGGGATGCTAGGTCTCTGGGCAACAGATAGCAGAGGACCGTTCCGATGACGTTAGAACTCCCGCAGACAATGCGCGCGATTGAAATCTCGGAATTTGGCGCGCCGAATGTGCTCAAGCTTGTGGAGCGCCCGGTGCCGTCCGCTGGCTATGGTCAGGTGGTGATCCGCGTTGCATATGCCGGAGTGAACCGGCCGGATGCCTTGCAGCGTGCCGGAGCCTATGCACCGCCCAAAGGCGCGAGCGACCTACCTGGGCTGGAGGCCTCGGGCGAGATTGTCGCGCTGGGCGAAGGTGTAACCGGCTGGAATCTTGGTGATCGCGTCTGCGCCTTGCTGCCCGGCGGCGGTTACGCGGACTATGTCGCTACGCCAGCAGCCCATTGCCTGCCGGTTCCTAAAGGGCTGAGCCTCAAGGAGGCCGCCTGCCTGCCCGAGACCTGTTTCACGGTTTGGTCGAATGTCGTCACGCGCGGCGGCCTTCGCGCCGGAGAGCGTTTCCTTGTGCATGGCGGGTCCTCGGGAATTGGCACCACGGCCATTCAGTTGGCGTCTGCGCTGGGGGCGCGGGTCTATGCCACCGCGGGGTCGGACGACAAATGCGCTGCCTGCGTCGGACTCGGGGCAGATGTCGCGATCAATTATCGCGATGAAGATTTTGTGGAGATCCTCAAGGCAGACGGGGGCGCACATCTTATTCTGGATATGGTGGGTGGGGACTACATTCCCCGCAACATCAAGGCGCTCGCGGATGATGGGCGGCTGGTCCATATTGCCTTTCTGCAAGGCCCAAAGGCGGAGCTGAATTTTGCGCAGATCATGGCGCGCCGCCTCACGGTCACGGGATCGACTCTTCGTCCCCAAAGCGACCTTGCCAAGGCGCGCATCGCCCGGGATCTGCTGGAGGCCGTTTGGCCGCTGATCGAGGCTGGAAAACTGCGCCCCGTGATGGACTCGACCTTCGCATTGGCGGAGGCCGCCATTGCACATGCGCGCATGGAGGGATCGACCCATATCGGAAAAATCGTGCTGGAGGTCGCAGGCGCCGACTGACGCGCTGGAGATACAGCTGCTGGCGTTTATCCGATCATTTGTCGAATTTTTATCGGCGAGTGGGGGCAAGTCCCTAGCCAGGCGCGCTCTTATTGCTGCAAACGCAGTTGCCCGCGCGCAGGGCGATCACATAGGATCAAGGTGTCATGCTGGGGTCACCAGAGCGACATCAATTGGTGATCAAAGTCGAGAATAGTTGCGGCACAGCGTGAATTGGGCCATAAGGCCCGCAGAAATGTTTGCGTTAACGGTCTGTGTGAAGCTTTTGGTTGCATAGCGCCCTACCACGTAAATTCGTTATCAAGATTTGCCGTTCAAAAATGCGGCTGCCGAAGGATGGAGATCCCATGAAACGCACGCGCAATGTCAAAATCGTGGCCACGCTCGGTCCTGCCTCCGAGACCTACGAGACCATTCGCGCTCTGCATGAGGCAGGTGCGGATGTGTTCCGCCTGAATATGTCCCACGGCAGCCACGATGAAATCGCGGTGAAGCACAAGATCATCCGCCAAGTCGAAGAAGACCTGGACTCCACCATCGCCATTCTGGCCGACCTGCAGGGACCTAAACTCCGCGTCGGCGTGTTTGCGAATGGTGCCGAGGAACTCGAAGAAGGGGCAAAGTTCCGCCTTGATCTCGATCCGGCCGAGGGCGATCTGTCGCGCGTTTGCCTGCCGCACCCCGAGATTTTTCAGGCGCTGGAGCCCGGTGCTTCGCTTCTGGTCAACGATGGCAAGATCCGTCTCAAGGTGGAGGATTGCGGCGAGGATTATGCCAATTGCGTCGTGACCACCGGTGGCACCATCTCGAACCGCAAGGGTGTGAATGTTCCCGATGTGATCCTGCCGTTGGCGGCACTTTCGGAAAAAGACCGTGCGGATCTGGAGTTTGTCTGCGAGCTCGGTGTCGACTGGCTGGCGCTGTCCTTCGTACAACGCGCAAAAGACGTCTTTGAGGCCCGCGCTCTGGCTGATGGGCGCGCCGCGATCCTCTCCAAGATCGAAAAGCCCGCCGCCGTAGACAACTTTGCAGAAATTCTGGATGCCTCCGATGGCATCATGGTAGCGCGCGGAGATCTTGGCGTTGAGCTGCCGGTTTCGCATGTGCCGCCGATCCAGAAACGCCTGGTCCGCAAGAGCCGCGCGGCCGCAAAGCCCGTGATTGTGGCGACACAGATGCTCGAGAGCATGATCGAGAGCCCGATGCCCACCCGTGCAGAGGTCTCTGACGTGGCAACCGCGATCTACGAGGGCACCGACGCTATCATGCTCAGCGCGGAGTCTGCAGCGGGTCAGTACCCTATCGAAGCGGTTCAGACGATGGACAAGGTCGCAACCGAAGTGGAGCAAGACCCGACATATCGCGACATTATCGCCGCCTCCCGCTCTTCCAAGGGTGACACCATCGCGGATGGCATCGTGGCAGCTGCGCGCGAGATTGCGGAGAAGACCGAGATCAAGGCGATCTGCTGTTTTACACAGTCCGGAACCACCGCGCTTCTGACCGCGCGCGAGCGGCCCTATGTGCCGATCCTCGCGCTGACACCGCTGGCAAAAACCGCCCGCCGCCTTTGCCTGACTTGGGGTTGCAACTGTGTGGTGACGCCCAAGGTGGATCGCTTTAAGGGGGCTGTGGTATCTGCTGCGCGTGCCGCGCGTTCGGGTGGCTTTGCCTCTGAGACAGATCAGGTTGTCGTCACCGCCGGTGTGCCGTTCAACGTACCGGGCACCACCAATATCTTGCGCATTGCGCCTTGTGATGAACGCCTGATTTACAATACCGACCCGGAATAATACCCTTTCCCCCGTATGTATTAGGGGGTGAGGCGTATGGACACGGACCTGTTATTGGTGACTGGGCTGATACTCGCCTGGCTTGGTGTGCCTGCCTTCTTTGCAGCCTATGCCCATCGCCGCAGCCCGATAACGGCTGCGGCGATGCTGATTCTAGGGGGGGGCTGCATCGCTTGGGCCGTGCTGAACCACCCGGGTGGTTATAGCCTCGCTGATGTTCCGGATGTCTTTTTTCGGGTGATCGGGCGCTTTCTGTGATCAAAACCGCTTGCCCTTTGTGAGTGGCTGACGTAAAGGGCAGCCCTGTTCGCGCGACCGGCCAGTGTGGCATGCCGAGTCGCGTGTGTAGCGAACCTACGAATAAGGAGACGGAAATGCCCAAGATGAAGACAAAATCGAGCGCCAAAAAGCGCTTTAAAGTGACCGCGACCGGCAAGGTCATGGCTGGTCAGGCCGGCAAGCGCCACGGCATGATCAAACGTCACAAGAAATTTATCCGTGATGCACGCGGAACCACCACCCTGTCCGCACCGGACGCAAAGATCGTCAAGGGCTTCATGCCCTACGACCGCTAAGAGGAGATCTGAGATATGTCCCGCGTTAAAGGTGGTACCGTCACTCACGCCCGTCATAAGAAGGTCATCAAGGCAGCCAAAGGTTACTACGGCCGTCGCAAGAACACCTTCAAGGTTGCCCGTCAGGCCGTCGATAAGGCCAACCAGTATGCAACCCGTGACCGGAAGAACCGCAAGCGTAATTTCCGCGCCCTGTGGATTCAGCGTATCAACGCTGCCGTCCGCAGCCACGACGAGGCTCTGACCTACTCCCGCTTCATCAACGGCCTGAACCTGGCCGGTATCGAAGTGGACCGTAAGGTTCTGGCCGACCTCGCCGTACACGAGCCCGAAGCTTTCGGTGCGATCGTGCGTCAGGCACAGGACGCGCTGGCTGCCTGATTTTCAGGTGAAGCCAAACGGATTGAACCCGCCGAAGCAATTCGGCGGGTTTCTTGTTTTTATATCCTGATAATTCTTCAAGAGCGGTGCTAGGTCCGCACGGGGCAGTGGCCTCACTCGGCTTCTGACCAGCGTCGCTTCAGGAGAGAATAGGCAGCCATCCCTCCAATTGGCCAGAGGGACCACATGACGCCCTGCCAGCTGAAAAGGTTCACCAGTAGCAGAAAGGCTGCGATCACACATAGTTTGACCGGGATGCCACGAAACTCCGTGCGTCCAAGCAGGCGCGGCCCGTCTCGCAACCCGATCACCATTGCGATCACCAGCAGCGGCCAGTGCGCCCAGATTCCCCGTCCTGAGGCAAGGTCGATCACAAAAAGCCCGGCTGCGACAAGCACCAGTGTCTTGCTGCGCTCGCTTAGCGGCAGGCGGCGGCCAACGAGCCGGTCCAGCCCGCGCAGGGGTGCCTCTTCTGGGTCTTCCGCTTCATCCGTCAGCCCGTAGTCGCGCTGCGGCGCATCGGCAAACGGATCGGGGTCCGACCATACCTGCGCGCTGCTGCGTGGATGGCTGGCGCGGCTTGGGCGTGGTGCGCCCAAAGAGATACGATAGACCGCGACATCTTCGGGAAGGTTGCGTGGTCTGCGATCCCCCAGATACTCAAACCCGATGGAGAGCTTGTTCTTGACGTGGTCATAGACCTGTTGCGAGATCAGGACGCCACCCGGTTCTGCCATCGTTTGCAAGCGGGCTGCGAGGTTCACGCCCTCGCCAATCAGATCCTCGCCATCACAGATCACATCGCCCAGATTTACGCCGATCCGAAAGGAGAGGGCGCTGTCCTTGGCGGCAAGCTCCTGCTGAACCTCGATCGCACATTGCACCGCCTCGACAACCGATGGGAAGTCGGCAATCAGCCCGTCGCCTGCGGTATTGGCGACCCGCCCGCCGTGGCGTTCGATCAGCTTGAAAAACACATCGCGCGCCGACTGCAGCTCCGTGTAGGTGCCTACCTCATCGGTTGTCATCGCCGCGCTGAATTGCTCCGCATCCGCGGCCAGGATCGTTGTCAATTTGCGGGTGATGCGATCATGCATAGCAAGGGCCCAAATGAATACAGGCCCAAAGTGGGCTTTCGCGCCGCCGCATGCAAGGGGTTTGCGGTTTCCAATGACAGCACAGCTTTGGCGACAATGAGGGGGCAATCGTAGACGCAGGGCGACAGGAATGGGCTATGTCGTCGCTCCGGCGCCTCGGGTGCTTGCTTTCGACGCCTCGTGTGGTAGCAGGACATCAAAGCGAGACTTGAGGGGCCGTCATGGACGATCTTAAAGCAAAATACCTCGGCCAGATCGCCGAAGCCACGGATGAAAACGCGCTGGAGGCCGTGCGCCTCGCGGCTGTGGGAAAAAAGGGCGAAGTCGCCCTCAAAATGCGTGAACTGGGCAAGATGACACCCGAAGAGCGCCAGGTGGCCGGCCCGGCGCTGAATGCGCTCAAGGATGAGATCAACGCGGCGCTGGCGGCCAAGAAGGCAGCGCTTGGCGATGCAGCCCTCGATGAGCGTCTGCGCTCGGAGTGGCTCGATGTGACGCTGCCAACGCGTCCGCGCCGCCAAGGGTCGATCCACCCGATTTCTCAGGCGTCCGAGGAGCTGACCGCGATCTTTGCGGAAATGGGATTCTCCGTTCAGGAAGGCCCGCGGGTTGATACCGACTGGTACAACTTTGATGCGCTGAATATCCCCGGCCATCACCCGGCCCGTGCCGAGATGGACACGTTCTACATGCACCGCGCCGAGGGCGATGATCGCCCGCCGCATGTACTGCGCACGCACACAAGCCCCGTTCAGATCCGCTCGATGGAGAAACTGGGCGCGCCCTTGCGCATCATCTGTCCCGGTGGCGTCTACCGCGCCGACTATGATCAGACCCACACCCCGATGTTCCATCAGGTCGAAGGGCTGGCGCTGGACGAAAACATCTCCATGGCGAACCTCAAATGGGTTCTGGAGGAGTTCGTGAAGAGCTTCTTCGAAGTGGACGAGGTTGAGCTGCGTTTCCGCGCGTCACACTTCCCCTTCACGGAGCCCTCCGCAGAGGTCGACATCCGCTGCAGCTGGGATAATGGTCAGCTGAAGATCGGTGAAGGCGACGACTGGCTTGAAATTCTCGGCTCCGGCATGGTGCATCCGAAGGTGATCGCCGCTGGCGGGATCGACCCCGAAAAGTATCAGGGCTTTGCCTTTGGCATCGGTATCGACCGACTGGCGATGCTGAAATACGGCATCCCAGATCTACGCGCCTTCTTTGAGAGCGACCTGCGCTGGTTGCGTCACTATGGCTTCAGCTGTCTGGACGTGCCGACACTGCATGGCGGCCTGAGCCGCTAAGTGTTTCTAATCGGCTTGTATCTGGCGCGGTACATCGACTGGTGTGCCGCGCTTTCGCGTAGAATGAGGCATTGGCAGATCCTTGTGATTGAGATGGCCTCATTCATCGGGTTCGTGCTCTGTGTCGAACTCATGCCTGTCTGGGTTGCGGCAGGGTACCTAATTGTGATCACAATTCCGGTCGGTATTTTTGCCTTCGCGGCATTTCGGGACAGACGCCAGCGCGCCGATGACGTTTCTGCGCTTCAGGTGCAAAATCGAAAGACCCGAAAGCTGCTTGAGAGGTCTAGGAACCGTTAGGCGGTTTCGCCGCGATCAAGAGTGCGTTCAACACATTATCCAAACAAAAGGCCGCCCCATCCAGGGCGGCCTTTTCTATCTTTCAGATGTCACGGGGCTCAGACCCAGGGGCGCTCTTGCGCTGCGCGCTCTTCATACGCCTTGATCGCATCCGCTTTCTCAAGCGTCAGACCAATGTCATCGAGGCCATTGATCAGGCAGTGCTTGCGGAAAGGATCAACGTCAAACTTGATCACATCGCCTTCGGAGGTGGTGATCTCCTGAGCCTCAAGATCCACGGTCATGCGGGCGTTTTCGCCCTTCTCCGCGTCCTTCATCAGCAGTTCGACCTGTTCCTGCGGCAATACGATTGGCAGCATGCCGTTCTTGAAACAGTTGTTGAAGAAGATGTCGGCAAAAGAGGTGGAGATCACCACTTTGATACCGAAATCTGCCAGTGCCCAAGGCGCGTGCTCGCGCGAGGAACCACAACCGAAGTTGTCGCCTGCCACCAGGATTGAGCTCTCGCGATAGGCCGGTTTGTTCAGCACGAAGTCGGGAACTTCGTTGCCCTGCCGATCATACCGCATCTCGTCAAAGGCATGCACACCAAGGCCGGAGCGTTTGATGGTTTTCAGGAACTGCTTGGGGATGATCATATCGGTGTCGATGTTGACCAGCGGCATTGGCGCCGCAATCCCGGTGAAGGTTTCGAACTTTTCCATGGGTGTTGTCCTTCAGAGCTCGCGAACGTCGGTGAGTTTGCCGGTAACGGCAGCAGCGGCGGCCATGGCTGGCGACACCAGGTGCGTGCGTCCCTTAAAGCCCTGACGGCCTTCAAAGTTCCGGTTGGAGGTGGAGGCGCAGCGCTCGCCCTCGCTCAGCTGGTCGGGGTTCATTGCCAGACACATGGAGCAGCCCGCCAGACGCCATTCGAAACCGGCGTCCTTGAAGATCTCAGCAAGGCCCTCTTCTTCTGCCTGGGCGCGCACGAGGCCGGAACCCGGAACCACCATGGCGCGCATGCCGTCCTTGATCTTCTTGCCTTTGACTATATCCGCAGCGGCGCGCAGATCTTCGATGCGGCCGTTGGTGCAGGAGCCGATGAACACGGTGTCGATCTCGATGTCCGACAGCTTCATCCCGGGGGTGAGGCCCATGTAGTCAAGCGCGCGGCGCGCGGCCTCGACTTTGCCACCGGTGAAATCCTCGGGGGCGGGGACGGTTGCGGTGATCGGCAGCGCGTCTTCGGGGCTGGTGCCCCATGTGACGGTCGGCGCGATGTCTTCGCCGCGGATGGTCACAATCTTGTCCCAATGGGCATCGTCGTCAGAGTAGAGCGTTTTCCACCAGTTCACGGCGGCTTCCCACTGCGCGCCTTTGGGGGCATGCGGGCGGCCTTTGACGTATTCAAAGGTGGTCTCGTCGGGCGCGATCAGGCCGGCGCGTGCGCCGCCCTCAATGGCCATGTTGCAGATTGTCATGCGGCCTTCCATCGACAGATCGCGGATCGCTTCACCGCAATACTCGATGACATAGCCAGTGCCGCCACCGGTGCCGGTTTCGCCAATGATGGTCAGAACGATGTCCTTGGCGGTCACGCCCGGCGACAGCTTGCCGGTGATCTCGACCTTCATGTTCTTGGACTTCTTCTGGATCAGCGTCTGGGTGGCAAGCACATGCTCCACCTCCGAGGTGCCAATGCCATGCGCCAGCGCGCCAAAGGCACCGTGGGTCGCGGTGTGGCTGTCGCCACAGACCACGGTCATGCCGGGCAGGGTCCAGCCTTGCTCGGGGCCGACGATGTGCACAATACCCTGGCGGATGTCGGTCACCGGATAGTAATGCACGCCGAATTCACGCGCGTTGGTGTCAAGGGCGGCTACCTGGATGCGGCTGTCCTCCGGCATCTGGTCGGGGTTTTCGCGTCCTGCAGTGGTGGGGACGTTGTGATCTGGCACCGCGATGGTTTTCTCTGGCGCGTGCACCTTGCGACCTGCCATGCGCAGCCCTTCAAAGGCTTGCGGGCTTGTCACCTCGTGAACGAGGTGACGGTCGATATAAAGCAGACAGGTGCCGTCTTCGGCTTCTTGCGCGACATGCGCATCCCAGATCTTGTCATAGAGTGTTTTGGGGGACATCGGTCCTCTCCCGTATGTGGGTAAATGTGCTGGCGAAACTGGTCTGGCTGCGCAGCTTATAGGCGCGCAAGAACCGTGCGGGCGGCACCAAAGAACCGTTCACGCAGTCGCGCGCGGTCCTGAAGGGCAATCGTCTGAGCCAATACGTGAGTCATGCTCAGTGGCATATATCCACACCTCGCGACAATCAAGATTCGTTCTCCGTGCAGTCCGATCACAAGACAGGCAGTTCCCCTTGCAGAGTGCCCCAACTGCAGCACATGCTGGTGCGAAGGAGGACAGGAATGGAGCAAGACATTCTACCCGAAGAGGTACAGGGCACGTTGGATTACCTTTTGGAACTGGCGCAAGACTATTGGGAAATCGCGCTCACCCCGGGGTGGCGGCAGTACCAGGTGTTGATCGTGATCGCTCTGGTTTTGGCGTCGATCCTGATGCGAAAGCTGACCCAAGGGCGCTGGGAAGCTTGGGCGCGGTCGCGTGAGGGCTGGCCAAAGTGGCGCCTTCGCCTGGCCGTGCAAGTGCTCAGGCGGCTGTCGCTGATCTATTTCACTGTTTTTTCTTGGGTGGTCTTCGCGGTCATGCAAGAGGTGACATGGCCCTCGCGAAGCTATCTTATCGGGGCGGTTGCAAAACTGGCGACCGCGTGGCTGGTGATTGCGCTGATGGCACGCTTTATTGCCAACCCAACCCTGCGCAAACTCGCCTCTTGGCTCTTGTGGATCTACGCAACGCTTGCAGTCTTCAACCTGGTGGATGATACCGCACGGGTTCTCGATTCCATCGCCTTTGATATTGGGTCCTTCCATCTTTCGCTGCTGGTTGTGCTCAAGGCTCTGGTGTTGGCGACTGCGTTGCTTACATTTGCGCGCATGGGCTCTGCTCTGGCCGAGCGTGGCCTCAGCGGCAACGAGGATCTGTCGCCCTCCATGAAGGTGCTCGCCGGCAAGGCGGTGCAGGTGCTTTTGTACGGGATCGCATTTGTGATTGTGATCCGCTCCATCGGATTTGATCTCACGGGGCTGGCCGTCCTGTCGGGGGCGGTGGGCGTCGGGATTGGTTTTGGCTTGCAAAAAGTCGTCTCCAACCTGGTCTCGGGCATCATCATCTTGATGGATCGCTCGATTAAGCCGGGAGATGTGATTTCCCTTGGAGAGACCTTTGGTTGGATCAATGCCCTGGGCGCGCGCTACGTCTCTGTGGTGACGCGGGATGGCAAGGAGTACCTGATCCCGAACGAGGATCTGATTACCTCGCAAGTGGTGAACTGGTCGCATTCCAACCGCTATGTGCGGCTCGATATTCACTTTGGCACAAGCTATGATGACGATCCCCATTTGGTGCGCAAAGTGGCTATTGCTGCGACGATGACCGTGGATCGCGTGCTGGATCGCGATGGTATGCGGCCGGTCTGTCATATCGTTGGATTCGGGGACAGCAGCGTCGATTACATCCTGCGCTTCTGGATCGCGGATCCAACGGGCGGACTTACGAATATTCGCGGCAATGTGTTCCTCGCGCTTTGGGACGCCTTCAAGGCCGAGGGGGTTTCGATCCCCTTCCCGCAGCGGGAATTGCGCCTGTTAAACAATAGTCTGGCTGTCGAGATGGCCGAAGGCCGTATGGCGCCTGGGGGTGACGTCGAGGGCGAGGAGCGGGGCAATGCGGAGCGCGCGACACAGTCGCGCGGTACAGCCCGGAAGCTTGATTGAAAAGGCGCGGCGCAGTTGCTACATTTGAGAGGACCCCAGCGCCGGGGGTCTGACGGCGCGCAGCAAGGAGGACAATGTCCTGGCACCCCAACCTCAGGCGGCCGTCGCCGCCCCGTCCGGAGCAGCCGTGATGGCAGCGTCCGCAACCCAATTCTCCAGCGAGGATCTGCTGGAGCGCATCCTTTCCTCTCTCGATGAAGACAAGGCCGAGGACGTCACGCAGATCGACCTGCGCGGCAAGACCTCCATCGGTGACTATATGGTCGTGGCCTCTGGCCGCTCGACCCGTCAGGTTGCGGCAATGTCCGAAAAACTGACTGAGAAGCTGAAGCATGAATTCGGCGTCGCTTGTAAGGTCGAAGGCAAGGATGCAGGTGACTGGGTTCTGATCGACACCGGTGATGTGATCGTGCATATCTTCCGTCCCGAAGTGCGCGACTTCTACCAGATCGAGAAGATGTGGCTGCCCGCTGGCGCTGTCGCTAGCTGACACGGGTTCCGTAGTGACATGTTGCGGGTCGGGCCTCGCCTGACCCGAGCAGATCATACGGCCCGTTCAATTTATCCTCTCGCGTGATGCATCCTGCATGCGCAGAGCTCTCCTAACATCGGATTTTGAATGCGCGTACATATCTGCGCGGTCGGGCGTCTGCGCGCTGGGCCGGAAAAGACGTTGATTGATGACTATCTGCAGCGGTTTGACCGCAGCGGGCGCGCTCTGGGTCTTGGCCCGGCCAGGGTGATTGAGGTCGAAGACAAGAAAAACGCAGGGATGGGCGCCGAAGCGGATCTGCTGCGCAAGGCACTGCCCAAAGGGGCGCTGATCTGTACCTTGGATGAGCGGGGGAAGGTCATATCCTCGCCGGATTTTGCCGAGAAGCTTGCAGGGTGGCGCGACATGGGGCGGCAGGATCTGGTCTTTGTCATCGGTGGTGCCGATGGAATCGACCCCTCGTTGCGCGCCGAAGCGGATTTTTCGATTTCCTTTGGCAAGATGGTCTGGCCACATATGATGGTGCGCCTGATGCTGGCTGAGCAGGTCTATCGCGCCGCCACGATCCTCTCGGGCAGTCCCTATCACCGGGTCTGATCAGGTCAGGGCAGGTCGATCACGATTGTTGTGGCAGCCCACCCGTCGAGATTGCAGCGCGCCTGAATTTGCACCTGTGTGGTGCCCGCAGGAACACGTACACCTGCAAGCGATCGTGTGAAGGGTTGCTCATTCACATGAGGATGGGCCAGCACGCGCAGCCCGATTTCGTTACCCGCCATATCAAGCACGCGCCAACCGTCCGCGTAATGCTCCCAACCGGTATCGGGGTGGGAGATCGTAACTGAAAAACGCCACGTGTCGCCGCTCGGCTCTGCGGTCGCCTGTTCGATGACGGGATCTGCAGCATGGGCAGCAAATGGGCCGGCCAGGCCCAAGAACGGGATCAGGACATATCTCAGCATGGGGCCAGCCTAGCCGATGTTGCGACCTGTGCAGGTCACAATTCGGTGGGCGACGTGGTTTCGGGTTTTGATTGCATCAGGATGCGACGCGACCGGGAAATGAACTCTCGCCTGTAGAGCACGGCCAGCGTGATGACCGTGGCGATAATGAGGGCTTCGGCGCTCACCAGCCATGCCAGTCCGGCCAGTGAGAAATATGTGGCGCGCAGGCCGCGATTGAAGCTGCGCGCGGCGGTGATGTTGATCTCTGCGGCTTGGCAGGCGCGCGGATAGGCACGGGGGTCGCTCGGTTCATTGGGGACGGCGGCCATCAGCACCGAACAATAGCCAAAGAGCCGATGCGACCAGACAAAAGAGAGAAACGCATTGGTGAGCGCAGCCAGAACGAGGATGATCTTGATCTCCCATACAAAATCCGGGGTTTGCCCGAGTGCCAGATCCTGCGCAACACCTGCAAGCTGATCTGTGTTGCCAATGAGCGCAAGCCCCGCCCCAAGCGCGAGCATGGTGGCCGACGCGAAGAATGCCGTGGCTTGGCGCAGGGAGGAGATGACTTGCGAATCAAATATCCGGGGCGAGCGCGTCACCATCTCTTTCATCCACTCGCGTCGAAAATCTGCCATCAGGATCGAGACGGACGGGCGCGATTTGCTGGGATTTTCGATGCGCCAGCCAATCCAGAGCCAGCCCAGCAAATAGCAGGCCAGGCTTATGAAATCCCACGTAGAAAACTGGCTCAGGCGCTCGATCCAAATCATAGGGCGACCCTAGCTTAGTCAGTTCAGCCTTGCCAGAGGTGATAGATTGGTAATATTATTTTACCAAAGAGGAGAGCCCGCATGGAGATGCCACCCCCCAATGCCGCCATCCTGTCCTTGAAGGCAGAGCTTTTGCAGCGCCTGCAACAGGTGTTGCCAAAGGATGCGCTGATTTCGGATGAAGCAGAGACACGCGCGTATGAGTGTGACGCGCTGACGGCCTATAAATGTCCGCCGATGCTGGCGGTTCTGCCGCGCTCTACTCAGGAAGTGTCAGACGTTCTGCGGATATGTCACCAGATGAATGTACCCGTTGTACCGCGTGGAGCTGGAACATCGCTGGCGGGGGGCGCATTGCCTACCGCAGACTGCGTAATCCTCGGGGTGGCGCGGATGAACGAGGTGCTGGAGACGGACTACGACAATCGTGTCATCCGTGTTCAGACCGGGCGCACCAACCTGTCGGTGTCCGGCGCCGTGGAAGAAGAGGATTTCTTTTATGCGCCTGACCCCTCTTCACAGCTCGCCTGTGCGATTGCTGGCAACATCGCAATGAATTCCGGTGGGGCGCATTGTCTCAAATACGGGGTGACGACCAACAACCTTCTTGGGGTCACCATGGTGATGATGGACGGAACGGTTGTCGAAATAGGTGGCGCGCATCTGGATGCCGGTGGGCTTGATCTCCTCGGGGTGATCTGCGGCAGTGAGGGGCAGCTGGGCGTGGTGACCGAAGCCACCCTCCGGATTTTGCGCAAACCCGAAGGGGCGCGGCCCGTGCTTGTGGCCTTTGACAGCAATGAAGTCGCTGGGGCCTGTGTTTCTGATATCATCAAAGCGGGCGTTCTGCCGGTGGCGATTGAGTTCATGGACCGTCCTTGCATTGAAGCCTGCGAAGCGTTTGCCAAAGCGGGCTATCCGATGTGCGAAGCTTTGCTGATCATCGAAGTCGAAGGGTCAGAAGCAGAAATCGACCATCAGCTGAAGCTCATCACCGAGATCGCGCGGCGCCACAACCCGGTGGAGTTGCGCGAAGCGGGGGATTCCGAGGAAGCCGCGCGCATCTGGCTTGGACGCAAATCCGCGTTTGGTGCGATGGGACAGATCAACGACTACATGTGTCTTGATGGGACGATTCCCGTTTCTGCCCTGCCGCAGGTTCTGCGTCGCATCGGGGAGATGAGCGCGGAGTTCGGCCTGAAAGTGGCAAACGTGTTTCACGCAGGGGATGGCAACATGCACCCGCTGATCCTGTTTGATGCCAACAAACCCGGTGATCTGGAGCTGTGCGAAGCCTTCGGGGCCGAGATCCTGAAGCTCTGTGTCGAGGTCGGGGGGTGTCTGACCGGCGAACACGGCGTTGGGATCGAAAAGCGAGATCTGATGCTGCATCAATATGCACTTGCTGACATCGAAGCCCAGTTGCGCGTGAAGGATGTGTTTGATCCGAAGTGGCTGTTGAACCCGGCAAAGGTCTTTCCGCTGTCAACCACGCAGAGCCGGCGCAACGTCGCGATTGCGGCGCAGTAGCGCAAAGCGGGGGTGTTGCCCCCGAACCCCCAAGGATATTTGGAAAAAGGTGAAATGATGACAGCGCAGAGCGAGGCAGAACTTGCCGACATCATTGCCGGAGCGCATGAGCCTCTATGCATACAGGGTGGGGGCACCCGGGGTGTGTCTGTCCCCGGAGAGGTGTTGACGACGCAGGGACTGTCGGGCGTGAAACTTTATGAGCCGGGTGCGTTGACGCTGGTGGTCGGTGCGGGGACGCCAGTGGCGGAGATCGAAACCCTGTTGGCGGCAGAGAACCAGCGCCTTGCTTTCGAACCTCTGGATCTGCGCGGACTTCTCGGTACGGAAGGCGCGCCGACGATTGGCGGCGCATTTGCCACTAATGCCTCGGGGCCACGGCGTATTCAATGTGGCGCTGCACGAGATTTTCTTCTGGGCGTGCGGTTTGTCGACGGGCGCGGAGAGGTACTGAGCAACGGCGGCCGGGTGATGAAAAACGTCACGGGCTATGACCTCGTGAAACTGATGGCGGGCGCCCATGGCACCTTGGGGGTGCTGACCGAAGTCTCGCTCAAAGTGCTGCCCTGCGCGGAAACACAAACCACACTCGCGGTGCGGGGTGTGGATCTGCCAGAGGGGGTTGCCGCCTTGTCGGCAGCACTTGGGTCGCCCTATGACGTGACAGGGGCGGCTTATGATCCGACTGAACGGGTCGCATATGTGCGCCTTGAGGGTTTTGAGGGCGCGGTGCGCTATCGTGCAGAGGCCCTGCGCGCGCTGCTTGCTCCTTTCGGGGAAGTGGAGGAGGTTTCAGGCTCCGAAGAGCTCTGGCGCGATATTCGCGATCTCAAGGCCCTGGCTGGGGTGGAGGGTGACGTCTGGCGATTGTCCGTCAAACCCTCGGATGCGGTGGCCTTGATCCCTGCGCTTGGGGCGACGCGGTGTTTCTGTGATTGGGGCGGGGGGCTGATCTGGGCCGTCACGCCAAAAGGCGTCGATCTGCGTCAGCGGATGACGGTAGCGGGTCACGCCACCTTGATCCGGTCCGAGGGGCGCAGCCCGGTGGCGCGGCATCACCCGGAGCCTGCGCCTTTGGCGGCGATTTCAGCTGGGCTGCGGCAGCAATTTGATCCGCGTGGGATCTTCAATCCGGGTTTGATGGGGTAAGACAATGCAAACGAGTTTCACCGACGCGCAATTGCAGGACCCCGGTACGCAGCGGGCCAACGAGATCCTGCGCACCTGTGTGCACTGTGGTTTTTGCACGGCGACCTGTCCGACCTATCAAGTGCTCGGGGACGAGTTGGACAGCCCAAGAGGCCGGATTTACCTCATCAAGGATATGCTCGAGAACGAGCGCGTCCCGGATGAGAAAACCGTAAAGCATATCGACAGATGCCTGTCGTGCCTTGCTTGTATGACCACTTGTCCATCGGGCGTGCATTACATGCATCTTGTGGATCACGCGCGTGCCTATATCGACAAGCATTACAAACGTCCCTTTGGTGATCGTGCACTGCGATGGATCCTGGCGCGCATCCTGCCCTATCCCACGCGGTTTCGTCTCGCGCTGTTGGGAGCAAAGATTGCGCGTCCCTTCCGGGGACTGATGCCTGACCCAAGGCTGCGGGCGATGCTGGAGATGGCGCCAAAGGTGATCCCCCCGGTGAGCCGCAATGACGATCCGCAGAGTTTTGCGCCGGAAGGGCGGCAAGTGAAACGCGTGGCGCTTATGACGGGCTGCGCGCAAAAGGCGCTCAATACGGATATCAATGACGCCACCATCCGGCTCCTTCGGCGTTTGGGCTGCGAGGTGGTTGTGGCGGACGGGGCCGGCTGTTGCGGGGCTCTGACGCATCACATGGGGCGTGAGGACGAAAGCCACGCAACCGCCGCCAAGAACATCCGCGCGTGGATGGCAGAGAAGAACGGCAAGGGCCTTGATGCGATTGTCATCAACACATCGGGCTGTGGTACCACGGTCAAGGACTACGGCCACATGTTCCGCAATGATGCGCTGGCACAGGATGCGGCAACTGTGTCGAACCTGGCGATGGATATCTCCGAGTTGCTGATGCAGCTTGAAATGCCAGAGGGTGAGGACAAGGGGCTGACGGTCGCCTATCACGCCGCCTGTTCGCTCCAGCATGGCCAACAGATCAAGACGCATCCCAAGACGCTGCTGAAACGCGCGGGCTTTCGAGTGGTTGAACCAGCCGACAGCCATCTGTGCTGCGGCTCTGCAGGGACCTATAATCTGCTGCAGCCGGAGATTTCCGCACAGCTCAAGGCACGCAAGCTGCGCACGCTCGAGGCGAAAAATCCCGACATCATCTCTGCGGGGAACATCGGGTGCATGATTCAAATCGGATCTGGCACCGAGATCCCGATCGTGCACACTGTGGAGCTCTTGGACTGGGCAACCGGAGGCCCTCAGCCACCCGCCCTCACGGCGGAGCGCAGCCGACCCTCAGTTCCCATCTTGCGCTGAAGCTGCACAGGCGGCATCACAGAAAGGCGCGCGGAATCGTCGTTCTGCGCCCAACTTTTGCCCGAAGCGTTGGCTAGGCTGTCGCATAGGGGATGTGGAGTTTGCCCGTGCTGCCGATTAAGAAATTGATTGTTAGTGGTGTTTTATGCGTGTTGTCTGCTGCTGCGGTGGCGGGCACAACACTGCGCGGCAATGATACGCGTCTTAAAAGTCTTGAAACCACAGATGCAGGCCGAGACTGGGAAGCGGTAGGGCGGCTGGATCGCGCGGGCGAGGGGTTCTGCACCGGGGCCTTGATTGCTCCGGATATCGTGCTGACGGCGGCGCATTGCCTTTATGATCGCGACACCATGGCCCAGATCGACCCGACCTCAATCGAGTTTTTGGCGGGATGGCGCAACGGCCGAGCCTCGGCCTATCGCGCGGTGAAGCGGGCGGTCCTGCATCCGCGCTATGTCTATGACGGGACACTGTCGGCAAAACGAGTCCGGAACGACATTGCCCTGTTGCAACTGCAACGCCCCATTCGCAACACTACCGTTACGCCATTTGAAACCGACGCGCGCCCCCGCGAGGGGGCCCGGGTCGGTGTGGTGTCCTACGCGCAGGACCGCTCCGAGGCGCCCTCGCTCCAAGAGGTCTGCAAGGTGATTGCTCGTCAGGATGGTGTCCTGGTGATGTCCTGTGACGTGGACTTCGGGGCCTCTGGCGCCCCTGTGTTCTCGTTTGACGCTGGACGCCCGCGGATCGTATCGGTGGTCTCAGCCAAGGCGCGTGTCGAGGGTTCTGCCGTTTCTCTGGGCGCGTCGCTGGCCGAGGAACTGGCGCTTTTGCAGTCACAGCTGACCGGGGCCCATGTCGGCAGCCGGATGCCTCAGGGGGTTGGTCGCGTTCAGGTCGGGGAACCGCGCCGCAGCGACATTGGTGCAAAATTCATTTCCAACTGAATTCGCCCCCTCTTGAAACAAGAATGACCCTTCATACATGGGATGTACCCAAGGCGCCAAAGACTGGGCCTTGGATCAATCCGCCCGTCCCGTGTTGGGAGGGCTTTATAGCAGTTATCGCTCAAAGATGAGGATGAACCATGCGTACGTTTGATTTTGCTCCGCTGCACCGTGCAACTGTCGGCTTCGACCAGATTGCCGATTTGATGGACCGGGTGATGAGCTCGGATCTCCAGCAGCCAAGCTACCCCCCATACAACATTGAAAAAACCTCGGACGATGCCTACCGCATCTCGATCGCTGTCGCGGGCTTTTCCGAAGACGAGCTGAACGTCGAGGTAAAAGAGCACGCACTGGTCGTGTCCGCGCGCAAGTCCGAAGAGAACGGCGAGCGCACTTACCTGCATCGCGGGATTGCAACCCGAGCCTTTGAGCGCCGTTTCACCCTTGCAGATCATGTGCGGGTGCAGGGCGCCAGCCACGGCGACGGCATGCTCCATATCGATCTCGTGCGAGAAGTGCCTGAAGCGCTGAAGCCGCGCCGGATCGAGATTTCCTCCGCTGCGGCGTCCAAGCCCAAGGAAATTTCGGGCTCGACCGTGAACTGATCTGACGCAGGATGCGAGTTGCGTCCTATTCCGAGGGCTCCCGGCTGGTTGGCCGGGAGCTCTTTTTATTCATGGATTTACGTTATTTACCAAGCGGTAGGTTGTCCTGCGGCAGAATGCCTGCCTTAATGGATGTATGACCCTGGCCGAGATGACATTAACCAGTACCCGCACACAGTTGATCGAAAGCGCTTGCCGCTTGTTTGCGGCACATGGGTATGCCGGGGCCTCCATCTCAGCCATCGCACAGGAACTCGGCCTCAGCAAACAGGCGCTGTTGCACCATTTTGGGAGCAAGAACGCGCTCTATGCTTTGGCGGTTGAACAGGCGGCGTCGTCGGTACTGCAACTGTTGTTTGATGCGATGGAAGATGACCGCCCGCCAGAAGAGCAACTGGAGACGTTCTTTGCAGCCTACCAATCGGCGTTGCAGGCGGATTGCGCCTCGGCCCAGATCGTGTTGCGAGAGCTTTTGGATCAGGCGCTGCCACGTGACGGGGGTACGTCTTTTGCGACCTTGTTTGAAAGCCTCGTCGCCACCGTGCAAGCCACCGAGCGCTGGGAGGGCAAAGGCGTTGCCGGGGCATTGGGCGTGGTGACGCAGCTCTTGGGAGCTGCGTCCCTGATGGGATGTACGCACGACGCCTGGGGGCGATATTACGATGCCAGCGTGCTGAGTACGGCTAAGGTTCAGGCCCGCGCCCCATTTGCCGAGATGGTCTCAGGCGTTTTGCGCGGCTGAACCCGGTTTAGCACGGGCCTCTCTATTCAGCAGATAGGCGCTTGCAACAATGATCAGCGCGGTGCCCAGCCACATGTTGCCATCCGGCAAGAACCCAAAGACAACTGCGCCCAGCCCCACGTTGAAGACCAGTTTCAGGTGATCAAAGGGTTGAAGGAACGCTGCATCTGCCAGCGTGTAGGCCCGCACCAGGCTATGCTGCGCCAGAGCTGTCAACAGTCCCGCGCCAATCACAAGCCAGATAGTGCCTTCTGGCAGTGCAAAGCCGCCACCAAGTGACAGGAGCGCATTTGCAGGGCTGAGCAGCAGCAGCAGATAGATCGTGACCGTCTCGGTGCTATCGCGCCGTGTGAGGTGCTTGGTCACAACGGAACTCGCAGCCCAAAAGGCCGCCGCAGCGACTGGCAGAAGGGCCGCGATCTGGAAGCGATCTGACCACGGGGCCAGGATCACCATGCCACCAAAGATGCCCACAACAACAGCGCCCCAGCGGTGCAAGGAAACATCTTCGCCGAGGAAAAGACCCGCGCCGATGGTGACAAAAAAGGGCGAAAGCAAGATCAAGGCAATCGCCTGCCAGATTGGCACATGGGCCAGCCCAAGCGTCCAGAGTTGCACACCGGCAACGGCCAGCACGACCCGGATCACATGGGTGATCATTTGCCGGGTCGACAGAACGGCAGTCCAGTTGCGCCAGATCCATGGGATGTAAAACAGAAGCGCGATCAGATACTGCCAGAAAGTCACCATCGGAGCAGAGGCCCCATGCAGCATCGTGGCCGATTGCAGTGCGGTGTTCACCAGCGCAAAGCAGGCTCCGGCGATGACCATGAGGCCAGCCGCCTTGAGCGGGGTAGGAAGCGATTGAGTCATCTGCGTGTTGTCCTTTCCTCGGTCCGCAATTGACCCAAGGCAAACGAATAGACCCAAAGCCCTCCTGCACATGGCGAAGGGCGCGGGTCTCTCCATTCTCTTTCATCCGGACTGTGACCGTCGGCCCCGGAATTGCGCCGGGTCTGCTGTCACCCTTGTCAAACCAAGGGCCGCTCGTGGGCTGTGACCACCGGTAGGGACTTTCACCCTGCCCTGAGAATATCGCCTCATGATGAGGCATGAACCTGATAGCGAAGCGATTGCGCAAAGAAAAGCACGCAGCTGCGAATTGCGCGCGACGTAAGATGCAAAAAAGAGGCCCCGCTAGGGACCCCTTTGCTGTGCGGCGACGTCGGCGCCATGATGGCAGGCGCCGGACAGATCGTGGGTCGGATCAGTCGACCTTGAACGACCAGAACATCGTCTCGCCAGAGCTGTCATCGACACCGTCATTGTCGGTCGACACCCAAGCGGTGCCGTCTGCCAGGATGGCCAGACCTTCAACCTTGTCGAGCACATAGCCGCCGGTGGATTTCAGGTCAGGCAGCAGGTCGCGGACCTCTTCCTTTGTCACGACAGGGAGATCGCTGCCAAGCGGGGCAGGAACCATATCCGAGAGCGCAATGCGATAGATCTTCTTGGTGACTGCGCGGTCATCATGCTGGTTGTCGCGCTCAATCACATAGACATGATCGCCATGCGCCACGATTTCCGACAGACCAACCCAGCCTGTGGCCGGCGCTGCCTTTGGATAAAGAACGGCGCCCCATTCCTTGGTATCCAGATTGTAGGAAACCAGCTTTACATGGTTTTCGGGATCGTCTTTCCACTCACGCTGCACCGCCATCCAGAGCGTGTTGCCAACCTTGGTGATGCCTTCAAAGCCAAAGCGCTTCTCGACGGACTGCAGCTCTGCGGGGATCGCGATTTCACCCTTGTTGGTTTTGATCAGGCCCTCGGCGCTGACGTGATAGATCGCGTGCGGGATCGCGCGTTCCGTGCGGCCCTCGGACGCCACATAGAAGCCGCCTTCGCCATCAAGCGTGATCCCTTCGAGGTCGAGTTTTTGCGCAGCGTCGCCATTGGCGCGATGAATGCGGATCACATCGGTGATGCGCGCTGGGGTCTGAGAGGGGTCAATCTTGAAGATCGAGGGCTGGAAGCCGTAAAAGCTATCATTGACCGCCCAGATCATACCGTCTTCATCCGCAACCATGCCGGAGATGGCGCCCCAGCCGATCAGCTCTTTGGCTCCTGCCGAGGTCAGATGAGGATATGTGGCTGCGCCATCCTGAAGCTCAAAGAGCATCACATGCGCCCGTGCGCCACCGTCTTCGAGGAGGTCTTTCTCGTTGGCTGAAACAAGAAGGCCGCGCTCGGGAATGGTCACATAGCCTTCGGGGCCGGTACCAGAGGGCAGCAACTGTGTCAGAACCGGTTTTGCCGGGTCGGTGACGTCATAGACCCCCACGACCGAGGCGCGCTCTGCCCCGACAAACACGAAAGGTGTGCCGTCAAACTCTGCGAAGGTCACAGATTCCGGTTCGACACCTTTGGCATCGGAACGTTTGTCCGGGTAGTGGCCGATCTGGATGATGGCATGCTCAAAGGAAACGCCAGAGTCATAGACCACAGAGCCGTCTTTGTGGAAGATGGTCCAACCGCGCGAACCGCCGTTGTAGTCCCCCTCGTTTGCGGTGGCAAAGTGATCTGCGTCAATCCAAGTCACAGCATCAGGTTCGCGCAGGCGCCCCTTCTGGCTTTCGTCAAAGATCAGTGCACCGCGCTCGTCGGTGGCATCAATGCCATCGAGGTCCACGGCGCCTGCGGAGAAGTGACTGAGAATCTCACCATCCCTGGACACGACGACCATGTGGTTGTTCTCTTGCAGCGTCACAACCGTCTCGTCGAGGTTGTTGATCGAGACATACTCTGGCTCCGGGTCCGATCCTGCGATCTCGGCCAGACCGGTCAGATCCACCATCTTCATGCTGGCGCAGTTCAGGCCGTCTTGCGTGGTGTTGATCATAATGAGGTTGCCTGCGGGCAATTGCGGAATGATCCCGTCATTCAGGTCTTCGTCGCGTTCGTTTTCGATTGCGATGGACAGGAAGGCGCCGTCCTTGGATTTTGCGAGGGAGTCTGGCTGACCGCCCAAATCACAGGAGGCAAGTTCCGCGCCTGTTGCGGTGTCAAAGGCCATGACTTGCCCGGAAGGCTGGGTGTAGCTCTCCGAGGTGTTGACCCCGACATATGCGATGGTACCGACCACTGCGACCGAGGTGGGCTCGCCCGGAAGGGCGATATTGCCTTTGGGCACCGGGTTGGCGGCATCGGTGATGTCGATCATCCCAAGCGCGCCCAGCGGGCTGTCGGTATAGACCAGCGTCATGCCATCGGCGGTCACGTCGATGATCTCGGGCGAGCTTTCGCGGCTCTGGTCGGCCCCTTCGGCCATGTTCTTGATGACGGGGAAAGACGCGATCCGGTTGAAGGCTTTTTCAGCCTGCGCAAAACCGGCGGTCAGCGCGAGGGCGGAGGTCAGGCACACTAGGCGCAGGGACATCGGCAGCTCCTGTAGGAATGAAATCGATGCCAAGGCCATGCCCGCGTTGTGCAAACTATTCGCAACGGTTTTTTGTATGTTTCGTGACGTCTGTGTAAGCCGGTGTTTACACAACATTGCTATCCTCGTGGACGGAAACCGGCCCTCCAAAATGTTCGAGGTGTGCGATGGGAATGGCGATACTGCGTCAGATTGAAGTGCAACTCATCAAGGTCAGCTTTAATAGGGTCTTTGCACAAAAGGCCGCGTTGGCAGAAAAGTTCTACCACCATCTGTTTCTTGAGCTACCTGACGCCGAGGCCATGTTCACCCGTGATTTCTCGCATCAAACAGAAATGTTTGCCCGCGTTCTGACCACTGGGATGCAGAGTCTCGGACGAGATCGGGACATGATGGTTCTGGTTGATGACTTGTTGCAACGACACAAGCACCTGGGGCTGACATTGGACCAGATGTATACGGCACAACGGGCGTTGCATCTGGCGTTTTGCGAGGTCATGCAAGCTGAACTCACGGCGGCCGAGGTTTCTGCCTGGGACAATGCAATTGGTCGTCTGTGTCGGGCGTTGGCGGCCGGGATCGAACCCCCAGCCGCCTGAGATTCATTTTACGGTCAAGGGGTTTAAACGGACATGCAGAGGTACTTCATTTCGAGATAGTCCTCGATGCCGTGATGGCTGCCTTCCCGTCCAAGCCCTGATTGCTTGACACCTCCAAAGGGCGCAAGCTCGGTAGAAATAATCCCGGTATTGATCCCCACAATTCCGTATTCCAGCGCCTCGGCGACCTTGTACACGCGGCTCAGATCCTTGGCATAGAAATAGGATGCAAGGCCAAAAATGGTGTCATTCGCCATCTCGATCACCTCGTCTTCGGTCTCAAACTTGAAGAGCGGCGCGAGCGGGCCAAAGGTCTCATCCTGCGCGAAAGCCATGTCCGGTGTCGCGCCAGTCACGATAGTGGGTTCAAAGAAGGTGCCACCGAGCTCGGATGGCGCGCCGCCTAGGATTACCTCGGCACCCTTGTCCATGGCATCCGCGATGTGGTCTTCGACCTTCTTGACCGCAGCCTCAGAGATCAATGGGCCAAAGTGCGTGCCATCCTCAAGCCCGTCTCCGACCTTCATGGCCTCGACTTTTTCCTTCAGCTTGGCGGCAAACGCATCATAGATCCCAGACTGCACATAGATCCGGTTGGCACAGACGCAGGTTTGGCCATTATTGCGGAACTTGCACATGATGGCGCCCTCGACCGCCGCATCGAGATCGGCGTCATCGAACACGATGAAAGGTGCGTTGCCGCCGAGCTCCATGGAGCATTTCATCACCTGATCCGCTGCTTGGCGGAGCAGGATTCGACCGACGTTGGTTGACCCGGTAAACGTCAGCTTGCGCACAATCGGGTTCTCGCAGAATTCCTTGCCAATGCCGGAGGCGTCCGAAGCGGGGATGACATTGAAAACACCCGCAGGGATGCCCGCGCGTTCTGCCAATACGGCGAGTGCGGTGGCGGAGAGCGGTGTTTCAGAGGCCGGGCGCGCCACAAAGGCACAGCCGGCCGCCAGTGCCGGCCCTGCCTTGCGGGTGATCATGGCGTTGGGGAAATTCCATGGCGTGATCGAAGCGGCAACGCCAATGGGTTGCTTGATCACGGTGATCCGTTTGTCGCGTTGGTGACCAGGAATGGTTTCGCCGTAGACGCGCTTGGCCTCTTCGGCAAAGAATTCAATGAAAGAGGCACCGTAGGCGATTTCGCCGCGTGCCTCGGCCAGCGGCTTGCCCATTTCAGCCGTCAGGATCACGGCGAGATCTTCCTGATGGGCCATCATCAGGTCGAACCATTTGCGCAGAACGCCTGCGCGCTCCTTGCCAGTCCATTTCGCCCATTCCTTTTGCGCGCCCTGTGCTGCTGCAATGGCGTCGCGGGCTTGCATGCGGCTGACATCCGCCACATTGGCGATCACATCACCGCGCGCCGGGTTGGTCACTTCAAATGTGCCCTCGCCAGCGACAAAAGCGCCATTGATGTAGGCCCGGTCTTCCAGCAGGGTGGGGTCCGCCAGAAGGGATTTCAGGTCGGTTGTCGCGTCGAGCATCGGTTCCTCCGCAAATTCGAGTCTCGCAAATCAAAAGCAGTTGGGCCTAATGTTGTCCAGTGACACCGATAAGTCCATAAGCTTAACACATTAAGGGAAAATGATGGAACTCGACGACGCCTATGCCAACGGAGCCTATATCGAAGGAGCCGCAGACTATCCTCCGCGCTGGGCGGCCTCCGCAGAAGATTTCCGCAACAGTCTGCAGGACCGGGCGCGCTTGAACCTTTCTTATGGCGAAGGTGACCGACACAAGTTTGATTTGTTCCTGCCCGAAGGCACCCCCGTGGGGCTGTTTGTCTTTGTGCATGGCGGGTACTGGATGGCATTCGATAAATCGAGCTGGTCGCATCTGGCGGTTGGGGCGCTCTCAAAAGGATGGGCGGTGGCGATGCCGTCATACGATCTTTGCCCCGAGGTGCGCATTTCCGAGATCACGCAGCAGATTTCGCAGGCTGTAACGGCAGCTGCAAAAGAGATCGATGGTCCGATCGTTCTGGCGGGCCACTCCGCCGGGGGGCATCTGGTTGCGCGGATGCTTGACCCCGAAGTGCTGCCGGAGACCGTTGGGGCACGTATTCGCAACGTTGTGCCGATCTCTCCACTCTCAGATCTGCGTCCGTTGCTGCGTACCTCGATGAACGAGAAGTTCAAGATGGACGCCCACGCGGCCACCGCTGAGAGCCCGGTCGAGATGCAAAACCGCTATGACGCCAAAGTGACTGTCTGGGTCGGCGGGGCGGAGCGGCCCGCATTTCTTGATCAGGCGATCTGGCTGGTGGAAGCCTGGGATGCGGATCACGTCATCGCCTTTGAAAAACACCATTTCAACGTGATCGAACCGCTTGCGGACCCAGAAAGCGATCTGGTTGCGGTGATCACCGCCTGAGGATCTGCCTTGCCCGGAGTATGCTTCGGGCAAGGAAAAAAAGCGCTTGCCGCATGCGGAGATTCCTCGCATCATTCCGCCAGAACCAGCGATGGCGTCGCGCGTGGTTTGGCCACGGGTTCAACATCTCAAAAAACATCCTGTACGCCGGGATCTTCTTGTCAAAAGGAGGGTCCAGCATGACTGCTCGTCCTGAAATGTATCGCTTCCATAACGGTGAAAAAGCGCCGTTGCAGTTCTCTGTCGCGGAATACGAAGAGCGCATCGCGCGCTTGCGCAGCACCATGTCCGATCTGGGAGTGGAGGCCGCTGTCTTCACCTCCATGCACAATATCTCTTATTACTCGGGGTTTACCTATTGCGCCTTCGGGCGACCCTATGGGCTGGTGGTCACGGCGGATCAGGCGGTGACCATCAGTGCCGGGATCGACGCGGGCCAGCCGTGGCGGCGCTGTTTTTGTGACAACATCACCTACACCGACTGGCAGCGTGACAACTTCTGGCGGGCTATTCTGTCGGTGGCGGGCGCGCAGCGCGTTGTCGGCATCGAAGGTGATCACCTGACGCTGTTGCAACGCGGCAAGCTCGACCATTTCCTCGCCCCTGCAAAAGTGGTGGACCTCTACGAGGCGACCATGGTGCAGCGCATGCACAAATCACCGGCAGAGCTCGAGATGATCCGCGCCGGTGCTGCGGTGGCAGATGTGGGCGGGTTTGCTATTCGCGACGCGGTAAAAGCCGGTGCGAGGGAAATCGATGTTGCCATGGCCGGGCGGGACGCAATGGAACTGGAGATCGCGCGCCGCTTCCCTGATGCGGAGTATCGCGACACTTGGGTTTGGTTCCAATCTGGCCTGAACACCGATGGAGCGCATAACCCGGTCACCGCACGTCAGCTGCAGCGTGCAGACATCCTGTCGCTCAATACATTCCCGATGATTTCGGGCTATTACACTGCCCTGGAACGGACGATGTTTGTGCAGGAGGTCGACCCCGCGAGCCTCAAGATCTGGGAGGCCAATGTCGCGGCGCATGAATATGGCATGTCGCTTCTGAAGCCTGGCGCGAGCTGCGCGGAGATCACGCATAAGATCAACCGCTTCTTTGAAGAGCGCGACCTGCTGCAATATCGCACGTTTGGCTACGGGCATTCCTTTGGGGTTTTGTCGCACTACTACGGCCGAGAGGCGGGGCTTGAGCTGCGCGAAGACATCGACACTGTGCTGGAGCCGGGCATGGTGATCTCGATGGAGCCCATGCTGACAATTGCTCACGGCGAACCTGGTGCAGGGGGCTATCGCGAGCATGATATTCTCATCATTACCGAAGACGGCAATGAAAATATCACCAAATATCCCTACGGGCCCGAGTTCAACGTTGTGGGCTAATCCCTGATAAAACCCTTGACCGGCGCGCGCGGGACTTGCATCCAACGCGGGCCGGTGCTGAGCCCTGATCTCGGGCTCAGTCGCCGCAAAATTTCGCCTTATGTCATTGCTTTGCGACGCCGCAGATCCGACATTAGATAAGGTGGCGCAGTGTTTGAGGGGGCAAAATGGCCTATGTGAAGTGGATTTTCATTCTGATCTTCTGGCTCTTTGTTGGGAGCTTTCTGCACTACACGTTGCCCCAATATGACGTCGTGCGCATCGTTAACACTTATGAAGAGCGCAAGGAGCTGGGCGATTGGACGCGTATGTTCTGGTCGACGCCAGACAGCCAAAGCGCCGCGCTCCTCAATCGCGATGTACAATTCATTCAGGCGGTGCGCCCCAATGGCGATGCTATTGTCTATCGCAACGAGGACACCGGCTGGAATTGGCCGCCCTATTTCAAATTCGACACCGCCAATCTCTACACAGAGGCGAATGATGCGATTTCCACCAAAGACGACCCGGAGTGGGTACGGATCATGCATTATGGCTGGCGCAGTCAGCTTCTGACATCGTTCCCCAATGCGGTGTCCATCTCTCCGGCGGCGGGACCGGATGACAAGCCGATCAATTGGATTTCGATCAGTATTCTGGTGCTGCTCGCGGCTGTGAGCTGGGCGATATTTGTGCGTCTGCGTCGCTTCAAACGCAATCGGTTGGATCCGTTGTTCGAGAACGTCGAAGATGGATTCTATGCCGCCGGGGATGCGATTGATGACCGCACCCGTGGCCTGCGGCGCTGGTTTGGTCGAAAGTCTTGACGCGAAACCGCATCCTCCAACGCGCGGTATCGTTTGAAAGTCCTACTTGGTTTTTGCCGTGAATATGGGTCCTGTGTCCTGTGCCGATTAATTGGGCCGAAAGCGCAGACGGCTAACACTCCGTTGATGTGACGTAGACCTCATCACGGAGAGATATAATGAAAAAACTGATCGCGGCGCTTGGCCTTGCCACCGTGTCATGGATCCCCACGGCCCATTCAGCCGAGACTTTGGTCGTCGGCGTTGAAAACATCGAGTACCTCCCACATTACTATTGGGACGGAGATAGCTATTCTGGGTTTGGGGCTGATGTGCTCAATCGTTTTGCCGAGGACGAGGGCTATACGCTCACCTATCGCGCGCTGCCGATCTCCAGGCTTATGCAGGCGATGGTCAACGGGGACGTCGATCTGAAGTATCCCGACAACGCGTTCTGGTCTGCCGACCTCAAGGAAGGCAAGAGCATCACCTATTCTGCACCAGTGGTTGAAGCGATCGACGGTGTTATGGTTCTACCCGAAAATCTAGGTCAGCCCGTGGAGTCGATCGAACGCTTGGGCACCGTCTTGGGCTTTACTGCGTTTGCTTGGATGGACCGAATTCAGAGTGGTGCAGTCGCGCTAACTGAAAATTCCAGCTTCTCTGGCATGGTGCGCCAGGCGCTTGCTGGACGGATTGATGGTGCATATGCCAATCAGGACGTAGTGCGCCGCGTTCTGACTGATATTGGCATGGAGGCCGAAGCCCTCGTGTTCGACGAAGGGTTGCCGCACTCGGTTTCAAACTACCATCTTTCGTCCGCTACACATTCAGAGGTGGTGGAAAAATTCGATGCCTGGATGGCAGCCAACCCTGATGTGATCGCCGAGTTGAAGTCCAAGCACGGGTTGTGACCCTGCGAGTGCACGCTCTGTTTGTGAGACTGAGGCCCGTCGTTTGGGCAATACGCGGCCTCGAAGGACAACAGTGTTGTAAGCGCTGTCCCGGCCCCACGTTGTAGCGCCTATCCCGTACTGCGAGATCTTGCACATCTCACAGTGGGGAGTGCGTTTCGCAATGTGCACTACAAATTCGTTTCTCAAATCGTTGGGCGTGGAGATCTACGCGTCGGGTCACCGGCGGTGGCCGGATGAAGCCAAGGCCCGGGCAGTGGCGGATACGCTCGAACCGGGCGCGACAGTGAATGGCGTGGCGGCGCGGTATGGAGTCTTGCCAAACCAGCTGTCGGCCTGGCGCCGGTTGGCGAAGCAGGGGAAGCTGGTGTTGCCAGCAGCGGAGCTGGACGAACCGGTCTTCGCCCCGCTGGTAGTCTGCGATGTGCCGGAGGTGCTGCCGGAACCGGACATGGCGGCACCGAAAGAGGTGATCCGGATCGTCTCAGGCGAAGTCAGGATCGAGCTGGCGCCCGGCACGCCCGCGACCCGGATCGCCGAGATCGCGCATGCGCTCGGGACCTCGCCATGCTGATGCCCTCACAGGGCCTCCGGATTTTGGTTGCGACAAAACCGGTGGACTTCCGCAAAGGCCATGACGGCCTGGCAGCGCTCGTGCAGTCGACGCTTGCCGAGGATCCGTTCACGGGCACGGTCTTCGTGTTCCGGTCGAAGCGCGCCGACCGGTTGAAGATCCTGTTCTGGGACGGCAGCGGACTCGTGATGGCCTACAAACGGCTGGAAGAAAACACCTTCACTTGGCCCGCGATCCGCGATGGGGCAATGACCCTGAACCGGGCGCAGTTCGAGGCCCTGTTTGCCGGTTTGGACTGGCGCAGGGTTCGATCTCTGGAGGTGCGCCGACCGGCTGTGGCAGAGTGACTCAGCCTATTGAATAACCGGGCATTGGCGCCCCGGGCCCGGTATAATCCAGCCATGCCCGACGCCCCGCCCATCGACCTGTCCGCGATCCCTGAGAGCCAGCGCGCCGCCGTTCTGGCGGTGCTGCAGGAAAACGGCGCCCTGAAGGAAGCCAACCGGCGGCTCGAGCATCTCGTGGCCGAGTTGAACCATGTCGTGCATGGCAAACGGTCCGAGAAGCTGAGTGATGACGACCGGCAGCTTGCCTTCGAAGACCTGGAAACCGCCGTCGCCGAGGTCGAGACCCGCAGGGAGCAGGCCGCCCCCTCCACCCAGACCCCGCGCGCGACACGGCAGCGCAATCTCGGCCATCTGCCCGCGGACCTGCCGCGCATCGAGCGTGTCATCGAACCGGCGAGCCTTGAGTGTCCTTGCGGCTGCGGCCGCATGCACCAGATCGGCGAGGATCGGACCGAACGTCTGGACATCGTGCCTGCGCAGCTTCGTGTGCTGGTCGACATCCGGCCGAAGTATGCCTGCCGCATTTGCTCGGACGGGGTCACCCAGGCGCCCGCCGCGCCGCGGCTGATCGAGGGCGGTCTGCCGACCGAGGGCGCCATCGCTCATGTGCTGGTCTCGAAGTTCGCGGACCACCTGCCGTTCTACCGCCAAGGCCAGATCCTGGCGCGCTCCGGCATCCAAGTCGACCGCAGCACCCTGGCGGACTGGGCAGGCACCGCCGCCTTCCACCTCGGCCCCGTGGTCGACCGGCTGGCGGAACACATCAAGTCCTCCGGAAAGCTGTTCATGGATGAGACCACGGCTCCGGTCCTCGACCCCGGACGCGGCCGAACCAAGACCGGCTACCTCTGGGCCCTGGCCCGCGATGATCGCGGATGGGGCGGAGAAGACCCGCCCGGTGTCGTCTTCACCTACCAGCCCAGCCGCGCCGGCGCCCACGCGGAACAGATCCTTCAGGGCTTCGACGGTATCCTGCAGCTCGACGGCTACACCGGTTATGACCGGCTGACGCGCCCGTCCCGCAAGGGCGGCGCGCCGATCACGGTGGCCCACTGCTGGGCGCATGCGCGGCGCAAGCTGAAGGAGGTCTTCGACCGCGACGGCTCGGAAATCGCCGCCGAGGGCCTGCGCCGGATCGCTGAGCTCTACCGCATCGAGGCCGAGATCCGGGGCATGGGCCCGGGCCAACGTCTGTCGGCCCGTCAGGCCCGCAGCGCGCCCCTCGTGGCCGAGTTCGGTGATTGGCTGCAGGCACAGCGTCTGCGTATCTCGGCCAAGTCGCGCCTCGGCGAGAAGCTGACCTACATCCACCGCCAGTGGGGCGGCCTGCAGACCTTCCTCCACGACGGCCGCGTCGAGATGGACTCCAACGCCGTCGAAAACCTGATCCGCCCGATCGCCCTGACAAGAAAGAACGCACTCTTCGCCGGCCACGACGAGGGCGGCCGCACCTGGGCCCGCATCGCCTCCCTGATAGCCACCGCGAAGATCAACGGCGTCGCGCCCTTTGCCTATTTGAAGGCGACCCTGGAAGCCATCGCCGCCGGTCACCCGGCCAGCAGGATCGACGAGCTGCTACCTTGGAACTTCACCCCGTAAAGCTGAACAGGCGTGGGGTGGCGACAGCGCTTACACAGTGTTGACTAGTCGGCGAACAGATAGGGCGTGCGCACCACCTCAAGGGCGGTCTCAACCGGCACGTCCAGAAACTGTGAAACCGCAAGAGCGTTGTCGCTCTCGGGGCCGCGTTCCGCGACCGTCCAATGGCGCACAAAACCCGCATCGCGGATTTGGTCAATTTCATTGCTGATGTCGTTGCGGATTGCGGGTAGCAGTCGCTCAAGCGTTGCCTTGGCCGCATGTTCACCGGCGAGCCCGACCCGATGCGCGTGGCCAATGAGGTAGCTGTCCGAAAAATCGCAGTCGATCCGCAGGAGCCGTGTGTGGGACCGGTCTGAATAGAAATCATGCATCAGTTCGAGCGCGGACGGATCAAGGCAAATAATCAGCCGGTCGGTCTCGTAATAGTCAAACAGCATCCGCACCAGGGCGCGCCGATGACGGGTGCGTTTGGCGAGGGTGCGCTGGATGCCGCCAAGATCGGGCAGGGGCGTGCCTTCTTCGTGGAAAAGATACTCGATCGCGGGCGTATTGGTGAGCGTGCGGATCTGCTCCAGCATACGTTTGGCCACATGCCATTTCTTGCAGGTGAGGATCAACAATTCACGCTCGCGCCCGAGGCTGCTCTCGGTTTCCCAGAAGCGCGGTGCAAAACGCTGTCCGGTGCGCCCGCGCTCGGACAGAAACTTGTAAAGGTTGCGCCCCTCGTTGGAAATTTTGAACTCCACATCTCGCGCGGCATACAGACGCCCGAGGCGCGTTTTCAGTTCTTTTGCATCAGGACTGATTTTGCGCGCAAACAGGAAATCCTGCCCCAGCAACAGATCATAGTGATCGTTATAAAAATTCACCGGCATGCCGTAGTCGCTGAACATTAAAAACGTAAGTGTGCGACTTTCGATCTCATCTTCAGGAATGAGGTGGCGCACAAGCGTCTGAAAAAATGTCTCATCCGGAATCCAGGTCGAGGCAAAAAAACGCATCACGTCGCGGCGTTTGCGTGTCATCGCGAGCACAGCTTCGACGGTGCGTCGGCGCAGGCACCACCATTGGCTGCCGATCTGGACCTGAATATCGGCGGGCACCTCCCGCGTCAGTTTGAGCTTCTTCTGAAGCTCGAACGCGGCATAGAACAGGCGTTTCTGGGTGCGTTCGTTAAAGTAGTGGCGATAGATCAGCCGGTCCTCCTTCATCCCGGTCTTGATCCAGTCGCTCTCGAAGAAATCAAAGCTCTCGATGAAATCCTTGTCGTGCTGATCGAGAAAGGCGCGCGCGTATTGCGCCGTCTTGATCGCCATGCAATCCCCCGACAGCATGTAAAAATGCGTTGCGCGCGGGAACTCGTCGACAGCTGCCTCCAGCGCATTGAGTGTGGCGCGCACCAAGGACCATTCGCCCCAACCACATTTCACCCGACGCTTGGCGAACGTCACGTTGGGATTGTCTGAAAGCGCGGAGCGGATAGCACGATAGTCGCGGGTCTTGGCACGGGCATCAAAGTGGATCGCCATAAAATCGCCGGTCGCAGTGAGCCGGTTGGCCTGCTGAATGATGGCCTCCGGATCCTTGTGACAGAGCAGAATATAGGCGATTTTTGCCATAGTTAGGATGCAATAGCCTGTTTTATCGAACTGTTTCCTTGATAAAGTGGAAGTAGGGCTGAATAAACCAGATTGTTCTTCATTGACCGCCAGATAGGGCATTCTTGCCCCACGCGACACAAGGGAAGTGTGAGAGATGGGATTTCCGGGCACTTGGATGACCGAGAGTGAGAGCGTGGTCTACCGCGTGGTGCCAAAATGCGCCTGTTCGACCATTGGCCAGATCATGTATTACTCAGATCACGGGCGGTTCTTTGACGGCGACATTCACGACTCGACCGCGGGGCTGCACAAATGGGCGCAAGTCGAGAGCAAGCCCCTGATCGAGAGCAATGTGATCGCGCACCGTGCCTATGCGTTTACCTGCGTGCGCAATCCCTACACTCGGATCCTAAGCTCGTTTTTTGACAAGATTTGCGGCATACAGCGCAATGGGCGCCGGTATCGGGGCAACCTGGTACCACAATTGACGTATGAATACGGCATCGAGGTCGGCGGCGAGGATGGCAAGCAGGAGTTTGACCAGATCAAGAGTTTTCGGCGTTTCTTGTTGTTTGCGCGGGATACGATCCGGTGGCGTCGCCCCATGGAGCCTGACATTCACTGGTCGGCAACCTCGGGGCATGTGGCGACATTCATCGTCAACGGAGGCCGCTACGACAAGGTGATCTGGACGGAGAAGTTCAACGAAGGTATGCAGCAGGTGCTGGATGCGATTGAAACGCCGCATCCTGTCGATCTGGCGTCAATCCCCCGGTTCAACGAAAGCGAGGGGCACGGTCCCAAACGCGCGCATCCGGTCGAGGACTATTTTGACGATCTGTCAATGCACCTCGTTTATGAGATCTACAAACGCGATTTCGAGGTTTTCAAATACGATTTTGAAAACCCTGCAAACAAGATGCCGATTGCTGAGATCGATCTTGATGAGCTCCACGCCAAGCTCGGGGATTGATCCACGGGGCACGCGGGCAGGGCTCCGGCCTGTGCTGCGTTCATTAAAATGATCTGATCCAGTTGGGCCGAGCGCCGGGCGCGTGCCCGGCCTGCGCTTTCTGGAAAACAAAGCAGATTGGCGGCTCTGCGGCCCGTGACCCGTGGCGCTGACTCCGAAGGTAAAAAAGGCCCCTCAGCCTTGCGCTTGAGGGGCCTTTGCGTTGCGATCAACCGCGTTGATTACTCGTCGTCTGGCAGTTGGCGCACAGCGCCTTTGGCTGCAGATGTGGCCAGCAAGGCGTAAGCCTTGAGCGCGGTTGATACCTTGCGTTTACGCTTGGCAACAGGTTTCCAGCCTTTCTCATCCTGCGCGGCGCGGCGCGCTGCAAGGGTGGCCTCATCCACCGCCAGGTGGATGGAACGGTTGGGGATATCGATCTCGATGGTGTCGCCATGCTCCACGAGGCCGATGGTGCCACCTTCGGCGGCTTCGGGCGAGACGTGGCCAATGGAAAGCCCCGACGTGCCGCCGGAGAAACGCCCATCGGTCAACAGAGCACAGTCTTTTCCGAGCCCCTTGGATTTGAGGTAGGACGTTGGGTAGAGCATTTCCTGCATGCCCGGTCCCCCGCGCGGCCCCTCATAGCGGATGACAACTACATCGCCCGCCTGAACTTTGCCGGTGAGGATATCATTGACGGCCTGGTCCTGGCTCTCGCAGACATAGGCTTTGCCGGTGAACTTCAGGATCGAGGCGTCCACGCCCGCCGTTTTCACGATGCAGCCATCCAGTGCGATATTCCCAAAGAGCACCGCGAGGCCGCCGTCCTGGCTGAAGGCATGTTCCTTGGAGCGGATAACGCCGCCCTTGCGGTCGATGTCGAGATCCTTGAAGCGGTTGGACTGGCTGAAGGCCTGCGTCGTACGCACTCCGCCGGGAGCGGCCTTGAAGAGGTCCTTCGCCGCTTGGTTGTCCGCCACAGCGATGTCCCAATGGGCGATGGCTTCACCCATGCTGTCGCTGTGGACCGTCGGGACGTCATTGTGCAGGAGGCCTGCACGGGACAGCTCCCCGAGGATCGAGAAGATCCCACCGGCGCGGTGAACGTCCTCCATATGGACGTTCTCGATATTGGGCGCGACTTTACACAGGCAGGGCACCTTGCGGCTCAGCCGGTCGATGTCTTGCATGGTGAAGTCTACCTTGCCCTCATGCGCGATGGCGAGGAGGTGCAAAACGGTATTGGTGGAGCCGCCCATGGCAATATCAAGGCTCATGGCGTTCTCAAACGCCTCAAAGGTGGCGATTTCGCGCGGCAGCAGGCCTTTTTCGTTCTGCTCATAGTGGCGCTTGGTGATCTCGACGATCTTGCGCCCCGCCTCGAGGAACAATTGCTTGCGATCCGAGTGGGTGGCCAGGGTGGAGCCATTGCCGGGCAGCGCAAGCCCAAGGGCTTCGGCCAGACAGTTCATCGAGTTTGCGGTGAACATGCCAGAGCAGGAGCCACATGTGGGGCAGGCGTTTTCCTCGATGTGCTGGACTTCCTCGTCGGTCAGCTTGTCGCTTGCGGCGGCAACCATTGCGTCCACGAGGTCGATTTTCTTGGCATCAAGGGAGTCGATGTCGATCTTGCCCGCTTCCATCGGGCCACCGGACACAAAGATCACCGGGATGTTGAGGCGCATTGCGGCCATCATCATGCCGGGGGTGATCTTGTCGCAGTTGGAGATACAGACCATCGCGTCGGCGCAATGGGCGTTGACCATATACTCAACCGAATCCGCGATCACCTCGCGCGAGGGGAGCGAATAGAGCATGCCATCGTGGCCCATGGCGATGCCGTCGTCCACAGCGATGGTGTTGAACTCCTTGGCCACACCGCCAGCGGACTCAACCTCACGGGCCACCATCTGCCCCAGATCCTTGAGGTGAACGTGGCCGGGGACGAATTGGGTGAAGGAGTTCACGATGGCGATGATCGGCTTGCCGAAATCGCTTTCGGTCATGCCAGTGGCGCGCCAGAGGCCACGAGCGCCGGCCATGTTGCGACCGTGGGTGGAGGTTCTTGATCGGTACATCGGCATATTGCTGGTTCCCTATATTTTTGCCCACAGGGACACTATTCGCGCAGTAAAGGCAACATGTCGGGGCGGTTTGTGGTCACGAAATTACTCAAGGGGCCGCGATTTCAGTGTTTTGCAAAACCGCGGCGGTTCAGGTCATCAGGTCTTGATGGGTTGCGGAAGTGGCAGCGCAGTCAGACGGGTGACAGCAAGCCCTATCAGGAGAGCCCAGAAAGCGGCACCGATTCCCGCAAAAGTCACGCCCGAAACTGTCATCATGAAGGTGATCAGCGCGGCCTCGCGCCCCCGGCTTTCAGCCAATGCGGCCGAGAGGCTGTTGCCGATGGTCGACAGAAGCGCAAGCCCCGCAACGGTCGCGATCAAGGCCTGTGGGGCGATGAGAAACAGGCTGATGACGGTCGCGCCACCCAAGCCCACCAGACAGTAGAGAACCCCGGCA
Organism: Epibacterium sp. HA2-3; assembly: GCF_055693725.2. Taxonomy (NCBI): domain Bacteria; kingdom Pseudomonadati; phylum Pseudomonadota; class Alphaproteobacteria; order Rhodobacterales; family Roseobacteraceae; genus Epibacterium; species Epibacterium sp. HA2-3. Next base: position 2,494,765 of record NZ_CM172490.1, on the reverse strand, counting down.
ATCACGCTTGAGAGATAGCGGCTCTTGGGATTCTCGTCAGCTTCGGGTCCGGCACAGATGGCGGCCGTGATGGCGGCCAGGTTGAAGGCAAAGCCACCAAACGGTGACAGGATCAGGGATGCTAGCCCGGTGACGGTAAGGCTGGCAGAGACCGGGGGCGGGTATCCGGCACCGCGCAATGTCACCACGCCCGGCATATTTTGCGAACACATGGTCACGACGTACAACGGCAGTCCCACACCAATCAGGACCGGGAGTGAGAACTCTGGTGCCACGAATTCTGGCATGCTGAGGCTGAAGGTGAGGGCATCAAGGTCGCCAAACGATCCTGCCCCCGCGGCCCAGAGGCAGCCGACGAGCAGCACGACCGGGATCGCATAGCGCGGGAAAAGGACTTTGCCCGCCAGAAAGGTGACGCCCATGGCCCCCACGAGTGCTGCATCATCGCTCAGGGCGTGGAACGCCGAGAGTCCAAACTGGAACAGGATCCCAGCGAGGAGCGCGTTTGCAAGCGAGTCGGGGATCAGTTTTGCCAGTCGTTCAAACCAGCCCGTGAGCCCCGTTAGGGTCAGGAGTGCGCCACAAAACAGGAAGGCCCCCACCGCTTGTGGCAATGAGACCCCATCCAGTCCCGTTGCCAGAAGTGCGGCACCCGGTGTCGACCATGCCGTGAGGATCGGCATGCGAAACCGCAAGGAAAGGGTAAGGCTCGTGAGCCCCATACCCAGCCCCAGAACCACCAGCCAGCTATTGGCCTGTGTCTGCGTTGCCCCCACCGCCTCGATCGCCTGAAAGATGATGGCGACCGAGCTGGTATATCCTACCAGCACAACAATCGCTCCCGCAGCGAGGTGAGAGAGTTTGAGGTTGCGCAGCATCAGGGTTTTCCTCGGGCAGGGGCTGGGGTAAGCGTTGTGCGTTATAGCGCACACTACAATTCGTGCGCTATAACGCACAAGTCATTTTTTCTATGGCCCACGGATGAGGGCCGCATTGGCCGAAATGGTCAGGGGAGCAGCATGAGCGACGAGAGTATCACGTTGAACTTACGCGAAATTCGCGCGGCGGCGGGTCTGAGTTTGTCCCGGGCTGCGGAACTTACCGGGGTCAGCAAGGCGATGCTTGGGCAGATAGAGCGCGGCGAATCCAGCCCGACGATCGCGACGCTGTGGAAGATTGCCAAAGGCTTCCACCTCCCTCTGACGGCGCTGATCGAAGAGAGCACCCGGCCCTCGGGGCGCAGTGGTGAAGTCTATCGCACGGTCGAGTTTCCCGGCAGCATCGCAGTCAAAATCGTCTTTCCCTATGACCCAAGCCTGGGCGCAGAAACATTTCACGTCAGCCTCAAACCCGGGCAAAGCCATGAGTCGCTGCCCCACGATACGGGCGTGACGGAAGAGGTCTTTGTGCTTGAGGGGCGTATGGAGGTGCTGCGGGACGGTGACTGGGTTGCGCTGGAGACAGGGCAGGGTTTGCGGTTTGATGCCGATCAGCCGCATGGGTATCGCAGCCTGAGCACGGGAGCCGCCTTTCTGAATATGCACCACTACCGGCAGGCGGCCCTGTCACGCGCGGCAGATTGACGCCACTGGCTTGTCCTGCGGTTGTGAATGCGCGTACCACTGAGCGCAAGATTTTCGATCAGGGCATTCAGTATGGAACGTGACACCCTGCGAGGCAGCCTGTTGATGGCGCTCGCAATGGCGGCCTTTGCCGTCGAGGATATGATCATTAAGTCGGTCGCCGCTGCGATGCCCACTGGGCAAGTGCTGATCCTTTTTGGGCTGGGCGGGATGGTGATCTTTGCGATCATGGCGTGTGCGCAAGGCTCCGCGCTCTGGCACCCGGGGTTTTGCACGCGTCCGCTGTTGTGGCGCTTTGTGGCCGAAGTCTCGGGGCGTCTGTTCTTCACCCTGGCGATTGTTCTGGCACCTTTGTCCCTGGCCTCAGCCATTTTGCAGGCCACCCCGCTTGTGGTGACCGCCGGGGCTGTGGTGTTTTTTGGCGAGTCCGTGGGCTGGCGGCGATGGCTGGCGATCTGTGTCGGGTTTCTCGGCGTCTTGATGATCCTGCGCCCGGGGCTCAGTGGATTTGAGGCCACCTCTCTGCTCGCAGTTGCGGGCATGCTTGGATTCGCGGGGCGGGATCTGGCGACCCGCGCAGCTCCCAAAACCATGAGCAATGCACAGCTTGGGCTTTTTGGCTTTGCAATGCTGGTGATTGCGGGCGTGATCCTGTTGTCTTGGACGGGTGGAGCAGTTTGGCCAACCGTTGCGCAGAGCGGCACGCTCGCGGCGGCAGTGGCGGTCGGGGTCCTGGCCTATATGGCACTTACGGGCGCGATGCGGACCGGAGAAATCTCTGTGGTTGCGCCGTTTCGCTACACCCGGCTTGTCTTTGCCATGGCGCTTGGAATTGCAGTGTTTGGAGAGCGCCCGGATGTGATGACGCTCTTGGGCTCCGCCTTGGTGGTGGGCAGCGGGATCTTTACGCTTCTGCGCAATCAGCGACAGAAGGCGTGAAAGCGCGCCGAGCATGGCCTTTGCAGCACAGAATGCCTGCTTTGTGCATCAGGTGATCTTGCACGCCGTTGCTCGGCGACTTACATCTGCGCCCCATGGCGAAACAAAAGACAGACCCGAATTACAAAGTCATAGCTGAAAACCGGCGCGCGCGGTTTGACTATGCGATCGAGCAGGATCTCGAATGCGGCATCATGCTTGAAGGGTCCGAGGTGAAATCCCTACGCGCGGGTGGCTCCAACATCGCGGAGTCCTATGCTGCGGTGGAGGAAGGCGAGCTGTGGCTGGTCAATTCCTATATCGCGCCCTACGAACAGGCGAAGGTCTTCAAACACGAAGAGCGCCGCCGCCGGAAGCTTTTGGTGTCGCGCAAGGAAATGGCGGATCTGTGGAACGCAACCCAGCGCAAGGGGATGACCCTTGTGCCGCTGGTTCTCTATTTCAACCATCGTGGCATGGCGAAGATCAAGATCGGCATCGCGAAGGGTAAGAAGAACCACGACAAGCGCGAAGCCCAGGCCAAACGCGATTGGTCACGCCAGAAACAACGCCTGCTCAAGGATCACGGCTAACCAGAGTCTGTGGGTTTCTGCGCGCTTGAGTGATCAAGCATGGCTTGCCTACATTCAGATCTCATTGCCAAACAACAAGCCCCGAAAGAGCGCACTCTTCCGGGGCCTTATTTAAGAGGTCTGAACAGGTCAGCTTAGTTTCTGGAGATCGGAGATCATCTTGTCGATATCACCGCCGTTGCGGTCGATCATCGCGCCGATTTCGGTGCGTTCGGTGAGCAGAAGATTCACGCCTTCAATGAACATGTTGAAGAACAGATCCTTGCCCGAACGGTCTGACACATGGAAGGTGACCTCAAACGGGGATTGGCCGCGCAGATAGGCAACGCAGGAGACCTCGTACCATCTCTTGACCTTCTTGACGCCGGTCACCTCAAGGCGACCGCCTATGAATTCGCGAAAACGGCTGCCGTATTTGCGGGCGATATAGCCTTGGAACGCGTTGGAGAAAGCGCGTTTCTGAGCGTTGGTGGCCCGGCGGGCGTCCACACCCATCGCGTAGGCCGCAATATAGGAGGTGTCGCTGTAGCGTTGGAAAATGCGCTCAAAATCGCCGTACATGGCGCGCTCTGACTTGCCAGAGGCGATTACCTTGTTGATGTCGGACACAAGACCGTTGATCAGGGCCGACGCCGAGCTTTCATTGAGCGCAAGGGCGGGCAACGCTGTGGTGGATACGCCAACCGCTGCAAGCGAGGCGAGGAAGTGACGGCGAAGCATGGCTTAGAACCCTCCGGTATCTAGTTCGAACGGATCGATCTCGGAATTCACGTCTTCCTGCCCCAGCTCGAAACGGCGGTTCTGCAGGTAGATCTGGCGGCCCTGTGCGTAGCTGTCGGCGCTCTCGTAAAGAATCGAATCGATCGTGTCGGAATATGTACCGCGATTGCCAAGCTGATCCACGATCTCGGCCGGGATCTGCAGGTCTTCGGCGGGATTGTTCTCAAACTGGCTGAGCGGGTTGGTGAAAAAGTCGACCACGATCCCGACAGCATCACGGGTGGTGGAGGGACCATAAGCGGGCAGCTCCACATAGGCGCCTTCGCCCGCACCCCAGATATGCAGGGTCTCGCCAAAGTCGGTCCGGGCTTCGGGCATCTTGAAATCAGATGCGGGATCGCCAAGCCCACCGATCCCGAGGACGGTGTTCACGGCAAAACGCCCCAGCGCTTGCCCAGCACCTTTGAAATTTCCCTGTAGCAGATAGTTCACTGCGTCGCCGGGCTTGGACAGGTTCTCGGCAAAATTGCCAAAAGCCGTAACCATATCGGGCGGAACCACAGCGACGTAGCCTTTGGACGCCGGGCGGAACGCATAGCGGTCGAGCCCTTTGTTGAACTGGTGAATGGAGCGGTTTGTATTCTCGTAGGGGTCGAAAATCTCACCGGCGGCCTTGGCGGCAGGGTCTTGGGTGGCACAGGCCGAAGTCAGGACCGCCGCGGAAAAGGCCATCGCGGTCACGGATTTTTTAAACAGGGCAATCATGTCTACCAATTCAGTTATAACTGGCGCCGGGTCACGCATCCTAGGGTCACTTAGCAATCTTTGCGTCACTTCCCAGCCCGGATCACAGCAAAGCCATATAATGTGACAGATATGGAACAGATTCCAGTCACTCTTTGAAATGAGTGCCGAGGCTTTATAAGGAAGTGTAGAGGCGCTGTACTGGAAAGTTATGAACAACAAATTTGCAAACGCGGGACGCGCAGAGCTTCTGGCAGTACGCCGTCAAAGCCGCAAACTTTATTGGACGGTTGCTCTGTTCAGCGCATTCGTCAACATGCTGATGTTGACCGGACCGCTCTATATGATGCAGGTCTATGACCGGGTTTTGGGCAGCCGATCTGAGGCCACGCTGCTGGCGCTCACTCTTTTGGTGATTTTCCTCTATGCGATGATGGGGCTCCTGGACGCCGTGCGCGGGCGGATCATGCGTCGCGTCGCGGCGCGGTTTCAGGCGGCGCTGGACAAGCGTGTGTTTGATGCAATGATCCGGCGCTCGGCGATTGCCAATGATCCAGAGGCGCAGACGGGCCTGAGCGATCTGGAGAGCGTGCAGAAATTTATTGCTTCTCCCGGTCTCATGGCCGCATTCGATCTGCCGTGGACCCCAATCTTCTTGGCGGGGATTGCCTTGTTTCACCCGTGGCTGGGGATGCTGGCGATTGGAGGTGGCAGCGTGCTGATCGCGATTGCGCTGCTCAATCAGCTCTTGAGCGCGGCCCCCAGCAAAGCCGCGATGGTCAGTGGTCATCACGCGACCCTGCAATCTGAAGAGATCCGCACCGAGGCGGAGATGATTCAGGCCATGGGCATGCGCGAATCCGCATTCCAGCGTTGGAGACACGCTCGAGACAAGGCGCTGGCGGATTACGTTGTCGCGTCGGATGTCACCGGGAGCTTCAGCACTGTGACCAAAACCCTGCGCCTGTTCTTGCAATCGGCGATGCTTGGTCTTGGCGCCTATTTGACGCTTCAGGGCGAGGTAAGTGCGGGTGCGATGATCGCGGGGTCGATCCTTTTGGGGCGTGCGCTCTCACCGATTGAGGTTGGTCTGGGGCAGTGGCCTCTGGTGCAGCGCGCACGCAAGGGCTGGAGCAATCTTGAAACCCTCCTGAGCAAGACCCCGCCAGAGCCTATTCGGACAGCCTTGCCAAAGCCCAAGGCGAAACTGGAGGTCGAGGCGGTCGCCGCCACAGCCCCCGGCGAGACGCGCCCGTTGCTGCGCAACGTGACTTTTCGGGTGGAGCCGGGCGAAGCCATCGGCGTGATCGGCCCCTCGGGATCCGGCAAGTCTACCCTTGCGCGCGTGTTGACCGGGGCGTGGCGTGCGGCGGCTGGGACCGTGCGCCTGGATGGCGCAGCGCTGTCACAATACGATCCCTCGGTGCTCGGGGATCACATCGGGTATCTGCCGCAACGGGTAGAGCTCTTTGAAGGTACGATCGCGCAGAACATTGCCCGCCTCGCCTCGTCCCCCGACGCGCGGGCGGTGGTCGAGGCCGCGAAGGCCGCCGCGGCGCATGAGATGATCGTGAGCCTGCCCGACGGCTATGACACCAAGGTGCGCTCTGGCGGTGGTCGCCTCTCTGGCGGTCAGATGCAGCGCATCGGCCTGGCTCGTGCCCTTTATGGCGACCCGGTGATCCTGATCCTGGATGAGCCGAACTCCAATCTAGACAATGATGGCTCTGTTGCCTTGAATAATGCAATCAAGAGGCTGAAATCACAGGGGAAATCTGTTCTCATCATGGCCCATCGTCCCGCTGCCATTCAGGAATGCGACAAGCTTTTGGTCGTGGAGCAAGGCGCGATGGTGGCCTTTGGCCCCAAAGATGAGGTGCTGCGGAAAATGGTTGCAAATCACCGCGAACTGCAACCCTCTGGTGCGCGCCGCCCGGCTCAGGGAGCAAATGCGCTGAAGGGAGGCCCTCAATGATCGACCCAATGACTGAGACAGCGCACAAAAGCTGGTCCGTACGCGGAGCCCTGATCGCGGGCGCGTTGGGTGTGATCATTCTGCTTGGCGGCTTTGGTACCTGGGCGGTTTTTTCCAATATCGCCGGGGCGGTTGTCGCCTCTGGCCAGATCGAAGTGGATCGCAACCGTCAGGTTGTGCAGCACATCGATGGCGGAGTCGTGGAAGACATTCTTGTGGACGAGGGCGATCTGGTCACCGCTGGCCAGACCTTGGTTCGTCTTGACGCGGTGGACCTGCGCTCGCAGCTCACGATTACCGAAGGACAGTTGTTTGAGATGATGGCCCGCCGAGGCAGGCTCGAGGCCGAGCGCGATGAGGTGGACACCATCAGCTTTGATGCAGAACTCCTGACGCTGGCGCAGCAACGCCCCGAAGTGGCTGAACTCGTCGAAGGGCAAGCCCGCCTGTTTCGCGCCCGACGCGAGTCGGTGCGCCGCGAGGTGGAGCAACTTGAAAAGCGCGCGGTCCAGATCGAGGATCAGATCACTGGCGTGCGCGCCCAGCAGGAGGCCACACGAGAACAGCTGGTTCTGATCAAAGAAGAGCTCAGCAACCAGCAGTCCCTGCTGGATCGAGGTCTTGCGCAGGCGTCGGTGGTGCTGAACCTCAGGCGCAATCAGGCCAACCTGCAAGGGACGCTGGGCGAGTTGATTGCGAGTGAGGCGCAGGCACGCGGTCGCATCACCGAGATCGAAATCGAGGCGCTGAAGCTCCGTAATCAGCGCCGCGAGGAGGCCATCACCCGCCTGCGCGACCTGCGCTACAGAGAGCTCGAGTTGATTGAAACGCGCCGTTCTCTGATTGATCGACTGGGCCGTCTGGACATTACCGCGCCTGTTTCGGGCGTAGTCTATGGGATGAGTGTGCGCACCCCACGTTCCGTCATCCGGCCCGCCGACCCTGTACTCTATCTGGTGCCGCAGGACCGACCCCTGGTGATCGCTGCGCGGGTTGCGCCGACGGATATTGACCAGATCCATGTCGGCCAGGCGGTCTCGATCAGATTGCCCGCGCTGGATCAGCGCCAAACGCCGGAACTGTTTGGATCGGTGACGCTGTTTTCGGCGGATGCTTTCCAGGACGAAACCACCGGGGCCTCCTACTATCGCGCCGAGATCGAGTTGAATGCGGGCGAAATGGATCGGCTCCCGGAGGGCACGGTTCTCATCCCGGGGATGCCGGTCGAAAGCTTTATCCGCACTGCTGATCGCTCGCCATTGGCCTATCTTGTAAAACCACTTTCGGACTATTTCGTACGCGCGTTCCGCGAAAGTTGAGGAACGCGTAGAAACCTGTCCAAAGGGGTCGCATTTGCCTCTTTTCCCGCTGAGGCTTCCACTGTAGCGTCCGGCGAAATGACACACGGACGTTGATACAGGAGCCCAATCATGAGCATCGATGCGAAACTGCAATCCCTCGGTCTGACCCTGCCAGAGGCCCCGGCTCCGGCTGCGAACTACGTGCCTTTTGTCGTGTCCGGCAACATGGTCTATGTGTCTGGACAGATTTCTGCGGATGAGAATGGTCTGATCACCGGCTGTCTCGGTGCGGATCTCGATGTCGAAGCGGGTCAGGCCGCGGCAAAACGTTGCGCTCTGTCGCTGTTGGCTCAGGTCAAGGCGGCTTGTGGGGGCGACCTCGGCAAGCTGAAGCGCGTTGTGAAACTGGGCGCCTTCGTGAACTCGACCGCCGATTTCACGCAGCAGCCGCAGGTGGTTAACGGTGCCTCCGATCTTTTGGTCGAAATCCTTGGCGATGCAGGCCGTCACGCGCGCTCGGCTGTGAGCTCGCCGTCGCTGCCAATGGGTGTCGCGGTCGAGATCGACGGCGTGTTTGAAATCGAAGTCTGACACCCCTCATGACAGCCCCACGCCTGCCTTTGGCCTTTTTGCAGCGCCCGATCACGCATCGAGCGCTGCATGGTCTTGACGAAAATTGCCCCGAGAACAGCCGCGCCGCCATCCGCGCGGCAATCGCGGCGGGGTATGGCATCGAAATCGACCTGCAATTGTCCGCCGACGGGCAGGCGATGGTCTTTCACGATGATGAACTCGACCGGTTGACGGATGCCACCGGTCCCGTTCGCGCGCGCACCGCGGTGGAGCTCGGCACTATCGCGCTGCGTCATGGGGACGGTGAATGCATCCCAAGCTTTGCCGAAGTTCTGGAACTGGTGGCCGGGCAGGTGCCGCTTCTGATCGAGATCAAGGATCAGGACGGCGCGATGGGGACAAATGTAGGGGCGCTGGAGGCTGCAGCGATTGCGGATTTGCGCGATTATCAGGGCGATGTCGCGCTCATGTCCTTTAATCCCAACAGCATGGCCGAAGTGGCGCGGCTCGCGCCCCATTTGGCGCGGGGCCTGACCACTAGCGCCTATGATCCGCTCGAGTGGGCGCCGCTGTCGCCGGCGCGCTGCGACGAATTGCGAGACATTCCGGACTTCGAGCGTGTCAGCGCGAGCTTTATCAGTCACGAGGCGAGTGACGTGGGCTGTGACCGGGTGCGCAGCCTGCGCGCCGCTGGGGTGCCCGTCTTGTCCTGGACCCTACGCACTCCGGCGCAGGAGGCAGAGATCGCGGGTCTCGTCGATAACGTCACGTTTGAAAACTATCTTTCTGCCTTCGGCGCTTGATCGGACGCGTCCGGCGCCCAAATAGGGAAGAAGACGACGGGGGCAAGATGGATCAGGCGCAAATCGAAATCCAGGTGTTGAGCAGCCTGTCGCAGATCGCGGCATCGGACTGGGACGCCTGTGCCTGCCCAGAGGCTGAGGCCGGCGGGCGACCGCTTGATCCCTTTACCACGCACCGGTTCCTGAGCGCGCTCGAAGACAGCGGCTCGGTAGGGCAGGGGACCGGCTGGCAGCCGCAGTACCTTACCTGCTATCTCGATGGGCAACTGGTCGCCTGCGCGCCGCTCTATGCCAAGGGGCACAGTCAGGGCGAATATATTTTCGATCACAATTGGGCGCATGCCTATGAGCGAGCGGGGGGGCGCTACTACCCAAAGCTGCAGGTCGCGGTGCCGTTTACCCCGGCCACCGGACGCAGATTTCTTGTGCGTCCAGGCTATGAAGAAATCGGTATCTCCGCCTTGCTTCAGGGCGCGGTACAATTGGCTTCTGACAATCAGCTGTCCTCTCTTCATGTGACATTCTGCACCTCCGACGAGGCTGAGGCCGGGCGTGAAATCGGCCTGATGTCACGCAGCTCTCAGCAGTTTCACTGGCTCAATGACGGCTACACGGGGTTCGAGGCGTTCTTGGCGGCGCTCTCATCTCGCAAGCGCAAGAACATCCGCAAGGAACGCAAACAGGCCCAGGGGTTTGGCGGCAGTATCGAAACCTACACCGGCGCAGACCTGCGTCCCGAGCATTGGGATGCATTCTGGCGGTTCTATCAAGATACTGGCAGCCGAAAATGGGGCACGCCCTATCTGACGCGTGCGTTTTTCGAAATCATCCATGACACAATGGCCGAGGACATGGCGTTGGTCTTGGCTGAGCGGGACGGCGTGCCGGTCGCGGGTGCGCTGAACTTTATCGGGGCCAAGACGTTGTATGGCCGGTACTGGGGGTGCATGGAACATCACCCCTGCCTGCACTTTGAGCTGTGCTACTATCAGGCGATCGATCTTGCCATCGAGATGGGACTGGATCGGGTCGAGGCTGGCGCGCAGGGCGAGCACAAACTGGCGCGTGGCTATTTGCCAACCGAGACCCACAGCCTGCATTGGGTCGCAGATCCGGGGTTTCGTGCAGCTATCGAACAATATCTGGAGGCAGAACGGGCTGCCGTAGGAGAAGAGATCGAGATCCTCACCTCCTATGGGCCGTTCAAGAAGACCCATGTGGAGGAACAGGAATGACCGAGAAGCTTTCCGATGAAACCCGAGGCCCCCTGCTGGAGCCATTGTTCGCTACGGGATGGGAACTTGAAACAGGACGAGATGCGATTCGAAAAACCTATGAGTTTGCGGACTTTGTGGAGGCCTTTGCCTTCATGACAAAGGCCGCGATCTGGGCGGAAAAATGGAATCACCATCCAGAATGGAGCAATATCTACAACAAAGTGACGGTTGTTCTGACCACCCATGACGTCGGCGGGGTGAGCTCCCTCGATGCAAAGCTCGCCCGAAAGATGGATGGTCTGACCTCCTAGCTCTTGCAGAGAGCGGTAAGGACACAACAGGTGCGCCAGATCGGAAGGCGCTAGGCAGCCAGCGCGCAGTCTCATCGCGTTCTTCAGGTCAGAGACGGTGTTTAAGCATCGAGGCGCTGCGCCACGCGGGCACCGCGCCAGGGGTTAGTGAAGTGGCAAGCCAACCGTCGCGCGCCAGAGCTTCTGCAATCGCTTGTGATCGAGCCCGACCCCTGCCTCTTTGGCTTTGATCAACTCCTGCGCGATATGGCGCTCTGCCGAGCCCTCTTCCATATCTTGCATCAGATCCTCGAGCCGGTCACGCACGGCACTTGCATCGCGCGCTGCGACCATGGAATCCAACAGTTTTTTCAGCTGTTTGAGAAAGGCTTTGGTCTTTTTTGAGGGAAACATCGACTGAGTAAATTCAGCCGTCGCCCGCAGCTTGCGCAGGCTCTTGCGGAAGCTGTCGCGTGCCTGGGAATCCAGGCGTTTCAGGGTCTCTCCATGCTTGAGAGCCTGGCTGAGGCGCAAATCAAGGGTCTCGATGCAGAGATCTTCGAGCTTCTCAGGACTATGCGCAGCCGGCTTCCAGAACTCAGTGTCGCGCATTTCGTTTCCCTGCGCGATCAGCGCTTGAACCCGGTCACTCTCGAGCAGCGTGCGAAGCTGCTGACGCTCTTTTTCAATGCGATTGAGGACGCGCACCTCGAGGCTCTGCAAGGCGGTGTTGTCCGGCAAGGCGACGCGCGCCGGGGTCAATGTATCTTGCCATAGCAAGTAGAGATCCCGCAGACGCGTGACCTCTGCTGCCAGCCAGCGCGCCTCTTCAAGGAGGGCTTTGTTGTGCTCGGTGGGAAGCATCGGGCGAAAAAGGGTCAACCCGCTACGCAATCGCCTGAGCGCCACCCTCAGTGCCTGTGCACTGTCAAAGGAATCGTCGCGCGCCACGAAGGCGCGCGCGGCGTCGATTTCATCCAGTACCTCGGCCATAATCGCGGCGGGGTGCTTCGCGGTGCTGTGCGCGTCAGTCATTCGTCTTTGTACAAAGCCTTAGCAATACGGGCGGTTCGAACTGACCCGATTACAACGCATCCAGCAGCCCTTCGCCAGCAGACACTTCACATGTTCCCGGACTTTCTTCGAGGTGCAGGATTTTTACCTCACCATCCTCGACGATCATTGCGTAGCGTTTGGAACGCCCGATGAGCCCGGCTGGTGGCGCGTCAAAACGCATCCCGATTGCATCGGTAAAGCTGCACTCCGCATCTGCCAGCATGGTGATTCCCGCCTCGGTTGCCCCGGTGGCCTCGCCCCAGGCTTTCATGACGAAGGGATCGTTGCCTGAGATACAGATGATTTCGTCAACGCCTTTGGCCGCAAACTGGTCCTTGGTACGAATGAAACTCGGCACATGCGCAGAGTGGCAAGTGGGAGTAAAGGCGCCCGGCACAGCGAAAATGGCCAGCTTGCGCCCCTTGGCGAGGTCTTGGATCGCAACCGCTTCGGGGCCTTCGGCGCCCAGTCGGGTCAAGGTGGCCTCGGGGAGTTTGTCTCCAACAGATATCATGTGGTCGATCCTTTATGCTCTCTGGGGCGCCCTGGCGATTTTGTACAATTGCATCCCGGCGCGCCCTCCATGTAGGGTTCGCTCGAACGGTATATCAACTGCATCAGGAGACAAGAGCCCAGATGACTCATATCGCTGTGATTGGCGCAGGTCAGGCAGGGTCCTCCCTGGTTGCCAAGCTGCGCAAATGCGGATTTGACGGTGAGATCACCCTGATCGGTGCCGAGAAGGTGCTCCCGTATCAACGCCCTCCGCTGTCCAAGGCCTATTTGCTGGGTGAAATGGAACTTGAGCGCCTGTTTCTGCGGCCCGAGAGTTTTTATGCCGAGAACAACATCACCCTGCGTCTTGGTACCAAGGTGGATGCGATCGACGCGGCTGCAAAGACTTTGCAAATCGGCGACGAAACGCTGTCCTATGATCAGCTTGTGCTCACGACTGGGTCGCAACCACGTCACCTGCCTGCTGCCATCGGTGGCGATTTGGGCGGTGTGCATGTTGTGCGCGACCTTAAGGATGTAGACGCGATGGCCCCCGCGGTTACGGATGGCGCGCGCGCATTGATTGTCGGCGGCGGTTATATCGGCCTTGAGGCGGCCGCGGTCTGCGCCAAACGGGGTGTATCAGTCACGTTAGTTGAAATGGCGGACCGCATCCTGCAACGAGTCGCCGCGCCAGAGACTTCCGATTACTTCCGCGCGCTGCACAGCGCGCAAGGTGTAGACATCCGCGAGGGCGTGGGCCTGTCGCATCTGGAGGGAGACGCAGGCAAGGTGACCTGCGCGGTGCTGGCGGATGGCACCCGTCTCGATGTAGATTTTGTGGTCGTTGGTGTCGGGATCACCCCAGCCTCTGAACTGGCCGCAGACGCGGGGCTCGAGATCGAAAACGGCATTCGCACGGATGAGCTGGGCCGCACCTCGGATCCGGCAATCTGGGCCGCTGGCGATTGCGCATCCTTTCCGTATAAGGGCCAGCGAATCCGCTTGGAAAGCGTGCCAAACGCGATTGATCAGGCCGAAGTGGTGGCGGAAAATCTCCTAGGGGCAGAAAAAGCCTATGTGGCTACGCCCTGGTTCTGGTCGGATCAATACGATGTGAAACTGCAAATTGCGGGTCTGAATTCAGGCTATGACAATGTTGTGACGCGTCAGGGCGCAGATGGCTCCATGTCCTTCTGGTATTACACCGGGGATCAACTGGTGGCCGTGGATGCAATGAATGATCCACGCGCTTACATGGTGGCAAAACGCTTGATCGAAGCCGGCAAAACGGCGGACAAGGCGATTGTGGCCGATCCCGAAGCGGATCTGAAGCCGCTCCTCAAGGCATGAGGATCATTGCCGGCGCGTTTCGGGGCCGCGCCCTTGCCTCCGTTGGCAAGGGCGATGCGGGCGCGCATTTGCGCCCGACCACCGACCGGGTCCGCGAAAGCCTGTTTAATGTCTTGGCGCACAAGATGGATGTCTCGGGCGCGCGGGTCCTGGACGTCTTTGCCGGGACGGGCGCGCTGGGCCTCGAAGCCTTGTCGCGCGGGGCCGAGAGCGTCGCATTTGTCGATGATGGTCGGGTGGCGCAGGGGTTGATCCGCAAAAACATTGACCTGTGTCGCGCTGGCGAAAGCTGCCAAATCCTGCGCCGCTCCGCGCTAAAGCTCGGACAAAATCCAGCCGAGGGTCACGATCTCGTCTTTCTGGATCCGCCATACGGAAAATCGCTTGGGCACAAGGCGCTCGACGCGCTGCGGGACGGCGGCTGGATTGCACCCGGCGCGCTTGTCGTCTGGGAAGAGAGCGCCCCCATGACCCCACCTCAGGGGTTTGATTTGGACGATCAGCGCAAATACGGCGACACGCACGTGACGTTTCTCTGGTCGCAGGGTACCTAGCGGTCACACCCGCCGCCTTGCAGCGCTGCATCACCACACAGGCCAACAAAAAAGCCTGCACTGGGGTGCAGGCTTGGCTTTCTTCTAACCTCAAATATCCCGTGGCGAATGGCCCGAAAGGGCCAGAGGGGCGGCGCCCCTTGCCCCGTCAAGGTCAGTCTTTGTCGTACGTCGGGTGAAACCGACCTGCGGGCGAGAGCGTGAAAATGTCTACCCCGTCAGATGTCACGCCAACAGAATGTTCAAACTGTGCCGACAGCGATTTATCGCGTGTCACAGCCGTCCAGTCGTCGGCCAAGACCTTGGTTTCGGCCCGGCCAAGGTTCAGCATCGGTTCAATGGTGAAGAACATGCCCTCTTCGAGCACCGGCCCAGTACCCGGGCGGCCGTAGTGCAGGACGTTTGGCGGGGCGTGAAAGACCTGACCTAGGCCGTGACCGCAGAAATCGCGCACCACGCTCACGCGCTGGCTCTCCGCATAGGACTGGATCGCGTGACCGATGTCACCAAAGGTATTGCCGGGCTTGACCACCTCGATCCCCTTCATAAGGGCATCATGGGTGATCTGGATCAGGCGCTCCGCTTTGCGGGGCAGCTTGCCTGCCACATACATGCGGCTGGTATCCCCAAACCAGCCATCGACGATCACCGTGACGTCGATGTTGAGAATGTCCCCGTCCTTGAGCTTTTTGTCCCCGGGAATGCCGTGGCACACCACGTGGTTGATCGAAATGCAGCTTGCGTGCTGGTAACCTTTGTAGCCGATGGTGGCCGAGGTCGCGCCGGCATCCTCGACCATCTGGGTGATGATCCGGTCGATCTCGCCTGTGGTCTGGCCCGGAAACACATGCGCTGCGATGTCATCCAAAATCTTGGCCGCAAGCGCACCTGCCTTGTGCATGCCAGCAAAGTCGGCTTGCTCATAGATGCGGATGCCGTCTTTGGTGGTGCGGCCGGTCTTGGATCTCATTGGGCGTGCTCCATCACGTTTGTTTGACTGCTATTTAGGGGTTTCATCGCCAAAGAGCCAGAGGCAGCGGTGCCTCTTTCGCTGCCCCGAGGACCGAAATGCGGTGGTTTTGCTCGGATCTTGGGCGAAACGCCTCTGGTCGAGGGCTGCGCGCGGCTCCGCGACAGAGGCGTCTTTTTGGGGTTAGCTCGGGAGGATATCGCCTATTTTTACGCCCTCTGGCGTGATGGTGGTGCCGATCACCAGCCGCTCAACGCCTTTGGCGTGGGCGGTTTCGAACTCGGCAGCGTAGGCTGGGTCTATATCAGCGGCGAGAGCAAAGCGGTCACAATCCGTACGCTGAACGAGATAGAGCATCACGGCCCTGTGGCCGGCTTCCGCCATAGCTGCTAGTTCGCGAAGGTGTTTGGTCCCCCGCGCGGTGACGCTATCGGGAAACTCCGCAAGGCCCGGCTGGCGTGACAGTGTCACGCTTTTGACCTCGACATAGCACCGCGGCAGCTTCGCATCCGTCAGCAAAAAGTCGATCCGGCTGTTCTGCCCGTACTTCACCTCGGCCTGAACCTCGGAGTAGGCGGCGAATTCTGCAATTTCGTGCGCCTCCAGCGCGGCTTTGAGCGCACGATTTGGAACAGATGTATCGACACCGGTGAAATTGCCATTCGTATGCTCCACCAGCCGCCAGCCGTATTTGAGCTTTTTCTTCGGGTCGTCGTTGGGTTCCAGCCAGACCCGCATGCCCGGCTCGGCCAAGCCCATCATCGAGCCTGGATTGGCGCAATGGGCCGTGATCTCGCGGCCGTCCTCAAGCCGGCAATCCGCCAAAAAGCGTTTGTAGCGTTTGATCAAGGTCGCGGGGATCAAGGGGGTCGGAAATCTCATGCCGTGGTGATGGGCCATATTCCGCGCGCTGTCAAAGCGTCAGAGGCCCAATCCGCTTGCACCGACTGTCGGGGCGGCTATCCTCTTGGTGGACGCCGCAAAACTCACAGGAGACGAGCCATGCCCAACCCCACCGCCGCGATGCTTGTGATCGGGGATGAAATACTGTCTGGGCGCACACGCGATGCAAATATGTACTATCTCGCTGGCGAATTGGCCAAACACGGCGTTGACCTAAAGGAAGTCCGCGTGGTGAGCGACGACGCGGCTGCAATCGTTACTGCCGTCAAAGCGCTGTCAGGGGCCTATGACCATGTCTTTACCTCTGGCGGGATTGGCCCCACGCATGATGACATCACCGCAGATTGCATTGCCGAGGCTTTCGGGGCCGCGATTGATGTGCGCGCCGATGCCCGCGCGATCCTCGAAGAGCATTACGCCAAGACAGGCGCAGAGCTGAACGAGGCGCGTTTGCGCATGGCCCGCATACCCGATGGGGCCGCGTTGATTGACAATCCCGTATCGCGCGCGCCCGGTTTTACCTTGGGCAATGTTCACGTAATGGCGGGGGTGCCGGCGGTGTTTCAGGCAATGGTGGAAACCGTTCTGGCCACTCTGGCTGGGGGTAAGCCCCTACTGAGTCAAACCTTGCGTGTGGAGCGCGGGGAGGGCGAGATTGCCGCGACCTTGTCGGCGCTGGCAGAAAAATTTGGCGACCTCTCGATTGGCTGCTACCCGTTTCAGGTCAACGGTGCTTTCGGCGCCAATGTCGTTGTGCGCGGAACAGAAGGCGCGCGTGTGGACGCCGCAATCACAGAGCTTGCACGGGATCTCGGCGTGTGACAGAGCCGCAGACCGATCCCAAATATTATGATGTGGTAGAGGCCACATGGCCTTGTCTGCGGTGCGAAAAGCTTGGCGATATCACTTTACGCGTCGGTGCAGGCGGAGGGAGCCGTGTGAGTGCCGCAACCTGCGACGCCTTGGTGAGTGACGCCCAGATCGCCCAAGCCGAAGCGGCAATGCAGGACTTCGACCAGCCGCGCCTGTTTATGATCCGCGATGGGCAAGACGCGCTCGACGGTCAGTTGGAACGCTTGGGCTATGCGGTGATGGACCCGGTCGCCCTCTGGACGGTCGCACCGTCAATGCTGACGGATGTCGAAATCCCGCGGGTGACGACGTTTTGCCTGTGGGAGCCCTTGGCCATCCAGCGAGAAATCTGGGCCACTGGTGGCATTGGACCTGAACGTCTGGCCATCATGGAGCGGGCAACTCGCCCAAAGACTTCGCTCTTGGGGCGTTGGGACGATAAACCTGCAGGGGCAGCCTTTGTCGGGGTGCATGAAGGTATTGCGATGCTGCATGCGCTTGAGATCCTGCCGCATCAACGGCGCAAGGGCATGGGCGTTTGGATGATGCGGCAAGCCGCCTATTGGGCTGCCGAGCAAGGCGCAACCGAGCTTGCGGTCCTGTGTACCCGTGCCAATGCTGGCGCCAATGCGCTCTATGCCCGTCTGGGGATGCAGCAGTCTGGCGGTTATCACTACCGGATCAAACGCTAGAAGACCACGCGCCGGAGGAGGGCGTTGAAATGACGAAACCAAAGGAGCCAACCGCGCTCGACCTGCCCATGGCTGATCCACTTCCCGCCGAGACACAGAAGTATTTTGAGATCTGCCAAGAGAAGCTGGGCATGGTTCCAAATGTGCTCAAGGCTTATGCCTTTAACGTCGAGAAGCTGAATGCCTTCACGGCGATGTATAATGATCTGATGCTTGGGGAGAGCCAACTCTCCAAGCTGGAGCGCGAGATGATCGCGGTTGTGGTTTCCTCGATCAACAAATGCTTTTATTGCCTCGTAGCCCATGGTGCGGCAGTGCGACAATTGTCCGGAGATCCGCAATTGGGCGAGATGCTGGTGATGAACTATCGTGTTGCCCCCTTGGATGCGCGTCAGCGCGTGATGCTGGACTTCGCAGCCAAGATGACCCGCGCAAGCGCCGAGGTCGAAGAGTCTGACCGTGAGGTGCTGCGCAGCCACGGTTTCAACGATCGTGACATTTGGGACATTGCCAATGTCACCGGCTTCTTCAACATGACAAACCGTGTCGCCAGCGCCACTGCCATGATGCCAAACGCAGAATACCACGGGCAGTTTCGGTGACCACGAAGGCTGGCTCTCTCATGGATCTGAAGGCTGCGCTTGTTGCGCTGTCTTTTGCGTCCAAGGCGGTCGTGTTGTTTGGAGGTGCCGTGCAGGCGGCCACGGTCGAGATCCCTCTGCCCGGCGCACCGGAGCTGTTGCGCACGCAAGAGACGCCGCTTGATACCTTGCTTTTGCCCATTGGTCCGGTGTCCGGCGATGATGTTCCCACCCGAGCCCTTGAAGGGCGGGTTCATCGGCGTAGTTGGCGGATCGACGCGGACCTCAGCCCATTGGAGGTGCTTGCGCCAATCCGGGACGCGCTCACCGCGCGAGGATTTGAGGAGGTCTACGCCTGCACGGCGCAGGCCTGCGGCGGGTTTGGGTTTCGCTTTGGGATCGAGGTGATCCCTGCACCGGATATGGCAGTCAACCTTTCAAACTACGAGTTTCTCTCAGCGCAGGAGCCTCAATCCGGGACGGCGGTGTCGCTTCTGGTGTCCCGGCTGGGGGGCTCCATATACGTTCAAGTCATAGAGCGTCATAACCCGGCGCATCTTTTGCGCCCGCAAACGCTGCCCGCACTGGGCCCCAGCACGCAGCCTGTGGACCGCGACACCATCCAAGCGGATGCCAGCGCACAGGGTGCCGCAAGCAATACCGAGAACGGATTGGAACAAGCTCTGCTCGTTGATGCGATCAAGAAGGGTGGCAGCCTGAGCACCGGCGCTCTTCGGGATGTCTTGCAGTTGCAGGGCCATGTCCCGCTGCTGGATCTCGAATTTGATACGGCGTCGGCACAGGTGGGCGAGGGGCCTTATGATAGCCTCAAGCACCTTGCGACCTTCATGAGCGATCATGAAAGCGCGGTCATCTTGCTCGTGGGTCACACCGATACGGTTGGGGGGCTGCAGGGCAATATCGCGCTTTCTGAACGCCGGGCCGCAAGCGTGCGCGAGCGTTTGATCACGCGCTACGGGGTCGAAGGTGCGCGCATTCAGGTGGCAGGGGCCGGATACATGGCCCCCTTGGCGCCCAACACTTCCGAGGAGGGTCGCGAGATCAACCGCCGCGTCGAGGCGGTTCTGGTGCGCCCCTGAGCACACATCATCCGAAAAACATCCATATTGCGATCCCGACCAAGAGGCATGCAAAGGCGGTGTTGATCCCTCGCGCTTGCACAGAATGGCAAAAGACGCGCCGCAGTTGCGTCCCCGCAAGAATCCAAACTGTGAATGCAAGAAGATTGTTCAACGTAAACACCAGACTGATGATCCAGATCTCGTGCCATCTGTGTCCAGCATCAAGCGAGAGGAACTGCGAGAACATCAACGAGATGATCACATAAGCCTTGGGGTTGAGCAGCAACAGCCAAACCCCGTCGGAGAAGCGGACAGTTGATTGCGGTTGGTCCCCCTCTATCGGAGTGGCGCGAAAAAACCGCCAAGCCAGCCAGAGGACATAGGCTGCGCCCGTGGTCTTGATGATCTCGAAGGCCATGGGCCGTTGCGCGAGAGCAGCAAATCCGCCCATCCCGATCGCAAGGGTGATGATGAGGGTGGCAATGTGATATCCGGCCAGGGCCAACAGGGTCGCACGCAGCCCTAGTCTGGCGGCAGCTGCGGCGAAAAAGAGATTGCCCGGTCCCGGACTATAGGCGAGCGGCGCCAGAAAAATCATAAGGGGCAGGATCAAGCTTAGTTCTCCGACGAGAGACAGATGGGATCTGTCTCCTCTGCCACAGTGTCTGATCCCATGCCGACCCGAAGCTTGCGCATTCTAGGCGTGCCCGCTGCCAAGCGCCAGCGGCTCTATGCATCCGGTGCCCCCCTCGCAGGCGCCTGTGCGCGCGCCGAAGACACGTCGGCGCCATAAGGGCAGCGACCGCAGCGTGGTGCGGCCCCGAACGGGAGTTTGATGGATCTGTGATGCATTCCTGACCGACGGTCAGTTGTCCGTTTTTATGTCCCGGGTCGATCATGCAGGGCGCGGCTGTCCTCTGGGGCCTGCTCACGCTCCATCATGCCGTAGTCCCGGATCACACCTGCCACGCGCAACCGGTAGTCCGCAAAATAGCTGCCCCGTCCTTTTGCCTGCGCGGCCCGGTGCTTCTCCATCTTGCGCCAGCGCGCCAGCGCCGCCTCGTCTTCCCAGAAGGACAGCGACAAGAGTTTGCCGGGCGTCGTGAGACTCTGAAATCTCTCCACTGAGATAAAGCCCTCCATATCCTCAAACAGGGGCCGCAGCGTTGCTGCATGATCGAGGTAGGCGTCGGTCATGCCGTCTGCGGGGGTAACTTCGAATATGACTGCAATCACGCTCTGTCTCCTGCGCTGCCGTGGGGATTGGACGCCAGTGTGAGCCATGTGCGGTCCTCGCGCAAAATGAACTTTTCCTTTTGCGCAAATGCGTAGTTCTCTCGACCGAGAGGATCTTGGGCAAGGCGGGCGCGATAGGCCTCGTATGCGGCCAGCGAGGGAATGGAATAGATCCCATAGGCGAGCGTCGTGGAGCCCTCATGCGGGGCAAAATAGCCGATGAGCTCTGCGCCATTGCGCGGAATCGCCTGCCCCCAGTTTTGCGCATAGGTGCGGAACTGATCCTGTTTGGTCGGGTCGATCTGATAACGGATAACACATGTCAGCATTGGTCTTTCCTTTGTGTTTCAGGTGCCTGTGCTGGCTACACCAACCCGGAGACCGAAGGTTTCGGCCTGTAGCGAAGTGTTTTCGCGCCCTGTTTCCTGAACCCGAACGATCCGGCGAAAACCCCGCAATTATCCCAAGCGCGCCCCGTTCTTGCCCGATTTGCAGCGCAAGAAGAGCAAGATACAGAATGTGCGACGAGGAAAGCGAGATGGACCGACTGACCGAGATGGAAGCCTTCGCCAATGTGGTGGATCAGGGTGGCTTCACCGACGCCGCCAAGAAGATGGGAATCTCCAAGTCGGCTGTGTCCAAACATGTGTCCAGTCTCGAAGCGCGCCTTGGCGCGCGCTTGTTGAACCGCACCACACGGCGGGTCTCTCCTACCGAGATCGGCCTTGCCTATTATGATCGCGCGCGCCGGGTGCTGAATGACGCAGGAGAGGCCGATGCATTGGTCACCTCGATGCAATCTGCGCCTTCCGGGCTTCTGCGGATCTCCGTAGCGACAGATTTTGGGGTCAACCACCTCTCGCCGGTGCTGTCGGATTTCCTGCGCGATTTTCCCGATATTACGGTCAACATGGTGCTCAACAATCGCTTCGTGGAGCTGATCTCCGAAGGTTTTGACATGGCGTTGCGCATCGGAGAGCTGGAAGACAGCTCACTTCGGGCGCGCAAACTCAC
Organism: Epibacterium sp. HA2-3; assembly: GCF_055693725.2. Lineage (NCBI taxonomy): Bacteria > Pseudomonadati > Pseudomonadota > Alphaproteobacteria > Rhodobacterales > Roseobacteraceae > Epibacterium > Epibacterium sp. HA2-3. The sequence continues at coordinate 2,473,260 of NZ_CM172490.1, read as the reverse complement.
AGAGACCACCAAGCGGATGGTGGCCGCCCCCGAATACCTCGAAAAATATGGCCGACCGCAGAAGATCGATGATCTGAACGAGCACAAGCTCCTGCATTATTCCAACCAGTCCAGCGGCAACGTCTGGAAGCTGACCGCGCCCTCGGGCGAGAAGCGACAGGTGCGCTCGACAGGTTGGCTTTCGGTGAACGATGGCCAGTCGCTCCTGAACGCAGCGATCTCTGGTTTGGGGATCGCCTATCTGCCCAGCTATCTTTACGCTGAGGCCAAGGCCGAAGGACTGGTTGAGGACGTGATGCCCTCGCTGCCAGTCGAAACGCTCGGGATCTATGCGGTTTACCCGCCGGGGCGTTTTACCCAACCCAAGGTGCGCGCATTCATTGACTTTCTCGTTCATGCCTTTGCCGAAAAAGGCATGGAAACCTGGTAGGTCGCCACGTGCGATCTCCTTCCTCCCTGACCGCAAGGTCAATTCAAGACTCCCTCGAAAGACTTGCCCCTCGCCCGAAAAGCGAGGGGCTTTTTTCTCCGGCCCTGTCGGAGTGGCCTTCCCGGCTGCATTGAGCCATTGTGATGGCAATCGAGATCACACGGCGAAGGGATGTTGCTATGACCAAGGGAGAGGCTTTTCTAGATCGTCTTGAGATTTCGCTGCCGCTGATACAGGCGCCGATGGCCGGGGTCTCCACTCCGAGACTCGCGGCAGCAGTGACGGACGCCGGCGCGCTTGGTTCGATCGGGGTGGGGGCCCTGGATGCTAGCGCGACTCGCAAGCAGATCGAAGAGCTGCAGCATCTGACCAATGGGCCCTTCAATGTGAATTTCTTTTGCCATCAGACGCCGCAGCGCAACCCTGAGATCGAGGGTCGCTGGATCCAACGCAGCGCGCCTTTGTTTGCCCGCATGCAGGCGGAGCCACCCAAAGAGCTATCTGAAATATATATCAGTTTTCGGGATGAAGACGCATTTCTCGAGGCGGTGCTGGACCTGCGGCCTGCGGTGGTGAGTTTCCACTTTGGTTTGCCCAAGCCCCATCAGATCAGCGCCATGAAGGCCGCAGGGCTAACACTGCTGGCGAGCGCCACCTCGCTGGAGGAGGCCCGCCAGATCGAAGCGGCGGGGCTGCATGGGATCATAGCACAAGGGTGGGAGGCCGGCGGCCACCGGGGTGTTTTTGAACCTGGCGCCTTGGATGCACGCCTTGGCCTGCTGGAACTGGTTGCGGTGCTGGCCGAACAGACCACCCTGCCGGTGATCGCAGCCGGTGGCCTGATGACGGGCGCGGAGATCGCGCGGGCGCTCTCGGCGGGGGCAGTCGCGGCACAGCTCGGCACCGCGTTTATCGGCTGCCCCGAGAGCAACGCCGATGCTGCTTATCGGGACAGGCTGGCGCTTGGAGATGAGACGGTGATGACCGCGGCGATCTCCGGTCGCCCGGCGCGATGTCTCAGCAATGCCTTCACCGAATGGGCCTCAGATGTCCCGGTTGCAGAAATTCCAGCCTACCCATGCGCTTATGATCTTGGCAAAGCCCTGAATGCGGCAGCAACGGCCAAGGGCGTCAGCAGTTTTGGCGCGCAGTGGGCTGGCATGGGCGCAGATCGCGCTCGGTTTATGCCCGCGCAGGCCCTGGTGCAGACCTTGATGGCTGAACTTGCCGCTACAATCTAAGATGTGGCGTGTTCTGCGTCGGGCGAGGAGGACCCTCTCGTTCGGCTGCGCCAATGAAGGAGAGGGCTCTGTTCAGAGCGTGGCCGCGAGGCGGGTGCCCTGATTTATGGCCCGTTTGGCGTCGAGTTCTGCCGCAACATCCGCGCCGCCAATGACATGGGCGGTGATTCCCAACTCGGCGAGCTTGTCCGCAAGAGAGCGTTCACTGACCTGTCCGGCACACAGCACGATGTTGTCTGCCTTGATCACGGTTGGGTTTTCGCGCGCTTCGCCAAAGCTCACATGCAGGCCATCATCGTCGATGCGCTCGTAGTTGACGCCACCGACAAATTCGACGTCTTTCATCTTGAGCGTTGCGCGATGAATCCAGCCGGTTGTTTTTCCCAGACGTTTGCCGTGACGCTCTGCCTTACGCTGCAGCAAGGTGACCTTGCGTGCCGGAGCCTCGGGCTGAGGGCCCTCGGGAGCGAGTCCCGAGCGATGATCGGCCGGGTCGGTTACCCCCCATTCGCGCATCCAAAGCGGTAGGCTCTCAGCGGGGCTTTCGCCCTCGTGCAGCAGGTATTCCGACACATCAAACCCGATACCGCCCGCACCGATGACCGCAACCTTTTCTCCAACCGGAGCTTTGTGGCGCAGGACGTCGATGTAGCTTAGGACCGAAGGGTGGTCCTGACCCGGAATGTGTGGATCACGCGGCGTGACTCCGGTCGCGATGATCACCTCGTCGAAGTCCTTGAGATCTGCGGCATCGACGCGGCGGCCCAATTCCAGAGTGACGCCTTCCTTTGCAATCATAGTGCGATACCAATCAACAAGCCCCCAGAACTCCTCTTTGCCGGGGACCTGTTTGGCCATATTGAGCTGCCCGCCGATTTCATCTGCGGCATCAAACAACGTGACCTTGTGGCCGCGCTCTGCCGCGGCAAGCGCGGTCGACAGACCCGCAGGTCCAGCACCGACGATCCCGACGGATTTGATCGTCTCAGCAGGGGTGAGAGTGAGCTCGGTTTCGTGGCAGGCGCGGGGGTTCACCAGGCAGGACGTGAGCTTGCCACCAAATGTGTGATCCAGACAGGCCTGGTTGCAGGCGATACAGGGCGCGATTTCATCTCCGCGTCCGGCGGCGGCTTTGGCCACAAAATCCGCATCCGCCAGCATTGGCCGCGCCATGGAGACCATATCGGCACAGCCCTGCGCGAGGACGTCCTCTGCAACCTCGGGCGTATTGATCCGGTTCGAAGTGATCACCGGAATCGAGACCTGCCCCATCAGTTTCTGCGTCACCCAGGCAAAGGCCGCGCGCGGCACCGATGTGGCAATCGTCGGTATGCGCGCTTCGTGCCAGCCAATGCCGGTGTTGATGATCGTCGCCCCGGCGGTCTCGACCGCCTTAGCCAGTTGCACGACCTCCTCGAAGGTGGAGCCATTGGGCACAAGATCGATCATCGAGAGACGATAAATCAGGATGAACTCCGTCCCCACGGCCTCGCGTACACGGCGCACCACCTCGACCGGCAGACGCATGCGGTTCTCATAGGATCCGCCCCAGCGGTCTTCGCGTTTGTTGGTATGTGTGACGAGGAACTGATTGAGGAAGTACCCCTCCGACCCCATGATCTCGACACCATCATAGCCTGCTTCTTGCGCCAGCCGTGCGGCATTCACGATGTCGGAGATCTGTTTTTCGATGCCTTCCTCGTCGAGCTCGGTCGGGGGGAAGGGCGAGATGGGCGACTTGACGGGCGACGGTGCAACGCATTTGGGACCATAGGCATAGCGGCCTGCGTGCAGGATCTGCATTGCGATCTTGCCGCCTGCCTCATGCACGGCCTTCGTGACGACCGAATGGTTCTCGACATCTTTTTCTGTGGTCATCATCGCTGCACCCGGCAGCACGGAGCCTTCGAGGTTGGGGCCAATGCCGCCGGTGACCATCAAGGCCACCCCGCCGCGCGCGCGCGCGGCGTAGAACTCGGCCACGCGATTCCAGTCGCGGGTCTCTTCGAGCCCGGTGTGCATGGAGCCCATCAGAACCCGGTTCTTCAGCGTGGTAAAGCCCAGATCCAACGGGGCCAGCAGATGTGGGTACGCAGCCATGACACTCTCCCTCTGTGTACTGCGCGGCACTTGTTACGCGCACCGCGTGAGGGCGCAAGGATCGCCCGAAGCGCATGGAATGTCACCTGCAGACGCGGCGTCACCCCCTTGCGTGCCCCGGCGGCACACGGTCTAAGAGGGGCAGAGCAACCCTCGCCGGAGACTGAGGCATGAGCAAAACACCCGCCAAGGAAATGACCCCAGAGCAGATCGCCGCTTTGCCATACCGCCCAAACGTGGGGGTCATGATGATCAATGCTGCAGGCGCAGTCTGGGTCGGGCAGCGGATGGATCGCCACAAAGAAGCATGGCAGATGCCTCAGGGCGGTATTGATAAGGGCGAGGATGCCCGTCTCGCGGCATTGCGCGAGCTCGAAGAAGAAACCGGCGTCACCCCAGATCTGGTCGAAGTCATTGCCGAAAGCGATGGCTGGCTACCCTATGACTTGCCCCATGACGTTGTGCCGCATTTCTGGGGCGGAAAGTATCGTGGTCAGGAGCAGAAATGGTTTCTGTTGCGTTTTCTTGGGCGTGACGATCAGATCAATATTGCAACCGACAGCCCCGAGTTTTCAGCATGGTGCTGGCAGCCCGTGGAGCAGTTGGTGGACAAGGTTGTTCCTTTCAAAAAGGAGGTCTACGCCCGTGTTGTCGAGGAATTCAAAGCCCATTTGTAACATTGCCCTCGCCGCGGGGCTGGCCCTCTTGACGGCGACGGAGACTGCTGCGCTCAGCTGTTTGCCGATGGGGCCGGGGGACGTCTATCGGATTGTGTCCGAACGCGAGGACGCTTTTGTGGTTATTGAAGGCCGCGTAAGTTTTGACGAAGCGCTGTTACCTCAATATTCCGAAGCAGACCCCAGCGCGACGGAAGAGCCAATCGAGATCCCGGCGCAGGTGACGGGGCTCTTGTTGGGGCAACGGATGTTTGACCAACCCGTCGAGGGGGAGATCATTTTGGAGGCCCATTGCCTTGGCCCGTGGTGTGGCAGTCTGGTGTCCGGAACGCGCTATTTGTTCTTTGCGCGACAGATCGAAGGACGCGTGGTTGCGGTCGTCGAGCCATGTGGCGGTTTCTTCTTTTCCGCCGAAGACGGGCGCGCGGGTGATACGGTTCTTCAATGCCATCAGGGCGGGGCGTGCCCATCGCAGTTGCCCGACAATTTCGACGGTGCGTTGATCCCGTCGGACAAGGAATAAGCCTAAGCTTGCAAGCGCGCCCCCGCCGAGGGCGCGCCAGAGTTATTCGGCTGGCACCTGCGCGGCGGTGGACTTGGGGAGTGGGCGCGGCGCTTGCCCGCCCAACCAGACTGAGAGCAGGGCGACAAAGGCCCCGATAGCCTGCCAGATCGAGAAGGTCTCGTTTGCAAAAGCCATCCCGAGGATCACGGCGGTCAGCGGGCTGAACACCCCCAAGAGCGAGATTTGTGCGGGGGCGATGCGCGCGATGCCGCGAAACCAAATGACATAGGTCAGCGCGCCGCCAATCAAGCTCATATAGCCGAGACCCATAAGGTTATGCGCGCTGAGGCTTGGCCATTCTGGCAGTGCGATCACGGCGACGGGTATAAGTAGGATTCCCCCGGCGGTGAGTTGCCACGCGGTAAAGGTCAGCGCGGGGACGTCAGGTTGCCATTTGCGGCTCAGAACCACTCCGGATGCCATGGAGAGCGCGCCACCCAGACCTGCCAGCACACCCGTTGCGTTGAGGCGCGCATCCGGTCCCAGAACCAACAGTGCGACGCCCACCATCCCCAGCATCGCGGCGGCAACGGCTTTGCTATGGATCTGTGTTCCGAGCAACGCACCCGACAGGCCAACGACAAACAGAGGTTGCACCGCCCCCAATGTCGCCGCGACCCCGCCTGGCAACTGGTAGGCCGACAGGAACAGGAGCGTCCAAAAGACGGAAAAGTTCAGCGCACCGAGGACTATGATCTTTGGCAACAAGGCCGCAGGCGGCAGCTGGCGCACCAGTGCCAGCAGCAAGATCCCTGCGGGCAGAGCGCGCAAGAGTGCGACCAAAAAGGGAGATTCTCCGGGCAGCAAGCTTGTGGTCACAAAATAGCTGCTTCCCCAAATCGCGGGCGCCAGCGCCGTGAGCGCAAGGTCTCTTGTCTGTGTCATGATCTCTACTCTTGTATATCTTGATGTCGAGATAATTGACATATGTCTCGATGTCAAGATATATGCCGACATTGACGTTCTTCGTGCGGCGGCACATTACTGGCGAATGGATCATGTGGACTTCGTTTTAGAGCAATGGCGACGGGAACGCCCCGACCTTGATGTCACCGCAATGGGGGTGATCGGCCGGGTGAGCAGGCTTCAGCTTGAATACTCCAAGGCAATGGCGAAAACCTTTGCCAGCTTTGGGTTGAACGGTGCGAAGTTCGATGTTCTGGCGACCCTACGGCGTGCTGGGGCTCCGCATTGTCTCTCTGCCGGAGACCTCATGAAGGCAACGATGGTGGCTTCAGGGACGATGACAAACCGGATCGATCGTCTTGAGGCGGACGGTCTGGTCACGCGTACGACAAATCCCAGCGATAGCCGGAGTTTCCTGATTGCGCTGACCGACAAGGGGATTGCTCTGATCGATCAGGTCGTCGAGGCACATGTGGCCACGCAGGCTTCGCTTCTTGAGGGGCTGTCGACGGCCGACGTGGAAAATCTGGCGCAGCTTTTGTCAAAGGCCCTGACCGCCGCAGGCCGCAGCTGACGTGGCGCACCCCTCATGGAGCGGCGCAAGTGCTGGTGCCCATCAGCTGGACGGATACCTCGGACCCAGCGTGGTGCGCGATCAGAAGTCCTCGTAAAAGTTATAGGCCGCGTTGCCGTTGCTGGTGGGGACCCCATGTGCTGTAGGCGCCATGGGCGTCTCATCCGTTTCCGCGTCCAGATCCCAACTGTCGCTGGCAGCCGCCGAGGACACAGCCGTGGATGTGGTTGGGGTGTTTTGTGCAGTTTGACCGGAGAGTTTGAACTTGGCCACAACGCCACCCAGTTCAGATGCGTCAGTGTCAAGCATCTGGCAAGCTGCTGAAGCCTCTTCGACCATCGCGGCGTTTTGTTGCGTGACCTGATCCAGCTGCACCATGCCAGTGTTGATTTCCTCGATCCCGTTGGATTGCTCTGAAGCGCCTTCGGCGATGCCGGAGACCAGCTGCGCGATATTATTGACCCGCTCGACGATCATGTTGAGGGCTTCGCCGGCTTTACCCACCAGATCAACGCCCGATTCCACTTGTTTGGAGCTTTCACCGATCAGCGTTTTGATTTCCATCGCGGCGTCCGAAGACCGCTGCGCCAATGCGCGCACTTCGCTTGCGACCACGGCAAACCCGCGACCGGCTTCACCTGCACGCGCCGCCTCGACACCTGCGTTCAGCGCCAACAGGTTTGTCTGAAAGGCGATGTCGTCGATCACCAGAATGATCTGCGCGATCTGTTTTGAGGATTCTTCGATTTCGGTCATCGCGGTCACAGCGTTTTGCACCACTTTGCCACTGGCTTCTGCCTCCTGTTTGGCTTCGCCGGTGATGGTTTCCACGCTGCGCGCGCTATCCGCCGCAGATTTCACGCTTGCGGTCATTTCTTCCAATGCAGCGGCAGTTTCTTCAAGTGTCGCGGCCTGGCTCTCTGTGCGATGGGACAGGTCGTTGGAAGATTGATTGATCTCTGCAGCGCCGTTTCGGATGCGGCTCACCGCAGTCACCACATGCCCAAGCGTCTCATTCAGTGTGGTGACGGTCTTGTTGAAGTCCGCGCGCAGCGTCTCATGCTCGCCGGAGAACGGCGTATCAATCGTGGCGGAGAAGTCACCTTGAGAAAGCTGCAAAAGCCCCGCGCTCAGGTTTTCGACAACCTTCTCCTGTTCGCGCTGTTGCTCGATGCGCTGCTCTTCTGCATCGCGCGCGACTTTAAGGTCCTCTTGCAGCGACAGAAGCGATTTCCCGATGTCGCCGATTTCATCGCTGCGCTGGGCTTCTTCGACTGTGGTGGCCACATCTCCAGAGGCGACGCGATCCATCCCCACTGCGATCTGATGCAGGGGGCGCGTGATCGAGGTTGCGATCCGCCAGCCAATCAATGACATGATCGTGCAGACCGCGAGCCCGATGAGAACCAAGGCCCACGCTTTTTGGCGCACAGGAGCCATCACATCCGAAACATCTTGCTCGACCACCAGAGCCCAATTGGCCAGCTCGAGGCCCAGGGGGCGCGATGCCGCATATACTGGGTGGCCATCCAGGCCGATTGTTCCAACGGAAAAGCCCGTCTCGCCACGCAGGGCTTCTTTGATGTGGTCGACTTCGGGCAGCGTCTCCAGCACGCCAAAGCCGCCGTCGAAACGGGATTTGGTGCGGGCCTTAAAATCAGCACCTACAAGAAAGACCTGCGCGGTTTTGCCAAGCCCATCGCTGTTGTTGGTGATCACGCCTAGCATATCGACGGGTACTTGCACGGCGATCACACCGATGAGGGAGCCATCGGAGCCTTTGACAGGGGTTGCCAGAAATGCTGCCGCCGCGCCCGCGCTGGGCGCATAGGGATCCATATCTGCAAAGACGACCTCGCGTTCCGCCGCCTTAGTGGCCGCGCGATAGGCAGCACCAAGGCCGGATTGTGCATATTTTCCATCGCTGAGGTTGGTGGCGTAATCCAGCTCCTTGAAGACCGAATAGATAATGTCGCCTTCGGGATTGATCAGGAAGGCGTCATAATAGCCTTTGACTTCAATCAGCGTTCGCAGGCCATTGTGAAAGGTCTCATGGGCGTCGTGATAGGCGGCCTCTCCCTCCGCGCGATCAAGCTTGTGCTTTGCACCAGTGGGGTGGCGGTTTTGAGTGATGTAGGCCGTTTGCAGGGCGGCTTGTGCATCCGGACCCAGAGCCTCCCAGCCTTCGTCAAACGCCACCAGGGCAGAGGACGTCGCGGGCGACTGGGACAAAGAAACAAGATCAGTCTCGATGTTGGAGATGATTTGCCGCACCGAATAGCTTCGATCGGCCAGAAGGGACACCATTTGGTCCTGCACAGATCGTTCTGCAAAGCGGTTGAAGGCGATCAAGGAAGCGGCAATGAGAAGAAAGCTGGTTCCCGCGCAAAAGCCTGCAAACAGCAGCGGCAGCTTGCGAGAAATTCGCATGTTTTTTGAGCGAAACATCTTGGTGTCCTGTGGGTTTTCTGAGCCTTCACAGGATTTTCTCGGCGCGTGCTTTAAAAATTTGCAAACATACCGGCCGGCACATGCTTTTGGGTCACGGATATACGATTATGCAAGCTTTTTGTTCTGAATGCAGGTCACGGGTGTCTGTATTGCGTAATTTGATGGTTTTTCTGGATTCGTGCGAATCGATTCGTCTATGTGAATAGGGGTCGCTCAGCGGAAACACCCATTCTCATATTTCGTAATTTGAAATCTACCTGCGGTTGGGTGGTTTGGGGTAAGACGAATAGTCTCAGCGATGCGGGACCGGGCCAAAGTTCAACTCCGTCCGGCCGCAAGATTGATTAGAGGAGACCCGCCTCTTTCAGCACAGCGCGCATGTCCGCCTTGGGGCGGGGGCCAATGTGACTGATAACCTCTGCGGCGCAGGCGTTGCCCATGCGTGCGCAGGTCTCCAGATCCCGTCCCTCGGCGAGCCCGAACAGGAAACCTGCCGCAAATTGATCTCCAGCGCCGGTTGCATCGACAGGCACAACCTTGATCACAGGGACATCGATACGGCCTTCCTGACTGACGACGGTCACACCATCGCCAGAGCGCGTGCAGACCACCAACGGGCAAATCGCGGCTGTCTTGGCGAGCGCCGCCTCCAGATCATCTGTCTCAAACAGCGAGCGGATCTCATCCTCGTTGCCGATCACAAATTCCAGCTCGGTCTCAATCAGTTTCAGGAAATCCGCGCGGTGGCGTTCGACGCAGAACGGATCGGAGATGGCGATGCCGGGCTTGCCACCGCCCGCGCGGCAGTCGCGTGCGGCTTCCATAAAGGCGGATTTGCCCTTGTCCTTGTCGAACAGATAGCCCTCGAGGAACATGATCTGCGCTTGGCCGGCGACCGCGTTGGAGACATCTGCTGAGCTAAGCTCTGATGAAATGCCAAGATAGGTGTTCATCGACCGCTCGCCGTCGGGCGAGACAAAGATCATCGAACGCGAGGTTGGCAGCTCGCCGCCAGCGACGGGTGGGTTCACAAAATCAACGCCATCGTCTTGCATGGCTTCTGCATAAAACCGCCCCAAAGCGTCGTCATGCACCCGCCCGATAAACGCGGCGGATAGCCCCAGCGCACCTGCCCCGGCGATTGTGTTGGCGACGGATCCGCCCGGGGTCTGCACCCGCTCTTTCATCGCGGCATAAAGCACCTCACCCCGTTCGCGCTCGATCAGCTGCATAATGCCTTTTTCGATCCCCATGTGATCCAGAAAACTGTCATCACATTGCGAGATCACGTCGACAACAGCATTGCCGATGCCAACGAGTTGGTAGGTTTTGGTCATAGTGTTTTTTCCTCGTAGAGGCAGAGGTCACGGATGATGCAGGTCGCACACAGAGGTTTGCGCGCCTTGCAATGATAGCGGCCATGCAGGATCAGCCAGTGATGTGCATGCAGCTGGAAGTCGACCGGGATATTGTCTTCGATTGCGCGCTCGACCGCGTTTACATCCTTGCCCGGACAGATGCCCGACCGGTTGCCGACGCGAAAGATATGGGTGTCCACTGCCTGTGCCGGGTACCGCCACCACATGTTCAAAACCACATTTGCGGTCTTGCGCCCGACCCCCGGTAGGCTCTCCAGTGCGGCGCGCGAACAAGGAACTTCGCCGCTGTATTCGTCGACGAGAATGCGCGATAGCTTGATGACGTTCTTGGCCTTGTTGCGATAAAGGCCAATCGTCTTGATGTGTTCGATCACACCCTCCTCGCCGAGGTCGAGCATCTTTTGGGGTGTATCGGCAATTTTGAACAAATCCTTGGTGGCTTTGTTCACGCCAGCATCCGTGGCCTGAGCGGACAAAGCCACGGCCACCACCAACGTATAAACGTTGACGTGGTCGAGTTCGCCCTTGGGTTCGGCCTCGGCGTCCTGGAACCGCGTAAAGATCTCGCGGAGCGTATGATAATCGAGTTGCTTGGCCATCGGGGCTTCTTTTGCCCGCTGCGGAACGGGGGCGCAAATTAAAAACGCAAAGCATTTGCCGCGGGCGGCGCATTGCGATGCAAAAGACGCGCTAACCATGGGCCTGGACGGCCAAACCGCAGGTTCCGGGTCGCCGCCGCGCGGCACGTTGGCTAAGGTGCGTCTCCAGAGTATTGACCCAATACAAGAGGACGAGGTGCCATGCAGCGGGATGAACAGGCGTACCACTACGGGGTGATCCGGCGCGCTATCGAGGTCATCGATGCGGATGGTGGCGATCTGTCGCTGGAGGAGTTGGCGGCGCGCATGGGCATGAGCGCCGCGCATTTCCAGCGCGTCTTTTCCTCTTGGGCTGGCGTTTCCCCCAAGCGGTATCAGCAATATTTGCGCCTTGGTCATGCCAAAGCGCTGCTCCACGAGGATCTGCCTCTTCTGGAGACCGCACATGCGGTGGGCCTTTCTGGATCGGGGCGGTTGCACGACCTGTTTGTGCGATGGGAGGCCATGAGTCCCGGAGATTATGCCCGCCGTGGCGCGGGGCTTACTGTGCGCTGGGGGTGGTTTGACAGCCCCTTTGGGCAGGCGCTTGCGATGGGGACAGAGAAGGGGCTCTGTGGGCTGGCCTTTGCCGCCGAGGTTGGGCCAGAGGCCGCTTGGGAGGACATGCGAGCCCGCTGGCCGAAGGCGGAGTTTGTTGAAGACCCCGATGCCCTTCGCCCGCGGGTTGAGGCCGCCTTTGCCCAAAAGGGAGAAACCGCCCTCCATCTGATTGGCGCCCCGCTGCAGATCAAGGTCTGGGAGGCGCTGTTGCAGATCCCTGAAGGTCAGGCGACCACCTATGGCGATATCGCGCAGGCGATCGATAACCCACGTGCCGTGCGCGCCGTTGGCACAGCCGTAGGGAAGAATCCGCTCAGCTGGCTCATTCCCTGCCATCGCGTCCTTCGCAAAGGCGGAGGCATGGGGGGCTATCACTGGGGTGTGCCCGTCAAACGCGCGATGCTGGCTTTAGAGGCGGCCCGTACCGAGGCCGAACCAGAGGCCGTCGCCTGAACGGCACGCGGATTGACCGGCGCATCAGTTTCATCAAGGCTTTGCGTCTTCCGCGCCGTTTCGCCCGTTGATGGGCCTCGATCTGATCCCAGGCCTCTTGGCGTTCGATCTCATAGGTGGTGCGCGGTTGGCGCGGTTGTTTCCAGCGGTCAAGACCGAGGGTGGCGAGTGCGATCCAATCATAAACGGACATCGTGATCTCCGTTTCGGGTTGTACAATGCGCGAGACAACCAGAACGCTGCTGACACCCTGTTGTCAGCGGGACCTGTTAGATTGGCAGCAGGCTATCAAATCAGGTGCCAGAGAGGTGCCATCACCGGAGGTTTCATGACTCGCAGCAATCGGATGTTCGAGCTGATCCAGATCCTGCGCGCGGCGCCTGCGCCGGTGCGGGCCGAGGATCTTGCGGCGCAGCTTGAGGTCTCCAAACGCACGATTTACCGTGACATCGCCGCACTTCAGGCCATGCGTACCCCGGTCGAGGGCGAGGCGGGCATCGGCTATATGCTACGCAAGGGTTACGATCTGCCGCCTCTCAATTTCGACGAAGAGGAAATCGAAGCGCTGCACGTTGGCCTCGCAATGTTGATGCGCACCGGTGATGGCGCGCTGCAGCAGGCAGCCGCGCGCGTAGGGCGTAAGATCTGCGACGTACATGCCAGCGCTGAATGGCTGCAGGTCGCGCCCTATGGCGCCCCGCTTGACAACCCCGAGGAGGGGTGTGTGTCAAAGGCCATCCTTCGCCAAGCGGTGCGCAGTTCGCAAAAGTTGCACCTGGCCTATGTGAATGGCGCTGGAGAACGCAGCGAACGGTTTCTGCGCCCTCTCGCGCTCATCTATCATACCGACTGCACGTTGCTTGCGGCGTGGTGCGAGTTGCGTGGCGGCTTTCGCCACTTTCGCACAGAGCGCATGATGTCGGCAGAATTGCTCGACTGCTCCTTTGCCGCTGAGGCAGATGTGTTGCGTAAGCTCTGGCAGGAGCAGGAGAGCAACACCTATGTCTACAAAGCGTAGTCGAGCCCACTGGCGACCGATCAGATGCGTCCGATTGGCGGCGCCATGGTGCGCGGCATTTCGCCGAACCGGAGGTCTTGGTGCTTGCTGCGCCGCGTAATGCGCACAATATCTATACATAATGTCGGTGCGCCGAGCAGAACACGCGCGCAAAGCCAGACAGGTTTGAAGAAGAAAAGGTAGACAGTATGTCTTTTGCAAAACTCCCCGCTCTTGGCGTATTGACCGCCGCCGTTGCCCTCAGTGCCTGTGATGATCCTGCGTCCTACGGTGCGCCCGGCGGGATCAACCGCTCTCAGAACGGGGCTATCATCGGTGGCTTGATCGGGGCTGGCATTGGCGCTGCGACTGCGGATGACGACAAGGCGGAAACGATTATCGGCACCGCTGCGGTTGGAGCGCTTGCGGGCGGGCTGATTGGTCGTGAACTCGACAAGCAGGAGGCCGAGCTGCGCCAGAGTCTCGACAATGACTCAATTTCGATCGTCAATACCGGCGATCGCCTGATCGTCTCGCTGCCCAATGATCTGACGTTTGCCACCGACAGTGCAGCGATTTCCTCGGTGGTGCGCAGCGACCTGCGCAAGGTGGCGGGTAGCCTGCAGCGCTATCCCGGCAGCATCGTGCAAGTTATCGGTCATACGGACAGCGATGGGGCTGCGTCTTATAACTACAGCTTGTCCGAGCGCCGTGCCAACGCCGTCGCGGATGAGATTGCAGCAGGCGGCGTGTCCTACGGCCGTATGCGGATCATTGGGCGCGGCGAAGACCAACCCGTTGCCAGCAACCTCACGCCCGAAGGCAAAGCGCGTAATCGGCGGGTGGAAATCGTGATCATCCCGCAAGCAAGCTGATCGCACTTCTAAAGGTGCACAAGATATGGCCGCGCTCCCAGAGCGCGGCCTTTTGCGTACCCCGGGGCACCATGTGTGGCAATGCACACCCCGCCTGCGGTGATCCCTGTTTGTCTGAGCCGGGGAAGAGCCTAGCTTTCAACACGAAACAGATTTTCTGAAAGGACTTATCGATGGCTGATCCGGTATTGCTTATTCTCTCCGGCTCCTTGCGCAAGGAGGCAACCAACCTCAAACTCGCCCGTGAGGCCGCGCGGCTATTTGGGTCCGCCGAGGTGATCGAGGGCGATCTGAATATGCCGCTCTATGATGGGGATCTTGAAAGCGCTGAGGGCATTCCCGCAGTGGTGCAGGCTCTTGCAGATCAGGTCGCGCGCGCGGACGCGGTTGTGATCTCGACACCGGAATACAACAAAGGGCCTTCGGGGGTGCTCAAGAATGCGCTTGATTGGGTCAGCCGCACCGAGGGCAATCCATGGCAGGACAAGCCTGTTGCAGTGATGTCCGCGGCCGCCGGGCGTGCGGGTGGGGAGCGGGCGCAGATGGTGCTGCGCAGCTTTATGGTGCCGTTTCGAGCCAATGTCCTGCCGGGGCCAGAAGTGCACCTTGCGGGCTCCAGCAAGGAGTTTGACGACGCAGGGCGGCTCACAAGCGAGCAGTACACCAAAACCCTTCTGGCCCTGATGACCGGTCTGCGCGCCTTGGCGACGCGCGCCTGAGAAGGTACGGGGCGACGCCAGTTGCCCCACAGCAAGGGGCGTCAGAGCGCGGGCGGCTCGATGCCGTCCGCCTCGAGCTTGTTGTCCGGCTCGACATGGATGGTTACATGAACGCCGGGCAGGGCGGCTTCGATCTCTGCTTCAAGGCGGTCACAGATGTCATGGCTTTCAGCGACCGACATTTCGCCATCCACAACCATGTGAAACTCGACAAATATGGCTTTGCCCGCGCGCCGGGTCTTGATGTCATGGATCTGAAGCGCACCGCCACCGGAACCAAGAATAACCGAGGCTATTTTCTCCTGCTCATCAGGTAAGGCGGCTTTGTCCATCAGGCCATCGATAGAGTCAGAGACCACATGCAGCCCTTCTCGCAGGATGTTGACCGCAACCAGCAGCGCAAGAATGGGATCAAGAATGTGCCATCCCGTCGCCAGCACCAACAAAAGCCCGACCATCACTCCGGCGGAGGTCCACACGTCCCCCATCAGGTGACGGCCACCCGCCGCAAATGCAGGCGAGTTTATGCGTTTTCCGGCCCGCAGCAGGACCTGCGCCCAGACCAGGTTGATGACCAGCGCGATGCCATTGACGCCCAGCCCAATCGCCGAGAGATCTGCCCGGGTGCCCGCGGTCAATGTGGCAAAGGCCTGATGCAAAATCAGAACCGCGGCGAGAATGATCATGATCCCTTCGATCACGGCAGAGAAATACTCGGCCTTGTGATGTCCAAACGGGTGTCCGTCATCGGCGGGGCGCTGGGCATAGCGGATCGCAAACCACGCAAGCACCGCCGCCGAGACATTGACGAGACTCTCCATCGCATCAGAGAACAATGCGACCGATCCGGTCATGGCCCAAGCCCCGAGCTTGAGCAGCAGGACCACAACGGATACCACAATGGTCCCGCTTGCGATCTGACTGGCTGTCAGCCAGGTATTGAGGCCAAAGGGCATTGCCTCAGCCCACCCAGGCGCGGCGCAGCAGGTTGAGACCCGCGATCAGCAGCACAAACAAGGTGGCGCGGCGGAATGTCTTCTGGTCGATCCGATCCTGCAGCCGCCCGCCGACCCACATGCCAAGGAGTGCTGGTACGATCATCAGAATGGAAAAAGGCAGGGTCTCGCCGCGCATCACACCAGACCCGATATGAGCAAAGAACAATACAACGGCCCCAAGGCCGTAGATCACGCCCTGAATGCGCATCTGTTCCTTTTTCTCGGTCCCGAGCGCGGTGAGATACGCCACGGTCGGGGGGCCCCAAATACCTGAAAAGCCACCGATGAACCCTGCAAAAGCGCCAATGCCGATCTCCATCCGGCGCGAGGCTTCATGCAGAACGAGCTGTTTTCCAAGCAGCTGCGTCAACGCAAAGAGCGTGATTGGCGCACCAATGATGAGCAGCATCACCTGTGGCGGAAGCAGGCGCACCAGTTGCGCACTCATCAGCAAGAAGAGCCCCCCCACAAGAAGGAATGTGCGAAACCGTTTCATCGACGCCCAAGCGGCGGCCGGTCCCTGTTTCAGGGCTTGAAACCCGTTGGTGACGAGCGTGGGGAGAATCAGCCCTGCCAAAGCCAGGTCCGGTGCCATGATGGAGCTTAGGCCCGAGACCATGATCATGGGCATGGCAAAGCCCACAAGGCCTTTTATGGTGCCTGCAATAAGCGCAATGATGAAGGCGAGCACGAATCCGGCCGGCGCGAGAAAGGGAATAAGATCAGTCATACCACTGCCTTTAGCACACCCAGCGCGTGCTGCACTGCAAAACCTCTGGGTAATTATCGAATGAAAATTTGCCCATATGAGATTTAATATTGCGCTGCAGGTGCAAAATGACCTATCAGGGGGCAAGCCCTGAGGAGGACCATACGCATGCCCCATGACGGACAATTGGACGGACAGGATATGAAACCCAACACCCCTCTGCTGCCGGAGCTTCTGGCATTGACCAAGGAGGCGCTGCCGCCTCTGGACGAGCTGCTGGAGCGCGCGACCGCACGGGTGCGTGACAACGTCAGCAACAACGGCAGGGTTTCCGGGGCGCTGGTAGAGCAGCACCAATATGCCGCCCACGGGCTCGCATGGCTTGCCACCTACGTCTATTCCCTGCGCCAGATGCATCGCTGGGCAGAGGCGCTTGAGCGAGACGCAAAGTTTGGCGAGATGGAGCAGTTGATCCACCAGATCGCCTTTGGAGAATATCTCTGGCAGATCTATGGCGGGATCCAGATGAACCAGGGCGAGGTGCTTCGCCTTCAGGATCTGGGGCTGTCGCAGGACGATCAGCGCGCGCTGATGGCACCCGCAGTCATGACGCTTACGCAGTCGGGAAACACGCAGGCTGCGCGGGTCCGTCTTGTGGAATTGATGGAGCAGCAGGCGGGGAGTACGATGTTCGGGGCCTCCGGGCTCGACGAAGAGCTGGAGATGATCCGCGATCAATTCCGCCGCTACGCGCAGGAGAAGGTCGAACCCTTTGCGCACGACTGGCACCTGAAGGACGAGTTGATTCCCCTCGACGTGATTGAAGAGCTGGCAGAAATGGGGGTCTTCGGCCTGACTATCCCAGAGGAGTTTGGCGGCTTCGGGCTCTCCAAAGCGTCGATGTGTGTGGTCTCTGAGGAGCTGTCGCGCGGTTACATCGGTGTCGGCTCTCTGGGCACCCGCTCCGAAATTGCCGCCGAGCTGATCCTTGCCGGGGGCACCGACGCGCAGAAACAGCAATGGCTGCCCAAGATCGCGAGCGCCGAGATTCTTCCCACGGCAGTCTTTACCGAGCCCAATACCGGCTCTGACCTCGGCAGCCTACGCACCCGCGCGGTGAAAGACGCGAGCGGTGATTATCAGATCACCGGCAACAAGACCTGGATCACCCATGCTGCCCGTACCCATGTGATGACGCTTCTCGCGCGCACGGACCCCGAGACGACGGACCATCGCGGTCTCAGCATGTTCCTTGCGGAAAAAACGCCGGGGACGGATGAAAACCCCTTCCCGACCGAAGGGATGACGGGGGGCGAAATCGAGGTTCTCGGGTATCGCGGGATGAAAGAATACGAACTCGGGTTCGATGGCTTTCATGTGAAGGGGGACAACCTCCTTGGTGGCGAAGAGGGCAAAGGTTTCAAGCAGTTGATGGAGACCTTTGAATCGGCGCGGATCCAGACCGCGGCCCGGGCGATTGGTGTGGCTCAATCGGCGCTCGATATTGCGATGCAATATGCACAGGATCGCAAACAGTTCGGCAAGGCGTTGATCAATTTCCCGCGTGTGTCTTCCAAGCTTGCGATGATGGCGGTCGAGGTCATGGTGGCGCGGCAGCTGACGTATTTCTCGGCTTGGGAGAAAGACAACGGCCACCGCTGCGATCTTGAGGCAGGAATGGCCAAGCTCCTCGGCGCGCGTGTGGCCTGGGCGGCGGCGGACAACGGCTTGCAGATCCATGGCGGCAATGGGTTCGCGCTAGAGTATAAGATCTCTCGCGTTCTCTGTGATGCGCGGATCCTCAATATTTTTGAGGGCGCAGCTGAGATCCAAGCACAGGTGATCGCGCGGCGTCTTCTGGCGTAAGGTCGCGCGATGGGCGGACAGCGTTTCCATCCCGGGGTGCGCTGTCCGACGAGAGGTTTAACTTCCTGTACGCCTCTTTTGTGCTAGACCCCGTTTATGATCCGTCGCGCGCTCTTATTGCTCAGTTTTTGCTTTCTTACGGCCTGTGGCGCAACCGTCACCGGAACCGACACCCGCATCCTCGCGATGGGCGATTCCCTGATGGCGTGGAATGGTCTGTCCCAGCAATCCATCCCCGATGTTGTCTCCAAAGAACTGGGCGAGCCGGTCGCTGATCGCTCCGTGCTGGGCGCGCGCATGATCTATCGTCTCCCGATCAGCGGTGCGGCGGGTCTGTCGATCCCAAAGCAATACCGCGGGGGGAAATGGGAGTGGGTGATCCTCAATGGCGGTGGCAACGATCTATGGCTGGGCTGTGGCTGCGGGCAATGTGACCGCAAGATGGACAAGCTCATCTCGCAGGATGGCGCAACCGGGGCGTTTCCCGAACTTGTCACGCGCATTCGCGAAACCGAAGCCCGGGTGATCATGCTCGGATATTTGCGCACGCCGGGTCGGTCATCTCCGATCGAGAATTGTCGAGACGAAGGCGACCTGCTGGATGCGCGGCTTGCGCAGCTGGCGGCTGGGGATGCCGGTGTGACGTTTCTGCCTGCGGCCGATCTGGTCCCTTATGGCGATCTGAGCTTTCACGCTCCGGATCGCATTCACCCTTCGCCTAAAGCCAGCCGGATCATCGCAGAGCGGGTGGCCGCCATCATTAACGCACAGCGATAAGCCAAAGGGTGGGACGCGCCCTTTTGCGGGGCTAAGTCCTGCCGCCCCCTTGTCGCGGAACACAAAAAAGCCCCCTCCGGATTGAACAGAGAGGGCTTTGTGTTTTTTTGCGTGTAGCGCCGATCAGCAGATGGCGGCTGCTTTCACGTCCTCATCGATGTAGGGCAGGTACTGTTCGAAGTTGTCAGAGAACATCTGCACCAGCTTCTCTGCCTGCGCGTCATAGGCGGCCTTGTCGTCCCATGTGCGGCGCGGGTCGAGCAGCACTTCGGCAACGCCGGGCGCAGCGACAGGCACGTCAAAGCCAAAGTTCGGATCTTTGCGGAACTCTGCATTTGCCAGCGAGCCATCAAGCGCAGCAGTCAAAAGCGCACGGGTCGCTTTGATCGGCATGCGGGAACCGGTGCCATAGGCGCCGCCTGTCCAGCCGGTGTTCACCAGCCAGCAGGTTGCACCATGGGCCGCGATCTTTTCGCGCAGGAGGTTGCCATAGACCTCGGGGCGACGCGGCATGAAGGGCGCGCCAAAGCAGGTGGAGAACGTGGGCTCCGGCTCGGTGACGCCACGCTCGGTCCCGGCGACCTTGGAAGTGAAGCCGGAGAGGAAGTGGTACATCGCCTGGGCCGGCGTCAGACGGGCAATCGGAGGCAGCACGCCAAAGGCATCACAGGTGAGCATGATGATGTTCTTGGGATGCCCGCCACGCGCCGAAGCAGATGCATTCGAGATATAATGCAGCGGGTAGGCGCAGCGCATGTTGGCCGTCAGGCTGTCATCATCGAAGTTGAGATCAAAAGTCTCCGGATCGAAGGTCATGTTCTCGATCACGGTGCCGAATTTCTCGGTCGTGGCGTAAATCTCAGGCTCCGCCTCGGGGTTGAGGTTGATCGTCTTCGCGTAACAGCCGCCCTCAAAGTTGAAGGTGCCGTTGGACGCCCAGCCATGCTCGTCATCACCGATCAGCACGCGGTCCGGGTCTGCCGAAAGCGTGGTTTTGCCGGTGCCTGACAGGCCGAAGAACACGGCGGTGTCGACCGGGTTGCCCTTGGCATGGTTGGCCGAGCAGTGCATCGGCATGATGCCCTTTTCGGGGAGCAGGTAGTTCAGAAGGGTGAAGACGGATTTCTTGTTCTCACCCGCATACTCGGTGCCGCCGATCAGGATCATCTTGCGATCGAAGTTCAGCGCAATCACGGTTTCGGATCGGCAGTTGTGCTTATTGGGGTCTGCCTGGAAAGAGGGGCAGTTGATGATGGTGAAATCGGCGGTGAAGTCATCCAGATCTTCGCGGTCGGGGCGACGCAGCAGGTGGCGGATAAAGAGGTTGTGCCACGCCAGCTCGGTGACCATGCGCACATTGATCGCGTGCACGGGGTCAGCGCCCCCGACGAGATCCTGCACGAAATAGTCGCGGCCTTTCATGTGCTCGACCATGTCCGCATAAAGCGCGTCAAAGCCCTCGGGGCTCATTTCGGCGTTGTTTTCCCACCAGATCGTATCGGCAACAGAGGCCGTCTTCACCACATGTTTGTCCTTGGGGGAGCGACCCGTGAACTTGCCGGTGGTGACGAGGAAAGCGCCCCCTTTTCCAAGGTTGCCTTCGCCACGGCTGAGCGCTTCTTGAACAAGGGCCGGTTCCATGAGGTTATAATAGACATTGCCCAGACCCTCTATTCCCTGATCCTCGAGGCGGAAGTTCGGGTTTACCCGTCCAGATGTCATCTTGTTGTCTCTCCTGGTGTCGGCCCTGCATGATGCAATGGAGCTGTGACAGGGACCGCATAGATCAAAGGCTGCGCCATAGGGCGCCGGAGCGCAATAATCGCACTCATGAGGCGGTCTTAACACGAGGTTTTGCAGGATGAACAGGAGGGTTTCAGGTCGTTAGCGCAACCAAGCAAACCTTTAGCGCCACCAAAAGTTTCCCATAGTGAACAGGGGTGTTTCACGGAGCCGCTCGCGATGTTTCACGCGACGCTCTTTAACAGATGATAAGGTATTTTTGCGTCAATAGGCGCCAAAGTTTCGCCTGATTCGTTAATCAGGGATTGATTCGAGGCGCCTTCCAAGCGACAAAGGGCATAAAATAAACGAATAATGAGCAGATAAGGGCAAATCCGATGTCAAAGATTGCTTTGGTCGATGACGACAGGAACATCCTGACCTCGGTGTCGATGACACTGGAGGCCGAAGGGTTCGAAGTCGAAACCTATAATGACGGGCAGGCGGCACTGGACGCCTTCAACAAGAAACTGCCGGATATGGCCGTTCTCGATATCAAGATGCCGCGCATGGATGGCATGGATCTGTTGCAGCGCCTGCGCCAGAAAACTCAGATGCCGGTGATCTTTCTCACTTCCAAGGATGACGAGATCGACGAGGTTCTGGGTCTGCGCATGGGCGCCGATGATTACGTCAAAAAACCGTTCTCTCAGCGTCTCCTGGTTGAGCGTATTCGCGCCCTTCTGCGCCGACAGGAAGCTGTCGCCACCGATGAGGTGGGCACCGCGCCGGAAACCAAGGTGATGGAACGCGGCCATCTGCGGATGGACCCGCTGCGCCACGCCGTGAGCTGGAAGGGGCAGGATGTTTCGCTGACCGTGACGGAATTCCTGCTGTTGCAAGCGCTGGCGCAACGCCCCGGATTTGTCAAAAGCCGCGACCAGCTGATGGATGTGGCCTACGATGATCAGGTCTATGTGGATGACCGGACTATCGACAGTCATATCAAGCGCCTGCGCAAAAAGATGCGCAGCGCCGATGCGGATTTCGCAGCGATCGAGACCCTCTATGGGATCGGCTACCGCTACAATGAAGAATAAGACCCCGACGTTCGGGGTCTTTGGCGGAGACATGCGTGCATGCGCGATAGTAGCATGACCGATACACACCGGCAGACGGGCCGGGATTCACGCCGGGACGGGGATCTGGTGCTGGGTGACGATTGGGTCGCACCAGAGCAGACGGTCGGGCGCGAAATGCGGGCCAAACGGGCGCGGCGTGGCTGGTTTTCGCTGCGCGGTTCTCCGCTGGCGCGTAAAATCATCACCTTCAACCTGATTGCACTGATCATCCTTGTGTCGGGGATCCTCTATTTGAACTCCGCGCGGCAGAGCCTTGTATACCAGCGGCTTGGCACATTGGTATCCGAGGCGATGCTGGCTACGGATGTACTTGAGGTGCAGCTTTTTGAGGGGGGCGAGGCTGGTGTCACACCCAGCGCGGAGGATATTTCGCGCACGCTCGATAATATTTCGTTGCGTGGCGGCGTTGAAATTTTTGTGTTTGATACGTCGCTGACCCTGTTGGACCAGCAAAAAGGCGTCATGCGTGCGGATGCGCTCAATCGGCTCAACGACAATGAGGGCGGGCGCACCCTGATCACTGACACGCTCAAGGCGATCTGGTCTGCGGTGGGCGGCGAAAGCGCGCCGGAAAACGTCGTGGCCGAGATCGACCTGACCGAACCCCAGCTTTTGTCTCTCATTCAGCGTGCGCTCAGCGATGGAACACAGGTGGGGGCGGTGCCCGACAGTGCAGGCGGAACCGTTTACGCCGCGACCAATCCGATTTTGCAGCAGGGCCAGGCAACGGGCGTTCTGTTGATGACTTCGGCAACTGGCGAAATCGACCGTCTCGTCCGCATCGAACGTGAGCGGGTATTGCAGATGTTCATCGTCGCCCTCCTGGTCTCTATCGGGTTGAGCCTCGTGCTGGCTTCCACGATCGCCAACCCCCTTGCCGATCTGGCCGAGGCGGCAGAGCTCGGCAAGGACCGCGACAACGACAAGGTCAAACCGGGACGCATTCGCATTCCGGACCTCTCGGCGCGCCCGGATGAGATCGGTCGCCTGAGCCGCGCCCTACGTGGAATGGTCAAAGCGCTCTATAATCGTATCGATAGTAACGAACAATTTGCAGCTGATGTGGCACATGAGATCAAGAATCCTCTGGCCAGTTTGCAGTCTGCGGTCGGCACGCTCCGGATGGTTCACCGAGAAGACCAACGGGAGAAGCTGATGGAAGTGATTGAACATGATGTGCGCCGTCTCGATCGGTTGGTGAGCGACATTTCCAATGCGTCCCGGTTGGATGCAGAGCTGGTGAAAGAGGACGAAGAAGACTTTGACCTTCTCAAGATGCTCGGCAATCTCAACCAGTATTTGGGCGAAGACGCCCGCGGCAAGGGAATCGATTACATCACCGAGCTGCCGAATGAGCCGATCTTGATCCGGGGTCTCGAGGCCCGTTTGGCGCAGGTTTTTGTCAATCTGATCACCAACGCAATTTCGTTCTGCGAAGAGGGCGATGCGATCCGTGTCTGGGCGCGGCGGCGGGACAATCGTGTCCTGATCGTGGTCGAAGACACCGGCCCCGGCATTCCAGAGCAGGCATTGTCCAAGGTCTTCAAGCGCTTCTACTCTCAGCGCCCCGAAGAGCATTTTGGCAACAATTCCGGACTAGGGCTTGCGATCTCCAAGCAGATTGTTGAAGCGCATGGCGGCGTGATCTGGGCGGAAAACATTCGCCCCACCGAGGCGGATCTGACCTCCGAGCCGCTCGGAGCTCGTTTTGTGGTCGGTCTGCCGGTCTGAGCGGTTGAATACCGCGTCGCCCGACCTCGACGTCATTTTATTGCACGCCAGTTGCGTCGCGCTCGATGAGCGCGGCGTTTTGCTCTGTGGCCCCTCCGGGAGCGGTAAATCGGCGCTTGCTTTGGAACTGATGGCACGTGGTGCGATCCTAGTGGCCGACGATAAGACCGAGGTCTTTAGGGACGGCGCGGTTTTGCGCGCGCGTGCGCCCGAAACGATCTCAGGCCTCATTGAGGCGCGCGGTGTGGGGCTTCTCCGCGCTGAGACGCTGGCGCAGGTGCGACTTTGCGTCGTGGTCGACTTGGGTCAACTTGAAACCGACCGTCTGCCGCGCCACCTAAAAGAAGAGGTGTTGGGAATTTCATTGCCCAAGGTGAACCGAATCGACGGCGCGCACTTTCCGGCAGCTTTGATCCAATATGTGAAAGGTGGAGCACTTGACCCCGAAACAGAGCCCAAACTCTGAGACTGGCGCGGTAACCGAGCCGCCATTGGTGTTGGTCACCGGTCCCTCGGGGGCGGGGCGCACCACTGCAATCAACGTACTCGAAGACTTGGATTTTGAGGCCATCGACAATTTGCCTCTGCGTCTTGTCCCCGCACTGGTTGCAGCAGGCGGTGCGGATCGCGCGCTTGTTCTGGGACTCGATCCGCGCAACAGGGATTTCTCGACCGAGGCCATGGTCGACATGATCGACATGCTAAAGGCGCGACGCGGTTTGAAGACGACGGTGCTCTATCTCGACGCGGATGCCGAAATCCTGCTGCGCCGGTTCTCCGAAACCCGCCGTCGCCACCCGCTTTCCCCCGCAGAAAGCCCAGAACTGGGGGTGAGCCGCGAACTTGATCTGATGCAGCCTGTGAAGGAGCGTTCCGATGTGGTCATCGACACGTCGGATCTCAACGTGCATCAATTGCGGGCCGAGGTGGAACGTCTTTTTGCCCCAAGCGGGCGCAGGCTTGCGGTGTCCTTGCACAGTTTCTCCTACAAACGTGGGATCCCCCGCAACGTCGATATGGTGTTTGACTGCCGATTTCTGTCGAACCCCTACTGGGAGCCGGCCTTGCGGATCCATGATGGGCGTGACCAGGAAGTTCAGGACTATGTGATGTCTGATGCGCGCTTTCAGGGCTTTTTTGATCGCGTGCTGGGCCTTACCTTGTCGTTGCTTCCTGCCTATCGCGAGGAGGGCAAATCGCATTTTTCCATTGCCTTTGGCTGCACCGGGGGGCAACACCGTTCCGTCACCTTGGCAGAAACACTGGCAAAGGCCCTTGCGCGCGAGGGGCAGCAGGTGTCAATTAGGCACCGCGAGCTGCCTGGCCAGCAATTGAAGTGAGAGAAATCCTTGATCGGGATCGTGATCGTCGCACACGGCGGATTGGCCAAAGAATACCTGGCTGCCGTAGAACATGTTGTCGGGCGTCAGCCTGCGCTGGTGGCGATTGCCATCGGCCCGGATGACGACCGCGATGCCAAGCAAGATGAGATCTGCACTGCCGCCAATTCCGTTGATGTCGGGGATGGTGTGGTCGTGGTGACGGACCTGTTTGGTGGCAGCCCGTCAAACCTCAGCCTGCGGGCCTGTGCGCCTGCGAACCGGCGCATTCTTTATGGTGCCAACCTTCCTATGCTGATCAAACTGGCCAAGTCGCGGCATCTGCCGGTTGCAGATGCTGTGCGTCACGCCATGGAGGCGGGGCGTAAATATATCAATTCTCAAAATGTGAACCCTGAAGGGGGCGTGGCATAATCAATGGCTCGAAAAACGCTCAAGATTGTAAACGAAAAGGGTCTGCATGCACGCGCGTCGGCCAAACTGGTCGAAGTGGTCGAAGGCTTTGATGCCACTGCCGAGGTCATCAAAGACGGGATGTCTGCGTCAGGCGACAGCATCATGGGGCTTTTGATGTTGGCAGCGTCGAAGGGAACGACTATTGACGTCGAAACTTCTGGACCTGATGCCGAAGCGCTGGCCTCCGCCGTCGAAGCCTTGGTGGCTGACAAGTTTGGCGAAGGCTACTAATCTGGCGGAACGGTCCAAAATGACGGGACGGGTGAAAGTGGCTGACACCGCGCATGACAACAACTCTGGCATGACATCGCAAGACCCCCAGGAGGGAGGCTCCGGCGAGATTTATGACCGGCGTACTTTGACCTATGCGAACTCCTTTGACGACCGCTGGACGTCTTTGGCGATCCGGACCCTGGAATGGTTGACAGGCAAGTTTGCGATCCTGCGGATGGTGTCAAAATTCGAAGCCCGTAACGCCGACTACCGGGGCAACAAATTCTGGCGTGGGGCCCTCGATGTGATGGGCATCGAGCTCAAGACCCCCGAAGAGCAGATCAATAATATCCCTGAAACCGGCCCGGTCGTCGTGGTTGCAAACCATCCCCATGGCATGGTGGACGGCATGATCTTTGCGGATCTGATTGGGCGGCGACGTTTGGACTATCGTATACTGACCCGATCGGTACTGACCGGCCTCGATGAAGCCGCGACCTCATTCATGATCCCAGTGCCGTTCCCGCACGATCCAGACGCACAGCGCAAGATGGTGGAGATGCGGGCCAAGGCGATGGCACACCTCAAAGATGGGGGGGTTGTTGCTCTGTTTCCCTCGGGTGTTGTGATGTCTTCCGACAGCTGGTGGGGACCGGCGGTGGAGCGCGAGTGGAATGTGTTCACCGCGCAGCTTATTCGCCGGTCTGGCGCAAAGGTTGTGCCGATGTTCTTCCCGGGCCGCAACTCTCGCGCCTATCAGATTGCCTGCCAGATGTCACCTATCCTGCGCCAAGGGTTGCTGCTGCACGAGATCGTGCGTTCCTGCAACAAACCGCAGGCCCCTGTTGTCGGAGAGCCCTTGACGGATGCGCAGATGGAGCGCCTGCACAGCGACCCGCGTGGTTTTATGGCATGGCTGCGCGAGCATACTCTGAACCTCGGTTCAAAACGCTGACACCGACGACTTCTCCTGCGGGTATCTGCTAGGCTACGAGCGCCGATCTCGGCGCCAATGAAGCAGCGGCCGCGTCCTTTGGTCTTCGCGTCCGAAAGGCGCTGTACGAACCCTGCAGGGCCACTTGTGCGGCACCACGAGGCGCGATGTCCCGCTGGTGTCGCGCCGCTGCTCGGCTGGTTGGCGATACTGGGTTCGATACAGCCTCAAAGCGGAGGGCACGCGATGAATTGCCTGCACTCTCAATGCCCATTTCAGTTGCGAAATTTCAAACCAAGATCGGCTATAGGAAGCGTGCACTGAAGCAGCGTGTAACAAACATGGTGATTGGTGGGCATACCGTTGCAGCTCCAGAAATTTTCTGAGCTCTGGCTCGCCACATAAGTGTGTAAGATGGCGGAGACGAAGGGATTCGAACCCTCGAGACGGTTTCCCGCCTACTCCCTTAGCAGGGGAGCGCCTTCGACCACTCGGCCACGTCTCCGCTGACCCGTATATGTTCCAGTGCTCGGAGAAACAAGGCGTTTTTTAAAAATTCTGCGACGATCAGATCGCAAAATTTACCAACGGTATTCGCTTTGGATCAGGATATGCGTTCGGTGTTCTTTTTCGCATGAGACCACCCACAAACGCCGTGGTGGGCTCACAATGGAGCGTCACAGAGCGCTTCAGAGGAGCAACAAGGTGCAACTGGAGCCTTTAGACTAGGGAGGCAACTCTACCGAGAACTGGGCCTTCTCGCACGATGGAATTTGGGATCCGGCTCTGCGCCATGTGCGACACGTTGAGGCGTCGCATTCAGTCTCTGTTGCAACTCGCGCTCGGCGACACGGATGCTCGCCAAACTTCAAAGCCTCGAGCGTAGAACAGCAGAGTGTGGGTGATTTAATGGCAGGGGCAGCAGGGTTCGAACCCGCGACCTACGGTTTTGGAGACCGTCGCTCTACCAACTGAGCTATACCCCTGTGGTGCGCCGTTCCTAAGCGAGACATCCCTCAGTGGCAAGAGGAAAAACAACATTTTTGGGCGTGCTTGAGGCGGAATTGACCTGCTTGGAGAAATGCGTGCCTCTTTGCAAATCGTCGCGTCAGCGAGCAGTTCAGCACACCAGACGTGACTGCTCTTCATCTCTTTCGCAAATACCTCGGAACGCGAGGCAGCGCCTCGCACGAAAAAGGGCCTCCCGCTTGGGGAGGCCCTCTCTAGTGTTGGTCGTCGCTTGCGCGAGGATCTTCGCTTACGCGAGGATCTTGGACACAACGCCCGCGCCAACGGTGCGGCCGCCTTCGCGGATCGCGAAACGCAGACCGTCTTCCATTGCGATCGGGGCGATCAGTTCAACTTCGAACTTCAGGTTGTCGCCCGGCATCACCATTTCGGTGCCTTCCGGCAGGGTCACGGTGCCGGTCACGTCGGTGGTGCGGAAGTAGAACTGCGGACGGTAGTTCGCAAAGAACGGGGTGTGACGGCCACCTTCTTCTTTGGTCAGAATATAAGCTTCTGCCTCGAATTTGGTGTGCGGGGTCACGGAGCCCGGCTTACACAGAACCTGGCCACGCTCAACCGCTTCACGGTCGATACCACGCAGCAGGGCGCCGATGTTGTCACCTGCTTCACCGCGGTCCAGCAGTTTGCGGAACATTTCCACACCGGTACAGGTGGTGGTGGTGGTGTCTTTGATGCCAACGATTTCGATGTTGTCGCCAACATTGATCACGCCACGCTCAACACGACCGGTCACAACGGTACCACGGCCAGAAATCGAGAACACGTCTTCGATCGGCATCAGGAACGGCTGGTCAACAGCGCGCTCGGGGGTCGGGATGTACTCATCCACAGCCGCCATCAGTTCCTTGATCTTGTTTTCGCCGATTTCCGGGTCACGGCCTTCCATCGCCGCCAGAGCGGAGCCTGCGATGATCGGGATATCGTCGCCGGGGAAGTCGTAGGACGACAGCAGTTCGCGGATTTCCATCTCGACGAGCTCAAGGAGCTCTTCGTCGTCAACCTGGTCCACTTTGTTCATGAACACGACCAGCGCGGGAACGCCAACCTGACGCGCCAGCAGGATGTGCTCACGGGTCTGGGGCATCGGGCCGTCGGCTGCGTTCACAACCAGGATCGCGCCGTCCATCTGCGCCGCACCGGTGATCATGTTTTTCACATAGTCAGCGTGGCCGGGGCAGTCGACGTGTGCGTAGTGACGCGCGTCGGTTTCATATTCCACGTGGGCGGTGGAGATGGTGATACCACGGGCTTTTTCTTCCGGCGCGCCGTCGATCTGGTCGTATGCGCGGAAGTCGCCGAAGTATTTGGTGATTGCTGCGGTCAGCGTGGTTTTACCGTGGTCAACGTGGCCAACGGTGCCGATGTTGACGTGCGGTTTATTACGCTCAAACTTTTCCTTTGCCATTCCTTAGGCGCCCTTTGAAAATTGGGGGGTCCACATCAGACCCGGTTTCCTCTGCGCGCGCGGCTTATTTGGTTTGCGCGCAAAAATCAAGCGGTTCGTTCTTGACAAACACGCTATTCGCTGGCCGCGACCGCGGCATTTTCCTCTGGGTTCTCGATCTGGGCGTCAAACCAGCCGTTCTCCTTGTGCTGTTCTTCCATCCAGATCTCGATTTCACGGACGGCATTGCGCGCCAGTCCGAGCATTTGTTCCTCGCGTGTGCGCGCGTGCCCTGAGCCAACCAAGAAGCTCTCGCCCGAAGTGGTCTCAAACACGGTAAAGGTCTTGGGCTCGTCGTTCAGCTTCTTGTTTGCCGCGTCATCCCAGACCGTGACCTTGATGGCGAGCACGGATTTTGGGCTCAAGACCAGTGGCACGCCGCCGGGAGCGACAAAATACCCCTCCACGCTCAGGCCAAAGTGATAGAGTTGATCACCCTCATATTGCGAGAACCGCGTGGACATCTCATTGGTCAGGAGATCCACCCATTCCTGTGCTTCAACTGGGCGAGAGCCAGGAACCATCTGGACCTTGGGCGCCACCACGATGTTGTGGCCGAGCTTGAAGCTGCCCAAATCACGCAGCGCGTCATCCGGGCTGGGCGGTGTGCAGGCGGCAACAAAAACGGTCAGGGCCAGAAGGGCAATGGTGCGCAACATCAAATTTCTCTATATCGCTCTGGGATCAGGGTCGCCAAGTGATAGACCGGGATTTCCCTTCCGGTAAACCCGCACAAAAGCGAACCCCCGCGCGGTTGCGCGGGGGCCACATGTTTTCCGGCAATATATTGCCGCTATTTGAATTTGTAGTCCTTGGGGAAGCCGTAGGGGGGGCGCTTGCCGATGCCCGCGCGCTTGCTCAGCCACTGGGTGAGGTCGGTCTCGTGACGGATTTTGCCACCACCCATCTCCCAGTGCAGCCCTTCGTCCCAGTTGAAGGTGGTGACATCCGCCAGCCCACCATCAAGTTCGAGCGCGCCCTGGCGCCCGCGCGCCATGTTGTATTTCTGCAGGCGCACACCCTTGCCGCGTGTGAGTTCGGGCATCTCTTCGATCGCAAAGACGAGAAACTTGCCATTCTCCGAGACCACCGCGACGTGATCCCCGGCGACGGGGATACAGATCTTGGCCCGCTCGTCATCCTTGACGTTCAGCACCTGCTTGCCGCCTCGGGTCTGGGCGACGATGTCTTTCTCGGCGCAGACAAACCCGTTGCCCGCATCCGATGCCACCAGAAGCCGACCCTCGGGGTTGTGAATGAAGAGATCGACAATCTCGACCTCGTTGGGCAGATCGACCATCAGGCGCACAGGTTCCCCCATGCCGCGCCCGCCGGGAAGGTTCGCGGCCGAGAGCGTATAAAACCGCCCATTTGAACCAAAGACCAACAGCCGGTCCGTGGTCTCCGCGTGGAAGATAAAACGCGGCCCGTCGCCGTCTTTGAACTTCAGCTCACGACTGAGGTCGATATGGCCGGTCATCGCGCGAATCCAGCCCATCTGCGAGCAGACCACGGTGATCGGTTCTCGGTCGATCATGGCCTCGAGCGGCACGTCCTCGATTTCACCCGCTTCGGCAAATTGCGTCCGCCTTGCGCCGCCTTCATAGTTTTTGCCGAACTGCTTCTTGGTCTCGCGCAGCTGCTCGGTGATCTTCTTCCACTGCAGCTCTTCGCTGCCCAGAAGTTCCACGAGGCCCGCACGTTCTTCGCGCAGGGCGTCACGCTCGCGGGTGAGTTCGATCTCTTCGAGCTTGCGCAGGCTGCGCAGACGCATGTTCAGGATCGCCTCAGCTTGCACCTCGGAGAGTTCGCCGTCACCTGCGGCAGGCGTGACATACTCGGCCTCGGTAAAGGCGCGGGGGTGTTCGCGATCCCAGTTTTCGCGCATCAGCGCGGCTTTGGGGTCCTCGTCATAGCGGATGATGTCGATCACCCGGTCGAGGTTCAAAAACGCGATGATGAAACCATCGAGTACTTCAAGCCGGTGGTCGATCTTTGCCATCCGGTGGCGCGAACGGCGCTGAAGCACATCGCGGCGATGATCCAGAAAGGCGCGCAGCACCTCCTTCATCGAGCAGACCTTGGGCGTCACGCCGTCGATCAGCACGTTCATGTTGAGTGAGAATCGCACCTCCAGATCGGAGTTGCGATACATCAGACCCATCAGAACCTCCGGGTCGACGTTCTTGGACTTGGGTTCGAGGATAATGCGGATGTCTTCGGCGCTTTCATCGCGCACATCCGCGAGAATCGGCACTTTCTTGGTTTGGATCAGCTCTGCGATTTTCTCGATGAGCTTGGATTTCTGCACCTGATAAGGGATTTCGGTGACAACAACCTGCCACTGGCCCCGACCCAGATCCTCGATCTCGTGCTTGGCTCGCAACCGGAACGAGCCACGCCCTGTGCGATAGGCCTGCGCGATGTTCTCTTTCGGCTCTACAATGGTGCCGCCGGTGGGAAAATCCGGTCCGGGCACATACTGAAGCAGCGTGTCATCAGCGGCATTGGGCGCTTTGATCAGGTGGACACAGGCGTCGATCAGCTCGGATATGTTATGCGGGGGAATATTGGTGGCCATCCCCACTGCGATACCGCTGGCGCCATTGGCGAGAATATTCGGGAAAGTCGCAGGCAGGACACTCGGTTCTTGCAGGCGGCCATCGTAATTATCGCGAAAATCTACCGCGTCCTCGCCCAGCCCTTCGAGCATCGCTTCGGCGATGAAGGTCATCCGCGCCTCGGTGTAGCGCGAGGCCGCAGGGTTGTCGCCGTCGATGTTGCCAAAGTTGCCCTGTCCGTCGACCAGCGGGTAGCGGACTGCAAAATCCTGCGCGAGGCGCGCCATCGCGTCATAAATCGCAGCGTCGCCGTGCGGGTGGAAATCCCCCATGGTGTCGCCGGAAATCTTGGCCGATTTCAAAAACCCACCGGCAGACGACAGGCGCAACCGGCTCATGGCGTACAGAATACGCCGGTGGACGGGTTTCAGACCGTCGCGCGCATCGGGCAGGGCCCGGTGCATGATCGTGCTCAGCGCATAGGTCAGATATCGTTCGCCAATGGCGCGGCGCAAAGGTTCGCGCAATTCGCCATTTGCGGGCATCTCGGGGGAAGTGGGATCATCAACGATGTCGGTCATTTAATTCTGATACTGCCCCCCTCGTCAGGCGGCAAGCGGGCAACGCTGGTTTTCCACAGAAGAGCGCCTTGGCGTGGCGTTCATGCCTTGAATTGACAGGGAAATCCAAAACCCAGCCGCTCCTACGGGGGAGGAAACCGCCACCTCTCCCCTCATTTTATGTTAAGATTGTCCTGTATTGATCGCTTGCAAGGCGATTCTCGCTGCCAATTTCAGTTTTGGACGATCTGCAGGTCTGCCGCTTTGTCGGCTGGGTCAAGCGGAGCTGTTTTGGGTTCGTAGCGTCAGGTTTTGGGGGATGTGTGATGTCGCGGTTTGTGTTGGTTTCTTTTGCTGGCTTGGCGCTCGCTTTCTATGAATTGAGTGGTGGTGCGGATTTTGCGCCACCAGAACGCCCCGTGACTGATGTGGCGCAGGAACAGACAAGTACGGCGCGTGAGCGCGGTCGAATCGTCAGCCGTCCTGCAGAAACCCAACTCGTGAACCCGATTCTGACGCCTTATTTCGCAGCAAGTGACTCTGTCGTCGCTGATGGTGGTGCAGATCTGATCACGGCCGCGACCGGCAGCCGTGTTGAGCCAGCCGTCGAGCGCACCGGCACCGAAGGCGCTGCCGCAGTGAGCATCTCCTTGCGCGATCCCGCGTCGGTGGTGTCCTTGCCCCAGCCCATTTCCCTGAACCTGCCGGTGACGGGGCTTCGCATCGCCTCCGTCGAAGCGGGGTTGGGCGCGATCACGGCTGAGGCACCAGAACCCACCCGCCAAGCAATCGAGCCGGAACCGATCGGTGAGTTCCGCAAGGTGCGCGCGTCGCGCGCCAACGTGCGCCTTGGTCCCGGCACCAACTATCCGGTTTTGATGCAACTTCTGGCCGGGGACAATGTGCGGGTTCTCAATGACGACGAGTCCGGCTGGTCCCTGCTGGAAAACCCGAAGACCGGCCAGGTGGGCTGGATTGCGGCTTCCCTGCTGAGCGCGAAACAGTCATAACTCGGCCCCGGACAGATCCGGGGAACCACAATGACCAAGACTTTGCTGATTACCGGCTGCTCGTCGGGCATTGGCCATGCGGCAGCTCACGACATGCGCGCGCGCGGATGGAGGGTTTTTGCCTCCTGCAGGCAGCAGCGTGATTGCGACCGGCTCCGAGCCGAAGGCTTTGAAAGTCCGCGGATTGATTACACCGATGCCCAAAGCATCCAGTCGGGGCTTGCTGAGGTACTGGCTGCCACCGGCGGTAGGCTAGATGCGCTGTTCAACAACGGTGCGCATGGCCTGCCGGGTGCGGTGGAGGACCTGCCGACCGAGGCGCTGCGCGAGATCTTCGAGACCAATGTCTTTGGCTGGCATGAGCTTATCCGGCAGGTCATTCCTGTTATGCGCGCCCAGGGGCATGGGCGTATCGTGCAGAATTCCTCGGTGCTGGGGCTGGTGACCTATCCTTGGCGCGGCGCCTATGCGGCGACGAAATTTGCTATCGAGGGGCTGAGTGACACGCTGCGCCTTGAGCTTACGGGAAGCGGGATCGAGGTCATCCTGATCGAGCCGGGGCCGGTCACATCCAAGATCCGTGAAAACGCGATTCCGCATTTTGAGAAGCATATCGACTGGAAAAACTCGCCAATCCGGGACCGCTACGAAGGGTCGTTGTTGAAACGGCTCTATCACTCCAGCGGGCCAGATGCGTTTGAACTGCCTCCCTCCGCGGTATCCCGGAAACTTGCGCATGCTCTCGAGGCCCGACGCCCGAAGCCGCGCTACTATGTCACCACCCCGACCTATATCGCCGGGACATTGCGCAGGATACTGTCGACGCGCGCGATTGACCGCATCCTGTTGCGGTATAGATAGACGTTCCAATGCGCTGGCCGACGGCCTAGCACGCTCCCGGCAGCAAACGACAACAAAGGATCACACCGATCATGGGCTCTCCACTTTACATTCTGGGTATCCTCGCAATGGCCGCCGTGGTCGTGGTGCTCGCAATCGGCATCGGCGGCTTTGGCGTGGGCGGGGAATTCAACCGCAAGAACGGCAACAAGATGATGCAGCTGCGGCTTTTCTTTCAGTTCGTAGCCGTGGTCTTCATGCTTGCCTTTGCCTATTTCGCTGGATTTGGAAACTGACATGGTTGTTCTCAACAAGATCTATACCCGTACGGGTGACAAGGGCGACACTGCGCTCGGGAATGGCGCGCGCGTGGCGAAACACTCTGCTCGTGTAACCGCCTACGGCACAACGGATGAGTTGAATGCGCAGGTGGGTGTCGCCCGCTTGGCGGCCGAAGCAGAGATGGACGCAGCGCTTGCCCGCATCCAGAACGATCTCTTTGATCTGGGCGCTGATCTGTGCCGCCCGGATATGCATCTGGATGAGACAGCCGAATATCCGCCGTTGCGGATCGCACAAAGCCAGGTGGACCGGCTGGAGGCCGAGATTGACGCGATGAACAAGGATCTCTCGCCGCTGCGCAGCTTTGTGTTGCCGGGCGGCAGTGCGCTCTCGGCGCATCTGCATGTCTGCCGCACCGTTGCGCGCCGGGCCGAACGGCTGACGACTGAGCTTGCAGGGGCGGAAGACGTCAATGCTGCCGCATTGATCTATCTCAACCGGTTGTCGGACTGGTTCTTCGTCGCGTCGCGCGTTGCAAATGAAAACGGTGCCAAGGACGTTCTGTGGGTGCCCGGCGCCAACCGCTGAAACATCAGGGCGACGTCGGAGTAGGTGATGCTGCACTTGCAATGCCGCAACTGCGAGGTCGATTCGCCGATGTTTCCGCAAACATCTGGGACCCCTCTCTGGACGATGATGTTTTTGTGCCTCTCTCAGGGGTTTGTGGACAGAAAATTTCGTAGCAAAAATCGGTACTATTGCTGCAAACGCGACGTCCCCGAGCCAAAACGTGACGATTTTACCCTGTTGCCGTCGCCCTCTAGTCGGTATCAACACCACGAGAGCACTCATGGGATCCGTGGAAATGGGTTCCGATTGTTAAGGAGAAACGCACTATGAAGGTACTCGTGCCTGTCAAACGCGTGATTGACTACAACGTTAAAGTTCGCGTGAAAGCGGATGGCAGCGGTGTCGATCTCGCCAACGTCAAGATGTCGATGAACCCCTTCGACGAGATTGCCGTCGAGGAGGCCATTCGCCTCAAGGAAGCAGGCAAGGCGGATGAGGTTGTCGCAGTCTCCATCG
Organism: Epibacterium sp. HA2-3; assembly: GCF_055693725.2. Lineage (NCBI taxonomy): Bacteria > Pseudomonadati > Pseudomonadota > Alphaproteobacteria > Rhodobacterales > Roseobacteraceae > Epibacterium > Epibacterium sp. HA2-3. Next base: position 2,437,994 of record NZ_CM172490.1, on the reverse strand, counting down.
GCGTCAAGCAAGCTCAGGAAACCCTGCGCACTGCTCTGGCCATGGGTGCCGACCGCGCGATCCTCGTGGTGGCCGCAGATGATGTTCACCAGGACATCGAGCCGCTCGCGGTTGCAAAGATCCTCGCCAAAGTGGTCGAAGAAGAGCAGCCCGGCCTTGTGCTGGCAGGCAAGCAGGCGATCGACAACGACATGAACGCCACCGGCCAGATGCTTTCTGCTCTCCTCGGGTGGAGCCAAGCGACCTTCGCGTCTGAGGTGGACATCGATGGCGACAGCGCCAAAGTGACCCGCGAAGTCGACGGCGGCCTGCAGACCATCTCGGTCAAGATGCCGACCATCGTGACCGTGGACTTGCGCCTCAACGAGCCGCGCTATGCGTCGCTGCCGAACATCATGAAGGCAAAGAAAAAGCCGCTCGACGAGAAGACTGCCGCTGACTACGGCGTTGACGTCACACCGCGTCTCACCGTGGTGGAGACCAAGGAACCCGAAGCCCGCTCTGCAGGTGTCATCGTGGGATCCGTGGACGAGCTGGTTGCGAAACTCAAAGAAGCGGGAGCTGTGTAATGGCTGTTCTTCTCCTTGCCGAAGTCAACGCGGGTGAACTGGCGCTTGATGCGACCGCAAAGGCTGTTTCTGCTGCAAAGTCGCTGGGCGATGTTACTGTTCTGGCTGCTGGGGCGTCCGCCGCTGCAGCGGGCGAAGCTGCCGCCAAAATCGATGGCGTAGCCAAGGTGCTGGTAGCCGAAGACGAAAGCCTCGGCCACCGTCTTGCAGAACCCACAGCGGCTCTGGTTGCTGCGCTGGCCAGCGACTACAGCCACATTGTCGCGCCTGCGACCACCGACGCCAAGAACATCCTGCCCCGCGTGGCGGCTCTTCTGGATGTGATGGTGATCTCCGACGTGACGGCCGTTGTCGACGCTGACACCTTCGAGCGCCCGATCTACGCAGGCAACGCCATTCAGGTGGTGAAATCTGCGGATGCAAAAAAGGTGATCTCCTTCCGGACTTCCACCTTTGATGCAGCCGGAGAAGGCGGTGCGGCGTCTGTGGAGACCATCTCCGCGACCGAGAACCCCGGCCTCAGCTCCTGGGTCGAAGACAAGCTCGCCGAAAGCGATCGTCCAGAGCTCACATCTGCGGGTGTGGTTGTCTCCGGCGGCCGTGGGGTTGGCTCCGAAGAAGACTTCAAGATCATCGAAGCCCTGGCCGACAAGCTGGGTGCGGCTGTTGGTGCGTCCCGCGCAGCCGTCGACTCCGGCTTTGCGCCGAACGACTGGCAGGTGGGTCAGACCGGTAAAGTCGTAGCGCCCGAGCTCTACATCGCAGTTGGCATCTCCGGTGCGATCCAGCACCTTGCCGGGATGAAGGACTCCAAGATCATCGTCGCGATCAACAAAGACGAAGAAGCGCCGATCTTCCAGGTGGCGGACTACGGTCTGGTCGCAGACCTGTTCCAGGCCGTGCCTGAGCTGACGGAAAAGCTGGGTTAAACCCCACCGCTTTGGATTCGAAAAGGCCCATGCAGCGCATGGGCCTTTTTTCTTGAGCGAAGGGCTCGAGTTACGCTGTCGAGAGCATCTTTAGCAGCCGTGATGCCACCACATCGGCGATCCGGTCATGCTCTTTGGGGCCGATCATCAACCGCGCAGCGGGCAGATCCATCGGACCGAATATCATCCCCGGAATGTCCTGAGCCTGGCCTGCAGTTGTGACTTCCAGTTCGATCACATCAAAGACACGCGGACGCAAGACATCCACCATTGATCGGTCCACCAGGCAGGGGGCGGGGCCTAAAACGTCGGTTGTGGACATATCATAGCGCATCCACAGCAGAACAACGCGCCCGTCGAGCGCGTCGACAACGCGTCCCATCCGTGTCAGCCAGGTTTCCTGCAAGCCTGCACAGACCCGCTCAAACCGATCCTCCGAGATCGCCTTGAGCGATGTGAGAAGATGCTTGTTGAAGTTGAAATCGGTAAAATCGACCTCTGGAAACAGATGCGCCAGCGTATCATAGGCGCGCAGGAACCTGTCATTGCGCCGCGGATGTACCTTGTAGAAACTGTTGGTGAGGTTCTGTGCCCCCATGACCTGCAACACGGTCATTTGTCCGCTTGCCGCGATCTCCATCAGGGGCTCATCATGGAGAAAGGCATCAATACCGGCATTCACACATCCCAGATTTATACAGGTCAGGCCAAGCTGGCTCTCTATGCCCTGCGTAAAGGGCCGCTCCACAAAGCGACCAAAGACTTCGGTTCCGCCGAGAAAACTGATGTAAGGTGTCCCAAAGTCCCGCTCTGGTCCCCTGACGCGCAGCTTGGACTCGCCATAGCTGCATAACTCGCTCACAAGCGCATCAGCGCTTTTGAGTTCATAGCTCATTTCTTCCACCACTTTTTCACCCAAGAGCCATACTGCCGTCCGAATCTTTCCAAACTGCTAATCCGTGAATTTGCTGAAAACTGAGGCAATCGGCCTTGTTTCTGCGGACGCGAAGCCTTTAGTATCCGCCCGCAGGCATTGGGCAGGCGCAAGGAAAGGCCATTCATCATGGACGTGAAAAAAGTCGGAATTATTGGTGCAGGTCAGATGGGCAACGGTATCGCTCACGTCATGGCCCTGGCTGGATTTGATGTTGTTCTCAACGACATAAGCCAACAAGCACTCGACAGCGCTCTGTCCCTGATCCAGAAGAACCTTGCCCGACAGGCCAGCAAGGGCAAGATTGCCGACGCCGAGGTCGCCGCAGCCATGGGGCGGATTTCCACCAGCCTGACACTGGCGGATGTGGGCAAGACCGATTTGGTGATCGAGGCCGCCACCGAGCGCGAAACCGTGAAGCAGGCGATCTTTGAGGATCTGCTGCCGCATCTGGAACCCCATACGATTCTAACGTCCAACACCTCGTCGATTTCGATCACGCGTCTGGCGAGCCGCACCGATCGGCCCGAGCGTTTCATGGGGTTCCACTTCATGAATCCGGTACCGGTCATGCAACTCGTGGAACTCATTCGCGGCATCGCGACGGATGAAGAGACGTTCCAGACCTGTCAAACCGTGGTGGAAAAGCTGGGTAAAACAGCGGCAAGCGCCGAGGATTTCCCTGCCTTTATCGTCAACCGCATCCTGATGCCGATGATCAACGAGGCGGTATACACGCTTTATGAGGGCGTGGGCAGCGTGCGTTCGATTGACGAGTCGATGAAGCTTGGCGCCAATCACCCGATGGGTCCGCTAGAGCTTGCAGATTTCATCGGTTTGGATACCTGTCTTGCAATCATGAACGTCTTGCATGACGGGCTTGCGGATACAAAGTATCGCCCTTGCCCGCTGCTGACAAAATATGTCGAGGCCGGCTGGCTGGGGCGTAAAACCCAGCGCGGATTCTACGACTACCGTGGCGAGGTTCCCGTTCCCACACGCTGAGGGCAGGGGCAGGTACAATTGCCCAGCCTGAACGCGATGGGCAAAGCCTCGATCCGGATAGGGTGGGGCTTGGGGTCTTTTAGCGACCTGCGGGGATCAGAATGGAGCTTGTCCACTGCGGCCCGGCGACCTGGTTCGAACTGCGCTGCGCCATGCGCTCCAGATTGACCACTGTTGAGAGCATCAGCCGATCGTGGCTCCAGTCCGTTGGGCGCTGGATCAGGAAGGCAGTTGCGATAACGGCGCAGCCAATGGCTGTAGAGACACCTCCCCAGACAAGCCCGAGCCGGCCGCGTGGCGGCTGCTCTGTAACGGCGATGATGCGGCGTGCAAGCATGGGCGTATGCAAGATTTCGCGACGCTCAAGCAGGGCGACAGAGGGGCTGCGCGGGCTGAGGAAGACAGGGGATTTGCGCGCCCGTTCGGTGGCGCGGATTAAACATTCGCAATAGCTGCGCGGGTCGAAGCGGCCCTTGGTGCTAAGAGCCTGATCGCAGGCATATTCGCGGACCGCCCGCATGTCGCGGCGCCAAAGATAGAAGGCAGGGTTCCAGAATAGGAGTGGTCGCAGGCATTCCATCAGAAAGGCGATTTCCACATCTCTCTGGCGAAAATGCTGAAGCTCATGCGCCAGTGTCAGGCGCAGATCTTGCGGGTCATTAAGCAGCGACGTCGGCAACACCACATACCGGCGGAAGAGGCCGCGGGTGGAGTATGCCACTGCGGTATCATCGCTCAAAAGCAGATCAACGCGGCCAATGCGCTTCCAGCGATAGGCGGAGGCCAATGCACGGTGCAGGCGCAGAATGGCGGAGCCCAGCAAAAAGAGCGAGACAGCTGTTCCGATCACCACAAAGACAGTGGCAACCCGGCTCCCAAAGGTTGCGCCGTAAACGAGGTCTCGGACCAGATCTTCGCGCAGGCCAATCATCGATTCAAACTGCACTGCGGACATGCCGACATTGCCTTGCAGATATTGGGATACGAGGACATCCGACAGGGTGGGCGGGTGACCAATGCCCATGGCATTGAGGGCAACAACGAGGAACGGCATAGCTGCCAGTAGGACAGTCATCCCATTGAGCAAACGCAGCTGCGGCCCATAGGCGGTCGCCAGAGCCGTTCGTCGCAAAACCCAACGCGCGGCGAGCCACAGCAGGGCGCCGGCACAAACCAGAAGGTTCAGTTCGATATATGAGTTCAGAAGCGCATCAGCTTTCATTGTCCCCCAGCCTTTCGTTCAGCAAGGCCCGCATTTCCTCAAGCATGGCATCAGTGATATCCTCATCATCGACCAACCGCGCCACGAGGGCCGCGGGAGCATCGTTGAAGAGCTTGCTCGACAGGTTTTTGAGCGACGTTTTCTGATACTCGGCCTTCGGGATGGCAGGGCGATAAACGAGGGAACGGTCAACCCGCTCGCTGGTCAAAAAGCCCTTTTGCTCCATGATCTTGAGGACCGTGGCCACAGAAGTGTAGGCGCGCTCTTGTACTTTGTTCAGTTCAGCCAGAATGTCGCGCACGGACCCTTTTTCGAGATCCCAGACCACGGTCATGAATTCGAGTTCAACCTCGGTCAGAAGGGAGTGGGTCTGTTTCTTGCGCATTTTTCCAAGCTTTGCTGTTCGGGCCGCGACCGGGGAGAAGTCGCAGTGATCGGTAAGAGATCACAGGCGAGGGTAGGGGATTTTGGTGGTTTCGAAAACTACTTTTTTAGAAGATGCGTGTTTCGCCATCTGAGGGGTGTTAAATTGTGCGCTTCCGCGCGCCGATTGTCCGCCAGAAGAGATGCGCTGGATCTTAGACATGTCCGGTTATGGCGCAGGGGGCTTTTGTCGGGGCTGGGGTGGTCCTGAGGGGCAGACGTGCCCTCAGGACCGGTTTTGACTTTGCCGTGCGGGCGGTCACACCTTCCAGAAACAGAAGATGCCCCATGCAATCGCGAGCCCTAGCGGTGTCCAGAGCGGCATCCCCATCAGGCCCAGCCAGGCCAGGAAGATGTAGGAGGTGCCAAGGAGGCTGATGAACAGCCGGTCACCGCGTGTTGTGGTGAGGCCAAGCACACCTTTGCGGGCATCCCCGCCAGGGTTGCGGATTTCCAAGAGGATCAGAACGCCAATGGCAGAGAAGATCCCGATGAAGACAAGGGCGGTGGGCCAGGTCCAGGCCATCCAGCTCAACATATCAAACTCTCCCCATCGCGAAGCCCTTCGCGATGTAGTTGCGGACGAAATAGATCACGATGGCGCCCGGAATGATGGTCAAGGTGCCTGCGGCTGCCAAAAGCCCCAGCTCATAGCCCGCAGAGGATGCGGTCTTTGTCATGGTGGCTGCGATGGGCTTTGCAGCCACGGCCGTCAGGGTCTTTGCCAGCAAGAGCTCCACCCAGGAGAACATGAAGCAGAAGAACGCCGCCACGCCCACGCCAGCCTTGATGGCGGGCAAGAAGATCGACACGAAGAAGCGCGGGAAGGAATAGCCGTCCACATAGGCCGTCTCATCCAGCTCTTTCGGCACGCCACCCATGAAGCCTTCGAGGATCCAGACCGCCAGCGGAATGTTAAAGAGGCAATGCGCCAGTGCCACAGCCAGATGCGTGTCAAAGAGCCCCACAGCCGAATAGAGCTGAAAGAAGGGCAGGGCGAAAACGGCGGCCGGGGCCATCCGGTTGGTCAAGAGCCAGAAGAACAGCTGCTTGTCGCCCAAGAACCGATAGCGCGAGAAGGCATAGGCCGCAGGCAGCGCCACCGCGACGGAGATCACCGTGTTGATCGACACGTAAAGGATCGAGTTTATGTAGCCCCAGTACCAGCTCGGGTCGGTGAAGATCACCTTATAGTTTTCGAGCGTAAAGGTCTGCGGGAAGAGCGAGAAACCGGAGAGGATCTCATTTGTGGTCTTAAAGCTCATCGCCACGAGCCAATAGATCGGCAGCATGAGGAAGAGAATATAGACGATGGGGACGATGGATCGTTTTTGCATCATACCCTCCCTTAGTTCTGGTCGTCTTTGGTCATCAGCGTGTAGAACAGCCAGCTGACCAGAAGCGTGATTGCAAAGTAGATGAGCGACATCGCGGCGGCGGGGCCGAGGTCGAACTGCCCAAGTGCGATCTTCACAAGGTCGATCGACAGGAGCGTGGTGGAGTTGCCGGGACCACCGCCGGTGAGCACGAAGGGCTCGGTGTAGATGTTGAAGCTGTCCATGAACCGCAACAGGATCGCGATGGTCAGAACCGTCTTCATCTTCGGCAGCTGGATGTAGCGGAACACGGACCAGTTGGACGCGCCGTCGATCTTGGCTGCCTGATAATAGGCGTCTGGGATCGACACGAGACCGGCGTAGGACAGAAGCACCACAAGTGAGGTCCAGTGCCACACGTCCATGGTGACAATGGTCACCCATGCCGCGACCGGATCTTGGGTCATGTCGTAGTTGATGCCGAGCACATGGTTCAGAAAATAGCCAAGCAGGCCGATGTCAGGAAGGGTGAAGATGTTCCACATTGCACCAACCACGTTCCACGGAATGAGCATCGGCAGCGCCATCAGCACGAGGCAAACCGGTACCCAGAACCCCTTGCGCGGCATGGAGAGCGCAATGGCGATACCAAGCGGCACCTCGATAATGAGGATCAGGAAGGTGAAGAGGAACTGACGCCCCAGCGCGGCATGGAAACGGTCCGAACGCAGGATCTGCTGGAACCAGTCCAGACCCTGCCAGAAAAACACGTTGTCCCCAAAGGTCTCCTGTACGGAGTAGTTGACGACGGTCATCATCGGAATGAGCGCGTTGAAAGCCACCAGCAGCAGGACCGGCAGCACAAAGAACCAGGCTTTTTGATTTTCGGTTTTCATCTTTGTTACTCCGGATCAGTGGCGAGCCAGCCATCCACATAAAGGCGGGTCTGGTCTTGGCGGAAGGCGAGGTGGGTTTGCGCCCCTTTTTCAGGTGCTGCGCCCTCTTCGATCACGGCATTCACCTTGTGACCAAGGCAGTCGCATTCAACGACCGTGTGCCGCCCTACGTCCGAGACTTTGGTCACAGTCGCGGGCAGGCCGCTGTCGGAGAGAGACACAAACTCCGGACGGATGCCGATTTCGGTCTGACCATTGGGGGTGCCGCGCACCGGCCCTTCCAGCACAATGTCGTGACCTTCGACCTTCGCCGCGCCGTCATAACTGCAGGGAATGATGTTCATGCCCGGAGAGCCGATGAAGTGACCCACAAAGGTATGTGCAGGGCGTTCGAAGAGCTCAACCGGCGTGCCGATCTGCACCACTTCACCCAGCTGCATTACGACCACCTGATCCGCAAAAGTCAGCGCCTCTGTCTGGTCGTGGGTGACGTAGATCATGGTCGCTTTGACCCGCTGATGCAGCTCCTTGAGCTTGGAGCGGAGTTTCCACTTCAGATGCGGGTCGATCACCGTGAGCGGTTCGTCGAACATCACTACGTTCACGTCCTCACGCACGAGGCCGCGGCCCATGGAGATCTTCTGTTTGTTGTCAGGAGACAGCCCCGCCGCCTTCTGGTTCAGCATCTCGGTGACTTCGAGCATCTCGGCAATTGCCATGACGCGCTGTTCCACTGTGGCCTCGTCCCGGCCACGATTGCGCAGGGGAAACGCCAGATTGTCGTAGACGGTCATGGTGTCGTAGATGACCGGGAACTGAAAAACCTGTGCGATGTTGCGCTGGTCTGGGGGCAGTTTGGTGACGTCCTGACCGTCAAAGAGGATCTGCCCTTCAGACGGCACCAGAAGGCCCGAAATGATATTGAGCAGGGTGGATTTGCCGCAGCCTGACGGGCCGAGCAGCGCGTAGGCGCCGCCGTCCTGCCAATCAAGATCGATCTCCTTCAGCGCGTAGTCGCTGTCGGATTTTGGATTTGAAAGGTAGCTGTGCCGCAGTTTCGACAGTGTAATCTTGGCCATGTTGTCGCCTCACGCCACGCGGGAGCCGTCAGGGGCAAAGACATATGCCGCCCGCGGGTCCATATAGAAATCATGCAATTCGCCAACCTCGTAGGGGTGGACGCCGTGGCTCAGGGACACCCAGGAGGTTTCCTGCCCGGAGGCCGCAAGATCGAAATGCGCCGAGCTTTCGGAACCGGATAGCTCTGTAACCTGCACGCGACCGTTGAGTTTTACCAGTCCTGCCGAGGATGCCACCGGGGTGACATGATGCGGGCGGATTGCGATGGTGTAGGTGCCGTCCTTCAGGCTGGCAGCCGCGCCATCCAGGGTCCAGCGCACATCCGGCCCCAAACGCGCCTCAAAGCCTTGTTTGGTGATTGTCGCCGTGTTGATCGGCGGGTCGGAGAACACGCGTGCGGCTTCGACGTTTTCAGGATTGCGATAGATCTCTGCGGTGGGGCCGAATTGGGTCACGCGGCCATCGCGCATGAGTGCTGTCTTGCCGCCAAGAAGGAGCGCCTCTTCGGGCTCAGAAGTGGCATAGACCACAACCGCGCCACGACCGGCAAAGAGTTCCGGCAGCTGATCGCGCAATTCCTCGCGCAGCTTATAGTCGAGGTTCGCCAGCGGCTCGTCTAGGAAGACAGCGCGGCTTTCCTTTGCAATCGCACGCGCCAGCGCGGTCCGCTGCTGCTGACCGCCAGAGAGCTCGTGCGGGCGGCGATGCAACATTGGGGTGAGCTGCAGAATTTTCGCCGCTTCCTGCACGCGGTCATCAAGTTCCGACTTTGCCATACCCGCAACTTTGAGTGGCGAGGCGATATTGTCGTAGACCGTCATGTGCGGGTAGTTGATGAAAAACTGATGCACAAGGCTGATGTTGCGCTTTTGTGTGTTGAGGCGGGTCACGTCCTGCCCGTCCATGAGGACAGAGCCGGAGGCAATCGGGTCAAGCCCGGCCATCATCTTGATAAGAGAGGTCTTTCCCGACCCGGTGGCGCCCAGAAGGACGTTGAAGTGACCGGGCTCGAGCGTCAGGGAGGTCTCCTTGATATGGAGATCACCGCCCACGCGTTTGGTCACGGATCTGAGTTCGAGTGCCATGGTGGTATGGAGCTTTCCCGCCCAGCGCCCAAAGTCAGCGTGCGCGCGGGGCAATCGTGGTGTCGAAGGAAAAACCCCGGCCGGCGGGCTGCGTCATAGCAGGCCAATCAGCCGGGGCAGGTGGGGCCGGGCCCGGATCAAGGTGAGATCGGGCCCGGCACGTCAGGGGAGGGATCCCCGGGGAGAGTGAGGCGCGATCAGTTCGCGGCCCAGCGCGCCACCAGCTCGTCATAGTTGACGGTCTGGCCTTGCGGCTTTTCGTTCTCCAGCTTCGGCTTGGCGCCGCCATTGGCGTACCACCACTCCGCGTCTTTTTCTTCGTTCAGACGCGGGCCGCAGCCGCCATAGACATTCGCCTGCTCGTCTGCACGCTGCATACGACCCATGGTGATGTCCATCTCCTGCGCCAGACGATCCATCGCCTCTTGCGGGGTGAAGGCACCGGAGTTCACGTCACCAATCTGCTGCCACCAGATCTGCGCCAGCTTGGGGTAGTCAGGCACGTTGATGCCGGTCGGGGACCATGCGGTCCGGTCGGGCGAACGGTAGAATTCCACCAGGCCACCCAGTTTGGGCGCACGCTCGGTGAAGCTCTCGTGGTTGACGGAGCTGTCGCGAATGAAGGTCAGACCTACGTGGGACTTCTTCACGTCGACGGTCTTGGAGACGACGAACTGAGCATAGAGCCATGCGGCCTGTGCGCGGTCCAGCGGGGTGGAGTTGAGGAAGGTCCAGGAGCCCACGTCCTGATAGCCAACCTTCTGGCCTTCTTCCCAGTATGGGCCATGCGGGCTCGGTGCCATGCGCCACAGCGGGGTGCCGCTGTCGTCGACGGTGTTGTTGCCTTCGGACTTCGGCTTCACCATGTCTGCGGTAAAGGCGGTGTACCAGAAGATCTGCTGCGCGACGTTGCCTTGAGCGAGTGCGGGCAGAGACTGGTAGAAGTCATAAGACGCAGCACCGGGAGGTGCGTATTTGCGCAGCCATTCGTCCCACTTGCGGATCGCATAGACTGCTGCCGGGCCGTTTGCAGCACCACCGCGGGTGACGCTTGCGCCCACCGGGTTACAGGTGCCTTCTTCCATACGGATGCCCCATTCGTCGATCGGAACACCGTTCGGCTCACCCTTGGAGCCCGCACCGGCCATGGAGAGCCACGCATCGGTCATCCGCCAGCCGAGGTCAGGCGCGCGTTTGCCGTAATCCATGTGGCCGTAGATGGTGGTGCCGTCGATTTCTTTCACATCTTCAGAGAAGAACTCGGCAATGTCTTCATAGGCGGACCAGTTGACCGGAACACCCAGCTCGTAGCCGTATTTCTCTTTGAAGGCGGCCTTCAGATCTTCGCGGTCGAACCAGTCTTTGCGGAACCAGTAGAGGTTCGCAAACTGCTGGTCGGGCAGCTGGTAGAGGTCGCCATCGGGGCCAGTGGTGAACTGGGTGCCCATGAAATCGTCAAGGTCGAGACCGGGGTTGGTCACATCCTTGAAGTCGCCTTCCATCATGTCGCTCAGGTTGTAAGCGAGCTGCAGGCGCGAGTGCGTGCCGATCAGGTCGGAGTCGTTGACGTATGCGTCATAGAGGTTCCGCTTGGTCTGCATCTGGGTCTGCACGGCCTGAACGACCTCGCCTTCGCCCAGGATCTGGTGGTTCACCTTGATGCCGGTAATTTCCTCAAACGCCTTGGTCAGCACCTCGGATTCGTAGCTGTGCGTGGGGATGCCCTCGGACAGTACGTTGATCTCCATGCCCTTGTAAGGCTCGGCGGCGTTGATGAACCACTGCATCTCGGCAAGTTGTTCTGCTTTGCTCAGAACCGACGGCTGAAACTCCTCGTCGATCCATTTCTGGGCCGCTGCCTCATCGGCATACGAACCCGTTGCCGCAATTACAGCCCCGGCTGCAACTGCGGTCAAAAGATACTTCCGCATCTTTTCCTCCCTAAAGTCTGCAAGGTCAGATGTTTTGCCCATCTGACTGGCCTAAAGGATTTCACCGAGCCAGCCGTGATGTCAAACTAATTATTTAGTAATCGTATAGTGCATTGATAATAAATGTCTATATTGCGTCTTCATGGTGCCTTACCTCGCGTTCTGTTGCACAGTTTGCGGGGGAGGCACGCGCCTGTGCGTCACTGTGGGCGCGCGTTTTGACGATGTCTTATTAGGGATACCCCCGCCCAGTGATTCCAGCTAAGAGGTGGCGCATGATGGCTAATACCTCCTTTGAAATCTTTCTCGTGGCTCCTCCGGGGCTGGAACATGTCCTGTGTGAAGAGGCCCGCGAGGCCGGGTTTGAAGCGGCGCGCCAAGTTGCTGGGGGTGTGAGCTTTGAAGGCACTTGGGAGGACGTGCGACGCGCCAATCTGGTGCTGCGTGGTGCGACGCGTGTTCTGGCGCGGATCGGTTCTTTTCGCGCCTTCCACCTTGCCCAGCTGGATAAGCGCGCGCGAAAATTCCCGTGGGGGGATGTTCTGCGCAAGGACGTACCGGTCAAGGTTGAGGTGGTCACCAACAAGAAGTCCAAGATCTATCATGCGGGAGCAGCCACGCAGCGGATCGAGACCGCCATCACCGAGGAACTCGGTGCGCCAATCGCTCCTGATGCGCCGGTGACGCTCAAGGTTCGGATTGACGACAACACCTGTATTTTCAGTGTCGATACCTCTGGCGAGGGCCTGCATAAACGCGGCCACAAGGTCGCTGTTGGCAAGGCCCCGATGCGCGAAACCCTCGCGGCGCTGCTGTTGCGCGCCTGCGGCTATGACGGGAGCGAACCTGTCGTGGATCCGATGTGCGGGTCGGGGACATTTGTGATCGAGGCCGCAGAAATCGCGTCCGGCCTCACTGCGGGGCGCAGCCGGTCGTTTGCCTTTGAGCAGCTAGCAAATCACGATGCGGCCGCCTGGACCAATCTCAAGGCAAGCATGCCAGAGGCAGTTCTCACCGAGTGTCGGTATTTTGGTTCGGATCGAAATACGGGTGCCATCGAGATGGCTAGTCAGAACGCCGACCGCGCTGGCGTGGAGGGGATTTGCCACTTTACCCATGCCGCCGTCAGTGACCTGCAACGTCCCGAAGGTCCGGCGGGGCTCGTGATGGTCAACCCCCCCTATGGGGCAAGGATTGGCAACAAAAAACAGCTGTTTGCGGTCTATGGCGCCATGGGCGAGGTGTTGAAAACGCGGTTTTCCGGGTGGCGCGTCGGGATCGTCACCAGCGATACCGCCCTTGCGCGCGCCACCGGCTTGCCATTCTTGCCCGTTGGCGCGCCAATTGCGCACGGCGGCTTGAAGGTGCGCCTGTTTCAGACCGCCCCTCTCCCCTAAGCGCGGGGCCTCAACCCCGCACCATCCGTTGCGTCACGCAGAAGATCGCGGCTTGCAAAGACAGGTCCGCGCGGCTCTCTTGTGACGCGAGAAGTGCCAACGGGAGGGCGACATGCAGCAAGCCAGCGATTTTCTTGAGGAAAGCCAGATCTTGGCGCGTTGCCTTGAGGCCGCGCCGGATCGCATCTTTGCCACGAAAACGCAGTTCAAATCCTGGACCGTCGACGACATCCTTGGTCATCTTCATTTCTTCAATGCCGCCGCCGAAGCTGCCCTGGCCGGAGCGGACGCGTTTGACGCGATGATGGCTCCTGCCATGGAGAGGTTCTCCTCGGGGGGCAAGATCCTCGATTTGCAGTTTCCTTGGCTTGGGGATCTGCAAGGGCGCGCCCTGTTCGACGCCTGGCAACAGGGCGCCGCGCGCGTCGCAGAGGCCTATGAAGCGGCTGATCCCAAAGCGCGGGTCAAATGGCTTGGCCCAGAAATGAGCGCCCTTAGCTCCATCACGGCACGACAGATGGAAACCTGGTCACACGGACAGGCAATTTTTGATCTCCTTGGCGAGACCCGTCACGAGAGCGATCGCATCCGCAATATCGCGCATCTTGGGGTCGCTACGTTCGGGTGGAGTTTTCGGGTCTGGGGACAGGACGTCCCAGAGCCTGCGCCCTATGTGGAGCTGACCGCCCCTTCTGGTGCGATCTGGAGCTGGAATGCGCCGCAGGAAGCCAATCGCGTCACCGGGTCCGCGGTCGAGTTTGCTCAAATCGTCGCGCAGACGCGCAACTGGAAGGACACTGCCGTTAAAGCAAACTCGGAGGTGGCGGAGCGTTGGATGCAGCAGGCGCAGTGTTTTGCTGGGCCACCAAACTCTCCCCCTGCACCGGGCACGCGTTTCTGCGCCCCGAGCTGACCCGATGTCGCAATGCTGCGCGTCTGAGCGCTCTTAGGTGGACTGGGTGTAGGCGGCGTAAGCCGAGGCGAAGCCCTTAAGGGTCATCTGGGCTTCGTCGGCTTCGGTGAAGGGGACATATTGGCTGGCAAGCGCTGCCTTGTAGGGCGCGGTCAGCGCAGAGGGCGCAATCAACGCGATGTTCTGGCCGAGCCAATAGGCCCGCGCTGCTGCAAGCTCCGCGCCAAGCGCTGCACCCCATATCTGACTGTGCGCGCGCGCATCATTCAGCGCCGTATTCTGCCATTGGCTGCGGCTCTCTGCGAGACGCAGGGCAAGGGCCTCTGGCTTTGACATGACATCCTGAAGCGGGGCCACAAGCGCATCTCGATCGATCTCGGTATCCAGAGCAACGGGAGAGAGCGCCTCCACCACAGGTGAGGTTACAAAGCCGAGGACGCTCACCACTTCATTGGCGCTGATGAGCACCCAGTAGGTTGTGTCAAATCCCGGCAAGCATAACACGCCGTCCCAGTCCTTGTTGAGTTCCAGGAAGCCCTTGATGCGAACGCAGGCAGCGCTCAGCCATGCGTGCGGTTTGGTCTGGGCCATAGCCGCAAGGCGCAAGACACCGTCCTTGGGTGCGAGCCTCAGATCTGCGGTTGCTGCTGGCAGGGTCAGCGCCAACCCGTCGGAGGCAGCATGGGTCACAAGTGAGGCGTCCTGCGCGATCTCGCGGGCCTCGTCGAGGCTGTGAGCAATGTGGACCGTCCCATCCGCAGAGGCATTGCGCATCCGCCACAATCGAGCGGGGCGATGGGTTTGGTCAAAGGCAAACCAGGTGTCGGCAAGCTGGGACATGTGACGCGGCTATTCCGTATTCTGAATCTCGGGTGGCATTGATGCCTTGGAAAAGCGCAAAATTCAATCATCCCGTGAAATGCGCACTCAGGATAGGTGCGCTATACTTTTGGTTTGGCAAATTACGCGGATGCTATAGTGCGAATTTTAAACATCTCAGCAACACTCATATTTGTCAGAGATCGCACCAAGATGGCGTTCAAGGCAAGGTTGTGTTGCTAAGTTTAATGGTTGAAACGTTGCCATGAAGGCAACAGTCAGGAACTTTTGCCTCACTTCCTGTCGGCTGACTATGTAATTTTTTGAAATCTGTTAACCCATGCGAAAACATGGGGTATGCCTATCTGCGAGGACTTCGGAATGCACGGCTACAGAACAACAACGACGAAACATCGACAGTTTTTCGTTCCTGTTCCGTGCCAACGTTCCAAAAGATGCGGAGCGCGTACGGGAGGCGAGTGGTGAAGGATGTTTTTGCCCCCAATGGTGGGGTCTTTATCAACCGGCTGGTCGAATACGTAACCGGTCAGGGGCATGACTTCGAGAACATGCTAGCCCAAAAGCTCGCAATCTCTGAACCTCTGAGCTCGAGCGCTCAGGTGCTCCCTGTTTATGAACACTCCTTGGTCTTCGGGCTGGCGGAGAGGGTGTGCAACGACACGTCGATTGGCTACGCTTTAGCCTATCAATGCACGCTGCGTGATGCAGGACTTGTGGGCTATGCGGTAAGCGCCTCGGAGACTGCTGGCGAGGCGCTGTACACTCTAAGCCGCCTCAGTAATGTCTTTGAGGTCGTCTCTGCCTCCGCCAGTGGCGGGCTTGTGGATCTGCGCTGGGACTTTGGATCGCAGGGTAAACTGGATCTGCGTCACTGGAGCGAGTTCATCGCTACCCTCTTGGTTCGTAGCTTAAAAACCCTCTGCACCGGTGCGGTTGCGCCGGTAGGGGTTGAGTTCACCCATACTGCGCCATCCTCCTCAGAGCAGGCGGTCCTGGCCTTTGGTGTCAAACCAACCTACCGCGGGCGCCTGAATCGCCTGACCTTTCGCGAACAGGATCTGCGCCAGCCCTTGCGTAGTGCAGATGCAGGCTTGCTGAGGCTCCTGCTGGAGCATGCGGAGCTGTTGCGCCGCCGCCCGGACAGGAACAGCAATGATCTGTCGATCACCGTTGAGCGGCTGATTATGGACGGCATGTCAGAAGGAGATGCCAGCCTGGCGCAAGTGGCAGAGTCGCTGGATATGAGCCAGCGCACGCTGTCCCGGAAGCTTGCCAGCGAGGGGACGAGCTTCTTTGCGATCCTGGAGGGGGTGCGAAAATCACTGGCCCTGCGCTACCTCCAGCAAAACGAGAAATCCCTCTCGGAGATCTCCTTTGCTTTGGGTTACTCTAGCCTGAGCAGTTTCAATGACGCCTTCAGGCGTTGGTACGACCAAAGTCCCGGAAGCTATCGGAGCGATGCGCTCAAAGAGGCTGCTGTGAAGTCCTGAAATCAATAGAGTATGGGTGTAACCAACATTCCCCTCTGTGAATGTGATTCCTGTTCGTCGGGGCGCGCAATCATAATGTCTGGCTACAATCGATCCGCGAAAAGGGGATTGTTTCCGCAATTGGCGACGTAAAAGCTCCATTCGGGGGCAAGGTAACCATTTGGACAGATTTAAGTCGATTTTTCGATAAATTCGGTATTCGTAAGATAACAACAGGGCGCAGCTGCATGCGCTCAAAGGGCAACAACAGATCGAACCGACCACACTGCGGGGGCATGGGTCGCGCCGATGGCAAAGCTTTCCGAGGGATTGGAGAGCGACGTCACCTTCTCGGAGGTCTGAGTGATGTGTGAATATTTGGGGGTTGAACATGAAAACACTCGATCACGGGGCGTTGAGACGCCCGACAGGGCGCGATTTTCCAGAGATTGCACTGGCGGAAGCGCTCCGCGAGGTTGCTCCCATCTATTCACACGGGGGCTACGCGGCTTTTGGCAAGCGTGCACTCGACATCGGCTTGGTTCTGCTTGCCCTTCCGATTGCCCTTCCGTTGCTTTTGGCCTGCGTTGTTGCGCTTTGGTTCGAGAGCGGGTCTCCTTTCTATCGGCAAAAGCGATTGGGCAAAGACGGTCGCGTGTTTTCCATGCTGAAACTCCGCACGATGGTGCCCGATGCCGAGGCGCTGCTACAATGGCACCTCGCGCGTGATCCAGAGCTGCGCCGCGAGTGGGAGCGCGATCAGAAGCTCAAGGATGACCCGCGCGTGACCCGATTGGGTCGGATGATGCGGGTGACGTCGCTGGACGAGTTGCCCCAGCTTTGGAACGTGCTGATCGGCGATATGAGCCTTGTTGGTGCACGCCCCATGATGGTGGATCAGCTGTCGATCTATGGCAAAGCCGATGCATATTTCGCGCTGCGCCCGGGTATCACCGGTCCCTGGCAGGTGGGCGAACGCAACGAGACCAGCTTTGCGGATCGTGCACGAATTGACGAGGCCTATTGCCGCAATCTCTCCTTCAAGGAAGATCTGAACATTTTGTTCAGGACCCTTGGTGTCATATTGCGCAGCACCGGGTACTGACGGCGCCCGTTTTCCCGCCTGCATACGGACAAACGGGCCAAGAGCGAAGCGCTCGCAGAGTTTTGATAGGTGCTATGTGAAAGACTACGTAGATCGTGATGGTGAAAACATAGCCTCTGTCCTATGTTTGAGAGAGGATAAAGAGACACGGATGACGGACCACGGGTTCAGAAAGTTTCGGCGGCGGCGCAAGCGTGAAGAAACGCCTGCGCAGGATGTCGTGCGTTCTGCCTCAACTTCGGAACCGTCAACTGCCGACCGTGTCTCTGTGAACCGTCCTTCAGCTGATCGTGCCCCGGCAGATCAGTCGAAGCCGTCGGTCAAAGAGGCTTCTGCGCCTGTGACACCGGTGCGCCCGACGCGGCCCTCGCGCCCGTCGCCCGCAGAAGTAGAGACGGATGTGCACGCGGAGACGCGCGAAAGCCTAACCGCTCGACGCAGTGCGAGGCGCTTTCAGCCTGCTGATGATGACACGTCTGTTGCAGCCAGTCGTGTCGCGCGGCAACCGGCCTCGAGAGAGAGCCGGCCCGAGCAGGACGCATCGGTAACGCCCGCCGCGCAGATCGATATTGCGCCGCCGTCGCAACGTGAGGCCAACGCCAGCTTGCCAGCCGCCTTGCCGGACCCCTGGCATATCATGCGACATGTAGAAGTGACGGGGCTTAACGAGCGTCGCAGCCGTCTGCCACTGGTGGATTTCTTCCGGAGTTCGCCGACGGCGCGCGCGTTTGATCTGTTGCGGACCCGCATGCTGCACAGCCTGCGGGCGCATGGGTGGAAACGTGTTGCTGTCTGTGGTCCGACACCGGGATGTGGCGCGAGCTTCACCGCGGCCAATCTGGCCTTGAGCCTTGCACGCGTCCCCAACAGCCGCACGGTGCTGATGGATATGAACCTGCGCAATCCCGGTATCGCCCGCAGCTTGGGCCTCGAACGCTCGGCGCTTTACAATGGCGATATGCTTGGGTTCCTCCGCGGTGAGATCCGTCTCGAGGAGCATCTCGTGGCCGCGTCCGACCGGCTTGCATTGGGTCTGAATACGTCGACCTTTCACAACGCTGCCGAAGTGCTCCACGAAACCCGTTGTGCATCGATCATCGACGATCTGGTCGAGCGCACCCGCGCCGATGTCGTGTTGTTCGATTTGCCGCCCGTGCTTCACAACGATGATGTGGCGGCCTTTCTGCCTCAGGTCGACGGCGTTTTGTTGGTCTCGGATGGCAGCCAGACAACGGCGCGTCACCTCAAAGCCTGCGAGAAAATGCTTGCAGGGCACACCCAGCTTCTCGGGGTGGTTTTGAACCGTGCCCGCAACGAGGATGAGTTTTCCGGCGGCGCCTGAAACGGCTCGCGGGAAAAGAGGACAGATTTCAATATGGCGTCTATCTATTCCATTGCAGATTTCATCGACATGCTGCGCCGCCGTGTGTGGCTGATCGTTGTCGTCACATTTCTGGGCTGTGTGGTGTCGGTCTGGCTGGCGCTGCAGCAGCAGCCGATCTATTCCAGCACCGAAGTGATCCAGATTACCCGTCCAAAGATTGCCGGAGATCTGGCGCGCTCGACTGCGGAGGGGTCCTCTGCACGACGTATCCAATTGATCGAACAACAGCTGATGGCGCGCGGAACGATCCTAGAAATCGTGGATCAGCTTGACCTCTTTGCGGAACGTCCCGGGCTTCTGGATTCCGAAATTGTCCCCCTGATGCGCAACTCTGTTTCCTTGATGGGGACCGCCGCGGCCCGCGAAGGCGGGTCCGACGATGGCGCGATCTCGGTGCTTACGATCACCGCGAATATGCCGACCCGCGAGCAAGCGCAGGCCGTCGCGCGCGAATTTTCCAAGCGCACCATTGCCCTCAGCCAGAACACCCGGCTCGCCGAGGCGCGCGAAACCTTGCTCTTCTTCAATGAAAAAGAAGCGGCATTGGTGCGTGACATCACGGCGCTTGAGGAAGAGATTGCCAACTTCAGGCACGAGAACGCCGTGACCTTGCCCGGTGCAATCGAGATGCGAGGCGCGGAAATTACGGCGATCAATGAAAGCCTGCTGGAACTCGCGCGACAAGAGATCGAATTGCGCAAAGGTGCTGAGGAGGCCGAGGCAACACAACGTGAAGCCTATGCGCGCCGGGTTCGCGAAGAGTTCGACGCCCAGCTCGAAAGCTTGACAGCGCAGCGCCAGCTGCTTGTGGATCGCCGCTCCGAACTGGAGGCGTCTCTCGAACTCACCCCGGACGTGGATCGCCAATTGGCCAGCTATGAGCGGCGTCAACAGCAGATGCAGTCCGAGCTTGAAGTTATCACCGCGCGTCGCGCCGAGGCCGAGGTCGGGTTCCGACTGGAGACCGCCAGTCAAGGCGAGCGTCTGCGGGTGATCGAGCCAGCACCGCTGCCGGATTATGCGATGGGCGGTGGCCGCAAGTCTTTGGCGATCAAGGGCGCCCTTGCGAGCTTTGTCTTGGGGGTTCTTGCGGCCTTTGCCCTAGACCTGCGCCATCCGGTTCTGCGGTCGAGCGGGCAGATGAAGCGGGAAACCGGCCTGTCCCCGGTGGTGACGATCCCGGTTCTGACGACGCGTAAAAAAGGTCTGTTTGCACGCCTCTTTGCGCTGGGCGGACGCGGCACGGAACGGCACGCGCGTAGCTAGGCATTAGGTTACATGACCCCGACACTGGCTGCGATTTTGGGCCAGTGGTACCAGAGTGCGCTCCCACACATCACGAGGCTGGCGGTCAGATAGACCAGATCGTGCCCGGGGTCCTGAGCCCGGTAAGGGCGCGTGTGTCGCATCAATGTCGGGTAGGAGCAGAAAACAGCCAGCCCCATCGCCGCAATGCCCCCCACTAGTCCAAAGTGGGTGACACCCGCCAGAAACAGTGCGGTCTGAACAAAGGCGCGGGTGGCCGTGTAAAAGAAGAATCGCTTGGTGTCGCCAGCAGCCAGCGCGGCACGATCGTAGGTCAGGACGATGATCGACGGGGCCAGGCTGCTCGCAAGCAGAACGATCACCGGCCCGGCCGCCGCATAGCGATCATCATACAAGAGCTCCACAAGCCACGGACCAATCCATGCCATCAGCCACAGGATCGACAGGATCCCCCCCGTGAGCGCGTAGCGAAGCTGGCGCTGTTTGCGCCGGTTTTCGTCACTCCCAAGCGCTGGCTTGTCGCGATAGACCGGGATCATGAGGCGTTGATTGACGTCCTGGCCCAGTTGGACCGGAAAATTCGCCAGAAAGAACGCGATATTGTAGATGCCCATCGCCTCAAGCGAGAGGTATTTGCCCAGGATCGCCCGGTCGCCCTGGGTCGTGAGAAAGAAGCAGGCCGTGGAAAGGAAGATCCACTTGCCCATGCCGATCAGCTCATGCGTGGCTGCGGGCTCCCACCGCAGGCTGTTGCGCCGCCCGGGTAGCGTCCAGTGCACAAGTGCCAGTTTGGCACCTTCCTGAACGACAGTGCCAATCGCGAGTGCGATCACCGATTGGGTCCAGATGGCAAGTGTCACCATGCAGAGGATGCCACAGGCCTGTGCCATGAGGTTGATGGCCGTCACCCGCCCTACAAGGAGATGGCGATACGCCGTCTCGACCCGTGTCGGTAAAAGCCCCTGTAGGACCAGACTAAACCCCGCGATCGGCAGGCAATAGGCCAGTTCGGGGGCGTCATAAAAAGAAGCGGCAGGCAGGGCGAGGGCGCAGGTCAGCAGCCACAGGAGCCCGCCCCGGATAATTTGAACGGTCCAGGCGGAGTCGAGAAAATCCGGCTCATCGCCTCGGGGGTTTTGCGCGATGGCATTGGAAATGCCCATATCCGAAAACAGCGAGAGGCCAATGATGATCACAGTGACCAGAGCCATGAGCCCAAAGGCTTCGGGAAAGAGGATGCGCGTCAGCAACAAATTCGACCCGAGTCGCAGGATCTGGCCAGTCCCAAACCCCAGAACGATCCATGACGTCGAACGCACAACGCGCGCCATCAGGCTCTGATTGGTGGTGCTGAGTGTCATTGGGATCCAGGTCGAGCCATTGAGGGTCGTCCCAAGGCTAAGTCCGCGCTGGCAGGAGGTCAATCGCCGCACCAGGGCAGATGGGGTGGGGTAGCCTTTTGGACCACGGGTGTGCGCAAAAGAGCGCGCGAGGTGGTTCAGTCTGGGCAAAATCCGGTGATCCGGCTAGGTTTCAGTGCGGACCGCGGAAAGGGATCAACCGGCGTGAAAATTGCCTATGTGCTCAATACTTACCCACAACCTTCGCAGAGCTTCATTCGCCGTGAAATCCAAGCGCTCGAGCGGCGGGGGATCACGGTGGTCCGGCTTGCGATGCGGGCGACGGATCAGGCGCTTGTGGATCCCGGTGATCAGGCGGAGGCGGCGCAGTGCCACTATGTGCTGGCCGCGGGTGCGGCGCGTCTTGTGTTCGCACTTCTGGCTTGCGGTTTGCGCGCGCCGCTTTCCGGCTGGCGCGCTTTCCTGTTGGCGATGCGGCTTGGAAGGGCCCAGTCCAAGCGACTGCGGCATTTGATCTATCTGTTGGAGGCGGCTTATGTGACCCGCGTCACTGCGCGTGTGGGGTGCGCGCATCTTCACGCGCACTTCGGCACCAATGCTACAACGGTTGCACTTTTGGCAAATGCGCTAGGCGCACCGGGGTACAGTTTTACCACCCATGGACCCGAAGAATTCGACGCGCCGCATGCGCTTTCGTTGGGCGAGAAAGTGGACCGCGCCCGTTTCGCCGTGGCGATTTCAAGCTTCGGGCGCAGTCAACTTAGCCGCTGGGCGGCGTATGGCGCTTGGCCGCGTATCAAGATTGTGCATTGCGGTATCGAACCCGCGCGGTTCAGCGCCCCGGCCCCTGTACCAGAGGGCCCGTTGCGACTGGTGGCCATCGGGCGCTTTGTGGAGCAGAAGGGACTGATGGTTCTGATCCAGGCTCTTGCCCTAGCGGTGCGCGCGGTCCCTGACATTCATGTGTCTTTGGTTGGTGACGGCGAGATGCGCGCCGATCTGGAAACCGCGATCAAAGCGCATGGGCTTTACGAGAATGTCACCCTCACCGGATGGCTCTCGGAGGCGGGCGTGCGCACGGCGCTCGTGGAGTCGCACGCTTTGGTGCTGCCGTCTTTTGCCGAGGGGTTGCCGATGGTGGTGATGGAAGCCATGGCTTCCGGACGACCAGTGCTGGCCACTTATGTCGCCGGCACACCCGAACTGGTTGTGCCAGACGAAACTGGCTGGATGGTGCCCGCGGGTGATGCACAGGCCTTGGCGGATCTCATGGTAGAGGTCGCCGCATTGCCAAGAACGCAGTTTGAAGAGATGGGCCAGAAGGCGCGTTCGCGCGTGCTCGAGCGCCACGATATCGACCGTGAAGCCGAGAAGTTGGCGCAACATTTTGCAGATGCGATCGCGGAAAACACTGAGTGAGTGGCTTCGCTTAGCGCCCGCGCGTCCAAACATCATTTGAAGCAAACAGGTTGGTTTTCACCGCCAGTGCAACGGCAACATAGACTGTGGCAGCGAGAGGACGTGTCAGCGCGACGCGAGCAAGGCTGTGTGCGCTAGACGGGCGTCGGTCGTCATTTTGCAAAAGCTGTGGAAACAGCTCCTTGATCTCCTCGACGCCGCGATCCTGTCGTCTGCGCACGCGGGTGAGGTTGCGAAACCCTTCGACCATGGGCCAATGATAGCGACCGGGCAGGCGGACGCGCTCCTCAGGGCGAAAGTTCAACCGCGCAAAGGTGTCGTCTGAGATGATCGCGGGCCAGTCTTGCCAGCGCGCCCGCCCGGCGCGGGTCATGGCAAAGATCCCAAACCCCGGCGTGCCAATCCTTACAAAAGGGAGGCGGACCCATGCGCGTGCATAGGCACGGGTGACCGCGCTCTGTGCTGGGACCACACATGGCGTGCCACTGGCGTAGAGGGCTGGGCCTTTGCCGAGAGCCTCTGCAATTTGCGCCAGCAGGTCTGTTTCAACCTGAACATCGGCATCCAGATACACCAGAATTTCCCCAGTTGCGGCGTGATCACCCTCAGAGAGAGCCGCAAGTTTGCCGCCCTCTGCCCGCTCCAGAATGCGCAGCCTCCAGCCTTCGGGGGCGGGGATCTCTCTCGTACGTGCAACCGTCTCGTCAGTGCAGCCATTTGCCAGCACCAAGACTTCAATCTCGTGCCCGAGAATCTCAGACGCATAAAGCGCCGTGAGACAATCACCGATATAGTCGGCCTCGTTGTGGGCGGGGATGAGGATGGAAATCCGGCGCTGGGGAGGGGCTGTCACCTGGCTGCCTCCAACACATCCCAGCGGGGGTTTTTGTCTGAAAGGGTCCGCAAGTTGCCCCAGCTGCCCCAGCGCCCTGGTACCGACACATCGGAATAGGCGCCAAACAGGGTTCCGCCGATGTCGGGCCAGGCATTGAGCAGCTTGCGATAAAGCTCGCCCATCTCCGGACTGTAGTTCAGATGCGTGAAAAACGCGGTCAGCGCGTCATCATCGACCAGCGGGCCGTGGCCGACCACATGGGTGCCGCCCTCATACATGATAAGGTCCAGGTCGTGTTCTGCCGCAACCTTGGCATGATAAGGGAGGATGCGCGCCAAGAGGTCGTTTAGCGCGCCCTCTTGCGAGCCGCTGTTCAACCCATCCTGCAATTCGACCAGGGCCTGCGCGGTTGCGATGTCGAACTGATGGTCCTCAACATAGCCGGCCAACGCCGCCCCGCGCAGGCCGTTTTGAACCCCGGCATCACGCGCGCGCTCGCGGCTGTCAGCGAGCCAGGCGCGCACCATGGGCGCCTGTTCCTGCATTCCGAGTGATGCTCCAAAGTATCCGGTGACGGCATAGGCATCAAAACTGCGGTAGGGTGGCTGGCGATCCGGGTCTTCGGCCGTCCAAAGCGGCGCAGTCAGGATTTGCTCTTCAAGCCCGAGCCAGCCGGTCTGAGTGGACATCACCCGAACAAGGCGGTCAGGCAGCTGTACTTGATCCGTGCCTTCAGCAAAAACCTCGGTCCAGATCTCGGCGATTTCGGCGGATCTTGCCCCATAATACTGTAGCCACAGGCCGTCTTTGCCCCAGGCCTCCTGCGCCTGCTTGTCTGCCCATTGGGCCTGTTGGAACTGCCAGTTCCAGACCTCGTTGGAATATTCCACATAGGCTTTTAGGTCTTCGTCCAGTCCATCGCGCACGAGCGTGGCGAAATTGCGGACATAAGTATCGTCGGACATATGTGGCAGGGTGAACCAGGGATCGGCGCCCACGCGGTTGGCAAGCGTCACGAGGACCTCGGCGGGCACACCGCGGGTGCTCCAAGTGTAGTCGCGATAGCGCGGACGATCCTCCCAACCGATCTGGTCCGAATTGTTGGTATCCATCCAATCCATGAAACGTAGCGCGGCAAAGCCTTCTATCCGGTCAAGCCAGTCCGGGTTGAACAGCGCCCCTTGATCATAGGCTGGCAGGTCGCGTTCGCGCACCACGGTGATGTTGCGCACATAGTCGCCCGTACCCGCGCGATCAGAGCGTTGAATGCGAATATCCACCGCGCCGGGACCGGGCTCAAAATCAAACGAGACCTGGTTTTTGCCATAGCGGACATTTGTTGCCCGCCCCCCCGCCTCGACGATGCCTTTGCCGTCAAAGCGCACGACATAGCGCCCCGAGAGGCTGGTGGCGGTTTCTGGCAGATCGTTCAAGAGCACGGTTCCAATGGAGCCAAGCTCGGGCGGAATAGCGAGCGGCCAGCCATCCGGGTCGAGATAGCCTGCGGCGCGCAGCTCTTCTTCGGTGACACCGCCCCAGCGCCCGGGCAAATGTCCGATCCAGGCGCGCGCGGTCTTGAAGTGATCGAGGAAAGGTGCCTGCGGGCTCCAATCGCGGATCGCGGCAAGGTTCATCGCAATCGGCTGCTTGCGTACAATCGGTTTCCCGGATGGCAGGGCAGCAACAGAGGTCTCGTCATTCAGGATTGCAGGCCCGGGCTCGAGCGGCAACGCGACAGGATCCGGTGGAAGCGTCATGCGCGCTTGTGATCCCGTGGCCGCGCCCGCCGCAATTTCCTGCAAGCGCAGCGCAAGATCGGCAGTAGGCGCCTTGTAGGGTGTGCCCCATTCGGTTTTCAGGACGCGTGGCAGGCCTTCGGGCGAGGTGCCGGTGAGCACCGCATATTGCACAAGCGCGAGGTAATAGAATCCGATGTCATTGGGGTGAATGTCGTCCGAAAAGACATCGTTGATCCTACTCAACCCCGGCACGGTGCCGGTTTCGATGGCGTCCGCGAGACGACCAAGGGCTTGCCCTGTGGGCAAGAGGCGAATGTCGCCGCCGGTGTTTGAGCGCACTTTTTCTACGACACCCTGCCAATGGGGCAGATCGTTGTCGAGGCGGCTGCGCCAGGCCACGTCGCCCCCGACATCAAAGGGCACCTCTTCTCCGGTTCCGCTCAAGAGGCTGTGCCAGCTCTCCTGAACATATAGTGTCACATTGGGGTTCGACTGGGCGGCGACGCTATAGAATTTTTCTATCGCGCCTTCGGTATCGCTCCAGCGCAGATGATTGGCGAGCGGGATCGCCTCTGTCACGATCAGCGCATCCACCGGAGCTTCGGCGAGGCGCGTGCGGGCATTGACCCCCTGGGCCTTGTCGGCGTGTTCCCAATTATACCGCAGGGGCGCACCGTTGATGATCTGGAACTCGACCACGGGTCGGTTCTCTTGCCCGGCCTGAAGAAGCTGTTGCAGCATGCGCGGATTTTCAGGACCGATCAGAGAATGCCCAATCATCATCACGGCAGTGATGAGGGCCTCCGTGCTCATGATGCCTCCGATTTGGCACTTGCTACGCCGGTGCGGGGCAGGAGGGTGACGGTGCGCCATACGATGGATTGCAACTCGCGGGCGGTTTCTGCGTCGAGTGCTTTGAATTCCGTACCATCGGCAAGGGCTACCCTGTGGGGCAGGCCCTCAGGAGTGCGATGATAAAGCACCGCATAATGCGTAAGCGCGACGATATAGGCGCCAAGCGGACTGAGATGGATCTGGTCACGCGTGCCGTCCGGTAGCAGATCAAACAGCGCCTCGCGGTCTGAGAGGCCGTTGATCTCCCCGGCTTCGGCTGCGCGTGTAACGGCGGCAAGCACCTGGCCTCCGGGGATGAGATATAGGGGCTGGTCTGAGGTCGCGCGGTCATCGCGGGCAGCGAGTTCATCCAACCACAGCGCCTCCAGATCGGCGTCAATACGATTGAGCCACCCCTCGGCATCGTCGAGCCGGTGCCATGTCTCATACAGATAGAGCCGGGCGTTCGGGTTGCCTTTGCGTGCCAGATCGGCCCACCGATTGAGATAGCGTGCACCGTCGAAATACTTGATCGCATCGCGCAGCTCCACCATTTCGGTGAAGATCACAGCATCATAGTCCGTCGTGGAGAGCGCCTCTTTGGGGGCCCGCCAGATCGGAGCGGCGTTGACCTTGTCAAAGTCGAGGATCGGCTCGCTTTCTTCCCAATGCGCCCTCAGCGATGTACCTGAGCCGCGCTGGACATTGTAGGCGTGGCCGGAGCCTGCAAACTGCGCCAGGAGATGCGGAATATCCGCGCCCACCAGTGAGTGTCCGAGGTGATACACCGTCAATGGGGCCTGCGGGGCAGGAAGTGGTGGGACCTCGACTGGGCTGCCGCCGCGCGATCCCAGAGACCAAAGCGTGAGCGCGCCAACCGGTAGGGCGGCGCAGATCAGCAGCAAAGCGCGGCGCGGCAGATGGCGCAGGCGATTCATCATGGGCACAGCTCACTCGTTGAGATTTCAACCGCGGTGATGATTACCCCAGTGGTGATCGCAAATCGACCCCGGAGGAGATCTCCGCTGCGGTAAGGCAACTGATCCGACGTGAAACAGGCCGTGAACTGCCCTTTGTTTGTGTCGAAGACAAGTTCGAGCCCACTGAAGCCGAAAAAGCGCTCCGAACGGGAATACTGAGCCTTGTAGGCGGCTTCTTTTGCAGAAAACAGCAGTTTGCCAGCTTGGCCAGGGTCAGGCTGTGCAGCGATCCAGGTTTGTTCGGCGGGGCTTGCGATGCTGTCCCACAGGTCGCGCGACAGGGGTGTGTCCTCTTCGACATCGACGCCGATGCCGGTAAAGTCGCGTGTAAACCCAACCGCCGCCATGGCGCAGGAGGCACAATGCGTGATGCTGCCGGTCAGACCCTCTGGCCAAAGAGGCGCGCGTTTCGGCCCGATAAGGATCGGCGCACAGGGTTGGTCCAACGCGCGCATCGCCTGATGCGCCGAGGCGCGCCCGGCGGCAAATTCGCGCCGCCGCTTTTCCACGGCATTGGGCGACAAGCAGGCGCTTTCTTCGGCAAAGGGTTCCGGGAGGTCACCATGTGGGTCGCAGGTGGCGATTGCGATCGGATCTGACAAGAGTTGGCGCAGCGCGTGCTGGCGCTGCTGCGAGATATCCTGTGGCGCGGGTCGGGGTGCAATCATCCAGAGCGGGCTTTGCGATTGGCGCGCATTGCGCGGCGTTTGGACATGGTGTCTGCACGCCCTGCCGGGGCGGCAGGGGACGTCTCCGCAACCGCGGTGTCGCCGGTCTGCAGGTGTTCCAGGTGTGAGGCCAACCCGTCGAGGGTCGGAAAGCGGAAGATATCCGTGATCGACAACCGCTCGACCTCAAGCGCGCTGCGAATGTCGCGATGAGCCTGAACAGCCAATAGGGAATGCCCACCGAGCGCAAAGAAATTATCGCTTTTGCCAACAGCCGGCACGCCAAGGAGCGCCTTCCAGATCTCCGAGATCTTCTGCTGTACGGGCGACTGAGGTTCGGCAGAGATTACATGTGCTTCTTGTCGGCTGGGGGTTGGGTCGGGCAGCGCCTTGCGGTCGATTTTCTTGTTGGGCGTCAGAGGGAAAGCCTCAAGCACCACTATGTGTGACGGCACCATTGCCCCGGCGAGTTGCCGCGACAGTTGTGCCTTGGCCTCGGTCTCTGAGAAAACGCCGGATGCGGTGACATAGCCAACCAGCCGCTCGTCTGAGCCGATCTTGCGTGGGATCACAACTGCAGCGGTCACGCCCTCGACTGCGGCCAGCGCGGTTTCGATTTCGCCCAGTTCGATCCGCTGGCCGCGGATCTTGACCTGATGATCCGTGCGCCCGAGGAAATCGAGCCTGCCGTCCTCGCGCCACCGCACCAAATCCCCGGTACGATACATCTTTTGCGCTGGCACGAAGGGATCGTCGGGGAACCGTTCGGCCGTGAGCGCGTCGCGCCGCCAATACCCGGCCGTCACGCCTGCGCCGCCGATGTAGAGTTCACCTGCCGCCCCGACGGGGGCGAGTTGCCCCTTGGCGTCGAGAACGTAGACAGAGTTATTGGCCACAGGCGTTCCGATCGGGGCAATACCCGTTGGGGCGCGTTCCAGCGTTTCAACCGTGGACCAGATCGTAGTCTCAGTGGGGCCATACATATTGTGAAGCGTGGCCCTGGTCTGCTCGCGCAGGGCGGCAACAAGATCGCCGGGCAAGGCCTCGCCGCCAACGAGAAGGTGTCGCAAGCGCCCGAGCGCGGGGCTTGCATCTGCATCAGAGGCAATCATGCGCGCCATCGAGGGGGTACATTGCATATGCGTCACCCCGTGACGCACGATCTGCGCAGCGAGCGAGAAGTCGTCATTTGCCAACTCTTGCACGCGATTGGAGCGGCGCAGGACTTCGGCAAGGGGTTTGAGCCCTTCAAGCACCACATGCGGTGCAATCCCATAATCAATCAGGCAGGCGACCTCATCGACGCCGATGCGCTTGAGATCCTCGACGCGCGCGACTGCGTCGTCGACCGTGCCAAAGAGACCTGACTCTTCGAAGTATCGCTCAAATGCGAAATCGAGGATGGCTTCCAGCTCCTCGCTGCTGAGACTGCCGAGATCCATTTCAAAGGGATTGTCGACGCCCTTCGGGCGTTTGAACGCCGGAAAAGCCCAGGCATACTGCTTGATGAGTCCAGCCGCGGAGCGCAGGTAGTCCTTCATCGGTTCGCGCGCCACCTCGCGGGCGGCTTCGCGGGTCTCGGCGAGATAGGTGTGCAACATGAGTGTCACGGTGAAATCCGCCGGGTCATACCCCGCCTCGCGCAGCGCGGCATGGTATAGCGCGATCTTGTCGCCGACCTCGTCGATACTCTGGCCTAAAAGATGCGTAAGCACATTGGCCCCCACGCGCCCAGCTTCGCGCCATGTCTCCGGGTTGCCTGCCGTGGTGACCCAGACGGCAAGTTCCTCTGAAACCGGGCGTGGTTGCGTGACCACCGAATGCTGGCCACCATCCGCGCGCGGGAAAGCGACTTCTTCACCGCGCCAGAGCTTTCGCACTGTCTGAAGGGCTTCAAACAGCGCTGGTTTGTTGGCGGGCGGCGTGTTCTCGGGGCGCAAGATGAAGTCATCCGGCTGCCAGCCCGAGGCAAAGCCAATACCCGCGCGCCCGCCCGTCAGATTGTCGATGACCGCCCATTCTTCGGCGATGCGCGCGGGGTGATGAAGCGGCGCCACACAGGAGCCGGCCCGCACACCGATATTGCGGGTCACCGCTGCCACGGCGGCACCGGTCACGGAGGGGTTCGGGTAGGGGCCACCAAAGGCGTGGAAGTGCCGCTCTGGCGTCCAGACCGCATTGAACCCATGGGCATCCGCAAACTTGGCGCCCTCTAGAAGCAATTCGTATTTCTTTTCGCCCGCGCCGTCGTCATTGCCCCAGTAATAGAGATTGAAATCCATCTTGCGATCGCTGAGCCCGATGGGACCGTTGGCCAGCTGCAGGCGGCTCTCGTCGCTGGAGAGCACCAGTTTGAAGCCGCGCGCAAGTGTCCAGAAAAGCTCCAGCACCGAAATATCAAACGAGAGGCTTGTCACCGCGAGCCAGGCGTCTCCCGGCTGATGGGGGATGCGCGTATCCATCGCGGTAAAGAAGTTCGCCACATTGCGATGACGCACCATCACGCCTTTTGGCAAGCCCGTGGAGCCTGAGGTATAGATCAGATACGCGAGATCTTCGGCAGCACCTGCCCGGATCGGGTCCGCCTCGGTTGTGAGGTCGAGCGCGTCGAGATGCAGCTGCCTGGCATCGCTTTGGGGGAGTTCCGCAGCGAGGCTTTCATGGGTGACTATGACCGCGGCCTGACTGTCGGTGATGTAATGCGCGATACGGTCGGCGGGGTAGGTAGGATCAAGCGGTACATAGGCCGCGCCGGCCTTCAAAATACCAAGCGTTGCAATCACCAGATCCATGGAGCGACGCAGATACACGCCCACATGGCTGCCCGGTTTTGCACCGAGGTCATGCAGATGTCGGGCCAGCGCGTCAGCGCGTTGGTTCAACGCGCGATAGGTCAGCTGTTGATCTTCAAAAACGACCGCTATCGCATCTGGGGTTCTTGCCACCTGCGCCTCAAAAGCGGCGTGAATGGTTTGATCTGTGGGGTAGTCACAACCGGTATCGTTCCATGTCTCAATCAGGCGCGTCCGCTCTGAATCGGGCAGCATTGGCAGCGTGGAGAGCGTCGCTGCGCCGTCTTCGGGCAGCGTGTTTAGCAGGCACTGAAGCCGCGCAGCCAGCATCGACAGCGCCTCGGGTGATAGCTGGCAAGAGCGCAGCTGCAATCGGCTATCCGACTGGATCAGGGCCAGTTTGGCCTGTGCGGGGGCGAGGTTCGTCCCAAGGCACAGCGCAACCTCTGGAGGTGTTTCAATCGTGACTTCCGGCGCGCGCAGGATGAGGTCGGTTGCAAAGCCCCCCATGTTGTCCAAGCGGTCCAGAACCTCGGCCGCGCGGGCCTCTACAGTTTTGATCTTTTCGTCGATCTCCGCGCTCAGCGGCACCCAGTTTGAAAGCACTCCCAAGTCGTCTGACGTGTGCAGATCCGGTAGCGAGAGCGCGATTGAGCCTGCGGTCTCACCGAGGCTCTGCAACAGCCACGCCAGCACTGCGGCCATCAGGGTCCGGGGCGCACAATCCGTCGGCAACTGGATGTCGGCAGTGGCCTCGACGTCGAGTTCCGCGCCCTGCAGTGGCACGGGCAAGGGTAGCATCTCAGCCAAAGAGCGGCGCCAATAAGGTTCCGCCTTTTGGCAGGTCTGCGCCGCTGCATTGAGGGCCTCCACCTCTTGATCGGAGAGGGTGGGCAGCACATCACCCACTTCGAGGAGGGCAGAGGGCTGCAACGCCCCTCCCGAGAGGGTCTTCAGGTCGCGCAGTTCTATTGCACCATCGGCGCAGGCAACGGTCAGAGCATTTGCGCTCACCGCGAGAACTTCTCCCGGAATACCCTCGTCTTCGGTGGCTTGCGCTGCACCGACCGCAGCGACCTGTCCCGGCAAGCGGATTTTGGCCGTGGTCAACGGGTTCCAATAGCCGCCCATATCAAGGCCCCGCACCAGACACAAAAGCGTGTCGCGGTTGCGGTCAAACCGCAAGAAGCCAGCCGCATCGGGGCGATCCTTGCGTGCATGATAGCGGCGATGGCTGAGGTCTTGCGGCGTGCGCTCTAGTGCGCCGCTCTCGAGTTGCTCGAGCACTTCGCCAAAGCTGTCGAGTGCAGCACCGTAGCATTTGGAGTTGAGGCTAAAGGCCGTCTCATCTGGTGCAATCGCAAACCGGCGCTGGGCCAGAATATCGCCCTCGTCGACGCCGCCTTCGATCAGGTGCCACGTGATG
This sequence comes from Epibacterium sp. HA2-3, assembly GCF_055693725.2. NCBI lineage: Bacteria > Pseudomonadati > Pseudomonadota > Alphaproteobacteria > Rhodobacterales > Roseobacteraceae > Epibacterium > Epibacterium sp. HA2-3. The sequence goes on along the minus strand of NZ_CM172490.1, from coordinate 2,406,176 downwards.
CCATGCTCTTCAGCGCCTTCGAGAATGGCCCAATTTGGCGTATTGAGACCCGCCCGGTCTGGCAGCGGGCCATCGTGAAAGTTGACCGCCCCCAGTCGCGCTTTGGAGATCACCGCCTCTGGCAGGACCTGCAGGTTTGCAATCGACAAAAGCCAGTCGAATTCAATGTCAATCTCTAGCGGCTTAGAATGTGTGTTCAAACCCTTGGAGGCTGCCCAAGAGGTGATCTCAGCATCTGTGCTGACGACGGCGCGAATATCATGACCGCGTGCCAGCAAGGCCTCGCAACAACCGATCAGCAGGGATTCATTGCCAATGACGACGGTTGAAATAGTCATGACTTGTTGTCCTCCAAGACGGGATCAGGCGCAAAGGGCCGTGCGGGGCGCGGTGCGGGACGTGGCCGTAGCGCGCGTTTGACATGATGGCGCGTCAAGTCGCCATAAAAATGTGGCGCATCAGCGCGGGGCTTGTCGGATATCAGGCGACGCAAGCCATAAATTGACCCTCCGAGGAGCCGTGCGCAGGTTGCGGCAACCGCATAGAGCGCGCTGTGGCTCTGCGTGAAATAGTGAAGACGCGAGTCGAGCCAGAACTCTGGCGTGCGCGCCCACGTCTTCATTCCGGTCGAGGCCGATCCGACATGGGTGATCGTGCTGTGTGGGACGTAATAGGTGCGCCAGCCCGCACGCGCAGCGCGGTGGCACAGTTCGGTTTCCTCGAAGTAGAGAAAGAACGTCTCGTCAAACCCGCCGACGGCTTCGATCACGTTGCGGCGGATCATCATGCTGGCTCCGGCGGTCCAGTCCACTTGTTGCACGGCAGTTGGAATGTCCAAGGGCACGATGGCATGTTTTAACAAACGCGAAATGAAACCTGTACGCGCGCCCCCTTCAAATTCGCTTGCGATTGTGGGAAATCGAAAGAGCGTACAATGCGGAGTACCGTCCTCACCATGGACATAAGATCCTGCAAGCCCCGCCTCGGGCGTCTTGAGCAAGAAGTCCCTCAGGGTGGAGATGCAGTCTTGTTCCGGAAACGCGTCTGAATTGAGCAGATAAAAGAAGTCAGGCCGCGTACCGTCCGAAAGCAGTGCGCGAAAGCCGATATTCATGCCGGCACCAAACCCGCCGTTCACAGCGGAGGCCTCGATGCGCAACCGTCCGCTGTCAAGCCAGCCGCGCGCGGCGGCGCCTGCCTGCAGAGCCTCGAAAGATCCATCACCCGAGCCATTGTCGATTATCAGCACCTCGCCCGGCAGATCTTCCATCTCCTCCAATGCGGCTTCTGCCGCTTTGAGGGTCATGGCAGGCGTGCGAAAATTCAGGATGATCGTGAGGATCGTGTTGCGCGCCATCAATTACTCCGCCGCCTTGGAGCTGTCGTGAGGCCGGGTCGCCCGACTGTTGGTTGTCGCCAGCAGATCGCGGATTTCCTTGCCAAGAACACTGACGTTGGGCGCTAGCACCATGCCATCATGATCGCCGGGCACCTCGCATACATCCAGCGCAGGAGCAAACTGCGACCAGTCATTGTCCGGATAGACATACTCGCGCTCGCGGCTCACCCACTGGCCGCCAGAGACCTTCCAGTGTTGGTCCAGCACCGGGCGATAGAGCGTGACCGGTCCATTCCAGGGCTGCACAGTGTAGCTGGCAACAGCGCGCAAAAACGCCAATTCGATCTTGCGATTGTTGAAGCCTGCATTCTCGGCCCCTTCGGACGGGCGGCTCTGGCGTTTGCGGATTTCCCAGGCAATGCGGTTGCGCGCCCATTCGGTCACAAACCCGGGCCCTTTGTCGCGGATTTCGGCGATCTTGATCAGGGCCTTGTCAATCGGTTTCAGGTCGGGGCGCACCGGGAGCGGCGTATCAAGAAGCACAAGCGCGTCCACAGCGTCGCCTGAGGCCTTGAGCTGTTGCGCGATTTCATAGGCGGTGATGCCTCCGCCCGAGAAACCACCAATCAGATAGGGCCCTTCCGGCTGCACCTGCCGCATCTCAGCGATATAGTCGCGCGCGGCGTCTTCGATCCGCTCATGGGGTTCATCCGCGCCAATCAGCCCGCGCGCCTGCAGGCCATAGACAGGGCGATCCTCTCCCAGGATTTGAGCAAGATGGCGCAGGTTCAGAACGTTTCCGAACATGCCCGCAACGATGAACATCGGCGCCGCTTCGCTATTTTCGCCGGACGCAAGGCGGACCAGGTGACTGTATCTCTGCGGCGCGGTGGTTTCCGTGTCGCTGGTAGATGTGCCCGTGACCGCCGGAGGGCCGGCCTCCATTTCAATGCGTTGCGCCAGGGCTGCCACGGTGGAGGCGTCGAACAGCACTGACATCGCAAACTCCACCCCAAAGCTGCGTTTGATCTGAGCAAATAGACGGACTGCGATCAGGGAATGCCCCCCAAGATCAAAGAAGCTGTCCTCTACACCAACGCGCGAGAGGCCCAGAAGGCTTGCAAAATGCCCGGCGAGCGTCTCTTCGGTTTCGGTGCTGGGCGCCACATAATCCGTATCCAGATCTGGGCGCTCAAAGCTCTGACCTTCGCTTTCTGACGTGAGTTTAGCCCCGTTTTCCGCCTGCGCGCGCAGGGCCGAAAGATCGAGCGAAGAGACAATGACCTGAGGCTGCTTTGCGGCGAGTGCGCGCTCGAGCGCTGCGCCACCCTCCTCACTGCGAATGCCATTCTCGAGATTGGCCAGCAAACGACGTTCATCCGGCGAAAGGGGCTGTATCTCCGCCTCCGAGGTGAGGCCAAGCGCGGCGGCTGTGGTGTCGGTGCGAGCGGGCAAGAGATCAAAGCCGCCGCTCAGCTGTTGCATGCGGAAATGCGAGATCTCGACCAGCACGTTCCCGGTCTCGTCGCAGAGGGTGATGTCAAACAGCACGGAGCCGCGTTCGCCGCCTTCTTGCGCAAGGCGCACGTGGCTAAAGACTGTTTTCTCCAAGGGCGCGTGGACCCGGATCGATCCATAAGACACCGGCACCCAGAGCGTGCTCGGCTCATATCCCGGTGCCAATTCGATGGCCCAGCCGGTTGCAAGGTCCAGCAAGCCCGGGTGTAGAAGTGTCCCGTCTTGGTCGGCCAGATCCGGCAGCGACAGTTTGGCGAGCCCCTCATCGCGACCAAGGGCCATGGATTGCAGCACATGCCACCGTGGACCAAAGCGCAGATTTGCCTCCTGTGGCGATGTCAGGCGCTCGCTTGCCGGATCTGCGGCCTTTGGTGTGCAGCGGGCGGCAATGGCCTCCAACGAAAGCTGCGCGGTCTCTGCGTCCAGCGCACGCGACACGACTTCGGCCTCTGCGGTGCGCGCGTATCCTTCCGAGGTTTCGGCGTGGATCTGGACGTCATAGCCGCCTTGAGTGGGAGCCAGATGCATCACTGCTTCGCGCGGACTGCCGTCCTCAACCACAAAGGGCTGCAGAAAATAGAGATCGCGGATCTCAAATGGTGGCGAGACGTCGAGCGCGGTCAGCCCTTCGGCTATCAACTCAACATTGCCCGTGCCGGGGATGAGGGCCCTGCCATCTTTGGTGCGGTGCTCATCGAGGAGCCAGTGTTTGTCCGCCTCAAAGAGGCTTTTGAATATGGGCGTGCCGTTCCGATCAAATCCTTGGGTTTGCCAGAGCGCGGCCTCTGAGGGCTGTGGTTCCGAAGGCGCAGCGCTGCCGCGCCGGGCGGCCATGGCGTCCGCTGCCATGCCGGTATCCGCCCAGATCCCCCAGTCCAGCGCCACCACGCGGGTTTGAGCGCCCTGTCGGGATTTTGCCCATGCATTGAGGAACTCATTGGCTGCGACATAATCTACCTGCCCTGCGGGGCGCGTGACGGTCGACGAGGATGAGAACAGCACCATGAGATCAATGGTGCCATCCGGGAAAACCTGATCCAGAACCCGCAAACCACTCACTTTCGGCGCGAGCACCTCAGCGATCTGCCGGTCGGTTTTGGCCAAGAGGGGCGCATCGGCGATAAAGCCAGCGCCATGGAAGAGGCCGGAGATCGGACCAAAGGCTGCAGAGGCGGCCTCGGCGGCATCCCGCATTTCTTGAAGATTGCAGACATCTGCGCTCAGCGTCAGCACCTCTCCGCGTCCGGTGGCCTCCAGTTTCTGAACCGCGCGGATGCGCTGCGCGATCCGATCGGACGGGCTGCGGCGGCGCAGCTCGCTGCCCCAGTCTGCGCGGGGCGGCAGCGTTTCGCGCGACAAAAGCGTCACTCGCGCCTCGTAAGTGCGCATCAGATGTTCCGCAATCGAGAGCCCAATGCCGCCGTAGCCGCCCGTCAGGAGGTAATGGCCACCTTTCTTGAGCGGCAGATCACGTGCGTCCGGCTCCGAAAGAAGAAGCGGGCGATAGTCCAGTTCAAAGCGTTTTTCACCGCGCCAAGCAGCGCTGTGGTTGCCTGGCATGGCAAGCAGCTCTTCGAGGAGCCGCGTTGTGATGCATGCAGGGGCTGACCCCCCAAGGAGCGCGTTCCAGCCGGTTGGAGCTTGCGGTAATTCGATGTCGCAAGTGGCGACAGTGATACCTGGGATCTCGCGCGGGATGATCCCGGCAGGCCCGGAGATCATCGCCTTTTCAGGATAGGGCAGGGTCTCGCCGTGGACCTGCATGGCACCAGTGGTCATCACGCTCAGATGCACGGAGTGCGGCAAATCGGCCTGCGCCAGCGCCTGACCCAATGCCGTAAGGGACATCAGCCCCATCTCGACGTTGCGGTCAAAGAACGAAGAGCCCGGCCGGAACTCTTCAGTTTCCGTGACCAGCCAGAAATGTGCGATCCGCTTTGGGAAATAGCCCGCCTCGGTCAGATCCGCCAGCAGCGCTTCGGTTCCAAATCGCCCCTCTTCGGGCGCCAGTTGGTAGAGATCGGGTGCAAGCTGCGCATATGTATCACCCGCGCGCACGCGCGCGACGCGGTGCCCGGCTTCGAGAAGCGCCTCGGCGCAGGCGGCCCCCTGTCCCGTGGTATCTTCGAAAATGAGCCAGGTATGCGGCTCAAGCGCGAGGTCTTTTTCAATGTCGAGTGCACAATCGGCCAGCCGTGGCCGCCAGGCCGGGCGATAGCCCCAGTCGGCCATGTCTTTGTGGCGTTCGGGCAGGGCGACTTCGGGTTGCTGCACCGATTTCCCCGGCTCGATGAAGTATCGGTTGCGCTGGAACGCGTAGGTGGGCAGGCTCAGGCGGTTGCGCTGCGCGTCGCCCCAGACCTGCGGCCAATCCGCTTCGACGCCGCAAGCCCACAGGCGCCCGATTACGCCAAAGAAATAGGCATCATCTGCAATGTCTTGATCGGGGTGACGCAGAGAACTCAGCACCTGCCCCGGTGCCACTTCAGGAGACATCTGAGCTAGAGCGCTCAGCGCCTTGCCGGGACCTACCTCAAGATAGACGCGTCCCTTGGTGGCCCCGAGCGTTTCGATGCAATCCGCAAAGCGCACGGTATTGCGCAGCTGCTCGACCCAGTAGTCCGCGCTCATCGCCTGTTCCGCCGTGAGCGGCTGACCGGTGCGGTTGGACATCACCGGAAGGGTCGGAGGTTGCAGATCAAGGCGGCGCAGGAAATCACCATATGCGCCGAGGATAGGTTCGAGCATGCGGCTGTGGGCGGCAATATCGATGGGAATGCGCTGGAACTCCACGCCGCGCGCCCGAAGTTGCTCGGACAGGGCGTCGAGGCGATCATTGGGGCCGGAGACAGCGGTGAGTTCCGGGGCGTTGACGCTGGCGATGTCCAGATCCTCGCCCACCAGCGCCTCCACCTCTGCCAGCGGCAGCGAGATCGACAACATGCCACCTGGCTCGATCGTGTCGAACAAGCGCCCGCGCAGCTGCACGAGGTCGATGCAATCTTCAAAGCGCATCACACCCGCGAGACAGGCCGCGGTATTTTCGCCCATCGAATGCCCCACCATGGCGGCGGGCCGAACGCCCCAGCTGATCCATAGCTGCGCCAGCGCGTATTCCACGATCATGATGAGTGGCAATTGCACCGAAGGTTTCAAGAGGGCCGCATTGGCGCTGGCCTCTTCACCCGGTTCAGGCAGCCACAGCGCGCGGATGTCAAAATCGAGGCTCTTTTCCAGGTGATCCAGACCCTGATCCATCCAATCCGCAAAGACTGGTTCGGTCTCATAGAGATCACGCGCCATGCTCGCAAACTGCGCTCCACCGCCGGGGAACATAAAGACGGTTTCGGGCTGCGGACCGAGGTGATCATGGGTGAAGACCTCGCGTGGATTGGCCGCTTCCAACTTGTCAGCGGCTTCGGTGGCGGTTTCGGCCACCACAACGCGGCGTTTGGCGAACCCTCTGCGGCCTTCCTTGAGCGTAAAGGCCACATCGGCCAGTTCAACCTCGGGATTGGCGCGCAGATAGGCGATCAGGTTCTGGGTGTTGGCCTCGAGCGCGGCTTTGGTCTGGCCAGAGAGGCAGAGCACCTGAAACGGGAAATCGCTTTCCTCGGAGGCAGCGCGCACCGGGGCCTCTTCGAGGATGGCATGCGCGTTGGTGCCCCCAACGCCAAGTGCATTCACGGCTGCGCGGCGCGGGCCCTTGTGTGACATCCATGGGCGCAATGCGTCGTTGACCTGAAAAGGTGAGGTTTCAAAATCGATTGTTGGGTTCGGCTTTTCAAAACCCAGCGAGGGCGGCAGGGTCTTGTGCTCCAGCGCCAGCGCGGTTTTTACAAAACTTGCCACGCCAGCGGCGGTATCGAGATGACCGATATTGGTTTTGACCGACCCGATCCGGCAATAGCCCTTTGCGTCCGTGCCGTCGCGATAGGCCTCTGTGAGGGCGGCCACCTCGATGGGGTCGCCGATATAGGTGCCGGTGCCGTGACATTCCACATAGTCTATGGTCTCGGGATTCACGCGCGCCGCTGTCAGCGCCTTCCGCACGGCGGCGGACTGCCCGTCCACCGAAGGCGCCAGATAACCGGCCTTGGCGGCGCCGTCATTGTTTATGGCAGAGCCTTTGATCACGGCCCAGATATGGTCGCCGTCCGCGACTGCATCGCTCAGTCGACGGAGCGCCACCGCCCCAGCACCCGAGCCAAAGACGGTGCCCTGAGCGCGATGATCAAAGGCATGGCAATGACCATCAGGCGACAGGATTTCGTTTTCCTTGTAGAGGTAGCCGCGCCCCTGCGGGAGCTCGATCGTCACCCCCCCCGCCAGAGCCATGTCGCATTCGCCATTGCGCAGCGCCTCGGCGGCGTAATGGATCGCAACCAGCGAGGTCGAACAAGCGGTCTGAACGTTGACCGATGGCCCTTTTAGATCAAAGACATGGCTCACACGGGTGGTGAGAAAATCCTTGTCGTTTCCGGTGTGGCGCAAAAGGAACATGCCAACGTCATCCACCAGATCCGGGTTCGAGCAGATGTTGAAATAGAAATAACTGCCCATGCCGCAGCCCGCATAGACGCCCACCTGACCTTTGAGGCTCTCTGGAGTATGCCCTGCATCCTCCATTGCGCCCCAAGCCACCTCGAGAAACTTGCGATGCTGGGGGTCGAGGATCGCCGCCTCTTTGGGTGAAAACCCAAAGAACTCCGCATCAAATTCGTCAAATCCGCCAAGCGGCGCACATGAGGGGACATAATTGGGATCGCGCAGCGTCTCCGCCCGCTCGCCAGCGGCAAGAAGACTGTCTTCATCGACGCTCTGGATCGACTCGATCCCATCGCGCAGGTTGGTCCAGTATTCCTGAACCGATGCTGCCCCCGGCAAAGCGACCGACATGCCGACTACGGCGATATCGTCCGGGCTGAAAGCGCCGTTTTGTGTCTTCTTGTCCATTTCTGTCGACCTATCTCGGCCTATGCCGACTTCAGTGTCACAAAATTCAGATGCCACATGCGCGCCACAATGGCGTTTGGGAGCCTGAGCGCTGGGCGACTTAAGTGCGGATTACGAAACATCTTGGGCCGTGCTGAGGTGGGATTGTGGTCAAACTGAGGATCTGAGTGCCATGTTGCGCAGCTGCTTTAGTCCATCACCGGATGTGACTGGCTCTTTCTGGCGGGCATGTCTAATGCCTGACGTCCACCGAACAGCGCTTGACGGGGGGCAAAGCTCCTCGGGTAAAGTTCCCGTTCCGCATAGCCCAAAATGGCTCCCGCACACATCCAGGTGACGGGTACCAGCGTATCATTCAACAACATATCAATCATGGTGGCACCCAAGATCAGCGATATACAAGAGACATGCGGTGATATTCTGGATGTCTCTTGTCGTCGCATCGCCCAGTAGAGCAGGGCAAGCGTGCTCGTCAAAAGCCCCATCTCCGCAAGGTAGCCCACCCATCCGAAACTCCCAAAGGTGATGATCCACCGGCCGTCTGGAATGGAAAGGATGCGGCCGTCGTTTTCATCTCGGATCAGGTTCCTTCCCCAGGCGCCCCAGCCAAAAACGGGTTTTTCAGCAGCCCTTTCTAACAAAACCTCCTCGTTTTCAAATCTATAGCCCAAAGACTGCGCGCGATCCGGGCTGAATTCTTCGATCTTGGTCAAGACCGTCTCTAGTGGAATAACATGCGCGTTTCGCAGGATCGGGTAGATGCAACCAATCAGCGCGATAGCCAATGCCAGTTTAACCTGCAGGCGATAGGACGCCAGCGCGACAACGGGGGTAAAGGCGAGCCCATAGGCCAGCGATGCCATGCTTTTGCACAAAACCAGCATACAAAAGAGGTAGAACGCGGCCACGTAGAGGCGTGCGCGGCTGCCTGACTCTGCCACGCGGGCCAGCGACACGGTAGCGATCAAGGCGCTGAACATGAACAGAGCAAGCCAGAGCGCATGCGGCAGGAACACGATTGGCCGATAGCCCCCCATCCGGATCATCTGGGCAAAGTCATGTTGGAAAAATCCATAGATCCATACATTCATCTGCGGGCTGAAACGGATCTCGATCAGGGAGGGAATGGAATAGAACAGACCCGCAATGCAGAAGGCCAGTAGCAATTCGCGATGCGCGTCTGGCGTAGAAAGATGGCGGCGCGCGATGAAAAACGGGATCAAAACGATGACCTGCCCGATCATCACCGAACCCATATCGCGCCAGCGTAAACCGGGCAGTTCCGAATGATAAAAGATGATCGGCGCGGCGTCTTGCAGCGTTTCAAACAGGATCCGATCGGAATTGGTCAGCACGGTGGGGATCGCGCTGATCACAAATACGATGACCAGAATGCGCAGGAACAGCGCACTGGGTAAAAACGGCACCGGAGCTTTTGCCACGAAGATGCAGCCGACAAGCGCCATGATCGAACTGATCGAGAATTTGTCGAGATCCGGCACGAGTGGCAGGTCAAAGGCGGCGACAGGTGGCAAGATCAGGTAGCCCCCGATCAGACAGAGCAAGATTGCACGTTGCAAGGGGAGCCGTTGAAAAAACACCAGCACCGCAACTGGCCACACCAGCAACATCAAGTTTGCAATCGCGTTAGGCACTCATTCTCGCCTCACTTCGACCCAGATTCCCTAGTACGGTATACTTCAGATCGGGCACAAGTTTTTCGGAAATATGGTAAAAAGAAGTTTGTGCAGGCACCAAGAGAGCTGTCGGAATATGAATTTTCTGTTCGATAAACAAAGCATTACGGTCAATGTCCCGAATTGGCGCATGTTGAAAGCCAAAATTTCGAACAGGTTCCATGAGCGCGACGGCTTTGCGCTGGCGACGATCAATCTCGATCATTTGGTGAAGCTGGGGCATGATCAGGCTTTTCTGACTTCGTATCAGGCGCAGGATTTTATCGTTGCGGACGGGCGCCCGATCACCTGGCTCTCCTATCTTGCGAACCAGCCTGTCGACTTGATGCCGGGGTCCGACATGGTGACGCCGCTCGCTGAACTGGCCGCATCTGCCAAGGCCAAGGTGGCGCTCGTGGGCTCTTCGGAAGCCGTGTTGCAAAAAGCAGGCGCAGAGCTGAGCCGCCGTGTGCCGGGGCTTGAGGTCGTCTATGTACGCGCACCCAGTAGAGGGTTTGATCCGTTTGGCGCAGAGGCGCGCGGTATCCTGCAAGACCTTGATGCCCAAGACATCGGGCTGTGTTTTATCGCCCTCGGTGCGCCCAAGCAGGAACATTTTGCCCGTCTTGGCCGGGAGCTTGCGCCGCGCACGGGCTTTGCGTCGATTGGGGCAGGGTTGGATTTCATCGCGGGCGCTCAACGGCGTGCACCAAGGCTAATGCGAAAACTTGCGCTCGAGTGGCTCTGGCGCATGCTGAGCAACCCGCTCCGTTTGATGCCGCGCTATGTCAAGTGCATTCTGATCTTGCCGGGCCAAGTCGTCCACGCGTTGCGCCTGCGGATGGATGCGGGCGCCGTGAGACGCGAAAGCTAGGTCAATCCTCTGGTCGTCACTCACCGCTGAGCGGACGGAGACCGCTCGGTCCCCGCTGGCTGGGCAGCTATTTGTACTCGATCAAGTCCCGCTGGCTGCCACGCAGCCTGTTGAGATGAAACTCGATCACGCCGAGGGCTTCGGGGCATTTCCCGAGAACGGAATAGAAGGCCGCGATCGGCCTCATCCTGCGCGACAGGCGTAGGAACTGCAGCGGGTAGAGAAGGGCCACAGCGGCTGCAAGCAGTGGCGAGACGACGGCGCTCAGCAGGATCAGCAATGGCAGCAGCGCCCCCCAGACAATGGCACGGCGTGTTTCTGTGATCCAATGCCGTTCGGGCGGCGCGCCATGTAGGAACGCGCCTTCGGCAAAGGCATGACCTGCACGACGCGTACGGTTCCACCACTGCGAAAACCTGAACATCTGTGCGTCATGCAGCGTCATCTCGTGATCCAGCCGCCAGACCCGCCAGCCGGCGTGTCGCAGGCGCACGCAGAGCTCTGGTTCCTCGCCTGCAATCAGCGTGTCACGGTATCCCCCCACCGCCAAAAGCGCGTCGCGGCGCATCAGTGCATCCCCTCCGCAGGCACGGGTTTCGCCAACTGGCGTGTTCCATTCCTGATCGCAGAGCCAATTGTACACGCTGGCTTCGGGTGCGCGCTCGCGCCTGCGGCCACAGACAACCGCCACATCCGGGTGATGGGCCAAGAAATCTGTGGCCTGGGCCAGCCAGCCCGTATCCAGCACGCAGTCACCGTCAATGAATTGCACCAGCCCAGGTGTCCCGGATACGCCAAGATGCTGAAGCCCCGCATTTCGGGCGCGGGCCGCGGTAAAGGGGCGTGACATGTCCAGCGCGACGACTTCAGCGCCACGAGCCTCTGCCTGCGCAACCGAACCATCGGTCGAACCGCTGTCGACATAGATGATCCGCTGCACCTGACCTGCGAGACTGTCAAGGCAGGCCAGCAGACGCGTGCCCTCATTGCGCCCAATGACAATGGCATCAACACGCAGGGGGCCTCGTGGGCGCGTGTCGCACTGGGAAGGTGGCACAGTGCGCATGCCTTAATAATCCCGCTTGAAATACACCCCGAGCCCCGTCTCGCCTTCGCTATCGGCCTTGCCGGTCACGGTGAGGGATTTGGTAAGGTCGAGGTTGATCGACAGTTCGCTGTTGCCTTCGGCGGTTACGTTCACGTCCGTGTACACGTTGTCCGCAAGATACCCGCCAAGCCCCAGCTGCCCCACGCCGAGATTGTCGATGCCAATATCTGCATTGTCTGCGCCGGTGCTGTCACGCAGCGCCTTGTTCGCGCCACCGCCGCGACCGCTCAGTGTCAGGGCAGAACTGGCCAGCCGCGCAAGCGCGAGCGGTGAAATGTCTTGGATGTTGTCCCCAAACAGCAGCAGGGCCAGCGCCTCTTCGCTTGGTCGAGGTGGCTCTGACGTGACCTTGATCTGCGGGCCATCGAGGGGACCGGCAATAGAGAGGGTGGCAGTGCCCTGTTCGGTATTGGCGCTCGAGACAAACTCCAGATAGGGCTTGAGGTCGCCCAAGAGCGTCACGCGCCCTTCGTCGAGGTTCAGCCTGCGCCCCAGAATGTCAAAGGTGCCACGGATCAGACCCACTTGCCCGGAAGGCGCAAGATTGGCGGTGGTGCCACCCACCGCGATTGTGCCGCCCAGTTCCGCATTGAGCCCGCGGCCCCGCGCAAAGATCTTGTTTGGCGCACTGATAAGCACATCAAGTGCGATATTGCTGTTGCTCTTGGAAGCCGCAGATCCCGTCTCAATCAAGCCGGCGCGGGCTCTGGTTGCGATCTGTGCGCCCGTTTGGCCGACGTGGCGAATTGGCGGAATGGGCGCGGCTGATACAGCGCCCCCGGCTGTGTTGAGGTTGAAGTTGGTTTCGCCAATGTCGATCCGCCCGGAGAGGCGACTGTTTCCCGCAAGCGCGCCCGAAAAGCGCAGCTGCCCGCCAAGGGAGGTGTCAAATGACAGGTTGTCGGTCAGCACCACGTCAGCGAGCGAGATCCGCAGATCCCCTGCATAAGGCGCGGCAAGAGAGACCGGGCCATTGACCTCGATGCGCCCGCCGTCACGCGGACGGGCCGAAAGATTCACGGCGGCGGAACCACTATTCAACGAGATACGGGTGGAGATCCCCTCGATGGTCTGCGCTGCTTGGGGCAGAACCATCTGCGCGCCGGATGTGGTGATTGTGCCGCTCACCGAATTGAGTTGCGCCGGCCCGCGCAGTGCGAGATCAAATTCGGCCAGCCCCTTGATGAGATTAGGCTTCAAAAAGGCGTTGGCCCCTTCCAGCCGCAACGTTCCCTTGGCCGAGACATCCGCGATTGCCCGCGCCTCATCCCATGTTCCAGCCAGCCGTGAGGCCATTCCAAGTGGGCCGTCTGCGGTGCTCTCGACGGTCCAGATACCATCTGCGCGGCGGGCTTCCCCCTTCGCGCTCAGTGCCCCGTCCAGCCCTGGTACAATCTGCTGTAGCTCGCGCACCAGGGCGTCAAAGCGGACGCGGGCCGTGCCATCGGTTTCACTGAGCTCGACATCGAGGTCAGCCGCCGTTCCTGCGGGCCCTGTAACCTTGCCCCCTGCCGCCCATGCGCCAGCCCGCCGGGTAGCGGAAATATCCGCTGAGGCCCGCCCTGGAAGCGTTGGCGCGTAGGCGCGCACTTCTGCCACCTCCGCCTTCAGCTTGAGATCAAGATCGCCCGAGGTTTCAACAAAGCCTGCGTCAAAAGTTGCGGTGGTATCGCCGGGGGCCGTGACATCACCTTTGGCCTGCCACTGGCCGTCCCGCCGGGATGCGATCAGTCTTGCCGTAGCCTGCCCAGTGATGGCGGGGGCAAATTGCCCCACTCGCGCCAATAGCGCGGAGAGATCAAGGTCGACCGCGCCGTCGGCCTCATGAAATCCCCCCTTGATCCGGGCGCGCGTACCGCCAGTGGCAGTGAGCGTCATATCCCCGGTCCATTGCGCCGCGCGTCGAGTGGCCGTGCCAGTTGCAATCACCGGCGCCCCCGCGAGTTCGGGAACAAAGGCTTCGGGCGCGCCAACAAAGGCCTCAAACCCAAAATCGGCTGCACCGGCAAGCGTGAAGCTGCCGTCGAGATCCATCGCGGTTTTCTGTGGCCCGCGCAAAGCGACAGTGCCGTCGAGACGGTCGCCACTGCGGTCGAAATGCGCCGAGAGCGTGAGCGGTCCAGGCAGGTCAGTCACAAACCGCTCGAGCCGCGCGAGCGTGGCATCAAGGCGCAGCGCGCCTTCGCCACTATCGAGCGTTCCATGCCCGGTTGCGGATACTTCCGCAGTTTGCAGGTGAAATTGGTCAATCCGGATTCCGGCCGTGTCGCGCGCGGCCACCAGCTTCAGGCGGCTCTCTCCCACCAAGAGCGGATCCACATTCGGGATTGCGGTGCCAAGATCGCGCCCCAGAAGCGCAAGATCGACCCCGAAGGCGCCGCTCAGAGGTTGGAAATGCCCGCTCACATCGGCTTCTGCCGATCCTGACAGATCCAGCCCGGCCAACGCCGAATACCGGCTGAGGTTTTCTGCCAGAAGACTGAGCGTGGTGGCGATGCGCAGATCTCCTTCGAGCCTGTCAAAACGCAACTCGCCCCGCGCGCTGTAAGAGTCGCCCTGCAGTTCGAGATCGCGCACCAGAAAATCGGCGCCGTCTTTCGTCGTCAGCCGTGCGCTGAGGCTGAGTTCGCTGCCGGTTGCCGCAGCCAGCGCAGGATCCGAAAGCACAAAGCCGCTGAGCCGCGCATCAAGTGCCCCATCAAGGTTGAAACCTGCGTCTTGGTCCAGCGCCCCTGCGGCGTTCACGACCGCGCGTTTGATGCTGAGGTCTGCTGTGCGCAGGCTGTCGAGTTCGGCGTTGATGGTCCAGTTTTCGCCTTCCGGCTTCTTCAAATCCATCGTCACGGCAGCAACCGTGGTGTCGGCGCCTGACACCGGAAGGATTACCGCGGCTTGCCCCTCGGGCGCTGTGATTGCAGCCTTGAGATTGGCGGTCTGCAACATGCCCGCTTCTAGGCGTAGCGCGCCGGTCAGTTGCAAGGCGCGGGTGCGCAGCACGAGGTTGTCAAGTTCGACACCGCCAGAGCTCAGGCTGCGACCTTTGACATTGGCGCGCATGCCGGGGCCAAAGAAGGGGCGATATGCGTGCGGGAGCAGCGGGTCTATGTCGCCCCCGATGTCCGCCGAGAACGCCAGCCCCGTATCAGTATCGCTGTCGACATCTCCCAGGCCTCTCAGGCTCACGGTCCCTGTGATGCGGTCGTGGCTATTGCTGGCAAACCCGATGTCTGCCGTAAAATCTGTAAGCGGGCCTTCGCCTTTGATGGCGAGGCGTAGATCAGGGCGGCCGGGCAAGTCCATCGCGGTCGAGAGCAAGCCGCCGGGTGCCTCGTCGAGCGCAATATCCAGTGCGAGCTGTTCGGTGGTGTTGGAAAAAGACGCCGCAAGATGGAGCGCGTCACCGCGCCTGTCCAATCGTGCCACATTGAGGTCGGTCTCCAGCGCCCCATCCGCTAGTGTCAGCGCGCCATCAACCGACAGGGAGGCTGCTTGGCCGGTCAGGGCTTCGCCAAGCCGGATTTCACCTGCGGCGATGTCGCCGATCTCAATTGACACAGGCAATTCCGGGAGCCGGAAAGGTGTCGCCTCGGGCGTGGGCAATTCCGGGTCTGCGGGCACCGGTTCCGGGCTGCGCGCCACGGTAATGCGATCTGCCTTGAGGTGATTGACCGAAAAGCGTCCGCGCACCAGTGCAAGGCGGTTCCAGTCGAGTTCGGCCCCTTCGACCGTCAACCAGATGCCCTCTGCGTCAGAGACGGTTAGCTTGGCGATCTTTGCCTGCGAGGAAAACGCGCCCTCCAGACCCTCGACACTCACCGTGCGGCTGTCGCCGGAGAGTGTATCCTCGAGAAAGGACACCAAGAGGCCGCCAGATTCTGACGCGTCTTGTGCCAGGGTGGGCAGGGGCGTCAGGACCGGGCAGGTGGCGAGGCCACAGGTGAAGATGAGGCTCTGGAGGTTCTGTTTCAAAACGCCTGTCCTATGCCGATGTAAAACTGCAACCCGTCTTCGGTGTCGCCCGCCACCGGCATCGCGAGGTCGAGCCGGATCGGGCCAACACCGGTGACATCATAGCGTACACCAAAACCGGCCCCCGCATGATATTCGCTGTCGCCACTGATAAAACTGTCTTTGTCGACAAAGCCGACGTCGTAAAAGCCTACCAGCGAAATCGCATTTGTGATCCGCCCGCGCAGCTCGCCCGAAAGCGCAAGGTAGGCGCGCCCACCGGCTGTGCCGCCGGGGGTGTCAACCCCGAGGGATTGGAACTCCTGTCCGCGCACGGAGCCCGCACCGCCCGAGAAATACAGAAATGTCGGAGAGACATCGCTTGGGTCTGGACCGATGATCGAGCCAAGCTGCACACGCCCTGCAAGGACCAGACGATCAGAGTTGCCTAGCGCTTTGTAACCGCGGGCATCAATGTTGATCTGCACCCCGGGATCGCCACCCGATACGCCCACAAAGGGGACGATTTCCCCGTCGAGATAGTAGCCAGCCGTCGGGTTGGTCTTGATATTGCGCATGTCCTTTTCGCCCCGCAGACGTGCGGCCACATATTTGAACTCGCGGTTGCTGCCATAGGCGTCGTCCGCGTTGATGTAGCGCAATCCGAGCGCGCCTTCGACAAAGGTGGTGTCGGAAACGATGCGCCGCACCCCGACTGCGGCCAAGGCGCTGCGGGCGGTATAATGCTCCTCACGCAACTGCTCGATCGAGGCGAGGTAGAACAGGTTGCGGTCCGTGCCCAGGGCAGCCGGACGGTCCAGACGTGCGGTGATGCTGCTGTTGATGTCGCTGCTGCCGATGCCACTCACCGAAAAGTCGATTTTCAATCGCTCGGCGCCGCCAAACAGGTTCCGGTGCATCCAGCTGGTGCTGAGTTCCATCGCCTGCGACGAGGAAATCTCCACCCCGAACGTGAAACGCCGCTTGGGCAGATCTTCGACTTCGGCAATGAAATCGAGGCTGCCATCGGGGTTCGGCACGTCGGCCTGTCGCAGCGCAACGGTCGAGAACGCCCCCGTGCGGCGCAGGCGATTGGCGGCTTTTGAGACGAGATCGGGATGATAGGTTTGCCCTTTGGCAAAGCCTGCGATCCGCTGGATCGCCTGAGGCCGTACGTCGGATTCGCCTGTAATTCTGAGGTTGCCTAGGCGCAGCCGCGGTCCCGGTGCGATCCTGAGTTCGGCATCGAGGCGCCGTTTGACCGCATTGGCAGTAATGGATTGACCGGCAAGTTCTACCTTCGGGTGGCCGGCACGATCCCAGGCGCCAAGGCCCGCGTTTGCAGCCTCCTGAATGGCACCGGTGTTGGCGGGTTTGCCGGTCGCAAAGCCTTCGGGCAGGGACGCGGTCCCCCCCGCGGGCAGGGGGTTGACGACGGTACGGCCAAAGGTGAAGGCCGGGCCCGGATCGACGGTGATGGCAATGTTCTGCACGCGCTTTGGCGGGTTCAGCAGGTTGATCGCCGCAGCCTCGCGCCCATCCAGACGAATATTGACGACAGGCGCAAAATATCCCGCGTCATAAAGGACTTGAACCAAGGTCCGATAGTCCGAGAGCGATGCCGCAATGATCTCTTGTGTTTCCGAGTTTTGGCTCAGCCCAAGCGCCGCGCTTGCTCCGCGCAGCCGTTCGGCGAGATCGTCTGGTGCCTTGGGAGCGGCGAGGTTTGCATCCAGCGCCGACAGGGGGCTGGCCGATAGGGCGACACTCAGGCTCAAGGCCAGCGACAAGGGGCGCAGAGTGCGGCACAGGGGAAAGGCAGTCCGGCGCAATTGGCAAAATCTGAACATGAAATCTCCGGCAGCGGGCAGGCGGGGCGGTGCAGAACCGTGGCTGGCAGAAACAAGCCAACGGCATATGGATGAGGCTACACGCATGGCCGGTGACATAAAACCTCGGCCCGCCGGGTCGAGCCCATGTAGAGGAGAATTGCTGTAGTGGCGTGGCGAAAATGCGCCGATCAGGCCTAGGGCTGCATCGCGCGCGCGACATCCAGCATCCGCGCCGAAAAGCCCCATTCATTGTCATACCAGCCGAAGATGCGCAGCTGCTGCGTCCCCACCATGCGGGTTTCGGGGGCTGCGATAATCAGCGATTCTGGCCGCGCCCGCAGGTCCGAAGAAACGAGCGGCTGTTCGGTCCATCCCAAGATGGGCGAGCCGTTGGCCGATGCCTTCAGGGCCATCAGGAGATCGGATTGATCCCATTCTGATTGCAGGGTTGCCACGAGATCCACCGCCGAAACGCTGGCGGTCGGAACCCGTACGGCGGCGCCGGAAATCCGCCCCTTGAGGCGAGGCAGAACGACGTCGATCAGATGCATTGCGGAGGTTGTCGTGGGCACCATGGACTGTGCGCCTCCCC
Organism: Epibacterium sp. HA2-3; assembly: GCF_055693725.2. Classification (NCBI taxonomy): domain Bacteria; kingdom Pseudomonadati; phylum Pseudomonadota; class Alphaproteobacteria; order Rhodobacterales; family Roseobacteraceae; genus Epibacterium; species Epibacterium sp. HA2-3. The sequence continues at coordinate 2,388,333 of NZ_CM172490.1, read as the reverse complement.
GCGACCGGGCGAAGTCGCCGCGCGGTGTGTCCACCATCGGTTGCGAGTTGGTATAGCAGTGGATGGTGGTCATGTGACCGGCTTCAATTCCGGCGACCGCATCCACCAGCTGCACCAGCCCTGCAACCGCATTGGTGGTGCAAGAGGCGTTCGACACGATCTTCGCGCCTGCAAGGTCAGCATCATTGACGCCGTATACAACGGTGACTTCGGCAGCCGGAGATGGTCCGGAAATCAAAACCTTGCGCGCTCCTGCGGTCAGGCCACGCTGTGCCAGGTCGGTCGTGCGTGCAATGCCTGTGCATTCCATCAAGACATCCACACCCGCGAGGTCGAGGTTGGTCACATTGGCCTCTTGGTGAAGCGCGATCTGCCGCCCGTCGACGCAGAGCGTACCCGCCTCGAGCGACACCTCGCCCGGGTAGGGGCCAAAGGTGCTGTCGTATTGGAACAGATAGGCGCACATCTCCGCATCGGTGATGTCGTTGATGCAAACCACCTCGATCCCGGAGCCGCGCGGGCTGGTCAGGATCTGGCGCAAGATTGTACGGCCAATGCGGCCGAATCCGTTGATCGCTATCTTCATGGGCAAAGCTATGGCAGCGCTTTTTGCGCCCGGCAATCCACCCGCACAATAATGCGGCAGGCTTGATACAATCGCGTCCGAAGGGAACCTGGGGGCAGAAAGGCTACTGTTTGCGACAGGATGGGGATCGATTCCGTCTTGCGCCACGCGTGCCGCGCTGCTAGCGTCCGCCGCAGCACATGGGAGAACCGACCAAGAGGCTTGGCGCCTCGCTGATCGGTGCCGAAGGAGCAACCGCCCCGGAAACTCTCAGGCCACAAGGACCGTGTGCGCGTAACTACTCTGGAGAGAGCCCGACAAGATCGGGCCGCCGAAGGGATAACGATCTCAGGCGAAGGGACAGAGGGGGCATCAAAGCGTGCAGGCTCAGCCTGCGCAAAACCTTGGATGCCGGATGCCAATCGACGCGTTGACATGTTATGATTTGACCGCACCGGCCGCAGACGCGGAAGGCAGGCCGATATGTCGGATCTGAAGACCACTCCCCTTACCGAATTGCACGAGAGCCTCGGGGCCAAGATGGTGCCCTTTGCTGGCTACTCCATGCCTGTGCAATACCCGCTCGGGATCATGAAAGAACACACGCACACCCGCGAGAAAGCCGGGCTCTTCGATGTGAGCCACATGGGGCAGGTGATTCTGCGTGGAGAGAGCTATGAGGCCGTGGCCGCTGCGTTTGAAAAGCTGGTGCCGATGGATGTACTCGGGCTGTCCGAGGGGCGCCAACGCTACGGGCTGTTCACCAACGATACGGGCGGCATCGAGGATGACCTGATGTTCGCCAACCGCGGTGATCACCTGTTTGTGGTTGTGAACGCAGCCTGCAAGGACGCTGACATCGCCCGCATGAAGGCCGCGCTTGAACCCGAAGTAACAGTCGAGCCTGTCACCGATCGCGCGCTTCTGGCCCTTCAGGGCCCTGCCGCTGAGGCGGCGCTGGAGGCGTTGGTGCCTGGCGTTGCGGCGATGAAGTTCATGGATGTGGCAACCTTCGCATATGAAGGCGGAGAGCTCTGGATCTCCCGCTCTGGTTATACCGGAGAGGATGGCTATGAGATCTCCGTCGCCGAAGCCGGCGCAGAGGCCTTTGCCAAGGCTCTGCTGGCACATGCCGACGTTGAGGCCATTGGCCTCGGCGCACGAGATTCCCTACGCCTTGAGGGCGGGCTTTGCCTTTATGGGCACGACATCGACACTGAGACCCGCCCGTTTGAGGCCGCTCTTGGCTGGGCGATCCAAAAAGTACGCCGCCCGGGTGGCGACCGCGCGGGCGGCTTTCCCGGTGCAGATGCGATCTTTGCTGATCTCGGTGGCAAGGCCCCGCGCAAACGTGTGGGTCTGAAGCCCGAGAGCCGTGCGCCGATGCGCGAGGGTGTTGTGCTTTACGCAAGTGCCGAAGGTGGCGACCCTATCGGCACCATCACGTCTGGTGGCTTTGGTCCGACCGTTGGCGGCCCGGTCGCCATGGGCTACGTCACCGCAGAGCATGCTGCTCTGGACACACAGGTCTTTGGCGAGCTGCGCGGCAAGCGCGTGCCCGTCACTGTTGCAAAGCTGCCCTTCGTGGCGGCCAACTTCAAACGCTAATACCGGTCCCCGCTAAAGCGGCCAACACAGGAAGAGAACCCATGAAATACACCGAAGAACACGAATGGCTGCAGGTCGAAGGCGACGTTGTGACTGTTGGCATCACCTCCCACGCGGCCGAGCAGCTGGGCGATGTGGTCTTTGTTGAGCTTCCCGAAGTGGGCAGCGAAGTCTCCAAGGACGACGAGATCGTGGTCATCGAATCCGTTAAGGCAGCGTCGGACATTCTCGCGCCGCTCGACGGTGAAGTGGTCGAAGTCAACGAGGCCATCGTGGACGCGCCGTCCAAGGTCAATGAGGACCCGGAAGGCGAAGCTTGGTTCTTCAAACTCAAAGTCTCCGACATGTCGCCGATGGACGACTACATGGACGAGGCTGGCTACAAAGACTTCATTGGCTGATGCGTTTGGGCCCGTTGCCGTGTGGTGCGGGCCCCTCTTTTACCTGCAAGGGCGTAACCGGGTTTGCCCGACCCAATGGTGCACGCCTTTGATCCCGAGATCTGACAGACCCTGAAGGAGGCAACGATGCCTTTCGAACCGACAGATTACCTCCCGTATGACTTTGCCAATCGGCGCCACATCGGTCCCTCGCCCGAGGAAATGGCCGAGATGCTCAAGGTGGTCGGCGCCGACAGCCTGGATGCGCTGATCGATGAGACCGTTCCGCAATCCATCCGTCAAAAAGCAGCGCTGGACTTTGGTCGCCCGATGTCCGAGCGCGAGCTGCTGTTTCACATGCGCGAGGTCGCAGGCAAGAACAAGGTAATGACCTCGCTGATCGGCCAAGGCTACCATGGCACCGTGACCCCGCCCGCGATTCAGCGCAACATTCTTGAAAATCCTGCTTGGTACACGGCCTACACGCCCTATCAGCCCGAGATTTCGCAGGGGCGTCTTGAGGCACTCTTGAACTTCCAGACCATGATCTCTGATCTGACCGGTCTTGAAATCGCCAACGCGTCGCTTCTGGACGAGGCCACGGCCTGCGCCGAAGCCATGACCATGGCGGAGCGTGTCTCCAAGTCCAAAGCCAAGGCTTTCTTTGTCGACCGCGACTGTCACCCGCAGAACATCGCGGTGGTGAAAACCCGCGCCGAACCGCTAGGTATCGAGGTGATCGTTGGCAACCCCGACAAGATGGATCCCGAGGCTGTCTTTGGTGCATTGTTCCAGTATCCGGGCACCTATGGCCATGTGCGCGACTTTACCGACCACATTGCCAAGCTCCACGAACACAAGGGCATCGCTGTTGTTTCTGCCGACCCGATGTCGCTCACGCTGCTGAAAGAGCCGGGGGCGATGGGAGCAGATATTGCCGTCGGCTCCACCCAGCGTTTTGGCGTGCCTGTTGGGGCAGGGGGGCCGCACGCGGCCTATATGGCGACCAAAGACGCCTATAAGCGCAATATGCCGGGCCGGATCGTCGGTGTGTCTGTCGATGCACATGGCAACAAAGCTTACCGTCTGTCGCTGCAGACCCGGGAGCAGCACATCCGCCGTGAAAAAGCGACCTCGAACGTCTGCACTGCGCAAGCGCTTCTGGCGGTGATGGCGTCCATGTATGCGGTCTTCCACGGTCCCAAAGGTCTGAAGGCGATCGCGCAACGCATCCACCGCAAGGCCGTGCGTCTGGCCAAAGGCCTCGAAGAGGCCGGCTTCAAAGTCGACCCGCAGGCTTTCTTTGATACCATTACCGTCGATGTTGGACCGCTGCAGGCAGCCGTCATGAAATCGGCGGTGGACGAAGGGATCAACCTGCGTCGCGTGGGTGAAACCCGTGTGGGGATCTCGGTGGATGAAACCACCCGCCCCGAAACCATCGAAGCGGTTTGGCGTGCCTTTGGCATCGTGCGTGCGGATGATGATTTCACCCCGGACTACCGCGTGCCTGCGAACATGCATCGCAAGTCGGACTACCTGACGCACCCGATCTTCCACATGAACCGCGCCGAGACCGAGATGATGCGCTACATGCGTCGCCTTGCGGATCGCGATCTGGCGCTGGACCGTGCGATGATCCCGCTTGGCTCCTGCACCATGAAGCTCAACGCGGCAGCGGAAATGATGCCGCTCAGCTGGCCTGAGTTTTCGACCATCCACCCCTTTGCACCTGCGGATCAGCAGGCTGGCTATGGCGAGATGGTTGAAGACCTTTCGAAGAAGCTCTGCGACATTACCGGCTATGATGCGATCTCCATGCAGCCGAACTCTGGCGCGCAGGGCGAATATGCTGGCCTCCTGACCATTGCCGCCTATCACAAGGCGCGCGGTGAAGGGCACCGTAATATCTGCCTGATCCCGATGAGCGCCCACGGCACCAACCCGGCCTCCGCTCAGATGGTTGGCTGGAAAGTGGTTGTGGTCAAATCCGACGAGCGCGGCGACATCGATCTTGAGGACTTCCGTGCCAAGGCCGAGAAACACGCCGACAACCTCGCGGGCTGCATGATCACCTACCCGTCGACCCATGGCGTGTTTGAGGAAACCGTGCATGAGGTCTGCAAAATCACCCATGATGCGGGTGGTCAGGTCTATATCGATGGCGCCAACATGAACGCCATGGTGGGGCTGAGCCGTCCGGGCGATCTGGGGGGGGATGTGAGCCACCTCAACCTGCACAAAACCTTTGCCATTCCGCATGGCGGTGGGGGCCCCGGCATGGGACCGATCGGCGTCAAAGCGCATCTGGTCGAACACCTCCCGGGGCATCCTGAAACCGGTGGATCCGAAGGGCCTGTCTCTGCGGCGCCCCTGGGGTCGGCGTCGATCCTGACGATCTCCTGGGCCTATTGCCTGATGATGGGCGGTGCAGGTCTGACGCAGGCGACGAAGGTTGCGATCCTCTCGGCCAACTATCTGGCCAAACGGCTCGAAGGTGCGTTTGACGTGCTCTACAAAGGACCGACAGGTCGGGTTGCGCATGAATGCATTCTCGATACGCGTCCCTTTGCCGACAGCGCAGATGTGACCGTGGACGATGTGGCCAAGCGTCTGATGGACAGCGGTTTCCACGCTCCTACCATGAGCTGGCCCGTTGCGGGCACTCTGATGGTGGAGCCAACCGAGTCCGAAACCAAGGCGGAACTGGATCGTTTTGTCGATGCGATGTTGTCGATCCGTGACGAGATCAAAGCGGTCGAGTCCGGCGAGATGCCGCGCGAGAACAATGCGCTCAAGAACGCTCCGCACACGATGGAAGATCTGGTGAAAGACTGGGATCGCCCCTACTCGCGCGAGCAGGGCTGCTTCCCGCCGGGTGCTTTCCGTGTCGACAAATATTGGCCGCCCGTGAACCGCGTCGACAACGTCTATGGCGACCGTCACCTGATCTGCACCTGCCCGCCGCTTGAGGACTACGCAGAAGCGGCAGAGTGATCCACGATCGCTCCGGCTAAAAAGCGAACTTGCAAAGCCCCCCTCTCTTGGGGGGCTTTCCTGTTTGGAGGGGCGGATTGCCTGCTCAGGCCGGTGTACGCTTCGGGCCAAAACATCTCGACAGGAGATCTGTCTTGGGGCCAGCGGTGTCCTTCGTCAGGTTTTGGTGGGCAACAATGCCGATCGGAATTCAGATCGCTTCTTTACAATGCAATGTATAATGCTGTCGCAGATGGACCCGGTTCAGTGAACCTCCCTGCTCACGAACTTGAGGCCACACGCACGGGCGCACCACCATATTGGCGGATCTTTCTGCGCAGCCTTTTCGACAGGATGCCTAGGGCGTTCCAGGCACCGGCAAATCAAGGGATAAGTCACCCCTGCTGCAAAAGGACGAAACCCTGAATGGTCCGGGATGCGACCACCAACAAATTGTAAGAAAACATAAATATCCTGTTTTGAGTGACGGGCTTGGTCGTGCGTCAACAAGCAGATACCGCATTGACAGGCCGGACAATAGCCGGGCCGGATGTCGCGTAGGTTTACGGGACCGTCCCCATTGAGCGCAGGGATGAGGCAGCAGATCAGCGGGCGGGCGCTCTTGGCCTGTGCATCCTGACAATGCTTCCAAGGTGCAGCGTCAACAAAATACCTAAAACCCTAAGCATCGCGCCCGGAGCAACTCTTTTCCGATATGCTAGGCGCGACGCCCGATCTGGCCCGATCCGGGGAGTCTCGACCCGACACGCAGGTGGAAAGGAATTGAGATGATTACAGCGATGCGCCCCTATGCGGGTGTGCCTTCAAACAATGTGACCCCCGTTGTGTTTACGGTCACCGACACGGTCGCTCTCTCTTCGAGCGACAGCGGTGCGACCGGTGCGGAATTTGCCAACAGCCGTCTGGGCAATTTCCTGAGTGATGACCCCGCGCCCAGAGACCGGGATCTCGACTCCCTCTTCAGCAGTGACACGCTGCCCGCTTACGAGAAATCTTCGTCGTCTTCTGCGTCTGCGAGCAGCATTGAGACGGAGGGACTGCTTTCGCCTCTGCCGCAGAGCTTTGACCCGATCAGCCTGCCGCCGCTGGAAAGCGCGCTGAGCAGCCAGATGCAGCAGGTCGCGCAGGACAACGTGTTCCGAGGGATCTCCTCGGGGAGCTTTGCACAGGAGATGTACACGAACACCCAGGATGTGCTGTCTCGAGTTGCTGCCTGATCAGCGTGTGCCTCCACTGAACAAGAAACGCCCGAAGCTTTTGCTCCGGGCGTTTTTTCATGATCTGAGGTGCGTACGGGTGTCAGCCGCCCAGAGCGCTGTTGCAGCGTCCACAGGTGCCGGGATGCGCGTGGCTGCCCACATCGGGTAGGATCTTCCAGCACCGCTGGCACTTCTCCCCTTCGGCTTTTTCAAACACCACAGAGACACCATCGACCTCTGGCAGGCGATAGGCCTCTGCCGGACTTGGATCATTGGTGAGTTGCACGTCAGAGGTGATGCAGACGTCGGCAAAATTCACCGACTTCAGGGCCTCCAGAACGTCCGCCTCGCGCACATGCACGACAGGTGCTGCCTCGAGCGAGGCGCCGATAACCTTGTCTGTGCGCTGCACTTCCAGAGCGGCGGTCACGACGCGGCGCGCCTGACGGACTTTGGCCCATTTGGCTGCGAGCGGCTCGTTGATCCAATCACGCGGTGTTTCGGGCATATCGACAAGGTGCACGGAGCTTTCTTCGCCCGGGAACCGCTCGAGCCAAACCTCTTCCATCGTGAACACGAGGATCGGTGCCAGCCATGTGGTCAGGCGGTGGAACAGGATGTCCAACACGGTGCGCGCCGCACGGGCGTTCAGCGTGTCGCCATCGCAATAGAGCGCGTCCTTGCGGATATCGAAGTAGAAGGCCGACAGATCCACAGTGGCAAAGTTGAAAATCGCTTGCCATACACCATTGAAATCAAACGCTTTATAGCCTGCCTTCACGGTGTGATCGAGCTCGGCCAGGCGATGCAGGACCCATTGCTCCAGTTCCGGCATATCCGCAGGCTCTACCCGCTGATCCTCGTTGAAGTCGCTGAGGCTGCCGAGCATATAGCGCATGGTGTTGCGCAGCCTGCGGTAGCTGTCGGCAGTCCCTTTGAGGATTTCTGCCCCGATCCGCTGATCGGCGGTGTAATCGGTCTGCGCCACCCAGAGACGCAGGATGTCTGCGCCGTATTGCTTGACGATTTCCTCGGGGACGATGGTGTTTCCGAGCGACTTGGACATTTTCATGCCCTTCTCGTCGAGCGTAAAGCCATGCGTCACCACATTGCGATAGGGCGCGCGGCCTTTGGTGGCAGAGGCCTGCAGCAGCGAGGAGTGGAACCACCCGCGGTGCTGGTCAGTGCCTTCCATATAGACGTCGGCAATCCCGTCCTCGGTGCCATCCTCGCGGTCGCGCAGCACAAAGGCGTGGGTGGAGCCTGAATCAAACCACACATCCAGCACGTCAAAGACCTGCTCGTAGTCGTCCGGGGCCACGATGCCCTCGAGCACCTTCTCCTTGAAGCCTTCCTCGTACCAGACATCGGCGCCGTTTTCCTCAAAGGCGGCGATGATGCGGGCGTTCACCTCGCTGTTGCGCAGCAGGTAATCCGCGTCCGTGGGCAGAGCACCCTTCTTCGTAAAGCAGGTGAGCGGCACGCCCCAGGCGCGCTGGCGCGACAGCACCCAATCCGGACGGTTTTCAATCATCGAATAGAGACGATTGCGGCCGGTCTGCGGGGTCCATTTCACCAGCTCGTCGATGGAACGCAGTGCGCGTTCGCGGATGGTGTCGCCATAGTCGCCCATGCCGTCGTCGAGCTTGCGATCCACACCGGCAAACCACTGCGGCGTGTTGCGATAGATAATCGGCGCCTTGGAGCGCCAGGAGTGCGGATAGCTGTGCTTGATCTTGCCGCGCGCCAGAAGGCCGCCGACCTCGACCAGCTTGTCGATGATCGCCTTGTTGGCATCCCCTTCGCCGCCTTTGCGGTTCAGGATGTATTTGCCACCAAAGAACGGCAGATCGGCGCGAAAACCCCCGTCGTCCATGACGTTGTAGGTGATCATTTGCTCCAGCATGCCGAGATCACGATAGAGTTCGAATTCTTCCATACCGTGCGACGGCGCGCAGTGCACAAAACCGGTGCCTTCGGTGTCGGTCACAAAGGGCGCGGCGCGGAAATCACGGATGCCGTCCCATTCGCCTTCGGAGCCTTCAGAACCCGCGAGCGGATGCGCAAGGCCGATGCCTGCAAGATCCTCTGCAGACACATCTGCAACGCGCTTATATTGATCTTCCGAGAGACGCGCGCGTTTGAACACATCCGCGGCCAGATTGTCGGCAAGCAGGTATTTGTCGCCCACCGTGGCCCAGCACTCGTCCGGCGTACCTGTGACCTCGTAGAGGCCATATGCAATGTCCGCACCGTAGACGACAGCCTTGTTCGAAGGGATGGTCCAGGGAGTCGTGGTCCAGATCACCACTTGCGCCCCGGCCAGCTTGTGATCGGCAGGTTCAACCACCTTGAATTTCACCCAGATGGTGAAGCTTTCCTTGTCGTGATATTCGACCTCAGCCTCGGCCAGCGCGGTTTTTTCAACTGGCGACCACATCACGGGCTTGGAGCCCTGATAGAGCGTGCCGTTCATCAGGAATTTCATGAATTCCTCGGCGATCACCGCTTCGGCATGATAATCCATGGTGATATAGGGATTGGGCCAGTTGCCGGTGATGCCCAGGCGCTTGAACTCCTCGCGCTGGATGTCGATCCAGCCCTCGGCGAATTTGCGGCACTCCTGACGGAACTCGATGACCGGCACCGCGTCCTTGTTTTTGCCCTTCTTGCGGTACTGCTCTTCGATTTTCCACTCGATCGGCAGGCCGTGGCAGTCCCAGCCCGGCACATAGCGGCTGTCAAAACCCATCATCTGATGCGAGCGGACGATCATATCCTTGATGGTCTTGTTGAGCGCGTGACCGATATGCAGGTGGCCGTTTGCGTAGGGCGGACCGTCGTGCAGCACAAACGGCTGACGGCCTTCCTTTTCGCGCAGGCGGTCATAGACGCCGATCTTTTCCCAACGCTCCAGCCATGCGGGCTCGCGCTTGGGCAGGCCTGCGCGCATGGGGAAATCAGTTTTGGGCAGATTCAGCGTGTTTTTGTATTCGGGCGTGACTTCGGTCTTATCGGCGCACATATCGGTGGCGTCCTTTTGCATCAACGGGTCGATTTTGGGGATATTCGGTTCGGTGCGATCACTCAAGCACCTTTGCCCGGCGTCTCGTCTGTTCAGAGCGCCGGGGTCATAATTCGAATAATGAAGGCCACACGTTGTTTTGCAGTCGCTATCATGCGCTCGCTTATAGGGGCTTGTTGCACGAGGGTAAAGTGCAGCTGCGGCCACAATCGCTGCGACGTCATGCGCGCTTTAGATGGCCTGCCAATGCTGCTAGGCACGATGCGGGAAACCGGGTGAAGGACATAACCATGCAAGACGTGCAACCATTGGCGCGGTTCCAGATCTCCGCCGATGACATCAGGCGGGTGGTTTCGGTCTTTTACGGCGAAGTCCGCCGCCATCCGGTACTTGCGCCCGTTTTTAACGCGCATGTTGAGGATTGGCCTCAACATGAGGAGAAGATTGCCAATTTCTGGCGCAACGCGATCCTGCGCGAGCGGGTCTATGACGGGTTTCCGATGCGCGAACACCTGTCCCGACCTGATGTGCGGGCAGAGCATTTCCCGGTCTGGCTTGGTCTGTTCCACGCGGTTCTTGAGCGCGAGGTTACGGCTGAACAGGCGCTGCAATGGGGCCATCTCGCCGATCGCATCGGCGAAGGGTTCCGCACCGGGATCGAATCCATTCGCCAGCCCAAAGATGAGCCGCCGAAACTGATTTGACCCGATGTCACGTGTTGCTGTGTTATCTGGCAAATCCGCTGAGCGCGCGTTGAAGCACCTTCCCGAGGCGTGGTTTGTCTTCGCTCTCAAAGGCCATCGGGCGACAGACTTCCAGCGCCGCAAGGCCAACCCGCGCCGTGAGGGCGCCATTGACCAGCCCTTCGCCAAAACGCCGCGAGAGTTTGGATAGGACGGAAGCGCCCAGGATCGGTTCCAGAAGGTCATCCCCGATTGCAACGGCCCCGGTGGCCACCAGATGCGACAGCACCGCGCGTGTCAGGCGCCATGAGCTAAAGAGGCCCGAGCGCCCGCCGTAGATCTCTGCGATCCGGCGGATCATCCGCAGACTTGCAACGAGTGCCGTCAACACATCTGCCAGCGCCAGCGGCACCAGGGCAGTGACGCCAGCAACCTGACGGGCGGCGGCTTCGATTTCCGCAACGGCGCGCGCGTCCAGCGGACGCATCAGCTCTGCCTCTGCAAGGTCGATCAGCGCATCTGGATCGAGAATCTCTGACTTGCGCTCCTTGAGGTTTTTCAACCCCCATTCCAGATCCGCGCGTCCGTTGTAGAACCGCACCAAAGCGCCGACCTGATTCTGAGCCTCCGCCAGCGTGCCCCCACGGGCCTCGCTGCAGGCTTGCCGCAAGCCCTCCACACGCCGGACCCGGCCGACGGCGGCAAGTTCCTTGGCGCAGAACAACAGTGCCAAAAGAACCAGCCCTGAAAAAGCCAACGAGAAGATCAGCCCGAGCACCGGCATCCGGTCAAGGAGACTGGTGGCATAATCCCATGCGGCCACTGTGGCGAGGGTGGTGACCAATCCTGCAACTCCGCCCCAGATCCACCCGCCCCAACCGGACCGCGCGCGCGCGCCCAATAGGGTCGCGGAGGCTTGCACCGCTGTGGGGGTGTCAAGATCAGGCACCGGGGGCGCATCGCTCACATGCGGGGCGGCGGAGTCATCGTCTTCGACGTCGAAAACTATCGGGTCGCGGCTCATGTGGCATGCTCCATCTCTTTGACCTGCCAGCGATATTCGATGTCGGGCAGGCCCTCACTGTTGCGGTGACCATTGGTGCGCTGCGTTTCGACAAAGCCCTCGCGCCTGTAAAAGCGCTGTGCGGCATGATTGGCCTCAAACGTCCAGAGTTGCAGCTCTGGGCTTGTCTCCTTGGCCTGATCGAGCAGTTGCTTGCCAACGCCGAGCCCGGTGTGCTCTGGCAGCAAGTAGAGCGCGCAGATTTCCGGCCCGTCCTTTGCGCAAAAGCCGAGGATCTGCCCGGATGCGGGGTCCTGCGCGACTGTGATCCACCCTTGAGCGATCATGCGGTCGCAAAAAGCGATGGTCTCCGCCAGCGAGTGCTCTTTGGGCATCCAGGGTGTCTCATGCTCAAACCGATAGAGTATCTCGCCAAGCTTGCTGGCATCCAATGGTGTGGCGGGGCGCAGGACAGAGCTCACAAACGGTCTCCGATCAGAAATTCGGCCGCGCGATCCAGCCGAATATGCGGTGGCCCGTCGCCGGGTTTCAGGGTCAGCGGTTGTGGCGCGAAGCGCATGGAGGCGTAGCTGCCATCAAGCCAGGTCTCAGCTCCTTGTCGGGCTGGCGTCAGCAGATGCCGCGGATCTTCGGGCAGGCGGCCGGGATAAAGCGCAGCCGGCTTGCCGCTGTCGGCTAGAATGCCGCGCACGCAGGGCAACTCCACCCCCTCATGCATGCGGAGCTCCTCAGTGGTGGCGCGCAACGCTGCCAGCGAGAGGGCCGCCGTCTCAGCGCCCGCAAATTGCGCCCGCTCACGGGCTTCATGAGTTAAGGCTTCGATGATTGCCGTGAGTTGCGGGTGTTGTTGATGGTGGAGGTGGTCGGCCTTGGTGGCGGCAAAGAGGATCTTCTCGACGCGTTTCCCCCGTAGCAACTGACTCAGAAAACGGTTGGACCCGGGGCGGAAGGTGCTGAGGATATCCGTCATGGCGCGGCGCAGATCCTCCATGGCGGGGGGGCCGGAATGCAGCGCACCAAGAGCGTCCACCAAGACCACTTGCCTGTCGATCCGCGAGAAGTGATTGCGAAAGAACGGGCGCACCACCTGCGACTTATAGGCCTCAAAGCGGCGTGCCATTTCGCGCGCGAGGCTGCCGCGCGGGGCCTCGCTCGGCGGCAGGGGAGCGAATGTCAAAACGGGAGAGCCCGCGAGATCCCCCGGCAACAAGAACCTGCCGGGCGTACAATCGTAATACCCGGCGTTGCGCGCCTCCTGCAGATAGTCTGCGAAGGCCTGCGCCAGCCCCTGCGCCAGCGGTTCGTCATGGCTCTCGGCGGGGGATGCAGCCTCTGCCGCGCGCAAGAACGCTTGAGCCTCCGCACGGGTCTTGATGCGGCGCAGCACATCCTCGGACCAGCTGAGGTAGTCCTTGTCCATTAAGGACAGATCCAAGAGCCACTCGCCCGGATAATCAATGATGTCGAGATGCAGGATGCGCGGGCCGGTCAGACCGCCGAACATACCGCCGGGGCGCATCCGCAGGCTCAGGCGCAGTTCGGAGACGGCCCGGGTGCTCTCTGGCCAATGTGGGCTCGGCCCGGTCAGGGCGGCGAGATGGTTTTCAAAATCAAACCGGGGCACGGTGTCATCGGGTTGGGGTTGCAGATAGGCAGCCTCGATGCGCCCGTCACGATGGGCCGAGAGCTGCGACATCCGTCCTCTGTCGATCAGGTTGGCGACCAGCGAGGTGATAAACACCGTCTTGCCTGCACGCGCTAGCCCGGTCACACCCAGCCTCAGTGAAGGCGCTGCAAATGGGCTCGTGAGGGCGCCGCCGAGTGTTTCTGCCCCGCGCAGCACACCATCCGCCATCTCTGCGGCCAACCCCGTAACACCTGTTCCTCGCGACACATTCTGCTCCTTTTATGTCGGCGGGCGTGTGGGGCCTGTGTCCACGCGCGGATCACCGTCTTGTTCACAGAACATAAGGGGGCGCACCTTTGGTTGCCAGTGCTGCTGTGGATTGCGTTCAGGAGGTCTTGCCAGAATTGCCGTCGCGCGCTAGGCCGCGCCCATGCCGCGTTTTGCTCTCAAAGTTGAATATCATGGAAAGCCGTTTGCCGGTTGGCAACGGCAGAAGGACCAACCGTCTGTTCAGGGGGCGATTGAGGCTGCGCTCGCGCGGATCGAGCCGGGTGAGCACACGATTGCCGCCGCCGGACGCACCGATACGGGGGTGCATGGGCTTGGGCAGGTTGCGCATTGCGACCTCGAGAAGAACTGGGATCCGTTTCGCCTGAGTGAAGCACTGAACTACCACCTGAAGCCCGCTCCGGTTGCGATCGTGGATGCAGCCCTTGTGGACGACGAATGGCATGCCCGCTTCAGTGCGGTGGAGCGGCAATATCTGTTCCGCATCCTGATGCGCCGCGCTCCTGCGACTCACGATGAGGGGCAGGTCTGGCAGATCAAACATGATCTGGATGTCGCGGCGATGCAGGCGGGAGCCAATATGCTGCTTGGAAATCACGATTTCACCACGTTTCGCTCATCGATCTGTCAGGCTGCCAGCCCGGTGAAAACCTTGGATGAACTGAGAGTGGAGCGCGTTCAGGGACTATCGGGTCCAGAGGTGCATTTTCATGTGCGGGCGCGCAGCTTCCTACACAATCAGGTTCGCAGTTTTGTCGGAACACTTGAGCGTGTGGGCACCGGAGCATGGAGCCCGGAGGACGTCAAACACGCGCTTGAGGCCAAGGACCGCGCGGCCTGTGGTCCTGTGTGCCCGGGCCATGGGCTCTATCTGGCGCGGGTGGGCTATCCTGATCCGGTTTTTTCTAGCGACCGGGTGTAAGCTCGGCTGACGAGACCCAGCGCGTTTTGTGCAGATCTCATGACGGTTCGTGCGTGTTTTAAGTCAGGCGCGTGTGTTTGAGCAGGGCGATGTTGTAGCTTTTGCTGCGGGCGCGATCAGATGAACGCCTTGGCACCGGCATAGAGCCGGCTGGCCTCTCGGCCAGACATCTGGTGCTGAGTGCAGTGGGCGAGAAAGGCTTGCTGCGCGATGTCGCGATCACCAGCCGGAAGTGGGCTCGGTGCGGGCTTGTCGGAGGGGGCCACTTCCCTGGGATAGTTGGCGCCTGCAGCGGATTCGCGTAGCTCCGCCATGGCGCGCGCGAGTTGACGCGAGGCCATGCTATTGCTGAAATTCTTGTAGCCATCGACAGCAGAAAGCTGCCGTTGGTTGATCGACGGGCCGTCCTCTCTCATCGACATGATCGCACTCCTGCGCCAAGACTCGGAAACCTAACATATGTGTCGATTTTTACGGGTTATGCTTAATAGCCGGTTTACTGCGACTGCGTTCCGCGCTTTGGACCGGAAAATATAAGTAAAAACGCACGATCAACACGCCTCCGAGGGCAATCCGGAGGCGTCGGGGGGCTCCAGCGCTGAGGAGGCCTGACCGTAGAATCAGTCGCGGCTGGGGATGATTTGCTGGGCAATACCCACAAACAGCAAGTATACGGATGTCACCAGTAGGGCCCAGTGAACAAGCTGTCCGGGCGCAAATTCCACCCAAGCGGTCCAGCCCGCCAAGGCCGTCCAGACCAGCGCAACGGGCAGGGAGACACTGCGCCAGCGCTCTGTACGTACCGGGTGGATGAACTTCAGCGGCAAGAACTGAGTTGCCGACAAGACCAGCACCAGACCAAGGCTGACCCAGTGGTTTGGCTCCAGCGCAAAAATCACCAGCACAAGCATGTTCCAGCAGCCGGGAAACCCGGAAAAGGAGTTGTCCTTGGTCTTCATCCGCGTGTCTGCGAAATACATGGCGCTGGTAAAAGTGATGACGATGATTGCCGCCCAGCCAGTCCAGCCGGACATCAGGTCCGATTTGAACAATGCAAAGGCCGGAATGAACACATAGGTCAGATAGTCGATGATCAAATCCAAGAGCACGCCATCAAACTGTGGCGCGTTCTGTTTGACATCGAAGTGCCGCGCAAGAGGGCCATCCACGCCATCCACCGCAAAGGCCACCACGAGCCAGAGATACATCAGATCCCACTCGGCATCGACTGCCGCCAGCATTGCCAACATGGCAAAGACAGCACCGGTGGCGGTGAGCAAGTGGACGGAGAGGGCACGGAGTTCAATCGTCATCTGCCCGTGATGACGAATTTCGAGGCAGGCCGCAACCCAGAAGCGCTGCCGTTTAACGGTGTTTTCCGATGGGAACTTCCCCGTTGCACACTCAAAACGTGCGGGCTCCTTGCGATCCGCGGACTCAGGCCTTCGGGTGGGCGCGGGCGTAGACTTCCATGAGATGCGCCGTATCTACGGCGGTGTAGGCCTGCGTGGTCGACAGGGACGCGTGACCCAGAAGCTCTTGAATGGCGCGCAAGTCGCCACCGGCCTCAAGGAGATGCGTTGCAAAGCTGTGGCGCAGGGCATGCGGGGTTGCTGTTGCGGGCAGACCCAACTGCCGACGCGCGTCGGCCATTACGCCTTGGATCATGCGGGCATGCAGCGCGCCGCCACGGACGCCGCGAAACAAGGGCAGATGGGCTTCTTTGGGGTGGGGGCTGAGGGCCAAGTAGCGTTCCACCGCCTGTTGCGCCGCAGGCAGGACCGGCACCACCCGCTCTTTGCCGCCCTTGCCTTTTATCCGAAGTGTGGCTGGCAGGGGGGCGTCTTTGCCAAGAAGGCCGAGGGCCTCGGAGATGCGCAGGCCACATCCATAGAGGAGTGTTACAACCGCGACATCTCGCGCCGACACCCAGTCCTTTTGTGATTGCAACTCGACCGTGTCGATCATTGCTCGCGCAGCGTCCTGATCAAGCGGGCGGGGCAATTTCTTTTGGAACTTGGGCGCGCGGGTCGACAAAACGGCCGTGGGTTCGAACCCTTCGCGCTTGGCCAGCCAGCCGTAGAATTTTTTCACAGCGGAGAGTTTGCGTGCGAGAGAGCGCGCGCCCGTGCCCGACGACCGCGCCGAGGCCATCCAGGCGCGCATGTCCGCGGTGGTAATCTGGCGCAGGGCGCCAAGTCCCTGTGGGGCGCCAAAGTGAAGGCTCATGAACGACAGGAACTCCACGACATCGCCGCGATAGGCCGCGAGCGTATTGTCCGCCGCGCCTTCAAGCGCACCGAGACCGTCCAGCCAGCGCTGCAACGCATCGCGCGCCGCCGGAGAGATCAGCGTCGGGTCGCCCGCGCTCAAGACAGCCAACGGCGCATGCAGCGCTCGAATACACCACCAAAAAATGTCAAAAGGTCGGTGCCGTGTTGCGGTGTGAATTGATGGGGATCCTCGGCGCCAAAGACAAGCAGTCCGGGCAGGCGTCCTGCACCAAGGTCGAGGCGCAGGCAGGCCTCTGACCGAAGGTCAGCGCCTCGCTCACCGTAGAGTCGCGCCGGACCAGCCTGGATCTGCCGCAAGGTTACACAGCGGTCGCCACCATAGGCGCGCTCTTGCGCAAGATAAGATTGCACAAAGCCAGATTCGGTAAATTTCAGAATGTCGCCAACACGCTCTACTGCCGCTCCGGCCTCCTCTTGGGTGGTCTCAAGGATGAGGGCGAGGGCGTCGACACGCAGGATGTCCCTGAGATCGCCCCGCAGGACTTCCATGAACTCCGCAAAGCTCTCGGGGTCCAGAAGCCGCAGCACCGCGCGGTGAATCTGATTGGTGCCGGCAAGGTTTTCATAGGCCGCCGCAATCACCGAGCGATGGGTGTCTTCCAGCCGGTCAAGCCGCGTTTCCAGCCGCTCCATGGCGATGCCACGCAGGTCCACGATATTGGAGCCCATCGCGCGTTCATTCGCAGCCACCAACGCCCGCATCACGTTGGGGTCGTCCAGCACCACGCCGGGTTTCTCTATGATTTTCTTGCGCAGGCTGTCATCCAGCCCCGCGTTTGAGCTGCTCATCGTCTTGCCTCAAGCTCTGCCGGGTTTTCGCGACTATAACATGGGGCTTCTCAGCGCGCGCGCGAAAAATCGCAAAAACGGCTCAAGTGGGCAATTCTTTGGGTCCGCAACAAAGCGCTGCCCCCAAAGAAAATGGCGCCCCGTTTGAGGCGCCATAAAATCAGCTTGGATGCATCGTGCGATCAGAGAATTTTGATCCCGGCCGCTTTGATGTCGGCGAGGAAGGCGTCCAGACCCTTGTCGGTCAGCGGGTGGTTCACCATCGACTTGATCACGGCAGGCGGCGCGGTGATCACATCAGCACCGATGCGCGCGCTGTCGAGGATGTGGTTCACGGTGCGGATCGAGGCTGCGAGGATCTCGGTCTCAAAGCCGTAATTGTCGTAAACGGTGCGGATATCTTCGATCAGATCCATCCCATCGAGGTTCACGTCGTCTAGACGCCCGATGAACGGGGAGATGAAGGTGGCGCCAGCCTTGGCCGCCAGAAGTGCCTGGTTGGCAGAGAAACACAGGGTCACATTGACCTTGTGACCATCGTCGGTCAGGGTCTTACAGGCCTTGAGACCGTCCCAGGTCAGCGGCACTTTGACGGTGATGTTGTCTGCGATCTCAAGCAGCTTGCGACCTTCCGCGATCATGGTCTCGGCGTCGGTAGCGGTCACCTCTGCGGAAACCGGGCCGTCCACGAGGTCACAGATCTCTTTGGTGACCTCAATGATGTCACGGCCGGATTTCTTGATCAGCGAAGGGTTGGTGGTGACGCCGTCGACCATGCCAAGATCGTTCAGCTCGGCAATGGCGTCGATTTCGGCGGTGTCTACGAAGAATTTCATGGGCTTTGGTCCTCTGGATGGCTTGGCCTCGGTGTGCCTTGGCTTTACCTGATAGGAGGTCTGGCGGAAAGTGCGAAAGACCATGGGGCAAAGCAGGGCGCGTCCGCGCGCATGTTAGCGTAAACATCGGCGCGCGCCTACCGCCAGGTGAAGGAAATACAGAGCAGGGTCACACGCGGAATGAGTAAAGCAGGCGATAGCCCGGAGTTTTTTGCCCAAGGCGAGCGGGTCGGGGTGCTGACGGCGCAGCCGCTGGATCGTCTGTTGGACTATCGCGCGCCCGAGGGCGGCTGCTTTCTCGGAGCCTTTGTCGAGGTGCCGCTTGGGCCGCGCAAGGTGATCGGCGTCGTCTGGGGTCCGGGCGCCGGTGACTTTGATGCGGCAAAGCTGCGCTCGGTGATCCGGGTACTGGATCTCGCACCGATGCGCGCCGAGATGCGCGGCTTTCTGGAGCGTGCAGGTCAGTACACGCTCACACCGATGTCGATGATGCTCCGGCTGGCAACGCGCGCACCGGGTCTGGCGGACCCGCCTTCGATGCGCAAGATCCTGCGGCGCGGTGATCGTGAACCTGACCGTATGACAGATGCCCGCGCCAAGGTGCTTGATGTGATGCAGGAATATGAGGGCGGCGCGTTTACCCCGTCAGAGCTTTCTGAGCTTGCTGGCGTGACCACTTCCGTCATCAAGGGGCTGATAAAACAGGGGGCGATCCGCGAAGAAGAAGCGCCCCGGGACCTGCCATTTCCCCCTCTTGACCCAGATCTGCTGGGCAAGACGCTCTCTGAAGATCAGGCCGCAGCCGCCGCCGCCCTTGAGGCCGGTGTGGAATCTGGGCGCTACGGTACGACCCTTCTCAAGGGGGTGACAGGGTCGGGCAAGACCGAAGTCTACCTTGAGGCTGTGGCGGCCTGTCTGCGCAAAGGGCGGCAAGCCTTGGTGCTTTTGCCGGAGATTGCTCTCACTGCAGAGTTCCTGAAACGCGTGGAGGCGCGGTTTGGGGCGGTTCCGGCCGAATGGCACTCTGGCGTGACAATGACCGAACGCCGCCGCGTCTGGCGCATGGTGGGGCAGGGGGCGGCGCAACTGGTGATTGGTGCGCGTTCCTCTCTCTATCTGCCGTTCCGCGATCTGGGGCTGATCATCGTCGATGAAGAGCACGACACGTCTTACAAACAAGAAGAAGGGGTGCTGTATAACGCGCGGGATCTGGCGGTCTGGCGTGCGTCCTTGTGTCAGGCGCAGGTGGTTCTTGCGTCGGCCACCCCGAGCCTTGAAACCTGGGCAAACGCGGAGGCCGGGAAATACCAGCGCCTTGATCTGACATCGCGCTTTGGCGACTCGGTGCTGCCGGAGATGCGCGCGATTGATATGCGCAATGAGGAGCTATTGCCCTCCACGTGGATTTCGCCGACGCTCAAACAGGCCATGAAACTGCGCCTTGAGCGGGGCGAACAGTCGCTTTTGTTCCTCAATCGGCGCGGCTTTGCACCGGTGACGATCTGTCGGGCCTGTGGTGCGCAGGTGGCCTGCGACAATTGCGATGCGCGGATGGTCGAGCATCGCTTCATGAAACGCCTGATGTGCCACCAATGTGGTGAAACCAAACCCGTGCCAACCGAATGCCCCTCCTGCAAGGTCGAGGGCAAAATGGCCCCCGTTGGCCCCGGCATCGAACGTCTGGGCGAAGAAGCGGCAGCCCTCTTTCCCGAGGCGCGCATCGCGGTGCTGAGCTCTGATCTCTTTGGATCTGCACGCGCGCTCAAACAGCGGATCGAGGATATTGCCGCAGGTGAGGCCGACATCATTCTGGGTACGCAATTGGTCGCGAAGGGACACAATTTCCCCCTGCTCACGCTTGTGGGGGTGATCGACGCTGATCTCGGCTTGCAAGGCTCTGACCTGCGTGCGGCGGAGCGGACCTTTCAGCTCATGCGTCAGGTGGCGGGGCGCGCTGGGCGCGCTGAACACAGGGGCGAGGCCCTGATGCAGAGCTTTCAGCCCGAACATCCTGTGATCCGCGCGATCCTATCGGGCGATGAGGAGAGCTTCTGGCGCGCAGAGGCAGAACAGCGACAGGCAGCGGGCGTGCCCCCCTATGGACGTATGGCGGGCGTGATCCTGTCGGGGACCGATCTAGCGCAGGTCTTTGATCTTGGCGGGGCCTTGGCACGCAACGATGGCCCCTTGCGGCAGGTGGGCGCGCAGCTTTTTGGTCCGGCGCCCGCCCCGATTGCGCGCGTCAGGGGGCGGCACCGTGTGCGGCTCCTGGTGAAAGCCGACAAAGGCGCGCCCCTTCAAGATGCGATCACCCGCTGGATCGCGCCATTCAAGCTCAAGGGCGATCTGCGCCTCAATGTGGACATTGATCCACAGAGCTTCCTTTAGGCTGTCACACAGTCGTAGCGCGCAGAAATGCAGAGGCGTCTGTGCGTGGCTTGGTACAATTCTTTTCTCGCCCACGCACAAAAAGCGCACTAAAGCCAAGCCATGTTTACGCCCATCTCTCTTGCGCAGGGCCGCACGCTGCCGTTTTGGCGCCGCCCCATCACGCTTTTGTTCCTCATGGCGATCGCCATGCCCGTCGCATTTAATACGTGGTCGGCACTGCTCAATAACTTTGTGATCGAGGTGGCTAATTTCGACGGCGCGGATATTGGCGTCCTGCACACGATGCGCGAGATTCCCGGGTTCCTGGCGTTTCTTGTGATCTTTCTGATCATCTTTATCCGCGAGCAGGTTCTGGGGCTTTTGTCTCTGGCGCTCTTGGGAGCGGCCACGGCTGTCACAGCGTGGTTCCCCACGCTTCAGGGGATCCTGATGATTACGGTCCTCAGTTCCATCGGCTTTCACTATTATGAGACGGTGGCGCAATCGCTTCAGTTGCAGTGGCTCTCTAAGGAGCGCGCGCCGCAGATGCTGGGCTGGCTTGTGGCCACGGGATCGGCAGCGACGCTTGTGGTCTATGGTGCCATCGTGGTCCTCTGGGAGCCACTGAACCTCTCTTATAATGTGGTCTACCTGGCTGCAGGCGGCTTTACGGTCCTGATTGCACTCTATTGCCTCTTTGCGGTGCCCCAGTTTGACGGCCCGACGCCGCAAAACAAGAAGATGGTGCTGCGGCGGCGCTACTGGCTCTATTATGCGCTGCAGTTCATGGCTGGGGCGCGGCGTCAGATCTTCGTGGTCTTTGCGGGCTTCATGATGGTAGAGCGCTTTGGCTTTGAGGTGCATCACCTGACCGGGCTCTATCTCATCAACCTCTTGGTCAACATGGTGGCGGCGCCATTTCTCGGGCGCTTTGTCGCCCGGTTTGGTGAGCGGCGCACGTTGATCTTTGAATATGCAGGTCTGGCCACTGTCTTTGCCCTTTATGGCGGGATCTATTGGTTCGGCTGGGGCGTGATGCTGGCGGCAGCGCTTTATGTGGTGGATCACATCCTCTTTGCCCTCGCCCTCGCACTCAAGACCTATTTCCAGAAGATCGCAGACCCCGCCGATATTGCCCCCACGGCCGCTGTTGCGTTTACGATCAACCACATCGCAGCGGTGTTCCTGCCGGTGATGCTGGGCCTTTTGTGGGTGGCCTCCCCGGCGGCGGTCTTTGGCTTGGCAGCGATGATGGCGCTGGTGTCGCTCTTGTTGTCGCTGATGATCCCGCGCCACCCCGAGCCCGGGAATGAGACCATCTTTGCGCGGTTCGCGGCCCCGACACCTGCGGAATAGGGACCGTTGGCGAGCGGCGCGGCCCTGCTCACCCCTTGACCAATGACACAAGGCTCGCGTAGGCGCTGATCAACCGCGCGCGACGCGCTCTATGTTTCGTTGGAGATCCCCATGCCCACATTCACCGCCCTCACCACGCTGTCCGAAAAAGCTCAGGCAGAGGCGCTGGGCGAGGCAATGGAACGTCTGACCCCCGAGCCCACGGGCATTGGCGTTTTCGAGGTCGAGGATGGCTCAGGCCTGTGGGAAGTGGGCGGCTATTTTACCGAAGCCCCGGATGAGGCGGGGCTGGCGCTGTTGGCCGCAATGCACGATGCCAAACCCTTTGCCGTGTCCGAATTGCCAGAGACCGACTGGGTGGCCCATGTACGCCGCGAGCTTGCCCCGGTGGAGGCTGGGCGCTTTTTTGTCTACGGCAGCCACGACGCCGACAAGGTTCCCGCAGACAAGATCCCGCTTCTGATCGAGGCGGCCATGGCCTTTGGCACCGGGCATCACGGCACCACGCTTGGCTGCCTCAAGGCGCTGGATCATCTGCTTGGCGAAGGCTTCGAAGGCAAGAAGGTTGCCGATATTGGATGTGGCACAGCTGTCCTGGCAATGGCCGCTGCGCGGGTCTGGCCCACGGCGCAGATCCTGGCGAGCGACATCGACGAGGTCGCTGTCGATGTGGCAGAGGCCAACATGGACGCCAATGGCATGAAGGGCGCGGTCGCATGTCTGGAGGCCGCAGGCTTTGACGCACCAGCGCTAAAGGCTGCTGCACCGTATGATCTGATCTTCGCAAATATTCTCAAAGGCCCTCTGGTGGCGCTTGCGCCGGACATGGCGGCTCATTTGCGCGCAGGCGGGTATGCGATTCTCTCCGGGATTTTGAACGAGCAGGCCGATGATGTGATTGCGGTTTATGCACAAAACGGCATCAATCTTGTCAAAAGGACTGAAATTGGTGAATGGACCACTTTGATTTTGTCAAAGTAAATCAGAGGTAGGCGGCAATTTAGTCAAATTGCTGGTAATCGCCGTGACTTCGCCGATTTCCTTAAGTAAACTCTAACAATCCGCTGGTGGGGGCCAGTTCGGAGTGAGTTTTATGAGCCATCAACACGCGGAGTTCCAAGAGCGCCTTCGGCAACTGGATCGAAAGCATGCCAAGGCTGCGCATGGATTCAGGGCGCGAATGCGCTCTGATGGGTTGATTGTTGTCGAGCCCCAAAAAGTGGTGCGCTCCCGCATCTCCGGGAAGGTGTTTATCCTGTTCCTGGTGGTGGGGGTGATGTTCAAAGGCTTTCTCGTGGCGGCGCTCGGCTATTCCAGCTACGATGCGCGCGTAGCGCAGTTGGCGCAGGGCTCGTTTGTCGAGCGCGGCGGGGCGTTCCTCATGCAAAGAGATCCGATTTCCACCCGCATTGCGGAAGAGTTGCGCCCCATTTTGCGCTGACCGCACGTCGTCTCATCGCAACAGGCGACCACGCCGATTTACACATGCAAAAACGCCGCGTCCCGGATTGGCCGGGCGCGGCGTTTGTGTTTTGGGGTGTGTGATGCAGGGACGCGTCAGGTTGGCGTCCAGATCCGCATTCAGATCCGCGCTTAGACGAGCGGCGAATGCGCGTCGATTTGATCAATGTCGCCGCGGCACAGGCCGATGTCGGCGAGCTCGCGGTCTGACAGCGCGCTGAGCGACTTGCGCGTCACGCGGGCATCATTCCATGCCATCAGCTTGGCAGATGTGGTGTACAAAAAAGCGCCGATACGGCCGATCAGGCCGGAGGTGCCTTGCGCGGTGCGGGTGGTGTCGATTGCAGCCATATCCAGGGTCTTTCTCAGTATGATCCGATTTCTCGCCCGATAGCGAGTGAGCGGCAGATAGAGGTCGAAACCGGCCCTCGCAAGGGGTGAAGTTGCATGTGTCCCATGCGAATTTTGCATGCCTCACACCCCTGTAAAAAAGGGCTTTGAGGCGGTTGGGGGCTGTATTGGCGGATGCGTGTCGCAGCTGTATTTTACCCTGTCGCATTTGTCTCAAAAATTGCCCCGTATGGGGCGTTTTGTGCTAGGTGCCGCGCGTGCATTGTGGCTCTGACACAAATACGTGAGGCGTGAATTCGATTGGATGTGTTCGCGTTTTGTGCTAGTGCTGGCCTCCAAGCAGAGAATAAATAATCAAAGATCGGGCGGCGGAATGCGCATATTGGGAATCGATCCGGGGCTTCGGACCCTTGGATGGGGGGTGATCGAATCAAATGGCGCCCGTCTCAGCCATGTCGCTAATGGCCTGTGCCACTCTGATGGGGATGACCTTGGCGAACGACTACTGTCGCTGCACAATCAGGTTACGGAAATCATCGACGCCTATCGACCGGATCAGGCTGCCATTGAGCAGACTTTTGTCAACAAGGATGGCGCGGGCACGCTCAAGCTGGGTCAGGCGCGTGGTGTCGCCTTGCTGACCTTGGCCAAAGCAGGTCTGCCGACGGGGGAATATGCGCCGAACCGCGTGAAGAAAACCGTGGTTGGGGTCGGGCATGCCGAAAAGGAACAGGTTCTGCATATGGTGAAGCTGCAGCTGCCGGGTTGTGCGCCCAAGGGCGCGGATGCGGCTGATGCTCTGGCGATTGCGATCTGTCACGCCTATTACGGAGGCAGCAACCAACGGCAACTCAAAGAGGTGGGCGCATGATCGGCAAATTGACCGGGCGTCTGGATTACAAGGCTCCGGACCATGTGATGATCGACGTGCGCGGCGTCGGTTATATCGTCTACTGCTCGGATCGCACCTTGGCGAGCCTGCCTGCGGTGGGCGAGGCGGTTCAGCTTTATACCGAGCTTTTGGTGCGCGAAGATCTCATGCAGCTCTTTGGGTTCACGTCCTTGGTGGAAAAGGAATGGCACCGATTGCTGACCTCGGTGCAGGGGGTAGGGGCCAAGGTGTCGCTTGCCATCCTGAGTGCGCTGGGGCCCGAAGGTGTCAGCCGTGCGATCGCCCTTGGCGATTGGGCGGCGGTGAAAGCCGCCAAAGGGGTTGGCCCCAAGACCGCACAGCGCATCGTGCTCGACCTCAAAGACAAGGCGCCCTCCGTGATGGCGATGGGGGGCACGGTTACAGAGGCGCTTGAGGGGCCAGAGTTGGACGCAGTGGTCGAACCCGCAGCTGAGGCGCCGGCAAAGCCTGCGCGCAAAGCCGCCCCAAAGGCCCCCACCGGTGCGGCAGCCGCTTCGGCGGGGGCATTGTCGGCATTGGGCAACCTTGGCTACGGGCCTTCTGATGCCGCAGGTGCGGTCGCAGAGGCCGCCGCCAACAATCCAGACGCAGGCGAAGCGGAATTGATCCGTGCCGCGCTTCGGCTCTTGGCACCCAAAGGGTGAGGACGCTTTGAATGATTGATGCAGACCCCACCCTGCGCCCGGAGCCTCTGCCCGAAGACAATGATCGCGCCCTGCGCCCGCAGGGCCTGGGTGAGTTTATTGGCCAGGCCGAAGCCCGGGCAAACCTGCGGGTGTTCATCGAATCCGCCCGTCGCCGTGGCGAGGCTATGGATCACACGCTGTTTCACGGCCCTCCAGGCCTCGGCAAGACCACTCTGGCACAGATCGTTGCGCGCGAGTTGGGCGTAAATTTCCGGATGACATCGGGCCCGGTGCTTGCGAAGGCCGGAGATCTGGCGGCAATCCTGACCAACCTTGAGGCGCGCGATGTGTTGTTCATCGACGAAATTCACCGCCTGAACCCTGCCGTCGAGGAAGTCCTTTACCCGGCGATGGAGGATTTCGAGCTGGATCTCGTGATTGGGGAGGGGCCAGCCGCGCGTACGGTGCGTATCGAGTTGCAGCCCTTCACGCTTGTGGGGGCCACCACCCGGATGGGGCTTTTGACCACACCGCTGCGGGATCGGTTTGGGATTCCAACCCGGCTGCAGTTTTACACCATCGACGAGCTTTTTGAGATTGTCAGCCGAAACGCGCGCAAACTGGGCGCGCCCGCCGATGACGCAGGCGCGCGTGAGATCGCGCGGCGCGCGCGCGGCACCCCAAGGATCGCCGGACGGCTCTTGCGCCGCGTGGTGGACTTTGCGGTTGTCGAGGGCGATGGCACCATCACCCGCGAACTGGCGGATGGGGCTCTGACACGGCTTGGCGTGGATCAACTGGGCCTTGACGGCGCGGACCGGCGCTATTTGCGACTGGTTGCGGAGAACTATGGTGGCGGGCCTGTCGGCATCGAAACCATGTCCGCCGCCCTGAGCGAAAGCCGCGATGCGCTGGAAGAGGTGATCGAGCCCTATCTGCTGCAGCAGGGCCTTATTCAGCGCACGCCGCGCGGTCGGATGCTGGCGCAAAAGGCCTGGACTCATCTCGGGATTGCGCCGCCTAAATCCCAGAGCGATCTCTTTGGCTGACACCGTGGGCAGCGGCGTAGGCCGAAGAGTTTTTAGACTGGTCATTGGTCGATGACAGGCCGGCAACGCGCCTGATGCAGCCGAATGGCTGCGGGTCCATTGCGGAGACGATATCCCCGCGAGCCAAGCGCGCAGAGGGCCGCTCCAGGGGAGAAGGACACTGAGCTTCCCTCTTGCTGCGGCCTTTGCACGCCCTTAAAACCACTCGACAAATGATCACAATATCGAGGCCGCGCATGCCCGCCCTTATGCTGCCAGAGGAAATCGAAGCGCTCTTTACGCGTGAGGATGGCTCTTACGCCTTTGCGCGCTGGGGGCGCCCGATTGCGCCCATCGTCTTTGGCGTTGCAGACGAGACGCTGGCGATTGTGAAAGGCGCGGTCGAAGCCGTTGTCACCTTGGCCGGGCATCAGATGGCTGAAACCGATCCGGAGCTTGGAACGAACCTCATGTTCTTCTTCTTTCGCGACTGGGAGGAGCTTCTGGAGGTGCCCGACCTTGATCGCATGATCCCCGGGCTCGCCCCGCTCGTGAATCGCCTGTCTTCCGAAGAGGCTAGCCAATATCGCGCGTTTCGCTTTGATGATGAGGGCGCGATAAAGGCGGCATTTGTCTTCCTGCGCATGAAGGGCGAAATGGCGCAAGTGCCGGCAGAGACACTGGCGCTCACGCAGGCGGTGCAGGTGATGCTCTTGTGGAGCGAACGCGCTTTTTCCGAAGTTTCGCCGCTCGCTGTTCTGCCTGAAAATGGCAATACTATTCTGCGCCCCGAGATCGCGGGCGTCATTGCGGCGGCCTACGATCGGATGATGCCGGTGGCGGCTCAGGATGCAAGCCACGCCCTGCGCCTCTTTGCGCGTCTGCAAGGCCCGGCACCGGATCAACAGGAACATACCACATGAGCCACCAGTTTCCTGTCACCGTTTATTACGAAGACACGGATATGGGCGGCGTCGTTTATCACGCCAATTACCTGCGTTTCATCGAACGTGCCCGCAGTGACTATGTCCGCCGCCTCGGGGTGGATCAGAATGAGATGCGCGACAAGGGAATCGTCTGGGTGGTGACGCGGATTGAAGCGGACTACCTCGCGCCAGCACGGTTCGAGGATGAGCTGATCGTGGAAACCCAGCCCGAGAAAATGACCTCGGCGCGCCTGATGATGTCTCAGGTGGTGCGGCGCGCGGGGCAAGAGCTGTTTAGGGCCAAGGTGACTGCGGTCTGTATGGACATGTACAGCGGAAAACCTGTCCGGCTCCCGGCAGAAGTCCGCGCATCTCTGTAACAATAGGCGACAATCCCCCTGTTTCCTTGGCAATGTCGCTTGTTTTGCGCTAGCGTTCGCCCCAATTGGGCTGCGCAACCTAAACGACGCGGCAACTGGCGATAGAGCAGGCAGATGGAAGCAGAAACTCTGGCACTGGCACAGGAGATTGATTTCTCCATGTGGGGGCTGTTCGCACGCGCGACGCTCACCGTAAAACTTGTGATGATCATGTTGATCGTGGCGTCGATCTGGTCGTGGTCCATTATCATTCAGAAAGTGATCACCTATCGCACAGCACGTCGCGAAGCGCAGGTGTTTGAGCGCGCCTTTTGGTCCGGCAACCCGCTGGACGAGCTGTTTGAGGAGATCGGAGCCGAGCCCTCGGGCCGGTCAGAGCGCATCTTTGCAGCTGGCATGATCGAATGGCGCCGCAGTCACCGAACGGACGGAGCGCTGATACCGGGCGCGCAGGCGCGCATCGACCGCTCCATGGATGTGGCGATCTCCAAGGAGAGCGAGGGTCTTCAGAGCGGACTACAGGTGCTGGCGACCATCGGCTCGACCACGCCCTTCATCGGGCTTTTCGGAACGGTCTGGGGTATCATGAATGCGTTCATCGAGATCGCAGAGCAGCAAAACACCAACCTTGCCGTTGTCGCACCGGGGATTGCCGAGGCGCTTTTGGCGACGGGGCTGGGGCTATTGGCTGCGATCCCGGCGGTGATCTTTTATAACAAACTCTCGGCGGATTCTGATCGCATCATTGGCGGCTATGAGGCCTTTGCTGATGAATTCGCGACCATCTTCTCGCGCCAGTTGGACAGCTGAGCCATGGGAGCCGGTGTTCAGACAAAGGATGCAGGCGGTGGCCGCCGGCGCGGACGGCGTCGGTCGCGCGCGCGCCCGATGGCAGAGATCAACATCACGCCCTTTGTGGATGTGATGCTGGTGCTTCTGATCATCTTCATGGTTGCAGCCCCGCTGATGACAGTGGGCGTGCCCGTCGAGTTGCCGAAAACCGCCGCAGGCGCGCTGGCCGGGGATGATGAAGAACCGCTCACCGTGACCATGACTGCCGCAGGTGACATCCAGATCCAGACCACGCCGGTTGCGCGCGATCAGCTTGTGGCGCGTCTCCAGGCAATTGCGGCCGAACGCGACTCGGATCGGGTCTATTTGCGTGCTGATGGGGCGATTGCCTACAGCGATGTCATGCAGGTGATGGGCGCGCTCAATGCGGGTGGGTTTGCCAATGTGGGGCTTGTGACCGACCAGGGCGGCCCTGCACTCGACGGGCGGTCTGCCGCCCCGGCAGAGTAACACGGGTGCGGATGTGCAAACCGGCACAAAGATCTCTCTCGCGGGGCATGGCCTCCTGATCACCTGGGCGCTGGCGGGCGGGTGGCTCAATCCTGAGCCGCTACCCTTCCAGAGCCAGGATGTGTCGATCATTTCCGCAGAAGAGTTTGCACGATTGAGCGAGCAATATGCTGCTCCCGAGGTCTCTGACGTCCCTGAGGCGCCACAGGAACCGGCGATCACCGAGACGACCCCGTCGAGCCCCGAGCGCCCGAGCCAGACGCCCGAGACCCCCGCAACACCTGCGCCGATTGAAACGCCGGTCGCAGACACGGCGGCAGAGCCCCCCGCGCCAGAGCCTGATCCCGAGGTGCCAAGCCGTGTGCCTGATGCGCCAGAGCTGCCCGAAATCGTGACGGACCTGCCGCAAACCGCAGAGCCCCAGACTGCTCAGCAGACGGACCGTGTCGCGCCCGAGCCGGTGCGCGCGCCCGAGCCGGACACACAGATTGGCGATGTGGTGCAGGAAGAGGTTGCACCCGATGCCGAGGCAGAGGCCAATCAGCCCGTGCAGGAAGCCACGGCACCCGAGGCCGCAAGTGACCGTATCGTCACCGAGGCCGAAGCAGATGATGCCGAGCCCACGGCGCCTCTGGCGAGTGTCCGTCCGCGCGCGCGCCCGGCGCGACCCGCTCCGGAACCAGAGCCTGACCCTGAACCACAGACCCAAACCGCCGCCCGCGACGAAGAGCCCGCCCCGGATGCGGAACAAAACCCCGAGGTCGAGCGTTCCGCTGTCAACGATGCGCTTGCAGAAGCGCTGAGTGGCGCGGGGGAGGTGGAGGCGCCCGAACCCTCCGGCCCGCCGATGACACGAGGAGAAAAAGATGCCCTTCGGATTGCGGTGTCGCAATGCTGGAACGTCGGCTCTTTGTCGAGCGAAGCGCTGCGTACGGAGGTTGTCGTGGGGGTCACCCTCTCGCGCGAGGGCGTGCCGGATATTGGTTCCATTCGCATGCTGTCGAGCACTGGTGGGTCAGACAGCTCTGCCAAACAGGCCTATGAGGCCGCGCGCCGTGCAATCATCCGCTGTGGATCAAGAGGATTTGATCTTCCGGCTGACAAATACGCTCAGTGGCGTGATATTGAGATGACATTTAACCCCGAAGGAATGCGGATCAGATGAGAAACGCAATTGCGACAGTACTCCTTGGCCTTGCAATGCTGCTGCCCGTTGGGGCGGTGCAGGCACAGGATGGGCCGCTCCGGATCGAGATCACGGATGGTGTGATCGAGCCGCTGCCCTTCGCGGTGCCCGATTTCATCGCCGACACCCCGGCAGCGGCGCAGTATGCGACGGACATTGCCCGTGTGATCGCCCAGGATCTTGTGGGCTCCGGGCTGTTTCGCGAAATTCCCAAGGTCGCCTATATTTCGCCCTACACCGATTTTGACGCTGAGGTGAATTTCACCGACTGGAAGGCGATCAACGCGCAGGCGTTGATTGCAGGCGCGGTGAGCCTGTCGGGCGATCGCATCACCGTGCGCTTTCGCGGCTATGACGTGTTCGCCGGGCAAGAGCTTGGCGCGGGGCTTCAGCTTTCGGGCACGACCGACGGCTGGCGGCGTATCGCGCACAAGGTGGCCGATACGATCTATTCTCGCCTGACCGGCGAAGGTGGCTATTTTGACAGCCGCGTCGTGTTTGTTTCGGAAACCGGCCCCAAGAATGACCGCAAGAAGCGCCTTGCGATCATGGATTACGATGGGGCCAATGTGCAGTATCTGACCAACTCGGACGCCATTGTGCTCGCGCCCCGGTTCTCGCCCACCGGCGACCGCGTGCTTTATACCAGCTATGAGAGCGGCTTTCCGCAAATCCATGTGCTGGATGTCGGCCGCGTGCAGCGGCGGGTATTGTCGGCGGGCAATGGCTCCATGAGCTTTGCGCCGCGTTTTGCCCCCAACGGCCAGACGATTGTCTACTCGCAGTCTCAAGGCGGCAATACCGACCTCTTTTCCATGGACATCAACTCTGGCAACCCGCAGCGCCTGACCAGTGCGCCGTCGATTGAAACCGCCCCGTCATTCTCGCCCGATGGCAGCCAGATCGTGTTTGAGAGCGACCGCTCCGGGACATCGCAGCTCTATGTGATGTCTGCGTCGGGTGGAGAGGCCAAGCGGATCAGTTTTGGTCAGGGGCGCTATGGCACCCCAGTCTGGTCGCCGCGTGGCGACTACATCGCCTTCACCAAGCAGAACGCGGGCCGGTTTCATATTGGCGTGATGCGCACCGATGGCAGCGAGGAACGCCTGCTGACGGCGTCCTTCCTGGACGAGGGTCCCACATGGTCGCCCAATGGCCGGGTGATCATGTTCACGCGCGAAACCCAGGGGGCCAGCGGCCAGGCGCGGCTCTATTCGGTGGATATTTCAGGTCGCAATCTGAAGCCGGTCAAGACGCCGGATGGGGCGTCTGACCCCTCCTGGTCCCCTCTGCAGAACTGATGAACCGCCCGGCCAAGAACCACGCGTGCAAGCCCGTGGCGTGGCCGGGTACAATATGCTAACACTTCGGTAAGAAATGTCCGATCACACGAGGCGATTTCACATGAGCGGTATCAAGACAGCAATTCTACTGGTCGCGGGCCTCGCCCTTTCGGCCTGTTCCGACGCGCGCTGGGACGACACCAGCGCGGGCAATGGCGGCTCCGGTATCGGAGTGGACGGCGGACTCGGGGACCCCTCGAGCCCTGCTTATTTCCGCGAGGCCGTGGGCGACCGTGTCCTGTTCCTTGTAGATCAGTCCAGCATCTCTCCCGAGGCGCAGGTGATCCTCGATGGGCAGGCGCGCTGGCTGCAGGCCAACCCAGCCTATGTTGTCACCATCGAAGGCCACGCCGACGAGCGAGGCACCCGCGAGTATAACCTCGCCCTCGGTGCAAGCCGCGCGAACTCCGCACGTGATTATCTGATCTCCAAGGGTGTTGCTGCCAGCCGGATCCAGACGGTGTCCTTTGGCAAGGAACGCCCGATCGAGATTTGCTCCGAACAGAGCTGTTATGAGAAGAACCGCCGTGCCGTGACCGTGCTGGCCGGCGGCGCGCTGAGCTGATCGACATGAGCGGTCTGCGGCAGATCTTGTTGGCGTCGGCGTTGGCAGTTGCCAGCGCCCTCCCAACCATGGCGCAGGAGCGTGAACAGACCTTGGCGGACATTCGCCAAGAGCTGACCGTCCTGCATGTGGAAGTGCAGCGCCTCAATCGGGAACTGTCGACCACGGGGGCCCCTTCGGCGTCGCTGGCGGGATCTTCGGTGCTCGACCGGGTCACCGCAATTGAGACCGAGCTGCAAAAGCTCACCGCCAAGACTGAGCAGCTTCAGTTTCGCATTCAGAGCATTGTCAAGGATGGCACCAACCGGATCGGTGATCTGGAATTCAGGCTCGTTGAGCTGGAAGGCGGCGACCTCTCCACGCTGGGCGAGACCACGACGCTGGGCGGCGACATCGAAGGCGAAACAGAGCTGGGGCAGACCACGGTGCCTGGCACCGATGGGGAGAGCACGGTGGTTGGCGGAGGCGAGCTCGCCGTAGGCGAGGAAGCCGACTACAAGCTGGCAATGAGCGATCTTGAGGCTGAGAACTATCAGGCAGCTGCGGACCGATTTGCGACCTTCAAAGAGGCCTATCCCGGCAGTCCGCTGACGGCTCAGGTGGATTTCGGCCGCGGCAAGGCGTTGGATGGTCTGGGTGACACCCGTGAAGCGGCGCGGGCCTATCTGGCGGCGTTTACCGGTGATACGGCGGGCGCCATCGCACCCGAAGCGCTGTTTGAACTGGGCGCGGCGCTTGGGCGACTGGGGCAGCTCGATCAGGCTTGTATCACGCTGGCCGAGGTCACTGTGCGTTTCCCCAATGATCCCGCCGTGACCGCAGCCGAAGCGGAGCGGTCCAAACTGGCGTGCTCCTGACACCGACAGAAGAGGCGCTGACCTCTGCGATCCGCGCCCGTATCGGTCCCTTGCCCGAGAAACTTGGCGTCGCTGTCTCCGGAGGCAGCGATTCCGTTGCGTTGATGCATGTGCTTGCGACCATGGCCCGTGCAGAAGACACAGCGCTGGCGGTGGCCACGGTGGATCACGGGTTGCGCCCCGAATCACGGCGTGAAGCCGAGTTTGTGGCGCAGCAAGCACATGACCTTGGGCTCTCGCATCAGACCCTGACATGGCAACATCCCGCTGACAGCGGAAACCTTCAGGCAGAGGCCCGCGCTGCGCGCTATCGCTTGCTGGGAGACTGGGCACGGACGCAGGGCCTCGGCGCGGTGGCGGTCGGGCATACCGCGGACGATCAGGCTGAAACCTTTCTGATGCGGTTGCGACGGGCCTCTGGGGTGGCCGGGCTCTGCGGTATGCCGACATGTCACGACCGCGACGGGATCGATGTCCTGCGTCCGATGCTGGATCTGCGCCGAAGCGATCTGCGCGATTATCTCACGGCGCGCGATGTGGCTTGGATCGAGGATCCCTCAAACCTTGATATGAAGTTCGAGCGTGTGCGTATTCGCGATGCGCTCAACGCGCTGGAGCCTTTGGGTCTGACCGTGGACGCGCTGACATCGGTGGCTGACAATATGCGCATGGCCAATAGGGCATTGGACAGTGCGACACGCACCGCTGCCGCGTCGGTCGGGCAGATCCGTCTTGGCATGGTGGTCCTTGATTGTGCAGGGTTTAATCGGCTTGAGACCGAAATCGCGCGTCGTCTTCTGGTGTCGGCACTTCTGCACATAAACGGCGCCGCATACCCGCCGCGCCGGGCGCCTGTTCTCGATGCATTGAACGCGTTGAAAGAGGGGCGGGGCGTAACCTTGCAGGGCTGCCAGATCGTCGTGCGGGGCGGTGCGATCTGGGTTGGGCGCGAATATGCCTCCGTGCAACACTCCGCATGCGCCCTCTTGCCCGGTGAGGGGGGTGTCGCAACGATGGATGCAACTTGGGAC
This sequence comes from Epibacterium sp. HA2-3, assembly GCF_055693725.2. NCBI lineage: Bacteria > Pseudomonadati > Pseudomonadota > Alphaproteobacteria > Rhodobacterales > Roseobacteraceae > Epibacterium > Epibacterium sp. HA2-3. The sequence continues at coordinate 2,354,401 of NZ_CM172490.1, read as the reverse complement.
GCGGCATGGCAGATCAAGGCGCCTGCCGGATGGAGCCGACGCGTCGAGATTCGCGCGCTCGGAGCCGAAGGCCTTGCCGAAATCCCCGATTGGCGCAGTCACGACGCCCCGCGCGCCCTTTTGAAATCTCTTCCGGGGGTCTGGTGTGATGGCCAGTTGATCGCCGCGCCGCTGCTTCAGGAGCGCTCTGGCTGGACGATTGCGGCAATTCGACAGCCTGAGACATGGGCACTGTCTGCTTTATCGCATTGAACCTCACCAAAACCTCCCTATTTTAGGTGCAACTTATGGTCGTCGCGTGCTAGGGCCGTGACGTCCTTGGAATTCTTGGGAGAGCCATTTTGGGCAACGCACGCAATATCGCCTTCTGGGTCGTTCTGTTTCTGCTCGTTGTGACCCTGTTCAATCTGTTCAGCGGGTCCGGCAGCACACTACAGAGCCGCGAGAAGACTTATTCGGAATTCGTGACCGCTGTAGAGGGCGGAAACGTCAGCACTGTGACGCTGGACGGCGAACAGGTTCGCTACACGACTTCGGATGGCCAGAGCTACACCACGATCAAACCGGGCGACGCAGAAGTCACCCAGATGCTGATCGACAACAACATCCCCGTGCGCGCAGAAAAACAGCAGCAATCGACCTTCCAGTCCTTCCTGCTGACGCTTCTGCCGTTCCTGCTGCTGATCGGCGTCTGGATCTATTTCATGAACCGCATGCAGGGCGGGGGCAAAGGTGGCGCCATGGGCTTTGGCAAATCCAAGGCCAAGATGCTGACCGAGAAGCATGGTCGCGTGACGTTTGACGACGTTGCAGGTATCGACGAGGCGAAAGAAGAGCTCGAAGAGATCGTGGAATTCCTGCGCAACCCGCAGAAATTCTCGCGTCTCGGCGGCAAGATCCCCAAAGGCGCGCTGCTTGTAGGCCCTCCGGGTACTGGTAAGACGCTCCTTGCGCGTGCGATCGCGGGCGAGGCGGGTGTGCCGTTCTTCACCATCTCCGGTTCCGATTTTGTCGAGATGTTCGTTGGTGTGGGTGCAAGCCGAGTCCGCGATATGTTTGAACAGGCCAAGAAGAATGCGCCCTGTATCGTCTTTATCGACGAAATCGACGCCGTGGGTCGCCACCGGGGTGCCGGTTATGGCGGCGGCAATGACGAGCGCGAACAGACCCTCAACCAGCTTTTGGTTGAAATGGACGGCTTTGAGGCCAACGAGGGCGTGATCATCCTAGCGGCCACCAACCGCAAGGACGTGCTTGACCCGGCCTTGCTGCGTCCAGGCCGCTTTGACCGCAACGTGACCGTCGGAAACCCTGACATTAAAGGTCGCGAGAAGATCCTCGGCGTGCATGCCCGCAAGACCCCTCTGGGTGCGGACGTGGACCTGCGCATCATTGCGCGTGGCACCCCGGGCTTCTCCGGTGCGGATCTGGCGAACCTTGTGAACGAGGCTGCTTTGATGGCTGCGCGTGTGGGCCGCCGCTTTGTCACCATGGAAGATTTTGAAAACGCCAAGGACAAAGTCATGATGGGGGCCGAGCGCCGCTCCATGGTGCTGACCGCCGATCAAAAGGAAAAGACTGCCTATCACGAGGCCGGTCACGCTGTGGTTGGTCTGAAGCTGCCGGAATGTGATCCAGTCTACAAGGCGACGATCATCCCCCGTGGCGGCGCGCTTGGCATGGTGGTGAGCCTTCCTGAGATGGACCGTCTGAACTGGCACAAGGACGAGTGCGAGCAGAAGTTGGCGATGACCATGGCCGGTAAGGCTGCCGAGATCATCAAATATGGCCCCGGCCATGTGTCCAATGGCCCCGCCGGCGACATTCAGCAGGCCAGCCAACTGGCGCGGGCCATGGTGCTGCGCTGGGGGATGTCCGACAAGGTCGGTAACATCGACTACGCCGAAGCGCATGAGGGCTATTCCGGCAACACGGCTGGGTTCTCGGTCTCTGCCAATACCAAAGAGCTTATCGAAGAAGAGGTCCGCCGCTTCATCGAGGAGGCCTACCAACGCGCTTATCAGATCCTTGAAGAGAACAAGGATGAATGGGAGCGTCTGGCACAAGGTCTCCTGGAATATGAGACGCTGACAGGCGAAGAGATCAAGCGCGTGATGAACGGCGAGCCGCCGCAGGCGGATGATGACGCTGATGATGACGCCGACACCGGTGCCACCTCCGTCACCGCGATCCCGAAGGCAAAGTCCAAGAAAACTCCGCCCGAAGGGGATATGGAACCTGAGCCTTCTTCCTAAGGCTCTGATAAGAATTACGAAAAGCCGCGGTTCTGCCGCGGCTTTTTTTATCTGCCGGGGCGCCCCATGCGGTTTACACAGCTGCGTCACAAAGCTGTTACAGTCCCCTTGAATCTGAACCGTTTCGTTCGAATATGCAGTGGCACCTTCATTAACTCGGTGCTGTCGTGTATTCCCAATCCCCTCAAGAGGTCTCCGCCTCCCGCGCAGAGGCTGCGTTTCACCCGCGTTCTGCGCCTTTTATATTCGCTTGCCTCATCACCCTCGCCGTGGGTGTGGCACTTTGGGGGGCGGCAGCCCACTATCCAGCGTTTCAGGATGCGTTACATGAGGACGGCCCGGTCGAGAAAGTCTCTGCGGTGCTTTGGGGGCTCTGCGCTGTCATGGTGCTCTACTTTGTGGGCGGCACCGCGCTGCGCACCCAGTGGCAGCTCTCCGCGCTGTTTTTCCTACTGTGTGGCCGCGAGCTGGACTTCGACAAGCGCTTTCTGAGCGAGGGTATCCTGCAACTGCGGCTTTATTCCGGGGGCGCGCCTTTGTGGGAGAAGGTGATCGGCATTGCCATAATTGCCTTGGTGCTCTTGGTGGTGTGGCGTCTGCTGCGCGTGAACCTGCCCGAGCTTCTTAAGGGGCTGCGTCAACTGAGCCTCTGGTCCTGGGGTGGTGCACTTGCGGTGAGTGCAATTGTTGTCGCCAAAGGCGTTGATGGCATCGGACGCAAATTCGCGGATTTTGGCGTTATTCTGGATCCCACCCTGATCGCGCGCGCACTGGTCTACGAGGAGTTACTGGAGCTCTTTGCTGCGGCGATCGTCGCGTGGTCGATCTGTCACTTTGAGGGTCAGAGACGACGCGCACGGGGCGGTCGGTCAATGGCTTGTTGCTCTTGAAACTTCGTCTAGACTGCCGACAAAATTTGACAGCAGGACGTGAGCATCATGCCGGTATTACGCGAAACCCAATTCAGCGCAGAGATCACTTGGTTGGGGATGGTTCCCGCCGATACAGGTATTCAGGCGCAGCCCCGCACTGAGTTGGATCTGCTGTTCAGTGGCGTCGCAGGCGAGCGGCACGAAGGGGCGAAGCGTCCCTCCTGTGTGCGGGTCAAGAACCTCTATGCCCCCGGCACCGAGATCCGCAATACGCGCCAACTGACGATTCTCTCCGAAGAGGAACTCGCGCTGATCGCGGCAGAGATGGGGCTTGAGGCGCTTGATCCGCGGTATCTCGGCGCAACAGTCGTGCTGCGCGGCATTCCCGACCTGACCCACCTGCCGCCTGCGTCGCGCCTGCAGGGCAAAGATGGGGTCACGATCACCGTAGACATCGAGAATCGTCCCTGCATCCTGCCCGGTCGCGAGATCGAGAAAGACCACGCAGGCTTTGGCCCGAAATTCAAAACCGCCGCCGAAAATCGCCGCGGCGTGACGGCTTGGGTCGAACGCCCCGGTCGGCTCGCTCTTGGTGATCAGATGCGTCTTTTTGTGCCCGACCAGCCCACTTGGGCGGCAGAGCGCTAAGGGGGCGGCCCTCAGGCTTCGGTGTTAGCGATCAGCGTGCGAATACGAAGAGCGACGTTCTGGATCGCAATTATGTCGGAAACCAATGGCGCGGTTTGTTTCAGACTCGCTAATCGTAGAGGCATACTCGGTGTCCGCCACCGGGCCCTGCAACGCGACATTTAGGAATACCGGCTATGAGCTATAAGAGTGACATTGAGATCGCCCGCGCGGCGAACAAGCTCCCGATCCAGGAGATCGGCGCCAAACTGGGCATGAAAAACGACGACCTGCTGCCCTATGGCCACGACAAGGCGAAGGTGAGCCAAGAGTTCATCAACTCCGTGCAGGGCAATGAAGACGGCAAGCTGGTGCTGGTGACCGCGATCAACCCGACCCCGGCGGGTGAGGGCAAGACCACCACCACCGTTGGTCTGGGCGATGGTCTGAACCGCATCGGCAAAAATGCGATGATCTGTATCCGCGAAGCGTCCCTCGGGCCGAACTTCGGCATGAAGGGTGGCGCCGCCGGTGGCGGCATGGCGCAGGTTGTGCCGATGGAGGAAATGAACCTCCACTTCACAGGCGACTTCCATGCGATCACCTCGGCGCACTCGTTGCTGTCGGCCATGATCGACAACCACATCTACTGGGGCAACGAGCAGGAAATCGACATCCGCCGCGTTGCATGGCGTCGTGTGGTCGACATGAACGACCGCGCCCTGCGCCAGATCACTGCGTCGCTGGGTGGGGTGTCCAACGGCTTCCCGCGCGAAACCGGTTTTGACATCACCGTGGCTTCCGAGGTCATGGCGATCCTCTGCCTTGCCAACGACCTGAAGGACCTGGAAAAGCGTCTCGGAGACATCATCGTGGCCTATCGCCGCGACAAGACCCCGGTTTACTGCCGCGACATCAAGGCCGAAGGCGCGATGACCGTTCTCCTGAAGGACGCCATGCAGCCCAACCTCGTGCAGACCCTGGAAAACAACCCGGCGTTTGTACACGGTGGCCCGTTTGCGAACATCGCACATGGCTGTAACTCCGTGATCGCAACCAAGACCGCGCTCAAAGTGGCGGATTACGTTGTCACGGAAGCAGGCTTTGGGGCCGACCTCGGCGCCGAGAAGTTCATGAACATCAAGTGCCGCAAGGCCGGCATAGCACCGTCTGCGGTGGTGGTCGTTGCGACCGTGCGCGCCATGAAGATGAACGGCGGCGTGGCCAAGGCGGATCTGGGCGCGGAAAACGTCGAGGCGGTCAAGAACGGCTGTGCAAACCTCGGTCGTCACATCGAGAACGTCAAATCCTTTGGCGTGCCTGCGGTCGTGGCGATCAACCACTTCGTCACCGACACCGATGCGGAGATCAATGCGGTCAAGGAATATGTCGCCTCTCACGGCGTCGAGGCGATCCTGTCGCGCCACTGGGAGCTGGGCTCCGAGGGCTCCGCGCCGTTGGCTGAGAAGGTGGTCGAGCTTGTTGAAGGTGGCGGTGCAAACTTCGGTCCGCTCTATCCCGATGAGATGCCGCTGTTTGAGAAGATCGAAACCATCGCCAAGCGCATCTATCGTGCTGACGAGGTTCTGGCCGATGCCAAGATCCGCAACCAGCTGAAAGAGTGGGAAGAAGCGGGCTATGGCCATCTGCCGGTCTGCATGGCGAAGACCCAGTATTCGTTCTCGACCGACCCGAACCTGCGCGGTGCGCCCACCGGCCACTCGGTTCCGGTTCGCGAAGTGCGCCTCTCGGCGGGTGCGGGCTTTATCGTGGTAGTTTGCGGTGAGATCATGACCATGCCGGGTCTGCCACGCACCCCGGCGGCGGAAAGCATCTGCCTCAATGAAGAGGGCCTGATCGAAGGCTTGTTCTAAGGCACGAAATCGGCAATCTGCGGCCCGGGGCATATGCCTCGGGCCGTAGGAGTTTTGATAGAGAGATGACCCACCGCAAACCGCCGCAAGACTGTGCAGATATGACCGAGCTGCGTCAGGCGATCGACGCCATCGACGTGGAGCTGGTAAAGCTGCTTCGGGCACGCGTTGACTACATCGACCGTGCCGTAACCCTGAAACAGGCAAACGGATGGCCCGCGCGCATCCAGTCCCGGGTTGAAGAGGTGGTTTCCAATGCGTGTCAGACCGCCGATGAGGAAGGTCTCGATACGGAACTGGTGGAGCGCATCTGGCGCGATATGGTGGATTGGTCGATTTCGCGGGAAGCGCGTGAAATCCCCGAGATTTGAGCCGACTCACAATCGAGTTCGGCCCCCTGAGAAGGATAGATACGATGGCAGCAGAAATCATTGACGGGAAGGCCTTTGCGGCCAAGGTCCGCGGTCAGGTGACCGAGCATGTGACCCGCCTGAAAGAAGAACACGGCATCACTCCGGGGCTGGCGGTTGTGCTGGTCGGTGAAGATCCGGCCTCTCAGGTCTATGTGCGCTCCAAGGGCAAGCAGACCGTTGAGGTAGGCATGAACTCCTACGAGCATAAGCTCGACGCTGACACCTCCGAAGCGGATCTCCTGGCGCTGATTGACCAGCTCAACAAGGACTCCGAAGTGCATGGGATTCTGGTGCAGCTGCCTCTGCCCAAGCATCTCGACGAGGATCTGGTGATCAACTCCATCGCGCCGGAAAAAGATGTCGATGGCTTTCATATCTCCAATGTGGGCCTGCTTGGGACGGGACAAAAATCCATGGTCCCCTGCACGCCGCTTGGTTGTCTGATGATGTTGCGCGACTATCATGGCTCGCTGTCTGGTCTCGATGCCGTGGTGATTGGCCGCTCCAACATCGTGGGCAAGCCGATGGCACAGCTCTTGCTGGGGGACAGCTGCACGGTGACGATTGCGCATTCGCGGACCAAGGATCTGCCCGAGGTGGTGCGCCGCGCCGACATCGTGGTGGCGGCGGTGGGCCGTCCCGAGATGGTTCCGGGTGACTGGATCAAGGAAGGTGCAACCGTTATCGACGTTGGCATCAACCGCATCGACGCCCCTGAGAAGGGCGAGGGCAAGACTCGTCTGGTGGGTGATGTCCACTATGAGAGCGCAGCGGCGCGCGCCGGGGCGATTACACCGGTGCCCGGCGGGGTTGGTCCGATGACGATTGCCTGTCTTTTGGCCAATACGGTCACGGCCTGCTGTCGTGCGAACAATCTCTCCGAGCCCGAAGGCCTGACGGCCTGATGCGGCCCTGAGGGGCCGCTGCCTCCGGCGGAGATATTTTTGAAAAGATGAAAAAGGCGTCGGGGCTGTTGCCTCCGGCGCCTTTTGGTTTTGCAGGGCGTTTGAGCCGGGACTATTTGACGATGACTTCGTCTCTGACAAACATGTTTGCCCAAGCGCGGTCGATCAGTTCTGGCGACATCTGATAGGGGATGCCTTCGAACTCGCAGATGGAGATCATCTGGTCGATCAGGAACACCGGCTGATAGTTTGCGTATACATTGTCGATGGTGGGGTACTTCGTCTTGAGAAGATGCACCAGCGCGGCCTCATCGAGGGGCATGCCTTTCTTGCGCGCCACCATGGCAAAGATCTTGAGGAAGTTTTCCTGATCCGGCCCGTCGATTTTGATCTTGAAGAAGATGCGGCGCAGGGCCGCCTGATCGAAGATCTCATTGGGGTGGAAGTTGGTGGAGAAGATCACCAGCGTGTCAAAGGGGACTTCGAATTTTTCACCCGATTGCAGCGCGAGGATATCTTTGCTTTCCTCCAGAGGGACGATCCAGCGGTTGACCAGGGCCTGCGGGCTCTCGGCCTGGCGTCCAAGGTCGTCTACGATGAAAATGCCGCCGGTGGATTTGAGTTGCAGCGGGGCCTGATAGGTGCGCGCGGTGGGGTTGTAGACGAGATCCAGCATCGACAACGATAGCTCGCCGCCTGTGACCACTGTGGGGCGCTCGCAGCAGACATAACGTTCGTCAAACCGACGCCGCTTGCGCAGGGCGTTTGGGTCCATGGGCTCGGCTGCGACCTCGGTGTGGACGATCGGGTCGTAGACCGTGATGACCTGGCCGGCGTATTCAATCGCGCGGGGCACATAGACCCGGTCACCAAGCGCGTCTCGGATGCCATTGGAAATAGAGGATTTCCCGTTGCCGGGTGGACCATACATCAGGATCGACCGGCCTGCGCTTACGGCGGGGCCGAGGTGGTCCAGGAGGCTGTCGGGCAGGATCAGGTGGCCCATGGCCGAAGTAAGCTGCTGGCGCGTCACCATGATATTGCGGATCGACTGGCGCTTTACCTGTTCGCGGTACACGTCAAGCGGCACCGGCATTGCGCCAAAATATTCCGACTGCGACAGCGCATCAAGCGCGCGGGCCTTGCCTGCGTCGGTCAGCTGATAGCCCATCTCATTGCCGGAATTGGCATTGAGGGTCCCTGTGGCCTCAAGGAGCTTCTGGCCACGTGCGAGGTCGACAAGCTCTTGGGTAACAGACGTCGGCAAGCAGATCGCGCCGGCCAGATCGGTCACCATGTCGAGGTTTTTGCGAAACATCGTCTTGAGCAGGATGTCCCGCATCATCACCAGTGGCAGACGCATTTCTGCCAGCCCCTTGGGGGGCGGGGGAGCCATGACCGTCTGGTTCTGCATGTTCATCAGGCGAGCCTCTTTTCACGCGGGTTGGGACGGCGATGCCGTCACGTTTGATCTTGGAAAGAGACTATTCAACACTGTGGCAAGACCACGGCAGCCCTGCAGCAATTCCGCGAAGGACCACGGTGATTTTCAGGATATTTGCCCGACGTTTCAGGGCAGTGGGCTAGACTGGAACAAAGGCCGCAAGACTGAGGTAGATCGCAAGGGTCGCGCCAAGGCACAATCCCATTGGAAACTTCGCGCCCGTGTTCCAGCTCTGCCAATGGGGCGCGAGGCGGCGCAGGGGGGTGTGGCGCGCAAGGCGATGGGCCAGAAAACCCGACAAAAGCGTTATGGCAAAGATGATCATGATCAGCTTCAGGTCCGCAAAAGCCACATAAGGCGCTGCGGCACCTGCAAATTTTGCATCTCCCGCCCCGACCAGACCGCTGGCGTAGAACAGGTATCCGATGGCGATGCCGACAGGCAGGTGCAGCAGCTGCCAGCCGTAGTCCGCCCATGTCGGCATCACCAAGAGGCCAAGCAGGATGTAGATCAGTCCAAGCGTGTCGACCGTCCAGTTCGGAATGCGCATGCTGCGCAGATCGTTCAGCGCCACCACATAGCACAGCGGCACAACGAAGGGCAGGAACCACAGGGCGGCCTCGGGCGGGAAATGCATCTGTCGCGGCTCCGCTCAGCCGTTTTCGAGCGCTTCCAGCGCGCGGGCGGCAGCATCAAAATGCTGCGGGTGGGTCTCGATGGCTTCCCGCAGGAGGCCTTCACCCGTGCTGACATCGCCCTGTTTCACCGCAGAGAGCGCCATCGTATGCAAGAGCTGCGCACGCTCGGTCTGGGTCATTGCGATCACGGGCAGGCTGTAGTTGCGCTGCGCGCCGCGGGCCAGAACGAGGTTGTTCTTGGCGGTGAAGAGGCTTGGGTCCTGACGCAGCGCCTCGCCAAAGAGACGCTCGGCCCCGCTGAAGTCTCCGCGGGTGAGCTTGGAATAGCCCCAGTTGTTGAACACGCCTGCCGGTTTCGTCGTCAGGCCCACGGCTGTCTCGTAAAAGCTGTCAGAGGCCTTCCAGTTTTGTTCCGAATCCGCGACCATGGCCTCGAGGCGGTAGCGTTTGAAGGTCTCATGGGTGGGCGGCACGGTATCAAGCACCTGACGCGCCTTGTCCCACTCGTTGTTGCGGATGAGGGCATCGGCGAGCTCGACGCTGTCGGCGCTTTGGGCCTCGGGCAGATCGACCACGCGCTGCCATGCGGCAGCTGCTTCGGTATAGCGCTTGGCCCGAATAAGCGAGCTTGCCAGTCCACGGTTCAGATCAATCCGATCCGGTGACTGCTTCACACTGCGCTGAAAGTACGAGACGGCCTCATTGGGGTCGGCACTGTTGAGCACGACACTGTTGAGGTTGCTTTCATCAACGACATTGACGTCCTGAAGCGCGCGGTCGACGGCTTCTTTATCAATTTCCTTGCTGCACGCTGTCAGGGACAGCGCCCCAATCAACCCTGCGGCCAATAGACCCATGTGGCGCATTTTGCTGCGTCCTTTTCTGCTCTGCCTCTGGCGCTACGGTGTCGTTTCGATGAGGAACACGCCCCCGCCTTTTCGCACCAGTTTATTTTGATCGCCTGTGGGGGCAGTATGCCCTGTGTTGTCAAGATTTTCGAGAGCGAGGCGCAAATTATCGCGGATTGCGTCACTTTGGCCATTGTCGAGCGCATAGGCGCGGCGCAGGATCTGTTCGGCCTCCGCATATTCCCCCTTTTCGAGGAGCACGGTGCCGAGGTTGTTGAGCGCTTCGGGCCACTGGGGTTCCTTGTCAACGGCTTGACGCAAAAGCGTTTCCGCCTGTCCGAGTCGCCCCAGCCCGAGGTTGGCCGAGCCAAGACCCGACAGCACTTCGGCTGTGAGCCCCTCTTCGAGGGCGGCACGGTTGAAGGCCTCGATCGCCAGTTCGTACTGATCCGCGGCCAGCAACCTGTGCCCGACATCCAGCGCCCGAACGCTTTCGCCGCGCTGATCGACGCCGGGGGCCCAGACACCATTTGGCGACACCGGCTTGAGGGGCTGTCCCTGTCCCGAAACACATGCCGCCATCAGTGCAAGGGCACTGATGGCGGCTGTGGGTGAAACAAGGCGGAAAAGGTGGGTGCGCCCGTTTCGAAACTGCATTTTGTTGGCCTATTTTCCTATGTTTCCCAGCCCCTGAACAGAAGGAGCAATCAGGATCGCCAGCAAGGGCGGAACTGTCAGCCCCATTGTGGCAAGGGTCATTTTGGTTGGCAACTTGTTTGCGGCTTCCTCGGCGCGCATCACGCGTTTGTCCCGCATTTCCCCGGCATAAACCCGGAGCGCATCGGCAATCGAGGTACCGAAGGCAGCCGATTGGATCATCACCGTCACAAAGGAGGCGACATCCTGCACGCCGCAGCGTGTGGCCATGTCGCGAAGAACCTTGTCCTTTTCCTTACCGGCTTTCATTTCATGGGCGACGATCTCGAATTCTTCTGCAAGCTCGGGGTAGGAGGCCTGCAGTTCCTTGCCGACACGTACAATGGATTGATCCAGAGACTGTCCGGCTTCGACGCAGACCAGCATCATATCAAGCGCGTCCGGGAAGGCGCGGGTGATCGCTTGCTTGCGCTCCTCGATGCGGCGCGTGATCCAGTAGCGGGGCAGGTAGTAGGCCGCAGCACCAGGACCGAGGACACGCATCGCAAGCTGGTTGGTCGTATATTCAACGTCGGCATTGAGGACGTAAACGAGAAACAGGCCAAAACCCAAACCCGCCAAGCCAAGTGCAAACTGCAGGAAGTGAAAGAGCCGCACCGCATCCTTGGACTGGTATCCCGCCTGCCGCAGTTTCAACTGCATTGCAGAGAGTTCCTCGGCGTCCTGGGGCTCGAGGAAGTTGGCAAACTTTTGAAGCTGCTCGTTGCGGCTGGCCTGGCGCAGACGCTCATTCTGGGGTTTGGCGTTCTGGTCGGCGGAGAGGTTGCGCTGCAATTTCTTCAGCGGGTCTTCGGGCTGGTTGAACAGCAAGAAAGCGGCGACAACCACCAAGAGCAGCCCGAGAAATCCAACCGCCATCAGCGGGCCAAACTCACCTAGGTGCTGGATCAGGAGGTCTTGAACAAGGGTCAACGGGTTCATGGCTGTCTCCTCAGACCTGGATGTTCGTCAGCTTGCGCATCACGAAGATATTTGCCGTCAGCATGCCGCCCACGATGAAACAGGCGGGCATGAACCACGGGTGGTCGATCACGTTGTCATAGTAATGCGGGTCTGAAACCAGCGTGCCAGCAAGCACGAAGAGCGGGAAGCCGGAGAGGAATTTGCCCGACCACTGCGCCTCGGCCGTGATCGCCTTTACGCGGCGAAACAGTCGAAAACGGGCGCGGATCACTTTGGCAAGCCCTGCAAGCACTTCGGCGAGGTTGCCGCCCGATTGCTGTTGGATCGTCACGGCGACCGCGAGGAAGCGCAGATCCTGCATGTCCAGACGTTCGGCCATTTCCTTCAGCGCCTCGCCCACGTCACGGCCATAGGCGCATTCATCGGCGATGATTCCAAATTCGGTGGCCAGCGGGTCTTCGACCTCTTTGGCCACGATCTGCACTGCCGAGGAAAATGGATGACCGACCCTTAGCGAGCGCACCATCAGCTCGACCCCATCGGGGAGCTGCTCTTCGATTTTGGCCATGCGTTTCTTGGCTTTGGAATTTACCCAGAAGAATACGGCCCCGACACCGATAATGACCGAGCCAAGAACGCGCACAGGAAGCGCGGCTTGTGTGCCGACGCTGAGCCCGATGAAGGCCACGCCGGTGAGACCGCACATGACGAGGATCAACTGGATCGGTGTAAAGGCGATGGCCGCCTTCTGCGCCTTCTCGGCCAGCAGGGAATAGAGCGGGATAGACTGAGATTTGAGGTGCTGCTGCATCTCCTTGCGGAGTTGCTCAAGCACCTGTTCCCGGTTGCCGCCCTTTTCCAGCATCTCTAGGCGACGGTTCACCCGGCTGTTGAGGCTGATGGATTTGCCAAAGGCAACCAGATAGATGCCTTCGACCAGCACCAGGACGCCGATGAAGATCAGCCCGTAGATAAGCGGTTCAATCCCGAATTCCATCAGCGGCTCTCCATCACGGTTGGCTCGTAGATCGACGCCGGCAGGTCATAGCCCCAGAGGCGGAAGCGTTCCGAGAAATGGCTGCGCACGCCGGTCGCGGTAAAATGGCCGATGATCTTGTTGTCGGGGGTAAGGCCCACGCGCTGGAAGCGAAAGATTTCCTGCATGGAGATAACATCGCCTTCCATCCCGGTGATCTCGGTGATGGAGGTCATCCGGCGCGAACCATCCTGAAGGCGCGAGGCCTGTACGATCAGGTTCACAGCCGAGGCAATCTGGCTGCGCACAGCCTTGATCGGCATCTCGATCCCGGCCATTGCGATCATGTTCTCGAGACGCGAGATCCCGTCACGGGCAGAGTTTGCGTGGATCGTGGTCATCGAGCCGTCGTGGCCTGTGTTCATCGCCTGCAGCATGTCGATCACTTCGGCGCCACGCGTTTCGCCGACGATGATGCGATCCGGGCGCATACGCAGCGCGTTTTTCAGACAGTCGCGCGGGCTGACCTCTCCCTTGCCCTCGACGTTGGGCGGGCGGCTTTCCATGCGTCCCACATGGGTCTGTTGCAACTGCAGTTCCGCCGTATCCTCAATGGTCAGGATGCGCTCGGAGTTGTCGATAAAGCTCGACAGCGCGTTGAGCGTTGTCGTTTTACCAGAGCCCGTCCCGCCGGACACGATGACATTCAGACGGGTCGAGACAGCAGCCTGCAGATAGGCGGCCATTTCTTCGGTAAAGGCACCAAAATTGACCAGATCGTCGATCTGCAACTTGTCCTTTTTGAATTTCCGGATCGACACCAGTGAGCCATCCACCGCAATCGGCGGCACCATGGCGTTAAAGCGCGACCCATCCTGGAGACGGGCATCCACATAGGGATTTGATTCATCAACCCGACGCCCCACAGCCGAGACGATCTTGTCGATGATCCGCATCAGGTGCTTTTCATCCTTGAAGGTGATGTCGCTCAGTTCGAGCTTACCTGCACGTTCGATAAAGATCTGCTGGGGGCCGTTCACCAGAATATCGGAAACGGTATCATCCTTCAAAAGCGCTTCGAGCGGGCCAAGACCCGTGACCTCGTCATACAGCTCTTTCATCAGCTGCTGACGGTCTTCGCGGTTCAAAACGATGCTTTTTTCCTGGAGTACCTCGTTGGAGATGGCTGCGATCTCGCTGCGCAGCTCAGATTCAGAGGCTTTTTCAAGCGCGGCGAGGTTGAGGTTCTCCAAAAGCTCTCTGTGCAGATCAATTTTGATCTCGCTCAGCCGTTCCTTGCGCTTGCGCTCACGGTCCTGCGGAGCGGCGGCAGCTGCGTTGCGCTGGTCAGGACGGCGCAGAACAGCCTTGACCCCGGCGGCAGGTGCGCTGGGGCTGGCGGCAGGTTTTGGAGCCGCGGCAGGGGCCGCTGCGGGGGCAGCAGGCGCAGAGGATTGCTTTTTGTACTTGGAAAACATTTCGATACCTTCCCGTGCTGTCGCGTTGCGACTTAGGCGGCTTCCGCCTCTGCCTGTCCCAGCTCATGCAGGTTCTTCGCCAGCTTGGCGATTTCCTTGCGCAGAGGGTTCTTGGGGGCAGAGATCGCCAGCGGTTGGCCATGATCACAGCTGTGCAGGATCGCTTTTCCGCCATCCGGGAGTTGCACGTCGATAGAAATGCCAAGACTTTCAGCAAGGCGCTTCACCCGGCTTTTGCCGTTGAGGTCGGTGAATCTCGGGGCTCTGTTGAGCAGGAAACGCAGTTTTTCAAAGGGCAGGTCTTCGGACTGAAGGGCCCGTTTGACGCGCAAGGCGTTCTGCGCCGAGCGCATATCCAGTTCGATCATCGCAAAATAGACATGCGCGAGGTTCAGCACCGTTTCGGTCCACTGCACCATTGTGTGCGGCATGTCGATGACCACAAAATCAAAGTGGCTCCGTGCCATCTCAACCACCCGCAAAATATCTTCGGGCGTGATGAACTCCAGCGGCACCATATCGGCCGGAGACGTGAGCACCTGCAGCTTGTCCTGAAAGGAAATCAGGGATTGGCCAAAGATGTCCTCATCCATGGCTTCGGTTTCGCTCAGCATCTCCATCACCGCCTCGCGGCGCGGAAGGTCGAGATAGGTCGACACCGAGCCGGTTTGCAGGTCGAGATCAAGCAGGCACACAGAGGGGCGATCGCCCGAGTTGAGCTCCGCAAGCTCCCAGGCGAGGTTGACGGCAAATGTGGACGCACCGGTCCCCCCGGCAAGTCCCTGCGTCACGATCACAGCGCCTTCGCGCTGGCTGTCTGCATGCAACTTATGTGCCCGCTGTGGCGCCGCTGCGGGGGCGGGCGCCTCTTCGGGTTTACGCAAGCGGTCAATGGCGGCCGCAAGTTCCTGTTCCGGCAGAGGGTAGGGGATGAATTCATCCGCGCCTTGGCGCAGCAGTTTGTGCAGCGCGGCGGGCGTCACATCCTCTGCCACCAGAATGACCTTGATGTTGCGGGATTTGGCCTGGGTGATGATCTCTATCATCAGCGGAAGATTGTCCTCATCCTCCGCGTCAATCGCAAGCGCCACAAACTCCAGAGTTTCGGCTTCGGGTTGATAGAAAAACGCGAGCGATTCAGTAAAGCCAAGGTCGCCCCAAGCCTCGCCCATAACCGCTTCCATGTCTTCGATCAGCAGATCGAAGTTCTGAACGTCTCGACTGATTGTGCAGGCTGCGATCGGCACAGCCTCCGTTTGCGAAATCCCACTCGTCATCGCCAGTATCCCCACATTGTTTGGCCCCGGCACCCAGCCGATGTTGGACCAGCGCCGGTTCCTTCACAAGGGACACGGCGCCTATGGGATCAGTGTCGTTCGCAATATGGGCGAGATTGGGGCCAAAAAACTCCGATTGTAGGGAATGTTAATCATGCCTAACAACTTGTTACCGCTTTGGCAGGTGGTGAACTGCCCGCCTGAAATCGGCGCGCAGCTCATTTGTTTCAGGCCCGTCCGGTCCGAGGATCACTCGTCCGTGAGCGCGGTTTTGGCCGAAATCGTAGTCGGGGAGACCGCACTCTCGACATAGTCGCGATAGATCACGGCGGCGTATTTGCCATCGAGTTCGTTCACCCGCGCCGCGACAAAGCCGCTGACTTCGGTGACGGTGCGCCGGTTGCGGCGTTCCCGCTGGTCGGTCACGATCAACGGCTGCGTCTCGCCAAAGGAGGCGACGGCCTCAAGCCGAGAGCGCGAAATGCCGCGCGAAACCAAATAGTTGACCGCAGCGCGGGCGCGCCTCAAGCCAAGGCGTTTGTTGTAGGTCTGGCTGCCCACCGCATCGGTGTGGCCATAGACCCGGAACCGCACCTCCGGGAACTGACGGATCCACTTGGCCTGTGTGTCCAGAACCCGGCGGGCCTCGCCATCCAGACGCGCGCTGTCAAAGTCGAAGTTGATTGTTGACGGAACTTCGTTGGCAAAACGGGTGGCAAGTTGCACCCGGTAGCTGCGATCACCCGAGAGCACGGCGGTGTTGTTGGCGTTTGCGGACCCAAAATACTTCGGATCAAGGGGCTCGCCCGCCTCTTTGTAGGCGCAGGCCCCGGTCGCCAAGGCCAATCCCAAAATTGCTGCATATTTCAACATCTGCGCCACCGTTTGTCTGGATCAATCAAGTAGATAGCCATAAGAGCCGTTGAAGTCCTGATTTGCAACTTCGCCTGCGGCCCCGGCCTGTGCGCGTTCGGTCTGTCCGAACAAGAACAGATTCTTCTCGCTCGGGGGGCGAATGCGATCTGTTGGCAGCGCCAGCGCTTCGCCGCGGGTCGGGGTCACTAGATGAGCAGAGACGATGATAACCAATTCGCTCTGGTTGCGGGCGTAATCTGCACTGCGGAAGAGGGCGCCCAGAACCGGCACATCGCCAAGCCAAGGCACCTGTGCGGCCCCGTCGCGGAACTCGTCCTCAATGAGACCGGCAATCGCAAAGCTCTCACCATCGCGCAGCTCTACCGTCGTTGCGGTTTCGCGGCGCGAGAAGGCGTTGATGGAGAACCCGTCAAAGGTCGCGGAATTGGTGGTGTCGATCGCCGAGACTGCAGCCTTGAGCTCCAGATTGATCAGATCGCCATCAACCACGCGCGGGATGAAGTTCAGCTCAATCCCGAAGGGTTTGAATTCAACCGTGATCACGCCATCTTCTTGCGCAACGGGGACCGGATATTCACCACCGGCGAGGAAATTGGCTTCTTGACCCGAAAGGGCCGAGAGGTTCGGCTCCGCCAGGGTGCGTACCAGACCTTTTTGCTCGAGTGCTTCCAGGAGCACGTTGAACTGCACCGCGCCAATGTCGAAACCGAACAGGGCTGCGCCAAGGGTCTCGCTCTGGAGCTGAACGGGGCTTGTGGCGTTATCGCCAAAAATATTTCCGTTGCCGGCACGGTTTTGGAAGGAGCCGGTGGCAATCGCGCCATCCGAAGATCTGATCAGCATGGAGCCACCCAGCGACTTGCTGACGGAGCGCTCCATCTCGGCAAAGCGGACCTTCAGCATCACTTGCTGAATGCCGCCCACGGTCATCAGGTTGCTGACACGATCCGGAGCATAGCGTTCTGCCAGATCCAGCGCGCGCTGCAGGCGTTGGGCGCTGGAGACGGTGCCAGAGAGAACAATGCCATCATTAGCGGTGCGCACTTCGATCTTTTCATTGGGCAGGATCTGCTGAAGGCGCTGTTTGAACTCGCTCACATCCGCAGCGACGCGCACATCCACGTTGGTGATGAGCCCGCCAGAGCCGTCCAGCAGCGTCAGCGTCGTCAGGCCGGGCGATTTGCCCAGCACATAGATCGTGCGATCCGACAGTGAGGAAATATCCGCAATGCTGGGATTGGCGATGCTGAGTTCCGCAAAGGGCACATCGGCTTCGACCACCACGGCCCGGTTCATCGGCACATCGAGAACCGCGTTGGTGCCCTTTTTCAATACGCTGATCCCCTGCGCCAGTGCGGGCGAGGGAGAATGAGCAAATAGGAGGGCCAGCCCCGTGAGGGCCGCCGCACAATACCGTCTAATTGACATGTGACCTGCCTTTCCGATCACGCCTCTGATGTGGGGTCTTTGCGCCCCGATTTTGCGGCTAATGTGCGCGACTTCGTGTTTCATTGCAAGAATCAATGACTTCGAGGCGTTTATTAAAGAGAAAGCTGAGGGGGCAGAGCCACAATAGAGGAGGCCCGCAGGATCAGATTGATCCGCGGGCCCTTTTTAACTGTCTGTTTCTTTTCGAAAAATCTAGTCGGTGCAGGGAATCGGGATTTCCACCACCTCTGCACCGCGTCGATTGCGAATGGTGCAGACCCTGTCTTCTTTCACCGGTTCCGCCGCTTCGAGGTCGCCAAGCCCGAACAGGGAACGTTGATCAACCTCGACGAGGGACGCGATGGTGTCATCCTGCGCGCCGACCAAGGCCAGCGACAACCGGCCAGTGGCTTGTGCTTGTGCCAGACGGGCCACTTCTTCGGGCTGCGCCTTGACGGTGACGGTGCGCGCGATGATCGCGCTGCTGAAGTCTCCGCCCGACATCTGGTCGACCGCGATCAGCTCGATGTTGCTTTGGATCAGGCGGGTAACTTCGCCGCCGAGTTCCTGGCCACCGCGTGCGGGGGGCTGCCCGCTCCAATAGACGTCGACCCGATCTCCGGGACGCAGAAAGCCTGATACGCCGCTGGCGACGTCCACGCGGATGGCAAAGGCGCGCATGCCCTTCTCAAGCCGGGAGGTAATGCCTGCGTCCTCGCCGGGGGCAGTGACTTTGACGGCCAAGAGGGGTTCGTTCTTTTCCATGGTGCGCAGCACGAAGCGCGCGTCCTTGGGGCTGTCAGAGGGGAAAAGCTCCGCCTCCTCATGGAAAACACCCTCTGGCAGTGCGTTCTCGGGCCACGCCACAGACCGCACACTTTCCTTGGTGAGCTCTTCACCGTAAGTCAGCGTCTTGTTGGCCACAAAGACGTTCACGGTCGGAACTGCAGCATCGCGGTTCGACCGTTCCTGGGCCAGAGCGTGCTGATAGGCCTCAATGTAATTTTTCGCCATCATGACGGCGCCGCCAGCCAGGGCGACACCCACGATGAGCACTAATCCGAATGCGGCTCTCATGTTGGTCCCTTTCCGTGATGCTCAGGGCGTTTTGCACCGAGGGCAATGAATAGGTTGCGTGATACATGCGTTCCGGCGTCGGGCTAGAGGCCAGTAAACGGCCAGCCGAGGCTTGCGCATGTCGTCTGCCGTCTCAGAACGTGCCGTTGTGCGCGCCTGTTACAAAAGCTTCCACATCCCCGGCGAGCGTGCCGAGGAAGGCTGTGACTTCGGTGTTCATCGCGGTTCCCGCAAGGGCGCCGAGCGCGACAACCATTGCCGCCAGAACCACCCAATCGACGGTAACAGCGCCATCTTCGCTGTCTCTGAATGTCTTCAGTGTCTTCATGGATGTCCTCCAGCGAATGTGCCGAGATGGCATGTCCCGGGCCGTAAGCATGGCACGGCCCGGGACGGCATTCTGTCAGGCTAAACCAGTCGCGAAACGCGGTGGATTAGTAGCTGGAAGAGCCGTTGGCGCCGAGGAAGGTGCCGGTTGCAGCGGTTGCAGTCTCGATGCTGCCGGAGATCTGCGAGTACACCAGAGTGCCGAGAACGGCGACAGCTGCGGTCAGCACAACCCAGTCAACAGTCACGGCGCCGGATTCGTCTTTGCGGAAGTTTTTGATGAATTTGATCATGGTTCGTCCCTCCTGAGGATCGGTAAATGTTGGCATCCGGCGGGGCGTTCCGTGTCATCTGCTCTCTCACCTTCAGATGCTGTCCCGCTTTGGATGAGCCTGTTATCCCTACTCAGGGTGGCAGGAATTGGGCCGAAACCCGGAATTTGGCCGTTAAGCTTAAGAAAAGGTTACTGGGCCTGTTAACCGCATGTTTAGAAAAGAAAGTTTCGGTTTGGATTTCAGGTAAGCCCAGCGTGATCGTGCCAAATGGGGTGCAAATGTGGCGAAATGGGCCAAATCTGTCCGGCTGAACTGGATTTTCGGGCCTCGATGGCAGAGTGTGCTAGCACAAAGCAGACGATGAGCAGGCGAAATGAGTGTGAATCGGGGACTCGCGATATGCTGTGGCCTGGTGTTTGCAGCACTTGCGCAGGCGCAAGAGGCGCCCGCGCCCTTTGCCGACTTTGAGGCCAAACGTGTGCGCCCGCCCGCACCAGGCACCCAAAAGCGCATCACGGTTCAGATTGAACCCAAAGCCCCAAAGGTTGGCGAAGAGAGTGCAAGCCCTCAGGGTGAGAGCGATGTGGGCTCTGTCCCAACCGCACCTCAGGCGCGGTATGCGTGGTTCTGGGATGAGGTCGGGGCGGATCTCGCGGGGGCGTCTCCCGGACGGTTGCAGAGTAGTCTCGCGGTGCTTGAGGCGCGCAATGACATTGCCACGCCGCGACTGCAGGAGTTGCAGAGCATGATCTCCAACTATGGGGTATCGCTGTTGACCTCGACAATCGGCACCGAAGTGTCCCCAGCCTTGGTGCTTGCGGTGATGGCGGTCGAATCCGGTGGCAAGCCTGATGCGGTGAGTCGTGTGGGGGCAGAGGGGCTGATGCAGCTCATGCCGGATACGGCGACCCAGTTCGGCGTCGATGATTCCTTTGACCCAAAACAGAACATCGCAGGCGGCGTTCGGTTCCTGGACCAGTTGATGCGGGATTTTTCGGGAGATCCGATTCTGGTCCTTGCGGGCTACAATGCCGGGGCAGGGGCGGTGCGTGAGCACGGCGGGGTGCCGCCCTACGCAGAGACGCGGGATTATGTCCCAAAGGTTCTTGCGGCGTACCGGCTGGCGCGAAATCTCTGCACGACGCCTCCGATCATGATTTCCGATGGCTGCGTGTTTCAAACGATGAAATGAGGCGAGCGCTCCGCTTCGCCCCTGGAGCGGTGTTCTCGATTATACCGAAGCTGGAAAATGAGCTGAGCGGATCAGTCTACGGGGTCTGGGCAACCTGGTGACAGGTCGGATCGCTCTGCGATCCGATCGGGGCGGGGACGCGGAGGGCAGAAGCCCTCCGCGCCCCCGCCCAACGTTTCACACTAAGCGCGTGCGATCAGTTGACGATGGTTGCCTCGGTTGCAGCCCGCAGCTCGTCTTCGGTCACGCCTTCGGCAACCTCGACGATTTTGAGTCCACCCTCGACAACATCCAACACGCCAAGATTGGTGATGATGCGGTCCACGACACCTTTGCCCGTCAGCGGCAAGGTGCATTCTTTCAGGAGCTTGGATTCGCCGTGCTTGTTGGCGTGATCCATGACCACGATGACACGCCCGACACCGGCGACCAGATCCATCGCGCCGCCCATGCCTTTGACCAGTTTGCCCGGGATCATCCAGTTGGCCAGGTCACCGTTCTCTGCGACTTCCATCGCGCCGAGGATCGCGGCCGCGATCTTGCCGCCGCGGATCATGCCAAAGGAGGTGGCACTGTCGAAATAGGCCGTGCGACGCAGTTCCGTGATGGTTTGCTTACCTGCATTGATCAGGTCGGGGTCTTCTTCGCCCTCAATGGGGAAAGGGCCCATGCCGAGCATGCCGTTCTCCGACTGCAACGTGATGTCCTTGTCACCCACGTAGTTGGCGACCAGCGTCGGAATCCCGATGCCGAGGTTTACATACATGCCGTCTTCGAGTTCCTGTGCCGCGCGCGCGGCCATTTGGTTGCGGTCCCAAGCCATGGATCAAGCCTCCTCACGCGGGCGGGTGGTCACTTTTTCGATACGTTTTTCGTGTTCGCCCTGGATCAGGCGGTGCACGTAGACGCCGGGCAGGTGGATGTGATCGGGATCAAGGCTGCCGGTGGGCACGATCTCTTCCACTTCGACCACACAGATCTTGCCGCACATCGCGGCGGGTGGATTGAAATTGCGGGCGGTCTTGCGGAACACGAGGTTGCCGGTTTCATCCGCCTTCCAGGCTTTGACGATGGACAGATCCGCAAAGATGCCGCGCTCGAGGATGTATTCCTCGCCGTCAAAGACCTTGACCTCCTTGCCTTCGGCGATCTGGGTGCCGACGCCGGTCTTGGTGTAAAACCCGGGAATGCCGCAGCCGCCTGCACGCATGCGTTCGGCCAGCGTGCCTTGGGGGTTGAATTCCAGCTCCAGTTCGCCCGAGAGATACTGACGCATGAATTCCGCGTTCTCGCCCACATAGGACGACATCATCTTTTTGACCTGCTTGGTCTGCAGCAGGATTCCAATGCCAAAGTCATCAACGCCTGCGTTGTTGGACGCAAATGTCAGATCCTTGGTGCCCGCGTCCTTGATCGCCTCAAGCAGCAACTCCGGGATGCCGCAGAGGCCAAAGCCGCCTGCCGCAATTGTCATGCCGTCAAACAGCACCCCGTCGAGGGCCTCAGCGGCAGAGCCGTAAACCTTCTTCATGGAACTCTCCCTTCCATTTCCTCTGGGTCAAGCTAATCGCCCCAGTTGTGCTGTCGAGTCAACGAATACGCAATGGTCTGCGTATTTCTACCCATGCCAAAGGGGCCAGAGGGCCCCGTGCTTTTGGCGGGAATATTCTGAAATAGAGGAAGAGGGTGAGACGCGTATGGCCCTAGGTGTGTGTCGAAATACACAAACGCCGCGCGAAAGCGCGGCGCTGGGCCCAACGGGAGGATCTGCATCCTGGTGCAGCGACGACGGGCGGGAGCGCGCCCCGCCTGCGGTTAATCGCCAGAGGCTTTGGCCTCTTTCTTTTTGGCGGGTGCTTTTTTCGCGGTGGTTTTCTTGGCTGTGGTCTTCTTCGCAGCAGCTTTCTTCGCGGGCGCTTTTTTCTTGCCGGATTTGGCGGCTTTTTCATTTAGAAGCTCAACCGCCATCTCCATGGTCACGTCCTTGGCCTCGGTGTCCTTGGGCAGAGTCGCATTGACCTTGCCCCATTTCACATAAGGCCCGTAGCGCCCATCCATGATGTTCACGGGCGCCTTGTCGTCCGGATGTTCGCCCAATTCGCGCAGCGGTTTTGCGGCAGCAGAGCGCCCGCGGCCCGGGTTGGCGCGTTTTTCCGCCAGCATCTCCACCGCGCGGTTCATGCCGATTTCAAAGACGTCCAGCGTTTCCTTGAGGTTCACATAGACCGGTTTTTCCTCGTCGGGACGCTGGTGCATGATGTAGGGGCCAAATCGACCGAGGTTCGACGACACCACGCCGCCCTCCGGGTGCGCGCCGATTTCGCGCGGCAGCGTCAGCAGGGTCACGGCTTGCTCGAGCGTAATATCGTTTGGGCCCCAGCCGGGCAGATAGTCCTTGCCCTGTTTCGGCAGCGAAGAGCGCGGCGGCTTCTTGTTTTCTGGCGTGGCCTCACCGCGTTGCACATAGGGGCCAAAGCGGCCGGACTTCAGGTGGATCTCGTCGCCGTCATCCTCGCCGAGGACGCGTTCATAGCCTTCGGCACCCTCGCCCGAGATCGGGCGGGTATAGTTGCATTCGGGGTAGTTGCCGCAGCCCACGAAACCGCCGGTGCGCGAGGTTTTCAAATGTAGTTGACCGGCACCACACTTGGGGCAGATACGCGGGTCGCCACCATCTTCTCGCGGGGGGTAGAGCTGGGGCGCAAGCGCCTCGTCCAGCACATCCAGAACTTCCGAGATGCGCAGATCAGAGGTCTCGGAGATCGCCGCCGAGAAGTCGCGCCAGAAACTGTCCAGAAGTTCCTTGTAGTCCTTGCCGCCTGCACTGACATCATCGAGCTGGTTCTCGAGCGCGGCGGTGAAGTCATATTCCACGTAGCGCTTAAAGAAGTTCAGCAGGAAGATGGTCACGATCCTCCCTTTGTCCTCGGGGAAGAGGCGGTTCTTGTCCTTGCGGACATATTCGCGGTCCTGAATCGTGGTGATGACGCTGGCGTAGGTCGACGGGCGGCCGATGCCGAGCTCTTCCATCCGTTTGACCAATGTGGCCTCGGTATAGCGCGGCGGCGGCTGGGTGTGGTGCTGCAGTGCCAGCGTTGCGCCATCCTGCGACAGCACAGAACCCTCTTTGCCCGCTTTTTCCGCCTGAGCCGCAAGCGAACCTGCAAACTTCAGTGCTTCGCCCTGCATGATCTGCGGCAGACGCTTGTCGTCCTCGTCGACCACATCATCGCGGCCTTCTTCATAGACGCGCATGAAGCCATCAAACATGACGACCTGACCGGTGGCGCGCAGCACCACCTGCTTGTCGTCAGAGCCGATGTCCACTGTGGTGCGCTCCAGACGGGCACCTGCCATCTGGCAGGCGAGCGTGCGTTTCCAGATCAGGTCATAAAGCTTGCGCTGATCATCTTCGGACACTTTGAGGCTCGCGGCGTCGCGGCTCATGTCGGTCGGGCGGATACATTCGTGCGCCTCTTGGGCGTTCTTGGCCTTGTTCTTGTAGATCCGCGGCTCGCCGGGCACATATTCTTGGCCATAGCGCTTGGCGATCTCATCGCGCGCGGCAGAGACCGCCTCCGGGGCCATGTCGATCCCATCGGTCCGCATATAGGTGATGAGCCCGGCCTCATAGAGACGCTGCGCGGCATTCATGCACTGTTTGGCGCCCATGCCGAACTTGCGGCTCGCTTCCTGTTGCAGGGTCGAGGTCATGAAAGGCGCAGAGGGGTTGCGCGCCGCCGGTTTGGCCTCAACCGACAGGACAGACATTTTGCGGCTGCTGACGGCCTGCACCGCCAGTTCTGCCGCCGTCGAGTTTGCGAGGCTGAATTTGTCGAGTTTTTCACCGCCGAGCACCGTCAGGCGCGCCTCGAACGATTGGCCGCGCGGGGTGACAAGGTTTGCGCGGACGGACCAATATTCCTGCGGGTTGAACGCCTCGATCTCCATCTCGCGCTCCACGATGAGGCGGAGGCAAACCGATTGCACACGCCCGGCCGAGCGCGCGCCGGGCAGTTTGCGCCAAAGCACCGGAGAGAGGTTGAAGCCCACAAGATAGTCGAGAGCACGCCGGGCGAGGTAGGCCTCCACCAGCGGCATATCGACATCGCGGGGGTTTTTCATGGCCTCGGCGACAGCGTCCTTGGTGATCGCGTTGAAGGTCACGCGTTTGACGTCGGTGTCCTTCTTGATGGAGCGCCGCTTGGTGAGCGCTTCTTGCAAGTGCCAGCTGATCGCCTCGCCTTCGCGGTCGGGGTCGGTCGCGAGGATCAATGCGTTGTCGTCCTTGAGCGCCTCTGCGATGGCGCGCACATGTTTTTTGGAGTCGTTGCCGACCTCCCATGTCATCGCAAAATCATCTTCGGGGTCGACGGATCCGTTCTTTGCGGGCAGGTCCCGGACGTGACCGTAGGATGCCAAAACAGTGTAGTCGGAGCCCAGATATTTATTGATTGTTTTGGCTTTGGCCGGGGATTCGACAACGACAACTGGCATGTAAGTGGGCACCTTTTCAGACGGGTTCAATCGCGCTCTATGGCCGGGCAAAATGTGTCGCGCAAGGGGAGAATGTCAATCCACGCGAAGAAATCAGCGCGTGGAGCTCGGGCGTGAAGGGGGGAGTTTTCGACTTTGAATTAGCGTTTTTTGATGATCACTCCACCCGGTTCCCGACCGATTTCGCCGGATAGCTCCAAGTCCGTCAGCACCGTGCGCACCTTGCGTGCGGGGCTGCCGAGATCCTTGATCAACTGGCCTTCCGGTGTGGGCGCGGCCGCGATGCGATCCAGGATTTGTTGATGCAGTGCTGCGGTTTGACGCAGGCTGCGTCGCTCGGGCGGGGGCGAGGGCAGGTCCTGCACCAAGGGGCGTTGGGGCGGGCGGTGCGCATTGAGCGGAGGTAGCGCCTCGATCACGTCCTCGGCGTGGCGCACCAGCGTGGCGCCATCGCGGATCAAGAGGTTGCCACCGCTGGCCCGCCCGTCGCAGGGGTGGCCAGGCACTGCCATCACGTCCCGTCCCAAATCCAGCGCATCGCGCGCAGTGATGAGGCTCCCTGACTTTATGGCGGCCTCCACGACCACTGTTGCAAGGGCAAGACCTGCTATGATGCGGTTGCGAGGCGGAAAATGGCGCGCTTGTGGCTGCAAGCCCATGGGTTGTTCGGAGAGGCGCAGACCCTGCTCGGCAAGGGTCATGGCGAGCGGGGTGTTCTCAGAGGGATATATAATGTCGACGCCGCCGCCCTGCACAGCGATGGTGCCGCTGGCAAGGGCACCCTCGTGGGCACAGGCATCGATGCCGCGCGCAAGTCCCGAGACCACCACATATCCGGCATCGCCCAGATCTCGCGCCAGCCCATAGGCCATGCGCCGCCCCAAGGAGGATGCGTTGCGTGCGCCCACCAGTGCAATGGCCGGTCGCGTCACAAGTGACAAATTTCCGATCGCCCAGAGTGCCGGAGGAGGATTGGGAAGCGAGGCCAACGGGGCCGGATAATGGGGATCTCCAATGCACAAAAGCCGCGCATTGGCGGCTTTTGCGTTCTCGAACTCGGCGTCCAATGCATCTTTTGAGTATATTTTATACCCTTTGACGCCTGAAGTCGCTGCCAATTCAGGCAGCTTTTCAAGCACATTCTGTGCTGAACCATACTCGGCCAGAAGCCGATAAAAGGTCACGGTCCCGATGCCTCGGGAGCGCAACAGGCGAAGCCAGGAATACCTTTGATCTTCCGTGGTGGGTGGGAGTGGGGGGTGAGTGGAAGAATATGCTTCTCCGGTCATGCCCTCGCCTCGCCTTGTTGCAATATTAGGATTAAGGCCTGAGGGGTTAACAGGTGGTGAACATCCCAAAAGTTTATCGAGATTTTTCGGTACTTTTTGCTATGTCATTGAAAATAAATGATATGCGCTGGCGTGGCGCTGCGGAGAAAGTGTTTGGACCAGCATGCCCCAAGGCAAAATCACGTCCACAGACTGCAGTCAGGAAGGTGAAAATCCCTGATCTGTTAAGCATAAATAATGCCGCGGTCATTCTTTGCTGGCCCTAGAGCCCTGAAAAGAAAAGACGACTCCCAGAGGATCAGCGAGTCGTCCTATTTGTCGACTGATCTGGCGCGGTGTCGCGCCAGATCACGTGTGTCACGGATTCATCTGATTGCTCAGGTCGCAGATCCGCCGACCGTCAATCCGCCCATGAGCACGCTGGGCTGGCCCACGCCGACAGGTACCCATTGGCCTTGTTTGCCGCAGTTCCCCATCCCGGGGTCAAGCGCCATGTCATTGCCGAGCCCGCGGATTTGCTGCAGCGCAGTGGCGCCGTCTCCGATCAGCGTAGCGCCTTTGACGGGGGCGCCGACCTTGCCGTCTTTGACGCGGTAGGCTTCGGTGCAGGAGAATACGAATTTGCCGTTGGTGATATCCACCTGTCCCCCGCCAAAGCCGACGGCCCAGATTCCGTCCTTGATCTCCTTGACCAGATCCTCGGGCGTCGCCTCACCGCCGAGCATATAGGTGTTGGTCATCCGCGGCATCGGCGCGTGTGCATAGCTTTGACGGCGCCCGTTACCGGTGGGCTCCACGCCCATCAGGCGCGCGTTTTGGCGATCCTGCATGTACCCTACGAGGATGCCGTCCTCGATCAATGTGGTCTTCTGGCTTGGCGTGCCCTCGTCGTCCACGGTGATCGAACCGCGCCGGTCCGGAATGGTGCCATCGTCCAACACGGTAACGCCGGGGGCTGCGATGCGCTGTCCCATGAGCCCGGCAAATGCCGAGGATCCCTTGCGATTGAAGTCGCCCTCCAGCCCGTGTCCGATCGCCTCGTGCAGCAGGATGCCGGGCCAGCCGGGGCCAAGTACCACGTCAAGCTCGCCGGCGGGCGCAGGTTCCGCGTCGAGGTTCACCAGTGCGATTCGCAGCGCCTCGCGCGCTTTGGCCTGCCAGTCCTCGGGCGCGATCAGCCCATCAAGGCCAACCCGACCGCCACCGCCCGCAGTGCCACTCTCGCGCCGTCCGCCGTCCTCGACGATGATCGAGACATTCACGCGCGTCATCGGTCGCACGTCGCGCACGCGGGTGCCATCGGCGCGAAGGATCTCGATTTCCTGCAAGGATGCTGCCAGCGTGGCCGAGACCTGTACGACGCGCGGATCGAGGTCGCGGGCAAAGCTGTCGATCTCACGCAGGGTCTCGACCTTCACGGGAAAGGCCTGCGCCGCGATCGGATCCAGATCGCCATAGAGTTTCTGATTGGTGGCCTGCGGGGCAGGGGCCATGGTGCCGCCGCCAGCGCCCACTGCGAGCCGTGCGGTTTCGGCCGCGCGGCGCAGCGCCGAGATCGACATGGTGGTCGAATGGGCATACCCCGCCACTTCGCCCCGCACCGCGCGCAGCCCGAATCCTTCGGCAGCATCATAGCTCGCCGTACGCAGACGGCCGTCGTCGAATACCAATGCCTCTGATTTTGTGCGCTCGGCAAAGATCTCGCCATCGTCGGCACCTGCCAGTGCGTCACGCAGGAGCGGCAGCGCCTCATCTTCGGGAAGAGTGGTTTCAAACGGGGAAAAAGCGGTTGTATCCATCAAATCGGCCTCGATTTTTTTGATCTAAGTCAAGAAAGAGACGCTATGACGCGCGCTACCCTCTTTATAACCTCCCGAGAATATGATTTTTAACGGCAACAAAGACAACGGGCGCGGTAGAGTTTTTCGAACGATTCCGCGATCCCAACCCATGCAACGATCAAGCGATCAGGAAACGACATGAAGAATGCTTTGACGCTTTCGGGCTTTATCGCCGCCCTTTCTAGCCTTCCAGCCATGGCGCAAGAAGGTCTGGAAACCATTGGTAAGCCGACGGACGGCAACCTCGGTTTTCAGCCGGCGGCGTCCGAATTGGCAGAGGGCATTCACAAGCTCGACTACATGATTCTCATCATCATCACCGCGATCTGTGTGTTCGTGGGTGGTCTGCTGCTTTACGCAATTGTGCGTTTCAACCGTCGCGCCAACCCCAAGGCAGCGAGCTTCACGCACAACACCCCGATCGAGATCGCTTGGACCGTGGTGCCGATCCTTATCCTGATCGTAATTGGCTCCTTCTCGCTGCCAGAACTGTTCCGCCAGCAGGAAATCCCCGAGGGCGACGTGACCATCAAGGTGACCGGCTACCAGTGGTACTGGGGCTACGAGTATGTGGATCACGACTTTGCCTTTGACAGCTATCTCATCGGCCACCCGGCGACGCTGGACGAATCCACGCGCCCTGCCGACGCGGATGTGACGCCCTTCGTCTATGACGAAGCGATGAAGCTGAAGCTCGAAGAAGCGGGCTACGCAGGCGACGAATTCCTTCTGGCGACCAACACTGCGGTTGTTGTTCCGGTGAACAAAACCATCGTGATGCAGGTGACGGCTGCTGACGTGATCCACTCCTGGGCGCTGCCGTCGTTCGGCGTGAAGCAGGATGGCATTCCCGGCCGCCTTGCGGAACTGTGGTTCAAGCCAACCAAAGAAGGCGTCTACTTTGGCCAATGCTCCGAGCTCTGCGGCAAGGACCACGCTTATATGCCGATCACCGTCAAAGTGGTCAGCGAAGAAGCCTATCAGGAATGGCTGAACGGCGCGATCGAGGAATACGCGGGCCTGCCGCAGCCCTACGACGTCGCTTCCAAGTGATCTGACTGGACCCTCGGCGCGCGTCCGCTATCTGCTGAGAGAGCCGCGTGCTGACGGATGAGACCAAGAGCGACCACGCGCTTTGCGTGGTCGTCCATGACCTGAAAGAGCCTGAGACATGACAGACGCTAGCATCAATGCAAGCATGACCCGCGAAGAGGAGGCCTCCCTTGGCGATTACTTCGCGCTGCTGAAGCCGCGGGTGATGTCCCTTGTCGTGTTCACCGCCTTTGTTGGCCTGATGGCCGCGCCCATCGGAGTGCATCCGGTGATCGGCTTCTGTGCGATCCTGTTCATCGCGATAGGCGGGGGGGCGTCTGGCGCGCTCAATATGTGGTGGGATGCCGACATCGATCAGGTGATGAAGCGCACCAAAGGCCGCCCGATCCCGGCTGGCAAAGTCGACAAGGGCGAAGCGCTGAGTCTCGGCCTTGCGCTGTCGGGCCTGTCGGTGATCATGCTGGCGCTTGCGACCAACGTGTTTGCAGGGGCGTTCCTGGCTTTCACCATCTTCTTTTACGTGGTGATCTACACCATGTGGCTCAAGCGGGCGACGCCGCAGAACATCGTCATCGGTGGCGCGGCAGGGGCGTTTCCGCCTGTGATCGGCTGGATCGCGGCCACCGGCAGCATGTCGGTCGAGCCTTGGCTGATGTTTGCACTGACCTTCCTGTGGACTCCGCCGCATTTCTGGGCGCTCGCGCTTTTTATGCGTAATGATTACGACATGGCCGATGTGCCGATGCTGACCGTGACCCATGGGCGGCGCTCCACACGCAAGCACATCCTCGTCTACACCGTGATTCTCGCGGCCTTTGCGCTGACCACCGCCTTCACCAGCGTGGGAGGGCCGATCTATCTCACGACAGCTGTTGTGCTCAATGCGCTGTTCCTGAAAGGCGCGGTCCAGATCTGGCGCCGCGATGAGGAGATCTGCGAGAGCGACAACTTCAAGGTTGAACGCTCCTTCTTCAAACTGTCGCTGCTCTACCTCTTCCTCCACTTTGGCGCGATTCTCGCCGAGGCGCTGTTGAAACCCTATGGACTGGGAGGCTGGTAAGATGAGCCTGCGCAAGGAACATGAAATCCACAACCGCCGCAAAGGGCGCAACGTGGGTGTTGGCCTGTTGCTAGGGGGATTCGTCGTGCTGGTTCTGGCGCTGACGATGGTCAAAGTGACCTCCACCGGCTTCAGCTTCCCCGAAACCCAGGGCACGGAGTAATCTGATGGCGTTGAACGGACCTCAAAAAACAGTGGTGCAGCTGGTTGGCGTGGTTGTTCTGATGGGTGGCCTCGCCTGGGCGTCGGTGCCGTTCTATGACTGGTTCTGCCGGGTCACGGGCTTTGGCGGCGTTACGCAGGTCGCCGAGACCGGCTCCGATCAGGTGCTCGACCAAACCATCAAGGTTCGTTTTGACGCCTCCAAGGACCGCGGCATGCCGTGGGAGTTCAAACCCGTCGAGCGCATCATGGAGCTGAAGATTGGCGAGACCGGTCTTGCTTTCTATGAGGCTTACAACCCGACAGACCGTCCGGTTGCAGGCCAGGCGTCTTACAACGTCGCGCCGTTCTCGGCAGGCTATTACTTTGATAAAATTCAGTGTTTCTGCTTTAACGAGCAGGTGCTGCAACCGGGGGAGCGGGTGATGATGCCCGTGACCTTCTTCGTGGACCCCGAGATTATCGAGGACCCGGAGGCAAAATATGTGCATACGATCACCTTGTCGTATACATTTCATGAGATTGATCTGCCCGAGGGCTATGCCGCTCTCGACACCGGGGATACATCCGGGGCAGAGACAGAACTGAACTAAGGCCGCTTTGGTGAGGGACACTTAAATGGCGCATGCAAAAAACCACGATTTCCACATTCTGCCGCCTTCTATTTGGCCGCTTCTGAGCTCGCTTGGCGCCTTCGTCATGCTGTTTGGCGCGGTGCTCTGGATGCACGACTACACCGCCTGGCTGTTCTGGGCCGGTTTGGTTGCGGTGCTCTACTCTGCCTTCTGCTGGTGGTCTGAGACCATTGCGGAAAACAAGGCAGGCGATCACACGCCGGTTGTTCTGATCGGCCTGCGCTACGGCTTCATCCTGTTTGTGATGTCCGAAGTCATGTTCTTCTTCGCGTGGTTCTGGTCGTTCTTCAAACACGCCATGTACCCGATGGAAGAATACGTCGGCACCGAATATGTCGCGCCCGACATCTACCCGGTTGACGCCTTCCACCTGCCGCTCATCAACACGCTGGTGTTGCTGCTTTCCGGCTGTGCTGTCACCTGGGCGCACCACGCGCTTGTGCACGACAATGACCGCAAGGGTCTGGTGAACGGCCTCGCCATCGGTATCGCACTTGGCATCTTCTTCACTGCGCTGCAGGCCTATGAATATGTGCACCTGCTGCACGAAGGCTGGGAGTTCGGCGGCGACGAGTTCTACTCCAACTTCTTCATGGCCACCGGTTTCCACGGCTTCCACGTGATCCTCGGCACCATCTTCCTGATCGTGTGTCTGATTCGCGCGATGCGGGGCGATTTCACGCCGAAGTCCCACGCGGGCTTTGAGATGGCGGCCTGGTACTGGCACTTCGTTGACGTTGTGTGGCTGTTCCTCTTCGTGGCCGTCTACATCTGGGGCACCGCCGGTCTGGCGCACTGATCTCAATGTAGCGGGTACATGATTGCGGTTTTCCTTTCGGCAATCAGCACGTATCTAACGGGGCGCGCGGGGATCACCTCGCGCGCTTCTTGCATGTTCTGGGCATGACTTCAGGGCGCAGATTGCAATCGGATCTGGAGGGGTCGTTTGATGCGACGCGTGATCTTTCTTTGGGTGGTAGGGGGCTTGGGCTTTGTGGCGCTGGTCTCGTTGGGCCTCTGGCAGCTGCAACGGCTGGCGTGGAAAGAGGGCGTCCTCGCCACCATCGAGACACGCATCGCAGCAGAGCCGGTCTCCCTGCCCGAGGCTCCAGACCCCGAGGCGGACCGCTACCGTGCGGTGCGATTTGAGGGTGAGATCCTACCCGAGGAGCTACATGTCTTCTGGGTCACAGAGGCCGAGGGGGCAGGCTATCGCGTGATCTCTCCCTTTGTGACGGACGAGGGTCGCCGCATCCTTGTGGATCGCGGCTACATCCGGGCCACGGACAAGGAAAATACCCGCCCCACGGGCCGCGCAGAGCTTGCTGGAAATCTCCTCTGGCCGGATGAAGGCGACTGGACCACCCCGCCGCCTGAAGTGGACACCAACATCCTCTACGCCCGCGACATTGCTTATATGTCCGAGCGTCTGAACACTGAACCCTTGTTGGTTGTGGTGCGCACGGGCGCCGAAAATCCCACGCCTCTGCCTGTCTCGACCAAGGGCATCCCGAACAATCATCTGCAATATGTCATCACCTGGTTCTCGCTCGCCCTCATATGGGCGGCCATGACCGCCGCCTTTCTCTTGCGTACGCGCGCCAAAACCTGACAGGAACTGACGCCATGAAATATATCTCCACCCGCGGCCAAGCGCCCGAACTCACCTTCGAAGAAGCCATGCTGACCGGGCTTGCGCGCGACGGCGGGCTTTATGTTCCGGCAGAAATCCCGACGCTCTCGGCAGAGGAAATCGCAGGCTTTGCCGGGCTGCCCTATGAGGAGGTCGCGTTTCGCGTGATGTGGCCCTATGTGTCGGGGTCTTTCTCCGAAGAGGAATTCAAGGGCATCATCGCGCGCGCCTATGCCGGGTTTGAACATGCCGCCCGCGCGCCGCTGAAACAGATGGCGCCGAACCACTTCCTGTTGGAGCTCTTTCACGGCCCGACGCTGGCGTTCAAGGATTTCGCCATGCAGCTCATCGGTCAGCTGTTTCAGGTCGCGCTCAAACGCCGGGGCGACAGCGTGACCATCGTGGGGGCCACTTCTGGCGACACCGGGTCGGCGGCGATCGAGGCATTTCGCGGTCTGGACGCGGTCAACGTCTTTATCATGTATCCCCATGGCCGCGTCTCCGAGGTGCAGCGCCGCCAGATGACCACACCGCAGGACGCCAATGTGCATGCCCTCGCGGTGGATGGAGACTTTGACGACTGCCAGGCTGCGGTCAAAGACATGTTCAACGATTTTGACTTCCGCGATTCGGTGCATCTGGCGGGCGTGAACTCGATCAACTTTGCCCGCGTTTTGGCGCAGGTGGTCTATTACTTCACCGCTGCCGTGGCCTTGGGCGCACCGCACCGCAAAGTGTCCTTCACCGTGCCGACCGGTAACTTTGGCGACATCTTTGCGGGCTTTATCGCGCGCCAGATGGGGCTGCCGATCGATCAGCTGGTGGTCGCCACCAACCAGAACGACATCTTGCACCGCTGCCTCTCGGGCGAGGGCTATTTCAAAGGCGAGACCATCCCGTCGATTTCGCCTTCTATGGATATTCAGGTCTCTTCGAACTTCGAGCGGGCCTTGTTCTATGCCTACGATCAGGACGGCGCGGCTGTGGCGCAGCTGATGGACGAACTGAAGACCGGTGGTGGTTTTAACGTGAGCCAGGGGGCCATGCAGGCGCTGAGCGAAATCTACAGCTCAGGCCGCGCTTCCGAGGAGGAGACCTCCGCCACGATCAAATCCGAACTCGCGGCCTCAGGAGAGCTGCTTTGCCCACATGGCGCAGTTGGGGTGAAGGTTGCCAATGAACACCTTAAGGATGGGGTGCCGATGGTAACGCTGGCCACGGCGCATCCCGCAAAATTCCCGGCCGCGGTCGAGGCGGCCTCGGAGGTGCATCCGCCTCTTCCCCCTCGCATGGCAGACCTGTATGACAGATCGGAGCGCGTGACCCGGATCGCCAATGATCTCGGCGCGATTGAAGATCATATCAGAAAGCACATCGCCAATTGACCGTTAAACAAGACACCCTGCCCAACGGGTTTCGTATTGTCACCGAGTATATGCCGGGGCTGCAATCCGCAGCCCTCGGCATCTGGGTTTCGGCAGGGGGCCGCCATGAGCGGCTCGAACAGAATGGGGTGGCCCATTTCCTTGAACATATGGCGTTCAAAGGCACCAAGCGGCGCAGCGCGTTGCAGATCGCCGAAGCCATCGAGGATGTGGGCGGCTACATCAACGCCTATACCAGCCGCGAAGTGACCGCCTATTACGCGCGTATTCTCAAGGACGACGTGGATCTCGCCCTTGATGTGATCGGCGACATCGTTCTGAACTCGGTCTTTGATGAACGCGAGATCGAAGTGGAACGCGGGGTCATCCTGCAGGAAATCGGTCAGGCGCTTGATACGCCGGACGACATCATTTTTGACTGGCTGCAGGAAGAGAGCTATCGCGAACAGGCGATTGGCCGCTCGATCCTCGGCCCCGCAGAACGGGTTCGCAGCTTCAACAAGGAAGATCTGACCCGGTTTGTGGCCGAACACTATGGTCCCGGTCAGATGATCCTCTCAGCCGCTGGTGCGGTCGACCACGATCGGTTGGTGAAGGCCGCCACAGAAATGTTTGGTCATCTGGAACCCAAACAGCAGGACGTGATCGAATGTGCTCGCTTTACTGGCGGTGAAGCGCGCCACGACAAAGCGCTGGAGCAGGCCCATGTGGCGCTGGCCTTTGAAAGCCCAAGCTACCGCGCCGATGACATCTATGCCGCGCAGATCTATGCGGCGGCGCTCGGCGGCGGCATGTCCTCTCGGTTGTTTCAGGAAGTGCGCGAAAAGCGCGGGCTTTGCTACACGATCTTTGCGCAGGCAGGGGCCTATGAGGACACCGGCATGATGACCATCTACGCGGGCACCTCCGGCGCGCAGGTTTCGGATCTTCTGGGCATCACGGTTGATGAGCTCAAGCGCTCCGCTGATGACATGTCCGACGCTGAGGTGGAGCGTGCCCGCGCGCAGATGAAGGCCGGTATGCTGATGGGGCTTGAGAGCCCTTCGAACCGGGCGGAACGTCTGGCGCGCCTCGTCCAGATCTGGGACCGGGTGCCAAGCCTTGAGGACACGGTTGCAAAGATTGATGCGGTAACCACCGCGGATGTGCGCGCCATGGCGGCGCGGATTTCTCGCGAGGCACCGGCTGCGCTAGCACTCTATGGCCCGGTCGCCGAAGCGCCGCGCCTTGAGGAGATCGCCCGGAGGCGCGCTGCCTGATGCTTTTGGCCCGGCGGACGGTGAAACTGGAGACGGAGCGCCTGACGCTCCGCCCTCCCGTGCATGCCGATTTCCGGTACTGGGCCTTCCTGCGCCAGCAGAGCAAAGATCATTTGATCCCCTGGGAGCCCGCGTGGTCCCCCGACCACCTCAGCCGCAAGTCCTTTACCAACCGGGTCTATTGGGCGAAACGCTCGATCGCGCAGGGGTCTGCCCTGCCGCTGTTTCTGATCCGGCGCGAGGACGATCATCTGGTTGGGGCCATCACGCTCGACAACATCCGCCGAGGCCCCGCGATGGCGGGCACCATCGGCTATTGGACCGGGGTGCAATTTGCCCGCAGGGGGTATATGCGCGAGGCGATCGGTGCGGTGGTGCATCATGCCTTTACCCGCCTCGACCTGAGCCGAATCGAAGCAGCCTGCCTGCCGGAAAACGCGGCTTCGCGCGGCTTGCTGGAGCGCTCCGGTTTTAAATATGAGGGCGTGGCGCAGTCCTACCTGCAGATCAACGGGCGCTGGCGCACCCATGTGCTCTATGCGGCGCTGCGCAACGACCGCCGCGGCAAGACCACCGCCGGTCAGGCCTGAGTGTAGCAACGTCGCACCGCGCCATAACGGCCTTGCCTTTGGGCGGTGGATTCTGGATTCATGGGGCATGACTTTGAACCCCGCCACCCCCGCCTTTCTCGACACGCTCTCTGCTCGTTTGCCCGCCGATACACTGCGCCGGCCGGAGGCGCGCCATCTGGAAGAGCCGCGCGGACGTTATGCCGGGCAGGCCGCCGCCGTTGCGCTGCCCCGCAGCGCCGAAGAGGTGGCCGAGATCATCCGCGCGGCGCATGCGGCACGGGTGGGAGTTGTTCCCTATGGAGGCGGCACCGGCCTTGTGGGCGGGCAAGTGATGACCGAGGGCGCAACCCCGATCCTGTTGTCGCTGGAACGGATGCGCGGCATTCGCGCGCTCTATCCAGAGGAAAACGTATTGATCGCAGAAGCGGGCGCGGTGCTGGCGGATGTGCAGGCCGCCGCGGCCGAGGCGGGGCGTCTCTTTCCGCTGTCTCTGGCCGCCGAAGGCTCGGCGCAGATCGGCGGCAACCTTGCGACCAACGCGGGCGGGGTCAATGTGCTGCGCTATGGCAATGCGCGCGATCTCTGCCTCGGGCTTGAGGCAGTGCTGCCCACGGGCGAGATCTGGCACGGGCTGTCACGGCTGCGCAAAGATAACACCGGCTATGATCTGCGCAACCTCCTGATCGGGGCCGAGGGCACCCTTGGAGTGATCACCGCTGCGGCGCTCAAACTCTCGCCGATCCCGGCAAACGCGGGCACGGCCATCTTTACGGTCCGCGATCCAGAGGCAGCGGTGGCGCTTCTGACGCGGGCGCGCGATGCAGTGGGCGAAGGCGTAAGCGCTTTTGAACTCATCCACCGGCAGAGTCTTGAATTTCTTGCCGAAAAATTGCCGGAATTGCGCCAGCCCTTCGAGAGCCACCCGGAGTGGTGCGTCCTGATCGAGCTCGGCCTGGGCAAAGGCCAGGATGCAGAGGCCGCGCTGGCCGACCTCTTTGAACAGGCGATGGACGCAGAGCTGACCGACGACGGCGTGATTGCACAATCCGAAGCTCAGCGTCAGGCGCTCTGGGCTTTGCGCGAACATATCCCAGAGGCGAACCGGCTGATCGGGTCTGTTTCAAGCCACGACATTTCGGTGCCGATTTCGCGCATTCCCGAGTTCATTCCCGCGGGCTGGAAAGCGATTGCAAATCTCGATCCGTCGCTCCGGATCAACTGCTTTGGCCATCTGGGCGATGGCAACCTGCACTACAACGTCTTTCCCGCGCCGGGCCGGTCGCGTGCGGATTACGAAGACCTGCGCGGGGATGTGAAACGCATCATACATGACCTCGTGTATGACTATGGCGGCTCCATGAGTGCAGAGCACGGGATTGGCCGCCTAAAGGTCGGTGATCTCGAACGCTATGGCGATCCGGTCAAGCTTGCTGCGATGCGCGCCATCAAAGAGGCGCTTGACCCTCATGGCATCATGAACCCCGGCGCCGTTGTGGTCTGATACAACGACGCCCAAAGGACACTGCCGATTGGCAACAGCGGCCCTACAAGAAAGGGGAGCCCGGAGGCCCCCCTTGTCGCCACGCCTAATGGGCGCGAACTGCTCACTTAGCTGCCTGGCATGATCACTTTGTCGATCACATGGATCACGCCGTTCTCGGCCTCGATGTCTGCCTGCACCACGGAGGCCTCATCGACCATCGCGCCATTGTCGAGATCAATGGTGATTTCAGAGCCCTGCACGGTGGCCGCCTTCATACCGTCGGTCAGGTCTGAGGACATCACCTTGCCCGGCACAACGTGGTAGGTGAGGATCGCGATCAGCTGATCCTTGTTTTCGGGCTTCAGGAGAGTCTCAACCGTGCCTTCGGGCAGTGCTTCAAATGCTGCGTCGGTCGGGGCAAAGACGGTGAAAGGGCCTTCGCTCTTGAGCGTGTCCACCAGATCAGCAGCAGACACAGCCGCGACCAACGTGTCGAAGTTGTCGTTGCCCGAGGCAATGTCGACGATGTCTTTGGAATGACCGTCCGCAAAAGCGGCGGTGGCAACGGCAAGGCTGGCGACGGTGCTGAGTGCAAACTTACGGATCATGAGATACTCCTCTTGTCTCTGTCACATTGGACGCCGCGTCGGCGACATCTGTGAAAGACAACGAAGCAGCTGCGCGGTTGGATGAGGCGGATCTATGCCGATGGGCATTTGACACATGAAAAAAGCTCCCTAAGCCGGGAGCTTTTCCGAAATCCAGTCACGCCTGCGTGAGCAGCTGTGATCGGGCGTGACTGATCCTGGCGAAAAAAACGCTCAGAGGCCCTCGAATTCGCACAGAACATGCACGTCCATGCCAAGGCTTTCGAGATGCTTGCGCCCGCCAAGTTCCGGGAGGTCGATGATGAAAGAGCAGGAGATGATCTCTCCGCCGAGTTTTTCGATCAGTTTGATGCCCGCACCCGCGGTGCCGCCGGTGGCCAGAAGATCATCCACCACGAGGATCTTTTCACCCGGTTGGATGGCATCCTTGTGAAGCTCCACCACCGCCTCGCCGTATTCGAGCTTGTATTCCTGCGAGATTGTGGCACCGGGCAGTTTCCCCTTTTTGCGCACGGGCACAAACCCAGTGCCCAGCTGATGCGCGATGGCGCCGCCAAGGATGAACCCCCGCGCCTCAAGCCCCACGACCTTGTCGATGCGCTGGCCCGCATAGGGGTGCAGCATCTGGTCCACGGCCATGCGAAACCCGCGCGGGTCGGCAAACAATGTGGTCACATCGCGGAACATGATCCCCTCATGGGGGAAATCGACGATGGTGCGGATGTAGTCCTTGACGGTTTTGGAGGTGCTCATGGGGCTGTGATCCCTGATCTGGCTTCGCGACTGCGGGCGCAGTGGTAATGAAGTCCGCCGCGCCCAAACCCTAGCGGTGTGGCCGAAGCGGGGCTTTCATGCAAGTGTCATCTGCCTCAGAGCACGCGTCCTGCGACGGCATCCAGCTTGGCCAAAAGCGCCGGGTCCCGTTTTTCGGGCGCGGTCATGATGGCATACTCCAGTGCGCGGTCACAGCCATGGGGGCAGGGCGCGCGCTCTGCGCCGAGACGTGCGGGCAGGCCCTTGATCAAGGCGCGCCCTTTTTCAGAGTTGCCTTTGAGGGTGGCGATGACGGCGGTCACATCCACCTCGCCGTGGTCGGGGTGCCAGCTGTCGTAATCGGTGACCATGGCCACGGAGGCATAGCAGAGCTCGGCCTCACGGGCGAGTTTTGCCTCGGGCATATTGGTCATGCCGATCACATCCGCGCCCCAGTGCTCGCGGTACATTTTGGATTCCGCAAGCGTGGAGAACTGCGGCCCTTCCATCGCCAGATAGGTGCCGCCACGATGCGTGTTGATGCCGGCCGCGCCTGCGGCGGCCTCGACCGCATCGCTCAGACGGGGGCAGGTGGGATGCGCCAGCGCCACATGCGCCACGCAGCCCGAGGAAAAGAAGCTCTTGGCGCGCGCAAACGTGCGGTCGATGAACTGATCCACGATGACAAAATCGCCGGGCGCCATGTGCTCGCGAAAGGAGCCGCAGGCAGAGACGGAGATCACATCCGTGGCCCCGAGACGTTTCAGGGCGTCGATATTGGCCCGGTAGGGCACATCGCTTGGGGCATGCACATGACCCCGGCCATGGCGCGGCAGGAACGCCATTTTGACCCCCTCAAGCCGCCCGGTGAGGATCTGGTCCGAGGGCGTGCCCCAAGGGGTCTCGACGGTGGTCCACGCGGCGCCCTCCAGCCCGTCGATCTCGTAAATGCCGGAGCCGCCGATCACGGCAATCAATGTCTCTGTCATGGGGGTCCCTCCTGCGGGTCTTTTTTGACCTATGGCCGAGCGGGGCGCGGCTTGGCAAGCATGGGATGCCTCCGGCGGAGGTATTTTGAAAAAGATAACGGATCAGTCGCGCCGGATAAGGCCGGTGAGGGCAGCGGCCCCCAGCGCGGTGACGATCCAGCCCAGGGTGGTGAAGACCCAGCGCAGCCACCAGAGGTGATACCCCCAAGGTCCGCGCTCGGTGGAAGGGGCCCAGGCCTCGGTCTGGCCAAATTCGACGATGGGGATCACAACATCAGCGGCATAGGCGAGGGGATGAAAGCTCTCCCAATCCTTGCCAGTGGGAGAGGTCTGGACCCAGTGCTGCGCTGCGTTGGGGTGATCGCTCAGCTCGCGCCACTCCACGCTGCGCAGGATGGGTGCGGAGTTGGGCGCGAAGTCGCCGTGATGCCATGCGCCAACAGCAAAGACCGAACAGAGCGCGATGAGGCCGATCAGCCAACCGAGGCTGCGAAAGGGTTTGCGTCCGTATCCGACAACGCTGCGCAGCAGAAAGTCTGTCATCCGTTCTGTGCCAAGCCGGAGTCTCAGGCCGATCGCAAGACCGAGGACGGGGGAATGTGGGCGTTGAGAGGCAATTTTCTTGTGCAGCTCCTTCTTGCGCTCTGCAGCGAGTTTGGTTGCGAGCGTGTAGAGGACCTCTTGGGCGTCAGCCTCGTGCCCCATGTCATGCAGGGTCTTGGCGAGCTGTTTGTAAGGCTGGGGGAAGAACTCTCCGTTCCAGCGGTCGCCTTTGGCCAGCCAGTCGAGCCGGGTCTTCGAGTCGGTTGATCCAATGATCCGGTCATAGGTGAAGCCATCCAAGATCAGCGCGCCAGTTGGCGGATAGCTGTGGGGATTGTCGACGAGAATAGAGGTTTTGGCATCGCTTAAATCAAGAATGCCCCGGATTTGAGTGATGTTGCTGAGGTAAAGACCGCCGGTGATTTCGGCATCTCGTAGGGTGAGGGCCATTCCTTTTGGTGTGTTGAAAGTCGTACCCTTACAGGACATCTGCCCGCCGACTTTGACGCCGCCGAGGTGAGCAGACCGATTGAGTGTTGTGTTTCGGAGGAAGAGGCCGCCCTTCACTTCAGTTCTTTGCAGGTTGAGGGCCTCGGCCTCTGGCGAGCTAAAGTTTACGGCCTCGCAAGACACCTGCCCACGAAACTCGGTGCCACCGGCCTTCAATCCGGGCAAGGCACAGGTTTTCAGCCGCAGGTCTCCGGCCCATTTTGATCGGGGTGCAAATATGCGGTATTCCAAGCGGCAATCATACAGGATTAGGCTACCGGGGATGATGCAATTGGTAAGATCGAGTGAGCCACTTATGTAAGCGCCACGCATCACGACGCCTTTCGCAGCGGTGTCGCAGCCATCTCCGTTGAGCAGGATCAGGCGCAGCACCTCGGCGCGGATATGGCGGGCCTCTTGCGCTGCGGTCAGGGTTTGCCAGTTCGCGGGTTCCTCGGGGATTTGATCGCGGGGGCCGAGTTCGCAAAACTCGCCTGCCTCGGCGGCGGCTTTGAGTTGTTGCTCTGCCGCGTTTGGGGGCGGGGAAATGTCGTCCCAGCTTTTGAAATGCATGTGGCTGCTCTAAGTTTCCTGCTTCAATACCCGCAGTCTGCGGAGCCTCACACCGACGGGCAAGGGTTAAAGAAGGGTTCACGGCAGACAGCGCTTCTGACCTATTGTTTCGCACGCGAAACATTGGGGCAGGAAGGCTGACGTTTCTCTGGGGTTTTTGCCCACGCATGCGGCAGCGGGCGGGCTTTGAGGCCTTGTTTTTAGGCCTTGGCTTGTGTCACGCGGGCAGAGAGGCTAACAGGCGCTCAAAACAAGCTTCCCGAATTCACAGGTTTTGGTGTCATGACACGCGGCGTATTGGGCCTTTTGGCCAAGAATATCTCTCCTCCCAATCTTTCCATCATGCAGGATGAGGGCTTTACGGTGGCGCGTGTGCGCACCGAGCTGTTGTCCGGGCTGACGGTGGCCCTGGCGCTGGTGCCGGAGGCGGTGGCCTTTGCCTTTGTGGCAGGGGTGCATCCTCTGGTTGGGCTTTATGCGGCCTTTCTGGTGGGGCTGATCACGGCGCTCATCGGGGGGCGTCCGGGCATGATTTCGGGGGCGACCGGCGCGCTGGCAGTGGTGATGGTGGCGCTGGTGGCCGAGCACGGGGTGGAGTATCTCTTTGCCACCGTGGTTCTGATGGGCATCCTGCAGGTCATCGCCGGTGTCATGCATTGGGGCAAGTTCATCCGACTGGTGCCGCATCCGGTGATGCTTGGCTTTGTGAACGGTCTGGCGATCGTGATTTTCCTGGCGCAGCTTACGCAGTTCAAGCAACCCGGCACCGGGGGCGAAGAATGGCTTGCCGGGCCACAGCTTCTGATGATGCTGGGGCTTGTGGTGCTGACCATGGTGATCATCTGGGGCATGCCCAAGCTGACCAAGGTGATCCCGGCGCCGCTGGCGGGGATCGGGATTACAGCGATCATCGTGATCGCCTTTGGTCTTGATGTGCCGCGCGTGGGCGACATGGCGTCCATCGAGGGGGGCTTGCCGAGCTTTCACGTGCCGATGGTGCCGTTCAACATGGAAACGCTGCAGATCATCCTGCCCTATGCGGTCATCCTGGCGGCGATTGGCCTCATCGAGAGCCTTTTGACCCTGAACCTTGTGGGCGAAATCACCGGCAAGCGGGGCGGCGCGAGCCAGGAGTGCATCGCGCAGGGGACATCAAATATTGTCACCGGTTTCTTTGGCGGCATGGGCGGTTGTGCGATGATTGGTCAGTCGATGATCAACGTGAATTCGGGCGGGCGCACGCGGATCGCGGCGATTGCGGCGGCCCTGTTTCTGTTGCTGTTCATCGTGGCGGCCTCGCCGCTGATTGAACAGATCCCGCTGGCAGCGCTCGTGGGCGTGATGTTCATGGTGGTGATCGGGACATTTGCGTGGAACAGCTTCAAGATCATGACCAAGGTACCGCTGACGGATGCCTTTGTGATCGTGCTGGTGACCGTGGTCACAGTGATGACCGACCTTGCGATCGCTGTTGTGGTCGGGGTCATCGTGTCGGCGCTGGCCTACGCGTGGAACAACGCGCGGCGCATTCACGCGATCACCCGCGACAGCGTGAGCGAGAAAGGTGCCAAGGTCTATGAAATCCAGGGGCCGCTGTTCTTTGGCTCGACCGACGGGTTTATCGAGCTTTTTGACGTAGAAAACGATCCCGACGTGGTGATCGTGGACTTTGCTGCCTCGCGGGTTGTGGATCAGTCGGCGCTGCAGGCCATCGAGGCTGTGGCCGGAAAATACGAGGCCGCTGGCAAGGCGCTGCAACTGCGTCACCTGAGCCGCGATTGTCACGAGCTCCTGTCCAAGGCCGGGCATCTGATGGTCGATAGCGACGATGATCCGGAATATGGTCTCGCGGTGGACTACTCGGTCAAAACCGGGGTTCTGGGCGGTCACTAAAGCCCGAACAGAGGTCTCAAAACTGTCGCGGTCCCCAAAGGGACCGCGGCTTTTTTGTAGGCATTTTCAGCTGGGTGCTGGCAGGGCTCGGTCCGGCGCCGTCAGTCGGGGGCGAGCGCTTCGAGCATGTCGAGGTCGCCTGAGGTGATCGCAGGCTCGGCGCGCAGGATCAGATCAGCGGGCCAGTCCCACCATTTCAGCGCCAAAAGCCTGGCGATCTGAGGTTTGGAGAAACGGTGGCGGGCGATATTGGCAGGATTGCCGGTCATGATCGCATAGGGCGGCACGGTGCCGCGCACCACGGCACCCGCGCCGATGATGGCGCCGTCGCCGATCCGCGCGCCGGGCAGGATCAGCGCGTCGTAGCCGATCCAGACATCATTGCCGATCACCGTGTCGCGGGTGTCGGGCTGAAACCCGGCCATCTGCGCGGGATCAAATACCGGAAACGGATAGCAGCTGAGGCCCTCTTGCGCGTGGTTGGCAGAGGCGGTGATGAACTTCACCCCATGCGCAATCTGGCAAAACCGACCGATCTTGAGCTGCTCGCGCGCCCCCGCAAACAGATAGGGTGCGAGGTGGCTGCCCCAGTCGCGCGGTGGGTCGAAATCCGATGCATAGGTGTAGTCCCCGACAATGAAATTCGGGTTCTCCAACACACGCGCCAACAGCACGGTCCCGGCATGCGGAGTCCCGTCCGGCAGCAAAATCGGATGGCGCAGTGTGGGATCTGGCAGCGGCATGTCAGTCGTCCGGGCGCGAGAGGGAGAACAGGTCGCTGACCTTGGCATAGTCACGATAGCCAAGGCGCGAGAGCGGCTGATACCGTGTCACGTCAAAAACCCCATCCACAAGGCAATCATCGCGCAAGTGTACGCCGACCACCTCGCCAAAGGCGACTTTGTTGGCCTCACCGGGAAGATCGACGATCTGGGTAAGACGACATTCCAGCGCGGCAGGCACGCCAGCAACGCGGGCGCAGTCGATGGTTTCGCACGGGACGGCCTCAAGACCGGCATGGGCGAATTCGTCGATGCCCTTGTCAAGTGCGGCAGAGGTTTTGTTCATCGCATCGCGCATGGCGTATTCGACCACATTGACGCAGAACACGCCGGTTTCGCGGATGTTGGCGATGGAATCCTTGGTGCCGTCCTGATCGTCCTTGGTCGAGGTCGAGGCAAACATCACCTGCGGCGGCACATAGGCAACCGCATTGAAAAAAGAATAGGGCGCCAGATTGTTGACGCCCGCGCCGGAGCGGGTGGAGATCCAGCCGATCGGGCGGGGGGTCACAACGGCGTTGAACGGATTGTGGGGCAGGCCGTGGCCATCCTCGGGGCGGTAGAACATTCTATGTCTCCAAGTGTTTGCCCCAGACTTACGCTC
This sequence comes from Epibacterium sp. HA2-3, assembly GCF_055693725.2. NCBI lineage: Bacteria > Pseudomonadati > Pseudomonadota > Alphaproteobacteria > Rhodobacterales > Roseobacteraceae > Epibacterium > Epibacterium sp. HA2-3. The sequence continues at coordinate 2,309,896 of NZ_CM172490.1, read as the reverse complement.
GTGCTAGGGCGAAATCCACCCCCGCGTCGCGTTGGCTCTGGTCACAAGGCGCAGCCGTTGGAGCCAAAGACTCGTGATCACCATCGCGCCAGAGACGCCAGAGGATTCCTGGGAAGTCGAAGCCCTTTACGACCTGTGTTTTGCACCGGGGCGGACGGCTTTGTCCTCCTATCGGCTGCGGGATGGGGTGGCGCCGGTGCAGAGGCTCAGCCAGGTTGCACGCGACAGTGATGGTATTCTGGCGGGCGCAATCCGGTTCTGGCCCGTTCATGTGGGCGCGCAGGACGCGCTGTTGTTGGGTCCGGTGGCGGTTCACCCGACGCGACAGGGCGAGGGCATTGGTGCCGCACTTATTCGCGACAGTCTGTGGAAAGCGGAAGACAGCCATTGGCAACGGGTGATCCTTGTGGGGGATGCGCCCTATTATCAGCGATTTGGGTTTGAGCGCTTGGACGGTGTTGAAATGCCGCCGCCTACCAACCCCGAACGTGTCCTGGGACTCGCACTCAACCCGGGGGCCTGGGGGGGCGTGCGCGGGCAGGTGACGCGCTGGAGCGGTGCGGCGCAGGGGTGACAGTCTTCCCGGTTGCGACGGCATAGGTCTTGAAACCAGAGCGCGGACTCCTGATCTCATACAAAGAAGCAACAGAGATGAGGTCATGCATGGGCGAATTGCCGGGTGAGATTCTGGAGCCAAGCGCGCGGAGCCTGTCCCTGCGCGATGTCGATGCGGAGCTTGATGCCATTGCCGTGCGATACCGCGCAGCTGGCAGCTTTGGCATGCGGCTTTTGAATGCGCTGGGCGGTCAGGGCGAGGATTTGATGCGCCGCCTTCCCGCACCCGTGCAGGGCGCGATCGAGGCCGCGGTATTGCAGGCGCTGCACCTGTCGGTGCGCGGCGCCGCGCTCAGTCGCCGCGTGGTGCCGGATCAGCCCGCAAGAACCAATCGTTGGGTCAGCACCACCATGGGGATGGTGGGCGGCGCCGCGGGCCTGCCGGGCGCGCTGGTGGAACTGCCCGCTACAACCACTTTTTTGATGCGCAGCATTCAGGGTGTCGCGCAGGACTATGGCTTTGACCCGAATGCCAAAAGCGTGCGCTTTGACGCGGTCGAGGTGTTTGCCGCCGCAGGCCCCATGGCGCATGATGATGGGGCCGACACCGGGTTCTTGACCCTGCGCCTTGGGCTCTCGGGGGCGAGCCTGTCGCAGTTGATCGCCGTTGTCGCCCCGCGTCTCGCGGTCGCGCTTGGCCCGAAACTTGCAGCGCAGATGGTTCCGGTGCTGGGTGCGGTCGCGGGGGGCAGTGTCAATTACGTCTATTCGGGCTATTATCAGGAAATGGCGCATGTGCATTTTGCGCTGCGTCGTCTCGCGCTGGAGGCAGATACACCCTATCCGCAGATGGTCGAGAGGTTGCAGCAGCGGCTGTTGACTTGAAGGCGTCACTGACGGGGGCGTCACGCGTCATGGGGCGGAACTTCAGGAGAGGCGCGCTGAAATCATGGTAAATGAGCTGTTAACCATTGGCCGATACCCTCAAGACAGCCCTGGTGGATCACGCGTGGCGCGCCGACCCTATTTGGCTGCATCTTTGATCGTGTGCCGGCTGATGGGGCGATGGGACGGTGTGGCAGGCTCCTAACACAACGGCAGCCCTTGCAAACCCCGCTCAACCGTATTTAATCGCGGCTCCCGAGCACGAGACTGGACATGATACGTTACGCACTGAAATGCGCCGAAGGGCATGGCTTTGAGAGCTGGTTTCAATCGGCGGCTGCCTACGAGAAACTGCGCGATGCGGGCATGGTGGCCTGTACGCTTTGTGGCTCCACCGAGGTGGAGAAGGCTTTGATGGCGCCGCGGGTGCGCCCCGGTCGCAAGGCAGCGAGTGCCCCGGCCGGCGAAGCCGTGGCGACGCCGTCCGCCGGAAACGTTCCCTCTCAGAATCTGCCGGCCCAGACCGCGCCTGCGGCGCCTGCGCCCACATCGCTCGCGGCTCCGTCAAACGAGCTGGAAGCGGCGATTGCGGAGCTCAAGAAGCAGGTGGAAGCCAATTCAGATTACGTCGGCAAGGATTTTGTGAAAGAGGCGCGCGACATGCATCTGGGCGATGCGCCCGCGCGCTCTATCCACGGAGAGGCCAAGCCCGAGGAGGCCAAGGCCCTCATCGAAGAGGGGGTGCCGGTGGTGCCGCTGCCCTTTGCGCCCACGCGCAAGACCAACTAGACGCAGGTCTCGCGCTCCAAAAGGAAGGGCGCAGGCCAAATGAGGCAGAGCAGGCAGAAGGAGACCGCCAATGCATGTGGTCGTGACAGGCAGCAGCCGCGGCATCGGGCGCGAGTTGAAGACAAGGCTGGCAGAGCGTGGGGACCGGGTGACGGGCACCTCGCGCGATCATTCCTCGGGCACGCGCCTTGATGTGAGCGATCCGGGCCAGCAGGCGCGCTTTGCGGCACAGATCAAAGGCGACCCTGTGGATCTCCTGATCTGCAACGCGGGGGTTTATCTCGATAAATCCATGGCGCTCAAGGACTATACGGCAGAGGTCTGGGCAAAATCGCTGGCGGTGAACGTCACGGGCGTGTTCCTGACCGTGCAGGCGATGCTGCCCAATCTCAAGCTGGCCGAAGAGCCCAAGATCGCGATCATCTCTTCGCAGATGGCCAGCCACGCGCGCGCGCCGGGAGGCTCCTATGCCTATCGCGCGTCCAAGGCGGCGGCGCTCAATATTGGGCGCAACCTGGCCACCGACCTCAAACCCGAGGGCATTGCCGTGGGGATCTATCATCCCGGATGGGTGCGCACTGATATGGGGGGTCAGGACGGTGACATCACCGTCGAGGAAAGCGCGCTGGGGTTGATCAACGAATTTGACGTGCTGTCGCTGGACACGACGGGATGTTTTCACACCTGGGATGGTCAGGTTCACGCCTACTAGGGCTGCCGGTCGAGAGCGCTGGGTCTTTGCCATCGCGGCAAATCCGGGCTATGTGCGGGGCGAACCCCATCTGAACCACCACCTCCGGCCCGCTGATCCGGCCCGGAAAACGGGATGACCGCATCATGACTGCCAGCAAACGTATCGTTCTTTCCAGTGACCACGCCGCCATCGCGCTGCGCCAAACCATCGCCAAGCACATCGAGGCTCTGGGCTACACGGTGACTGATCTTGGTCCGACCACCCCCGAGAGCACCCATTATCCCAAGCACGGTGAAGCGGCTGCGCGCCATGTGGCTGCGGGCGAGAGCGATCTGGGCATTCTCCTGTGCGGCACCGGTCAGGGCATCATGATGGCCGCCAACAAGGTGAAGGGCATCCGCTGCGGCGTGTGTTCGGATACGTTCTCGGCGCAGATGATCCGCGCGCATAACGACGCCAATATGCTGTCGATCGGCGCGCGCGTCGTGGGCGAGGGGCTGGCGCTTGAGATCGTCGATGCGTTTCTCAAGACCGAGTTCGAGGGCGGCCGCCACGGCACCCGCGTAGATATGATCACCGAGATCGAGGGCTAAGAGCGCCAGACGCTGTCGCGCGGACGCCCCATCGTTCCAATAAAAAAGGGCTCCCGAAGATCACTTCGGGAGCCTTTTGTCTGAGCCAGTCATGGGCGCCGACGGGTTTACTCCCAGCAGCTGACCAGCGTGGTGAGGCCGGTGGCCTCTTTTTGCAGGATCGAGATGGGCAGCTCGCCGGTGGCGGCGGCCTCGGTCGCGGGCAAGCCCACGCCAGCCTGTTCGAGCGCCATGCGGATCACCTCGCCCTTCAGGGCAAAGCGCACGCCCTCGGGCAGGGTGGGGCCATTGGTGGCCTCCGGCAGCAGCATGCCATGCACGGTGCCATCCTTGCCAAGAAGCGGCCCGCCCGCATCACCGGGCTGGGCGGTCAGGTCCAGACGCGCCAGATGGCTTTCGCCCTGCAGCCCCTTGAGATCGCTGAGCGCGCCCCATGTGAGGCTTGGTGCGCCAAGGATTCCGCCGTAGGAGTAGCCCGACACGGCAAGCGCGCTGCGCAGGCGCGGCGTGTTGGCCGCAAGCGGCGCAGTCGCCATCGGGGCCAGTGCCTCGGAAGGTTTCAGCACTGCAATGCCTGCCTCGCTATCGCGCAACAGCACCTCGGCCTTCACATCGCGGTCTACTGTGACGCTGCCGCAGCCGTTCACCACATCGGCGGTGGTCACAACCACACCGTCGCCCGACACAAAGAAACCCGAGTGCGATAGGCGCGGTTTGCGGATCTCCAGCCCCGACACAAGGTCGATGGACTGCGCATCATCCATGCCGGCCGCCGGATCGAGCACGTTCTCCAGACGGGTAAAGCTCTCTTGCATGGCCGAAAGAACACGGGCGCGGCGCGCCTCGTCCCCTGCGGGCCAGACCAGCGTGAAGCCTTTGATCTCGCCATTGTCGAGGCGGGCCTCGGTATAAGAGACGATGTCGCTGTTGCGGCCTTCGAGCGTGAAGCGGTCACCGCTGCGTTCGCGTGGTCCCTCGAGCGGCACAATCTCGAGCGTCTGCATGATGTCATAGAGACCATAGAGCGTGCGGCGGTCGCCGGGCTGCGAAATCAGTAGCACCCGAGCGCCGAGATCTCCGGCCGTGTCAAAATGCGCAAAAGGCGGCTCATAACGGCTGAAGGCCACTTCGCCCAAGGGCAGATCCATGCGGATGCCCGCGCGCTCGTCAGTATAAGACGCCATGCCGGTGGAAATCAGCGGCGCGTTATACTCATCCATCAGGGCCTGGCGCTGGGCAGTGGTCAGAACGCCGGTCGGCTCATAACCGCGTGCCACCTGCCAGTCAGACATGGAGGCGCGCGTGCCGCGGCCAAAGGCACCGTCGATGCCGGAGGTGTAGAACCCTGCCGCCTTCAGCGCGATTTGCAGATCAATGCGTTCTTCGCGTGTGAGGGCGCGTTCGCTCTGGCGCGCTTCGGCGGGGGTCTCATCCACCACGACCACCTCGGGCGTCACCTCAGACGTGGCGTCCTCCGCTGGCTCTGGCGGCGCGGTCTCGGCATCGGAGGTGGTCAGCGGCGCAGGGGCGGTGGTGCCCGTGTCAGCGTCCGCTCCAACGGGGTAAAACCGGCTGCGCAGATTGCTTGAGAAGGTGATGAAGCTGTCGCGCGGGATCTGGCCCTCAGCGCGATAGACCCGCAACACCTGCTCGGCATCGGGGCGAGCATAGGGGCCAATCACGATGCCATACCAGCCGCCGCCCAAGGCATAGCCCGACACATCGGGCAGGCGGGCCGCGAAATTGCGCGCCTCTTCCTGTGCCTGTTGCAGCGACGGGCGCGCGGCCACCTGAATCCAGACGCCTCCGGCACTGGATTGCTGCGCCTGCGAGGCGCCCGATAGCGCACTCAAGCACAGGATCACTGCCCACAACACCGAGGCAAATAGGTTCTTCATTGCTCATCCTCTGTACAACGAAATGAATTTTGTCGCCGCGCAGGTAACCATTTTGCGCCCCAAAAGGAAACGGCGAGATTTCGCACATGGGCCCGGAAATGGCATCTGTTTCTCATCTTCGACACATTGGCGCGAATTTTCCCCCTGTTGGGACGCGTGCGCGGGCTTCTGGCGCACGGGGCCGTTGACCCCGCCGGGGGGCTTGCATAGGAAGACGGTCGAACACTGCACCGTCGGTGCGGGCCTTGAGAGGCACGCATGCGGCGGGCGCGCCGATGCCCTAGAGGGGAAGAGACATGACCCAGACCACAGCCCCGCGTTCGTTTCAGGAGATAATCCTGCGTTTGCAGACCTATTGGGCCTCCAAGGGCTGCGCCATCCTGCAACCTTACGACATGGAAGTGGGTGCGGGCACGTTTCATCCGGCGACCACCCTGCGCTCACTGGGCTCCAAGCCATGGGCCGCGGCCTATGTGCAACCGTCGCGTCGCCCCACGGACGGGCGCTATGGGGAAAACCCCAACCGATTGCAGCATTACTACCAGTATCAGGTGCTGATCAAACCGAGCCCGCCGGATCTGCAGGAGCTCTATCTTGGCTCGCTCGAGGCGATCGGGGTCGACATGGATCTCCATGACATCCGCTTTGTCGAGGATGACTGGGAAAGCCCGACTCTCGGCGCCTGGGGGCTGGGCTGGGAAGTCTGGTGCGATGGCATGGAAGTCTCGCAGTTCACCTATTTCCAGCAGGTTGGCGGCCATGACTGTCACCCGGTTTCGGGCGAGCTGACCTATGGTCTGGAACGTCTGGCGATGTATATCCTCGGCGTGGATCACGTCATGGACATGCCGTTCAACGATCCGCAATCGCCGCAGCCCTTGAGCTATGGCGACATCTTCAAGCAGACCGAAGAAGAATATGCGCGCTGGAACTTTGACGTGGCCAACACCGAGGTGCTGTTGCGCCACTTTGAGGAGGCCGAGGCCGAATGCGCCGCGATCCTCGCGCAAGAGCATATCGACCCCAAGACCGGCAAGCGCATCATCATGGCGCATCCCGCCTATGACCAGTGCATCAAGGCCAGCCATGTGTTCAACCTCTTGGACGCGCGCGGCGTGATCTCCGTGACGGAACGTCAGGCCTATATCGGCCGTGTCCGCGCGCTGGCAAAGCAATGCGCCGATGCCTTTGTGCTGACCGAGGCGGGGGGCCACGCCGAAGAGACCGCAGGCGAAACCGCCGCCTGAGCCGCGCAAAGGAGCATCTGACATGACCGGCAAAATCCTGTCGATCATCCTCATCGTCTCTGGCCTCGTGGCCGGGATCTCGATGTATTATCTGCAAGTCTACGGCTTTTACGACGAGGTTGTCGCAGAGCCCGGTCGCGATGTGGTGCTCATGCCCATCGGTGGCGAGACGCCGCAGGCCATCGCCTACAGCGATTTTCAGGCCATCGACGCGGACAGCTCGCCCATTCGCTACCGCGCCTGTTTTGCAACGCCTCTGAAACCTGCCGAGCTGGCGCAGCTCTATGAGCTTTCCGAGGCGCGCGATCCGCGCAATGCGCCGGAGTGGTTCGACTGCTTTGACGCCGCCGCCATCGGCGCCGCCCTCAAGGACGGGCGCGCGCAGGCGTTTATCTCTGAAAAGAACATCGAATTTGGTGTCGATCGTATCGTGGCTGTCACCGAGGACGGCCGGGGCTACGTCTGGCACGAACTGAACAACTGTGGCGAGAAGGCCTATGACGGCACCATCGTGGGCGAGGAATGCCCCAAGCGGCCGCAAAGCAACTGATCCGGCGCAGCTCTGCCTGTCGCCACATCCCTTTATCGCCGTGAGCGCACGGCAGACCGAACCGTTGAGGACACGTCATGGCTGATCTTCTGATCGAACTTTTCTCCGAGGAAATCCCCGCCCGCATGCAGGCACGCGCGGGCGAAGATTTGAAGAAGCGGATGACCGACGGTCTGGTCGAGGCGGGGCTGACCTATGCCGGGGCTCATGCGCTGACGACGCCGCGCCGCCTGACGCTGGCCATCGAGGGTCTCCTGGATCATTCCCCCACCGTGCGCGAAGAGCGCAAAGGCCCCAAGGTCGGCGCGCCCGAGAAGGCCATCGAGGGCTTTTTGCGCGGTGCGGGGCTGACACGCGACCAGCTTGAGGAACGCGACACCCCCAAAGGTGCGGTCTACTTTGCCACCATCGAAAAGCCGGGCCGCCCGGCGGCCGAGATCATTGCAGAGGTGCTCGAAGACACCATTCGCAATTTCCCTTGGCCCAAGTCGATGCGCTGGGGGGCAGGCGCTTTGCGGTGGGTGCGGCCGTTGCACTCCATCCTGTGCCTTCTGACCCGCGAAGAGGGCAGCGATGTGGTACCGCTGGAGATCGACGGTGTCACATCGGGCGACAGCACCGCGGGTCATCGGTTCATGGCGCCCGCACGCTTTGCCGTGACGGGGTTTGAGGACTACGCGGCCAAGCTCAAACGCGCCTTCGTGGTGCTCGACCCCAAGGAGCGCGAGGCGGCGATCTGGCAGGATGCCACAAATCAGGCCTTTGCCTCGGGTCTTGAGGTCGTCGATGACAAGGGTCTTCTGGCCGAGGTTGCGGGTCTGGTGGAATGGCCGGTGGTTCTGATGGGCTCGATTGATGCGGAGTTCCTCGACCTGCCGCCGGAGGTGCTGCAGACCTCTATGAAAGAGCACCAGAAGTTCTTCTCGGTCAAGAACCCCAAGACCGGGCGGATCGAGAAATTCATCACCGTGGCCAACCGCGAAACCGCAGACAATGGCGCGACCATTCTGGCGGGCAACCAAAAGGTGCTGAGCGCGCGTCTGGCGGATGCGAAGTTCTTCTGGGAGAACGACCTGCGCATCGCGAAATCCGAGGTTGGCATGGAAGGCTGGCTGGAGAGCCATGGCAATGTGACCTTCCACAACAAGCTCGGCACGCAAGCGGCACGGATTGATCGCATCGCAGGATTGGCACGCGAGATTGCCCCCGTTGTTGGCGCGGATGCGGATCTGGCGGAACAGGCGGCGAAACTCGCCAAGGCCGACCTCAGCTCCGAGATGGTTTATGAGTTTCCTGAACTGCAGGGCCTGATGGGGCGCTATTACGCTCAGGCTGCCGGGCTGCCGCAAGAGGTCGCCAATGCCTGTGAGCTGCATTATTCGCCCCTGGGCCCCAGCGATGATGTGCCGACAGAGCCAGTATCGGTCGCCGTGGCGCTCGCGGATAAGATCGACACGCTCACCGGGTTCTGGGCGATTGATGAAAAGCCCACCGGGTCCAAAGACCCCTACGCGCTGCGTCGTGCAGCACTCGGGGTTATTCGGTTGGTGCTCTCGAACGATGTGCGAGTGGGTTTGAAAGAAGTCTTTGCAAAAGCCTATGAGGGCGCGGATGGGTCGGATCTTCTGTCGTTCTTCCACGACCGCCTCAAGGTCTTCCTGCGCGATCAGGGGATTCGCCACGATGTGATCGACGCCTGCATCGCGATGGAGGGCAGTGACGATCTGACACTTTTGGTGAAACGCGCCCGCGCGCTTGAGGATTTTATGAAATCCGAGGATGGCGAGAACCTGCTGCAAGGGTTCAAACGCGCCAACAACATCCTGTCGCAGGCCGAGGAAAAAGATGGCGTCGAATATTCCTTTGGCGCGGACAAGAAATTCGTCGAGGATCCTGCCGAGGCGGCGCTCTTTGAAGCGCTGGCTGCAAACGAGGCAGCGATCTCCACGGCCATCGAGGCCGAGGATTTCGCGGCCGCCATGGGCGGCATGGCCGCATTGCGTGCGCCGGTGGATGCCTTCTTTGAGGCGGTGCAGGTCAATTCCGACAATCAGGTGGTGCGCCGCAACCGGCTCAATCTCCTCAGCCAGATCCGCAAGGTCTGCGGTCAGGTGGCGGACCTGAGCCGCATCGAGGGCTGATCGCGCAGACATATTTTGCACGCTTCGACCCTCGCCAGATATGGCGTGGGTCGTTTTTGTAGCAGGGGCGACGTGCTTTTCCTTGCGGGACGGCCTGCGCGCATTATGCTCAGGGGCAGGGAGGATCGCTGCGTTGCAGAAACAGACAGGGGACGAACCGATGGACACCACCCCGAAGTCCACTTTGATCACCGCGACCGCACCGATCGCCAATCAGACCCATGGCGGGCGGGCTAAGTGCCTGCAGCGGCTGGTTCGCTTGGAGCTACCGGTGCCGCAGACCGTGGCGCTCTCGTTTGATGCGGTGCATGAGATCGCCGAGGGCTACATGGTGGATGTGAACGCGATCCTTGCGGATCTGCGACCCGGCGCGCTTTTGTGTGTGCGGCCCTCTTCCGAGGATCCCGACTGGGGCGGTCCCGGAGCGGTTTTGAACATCGGCATGAATGACGCGCGCTACGTGGAGTTGAGCGACACGCTGGGGCCGGCGGCGGCGGCGGCGCTCTATTTGCGGTTTGTGCAGTCCTATGCGGTGCATGTGGCGCGGCTGGACCCGGATGTGTTTGAGGACGTCGAGGACGGCGGCCCCGATGCGCTGAGCGAAATGCTGCAGGCCTATGAGGCTGAGGCCGAAGAGCCGTTCCCCCAAGATCCGGGCGAGCAACTGGCGGCGGTTCTGCGCTCCATGGCGCGCGCGTGGGAGGGCACGTCCGCGCGGCTGTTGCGCGCCGCGAAAGGCGCGCCCGAAGACGCGGGGCTGGGCCTCATTGTGCAGGAGATGGTGCCGGGGCTGGGGCAGGGTGAATGCGGTTCAGGCGTGTTGCAGCTTGTGAATTCGCAGACCGGGCTGCCGCAGATCACCGGACGCTATCTGAGCCAAAGCCAGGGGCGCGATGCGCTCGGGGTTGATGCGGAGGCAATCTATCTCGAGCAGGACGAACGCGGCCCCTCACTTGAGGAGCTGGCGCCCGAGGCCTTTGCCGAGCTGAAGGCACATGCGGCGCTGATGCGTAGAAAACTGCGTGCCGAAATGCAGGTGGAATTCGTCATTGAGAATGGCCGAGTGCACATTCTCGACGGGGTGCGGGTGCCACGTTCTTCGCGCGCGGCGGTGCGGATTGCGGTGCGGCTGGCAGAGGATGGGATCATTCCCGCCGAAGAGGCGCTGATGCGGGTGGATGCCTATTCGCTCAACGAATTGCTGCACCGCCAGGTGGACCCGAATGCCAAACGGGACGTGATTGGCAGCGGCATTGCCGCAAGTCCGGGCGCGGCCACCGGGCGTCTGGTTTTCACCGCGACCGAGGCGCAGGCCAGCAAGTCGCGTGGCGAACCCTGCATTCTGGCGCGACGTGAGACTTCGCCAGAGGATGTGCGGGGCATGCATGCGGCTGCGGGTGTACTGACGGAAAAAGGCGGAATGACCAGCCATGCGGCGGTGATTGGTCGCGGGCTGGGGCTGCCCTGTATCGTGGGCGCGTCGCGCTTGCGGTTCGACAGCCGGCGCAAACAGCTGACGGCCCCGGATGGGCGTGTGTTCAAAGCAGGCGAGATCATCACTGTGGATGGCACCTCGGGCGAGGTGCTCGCTGGAGAACCCGCCATGGTCGAGGCCGCAGAGGATGATGCGCTGGTGACGTTGATGGCCTGGGCGGATGCGGCGCGCGACATTGCGATCCGCGCCAATGCCGACACGCCTGCCGATGCGCAGACCGCGCGCAATTTCAACGCCGAGGGCATCGGCCTGTGCCGGACCGAGCACATGTTCTTTGATCCGGGTCGCCTGACGGTGATGCGCGAGATGATCTTTGCCGAGACCTCTTCCGGGCGGGCGGCAGTGCTGGCGCGTCTCCTGCCGATGCAGCGCAAGGATTTTCGCGAGCTTTTCCGTATCATGGAAGGTCTGCCGGTGTGCATCCGGCTGTTTGACCCGCCCTTGCATGAATTCCTGCCCACCACCACTGCCGGACAGCGCGAGCTCTCCGAGGCTCTGGGCCTGCCGGTGAGCGACGTGACACGCCGGGTTGCGGAAATGGGGGAGTACAACCCCATGCTGGGTCTGCGCGGCGTGCGTCTTGGGGTGACGGTGCCCGAGATCTACGACATGCAGGCGCGCGCGATCTTTGAAGCCACGCTCGAGGCCTCGCGCGATGGGGCGCCAGTGGTGCCTGAGATCATGATCCCGCTGGTGTCTGCCAAACGCGAAGTGGAACTGGTCAAGGCGCGTATCGATGCGGTGGCCGCAGCCGTGAAATCCGAGCGCGGCGCCGATTTCACCTATCGGCTTGGTGTGATGGTCGAGACCCCACGGGCGGCCCTCCGGGCCGATGAGATTGCCGCGCATACGGCCTTCATGAGCTTTGGCACCAACGATCTCACGCAGATGACCTATGGTCTGTCGCGCGATGATGCGGGACGGTTCATGTCGGCCTATGTGCAGCAGGGCGTTTTTCCCGAAGATCCCTTCCATGTGCTGGATGTGGACGGCGTCGGAGAGCTGTTGCAACTCGGGGTGCAGCGGGGGCGGATGGCGAAGCCCGAAATCACCCTGTCGATCTGTGGTGAACACGGTGGCAATCCCGAATCAATCGCGTTTTGCCGCGAGGCGGGCTTTGATTACGTGTCTTGCTCGCCCTTCCGGGTGCCTGTTGCGCGGCTTGCGGCAGCGCAATTGGCGATCGCGGATAAAACCGGCCAAATTGCGCCGACATACATAAAAAATTAACGATTTCAGGGTTCTTCGTCGGCAAAAGACACATCGCCGCATCAAGATGTACCTTGGGGCATAACGGGTATACGTTCGCTTGGGTGGACGTTTTGATACATTTCCGTTACCCGAAGCCGTCGCACGCGGACGAGACAGACCGCAGGCAAATGGACCGGGGGTACCCTGAATGAAACGGAAACTGATGTGGGCCGCAGTGGTTGCGGCAACACTAGGCGGGAGCATGGCCTCTGCGGATATGGGGCTGGATGCGCTTTTCAAACAGGAGCAGTCGACGCTTCAAGCCGCACCCAAAGAGCGCATGCTGCGTTTCTTGGGCGGAAAACGCCAGACCCGCACCAATGGCGTGACGCAGGTGGAATTCACCCGCGACTTCCTCGACAGCCGCCCCGCCGCAACGGGCGGTAGCGAGTTTGAATGTCTCGCAGAGGCGCTCTACTTCGAGGCGCGCGGCGAGACCGTCAAAGGCCAGTTCGCAGTGGCCGAAGTGATCAAGAACCGGGTGCAAAGCGCCCAGTTCCCGAATACGTTTTGCGGTGTCATTAACCAGGGCACGGGCCGCAAATACCAGTGCCAGTTCACCTATACCTGTGATGGCCACAAAGAAGTGATTCACGAACCCCGCGCCTTTGAGCGCGTGGCCAAAGTGGCGCGGCTGGTGCTGGATGGGGTGAACCCAAAGCTCACCCAAGGGGCCACCTATTACCACACCACCGCCGTCAGCCCGCGCTGGTCGCGCAAGTTTACCAAGACCGCGCGAATTGGCGTACATCTGTTCTACCGGGACGAGCGCTACCGCACGGCCTCGAACTAAGACTGGCGCCTTTTGCCCGCCGGAGACCGGAATACGCCGCTTTCCGGCTCTGGCACGGCGGGTCTGAGCCTGTTATCCGGCTGGAACGGACCTAAGACTGTGACTCCTGACACAGCCTTTTTCCTGTTCCAAAGCCAGCCGGGGGCCACACCATGAGTTCTGACATCCATCTCGCCTTCGCGCATCCCTCCGAGCGCTCTGCCGCGACGGCCCGTCCCGGCGCGCTGGACCGGATTTCCCTGCGCGATCACATCGTCGAGGTGGAGATCGGGGCTTTTCAACAGGAACGCGGCACCACGCAGCGTGTATGTTTCAACGTTGTGGTGGAAATCGCGCCACTGCCGGCGGATCTCGATGACGATGTGGATCGTATCCTGTCGTATGACAAGGTGACCGAGGCCATTGCCCACGAGCTGGCCCGCGAGCGGCTGGCGCTGCTGGAAACCCTGGCGGAGCGCGTGGCAGAGCGGATCCTCTGGGAGCCGCAGGCGGTGCGGGCCTTTGTGCGGATCGAGAAACTGGATCGTGGCCCGGGCAAGCTGGGGGTGGAGATCGTACGCTCTGCGGATCAGGTTTCGCACGAGGCCGATGAAGATGTGAAACCGCATCCACGACTGATGTTTCTCTCCAACGCTGCGATCGACAGCGACAATCTCACTGGTTGGATCGACCAGATGGAATGCCGCGAGCGGCCCTTGATCCTCTGTGTGGGGGCGCATGATCTGGCGCTGCCCCAGACCGGGCACAAATGGACCCAGCGCCGCATTGATTTGCTGGCAATTGAGCAAAATGCCTGGCGTCTGGCGGCGCGGGATTCGCGCTGCAAAGTGGTGGAAACCCGTACTGAGCTGGACTGGGCGATGAAAAATGGCCAGATCTGCGTCTGGGCGCCCTCCAAGATCGTGCTGGATGCGGTCGAAGGTCCCAGCGAGCCGCCATCAAATGCGGTTGCACTTGCGGCGTGGTTCGCTTCTACTTTCGAAGCAGAAGAAATGATCGTGATTGGCGCGGAGCTGCCGGAGAACCCCGGCGTGCCTCTGCGGGCCCATGCTGAGGAGCAACATACCCTGTGAGTTACTACCGCCCCCTGGTTCGTCATGGAGATGCGCGCCCCGAGGGCGCCATTCATCTCGCCGGCAGCGCGCTCTGGTTCACTGAAGTCGAAGTTCTGGATCGCAGCGCGCCACCGCGTATCGTGCCAGCGGGCCTGTTGCCCGAAGAGATCAGGTTTCGCCTGATGAGCCGCCGCGCAGCGATTGCAGGGCTCGACATGACGCAGCCGCAGATCATGGGCATCCTCAATGTGACCCCGGACAGTTTCTCGGATGGCGGCCAGTTCGACGAAGTGGATGTCGCTTGCGATGCGGCGCTGCAGATGGTGGCGGATGGGGCGTCGATCATCGACGTCGGCGGCGAGAGCACCCGCCCCGGCGCAGCAGAGGTCGAGGAGCTTGCAGAAATCACCCGCACCGCTCCGGTGATCGCCGCCATTCGCGACCAAAGCGATGTTGCGATCTCCATTGACACGCGCAAAGCCACCGTGGGCATGGAAGCGCTGGAGGCGGGGGCATCACTCATCAATGATGTGTCGGGCTTTACGTTCGATGCGGCCCTGGCGCCGCTGGCGGCACAGGCCGGGGTTCCTGTCTGTGTGATGCATGCGCAGGGCGATCCCAAGACCATGCAGGACAATCCGCACTACGAAAACGTGGTGCTCGACGTCTATGATTTCCTTGCCGCGCAGGTCGACCAGCTCGAGGCGATCGGGGTGCTGCGCGAGCAAATCGTGATTGATCCCGGTATCGGATTTGGCAAGACGGAGGCGCATAACCTGGCGCTCCTGCGCAATCTGAGCCTGTTTCACGGCATTGGTTGTCCGATCCTTCTGGGCGTGTCGCGCAAGGGATTCATCGGCGCGATTGGCAAAGAACCGCAAGCTGCACGCCGCGCGCCCGGATCTATTGCCGTGGGGCTTGCGGGTTTTGCTCAAGGCGTGCAATTGCTACGGGTGCATGATGTGGCAGAGACGGCGCAGGCGCTGCGCCTGTGGCAGGCCACACGATAGAAAGAGATCACGGCAGCAGTTGGAATGTCCGGCGCTGCGCTGGGCAGGGGAGCAGCTTTGATGCGGAAACTCTTTGGAACCGATGGCGTGCGTGGCAAGGCCAATATGCATCCGATGACCGCCGAGATGGCGCTTCGGATCGGGGCCGCTGTTGGGCGCTACTTCCGGCGTGAAAACGACACCGTGCACCGGGTGGTGATCGGCAAGGACACCCGCCTCTCGGGCTATATGTTTGAAAACGCGCTGACGGCGGGGCTGACCTCGACAGGCATGAATGTGCTTTTGCTGGGGCCCGTGCCAACGCCTGCCGTGGGTCTGATGACCCGCTCGATGCGGGCAGATTTGGGCGTGATGATCTCTGCCAGCCACAACCCGGCCGAGGACAATGGCATCAAGTTCTTTGGCCCCGATGGCTATAAGCTCTCGGATGAGGTGGAACTGGAGCTTGAGGCGCTGATTGAGGCGGGTGTCGAGCCTGCACAGGCGCAGAACATTGGTCGCGCCAAACGGATCGATGATGCACGGTTTCGCTATGGCGAGCGGGTCAAGAGCTCTTTGCCGCGTGACATGCGTCTGGATGGCCTGAAGGTTGTGATCGATTGCGCGAATGGGGCCGCCCACCGCGCCGCGCCTGAAATCCTGTGGGAGCTGGGTGCAGATGTGATCCCCGTCGGGGTGTCGCCCGATGGGCTCAATATCAATCGCGGCTGTGGCTCCACCCAGCCGGCGGCGGCGGCCGAGACGGTGGTGGCGCATGGTGCCGATGTGGGGATCTGCCTTGACGGTGATGCCGACAGGGTTGTGGTGATCGACGAGACCGGCACCGTCGCCGACGGCGATCAGCTGATGGCGCTTCTGGCCTCGGCATGGTCTGCGGATGGGCGGTTGAGCGGCGGCGCACTTGTTGCAACCGTCATGTCGAACCTGGGTCTCGAGCGGTTCTTGAATGAGCGCGGCATCGGTCTTGAGCGGACCGGCGTTGGGGACCGCTATGTGGTGGAGCGCATGCGGCAGGGGGGCTTTAACCTCGGCGGTGAGCAATCCGGCCATATCGTGATGAGCGATTATGCCACCACCGGCGACGGTCTGATGGCGGGGCTGCATTTCCTCGCCGAGATGGTACGGCGCGGGCAGAAGGCCTCGGAATTGGCGCGCCAGTTTGAGCCGGTTCCGCAGCTGCTCAAGAATGTGCGGTTCGAGGCCGGGCAGGCACCATTGGAGGCGGATCAGGTGCAAACGGCGATTGCAGAGGCTGAAAAGCAGCTCAATGGCCGCGGGCGGCTGTTGATCCGAAAGTCTGGCACCGAGCCGCTCATCCGCGTGATGGCCGAGAGCGAGGACCCGGTGTTGCTGAACCGTGCTGTCGACGATGTGGTTGCGGCTGTAGAGGCGGCAACGCAGTAGGCACATGCGGCCCGGGCTTACGGTCGGCGGCGCAGGGTTTGCTTTGGTCCCTTCATGGGGGGCTCTGTCTCCACAGGCAGAGTCGTCACCCCGAGATCTTGTCGAGAAAATAAAGAGGTGTCAGCTCAGGCCAAAGAGACGCTTCAGGGCGCCGTATTGGCTCAGCGCGACGCCTGCGAGAATGAGTGCCAGAGACCACAAGAGAACGCTGGGGAGGGCTTCTTTCAGGAAGAGTGCCCCAAAAAGCACCGCACAGACCGGCACCAGATAGTTGGTGAGGCTCATGAAGGTGGGGCCTGCGCCGCGAATGACCAGCACGCGCAGGAGGTTTGCGCCTGCGGTCGGAATCAGGCCGAGGATAGCAAGCCACATCCATGTCTCTGAGGAGATGGCGGGCGGGGGACCTTCAACCAGCCAGGCCGCAGGCAGAATGCCCAGAGCGCCGATCAGCAAAAGGACCGCCGCAAGCCCCACCGAGTCGACCGCCGGGAGGCGGCGCACAGAGATCGAAGAAACCGAGTAGCAGGCAGCGGCGGTGAGGCAGGCTAGCCGCCCGGCCCATTCCAGATCGGAGCCATTGCTTTCGAAGGCCTGACCGCCAATCAGCAAAGCGACCCCCAAAAAGCCGATGACCACACCGAGCAGTCGGCGCGGGGTCAGCGGTTCGGCGGCAAAGAAATGCGCAAGCGGCAGCACCATCAGCGGGATGGCCGCCATGCTGACGCCTGCAAAGCCCGAAGTCACATGTTGCAGACCCCAGCTGATCAGGATGAAGGGCAGGGTGGAGCTGAGCAGGCCCACGAAGATCACCACGGGCCAGTTCGCACGGGTTTCAAACAGGCGAAAGCCGCGCAGACCCCAGATCGAAGTAAGCAGGAGCGCGGCAAAGCCGATCCGCCCGGCCGCGAGCCAGAAGGGTGTGATGCCGCGCAGCGCCAGTTCCACCACCATGAAGGTGCCGCCCCAGGTGAGGCCCAAGGCGGCCACCATGGCCCAGTAACGGGGTGCGATTTCCGGCATTGTGGTCTCCTTGGAGTGTTGCTGTCAGCAGGTCAGAACCGTCTGGGGCGGCGGCGCGCGGCAGCCCTGTGACGTGGAGAAGGCGCCCCGGTTTCCCGAGGCGCCCTGCAGAGGTCCGGGTTGTGGAGCCTGAGCTCCGCAATCGCAGGCCTTAGTTCTTGGACTTGTCGACCATCTTGCCGGCAGAGATCCAGGGCATCATTTCACGCAGCTTGGCGCCGGTGGCTTCGATCGCGTGCTCGTCGTTGGCACGGCGGGACGCTTTGATGGTGGGCTGGCCTACAGCGTTTTCCAGCATGAAGTCGCGTACGAATTTGCCCTGCTGGATGTCGGCGAGGACTTCTTTCATGCGGGCTTTGGTCTCGTCGTACTTCAGGATGCGCGGGCCGGTGACGTACTGGCCATACTCAGCGGTGTTGGAGATGGAGTAATCCATGTTCGCAATGCCGCCTTCGTAGATCAGGTCCACGATCAGCTTCACTTCGTGCAGACACTCGAAGTAGGCCATTTCCGGCGCGTAGCCAGCTTCAACCAGGGTCTCGAAGCCGCAGCGGATCAGTTCGACCAGGCCACCGCAGAGCACGGCTTGTTCGCCAAAGAGGTCGGTTTCGCACTCTTCGCGGAAGTTGGTTTCGATGATGCCCGAGCGGCCGCCACCGATGGCGGAGCAATAGGACAGCGCAGTTTCCAGCGCGGAGCCAGATGCGTCGTTGTGAACCGCCACGAGGCAGGGCACGCCGCCGCCTTTGGTGTATTCGCCGCGCACGGTGTGGCCGGGGCCTTTGGGCGCCATCATGATGACGTCGACGCCTTCTTTGGGCTCGATCAGGCCGAAGTGCACGTTCAGGCCGTGGGCGAATGCAATCGCCGCGCCCGGCTTGATGTTGTCGTGGACGTATTTCTTGTAGGTCTCTGCCTGCAGTTCGTCGGGCATGGTGAACATGATGACGTCACACCAGGCCGCGGCTTCGGCGATACCCATGACCTGCAGGCCTTCGGCTTCGGCTTTCTTGGCGGAGGGGGAGCCTTCGCGCAGGGCGATCACGAGGTTCTTGGCGCCGGAATCGCGCAGGTTCAGCGCATGCGCGTGACCTTGCGAGCCATAGCCGAGGATGGCGACTTTCTTTTCTTTGATGAGGTTCACGTCGCAGTCGCGGTCGTAGTACACACGCATCGGATCAATCCTTTGACCTGAGTTTCTAATCTGCTGACGAGCATAGGTGGCATGCCGCGGAATGCGAGAGCGATTGTGGTATAAATTCGCAAAGATTCGCGATAGCTATTCTCCAAATGCTGAATTATCATTATATCTATGCTTGATGACCTTGACCGACGCATATTGCGCAACCTTCAGGATGACCCAACCCAATCGCTTCCGGATCTCGCAGACCGGCTTGGGCTGACGTCGTCACGGCTGTCGCGCCGTCTTGAAAAACTGCGCGAGGGGGGCGTGCTCTTGGGGGTGCGGGCGGTGATCGATTGGCAGGCTTTGGGCTACGCGGTGGAAGTGTCGCTGCGGGTGACGCTCGACAAGACCAATCCAAGGGCCTTTGACGAATTCATCCCGGCGGCGCGCGAGATTCCCGAGGTGCTGGAAATCCAGACATTCCTCGGTCAGGTTGATGTGCGTCTCAGCGTGATTGCCCGCGATATGGCCCATTATCAGGCGCTTTACCGCGACCACATCCTGCAGCTGCCAAATATCACAGATATTGAGGCGCTGATGCATGTGGCGCGGATCACCACCCGCACGGCGCTGCCGCTATGACGGGGCTCGATGAAATCGATCTGGCGCTTTTGCGGGCGCTTTCACAGGACGCCACCCAGACGGCCGGGGCCTTGGGGCGGGCGCTTGGCCTCAGCCAGCCTGCCACATGGCGGCGGATCAAACGGCTGGAAGAGGCGGGGATCCTGTCGCACCGCGTGCTGGATCTGGACCTGCAAAAGCTGGGGTTTGGCGTCACGGTCTTTGTGGGCGTAAAACTTGCCACCAAGGGACGGGTGAGCCTTGACGATTTCGAGCGCGCAGTCTCGGCCATTCCCGAAGTGCAGACAGTCGAACACGTGCTGGGGTTTTATGACTATCGCCTGCGGGTCGTGGCGCGCGACATCGCCGATTTCGAACGCGTCCTGCGGCGGCGGATCATGACGCTGCCGGGGGCGGGTAATGTGGACGCCAATGTGCTCCTGTCCGAAGAACGCCGCCCCGGCCCCCTGGGCTGAACCGTATTAATCGGATTATGCGACAAGAGCTGTAGCCACGTGGCGCTTGAGCCAGCAGAGCGGCTCTGCCATGACAGGGACAACCGGCCTCAGCCAACACAATTGCAGCAAGGAGATTTCACATGGCCCTCTTGGAGACAGTCGACCCCGATGGTCTGGATGAGTTCTCGGTGGTCTTCACCGACCGCTCCCTCAATCACATGTCAAAGGAATTCCAGCAGGTGATGCTGGACATCAACGCCATGCTGAAAGAGGTCTACAAGGCTGACGCCACCGCATTGGTGCCCGGCGGCGGCACCTTCGCAATGGAGGCGGTGGCCCGCCAGTTCGCCCGCGATCAGGATGCGTTGGTGGTGCGTAACGGCTGGTTTTCCTACCGCTGGAGCCAAATTTTTGAATCCGGCGGCCTCACAAAATCCGCAACCGTTCTCAAGGCGCGTCAGATTGGAAATGGGGCGCATTCTCCTTTTGCACCCGCACCCATTGAAGACGTCACCAAGGCAATCCTGGAGCAAAAGCCCTCCATCGTCTTTGCCCCGCATGTGGAAACATCTGCGGGCGTGATCCTGCCCGATGACTATGTGACCCGGATGGCGGCCGCTGCGCATGAGGTCGGCGCATTGATGGTGCTCGATTGCATCGCTTCTGGCTGCGCCTGGGTCGATATGAAGGCCACGGGCGTCGACGTGCTGATCTCGGCACCGCAAAAGGGCTGGAGCGCCTCCCCTTCAGCGGGTCTGGTGATGCTCTCAAAACGCGCGCTTGCGCGTCTGGAGGAGACCACCTCAGACAGTTTCGCCATCGACCTCAAGAAATGGCGTGCGATCATGCAGGCCTATGAGGACGGCGGCCACGCCTATCACGCCACCATGCCGACGGACGCGCTGCGTCAGTTCCGGGACACGATGGCGGAAACCAAGGCTTATGGCTTTAAGCGCCTGCGCGAGGCCCAGTGGAAACTCGGCAATGGTGTGCGCGAAATGCTGGCCAAAAAGGGCGTCACCTCCGTCGCCGCCGAGGGCTTTGGCGCGCCGGGTGTGGTCGTAAGCTACACTGATGATCCCCAGATCCAGAATGGCAAGAAATTCTCCGATCAAGGCATGCAGATTGCTGCGGGCGTGCCGCTTGCGGTGGACGAACCCGATGGCTTCATGACCTTCCGCCTTGGCCTATTCGGCCTTGATAAACTCTATGACGTGAACGGCACGCTCTCGCGGCTGAAAACCGTGCTCGACCAGCTGCTCTGACACCGCTTCATCTTTTCAAAAATACCTCCGCCGGAGGCGCGGGCCTGTCCTGTGGGGCAGGCCCATTTTCTATCGCACGCCAAGCCCCATCTGCATCAGCATCTTGCGCACCTGCGGCAGGGAATAGAGCGCGTTGAGTCCTCCGGCACGCAGATCGCGCAGAGGCCGCGCCTCCATCATCGACGCGCGATTGAGGAGATCAATCCCGCTCACACGCAGCTTGATGTCGCTGTGGCGGGCCTTTTCATAGGCGTTGAGCATCGCCTGATCGCCCAAGCCCTCTGGACGCGCATCCGCAAGGTCCATCAGAACCCGCAGATCCGCCAGCGACATATTGAGCCCCTGCGCCCCGATGGGCGGCACCACATGCGCAGCCTCCGCCATCAAGGCCAGACGCTCCCCGACAAGGCGCGAGGCGCGCTGGCTGATGATGGGCCAGAGCGTTCGGCGCGACGCCAGGCTCAACTGGCCGAGAACGCCACAAGAGCGGATGTTCATCTCCGCCTCAAAATCCACCTCATCCAATGCAGCAAGCCGGTCGGCATTGGCACTGGTCTCCATCCAGACAATTGCCGAGGAGGGGCGCCCCTCGAGATCCGGCAGCGGCACCAGAGTGAACGGGCCGCCTGTGCGATGGATCTCAGTCGAGACGTTTTCGTGAGGGGTGTCGTGCGTGACGGCAAAGGCCAGCGCCTTCTGGCCATAGCGGGTGGTCTGCACATCGATCCCCGCGGCCTCGCGCATGGGGGAGGCGCGCCCATCACAGGCCAGCACCAATTTGCAGTGCACACGACTGCCATCGGTGAGGGTCACACGCGCCTCGTTGGTTCGGGTGAACAGGCTTTGGGTGCCGACGCCGGGCCTGAACTCGGCATTGGCGAGTTCAGCAATCCGCCCCAGCATCTCGCGCCGCAACAGCCAGTTCGGCAGGTTCCAACCAAAAGGCAGCTCGGAAATCTCGGCAGCATCGAATTCACGCACCACACGGGGCTCTGGGTCTGCGCCCCCAGCGTCAATGATGCGCATGATCTGCAATGGCGCCGCATGAGGCGCAAACCGGGACCAGAGCCCCGCCTCTTCGAGGAGCGACTTGGCCGGCTGCAAAAACGCGGTGGTGCGCAAGTCGGCCCCCGCGTCCTCACGCGTGGTGACCGGGGCTGTGGGATCGACACAGATCACCGAAAAGCCCCGCGCCGCAAACCCCGCAGCTGCCGTCAACCCGGCAATGCCGCCTCCGGAAATCAGGATGTCACATGTCTGGTTCATCACCTCGGCCCCGCGCAATGTCTATGGGAGGAGACATAGGGCGCGGGGCGGGCGAAACACAAGCGGCGCTGTGCCGCAGGTAGGGTCAGCCGCGCGAAATCAGGATCAAAAGGATCCATATCACCGGCACCAGCGCCAATGCCGGCAGATAAAGGCCGGGCAGGCCAAACAGCATGACAGAGATGCCCCAGAGGCTCAGGAAGGTCGCGATGGCATAGTAGATGTTTTCTTCGTCGCCATAGGTGACTTCCTTCCAGATCCGTCCCAGAAGCGGAACGCGGAACATGATCCGCTCAAAGGTGCTGAGCTTGGGGGGCAGTGTGTAAGCAGTCATGGCAGGCTCCGTGATATCGTGTCTCTGCGCGATGTAGGGTGCCAAAGATGACTGCGACATGTGCATTTTCGTCGCTGCGACAGGCTACCGCAGTTGACCGAGAAAAGCGGTCAGATCTTCGGTGTGATGGTGGATGTGATCGCCCGGGTGGGCCTCGGGCGCCACATGCACCGTGCGCATCCCCATGGCGTGTGGCGCGTTGAGGTTGCGTGGATCATCCTCGAACATCGCCGCCCGTGTGGTGTCGACACCGGCCCGTTCAAACACCCGTTCAAAGGCGCTGCGCTCGGGTTTGGGGCGATAATCTGCATGTTCGACGCCAAATATCCCGTCAAACAGCCCCGTCAGCCCCCGCGCGGCCAGCACGCGCTCTGCATAGGGTGCAGAGCCGTTGGTGTAGACGATCTTGCGCCCCGGGAGTGCCTTGATGTGACCTGCGAGCGTCTGGTCCGGCTCCAGATGGTCGAGCGAGATGTCATGCACCGCGACCAGAAACGGGTCGGGATCGATGTCATGTTCCTTCATCAGCCCCGCCAGCGTGGTGCCGTGATTGCGCCAATAGTCGCCACGCAGCTTGTCGGCGGCCCCGTGATCGATCTGGAGGGTCTCCATCACATAGGTGATCATCTTGGCCTCGATCTGATCAAACAGACGGGCAGAAGGGTGATAGAGCGTGTTGTCGAGATCGAACACCCAGTGTTCGACGTGAGAGAAGGATTGCTTGACCATGGCCCGAGACCTAGGCGCTATGCCTTGGATTCGCAATGCAATAGCACGCGCGACCTTGGGGCTCAGGCTTGATTGCCCCGCAGGCAGGGCGTAGAACATTGTGGTGCAATGGAGAGCGACACGCCGATGAGCCAGACGAAGAGCAGCACCCAGAAAGACGCCTATGGGCTGATCCTCGACGCCATCGACGTGGGCATGTTCAAACCCGGCGACCGCTTGGTCGAGAATGATCTGGCGGATCGTTTTGGGGTGTCGCGCACGCCCATTCGCGAGGCATTGCAGCGGCTGGAAACCCAGAGCCTTCTGGAGCGTGATGGCCGGTCACTGATCGTGGCCTCGCTTGATCACAACCAGATGGCAGAGCTTTATGTGGTGCGCCGCGAGCTGGAGGGGCTGGCGGCGGCGCTGGCGGCCCGCCATGCCACCGACGAAGAGGTGCAGGTTCTGCGCGACATGGTCGAGGCCGACGATGCGCTGATCGACAACCCGGTCGAACTTGCCAAGGCGAACCGGCGGTTTCACCAGCAGATCCATCTGGCCTCCCACAACCGCTATCTGGTGCAGCAACTGGATCTGGTGCATCGCTCCATGGCGCTGATGGCCACGACATCGCTGGCTGCCGAGGGGCGCGGGCGCATCGCGCAAGACGAGCATAAGGCGATTGTCGCGGCGATTGCCAACCGGGATGAGGCGGCGGCAGGGCAGGCGCTGAAGGATCATATCTCGGTGGCCTTCACCACGCGATTGAAACAGGACGCGGGCGCACGCGGCGGCTGAGGTCAATGCTCTGTGGTGCCGCCATGATCCCCATGCGCGGTCTTGTCCCAGAAAAACGGCGCTGCGAACACCTCCCAGAGGGCTTTGTAGGCGGCAAAACAGCCAAGTATGAAATAGAGAGGCATCAGGGGCGCGCAGAACGCGAGGACTGGCCGCCCCGAAGCCCGTGCGCCGCAATACCAGATGCACAGGTTGAGCACCTCAAAGAACACAAGCGCCCCGACAGCGACAGACAGCATATCCCGGGGCAGTGACGCTTCGAGCGGATGCGATACTCCGAGCGCCACCAGCCAGAAGCTCCAGAGGACTGGTGCCAGCAGGAATTGCCCGAGGGTGCCCAGAAAGAACGCCTGTAGCCCCCAGAAACGCCGCCACCCGACATCCCGTAGCAGTGCCTTTGGGGCGCGCATGTGGACCAGGTAGGTCATCATGAACCCCTTCAGCCAGCGAGACCGCTGTTTGATCCAGGGGGTGATGCGGCTGTTGGCTTCTTCATAGGTGGTTGTGGGCAGCATTTCGGTGCGATAGCCCGCGCGCGCAATCCGCACGCCAAGGTCGGCATCCTCGGTGACGTTATGTGCATCCCACGCGCCCAGCTGTTCGAGCGCGTCGCGGCGGATAAACAGCGTGGTGCCTCCAAGCGGGATCACCAGCCCCAGCCGCGCAATGCCTTGGAGCAGGACGCGAAACCATCCCGCATATTCGAGCGTAAAGCAGCGCGAAATCAGATTGCGGCTGGGATTGTAGAAATCGAGAATTCCCTGAAAGCACACCACGTCGGGGGGGGCATGAGCAAAGGCGCTGGCCGCACTCTCGAGTTGGTCTGGCTCCGGGGCATCTTCAGCATCCCAGATCCCGATGATCTCTCCCCGGCAGAAATTCAGCGCATAGTTCATTGCGCGCGGCTTTGTGGTGAGCGTGCCGTCGCCCGGCACCTCGACCACCCGGAACCAATCGGGCAGGTCTGCGCATTTTACGGCATTTCGGGTCACATCGTCGTTTTCCTCAAGGACAAGCAATACCTCAAGGCGGTCGCGCGGATAGGTGAGGCGACACAGGCGGCGCAAGAGATGCTTGCCAATTTCCGCCTCACGATAGAGCGGCACCAGCATCGACATCTGAGGCAGATCCTTGGGTGTTTCGGATTTTGGCCGGTCCGGGCGTGCCGCCGCCAAGAGGCCGGAGATCCTGAGGGCCGTGAACATCAGCAATGTCACAAGCGCCGCTACAGCCAACACCGCAGTCACAAGATGCGGCGCGAGAATGGAAAACAGACACAAAAGCGTCCCCGTTGCAAAGGCTGGGGCGCGGGCAGCGCGGTAATCAAAGCTGCGGCAACTGACGGCGGGGGCAACGCTGCGCGCAGCCTCCCGTGTCATCTGTGCCTGAAGCGCCCTCAGCAAGATGGCCTCAATCTCTGCCGCGGGGGTGGGAATTGGGATCACCTCATCAAATTGACCCCGAAGATCCTGCCTCAGGGCGGCAAGGCCTGCGGGATCGGCCATCAGCACCAGTGCGGTTCGACCAAGCATTTCCAGTGGCACCGCTTGATGCCTGATCCAAAAAGCGGGTGGGCGCAGAGACAGGATGTCCTTGTCAGGCTCATCAATCCCGATCCGCCGCACAGCGGCCTTCTGGCGAGTGCGTTCCAGACGCGCGATATTGTCGAGGTGCTGCCTGTGGAGGTCCCCAAGATCGGGCGGAGCCGCTGCAGGGGGGCGCACCCCGCCTGCACGCGCAGACCGGCGATAAAGGACGCGGCTGCGCCGGTGCAGATCCATTTGGTTTTGGCCCATGCGCCGAGGCTAGCAGAGCGCCGGAAGCGGCCGTAGTTAAACACCCGCAATAGATGAAAAGCCGCCGCAAAAAGACACCGCCCGATTGCATGGCAACCGGGCGGTGTCAGAACTGAAACGGCGGCTCGATCAGGCCTTGCGCGCGGCCATCGCCTCTGCAAAGCGCTCGAACAGATAAAAACTGTCCTGCGGGCCGGGGCTGGCCTCGGGGTGGTGCTGCACGGAGTAGACCGGGCGATCGGTCATGCGAATGCCGCAGTTGGAGCCGTCAAACAGCGAGACATGGGTCTCTTCGACGCCCTCGGGCAGGGTTTGAGCATCCACTGCAAAGCCGTGGTTCATCGACGTGATCTCCACCTTGCCGGTGCCGTGTTCCTTGACCGGGTGGTTGGCGCCGTGGTGGCCGTGGTTCATCTTGGTGGTCTTGGCCCCCAAAGCGAGTGCGAGCATCTGGTGGCCCAGACAGATCCCAAAGACCGGCAAGTCGGTCTTATCCAGGATTTCCTTGATCATCGGCACAGCGTATGCGCCGGTTGCGGCCGGGTCGCCGGGGCCATTGGAGAGGAACACACCATCAGGGCCATGGGCCAGTACCTCTTCCGAGGTCGCGGTGGCTGGCAGTACGGTGACATCGCAGCCCGCCGAGGCGAGGCAGCGCAGGATGTTGCGCTTGGCACCATAGTCGATGGCGACCACCTTGTGCTTGGGCTCTTCCTGACGGCTGTAGCCCTCGGGCCAGGCCCAACGCATCTCATCCCAGCGGTAGGACTGCGCGCAGGTCACGTCCTTGGCGAGGTCCATGCCCTCAAGGCCGGGCCAGGCGCGGGCGGCGGCGACCAGCGCCTCAAGATCGAAATTCCCGTCCGGGTTATGCTCCATCGCCACATGCGGCGCGCCCTGCTGGCGGATCGCACGGGTCAGACGGCGGGTGTCTACGCCGCCAATGGCGATGCGGCCCGTGCGGGTGAGCCAGGACTTGAGCTCTTCGGTGGCGCGCCAGTTGGAGGACAGCGTCGGATTCCATTTCACCACCATGCCTGCGGCCACCGGGTCGGCGGTTTCGTCATCCTCGGGGGTGACGCCGGTATTGCCGATGTGGGGGAAGGTGAAGGTGACGACCTGACCTGCATAGGAGGGGTCGGTCATGATTTCCTGATAGCCGGTCATTGCGGTGTTAAAGCACAGCTCGGCCACGCATCGCCCGGTGGCGCCAAACCCGTGTCCATAGAACACGGTGCCATCTGCAAGGGCCAGGCAGGCGGTTGGCTTCGGCGAAACGGTTTCGACCATGACTCGACTCTCCATGCGGGCAAAATTCGCGCATCAATAAGTCCCGCGCCGCGCGGGGTCAAGCACCGATAGGCCGATACCGGCCCTGCGTCTCGCACAATTGGGGGAGCTTGAATATTGCGGTGGATTTGAATAATACTGCCTCTTCTTGCTCCACCTGGACGAAGAGAAAACATGGATACGCGAACTCGGGTCAACGAGGCCCTCAAACAGGCGATGAAGGACAAGGCGATGGAGCGTCTCTGCACTCTGCGCCTGATCAATGCTGCCATCAAGGACCGTGAAATCGCTGCGCGCGGTGACGGGGAAGAAGGCGGCATCGGCGATGAAGAGATCCTCGCCATCCTCGGCAAGATGACCAAGCAGCGCAAGGAAAGCGTGCGCGCCTATGAGGAGGGCGGACGGCTCGACCTCGCCGAGCGCGAGATGAACGAGATTGAGATCATTGAGGAATTCCTGCCCAAACAGCTCTCTGAGGATGAGGTGTCGAACGCAGTGAAGGCCGCCGTTGATGAAACGGGTGCTGAATCCATCCGCGACATGGGCAAGGTCATGGGCGCGCTCAAGGCCAAATACACCGGCCAGATGGACTTTGGCAAAGTGGGCCCGATGGTCAAGGATCAGCTCTGCTCGGCAGGGGGCTGCTGAGGTCTTCGATTGCCATAACTGGCGCGGGCATCGCGACGACAGATGAACCCCGGCTCTGACCCCAGAGCCGGGTTTTTTGTACCTGTGGCTTCGATGGGCTAGCGGCTGTCGGACTGTCGAATCGCGTCGCGCAGATCGTGGTAGAGCGCCTTGCGCTCATCTTCGGAGAGGAACGCACCGATTTCCACCTCGCGCCCGGCGCCGCGCAATGTCACATAGTTGGGCACCGGACCGCGATCAGGGTGCAGGGACACCTGGGTCCAGTGGCGATTGCAGCGCCAGGACTGCTCGCTGCCGCGTGCGTCACGCCGGATCAGCTCGGCCTCTTCAGGGCCGAGGCGCAGAACCTCAATGATTTGCGCATGGCGGCGGTTCTGATCGAGCGCATATTTCATGCCAAAGACGGCCAGCGTCAGAAAAGGGATCAGTCCCCAGAACAGCGGTGTGCCCATCAGCGGCAGCAAAGGCACCGTGATGAGCGCGGCTGTCGCCCCGATAAAGCGCATGTAGCCTTCGGGGGGGAGCGATTGATGCGGCCACAGATGCAGCTCGCCTCCATGATCGCTGGGGGGCTGGGTCCAATCATAGGGCATGACGCATAGTTTAGTCTGGCGATCAGCCCTGTCGAGTAAAATGACCCGGTTTTGCGGGCGGTGGAAAAGACCCTGCGCGAGAAAAGAAAACGCCCCGAAGCCTGTGGCTCCGGGGCGTTTTGGTTTCAGCTCAAGCCGGTCTTAGTGGCTGTGGCTTTTGTCCCAGTCTTCCTGCTTGGGCAGGATTTCAAAGGTGTGCTCCGGCGGCGGAGAGGGCAGGGTCCACTCCAGCGTGTCGGCGTATTCGTTCCAGTAGTTGTTCTGGGTCACACGCGCGCCACGCAGCAGTGAATAGATCACCACACCGAAGAAGAAGATGAAGGAGGCAAAGGACAGGAACGCGCCATAGGACGAGATCTTGTTCCAGTATGCAAAGCCTTCGGGATAGTCGATGTAGCGACGCGGCATGCCCTGACGGCCCAGGAAGTGCTGCGGGAAGAACGTCAGGTTTGCACCGATGAAGAACATCCAGAAGTGAATCTGTGCGCCCAGTTCGGAGTACTGACGGCCGGTCATCTTACCAAAGTAGAAGTAGATGCCGGAGAAGATCGCAAACACCGCACCAAGGCTCATCACGTAGTGGAAGTGTGCCACCACGTAATAGGTGTCATGATAGGCCCGGTCCACGGCCGCCTGCGACAGCACCACACCGGTCACACCGCCAACGGTGAACAGGAACAGGAAGCCGAAAGCAAAGACCATGGGGGCTTTGAACTCGATGGAGCCGCCCCACATGGTTGCGATCCACGAGAAGACCTTCACCCCTGTGGGCACGGCGATCACCATGGTGGCCAGCATGAAGTAGGCCTGCTGGTTGAGGCTCATGCCGACGGTGTACATGTGGTGCGCCCAAACGACGAAGCCCAGAACACCAATCGCGATGATCGCCCAGACCATCGGCAGGTAGCCAAACACAGGCTTGCGCGAGAAGGTCGCGATCACGTGAGAGATGATGCCAAAGCCCGGCAGGATCACGATGTACACTTCGGGGTGGCCGAAGAACCACAGGATGTGCTGGTAGAGAACCGGGTCCCCGCCGCCTGCGGCATCAAAGAAGGTGAAGCCGAAGTTACGATCCATCAGCAGCATGGTGATTGCGCCCGCCAGAACCGGCAGGGACAGAAGGATCAGCCAGGAGGTGACGAAGATCGACCAGCTGAAGAGCGGCACCTTGAACAGGGTCATGCCGGGGGCACGCATGTTCAGGAAGGTGGTGATCATGTTGATCGCGCCCAGGATCGAGGAGGCACCGGAGACGTGCACGGCGAAAATCGCCAGATCCATCGCGATCCCGCCTTCCTTGACGGAGAGCGGCGGATAGAGAACCCAACCCACGCCAGCGCCCAGCTGGTTGTTGCCGCCCGGCGCATAGACCGAGGAGACCGCTAGGGCGGTGCCTGCAACATACATCCAGAAGCTGAGGTTGTTCATCCGCGGGAACGCCATATCCGGCGCGCCGATCTGCAGCGGCATGAAATAGTTGCCAAACCCGCCGAACAGGGCCGGGATGACGACGAAGAACATCATCAAGACGCCGTGGCCTGTAATCAGCACGTTCCAGAGATGGCCATTCGGCGTACAGGGGTCTGCGGCAAAGCCTTCCAGACACATGTACTGCACACCGGGATCCATAAGTTCGAGTCGCATGTAGACGGTGAATGCGACGGAAATGAAGCCGGTGAGCGCCGAAACGATCAGGTAAAGGATACCGATATCCTTGTGGTTCGTGCTCATAAACCAGCGGGTGAAAAAGCTCCGCTCGTCTTCGTGGCCGTGACCTTGAATGGCTGCGTCTGCCATTTGGGTGCCTCCTGTTTATACTCCTCAGAGACCGCACGGGGGATTCCCCGGCGGCTCTGGACTCTTGGTGGTTTTAGAATGGCCTGCGCGGCCCTTCAATGGCGGAGTTTGATCTGGATCAAGAATAATTGTCGCGCCCTCTTGAGTTTTGGGTCTCAATGACGGTGAAATATTCATCCGATTGCGTCTTTGGCGCCTTGCCATGTCCTCTGCGCGACGCGAACCTGCGACGTGACGGGGCTGGTTGCTTGACCCCGCGCGCGTTGGCTGCGACACCCGATCCTGTGATCCGCTTTCGGTTGATACGGAGAGAGAACCCGCCATGACCGCCTATGACAACGACAATATCTTTGCCAAGATCCTGCGCGGAGAGATCCCCTCCATGCGGGTTTATGAAGATGACGACACGCTTGCGTTTATGGACATCATGCCGCGCGCGGACGGGCATCTCTTGGTGATCCCCAAAACCCCTTGCCGCAATGTGCTGGATGCCAGCGCCGCGCAGCTTGAGGCGGTGATCCGCAGTGTTCAGAAACTGGCGCAGGCCAGCAAGGCGGCCTTTGATGCGGACGGGGTGACGATCCAGCAGTTTAACGAAGCTGCCGGCGGGCAGGAGGTGTTCCACCTGCATTTCCATGTGTTGCCTCGTCACGAGGGGCTGTCGCTGCGCGCGCCGGGGCAGATGGGCGATATGGAGGCCATTTCCGCCCACGCCGAGAAAATTCGCGCGGCCCTCGCGTAATCGCATCCATCCAAGACCACAGTTATGCCGGAATCCGCGCGGATCCGGCACTATATACGCTGTTTCAAAACGGAGATTTCAGTGACCAAACTTGCCCATAGCATGATCCGCGTCCTCGACGAGACTGCCTCCGTGGCGTTTTACAAGGCGGCGTTCGACATGGAGATCGCAGACCGGCTCGATTTTGATGATTTCACGCTGATCTACCTGACCGCGCCCGAGGGCAGCTTTGAGTTGGAGCTTACGGTCAACAAATCCCAGACCGAGGCCTATGATCTGGGCAATGGCTATGGTCATCTGGCTGTGGTGGTCGAGGATCTGGAAGCGGCGCGCGCCAAGGTCGAAGCCGCAGGGGGCGCGCCACGCGACATCGTGGACTTTCGCCCCGCGGGCGAGCGCGTCGCGCGGTTCTTCTTTGTGGCCGACCCCGATGGCTACCAGATCGAAGTGATCGAGGCGGGCGGGCGTTTCAAGTAAACGCTACGGTTTCTGCCCCGCATTGTACCGATGGATAAACCCAAAGAGCGCGCAGGTCAGCTTGTGCGCTCTTTGGGGGCGCGCACCCGGTCCCAGATCACATAGGCCATGGCGCCAAAGAACAGCACCGCCATGGCGTACCATGTGAGCGCATAGCTCAGATGGGTGTTGCGAAAATCAAGCTGCGTCATACCTCCGCGTGGCCAGTCGGCTGCGGCGCCCTGATGCGCTGCATCAATATAATAACCCGCAGCCTCGATGCCGCGGTCGGCGGACATCAGCGCCAGATCGGCGGACACCCAGCGGTCCCGGTCGGGAAGGTTCTGCTCAAGGAGCGTGCCGCCGGGCTGGTCGCTGCGGATGAGGCCGGTGATCTCTTGCAGGCCCTCGGGGCGGTTGATCTCGTCTAGGCGCATCTGGGGCGGCACAAAACCACGATTGACCCAGACCGTCTGCTCTGCGCCCTCAATCGGGGTCATCACCCAGGAGCCGGGACCGATTTCCGTCACCGCCTTGATGCGTAGGCTCAGGTCGTGGCGAAAGACGCCCTGCATGGTGACGCGCTGATATTCTGGTGCTGCTCCTTTGATCGGGGCGGCCACCGGCGGGCCAAAGGCGCGTGTTTCAACCTGCTCGATGAGGTCAAGTTTCCATGCCAGCCGATCCATCTGCCAGTTGCCCAGCCTCACCATGGTGACAAAGACCCCAAAGGCCAGCGCGAGGATCACCGCATCGACCCAGAAAGGGCGGCGTTTGCCGCCGCCCTCCGTGTCTATGCCTGTGCTCATGGCAGGTTCCTGACCCGTTCGATCTGTTCATGTGCGGGCATCATGTTTTCATGCAGATGCGCCATCACCCAGATCGACCCGGCCAGCACGATGATCAGCAAGATCCCCGTGAACACCAGCGACATCACCTGCCAGCCATCCTCGGCCCCATAGGTCACATGCAGAAAGTAATGCATGTGGACGATGATCTGCACCGCTCCGAGACCAAAGATGACGGCAATCGCCGTGTTGACGCCGATGTCCACCTCTCCCAGAACCAGCCAGAAGGGGATCACGGTCAGGATGACCGACAACACAAAGCCGATCGCGTAGGATTTGTAAGAGCCGTGTGAATGGGCGCTCATAGCAGTACCCCCGTGAGATAGACGAATGAGAAGACCCCGATCCAGATCAGATCAAGGAAGTGCCAGAACATGCTGAGGCAGAGGATGCGACGCGTATTGGCCTCGGTGAGACCATGCATCTGAACCTGCACCAAAAGCACCACCAGCCAGATCGCCCCGGCCGTGACGTGCAGGCCGTGGGTGCCGACCAGCACCCAGAAGGACGACAGGAAGGCGCTGGCACCGGGTCCGGCCCCGAGATGCCACAGGTGTTGGAACTCCAGGATCTCCATCACCAGAAAGCCAAGGCCAAAGACCAGCGTAACCCCAAGCCACAGCATCATGGCGCGCTGCTTGCGCTGCTGCATGTTGATCACCGCAAACCCGTAGGTGATGGATGAAAACAGCAGGAAGAAGGTCGCCAGCAGGATCTTGTCAATCTCGAACAGATCCGCAGGCGAGGGTCCGGCGGCATAGCTTGTGCCCACCACCGCATGCACCGCAAAGAGAATGCCAAAGATCAGGCAGTCGCTCATCAGGTAGATCCAGAACCCCAGCATGGTGCCGGTGTCGTGGTGGTGATCCCCATGACCTGCATGGGGATCTTCGGTGACATAGAACTCCAACGCCTCTGGGGCGGGTGTCGCAGCAGAATGTGACATGTTTTACTCCGCAGGCGTGGCGACTGTTCTCTGCCCGGTCTCGATTTCAGAGACCTCTTCGGCGGGCACGTAATAGTCGCGGTTGTAGTTGAAGGTATGAGCGATCCCATAGGCGAGGCTTGCAAGGAACATCAGCGCCGAGAGCCACCAGATGTGCCAGACCAGTGCAAAGCCCATTACCGTCATCAGCCCCGCCAGAATGATCCCGCTTGCCGTGTAGTGCGGCATGTGGATCGGTACGAAGCCCGAGGTCGGCGCCTTGGCGTCATGGGTTTTCATATGGTGCCAGGCGTCGCGCTCGTGGACGCGCGGGGTGAAGGCAAAGTTGTAATAGGGCGGCGGCGAGGTGGTGGACCACTCCAGCGTGCGCCCGCCCCAAGGATCATTGCCCACCGCCAATTTCTCGCGGTTGCGGATCGACACGAAGATCTGCACGAGGAAGGCCAGAAGCCCGACCGCGATCATCAGCGCGCCGATGAGGGCGGTAAAGAAATACCCTGCGTAGATGGTGTCTTCAAACTGGCTCAGACGACGGGTGACGCCCATCAGGCCCAGAAGATAGAGCGGCATGAAGGCCACCCAGAACCCGCCGACCCAGCCCCAGAAGCTGACCTTGCCCCAGAAAGGATCAAGGTGGAAGCCAAAGGCCTTGGGCCACCAGTAGGTGATTCCCGCAAAGATGCCGAACACAACGCCCCCGATGATCACATTGTGGAAATGTGCAATCAGGAACAAGGAGTTATGCAGCACGTAGTCCGCAGGCGGCACCGCCAGAAGCACGCCGGTCATGCCCCCGACCACAAAGGTCAGCATAAAGGCGATGGTCCACATCATCGGAAGTTCAAAGCGGATACGCCCCTTGTACATGGTGAAGAGCCAGTTGAAGAGCTTGGCCCCCGTGGGGATCGAGATGATCATCGTTGTGATCCCAAAGAAGGAGTTCACATCCGCACCAGCCCCCATCGTAAAGAAGTGGTGCAGCCAGACGATGTAGCTCAGGACCATGATGACGCAGGTCGCATAGACCATGGAGGCATAGCCAAAGAGGCGTTTGCCGCAGAAGGTCGCGACGATCTCGGAAAAGATCCCAAAGATTGGCAGGATCAGGATGTAGACCTCCGGGTGGCCCCAGATCCAGATCAGGTTCACATACATCATCGGGTTGCCGCCCATCTCATTGGTAAAGAAATGGGTGCCGAGGTAGCGATCCGCAGTCAGCAGCGCGAGGGTCGCGGTGAGGACCGGGAAGGTCACAACAATCAAGATGTTGGTACAGAGCGTGGTCCAGCTGAAAATCGGCAGCTTCATCCAGGTCATGCCCGGTGCGCGCATCTTGACGAGGGTCACAACGAGGTTGATGCCCGAAAGCGTGGTGCCGATCCCGGCAATATTGAGCGACCACAGGTAGTAGTCCATGCCGACGCCGGGGCTGAACTTCAGGCCCGAAAGCGGCGCGTAGGCCAGCCAGCCGGTCGCGGCAAACTCCCCCACAAAGAGCGAGATCATGATCAGTACCGCGCCCGACACCGTCAGCCAGAAGCTGAAGTTGTTGAGGAACGGAAAGGCCACGTCGCGCGCCCCGATCTGCAGCGGCATCACATAGTTCATGAAGCCGGTGATAAAGGGCATAGCCACGAAGAAGATCATGATCACGCCATGCGCGGTAAAGACCTGATCGTAGTGATACGCGGGCAAGAAGCCCACATATCCCGCCGAGGCCAGCGCCTGATGCAGCCGCATCAGCACTGCATCGGCAAAGCCACGCACCAACATCACAACCGCAAGGATCATGTACATGATGCCGATTTTCTTGTGGTCCACCGTGGTGAACCACTCGTTCCACAGATAGGGCAGGAGGCGGTAGTAGAGCACTATGCCGACCACCCCGGCCGCAAGGATACAGGTCCCGATAAAGGTGCCAAAGATGATTGGATCGTAGAAGGGAAAGATGTCCCAGCCGAGCTTGCCCCAGAACCAATGGGTCTGGTTGAGGGCGTCACTGGACTGAGCGGCTGCTGTTGTAGCAGGAATCGTAGCCATGTGTCAGTTCGCCTCTGTTGTGTTGGAATTGGGAAGCAGGTCACCTGAGGTCAGGGTCATGGCCTGCAGAATGTCTTCGCGCTGCTGTTCTTCCTGAATGTCAGGCCTTAGCATCGCCAGCAGCGCTTCGGGGTCGTCTGCCGAGCAGATCCCGCGATAGAGTTCTCGATTGTAGAGCCCCGCCAGACCGCCACCGCCAAGCGCGTCAACCATCATCATGTCGTTGAGGCACAGCGCATTGGGGCCAGCGCACATGTTGAGGATCTTGTCCCAGAGCCCGTCTTCGACCGCGCCGAAATACTCGACCTCATGGGCGACGCTGGGCTGTTCGAGCACCGCATAGGAGTCCTGATCAAGCGTCATGCCGCTTGCACGGACCTCTTCGACCCAGGCCTCAAAGCCCGCTTCATCCTCGGCGATGAAATCAAACCGCATGTGAGAGAACCCATTGCCGCTGTAGTTGGCCGAAAAACCCTCAAACGTGCCGGGTTCGTTGATCACCGCGTTGAGCTCGGTCTCCATCCCGGCCATCGCATAGATCATCCCGGCCATTTCCGGGATGTAGAAGGCGTTCATCACCGTAGAGGACGTGAGTTTCCACTCCACCGGGCGATCCACGATGGCTGCAGCCTCGTTGACGGTTGCCACGCCGTATTCGGGATAGATGAACAGCCATTTCCAATCGAGCGCCACCACCTGAACCTCCATGGGTTCCACATTGGGGTCGATGGGCTTGGTCTCGGAGACGCGGCGCAGATCGTCATAGGGCTCCAGCCGGTGGGTCGCCACCCAGGTCAGCCCTGCCAGACAGATGATGATCGCAAGCGGCACAAACCACACCACGATCTCGAGACTGACGGAGTGATCCCAGTCCGGCTCGTACCGGGCGTCCTTATTGTCTGCCCGGTATTTGAAGGCAAAAAACACCGTCAGCGCCATCACAGGAATGATGACGATGAGCATGAGGACTGTGGAGTAAACGATGAGGTCGCCCTGCTGCGCGGCGATGTCGCCGGAGGGGGACAGCAATACGAGATTGCAGCCCGACAGCGTCAAAAACGCCAAAGCACAACACAGGAAACGAAGATACCGCATGGGGTGCCGCCCTTCTGATAGAGTAGAATTTGCTTTGGGCTGCTACCTATTTCGGTTTGATTTGCCCGCAACTGCGACACAATGACGGGATCGGGCCAAAACCCACATTTCAGATGCGACATTTGTTCGCGCTGGCCCGTTGAGGCACTGGTTTGGGTTGTTTGAGGGGCGCTTGGTGCTAGCTCTACGCTGACTTTCGAGGAGACTGACATGACAACGACTGAGGCAAATGCACAGCATTCTGATGTCACGTTTGACGACGTGATCATCACCGTGGTGATGGCGCGCGTGACAGATTTTTTCGGCTTTTTTGTCTACGCCATTGCCTCTGCGCTGGTGTTTCCGGCGGTATTTTTCCCGCATCTTGACCCGATGATGGGCACGCTGTGGTCTTTTGCGCTGTTCTCGCTGGCGTTTCTTGCGCGCCCCATCGCAAGCCTTCTGGGGCGGCGCCTCCAACTGGTGATCGGTCGTGCGGGCAAAGTCACGGTGGCACTGATGATCCTGGGTGTCTCGACCGTCGCCATCGGTCTTTTGCCCGGCTATGAAGCCTGGGGGATCGGCGCGCCAATTGCGCTGGCGGCGCTGCGCTTCATGCAGGGGCTCGGCCTTGGCGGTGCATGGGACGGGATCACCCTGCAGCTCAAGGCGGCGGCGCCCAAAGGGCAAAGCGGCCTGTACAGCATGGTGCCGCAAATCGGCGGGCCTGTTGGATTTTGCGTCGCGGCGGCGCTGTTTTATGTGCTGACCGGATTCCTGAGCGAAGAGGAATTCCTCACCTATGGCTGGCGCTTTGCTTTCTTTGCGGTGATGGCGGTTAATGTGGTGTCGCTCTTTGCGCGGCTCCGGCTCCTGTCGACGAATTTTGCGGGCGATGACGAGGTGGTGCTGCGCTCGGCGCCGCTTGGAGAGTTGATGTCACAGGAATGGCGCACCATTGTCCTGTCGGCGCTCCTGCCACTGGCGAGCTACGCGCTCTTTCACATGGTGACGGTGTTCCCGCTCAGCTATTCTCTGCTCTTCACCGAAAGTAACCTCTCCAGCATCCTGTTGCTGCAGCTTGCGGGCGGCACCCTCGCCATCGTGACCGTAATCCTGTCGGGCGTACTGGCGGATAAATTTGGTCGTCCCGTGGTGTTGTGGATCAGCAGTGCCCTGATCCTGTTGCTTTGCCTCAGCATCGGCACGCTCGAGCGGGCACCGGCGATCTACATCATCCTCGGCTTTGTGGTGCTGGGTCTGGCCTACGGGCAATCGAGCGCGATCGTCCCGGATCGCTTCAAGCCGCAGTATCGGTATTCGGGTGCGGCGATGGCCACCAACCTGTCGTGGATTCTAGGCGCAGCCTTTGCACCGCTTTGCGGGTTGGTGCTGGCGTGGACCTTTGGGCTCTGGGCGGCGGCGCTCTATCTGCTGTCGGGCGTGATCGTGACTGCGGTGGCGCTTGTGCTGTTGCAGCGGCAGTAGTCCGCGCCTGCAGCAACGTCATGCACAGTAACAAGAAAGGGCGCCCGACGGCGCCCTTTTTTGATCTTTGATGTGACGTGTGTCAGTCCACGTCTTTATAGGAAATCTCGCGCGAATCCGCGCCTTCGCCCATCTTGTCGCGGCGCACGATCAGGCGGTTGAGCGCGTCAATGTATGCCATCGCAGAGGCCACAACCGTATCGGTGTTGGCGCTGTCGCCGGTGGCGATCACGCCGTCTTCTTCAAGGCGCACAGAGACGGTTGCCTGCGCGTCCGTGCCCTCGGTCACGGCATGCACCTGATAAAGCTGCAGATGCGCGGCGTTGGGGTGGATCTTGCGGATCGCCTTAAATGTGGCATCCACCGGTCCATCGCCTTCGGCGGTTTCCGTAACGTCCTTGCCGTCAACTTCCATCTCGACGGTGGATTCCGCCGGGCCGCCGGTGCCGCAGACCACTTTCATCGACACCAGCTTCAGGTGATCGTCCTCGTCGCCGCTGGTGCGCATGAGGGCGATGATGTCGTCGTCGAACACCTCTTTCTTGCGGTCCGCGAGCTCCTTGAAGCGCACGAATACATCCTTGAGCTGGTTGTCTCCGATTTCAAACCCGAGGCTCGAGAGCTTGTCGCGCAGTGCGGCGCGGCCGGAGTGTTTGCCCAGGGGCAGCGACGTTCCCGCAAGGCCCACGTCTTCGGGGCGCATGATCTCGAAGGTTTCCTTGTTCTTGAGCATGCCATCCTGGTGGATGCCGCTTTCGTGGGCAAAGGCATTCTTGCCGACGATCGCCTTGTTGAACTGCACGTTAAAGCCCGAAACCGTGGCGACGCGGCGCGAGATATGCATGATCTTCTTGGTGTCGATCCCGGTCTGGAACGGCATGATGTCGTTGCGCACGCGCATTGCCATCACCACCTCTTCGAGCGCGGTATTGCCCGCACGCTCGCCAAGGCCGTTGATGGTGCATTCGATCTGGCGCGCGCCCGCCTCGACTGCGGCCAAAGAGTTCGCGGTCGCCATGCCAAGGTCGTTATGGCAATGGGTCGCAAAGATGATCTCGTCAGCGCCGGGCACGGTTTCAATCAGGCGCCGGATCAGGTCGGCGCTCTCGCGCGGCGCGGTATAGCCAACCGTGTCGGGGATGTTGATGGTGGTCGCACCCGCCTTGATCGCGATCTCGATGACCCGGCAGAGGTAATCCCATTCGGTGCGTGTCGCATCCATCGGCGACCATTGCACATTGTCCACGAGGTTGCGCGCATGGGTCACGGTGTCGTGGATGCGCTCGGCCATCTCATCCATGGTGAGGTTGGGAATGGCGCGGTGCAGCGGCGACGTGCCGATAAACGTGTGGATGCGGGGCTTTGCAGCCTTGCGCACGGCTTCGGCGCAGCGGTCGATGTCCTTGAAATTCGCACGCGCCAGGCCACAGATCACGGAGTTCTTGGAGCGTTCCGCGATCTCGCTCACGGCCTTGAAATCGCCCTCCGAGGCAATCGGGAAACCGGCCTCGATGATGTCGACACCCATATCGTCCAGAAGCTCGGCAATCTCGAGCTTTTCATCATGGGTCATGGTCGCGCCGGGGCTCTGCTCGCCATCGCGCAACGTGGTGTCAAAAATGAGAACGCGATCCTGCTGGTTCACGGTGTCGGTCTTGCTGGTCATGTCAAATGTCTTTCTTGCTCTGATCCCCGGGGACGTCAGGCATGTTGTTCGGGGGGTAGGGTCCAATCCATGGCGCGCATGCACATCCTCTGAGCGGGCGCGCCGGATGGCACGCTCAGAGGCGGATTAGGAGCAGTAGGCCACGCGAAAGCGCGCCGCAGGAAGCAGCGTCGGCAATCTGGATATGCAAAAACGTGGTCATGGCCCGAGTTATACAGGCCAAGCGGCGAATGGGAAGGGCCAAAATTCTCTGCGGTGCAGCGATGGCGGGTGCTGGGCGAGGTGGCGGAGCTGAAAATTTCCAAGAACTTTCTGACTGCGGGTGGATTTTCCCGCCCACTGCGCCAGTTAGCACGATCATGACACGGCTTGTTTTGGTGCTGGGGGACCAGCTTTCAGAAGGGTTGTCGGCGCTCAAAGCGGCAGACCCTGCACATGATGTGGTGGTGATGGCGGAGGTGATGGACGAGGGCACATATGTCCCGCATCACCCCAAGAAGATCGCGTTGGTGCTGGCGGCGATGCGCAAGTTTGCGCAGCGTCTCGAAAGGCATGGCTGGCGTGTGGCCTATCGGCGTCTGGACGAGGATGGCGCGGAGAGCATCGTGGGGGAGTTGTTGCGCCGGGCCGAAGAATTTGGCGCCTCGGAGGTGCTGGCCACCACGCCGGGCGAGTGGCGGCTGATCCACGCGTTGAAATATGCCCCCCTCAAGGTTCATTTTCATGCCGACGACCGCTTTCTCGCCGCGCGCGAGGATTTCACCGAGTGGGCCGAGGGCAAAAAACAGCTCCGGATGGAGTATTTCTATCGCCTGATGCGCAAGAAAACCGGCCTTCTGATGGAGGGAGACACCCCGGTTGGCGGCAAGTGGAATTACGATTCAGAGAACCGCAAGGCGCCCCCCAAGACCATCGACCACAAGGGACCACCCCGGTTTGAACCGGACGCCGAGGTCGAGGAGGTGCTGGATCTGGTGGAGGCGCGCTTTGGCACGCATTTCGGGGATCTGCGACCGTTCTGGTTTGCCACCACCCGCGAAGAAGCGCAGGAGGCGCTTGCGCATTTCATCACCCACGCTCTGCCGCAGTTCGGGGACTATCAGGATGCGATGATGACGGATGAGCGCTGGCTCTATCACTCCATCCTGTCGCCCTATCTCAACATCGGTCTGTTGACCCCGCTGGAGATCTGCGAGGCGGCCGAGGTCGCACATCAGGACGGCCATGCGCCGCTCAATGCGGTCGAAGGTTTCATCCGGCAGATCCTCGGGTGGCGGGAGTATGTGCGGGGGATCTATTTCCTCGAGGGGGAGGATTACCCCACGCGTAACGCACTGGAGCAAACCCGCGCGCTGCCCGCGCTCTATTGGGGGGCGGAGACGGACATGCATTGCCTCTCGCAAGCGGTGGAGCAGACCGGGCAGGAGGCCTACGCCCACCACATCCAGCGGCTGATGGTGACCGGGAATTTTGCGCTTTTGGCCGGGGTCGATCCGGCACAGGTACACGAATGGTATCTCGCAGTGTATGCAGATGCGTTTGAGTGGGTCGAGGCGCCCAACACCGTCGGCATGAGCCAGTTTGCCGATGGCGGCATCATTGCCTCCAAACCCTATGTCTCCAGCGGTGCCTACATCGACAGAATGTCCAATTATTGCGGAAGTTGCGCCTATAAGGTGAAGCAAAAAACGGGCGAGGGCGCCTGTCCGTTCAACCTGCTGTACTGGGATTTCCTGAACCGCCATCGGGCACGGTTTGAGGGCAACCCGCGCATGGGCAACATGTATCGCACCTGGGACCGGATGGACGAAGAGAAACGCGATGTGATTTTGCAGGAAGCGAGCGCGTTCCTCGCAAAACTTGACGCGGGCGAAAGAGTTTAGAGCCCGGCGTTCATCCAATACCTGCGCCATCTTTCTTCGGTTTGTGGTGAAAGCTCCGCATCAGGCAATGCCTCAGGCGCAAGCTTTGAGAGGTCCTTGACCAGCTTTTGCGGCGCGCGGGCAGAGCGTTCCATCATGTCCAGAGCGATATTGGCCCAGACATTGCGCCCCTCTGGGGTCGGAGCCGCAAAGGCGCAGAGATAGGCGAGATAGCCAAACTCCGTCCCATGCCCAAGCCCGCGTCTGAGCGCATAGGCTTTGGCTTTTAGACGCAAATGCAAGGGTTTGGGCGGCTCTGTTATAGCAGGCAACTGCGCTGCCAGCGCGGTGTTCACGGCCCCGCCGGGTGGAAACATTGCCTCCAGCCGCCCTTGGTAGACATGTTGCATATAGCCCTGATACCGCCGCACCAGGTCGTGAGAGAACCGCAATTCCTGTGCGTTTTGCGCAAGGAGCGCGCATAGGTAGATTTGTTCGAAATTGTCAACACTGTTGGGAATGCGGGGCCAAAAAGAGGGGTTCAATGATTGATTTATGAAATCCAAATCTGAGGGCGAAAACCCCAAAATGCCCGTATCGAAGACCTCTGTGCTGGGGTGGATCTGTTCTGAGAGGGCAGTGTCCTTGCAGGCGTCAATAATCGGGCTCCATTCCGGTCGCGACGTGAGCCAGCCGTCCCGGTCAAAAAACAGAGGCGTCTCTGGCGTGATACGCTCCAAGAGCCGAGCTGGCGCAGCGGTGAATGCGCTGTCGGTTGAGGCCCAGCACACCGGCCCGCCTGTCTCCCGAAGGGCCAGATCCAGGGCATGAAGCTGCGCGCGCGCAGGTCGGCGCCCGCCGTCGGTCCATTGCGCGATCTGCTCTGGCGAGATCACAACATGGCGCAGGGGCAGGTCGGGGCGGCGGTTGGCCGCATCGCAGATCAACACCATATCGACACCGTCTACACCGTGCTTGAGCGCGGACAATACACTGTAGGAAAGCTGCTGTTGCTGCTGCACGGCCGCGCCGTGAACAAGATAGAGAAGCGTGGCCATCGGGCGATTTAGTTGCTCTCGTCCCCAGCCGAGCCTGCCTCTGCGTCAGGCGTCTCCTCGGCGGCCGGATCCGTGCTCTGATCCGCCTCAGAGGCCGCAGCATCTGGTGTGGTAAGCGCGCCATTGTTCCAAGTGCCCGAGGCCTCCTGGCCGGAGGCATAGCGCATGGTGCCGGGGCCCTGACGTTTGGACCCCACAAAGCTGCCCTCGTAGATGTCGCCGTTGGCAT
The DNA here is from genome assembly GCF_055693725.2 of Epibacterium sp. HA2-3. Taxonomy (NCBI): domain Bacteria; kingdom Pseudomonadati; phylum Pseudomonadota; class Alphaproteobacteria; order Rhodobacterales; family Roseobacteraceae; genus Epibacterium; species Epibacterium sp. HA2-3. The sequence continues at coordinate 2,267,404 of NZ_CM172490.1, read as the reverse complement.
AGGTCGCAATGCCTTCGCCTTCGATCTTGCCTTCGACCCATTGGCCTTCGTAGCTGAACCCGTCTGGGCGGGTGATCTTGCCAAAGCCATGGCGCTGGCCATTTGCAAACGCGCCCTCATAGACCGATCCATCGGCATAGGTCACCTTGGCCTCGCCATGGCGCAGGCTGTCCTTCCAGCCGCCCTCGTAACGATAGCCTTCGGGCGATGTCATTACGCCCTGACCGTCGTTTTTGGCGTTCTTGAAGCTGCCCTCATAGATGGCGCCATTGGCGTAGGTCGCCTTGCCGTTGCCTTCGATCACGCCAGCGACCCATTCGCCCTCGTAGGTGGAGCCATCGGGGTAAGTGATCTTGCCAACCCCATGCGCCAGATCATCGCGGAATTCGCCCTCATAGACGGACCCATCCGGGTAGGTGACCTTGCCCTGACCCTCGATCTGACCGGCCTGCCACTGACCGCTGTAGATATAGCCATCGGTGCCCGTAAAGGTGCCCTCGCCCTGACGCAGATCATCGTCGAACTGGCCCTCGTAGACATCGCCATTGGCATAGCGCAGCACGCCCTCGCCCTGACGACGACCGTTGACCAGCGGGCCCTCGTAGACGTCGCCATTGGGCTGCGTCAGGACTCCGGTGCCATTCATCTGATCGTCGGCCCATTCGCCCTCGTATTTAAGGCCATCGGGCATCACCAGCGTGCCAAGACCGTGCAGCTTGCCGTCCTTGACGCCGCCCTGATAGGTGGTGCCATCAGGGTAGGTGATCTTGCCAGTGCCTTCCTTGCGCCCGGCAACCCAATCGCCCTCGTATTGGTAGCCGCCGGGGTTTTGCATCACCCCGCGCCCGTCGTGTTTGGCGTCCACAAAAGACCCCTCGTAGCGCACCCCATTGGCATAGATCGCAATGCCCTGGCCATTGATCACACCGTCTTGCCACTCGCCTTCATAGGTGCCGCCATCGGCAAAGGTGATCTTGCCCAGACCTTCGGGTTTCCCCTTGGAAAACTCACCCTCGTAGACTGATCCATTTGGGAAACGGGCAACCCCCTTACCCTTGATCTCGCCTTCGACCCACTGGCCGGAATATTCATAGCCGTTTGGCAGCTTATAGGTCCCTTGACCATGTTGCAGGCCGCCCTTGAATTCGCCCTCATAGACGCCACCGATCTCGTCTTGCGTGGTCAGGACCTGTTCGTCCTGCGCAAAGGCGGGGGCGCTGAGCCCTGCGGCATTCAAAGAGAGCAGGGAGGTCAGGAGCAGAGTAGAGCTGATACGGATCATAAAAACCTCAGTTGCCTCAAGTTCGTCGAGAGCGGTCTGTCAAATGGGGTGCCTACCCGAGAACCTATGTCAGTGCGGGGCCTGTCGCAACGGTTTTGCCCCCCGGAGGCTTTCCCTTCGGCGGGGATCTGATACATGGCAGGGTAAGAGATGTTTTCGAGGACCCCGATGATGGCCGATAGTTTTCGCATCACCCTTGCGCAATTGAATCCGACGGTTGGGGATTTGGCGGGCAATGCCGCCAAGGCTCTCTCGGCCTGGCAGGAGGGTCGCGCGGCGGATGCGGATCTCGTGGCGCTGCCGGAGATGTTCATCACCGGCTACAATACGCAGGATCTGGTTATGAAACCGGCCTTTCATCAGGCTGCGATCGCCGAGGTCGAGGCGCTTGCAAAGGCCACTGCAGAAGGTCCGGCCTTGGCAATCGGCAGCCCCTGGGTCGAGGACGGCAAGCTCTACAATGCCTATCTGATCCTCAAGGGCGGCAAGATCGCCTCCAAATGCCTCAAGCACCATCTCCCCAATGAGACGGTGTTTGACGAGGTTCGGATCTTTGACGCAGGCCCGCTGGGCGGGCCGTATTCCGTGGGCAACACCCGCATCGGCAGCCCGATCTGCGAGGATGGCTGGCACGAGGACGTCGCCGAGACGCTGGAAGAAACCGGCGCAGAGTTCCTGCTCATTCCCAATGGTTCGCCCTATTACCGCGGCAAGATGGAAACCCGCATCAACCACATGGTTGCCCGGGCGGTCGAAACGGGCCTGCCGGTGATCTACCTCAACATGGTGGGCGGTCAGGACGATCAGGTCTTTGATGGGGGCAGCTTTGCGCTTAACCCGCATGGGGCTTTGGCGCTGCAGATGCCGGTCTTTGACGAATGCCTCGCACAGCTTGATCTCGAGCGCACCGCCGATGGCTGGCGCATCAAAGAGGGCGAAAAGGCGCATCTGCCCGATGCGTGGGAGCAGGACTATCGCACCATGGTGCTGTCCTTGCGCGATTACATGGGCAAGACCGGCTTCAAGAAAGCGCTGCTGGGCCTCTCGGGGGGGGTGGACTCTGCCATCGTTGCGGCCATCGCCGTCGATGCCTTGGGCGCGGAAAACGTGCGCTGCGTCATGCTGCCGTCGGAATATACCTCCAAGGAATCGCTCGAGGATGCAGAGGCCGTCGCCAAGGCGCTGGGCGTCAACTACGACTATGTGCCGATCTCTGAGGGCCGCGAAGCAATCACCAACACGCTTGCGCCGCTCTTTGCGGGACGGGACGCGGACCTCACCGAGGAAAACATCCAGTCCCGCCTGCGCGGGCTTCTGTTGATGGCAATGTCGAACAAATTTGGCGAGATGCTCCTGACCACCGGCAATAAATCCGAGGTCGCGGTGGGCTATGCCACCATCTACGGCGATATGAACGGCGGCTATAACCCGATCAAGGATCTCTACAAGACGCGTGTGTTTGAAACCTGCCGCTGGCGCAATGCCAATCACCGCGACTGGATGATGGGGCCAGAGGGCGAGGTGATCCGCCCCAATGTGATCGACAAGCCCCCCTCAGCCGAGCTGCGCGAGGACCAGAAGGACAGCGATTCCCTGCCGGACTATCCCGAGCTCGATGCGATTCTCGACATTCTCGTGGATCAGGAAGGATCAATCGCCGATTGCGTCGCCGCAGGCTTTGATCGCGACGTGGCAAAACGGGTCGAGCACCTGCTTTATATCAGCGAATACAAGCGCTTTCAGTCCGCTCCCGGCGCGCGGCTGACCAAGCGGGCCTTCTGGCTTGATCGGCGTTATCCGATTGTCAATCGCTGGCGTGATCCCAGCTGAAAATCCCTGCCACCGTCTCGTAAAACACCTGTGTTCTGGCCGTGATTGAGGCCCCGAGAACACAGGCTGCGGGAACCGGTCAAATGAGTTTCATGCGCGGCTGGACCCGCTGTTTGACACCGGACTAGAACGGACCCATGCCCGGACCTCAGCTGCCTCACTTCAATTCGGACCGCGTGCTGCCCAAAGCGGTTGATGTCGTCATCATCGGTGGCGGTATCGTTGGTGCATCGACCGCGCTGGAGCTCGCAGAGCGGGGCCATTCCGTGCTCCTGTGCGAGAAAGGCCAGATCGCGGGGGAGCAGAGCTCGCGCAACTGGGGCTGGGTTCGCATGTCCCAGCGCGATCCCCGCGAAATGGAGCTGATGACCCATTCCCAGCGCATCTGGGAAGGTCTGGATATGCGTACAGGCTATGCAACCGGCTATACCAAATGCGGCATCATGTTCACGGCCCACACCCGCAAACGCGAGGCGGAGCTCTCTGCGTGGTCAGAGCATCTGAAGGCGATTGGTGGCGAGGGGCACATGTTGCGCGGCGAGTCACTGGAACAGCTGACGCCGGGCTATGGTCACCGAATCCGCGCCGGGTTCTACACCCCACAGGATGGCTGCGCCGAGCCGCAGATGGCCACGCATGCAATCGCTTCCGCTGCGCGGGATAAGGGCGCGGTGGTCATCACCGGCTGCGCGGTGCGACGGCTGGATGTGGAGGCGGGGCGCATCCGGGGGGTCATCACCGAAAAGGGCCGCGTCAACGCCACCGCCGTGGTGGTGGCAGGTGGTGCGTGGTCACGCTTGTTCCTGCGCAACGAGGGCCTGTTCCTGCCCCAGCTCAAGGTCCTCAACTCCGTGATGCGCCTCTCCCCGGTCGAGGGTGTGCCGGAAACGGCACTCTGGGCGGCTGGTTTTGGCCTGCGCAAACGTATGGATGGGGGCTACACGGTGGCCTCGGGCGGCGAGAACACCTTTGACATCGTGCCCGACACCTTTCGGATCGGTCATCGTTTTATCCCGGCCTTTCTGCGTGATGTGACCGCGCTGCGCTTTCGCGTCTCAGACCGCTGGCGCATCGAGAGCGCCGAGGCCCGCCCCTGGAGCGGTCAGGATCGCTCTCCGTTTGAAGAGACCCGCGTGCTGGACCCGCAACCTTCGCAAAAAGCGCTGCGTCGCGGTCTTGCAGCGGTTCGAGATGCCTTCCCGGCGCTGGAAAAGGCGGATGTGACCCAAAGCTGGGGCGGGCTGATCGATGTGACCCCGGACGAGATCCCGGTGATTTCCGAAGTGATCTCCCGTCCGGGGCTGTTTGTGTCCACCGGCTACAGCGGGCATGGCTTTGGCCTTGGCCCCGGGGCCGGTCGGTTGACGGCGGATCTGGTGACGGGGGACGCGCCCATTGTGGATCCGCGCCCCTTCCGCCTCAGTCGTTTTGGCGCTTAGCCCATCATCTGATAGCTGACCGGCACAAAACGGAACCCCTCGCCGCGCCGCTCGACATAGCCCGCGGCAGGGAAGGGCATGTGATAGCCGATCATCGGCGTGCGGCTGTCAGCGAGCATTTCCAGCACCCGCCGCCGCGTGGCCGAGGCCGCATCCTTGTCGGTGTCAAAGCTGGTCTGCCACTCGGGATGGGCGAAGGGGAACACATAGTGATTGGCCAGATCTGCCGTCAGCAGCAGCTGCTGCCCGGCGCTCTCGATCATATAGACCATATGGCCCGGCGTATGCCCAAAGGCTGCCATCCCGGTCACGCCCGAGGCCACCGCTCCACCATCGTCGATAAAGCTCATCTTCTCGGCCTGCGGTGCCACCTTGGCGCGCACCCGATCCGCGCCGCCATTGCCTTCGGGCATTGCGGTCCAGTGGTCATATTCCGCCGCTGCCGTCACATAGCGCGCATTGGCAAAGGTCGCCGCGCCGCTGTCGTCGGTCATGCCGCCGATGTGGTCGCCATGCATATGGGTCAGCACCACCACATCCACTTCTTCCGGCGTCACGCCCGCATCCGCCAGCGCTTTTGTGATCCCACCTGCATTGAGGCCGGTGTCAAAGAGGATCTTCTCCGAGCCGGTGTCCACGAGTGTCGGCGTAAAGTAAAACTGAGCGCTGGTGTCAGAGATGAAATTCTCTGCCGCGACTTCGGAAAACGCCTCATCAGAGGCTCCGCCGCCAAAGATATCCTTCACACCGTCGCGACCGGTGCTGCCCGCCAGCAGACTGTGAACCGTGTAGTCGCCCACCTTGAACGCACGCGCATGCAGAGGCGCCTTGGCAGCTTCATGGCCGGCCGCGCGGGCAGGGGCCGCAACCGTCGCGGCGATCGGGGCAGCCGCAACACCGGCAAGAGCCGCGCGGCGAGATAGCTTCAACGTCATGATGTCAGTCTCCCAGTTGTTTGATAGGTGGTGAAACTAGAGCGCCTGCGCTCGAAATCCGTGTAACTTAGATCACGAATGCGTGCAGGGTCTCCGACCCCTTCATCTTTTCCAGAATAGCTCCGCCGGAGGCCACGCCCCGCAGGGGCGCACGCAGAGGGGCACACCATGCGAAAACTGGACAATTCCGCGCGCCTGTGACAGAGCAGGCGCAACAGGAGATTTGCGATGACCACCACCCGTTTTGCGCCGTCCCCCACCGGCTATATCCATGTGGGCAACCTGCGCACTGCTTTGATGAACTACCTGATCGCTCGCAAGGCGGGCGGCACCTTCATCCTGCGCATCGACGACACCGATCCCGAGCGCTCCAAGGAGGAATACGTCGACGCGATCAAGCAGGATCTCGAATGGCTCGGCATCACCTGGGACAAGGTGGAGCGCCAGTCCGAGCGTCTCGACCGCTATGCCGAAGCGGCCGACAAGCTGCGCGAGATCGGCCGGTTCTACGAGGCCTTCGAGACCCCGACCGAACTCGATCTCAAACGTAAAAAGCAGCTCAACATGGGCAAACCGCCGGTCTATGACCGCGCCGCACTGGCGCTGTCGGATGCGGAAAAAGAGTCCCTGCGCGCCGAGCGCGGCAATGGTGTGTGGCGCTTCAAGCTCGATCAGGAACGCATCGAGTGGACCGATGGCATCCTTGGTGACATCTCCATCGACGCGGCGTCTGTCTCGGACCCGGTGCTGATCCGCGGCGACGGGCAGGTCCTTTATACCATCGCCTCTGTGGTGGACGACACCGACATGGGCGTGACCCATGTTGTGCGCGGCTCTGACCATGTCACCAATACCGCGACGCAAATTCAGATCATGGCTGCGCTCGGCCATGGCCATCCCGAGTTTGCCCACCACTCGCTGCTGACCGGCCCGCAGGGCGAGGCGCTCTCCAAGCGTCTTGGCACGTTGGCGCTGCGCGATCTGCGCGAGGCGGGCGTCAAACCGATGGCGCTTCTGTCGCTGATGGCGCGTCTAGGGTCCTCTGATCCGGTGGAATTGCGCACCGATATGGCCGAGCTGGTTGACGGTTTTGACATCAACCGTTTCGGCTCTGCGCCGACCAAGTTCGACGCCGAGGATCTCTATCCGCTGACCGCGCGCTACCTGCAGACCCTGCCGGTTGCGACAGTCAAATCCGAGCTCGACGCCATTGGCGTGCCCGCAGACACCCAAGAGGCCTTTTGGGCGGTGGCCAAGGAAAACATCACCACGCTCAAGGATCTCGAGGGCTGGTGGATCTTGTGCCGCGACGGAGCGGAGCCGCTGATTGCCGACGAGGACAAGGAGTTTATCGCCGAGGCGATGACCCTTCTGCCCGAAGGCCCCTACGACTCTGAGAGCTGGGGCAAATGGACCGCAGCAGTGAAGGAAAAGACCGGCCGCAAAGGCAAGGGGCTCTTTATGCCGCTGCGCAAGGCCGTCACCGGCATGGAGCGTGGCCCGGATATGTCCGCACTTCTGGCCTTGATGCAGACCGTGCGCGCCCGCGGCTGATTGAAACCACCGCGCCAGGCGCGGCGTGGATCACGTCACAATTTATGAACGGGCAGGGCCAAGGCGCTGCCCGTATTTTTATGAATTCTCAAAGTAGTCCTGCCGCATCTCTTGCGCAGCCCGCGTCATGGCCGCATTGGGGTGATGCTCAAGCGCCTTGAGCGAGGTCTGCATCCAATCCATGACTTCTGGCGCATCCCCGGCATAGAGCGCGATCGGCGGGAAGCTGGCCTTGAGCAAGGCGGATGCAGTCACCGGCGGCAGGTGAATATGTGGAAAATCCGCGTCTGATTTTGTGGCCTCGGAGTCCTCGGGCAGGTTCTCCCACAACAGACGCGTCAGACGACCCATGACCTCATAGGCGGTGCCCGGATCATTGACCCCGGGCGAAAGGGCGCGTTGCGCGGTTTCCGCCAGGAGCGTCAGCCCAAAGGTCGGGTCTTGTTCGAAACTGCGCACATCGCCGACATCAATGAGGCCGCTTGCCTCTTTACAGAAGGCCTCATCGGCCCCTTCGGCCATGGCCACCGGGCGGCCGCGCAGGACAAATTCGCCGGGCAGGCGGGTCAGGTAGAGCGTGACACCGGCCTCCTTGGCGCGCCGGTTGAGCGCCGCCATATCGACAAAGCGCACGAATCCGCTCTGGCTTGCGGGAATGGGGCTGGCACTCGATGGGGGCTCTGTCGTCAGACAGCAGCCGCCAAGGCAGGGGGTCTTTTTGCGCGCGCGCAGACTGCTGCAGCTGCGGCTTTCGATCAGGCGCAGCGTGTGGTCCATGCTGCCCAAATCCGAGAGGTGATCGATCCAGCGCAAGATTGCCAGAACGATCAGCATCACCACCAGCGCCGTCATCACAAAGACCACAAAGGCCGATCCCGGCGGATAGATCCCGGCGCGAAACAGGATCACGGCACTCAGCGAATAGACAAAACCGCCGGTAAAGGTCGCCAGTACACTCTGGGTGACGGTGTCCTCGAGCAGCAGCCGGTAGACGCGCGGCGTCGCCATGCTGGAGGCGGTGCGGTAGGCGCTGACCATGACATTGAGCGAAAACGTCGTCACCGCCAGCATGCCGGAGGCAAGGATCGTCAATACCGGCAGAACCGCCTCGCGACCAAACCGGTCCTCCCAGGCAGGCGGCAGGATCGGCGCTAGCAATGGGGCGATCGCCAGCGCCAGAAGCGAGAACAGGGAAATCGCAACCACCCGAAACCAGAGCTGGCGCGTGATGCGCCGGAGCAGCAGGAGGCTGCGCGAGATCATTCTCCGCCCGCCAAAACCCGTGCACCAGCCTCGGCAATGAGCGCATCGTGCAGGGCGTGTTCATCCGGGGTCATCACCTGATGACGAGGGTAATAGGGGGTGGCGCGATCATTGAGGATCGGCGTGTCCCACCCATCCGTCGTCGCCATAAAGGCCTCTGCACCCGCATCGCCGAACACTTCCCGATAGCCGCGCAACACCACGTCGAGATAGCTCAGCAGGATCTTGTGATCGCGCGCGTTGCGGTCGTGGGACTCCTCTGGCACCTGATAGAGCGAAATCTGCGGGGCAGGGGCCATGTCATGTGCCACTTGCGGCGTGACATCGACACGCACATAGCCGGTTTCGCGCTCATCAAGCGCCGCCCAGTCGCCATTGGGCACCGCCGCCAAAAGGCCCTCGATGACGTGGCCGGGTGCGGGCATGACGCTCAGGAACGCCATGGAGCGATCGGGGGTGCGCACCCAAGTGCGCCGCCAGCCCTCCAGCCGGGCGGGGCGGGTGTTTCCATAGACATGGGTGGCGGTGTTCACGAGGCTGCCGAAGCCGAAGAAATGCGGGGTCATGAGGCCTTGTCGTTTTTTGAGCGAGCTTTGATGTATGTCAAACCGCTTTTTGCCATAGTTTGCAACACTGGGCCATCGCCGCCAATGGGAGAGGGCCGCAGACATGCGTATCACCAAAAGAACCAACATCGCGGTCCGACTGTTGATGTATTGTGCTCTCAATGAGGGACGCCTTGTCACCAAATCCGAAATCGCGGCGCGTTGCAATATCTCGGAAAACCACCTGGCGCAGGTGGTGAACCAATTGAGCCAGCTTGGCTTTCTCAAGACCCAGCGCGGACGCAATGGCGGACTGGCGCTCGGTCGCGCCGCTGCCGACATCTGCATTGGCGATGTCTTTCGTCAGGTCGAAGGCGGGCTGCCGATGGTGGAGTGTTTTGCCGATGTGGACAACACCTGCCCCCTGGTGGAGGCCTGCCGTCTGCGCGACGCGCTCACCCGGGCGGGGGAGGCGTTTTATGGCGCGCTCGACGGGATCTCGCTCGAGAGTCTGACCTGCGACAACATTGATCTACAGCGCATCCTGTCGCCGCTCTCCTGCCCCAGCCCGGCGAAAACGCCCGCCTGACAGGCGCGCGCTTTCTAGTCGCGCGCCCGCAAGACCCGAGCCGGTCGCGCCGCCAGCGGGCGCAGCGCATAGGCCAGTCCCGCAAAGAGTGTCACCAGAATGCCGCCGCCGATCACCCCGACCGCATTGGGCCAGATCACAACATAGTCTGTCTCCAGCACAAAGTGGCTCACCGACCAGGCCCCAAGGATGCCTGCCAGAAGCGCCACGCCCCCCGCAGCCGCCCCGAGGATCGCGGAGCGCAGCGCAAAGCTGCGCAGGATCTGACCGCGCGGCGCGCCCAGTGTTTTCAACAGGGCCGCCTCGTAGCGTCGCGCAGGCTCTGCTGCTGCCGCTGTCCCGAGCAGCACCAGGAACCCCGTGAACAGCGTTGCCGCAGCGCCATAGGCGGTGGCGGTGGCCAACTGGCCGAGGATCTCGGACACCCGGTTGATCGCGTCGCGCACCCGGATCGCGGTGATATTCGGCATCTCGCGGGCCACATCGCGCAGGATAGCGGCCTCCGCGTCCTCTTCGGCATAGACGCTTGCAATATAGCTATGGGGCGCGCCACGCAGGGCGGCTTCGTTCATGGTGAGCACAAAACCCATCCCCGCATTGGAGAAATCCACCTCACGGAAACTGGTGATGGTGCCGGTGATGTCACGTCCCAGCACATTCACCGTCAGCGTGTCTCCGAGCGCGAGACCCATTTCCTCGGCCTCTTCGGCGGCAAAGGAGATCTGTGGTGGCCCGGTGTAATCCTCGGGCCACCAGGCGCCTGCCGTGACATTGGTGCTTGCGGGTTTGGCAGCGGCATAGGTGACGCCGCGATCCCCGCGGATCACCCAGTGGTCGCCCGCAACCTCTTTGGCCGGGCGGTCGTTGATGCGGGTGATGACACCACGCAGCATCGGCGCATTGTCGACCTTGCTCACCTGCGGGTCGCCTTCGACGCGCTCAAGAAAGGCGGGCATCTGGTCGCGCTGAATATCGACAAAGAAATAGGAAGGAGCCACATCCGGAAGGTTCCCGGCGATGGCGCGGCGCATGTTGCCGTCGATCTGCCCGATTGCGGCCAGCACCGTCAGCCCCAGACCCAGTGCCAGCACCGCAGGCATGGCGCCATCGCGCGCCGAGGCGATGGAGGCCAGCGCCCAACGCAGTGCGGGACGCCCCCGCGCCATACGATTGCCCATGCGCGCCAGACCTCCGATGGCGGCTCCTGCAATCAGCAGCACCACAAGCGCACCGATCAACCCGCCCGCCGTCCAGAGCGCCAGTTCTGGCGCGCCACTGAACAGCGCGGCGGCAGCAATCAGCAGGCCGAGCGTCGCCAGCGTGGCCAGAATGTAGCGCGGGGCGGGCCATTGCAGCCCGCCGCTCACCGCATCACGATAGAGAGCGGCTGCGCGGATGCGCTCCGTGCGGGCCAGTGGCCAGAGGGTGAACAACAGTGCGGTCAACACACCATAGAGTGCGGATTCCGCAAGCGCCGCAGGGTAGATCGAGAAAACCGCCGGAAACGGCAACTGTGCTGCAATCAACGGACCGAGCAACAGCGGACCCACCCCGCCCAATATCAGCCCCAGCGTGATCCCGCAGAGCGATAGCACGCCGATCTGCAGAAAGTAGGTCAGGAAAATGACCCGCCGCTCTGCACCAAGGGTGCGCAGCGTGGCGATGGTCTCGGTCTTGGTGGCGAGATAGGCGCGCACCGCTGTTGAGACCCCGACACCGCCGACCGCAAGCCCCGACAGACCCACAAGCACCAGAAACGCGCCCAGACGCTCTACGAAACGTGCAATCCCCGGTGCGCCGTTGCGGGCATCGCGCCAGCGCATGCCGCTCTCTTCGAATCGGGCGCGGGCGTCCTGTTCCAGTGCCGCCAGATCTGCATCGGGCGGCAAAGTCAGCCGGTATTTGGTGGAATAGAGCGTCCCCGGCGCCAAGAGGCCGGATTGCGCCAGGGCCTCGGTACGCACCAGGGTGCGCGGCCCGATGGAGAACCCCGATCCCGCCGCATCGGGTTCCCACTCAAGGAGGCCGCTCAGGCGAAATTCCTGTGTGCCAAGGCGAAAGACGCTGCCCTCGCTCAGACCCAGGCGGTCGGCCAGCACCCGTTCCATCACCGCGCCGGGGCGGCCATCTGCCGCTGCGAGCGCTTCATGAAGCGGTTGGCCCGACATGAGGCGAAAGTCACCGCGCAGCGGATAGGCCGCGTCGACGGATTTTACCTGCGTCAGCGCCCGCTCGTCGCCGACCACGGCCATGGAGCGAAACTCCACAACTTCGGAGCGGTCGCGGGCGATCTCGTCCATCCAGGTGATCTCGTCCGGGTTGGCAAAGCGATAGGTGAAGGTCAGCTCCGCATCGCCGCCAAGAAGGCTTGCCCCCTCGCGCGAGAGCCCCGCCTCGATGGAGGCGCGGATCGAACCGATGGCGGCAATGACACCTACCCCAAGGGCGAGACATGCAAGGAAGAGGCGAAAGCCGCGCAACCCACCGCGCAGTTCGCGCAATGCAAAGCGCCAGGCGAGGCGAAAAGACGATTGCTGGCTCATTCCGCGGCCTCGCGCTGGGCGTCGGTCAGAATGCGGCCGTCGCGCAGGCGGATGGTGCGATCGCAGCGCTCGGCCAGTTCGGGCGCATGTGTCACCATCACCAGTGTCGAGCCATGCCGGTCGCGCAGATCAAAGAGCAGATCCATCACCTGCGCGCCGTTTGCCTGATCGAGATTGCCCGTGGGCTCATCCGCCAAAAGGATCTCGGGGCGGGTCACGACGGCGCGGGCCAAAGCCACACGCTGCTGCTCACCGCCCGACATCTGTGCAGGCATGTGATCGCAACGATGCCCCAGACCCACGGCTTCCAGTTCTTCGCTGGCGCGGTCAAAGGCGTCGCGCGCCCCGGCCAGCTCCAGGGGCGTGGCCACATTTTCCAGCGCCGTCATGGTCGGGATCAGGTGAAAGCTCTGAAACACCACCCCCATGTGGGCGCGGCGAAACCGGGCCAGCGCGTCCTCGTCCAGCCGGGTCAGATCCTCTCCCATGGCGCGCACTTGGCCGCCGGTGGCCTGTTCCAGCCCGCCCATCACCATCAGCAGCGATGATTTCCCCGACCCCGATGGGCCAACAAGGGCCAGCGTCTCGCCGGATTGGACCTCGAGCGAGATCTCTTCGAGGATCCGCACCGGGCCGGTATTGCCATTCAACGACAAATGCACATCTTGAAGCGTAAGAATGGGGCGGGCATCGGTGCTCATCTGTGGGTCCCTGTCTCTTTTGATCTCGTTTGGATATGGAGTGTCCCGAGCCATGCGCAAGTTTCTAAAGCAAATTGTGGTCAGTTTGGTGAGCATTCCATTGCTCCTGGGCGCGGCGCAGGCGGAGCCCGTGCGGATCACCGCTTTTGGCGATAGCTTGGTGCAGGGCTATGGGCTGCCCCAGGGCGAGGGTCTGGTGGCGCAGCTGCGGGACTGGTTCGCGGTGCAGGGCTTTGATGTCGCGCTGACCAATGCGGGGGTCTCTGGCGACACCACCGCCGGCGGCGCGGCGCGCATCGATTGGACCCTTGCGGAAACCCCGGACGCCATGATCGTGCTCCTGGGCGGAAATGACCTGCTGCGCGGACTTCCCCCCGAAGACACCCGCGCCAATCTCAGCCGGATCATTGAGGCCGCGCGCGGGGCAGGGGCCGAAGTGCTGCTCATCGGGATGCAGGCGCCGGGCAATTATGGCGCCGACTACAAGGCCGCTTTTGACAGTATCTATCCGGATCTGACCGCGACGCATGATCTTGTGCTGCACCCGTTTGCCTTTGCCGGGATGGCCGCAGAAGCAGGAGAGGACCCGGCCCAGATGGGCGCCTTCATGCAGGCGGATGGCATCCATCCCAATGCGCGTGGTGTCGCCTTGAATATCAAGGCGATGGAGCCCGCGCTTCACGCGCTGATGGCGCGGCTTTCACAACCTGAGGACAGCGCCAACAACTAGGACGTGCCGTCAAAACAGCACAATCCGCCTTGCTGCGGTGATGTGGTGCTTGACCTCGCGCATGGGATTGCCCATGGCACCCTAAAGCGGCCTGCAGGCCGTCCACTATCCCCTATGGCCCACGTTACCCCAAGGCACGTCCATGACCATTACCCATCTTGTGACCCATTCTGGTGGCTTTCACGCGGATGAGCTCCTCTCCACCGTCATCCTGAGCCGCCTCTATCCCCATGCCGAACTGGTGCGCACGCGGGACAAGGCATGGATTACCCCCGCCGAGGGGCGGATCATCTATGACGTGGGCGGGCAGTTTGATGCTGCCGCGCGGATCTTTGACCATCACCAGCGGCCCAACCCGCTGCGCCCCGATGGCCAGCCCTACAGCTCCTTTGGTCTGATCTGGGCCGCGTTTGGCCAGGACTACCTGCGCGCGCTGGAGGTTCTGGAGAAAGATCTAGACCGGGTTCACGCCGCGTTTGATGCGGATTTTGTGCGTCCTGTCGATCTCTTGGACAATGGCGCGGTCGACAGTGCCGAGGCCGGGCCGCTGTTCGCCGGGCTGACGCTGCCGGTGCTTCTTGAGAGTTTGAAGCCGGTGTTTGATGATCGCCGGGATGGGGCTGACGATGCGGCCTTTGTCGACGCGCTGTCCATCGCGCGCGCCTTTGTCGAAGCCCGGCTGCGCCACAAGGCGGCCAAATTGCGGGCCACGGATGTGGTGCTGCGCGCCATTGAGGACGCGGGCGAGCGCCGTGTGCTCGAGCTCCCGATGGGCATGCCCTTTCGGGGCGCGGTGGAGCAGGCCGGAGCCGATCATCTGCTGTTTGTGATCCATCCGCGCGACAGCGACTGGGCGCTGACCACGATCCGCACGGGCGATGATACCTTTGAAACCCGCGCCGATCTGCCCTTGGCTTGGGCGGGTCTGACGGATGCGGCTTTTGAGGCGGCGTCCGGCGTGCCCGGTGCTGCCTTCTGCCACAATGGCCGGTTCCTGGCGATCGCCCGTAGCCGTGAGGCGGTTCTGGCTCTGGCGGAGCTGGCAGTGGCAGAGGTCTGTGCCACTGCCTGATCGGCAGGCCTGAAAGACAGATCCGAGCGACAGGCCCGCGGCTTTAAAAGGCCGTCTGCATGGGTCATGGGGCCTTGTTATCGCATAACAGAGGCCTCCCTGCTAAGATTGCGGCATCAAAAATGGATTGCCGCAATTACAGGACGATATTCATGTTCCGCCTTTCCCTTACCCTGCCTGCCCTCGCGGTCCTTGCCGCCTGCGCCACACCCCAGGAGCGTTGCATCCGCGAAGGCGCCTCCGAGCAGACGCAGCTTCAACGCCAGATCACCGAGAGCGAAGGCAATATCGCGCGCGGCTATGCCATCCATCGCCAAACCGTCCCGGAGACAGTGTTTCACAGCTGCCGACGGGTGAAGGACGGCAAGGTGGTGGGCTATTATCCGTGCCCCGAGACCTATTATCGCACGATTGAAACCCCGGTAAGCATTGATATGGATGACGAACGCCGCAAGCTTCGCCGCCTCAAGGATGCGTTGCCTGCCGCCCAAAAGCGTGCCGCCGAGGCGGCCGCGCAGTGCCGGGTGCTTTATCCCGAAAAATCCATCTGAGCCCTGTGGCGCAGACCTCTAGCCAAATGTTGTGACCACGTCATACATCACTGGCTCGAAGCTGCGGCAGAGCGCATTCAGCTCCCGGTTGCGCTTGCGCATTTCCTGCGAGCGCAGCATCGCCATAAAATCCTCGCGCCGATGCCACTGCGAGTAATTGGCTATGCGGGTTTGTGCGTCATTCACATGCAACCCGGCCGCTATAAAGCCCGGCTGGAACGAGATGAATTCAGCGTATGCTGCTTCCAGCGCATCAATGAGATCCTGGCAGGTGCCCGGCGTGACCTCAAAGGTGGTGATGACGGTTTGGCGGTCGTCGGATTTCTGGATTGTCGGCATGAAACGTCCTCCCTGCGTCAGAGCGTAATCCAATGCGCTTGAAAGTCTACCATGCGTTGCTCTACCATAGGGAGAGTGGGTGTGATTTCAGAAGGCTTTGCCAATGCGTCTGCCCCTCGTCCTGTCGTTGGTTTACGCCCTTTCCACGCTGCCCGCGCTCGCTGGGGCGTGGCTTGAGGCGGAGGGTGGCGGTTTCACCTCAAGCGCGCTGCGGACGCGCGGCTCCGGGCAGGAAGTCAGCGGCTATATCGCCTATGGGGTCTCGCAGCGGCTGACCTTTGGACTCGATCTCAATCAAAGCACGGACGCCCAGAACCAGAGCGCGCATGCGCTCGTCTTTGCGCGCCTGCCGCTGCGCCAGTCGGAGACGGGCTGGCAACTGGCCTTTGAGATGGCAGCCGGGTTTGGGCGTGTCGAGACACAATGGAGCGGCATGAAACGGCTCGGTCTTTCGGCAGGGCGGGGGCTCAGTTGGCCCACGCGCGGAGCTTGGGTCAATTTCGACCTGATCCGAGAGTGGCGCGAGGAAGGCCTGGCAAAGGCGTGGAAGCTCGACGGTGCTTTTGGTTTTGAGCGCAGGTCCGGACCAGCGGTGATCTTTCGCGGCGAGATTTTTCGACCCGACGCGGGCGCGCGGATCTGGAAGGTTCTGCCCGGTTTGCGCTGGCGCCTCTCACCCAAGCGTGAGCTGTTGACGGGGCTGGAGTGGCGCTCTTTCGGGCAGGAACGGCTTGGCCTGACGCTGGAGTTGTGGCAGAGGTTCTAGACAGCAGACCTACCGCCTCGCCAGCCGGATTTCGATCCGCCCGCCCGGACACATTTACAGATCGGAAACGTGCGAGCATGCCACAAGATACCCCACCCTCCGAAAAACCGACCTCTCCAATCCGCCCCACCGATGATGAGGCGCGCACGCTGGCCCAGAGCCTGATCGCAGAGGCAGATTTTGCCGCGCTCGCAACGCTCAGTGATGAGGGCCACCCGGTCCAGAGCCGCGTCGCCTTTGCGCTCGATGCGTCGGGTGGGCCGATTTCGCTCGTCTCGACACTGGCGCAGCACGCTCAGGCGATGGCGTCCCGCCCGCAGGTGTCGCTCCTCGTGGGAGAGCCGGGCGAGAAGGGCGATCCGCTGACCCATCCGCGCCTGACCCTCAATGGGGTGGCCGAGATCCTGCCCAATGGTTGCCCGGCGCATGAGGAGATGGCCACGCATTATCTGCGCCGCCACCCCAAGGCAAAGCTCTACATCGGATTTGCCGATTTTCATTTTGTGCGTTTCCAGATCCGGGAGGCGTTTTTGAACGGCGGTTTTGGCAAGGCCTATCACCTCACGCCGGCGGATCTGGGCCTCGTGCCCTAGCGGTCGATCCGGATCAACGTCCGCACGGTGCCGCGCACGGCCTGCTCCCAGACGAGATCGATCTTGTTGTTGCTGCCGCCTTCCTGTGTGCGCACATAGTGGCCGGGATAGACCACCGAGCCGCCGCTGTTTCGAAGCGAGCCTTCCACGATCACCGCATCCACGGCGCGGCTGTGGCCGTCAAACGGCAGCGCGCCGCCCGTCGCGATTGTCCAGGTGCTTGCGGCGGTGTTCTGGTCGAATTCCACCCTCAGGGGATTGCGGCTCTGGATGGTGACGTTGTGGAAACTGTTGGCGTCAAAGAAGACGTCCTTGGCGCGGCTGAAATCAAGGTCGGCAAAGCTCGTATCGACCCGCTCGGCGCGGTCGATGGTGCCGTTGATCGAGCGGAACTTGTTGCCGGTCACGGATACCCCGTTGAGGAAATGCCCGCTGCCATATGGCTTTATCACGATGTAGCTGAACCAACTCGCTACATCGCCGCTGAGGAAGACATTGTCGGTGATCGACATGGCCGCAAAGGAGAACCCGCCATTGAAATCGGGGTTTGCGTCATATTCGTTGGTCCACTCGATAAAGCAGTTGTCGATGTAGTTTTCCGAAATCGTATGCGAGGCATAGGTGTCTGTGACCACAATGCCCGCCGTGCGGATGCCACCCGCCACGCTGTCACCCTGAAAGAAATGGTTGCCGGTTACCGTGTGGTTCGATCCGGCCATCACCGCCCAATGCAGGAACCGCGTGGCGCGGTTGTGGCGCAGCTTCACATCGTTGGAGTTCACATTGAGCGCGATGGTCTCGCGATCCGCCACATCCGCTGCATCCTCGTCCGACAGGAACTGGCAGTTGTCGACCAGCATGCCCTGACAGCCGCTGCCAATCGAGGTGATCCCGCGCGCGCTGGGACGGGTGAAGAAACAGTCGTGCAGGGCAAACACGGTGCCCGCAGGCGACAGCCGTAGCGCGCTGGCGACGCCATTGCATTGAAACTCCACGCCAGAGATGCCGAATTTCTTGAGTGAGGAGAATCCGGAAAAATCCAGCATGTATTTGAACGCGGTGAAGGTGAAATTCTGCGTGCCTTCGGCGTCATACAAAGGCTGGCTCAGGGTCAGGCGGCTTGCACCTAAGTTTTTGGCCGTCACGTAAACCTCGCGGCCCACGCCCGCGCCCTCGACCAGCGCCCCCACGGGGATGGCGGAAATATTGGCCACATTGGTCAGCGTTTTCTTGTCAGAGGCGCTATAGGTCGCCTGTGCGGTGATCACGTCGTGATCCCACGCCGCCCCCGCTTGCGCCGCAAACTGGCCGTTGCGGATATAGCGGCGGGTGGCGTAGCTGGTGCGATTTGGCACCGCCGCCTGCATGTCGATCGGACCACTGAGCGCGATGCTGCGCCCGCCAAGATCGAGGCTTTCGTGATCGACACTGTTCAACAGCGCCTGAAACGCCTTCTTGAAGGCCAGCTCCTCATCGCCAAACGCCGCCGCATAGGTCGGGTAGTCATAGCTTTTGGTCAACAAAAGCATGGCGTTATCAGGCATCGACAGCGTGCCCTCAAAGATCACATCATGGTTGAGCGAGAGCGTGCTGTTGATCCGAAATTCGCCAGCGGGCACCAGAATGCGCCGACCGTTGGCGGCATCATCCGTGGCCTCAAATGCCGCGTGGCAGTCGGTGGTTCCATCGCCCACGGCGCCAAAATCAGTCACATCAACGACGCTCAGCATATCGCGCAAAAAGACGCTGGTGATGTCCTCGACCACGAAGTCGTCCACCCGGATCACACCACCATTGGCGCCGGTGAGGTTCAGCCCGAGATGGCCATAGGCGGCGTCCAGCCCCCAGGGCATATCAACGCCGGATCGGCTGCCGGTGCCGACGATGGCCTGCGCCTCGACCACCTCGCCATAGGCGCTGAGGGTGGTGCCCGGCCCGCTCTCGATGACGCCGGAGACATGGCTGTTGTTCGCCGCACCGGCCCAGCCTGCAATGCGCACTGTCGGAAGGGCACCGCTCATGGCTTTGACGCGGGCGGTCACGCGCAGATAGCAGCCCGGCAGGATCGGGGTCTCGCCCATGTAGCGCAGGCGCTGGGTGCTGTCGGTTTTCTGCAGCTCAAGGCAGCCGCCAAAATCAGCATCCCCCGCCACAAGTGCCGCATTGGCGGCGCCGTCATAGGTGTCAGAGCCGGGCGTGCCATCGCCGCTGGACCAGACGCCAAGGCCCTGAGAAAACGCGGGCGGCATCAGTTGCAGACCGTCGGTGATTGCCTTGTTCATATGTAGACCCTTTCCTGTTCCACCACGTCGGGAGTGGGGAAAGGTTCTAGCAGTCCGGTCTTAAATCCCGCTCAGGAGGGCGTACGCAGCCCGCGCAACACCCGGCGGGTTTGGGCTGTTTCAGACGTTGGCGCCCGGGGCCTTGACCAGCTGTACCGCGTTGATTTTCCAACCTGCTTCAGTCTCAATCATCTGATAGTCGAGCATGTGAATATCGCCATCGGCATCGGTCACCATGACGCGTTGCCAGAGATTTCCGGCCACCTCGCGCAGTTCGAGGTAGCGCACATCTGCCGGACGCCAGACCATCGGATAGCCCTGTTCGACCATGGTGGCGAACCGTTCCGGCGTGCCAAACAGCGCGCGAATATTGGGCGAGGCAAACCCAAAGGCGGTCCCCATATCATTGGCTTGGAAGGCCTCGATCTGGGCTCCAATGACGCCGGTGATCGGCTCCTTTTGCGCCTTGGCCGGCGTGCCAAGCGTCGCCACCGCCAGCGCGGCCACAAGGCCAAATGTCACCATCATCCGCATCACAAAACTCCTCCGTACCAACACCTGATGAAAGAATAGATAGCGTGTCGGGGCATGCGGTCAAAAAACGGGGAGGGTGTGGAGGCAAGCGCAGCAGGGATCGCGTGCGGCGAGACGTTTGTGAGGCCTTTCGATCTGAACCTGCCTGCAGGCAGCTCCGCAACTGATGTGATGGATCAACGGAAAACGGCCAACGCAAAACGGGCGCCCACTTGGGACGCCCGTTGTTTGATTATTGGTGTTTGTAGGTCTCAGACCAGATCGCCCGCCAAGGCGCTTTCGATCAGCGTGATGGTGTCCTCGACGCCATAGAGCGCGATGAAGCCGCCAAAACGTGGCCCTTGGCTTGCACCCAGAAGCACCTCGTAGATCGCAGAGAACCAGGCACGAAGGGGCTCGAACCCGTGGATCTTGCCAATCGCAAAGACCACCGACTGCAGGAACTCTTCGTCGGCAAAGTTGGCCTCGGGCAGCGGATCATCATTGCCGACCAGTTCGTTTTTCTTGGCGATCGCGGCCAGTGCCGCCTCGGGAGAGCGCAGCGCATTGGCCAGATCCGTGAGCGCAGCGCGCTCCTGATCGGTGGGCAGGCGGTAGGTTTTTGCGGGTTTCACAAAGTCGTTGAAATAGCGCACCGCATGACCTGCGGCCTGATCCATGCCGGGGTGGGTCTCGGCAGTGGCGTCGGGCGCGTATTTGTTGATGAAGCCCCAGAGGGTTTCCTTGTCCTCGGCGTTGGAGACGCTGGCGATGTTCAAGAGCATCGAGAACGGCACCACCATATCCGACTGCGGGACGTTGCCGCCGTGGATGTGCCAGACCGGGTTGTTGAGCTGCGCCTTCAGGTCCTGACCGTGATAGGCCCGCAATTGCTGGTGATATTCATCCACCGCCTTGGGGATAACGTCAAAATGCATCCGCTTGGCGGTCTTGGGCTTTTGATACATGAAATACGCAAGGCTTTCGGTCGAGGCGTAGGTCAGCCATTCGTCGATGGAGACGCCATTGCCGGAGGTCTTGGAGATCTTCTGGCCGTTTTCATCGAGGAACAATTCATAGGTGAAATGCTCCGGCGCGCGCTGGCCCAGCACCCGGCAGATGCCGTCATAAATCGGTGTATTGGTGGAGTGGTCCTTGCCGTACATCTCGAAGTCGACGCCAAGCGCGGCCCAGCGGGCGCCAAAGTCAGGCTTCCACTGCAGTTTCACATTGCCGCCGGTCACCGGCAGGGTCCACTCGCGACCGTCTTCATCGTCAAAGGTGATGGTATAGGTCTCGGCGCAGACCTTTTTCATCGGCACATAAAGGACGCGGCCGGTCTCGGGGTGGATCGGCAGGAAGATCGAATAGGTCTGGCGGCGCTCTTCACGCAGGGACTTCAGCATGATCGCCATGATGTCATCGTATTTGTCGACCGCGCGCTTCAGCACTTCGTCGAACTGGCCGGAGCCGTAGAACTCGGTGGCGGAGTAGAACTCATACTCAAAGCCGAAGGTGTCGAGGAAGCGGCGGAGCATGGCGTTGTTATGGTGGCCAAAGCTCTCATGCGTCCCAAACGGGTCCGGCACCGAGGTGAGCGGCTTTTGCAGATGCTCGGTGAGGCTCTCGGCGTTGGGCACGTTGCCAGGGATCTTGCGCATCCCGTCAAGGTCATCGGAAAAGCAGATCAGCTTGGTCGGAATGTCGGAGATCACCTCGAAAGCGGTTTTGATCATGGTGGTGCGGGCCACCTCGCCAAAGGTGCCGATATGGGGCAGGCCGGAGGGCCCATAGCCTGTTTCAAAGAGCACATAGCCCTTTTCCGGCGCGCCCTTGGCGTAACGTTTGAGAATGCGGCGTGCTTCTTCAAACGGCCAGGCTTTGCTCTTCAGAGCTTCTTCGCGCAGAACAGACATGATGTACTCCAGTCAGCGTCTTTTTCAGGGATGATCAGTGGCACCACGCACACTGACGCGCTTCTCTATTGTGCCTGTGCAGCATGAGTCAACAAGCGCCAGCCGTGAAGCGTGGGCGGAAAACCACTTTTCGCAAGGGCTCTTGTTGTATGCGCGGCAGGGCGGGCTTATCCTAAGGGCGCGACAACGCAAGGACTTCGGCACAAAGGACGCCCAAGATGACAGAAGAAACGATCCAGCTGCTGACCCCACAGGACTGCCTTGTGGCGGTAATGGTGGCGGTGTCGGCCTCGGACGAGGACATTCGCACCGCCGAGCTGGTGAAGATCCAGAATGCGATCAACATGCTGCCGATCTTTGCCGAGTATGACGCGGACCGAATTGCTGCTGTCTCGCGCACCGTGTTTGACCTCTTTGAGCAGGAAGATGGGCTGGATGCGCTGTTTGGGCTGGTGCGTGAGATCCTGCCGGAGCGTCTGAATGAAACCTGCTATGCGCTGGCTTGCGATGTGGCGGCGGCGGATGGCAAGCTCAACGAGGGCGAGCTGCGGCTTTTGGAAGAGATCCGCTACGAGATCAACGTGGACCGCCTGCATGCGGCCGCGATCGAGCGCGGGGCGCGTGCGCGCCACATGGTCTGACCCGCGCGATCGGGGACGGGATGCGAGGCTCTGCCTCGCGCTCCGGGATATTTGCGGTTAGAAGAATGAGAAGAAGAGGGCGCGGGATGGCGCCCTTTTTTGTTCCGGCTTGGTGTTGAACAGGGTGGCGAGCCAGCGGCTGGGGGTCAGGAGCCGTAGACCTGTCCCCACCGGTCCAGCAGGTTTTGCTGCAGCTTCTTTGCACGTGTGTTCCAGCTGCGCCCGCCGCGCGGGCGTTCACGTTCGGCGCGGCTGATCTTGGCGCGGGCACGCTGGTCGGCGCTGAAGATTGCAAAGACAAGCTCGCCGCCATCGGGCGTGTTGATAAATCCGCCAAGCCCCGAGACAAAATTGAGCGTGCCGGTTTTGGCCGCGATCTTCACAGGGTGGGTTTTGATCGGGCGGCCCTTGGCGTCGTTGAAATAGTAGGGCTTGAGGAGTGGTTTCAGCGCACCGGTGCGGCGTGACGCAAGCAGCGCGCGCACCATGTCATTGGCGCTGAGACGGGATTCTTCGCCAAGGCCCGAGTGGTCCACCATCTTGCAGTGCTGCATGCCGAGGGCACTGCGCGCCCAGTCGCTCATTCTCTGCCCCGAGGACTTGAGGCTTGAGGGGCGGGCGCCGCGCTGCAGGGAGGCCGTCATGCCGATCATTTCGGCCATCAGGTTGTTGGAGTATTTGAGCATGGCGCGCAGCAGGTCCGGCAGCGGCGCGCTCTGGATCTGGGCGACCACGGTGCCGCCGGGCAGGGTCGCGGTGGTCTTTGGGCTCGGCAAGGCGATCCCGTTGGCACGAGCGAGGGTCTGGAACACATCCCCGGCATAGAGCGCGGGATTGCGCACCGGCAACCACCGCGCGCCCCCATTGCCGAGGGCGCCGCTGGCGACGGTCCAATGATCGATGCCTGCCTTGTTCTCATAGCTGTAGACAGGCAGATCGCGCCGCGCGACGGCCATTTTCGAGGTATAGACGTCGGGGCGGTACTTTTGTGTGCGGGCATCCATCGTGATGGCCCAGTTGTTGCCCGCGCGCTTCCATTCAAAATGAACCCGGTTGAAGTTCAGCGCGATGCCACTCACAGAAGGGCTGTAGCCGATATGATCGGGCTGGTCCGGGTCGATCGACCGGATATAGGGCAGCATATCCTCCCAGATCAGCAGGCGGCCAGTGACGCCCCGCACGCCCGCCGTCTTCATTTGGCCGGCGAGATCGGCAAGCCCATCCGTGTCGAGCGTTGGATCGGCGCCGCCAACCAGCACAAGATCGCCCTGAATGATCCCGTTCTTGAGCGGGCCAGTGGCCATGAGGCGGGTTCGAAACCGGTAGCCAGCCCCAAGCGAGTCGAGCGCGTAAAGCGCCGTGAGAACTTTTGCCACGCTGGCAGGGGGTAAAAGCGCGTCGCCCTCCACACTTTCGAGGACCTGACCGGTGCGCGCGTTGGCGACGACACAGGTGCTCTGCCCTGAGAGCCCCGCGCCACGCAGGATCGCGTCGAGACCATCTGCGCCGGGGGTGTAGGGGCTGAGCCCGCGGGCCTTGGGGCGAGGGGTGTAGCCGGGGGCATTGGCCAGCGCGGGGGCCGCGGTAAGCCCCGCGAGGGCGGTGCTGAGAAAGTGACGACGTGAAATCATATTGAGTATTTTGGAGCAAATTCCCGAACAGAGCGCAAATGCTTTGATGGTTTGCCAGCAAGAAGTTTATGTGACGTGTCGCTTCGACGGCGCAGCTCTAGCCTGTCCACGCTCCGCGCTTGCGAATTTCGGTCGAAGAGGCCTTTGTCATCGGCACGTTCAAGAAGCACCAGGCCGGGGAGGACGCGCGCGCCAGGAGGTGACTTTGCCCGGCGGGAATGCGGTGCTGGCTGTAGATGCGCGCCGCGCGCGAGAGCCGGGCTGAGATCCGGTCGCCGGGGCGGGCGAGGACGCCCACGGGAACGCTTTCCATGATGCCGCGCCAGTTCTTCCAGCGGTGAAAATGTGCAAGGTTGTCCGCCCCCATCAGCCAGACAAACCGGACCTGTGGATAGAGTTTGCGCAGCTCGCGCAGGGTTTGCGCGGTGTATCGGGTGTTGAGCCGCGCCTCGATGTCACTGATGCGCACGCGCGGATGATCCATGATCTCGCGCGCGGCCTTGATACGGCGGGTCATGGAGGCAGGCGGGTTTTCCTTTAGCGGATTGCCGGGTGTCACCAGCCACCAGAGCTGATCAAGGTCGAAGCGTTTGAGCGCGGCGCGCGAGATCTGCACATGGCCTTCGTGTGGCGGATCGAAGGATCCTCCCAGAAGGCCCACGGTCATACCGGGCGCAAGATACGGGTACGCATGTCTCATCCAGGGATTGATGCGCAGATTTGGCAGGGGAAGGCAACGGTTAGCATACGCGCTGGGAGGCTATGCCGTGTGGTGCGTCATGCGCGCGAAACCGAGTAAACCGCATCCTTCAATGCGATCAAGCTGCACGCCACACTGGCTGCTCTTGGGGCATCAGCTGGTCGCAGTCTCTTGTGATGGCGGGGATTGCCAATAGGATGTCCGGCTCCGCAAGAGATGCGTGAGCACCGTGATGCTCAATGTGCTGAGGGCCCCCACGAAAGAGTACAGCAGCAAGCAGATCCAGAAGGACAGATCGAGTGCAAAAAAGCCAATCGCAGCGCACGTCAGTCCGGCGATCATGCCGAGCAGCAGTCCAGCCAATGCCATGATGCACTCTCCTCCGTCTGTCATGTCGTCGCATTTGAAAGAGCGGGCGGTGCGTTTGCCGGCTCTCTCCCGTCCGCGCTGCCAAAGAAACGTGGTTTATTTCAGCAGAGGAGTATTTAGGAAAGGTTAATAAGCGGGCCCTGCGCCCTCCCTGTGCTGACTGGCGTATAGGGGCAGAACATCTGGGACAGCGTTGGGGTGAGGCCGGAACCGGCCGGAGAGTCCCTTCATGAAGGAAAGCGCGCAAAGAAAGGCTCGCAGTGGCCCGATCGCCGCCTTGGGTCTGGTTATAAGAGGGGTCAGGCGTGTGCGACCGCGCGCTCTTCGGAGGGGGTGTCGCTCTGGCGGCGAGACTGCAGGATCACGCCCACAAAGAGGGTCAGGAGGCTTACGAGAAGGCCCGAGCCAACGTAGACCGCGCTGCAGAGCAAAAGGCTTGCCCCGAAAAACACTCCGGCGCTCACGGCGCTGACGCTGCCGCCAATGACCCCGAGTATGAGTGCTGCCACGATCATAATGGTCTCCTGTTGTCTCTTTCTGAGTGACGCAGCCCTGACGTGCGCCGCTCTGGACTGCTTGATCGTAAGATTAAAGATAAATGTGGTAAGAATATGGTCCACCCCACGGCAGCAATTTTTTGCGCTGGTCGGGCTGCGGTCATGTTGCAGGCAGAGGCGGCCCCAAAGCCTGCGCATTGCAGCGATTGCTCCTGCGTCGCGCACGCGCTATCACAGCGGCCAAACTCTTTCCCCTAATGACGGAGCAATCCCATGGCCTCCTACCAATACGTCTACCACATGCAGGGTGTCTCCAAGACCTACCCGGGTGGCAAGAAATGTTTTGAAAACATCCACCTGTCCTTCCTGCCCGGCGTGAAGATCGGTGTTGTCGGCGTCAACGGCGCCGGTAAATCGACCCTGATGAAGATCATGGCCGGTCTCGACAAGGACTTCACCGGCGAGGCCTGGGCGGCCGAGGGCGCCAAGGTCGGCTACCTGCCGCAGGAACCGCAGCTCGACGAGAGCCTGAGCGTGCGCGAAAACGTCATGCTTGGCGTCAAGGAAAAGAAAGACAAGGTCGATCGCTTCAACCAGATCGCGGTTGAGATGGCTGAAAACTACACCGACGAGCTGATGGAAGAGATGACGGCCCTGCAGGACGCCATCGATTCCGAGAACCTCTGGGATCTCGACAGCCAGGTCGACGTCTCCATGGAGGCGCTGCGCTGCCCGCCGGATGATGCCAAGATCGCTGATCTTTCGGGCGGTGAGAAGCGCCGTGTGGCGCTGTGCAAGCTGCTCTTGGAAGCGCCCGACATGCTGCTTTTGGACGAACCGACCAACCACCTGGACGCGGAAACCATCGCCTGGCTGCAGCAGCACCTCATCGACTACAAGGGCACCATCCTCTGCGTCACCCACGACCGCTATTTCCTCGACGACATCACCGGCTGGATCCTGGAACTCGACCGCGGGCGCGGCATTCCTTACGAGGGCAACTATTCGAGCTGGCTGGAGCAAAAGGCCAAACGTCTGGAGCAGGAAGCCCGCGAGGACAAGGCAAAGCAGAAAACGCTGGAGCGCGAACTTGAGTGGATGCGTCAGGGCCAGAAAGCCCGTCAAGCAAAATCCAAGGCCCGTATCGCCGCTTATAACGAGATGGCCAACACCTCCGAGCGGGAAAAGGTCGGGCGCGCCCAGATCGTCATCCCCAACGGCCCGCGTCTCGGCGGCAAGGTGATCGAGGTCGAAAACCTCGGCAAACACTACGGCGACAAGCAGCTGATCGAGGACCTGTCCTTCTCGCTGCCGCCGGGTGGCATTGTTGGTGTGATCGGCCCCAACGGCGCGGGTAAATCGACGCTGTTTAAAATGCTCACCGGTCAGGAGCAGCCCGATCAGGGGTCTGTGACCTATGGCGACACGGTAAAGCTCTCTTACGTTGACCAGTCCCGCGATGACCTCAACGACAACGACACCGTATGGGAAGCGATTTCCGGCGGCGCCGAGATCATCGAGCTGGGCGATGCGCAGGTCAATTCGCGCGCCTATTGTTCCTCGTTCAACTTCAAGGGCGGCGATCAGCAGAAGAAGCTGAACCTTCTCTCCGGGGGGGAGCGCAACCGCGTCCACATGGCGCGCCTTCTGAAAGAGGGCGGCAACGTCTTGCTGCTCGACGAGCCGACCAACGACCTCGACGTGGAAACCCTGCGCGCACTTGAAGACGCGCTGGTCGATTTTGCCGGCTGCGCGGTGGTGATCTCGCACGACCGTTTCTTCCTCGACCGGATCTGTACCCACATCCTCGCCTTTGAAGGCGACGCGCATGTGGAGTGGTTCGAGGGCAACTTCGAAGACTATGAAGAAGACAAGAAACGCCGCTTGGGACCGGACGCACTGGAGCCCAAGCGCCTTAAGCACAAGAAGTTTGTGCGGTAAGTGACTGGTTCCCACTTTTAGGAGCTTTTGGCCTTGGCTCCGTGTTGACTGCTTTCGTACAGAGTTGGTTGTCAGCGCGGAGCAAAGTCAAAGAACGTAGTTTCAAGGAGCGTAAGGAAGCCTACATTGGTCTTCTAGAAGCCTATCATCGTGCAGCTGTGGAAGGGACTGACGAAGCTTCCAAAAACTTTGCATACTGGCAGATGCGCTGCGAGATTGTTGGCCCTCAATCCGTCAGGAAAGCGATAGACGAGATTGTTGCATCGAATGCGGATAGAAAAGGCCGATCACGTGCTCATGAAAAGCTCAAAATATCGATCCGTAGAGATTTGGGTGTCGTTGCAAAATGATAGGGACCCGAGGCCCGTGCCTGACCTTGGGGAGGTGCGAATGCGCCTTCCCGGGGGGAAGGTCAGGCGCGGGCCGTGCGGCTTTGCCTTACGGCCACGGATAGGATCTACTGTTTCGTCTCAGTACCTCAAGGCTTCAACTGAACAATCGGCCCCCCTGCGGCCTCGGCGTCTGCGGCATCATGTGTCACCATCAGCACCGGCAGCGCGCGGTCGCGGGCGAAGGTGAACACCAGATTGCGCATCTGGCTGCGCAGGGTGGCGTCCAGCCGGGAAAACGGCTCGTCCAGCAACAAGAGATCCGGCTCGAAGAGCAGCATGCGCATCAGGGCCACGCGGGCTTTCTGACCGCCCGAGAGCGTCCCCGGGTCGCGGTCGTGAAAGCCCTCAAGGCCGATTTCCGCCAGCGCGTCTTTGATGCGCGCGCGACGGGCGCGGCCTCGGATATGGGGTGCAAGGCCAAAGGCGAGGTTGGCCCCAACGCTCAGGTGCGGAAACAACAAATGGTCTTGGAACAGGATGCCGACACGGCGCGCCTGCGGGGGCAGGGGGCAGAGGTCGCGGCCATTGAGGAAGATCCCGCCCTCAAGGCTGAAATCCGCGCTCATCTGTCCGGTGATGGCTGCTAGCAGGGTGGATTTGCCAACGCCTGAGGGGCCCATCACGCTCAGGATGGTGGCGGGGGGCACGGTGAGGTCGAGTTCCAACAGGGGGCGGTCGCCCCGCAGAATACGCAGGGCACGCAGGCTCAGGCCCTCAGCCATGATGCAGTCCTCTTCGGTTGCGCCAGACGAACAGCGGCAGGGCCAGCGCCAGCACAAAGGGCAGGAGTGCCGCCGCCGTCTGCACCAGCCCGTATAGGCCAATGGCGCGGCGGTCGCCACCGGCGGCGAGGGCGACGGCTTCGGTGGTGAGGGTCTGGATGCGTCCGCCTCCGACCAGAAGCGTCGGCAGATATTGCCCGACCGAGACCGCCATGCCCACGGCCACCGCGGTCAGGATCGGCGCCAGCAGCATCGGCAGTCTGAGTTGCAGAAAAATCCGGTTCCGAGAGGCCCCCATGGCCGCGCCCACGGCGCCAAGCCGCGGATCCCACGCCTTGTAGGGGCCTTCGAGCGACAGGCGCAGGTAGGGCAGCACAAACACAAGATGCGCCAGCACCACCGCCCAAAGCGTGCGGTCGATGCCAAACCCCAGCAAAAGCGTCTGCATGCCCGGCAAAAACGCGGTTTGCGGCACCAGGAGCGGCAAATACAAGAGCCAGAGCCCCTTGCGGGTGAGGCGCAGGTTGCGGCGCTCCTCGGTCTCAAGACAGCCGAGCGTCAGAACGAGCGCTGCAAGCGTGGCCGCACCGGCGATGGCAAAGGTGGTGGCGAGTGTCTCAAGTGCGGCGGGGCTGTTGCGGCTCCAGCTGCGCAGGCTCATTCCGTCGGGCAGGAGGTCGGGAAAGCTCCACCGGGCGGCAAAGGACCAGACCACCAGCCCCAAAAGCCCCGCGAGCACCAGCCCGACAGAGGTTGCGGCTGCGGCCAGCCCAAGCGCGCGCCAGAGGCCATCGCGCGAAAACCGCCACCCGCGATAGATCAGACCCGTGCCAAGCGCGGCGATCCCCCGTTCTGCGCCGCGCCACAGCAGAAGGGCGCCGATCACCAGTGCCAGTTGCACCAACGCACCCGCCGAGGCCAGCGTGCGCAGCGTGAGATCAGGCTCTCCCATCCAGCGCACGATCTGCACCGAGAGGGGCGGCGGCGTATTGGGGCCGAGGATCATGGCCACATCCACCACCGACATGGAATAGGCCAGCACCACATAGATCGGCAGGCGGATGCGCTGATAAAGGGCTGGCCCCACCGCGAAGATCCACGCCGCCACACGCCCGTAGCCAAGCGCCATGGCGACGCGGAGACGGCCTTGGCTGTCGATCTGGCCCAGAGCGGCGAGGCTGATGAGCAGCAGGAAGGGGACTTCCTTGACGACTAGCCCAAGCGTCATCGCAAGGCCCCAGGGGTCCTGCACCAGCAAAACATCAGGCGGGCGCTGCCATCCGGTGAGCCAGGGGCTCAGGGCGCGGGCGATCCAGCCGGAGGGTTGGATCAGGAACAACAGGCCAAAGGCGGCTGCCGCATGTGGAACGGACAGGAGCGGCGACAGCAGCCGCAGCACCGCCTGAAAAGGCCGGGTGCCGGACCAGCCCGCCAGCAACAGAAGTGTAATCAAGAGCGACAGGAGCGTGGCCAGCACACCCGTTACGAGGCTGAGGCGCACCGCTGGCCCAAGGCCGGGCCAGTCCAAGAGTGTCTCAAACGGCTGAAGCGACGGCCCGTAGAGGCCCGCCACCGGCAGATGGCCGAAGGCGGCGCTGATTGTCCCCCACAGCCCCGCCAGAACCGGCCCGATCAGGACCAGGATGGTCAAGACTGGCAAGACCGGAGGCAGGGCAAGGGGGAGGCGCACAGGGAGTGATCTGGGGATCAGTTGCCAACGCCGTAGCGCGCCACCCAGTCCTCGGAGATGCGGGTCATCCAGCTGGGGTGCGGTTCAGGCTGCACAGGGCCGAGTTCCTCGGGGGTGAGTGTGGCGATCCCAAGATCGAGCGTGCGGAAGGCCGCGCGGTCCTGCACCGAGAGCGCATTGAGATCGAGCACGGTGCCATAGCCCAGAACGTCCGGGTCCTGGGCGCGCAGTTGGGCCTCGGGCGACATCAGGAAGTTCGCAACCACCATGGAGGCCGCCTTGGAGCCGGAATTATAGGGGATCGCCACAAAGGACGCATTGCCGATCGTGCCCTTGTCGAGCACGAAGGTGCGCACGCTTTCGGGCAGCTGGTAGTTGGCGATGGCGGTGCTCGCTTCGCCGGGGCTGAAAGAGATCGCGAGATCAATCTCGTCGTCATTCATCAACTGCAGCTGACGCGGGCCAGTGGCGGGATAGGCGCGCCCCTCGCGCCACAACAGCGGCGTCAGCTCTTCGAGAAAGGCCCAGAGCGGGGCAGTGACCTCTTGGTAGTTGTCTTCATTCACGGGCTTGGACAGCGTATCGGCATTGTTGCTCAGGTCAACCAAGGCCTGTTTCAGGAAGGTGGTGCCGAGGAAATCCGGGGGCTGCGGATAGGTGAAGCGACCGGGATGTTCGCGCGCCCAGTCCAATAGCGCCTCCATCGAGCCAAGCCGCTCGGGCAGGTCGGCGGTGTCATGCATAAAGACCACCTGCGCCATCGCCCATGGGGACTCGTAGCCTTCGGTGGGGACGGTGAAATCATGCTGCAGCGTCTTGTTTTCGGTGTCGGCCAGCTGCCAGTTGGGCAGGGCCTCAGCAAAGGGGCCAAACAGCAGATCGGCGTCCTTCATCGCGGCAAAATTCGCTCCGTTGATCCAGATGAGATCCACTGCGCCATCGTCATCCTGGCCCGCGGATTTCTCGGTCAGCACCCGCGTGACCGCATCGGCGGTGCTTTCGAGTTTCACATGGTTGAGGGTGATGTCGTAGTCGTCCTCAAGACGTTCGCCCACCCAGGCGATAAAGTCATTGGTCGCGGTGGAGCCGCCCCAGGCATGCCAATGCACCGTCTGCCCTTTTGCATCTTCCACCACGGCGGGCCAATCCGCCGGATCGGGTGTGGCCCAGGCCGAAAGCGGCGCAAGGGCGAGGGCAAGGGACAAGATGCGTTTCATGGCGATCCTCGTTCAAGGGACAAATCCGGCTGCAGTCGGCGTCGCCTCCGGGGAGCGCCCCTGCAATCCCTCTCTGATTGCGCCATCCGCGGCGCAAGGTCCATGGGCATGACGAAAATGTGACGCTTGGTGTGATCTGAGGGTGTGGCCTGCTTGCACGGATGTGGTCCTGCGGGTATGCACGGGCGCATGCTCGCAAGGAAGATGCGAGGTGTAACCGGGCGCAAGCGCGTGTGTGCAAACCCGTCCGATTTTTTGGTGCCGTTGCGATACGTCTGCGGCCCGCGACCATATGAAGGGGAAAACCCAGCAATGTCGCTAGATATTCCCGTGCTGCGCAGCGAATTGTCTCAGCACTACGATCTCACTCCGAACCCCGAACTCGCAGAAGCCATGTCTGATGTCTATCAGCGCATGTCGCGCGTGGTGTCGCCTGTCGATTGGGTGCTTTATGCGCCCTACGTCAAGGCCATCAATGAGCTCAAGGCCAAGCGCAACGCGGTGATCCTCGGCCACAACTACATGACGCCCGAGATCTTTCACGGCATCTCCGACTTTGTGGGCGACAGCCTGCAGCTCGCGATCAAGGCGACCGAGGTCGAGGCCGATGTGATCGTGCAATGCGGCGTGCATTTCATGGCCGAAACCTCCAAGATCCTGAGCCCCTCCAAAACGGTGCTGATGCCCGACATGGATGCAGGGTGCAGCCTTGCGGAGTCGATCACCGCCGAAGGGGTCGAGGAGATGCGCCGCCGGTATCCCGGCGCGCCGGTTGTGTCTTATGTGAACACCACCGCCGAGGTGAAAGCGGCCTCCGACATTTGCTGTACATCCTCGAACGCGGCGCAGATCGTCGGCGCGATGGAAAGCGACACGGTCATCATGACGCCGGATCAGTATCTGGCGCAGAACGTGGCCCGCGATGTGCCGCACAAGAACGTGGTCTGGTGGGAAGGCTCCTGCATCGTGCATGAGCAATACACCGCCAAGGATCTGCGCGATTTCCGCGAATGGAACCCCGGCACCCGGCTGATCGCACACCCCGAATGTCCGCCGGATGTGGTGGCAGAGGCCGATTTCTCCGGTTCCACCAGCGGCATCCTCAAATACGTGACGGATGAGAAGCCGGAAAAGGCGCTCCTGATCACCGAGTGTTCGATGGCCTCGAACATTGCCGACGCATTGCCCGAAGTCGAATTTGTCGGCCCCTGCAACATGTGCCCCTACATGAAAAAGATCACGCTGGAAAAAGTCCTCTGGTCGCTGCACTCCATGGAGGGTCAAGTCGAGGTCGAGCCCGAAATGGCCGCCAAAGCGCGTCACGCGGTGCAGGCGATGATCGACCTGTCGCGCAAGCTGGGCATCTAAGCGCAGCATGGAAAGCTCTCAGGACATCCAAAGCAACCGCATCGTCATCATCGGTGCGGGGCTGGGGGCGCTTTATGCGGCGTTGACGCTTGCGCCGCGCCCGGTGGTGATGATTTCCCCGGATCCCTTGGGGCAGGGGGCCAGTTCAGCCTGGGCGCAGGGTGGTGTTGCGGCAGCAATGGACGTGAGCGACAGCCCTGCGGCGCATGCGCGCGACACCGAACGCGCTGGGGCGGGCACAGTGGACGCGCAAGTGGCGGATCTGGTCACGCGCGAGGCGCGCGAGCATATCCTTGATCTCACCACGTTAGGCGCGCCTTTTGATCGTACTGCCGACGGCAGCTATGTGATGTCGCGCGAAGCGGCGCACAGCTATGCCCGCGTGGTGCGCGTGAAGGGCGATCAGGCCGGCGCGGAGATCATGCGCGCCCTCATCGAACGGGTCCGGGAAACGCCCTCGATCCAGGTGATCGAAGGGGCGATGGCCGAAGGGCTGGAGCTTTCGGATGGCGCGGTGACAGGGGTGCGACTGGCCTCCTCCGCACCCTCTGGATCGGCACCGCTGGTCCTGCGCGGTGAGGCCGTGTTGATGGCCGGGGGCGGCAGCGCCGGGCTTTATGCGATCACCACCAACCCGCCCCGCATCCGGGGGCAGGCGCTGGGCATGGCCGCTCGTGCCGGAGCCGAGATCGCCGATGCGGAGTTCATGCAGTTCCACCCCACGGCGATGGATGTCGGCGAAGATCCGGCACCGCTCGCCACAGAGGCCCTGCGCGGTGAGGGCGCGATCCTGGTGAACGCCGATGGTGCGCGCTTCATGCTCAAGGCACATCCCGACGCAGAACTAGCGCCACGCGATGTGGTGGCACGGGCGATCTTTGCGCAGTCCACCGCAGGAAAACGCCCGCTTCTGGACACGCGGGCCGCTTTGGGTGAGGCCATCACAACCATGTTTCCGGCCGTCAGCGCGGCCTGCGCGCGCAATGGCATCGACCCCACCCAAGAGCCAATCCCGGTGGCGGCTGCCGCGCATTATCACATGGGCGGCATTGCCACCGATCTCGACGGAAAGAGCTCGCTTCCGGGGCTCTGGGCCTGCGGTGAATGTGCCTCCACCGGGCTGCATGGCGCCAATCGTCTTGCCTCCAACGGGCTTCTGGAGGCGCTGGTTTATGCACGCCGCGCCGCCCAGGACATCGCACGCACGCTGGGTCCCCTCAAAGAGGCCACGCCTGTGCGCCTTGAATTTGCGCCGGGGGGGGCAACTGCCGATCCAGCCCATGTCGCGGCCCTGCGCCGCGCAATGGCACAGAATGTGGGCGTGGTGCGCGATGCAGCCGGGCTGCGCGCGGCCCTCAGCGAGATTGCGGCCCTCGCAGCAACGCAGCCCGACTGCGAAAGCTTTCAAAACATCTGTAGCGCCGCTACCATGATCGCCGCCGCCGCCTTGTTGCGCGAGGAAAGCCGTGGCGCGCATGAGCGGTCCGATTTTCCCGAAACCCTGCCTGCGCTTGCGCATCGCTCCCGCCTCACGTGGGAGGCAGCCAAAGCGCTCCGTGACAGCCTGTGTGATGCCAGTGCATCCGACCCGGAGACCCCATGAGCTTTGCCACTTTGCCCGACCTGATCCTTGAACCCTTGGTCAAATCCGCCCTGATGGAAGACCTCGGCTCTTATGGCGATGTGACCACCCGTGCGGTGATCCCCGATGATGTCACCTATTCCGCCCGCCTGCGCGCCCGCGAAGAGGCGGTGGTCTCTGGCATGCAGGTGGCCGCGCTGGCATTTCGACTGGTGGATGCGACTCTTGAGGTGAAGACCCGCGTTGCAGATGGCGCTGTGTGTCAGCCCGGCGATGTGCTGATGGAGATCGAGGGCAAGGCGGCGTCGATCCTGATGGGGGAGCGGGTTGCGCTCAACTTTGCGGGGCGTTTGACGGGGATCGCAACGCTCACGGCGGCCATGGTCTCTGAAACGCGTGGCACACAGGCACGTAT
This sequence comes from Epibacterium sp. HA2-3, assembly GCF_055693725.2. NCBI lineage: Bacteria > Pseudomonadati > Pseudomonadota > Alphaproteobacteria > Rhodobacterales > Roseobacteraceae > Epibacterium > Epibacterium sp. HA2-3. Next base: position 2,232,796 of record NZ_CM172490.1, on the reverse strand, counting down.
CACCTGCACCCGCAAGACCACGCCGGGGCTGCGGATGGTCGAAAAGCTGGCGGTATTGCATGGCGGTGGCTTCAATCACCGCTACTCGCTTTCGGATGCCATCCTCATCAAGGACAACCACATCGCTGCAGCGGGTGGTATTCGCGCGGTGCTGGACGCCACCAAGGCGCATGCCAGCCACATGATGGCGGTGGAAATCGAAGTGGACACGCTCGATCAGTTGCGTGAGGTGCTGGAGGTCGGCGGTGCCTCCGTTGTGCTCTTGGACAATATGACGCCTGCTGAGCTGCGTGAGGCGGTCGAGATCAATGCCGGACGTCTGGCGCTCGAGGCCAGCGGCAACGTCAAACGCGACACAGTGGCGGAAATTGCAGCCACGGGGGTGGATTACATCTCCTCGGGGGCGCTCACGCATTCGGCGCGCACCGTCGATCTGGGGCTTGATTTCTAAGCGCTCAGCCCACAGCCCTTGCTGGATGACAAGGCCTGAAGCACCGGGTCCGCGCGCAGCCGGTCGCGGGCGAAATCGATAAAGCTGCGCACCTTGGCTGGGGCGCGCCGTCCTTCGGTGTGAACCAGATGAATCGGCATGCTTTCTGGCTCATAGTCTTCGAGCAGACAGGTCAGGTGCCCCTCCGCGACATCGCGTCCGGCCTGATACGAGAGCATCCGGCACAGCCCCCAGCCTTCGCGCGCCGCGTCACGCCCGGCTGCAACGGTGCTCACACAGAGTTGCGGCGCGATGCGCACGGCGATCTCTTGTTGGGCGCCGAACCGCCATTCGGTCGCAGAAGAGATCACATTGACAGCCACGATGCGATGCGCGCTCAGATCCGCCGGAGTTTCTGGTGTGCCGTACCGCTCCAGATAGGCGGGGGCCGCGCAGAGCACCCGGCGCACCGCTCCGACCTTTACCGCCGAGAGCGTCGAGGAGGGCAGATGGCCGATGCGCAGGGCCACGTCGAAGCCTTCTTCGACGATGTTCACCACCCGGTCCAACAGGACCAATTCTGCGCGCATGTCGGGATAATGATCGAGATAGTCCAGCAGGATCGGCAGGATGTAGATGCGACCGAATTCATTGGGGCAGGTGAGACGTAACAGACCCACCGGCGCGCTGGCCGCGCCGCGCGCCGTATCGTCTGCCGCCTGCAATGAGGTCAGGATATGGCGCACGTCCTCAAGGTAGCGCTGCCCCACGTCCGTCAGATGCAGCCGCCGGGTGGTACGTGTAAAGAGCCGCGCGCCTAGCTGTGTCTCAAGCCCGTTGATCGCCCGCGTGGCCGATGGCGCGCTCAGCCCCATCCGGCGCGCGCCCGCGGCAAAGCCCTCTTCTTCGGCGACGGCGACAAACACCTGCATGCTTTGAATGCGGTCCATGCATGGGCTCCGATTGCTATCAAAACGTGAAATTATCTCTTTCTGACATGCCGTATTATTTTGCGCAACGGGGTGATTTATCTCTCTCGACAGCGGCGAACACCCGCGCCGCCACATCGGAGATAGAGATGACATCCACAGCCCGCCCGCCGCTGCCGCCCTTCACCCGAGAGAGCGCCATCGAAAAAGTCCGTCTGGCCGAAGATGGCTGGAACAGCCGCGACGCGGCCAAGGTCAGCTTGGCCTATACGCCTGACAGCCGCTGGCGCAACCGGGCAGAGTTTCCCGTTGGGCGCACCGAAATCGAAGCCTTCCTGACCCGCAAATGGGCGCGCGAGCTGGAATATCGGCTCATCAAGGAGCTCTGGGCCTTTGACGGCAATCGCATCGCTGTGCGCTACGCCTATGAATATCGCGACGACAGCGGCCACTGGTTCCGCGCCTATGGCAATGAAAACTGGCAGTTTGATGAGAACGGCCTGATGGAAGAGCGCCACGCCTCCATCAATGAGCACCCCATTTCTGAGGCGGATCGCAAGTTCCACTGGCCGCTTGGGCGTCGTCCTGACGACCATCCGGGCCTCAGCGACCTTGGCCTCTGAGCCACGACTTTCCCGACAGATTGACCTCACAGATAGACCTCAAGGATACCCAAATGAACGCCGAATTTGCCTCCTCCTCCGCACCGATCAAACTCTATCGCCACCCGCTCTCGGGGCATTGTCACCGGGTCGAGATGATGCTCTCGATCCTCGATCTGCCCTATGAGTTGGTCGACCTCGACCTGCTGCAGGGCGCGCATAAGGCGCCCGCGTTCCTGGATCTCAACCCGTTTGGGCAGGTTCCAGTTCTGGACGACAACGGCACCATCGTCAGCGATTCCAATGCGATCCTTGTCTATCTTGTCGAGGCCTACGGCAAAGAGACGGGTTGGTTGCCCCGCGCGCCCGGTGTGGCCGCCGCAGTTCAGCGCTGGCTGTCGCTTACGGTATCGCATCTGGCAACCGGTCCCGCGCGGGCGCGTTGGCGGACCCTGACCGGCGCGAGCGACACGCCGGAAACGGAGACAGCGCGTGCCATCAGCCATGCCTTTCTGGAGCAGATGGAAGGTCTGATCTCGGGTCAGCACTACCTGGCAGGAGAGGCGCCTACGATCGCGGATGTGTCTGCCTACGCCTATATCGCACACGCGCCCGAGGGAGGTGTGAGCCTTGCGGCCTATCCAAAGGTACGGGCGTGGATCGATCGGGTCGAAGCGCTTCAGGGGTTTGTGCCGATGCAGGCCTCCCCGCTGCCAGAGCTTGCGTGAGGCGCCTGAGATGTCCCGCTCTGAGCAGGTTTTCCACGCAGGCGAATTGATCCTGCAAAACCGCGCCGGTGTCGCGCCAAGCTATCGCGAGCGGGTGGCCCATGCCATCCGCCCGCAGATGCCTCAACAGCATCGCGATTTCTTTGAGAGCCTGCCGGTGCTCTTTCTGGGTTTGCTTGACGCGCGTGGGCGAGTCTGGGCGACACCTGCGGTGGGTGAAGTTGGCTTTCTGCGTTCGCGCGACCCCGGTCATCTGGCGGTCGGGGCGCGCCCAGTGTTGGGCGAAACGCTTTGGCTGGATGTTCGCGCCGGGGCCAAGGTGGGCGCGGTGGGCATGGAAATGGCCAGTCGCCGCCGCAACCGCATGAACGGCACCATCACTGCGGTCAATGGAGAAGGATTTGAGATCGCGGTGGACCTGAGCTTTGGCAATTGCCCGCAGTATATCCAGACCCGCGATCTCGTATGGCCCGCCAATCCGCCAGCGCCCGAGGCCGTGGCGCTGCCCGATTGGGAGTCGCAAAGCCGCGCGCTGGTCGCGCAGGCCGATACCTTTTTTATCGCGTCGCGCGCGGCCGAGATGTCAGCGCGCCCCATCGATGGGGTTGATGCTTCGCACCGTGGCGGGCGGCCCGGTTTCCTGACGATCAACGACGACAGCTCGCTCTCATTTCCCGATTTTGCCGGAAACCGGTTTTTCAACACGCTCGGCAACATTGAGGCCGATGGGCGCGTGGGGCTTTTCATCCCCGACTTCAAAAGCGGTGCGGGGATCTTTGTCACCGGTCTGGCGACGGTCGACTGGCGCCCTGACCGCGTGTCCCACTTCAAAGGGGCGGAGCGGATCGTCGACGTGCAGCCAGAGGAAATCTGGTACTGCACGCATGCTTTGCCCGGGCCTGCGCCCCTGGTCAGCACATGGCCACTGCTTGCGGAAACAGGCGTCTGGTAGGGGGGCGAAATCCTGGTGCGACTCACGGCAGGGCAGGCTCAGACGGGCCTGCCCTTGGCCCTTGATATTGGCAGTGACGCGATTTTGAGCGCTCGGAACGCAGCGCCTGGCGCGCGAGGGATCTTCCGGAGTGGCTTTATTGTGAAATAAAATCAATTGTTTAGGTGTTGTCATTTGGATTTCATCAGAGCGATGTGCACGAGGGCCTCGCAGTTAATGCTTTAAAAATAGAAATTTCAAGCTTGAAATTGTTTTGAGATGCGCAGAACCTGACTTCATCAATAACCGATGTGGGAATGAGGATCAGATGCGCATTGCATGCTTGGGAGGGGGGCCAGCGGGCCTGTATTTCGGGATCTCGATGAAGCTGCGTGATCCCAGCCATGAGGTCACGGTGATCGAACGCAATCGGGCCGATGACACCTTTGGCTGGGGCGTGGTGCTGTCGGATGAGACGCTCGACAATCTGGCAGCCAATGACGCCAAGAGCGCAGAGTCGATCCGGTCTCATTTTGCCTATTGGGACGATGTCGCGCTTTTGTTCAAAGGCACGCGGCAGGTGTCCTCTGGTCATGGGTTCTGCGGCATCGGGCGCAAGAAGCTGCTGATCCTTCTGCAGGAGCGCGCCCGCGAGCTGGGCGTCAAGATGCAGTTCGAAACCGAGGTGCAAAGCGCCGAGGACTACCGCAAGGATTACGATCTTGTGGTCGCCAGCGACGGGCTCAATTCGCGCACACGCAGCCTGTATGCCGACACCTTCAAGCCGGATGTGGACACGCGGCTTTGTAATTTTGTCTGGCTTGGCACCCATCAGACTTTCAAGGATGCCTTCACGTTTATCTTTGAGGAAACCGAGCACGGCTGGGTCTGGGCGCATGCTTACCAGTTCGATGACGACACCGCGACCTTCATCGTGGAATGCACGCAAGAGACCTTTGACGCCTTTGGCTTTGGCTCCATGAGCCAGCAGGAAAGCATCAAGACCTGCGAAGAGATCTTCAAGGATCATCTGGGCGGCCATGCGCTGATGACCAATGCCAACCACATTCGCGGCTCCGCCTGGATCCGTTTCCCGCGGGTTCTGTGCGAAAAATGGAGCCACGAGAATGTGGTCCTGATGGGCGACGCGGCCGCGACGGCGCATTTCTCGATTGGGTCGGGGTCCAAGTTGGCGCTGGAATCCGCGATTGCGCTGGCCGATCTGCTGCATGAAAAGCCTGACCTGCAAAGCGCCTTTGACGAATACGAAGACCAGCGCCGTCTTGAGGTGTTGCGCCTGCAGTCTGCGGCACGCAATTCGATGGAGTGGTTCGAGCGGGTGGAGCGCTATCTGGATCTTGATCCGGTGCAGCTGAATTACTCGATGCTGACTCGCAGTCAGCGGATCAGCCACGAAAACCTGCGCGAACGGGACAAGGACTGGCTCGAGAGCGCGGAGCGCTGGTTCATGGATCAGGCCGGGGCGCCCAAGGATGCGCCGCTGCGGGCGCCGATGTTTGCCCCCTTCTGCCTGCGCGAGATGGACCTCAAGAGCCGCATCGTCGTCTCGCCCATGGCGCAGTACAAGGCCAAGGATGGCAGCCCGACCGACTGGCATCTGGTGCATTACGGCGAACGCGCCAAAGGCGGCGCGGGGCTGGTCTACACCGAGATGACCTGTGTATCGCCAGAGGGCCGGATTACCCCCGGCTGTCCGGGGCTCTATGCGCCGGAGCATGAGGCCGCATGGTCGCGGATCACCGATTTTGTGCATGCCGAAACCGACGCCAAGATCTGCTGCCAGATCGGCCACTCGGGACGCAAAGGCTCCACCCAGCTTGGTTGGGACGAGATGGATGCACCGCTGCCCGAGGGCAACTGGGATATCGTCAGCGCCTCTGCGATCCCGTGGTCGGGCGAGAACGCCACCCCGCGGGAAATCACCCGCGCCGAGATGGACGAGGTGCGCGATCAATTTGTGCGCGCGGCAGAGATGGCGGATCGTGCGGGCTTTGACATGATCGAGCTGCACGCAGCCCATGGCTATCTGATCTCGTCGTTCCTGTCGCCGGTCTCGAACCAGCGCAGCGATGACTATGGCGGCAGCCTTGAAAACCGCCTGCGCTATCCGCTCGAGGTCTTTGCCGCGATGCGCGCGGTCTGGCCCGAAGGCAAGCCGATGTCGGTGCGGATCTCCGCCAATGACTGGGTCGGAGAAGATGGGGTCACCCCGGACGAAGCCGTCCAGATCGCGCGTGCCTTCTGGGAGGCCGGTGCAGATCTGATCGACGTGTCTGCCGGTCAGACCACCACCGAGGCCAAACCCGTCTACGGCCGCATGTTCCAGACGCCATTTTCGGATCAGATCCGCAACGAGGCGGGCATCTGTACCATGGCGGTGGGCAACATCTATGAGGCAGATCATGCCAATTCGATCCTGATGGCGGGCCGCGCGGATCTGGTGGCCGTGGGCCGCCCGCATCTCTCGGATCCGTATTGGACCTTGCACGAGGGTAGCAAGATCGGTGATCGTGCAGCCCCCGACTGGCCGCTGCCCTATCTGGCGGGGCGCGATCAGAGCTGGCGTCTTGCGGACAAAGAAGCGGAGACCCTGCGCGCATGAGCCAAGATCCACGCCAAGAACATGTCCTGATCACGGGCGGCGGCACCGGTGTTGGGGCCGCCTGCGCCCAGGCCTTCGCGGCCCAGGGGGCCAAAGTGACCCTGATGGGGCGAACGGAGAAAACGCTTGCAGAGCAGGGGCTTCCTTATGAGGTCTGCGATGTAACGGATGCGCCAAGCGTCACATCCGCCGTTGCGCGTGCAGCCGCCGCGCGCGGGCCGGTGACTGTGGCGATTGCAAATGCGGGCGCGGCCGAAAGCGTGCCTTTTGCCAAGATGCAGCCGGAGCTTCTCACGGAGATGATGGCGGTGAACCTCGGAGGCGTCGTGAACCTCTGGCAGGCGGTGTTGCCGGGCATGAAAGAGGCCGGGCGTGGGCGCATGATCGCGGTGGCCTCGACGGCGGGGCTCAAGGGCTATGCCTATGTCAGCGCCTATTGTGCCGCCAAACACGCGGTGGTCGGGCTCACCCGCTCGCTCGCCAAGGAACTGGCGCGCACAGGCGTGACGGTCAATGCGATCTGTCCGGGGTTTGTGGAAACGCCGATGCTCCAGCGCAGCATCGACAATATCCGCGCCAAGACCGGGATGACATCCGAGGAGGCCGCAGGCGCCCTCAAGGCCGACAATCCCCAGGGCCGTTTTGTGCAGCCCGAAGAGGTCGCGGATGCTGCGCTCTGGCTGGCGTCGGACACTGCGGGATCGGTGAACGGGCACGCGTTGGCCCTGACGGGGGGCGAGATATGAGCGGCACCGCAGCGCAAGCTGATCTCGGCGACACGGCCTCCAAGGCGCGGCTGCGTCTGTGGCTGAAGCTCTTGAAGACGTCAGGCAGTATTGAGTCCGAGCTGCGCCGTCGCTTGCGCGATCGCCACAATACCACGCTGCCGCGGTTTGATGTGATGTCAGCGCTTTCGCGCAATCCCGAAGGGCTCAAGATGAGCCAGCTCTCGCACTTTCTGCGCGTGTCCAACGGCAATGTGACCGGCATCGTGGACCGGCTGACCGAGGACGGTCTGGCGCTGCGGGTTGCGGTCCCCGGCGACCGTCGCGCCCAGGTGGCGCGGCTGACCCCTGCAGGAGAGGCCGAGTTTGACCGCCTCGCCACCGAGCATGAAGCCTGGATCGGCGAGATGATGGCGGGGCTTGGCGCAGATGACATCACCGAAATGAGCGCGCTTCTGGACCAGATCCAGCCGGTTGCGGCGCCCCAAGACGACAAAGGATGACCCGACATGAGCCTCGATGAGACAACGCATTTCAATTGCACGATTGAGGGCGGCATCGCGCGTATCTCGCTCAATCGGCCAGAGCGTAAGAATCCGCTGACCTTTGAAAGCTACGCAGAGCTGCGCGACTGGTTCCGGGCGTTGCCCTATTCGGACGAGGTGCATGCGGTTGTGATCGTGCCCAATGGCGGGAATTTTTCCTCTGGCGGGGATGTGCACGACATCATCGGCCCGCTCACCAGGATGAACATGAAAGAGCTTCTGGCCTTCACCCGCATGACCGGGGATCTTGTGAAGGCGATGCTCAACTGCAGCAAGCCGGTGATTTCGGCAGTGGATGGCATTTGTGCGGGGGCCGGGGCGATCATCGCGATGGCCAGTGATCTGCGCATCGCCACACCTGAGGCCAAGGTGGCGTTTCTCTTTAACCGTGTGGGGCTTGCGGGCTGCGATATGGGGGCCTGCGCCATGCTGCCGCGTATCATCGGTCAGGGCCGCGCGGCGGAGCTGCTTTATATGGGGCGGTCGTTGGGCGCTGAGGAAGGCGAACGCTGGGGGTTTTTCAACCGGCTGGCGTCTGCAGAGGCGCTGGAAGCCGAAGCCATGAAGATGGCAGAGCGCATCGTTCAGGGGCCGACCTTTGCCAATGGCATGACCAAGACGATGCTGGCGCAAGAATGGTCCATGAGCCTTGAGCAGGCGATTGAGGCCGAGGCGCAGGCGCAGGCGATCTGCATGCAGGGCAATGATTTCCGCCGCGCCTATGAGGCCTTCGTCGCGAAAGAGCGGCCAGTGTTTGAAGGCGACTGAGAGCGCCGAATTTCGCCTTCGGCGAGGATATTTGACAAGAAGATGAAGACAACGGGGAAGATAACGTGGCGGACCAGAGTTTTCTGAATTGGCCCTTTTTCGACGAAGAGCATCGAGCTTGGGCTGCCAAGGTCGAAGCTGTGGCCGCGGGCCTTGAGGTGGATCACAGCGATACCGATGCGGCCTGTCGCAGGCTGGTGGCGGACCTTGGCGCGGCTGGGGTGTTGCAGCCGACGGCGGCTGCGGGTGCCTCGGAGAGCCTCGATGTGCGCAAGCTGTGCCTATCGCGTGAGATCCTGGCCCGCCACGATGGGCTTGCGGATTTTGCCTTTGCCATGCAGGGGCTTGGCACAGGCGCGATTTCGCTGTTTGGAACCGACGCGCAGAAAGCGGAGTGGCTGCCGAAAACCCGCAGCGGCGCGGCGATTGCTGCTTTTGCGCTGACGGAGCCGCAGTCGGGGTCGGATGTGGCGAACTCCACCATGACGGCGGTGCGCGATGGTGATAACTATGTGCTGAATGGTGAAAAGACCTGGATCTCCAATGGGGGGATCGCCGATGTCTACACGCTGTTTGCCCGCACCGGAGAGGCACCGGGCGCCAAGGGGCTCTCGGCCTTCATAGTCACACCGGATCTGGACGGGTTTGAGGTGGTGGAGCGGCTCGAGACCATCGCACCGCACCCGCTGGCGACCTTGCGGTTCAGCGATGTTCGCATCCCCGCAAGCGCCATGATCGGTGCGCCGGGGCAGGGGTTCCGTATCGCCATGTCGGTGCTGGATGTGTTCCGCTCTACCGTGGCGGCGGCGGCGCTGGGCTTTGCGCGCCGGGCATTGGACGAGGCCTTGTGGCGTGTCACCGAGCGTCATGTGCAGGGCGCGCCGCTCTTTGATTTGCAGATGGTGCAGGGGCATATCGCCGATATGGCGCTGGATGTGGATGCGGCTGCGCTGCTGGTCTACCGCGCGGCCTGGACCAAGGACAGTGGTGCGGCGCGGGTCACGCGCGAGGCGGCAATGGCCAAGCTGTTCTCGACCGAGGCGGCACAGGTCGTCATCGACAAGGCGGTGCAGCTCTTTGGGGGGGAGGGCGTGCGTTCGGGCGCGATGGTTGAAAAACTCTATCGCGAAATCAGGGCGTTGCGCATCTATGAGGGCGCGAGCGACGTTCAGCGCGTGGTGATCGCGCGGCAGGCGATGATGGCATTGGAGGGCAAATGATGACGCTCGGAGCATCCGCACATACCGATACATTCACCCGCGACGCGCTGCCGCCAGCGGATCAGTGGCCCGATTTTATGCTTGAGGGATTTGAGTATCCCGAGCATCTGAACGCGGGCGTGGAGCTGACGGATGCGATGGTGGAGCGCGGCTTTGGCGACCGCACCGCGCTGATCGGCAACGGGCGGCAGCGCACCTACAAGGAACTGGCCGACTGGACCAACCGGCTGGCGCATGCGCTGGTTCAGGATCTGGGTGTCAAGCCTGGCAATCGCATCCTGATCCGGTCCGCGAATAATCCGGCGATGGTGGCCTGCTGGCTCGCCGCCACCAAGGCGGGCGCGGTGGTGGTCAACACCATGCCGATGCTGCGCGCTGCAGAGCTAAAAAAATATGTCGAGAAGGCGCAGATCCAGTTTGCGCTCTGTGATACGCGGCTGATGGAGGAAATGGAAGCCTGCGCGGCCCAGTGCGATGTGCTTGAGCGTGTCGTGGGCTTTGATGGGACCTCCAACCACGACGCTGAACTTGACCGGCTGGCTCTGGAGAAACCGGTGCAGTTTGAGGTGGTAGAGACCGGACGCGATGATGTGGCGCTCCTGGGGTTCACCTCCGGGTCGACCGGAGAGCCCAAGGCCACCATGCATTTTCACCGCGATCTATTGATCATTGCCGATGGCTATGCCCGTGATGTGCTCAATGTGGTGCCGGAGGACATTTTTGTGGGATCTCCGCCACTTGCCTTTACCTTCGGGCTTGGCGGGCTAGCGATTTTCCCGCTACGGTTCGGGGCAACCGCGACGCTTTTGGAACAGGCCACACCGCCCAACATGATCGAGATCATCGAGAAATACCGCGCGACCGTGTGCTTTACTGCGCCGACCGCCTATCGCGTGATGCTCTCGGCGATGGAAGAGGGTGCGGATCTGAGCAGCCTGCGCGCCGCTGTCTCTGCGGGCGAGACCCTGCCCAAACCTGTCTATGACGATTGGATGGCCAAGACCGGCAAGCCGATGCTCGATGGGATCGGCGCGACCGAGATGCTGCATATCTTTATCTCCAACCGGTTTGATGACCACCGCCCGGCCTGCACCGGCAAACCTGTGCGCGGCTACGAGGCCAAGGTGGTCGATGACGAAGGCAACACTGTGCCCGATGGCGAAGTTGGCCGCCTTGCGGTGCGCGGGCCGACGGGCTGTCGCTATCTCAATGATGATCGGCAGGCGGGCTATGTCGCGGATGGTTGGAACATCACCGGCGACAGTTTCATCCGCGATGCGGACGGCTATTTCCATTTTGCTGCGCGCAACGACGATATGATCGTCTCGGCGGGCTACAATATCGCTGGCCCCGAGGTGGAAGCTGCGCTTCTGGCGCATGCGGCGGTGGCGGAATGTGCGGTCATTGGCGCCCCGGACGAGGCGCGCGGACATATCGTGCAGGCGCATATCGTGCTCAACGCGGACTTCGCGCCGTCTGAGACGCTCATCAAGGATCTGCAGAGCCACGTGAAGGCGACCATTGCGCCCTACAAATATCCCCGCTCGATCATTTTTGCCGAAGAACTGCCAAAGACGCAGACCGGCAAGATCCAGCGGTTCCGGCTTCGTTGAATAATAAAACAAACCAACCACAAACAGGGAGTTTGATCATGAAGAAGCTAATGTTGGCCACAGCGGCCGCGGCGCTTGCCGCGGGCGGAGCAATGGCAGAGGTCAAAGTCGGGATGATCACCACGCTTTCGGGCGGCGGTGCGAGCCTCGGCATCGACACGCGGGACGGGTTCATGCTGGCGATGGAAGCCGCAGGTCGCGACGATGTCGAAGTGGTCATCGAGGATGACCAGCGCAAGCCTGACATTGCCGTGCAGCTTGCCGACAAGATGATCCAGTCCGAAAAAGTCGACGTGATGACCGGAATCGTCTGGTCCAACCTTGCAATGGCCGTGGTGCCTGCGACGACTGCGCAGGGGCTGTTCTATCTTTCGACCAACGCGGCCCCCGCACAGCTGGCGGGCAAAGGCTGCAACGCCAATTATTTCTCGGTCGCCTATCAGAACGACAACCTGCATGAAGGCGCGGGCGCCTATGCAACGCAGGCGGGGTTCAAGAACACCTTCATTCTCGCGCCGAACTACCCGGCGGGGATCGACAGCCTCACTGGCTTCAAACGTTTCTATGAAGGCGATCTCGCAGGGGAGGTCTACACCAAGCTCGGCCAGACTGATTACGCGGCTGAAATCGCGCAGATCCGCGCATCCGGCGCCGACAGCGTGTTCTTCTTCCTGCCCGGCGGCATGGGGATCTCCTTCCTGAAGCAATATTCTGACAGCGGCGTCGACCTGCCAGTCGTCGGCCCGGCCTTCAGCTTTGATCAGGGCATCCTGCAAGCGGTGGGCGAAGCGGCGCTTGGCGTCAAGAACTCCTCCACCTGGTCCAAGGATCTGGACAATGAGGCCAACGCGGCCTTTGTTGCGGCCTTCCAGCAGAAATACGACCGTCTGCCGTCGATCTATGCGGCGCAGGGCTATGACACCGCAAACCTGCTGCTGTCGGCCATCGACAAGGCGGATGTAAATGATGACGCAGCCTTTGCTGCGGCCCTCAAGGAGGCCGATTTTGCCTCTGTGCGCGGCGAATTCTCCTTTGCGTCCAACAACCACCCGATCCAGAACGTCTATGTGCGTGAGGTCATCAAGGAAGGCGACGTCTACACCAACAAGATCGTCGGCACCGCCCTTGAGGATCATGCAAACGCCTATGTGGACGAGTGCAAGATGTAAGTGAGGCGCGCCCGGCTCGCAGTCTCTGCGGGCCGGGGCACACCTGAAAGAAGACACATGTCCACGATACTTATCATCGAGCAGGTGCTGAACGGGCTTCAGTCCGGCGTCATGCTCTTTCTCATGGCGGCGGGGCTGACGCTGATTTTTGGGGTCATGGGCCTCATCAATCTCGCCCATGGCTCGCTCTATATGGTTGGGGCCTTTGCCGCGGCGGCTGTGGCGGGCGTCACGGGGTCCTTCGTGCTGGCGCTTATCGCGGCGCTTGCGGCGGCGGCGCTTGCGGGGGCTGTGATCGAGGTTGCGGTGATCCGCAGGCTCTATGACAGCGATCACCTCGATCAGGTGCTGGCGACCTTTGCGCTCATTCTGATTTTCTCCGAAGGCACGCGCTGGGTTTTTGGCTCTTTTCCGCTGTTTCTGGACATTCCCGATGCCTTGTCGGGGCCGGTTACCCTGCCCGGAGGTATCCAGTATCCGCTTTATCGTCTTGCGCTCATCGGGGTGGGGCTTCTGGTGGCCTTCGGCCTGTGGCTCCTGATCGAGCGCACCCGGATCGGCATTCAGATCCGTGCGGGTGAGAACGACCGAGAGATGATTGCCGCCCTGGGTGTGGACATCTCCAAGCTTTACACGCTTGTCTTTGCCCTTGGCGCGGCCTTGGCCGGTCTCGCTGGCGCATTGGTGGGCGCGATCCAGTCGGTGCAGGTCGGCATGGGCGAGCCGGTGCTGATCCTTGCCTTCGTCGTGATCGTGATCGGCGGCATCGGATCCATCAAAGGGGCCTTTATCGGCGCATTGCTGGTGGGGCTGACGGATACATTGGTCGGGATCTTCCTGCCTGAAGTGCTCAAACTCTTTATGGACGCGGCCCCCGCAACATCTGCCGGATCGTCGATCGCCTCGATGTCGATCTACATCCTGATGAGCCTTGTACTGGTCTGGCGTCCCTCTGGCCTGTTCGGAGCCCGCGCATGACACGAGAAACCTATTTTAACGCAGCCCTGATGCTGGGCCTCATTGCCGTGCCTGCATGGGCGCTGATGAGCGATGAGCCTTTCACCATCACGCTTGCGACCCGTGCAGTCATCCTCGCGCTGGCGGCTGCCGGCCTCAATATTGCTCTTGGCATTGGCGGCCTTGTAAGCCTTGGCCACGCGGTGTTTTTTGGGATCGGCGGCTATGCCATGGGCATCCTGGCCCACCACGCCCAGAGCTATACGCCGCTGATGGAGTGGCCTTTCCTGATTGAAGGCACCAAATTCATGCCGGTAATCTGGCTTCTGGCTGTTGTGGTCTCGGCGCTCGCAGCGCTGGTCATTGGCATCCTGAGCCTGCGCACCACCGGGGCGTATTTCATCATGATTACGCTCGCCTTTGGCCAGATGTTCTACTACTTCGCGATTTCCTGGACCACCTATGGTGGTGAGGACGGTATGTCGATCTATGTCAGGAACGATTTTCCCGGCCTCAACACATTGGCGCCGATCCAGTTCTACGGGCTGTGTCTTGCGATCCTCGTGGTGGTGCTGATCTTTACCGCGCGCCTGCGCCGCTCTCCCTTTGGGCTTGCGCTCAACGCAGCGCGTCAGGTGCCCGCGCGGGTCGAAGCGGTGGGCATGGATCCCATGCGCCTCAAACTGGTGGCCTTTGTGATTTCCGGTGTCATCACCGGCGTTGCGGGCGCGCTCTTTGCCGATCTCAACCGCTTTGTCAGCCCGACGATGTTCAGCTGGCAGTTCTCGGGCGAAATCATGATCCTCGTTATCCTTGGCGGCGTCGGACGACTGTTTGGGCCGGTCGCGGGGGCAGTGACCTTTGTGGCGCTTGAACACTTCCTCGGCGGGATCACTGAATTCTGGCACATCTTCCTCGGGCTGATCCTTCTTGCGGTCGTGCTCTTTGCGCGCGGTGGCATCACCGGGCTGGTGGCCGGGAAGGAGGCGACCCATGACTGAGACGATCCTTGCCACCCACGGCATCAGCAAATCCTTTGGCGCGCTCAAGGCCAGCCGTGACATCTCGATTGACCTGCGCCCCGGCGAAATTCACGCCATCATCGGCCCCAATGGCGCAGGAAAGTCGACATTGATTGCTCAGATCTGCGGCTCGCTCACGCCGGATGCCGGACGTGTGGAGCTGATGGGGCAGGATGTTACCGGCCTAAGCACAGATCAGCGCGCGCGGGCGGGGCTGGGACGGACGTTCCAGATCTCTGCACTCGCGATGGAGGACACGGTGCTCGAGAATGCCACCCTTGGCGCGATGGGCGCCACTGGTCGGCCGTGGCGGTTCTGGGCATCCGCGCTGGGTGATCCTGCGTTGCGGGATCGTGCCGAGGCGGCGCTCGAGCGCGTGGGCCTTGCAGAAAGCAAGGCCAAGCGCTGCGCTGACCTCAGCCATGGCCAACGCCGACAACTCGAGGTCGCGGTGGCCCTCACGCTTGCGCCCAAGGCCTTTGTGATGGACGAGCCCATGGCGGGGCTCGGGGCGGAAGGGTCGAAGAACCTCACCGGGTTCCTGGATGGCCTGCGCCAGGAGGCCCCGATCCTTCTGGTTGAACACGACATGGACGCGGTGTTTGCGCTCGCGGACCGGATCAGCGTTCTGGTCTATGGCGAGGTGATTGCCACGGGCAGCGTCGATCAGATCCGCACCGATCCGCGCGTGCGCGAAGCCTATCTGGGAGAAAGCGCATGAGCCTTTTGTCCGTAAAATCGCTCACTGCCTCCTACGGCGTGAGCCAGGCCCTCTTTGGTGTCGATCTCGACATCAACCCGGGCGAGGTAGTGGCTTTGATGGGCCGCAACGGCATGGGCAAATCCACCACCGTCAAGGCAATCTGCCGCATGATCAACGCAGGCGGTACGCTGGAGTTTGCTGGCCAGAACCTGCACGCTCTGCCCAGCCACAAGGCCGCACGTCTTGGCCTCGGTCTGGTGCCGGAGGGGCGGCGCTGTTTTCGGGACCTCACGGTGGCGGAAAACCTTCTGGCCACCAGCCGTCCCGGTGACTGGGACATGGCCCGCGTCACGCAGCTTTTCCCGCGGCTGGGCGAACGCCACAGCCAGCTTTCGGCGTCACTGTCGGGCGGGGAGCAGCAGATGCTCGCGATTGGTCGCGCGCTGATGACCAACCCGCGTCTCCTCATCCTGGATGAGGCGACAGAGGGCCTTGCGCCGATCATCCGCCAGGAGATCTGGGCGGCGATCAACCAGCTCAAGGCGGACACCGACATGGCGATCCTCGTGATCGACAAGACGCTGGCCGAGCTGGCGCAGGTCTGCGACCGCGCCGTGGTGCTGGAGCGCGGCAAGACCGTCTGGAGCGGTGCCATGGCGGCGCTGACCCCGGACATCAGCGAACGCTACGTGGGGGTCTGAGCCATGTATGAGATGCCACAGAAAGTAATGTTCAAACATTGCGACCCGGCGGGGATTGTCTTTTTCCCCCGCTACTTCGAGATGATGAACGATTGTGTCGAGAGCTGGTTTGCCGATGTTCTTGGCTGGCCCTTTGAGGACATGCATCAAACCGCAGGTGTGCCCACGGCAAACATCCAGACCCGCTTTTCCGCGCCCAGTCGTCACGGGGATCATCTGGTCCTGCGCCTTCGTGTCACGCGGCTGGGGACGTCTTCGCTGACCTACGAGATGACCGCACATTGTGGCGAGGAGCTGCGGTTTTCGACGGAAACAACCCTGGTGCATATCAATGCCGAGGGGCGCTCAGCGCCCTGGCCCGCACCGATCCGAACCAAAATTGAGAATGAGATGAAAGGGCAGATATGACCCATAAAACCATCCACCCCGAAGGTTGGGCACCGGCCAAAGGCTATGCCAATGGCATGCTGACCCATGACGGCGTGCTGCATATTGGCGGCCAGATCGGCTGGGACGAAAACAAGGAATTTGTCGGTGATGATTTCGTAAGCCAGATGCGTCAGGCGCTGAAAAACATCGCGGCCATCGTCGACGCGGCCGGAGGCAAGCCCTCTGATGTGACGCGCCTGACGTGGTTTGTCACCGACAAACAGGAATACCTGGCCCATCAGGCCGAGGTGGGCGCCGCCTATCGCGAGGTGTTCGGCAAGCATTTCCCGGCAATGTCGATGCTGATCGTAGCAGGGCTTGTCGAGGATCGCGCGCTTGTTGAAATCGAGGCCACCGCGCATATCAGCTGAGTGCCAGTGTGCTTCAATTCAAAAAAAGGGCCCCATATCTGCGGGGCCCTTTTTGTTTTGTGTTGGGCACTCAGATCTTCAGGATCGCGTTTCCAACAAGGGTGCCTGCCTCCACGGCCTCATGTGCGTCAACGATCTCCTCAAGCGCAAAGACGCGGTCAATGCGCGGCGTCAGCTGACCCGCGGACAGGAGCGCGTTGATGTCTGCAATCGCCTCTGCTTTGGCGCTGTCACTCATCGAGTAGACAAAAACTGGCTGGATCTGAATGTTGCGAAAGGCCAGCGGATAAAAGGGCAGGGCGGGCGTGAGGTTACTGGCGGAGGCATAGGCCCCGACCGAACCGTTGAGCTTGAGGATCTGCGGGTAGATCTCCATATGCGCGGCGATATCCACGTCGACGACATGGTCAATTCCGCCTGCGCCCACCAGTTCGATCAGCTGATCCACCAAAGGCGCGCTCTTGTAGTTGAGCACCTCATCGGCGCCTGCTGCGCGGGCGATCTCAGCCTTCGCGTCGCTTGAGACGGTGGCGATGACGCGCGCGCCTTTGGCCTTGGCAATCTGGATGGCACTGTGCCCGACCGCGCCTGCGCCGCCGGTGATCAACAGGGTCTTACCCGCGACCGATCCGGCCCACATCACTGCGCGATGCGCTGTCATTGCGGGCACGCCGATGCAGGCGCCGGCCTCGAAGCTGGCCGCATCCGGCAGATCCACCGCCAGATGTGCTGGCACAATGGCGAATTCCGCCGCTGTTCCAAGCGGGCCCTGACCTAGCCCATCCGCAGAGCGGTTCACATTGTAGAGCCAGACCCGACGCCCGATCCGGGCCGGTCCGACACCGTCGCCGACGGCCTCGATTACGCCTGCGCCATCGTTGTGAACCAAGACCTGCTCGGCCACCATCGGCCCCTGCGCGCCAGAGCGCAGCTTGACATCCGATGGGTTGACCCCAGAGGCCCGCATCGCGACCAGCACCTCTCCGGGGCCGGGGGTCGGGGTCTCTGTTTCGGTCAGGACCAAGGTGTCCCGCGCGGTGCCGCGTGCGGTGTGAACTATGGCTTTCATGCTCGCTCCTGTTTCTGGTTTGGTATTTCGCCCCGTATGAGCCCCAAAATGCACTGCAAACGCAAGGGGGACAGCGCGCATTAAGCGGGGGCGGCGCCAGCTTACGAAAAAAACGCGCGACATTAGCTTTTCCGAAAATATATCCGACTACGGTCAGCCCGGTGTTGTATCGAGTGGCTGTGTAGGAGGCCTGACGGATGAGCCTGCGGCAGGCGCTGGTGTTCTTTGCCCTTATCCTCGCGCTTCAGATCGGGGTGTCTTTTCTGGGATATCGCTATTTGACTCTGGCGAGTGAATACCGCCAGCGCAACCTTGTGCACCTGAACCTCGTGCATGAGTCCCTCGATGTTCTAAACGAAAACCCGGTGCTTGGGGCACAGGCGGCGCAACAGCTGCACGCGCTTCTTGAAGGTGCGCGCGCGCAGGCGCGGTGGTGTCTCGACAACCTGTCCGACTTTGAACGCCGGGCCGTGTTGCGCCTCGGTGCGGGGCCGGCCTTTGACATCTGCCAATCAGCGCTGACTGCAACGTTTCAAACGGATGAGTTGCTGTTGGCGACTGCACGCGGCGACAGGCTCCTCGTCGAGGGGATCGAAAGTCCCGATGACCTGAACAGGGAACTGACAGCAGGCGTTGAGGAGCTTCAGCACCTCAGCCTCTCGTTTCGTCCCTACGTCGATCTGATCGAGGAACAACTGGTCCGAATTGTCAAAACCGGCACCGCTGTGATCAGCCTCTGTCTGGTGTTGTTCTTTGTGTTTCTCGCCCGTCAGATGGCGCGCGCGTGGCATCTCCATATGGAGCAGGCGCGTCAGTTGAACCGGATGTCGCAGCGCGTGACGGCCGCGATGGAGGCCTCCAAAGATGGCTTTGCGATCTTCGACGAAGAAAACCGTCTCGTGACCTGCAACGATCGTTATCGAGAGTTGAGCCATGTTCACCCCGACAAAGTTGTGCCCGGCATGACCCTCACGGAGATCCTCGCTGACGCGGTAGAATCCGGGCACTATTTGCTGCGTGGGGTTTCGGCCAAGGATTACATCCAGAATTACAACCAACGCATCGTCAACCATGGCTTTTGTACAGAAACCCAGCTGGAACTGGCTGGCGATCGCCATATCGTGTCACGGGTGAATGAAACCGATTTTGGCGACAAGGTGGTGACACGCATCTGCATTACAGATCTGGTGCGGAATGAACGGGAACAGCGCCGCGCCGCGCAGGCGCTCAAAGAGACGAAAGACCGGCTTGAGTTGCAATCCCTCAGCGATCCACTGACGCATTTGCCCAACCGGCGACACCTGGATCGCGAGCTGAGCCGAAGATTGCAGACAGAACCCGTTGCTCTGGTGCGGATCGACCTGGACAGGTTCAAGAAAATCAACGACATCCTCGGCCACGAGGCCGGGGACTATGTGCTTTGCCATGTGGCGGATGTGCTTCGGGCGCACACGAAGGCGGGGGATGTTCCCGCGCGGGTGGGAGGCGACGAATTTGTCGTTCTCTGTCGATCCGGGACAACGCTCGAGCAGGCGCAAACCCTGGCAACCCGGGTTCTTCAGGCGGTGCTAGAGCCTGTGGTCTGGGGCAACAAGCGCTGCAATTTCGGGGCAAGCTTTGGGGTCGCGCATGGCGTTCCCGGTGAAATCACGGCCAGCGAGTTGCTGAGCAATGCGGATGCGGCGCTCTACCGGGCGAAGGCTTCGGGGCGCGGCGCGGTAGAAGTTTTCACATCCGAGATGCGGGCAGAGGTACTGGAAGAGCGCGCACTCTCGGACCGGCTGCCCTATGCGATCGAGGTAGGCGAAATAACGCCCTATTATCACACGCAGCATGATGCTCTGACCTGGCATCTAGCCGGGGTTGAGGTGCTGGCGCGCTGGGAGCATCCCGACCGCGGTGTACTGCCCCCCGACAGGTTTCTGGGCATTGCCAAGCAGCTTGGGCTTGAGGCGGAGTTGGATGGCTGCATCTTTTACAGGGCGGTGGCGGATATGCGCAGCCTGCGCGCCGAGGGCATTCTGGTGCCGCGGGTGGCATTCAACGTAAGCGCGGCGCGCATCATGCAGCCGAGCTTTATCGAAACGGTCCGCGCACGCATCCCCGATCAGCGCGAGAGTTACGCGTTTGAAATTCTGGAATCGATCTCCTGCGAGGATGAGGGCGAGGCGCTGATCTTCTGCATCGATGCGCTGAAGGATCTTGGTTTTCAGATTGATGTCGACGATTTCGGATCCGGCCATGCGTCGATCAATGGCGTCCTCAACATCGAGCCGGACGCCCTGAAAATCGACAGAAATATCATCTTCCCGCTTGGAAAAAGCGAGCGCGCGGAACGAATGGTGGCGTCAGTTGTGGACCTTGCACACACTTTGGATGTGAAGATCATCGCCGAGGGGGTGGATACCATTGAAAAAGCAAAAACACTCGGCGCCATCGGTTGCGATATATTACAGGGGTTTTATTTCTCCAAACCACGTAGTTTTGCAGAATTGAAAAAGAACCTCGAAAGGTTGGATCTCGGCGATCAGGTGTCCAACCTGTGAGGTTTTCTCTCTAAGCGCTTTCACAGGCTTTGGAATTGTTTTTGGTATGCATGCCTATTTGTCCTGCTCGGGTAAAGTCACCAAGCACAAACCATCCATGATTTTGGAAGAATCGGCGCCGCGGCCACCATTTGTAGAAAATCAGAAAATCTATCTGCCAAGGTGAAATTTGCAAAACCAAATCGCGCGCCCATGGCGTCGCAACAGCTGGACCATACCCGACGTGGGTGAGCACAAAGGGTCCCTGACGTGGTGGATGTCACTTGGGCATGGTCTTTGGGGGCGTGGCCATCGGACTATGGCGATCTGAAACGGGGGCGATTTCAAGTCTGTCCCGTTTGGCAATGTCCAACTGTCGGCTCAAGGGATCCTGGCCGCAACCAGAGCAGTCATGCTCCCGGGGGTAGCGTGTGGAACAAGACGCCCCGCGCTACGTCCCGGTTTCCACCATCATGCGCTCAACCTCTTCGATGGCAGTGGTTGCCTCGCCGTTCTCATACTCGAGAGCGTGGTCTTCCTCGTGCCCGGCACGCTCTCGCGCGCAATCATCCACATATCGCCGCAACAACTCTGTGTAGAACTTCAGCTCGACGGTTTCATCCTCGATCTTGCGCAAACGAGAGCGCACGGATTCCGTGGCATTTCGATTTTCAAGGATGCGATCCAGGTGCGAGGCGATATTGCTCAAGGGCGTGCAGATGCTGTCGAGCGCCTGCACCGCAGCGCGCTCCCGATGGGGCAGCGGCATGTGATGGCTGAACTCATCGCGGCGAAACAGACCAGACATCGCTCCGATGAAATAGGCGAAACGTACCGTGATGTGACGCCCCCCATCCACCGCCTTGTTAACGAGCATGCGCATCCGCGCAACCACGGCGCCGCCGAACGACTGGATCACATCCGGGTCGGTCAGAACCATCGGGGCCTCGACCGCGCGGGCGAGCAGATTTTGCAGATAGTCTGCGAAGTCCGGGTGGAACACATCGGAGATGCTGCGCCGTCCCGAGAAGTGCAGGGTGTTTTTCAGTTCGTCCGAATTCAACGTCACCGCAGAAACTGTCTGGTCGCGTCCGCCTGCCGCCTCCCGGATCTCGACGGTCAGCATGTTGCTGGCGTACTCACTTACCTCATACACAGGGGTCACCATTTAATTGGAGGAACACTAAGTGTCTAAATTAAAGGCGGTATTTGTCAAAACAAGACTAGACAGATCAAAATAATCATGTGTGTGAATTGGCGAACAAGTGCGCTGCCAAACGATTATTGATGGATTATTGTTTCAAGCGACTGAGGCATTTGTTTTTTGTAGAAGGTCCACTCGCTATTTAGAGGGATGCGATTAATTTCGAGGCGTCGCGCAATTTTTCTACGCCGCACCCCGAGTCGCAGCTCTGCGGGTTTGGCCGCGCAAGAACCCTCGAAGGTGATGCGCGATTCCCAGGCTAAGATTATGCGATTCGTTCTACAGAACGGTGACAGTGACACCGATGGTTTCCTGAGTGACGCCCTTTTGAATCGGTGTGAAAGTCAGCGTCTTTGACCAGGTCTCGTCATTGACCTCGAGCGTGCTGCTCTCGCGGGTGCGGAAACACTCGGCCACCTTGGAAACAAGATGCGCCAGCCCTGCACCATCGGTGCAGGCGCCGATATGAGTGCCGTTTGGGGGCAGCTCGGAGAGGCCAAAATGATCGATCGCCGCTGCTGAGGCATGCCTGATCTGCAGGGCCGGGTCGACCAGCAGCGTCGGGTAGGGGGTCGCCTCGAGAACGGCGGCCAATTCAATCGAGAGTTGTTGCAGCTCGGTGGAGTTGATCTGCATTTCCTCGTTGACGGTGATCAGCTCTTCGTTGGTGGCCTGAAGCTCCTCATTCGAGGTTTCGAGCTCTTCATTGGTGGCTTGCAGTTCTTCGTTGGTCGCCTGCATCTCTTCGTTGACGGACTGTAGTTCCTCGTTCGAAGTTTGCAGCTCCTCGATGGTCTGCTGCAGCGCCTCGCGGGTGGAGGCGATTTCGTCCTCGATCTGGCGCACATAGACCATTCGGTCGTCGATATTCATGTCCTCGGTTGCGACGGTCCGAGGCTGGGATTCACGCTCTTCGATCGAAAACAGCACATGGTCTTCACCCTCGCCATCCATCAAGAGCGGGAAGCAGGTCATACGCAATTGGATCAGGTCCGACCCTTCAACATCGTGCCAGCGCCCTGATCGAGTCGATTTGCTGCGCAGGCAAAGAGTGATGAGGCTCGCCGCTTCGGCGCGCAGCTCGGATTTCAGGATTTTGGTCGACATGCGCGGCAGCGCGCTGCTCTCGTTGAGTTCAGTGGCGCTGGAAATATCACCGATTATGCGGATGATAACGTGGTCCTGCGTGGCAATAAACCCATTTGGTGCCAAAGTCCGGATGAGCGCGTCGAACATGTCGAAGGTCTGCGGCGGCGTTGATGCACGGCTCTGTGCAAGCGGGCCGCGATGCAGGGCCGTAAGGGGCAGGAAATTTGCCGTGGCTTGCACGCTCTGCCGCAGGCCGCGTTTGGAATAGATCTTGTCGGGCAGGGAATAGGTTTCGAAATGCCCATGCATCGAGCCGACGGTTTCGGACGACCCCAGGAAGAGTTTCCCATTGGGAACAAGGGCATAGGCCATGCGTGATAGGACTTTTTCCTGCAGGGACGCGCCAAAATAGATCAGCAGATTGCGCAGGCTGATCATGTCCATGTTGATGAAGGGAGGGTCCTGAATAAGGTTGTGCCGCGAAAACAGAACCACCGACCGCAGATGCTTGTTGACCTCCAGCGCGTCGCCTTCGATGTTCATGTAGGTCTCGACATATTGGCGCGGCACGTCGTTGGCGGCCGAGAGCGGATAGATCCCGCGTCGCGCGACCTCCAGCGCCTCGGTGTCAATGTCGGTGGCAAAGATCTGAATACGCTCTTTGCTGATCGCCTTCAGTCCCCCCATCGCTTCGGCAAAGAGGATGGCGAGAGAATAGGCTTCTTCGCCGGTGGCGCTGCCTGCAACCCAGACACGGATCTGGCGATCTCTGTTGTCATCCACCAAACCCTGAATGACCTTGGTGAGCTGGTTGAAATGGGCGTGATCGCGGAAAAAGCGCGTCACCGAGATCATCATGTCCTTGTAGAGCGCATCCACCTCGGTTGCGTTCTCACGACAGAATTCGACATAGTCCTCATAGACGTCGATGCCCTGCGCAACCATTCTGCGCGCGATGCGGCGGTTGATGGTGGTTTCCTTGTACTCGCGGAAATCCACGCCGGTGCGCGCAAGTAGGATATGGTAGAGATCGAGCAACCCGCTGGGGTTGCCGGTAAATCCTCTAAGTTCGGAAAAATCCCGAGGGTTCGCGAGGATGCTGTCGAGTTGCTGGCCGATCATATCCGGCGACATGGTCAGATCGATACACCCCGTATGCACGGCCGAGGAGGGCATACCCTCATATTTGGCGGTGCCGATTTCCTGCGCGATGGTGACCCCACCGGCTTCGCGAATGGCGCGGATACCGTAGCTTCCATCGCTGCCGGTACCGGACAGAACGATCCCGACGCAGCGTTCGCCACATTCGTCGGCAAGGCTTTTGAATAGCCGGTCCGCCAAGGGTTTCGGCGTGCCGGGATGGCCGCTGGGATCACGCAGGGCCAGTTTGCCGTTGTCCACGATGACATCGTAATTGGGCGGCGCGATATAGATCGTGTCGGGCTCCGGGACCAGGTCTTCGTCCGTGAGTTCGATCACCGGCAGTTCGGTTTCTCGCCCGATCAGGGACCACAACAGGCTTTTGTGAGTCGGGGACATGTGCTGAGCGACGACATAGCTGGCATTGGTCTGCGACGGCAGATTCTTGACCAGCGACGTGGTTGCCTCCAACCCGCCGGCCGATGCCGCAATTCCAATGATCACTGGCAGCTCTGCCTTGGCCATGAGCCTGTCTCCTGAATTGGGTATTGCAAAATACGATACCACGATTTGACAGTAAGATGCTGTCAGGGGAATTGCTATCCGCTAAGGGATCTTCTCTGAGTTGTTTCAGATTGTTGGACGATTTTCCAGTGAAGAGACAAGCGAACGAGTAGCTCGTTCGAGAGGAGACTGCAGTTTCTTTAAGCTTAAAGCTTTTTTCTTGCGTCCGGTCCGGTGGCACAATACCGTCTGGCCGACGCTGTCCCCTGCCGGGCGATCCCAGATCGGGCGCCCGTGATCCTGAAAGAGAGGTCCACCATGAGCGATTCCGCCTATAATCCCGGCCAGGACGGGGCAAAGATGGGCTTTGCCGATGCCATGTCTTATGGCGATTACCTGCATCTGGATGCGCTCCTGGATCAGCAGCACTGCAAGAGCGACGCCCATGACGAGATGCTGTTCATCATCCAGCATCAGACCAGCGAGCTATGGATGAAGCTTGCCTTGCACGAGCTGCAGGCGGCGCGTGAGGCCTTGCAGCAGGGGCAGACTGCCGAGATGTTCAAGATGCTCGCGCGGGTGAGCCGGATTTTTGAGCAGCTCAACAGCGCCTGGGATGTGCTGCGCACCATGACGCCCGCCGATTACACCCGATTTCGCGAGGCTCTGGGGCCGTCCTCGGGGTTTCAGTCCTATCAGTATCGTCTGATCGAATATGTTCTGGGCAATCGCAATCCCAACATGCTGCGCCCGCATGAGCATGTGCCAGAGGTGCATGCGCTCCTCAGTGCGGAGCTGGCGCGCCCGAGTTTTTATGACGAGGTGAACCGGTATCTGTTTCAGACGCTCGACGGTCACACCGAAAACCTCCCCGCGCCGAGACTGGATGCGCCGCATGCTCTGGATGAGACGATCCAAGAGCGCTGGCTCAAGGTTTACGGCGACATCGACACCTATTGGACCCTTTATGAACTGGCCGAGAAGCTGGTTGATCTTGAGGATTATTTCCGCCGTTGGCGTTTCAACCACGTCACCACGGTGGAGCGCGTGATTGGCTTCAAGCGCGGCACCGGCGGCACCTCTGGGGTGCAATATCTGCGCCGGATGCTGAGCGTGGAGCTGTTTCCTGAACTTTGGACCCTGAGAGGCGATCTCTGACATGACACACCTGCCCAAAAAACACCTCTTCGATATTCCCGAGGGCATGATCTATCTCGATGGAAACTCGCTTGGCCCCCTGCCAAAGGGCGCGGCAGAGCGGGCCGCCAAGGTGCTGACCCAGGAATGGGGTACACAGTTGATCAAGGCCTGGAACACCGCCGACTGGATGGCGCTGCCGCAAAAAGTGGGCGATCGTATCGCGGGGTTCATCGGCGCAGCACCGGGCAGCGTGGCCACGGGCGATACGCTTTCGATCAAGGTTTATCAGGCGCTTGCGGCGGCGCTCAAGATGCGCCCCGAGCGCCGGGTGATCCTGTCGGACACGGGCAATTTTCCGACCGATCTCTACATGGCGCAGGGGCTGATCTCCACCATCGGCAAGGACTATGAACTGCGCACCGTTGCCCCAGAAGAGGTCGCGGATGCGATCACCGATGATGTGGCGGTGGTGATGCTGACGGAGGTGGACTATCGCTCTGGCCGCCGTCACGACATGATGGAGATGACAGCACGCGCGCATCAGAACGGCGCGGTGATGATCTGGGACCTCGCCCATAGCGCAGGCGCGCTGCCGGTGGATCTGACGGCCTGCAATGCAGAATTCGCGGTGGGCTGCACCTACAAGTATTTCAACGGGGGACCCGGTGCGCCTGCCTTTATCTATGCGCGGCCCGACATTGTGCTTGAGGTGGACCCTGCGCTTGCGGGCTGGCTTGGTCATGATGCGCCTTTTGCGATGGAGCCCGATTATCGTCCGGCGATGACCACGGAGCGTCTGCGCGTTGGCACGCCCTCGATTGTGCAGCTCTCGATCCTTGATACGGCACTGGATGTTTGGGACGGGGTCTCGATGGAAGAGATCCGCGGCGCGTCCGTGGCCCTGTGCGAGACGTTCATTGCCGAAGTCGAGGCCCGCTGCCCGGAACTGACGCTTGCCTCCCCCAGAGAGGCAGCGCTGCGAGGGTCGCAGGTCTCCTTTGCCTTTGAGGATGGCTATGCGGTGGTACAGGCGTTGATTGATCGCGGCGTCATCGGCGATTTCCGCGCGCCCAACATCATGCGCTTTGGTTTCACACCGCTCTATCTCGATCAGGCGGATGTGGTGCAAGCCGCCGAGATCCTTGAGGATGTGATGAAGCGAGAGAGTTGGAAAGATCCCAAGTATCAGGTGCGCTCGCGCGTGACCTGACCTGCGATGGCACACCCTTCGGAACAATAAAGCGTTGCGGCCGGGCGGGGATGCTCCCGCCCCCGTGCAGACCCTTGCTGGCGCAAGTCTCCGCTTGGGGTTGGGCCGGGCAGCCTGTCCTTTGGACAGGCTGCAGCGCTGGGTCGTCCCGTTGGGTGCCGCCGCGACTGTCAGGGACGCGGATCTGGAATGAACCGCCGTGCGTCACGAAAAATGGCGGGGGTCAGCGCAGGCGTTCCAGCATGTAGATATCCATGATCCAGCCATGATCGCGCCGTGCGCGGGCGCGCACTGACAGGATCTGGTCCTGCACGTCGGAGAGACGCCCGGCGATATTGATCTCGTTTTCCATTCCCGCATAGGCGGACCAGTGGATCATGACCTGTGCGGGACGGTCGACGCTCTGGAACGAGCACTCCCCATCCAGCATGATGACCAACGTGTCACAGCCCGCGGGCCAGCCCGCATCGCGGAGCTGGCGTCCGGTGGTGATCTGCACGGGCGCGCCGATCCGGTTGAGGGGCACCCCATGCGCCGCCGTCAGCGCTTGCACCGAGGTGATGCCGGGGATCACCCGCATCTGCATTTCCATGCGCCGACCAAGACGCTCGGCAATGCGCATGGTGCTGTCATAGAGTGAGGGGTCGCCCCAAACCAGAAACCCGGCTTGCCCGCCTTTGGGGAGATGTGCAGCGAGTGTGGCCTGCCAAACCTCTGCGATGGCGTCGTGCCAGTCCTCGACCCGCTGGCGGTAATCCGGAGTGGCCGGATCACGCACGGGAAGGTCGAATTCGACGATCTTGGGCGCCGATGCCGCGCCCGCCAGGACATCGGCGCAGATCGCTTGCCGCAGCCCGGCAAGGTCGTCCTTGCCTGCGCCCTTGTTGGGTATCAGGATCAAATCCTGCGCGCAGATTGCCTCCATCGCCTCGCGGGTCAGGTGCTTGGGGTTGCCGGTGCCGATCCCGATCAGGCTGAGCTGGAGCATAGAAGGCTCTCCATCCGTTAAATCCGTCGCCCCGCAATGGGACGCCCGCGCAAAGAGGTCAAGAGTGCCCCATCAGGGGGCACTCACCACAACGCGCGCCTCGACCGGCACGCCGTCGACGGCGATGGTGCCATGGCTGTTGGAACTCAGAGAGACTTTCACCTCGGTCTCGCCTTCGGGCAAGGCCGCAAGATGCAGCCAGGACCCGTAGAGGCGCGTGATCTTCTCGCCGTTCACATAGACATGTGCATGGCCCTCGCCGGGTTGATCGGCCCCCGAGGCATGCTCCGGGGCGAAGCGAAAGTTCTTGGTCTCCACTTGCAGGTTCCAACCGGACATCGCGTCGGGCGTGACGTGGATCTCGACCGAGGGCGCCTCTGGACCAGAGGGGGAATTCACCAGTGCGGAATGGTCGTGCGTGGCCACGCCGGATCCGCCACCGTGGTGCGCAGGATCAGAGTGATCATGCCCATCCAGGGTGACGCCGTTTCCTGCGGCGGTCAGAAATCCGATACCGCCCCCAAACACAAGGCCAATGGCAAACAGAGCAAGCGAACGGGACATGGAAGGTCATTCTCCGGAAAGTAAACGTATTTGAGGCTGCAGCGCAGTCTCGCAGGCTGTCCCCGCTGCATGCAATGACGCAGCGGGGACAGCCTGGAGGACCGCCTAAGTGTTGGCATCCGCATGTGCGGCTTCGGTCTGCCAGAAATAGGCACAGAACACGCCGAGCAACGCCCATGCCGCCATGCCGATCCCCAAGGCGCGCGCCGCAAAAAGGGCGCCGATCTCGGTGGGCACCGGACCGGCAAAGGTCTCGGGCTCCGGCGCGCCGATCACATGCGGCGCCATCAACAAGAGCGCGGCCACCACATAGGCCACCAGATTACCGCCAAAAGCGATCAGCCACATTGCAACACCTGCGCTCGCCACTGTGGCGGCCCACCAGATCTGACGGGCGCCCACATCGGCGGCGGCAACGCCGGGCACTTCTGGTGCGAGCGAAAAACCGGGCGCAAAGTGAAGCGCCACAAAGCCAGCCAATCCCCACAGCAGGCCCTGTCCGGTGCGGATTTCATGGCCTTGCCGCTCCGCAACCGACATCAAGGCCACCAGGATCAGCGCGTAGCCAGTGTAAATCAGCATGGTGAAGAGGATGCTGAGCAAATTGCGCATCGGCTCGTCAAAGATACCCGGCAATTCGGGATGGGCGGATACGGTCTCGCCGCCGAAATGCACAAGCGCGCCCGATTCATAGAGTTCGGCATGCAAAAGCACCGGCTGCACGAAGAAAAGCTGCAGAAGGGCGGCAATCAGCCCCGCTGCAGCACCAGCGAACAACGCGCCGGTCAAAATGCGTGCGAACATCTGCTTAGTGGCAGGGGAAGCCGGTCGCGTGGCGCACATCATGCGCAGCATCATGCAGGGTGGAGGCCTGCACATGGCCGGTCACGGTGATGATCCCCAGACCCAGTACCACGGCGAAAAGAACCGGGATGATCTGGCTGGCAGAAGCGGTCGTGTTGAGCGTCTTGGTCGTCATAATTCGTCCTCCGTGTCGTCACACCCGACGACACATTCACTGTCCTCGTTTCATACGGCCGGTCTCCTGACTCGCGGGTCGCGGCGATCATTCTCCTTCCCGGCCCAGCGGCCAGTGGATGCTGAATGTCGCTCACCGCTCACAGTCGCGGGGGCGGTTGAGGCTTTGGCGCCGCGATTGGGTCCGCCGTTCCTCATTCCCGTTTCAGTCCCGGCGCTTTGCGCTCTGGGACACCGTATGCCGTCGACAATGCGGCGCGGGCGCGCGATCGGTCAAGCATGAAACCGCCCTTGAAGCGCGCATTCGCGGCATTTTATCACGCAGGTGGTCTTTGACTGGCAGCCTCACTCCTCGGGAGAGGCGGTGGAGCCAGTTTGTGACGCGGCAGTAGTTTCGGGCAGGGGAGCAGGGATGCGCGCGATGGCTTTGAACCTCAGCTCGCCAATTGGGCGCGCATCCGTGAAGGTGCCATCGGCGCTTGCCTCGTAGAGCCGCAGAAACCTGAGTATATCCGGTAGGTCCGCTGCTGTGATCTCCCCAAAGAGATAGGCCGTCTTGCCGCTTTGGCGCACCGAGAGGGTCTGCGGGCGTGCACAACCCGACATGCAGTCAACCGATTGCAGCAGGGCCCTTGGATGAGCCTCCCGCAGCGCCGCTGCCAATTGGGGCAGCAGCGCGGGATCGGCATCTTGGCAGGTCCGGCACAGCGAGATCACCGGTGCGGTCATTGCGACACGAGCGCGTCATCGTCGGCCAAGGGGCCATAAAGGATCAACACTGGCGCGGGGGAGGTGATGGTCTCCAGGAGGTCCGGCAGGGCGGCCACTGTCACCCGGTGCAGCTCTTGGGCGGGGGTCGAGACCCCAAGTGCCACCAGCGCCGGTGTGGTCTCTGGCAGGCCTGCCTCAAGAAGCAGCTCAAGCAAAGTCGCAAAGGTGCGTTTGCCCATGTAGACCACGGTTGTGGCCTCGGGGTCTGCAAGAGCGGTGAGGTTCATATGCTCGGGCAGGCCGCCGGTCACGTCATGGCCCGTGATAAACTGCAGGCGCCGTGCCGTCAGCCGCCGCGTGAGCGGAATACCCGCCGCCGCAGCGGCTGCCGAGGCGGCGGTGACACCGGGAATGATCTCGTATTTGATGCCAGCGGCGCGCAGCGCCACCATTTCTTCTTCGAGGCGCCCAAATACACCTGAATCGCCCGATTTCAGACGCACCACATGGGCGCCGGACTGGGCGTATTCCACCAAGAGCTGGCTGACGTGGTCTTGCTTGGGCGAGGGGCGTCCGGCGCGTTTTCCGACGCCGACCATATCCGCATCCGCGCGCGCATGGGTAAGGATCGGCCCGGAGGACAGATCATCAAACAGTACCGCGTCAGCCGCCTCCAGCCGCTTGACCGCCTTGAGGGTCAAAAGCTCGGGATCGCCCGGCCCGGAGGACACAAAACTGACAAACCCGCTCATGGCTGCTCTCCGGTGATGAGGTGAAAGAACGTGCCGGTGACATGGCCTTTGACGGAGCCGGTCTCGGGCACCGGGTTGCCGTCGGCGTCCATCACCCGGGCCAGTGGGGCGTCTGGCTCATCGAGGATGGTCGAATAATGGAACTCATGTCCGCGCAGAAACGCGCCGCTGTCAAAGCCCGGCATCGGCGCTTCTAGCGCTGCGCGGCGATACCCGAGGTGGAACTTGCGCTTTTCATAGGATGTCACAAGCCCAAGGAGCCCCGCCATCTGGTGCCGCGTGCCGTCCTTGTCGATCAAGGCCTCGCCAAGGGCCATGTAGCCGCCGCATTCGCCATGCACCGGTTTGGTCTTTGCGTGCTCTGCCATGCCTTTGCGCCAGGTGTCGGCTGCGGCGAGGGTGGAGCCGTGTAACTCGGGATAGCCCCCG
Source organism: Epibacterium sp. HA2-3 (assembly GCF_055693725.2). Taxonomy (NCBI): domain Bacteria; kingdom Pseudomonadati; phylum Pseudomonadota; class Alphaproteobacteria; order Rhodobacterales; family Roseobacteraceae; genus Epibacterium; species Epibacterium sp. HA2-3. The sequence goes on along the minus strand of NZ_CM172490.1, from coordinate 2,202,027 downwards.
GGCAGCCAGACCAGATCGGCGTCCTTGGCGGGGGCTTCATTGTTGAGCGGCGAGAAGGGCAGGATCTCTGCTCCGGCGGCGCGCCAACCCTCGAGAAGATGCGGATAGGTAAAGGAAAACGCCGCATCACGCGCCAGTGCGATGCGTTGTGCGGGCGGACGCGGCAGGGCGCGAGGGGCCGGCGCTGCGGCGGAGCTGGCCACCGCCCGGATCGCGTCAATGTCGACGTTTTCGCGCAAGAAGGCCGCATAGCCGGCGATTGCGGCCTCAAGATCGGGGTGTTCAACCGCCTGAATGAGGCCGAGATGGCGTTCGGGCAGCGCCAGATCGCCGCGTCTCGGCAGGGAGCCCAGCACCTTGACGCCCGCCCGCTCCATCCCAAGCCGGGTAAGCCGGTCGTGACGGGGACTCGCGACCCGGTTCAGGATCACTCCGGCAAAGGGCAGATCGGGGTTATACATCTTGAACCCCAGCGCGGTGGCCGCCGCCGACTGCGCCTGACCGCCCACATCAATCACCAGCACCACCGGCCAGCCCATCCTGAGCGCGGTTTCTGCAGAGGAGCCAAAGCCGGACTGACCGCGGGTGGCGACTCCGTCGAAGAGCCCCATCGACCCTTCGCCGACGCAGATGTCCGCGCCTTGGGCTTGTGTGGTGACAGCGTCGAGCAGCGTGTCATCCATGGCCCATGTATCAAGGTTGAAGGACGCCCGTCTGGCGGCAGCAAGGTGGAAGGCCGGGTCGATATAATCCGGCCCGCTTTTGAACGGCTGGACGGTCAGGCCATCGTCCTTGAGCGCGCGCAGAAGGCCCAGCATGACAGTGGTCTTGCCGGTGCCGGAGGAGGGCGCGGAGATCATCAGACCTTTGGGGAAGGTGGTCATTTCGTTACCTCATGTCCTGAGATCTCTTGCCCGGTCGTCGAGCCGGTCAGCGTGCGCCCCTCTGCGCGGGAGGGCGCTTGCGCCCGCACCCAAGCTCGGGCGCTGTCCTTGGTGGCCCACATCATGCGATCAATCATCGCCTTCGCTCCATTCCGACCAGGGGCTGTCGGCACTTTGCGGACGATAGCGGCGGTCATATTCCGCGCCATAGAGGCAGCTTTCCGCAAAATCCTCCGCGCCGAGGGCGCGCCCGACGAGGATCAGTGCCGTGCGTCCGCGAACGCCGTCCGTGGCCTCGATGACGGTGCCGAGCGTGGCTTTGACGATCTTCTGATCCGGCCAGCTGGCGCGCCAGACGATCGCCACCGGGCAGTCCGCGCCATAGGCGGGTGTGAGCCGGGCCACCACGTCGTCCAGCACATGCACCGAGAGGTGAATTGCAAGGGTGGCGCCGGTGGCGGCAAAGTTCTCCAGCGTCTCGCCCTCGGGCATGGCAGAGGCACGCCCGGACGTCCGGGTGAGCACAAGCGATTGCGCCACGCCCGGCAGCGTGAGCTCGGTGCCAAGTGCGGCAGCCCCTGCGGCAAAGGCTGGGACACCGGGGGTGATGTCATAGGGGATGTCGAGATCGCGCAGCCGGCGCAGCTGCTCGCCCATCGCCGACCAGACCGACAGATCACCTGAGTGAAGCCGGGCGATGTCATGGCCTTGGGCATGGGCGCTTGCGATTTCTCCCATGATCTCATCCAGCGACAAGGGGGCCGTGTTGATGATCTTGGCGCCCTCGGGGCAATGGCTCAGGAGCGCTTCGGGCACCAGGGAGCCTGCATAAAGACACACAGGGCAGGCCGCGATCAGATCACGCCCGCGCAGGGTAATGAGGTCGGCGGCGCCGGGTCCGGCACCGATAAAATGAACGGTCATCTTGCTATTGTCTCCGCAAGCGCCACGGTGGCAAGCCCATCCGTGGTCACAAATCGTCTTTGGATCAGGCGCGCGTGTTTGCCCGCAGCCACAAGGGCGCAGGCTTCGGCGACAGATCCGGTGTCAAACCGCGCGTGGATGCGCGGCGAAAGGGTCGGGGTCTGGGCCCCGGAAATCTGATACTCCTCGAGGGGTTCCACACGCAGCCCCTCTGCAAGGGCAAAGGCGCGAAACACCGGGCTCTTGGCTTTGTTGCGCAAAACGGCCACCCAATCCGGGCGCCTGTCCAATGCGGCAAAAGCCTCGGCAAGGCTGGCCTCAGAGGCGCGGTTTGAAAAGCCAAAGCCTGCAACGATCATCGGGTCACGCTCCATTGGATCACGGGGCGCGCGCGGTCCCATCCGCGCAGTGTGCCCAAGGGGCCCGCTTCGGCGATCTCCACCTTCAGCAAATGGCCTCCACGGCGCGCGTGGGCCTGCATCAGGAGAGTCTCCGTTTCCAGCGTGACCCCATTGGCGACGAGGCGCGTGCCTTGCGGCAGGATCTGCCAGAGGTAATCCAGTAACGCCTCCGAGCCGCCGCCCCCGATAAAGACACAATCGGGCAGAGGTTGGTTCTTCAGGACGTCGGGCGCACGGCCCTCTACCGGGGTCAGGCGATGCTCAAGGCCAAAATCGCGCCGATTGCGGCGAATGTTTTCGAGCCTGTCTGCGCGCGCTTCAAAGGTGGTTGCCGTGGCCCCTTGCGCAGCAAGGCACCATTCCACCGATACCGAGCCAGAGCCGCCGCCAATGTCCCACAGATGCGCGCCTCTGCGCGGCGCAAGCGCCGAGAGGGTCAGCGCCCGGATAGGGCGTTTGGTGATCTGCCCGTCGCTGGCAAAGAGCGTATCCTCAAGGCCGGAGGCCTGCGGCAGCCCCTGGCCCCGGGCGTCGATTGCAGCCAGCACGGGCGCGTCGACCTCAGGAAGGTCAAACCCCGCGGCGGTGGTGTGCCGGATGCGTGCGTGTGGTCCGCCAAGGCGCTCCAGAGCGGTGAGGGAGCTGGCGCCAAACCCAATTTCGCAAAGATAGGCCGCAAGTTCCGCAGCGGCGGCACCATCCCGCAGGGTACAAAGGACCCGCTGGCCCGCCTCCAAAAGCGGCCGCAGGCGCGCAAAGGGCGTAGCATGAAGGCCAAGGCATAGCGTGTCTTCAAGCTTCCAGCCGAGGGCATTTGCCGCAAGTGCAAAACAGGAGGGCGCCGGGTGCGAGACCCATTCAGACTGCTCCAGATCACGCAGAAGGCTGCCCCCGGCGCCGTGCCAGAACGGATCGCCAGAGGCGAGCACCACCGTGGGGCGCCCGCGCGCAGCCAGCACCGGCGCGGTGGAAAAGGGCACAGGCCAGCATTGGCCGCGTGTGCCTGCGCCTACCAGATCCAGATGGCGGGGCCCTCCGATAATGATTTCCGCCCTAGAGAGTGCGGATCGGCTTGCATCCGAGAGCCCATCAAGGCCATTTTCGCCAAGCCCGATCAGGGTGAGCCATGGGCGCGAGGGGCCCTTTGTCAGAGGATCAGACATGAGAAAACTTCTGCTTCTGGGCGGCACCACCGAGGCGTCGCGATTGGCTCAGCACCTGGCGCAGAGCTGGGTCCGTGACGATCCGGTGGCCGGGCGTCAGGCGGTGTTTTCCTACGCAGGCCGCACCGCGCGCCCGGCGCAGCAGCCGTTGCCCTGCCGGATTGGCGGCTTTGGGGGCGTGCCCGGCCTGGTCGCCTATCTCGAGCGCGAAGAGATCACGCATGTCGTGGACGCCACACATCCTTTTGCCGCGCAGATGAGCCTCAACGCGACCCAGGCCTGCGCCGAGGCAGGTGTGCCACTGGTGGCCTTTGAACGCCCCGCCTGGCAGTCGCAGCCGGGCGATCATTGGACCCATGTACGCGATATGGCGGGGGCCGTGGCGGCCTTGCCCGAGGCCGGCGCGCGGGTGTTTCTTGCAATTGGCAAGCAGCATGTGGCGGCGTTTGCGGTAAAGCCCGAGAACCACTATCTGCTGCGGCTGGTCGATGCGCCCGAGGACGCGCTGAGCCTGCCCAAGGCCACGGTGGTTGTGGCGCGCGGCCCCTTTGATGCGGCAGGGGATGAGGCTCTGATGCGCAGCCATCGGATCACCCATGTGGTCGCCAAGAACGCGGGCGGCGCGGGGGCCGAAGCCAAGCTCAGCGCCGCGCGCAGTCTTGCGTTGCCGGTCATTATGATCGACCGGCCCGAGGGAGCCGCACGGGAGGTGCTGGGCTCGGTAGCAGAGGTGATGCGCTGGCTTGACCACGGGGCTTAAGCGTCCTTTGTGGCGGTGTTGGCGGCTGGGTGATGAGCGGGCTGGTGTCCAGGCTGGTGTCCGGGTGCAAACCGCGGGGTGTAGACATAAGAGCCGACGCGCCGGGTGTCGCGATTGCCGACGATTACGACGGTGCGCATGTCCGCCATCTCGGGGCGGGCATCGCGGAGCGGCACGGTCAGGATCTCTTGCCCTGGTTTTGTGACATCGCGGGCAAAGCTGATGAGCGTGTCGTCCCCGCAGGCCGCGCGCAGCACCTCCAGCGCGCGCTCGAACTGATGCGGGCGGGATTTGGAGCGCGGGTTGTAAAACGCCATCGCCAGCCCCGCTTCGCCCACAAGCTGCAACCGGCGCTCGATCAGCTCCCAGGGTTTCAGGTTGTCGCTGAGGTTGATGGCGGCAAAATCATGCCCCAGAGGTGCGCCAATCGCAGCGGCCGCAGCGAGCATGGCGGTGATGCCGGGCAGCACGCGGATCTCGAGGTTGAGCCACGCAGGCTGCGTCTTCGCGCCTTCTTCGAGCGCCTCAAACACCGCTGATGCCATAGCAAAGACACCCGGATCGCCGGAAGAGACCACCACCACGCGTTGTCCCGCTGCGGCCATTTCTAGCGCTTGGGTGGCGCGGTCGACCTCAACCCGGTTGTCGCTGGCATGAAGCGTCAGCCCCGCGCGCGGCGGGATGCGTTTTACATAAGGGATGTAGCCGACCACATCGGTGGCCTCGGCCAGCACGTCCTGGACCTCGGGGATCACCATGCTCTCGGCGCCGGGGCCAAGGCCTGCAATCACCACCCAGCCTTTTGGGGTGTCACTCATGGGCGGCGTCCTTCTCCGTGCAGGATCACGATAGAGAAATACGGTACCTCGCCGTCGACATCGGTGAGCTTTTGCACCGTCTGGGCCGGCATGGTGCCGCGCTCCACAAGCCAAGCGTCCTGCAACCGGCCGGCAGCCTCGAGTGCGCGGCGCAGCTTGGGCAGGTTGCGGCCGATCTTCATGACGACCAGCGCGTCGGTCTGCCGGATGCGCTGGGTCAGTTCGTCTTCGGACAGCGTCGCCATCGCGACCGTCAGGACATCATCGCCCCAGGTGATCGGCTGACCGGTGGCGGTCCAGCAACCTGACATGCCGGTGATGCCGGGGATGATCTCGACCTCGGCGCGTCCTTCCAGCCGGGTATGCAGATGCATGAACGATCCATAGAGAAACGGGTCGCCTTCGCACAGCACCACCACGGTTTGCGTGGCTGCGATCTCGGCCAATGTGTCGGCCCATTGGTCATAAAAGGCAGCAAGCTGGCGGTTATATTCCGGGTCGGAGAAATGGATCTCTGTGGTGACCGGGTATTCCATTGGGTATTCGGTGACGCCCGCAGGCAAGAGGCCCTCGACGATGGCGCGGGCTTGTCCGGCGCGGCCTGCCTTGCGGAAATAGGCCACATGGGTCGCGCCTTGCAGGGCGCGCCAGCTTTTGACGCTCATCAGCTCCGGGTCGCCAGGACCGAGGCCCGCACAGATGATTTTGCCGGATTGGGGCACGTTCATGATCGATCCTTCCCCGTCATTCTTTCCAGGAGGCAAGCGCATTGACCGCTGCCACAGTGATGGCAGACCCACCAAGACGTCCTTCGACGATCATCGACGGCACAGGCAGGTCCTCCATCAGGGCGTCCTTGGATTCACGCGCGCCGACGAAGCCCACCGGGCAGCCGATGATCGCTGCGGGACGCGGACAAGCGGGGTCCTTGAGCATGTTCAGAAGATGAAACAGCGCAGTTGGCGCATTGCCGATGGCGACCACTGCGCCGTCGAGTTTGGGGCGCCAAAGCTCCAGCGCGGCGGCAGAGCGGGTGTTGCCCATCTCACGCGCCATCTCAGGAACCTTGGGGTCGCGCAGAGTGCAGATCACCTCGTTGTCCGCAGGCAGGCGCGGGCGGGTTATGCCCTCTGAAACCATGTAGGCATCACATAGGATCGGCGCGCCGTCTGCCAGCGCGGCACGGGCGGTTTTGGCCATGCCCTCGGAAAAGCGCACGTGCTCTTCGAGCCCGACCATGCCTGCGGCGTGGATCATGCGCACGGCCACGACCTCTTCATCCTTGGTGAACCGCGCCAGATTGGCCTCTGCGCGGATGGTCGCAAAGCTCTCGGCATAGATCTTGGCGCCGTCGGTTTCATAGGTGTGCAGCATGTCAGGTGTCTTTCGTCAGGATGTGCGGCGCGGCGCGCAGGGTGCGCGCAGTGAGGTCGGAACGCAAGGGGGCGTCGCTGGCGCGGCCCTTGCGGATGAGATCAAAGCGGTCTGTGCCGGTGGCGGTCAGGGTCACATCGGCAGGCTGGGGATGGGCGCAGCCCTTGGCGCAGCCGGAGACGTGCAGGTGGGTGCCCGCCTGCAGATGCGGTGCGAGATCACGGGCAAGGTCGCGGGTTTGCGAAAGCGCCTGCAGGCATCCGGGCGCGCCGGTGCAGACGCTCACTTGCAGGCGCGGATCTGTTGCACCCAGAATGAGGCCGGGCAGGGGCGCGATGTCTTGGGCGTCTTCGACCAGCATCATGCGCCACGGCGTGAGGCGCAAGGCACTGTGTTTGGCAAGCGCCGCGAGGGTCGTTGCGTGGATCTGGCCAAACTCGAGGGCCACGAGCGCTCCGTTTCTGGTAAGGCCGGGGGCAGGCAGGGGGGCACCCTTGGCCACATCTGCGCCATGCGTGTCGGGGGCGCCGCGGCGCGAAATCAGCGCGTGCATCCGGCCTCGACCCTCGGACGCGCCGCCTTGCTCGAGGAACCAGCGGGCAAGCGCGAGGGCCTGAGTCGCGGCCTCAGTCTCAGTGACCTCAAGCGCCACATCTGCGCCATCAGCGCGCAGCATGAGGCGGTCGCCGTCGCCTTCGATGCGAATGTCGGCAGCGGTCGCTTGCAAGACGGGCGCCTCGCCTGCATCCACTGCAAATCCAAACTTGCCGGGCAGGTCGAGGGTTGTGGCGTCGGACAGAAGCGCGGCAAGACGCTGCGCGATCTGGTGGCTCCGGTCGCCGCTGCGCCAGAAGGGGGTGAGCAGGATATTGCGCCGCGCTTCGGCGTTGGCGTCGGCTTCTACAAGGCCCAAATCCTGCAGCGCTGCAATGAGGTTCGGGTGATCGCTCTCTTGGATGCCGCGCATCTGCAGGTTTGCCCGTGCCGAAAGGTCAAGGAGGCCATTGCCATACCGCGCGGAAAGTTCTGCCACCGCCCCGGCCTGCTCCGGCGAGAGCCGCCCCATAGGCGCGCGAATGCGCACCACAAGCCCGTCACCGGACATCATCGGCCTGAGCGCACCGGGGCACCAGCCATAGACTTTGGGCGCAGGGGCGCTCATGCCGCGCCCTCCAGTGAGGCCAGAATGAAGTTGCGTCGCGTCACCCAGAGACCGGCATCGCGCAGGGCGCGAAAGCGATCCCACATCGCCTGCAGCGCGGCGGGGTTCTCGCGTTCCAGAAACGCCACCAGATCCTCACGCCCAAGAGTGGCCTCGAAATAGAGGTCAAAGAGATGCGCGGGCACCACCTGCGCAAGATGCGCAAAAGCGGCCATGTGATCGAGCGTTGCCGCAATCTCTGCCGCGCCGCGAAACCCGTGGTTCATCATCGAGGTGGCCCAATGCGGATCGGCAGCCCGGGCGCGGGTCACGCGAGCGATTTCTTCTTGCAGGCTGCGCGCCTGTGGGCGGTCCATGCGGGTTGCGTCCATGTGATAGAGCGAGGGCGCTTTTGCCCCAAGCCGCTTCATCGCCGCTGCAAAGCCCGCCTCATGGGCGGCATAGTCAGAAGCCACCAGCACATCCGTCTCTGCAAGATCCTGAAGATGCACGAAACTGTCCGCGTTGCGCAGGCGTTTTTCCAAGGCGTCGCGTGCCTCGGTGATCTCTCCCTTGGCATCGATCGCGTGGGAAGAGGCCGCAAGCCACGCCTCGCCAGCCGCCGCGCGGGCCTCGTCGGAGTAGTCATCCAGATGCTGCGTCATCCCCAGCCCGTAGAGACCCGGTTTGGGACCAAAGACACGCGGCGTGGTCTGAAGGTAGGGGTTGTCGCCTGGGTCTTCTTCGCGCGCACCGAGGGCGGCGGCGGCGGCCTCGAACATTTGCGCAAGACCCGGAAAGACATCACGAAAGAGGCCCGAGACGCGCAGGGTCACGTCAATGCGGGGCCGCCCCAAAAGCGCCAGCGGGATGACCTCAAAACCTGAAACTCGCTCGGAGCCTTCGTCCCACTGCGGCGCAAGGCCCGCAAGATGCAGCGCCATGGCGAATTCCTCGCCCGCGGTGCGCATGGTGGCAGAGCCCCAGAGATCGACAACCAACCCCGAGGGCCAATCGCCATGATCCTGAAGATGGCGGCGCAACAGCTCTTCGGCGAGTTTGACCCCTTGCGCCTGCGCCGCCCGCGACGGAACCGCGCGGGGATCGGTGGTAAAGAGGTTGCGCCCGGTGGGCATCACGTCCGAGCGCCCGCGGTAGGGCGACCCGGACGGCCCCGGTGCCACCAGCTTGCCCCGAAGCGCGCGCAACAGGCCCTGCATTTCCTCGGCGCCATGCGCCCCGCGCCCAAAGACATGCAACCCCTCACCGTATTGGCTTTCCTTGATGTCGCAGACAAAGCGGTCAATGCGGGTGATGGCCTCTGCGGCAGAGGCCTCGGTGGGGATGCCGAGATCCTCTTCGACGCCGGTGCCTTGGGCTTCGGCGCGGATGTCGGCAATGAGCCGATCGCGGCGCGCCGGATCAAGACCATCGGCGGTGGAATACTCGTCCAGCAGGCTCTCGAGCCGTCCCATTCCGGCTGGCAGCGTGGTTTCAGCCAGCGGCGGCGGCATATGGCCGAGGGTGAGCGCACCGATCCGGCGCTTGGCCTGTGCGGCCTCGCCCGGGTCGTTGACGATGAAGGGGTAGATCACGGGCAGATCCCCCGCGAGCACCTCGGGCCAGCAGGCCCCAGAAAGTGCCACGGCCTTGCCCGGCAACCATTCGAGCGTACCATGTGCCCCCACATGCACAAGCGCATCCACCTGGTCACGAAGCCAAAGGTAGAAAGCAACATACCCATGGCAGGGCGTGCGCTCGAGGTCGTGATAGTCGTCATCGCGGGCTTGCACGTCGCCGCGTTCCGGTTGCAGCGCGATCAGCGCTTTGCCGGCCCGCAGCGCGCGAAAATGGAAGACGCCATCGCGTACGGCTGGATCCTGTTCGGGCGCCCCCCATGCGGCCTTGAGGTCATCGCGCAAGGCTTCGGGCAGCTTGTGGAGCGCCGCGATATACTCCGAGAGGGGCCAGGTCAGAGTGTCCTCGGACAGACGCGCGCCGAGGTCCGCCTCAGGGGCGACGTCATAGCCATCCCGGGCCAAGGCGCTCAGGATCTCTGCGGTAGAGGCGAGCGCATCCAGCCCGACCGCATGGGCGAGGTTGTAGTCGCGTCCGGGATATGTCGAAAGCACCAGCGCAAGGCGTGTCTCGGCGCGCGCCTGTCGTGCCAGCCTGAGATGCGCCTCGATCCGGTCGAGTGCTGCGGAAATGCGTTCGGGATCGGCGCGATGGGTGAAGCGAGAGTATTGCAGATCCGGGTCGCGTTTTGTCGGCGCCTTGAAGCTGACCACTCCTGCAAAGAGCCTGCCGTCCACTTCCGGCAGCACCACATGCATGGCCAGATCCGCAGGCGAGAGGCCCCGGTCCGCCAGATCCCAGTCCTTGCGTCGCGCGGTCGAGAGCGCGACCTGGAAGACGGGACATCCTACAAGGCTCAGGGGCGAGGCGCTGCCATCGCGCCCCTGCGCCGAAAACGCGGTGGCATTGATGATCGCAACCGGCGCGCGCTGCGAAAGCTCTGCCCGTAGCCATTGGACAGCGGCGGGGGCTTTGAGGCTGGGGGCGAAAGCACCAAAAGCCGCATAGCCACGCGCGCGCAATCCCCGCAGGATTTCATCGATCGGAGCCGTATCAGCGGAGGTCAGATAGGAGCGATAAAACGTCACCAGCACCAAGGGCTTATGGGTCTTGGGTAGGGCGCTGAGCGCGCCCTCGTCGGGATCGTAATAGCCAAAATCCGGCACCGTCTTTTGACCAATCACGGGGCTCGCATAGAGCCCCGACGCCAGTGCCAGTTGCGCCAGCGCGGCCTGCGCGGCCACGGCCCCGCCCGCATCGCAGAGCGCCTGAAGACGGCGCAGGGTCGAGATCGGCAGGGTCGAGAGCTCGTCAAGGCGGGGATCTTCCCGACCGTCGGCAGGCAGGACGGCAAGCGCAATGCCCTTGCGCCGGGCCAGGTCCTGAAGCGTCGCCAGACCGTAGGACCAGTAGCTCTCGCCACCAATCAGACGCACCAAGACGCCTTTGGCGCCTTCGAGGGTTTGCTCGGCGTAGACATCCACCGAGAGCGGATGTTTGAGCGCGACCAGATTTGCGAGCCGGGTCGAGGGCAATTTGCCCGCCGCGCGGTGCCAGCCTGCCGCAAAGGCGCCAAGGTCACTGTCGGAGAACGACAGCACCACCAGATCGCCAGGGGTCTGCCCGACGTCATAGGGGGTGTCTGTTTCTCCGAGTCCGTGGCTCTCGCGGAAGACGACGTGCATGAGGGTGGTCCGCTTCGTTCAAATCGGAGAGGGCAGCGTCAGACCCTGTATGGGTGCAAAGCGCCCTCCCGGGGAGGGTCGGGCGGGACCTCACGGCGAGAGGTCAGCGCCCTTGGTGTGGAAACTCAGGCCCCGAGGTCGGCGTGGATGCCTGCTGTGTCGATGTTATCATGCTCGGCGATCACCACCAGCTGGGTTTTGCGCTCCTGTGCGCCCCAGGGTTGGTCGTATTGCGCGCGCAGACGTTCGCCCACTGCTTGTACCAGCATTCGCATCGGTTTTCCTTCCACGGCCACATAGCCCTTCACCCGCAGGATGTTGCGGCTGCGGGCCATCTCGATGATCCGTTTTTGCAGGTCTTCGGGGTCGGATACTTCGCCCATTTCGACCACGATCGATTCAAAATCGTCATGTTCGTGATCGTGATGTCCGTCGTGATGGCTCGGGCGGGCATCAAGGTCGTCTTCGGCTGCAGCTTCCAGTCCGAGGATCACGCGCGGATCGATCACGCCTTCGGTCATCGGCAGAATCGGCAGTTTGCGCGGGGCCTCAGATTCGATGATCGCGCGGGCTTTGTCGACACCGGCCTCACCGGCGAGATCGGCCTTGGACAACAGCACAATATCGGCGCAGGCGATCTGATCTTCAAAGACTTCGGAGAGCGGGGTTTCGTGATCGAGGCTCTCGTCTGCCTCGCGCTGGGCCTGCACGGCGTCCAGATCTGGGGCAAACTGGCCCTTGGCGACGGCCTCGGCATCAGCCAGAGCGATCACACCGTCAACGGTGATGCGCGAGCGGATCGCGGGCCAATCAAAGGCCTTGAGCAGCGGTTTGGGCAGCGCCAGGCCAGAGGTCTCGATAACGATGTGTTCGGGCGGTTCGGGCAGCGCCATCAGGCTCTCGATGGTGGGGATGAAATCATCTGCCACGGTGCAGCAGATGCAGCCGTTTGCGAGCTCCATGATGTTCTCTGCGGGGCAGTTGTCATCCGCGCAGGATTTCAGGATGTCGCCATCTACTCCGGCGGTGCCAAATTCGTTCACCACCACAGCGAGGCGCTTGCCCTGCGGGTTCTGCATCAGGTGACGGATCAATGTGGTTTTGCCCGCGCCCAGAAAACCGGTGATGACGGTGACGGGGATCTTGTTCAATGAGGTCATGTGAGATCGGCCTTTCGGATCAATCCTTTGCGCTTTGCAACGCAGGTGTGTCTGGGGTGTCTTCGGTCTGAGCGCCGGGGGCTTGTGTCGGCGTGAGCGCAACACTTGGCATGGAGACGGGCGGGATGCGGGCGATGGATTGCTTGCGAAACACCACGGGGCGCTCGCGCCAGGGCACGAACCCATCCTCGGTCGAGGCATAGGCGGCCGCGCCGGCAAGGATCTCGTCGAGATGCGCGTCGGGGTCGAGATCGCCGTAGATATAGCCCCAGCGCGCAGGGCCGCCCGATAGATGCAGCGTGCAGGACCGCTTGCAGGCCGAGAGACATTCCACCCCACGGACGGTGACGCCTTCGGGCAGGGCGCTGCCTGCCAGCCGGTCCGCCAGAATACGTCCCGGGCGCGGAGCCTCGGGGTCGCTGCCTTCTGGGCGGCAGGTGGTGCAGACGGTCAGAACGACCGGCTCCGGACCTTGATCCTCTGGGCTTTGATCGTCCGGGCTCTGATTGGGGATCTCTCCCATGCGGCCTTTTCTCCTCCTCTGGGGCGAAGCGGGGCAGGCCAGATGGGGGCGCGCGCAAGTGCTGGCAGGCCCTCAACCGGTCGCGGCACACCCCGTCCGCCGGTTCTCACGCGTTGGCAGGTCTCCCGGCTTGCGGATAGATCGGCCCCGAGTGGGGCGCGAACGGTCTCCCTGCCTTCCCGGCCTGCCCACAAGGGGCGCGCCAGTGGCGGTGGAAGACCTCTCCGGTCACGGTCGCGGGGGCGGCTGTGTTTGGAGCAAGGATGATCCCGGCCCGACACATTCCCTCTTCGCCCAAAGGCTGTCACCTTCGGGAACCAACGAAATTTCCTTGCGCCATGGGGCATGTCTTTGTCAAGAGATGGGCAAACCCTGGGTCAGACCCGCAAGGAGCAAGACAGTGAGCGACCAGACATCCCAAAAGTCCGAAACCGGCATCTCAGAAGAAGAAGCGGCACGCCATGCCTCGAAGATGGCCAAAAAGAAGGCCGCGCGGGACCGGATGATGAAGACGAAAGATGGCGAAAAAGGTCTGATTATTGTTCACACCGGCCCGGGCAAAGGCAAATCCTCTTCGGGATTCGGTATGATCATGCGCTGTATCGCCCATGGCATGCCCTCGGCGGTGGTGCAGTTCATCAAGGGGGCCTGGCAGACCGGCGAACGGACGCTGATCGAGGAAAACTTCTCGGATCTCTGTCAGTTTTACGCAATGGGCGAGGGGTTCACCTGGGAGACGCAGGACAAGGCCCGGGATATCGCCGCTGCGCGCGCGGGCTGGGAAAAGGCCAAGGAGATGATCCTTGATGAGAAGAACACGATGGTTCTGCTCGATGAGATCAACATTGCGCTGCGCTATGAGTATCTTGACCTTGAGGAGGTTCTTGAGTTCCTCGTCGAGCACAAACCGGCGATGACGCATGTGGTGCTCACCGGGCGCAACGCCAAGGAAGAATTGATCGAGATTGCGGATCTGGTCACAGAGATGACTCAGGTGAAGCATCCCTTCCGTGCCGGGATCAAGGCGCAGAAGGGCGTGGAATTCTAAACCCCAAACGCAGGGCGCGGGGTGGGGATGCGAGTCGCTGCCTCGCGCTCCGGGATATTTCTTGTTAGAAGAAGAGGGGCCGCGGGCCCCTCATTTTTGTTTTCCGTTGAGCTTTTAGCCGGTGATGCGCGCCTCGATGTAGCGGTTGACGGCACCGCGAGCGTCTGCATCAAGACGCAGGCCGAGTTTGGTTCGGCGCCAGAGGTAGTCCTCTCCGGAGCGCACCCATTCGTTTTGAATGGTCCAGTCCAATTCGCGCGCGGTGATGGTCGCGCCAAAATCCTCCCCGAGATCCGACGGGGTGGTCGCATCGCCCAGAACATCCCAAGCCTCTGTGCCATAGGCGCGGATCAGGCGGCGCACGGCATAGGGGGTGAGGAATGGATAGTCCTGCGCGAGTTTGGCACCCAGTTCCGTCACGCCCTCGACGGGGAAGTCGCCACCGGGCAGAGCGACACCGGCCGTCCATTTCTCAGGCAGCTCTGGAAAGACTTCGTTGATCTTCTCGAGCGCGGCTTCGGCGAGTTTGCGATAGGTGGTGATCTTGCCGCCAAAGACGTTGAGCAAAGGGGCTTGGGCGGTGTCGAGTGTCAGCACATATTCACGCGTCGCTGCCGACGCCGAGCTGGCGCCATCGTCATAGAGCGGGCGCACGCCCGAGTAGGTCCAGACGATCTGCTCGCGCGTGACGGGGCGCTCGAAGTAGTTCGAGGCAAAGCGCACCAGATAATCCTGCTCTTCCTCGGTGCAGACGGGTTTTGTTTCGGGATCTGGGTGATCTGCATCCGTGGTGCCGATGAGGGTGAAGTCTTCCTCGTAGGGGATGGCAAAGATGATGCGCCCATCCTGACCCTGGAAGAAATAGCAGCGCCCATGATCATATAGCTTGGGCACGACGATATGGCTGCCGCGCACGAGGCGTACGTTTTCGCGGCTGTTCTGGCCCAGCTTCTGGCGCAGCACATCTGCAACCCATGGGCCACCGGCATTGACGAGCATCTTGGCGCGGCGCGTTTCTTCCTCACCGGTGGCAAGATCCCTGAGGCGGATCTCCCAGTGATCGGCGTGGCGGGTGGCGTTGATGACTTCGGTGCGGGTCAGGATCTCTGTGCCGCGGCTTTCGGCGTCGCGCGCATTGAGCACCACGAGGCGGGCGTCCTCGACCCAGCAGTCGGAATATTCAAAGGCCTTTTTGAATTTGGATTGCAGAGGCTTGCCTGCCTCGTCACGGGTCAGATCCACCGTCGTGGTGCCGGGCAGGATGCCGCGTTTGCCAAGCGTATCGTACATGAAAAGGCCCAGCCGGATCAGCCACGCAGGGCGGCGGCCTTTCATCCATGGCATGAAGGTGGTGAGCAGTTTGGAGGTTGGTGTGGTGTTGTCGAACCGCATGTCTTTGTGAAAGGGCAGCACAAAACGCATTGGCCAGGAGATATGCGGCATCGCACGCAGCAGTACCTCACGTTCGATCAGGGCTTCCTGGACGAGGCGGAACTCGAAATATTCAAGATAGCGCAGCCCGCCGTGAAAGAGCTTGGTCGAGGCCGAGGATGTCGCGGACGCGAGATCGTTCTTTTCCGCGAGGGTCACGGAAAGCCCACGGCCTGCTGCGTCGCGCGCGATGCCACAGCCATTGATGCCGCCGCCAATGATGAAGAGATCGGTGATCTCGGTGCTTTGCGAGGAATCAGTCATTTGCGCTGCTTTCGTTTTCTGCGCCGCCGTCTGCGATGAGGATTCGTGTGCCAGCGGCCTCTGCGGCCTCGGCAAATTCCGCGGGAACGGGGCGGTCGGTGATGACAAGGTCCAGCTCGGCCAGCGCGCAGATGCGCACTGGGGCAGAGCGGTCGAATTTGCTGCCGTCGCACATCAGGATGCGCGTGCGGGCGTTTTTGAGGATCGCGCGGGCGACGGATACTTCGCGCGCGTCGTGGTCGAGGATGGCACCGTCGGCGTCCATGGCAGAGGCGCCGATCACGGCGTAATCGACCTTATAGCGATTGATGAACTCGACGGCCTCTTCGCCGACGATGGCGCCGTCGCTTTGCCGGATGGAGCCGCCAACAAGGATCAGGTCACGCGTCTCCATTTCCATCATCATATTGATAATGTTGATGTTGTTTGAGAGCACCGTGAGGCCCTTGTGGCCAGAGAGTGCACGCGCGACCTGTTCGGTGGAGGTGCCGATATTGAGCGCGATGGAGCAGTTTTCCGGGATCACCTCAGCCGCCAGAGCTGCCATCGCGCGCTTGCCGGTCGCGTTGAGGCTGCGCCGTTCGGCATAGCCGCGATTTGACGCCGAGCTGATGCGCACCGCGCCGCCATGCACGCGGCTGAGCTGCCCTCGGGCAGAGAGGTCACGCAAGTCTGTTCGCACCGTCTGCAAGGATACGCCAAAGCGCTGCGCGAGGTCTTCGACCTCGACGCGATCCTGCTGGGTCAGCAAGGAAAGGATTTCGTTTTGGCGGTCGTTGGCGTCCATTTGCTTTCCTTTTCGCGAATACTTTTAGGCGAATGCAGGTATATTGTCACTATTGATTTTCGTTTTGGTATTGGGTGGCATCAAAAAGAAAGCCCCTCGCACAAGGGCAGAGGGGCTTTGTCTCGGTGTTTGACGCGAATCTGCTCAGGGCTGGCGTGGTACAGATGCAGCCGAGGAAAGGGCGATGAGGTGGTTGTCCCAAGCCAGGGGCGCCTGTGCGAGCGTCGTTACCTCTGTGCCGATCTGGGCCATGATCCCGGTTCCGGTGCTCACCAGAAAACCGTCTTTCAGCGGCGCCAAACCGCAGACATCCGAGAGGGCATGTTCCGCATGCAAGGCACCGCTCGTGCAGTCCACCACCTGCACCACACCGCCGCGCGGCGAGGTCACAGCGAGTGCGGTCTCATCTCCTGAGAACGCAATCGAGCCACCATAGCCATTGAGGTTGCGCAGGCGCGGGTCATCCTCAGCCATCAAGCGCGGTGCGCTGCCGGGTTGATGCAGGCCGACAATGGGCACATCAGCGCCCAGATCTCCCTGCCATTGCATCGCAAAGCCCACCGCGCCATCGCTGCGCACCGCGATGTGACGGATCGAGTTCTTGTGCAGATCGGCGGGCAGTTCCATTTGGTGCTGTATTTCGCCCGAAAGGCTCAGATAGCTGAGATTGGGGCGCATGAAGGGGATGTTGAGTTTGGCGCGGCCGCTCTCAGGATGGGTTTCGATACCACCATTGGCCACCACAAGACCGGGGGCGTCGCGGCGCAAGAGCATCTCGTGCGGGCCGATGCCGCCGGAGGAAAACTGGCCAATGCGGCGATAGTCGCCTGCGTTCCAGACACCGATCACGCCTGCACCGCGCGTATAGTCGTTCTCGGTGGTGTAAAGCACCTCGCCTTCGGGCGAGAACACGCCGTGCCCATAAAAATGATGCCCCTCGGGGGGCTCAAGGCGAGCCAGCTGCGCGCCGCTACGGCAGTCGATCACATCGGCAAAGCGCCCGGGGCGGCGGGCAAAGGCCACCGCTTCGGGGCGTGTGGGGTGAGCGCTGGCCGCATGGCCGCGATCGGGCAGCGGGTGGCGAAACAGCACCTCGCCCACCGCCGAAAGCCCGGCCATCACAAACAGCCCCAGCGCGTCCTTGCCCGCAGAGAGATAGGCCGGCGCACCGACATCGGCCCATGTGGCGGTTGGCGTCACGCTGCTGGCCAACAGACCTGCAAGAAAGCCGCGTCGAGAGGGCATGTTGAAACTCCTGTATCAGTGCAATGCGACACGTGGTCAGTCGCCATCCAGCGCGTTGAAGCCAGCCTCGACACCCAGTTTGGAGCCGAGATCACGCAGGGCGATTTCTTTGATCTCAAAGACGTCCTGTTGCAGTGTCTCCAGCAGAAAGCGCTTTTGCGGATCTGTGATGCCCGCCAGGCTTGGATCGTCCGAGAGCTGATCTGCGTGGCGGTCGGCCTTGTCAAACACCTGGGTCAGGTGCTCGGTCAGTGCCCCGTCATTGGCCGACAAGAGCAGGGCCAGTTCCCGCAGGCTCTGGAGTTGGATCTCGATATGGCGCAGGGAGCGGCCAGAGCGACGGGCCTCGGCGCGGTTCGGCTTTGGCGCATCAAAAGTGCCAAGCGGGCGCCCGATCCGCATGTCGGCGAGAATCTCAAGCCATGTGGTCAGCGCCTTGAACAGCTCCTGATGCGCTTCGGTCTCGCTGCGGTAGCGCGCTGCCGGGGTGCGCAATTGATCGGCGTAGTCCTGTTCCCAGTCATCGAGAATAGCGGCGCTGTTTCGCGCAAGGTCCCGTGCAACCGCTTGAACAAATGCGCAGGCATAGTCCGGATCGCCGAGATCCGCGTAAGCCGGATCAAAAAAGAGGTATTCGAGCGCGTAGAACCCGCGCACAGCGACCGAAGCGGTGGCAAAATCCTCGGGCGTGTCCACCACCGGGCTGCGGTTGGTCAACAGACTGCGCAGCGCTTTGGGGGTCTTGGCGCGGCTGTCGGGCCAAAAGGCGATGGCAAAGGCCCGATTGTCCACCTCTGAGGGGCCAAAGCGCAGATGACTCGCAGCGACCCAGGCGTCAAAGGCCGCTCCCCAGGCATTGCGCACAGCCTCTGAGGTGGGGGCGCAGTCGCTCTGGGCGAGGGTTGCAAACTCGGCGCTCTCGGACGTGAGCTGGGCGTAGGTCGGCAGGATATGCTGATCGATCACCGCCTCTGCAAGTGCGTCCGCGCGGGCGGCGCTCGAAAGTGCCAAGACGGTGCAGGCAACAGTGCAGGCGGTGGCGGTGAGGCGGGACAAGAGGGGCATCAAAGGGACTCCAGAAATGAAATAAGGGCCGCGCGGTCGGCAGGGGGCAGGGCCACCACCCGGTCGCGAGCAGCTTGTGCTTCGCCGCCATGCCAGAGGATCGCCTCAAGAAGGGTGCGGGCGCGGCCATCATGCAGGAACGTGGCGCGAGCAGAGACCTGTTGCGTCAGCCCGATCCCCCAGAGCGGGGCGGTGCGCCACTCGCGCCCCGTGGCGCGCGCTTCGGGGCGGTTGTCGGCCAGCCCCTCACCCATATCGTGAAGCAGCAGGTCAGAGTAGGGCCAGATGAGCTGAAAGCTCTGTTCGGGGCGGTCTATCAGGCGGTGGGTGACAAACTTCGGGGTGTGGCAGCTGGTGCAGCCGATCTCGTAGAATACGGATTTACCGCGCAACACCTCTGGCGCATCCAAGTTGCGGCGGGCCGGTACTGCTATATTGCGGCTGTAAAAGGTCACGAGATCCATATTGGGCTGGTCGATTTCAGTGCCCCGCAAGTCTTCATCGCCATGAGGGGCAGCGCGGCAATCAACCTGCTGAGCGGTGCAGTCCCCATAGGGCTGGGGAAACAAAGGGGTCGAGATGCCGATATCGCCAGAGAAGGCCGCCGCGGATTGTTCGTGAATGGTGGCGGTCCCGGCTTTGAGGCCAAACCGACCAAGCATGATCTGGTCGAATTCCTTCGACCATACGAGGTTGGCGCGCCCCGAGATGCCATCGCCGTCCAGGTCGTCCGGGTCGGCCAGCGCGAGGATGTCGGCGGCCGGGATGGCCTCCAGAAGGCCGAGCCCGATCATCGGTGGAGCGACGCGCGGTGACAGCATAGCCTCTGAATCAAGCGGGCCGTATTTGAGCGCAGACGCCTCGAATTGGGGTTTGCGCAGATGCGCGACCTCGCCGCCATTCAGGGCGATTTCTTCTTCGGTAAAGGTGACGGACAGGCGGTATTCGGGATCTACGCCGGGGGCAGAAAAATCCTGCAACTGCCAGCCATAGGTCGGCTCTGGCACCATGCCGATATAGTCTGGAATGGCGCGCAGGTGCGGTGGCACCGGGGCGGGAACCGATATGCGCAAAAACGTCGAGGCAGAGCGATAGTCCGGCCCCTCTGGCAAACGACCACGACCGTCGCGGATATGACATCGCTGGCAGGCGCGGGCATTGTAGACGGGGCCGAGCCCATCTGACGCCAGCGTCGAGGCCGGAGAAAACACCCATAGTTTGTCAAACAGCGCTTCCCCGAGATGAAACTCCAACCCTTGCTCAAAGGTGAGGTTTGCGGGCGGCTGGCTGAAGGCATCGCGATCATCTCTGTGCGGCAGGGTCGCAGTTCCGGCAGAGTTTTCCTCGAACGCTTCGGGTGCAGCAAAGTCCTCAGTGGGCGCGGTGACGCGTTCCACCCGACGGGTTTCATGTGTGGTTCGGGGCAAGATCGACAGATGCGGCTCTGCCAAACCAGGCGCCGCGGGGGCAGGGCGGTCCGTCGCATGAAGCGGTGCGGCCAGCACCAGAGCGAGGGCCGCACCGAGAACTGGGGCCGAGTTACTCGGCTTCGTCCATCTTGGAGGCGTTGAGCTGCGCGTAGTTTTCGGCGCCAACGCGGTCGTGCAATTCAAGCTGGGTCTCCAGGAAATCAATATGGCCTTCTTCGTCTGCGAGTAGCTCTTTGAACAGCTCCTCAGACACGAAATCACCATGGGTCCTACAGTATTCTGCCGCTTCTTTATAAAGCGCGCGGGCTTCTTGTTCGGCGGCCAGATCGCATTCCAAGGTTTCCTTGGGGGATTGGCCGATGCGCAGCGGGTCGAGTGTCTGCAGGTTGGGATGACCTTCGAGAAAGATGATCCGGTCGATCAGCTTGTCCGCGTGGTTCATCTCTTCGATGCTTTCCTCGCGGCTCTTCTTGGCCATGTGCCCAAGGCCCCAGTCCGCCTGGAGCCGGTAGTGCAGCCAGTACTGGCTGACAGCAGTCAGCTCGCTCCTAAGTGCCTTGTTGAGATATTCGATGACTTTGGGGTCGCCCTTCATAATTGCTCTCCGGAGATATGGCTGTACGCAAGTTCTGCAGCTGTGCAGGTACAACCACCTTAGCGTTGGCGCGCATCGTGTCCAGAAAGAGCGACATGCAGCCTCCGCATTCCGCCTGCTTGCCCAAGGCGCGGTAGATTTTCCCAGGAGTGATAATGGTTTGTGGGTCAGAGGCACGCATCCAGTCAATCGCTGCATGAATGTCGTGATCCGAAATGGCGGTGCAGTGGCAGATGATCATGGCGGGGCGTCGATCCCAAGAGATTCTGTAAGCTACAGGCTTTGGATCAATATCCGAGTAAAAGAATAAGCTTTCAAGGGTAAATCGGACTGTTTTGATCAGGAAATTGTGAGCCGCAGTTGTAAAATGGGCCGCATACAGGCTTTGGGTGGCCAAAACTCAGGTCCGAGTATCAAAAATGGAGCCGCGCCAAGGCGCGACTCCGGACAGATCGGGGACCGGACCTGCGTTAGTGAAAGACCGCCGAGGGGTCGTCCAGCGAATCCGAGCCCTCAATGGAGACGGCGTCGAGTTCCAGCGCCGCCACCACACGTTCGATTGAACGGGTCTGGTCCACGAGCGCGTCAACGCCGCCCATGACCAGGGCCTCGCCCGCTGTGCTGCCCTGCGCGAGCATCTGGTCATAGGAGAAACCCGCCTCGGCAGCGGTCTTGATGCGACCGAGCTTCATCATGGTGGTGGCGAGCTTGGCGGTGAGTTCGCTGTTCAAAGCGGGATCGGCGGCTTCGACCAGATCCGCGAGCGCGGCACCAGAGACCAACGCACCATTCACCCGCACGTATTCACCCAGATAGACGTTCTGGATGCCCAGCCCATCGTAATAGTGGCTGTTGTGCGTGTTGTCGGAGAAACAGTCATGCTCTTCCTCGGGATCGTTCAGCATCAGGCCCAGACGCATGCGCTCGCCAGCCTGTTCCCCATAGGACAGTGAGCCCATGCCGGTCAGAATTGCGGTAATGCCCGCGTTCTCGTCAGAGAGCACCTCGGCGCGCGCGGCGCCCCCCTCGGCCCATTGCGCAGTGATCCACTCGAGATCCGATACCAGCAGATCGGTGGCCGCTTTGAGGTAAGCGCCCCGACGGTCACAATTGCCGTTGGTGCAGTCTTCGCCAGTGGCGTAATCGGTCCATGCCCGCGCGCCGGCGCCATGCTCGGTGCCGTTCAGGTCCTGCCCCCAGAGCAGAAATTCAATGGCGTGGTAGCCGGTGGCGACATTTGCTTCGACGCCGTCCGCTTCGTGCAGGGTCTCTGCCAGCAGCTCGGGCGTGATCTCGGACGCATCGATCGCCTGGCCTGACAGGCTGAAATCGGGGTTTGCGACCACATTGAGCACTGCTGCGGCGTTTTCATCCGTGGGGCCGCCATAAGAGGCATCCACATAGTCGATGAGACCCTCATCCAGAGGCCATGCGTTCACTTTGCCTTCCCAGTCGTCAACGATGGCATTGCCAAAACGATAGACTTCAGTCTGCTGATAGGGCACCCGGGCAGCCAGCCAAGCCTTTTTGGCAGCGGCGAGGGTCTCGGCGGAGGGCGCGTCGATCAGGGCCCCAACCGCCGCCTGAAGCGTCTTGGCCGTGATCAGGCTGTCCTCGTATTTTGCTTCGGCGATATTGGCGTAGTTGGTCAGCACTTCGCCCTTGGACGTGGCGAATGCAGCAGAGGTCCCTGCGGCCAGAGCCAACACGGCAGCACCGGTGAAAAGCGGCGTTTTCATAAAATCATCCTCGTTGGAATTTTGAAAAAGAGGCGCGGGGCGCCTGTGGGGTCACTTGGTCAAAATCAGCTTGCCCGCGCGGGTGATCCGCAGCGAGTAGATCTGACCATTGAGAAGAATGCGCGCCTGCACGCCCCCGCGCGTGAGATCCTCGGCGTGGTAGGTCGGATAGGTTTCCGGCTGCGTGGCGGCGGTGATGTCGGCTTGGGAAATCGGTTTCAGGTTGCTCATAAAAGAGACCTCTGTCTGTGCGTGTTCTGCTCCACCTTGTCGAACAGCCACTCAACGCATGAATTTTGCTGGGGCAATTCTTCCGACAGGACGGTCTGCCACAGATCCGCAACGGGCTCTGGGTCGGCATCACGGTCGGTGCGCGTGGGGATTTGGCCAGTGAAGTTCAACATGTGCGGGACGCAAGGTTCAGGTTGTCGGCTGGCCTGTATCACACAGGTTGGCTGGATTGCCTTATTCCTGATTTATTTGGTCAGATATGTCAATCGGCTAATTCTTCCCTTGGCAAACTTTGATTTTTCCAAAGTTGCGAATGGGGGATGGGCAATGAAAAAGGCCGCCCGGGTGGGGCGGCCTTTGATGCGGTTGAGCGTGCGGTGCGCGCCTTAGGCGCTGCGACCTCCGGCAAAGCGCTCTTGCCACTCTTCGCGCTGCTCATCGGTAATCTTGGCAAAGAGCACCTCCGGCACCGTGAAAGCATGGCCTGCGGGCAAGGCGGCGAGTGCGGCGGCAACGTCTTCGGGCCAGCTGCGATCCTCGGTGCCGAGAGCGGCAAACAGGCGATCGGAGGCATCTGGAATGAAGGGCGCCGACAGAACCGCATAGAGACGGATCAGATTGAGGCCGAGGCGGACCTGACCTGCCGCGCGCTCGGGGTCTTCCTTGAACACCGACCAAGGCGCGGCAGATTGCAGGTATTCATTGCCCGCAACCCAGATCGCGCGGAGTTCCTGCGCCGATTTGCGCACCTCCATCGCCTCCATATGGCGTTCAAAGGCGCCGATGCGGGTGGAGAGCTCTTCAATGAGGGTCTGTTCCTGTTCGCCCCAGGTGCCGCCATCGGGCACCTCTTCGCCAAATTTCGAGCGGCAGAATTTGGTGATGCGCGAGACAAAGTTCCCAAGCACATCCGCCAGATCCTTGTTCACCGATTGCTGGAAGTTCTCCCAGGTGAATTCGGAATCGGAGCTTTCGGGGGCATGGGACAGCAGCCACCAGCGCCAGTAATCGGCAGGCAGGATCTCGAGCGCCTGATCCATGAACACGCCGCGCCCCTGCGAGGTGGAGAACTGACCGCCATCATAGTTGAGGTAGTTGAAGGATTTCAGATGATCGACCATCTTCCACGGCTCGCCCGACCCCAGCAGGGTCGCGGGGAAGGACAGGGTGTGGAAGGGAACGTTGTCCTTGCCCATGAACTGCACATATTTGACGTCATCCGCGCCCTTGTCGGTGCGCCACCAGCGCTCCCAATCGGCATCGGTTTTGCCATGGGCCTCGGCCCATTCGCCAGCGGCTGCGATATATTCAATCGGTGCGTCGAACCAGACGTAGAAGACCTTGCCTTCCATGCCAGGCCAGTCCGCGTCGCCTTTTTTGACCGCAATCCCCCAGTCGAGGTCACGGGTGATGCCCCGGTCCTGCAAACCGTCGCCATCATGCAGCCATTTCTTGGCAATCGAGGTGGTGAGCACCGGCCAGTCGGTCTTGGAGTCGATCCACTGGTCCAGTTGGTCGCGCATTGCGGACTGGCGCAGGAACAGGTGCTTGGTCTCGCGCACCTCAAGGTCGGTCGACCCCGAGATCGCAGAGCGCGGGTTGATGAGGTCGGTCGGATCGAGCTGTTTGGTGCATTCCTCGCATTGATCGCCGCGCGCCTTCTCAAAGCCGCAGTTGGGGCAGGTGCCCTCGATATAGCGATCAGGCAGAAAGCGGCCATCGGCGTTGGAATAGACCTGTTTTTCCGACACTTCGGTAATCAGGCCAGCCTCTTCGAGCTTGCCCGCAAAATGCTGGGTCAGCGCGTGGTTCTGCGGGCTCGAGGAGCGGCCATAATGGTCAAACGACAGGCCAAACCGCTTGGCGATGTCGGCCTGCACGGCGTGCATTTCGGCGCAATAATCGGCCACCGGCTTGCCGGCTTTGGCTGCGGCGAGTTCTGCGGGGGTGCCGTGTTCGTCGGTCGCGCAGAGGAACATGACCTCATGGCCGCGTCCCCGGTTGTAGCGGGCATAGAGATCGGCAGGAAGTTGGCTCCCCACGAGGTTGCCGAGGTGCTTGATCCCATTGATATAGGGCAGTGCCGAGGTGATGAGAATTCGGGCCATATCGTCCATCCACGTCGCTTGTCTGGCAGCCCGTCTATCCCATGCGGGAAGGTACGAAAACCCCATGATCCTGTGCAAGGCAAAGAAACCGGTGAAACGCTCGGGTTTCGGGTGCATCCTGCCTTGACCGACGGCACCGCATCGGGGAGGTTCGAGGCGAATTTGACGCCCAAGCCCTTGAAACCTCGCGCATGCGTGAACATATCGATTTGCATACAATGGCATACATATTGAACTATCTTTGCAGATGACAGATCTTCTTCTCGACGGGGCCTTTGCCCCATTCACCGTGGCTCTTGCGCTTTTGCTCGGTTTGGTGGGGATGGAAGTTCTGGCATTGCTCTTGGGAGGCAGCCTCCTTGGAGGTGACAGCGATGCCGATCTGGATGGCCCCGGCGGGCCTGAACTGGATGCGGATCTCGATATGGGGGCTGTGGATCTGGATGCGCTGGATAGCGCGGATCTGGAGGCTCTGAACTTTGAGTCAGTGGAGGGTCTTGAAGCCGACACGGGTTCGGCCGCGCCTGACGTCACTGGCGGGGGCGGTGTTCTGAGTTGGCTTGGCATCGGCCGCATGCCCTTCCTGATCTGGATCGGTTGTCTGTGCTTGGCCTTTGGCCTCTCTGGTATGGCGTTGCAGCTGGGCGCGCGGAGCCTCTTTCAGAGCTTTGCACCGGCCGGACTGGTTGCGATCCCTGCAGGTGTGTTTGGTCTCTGGTTCACGCGTGGTTTTGGCGCCGTTTTTGCGCGCATCTTGCCACAGACCGAGACCGAAGCCGTCTCGGAGGGCGCATTGGGCCGCAGACGCGGCGTGATCACCCAAGGCACCGCGCAACGCGGTCGCCCCGCCGAAGTGCGCGTCACCGACCGCTATGGAAACGCGCACTACCTGCGCGCAGAACCCCTGAGCGATCAGGAAAAGATTGCGCAGGGCACCGAGGTGCTCGTGATCCGGGATCGGCGGAGCAAACGATATGTTCTGGTGCCGCTCTCTGAATAAGCGGCGCTCAGACTTCAAAGCGATACGAATTATTTGAACAAAAAGGAGAATTGGGATGGATGGATCTTTCCTATTGGTGCCGGTCATCAGTATCTTGGCGCTGGTTGCCCTCATCGGGCTTGTCCTTGGACGGCTCTATCGCCGGGCCACCCGTGAAGTCAGCCTGGTAAAGACCGGCTCTGGCGGCAAAAAGGTCATTATGGACGGCGGTACGGTTGTGGTTCCGCTGCTGCATGAAATCAGCCCGGTCAACATGAAGACCCTGCGTCTGGAGGTGCAGCGCTCGGGTGAGGCGGCACTCATTACCCAGGACCGCATGCGGGTCGATGTGGGTGTGGAGTTCTACGTCTCGGTGATGGCCACCGAAGAAGGGATTTCGCGCGCGGCGCAGACGCTTGGGGATCGCACATTCGACGTTGAGCAGCTGCGCGAGATGATCGAAGGCAAGCTCATCGATGGTCTGCGCGCCGTGGCGGCCCAGATGACGATGGACGGGCTGCATGAAAACCGCGCCGATTTTGTGCAGGAGGTGCAGAATGCCGTCTCCGAGGATCTGCTGAAAAACGGTCTGTCGCTTGAATCCGTCTCGCTGACCGCGCTCGACCAGACACCCTTTGAGGCGCTGGATGAAAACAACGCCTTTAACGCGGTCGGTATGCGCAAGCTGGCAGAGGTGATTGCGACCTCCAAAAAAGAGCGCGCGCAGATCGATGCAGAGGCAGAAGTCGCCGTGCGCCGCGCCGCAATGGAAGCCGAGCGTCACAAGCTGTTGATCGAGCAGGATGAACAGCAGGCCCGCATCGAGCAGATGCAAAAGGTCGAGACCATGCGAGTCGCCCAAGAGGCGGAGATCGCAGCCCGGACCGAGGACTCGGTGCGTGAAACCGAACGCGCCCGCATCGCCCGCGAAGAAGCCATCCGCGCCGCCGATATTGAGCGCGAGCGCAAGATCCGCGAGGCCGAGATCACCAAGGAGCGCGAACTGGAGGTGGCCGAGCAGGAACGCCAGATCATCATTGCGCAGAAATCCGAGGAAGAAAGCCGCGCCCGCGCCTCTGCCGACCTCGCCCGTGCCGAGGCCATCAAGGCGACCGAGGCCGTGGCAACCGCCCGTCAGGTGGCCGAGGCCGAGCGTCAAAAGCAGATTGTCCTCATTGAGGCCGCGCGAGAGGCGGAGCGCCAAGCCACCGGCATTCGTCTGGCCGCACAGGCCGAAAAAGAAGCTGCCGCCGACCGCGCCGAAGCGCGCCGCGAGGAAGCACAGGCCGAGGCCGATGCGCTTAATATTCGCGCTGAGGCCAAGAAAAACGACATGCTGGCGGAGGCCGAAGGTAAACGCGCGCTGGTCGACGCTGACAATGCGCTTTCGCCGGAACTGGTGCGCATGAAGGTTGACCTCGCTCGCATCGAGGCGATGCCCTCGATCATTGCAGAGATGGTGAAACCGGCCGAGAAAATCGACTCGATCAAGATCCATCAGGTCGGCGGCGTGGGCGGCGGTGCGGCCTACAGCAGTACCGGGGCCGGTGCCTCTGGCGACAAACCCGTGGTCAATCAGGCGCTCGATTCCATCATGGGCATGGCGGTGCAGATGCCGGCGCTCAAAACACTCGGCCGTGAACTGGGTATTTCCATGGAGGACGGCGTGTCCGGCGTGGTGAACGGCATGCTGGAGGGCAATGACATCGCCCCCGAAGTCGCCGCCGACCCGGAGGCAACGGATGAGGCGAAGACCTCAGAGGTTCACTAAGCGCTGATGCGCTGAGACATCGGAAAGGGCTGGCCGCGCGCTGGCCCTTTTTGTTTTGGGCGCGATGGAATGTGAATACGGGTTTGGCAGCTTTGAGTCCATCTTGACGGATGCTGCAAGTAGGACAAACGTCTGCTACTCAGAGCCTGCAGAAACAACTCTTGTTTGGATGATTGAAGTGAAAGCAAGCGAAAATCGTGGGTCATCTCGTTTAAAGAGAGTCTCCCGTTGGGTAAAACTGAACTTTAATCGGCATGAAATTTGGGCGGTCAAAGCCGCGCAAAAAGTACCTTTGTTCGCCCTATTCGCCTTTGGCACTCTATGGATTTGGTTCTTCTTGCCAATGATCCCGATTGGCATCTTGTCAGTCGTCCTGCTTGAGAACACAGGGTTTTTGGGGGCAGTCTTCAGCCTGGTTCTAGGGCTCGGGGGTTTGGCAATTGTCAGCCCGTGGTTCTTTCGTTGGTATTTCATCTGCGCCGGTTTGATGTTTGGGCGTACCCAAATGGCGAAGTCAAAAGAAAATGAGGTTTCGAATCGTCTTAAACTGCTCGAAGACACCAAAGCCCCGTCATAGAGTGCTTGAGAATACTAGCGCGCGTACCCCCAACCATCTCGCTGCCCATTCGAAAGACGCCACTGGCGCAGTTGCAGCGAATGCTCACTTAGTCCCAATCTCAGACAGACAGGTTTGCCTCGCCTTTGACAGGTTGGGCACTCCTACTGTCGCCCTTCACGGGCGCGTTTCAGCATCTTGCCGATCGTGAATGACGTGCGCGGCGCATAGACGTAGCGGGTGCGTTCGGTTGGGGTGGCGCGGCTGCGCATCCTTGCAAGGCCAAAGACGATCAACCCCGCATGCCCCACTGCGATAAAGACAAATAGCGCCCCTGGCCCGAAGGCCTCAATAAGGGCCGAGGCGATAAAGGGTGCGGCAATCGCGCCCGTGGCGTAGAAGAACATCAAGGCCGCCGAGAGCTCCACCCGCTCTTCGGAGGTGGCAAAGTCATTGGCATGCGCGGCAGAGACAGAAAAGATCGGCACTGTCGTCAGGCCGAAGAAAGCCGCCGACGCCATGATGGCAATCGTGCCGCCACCGCTTGCAGGCAGGGTTACGGCGCAGGCAATCATCGAGACGCCTGAGAGCCAGATGAGCACCCAGCGACGGTCGAATTTATCCGCAAGCCAGCCCACGGGGTATTGCGCGAGTGCGCCGCCGAGAACGAAGGCGGCAAGGAAAAAGGCGATTTGGTCGATCACCAGTCCGACTTCCTGACCGTAGATCGGGCCAACCATCCTGAAGGAGGCGCCACTCAGGGCGGAGACGATCACGCCGGCCACCCCGAGGGGTGAACAACGCCAGGCCAGACGGGGTCTCAGGCGCGGGGCGGCGGGCATCTCGGGCTGGCTCGCGCGGGTCATCATCAGCGGCAGCAGCGTTGCGCAGCACAGGATCGCCAGCAGGTTGTACGAGATGTAATGCGCAGGCGGCAGCACCGCGATCAACAGCTGCGCCGCCAGAGACGCACTGGTGTCGGCGATCCGATAGAGACCGGAGGTGCGGCCCCGGTTCTCATTGGTGACCTTTGCGTTGATCCAGGCCTCGATGACCGTGTAGCAGCCCGCGACACAGAGGCCAGATGCGATGCGCATGGCGGCCCATGCGTAGGGATCGTCCGTGAGCGTATGCGCCAAGAGGCCCATCGCGCCAAGTGCCGTGCAAACCGCAAAAGCGCGCGAATGTCCAACACGACCCATAAGGCGCGGGGTCCACCAGCAGCCGATAAAGAAGCCAAAGAAATGCGCCGAGCCCAGAAGGCCGATCTGGCGGTTGTCAAACCCCATCGCGGCACCGGAAATGGCATCCAGCGGCCCCACGCCTCCGGTCGAGAGCTGAAGCAAAATCACGGAAAGAAAGAGGGCGGCAAAAGAGAGGATCGTGCGCATAACAGGGCCGACCATAGGGATTTGCCAGATCGGTGCAGTTGCGTTTTCGACGTTCGGGGGTCGTTTTTCATGTGCTGTGGCCAATGCGGCGCAGATCGCAGTGTGGCGCTGGCCTGTGCAAGGGGGTGTCGGGCATGCAAAGGGGAAAGGACCAGATTTGAGGCAAGTAGGTAAAAGGGTGGGCAACGCGCCCCAGGAGCGCCGTTCAATGACTTGCATCCGCTCCCCGGCGGGCTAGGGTCCGCGAGGAACAGAACATCAGGAGAGCGCGAGATGAAGAAGAACCGGCTTGGCCGCACAGATATGATGGTGACCGATCTGTGCCTTGGGACCATGACCTATGGCACTCAGACCGATGAAGCAGATGCGCATGCGCAGATCGACATGGCACTGGAAGCGGGGATCAACTTCCTCGATACCGCTGAGATGTATCCAGTGAACCCCATTCGGGCGGAGACCCTTGGTCTGAGCGAAGAGATCATCGGCAACTGGAACCAAAAGACAGGCCGCCGGAAGGACTATATTCTTGCGACAAAACATTCGGGCGAGGGCTCCGTGGCGCGCGATGGGGCGCCGATCACAGGCAAAACCATTGCGGCGACCGTTGAGGCATCGTTGAAGCGGCTCAAGACCGACTACATTGACCTTTATCAGTTTCACTGGCCAAACCGCGGCAGCTACATGTTCCGCAAGAACTGGAGTTATGATCCGACCGCTTCTTCTTATGATCGCGCGCAGGTGATCGCGGATATGGAAGAATGCCTCGCCGCGTTGCAGGCGCAAGTCGAAAAGGGCAACATCCGCGCCTTTGGGCTTTCCAATGAAAGCGCCTGGGGCACTGCGCAATGGCTGCGTCTGGCGGAAGAGGGCAAGGGCCCGAGGGTTGCCTCGATCCAGAACGAATACTCTTTGCTGTGCAGGCTTTATGACACGGACCTGGCAGAGCTGAGCCACTATGAGGATGTTGGCTTGCTGTCGTTCTCTCCTTTGGGGGCCGGGTATCTCACCGGGAAATATCAAGAGGGTGCGGTGCCGGAGAAGTCGCGCAAGTCGATCAACCCGGAGATGGGCGGGCGGCAGTCTGATCGGGTAGAGGCGGCCGTCGCGGCCTACCTGACGATCGCGGCCGATCATGGGCTGGATCCGGTGCATATGGCGCTGGGGTGGTGCCGGACACGGCCGTTTATGGCTTCGGCGATCTTTGGTGCGACCGATGTGGCGCAGCTCGCGCATATCCTTGAAGGTGCGGATCTTGAACTGGCGCCCGAAGTTCTGGCTCAGATCGATCAGGCCCATCGCGCCCATGCGATGCCGTACTGAGGCCAACGGAGGGGGCGCTGCCCCCTCTTGCCCTGATCGGGCAATTCACCCCCGGGATATTTGTAAAAAGATGAAGGGCTAGTTGGTGCTGTGGCTGGCGTGGCTGGTTGCCTTGAGCACAGGGTAGCTTGCAAACGCGGTCTCGGCACTGTTCTGGCGTAGCTCGCGCGCCGAGAGCCCATGCGCGGTGCGAAAGGCGCGCGCAAAGGTGGATTGCGACGTGAATCCGGTCGCCACCGCGATTTCCATCAAGGGCAGATTGGTGTCTGTGACCAGTCGGCGGGCCTCTGCCAGACGCAGTTGCAGATAGTGATCCTGTGGCGTTGTGTTGAGGCGCAGGCGGAATTGCTGTTGCAGGCTGCGGGGGCTGGTGCCGAGCACTTCGGCGATTTCCGCCAGCGGTTTGGGGTCATCCAGCGCGGCTTCCATTATGGCGTTGGCCTTCGCGGTGAGGGCGTTGTGCTTGTGATGACCAAGGCGGCTCTGGCTGCGCTGGGGCGAGGCGGTGCCGTCATAAAGGAAGAGGCCTGCCACCCGTGAGGCAAAGCCATGCCCGTGACGCGCGCCGATGATATGCAACATCATCTCGATTGCCGGCGTCGCCCCGCCTGAAGTCATGCGCCCCTCGGAGACGGTAAAGCGATCCGTGCGACAGTGAATATCGGGGAAGCGGGCCGAGAAATTCTCCAGATCTTCCCAATGGGTCGTTGCCGCATGGCCGTCCAGCAGCCCGGCTTCGGCCATGAGCCAGGGGCCCCCGTCGATCCCGGCGATGGTGGCGCCACTGCCCGCGATGCGGCGCAGACCGGCCAGAAGGCTTGGTGTGGCATGGCGTGCCAGTTGAAAGCCGGCAACGACAATCAAGAGGTCACAGTCATCCAACCGCGCCAGCGGCGTGGTCGGCACGGTGAGGCCGGAGGTGAGCATCGGCGGCTCGGCTGTGGCGCTGACATAGTCCCAGTCAAAAGCCGCCCGCCCCGCCAGCCGATTGGCGGCGCGCATGGGGTCGACTGCTGCGGCAAAGGACAATGTGTTACACTCATCCATCACCAGAACGGCGGTCTTGAGGGGGCGGTTCTCCGGCTGGAGGATGTTTTTTGCGGATTTCATCAACTTCGATTCGCTTCGCGTCAACTCTTGCTGCCAAGGCTGAGCCAGACTGCAGATCAGCGCAAATTGGAATCCGGGGAGAAGCCTGGGGATAACCCGGGGCACAACCCTGTACATCAGAGGGAATACACAAAATGCCGCTTTCCATGAACCGAGAGGTCTTTATCACCTGTGCAGTGACCGGCTCTGGGGGAACGCAGGATCGCAGCCCGCATGTGCCTCGTTCGCCCAAGGAAATTGCAGAAAGCGCGATTGCCGCCGCCAAGGCAGGGGCCGCGATTGTGCATTGTCATGTGCGCGACCCAGAAACCGGCGCGCCCTCGCGGGATCTTGGTCTTTACCGCGAGGTCACCGACCGCATCCGCGAGAGCGATACCGATGTGGTGTTGAATCTTACTGCGGGCATGGGGGGCGATATCGTCTTTGGCGGGGTCGAGCGCCCGCTGCCCGTGACCGAAGACGGCACCGACATGATCGGCGCAAGCGCGCGTGTGGCGCATGTGGCGGAATGCCTGCCGGAGCTCTGCACGTTGGATTGCGGCACCATGAATTTTGCCGAGGCCGACTATGTGATGACCAACACGCCCGGCATGTTGCAGGCGATGGGGCAGATGATGACGGATCTCGGTGTGAAGCCCGAGATCGAAGCCTTTGACACCGGGCATCTTTGGTATGCCAAGCAACTGGTCAAAGACGGCGTGCTGAAATCGGATGCTCTGGTGCAGCTCTGCATGGGGATCCCATGGGGGGCGCCCAATGATCTCAATACCTTTATGGCGATGGTCAACAACGTGCCCGACGACTGGAACTGGTCGGCGTTCTCGCTGGGGCGTGATCAGATGGCTTATGTGGCGGCCTCAGTGCTGGCAGGCGGCAATGTGCGCGTGGGGCTGGAGGATAACCTCTATCTCGACAAGGGCGTGCTGGCCGAAAACTGGCAACTGGTGGAGCGCGCAGGCACCATCGTGTCCAACCTTGGCGCGCGTGTGATCACGCCGGCAGAAGTGCGCGAGAAGCTTGGCCTGCAGAAACGCGCCCCGATCACCAAGTAATCGGGAACGAAAGCCGGGGGCAGGGGTTAGAGTTGAAAGACATTTTGCCCCCGGAGGTCCGTATCATGATTGCAGTTGCTTTTCGCTCCACACTCGCCGCCACCCTGGTTGCTCTTACACTCGCGGCACCGGTGCAGGCTGCAGGGTATCGCGACACCGATGTTGCGATGACCGTGCAAGAGGATCTGGACCTGTCGCGCTATCTTGGCACTTGGTACGAGATCGCGCGGTTTCCCAACCGGTTTGAGCAGGGCTGTGCGGCGGTGACCGCAGAGTACAGCCCGCTTCCCAAGGATCGCATCAAGGTGGTGAACAGCTGCCGCAAGGGTGGCGTGACGGGACCGCTGGAAACGGCCGAAGGCGTGGCGCGCGTCGCAGGGCCTGGCAAGCTTGAGGTGAGCTTTGTCTCCTGGTTGCGGCTCTTGCCTTTCACATGGGGGGACTACTGG
The DNA here is from genome assembly GCF_055693725.2 of Epibacterium sp. HA2-3. Taxonomy (NCBI): domain Bacteria; kingdom Pseudomonadati; phylum Pseudomonadota; class Alphaproteobacteria; order Rhodobacterales; family Roseobacteraceae; genus Epibacterium; species Epibacterium sp. HA2-3. Next base: position 2,169,045 of record NZ_CM172490.1, on the reverse strand, counting down.
GTGCTGGACGTGGACGCGGACTATCAGGTGGCGGTCATCGGCACGCCAAAAGGCAAGCAGGGCTGGATTCTGGCCCGCACGCCCAACATCAGCGCGACAGAGCTGGAGGCTGCAAAAGCGGTCCTGCGCAAGAATGGATATGACACCGGGGCCCTGGAGATGGTGCCCCAGAACTAGGGACAACGGGATATGACAAAAACAGCAGCAATCATTGGCGGTGGCGTTATCGGCGGCGGTTGGGCCGCGCGGTTCTTGCTCAATGGCTGGGATGTGCGGGTCTTTGACCCGGATCCCGAAGCCGAGCGCAAGATTGGCGATGTTCTTGCCAATGCCCGCCGCAGCCTGCCCGGGCTTGGCAATGTGGCGCTGCCACCCGAAGGAAGTCTGAGCTATCACGAGACCCTCGCGGAAACCGTGCAGGGCGTCGACTGGGTACAGGAGAGCGTGCCCGAGCGGCTCGATCTGAAACAGAAAGTATACGCAGAGCTCGAGGCGCATGCGCCCGGCGGCGCGGTGATTGGTTCGTCGACCTCGGGCTACAAGCCCTCGCAATTGCAGGACGGGTTCACCAACGCCGCGCAGATCGTGGTGGCGCATCCTTTCAACCCGGTCTATCTCATGCCGCTGGTGGAGGTGGTCACAACTGATGTGAACACGCCCGAGATGATTGCCAAGGCCAAGGCGATCATCACCGAAATCGGCATGTATCCTTTGCACCTGAAAAAGGAAATCGACGCTCATGTGGCGGACCGGTTCCTTGAGGCGGTCTGGCGCGAGGCGCTGTGGCTGGTAAAAGATGGCATCGCCACCACCGAAGAGATCGACAACGCAATCCGCTATGGCTTTGGCATCCGCTGGGCGCAGATGGGGCTGTTTGAAACCTACCGCGTTGCGGGCGGCGAGGCGGGCATGAAGCATTTCATGGCGCAGTTCGGCCCGGCTCTCAGCTGGCCCTGGACCAAACTGATGGATGTGCCCGAGTATAATGATGCGTTGGTCGACCTGATCGCAGGCCAGTCGGACGCACAGTCAGGGCAGTATTCCATCCGCGAGCTCGAGCGTATCCGCGATGACAACCTCGTGGGGATGATGCGGGCGCTGGGCGCAAACAACTGGGGTGCCGGGGCGCTTCAGAATGCTCATGACGCCGCGCGCCTGTCAGAGGCGGGGCTTGCGCGCAGCATGGAGGACGTTGCCGATCTGTCGCAGCCCATTCTCACCCAGAGCCGCGTCGTGCCGCTCGATTGGACCGACTACAACGGCCACATGACCGAGAGCCGCTATCTGGATGCCTTTGCCCAATCCACCGACCGGCTGATGGAGATCATCGGCTGTGACGCCGACTATATCGCCTCAGGCGGCAGCTACTTCACCGCCGAGACCCATATCCGCCATATCGACGAGGTCCACGCGGGCCACCCGGTCCAAGTCCGAACGCGGGTCATCATGGGCGCGGGTAAGAAGATGCACCTCTGGCACGAGATGTATGAAGGCGACCGCCTCCTGGCGACCGGCGAGCATATGCTCTTGCATGTGGATCTGAAAACCCGCCGCTCGGCACCGCCGGCCGCGCATATCGAGGCCAATCTTGTGAAGCTCGCCGAGGCACATGCGGCGTTGCCCGCACCCGAAGGGCTGGGTCGCGCCATCGGTGCGCCCCGCTAATGCGCGTTTTGGTGACGGCGGGCGCGTCCGGTATCGGGCGCGCCATGGCAGAGGGCTTTGTCGCGACGGGCGCCGAAGTCTGGGTTTCCGATGTGGATCGCGACGCCCTGGCCGCGCTGCCCGACGGGTGGAACGCGCGGCAGGTCGATGCCACCGACGAGGTCGCGATGCGCGCGCTCTTTGCCGAGATTGCGCAGGCAGGCGGGCTTGATGTGCTCTGCGCCAATGCTGGCGTGGCCGGGCCGACCGCCTTGGTGGAAGACATCCAGCTGGAGGACTGGCGCGCCTGTGTCAGCGTCAACCTCGAGGGTGCCTTTCTGGCGGCGAAATACGCGGCACCGCTCATGAAAGCGGCCGGGCAGGGCAGCATCGTGCTTACATCGTCTACGGCGGGGATCTACGGCTATCCCAATCGTGCGCCCTATGCGGCCGCGAAATGGGCTGTGATTGGCCTGATGAAAACCCTCGCGATGGAGCTCGGCCCCTTTGGTATCCGCGCCAATGCGATCTGCCCCGGCGCGGTCGAGGGGCCGCGCATGGAGGGCGTTCTGGCGCGCGAGGCGGCACTCAAAGGCATGAGCCGCGATGCGGTCCACGAGGGCTATGCCGCGGGCACGTCTATGCGCACCTGGGTCACGGCTGAGGATGTGGCCAACATGGCGGTGTTCCTTGGCTCCGAGGCTTCGCGGCGCATCTCCGGTCAGGTCATTGCGGTGGATGGCCACACGGAAAACCCGGATCCGAAGGTATAGGACCGGCGTCAAACACGGAGCGTTTTGGTCACTCGGATCAGGTGCCGCCAGCCGCCCGGATGGCGCAGCGCTACGTCGCCACCCCGATCTGTGCGCGCAGTGCGCGCAGGCGCCCGGGAACTTGCCGGGCGGTGATGTCTGCCTCGCGCACCAGGCGATCAAAATGACCGGTGTAGGTTTCCACCCGCGCGCGATCGCGAAAGGCCATGTAGTGACTGCCGGCATAGAACACGCATAAGAGCGGCCCAAACACCGTCAACGGCGACGAATATAATCGCTTTGCATCGTAGAGATAGACCCGCAGGCGCGGGTATAGCTGCGTGGTCAGCCGCTCCAGATGCTCAAGCTGCTCGATGCGGATTTCAGCCGATAGCCCCTCGTAATAGCCTACCCCTTTGGCAAAGCTGTCGACCTCATAGATGGGCAGCGCGATCTCGTAATCTGACCCGGCCTGCCGCATCCAAGTGAGCCGGTCCTCGGAAGCGCCGATGGCCTGATCGGCGGTGCGCCCCAGGTGTGGCGCATATTCCCATTCGAGCACCGCGCGCGTCTTGAGCATATCGGGCAGCGTCGCGGGCACATGGCGGATCTTGTAGCCGGCGGCCTCGCGATGCCACTCGTAAATCCGTTCATCCACCAGCGCGCGTGGCGCTTCGGTCATCGCAATAGAGGAGGCCAACAGTTCCGCGGCGCTTTCTGGGCGCTCCGAGAGGCTCAGCAACCAATCGGCCGACACACCCAATGCCTCTGCGCAGGCGCCGACCACATGCGCATTGGGCAAGCGCGCGCCATCGTCCGTCAAGAGCTGCGAAATTGTCGAGCGATCCACACCGGTGGCGCGCGCCAAAGCGCTCTGACTGAGGCCGCTGTCGCGCAGCGCGCGCTCAAGGCGGTCCCGAAACTGTACCGCCCGGAGGCGTTTGTCGATTTTATCCGTCATGTGATGACAAATATCACATCTGATGAATTTTGTTAATCACATACAGAATTCTGCACAGTCTGCCGTTGGCCTAGTTTGCAGGTGTAGCAAACATTGGAGGACCTATGGAAACGCGCGGGCGCTCCCTCGTGAAGGCGATTGTGTGGAATGTGATCGGGCTGATCTCGATGACGGCGGTGGGGTTTATCGCCACCGGCTCCTTGAGTGCAGGTGGCATGATGGCGGGGATCAATACCGCGCTCGGCTTCCTGAGCTATCTGATTTACGAGCGGGTTTGGGCGGGCATCCGCTGGGGGCGTCACCATGCATGACATGAGTGCCATGCAACCGGCATCAAGGACAGCCGAGAGCGCGATCGGGATGCCCGAGAACTTGCTGGAGGTCCCGCCCGCGATCGACGTCTCCGAAGCAGAGGCCCGAGCGGTCCTGCCCAAACATCCGGAATGGGGAACTTTCCTCCTGATTGTGGCTTGCTATCTCCTTTGGGCAGGCGCTCTCTTTGGTCTGGCGCAGGTATCGCAGGCTCTGGCCGTCGTGGCGGCGGGGCTAATGTTGGCGTTGCATTCCTCGCTCTGCCATGAGGTGTTGCACGGGCACCCCTTTGCGAGGCGCGCGCTTAACGAGGCGCTGGTGTTTTTGCCGCTCAATCTTTGTGTGCCCTATGGCCGGTTTCGCGACACGCATCTTGCGCACCACCAGGATGAAAACCTCACCGATCCTTATGATGATCCCGAGAGCAATTTCATGGATCCGGAGATCTGGGCGCGCCTGCCAAAATGGCGACAGAGCCTCTTGCGTGTGAACAATACGCTTCTGGGGCGCATACTCTTGGGGCCAATGATCGGGCAGATCTGCTTTATGCAGACGGACTGGCGGTTGGCACGCAATGGTGTGCGCGGGATCGGACGCGATTGGGCGCTGCACGGGATCGGAATCCTGTTGGTCTTGGGGATCGTGAGCCTCTCGGAGATGTCGGTTCTTGCCTATCTGGGCGCTGCCTATATCGGACTGGCATTGCTCAAGATCCGTACCTATCTGGAACACCGCGCCCATGAGGATATGCACGGCCGCACGGCAATCGTGGAGGGACGGGGAGTGCTCGGCTGGATCCTGAGTTTTCTGTTCCTGAACAACAATCTCCATATTGTGCATCATCTCTATCCCGGCGTACCGTGGCACCGGTTGCCCAGGCTTTATCGTCAGCACCGCGCGCGCTTTCAGGACCGGAATGACGGCTATGTGCTGCCCAGCTATGCGAGCGTGTTTCGCCAGTTTGCCTTTCGCGCCAAAGACCCGGTGCCACATCCGCTCTGGAAATCCTCCGAGTAAAGGCGCATAAGGGCGGTATGCGATAGTATACCATAAGGTCAACCCATGCCGCTCTGGATCCCCGTCACCCTCGCCGCTGCCAGTTTTCAGACCGTGCGCTTCATGCTGCAAAAGGTCCTGAGCAGCGTCACCCTGAGCGCGGCGGGGGCGACGTTTTCACGGTTCGTCTATTCGGCGCCCCTGATCCTGCTGCTGCTTTGGGCCTATGTGGGCGCAACGGGCGCCGAGCTGCCGGCCCTGAGCGCAGCGTTCTGGGGTTTTGCCATAATCGGCGGCCTGTCGCAGATCCTGGCAACGGTCTGCGTCGTCGCGCTCTTTAAGGAGCGCAATTTTGCGGTTGGCATCACCTTCAAGAAAACCGAGGTGATCCAGACCGCGATCGTGGGTCTGGTTATTTTGGGCGATGAGGTCTCCCCGCTGGGGTGGGTTGCGATCCTCATTGGACTGGTGGCGGTGCTGGTGTTGTCAAAGACCAAGGACGGACCCAAGGGGCTTTGGGGGCAACTTACCGGGCGCGCGCCGCTCTTGGGGCTGGGGTCGGGGGTGCTCTTTGCCTTTTCCGCTGTGAGCTATCGCGGCGCCTCACTTGAATTGCAGGAGCCGGACGCCGTGCTGCGGGCGGCGGTCACACTAGGGGTGGTTGTCTGTTTGCAGACCGCGATGATGCTTGTGTGGCTGCTGTCGCGAGATCCCGGCGAGATCCTGCGGGTCTGGGATGCGCGCCGGGTCGCGGTTTGGGTGGGGCTCACCAGCATGGGCGGCTCTTTTTGCTGGTTCCTGGCCTTTACCTTGCAAAACGCAGCCTATGTCAAAGCGCTGGGCCAGGTGGAACTTCTGCTGTCTCTCCTCGCATCCCTTCTGGTCTTCAAGGAAGAGGTGACGCGGCGGGAGATCATTGGCATGGCCCTCCTGGTGCTCTCGATCCTCGCGCTTATTCTGGCGCTCTGAGCGCGCCCGACCCGCTGCGGATGAGCTCAATCCGCCTGCGACATCGGGCGGCCATGCAAGCGCAAAAAGAGGCTCTCTTCATCATCATTGCGAAAAAAGGGCGTGCTCTCCGGGGGGCTTTCGTGGCGCAGGTTGGCGGTGACCTCTGCCAGCACGACCTCGGTGATGAACGGCAGATCAAAGCTGCGCACCTGGCTGAGCGGGATCCACTGCAGGTGGGATAACTCGTCGGAGGCGCGGGAGAAGTCATCTAGATCGCCGCGCAGATCCTCCGCTTTGAGCAAGAAGAACCGTGCATCAAAGCGGCGCGGGCGACCCGGCGGGGTCAGGGCGCGAAACACGAATGTCAGCGCCGAAGCATCCGGAACATGGCCCGTTGCGGCAAAGCTCTGCCAATCCTTGGGCACCTCGGCGGGCCAATACCCCGGCTGTCCAAGGATCAGTCCTGTTTCCTCCCAGAGTTCACGGGCTGCGGCCACGCAGAGCGCGCGCCAGACTTCTGCTCCCCCATCTTCTTGCAGGCGGTTCCGGCAGGGCGCACCAATGTCACCGGCCAGGGCAATCTCGCGATCGCCCAGATCCATTGCGCCACCGGGGAACACAAATTTGTTGGGCATAAACGCGGCCTTGGCGCCACGCTGGCCCATCAGGACCTTGGGGTCGTCGCTTTTGCTATCGCGCACCACGATCACCGTCGCGGCATCGCGAATCGTGGTCTTGTCTATGCTTGTGTCGCTTGCACCGGTCGCTGCCATCGCTGTGCCCTCTGACATGAAGAAAACTGCCCGCAGGGGCGGGCCGTTTGCAGTGTCACGTCTTTGACATGGAAAGAAAAGGGGGCGATCAGGCGGCGGAGGTCTTTTCTTTTGGCGTCTTGTCGAACCCATGCATGCGGCGGGCCCATTGATAGGCAACCACCACGCCCTTGAGATGCGGCAGCAGATAGAGCGAGGCCGCCAGACAGCCGGTCGAGAATACCGAAGCCATGACCCAGGGCGAGGGCCGCCACTCAAACGCCATATAGTGCATCAAAGGGGCCATCAGGTGTCCCACGATCAGGATCGTCAGATAGGCGGGGCCATCGTCGGCACGGTGGTGATGGAACTCCTCACCACATTCAGAGCAGCTGTCGTTGACCTTGAGATAGCTGTGCAGCAGTTTGCCTTCGCCGCAGTTCGGGCAACGTCCGCGCCAGCCCTTCCAGAGGGCCGGTTTGGTCTGACGTTCCTCATCAACGGAGGCGTGCTGCGGGGTGAGGCCTTGCGTGTCTGTCATCTGAATACTCCGTGACCTATGCGCGCTTGGGTAATAATTCGTGTGCAGTGGTCGTGATTACTTCAATGGTTTATCCCAAATATGCAAATCACAGATGTATTACGCTGTGACCGGGTGACGCGGGGGGGTAAAACCTCCGTAAAAACTTACCTTTCCGAGGGCGACATAGAAATTTCGACAATCTGCGACGGAAACTGCGGGGGCGCGCGTTTTACTCATACATCGGGCAGCATGGTGCTGCTGCGGCTCAACGAAGGAACGATGTCATGAAGAAACAGATCCTGATCGCCTCTCTGCTGACGCTCACCACCGCTCTGGCGGGGGGGCAGGTTCTGGCCAAGCAAGGCTTTGGCCCGCGCCATGAAAAGCCCACGTTTGAACAGCTGGACGCCAATGGCGATGGCGCGCTGACCCAAGACGAGCTTGCGGCGCGCGGGCAAGCGCGGTTTGCCGAGGCTGATCAAAACGGGGATGGCGTCCTGAGCGCCGACGAGTTGAATGCCCGCGCGCAAGAGCGGATGGCCCGTCGCACAGCCAAGATGATCGAGCGGTTTGACACTGATGGGGATGGAGGCCTGAGCGCCGAGGAAATGCCGCGCCGCCACGGTGCGATCAATCTGCTGGAAAAGGCGGATACCGATGGCAATGGCTCCATTTCCAAAGCGGAGTTCGATACCGCACAGGCTCTTGTCGAAGAGATCAGAAAGCGTCAGCATCATCGCGGTGGGCCCGAAAAGCATCGTGCAGGTGCGGGCCAGGACTCGGAGTAAACCTGATCCAAACGACACAGTGCATATGGGTGCCAAAAAACCGGTGTCTCCGCTTGCGAGCGGAGCACCGATGACCGCCGAGACGGGCGTTGATCGTGCGCATGGCGCGACGCGGGCCACCTTTGTGGAGCCCGCGCTCAGCGACGAAGCCTTGCTGATCCGCTTCGGCAATGGCGATCCTTCGGCGGCGACAGAGCTGACCCGGAGGCTTGCGCCGCGGGTGCTGTCACTGGCGACACGGGTATTGGGCAATCGCGCAGAGGCCGAAGACGTGACCCAGGAAGCGATGCTCAGGCTGTGGAAAATCGCGCCCGACTGGCGAAATGGCGAGGCCCGCGTCTCTACTTGGCTCTATCGTGTGGGGATGAATCTTTGCATCGACCACAAACGCCGGGTTCGTGGCGGGCATGTGGATCTGGACGCGATCCCGGAACCTCCTGACCCTGCGGCCGGGGCGGCGGAGGCTCTTCAGGAGGGGGCGCGCCGGGACGCGCTGCAAGATGCGCTGATGACCTTGCCCGAGCGGCAACGTCAGGCCGTGGTGCTGCGCCACATCGAGGAACTGACGAACCCGGAAATCGCCGGGGTCATGGAGATCAGCGTGGAGGCCGTGGAAAGCCTGACCGCACGGGGCAAACGCGCTTTGGCCGCAGCATTGGCGGGTCGGCGCGAGGAATTGGGGTATCAAGATGGGTAACAAGCCAAATAGCCAGACCGAAATTGACGATCTCGACGCACTCTTTGCCGAGGCGCGCGCGACCCGTCCCGAGGTGCCCGCCTCCCTGATGGAGTCCATCCTCGCCGATGCAGCCGACGCGCAGGCGGGGCACCTCAGCAGCACCGCGACAGAGCCTCCTCGGCGTGGCCCGATTGAGGTTCTGATTGCAGCGCTGGGGGGCTGGCCGTCGCTGGGAGGGCTGGTGGCCGCGAGTTGCGTCGGGCTCTGGGTCGGGATCAATGCACCGGACCTGATGCTGGACACGCCGGGCTTGCAGACGCTGGCCCGCACAGGCAGTGAGACAACAGACTATGCGGCCTATGAAACTTTTGATCTGGCCACGGTGCTGGCTGAGGATTTGCAATGACACATACAGCTGAACCCAAGGGGATTTCGCGGATGCCACGCTGGCTGAAGGCCGTGTTTGCGCTGTCGCTTGCGGGCAATCTCGCGGTGGTGGGGATCATGGTGGGTGCCGCGCTGCGCGAGGGTCGTCCCGGTCCGCATCGCCACAAGGCTCCACCTCCTGCGGCGGCAGATGCAATCGGGGCGGTGATGTATCGCTCCTTTGATGATGCGGAGCGGCGCGCATTGCGCAGGCTCGCAAGTGGCAAGCACGGCGACATTGTCGAGCGGCGGCTGGCCGAACTCAATGTGCTGCTGGAGGTGATCCAGCAGGACCCGCTTGATGCCGATCGCCTGCGCGCCGAGATCGACGCGCAGAGCCAGTCTGCGCAGGCCTTCCGCAGCTCCATGCATGAGGTCTGGATTGCAGAGCTGCAGAAGATGACGCCCGCAGAGCGTGCAGGTTTTGCCGAAAAGGTAAGGGACCACATTGCACGGTTTCGCAAGCCACGCGAAGATCGTCCATAATCCCCGAAGGACGCGTGATCTGCAGATCTTATGGATGCAGAGGGATCAGGCGGCGGCGCTCTGTGTGAGCCCCTTGATCGCGGCTTGATTGCGGCCCGCGTGCTTGGCCTCATAGAGCGTGCGGTCCGCTGCCACAAAGAGATCATCGGCGCTCAACGGCTGCGTGCCTTGCTGCGCGACGATGGCGCCGACGCTGATCGTGACCTCGAGAGGCTGTGCGCAGCCTTTGACCACAAAGGGGCTGCCGCTGATCGCGCGGCACAGTCGGTTGGCCACGGTGCTTGCCTCGTCGGGGTGCAGATCCGGCAGCACCAGCATGAACTCCTCCCCACCGATCCGCGCCAGCAGGTCGCAACCACGCAACTCCGCTTGAAGGCGACGCGCGGCTTCGATCAGGACCGCATCGCCCACCGGGTGGCCATAGGCATCGTTGATGCGCTTGAAATGGTCCAGATCCGCAACCATCACGGCGAAATTTGATCCCGCAGATTGGGCGTCTTGGGTCACCTGTTCGAGGAACGGGCGTGCGTAGCGGCGATTGTAGAGCCCGGTCATCGGATCACGCATCGCCGCACGATAGCCATCACGCAGGGTGTTGCGGATCATTTCGGCGCGCTGCTGATGTGCAAGCTGCGCGGTGATCCGTAGGGTCAGTTCATCCACCTGAAAGCCGCAGTGCAAGACGTCATGCGCCCCCCGGTCCAGCGCCTCTGCCGCGATGCTGGCATCGGCGGGGTTCGGCACCGCGATCACCACACTGTCGCGGGTGCTGATCCGGGCACGCAGATCCGCCAACAGACGTAGCGCCATGCCAGCCGAGTGTTCGTTAAGCTCGATCACGATCACATCCGGCACCGGCGTGCGCATCAGATCCTGGATCGCGTCGACATTGTAAGCTTTCAGACGGAAGTCCACGTTGGCGCTGAGGCGGGATTTCCACTTCTGCGCCGTCTGCAGATCATGACAAACCAATGCGACAGTCGCATCCGATTGTGTGATCTGAGCGGCGGTGGTGTCCTTCAGCGGTACGGAGAAGGCGGCAACACCCTCTTCGCGCAGGTGCAGTTCGTCGTCTTGCATGCGCATGCGCAACAGACTGCGGATGCGCGCCTGCAGGATCATGTCGTCCACCGGAAGCGGCAGCACCTCGTCGATACCCGCCGACAGCGCCATGATGCGGGTGCCGCGATCGTTTTGCGGGCAGAGCGCAATCACCGGCACCCCGGCGCCATGGCGCACCCGGTCCAGGGCGCGTTTGACATCCGCGGCATCGCCGTCCGGCAGGGTCATTGCAGTGAGGACGAGATCCGGGCGGTTGTCTTTCATCAGGGCCATCGCGGCCGACAGGCTGTCGGCCTGCAGCACCTGGAAACAGGCTGCTGTCAGTTGCACCTTCAAGATGATGCGATTGGTGGATACCCCATCTATGACTAGGATCGTGCCTTGCACGTTGAAAACACCTTCATTCCCGGCTTTTGCTTGTGTTTGAGTGTTGTTGAGACTGGTTAACAAACCCTTTCGGGGGTAGTGCAAATTGACTTAAAAATGTCGACAAGGAGGCCGTTATGCCATTTTCCGCCGATCGCGCCGAGGTTCTGGGCCTAAAGGCGCTCACTTGGCTGGCCGGGAACGAAGAGCTCTTGCCAATCTTTCTGGGGTCCAGCGGAGCCTCGCTCAGTGATTTGCGCGACCGCGTGAACGACCCGGAGTTTCTCGGCGCAGTGCTGGACTTTCTGCTGATGGACGATTCCTGGGTGATGGCGTTTTGTGACCATGAGGGCGTGCCATATCCGTCGCTTGTGGAAGCCCGCGCGACGCTGCCCGGGGGTGAACAGGTGCACTGGACGTGATACACGCTGCCAAACGGATTTTCCCAAGGACTTCTCATGACTCTCTCTGCGCTTCTTTTCGACAAGGACGGCACGCTCTTTGACTTTGCCCAGACCTGGAATGGCTGGGCGCTGGGGATGCTCACGGAGTTGGCCGGTGAGGACACAGGGCGTCTGGGCGCGATGGCCGAGGCGGTGCGCTACGATTTGACCGAACGCGCCTTTCGTCCCGACAGCCTGGTGATCGCAGGCACCAATGACGAGGTGGCCGAGGTGCTGTCGCCGCATGTGCCGCAGATGAGTGAGGCTGATCTTGAGCAATACCTGATCCGCACTGCGGGTGAGGCCGAATTGGCACAGGCGGTACCGCTTGCGCCGTTTCTGTCGGACTTGCGCGCGTCTGGCCTGAAGTTGGGCGTGATGACCAATGACGGCGCGCATTCGGCGCAACGGCATCTGACCCGTTCTGGCGTCTATGACCATTTTGACATGGTGATCGGGGCTGACAGCGGGTTTGGCGCCAAACCCGATCCCGACCCGCTCCTGGCCTTTTGTAGCCATTTGGGTGTCGCCCCCGACGCAACCGCGATGGTCGGCGACAGCCGCCACGACCTGATCGCGGGGCGTGCAGCGGGGATGCGCACCATCGGCGTTCTGACCGGTTTGGCTCGCGCCGAGGATCTGGCCGATTTGGCCGATGTAGTGCTGCCAAATATCGGTCATATCCCGGACTGGCTTGCGCAGGCCTGAGGCTGGAACGCACTCCGGCGGCATCACGAAGGGCAAATGCGACATGAGGTGTCGGTATTGGACAGGTGTGTCTGGTGTCATCCGGCCCAATCTGGACGGGTAAAAAATCCGTCGCAGGAGAGGGAATCCCATGTCGCAGACACAAGCGCGCCGACGCCGGGGAGGAGGCCGGGCCGGTGCAGCCGCCCGTCGGGGAGCCGCCACTTTGGAGCAGATGCCATGGAAGCCTCCGGTCAATATTGACCGCCCGGTCGAGCCGCTCACCGCAGAGGGTATTGCCGCAATCCATGATGGCGCGATGCGCATTCTCGAGGAGATCGGCGTCGAGTTCCTGAACGACGAAGCGCTTGAGATCTTCAAGGAGGCGGGGCTCAAGGTGGATGGCGCTTTGGTGCGCATGGACCGCGAGTTTGTGATGGAGATGGTGGGCAAGGCCCCCTCGGAGTTCACCCTGACGCCGCGCAACCCAGAGCGCGCCATTCGCATCGGCGGCAATTCGATCGTCTTTGGCAATGTGTCCTCGCCGCCGAACTATTGGGATATGGACCTGAACAAGAAGGTCCCCGGCACCCGTGAACACTGCCAGAACCTGCTGAAATTGACGCAGTATTTCAACTGCATCCATTTTGCGGGGGGCTATCCGGTGGAGCCTGTCGATCTCCATGCCTCGATCCGTCACCTCGATGTGCTTTATGACAAGCTCACGCTCACCGACAAGGTGATGCATGCCTATTCGCTCGGCAAAGAGCGGGTCGAGGACGTGATGGAGATGGTGCGCATCGCGGGTGGTCTGAGCCATGAGGAATTCGACGCCCAGCCGCACATGTACACGAACATCAACTCCACCTCGCCCTTGAAGCATGACGAGCCGATGATTGATGGTGCGCTGAGGCTGGTGCGGCGGGGCCAACCCGTGATCGTGTCACCGTTCACGCTGGCAGGTGCGATGGCTCCAGTCACCATGGCGGGGGCCGTGGCGCAGTCGCTGGCAGAGGCGCTCTGCGCCATTGCCCTATTCCAATATGTCCGCCCCGGCACGCCCTGCGCGATCGGGACGTTTACCTCCAATGTCGACATGAAGTCCGGAGCACCTGCATTTGGAACTCCTGAATATATGCGCGCGACTCAAATGACCGGGCAGATGGCACGATTTTACGGATTGCCGATGCGGTCCTCCGGCGTTTGCGCGGCCAATGTGCCGGATGGGCAAGCCATGTGGGAGACGTCGAACTCGCTTTGGGCAGCGGTGCAGTCGGGCACGAATATGGTCTACCACGCTGCGGGCTGGCTCGAAGGCGGGCTGATCGCCTCTCCAGAGAAATTCATCATGGATTGCGAGGTCTTGCAGATGATCCAGCGCTACATGGATCCGGTCATCAATGCCACCGGCCCCGAGGAAATCGCGCTCGATGCGATCCGGGAGGTCGGAAATGATGGACATTTCTTCGGCATCCAGCACACGCAGGATCGTTATGCGACAGCCTTTTATCAGCCGTTCCTGAGCGACTGGCACAATTATGAGGCTTGGGAGGCCGCGGGCGGAACCTGGACCGCGCAGCGAGCAAACGGTCTCTTCAAGCAGATCATCAACGAATTCGAGGCTCCGACGCTTGATGAGGGCATTCGCGAAGAGCTGCAGGCCTTCGTCGCCCGCCGGAAGGAAGAAGGCGGAGCCCCCACAGATTTTTAACCATTGTTACTCAATTGACGCGGCGCAAGCAATTTTACGCGCTTCCACAAGGGGAGCGGGCACTATGGGGTTGGAGCCTCCATGGTGCTTGCGGTATGATAGGCGCAGATACGATTGAATGGGGTAGGGGCTGAATTCGTTCAGAGCTTTCGAATCTTGAAATTCGCAAGCAGTGTAACTGAACAGTGCGCAGCGCGTTGAAACTACAAGTCTTGGTGGTGGTATTGGGCCGTGGGAGACATCCCGCTGCCGGTTTTTTGCTTGTGCCACCGGCATGGTGTCCCGCTTGGTCTGAGAAAAGTGACGCAATGCGCCGAGTTTTTTCGGTTCAAGCCCGTCGATGTGGGGAGGTCTTTGGGCTTTCTTAAGTTTGTTTGCTTAAGAAAAAACAGAGGTGAAATAGGGAAGCAACCGTATGCACGGTTTGATCAACAGGGCTGTTCAGGCTTTTGTCACAAGCACTTATGGTGACAAGCGCTGGGCAGACATCATGGATGAAAGCGGGCTCGGGTTTACCGAGTTCGAGGCCATGCTTGTGTACCCTGAAGATCAATCGATTCGAATGCTGCGCGCGGTCGAAGCCAAACTCGAACGCCCCCTTGATGAAATCCTCGAAGATGTGGGGACATTTCTGGTCTCCAACCCTCAGGTCGAGGCTCTCAGGCGCCTGCTGCGCTTTGGTGGCGTGAACTACGTTGAATTCCTGCACTCGCTTGATGACCTGCCGGATCGCGCCCGCCTTGCAGTGTCGGATCTGCATTTGCCGGGGCTTGAGTTGATCGAACAGGCGCCGGGTCAGTTCCAGTTGCTGTGCCAACCGGGCGTGCCGGGCTATGCACAGGTGATGACGGGGGTTCTTCGTGCGATGGCGGATGATTACGGCGCTCTGGTGATCCTTGATCTCGTGGGCGAGCAGGAGGGCTCCGACGTGATTTCGATCACTCTCGTGGAAAGCGATTTCAGCGAGGGGCGCGCGTTTGAACTGGGGGCGCATACATTATGATGACCTTCGAACAGCTGACCGGCCTTGCCGACCAACTCTGCCCAATGCATGTGATCATCGATGCGGATGGCCTGATCGTGAGCCACGGTCCGACCCTCGACAAGATTCGGGGCGACAATGGCTGGTTGGGCAAACCGGTGCTCGAGGTGCTGGACCTGCAGCGGCCTCGCTCCGTCAAAGCCGTTGCTGATCTCATGAATACCGCTGGCAGCAAACTGCACTTTCAGCTTCATGACGCGCCGCACACCCGGATGAAGGGCGTGTTGGTTCCGCTCCCCAAGGGGCGGGGCGCATTCATAAATCTCTCTTTCGGGATTTCGGTGCTGGATGCGGTGCGCGACTTCAATCTGACCAGTCAGGATTTCTCGCCCACGGATCTCACGATCGAGATGCTTTACCTGGTGGAGGCGAAATCCGCCGCTATGGAGGCGTCGCGCCAGCTGAACCTGCGCTTGCAAGGGGCCAAGATTGCCGCCGAGGAGCAGGCCTTTACCGATACGTTGACCGGGCTGAAGAACCGTCGCGCCATGGACCATGTGTTGAACCGCCTGATCAGCGGCGGGCGCGACTTTGCCCTGATGAATGTCGATCTCGACTTCTTCAAATCTGTCAATGACACCTACGGTCATGCCGCAGGTGATGCGGTGTTGCAGCGGGTGGCCTCCATCATGGTGGAGTGTACACGCAAATCTGACACCGTTGCGCGCATCGGTGGTGACGAGTTTGTGCTGGTGTTTGAGGGGTTGATGGATCGCAACCGGATCAATGACCTGGCCTGCCGCCTGATCGAGCGCCTTGAAGAGCCGATCATGTATGGCGCGGATGAGTGCCGGATTTCCGCCTCTGCGGGCACCACCTTGTCCACGGATGTCGCGCAGCCTCTGCCGGCGACGCTATTGCATCAGGCCGACCTTGCGCTCTACGCCTCCAAACGGGCGGGCAAAGCGCAGCATATGTTCTATACGCCCAGCCTCGAAGATGAGATGGATCTGGTCGAGCAAAACAGCAAGTCTGCCTGACAGCGCACATACCTCTCCGCGGCGCCGCTTTCGCGCAAAAGGTATTTGGCCCATACGGATTTCTTCCGTGTGGGCCTTTTCGATCTGGCATGGCTCGAAGTCTAAAATTGGACTGCTCTTTTTCTCGGATATTGGCGCTTTTGATAGGGCTTCTTTTGCACTAGCCGGAGAGGACGCCAAAAGTGGAGCCTTCGATGTCCAGACAAGCCAGATCCTCTCAAGACACGCGTGTCGTGCCCAGCGTATGCCCGTTGGACTGCCCGGACACCTGCAGCCTCAGCGTCGAGGTGACGGGCGATCAGATTACTGCCGTACGCGGCTCAAATGCCAATCCGTTTACGGCCGGTGTGGTCTGCAACAAGGTCACGCGCGCATACCCTGACTTTGTACATGGTCCGGCGCGGCTCACACATCCGCTGCGGCGGGTGGGGCCGCGGGGGGCTGGCACGTTTGAACGCATCAGTTGGGAGGATGCGCTGGATCTTGTGGTCGAAGGGTTTCACGCTGCCATTGATGCGCATGGCGCGCAGTCGATCTTGCCGCTGAACTATGCTGGACCTCACGGGGAGCTGGCGGGGGGCTCGCTCGATCGGCGATTTTTCTACCGTCTGGGCGCCACGCGAATGGATCGCGGCCCGCTCTGCGGCGGGGTGCGCAGCCTCGCCTATGAGAGCCTCTATGGCAATGCTCCCGGAATGCCGCCCGAACAGGCCCAGCATGCCGATCTCATCGTGGTCTGGGGCAACAATGTGACGGTGTCCAACCTGCATCTGACACGGATCGTCAAAGCGGCCCGCGCCAAGGGTGCGCGTCTGGTGGTGATTGACCCCAAGCGGATCAAGATCGCAGAGCAGGCCGACCTCTATCTTCAGGTGCGACCCGGAACCGATGTGGTGCTTGCCCATGCGCTTGCGGCTGAACTCGAACGGCGCGGCGCATTTGATGTGGAGTTTATTGCGCATTGGGTGCATGGCGTTGACGAGTATATGGACGAGGCGCGCAAGCACAGCGTTGAAAACGCTTCTGAAATCTGCGGCCTCGCTGTCAGCGATATCCTGAAGCTGGCGGATTGGATGCAGACTGCGCAGAGGCTGGCCACCTCCACCGGCAATGGGATGGAACGGGGACGCTCCGGAGGTTCGGGGCTGCGCGCGGCGATGGCGCTCAATGCGCTCCTGGGGCAGCACGGGCGATTGGGAGCCGGGGTGGTGGCCAAATCCGGACTGGCCTCCCCCAAGACACGTGCCCGTCTGCAGGGCGATCACCTGATCGACCCTGAAACACGGGTGGTGAATATCCTTGATGTGGCACAGCTGATGCTTGATCGCGAGCAATCCAAACCGATCAATGCCGTCATGATCTACAACCACAATCCTGTCGCGACACACCCCGACCAGACTCGGATGATTGCGGCGTTGAGTCAGCCTGAGATCTTTACCGTTGGCTGCGACGTGGTGATGACCGACAGCATGGCCTATTGCGATGTGATCCTGCCCGCAGCCACCCACTTTGAGCACGATGAGATCTTTGCCGCCTATGGTCAGAACTATGTCCAGCGGGCCGAGCCCGTGATCGCGCCCATCGGGGAAAGTCTGCCGAACACGGAGATTTTCCGCCGTCTGGCCGCGCGTTTTGGCTATATCGAGCCAGAGCATCAGGCTTCGGACGTGCAGTTGATGGATGACGCGATGGATGCCAGCCATCCGCAATTTGAAGGCCGCCCCCCAAGCCAGATGCCGGTGGATCGCGCGTTGGAAATGCAAAAAAGCGATGGCGCTGCTCTGATCCTCTGCGAGACGGTGACGCCTGACACAGAAACAGGCCGGATTGAGCTCTTTAGCGCCGCGCTCGAGGCGGAGACCGGCTTTGGCGTGCCGCGCTATGATCCGATGCCGCAGGACCTGCCCTTGGTGTTGATCACCCCGAGTTCGGACAAACGCATCAATGCCACTTTCGGCAGCGCGCCGCTTTCCGCAGGGCCCGAGAGCATCGAGGTGCATCCCGAAGACGCCGCCGCACGGGGGCTGCAGGATGGTGATCTGGTCGAGGTTGCCAACGCCCGCGGAAGCGTCACGTTCCGTCTCAAGATCTCGGATGCGATGCAGCGCGGTGTGACGTATGCCCCCAAGGGTACATGGCGCATCAGTTCCAAGACGGGCCTCACCGCAAACGCTCTGATCCCGGCGGAGGTACGCACCGATATTGGCGACGGGGCCTGCTATAACGAGACCTTCGTTGAGCTGCGCGCCTATGCCGGGGTGCGCGCCGCCGAGTGAGTGCGCATCTGGGAAAGACAGGGGCCGGGCGTTGTGCCCGGTCTTTGCTTGTCTGTCGATTGGCGCAGGCATAACGTTGCCAAGAGGACACTCTGATCGGACCAATTATGCCAAGCGATTTGCCCGCCTTTACGCCGGATCGGCGATCTGATGTGCCGATCTTTGAGCAGATCTGCACGGCCTTGCGATCTCGAATTCGCTCCGGAGCCCTTGCCACCGGGGCGCGGCTCCCGGCAACGCGGGCGCTTGCGGGGGATCTGGGGGTGGCGCGTGCGACGGTCGTGACGGCCTATGAGCAGCTGGTGGCCGAGGGCTATCTCATGGCGCGGCGCGGATCGGGTTATACCGTCTGTGCCATGGGCGAGGTGGAGCTTCCGGCGAAAGGGACGCCCACGCCACCTGCGGACCTCAGCGAGCGGGGAGACCTGCTCTTGGAGGCTGGCCAGCCGGACATGCGTCTCTTTCCGCACCGCGCCTGGGCAAAAGCCGTTGCTCGCCTCTGCCGCACACGTCCAGAAGATATGTTGATGGGCTGCGGGCGCTTTGGTCATCCGGAGCTGCGCCAGGCCATTGCCGCCCATGTGAACGATTGGCGCGGGATCGCCGCGCGGCCGGATCAGGTGCTGGTCACCTCTGGCGCGACCGAGGCGTTGGATATTTGCCTCTCGGCGCTGGCCTCGAACACCGGAGCGGTTGGGGTGGAGGATCCCGGCTATCCCCCGATCCGACGGTTTGCGCAGGCGCAGGGGCGTCGCATCCGAGACTTGGCGCTCGATTCCCAAGGGGCCGAAGTCCCTACAACTGGCGATGGCACCGATGTGGTGGTTCTGACGCCGTCGCATCAATACCCGCTTGGTGGCGCGATGAGCGCGGGTCGGCGACAAGAGTTTGTGCGCTGGGCGGCGCAGTCACAGGGCTGGATCATCGAGGACGATTACGATTCGGAATTTCGCTATGCGGGCCGACCGATTCCCGCGCTGGCAGGTGTCGACGGGCAGGGGCGGACAGTCTACATCGGCAGCTTCTCCAAGATTTTCTCGAACAGCTTGCGGATGGGGTACATCGTGGCCCCCGAGGCGCTGGTGGAGCGCCTCGTGCGGGCGATGCGTCGCAAGGGTGCGCGTGCCAGTGCCATGCCCCAAGCGGCTCTGGCGGAGTTTATGCAGCACGGAGAGTTCTACCGGCACCTGCGCCGGGTGCGCCGAATCTATGCAGAACGGCACCGGACCCTGATCGCGCGGTTGCGCTCGGATTTCTCTGATGTGGGCCATGTGGAGGATTACCAAGCTGGCATGCAGGTCGTGCTGCATCTGCGTCCCGAAATTTGCGATCAGACCGTGACAACAGCCGCACGCGCAGCCGGTGTGGGTGCTGAGGCGCTCTCGAGCTACAGCCGCCGCGCGGGCGCCTTCAATGGGGTGGTTCTGGGCGCCTGCCTCAATGATCTTGATGAGCAGGCAGAAGCCCTGTCGCGCCTGCGCGCGACGATTTCCTCAACAGGATAATCCCCTGCTTCTCGGCGGTGCGTGAGTGGTGGAATGCGCCAATTTCTCAGAGAGAAAAATGGTACTCCGTAGGGGAATCGAACCCCTCTTTCCAGGTTGAAAACCTGGCGTCCTAACCGATAGACGAACGGAGCACTCTTGGTGTGAGCGGGTGTTTACTGAAGCACGCGCGGCCGTGCAAGAGGAAAATAACACAAATCCCAAAGTTTTTGAGAAGCTCCGCACATTCAGACAAAAGGTATATTTATCAATGCAGTACGACGCGAGCCGCAACAAGGGTGCGCACGCTGAGACTCGCAGCCTAGCAGCGAGGTCATGTCTGATCTGCAATTCTACGGGAGAGTAAAGTGGTACTCCGTAGGGGAATCGAACCCCTCTTTCCAGGTTGAAAACCTGGCGTCCTAACCGATAGACGAACGGAGCACTCTTGGTGTGAGCGGGTGTTTAGGGTTTTGCGGCGGGCGTCGCAAGGGAAAAAAACATCTACAGCGGAAAATTCTTATCCACAGGCGAAGTCCTCGCCATTTCTAGCGAGGTTCAGGCCTCGGCTGCGTCCTCCAGTCGCAATTGCGCGCTTTGGCGCCCGCCCCAGGTGTTGACCTCTAGCCGTCCGGAGACATGAAAGCGCGCGCCTCCGTGTTCGAGCAAGCGCGGCCCGAGGTTGGTGTCAAAGGCGCCAAAGGCGATGGCGTCGATATTGCCGCCCATCCCATCGGTGAAACTGACCTTGAGATGCGATTCTCCAACCCGTTTGGCAAAGCGTACGGCGACGTCAGGAAACCCATAGCGGGGGGCAGGGGCCCCAGCGCCAAACGGCCCGGCCTGTTCGATCTGCTCGATCAGCTCCACACTGGCGGCGCCGGGCATCAGCATCCCGTCGAGCTTCAGATCCGCGGGGCCCAGATCGCCTGCGCCCTGTTTGTCCAAGAGCTCTGCAAGGCGGGCCATCGCGGGTTCCAGCTGGCTGCGCGCCACTGTGAGGCCCGCAGCCATCTTGTGCCCGCCGCCCTTCAAGAGCAGCCCTTCCATTGCGACCTTCTGGATCGAGGCCCCAAGGTCGATGCCCGACACCGAGCGCCCCGATCCTTTGCCCTCTTCGCCGTCTAGGCCGATGACCACCGCAGGTCGACCCGTTGCTTCCTTGAGGCGCGAGGCGACGATGCCGACCACGCCCGGATGCCAGCCTTCCCCCGCCGCCCAGACCAAAGGCGCGTCAAAGCCGCGCGCCTCGGCCTGTTCCAGTGCGGCAGCACGCACCGCGTTCTCAATGTCGCGCCGCTCCGTATTGAGCTGGTCAAGCCGTTCGGAGAGTGCAGCAGCCTCATGCGGGTCATCCGTCGACAGCAGGCGCGCACCAAGGTCCGCCTTGCCGATCCGCCCGCCCGCATTGACCCGCGGCCCCAGGAGAAAGCCGAGGTGATAGGTTGAGGGCGCCGAATCCATCCGGCTCACATCCGCGAGGGCAACCAGACCCGGACGTTGGCGTCGCCCCATCACTTTCAGACCCTGGCGCACCAGCGCGCGGTTCGCGCCGATCAGGGGGGCCACATCTGCCACGGTGGCCAGCGCCACCAGATCGAGCATCGCCATCAGATCCGGGCCTGCGCCAAGCCCCTTGTCGCGCGCCTGACGCCGCACCTCGACGAGCATCAGGAACACCACACCAGCGGCGCAGAAATAGCCCAGATCGCCGTCCTCATCCTGCCGGTTGGGGTTCACCACTGCCACGCAGTCGGGCAGGGTCTCGCCGCCAAGGTGGTGATCCAGGACCACCACATCCGCGCCCTTCGCCGCTGCGATGGGCCCGTGCGAAAGTGTGCCACAGTCCACGCAGATGATAAGGTCATGATCGCGCGCCAGCGCCGCCATTGCCGCATCATTGGGGCCATAACCCTCATCAATGCGATCCGGAATATAGAGTGTCGCCTGCTGGCCCATCTGTCGCAGGTACACCAGCAAAAGCGCCGCCGAAGAGCCGCCATCGACGTCGTAATCGGCAAAGATCGCAATCCGCTCGCGCCGCTCCACGGCTTGCAGAAAGCGCGCCGCTGCGGTCTCCATGTCCTTCATGCGGCGCGGATCGGGCAAGAGATCCTTGAGCTGCGGCGTCAGAAACCCGGTGGCCTCATGCGCGGGCACGCCCCGGCGTGCGAGGACCTGACACACCGCAGGAGGTAGCCCGGTTTCCTGCGCCAGATGCTCGCTTGCGCGGGCCTGATCCACACCGGGTCCCACCCAGCGGCGTCCGGTCAGTGAGGTCTCGACACCCAGAAAGCTCAACTCTATTCCCTCGTCTTCTGTGTAAAAAAGGCCGGACCCGCGTGGGACCCGGCCTTCATCTTTTCCCAAATACCTAAATCCCGCTCCGCGCGGCAAGCGCTGAGGTTTGTTCTGGGTTACTGATGCGCGCTCAGAGGTGTGCGATAGCTCATGCGGCGCACCGAGCCGGTCTTGGAGCGCATCAACAGTGTGGTGGTCTCGACCCAGCCCGGCTCACGCTTGATGCGCGGCAGCAGCGAGCCTCCGGTGACGCCGGTAGCGGCAAAGATCACATCCTGTGTCACCATCTCGTCGCGGGAATAGACGCGGTCCAGATCGGTGATGCCGGCCTTGGCGGCGCGGGCTTTTTCGTCGTCGTTGCGGAACAAGAGACGGCCAAAGATCTGACCGCCCATGCATTTGAGTGCCGCTGCCGCCAGCACGCCTTCGGGCGCGCCGCCTTGGCCCATATACATGTCGATGCCCGTGACCTCTGCTTCTGCACAATGCATGACGCCCGCCACATCGCCGTCGGTGATCAGGCGGATTGACGCGCCGGTTTCGCGCACCTCAGCGATCATCGCCTCATGGCGGGGACGTTCCAGGATGCAGACAGTAATGTCAGCGGGTGTGCAGCCCTTGGCCTTGGCCAGCGCCTCAACGCGTTCGCGTGGCGACATGTCCAGAGAGACCACGCCCTCGGGGTAGCCCGGACCCACGGCCAGCTTGTCCATATAGGTGTCGGGCGCATGCAGCATGGAGCCACGTGGACCCATGGCGATCACGGTGAGCGCGTTGGGCATGTCCTTTGCGGTGAGCGTGGTGCCTTCGAGCGGGTCCAGCGCGATGTCCACGCCGGGGCCGTTGCCGGTGCCCACTTCTTCGCCGATATAGAGCATCGGCGCCTCGTCGCGCTCGCCTTCGCCGATCACCACCACACCGGCGATGTCCAGAAGGTTCAGCTGTTCGCGCATCGCGTTTACGGCGGCTTGGTCTGCGGCCTTTTCATCGCCGCGTCCGATCAGCGGGGCAGAGGCCAGAGCAGCCTGTTCCGCAACTCGGGCGAGGCCCAGGGACAGCAGGCGGTCGTGAAACGGCGCGTCGGCGGTGGTCGAAGTCATTCCCAGTAATCCTATCTCAAACTTGCGCGATCTCGCCCGGCATAGCCCGCCCAGCCCCACGGGGGCAAGGCTGCAGCGCGGCTGATGTCGCTAACAACATATATTTTGCGCCTTGAGCGCGCCCTTGGGCATTTGCACCCGAGCGCGCGCACGCGGCGCGTTTCAGAGGTTCTGCCTCACAGCTCTTCGATGCGCAGCGCCACGGGGGCGCCTTCAACCACGCCTGTTGCGGCCAGCGCCTCAAGGGCCTGTTCCAGCATGGCAGACGTGCATTTATGAGTCACGATCAACACCGGAGCCACTGTGGTGGCGTGATCATACTGGCGCATCCGGTGGATGGAGACCCCCGCATCCCCCAATGCTGCGGCGACTTTGGCCAGCGCGCCGGGTTTGTCCTGCAGCGCCATACGCACATAATAGGGTGCAGGCAGGCCGGTTTGTGCGGCCGGCTCTTCCGAGAGCGTCTTGGCCGGCTGGCCAAAGGTCGAGATCCGCAGGCCGCGCGCAATGTCGAGCACATCGCCCATCACCGCACTGGCGGTGGGGCCTTCGCCCGCGCCGGGGCCGCGCAGCACCACTTGTTCGATGGCGTCGCCCTCGATCACCACCATGTTGGTGCCGCCCTCAAGCTGCCCGAGCGGAGAATTCGCGGGCACCAGGCAGGGGGTCATGCGCTGCTCAAGCCCGCGAGCCGAACGCTGTGCAACGCCCAGAAGCTTGATCCGATAGCCCATATCGGCGGCGTGGCGGATGTCTTCAATGGCGATGCGCTGAATGCCTTCGAGTTTGACATCGTCAAAGGCCGGTTTGGTCCCAAACGCGATAGAGGCCAGGAGCGCTAGCTTGTGGCCGGCATCAATACCGCCCACGTCCAGCAGCGGGTCGGCCTCCAGGTAGCCAAGCTTGCCGCATTCCTCAAAGAGAGCGTTATAACCCCGGCCTGTGGCTTCCATCTGCGTGAGGATATAGTTGCAGGTGCCGTTCATCACGCCCATGACGCGGGTGATTTCATTGCCTGCAAGGCTCTCGGTCAGGGATTTGATCACGGGGATGCCACCGGCAACCGCCGCCTCAAAGCGGATGACGCTGCCATTGGCCTCTGCGCGTTCGGCCAGATCCTGGCCGTGGATCGCCAGGAGCGCCTTGTTTGCGGTGACCACATCCTTGCCGGCTGCCAGCGCAGCCTCCGTTGCAAGCCGAGCCGGGCCTTCGTGCCCGCCCATCAGTTCGACAAACACATCGACATCATCGCGCGTGGCAAGGGCGACTGGATCGGTTTCCCACGCATAGTCCTTGAGCGACACGCCGCGATCCTTGGTGGCGTCGCGGGCCGAAACGGCAGTGATCACCACCGGGCGGCCAGTTCGCGCCTCCAACAGGGCAGCATGGCGGCGAATGATCTTCACCACGCCAATGCCGACCGTGCCCAAACCTGCAATCCCCAGTCGAAGCGGTTCAGTCATAGTGGAGGTCCTTATTGTCTTGACGATCTATGGGTTCGATGCCGCCTTAGCGGCTCTGGCCCTTTGGTGCAACGCTCAACAGGGTGAGCGGGGGGTCAGAATTGGCGGCGGCGCAATTCTTCTGCGCGTCTGCGCAAACCTTCGGCGCGCGCGTCGAGTGCCTCCGAGAGCGCGGCGCTTTCATCTTCGGGCAGCGGCTCATCGCTGAGAGCGGTCTCCAACGGCAAAAGATCCGGGTAGGGCTGGCTGCGCAGATCCGCCGGGAGACGGTCCTCAAGTTCCGGTACGCGCGAGCAGGCGGTTGCGAGGCTCAGTAGGGTGCAGGCGAGGAGCACCCCAAGGCGCGTCGAGCGCGGCGTAGGTGCAAAAAACAGGCGGGCAGCGGGTGTGGCGGTCATGGGCGTACCGGAGTTTCCGTCGGGGCTTTTGCCCTTGATGCACAAATGCGCCTGTGGGTACAAGTTAATCCGCGTCGCCCGTTATGCCGCTTTTATCTGAACATATGTTCAGTTACTCTGTATATATGGCACGTACTCAAGGTTCTCATTCCGACATCACCGGCCCGCGTATTCGCGCAGCGGCGCAGGAGCTGTTTGCCCGTCATGGCTATGCGGCGGTCTCCATGCGTCAGATCGCCGGGGCGGTGGGCGTGCAGGCGGGCGCGCTTTATAACTACACTGCTGACAAGCAGAGCCTGCTGTTTGACTTGATGCAGGCTCATATGGAGGGGCTTCTGACGGCCTGGGCAGCGGAGGATCTGCCTGAGGACGTAATGGGGCAGTTGGAACGGTTTGTGCGGTTTCACATCCGTTATAACCTCGAACGCCCTGATGCGGTCTTTATTGCGTATATGGAGTTGCGCAACCTGACCGATGAGAACTTCGCCCGCATCGAAGAACGCCGCCGCACCTATGAGGACCAGCTCGAAGGCATCCTGAAGGCCGGGGTCACGCAAGGGCTGTTTCAGGTGCCAGATACCAAGATCGCAGCACTTGCGGTGATTGCGATGCTGAACGGGGTTTTGACGTGGTATCGTGATGGCGGGCGGTTGTCGCTTGTAGAGGTG
Organism: Epibacterium sp. HA2-3; assembly: GCF_055693725.2. Lineage (NCBI taxonomy): Bacteria > Pseudomonadati > Pseudomonadota > Alphaproteobacteria > Rhodobacterales > Roseobacteraceae > Epibacterium > Epibacterium sp. HA2-3. Next base: position 2,143,794 of record NZ_CM172490.1, on the reverse strand, counting down.
GAGACGCTCTATTGGGATATGGTGCGCAAATCTGTCGGGGTGTAGCGCGATGGAGCTGAAGGATCTGAAATCCGGGCGGTTGCATGCAACGGAGCCTGCGCAGATGACGGCGGCGGATCGCGAAGCCTTGTTCGCGCCGGAGGTTGTGGCGTTCCTTCCACCGGGGTTTCAAAACCTGAGGACCGATGCAGCGCGGCGTCACCTCATTGACGCGCTGCAACAAGAGGCCGAGGTCGTCGCGCTGAGCGCTCAACATCAAGAGATTGTCGGTCTCGTAATCCTGTCTTTTGCCCATGACGCCGCGGGCCAGCGCAATTTGGGCTATCTCTTTACGCGCCGGGCATGGGGGCAGGGCTATGCCAGCGAGATGCTGCGCGCGCTGCAAGATCAGCTGCGAGGAACGCCCGTGGTGTTGTCCGGTGGCGTGATGGCCGAGAACGCCGCCTCGGCCCGTGTCCTCGAGAAATGCGGATTTGAACCCGGCGAGAAAACTGCCTCGGGTGAGATGACCTATGTTTGGGATGCCGCACGGGGCTGAGTTTTCAAGGCGCTGCAAAGTGGAGCGCTTCCGCGCGGCTTTTGTTCAGCAGGCCTTAAGGCGATGGGCGATCTCTGGCGTCTCGTTTGGTGCGGGTGTTTGCGCGTTTGGGCTGAGACGGCCCCGAGGGGCAGGTCTGCCCTCAGGAGCCTTTTCAAGTTTCAATTGACGTCGGCGCGTCAAGGGCACGCCGCCCGTGCCGGGCGGGGCCGCTGGGCCCCTTGACCCGATCCGCATTGGGTGTGGACTCAATCTGGGTTTGCCATCCTGTGGCCTGCACCGCCCCGAGAGAAAAGGGGGGGGCGGTTCTCCCTATCAGTGAGCGGGTTTGATGAAGGTTCCGTTGCGCAACTCGGAGAAGGCTTTTTGCAGCTCGGCCTGTGTGTTCATCACGATCGGGCCATGCCATGCCACCGGCTCCTCGATCGGTGCGCCAGAAATGAGCAGGAAACGCACGCCCTCGGGGCCGGCCTGCACGGTGATCTCGTCGCCAGTGCCAAAACGCACCAATGTGCGATCTCCCGAGAGATCGCGGATGTTGACCTCCTGGCCTGCAACCTCTTTTTCCAACAGGACACCCTGCGGCTGGGAGGCATCCGCAAAGGCGGCTTGGCCTTCAAAAATATAGGCAAAAGCGCGTCGGTATGTGTCGATTTTGAACGTCTTTTTGACACCGGCGGGGACATATACGTCGAGATATTGCGGGTCGGCGGCGATGCCATCAACCGGGCCGCGCTTGCCCCAGAATTCGCCCACGATCACTTTGACGCGGGTGCCGTCATCGTCGATCACCTCGGGAATATCCTTGCCCTGGACATCCTGATACCGTGGGGCCGTCATCTTTTGGGCCGACGGCAGATTGCCCCAAAGCTGGAACCCGTGCATCTGCCCCTTCTGGTTTCCGCTCGGCATTTCCTGATGCAGGATACCCGAACCGGCGGTCATCCACTGCACATCCCCTGCGCCCAGCGTGCCAGTGTTGCCGAGGCTGTCACCGTGGTCAACAGAGCCCGCCAGCACATAGGTGATCGTCTCGATGCCGCGGTGTGGGTGCCAGGGAAATCCCTGCTGATACAGCTCCGGATGGTCGTTGCGGAAATCATCAAACAGCAGGAAAGGGTCCAGCTCGCTTGGATCCTGAAACCCAAAAGCGCGGTGCAGATGTACGCCAGCGCCTTCCATGGTTGGCTGGGCTGAACGTTTTTCCAAAATCGGGCGCAGGGACATGAAACTTCTCCTGATGAGAGGGTGTGTCCCAAGAATAGGTGAGATGTCGGATTAGGAAAATCTGCACTGGCTCACTGCGTCTGTGCAGGAATGCAGGGTGATATGCGCCCGATTTGTAGTCAGGCGCATATCCTTGTGAGTATTACTCTGCGGGGTGCTGCGCGGCTTCTGCGCGCACGGTGTCAGCCGCTTCGGCCTTGGGTGTAAAAAGGCCGGTCCATGCGTAGAAGATCCCAAAGACCGGGGCCAGCCAGCAGGCAAAGGACAGCGGGATGTAGAGCAGGTTTTCGATCTTGCCGTCCGAGACACCCAGCGCGAGGGCCGAGATCACAAAGGCGCCACCGGCGTTCCACGGGATCAGCGGCGAGATGATGGTGCCGCCTTCCTCGGTGGCGCGTGCCAGGTTCAGGCGCGAATAGCCGATACGGTCGTAGACCGGCTTGAACATCCGCCCAGGCAGCGCGATCGAGAGATAGGGATCGCCCGCCACGGTGTTGGTCGCCATGGAGGACAGGATCGCCGAGGTCTGCACACCCGCGATGGTTTTCACCCGCTTGGTCAAAAGCTCGATGATGGCCGCAAGGCAGCCCGTGCGCTCCAACGCGCCGCCAAAGCCAAGCGCGATCAGGATCAGAGAGATGGTCCACATCATCGACTGGATCCCGCCCCGGTTCATCAGCGAGTCCATTGCGGCGACGCCGGTTTCGACCGAATAGCCGTAGTTGGCATAGGTGAAAACGTCATGCAGCGATGCGCCCTGCACAAAGATCGCAATCAGAGACGCTACCACGACACCGATGAACAGAGTCGGGATCGCCGGCATGCGCATCATTGCAAGCCCGACCACCAAAAGCGCGGGCAATAGCAGCCAGGGCGTGATGTCAAACGACCCCTCCAGCGCGCCCTTGAAGCTCTCGATGCGTTCAAAGGAGGGCGCGCCGTCACCAAGGTTGAACCCCATCACAGTGTAGATCGCCAGCGCGATCAGCATCGCGGGAACAGTGGTCGGCAACATGTTGCGGATGTGGTCAAATAGCTGCGTATCAGTCACGGCCGGGGCCAGGTTGGTGGTATCCGAAAGGGGCGAGATCTTGTCGCCAAAGAAGGCGCCTGAAACCACCGCGCCTGCAGTCCAGTAGGCCGGGATGCCAAAGCCTTCGCCGATGCCCATCAGCGCGAGACCCACTGTGCCGACCGTGCCCCAGGATGTCCCGAGGGCAAGCGAGACGATGGAGCAGAGGATCATCCCCGCCGCGAGAAACAGCTCTGGCGAAAGCAGCGACAGCCCGTAATAGATCAGCGTGGGAACGGTGCCGGAGGCGATCCATGTGCCAACGATCATGCCGACAAGGATCAGCACCGACACCGCCGGGAAAGACACTGCGATCACATGAAAGGCGCCTTTTTCGATCTCATCCCAGCTCAGCCCTTCGATCAGGCCCACCACCGCGGTGAGGGCGATCCCGATTGCAAGTGGGATATGGGGGGTGAAATCCCCAAAGTAAAAGATCTGCACCCCAAGAATGGCGAGCGTCAGCACGATCGGCAGCAGCGCTAGGCCGATGGAGGGACGGATGTCCGTTTTCTGCAATGGCATAAAAGATGTCCTCTTTATCGTGAAGAAGGCCGACCCCCAGGGCGCTGTGATCCGCCAAAAAAAAGGGGCTGGCCGTTGGTGAGTACGTGGGAGGGTGGGTCAACCCGTCGCGTGGCGTTCGAGTGGGGGAACTGTGCGGAGCGTGCAGAGAGGCCCTAACCAGCCGAGAGTTTCTGCGCGGTGGCGCGGGATCACATCCCGATCATGTTCGGCTCGCTTTGGCCGGTGGCAATCTAAGCAGCAAGAGCGGGGAATTGGGGTCATCACATGATCCTGAAACACAAAAACACACTGGGAATGAACGAACTTGGACATTGTGAGAGGGCACTACGGCCCAGTTAGGGATGCGGCCCCTGCCTAGGGCGTGCGTCTGCGTCGGACTGTCTTGGAAACGCCGCAACGGGCGCGAGGACCGCCATCAGGCGACCCGGCGAGGCTCAGGTTTGGACTGCGTACTGCGGGGTTGGGCCTGGCGGTGTAGGCAGGTTTCATGGCTATTTGCTGGCCTCGCCTGTGTTGGTCATGCATACTTTCACCCAAATCGATCTCGCTTCCGGCCTATGGGAAATTTTTGGTAAAATAAGAAAAAATATGTCTGAAACAACAGGAAAAGAGTCTTCGTTTTCCGCCGACACGCATTCGGCGGTGCTTGATGAAGGAGAAAAACAGCGCATACGACTTGAACTCGGCAGGCGAGTCAAAGGCTTACGCAGCGCGGCGGGGATGACGCTCGAGCAAGCTGCCGAGCGCACGCGACTTGCCGTTTCGACGATCTACAAGATCGAAAACGGCAAAGTATCCCCGAGTTTTGAGAATCTGCTGCGACTCGCGCGGGGCTATGGCGTTGGGCTTGAAAAGCTCATCGCTGAACCTGAAGACGAGGTTCACACCACCCGGCTCACTGTGACGCGGGCGGGGCAGGGGCGCTCGGTCGAGGGCAAGGTCTATGATTATGAAGTGCTGTGCAACGGGCTCACCGGGAAGAAGATCATCCCGCTGATCGGCACCATCTGCGCCAAGGGCGAAGGGGTGCCTGCCCACTTGGACCGCCATGATGGCGAGGAGCTGTTGCTGGTGCTCGAAGGGGAGGTCGAACTGCGGGTGGAGCATTACGAACCAGTGATCCTCGCCGCCGGAGATTGCGCCTATTACGACAGTACCCTGCGCCATGGTGTGCGTAGCACCGGCCCTGACAAAGCGCGGGTGTTCTGGGCCTGCACCCATCTCGGGGCCCTGAGCTGATCCGTCGCGCGATCACCAAAAGGGCTGTTCGATCCCGGTGTTTTTCGCTAACCCATCGCCAGTGATCCGAGGGAGACCGTAAATGAGCCACGAAATCGACAGCGGCGAAGTGCTCGCCACCGTGGAAGCATCGCCAGCCCGCCGGGTGATTGGCGTGGCCATGTTGATCGGGCTGGGGCTGATGACCCTCTATGTCGCCATGGCGAGCACACCGGGCGTGGCATGGCAGGGGTTCCTGATGCTGGTGTCGGGCTTGGCGCTCTGGATGGGCTATCGCATGTGGCATGCCACCGCGCATCGCATCGAGCTCACGGCGGCGGGGCTGCGCTGTTCGGATGGCACCGAGATCATTCGCATCCAAGATCTGCAGCATCTTGATCGCGGCTTTTTTGCGTTCAAGCCTTCAAACGGGTTCCTTATGCGCAGCACGACATCTGCAGAGCGCTGCTGGTATCCCGGTCTTTGGTGGCGCATGGGACGGCGCATCGGTGTGGGCGGGGTGACTCCCGGCTCCCAAACCAAGACCATGACCGAGATTCTTGCGGCACTGATGGTCGAGCGCGACGCAGGCTGAGCGGCTGGTGACCGCGCCAAAGATCGCACCACAGATGATGCGCGCCTTTTTAGGGCCTTATCCGGTCTTTGGCATCTGGCGCGCTGCATTCCAGTCCTGCGCCCAGAGCAAAAAGCGCTCCTGATCCATCGGGCGGGCAAAGGCAAAGCCTTGCAGCACATCTGCGCCTAGCTCCGAAAGAACCTGTGCCTGCGCCTCCGTCTCGACACCCTCAACCACCGTTTCTGCCCCAGCACTTGCAGCCATCTCAATGAGGCCGCGCATCAGATCGCGTCTGGCGGGTTTTTCATCAATCCCGGAGGTGAACATCCGGTCGATCTTGAGCCGGTCGGGCTTCAGCGCGAGCACCCCCGCGATGCTGGCGTGCCCGGTGCCAAAGTCATCGATTTCTATTGCGATGCCCATCGCCTTGAGCGCGGCAATCTGGTTGGCGTAATTCTCGGTCAACTGATCGAGAAAGACCGTTTCAAGAAGTTCAAACGCCAATCCATCTGGTGGCAGATCCTCGCGCTGCTGGAGTTCCTTGATCAAGTCGGGGTGCCCCAGCCGCTCCGCCGAGACATTCACCGAGAGGCTGGGAAGCGCGATGCCGTGGCTCGCGAAATTCCAATAGGCCGCAAGGGCAAGATCGAGAATTCGGCGATCAAGATCGGCCAGCATGTTCACTTCTTTTGCGACGGGTACAAAAACATCCGGACTCACGATGCCGCGCACGGGATGGTGCCAGCGCGCCAGCGCCTCGCAGCCGGCGATTTCCATGGTCTTGCCATCGATCTGCGGCTGCAGCGTCACCTCGATTTCATCATTGGCGAAGGCCTGTTTGAAATCGCGTATGAGGTTCATCTTTTCGTCATGGGCCGATCCGATGGAGGCAGAATAGGCGTTGACGCAGGAGCGTCCGTCAGCCTTTGAAGCATAGAGCGCAAGATCTGCGCGTCGCAGCGCCGCGCCGAGCGTTTCGGGCGGCTTGCAGAGGGCAAATCCAATGGAGGCACCGACCTGCAGATCGGTTGCTTTGTATCTGACGGGTTGCAGCAATTCGAACAACAAGTCCGAGCAATATTCAAAAGCGTCGTCTTGGGTGCCCGCAAACTCCATGAGGACTACAAACTCATCACCGCCGATGCGGAAGGCAAAATCACGCCCTGTTCTGATCTTTTCAGAGAGCCGCTGGGCAGTGTGTTCCAGCACCACATCTCCTGCCTCATGGCCGTAGGTGTCATTGATCTCCTTGAACCGATCAAGGTCGATCGCAATGAGCAAAGTCGCGCCAAGTGGTCCGGTGCTGGTCTCGACCGCAACCTCTTCGAGGTACTTGCGGTTGCCAAGTCCGGTGAGTTTGTCATGCCGCGCCGACCAGGCGCTTTCTTCTTGCGCCTCGCGCATGGATTCAAACGCCTCTTCTGCCAAAAGGCGGCTCATGCGTTCCTTGCGGATCGAGTCGACACGTGCGTTGATTTCCGCCTCCACCCGGTCGAGAACCCGGTTGTAGCGGTAGGCAAGCACACCGTATTCGGTGGACCGATCAATGCGTACGCGGCGGCTGAAAGAGCCGGAACGCTGATGCCGTTTCATTTCGGCCAGCAGGTCCATAAGCGCGTTTCGTTGGTTGTTTTCGGTGAGATTGAGCCCGCGCACCTCGTCCTTGGGGTGGACGCGCAGCAAACCTCTTGCGCGCAGCAGCAGGATGAGCGGCGCCATCGAGCAGACCACCCATCCGCCAACTGCAGTGATACCCAGCGCCTGAACGCCCAGCTGTGCCAGCCGGCTGCCTGCGGGCAACAGGTCAACCGGGGCAGTGAAGGCAATCGAGAGCGTCCCGAGCAACCCTGCCGCCAGATGCACGGGGACGGCGCCCACAACATCGTCGATCTTGAGCGCGTCGAGTATATCGCGGGCGATGATCACGGTGACTGCGCCAAGGGCGCCGATGCCAAAGGCAACTGTGGCTGTCATCAGGTGCACCCCGGCGGTGCCCGCGACCAATCCTCCGAGAAAGCCGTTCACCAAAAGCTCTGCCCTGACGTGCCGAAAAAGGCCAAGTCCGATGACAATGCTCGCCACCCCTGCGCCTGCCGCCAGCAGCATGGTGCGCGCGATAATCGGGCCAACACCGGTCCCAAACGCCATGGCGGAGCCGCCGTTGAACGCACCCCAGCCCACCCACAAGAGCAATCCGCCCAGCGTGACCAGAGAGAGCGAATACTCATCAAACCGACGTTTCTTGGGGCCATATCGCCCGAGCCTCGGCCCCAGGATGATAATGGTCACCAGAGCGGTCCATCCCCCCACGCTGTGTACAACCGTCGCGCCCGCAAAATCGACAAATCCCATCTGGCGCAGCCAGCCCGCCTGGTTCCAGATCCAATGCCCGACAACCGGATACACAAGGGCGCTGAGTGCAACAGAGACCAGCATATAGCCCAGAAATCGCTCCCGCTCGGCAACTGCGCCCGAGACGATCGTGGCTGCACTTGCCGCAAAGGCCATCTGAAACAGGAAAATCGACGCCGCGTGACCGCTGTCATTGTCGAGCGCGAGCCAAAACTGTGTGGTTCCAAAGAGGCCATTGAAGCTCTCGCCAAACATGAGGCCAAAGCCGACCAGCCAGAAACAGGTACTGACGATGCAGACATCGGACAGGTTTTTCAGCGCGACATTGGCGGAATTTTTCGCCCGAACGGTGCCAGCCTCAAGACAGAGGAAGCCAGCCTGCAACAGCAGCACAAGAAGCGCGCAGACCAGAATCCACGAGGCGTCGAGGTCAGACATCAGGGGACATACCCAAAGAAAAAGATACGTTTTCGACAGTCACCATAGCCGCGTGCGGTCAAGAAACCGTTACTACCTCCTTTACGCAGCCCTTGCGTCCCGTGCCGCCATTGGGCTTGACGCAGGGGACGCGAGGGCCTAACGAAAGACGAGGGAGCAAGCCCCTGCCGCCCGCTGGCCATTCTGGCCTTGGTGAAGTCTTGCAGACGGATATGTCTTTTGATCATCCTCCACGCCTGTCGCGCGGGTGGTAATGCGGGTCCCATCCAGTTCTTGCGCGATACCTGCAAGAGGAGATCGGGGATATGTCTACCTCCCCTCCAAATCGATTTTTGACCGCCCGCTTGGGGCCGGTTTATGCAAAAACTGCGTTGCCCATCATATTTGTGATGGGGATGAACGGCTTTTTGACCGTGGCGGACGCGCTGTTTCTGGGGCATTTCGTCGGGCCCGAGGCTTTGGCCGCTGTGACGCTGATGTTTCCCGGCTACATGTTGGTTGTGGCTCTGGCAACGCTGGTGGCCAGCGGCATGGCCAGTCGGCTGGCCCGTCATCTCGGTGCGGGCGATACCGAGGCGGCGCAGGCCGATTTTGCGGCGGCGCATGGTCTGGCGCTCTCGGTCGCGGTGGGCCTCATGGCGGCTTTTGCGCTCTGGGGGAGCGCTGTGGCGCATGCCGCCGCCGGGGGCGACCGCCTCCTTGCTGACATGGGGTACACCTATCTGCGGATCACTGTGGGGTGTACGCCGCTCCTTTTCGTGCTCTCGGTGAATTCCGACGCCTTGCGCAACGAGGGCCGGGCCGGACTGATGGCCCTCATGAGCCTTGTCGTCTCGCTGTCGAATATTGCGTTCAACTATCTGCTGATCGCCCAGGCGGGATTGGGCGTGGCGGGATCGGCGTTGGGAACGGCTTTGGCGCAGGTTCTGGCGCTCTCGCTGATCGTGGCGTTCCGCCTGCGTGGCGATACAGTTTTGCGGCCAAGCTGTCTTTGGCGACAGAGCCTTTGGGGCGGCTGGGGGCGGATGCTTGCGCTGGGCGCGCCGCAGAGTCTCAACTTTATCGGCATCGCCTTGGGGTCGGCGGTGATTATGTTTACACTGCAATGGGTTGATGTCTCTGATTATGCAACAACGGTGAGCGCCTATGGGGTCATCACACGACTTTTGACCTTCACGTTCCTGCCGCTTTTGGGGCTGTCGCATGCGATGCAGAGCATCACCGGGAACCTGTATGGGGCAGGTCAAACCCTGAGAGTGGGGCAAAGCCTCCGGTTCGCGGTCGTGAGCGCCTTGATCTATTGCGCGGTGATGCAGGCCGGTCTGACGTGGGGCGCTGCATGGATTGCAGCGTGGTTTGTGGACGATCAGGGCGTTATCGAAGATGTTGCGCGCATCCTGCCCATTCTTGGCGCTCTTTTTGTGCTCGCGGGGCCGCTCATGATGGTGGCAATGCATTTTCAGGCGATAGGAGATGCCCCGCGGGCTGCGCTTCTGGGGCTCTCCAAACCCTATCTGTTCTCGATCCCGCTGACCTTTGTGCTTGCTGCGCTTTGGGGGGAGCCCGGGATCTGGCTTGCTGCGCCCGTTGCCGAGGCGGGGCTCCTTGTGCTGACGGGGCTGGTTCTGCTGGACCTTCGTCGCAGGCGTGACCAAGTGACCTCCAAAGTGCAGGAGCGCTGCGCATGACCGAGAATTTGCCAACGATTGCACTGGCCAAAGCCATGGCTAGAGAGTGGCGCGCAGCGCGCCAGCAGGCGGGCGAGAGCCTGCGCCACGGCGCGGCGCTTGAACATGTGGCCCGGCAGCTGGGGTTTCGCGATTGGAACCTATGCGCTGCGATGCTGTCGCAGGCCGAGGCGCAGCGTTACCAGCCCGGGCAGGTGGTCCGGGGGCGCTACCTGTCGCAACCCTTTTCCGCGCGCGTGCTGCGGGCGACCGCGGTAGAGGGGCGCGTGGGCTGGGTCAGGCTGGAGCTGGATCTGGAGGTGCCGGTTGACGTGGTCACATCACAGCGGTTCTCCAGTTTCAGACGCCGGGTCAACGGCGTGATTGGCCCTGAAGGCTTCAGTCGCGAGCAGACCTCTGACGGGCAACCGCATCTGGTGATCGATCCTTAATCCCGCGCGGGTCATCCGCGTCCCATCTTTGACAGAGCAGCAAAGGCCGCCGGGCTCAAGCTCCGGCGGCCTTTGCAATTCAAACTCGAACGCTTGCGCGCTGCGGCGATCAGGAACCCGTGTCCGTCACGTCATCGTCATGCACCGTGCCATCGCTTACGACGGTGCCTTCAAAGGCCACCAAGGAGGCGAAACGGGGACGGGTGAAGATCAGATTGTAGATTTCACGCTGCCCGATCCCGATTTTGAACGCCGGGTCGACGTTGTTCCATGTCTCGACCACGATGACACGTTCCTGATCAGGCATGGTGGGGAGCTTGTCGTTGATCGCGGTGACGGTGGCATCCGTCCAGATGTCGAGCTGGTTGCCACGTTCGACGGACCAATCGACATAATAGCGATCATCCGCAGCGTCCCAGCGGATCACCGAAATGCGCATCGACATATCAGAGCCCGCGCGCGCCATCAGCTTGCTGAGGGTATAGATACTGTTGATGTATTCGTCGTTCAGCGCCGTGGTTTCCCGCGAAATCAGGTCCGAGACGGTATAAGCGGCCTTGGTGTTGACGGTTTCCTGACGGAACAGGTCAAACAGCGTGTAGGTCGCCGCAAAGACAAACAGCAAGAGTGGCAGGTAGAGCGCGGCCTCGACGGCGATGTTGCCCTCTTCATCGCGGCGAAACGCCCGAAATTTATGTGCGATTTTTCTGAACATGGATCACTGAGGCTCCTGAACAAAGGCGCTGGAGGCAAAGAGGTTCAGGCGGCCATCGTCATCTTTGCGAATGGCTTTGCCGAGACCCCAATGCGGAAACAGCGCTTCGATGCTGACGCAGGCGCGCAGATACATCAGGTCATTTGAGGCCCCGTTGGTGAAGGTCAGAACCGGATCGACCTCTTCGACACTGTCGACGCAATCGGGCTCTGGCGGGATGCCCGCCCAGTTGAAGGGATCGAGGCGCACCATCTCCAGCTTCAGGGACACATCGCAAGAGGCTTGATCGATGAAACTGGTGCGTGCGCAGATCGTGTCGCGAATGTCGTCATGCTGCATGTCTCCGCCGGTACCGAGACGAATGTCGCGCACGGTCATGTCCATGGCACGATCCAGCATGATCTGACGGAAAGTGATCATGCCGAGCTCCACCGAGGCAAAGAGCACCATCAGCATCAGGGGAAAGAGCATTGCAAACTCGACGGTTGCATTGCCTTCTTCATCGCGGCGGAACTGCTGGAACGGTTTGGATATAAAACGCAGATGGATCATTCTGTCAGCCTCAGTTGGCGGATCGCGGAGGCAATCGAAGCGAAGGCATCGGAGATCTCCAGCCCGTCAACATCGTAGTAATGGGATGCAGAGCTTGCGCAGGCCTGCAGGACTTCCTGGCCTCGACTCGGAGCCTCAAACCCGATGGTAAAGACCACAACGCCCTTGGCTTTGGCCGCTTCACAGATGTCCAGCGTGCGTGCGTCCTTTGTAGTGGAGCCGACAGAGCTGAACAGACCGGAGAACCAGTAGTAATTCGCGTTGCTCATCCAGTCGCCAAACAGGCGATCCCGCAGATACCTGAGCGAGGTGTCGGCAAAGAGATCAGGATAGCTCAGCTGTACGGCCGTGCCGGGCTCGTCCACGGTGCGGGTCTGCCAGGACCCGTAATAGCAGTTGCCGTAGTAGAGCGTGCCGGTGCAGTAGGTTTCCTCGTAGGTGCCGTTGCCATAGGGGTGATCCGCCCACCGCTGCAGGTTGTCCCAGTAATAGGGTTTTGAACCGCGGTTGGGGTCATAGGTGGAATAAACGCGCTCTTGGGCGTTGTACCAAACCGGGCTGTCGCCCTCGCGGTAGCTGTTCCTGAGGTAGTACTGCGACGTATTCTGACCGTCGGTCATCATCACGATCACCTTCAGCGTCTCTGTGTCCGTGTAGGGGACGGGACGGTTGGCAAAGCGCGATGCGATGGACTGATTGGGATTTGCATCATCAGCCAACGAGGCAATCACGGGCTGCACGGATGGGTCGAGAAGGGCAGAGCCCCATTTCATACCGAGGTCAATCGATGTGTTCTCGGATGGGACAAAGGCGTCGATGTAGTTTTGCAGCTGCGTGACATTGTCCGACAACAACAGCGCGGTGCGCTCTGGGTTGTCGGAATGGGCGGCACAGGTCGGCTGACGAACGAGGCGGGTTCTTGAGCGATAGTCGCCGCTGTTCCAGACGGTGAAGTGCATGGTGCGCTCGTAGGCCTGGGTCGTGCTGATCCCGGCGTTGTTGAAATCGGACCCCGAGAAGTTGATGCAGTGGGAATAGTCATGCTCGCTGCTGACGTTCAACTCATCAAGAAAGGCCTCCGGCATGGAAACCTGTGTCGAGTAGGGCACGATGGAAATGCTCATCTTGCCGTCTTCGGTGTTGTCATCCATCGTCTGGACGAACTCCTTGGCGGCGCGTTTGAGGTTCACCAGACGATCATTGCTGCGCATCGATCCCGAAACGTCCAGCACCAGCGAGATCTCGACGTTGCCGATGCTCTCCACCGCCGTCGAGGACGCCAGTAGCGGGAGTGTGATTGGCTCAAGCTGGTAAGTATCGGGATTGCGGATGTAGTCGTCGTAAAAGACGTTGTTCATCCAGGATGCGGTAAAATTGGTATCGACGCTCGCCTTTACGCGCTTCGCCGTGGGTGAAACCTCAGGGACGACCACCGTGGTGTAATCGCCAAGGCCCGACTTTGACATATAGTCGAGAACCACTGCCTCGGGATCGAGGGGCTGGTCGAGATCCGCCGCCGCAAGTACTGCGCGGTCCAGAGTGTATTGCAGTTTGGTACGGTCGCGTTCGAGACGTACCATATCCATACCCAGACCGCCGATCATGAACATCAAGACCACAATCATGATCATCGGCTTGGCAAGGACACCACTTTCGTCCCTGCGAAACTGACGCATGCGGTCCACAATGGCCCGGCGACCGAGCGCACCGGTCAGGGCAGATGAAGTCCAGAAGTTTACCTTCATGTTTCCGTCTTTCCTTCTGTCCGCGGGCACGGCGCACAGCGCTCAGGGGCGAAAGCGGGCGCGCGCAGGAGGACGTAAAATTACTCTTCATTATTCGTTGACGAAGGTGGCCGAACTGGGGCGAAAACCGGCCCAAATTGGCGTTTCTGGTGCAAGTTTGAGCTTAATTGTATCGGAGTTTGGGGGTTGTTGGCGGGTTTGAAACAATCTCGCAGCCTCACGTTCGGGGTGCGGGCGGGCTTCATTCGATTCGTTTTCAGAAAAGTTCACAAACTGCCAAAAAATTGTGCAAAGTCGGGGAATATCAGTCGCAGTTGGTAACGTTCTCTGCATAGATGGGACGCATAGTAACCACTTGAGTCGTTTCAGAAGGACGGGATCACCCCATGAGCAATCTCAAAGAACCAAGCTTCCGTGAAAGTGTGGATCTCATGTTCAACCGCGCCGTGGCGCTGATGGATTTGCCGCCGGGGCTTGAGGAAAAGATCCGCGTCTGTAACGCCACCTACACAGTCCGCTTTGGGGTGCGCCTGCGCGGGCAGATCCACACGTTTACCGGGTATCGCTCGGTCCACTCGGAGCATATGGAGCCGGTCAAAGGCGGCATTCGTTACGCGATGGGGGTGAACCAGGACGAGGTGGAGGCGCTCGCGGCGCTGATGACCTACAAATGCGCGCTGGTGGAAGCGCCCTTTGGGGGCTCCAAGGGCGGTCTGCGCATCGACCCGCGTCAGTATGACGAACACGAGCTAGAGCTGATCACCCGTCGTTTTGCCTATGAGCTGGCCAAACGCGACCTGATCAACCCCTCGCAGAACGTGCCCGCGCCCGACATGGGCACCGGCGAACGCGAGATGGCCTGGATGGCGGACCAATACGCCCGGATGAACACCACGGACATCAACGCCCGCGCCTGTGTCACCGGCAAGCCGCTCAATGCTGGCGGTATTGCAGGCCGCGTCGAGGCCACGGGCCGGGGCGTGCAGTACGCGCTGCAGGAGTTCTTCCGGTACGAGGAAGACAAGGCCAAGGCCGGTCTCTCGGGCACCCTCGATGGCAAGCGCGTCATCGTGCAGGGCCTCGGGAATGTGGGTTATCACGCGGCCAAGTTCCTCTCCGAGGAAGATGGCTGCAAGATCGTTGCGGTGATTGAACGCGATGGCGGTCTCTACGATGAGAACGGGCTCGACATCGAAGACCTGCGCGCGTGGATCGAAAAGCATGACGGCGTCGATGGCTACCCGTCGGGACGCTACATCAAGAACGGCGCCAAATACCTCGAAGAGGACTGCGACATCCTGATCCCGGCGGCGCTTGAGGGGGTGATCAACCTCTCCAACGCCGAAAACGTGAAGGCCAAGCTGATCATCGAGGCTGCGAACGGTCCTGTGACCGCGGGCGCAGATGAGATCCTGCGCAAGAAGGGCACGGTGATCATTCCAGACATGTATGCCAACGCCGGCGGTGTGACGGTTTCCTACTTTGAGTGGGTCAAGAACCTCTCGCATATCCGCTTTGGCCGGATGCAGCGCCGTCAGGAAGAGGCACGCCACCAGCTTGTGGTCGATCAACTGGAAATGCTCTCTGAGAGCATGGGCAAGACATGGTCGCTCGATCCCAAGTTCAAGGAAAAATACCTCCGCGGTGCAGGTGAGCTGGAGCTGGTGCGCTCGGGTCTCGATGACACCATGCGGATTGCCTATCAGTCCATGCGGCAGGTGTGGCACGAACGCGATGACGTCTCTGATCTGCGCACCGCCGCATATCTCGTCTCCATCGACAAGGTTGCCTCGAGCTACCGCGCCAAGGGCCTCTGAGCCCTATTCATATCTTTGGAAAGCGGCGGGTGTTATCCCGCCGTTTTTCTATGGGCGATGATCACGCGACAGGCCCGCTGCGCCGTCTTGTGACCCGAAACAGAACTCAAGGCTGCGGCCAGAGCCCAAACTGGCCGAGATGCGCATAGACCAATGCAACCGCGCCAGCAGCAAGCGCCAAATAGGGCCAGAGGCTCGCTTTGAACCATGCGTTGGGATCGCGAAACCCGGCAAAGGTGGCAAAGTTCGAAGCAAGATTGACGGTCAGATGGATCAGGATCGCGGGCAATATCGAGCCGCCTGACAGCGTGTATGCCGCGCCGATGATCACGGCATAGAGCAGACAGTGCGCGGCAAACAACGGCAGGGCGATCTGGGAATGTGGCGTGTCGATCGTCCAAAGGGGCAGGTGCCAGATCAGCCAGACCACCCCGATCAGAAGCGATGCCGAAAGCCACCCGATCCGTGGATTGAGGTCTGCCTGCATGATGCCGCGCCAACCGAGTTCTTCGCCGAGTGGCCCAAGGATCAGATTGAGCCCAACCATGGCTGCGATGACGCCCGGACCGACCGGACGCCGCTGCTCGGGCGCGAAGGGGCGGAGCATGAGCAGCATCAGCAGCGGTGAAAGCACCAAGATCCAGACGACCGGCGGGACGGTGGAGAATTCTATGCTGTGCAACAGCAAAGCGGGCAGTTGACCGTTCTGCGCGCTGATCAGGATGGCCGCGAGTGATGGCCCCCAGACCATGACGAGCCAAAAAGGCAAACCGGCGGCGTTTTCGGGCGTTTGGGCCGCTGGGATCGCAACAATGCAGGCAAAGCTCAAAAGCGAAATGCCAAAGGTCAGCGCGAGAAAACCGATCAGCATCAGGATGTCGCCGCCACCCGCTTCAGTTCTGCGATGATCGGCTGGAGCGCCGCTTGCGATGTCAGCAAGGGCAACAGAGCCCGAAGCGCCGTCGCGGTAAATCCCGCTGCCTCTTCTGGGGGCCACTCGTTCAATATGCGGCGGCGGTTGATATGAGCGGTGATCGTCAAAAAGAGCTCGGCGACATGGGCGGGGGCTGCGCCCTCAGCGGTGTGGCCCCGCAGTCTTTCGTGCAGCACCGGGCCGAGCTCTGCGGGTATCGCCTGTTCAAGGCTCGACAGGTAAGCGCGTTTCTCCTCGGGCGTGTGAAGATGCGAGACCAGACCGGGATCATTGCCAAGGTCGCTCGACCCTACGCGGAGAAGCGCGGGGATCGGAGAGCCTTGCGCGGCTTTTAGCTGGTCTGCAAGACGGCGCACCTCCTCTGCTACCAGCGCATCAAGGACCGCATGCTTGTTGGCAAAATGATGATAGAGCCCGCCCCGTGAAATGCCGCTGGCAAGGCGAATGTCTTCCATCTCGGTGCCACTGAAGCCACGCGCGGCGATCAGCTTTTGGGCGTTTCCTAGGATTTCGGCCCTGCGGGCACTGCGGGAGAGGCGGGTACGCATACACTCTATTACCGACATTAGTCGGTAATGGCAATCGAGACGGGAAAGAACGGCGAAAACAGAGGGCAGTTGCATGGAGATGAAATTGCACTGGACATAAGTGCCTAGTTCGTGCCCACCTAGTGCAAATAGACTGTGGTTTTGTCGCCCGTGGGCTAGGAGCGCTGGCTCAAACCCGCTAGCACTTGGCACAGAGATTGCGGTGTGTATCAGTGCTGCACATCGTCGAGACACCGTTTGAGGAGTGGGCCATGGGGTTTTCGGAAAAGTTTTCCGGCTGGCGCGTTTTGAAAGAGGGGCTGACCGGCAACAAAGGCTGGGCCGCTCATTGGCGCGACCCGGAACCCAAGCGCGAATATGACGTGGTCATCGTCGGTGGAGGTGGGCACGGGCTGGCTACGGCTTATTACCTCGCCAAGACTCACGGGCTTAGGAATATTGCGGTTCTTGAAAAGGGCTACCTTGGCGGCGGCAATGTCGGGCGCAACACAACCATCGTGCGCGCCAACTATTATCTGCCCGGCAATTCGGAGTTTTATTCCCATTCTCTGAAGCTCTGGGAGGGGATGGAGCAGGATCTCAACTACAACGCCATGATGTCCCAGCGCGGCATCCTGAATGTGTTTCACAACGACGGTCAGCGCGATGCCGCCGTGCGCCGCGCCAATTCCATCATCAATCAGGGTGACGATGCAGAGATCCTCTATCGCGATCAGCTGAAAAAGCTGGTGCCGTTCCTGAACTACGACAACAACCGCTTTCCCATCATGGGCGCATTGCTGCAGCGCCGCGCGGGGACGGCACGCCATGACGCGGTGGCCTGGGGCTTTGCGCGTGGCGCAGATCAATACGGTGTCGATCTGATCCAGAATTGCGAAGTAACCGGCATTGATGTCGATGGCGGAAAGGTCACCGGCGTGCAAACAGCCCGCGGCCCGATTAAGGCCAAGAAGGTTGCATTGGCGGCGGCGGGGCGGTCAAGCCAGGTAGCGGCGATGGCGGGGCTGACGCTGCCCATCGAGAGCCATGTGTTGCAGGCTTTTGTGAGCGAAGGGCTGAAGCCGGTGATCGACCATGTGATCACCTTTGCGGCAGGGCATCTCTATATCAGCCAGTCCGACAAGGGCGGTCTGGTGTTTGGCAGCTATCTGGATTTTTACAGCTCCTATGCGGCGCGGGGCAACCTGGCGATGCAGGAACATACGATGGAGGCGATCACCGCCATGGTGCCCGCCGTCACCAAGGCGCGTCTGTTGCGCAGCTGGGGCGGCATCATGGATATGACGCCGGATGGCTCGCCCATCATTGATGTGACGCCGATTGATGGTCTCTATCTCAATGCAGGCTGGTGCTATGGCGGCTTTAAGGCGACGCCTGCGTCGGGGGATTGTTTCGCGCATCTGATCGCCACCGGTCGCCCGCACGAGGCGGCCACGCGGTTCAGGCTCGACCGGTTCCGCAGCGGCTTTGGTCTAATGGACGAGGAGGGCACCGGTGCGCAACATAATCTGCACTAAGCGCTTTTCGCGCAGCTGGGGAGCCTCCGGCGGGGATATTTTTAAGAAGATGAAGGGGCGGTTTTCATGAGGATCACCTGTCCGCTGTGCGGCGCGCGCGACCACCGCGAGTTTACATACAGGGGGGCTGCCTTGGCAGTGCCTGCGCTCGACGCCGGAGAGGCCGCGTGGGACGCGCATGTGCATCTGCGCGACAATCCGGCTGGACCACATGAGGAGCTTTGGCAGCATTCGATGGGTTGCGGGGCATGGCTGAAGGTACGGCGCAATACTGCAACTCACGAGATGCTAGATGTGATGTTGGCTGAGGACGCGGAACTCGCAGTGCCGGGGGAGGCGTCATGAGAGTATCTGGCAAGGGGCTTCTGTCCGGCAACCGTACTGTGAATTTTTCCTTTAATGGCAAGGCCTACATGGGGCTGGAGGGGGACACTCTGGCCTCGGCGCTTTTGGCCAATGATGTGCACTTGGTGGGGCGGTCGTTCAAATACCACCGCCCGCGGGGTATCCTGACAGCAGGCTCCGAGGAGCCCAACGCGCTGGTGAGCGTGGGACGCGGGGCAGCGCGAGATCCAAATATCCGCGCCACCCAGCAGGAAATTTTTGAGGGGCTGGCAGCGCAGAGCCAGAACTGCTGGCCTTCGGTCGAACGCGATGTCATGGCGGTGAATGATCTGGCAGCGCCCTTCCTCGGGGCGGGGTTTTATTACAAGACCTTCATGTGGCCCGCGCCCCTGTGGGAGAAGCTCTACGAGCCGATCATTCGCCGGGCGGCGGGGCTTGGGGCCTTGTCCGGGGCGGCCAACAAGGACCCTTACGAGAAGGCCTTTGCCTTTTGCGACCTGCTGGTGATCGGGTCTGGCCCAGCCGGGCTGATGGCTGCACTGACGGCAGGGCGTGCGGGGGCGGATGTGATCCTCGCCGAGGATGACAGCCGGATGGGCGGGCGTCTTCTGGCGGAGATCGAGGAGATCGACGGCAAGCCTGCGGATGTCTGGGTGGCAGAGGTGCTGGCGGAGCTGGAGGCCATGGAGAACGTGCGTCTGATGCCGCGCACCGCGGTCACCGGCGTCTACGATCAAGGGACCTATTCGGCGCTCGAGCGGGTTTCGCACCACCTTCCGCCGAGCCAGTCCCTGAAGACCGCGCATCGCCCGCGCGAGTGTTTCTGGCGCATCGCCGCCAAAGCCGCGGTGCTGGCGGCGGGGGCTATTGAACGCCCCATTGCCTTTCGCAACAACGACCGCCCCGGCATCATGATGGCGGGGGCGGTGCGGGCCTATCTCAATCGCTGGGGAGTTGCGCCGGGCGAGCGGATCACCGTGTTTGCCAACAATGATGATGCCCATCGCACCGCGCGGGATCTGGTGGCGGAGGGCGTGCATGTCACCGCCGTTGTCGACAGCCGCCATGACGCGCCCGACAGTGGCGAATTCCCCGTCATCAAGGGCGCGGTGATCTGCGACAGCGCCGGGCGGCAGCGGCTGGAGAGTGTCACCATCCGCAGCGTCAATGGCGAGGAAAAGCTGCAAACCGATTGTCTGGCCGTATCTGGCGGCTGGAACCCCTCGGTGCATCTGACCTGCCACATGGGCGCGCGCCCGGAGTGGAACCGGGAGCTGGCGGCGTTCCTGCCCAAACCGGATGCTGTGCCGGGTATGGTGGTCGCAGGGGCTGCCAATGGGGTGTTTTCTACCCATGGTGCCCTTCGAGACGGGGCCGAGGCGGCCGCGACGGCATTGGACAAGATCGGGAGGTCTGCTGCTGCGGTGGCTGTCCCCGAGGCCAGTGATGCGCCCTACCAGATCAGCCCTCTGTGGGCAGTGCCGGGCAAAGGGCGGGCGTGGCTGGATTTCCAGAACGACGTCACCGTGAAGGATGTGGCGCAGGCAGCGCGGGAGAACTTCCGCTCGGTCGAGCATATGAAGCGTTACACCACACAGGGCATGGCCACCGATCAGGGCAAGAACTCCAACGTGGCGGCCTTGGCGGTGCTGGCCGATGCCACCGGGCGCAGCATTGCGGAAACCGGTGTCACCACCTTCCGCCCGCCTTTTGTGCCCACGTCCATTGCCGCGATGGGGGCAGGGGCCGAGGATCAGGGGTTTATGCCGCAGCGCTATCTGACCTCGCATAAGGCATCGCTGGCACGCGGAGCGGCCAACATCGAGGTCGGCCTGTGGTATCGCGCCAGCTATTTCGCTAAGGACGGCGAGAGCACCTGGCGGCAATCCTGCGACCGCGAGGTCACCATGGTGCGCAATGCCGTGGGGGTCTGCGATGTCTCGACGCTGGGCAAAATCGACATTCAGGGACCGGACGCGGCAGAGCTGCTGGATCTGGTGTACACCAACCTCTTCTCGACCCTGAAGGTAGGGCGCGTCCGCTATGGTCTTATGCTCCGCGAAGACGGCTTTGTCATGGATGACGGCACCACTGCGCGCCTAGGGGAAAACCACTATGTCATGACCACCACCACCGCGGCGGCGGGAGAGGTGATGGCGCATCTGGAATATCTCACGCAGGTGGTGCGCCCGGACCTTGATGTGCGCTTCACGTCTGTGACCGATCAATGGGCGCAGTTCTCGGTGGCTGGCCCCAAGGCGCGCGATCTGATCGACGGGCTGGTGGATGAGGGCGTCAACGGTGAGACCTTCCCCTTCATGGCCTGCGGGGCGATCACCGTGCAGGGGGTGGCCGGGCGGCTGTTCCGGATCTCCTTTTCGGGCGAGCACGCCTATGAGATCGCTGTGCCCGCGCGCTACGGCGAGGCACTTTATGAGCGGCTGCTGGAGCGGGCTGAGGCGCTGGGCGGTGGACCCTACGGGATGGAAGCGTTGAATGTGCTCCGGATTGAGAAGGGCTTTATCACCCACGCGGAGATCAATGGCACGGTGACGGCCTTTGACCTTGGTATGCAGGGACTGATCTCGAAAAAGAAATCCTGCTGGGGCAAGGCCTTGTCCGAACGGGATGGGTTGATGCATGACGACCGGATGCGGCTTGTGGGCCTCAAGCCCGTGGGCGCGGCACAAGAGATGAGCGCAGGGGCGCATCTCTTTGATCCCGACGCCACTGTCGAGCGGGTCAATGACCTTGGATATGTCACCTCGGTGGGATTCTCACCGACATTGGGGCATATGATCGGGCTGGCGATGCTGTCGGGCGGGCCGGACAGGATGGGCGACACCATCCGTCTGGTGGATCACACCCGGGGCATCGACACCCTGTGTGAAGTGGTGAACCCTGTGTTCTTTGACCCTGAGGGAGGGCGCGTTCGTGGCTGAGATCAAGATGCAACTTGCCGCAAAATCCCCCTGTGAGGGGCTGTTGCCGCTGACCATAGGTGATGTGACCCTTACCGAGGACATGCCCGCCGCCATGACGTTGATTGCGCCCTACAAGGGGCGCAAGGACGCATTGAGCAAGGCTCTGAACGCGGCGCATGGCATGGCGTTTCCTGCGCCAAATCGCGCGACCGGCAAAGTCGGAGGGCGTGCCATCTGGTTTGGCCGGGCGCAGGCTTTGCTGATCGGGCCCGCGGCTGATCCGAGCCTTGCAGCGCATGCGGCTCTGACCGATCTCAGCGATGGCTGGGCGGTGGTGCGCCTAGAGGGGGATCAGGCCGAGAATGTGCTGGCCCGTCTCATCCCCATTGATCTGCGCGCCACGGTGTTCAAACGCGGCCACACTGCGCGCACCGAGATCAAGCACATGATGGGATCGATCACGCGCATTGGGCCAAAAGCGTTTCAAATCATGGTGTTCCGGTCGTTTTCCGAGACGCTGATCCATGATCTGAAAAGAGCGATGGAAGCCGTGGCGGCACGGGGCTAGATTGATAGGGATCACGAAACTGATTCCGGAGCTGATCCATGATCCGCAACATCTTCGCTGCCGCGCTTGTGGCCGCGCCCCTTTTCGCCTCTCCTGCAAGTGCCGATGACTATGGCAAGGAAGACAGCTGCAAATATCAGGGGCAAGTGATGGCCGCCGTGCAGGCTGCGCGTCTGGACCGGGTGCCCGAAGCCAAGGTCGAAGAGACCATTCGCGCCAGCAATCCAGAGTGGCCAGAGAATTTCTCCAATGCGATTCCGCAACTCACCCAGCATGTCTACCAGATGAAGCGCCGCGATCTGAAAAACATCGACTTGGGTGAAGTGTTTGAAACCCAGTGTGTCGAGAACTGGGATCAGATCCAGGAAATGAAAAAGAACCTCTCCGGAGGCTAACGCCCGCATCTGCGCAGCCCGGCCTGCCGGGCTGCATTTTCCTCTGAGCACTGGACCTTTTGTGAATGTCGCTGCCCCCCGGTTTCCTTGATGAATTGCGCACCCGCATCAGCCTGTCTGACGTTGTCGGGCGCAAGGTCATGTGGGATCAGCGCAAAAGCCAGCCGGGCAAGGGCGACATGTGGTCTCCGTGCCCCTTTCATCATGAAAAAACCGCTTCTTTTCATGTGGATGATCGCAAAGGGTTCTACTACTGCTTTGGCTGTCACGCCAAAGGGGATGCGCTGAAATTCGTGCAGGAGACAGAGAATGTCTCCTTTATGGAGGCGGTAGAGATTCTTGCGGGCGAGGCCGGGCTGGAGATGCCCAAGCGCGACCCCAAAGCGGCTGAGAAACAGGACCGTCGCACGCAGCTTACTGAGGTGATGGAACAGGCGGTGAAATACTTCCGCCTGCAACTCAAGACTCAAGCCGCGAGTGAGGCGCGCGCCTACCTCGCGCGTCGGGGGCTTGATGCGGCAGCGCTGGACCGCTG
Source organism: Epibacterium sp. HA2-3 (assembly GCF_055693725.2). Taxonomy (NCBI): domain Bacteria; kingdom Pseudomonadati; phylum Pseudomonadota; class Alphaproteobacteria; order Rhodobacterales; family Roseobacteraceae; genus Epibacterium; species Epibacterium sp. HA2-3. The sequence continues at coordinate 2,121,130 of NZ_CM172490.1, read as the reverse complement.
GGAGATCGGCTTTGCCCCCGATGGCTGGCAGAACCTTTGGGATGCGCTCAAAGGCAAGGACATCGCGGATGATCTGATCCTCGGTGCCGGGCTGGCCAAACCCTCGAACAAGGGCAAGAAGCCCTATGATGTGTTTCGCAACCGGATCATGTTCCCGATCCGGGATGCGCGGGGCCGGGCGATCGCCTTTGGCGGCCGGGCGATGGATCCCAATGACAACGCCAAATACCTGAACTCGCCGGAAACCGAGTTGTTTGATAAGGGGCGCAATCTCTATAACCACGGGCCCGCGCGCGCGGCCTCGGGACGGGGCAGCACCTTAATCGTGGCCGAAGGCTACATGGATGTGATCGCGCTGTCCGAGGCGGGGTTCCAGTCGGCGGTGGCGCCCTTGGGTACAGCCGTCACCGACAACCAGCTGCATCTTTTATGGCGCATGTCGGACGAGCCGGTGATTGCGCTGGATGGGGATACGGCTGGTCTGCGCGCGGCGATGCGGCTGATCGATATGGCGCTGCCTCTGCTCGAGGCCGGGAAGTCCTTGCGCTTTGCCATCATGCCCGAGGGCAAGGACCCAGATGATCTTATTCGCGCCGAGGGACCAGAGGCGGTGCAGGCGGTGCTGGATCAGGCGATCCCGATGGTACAGCTGCTCTGGCGCCGCGAGACCGAAGGGCGGGTGTTTGATAGCCCCGAGCGCAAAGCGGCCCTGGACAAGTCCCTGCGTGAAAAGATCAAATTGATCCGTGACCCTTCTATTCGCCTGCATTACGCCAATGACATCAAGGAGCTTCGCTTTCAACTCTTTCGCGGTCAGCGTGGCGGTGGCGGGCAGGGGGGCACCGGCTATGGCCAGCGGCACGGCGGTTTCAAACCGGGCTCCCGCATGCAGGGTGGATTTCGCGACGGCGCCCGCATGCCTTGGGGTGCGCCGCCCCCGCCCCGCAGCACCACACGGGCCTCGATGGTGGCCTCCTCCGAGGAACAGGACTTTGCCCGCGTGCGCGAGGCGGTGATCCTCGCCACAGCAATCACCACGCCCACGGTGATCCCGGAATTCGAAATCAATCTTGAGCGCATGCAGTGTCAGGACATGGAACATGCCCACCTGCGCGATCTGGTTCTGCGCTATGGGATCGAGGCCCCGGAGCGGTTGCGCGATGAAATTGCCTATGCTCTTGGGCCGGACGCTCTTGAAAACCTGCTGTCGCTGCGCCATGTGGCTATTAGCCCCTGCGTGCGCAAACCTGGCGACCTGGATATGGCCAGCCTGACCCTGGCCGAGGAATTCGCAAAACTCGAGAGCATCGCGGGGCTGAATGCTGAGCTGGCGGAAGCCGAGGAAGATCTGGATGGTCTGGCGGATGAGGCCCTGACCTGGCGATTGCGTCAGGCGGCAGAGGCCCGCAACCGGGCTGTGCGCAGCGAAAATGAGGATAAGGCAACTTACGACGTGGGGGAGAACGGGGCGCGGCTCAACCGGGATGAGCGCGATGCCTTCGGAGACCTGCTCAAGCGAATCGGTTTCAACAGCAAATGACGCAATGAGCACGATTCGCGGGCTCAACTGTGTCCGCGACGCCGCGATGTGACGTTTTGCTAAAGAAGCCTATAGAAAAATTGGGTAAACGGGGTGACGAATCACGAGAGCACTCTAAAGATTCGCTCCACTCGAATCGCCCGCAGCCCCTTAGAGGAGCAATGAATGGCCGCCAAAGATACTGACGACCGCAAGCCTGACGATCAGGACGCCGAAATTTCGCTCGATATGAGCCAGGCGCAAGTCAAGAAGATGATCGCCGAAGCCCGCGAGAAGGGCTACATCACCTACGATCAGCTCAATCAGGTTTTGCCGCCGGATCAGGTCTCCTCCGAACAGATCGAAGACGTGATGTCTATGCTGTCGGAAATGGGCATCAACATCATCGAAGATGAAGAGGCCGAGGAAGAAGAGAACAAAGGCACCACCGAACTGGTGACCACGGAATCCAACCGTGAAGTCGCCGTGGCTGGCGCTGCGACTGAGAAGCTCGACCGGACCGACGATCCGGTCCGCATGTACCTGCGCGAAATGGGCAGTGTGGAACTGTTGTCGCGCGAGGGCGAGATCGCGATTGCCAAGCGCATCGAGGCCGGGCGCAACACCATGATCCTCGGGCTCTGCGAAAGCCCGCTGACATTTCAGGCGATCACCATCTGGCATGACGAACTCCTCTCCGAGGATATTCTCCTGCGCGATGTGATTGATCTTGAGGCGACCTTTGGCAATCAGATGGACGAGGACGGCGACGTCGCCGAGCCGGTTGTCGATCCCTCTGCAGTGTCTGGCGCTGCAAAGCCAGAAAAAGACTCCGGGCCCGAGCTTGATGCCGATGGCAACCCGATCCTCAACAACGACGACGATGACGACGACGACGATGATCAGGCCAACATGTCCCTTGCGGCCATGGAAGCGGCGCTCAAGGATCGGGTTCTGGAAACGCTCGAGCGGATCTCCAGTGACTTTGCGATGCTGTCGGAAATGCAGGATCTGCGGATCTCTGCGACGCTCAATGAGGATGGGTCCTTTTCGGCTGATGACGAAGCCAAGTACCAGCAGCTGCGCTCTGAAATCGTGGAACTGGTGAACGGTCTTCACCTGCACAACAACCGCATCGAGGCGCTGATCGACCAGCTTTATGGTATCAACCGCCGTGTCATGCAGATCGATAGCGCCATGGTCAAACTCGCTGACCAGGCCCGTATCAACCGCAAGGAATTCGTCGAAGCTTACCGTGGTCGCGAACTTGACCCCAACTGGCTTTCCGAGATGAGCGAAAAGCCCGGTCGGGGCTGGCAGATGTTCATCGAGCGCTCGACCGAGAAGGTCGAAGAGCTGCGCGCCGACATGGCACAGGTCGGTCAGTACGTCGGTCTGGACATCTCGGAATTCCGCCGCATCGTGCAGCAGGTGCAAAAAGGTGAAAAAGAGGCCCGTCAGGCCAAGAAGGAAATGGTCGAGGCCAACCTGCGCCTCGTGATCTCCATCGCCAAGAAATACACCAACCGCGGTCTGCAGTTCCTCGATCTCATTCAGGAAGGCAACATCGGCCTGATGAAGGCGGTCGACAAGTTCGAATACCGTCGCGGCTATAAGTTCTCGACCTATGCAACCTGGTGGATCCGTCAGGCGATCACCCGCTCGATCGCCGATCAGGCGCGCACCATCCGTATCCCGGTGCATATGATCGAGACCATCAACAAGCTGGTCCGCACCGGCCGTCAGATGCTCCACGAGATCGGCCGCGAGCCGACGCCGGAAGAACTGGCAGAAAAGCTGCAGATGCCGCTCGAGAAGGTCCGCAAGGTGATGAAGATCGCCAAGGAGCCCATTTCGCTCGAGACTCCGATCGGGGACGAGGAAGACAGCCAGCTGGGCGATTTCATCGAGGACAAGAATGCCGTGCTGCCCCTGGACAGCGCCATTCAGGAAAACCTCAAGGAAACCACCACGCGGGTTCTGGCCTCGCTCACCCCGCGCGAGGAGCGCGTGCTGCGGATGCGGTTTGGTATCGGCATGAACACCGATCACACGCTCGAAGAGGTGGGCCAGCAGTTCAGCGTGACCCGCGAACGGATCCGTCAGATCGAGGCCAAGGCGCTCAGGAAGCTCAAGCATCCGAGCCGCTCTCGCAAGCTGCGCAGCTTCCTCGATCAGTAAAAAGTGTTAACGTAAAGACGCCCCCGGAAGGGGGCGTTTTTTGTACGACCCTCTGAAAAAAATGGGCTGGTTGAGCCGCTGCCTTTTGCGTCCACTCTGGGAGTCTCGCAAGGTGCCGAGGTGTTTTGCGAAGAATTCATTCTGACGGCACCTGCAAAGGGAGGCATGTTTGGCCCAATCATACAGCGTGCGGGATCCTGCACCCCCTCTGTTATATGGGCGCAGCATGTGATCTGAACGTGCGAAAGGTATTGTCCAAGGTTTTGTCGAAAGGTCAAAATGACATGACATCCATATTCAAAATCGCCCCGATATTTGCGGTGTTTATTGCAGCCCCGGCGTTATCATGTCCGCAAGGCGCGACCCCTCTGGTATCTTGCAGCTTGAAATCCGGCAGCGCCTATCTTGAGACCTGCCTATTGGGCAACTTCGCAACCTATGCCTATGGAAAGACGGGACAACGTCCGGATCTCGCGCTCGCTCGTCCCGTGCAGGAGGTGGAGATGACCCCATGGCCCGGCGTGGGGCGTAGCATCTGGGAGGACTTCCAGTTTCGCAACGGAGATGTCTCTTATCGGGTCTTTTACAGTATTGATCGCTTCTCGGAGGGCGAGCCCGCTCTGACCGCGGGGGTCATGGTCGAAAAGGGTGAGGAAACCTTGGCAGAGCTGGATTGCGATCCTGGCACAATCGATGCGGGCTATCCGTTGCCCCTGTGGGACGCGCAAGAACTGGCCGCGCAGGCCCGGAATTGACCGACACCTCTGGCCTTTCACGGTAGACTCACGAGCGCGGCGCAAAGCGAACTTCTGGCTATGCGGACACGCCGCGCCGGAGCGCGCATTTTGTTAACCAATTCCCCCGGTTTTGTTAACTATTATGACCGTCGGAATATTGATTTAAGTTTTCGATAACTTATTTTCGCTTCGAGTTCCTATGATACATTCAATCCATACACCGGGGGGTGACGATGAGTGGAACGAACGAAATGAAAAACGCGCTGAGCGAATTGGATGAAAAGCTCAATGCTTTGGATACGATGACAGAGGTGAATTCCTTTCTGGTCTCGGCCCTGCGCGAACATGAGCAAGAACTCATCCGGATGAGCCCGCAGGAAACGCGCGATATGCTGCGCCAAAAAGCACGGGTGCGCTACCGGGCCGATGGTGGGGAGACGCCAAATCCACAAGCTCTGGACATGTTGGAAAAGACGCTGGGGAACGGCCATACCGCCGAAATCATCAAATTCCCAAGCGGTGGACGTGCCGGGCGAGCATAATTATGCGAACAAGGCAGGCAATCCGATGTCGGATCGCAATTTACGAATGAATTCTGATTTCTGAGGGATCCCTTGTTCCCGGCTGAGGGCTGAACTACATTTTGGCCAAACGGCCAAAGGGAGGCCCTCCATGCGCCAGAGCTCTCAATCCATGACCCGCCGATTTACGCTGCCTGCGCTGGCAGTCACAGCCGCTTTGGCCGGATGCGCGGATATTCAAAGCACCGGGCCGCAGGCTGATTACTTCTCGTCCCGCGCGCTAGCGCGGATCTACGCGCTTGAGGATGGCCGTTTCGAAGTGGTGCCAGAGATCGGTGCCGAAGGCGCTGCATATTGGTGCGCCGCCTCAGAATATGCCCGCAGGGCTCTCGGCGCGGGCTGGTCACAGGACATATATGTTGCCAAAGGACGCGCACCCAGCACGGTCAGCGGGCGCATTGATGCTGTGACATTCTCCTTGTCTCCGGTGCCAAGCGTCACGGACAAGAGCCCCTTTATCAAGACGTTCGGTTTCAAGCTCGGCGACAATTTCAGCGTTTCCACCGGCGAAAGCCTCTGTCGAGACATTGAGCCGGTGTTCTTCTTCTGATCGCATGAGCAACATCCAACAGCGCACCTTTACGCTCTCTACCCACGGCCAGGGTCTCTACGAGATCACCGATGAGATCCGCAGCTTTGTCCGCTCAAGCGGTGCTGTTCAGGCGCTGCTCACTCTCTATGTGCGCCATACCTCTTGCTCGCTCCTCATCCAAGAGAACGCAGACCCGGAGGTGCAGGGGGATCTCAAGGCCTATTTTGCGCGCTTGGTGCCCCCGACGACCGATCCGCAGATGTCCTACCTGCGCCATACCTATGAAGGCCCCGACGACATGCCTGCGCATATCAAGGCGGCGATGATGCCGGTGAGTCTCTCGATCCCCGTTTCGAGCGCCGAGATGGTCTTGGGCACATGGCAGGGGATTTATCTTTTTGAGCACCGTGACGCTCCACATCAGCGCCAAATCGTTGCTCATCTGGCCTGACAACTGGGCGAACTCCCACCGGCGCCACCAAGGTCTTGGGGTCGCATTTCCCCTCTACCCAAATCCTAGCTGGTCCCCTATAGTTGTGGATAAATGCGCAAACCTGCGCACAAGAACAATTTATCGCGAGGGGAGGGGCCAGAGGATGCGTTGCCCATTTTGCGGAAATGTCGATACGCAAGTAAAGGACTCGCGTCCGGCAGAGGATCACGTTTCGATCCGCCGACGCCGGTTTTGCCCTGCCTGCGGTGGCCGTTTTACCACGTATGAACGGGTGCAGCTGCGCGACCTCGTGGTGATCAAGACCAACGGCAAGCGCGAGGATTTCGACCGCGACAAGCTAGAACGCTCCATTCGCATCTCGATGCAGAAACGCCCGGTGGACCCGGAACGGATCGATCAAATGATCTCGGGCATCGTGCGCCGTCTGGAGAGCATGGGCGAGACGGATATTCCTTCCAAAAAGATCGGCGAAATCGTGATGGAGGCTCTGGCCCGCATCGACACCGTCGCCTATGTTCGCTTCGCAAGCGTCTACAAGAATTTTCAGGCGGCCGACGACTTTGAGGATTTTGTGCACGAGCTGCGCCCCCCTGCGCCGCCCGAGAGCTGAGATCCCGGCCTCGCTGCCTGCGCAGAGTCTGGCAAAAGGTCTGATCCATTGAGCAAAAGCGACGACCACCGTTTTATGGGGCTCGCCCTGTCGCTCGGGCGGCGAGGGCAGGGTCGGACTTGGCCAAACCCGGCGGTCGGCTGTGTAATTGTCCAAAAGGGTCGCGTGGTGGGCCGGGGCTGGACCCAGCCCGGAGGCCGTCCCCACGCCGAACCCATGGCGCTGGCGCAGGCGGGAGCCGCAGCGCGCGGCGCCACTGCCTATGTGAGCCTCGAACCCTGTGCCCATCACGGCAAAACGCCCCCCTGCGCGCAAGCGCTGATCGAGGCCGGTGTTGCCCGTGTCGTCGCCGCCATCGAAGACAGCGACCCGCGTGTCAGCGGTCAGGGCTTTGAGATGCTGCGCGCGGCGGGGATTTCCGTTTCCACCGGAGTGCGCGCCGAGGAGGCTGGCTTTGATCACGAAGGGTTCTTTCTGAAAACGGAACAGGGCCGCCCTTTTGTGACGCTGAAACTCGCCGCGAGTTTTGATGGTCGTATTGCCACCGGCTCCGGTCAAAGCCAGTGGATCACCGGGCCGGAGGCGCGCCGTGTGGTGCATGCGATGCGTGCGCGTCACGATGCTGTCATGGTCGGGGCAGGGACGGCACGCGCGGATGACCCTTCGCTCACCGTGCGCGATCTGGGGATTGACCAGCAGCCGGCGCGGGTGGTGGTCTCGCGCCATCTTGACCTGCCGCTCATCAGCAAGCTTGCGCGCAGCGCGGCGGAGGTCCCGCTCTATCTTTGCCATGGCACAGGCGCGGATATCGAACGTCTGCGGGCCTGGGACGGGCTGGGAGCGCATCTGTTGCCGTGCAACGCTCTTGGCACCCAGCTTGACCCGCATGATGTGCTGCAGCAACTGGGCAGCGTAGGACTCACACGCGTGTTCTGCGAAGGAGGAGGCGCGCTGGCGGCCAGCCTGCTGGCGCATGACCTCGTGGATGAGTTGGTGGGCTTCAGTGCTGGTCTGACGATCGGTGCCGAAGGGCTGCCCTCCATCGGGGCGCTTGGCATTGGCCACCTTTCAGAGGCCCCAAGGTTCGACCTTCATGAGACACGCCCGATTGGCGCCGACATCCTGCACCGCTGGCGTCGCCCTCAGAACTGAGCGCACAGCGCAGGCTTTCTTCTAACTCAAATATCCCGGAGCGCGAGGCAGCGCCTCGCTTTCCCCTCAGCGCCAGAGCGGAGCAAATGAGGCAAAGAGCCCCTGCAATTTCGAGAGGCTGCTGTTCAGGGGGCTGCGCGCAGGCAGCTCTCCGGCAATCAGCCGATCGACAGCAACCTCGGGCGCGCAGGGCAGCTTTGAGACCGGATCAAAATAGCGCGGATAGTCGATGAGCGCCGCATGGGCGAGCCCAAGGATACCAGGGCGCGCATCGCGCCAATGGGGCGCCTGAAGCCGATCCCGCGTCAGCCCCCATCCAGCATAAAACGGCAGCCCCACACAAGTCACCGGCACCCGCCGCAACAAGGCCTCAAATCCCAGGAGCGACGTCATGGTCCAGACCTCATCGACACTGTCGATCAGCGCCGCCGGGTTGGCATGCTCTGCCACCACATCCGCCCAGGCCTCGGCGTGGCTGATGCGGCCCTTGCGCAGGCCTGCCTCCACATCCGGGTGCGGTTTGTAAATCACCACCGCATTGGGGCGCGCCGCCCGCACGGCCTGCAACAGCTTCATATTGGTGTTGATCTTACCCGCTCCGAGCCGCAGGGAGGCATCATCCTCGACCTGGCCGGGCACCAGAACCCGATGCCCTTTGGGCAAATCGGGCAGTGCGCCATCGAGATTGTATTTTGTCACCTCATGTTTGATGAGCCGCATCACCAGCGCCTCGATCCGGCGTTCCTGCTGCGGGCTCAGCGTGACGCGTTCGCGGATCAGGTCATCCAGATCACTGTGACGGGTCGGGTCATAATAAATGCCCTGACGATCCAGCACCAATGACAAGGGCGGCACCAGTTCAGCCCCGAGCCCCCGCGAGCGCAAGAACCCATCCTCCAGATGATGCGCCCCGGCGTGATCCTTGGTCGCCTTGCTGGCCCAGACCATCCAGTTCTTGCCGCTCTTTTTGGCGGTTGCGGTTTTTTCGGTGAAACTCATGCGCTTGTGGCGCCCGAAGAACTGCTGCAAGGGCGCGCGCTTCCACAGACGCATCTCTGAGGCAGCCCAGCCAGCGCGGTCTTCGCGCCAGGCCCGGACCTGCGCCTCCAGAGAGTCGATCACGTCCTCCAGCTCGCACAGCCGGTCGTGATGGGGATCATACCAGGTGGGAAAGAGGATCATGGCCGCCGCAAAAAGCTGTGCGCGGGTCAGGCGACGATGACGCCCCGCGGGGGGGAACTCATCCTGCGTCAGGCCCCATCCGGCATAGAAAGGCTGGCCAAAGATACGCGGCCTGTGCCCGGAAAGGATGGCCTCGAACCCGAGTTGCGACGACACGGTATAGACGCCCACAGCGCCCTCGAGCAGCAGATGTGGCGAGACTGGCGCATCAAAGAGTTCCACCTGATCGTTGGTGTCACGCGCGTCGAAATAGCCGGCACGGTGGCCCTTGGTGGTTTCCGGATGGGTCTTGATCAATACGCGCGCGCCGGGGTTTTCTTCGCGCGCAAAGGCCAGCATTTCCTGAAAGCGTCCCCGGTCCGCGCCGGGGAAGGGGATCGAGGCCTTGACGGACGCATCGTCGCGCAATTGATCCACCACCAGCACGTAGCCGGGTTCTGGTGGGGGAACATCGGGATGGAAGGCGTTGTATTTGCTCAGATGCGCGTCCTGAAGCCTTGCCATGGCGTCGCGCGCGCGCTTCATCAAGGCGCTGTCATCGAGCGGGTGTTCTTTCAGGAGCGTGATGAGGTCGCTTGGAAGGGCCGGGTCAAAATGCACGCCAGCGCGGTCAATCAGCAATCCCATCGGGGGCTCGCCATCGCGGCCCGGATGCACCGATCGCAGGAACGCATCCTCAATGCGCACCAAGGGCGCGTTATGTTCTTGGGCAATCTTGCGGCCGCGATGGGCGGTGGGGCTGTTGCCCCAGATACCGACCAGATCGCCCTCTTTGGGCAGGCCCAGACGGATGTCATAGCCCGCTAGATCAAGAATGCGCCGGACACGGGACTGGGTCAGAAACCCTCCGTTATACACAAACAACCGGGAGCGTTTGCTCCCGGTTCTGGTCTCGTCCAGATGCGGCAAAGGCCCTTGCATCATTGCTGCTTAACTGCCGCCGAACAGGGTCTCGACACTTGCAGCCGTGGACAGCGGGCTGGTCAGAAGAGACAGCGTCTTGGTCCATTGGGCATAGGGTGCTTCGGTCACATAGATGGTGTCGCCATCGCGGATCACGAAGTCGCGGGCAATGAAGAGACCGTTGGGCTGAGTGAGGTTCAGCACGTAGATCATGCGCTGCGCGCCGATCAGATCGTCCCGCCCAAGCACCTGATTTGAGATCGCTTCAGGTTCATTGCGGAAGACAAAGACACCGGTGGGATCGGATGCCGTGGCGATCAGGCCGCCGACCTGTGCAAGGGCTTCAAGCGCCGAAAGGTTCTGGCTCTCGAAAGGTACACGGGCCTGCGCCGCGGTCGCTCCCAGCGCTGTAAAGGAGCGCGTATCGCCTTCCACAAGGATCTTGTCGCCATTGCGCAGCGCGATGTCCATCTGGGGGTGGTCGTAGAGGTCCTCGAACCAGATCGTGCCAGTCTGCCCTTGGCGGGTCACAGAGACCTGCGCAATCTCGGGTTCGATCGCCACGCCGCCAGCCTGCGCCAGCATGGTGGCCAGAGTGCGCGTCGGACGTTCGATTGGATAGACCCCCTGCGCGCCCACCGCTCCGGTGAGGCTGACTGTAGCGCCATCGCCGGCAAGGCGGCGCACCTGAACCTGCGGGTCGGGCGTCTGGTCTTCGAGCTTCTTGGTGATGGCTTCGCGCAACTGCTCTGGTGTGTTGCCCGAGGCGCGCACGCGGCCTGCGTAGGGCACAAAGATGAAGCCCGCACCATCAACCTGCACTTCTTCGAGAAGGGTGGCATTGGCGCCGGCGCTGGCAAGCAGCCCGTCGTCGACGTTTTCCCAGATCGTCAGGCCAAGGATATCGCCGGGGCGAATGATGTCGGAGGTAAGAACCGATGCTTTGGTGAAGGCGTCGGAAAATCCAAGTGCGGGTACCACGGCTGTTGCCCGGGCAACGCGGTCGTTGACCGAGACCACAAAGGCATCGCCCTGTTTTTGTACCGACCCTGCAAAGATCTCACGTTTGTTCGGGCCCACCTTGGGCAGCCCGCATGATGCTGCGAGGGCAACCGCAGCCAGCAAGGCCACGGGGCGCGCCCACCGTAAAGTCATGGGTTTCACTGCTCGGTCTCCTCGACCTATGTTTATTTTGCCTCAAGTTTTGCGCCCAAATTAGCGGACTGTCACGCAAAAATCCAGTCGCGCTTGCATCTGGGGTCAGCTCACGACACGCAAGTGTTGCCGTGGCGCTGCTGTGCCGCGCAGGAGCGCGTCATAGGGATCGTCGGCAGCAAGCATCATATCCACCACTTGCCGCAACAGCTGGCGCCGCCCGGAGCGCGAATAAAACCCGCCAGGAAACTGAGAGGTTTCCAACAGATAGCGGCGATATTGCTTGTAGGCGCGCCCATCGGGGCGGGCGGGAGCGGTAAAAAACTCCGGCAGGCTTTGGGTCGAGGAGAATTCCGGTTTGTCATAAACCGCGCGGCCAAAGACCTTGAGCGGCAAGCCCCGCCACAAGACCTGTTGGCCTGCCGTGGAGTTCACGGTGACGGCGGTGCGCGCCTCATTCAAAAGCGCGGCGAGCTTGCCGCCGCGCACATAGTGTACGCGCCCCTCGACGCCATGTTCCGCGGCCAGACGTTTCAACGCCCGTCGGATCGGGGCTCGGCCATCCTCAAGCGGGTGCGCCTTGAAGACAAGGTGGTGGTGGCGCGGCGCGCCCTCGGCAAAGCCGGCCACAACCACCTCGAGGAATTCGGTGATGGTCGAAAAAGGCGAATGGGCTTGAAACGCGCTGTCATGTTCCAGCTGCAAGAGCGCCAGATGATAGGGAAATCCGCCGCGCTGAATGCGCATCGTGGCCAGACGGCGGTGCAAGGCATGCAAGGGCATCATCAGCAGCCGGTTGAGATAGAGCTGGAACTCCTTTGTGACCGGCAGGGCGCGATGGGGGCGGAAGTTGCGATAGCCCCGGTTCAGAAACATGACGAACCAATGATAAAGCGCGCCGTAAATCACATGTTGTCGTGTGTCGCCCCAATGCGCCGGAGGCATTGGCATTTCGAGGTCGCTGTTTGCCAGCGCTTGCTCCATCTCAGGGACCGGCATCTGCATCAGGCGCGAGTTGCCATTGGTGCCGTCGCGCTCATAGGTGACCCAGTAGGGGCGCAGATAGCCTTCTTCGAAAGTATGGACTGTGATACCGCGTGCCTTTGCGATCGCGATTGCATCCGCGTGGATCGGGCGGGTGTCACCATAGAGCACGATGTCGGTGATCGCGCGCTGATCCAGGAGCGCGCCAAACCTTTCCGGCCAGGCCTCTGGTGTATCGCGATAGGCGATATAGCTCTGCCGGTCCGGCCAGAAGACGCGGTCGCCCGTGTTGAACCCAACCCGGTGCACACTGCAGCCCGCTGCGCGCAACATGCGCCCCAGAGCTGCAAAAAACGGCCCATGAGGCCCCTGCAGAAACAGGAAGCTGCGGGCGTCAGCTGATCCATTTTTCGATCTCATTGGCATTGGTGCTCGATCCAGTGCTCTCACCGGCGGGGGCGGAGGGTTTTTCTCTCTTCCTGAGGCCCGCTCGGTCGCGTGTCGGAATGTTCGTTTTATCTGCCGAAAGTCATATCGTGGTAAAGATGGTTAGACTAAAACTAGAGCAAAAGTGTGACCAATTACCTTATGCGCCGCAGCACGCCCCTTGAGCCCAAGGCGGGCAGGGGCTAGCTCTGGTCGAGAAGCACCCGCACCGCGCGGGCACGGCACTATCAAGGAGTTCACCCATGTTCACCGGGATCATTACCGATGTGGGAACCATCACCGAGCTGGAACAAGCTGGCGATCTGCGCGCGCGTATCCAGACCGCCTATGACACCAGCAGCATCGACATGGGGGCCTCGATTGCCTCGGACGGCGTATGCCTGACCGTGGTGGCTCTGGGGCCAGATTGGTACGATGTGCAGATTTCGGCAGAAACCACGTCGAAAACCAACATCGATGCCCGCGGCACCCACAAGGGCTGGTTCGTTGGCAAGCGCGTCAATCTCGAACGCGCACTCAAAGTCGGTGACGAGCTTGGCGGCCATATCGTGTCGGGCCATGTGGATGGCGTGGCCGAGGTGGTGGCCATGCGCGATGAAGGCGACAGCACCCGGGTCACCCTGCGCGCCCCCAAGGAGCTTGCGCGTTTCATTGCCCCCAAAGGCTCGGTTGCCCTCAATGGCACCTCGTTGACGGTAAACGAGGTGGAGGGCTGTAACTTTGGGATCAATTTCATCCCGCACACCAAGGAGGTCACCACATGGGGTGATGTGGCGGTGGGGGATCTCATCAACCTCGAAATCGACACGCTGGCCCGCTATGTCGCGCGGCTGCAAGAGAGCCTCTGATGGGGGGGCGTCCGACGCTTGGATCGGTGCCGGGGCTTGGCCACAACGGCGGCCCCAGTCTGGAGCCCGGCGCGCTCTGGCGCACCCATGCCTGGCGCTCGGCGCAAAAGAAACTGATGCCCAACACACTCCCAAAGCTGGTGCTGCAGATGCGGCTGAAGCGAGCGGCGGAGTTGGGCATGGATTACAAGACCTACGCAAAGGTGCGCCAGACTTCGGGGCAGGATGTGTTGGGGCTATTGTTTTCCTCCAATGCGCTGCGTCTGTTGAAAGACCCCCGCTTGCCGGAAGTGGAGCGCGCGCGCTTGGCGCATCTTAAACGGGCGGAGCGCTTGGCCCTGACCTACCCGCCGCTGCGCCCGTCAGAGGTGGCTCGGGTCAACCCCGAGATTGATGCCGCCGACACCGCCCCCGTCTTTACCGAGGGCTGGACAGAGATGCGCGCAAAGCTCCAAGGCGTGATGCGTCAGCGCGGACTGTCAGGGGCGTCGGTGCTGGTTATCGGTGATGCCCCGTTGGAAAACGAATGGGCCGCCGCTGGTCGGGCCGCCGCCTATCTGAGCGCTGCAGAGTATTTTGGCGCCTCTGCCCGGAGGCCCTGATCGGTCGCGTCCTCGGGTCATTGGTCATGCGAGGCTCTGCCTCGCGCTCCGGGATATTTGGAGTTAGAAGACGGCATGGGATGCCCTGTTTCTTCCAACGTAAAGTATCCTGGGGTGAATTGGCCGAAGGCCAAGAGGGGCAAAGCCCCTTCGTACGTGCCGCTCGCGAGAGGGCATATGCCGTTTGCGGGGCTGGTATTTGCGCAGCGCGTGGTCTATCCCGGCAGGGACGACAGCGGCGCGGGCAAGGGTTTCTTGACCGTGCGGCCCCATGAGCGAAAGGCCTGTTGCATATGAGCTATGAGACGCCCGGTCCAGTCGAGTCTGAGTTGCGCGACGCCATCAGTCCGATTGAAGAGATCATCGACGCCGCGCGCGCGGGCAAGATGTATATTCTTGTCGATCATGAGGACCGCGAAAACGAAGGTGATCTGATCATCCCGGCGGAGTTTGCCGACGCGGATGCGATCAACTTCATGGCCACCTATGGGCGTGGACTCATCTGCCTGCCAATGACGGCCGAGCGCATTGATCGTTTGGGCCTGCCGATGATGGCGGTGAACAATTCCTCGCGCCACGAGACGGCCTTTACTGTGTCGATCGAGGCGCGAGAGGGGGTCGATACCGGGATTTCCGCGGCGGATCGTGCGCTGACCGTGGCCACGGCGATCAATGAGCAAAATACCATGGCGGCGATTGCAACGCCGGGCCATGTTTTCCCGCTGCGCGCAAAACGTGGTGGTGTGCTGGTCCGCGCCGGGCACACCGAGGCCTCTGTCGATATTTCGCGCATCGCGGGCTGTCACCCATCGGCCGTGATCTGCGAGATCATGAAAGACGATGGCACCATGGCGCGACTGCCGGATCTGGTGGAATTTGCAAAAACCCACGATATGAAAATCGGCACCATCTCGGATCTCATTGCCTACCGCGCCAAGAACGACAACCTCGTGGGTGAGACCGCCCGCTCTACCGTTACCTCGGAATATGGGGGCGACTGGGAGATGCGGATCTTCACCGATCAGACCCATGATGTGGAGCATGTTGTCCTGATCAAGGGCGACATCACCACGCCAGAGCCGGTGCTGACGCGCACTCATGCGCTGCATGAGGCGTCCGACTTGTTGGGGCTTGGTCCCAAGCCCGCTGGGGAGCTGCCGCGCGCGATGGAATTGATCGCCGACGAGGGGCGCGGGATCGTCTGTCTGTTCCGCCAGCCGCGCAACGCGCTCTATGCCTCCGACGAGGAAGGGGTGCGCACCATCAAACAGACCGGTCTCGGGGCGCAAATTCTGAATAAACTCGGCGTTGAGGAACTGATCCTGCTCACCGACTCGCCGCAAACCAAATATGTTGGGCTGGATGCCTATGGGCTGTCGATTGTCGGCACCCGTCCCATCCTGTCCCGAGACAGCTAAAGGAGTCCTCCGCCATGGCCGGACAAGAAAGCCACTACATCCTGCCGCGCCCTGAGTTTGACAAGCCGGTAAAGCTGCTCATCGTGGTTTCGCCTTATTACAAGGACATCGCTGATAATATGGTTGCCGGTGCCGTGGCCGAAATCGAAGCCGTCGGCGGAACCTATGAGGTTGTTGAGGTCCCGGGTGCGCTGGAAATCCCCACTGCGATCGGGATCTCGGATCGGGCCTCGAACTTTGACGGCTATGTTGCGCTGGGCTGTGTGATCCGGGGCGAAACCACCCATTACGATACGGTCTGCAACGACAGTTCGCGCGCGATCCAACTGCTTGGGCTGCAGGGGCTTTGCATCGGCAACGGTATTCTGACGGTAGAAAACCGCAAACAGGCCGAAGTGCGCGCGGACCCCGAGGATCAAAACAAGGGTGGCGGCGCGGCAGCTGCGGCCTTGCATCTGATCGCGCTCGCGCGTAAGTGGGGCGCCCAGACCAAGGGAGTTGGGTTTAAACCTGCCTCCGACTCGTACCGGCTCGCCTGATTTCAACAACGGATCCCTCGCTCATGACCTCCAAAGACGCCCCGAAACCGGGAAAGAACAAGACGCAGGCGCGCTCTGCCGCGCGTCTTTATGCGGTGCAGGCGCTGTTTCAGATGGAGCAGAGCGATCAGAGCACCAACAAGGTGATCGTGGAATTCGAAGACCATCGCTTTGGCGCGACCTATGAGGGTGACGAATATGCCGAGGGCGATACCAAGCTGTTTCGCCAGCTGGTAAATGATGCGGTGAACCATCAGGCCAAGATCGACCAGATGACCGACCGTGCCCTTGTGGCGAAATGGCCGATCGCGCGGATCGACCCAACCCTGCGGGCGTTGTTTCGCGCTGCCGGAGCGGAATTTGTCGAGAGCGACACGCCGGTCAAAGTGGTGATCAATGAATACGTTGATATTGCGCGCGCCTTCTTCCCGGAAGGGCGCGAGGCGAGCTTTGTCAATGCAGTGCTGGATCACATGGCACGTGAGGCAAAGCCCGAAGCCTTCTGAGATAGAGCGCAAAACAGCAGTAAAGAGGCGTATGACGATAAGTCCTGCGCCTTTTTTTGTTGAAACCTGAAGATCTGGGACCAGTTCATAGGCCTCATCTGACGCAATCTTCGGGTTTTCCCGGAAAATTTGCGTCAACCGTGAAAAGGTGTCAGCTTAAGAGTACTGGACAGACCTGCCTGTGAAATGTGCAGCCGCTGTCCTACCCGGAAACGAATAGGCCCCATCGGGGCCGCAAGAAACAGGAGGGGACATGTTTCAAAAAATAGTCGTGCCAGTGGATCTGGCACATGAAGCCGCCTTGCAGAGAGCCTTGGATGTGGCGGCTGCTATGGCAAAAACGCATTCCGCCGACGTGTGCTATGTGGGGGTGGCCTCGGCCAATCCGGGGGCGGTGGCGCGCAGCCCGGAGGAATATGCCTCCAAGCTGGAGCAGTTTGCCCAAAGCCAGGCCGCACAACACGGGATCACCGCCAGCGCCCATGCCATTATGAGCCATGATCCCGCCGTTGATCTCAACAAGGCGCTGGAACGCGCGATTTCGGATCTCAAGGCAGATCTGGTGGTGATGGCGACCCATGTGCCGAATATTTCAGACTACATCTGGGCCGGTCACGGGGCGCATGTTGCCGCCCATAGTGCCGCATCGGTGCTCTTGGTGCGTGATTAACGAATAACAGAACTGAAACTCCGAAACGAAAGGCGGTAGTTATGACCGACCAAACGACGGAAACGCCCGACGGCATCCCAAGCCCGGACGGCGCAGCACATATCATTGATACGGATTATGAAATCGGGCAGGACAACGTCGAGGGATCCGTTGGCCCCTTTGGCTTTGACATCCACAACCCGGTGTTTGCCATCTCCGGGATCGCGGTTGTGGCCTTCGTGTTCTACACGCTCGCACTGCCCGAGCAGGCCGGCAACGTGTTCTCCTGGCTCTTTAGCGCAGTGACCAAGGGCTTTGACTGGTTCTTCCTCGGTGCCGCAAATATCTTTGTGATCTTCTGCCTGTTCCTGATCGTGACGCCCTTTGGCAATGTGAGGCTCGGCGGCACGGAGGCAGAACCCGACTATAGCTACATTGGCTGGTTTGCGATGCTGTTTGCAGCCGGTATGGGCATCGGTTTGATGTTCTATGGGGTTTCCGAACCTCTGAGCCATTTTGCCTCTTCCATCGGGGGCACCGCATCCGAGGGCGGCGTGCGTACCGACTGGGCACCACTTGGGGCCGCAGGTGGTAATGAAGCCGAGGCCGTGCGCCTCGGGATGGCGGCGACGATCTTTCACTGGGGGCTTCACCCTTGGGCGATCTATGCCGTTGTGGCGCTTGCGCTGGCCTTGTTCAGCTACAACAAGGGCCTGCCGCTCACGATCCGGTCTGCTTTCTATCCGATTTTTGGCGATGCCGTCTGGGGTTGGGTTGGCCATGTGATCGACATCCTTGCCGTCTTTGCGACCCTCTTTGGCCTGGCAACTTCGCTCGGATTTGGCGCAACGCAAGCCAATGCGGGCCTCAATGAGCTGTTTGGCATCTCGATCGGGTCCACTACTGAGGTCATCCTGATCTCGGCCATCACCGCAATCGCACTGGTTTCGGTGCTGCGCGGGCTTGATGGCGGTGTGAAGATCCTGTCGGAGATCAATATGGGGCTGGCCTTTGTGCTGCTGGTCTTTGTGCTGCTGGTGGGGCCGACCGTGTTCCTGCTGTCGCTGTTCTGGGACTCGCTGATGGCCTATTTCCAGTATCTCCCGGCGCTCTCGAACCCGGTCGGACGTGAGGATGTCAACTTCATGCAGGGCTGGACGTCGTTCTACTGGGCGTGGTGGATTTCCTGGTCGCCGTTCGTGGGCATGTTCATCGCCCGCGTCAGCCGTGGCCGGACCGTGCGTGAATTCATCATCTGCGTGCTGTTGATCCCGTCGATGGTCTGCGTCCTGTGGATGAGCGTATTCGGCGGCACTGCGATCCATCAGGTTCTTTCTGATGGCTACACCGTAGCGCAGGATGCGGCGCTGGAGCTGAAGCTCTTCAAGATGCTGGATGTGATGCCGCTTGCCGGGATCACCTCGCTGGTCGGCATCGTGCTGGTGATCGTGTTCTTTGTGACCTCCTCGGACTCGGGGTCGCTGGTGATCGACACCATCACCGCTGGCGGCAAGGTAGATGCGCCGGTACCGCAGCGGGCCTTCTGGTGCGTCTTTGAAGGTGCGGTTGCGATCGTTCTCCTCCTGAGCGCCGGCGGCCTGCAATCGTTGCAGTCCATGGTGATCTCTACGGGCCTGCCGTTCACGGTTGTGCTGTTGGTGATGTGCTATGCAATCCTGCGCGGCCTGATGAGCGAGCGAAAAGCGACCTAAGTGAGGGCCGCTGAGGCCCTCAGATCACGGAAAACAGAAACGGCGCCTCCCATGCGGGGGCGCCGTTTTGCATTTGGGTTTGCGGATAGGGTCAGTCTGGACAGGGCGGATCGGTCAGCCTTTCAGCGGCTTGCCGAGGATCGCCTCCAGCTGCGCGCGCGTGGTGTCGTCGAGCCGCTCCAAATGCACGGTTAGGCTTTTGCCGTCCATGCTGGTCTCGGTGGGTGGCAGGTTGCCCGATTGCCCCGGCGCGATGGCATAGGGATGCACGTCGCGCGTGATGCCCTTGAACTGCATCGGCGGCATGGGGGTGGCAGCCACGAAGTCGCGCACATGGGCATAAGTCTCATGGCTCATCACGATGCCTCCCGGTTCCGCTGCCGCCTCCAGGCGGGCGGCCAGATTGGCCTCCGCGCCGATGATGGTGTAATCCATCCGTTCTTCCGAACCGAAGTTGCCGACGTTGCAATAGCCCGTGTTGATACCGATGCGCGCCCGGAAAGGCCTGTCGATGCCACGCGCGCGCCATTCTTTTTCCAGCTCTCTCAAACGCTCCTGCATCTCCAGCGCCATCCGCACGCAAGCCCGCGCGTCCTCAGCAGTGCCCAGCGTTTCAGGATCACCAAAGAAGGCCACGATGGCATCGCCGATGAACTTGTCGATGGTCGCCCCATGTTTGGCCGCGATGGCGGACATCTCGGTGAAATACTCGTTCAGAAGCGCCGTCAGCTCCTCCGGCTGCAAGGTCTCTGCCGTCTGGGTGAAATCCTTGATGTCGGAAAAGAACACCGTCAGTTTTTTGCGTTCGGTGGAGATCGAGGCGTCCTTTTCGCCGGAGAAGATCGACCGATATACCTGCGGCGACAGGTAGCGCGAAATCTTCATCGAGATCCCGGCGAGGAATTCATTGTTGGAGGACAGCTCCTCGCTTATCTTGCGAAATCGCTGCGCCAGTCGCAGCTGATGCAGTGCAAAAAACGCACCAAAGCCGCCAGCGACCACCATATAGGCCAGCAGGTGGCTAAAGGAGAACAGGCTCACCGCCACCGGCTGCACAATGCTGTAGGACTGCACGCCGCGAATGTCGCCAACCGCCCAATCGGTTTTGGGGCTGTCGGAGTGGTTGTTGTGGCAGGCAACGCAGGCCTCTTCCATCACCACAGGAGTGATCATTGTTACTGCATGTGTCAGCAGCCCGGATTCTTCGCCCCGGTAGAACAGGTAGTGATCGTCCACCCCCTCGCGAAACCGGCTCAGCGCGTGATCCTCCGCCCAGGTCAGCTCTGTCGTCTCGCGGCCATGAAAGGGATAGTCCGAGGCAAATCGGTACTGCACGTTCAGCCCATGGGTGCCGATCTGATCGCCGAGCTCGATCGCCATGGTCGCGGGGATCGGGATGGCCCCGTCACGGTCGTGATAGTCGTGGGTGGCAAAGGTCGACCCGTCCGGATTCAAGCGGCCAATCACATTGCGGGCATAATAGCTGCGCACGGTGTCCAAGACCGCGTCCAGAGCCTGCCCCTGGCGGCGCAGCGATTGATCGGTGATCGCCATCAGGTCCATCCAGACCACCACGGGCAGGGCAACAATCGCGGCGCCGATGCCCCAGTTGATCAGATGCGGCTGGTTGACCAGAAAGCGGCCGATGCGGCGGGTGATCTTCATATCTGTCGCGTCCCTGTGCCTGTCCCCGAGCTCTGCGTTCACGGGTTTGCTCCTACTTTGGCAAGCAGATGCCTGCGCAATAGTTCAGATTATACGCAGCATACGTGCAAAATCGTCGCACTATCTTATGCGTTCTGGAAAGAGATGCTGAGGCATTCTACCTTGATGGTGTGACACACCTGAGGAGGATGCCATGCCTGAACTGATCAAGCTCTACATCAAAAGCGCCCTTTGGGGGCTGGTGCTGGCCGCTCTCTTTGTTGCGATCCTGCTGTGGTTCAACATTGCCAATCTCGGCGCGCTGGTCTTTGGCTCGGATTCGGGCGTGATCGCCGTTCTGGCGCTGTGGATTTCCAACGCAGTGGTTTTTGGAGGTGTGCAGTTTGGCTTTAAGATCATGGCGATGGCGGAGCGCGATGATACTCCGCGCGGCGGCACATGGGTTGGCCCCGAGATGCAGCCCGTGCCGATCCCGGCCAAAGCCTCCAAGCCGCAGCGCCGGACCCTTCGCTGATAGCCAGCACTGTCTGGCGTCGTCATCACCCGACACCAAAAGGCCGCGCCCAGTTTGCGCGGCTTTTGAGTATCTTGGGGGGAGAAGCGGCGGGAACCACCAGTCAACCGTGCGGCGTTGATTCCCGAGGACCTGTATGTACAGGTGGGCGCCAGGTAAACGGACCAGGATCCGGACAGAGCCAGCTCCCTCGGAATTGCTTAAGGCCACTGGAATGCTGCCTGTCACGAGAAGGGGAGAACCCGCCTGCGCCATAGGTAGTGCGCAGCGCGCTTGTGCACAAGGGGGCGGGCGCAGATGTTGTGCTTGATTTTTGTTCACCAATTGTTCACTTTTGGATCATGGCAGAGCAACACAAAATCACCGAAGGTTTCGACACCCAAGCCCCAGATCGGTCTGAGGCGGAGGGGCGCCCAGCCGACGAGGCGGATCAGGGAGAGGTCGGAACAGGCGATATGGATGCGGATGCGGCGACTTTGGCGCTCATGCAGCCGGGGCAGCGTCTTGCCCGTGGCGTCAGTCGCTACCTCCGATCCATGGGGTTTGCGGCGCTTGAAGAATTTGTTCCGCAGCGCGGTTTGCGGGTCGATGTGATGGCCTTGGGTCCCAAGGGGGAGCTCTGGGTCATCGAATGCAAATCCAGCCGCGCCGATTTTCAAAGCGATGGCAAATGGCAGGGCTACCTTGAGTGGTGCGACCGGTATTTCTGGGCGGTGGATGTGGAGTTTCCCACCGAGCTTCTGCCCGAAGGCACCGGTTTGATCCTTGCGGATGCCTATGACGCAGAGGTGGTACGCATGGGGCCTGAGCAGAAAGTGGCACCAGCGCGCCGCAAGAAAATGACACAGAAGTTCGCCATGGATGCGGCCCGTCGCCTGCAACGGCTGCGTGATCCACGCCCCGGACATGAGGCCTTTGCCTTTGCGGTGTCAGAGGTGCACGGCGACAGCTGAGGCGAGACTCGCTGCGCTGCGTCTGGCGGGTATATCTCGGCCAGACCGCACCGGCGCCCAGGCCTCTAGAATGCGCGCGGGATCAAGCCGTCAGATCAATCGCCGCCTGCGCCGGAGGCACAATATAGATGATGTCGTGATGGCCATCCAGCTGTAGCGCGAGGATCTGCTGCTGTTCCTGGGCCTGTGCCGCCTCGCGCTGCGGGTCGCGGGCATACGGTGCTGCGGCGGCAATCAGCGGATCATCATTGGCCGCAGGGCGCTGCGACCCGGCATCGGGTTGCGCCAGCTCCGCCGTCAGGATGCGCGGCACCGGAGCCCGCTCCGGCCGGTCAGGGGCGCTGAGTTCAGGCGACTCGGACAGTGCACCGGTGAGGCCCACATTCTCGTCAGAAATCAGCTCTGCCGCTTGTGCATCCCGAGGCTGAGCCTGATAGGCGTAGGCCTTTTTAGCCAGCGCGATCAGATCAGCGCTGGCACGTTTCTGGTCTTCGGTGAGGGGCAGGCTGATCACGGTATTGGCGGTCATGGGTGCTCCTGATTGCGGGGGCTGCAGAGGATCGGCACGTCCTGCCGCATCAGTGCTGTTGTCGCGCGAGGCGGGGGAGGCCGCCTCAGCGGTCCCGGTGGTGGCGTCCGCTTCGGTTTGGGGGAGGCCGATGATGACAACGCCGTCATTCATCACGTAGATCACCCGTGGCTGCGAGGAGGCCAGCGCCTGAGCGCTTGCATTGGGGTCCTGAGGGCCAGCCGCGGGGGGGGCTGCCGGATCGGACACAGCGGTTGGGGCCGCCGGGGCTTCTGCCACCGACGGTGGAGTGTCTGGCGTCCTGCCAGACTGCTGCATTGCGACGCCGGATGGGTAGACCGCAAGCGGATCTGACCCTGTCGCCGGGGACGCAGGCAAGGCGGAAACATGAGAGCGCAGGAGATCGAGGACTTTCTCCATGTGGTCGACGGTATCCGAGATCTGATGCATCGCGGATTTCCAGCCGGGCTCCGGTGGCCGACTGACTTGCTCGATCATCTTGTCACGAGCGCGACGGGCCTCGGACAGCTGATTGTGCAACTGATTTGTGGTCAGGCTCTCACTGTCAGAAATGGAGACGGCGGCAGCTTGGGGGCCATTCGCGGTGGCGATGGCGCTCGGTAAGATCACGACTGGTCCCAACGGCGGGGTTGTAAAATGGTACATCACTTACGCTCCAAGCAAACACTTGACGTCCGTTAATCATTTGGAGGGATAGGTTAACACGGTCCTAACCTCCGTAAACGGAGCCCCTAAAATCCTATTGATTTTGCAGCATAGCTTGGCCGCGCGCGTGATCGCGCCGGTGCTTGCGGTAACTTTATGGGCAAGAGTGAGATGGGCGCGGCAAGAAGGCGGTTACCGTGACACAAAAAAGCCGGGCGCAAGGCCCGGCGATCTCGTCGGCTGTGTGCGAGGGATCAGGAGCTGACGGCGCGGGCGGCCTGCGCGGCTGCGCGGATTTCGTCAGCGATTTCCTCGGCTTCTTCGGGATCGAAGTCCATCGGGATCTCTAGCCCATCGGCTTCGATAAAGATGCGGACCATCCCGACATCAGTAGGGCCGATCTGCATGTTCGCCTCAATGTCACGTTCGGTGTTGATCCCCATGTCGAGCTCCTTCGGGTCGCGGTGAGCCAACGTGCTAGCCTGCAACCCTCTAAAATGCAAGATGTCCGCCTCATCGGTGCATCAGAGCGCTGCAGCGTAAATCCAGAGCGCGACACGGCCCAAAACAAGGGAATCACCATCCCGCTGGCGCAGGTGTTTTGCAGCGCAGAACAGGGATCCTCCGGGCTCCATCGGAGTAGTGCCTGCGTGACCGCCAAGTGGTGCTTGGAGAAATCCACAAGAATTTGCCGCCGCGCAAAAAAGTGCAAAAAACTTGTGACATGGGCTCTTGCACTCCGATTTTCTGTGATGTAAATCGCCCTCAGTGCCGCCTTAGCTCAGTTGGTTAGAGCGCTTGATTGTGGATCAAGAGGTCCCTGGTTCGAGACCAGGAGGTGGTACCACCCTCCCCAGATTGCTAAAAACCTTCGCTTGCGACATGCAGGCATCTTGCCGATTGGTGCGGGATCAATGCTTTGCCGCGCTGGCGGCAAAGCTGTCGGGTTTTGTCGCTCGGGCGAGGCCTAGTCGATCTGAATTCGCTGGCGCAGAGCGCCGGTTTCACTGTCGAGGATCAGGATCTGATCTTCTGTCGTTACCACCGCCAGCCAGCCGGTGCCAAAGGTCACGGCACGCGCGGTGACGCCCTCGGGCAAGGAAATATCTGCCGGCACTTGCGGTGCGCGGGTATCATCCGACAAACGGATGACAAGCAACGCAATAACCACTAGAACCCCGCCCACCATGATCACGGTCAACGTGGTCACGAGACGGCGCAGGAAACGCAGCTGCGTCGGTTCGGTAATGTCTTCAGGTTCGGAAGGATGTGTCATGGCCAGCCGCCGCATTGAATTTGTGATCGCGGACAACCCGCCCAAGCGGCTTGATAAAGCGATTGCGCGCGATGTGCCAGAGGAAGCGAACCTGTCGCGCACCCGTCTGGCGCGTCTGATCGAAAGCGGAGGTGTCTCGGTGGATGGCGCCCGCGCCAATGATGCCAAGTCCCGCGTTGCCGAGGGCGCACTGATCGTCATCACCGTCGAAGAGGCCGAGGACAGTCATATCGGCCCCGAGGACATTCCGCTTGATGTGATCCACGAGGACGCCGACCTCATCGTCATCAACAAACCCGCTGGCATGGTGGTGCATCCCGCTCCGGGTAGCCCTTCCGGCACGCTGGTCAATGCGCTTCTGCATCACTGCGGCGCGGATCTGTCCGGGGTGGGGGGCGTCAAACGTCCCGGCATCGTGCATCGGATCGACAAGGAGACCTCGGGGCTCTTGGTGGTGGCAAAGTCGGATGCCGCGCATCAGGGTCTGGCGGCGCAGTTCGAACGTCACACGGTGGAACGCTATTATCAGGCGGTCTGCTATGGGGTGCCGGATGGCAATGATCCCCGTCTGCGCGGGGTGCGCGGTGCCAGCTTCGAGCCGGGCAACATCCTCAAGATCACCACGCAGCTTGCACGCCATAAAACCGACCGCCAGCGTCAGGCGGTGTTGTTTGAGGGCGGGCGCCACGCGGTCACTCGCGCCCGGATCATCGAGGCCTTTGGTGCGCCCGCGGCTGCTTCTTTGGTCGAGTGCTGGCTTGAAACCGGACGCACGCATCAGATCCGGGTGCATATGGCGCATGCGGGCCATGGGCTCTTGGGGGATCCCACCTATGGCGGCAAGCGCAAGATCTCTCCCAAGGCGCTGAGCGCGGCCGGGCTTGCGGCAATCAACAGCTTTCAAAGACAGGCATTGCACGCGGCCGTTCTGGGGTTCGAGCATCCGGTGAGCGGAGAAATGATGCGGTTTGAGGCGCCGCTGCCCGAGGACATGCAGGCCCTCATCGCGGCGCTTCGGATTCCGGCCTAGATCTTGGGCCCGGCCTGCAACAGGGGCTCCGGGCCTGCACGGTCCATCAGAACGCATCCATGCAAGCTGGCTTGATGTGCCTGCGTTTCTGTGTGACCAGCGTTTCTGCCGCATGTATGCGGATCCTTGGCCCACACCAATAGGGGTGCAGGCGGGCAGATCACTCGAGCGCGAAGTCTGGCAGGCTCTCGAGCGCGTTTTTCAACGCATCGCCCCAGCCTTGAGAGATCAGCTGCAGATAGGGATTGTCCGCATCGATACGCCCCGTGGTGTCGAGCTGGAGCGAGTCCTTGCGATAGAAGTGAAAATCAAACGGTGCTCCCACCGACAGGTTGGCTTTGACGGTGGAGTCAAAGCTCACGAGGAGCAGCTTGATCGCAGCCTCAAAGGACATTTTCGGATCATACGCCCGGACCAGAATCGGGCGGCCGTATTTTGTTTCGCCAATCTGAAAGAAAGGCGTATCCGAGCTGGCTTCGATAAAATTGCCCTCGGGGTAGATCATGAAGAGGCGCGGCGGCCCGCCTTTGATCTGACCACCCAGTATCAACGTGGCCCCAAAGGCGCTGTCGGCCTGTTGTCCCGCAGCATCATGCTGTGCGATCACCTCGCGCAGCGTATCCGCCACCAACCGAGCGGCCTGGAACATCGAGGGCACGCCAAGGATCGACGGGTCGCGTTCGCCGTGCGCGTGGGGGCGTTCCTCCAGAAGGCTCACAACGGCCTGCGTGGTGGCAAGATTGCCCGAGGACAGCAGGGTGATGGCCCGCTCGCCGGGGGTCTCCCAAGAGGTCATCTTTTTGAAAGTTGAGATATTGTCTAGCCCTGCATTTGTGCG
This sequence comes from Epibacterium sp. HA2-3, assembly GCF_055693725.2. NCBI lineage: Bacteria > Pseudomonadati > Pseudomonadota > Alphaproteobacteria > Rhodobacterales > Roseobacteraceae > Epibacterium > Epibacterium sp. HA2-3. Next base: position 2,094,948 of record NZ_CM172490.1, on the reverse strand, counting down.
GGTGTCGGACATGAAAACCAGCCCGGCATCGAGCATCATTCCCACACAATATGTCATCTAGGCCTCACTGTTGCGCCACTTCGATCTGAACGTCGAGCGCTTCGCCCGCGCCTCCAATTCGCGTTCCAGATACAGGGGCCGCATCAGAATAGTCCAGCCCTGTTGCAACACGCACGTAGCGCGCATCGGGCGAGATGCCGTTGGAGACGTCAAAGCCGACCCATCCGAGCCCCTCGACATGAGCCTCCGCCCAGGCGTGCATGGCATCCTGAGTGGTGCGATCGTCGAGCATGAGGTAACCCGAGACATAGCGTGCCGGCAGGCCAAGCTTGCGCGCGCAGGCGATAAAGACATGGGCATGATCCTGACAGACGCCATGCGCTGACTGGATCGCGTCTTCCGCGCTCCAGCCAAGCTCCGAGACGCCGATCTGATAGGTGATGGCCTCGCGAATGCGGGCGGACAGCTGGTGCAGCATGTCGACAGGGTTGCTGTCGTCGAGATCGCGGATCAATTCTCGCACCCCGGCGCGTGCCTCTGTCAGCGCGGTGGGACGGGTATAGAGCCACAGGGGCGAAGGGCCTCGGTGACGCCCCACCACGCCGTGAGTGTCGGTCAGCTCGACCACGCCCTCTGAGACCAGCTCCAGCTCCGTCACGCCGGGCTCAAAGCTGATAAGTTCCGTCACATTGTGGTGGTGGTCGTCAAAGGAAACCTCCTTCTGGCCCCCGATAATACGGGTTTGCCATTCCACAACCTGTTGGTTGGTGTTGGTTTTTGGCGTTTTGCGAAGCTGTTGCAGGCCAAAGGAGACCGGTTCGTCAAAGCGATAGCGGGTTGTGTGATGAATGGTCAGGCGCATGGCTTACTCATAGAAGCGATAGTCGAGTTGGATTTGATGTGCGAGTTCCAGGAGGAGTTCGAGCATCTTCTCGATGAATTCGTGCAGGCCGTAGTCAAAGACCTCTTCGATCCCATGAGACAGGTAGGTGTTCTCCAGATGGGTCACGAGCTCTTGGGATGGCGAGGGGGTCGGCTGTCCCGCATTGAGATAGCGCAGGTTGTCTTTGATTTTGCTGACGCAAAACGCAAGGCTGCGTGGCATGCGCTTGTCGAAAATCAGGAAATGCGCGATTTCCTGCGGTCCGCCATCGGCGCCGTATTCCATGCGAAAGCCACCGCGCGCAGAGACCGAGCGCAGGATGCTCTCCCATTGCACATTGTCGATGGAACTGCCGACGGCGCTCACGGAGGGCAGCAGCACGTAATATTTCACATCGAGGATGCGTGCCGTGTTGTCGGCCCGCTCAAGAAAGGTGCCGATGCGCAGAAAATCGTAGATGTCATTGCGCAGCATCGTGCCATGGACCATGCCGCGCATCAGTGCGGTGTGCTGGCGGATCGACGCCAGAACATCCGGCAGGTCGCGTGCGCTCACTTTGCGCGCGAGCAGGTCGCTTGCGGTCATGTAAGTGGCATTGATCGCTTCCCAGACCTCTCCCGTGATCGCCGCACGCACCAGCCGCGCATTCTGGCGGGCGGCCGCAATCGACGACATGATGGAGGAGGGGTTGTCCTTGCCACGCAGCATCCAGTCCACTGCCGCATCCTGGCCATGGGTGTCATAGGCCTCTCGAAAGCCGCCCAGTGACCCGGCCGATTGCAGGATGGAAACCCACTCATCCTCGGCGCTGCCGAGCCGTGTGAGCGCGATGCGCTGACCTGTTTCGATCAGGCGTGCGGTGTTTTCTGCCCGTTCAAGGTATCGCGACATCCAGAACAGACCATTTGCGGTTTTTCCCAGCATTGCGTCAGTCCTCCAGCACCCATGTATCCTTCGTGCCACCTCCCTGCGAGGAGTTGACCACGAGCGACCCTTTCTTGAGCGCAACCCGGGTGAGACCACCGGGGGTGATATGCACCTTGTTGGGGCTGCACAGAACAAAGGGTCTGAGATCGACATGCCGCGGGCTCAGCCCCGCGCGCGAAAAGATCGGCACGGTCGAGAGCGCCAAGGTCGGTTGCGCGATATAGTTGCCCGGCCGCGCCTTGAGCTTGCGACGGAAGGCGGCAAGATCCTTCTTGCTGGCAGTCGGCCCGATCAGCATCCCATAGCCGCCGGATCCATGCACTTCCTTGACCACCAGATCCTCGAGATTGTCGAGCACATAGGCCAGCGCATCAGGCTCCGAGCAGCGCCAGGTCTGCACATTCTGCAGCAGGGGGCGCTCGCCAGTGTAGAATTCGACGATCTCCGGCATGTAGCTGTAGATCGCCTTGTCATCGGCGATGCCGGTGCCGGGCGCATTGGCGATCGTGATGTTGCCTGCGCGGTAGACATCCATGATCCCCGGCACGCCCAGCGCGCTCTCGGGATTGAAGTTCAGCGGGTCGAGAAATTCGTCATCCACCCGGCGATAAAGCACATCGATGGGTTTGTAGCCTCGGGTCGTGCGCATGGCGACGCGCCCGTCGATCACCCTGAGATCCTGCCCCTCGACAAGCTCGACGCCCATTTTGTCGGCCAGAAACGCATGTTCGAAATAGGCGGAGTTGTAGATGCCCGGGGTCAGCACGGCGACCACGGGTTTGCCGGTGCAACTCTGCGGTGCGCTTGCCGCTAGAGACCGGCGCAGATCGGTCGGGTAATTTGACACCGGCTGCACCCGGTTCTGACTGAAAAGCTCCGGGAACATCTGCAGCATGGTTTCACGGTTTTCAAGCATGTAGCTCACGCCAGAGGGGGTGCGGGCGTTGTCTTCCAGCACGTAAAACTCGCCCGGGCCGGTGCGCACCAGATCGATGCCGACAATATGCGTGTAGACCCCACCCGGCGGCTCCACCCCGATCATATGGGGCAGGAAGGCATCATTGCGGCTGATCATCTCTTTGGGGATCCGCCCCGCCTTCACGATTTCCTGTTTATGGTAAATGTCATAGAGGAAGGCATTGATCGCGCGCACGCGCTGCTCAATCCCGCGCGACAGGCGCGCCCATTCGCTGCCTGAAATGATGCGGGGGATGATGTCAAAAGGGATGAGGCGCTCTTCGGCCTCGGCCTTTCCGTAGACGTTAAAGGTGATCCCGGTCAGCCGAAACAGCTTGTCCGCGTCCCGCTGTTTCTTGCGCAGGCGGGCCGGATCCTCACTGCCAAACCAATCGTGAAATTCACGATAGGGCTCCCTAAGAGACCCACTTGTTCCCCACATCTCATCAAAGCTTGTTGGTTGTTCCATGGTTGCTCTCAGATCGAAGTTCTCAACCAAAAGCATATAAGAAAAAGGTAATTTTTAAAGGGCATGCGTATCATAACACGGCTGCAACGCCGTGATCGGCGGGGAAATCGAGAAACTGACTAGATTTTAGGCACCTCCTGCACGGCGCGGCGTCGAGAGGATTTACCCGTGCTATTCCGGGCCTTTGCAATGCACTGCGCGCGGGGAGGGATGTCCGCGTTTCGCGCTGCGGTGCGGCCACCGGGGGCAGGTCGATTTACGCTACGTCACGATCCTCCTGAGAGGCGCGGGACATGGTTGCGGCGACGTATCTGAGCTGAGTTGAGAAAGTGAGCGCCCGGCTCAAAACCGGGCGCATTCTGTCTCAGGTCGGCGGTTTGCCGCGATATTTTACGGTTAACTCAGCGGGGACGTCCTCGGGTTCATAGACCCCAAGCAAAATGCCTTTGCCGCGTGAAGCGCCGCGCCCCGCAATGATCTGCGCGTCCGAGCGGGTGATGCGTTGCGACATGCGCCGCCCCCACTGCCCGAGGCGCGCATACATCATATCGATCACCTCAGTGTGGTCTGGACTGCGGCCAAGGTCGTGAAATTCCTGCGGGTCGTTTTTCAGATCAAACAGCATTGGCGGCAGGCCGCCCTCGGCGTGCATGAATTTCCAGCGCGTGTCCGTCACCATAAACAGCCGCGCATCGCGGGGGGCGATGCCAAGCTTCACACTCATCGGCGTGCCGGAATAGTCGTATTCGCTGATTGCGTAGTCCCGCCACGCTTCGGGTGTCTGGCCATGCAGCCATGGTGTAAGCGCGCGGCCTTCCAGAATGTGATCTGCGACCTCGCCGCCTGCGGCCTCCACAAAGGTCGGGAGCAGGTCGATGTTTTCCACCAGTGCATCGCAGGTGGTGCCCCGGGTAGCGTCGGCTTCGGGGCGGGGATCATAGATGATCATCGGTACTTTGACGGAGGGCTCGTGAAAGAGATCCTTCTCGCCCAGCCAGTGATCGCCCAGATAGTCGCCGTGGTCAGAGGTGATCACGATCATCGTATCATTCATCCGGCCGGTGTCCTCAAGGTACTGAAACAGCCGCCCCATCTGGTCGTCGCATTGCTTTATGAGGCCCATATAGGCGGGGATGGCGGCCTGTCGGACCTCCTCGCGCGAGAAGGCCTGACCGATGGCATTGCCCATGAAGGCCCCATAAACGGGGTGCGGATCGTCGCGCTCCGCGGGGTCTTTGACGGCGGGCAGCACATGCTCCGGTCCGTACATGTCGTGATAGGGCGCGGGCACGATATAGGGCCAGTGCGGCTTGATATAGCTCACATGCGCGCACCATGGCCCCTCGGCCTGTTCAATGAACTCGATGGTCTTGGTGGTGAGCCACGGGGTTTCGCTGTCTTCCTCGGCAATATTTGCGGCCTTCTGCGCATTGGCCATGAACCAGCCGGACGCCATTTCTTCGCCCTCAAGACCCGCATTGGCGAAGTCGTGCCAGGGGTTGTGACCCGCGTAACCTTTTGATTTAAGGTATTCATTATAGGGGCTGCGTTTTTGGTCATAAAACCCGTCCGGCCCCTCGGCCCAGAGGCCATCGTCGCGGATCCAGACGTCAAAGCCGCATTCGGCCTGGCGTGCGCCAATCACGCTGTCGGGGCTGAGACCGAGGCGGGCCATGCCTTCGCTGTCAGCGTTCATATGGGTCTTGCCAATGAGCCAGCAGCCCATGCCCGCCTTGCGCAGGTGATCCCCCATGGTCCATTCGCCCACCCGCAGCGGCGAGTTGTTCCATTGCGCCCCGTGGCTGGACACATAGCGCCCGGTATAGCAGCTCATCCGTGCGGCGCCGCAGATCGGGGATTGCACATAAGCGTTAGTGAACCGCACGCCGCGCTCGGCCAGCCGGTCGATATGAGGCGTCTTGAGATGCGGGTGGCCCGCGCAGCTCAGGTAGTCGAACCGGAGCTGGTCGAACATGATAAAGAGAATATTCATAGCGCATGCCTTGTTCCGAGTGCCAAAACGACGATAGGTTAGGTCGGGAGGCACAAAAACCCTTTGGCAAAACATGCCGCTGGGTGGCATGACGAGATATGCTGAAAGAAAATCGCTCTCTGGATCGTGGTATCGAAATTCTGGAAACCCTCGCGCGCGAGGGAGCGATGTCGCTTGCGGATCTGCACCGGGCGACAGGCCTGCCCAAGAGCACGCTGCGCCGTCTTTTGCAGACCTTGATTGCGCGCAAGATTGTGCGCCGTTCCCTTGCAGACAAGCTCTATCGGACCTTGGTTGTATTTCCAGATATTTCGGGCGAGGTCATGCCAAAGGGGATGCTGCATATCTCAGAGGCGGCGATCCCGCGGGCGCTTGCGTTGACCAAGGAGATTGGCTGGCCGTCCGACATCCATATCCGCGAAACGCGTGCGATGCGGATCATCGACAATACCCGCCACGCCAGCACCTTTCACGTCGAGCGCGGCCAGATCAACCAGCGTGTCAGCCATTTTGGCTCGGCCACCGGGCTCGCCTGTCTGGCAGAGATGAAAGATTCTGAAATCGCCACCATCTACGAGGCCTTCAAGCCCGATCTTCAGTGGGGTCCGGTGCGTTTCGGGCTGGACCTCGCGGGGCTGATGGCGCGGATCGAACAGGTGCGCCAAGTGGGCTATGCAGAGCGCCTCTCTGCGCCGATGAGCGATCCGGATTGGGACACCGATTTGCGCGCCATCGCCGTCGCCATCAAGGCCCGTGGGCGCGTGGTGGGCGGTCTGTCGGTGCTCTGGCTCAGGCCCTACAAACCTGTCGAAGAATTCGCGCGCCTGCATCTTGAGGCACTGCAAACCGCGGCCGCCGAGATCAACGCCACGCTTGATGCCGTGTGGGAGGACGCTGCGAACTGATGCGCCCCGGAGTTTCAGGTCAGCGCGCGTCTTACGGGCGCCCCACCTGGTGTCAGAGAATGCTCTCTGCCGCCTGTTTGGCGAGAAACGCACTCCGATAGAGCTGTGTTTTCACAGCGCGCCCCCTGTCCGGCACAAGGTCAGAGATCGGCAGCGGCAGGCTCTCTTCGGGTGCGCCGGCAAAAAGATCCGCCAACGCCCGACCAAACAGTGTCCCGGTTGTTATGCCGCGCCCGTTATAGCCCACCGGTGCATAGAGCCCTTCGTCGAGGCGGTGAATGCGAAACAGATGGTCCGGAGTGAAGGCGATCTGCCCGTGCCAAGCATCCTCAAAGTCAAGTGTACCAAGATCTGGAAACAGGCGACGCAACTTGCGTTCCGCCCACCGGCGCGAGAGCCCTGCGGTGCCGCCCACGACCGACCCCATGGAGCCGATGATCAGCCGCCCCGCACGATCGCGGCGCAGAGAGAACATGATCTTGCCGGTGTCCCAAAGGCCCTGACCATCGGGGAGGATCGCGCTGGCCTCAGCGCCCAAGGGGGCCGTGGCAAGTTGGAAGAAATGGATTGGGGTAAAGCTCTGCGCCAGTTTCGGCCAGAGGTCCGCGCTGTAGGCATTAGTGGCAAGGACCACACGTCCAGCGGTAATCACGCCGCGATCGGTCTCCACTTTCCAGTCCGCACCGTCTTTCTGCAGCGACAGTACCTTGGTCTGCGTGGAGATCTCGGCCCCGGCGGCCCGTGCGGCGCGGGCCAATCCGCGCACATACCCCATCGGATTGATGGTACCCGCGCGGGCATCCAGGAGGCCCCCGTGAAATTTGACGGTGCCGGTCTTCTCGGCGGTTTCTTCGGCCGACAGCAGCCGCACCGGAGCGCCAAGTGCCTGCCAGCCTGCGGCGCGCGCTTCGAGATCGCGCAGGCCCGAGGCGGCGTGGGCCGCGTGGATCGTGCCCGCGCGAGTTGCCTCGCAGCGGATCTGATGGTGCTCGATCAGCGAGAAAACATAGTCTGGCATCTCGCCCAGCGTGCGCACAAGGGCGCCGCCGTGCGTCTTGCCCAAGAGGTGTTCCACTTGCTGTGGCGGCAGCCAGAGCCCGGCATTGACCAACCCGACATTGCGCCCGGAGCCTCCGTGACCGATTTCTGCGGCTTCCAGCACATGACAGGACAGCCCCTTGAGCGCGCCATGGAGCGCGGTCGAAAGACCCGTGTAGCCACCTCCGACGATCGCCACGTCAACGCGGCTTTCACGGGCGTTTGGATTTGCGTAGGCGGGCTCCTCGGACGAATGGTCCCACAAAGAGATTGGCTCGGCGTTGGATTGGGACAGGGATGTGTCTGCGCGCACGCTGGGCTCCTCGAGTGTTTTGGGGGTCTGCCGAATGGGCGCAGTCGGCCCGGCGTCGAGGCGACACTGGGGCAGGGCAGGGCAGCTGTCAATCGCTGTGAACAGCAGAGCGCACGGCGTGGCGCATGCGGGGTGGTCTTGCCGCCCCGCGCCTCCTAGAGTGTTGAGGTCAAACGGTTCAGGAGGCCTTCATGGCTCAGCTCAAGACCTCATCGGCACAGATGGTTGCCGCCGCCCGCGCCCGCATTGAAGAGATCGACGCCGCCGCCGCCATTGCGCTGCATGATGCGCCCGATGTGGTGTTTGTCGATCTGCGCGATGTGCGTGAACGTCAACGCATGGGATTCATCCCCGGTAGCTTTCACTGTCCAAGAGGCATGCTGGAGTTCTGGGTCGATCCCGACAGCCCCTATTTCAAAGAGATCTTTGCCGAGGAGAAGCGGTTTATCTTCCATTGCGCCTCTGGCTGGCGCTCGGCGCTCTCGGTTGCGCTCTTGCAGGATATGGGGTTCGAGGCCGCGCATATCAGCGATGGTTTTTCCGGCTGGCGCTCTGCTGGCGGGCCGGTGGTGGAGCCTGTGGACGAGTCCTAAGCTTCGCCGGCAGAGTCGCATAAGGCGTTCAAAACCCGCCCAAAACAGGGCTATTCCAAGGCAGCGGAGTCGGGCTTTGCGCGCATCTGTGGCGCGGCTGCACTAGTGGGGTGCTGCGAGGATGGTTAATCAGATGTAACCAACCAAAGACCCTCTCCTCCAGCAGGTACACCCATGATCCGATCTCTTGCGCTGGCTCTGTGCGCCGCGATTGCGCTTTCTGCGACGGGCGCTGCATTTGCAGCCGATCCGGTCCGAGCAGAACCTTTGAAACGTCATCGCATTGGCTATGGTCATCTGATCGACAATGATCTGATCGGGGATGGAAAGGACCGCTGGCGCACCGGTTCGGTGGCGTCGTCGCGGATCTATGGCTTCGGGTGGGACGGTCAGGCTCCTGCGGGGTTCGGCGAACTTCTGGAACTGCGTTTCCTCGGTCAGATTCTGGCGCCAGATAACCTGCGCTCTCCGGCAGCCGGAGATCGGCCCTGGGCCGGGGCGTTGTCGCTCGGGGTGCATACCCATATGCGGCGCGGCACGCTGGAGCTCTCGCTCGGTGGGGATCTCGTATTCATCGGCCCGCAAACAGGACTCGATGACTTTCAGGATGCGCTGCACGACCTCGCCAATACCACGCGCCCATCCGACGCGGTACGAGCGGCGCAGGTCTCCAATACCATTCGCCCGACCCTGGTGGCCGAGGTTGGCAGAACCATTTCTCTTGGCCCGCGCAGTCACCTTCGCCCCTTTGTCGAAGCGCGGGCAGGGGATGAGACCTTGGTGCGCATTGGCGCGGATTGGACCTTCGGGTCGGCCGGCATTGGCGAGCTCATGGTGCGCGACCCTGTCACCGGACAACGCTATAGAACCATGTATGAAACGCGCGGCATCAGCTTCACGCTTGGGGCAGATGTGGCGCATGTGGCGCAATCCGTCTACCTGCCCGAGGGACGGGGCTATGATCTGAACGCACGCCGCGATCGCCTGCGCGCGGGTCTGCATTGGCAAGGCGATGGGCGCGACTTCTTTTACGGGATTACCTATCTGGGCAAAGAGCTCTCCAGCCAGCCCGAAGGGCAACTGGTTGGCTCTCTGCGTCTGCGCTGGACCTTTTAAAGTGATTTTTTCGCCACGGTGCGCGTGTGAAAAGGACCCTCTGGTCAGACATTAAGACTTTCGCCTAGGGGTCTGATTTGTTAACGCTTCGTTAAGGATTGAGATCAACTCAACTGAGGCAGGCTAGAGCGGATGAAGACGGGCTTTCGAGGCACGTTTGTCATCTCTTGGACGCAAACGGAAATTGATGGGCTCGATGCTGCACCTGTTGCGGCACTCGACGTGGGAGCCGCGTGGTCATGGCATGGCGACGCCCTGCGCGTGGATGGACCCTCAGAGCTGCTGCGTCTGGATATGGCAGATGGAGAACAGGACCTCCGACGCCGTGCAGCGCGCACGGTAAGACGCCTTGTGGGCGCTGCCGTGCAGAATCGCAGCGATGTTCATGCGATCGAGATTGACGATCCTGTGTCCGACAGTAGTTTCATTGTCACCAACGGCGTGCAGAGCTACACCGTGACGGTGATCGAGGCGGGGCGTGGACGTCCGCCACTCTTGATGTTTGTCGATGACATTCCGCCGCGCAACACGGATCTCTGGGTGGTCCATCACGCGCTTGGCTACATGGGCGCGGACCAAGCTCCACAGAACCCGGGGGTAATCTGTTTCACCCCGGGCACGCGCATTGCCACCCCCGAAGGGCCAAAGCCCGTCGAAAGCCTGCGCGAAGGCGACCGGGTTCAGACCCGCGACAACGGCGCCCAGGTCGTGCAATGGATCGGGGTGCGCCGAATGAGCGGTGCGCGTCTCTTTGTGATGCCCGCGCTGCGTCCGGTCCGCATCCGCGCCGGAGCCCTGGGCATTGACCGCCCGGAGCGCGAATTGCTGGTCTCGCCAGAGCATCGGATGCTTGTGCGTGGTGCGGCGGCACGGGCGCTGTTTAACGAATCCGAGGTGTTGGTGGCGGCGCGGGATCTCATCAACGGGCATACCATTGATGTGGACACCACCGTGCGCGAGGTGACTTATGTCCACCTGCTTCTGGAACACCACCAGGTGATCTGGGCCAATGGCGTCGAGACCGAGAGCTTCCACCCCGCCCACGCAGCCCTTTGCGCGCTTGATGATATGGATCGCAAGCGACTGTTGCGCAGATTGCCTTCGATCGAGCATGACCCCGCAAGCTACGGGGCATTTGCGCGGCGCAATCTGTCAGCCTCTGAGGCTGCGATTCTCAGGCATAGCGCAGCCTAATGGAGCGTCTTTGGCGCTGAGTTTTCTTATGTGCGAGGCTCTGCCTCGCGCTCCGGGATATTTGACGTTAGAAGAAGGAGGGAGCACCTGCGGCTTCTTCTAACCCACAATATCCTGGGGTGAATTGGCCGAAGGCCAAGAGGGGCAACGCCCCTGCGCGGGAATTCCCCGGTATTTGGGCTAGCGCCTGAGCTTCGCGCTTGACACCCTGCCGCGTTCCTGTAGAAGCGCGACTTCATTGGTGTTGGTGGCCCCCGCAAGGGGATGCCTGTCAAGGTCGAGGATCATCAGATCCAAATCCAAGAGGACAACGCCCTTTATCGCCGTGGCGAGCCTGATCTGGTTCTGACGGTTGTGCGTCGCGCGCGTCCGCAACCCGAAAAGTGGGAACCGGTTTTCGGAGCGAGTTGCGGAGCCAAATATAAAGGAGATCAGCCGTGACCAAACGCACGTCTGCCAAGTACAAAATTGACCGCCGCATGGGCGAAAACATCTGGGGCCGCCCGAAGTCCCCGGTGAACCGTCGCGAATATGGCCCCGGCCAGCACGGTCAGCGCCGCAAAGGCAAACTCTCTGACTTCGGTATCCAGCTGCGCGCCAAGCAGAAGCTCAAGGGCTACTACGGCGACCTGACCGAAAAGCAGTTCCGCCGCATCTATGGCGAAGCCGAGCGTGTGAAGGGCGACACCGGTGAAAACCTGATCGGCCTGCTGGAGCGTCGTCTGGACGCCGTCGTTTACCGCGCGAAATTCGTGCCGACCGTTTTCGCGGCCCGTCAGTTCGTGAACCACGGCCACGTTCTGGTGAACGGCAAGCGCGTCAACATCCCCTCCTACCGCGTGAAAGAGGGTGACGTGATCGAAGTGCGCGAAAAGTCCAAGCAGAACGTTGCCGTTCTCGAGGCTGTTCAGCTCGCCGAGCGCGACGTGCCTGACTACATCGAAGTGGACCACTCCAAGCTGACCGCCACCTTCGTGCGCGCACCCGGCCTGGCTGACGTTCCGTACCCGGTCGTCATGGAACCGAACCTCGTGGTCGAATTCTACGCCAAAAACTAAGTTCGCAGCGCCGTTCGGGCGCATGCAGAGACATTGCGAAAGCCGCTCCGATTGGGGCGGCTTTTTGCATTTTGGTCATTTGTCCGCTGTGCGTGCAGCTAAGGCTTGGGGTTCAGGGGTTTTGCCGCTTAGGGTAGCGTAAAAGCCGGGGCATCGCAGCCAAGACTGTGCCCCTTTGAGATTGGGGAGACCACTATGTCGAAGATTTCCACCCTGTGTCGCGCGTTGGCGGGGGCCGCGACATTGACCGTTGCACTATCGGCCGTGGCACTGGCTGCGCCATTGAAGCTCACGCCGGCTGATCCGCAACCCTCAAATCTGAAGCCGGGACTATCCGTGCGCTACGCCTATCCGGCCGACGTCAAAACGCTCTCTGCTGCGCGCAATGCGCTCAAATACAAGGTCGAGCAGGGGGCGCCTCTTGCGGGGTTGGATTATCGCGATACCGAGCTTGGGCAAAACGTGTTGACTGCCAAACGAGCCGAGCGCGTGGTGGCGGATATTCGCGGCTACGTCCGGTTTGAAAGGCCGGGGGTGTATACGATCGACTTTCTGACCAATGACGGGCTGCATGCCACCGTAGGCGGTCAGGTGGTTGGGGAGTATGATGGACGCCAGCCCTGCGAGGAAACCTTTGCTGTGGAGGTCGAAGTCCCGAAAGCGGGCTGGTATCCGCTCAAGGCGTTGTGGTTCCAGCGCACCAATACCGCCTGTTTGCACATGCGGGCAGGGCCTGCGGGGAAACGTCCGAAGTGGATGCCGAACGCGGCGTTTGGGCACTGAAATCGAAAGGGGGCAGGGGAGGTGCGCCGCGATCTTCGCCCCTTATTTTTCAAGTAATTCATCGGAAAAAATATGATAGCCATTCGACCGGCCGTGTCAGCGGACGCCGAAAGCATTGCCGCCGTGTTGGAGGCTCTGCGTCAGCGGGGAGGCGCAAGACCGCAGGAGACGCGGCATTTATACGCGAGACTTACATTGAGAATAGCCATCGCATCGCCTGTTCGGTCGCGATTGATTCTGCGGGGCGACTGCTGGGGTTTCAGTCCTTGCAGATTGCGCCGGAGGGCAATCCTTATGGTGCGCCGGCGGGATGGGGCGTGATCGGCACGCATCTCCATCCTGAGGCGAGCGGGCAAGGGATTGGGCGTAACTTGTTTGCAGTGACGCGCGCGGCGGCGGAGGCTGCGCGTTTGCCCGCGATCGAAGCCCTGATCGGCGCCGATAACGTGCAAGGTTTGGGCTACTACAGCGCCATGGGGTTTGTCGATTATCGCGAAACGCCGACGGCGGTGGGCAAGAAGCTGGTTCTCACCACCTGAGGTCATGCGTCGTGAACACGCGTTGTGGTGACGGGCGTATGCCCCTCAGACCGGCAGCGGGCGGCTTTCGGCAATGGCTTCCATGGCGAAATAGGACGTCACGCTATCGAGCTCGACGCCCGCGATCAGCCGTTGGTAGACCTTGTCGTAGGTCGCCATATCCCGGGTCACCACCTTCAGCTGGTAGTCGTAGTCGCCCCCGATGCGGTGAAAATCTACCACTTCCGGGATCGTCAGCACATGGCGGCGAAACTGCGCCAGCCACTCTGCGGAGTGATGCCGTGTGCGCAACATGACAAACACCACCAGACCGAGATCGAGCTGGCTGCGGTCCAGTTCGGCCCGGGTGCCGCGCAGGATGCCCTTGTCCTGCAGGGCCTTGAGCCGTCGCCAGCAGGCATTCTGCGAAAGGCCGACTCGCTGCGCGAGGTCGCGTTGCGAAAGGCTGCCATCACGCTGCAGCGCGCGCAGAAGGTCGCGGTCAATCTGATCTAAGTTCTTCGACATTCATCGATCATATGAAATGGATATACCGCTGTCACCCGTGAACTTAGGTGAAAATGAACGCTCATAGGTGGTCTATCATTGCAGAAATAGCAATGAGGGCGCGCATATGATCTTTGATGAGTTCAAAACGTCGATCAAAAACACAGCGGACGCGGGGCAACTGGCCGCGACATTGATTGGCGAAGGGGTCATGATTCCCGGCCTCAGAGGCGACGTGCCGCTGGTCTATGCAGACTATGTGGCCTCTGGGCGCGCGATGCGCCCAGTCGAAGACTTCATTGCCGAAAAGCTCCTGCCGTTTTATGCCAACTCGCACACCGAAGCGTCCTATTGCGGGCAGTATGTGACCCGGATGCGGCGTGAGGCGCGGGCAGAAATCGCGCGGCTGACGGGTGCGGGGGACGACTGCGAGGTGATCTTTGCAGGCTCCGGTGCCACGGCGGGTTTGAACCGGTTGGTGAAGCTTTTGGGGATTGAAGAGGCCACGCGCCCGGTTGTGTTTATCGGCCCTTACGAGCATCACTCCAACATCCTGCCGTGGCGCGAGAGCCGCGCCGAGGTGGTCGAAATCCCCGAAGGCCCTGATGGCGGCGTGGATCTCGCAGCCCTTGAGGCGGCCTTGGTTGCGCATGCGGAGGCGGATCTGAAGATCGGCAGCTTCTCGGCGGCGTCGAACGTGACGGGGATCATCACCGATACCGACCCGGTCACGCGGCTGTTGCGCGCGCATGGCGCACTTGCGGTTTGGGACTATGCCGGGGGTGGGCCCTATCTGCCCATCGACATGGGCGCGCATGGCGCCGAGCCCAAGGACGCTGTTGTGGTGTCGCCGCACAAATTTCCGGGCGGGCCGGGGGCCTCTGGCGTTCTGGTGCTGCGCCGCGATGCGGTGCGGGCGCAAAACCCCTCATGGCCAGGGGGGGGCACGGTGAGCTTTGTCTCGCCTTGGTCGCATCGCTACGCTGACAGTCTCAGCGCGCGAGAAGAAGCCGGCACGCCCAATGTGGTGGGTGACATTCGTGCGGCGCTGGCGTTTTTGGTCAAGGAAGCCGTGGGGCAGGAGCAGATCGAGGCCCGCGAGGCGCAGTACGCTGCAAAGGCGCGCGCGGCCTGGGCGGATGTGCCGGGGCTGACGCTTCTGGGGCACGCGCATGCCCACCGGCTGCCGATCTTTTCCTTTACCGTGGAAGGGGCCTCCGGTGCGCCGGTGCATCAGCAACTCTTCACCCGCATGCTCAGCGATGTTTATGGCATTCAGGCGCGTGGTGGATGCGCCTGCGCGGGACCTTATGCACACCGGCTGCTTGAGATCGACGAGCCTCAGTCTGAGGCCCTGCTTGGGGATCTTCTTGCCGGGCGGGAGTTGCAGAAACCGGGCTGGGTGCGGTTGAACTTCTCTTACCTGATGGCCGAAGAGACCGTGGATTATGTGATCGAGAGCGTGAAGGCGCTGGTGCTGGAGGCCGAAGATATCGCGGCAGCTTACGATGCGGATCCGAGCACCGCGCGCTTCCAGCCACGGGCAGCCTGAAGACTACCCTGTCTTTGATGCCGGGACGGGATCCGAGGCCCGGGATGTTTCGCCTCGGGCTTTGCCCGCGCCGCCCCCGCTTCGAAAGGGGGGCTTTATCGAGGCGCAGTCTGCGTGCGGAGCCTGACGATATGTCACGCCGACAATGCCGCCAGCGAACAGAGACGCGCCGGCAGCGAATACTTGCCGCGAGACATCAGCTGTTGACCAAGCGCTTGAGGCCGGCGTTGATCGCGGGCCTGCTGGCGCGGGTGGATACGGTGATCGCGGTGTGAAGACTGCGCGCTCCAAAGCGCTGATCCGGTTGCTCACGCAGTTGCGCCTTTTCCCATCGCGCTCTTGGCGTTATGAGGAACAGGTTCGCCAAGGAGCTCAGACGATATGACCCAAATCACGCCGCAACCCGGTATCATGGACATCGCGCTTTATCAGGGGGGCGCGGCCCATGTGGACGGGGTGAGCAATGTGACCAAGCTTTCCTCAAATGAGAACCCGCTTGGGCCCAGCCCGGCCGCAGTTGAGGCTATGGCCGAAGCCGCAGCCACGATGCATCGTTACCCAAGCTCCGATCATGCCACCTTGCGCGCCGCTATCGCCGAGACTCACGGGCTCGATGCCGAGCGCATCATTTGCGGTGCCGGAAGCGACGAGATTATCGCCTTCCTGTGCCAGTGCTATGCCGGGCCCGGAGACGAGGTGCTCTATACCGAGCATGGTTTTGCCATGTATCGCATCTCGGCGCTGGCCGCCGGGGCGACCCCGGTGGAGGTCAAGGAACGCGAGCGTGTAACCGATGTGGATGCGCTCCTTGCGGGCTGCACGGCGCAGACCAAGCTGGTGTTTATCGCCAATCCCAACAACCCCACCGGCACGATGATCTCTGAGGCAGAGGTTGCCCGCCTCGCTGACGGTATCCCGGAGGATGCGATCCTCGTTCTGGACGGCGCTTATGCTGAATATGTCGAGGGGTTTGACGCAGGTGCTCAGCTGATCGCCGCGCGCAACAACGTCGTCATGACTCGGACCTTTTCCAAGATCTACGGTCTTGGCGGTGCGCGGGTGGGATGGGCCTATGGCCCACAGGAAATCATCGATGTCCTGAACCGCGTGCGCGGGCCGTTCAATGTTTCGACAACGGCGCTTGCAGGCGCTGAGGCTGCCGTGCGTGACACTGACTATGTGCAGCGCTGTCGCCTTGAGAATGCCAAATGGCGAGGCTGGCTGGCGGATCAGCTGGCAGAACTCGGGGTGCCCTCGGATACCTCCTGCACCAATTTCATTCTGGCGCGGTTTGCCTCGCAATCCGAGGCCGAGTCCTGTGATGATTTCCTCAAGCAGCGCGGCCTGATCGTGCGTCGGGTCGCGGGCTACAACCTGCCCACCGCGCTGCGGATCACCATCGGCGATGAGACCGCCTGTCGTGCGGTGGCCGCAGCGGTGAAGGACTTTAAGGCCGGGGCGGCAGAATGAGCGAGATCACCGCCAAGCCCGTCTACAACCGCGTGGCGCTGATCGGACTTGGGCTGATTGCCTCGTCGATGTTCTGGGCCATCAAACGCGCAGGCCTTGCAGGCGAAGTCACCGGCTACGCCCGCAGCGCGGAGACCCGAGACACCGCGCGTCGGATTGGTCTGTGTGATCGGGTCTGCGACACGGCAAGCGCAGCGGTGGAGGGCGCGGACCTCGTGGTGCTCTGTGTGCCGGTGGGGGCGATGGGGGGCGTGGCCGCCGAGATTGCCCCGGCGCTGATGCCGGGAGCGACCGTTTCGGATGTGGGGTCGGTGAAACGCCATGTGATCGAGGATGTGGCACCCCATATCCCCGAAGGCGTGCATTTTGTGCCCTCCCACCCGCTTGCGGGCACCGAGCATTCCGGTCCCGAGTCGGGCTTTGCCGAGTTGTTCGATAACCGCTGGTGCCTTCTGGTGCCAGTGGACGGCAGCGCGCCAGAGGCCGTTGCGCGGCTGCGCGCACTCTGGGAAGGCATGGGCGCGCATGTGGACGAGATGGACGCCGACCACCACGATCTGGTGCTAGCGGTGACAAGCCACACGCCGCATCTCATCGCCTACACGATGGTGGGGGTGGCGGATGACTTGCGCCGCGTCACCGACAGCGAGGTGATCAAATACTCGGCTGCGGGGTTTCGAGACTTCACCCGGATTGCGGCCTCGGACCCGACCATGTGGCGTGATGTGTTCCTGACCAACAAGGATGCCACGCTCGAAATTCTTGGCCGCTTCACCGAAGAGCTTTTTGCGCTGCAACGCGCGATCCGGACCGGGGATGGTCAGCATCTGCATGACTATTTCACTCGCACCCGCTCGATCCGGCGCGGCATTATCGAAGCCGGTCAGGACACCGCGGCACCCGACTTTGGTCGCGGGGCGAAAAAGTGATGGCGTTGGCGCGGCATACGCTGGCCGGGCTGGCCCTGGCCTGTGTCGCGTTCACGGGCATGCCTGTTGTGGCGGCTCCGGAAACGACGCTGCGCCCCCCTGCGGTGCGTGGAGGAGCGACACCCGAGTCTGCACGCGTCTCCGCGATTGCCACTGCTGCGATCTTGCCTCAACCCGCCCCTGCACTGCGACCGCAGCTGCGCCCGGTATCGGCTCAGATTCTTGCCGCCGCAGCCCGCCCGACCGAGCAGATCCCGGTTGCACCCGATGGCACCCTTCGTCCCATGATGCGCACACCCGAATTCACCCAACAGGTGCTGTTTGGCCGCGCAAAGCGGCGCCGGGGATCCGTTTGCGGCGACATCGATATTCAGGGCGAAGAGGCGGGCAATATTGCCGGAACGCTGCAGGGATGCGGAGCGCGTGATGCCGTGCGCGTGCGGTCGATCTCTGGCGTAGGGCTCAGCCGGCCTGCAGTGATGACCTGCGAGACTGCAAAGGCGCTCAACAAATGGGTGTCGCGCGATGTGGAGACCGCCTTTGGGCGCTCCAACCGGGTCGTGGAGCTGCGGGTTGCGGCGGGTTACAGCTGTCGCACGCGCAACAACCGTCCTGGCGCCAAGATCTCGGAACATGGGCGTGGCCGTGCCATCGATATTTCGGGCTTCAAGCTCGAAGATGGGACCGTGGTGAGCGTCCTGAGGGGCTGGGCCGATGCGTCGACAAGCAGAGCGCTCCGGCAGATCTGGAAAGCGGCCTGTGGTCCGTTTCGCACGGTGCTCGGGCCGGAGGCGGACATCTATCACCGCGATCACTTCCACCTTGATGTGGCGCGTCATCGCAGCGGGCGCTACTGTCGCTGATCCAACCGGACCTTGCTTCGACACCTGCGCATTTGTGCGGGTACGGGCATGACAGGCTTTTCGCTCAGTTAGCGGATGATCAGCCGCGGCGCCGGACCGAGGGGGATCGGGCCGATCGTGATGTTGCCATTGCGAAAGCCCAGCGTAATGTCGAGATCCTCCGGGTTGCCGCTCGCACGCGCCATCACGGCCACAACCCGGCTGGCCTGCTCGCGCAGCGTCGGGCTCAGCAATCCGGTATCTTCCGCCAGTTCCAGAAACTCCGCCCAGGCTTCCACCTGAAGGGCCACTTCTCCGGTGGGAATGCCAGCCTCGTCAACCTCGAGCGCGCCCGACATCTTGAGGCGCATCTCGCCCCAATGAGCCTCCAGCAGCGCAAGGTCGATCTGACGAGGCTGGGGGCGGCGGTGTTCCAGCGCGGAGAGATCCCAGGCTTTGTCAAAGGTCACATCCATCGCAAGGCTAAGGGTTTCAAAGGCCTGCGGCAGTTTGGGCGCGGCGCGCAGCAGGCGGCGCAGCGCCTTGCCGGGGCGAAAGGCGCGGGCCTCGGCGCTGATTTCATAGGACTCGGCCACCGATCCCTGCACCATGCGCAGGCTCAGGTCATCCGCCGAGAGCGTCGCTTCAGCGTCGTCGCCAATGCGCCAGCTCCCCGAGGTGAGCCCCAGTTCTTCGAGCTCCAGTGCAAGGCCTGGCGCGAGGAACAGATCGGCCTGCAGTCCCTGGGTCGTGATCACCGCGGTCTGATCATAGTAGGAGAGGCGCTGGTCGCCGTCGGCAAAACGCAGGCTTTGGTGGCCGGGCCAGATCGCGGGGCTCTGCAGCTCCAGCCAGTCCGCACGCCATGCGGCCCCGGTGCCGGGATCGGCGAGGGCGGGCTGCGCGATCCGGGTCACATGCCGCCAGGGATAGCCGCCAAACCCATCACGCGCGGTGATCTCTTTGACTTCCACCTGCCAGCCCCGCGCAGCCTGTTGCTCGAACCAGCCAGCAACGCTCTGTCGTAGTCCCCATGCGGCAACGGCCCAATAGAGCGACCAGACCACACAAAGCCCAAACAGGATCTTCAGACCGCGTTTCATGCCGTGGAACCCCTTTTGCTTGTGGACGTTTTGCTGTTTATAGGCGTTCGCAACAAAGGACCAGTAACATGACGATGTGGGTATTTGGATACGGCTCTCTTCTGTGGAACCCGGAGTTCCCCGTTGCGCGCCGCGAGGTGGCGACGCTGCATGGCTATGCGCGCTCCTTTTGTATGCGATCAATCCACCATCGTGGCAGCGAAGAGGCTCCGGGGCTGGTACTGGCGCTCGACGAACAGGACGAGGCCCACTGCAAGGGGCTGGCCCTGAGTGTGGAGGCAGGCCACGAGGAGGCGACCCTTACGGCCCTGCGCGAACGTGAGCTGATCTCTTCGGCCTATGTGGAGCGGTTTCTCGATGTGGACCTCGAGAGCGGCGAGCGCGTGAATGCCGTGGTCTATGTGATCGACCCCCATCATGTGCAATATTGCCATCTGGAGCTTGAAGAACAGGCGCAGATCATCGCCCATGCGGTCGGTGGGCGCGGTCCCAACAGCGAATATCTCTTCAACACTGCGGGCCATCTCGATGAAATCGGCCTCAGCGATCCGGACCTCAACTGGCTCACGGAGCGGGTCCGACATATTTTATCATAAATCCTTGGCGACCATGGGACTTTCGGTCTAGGCTGCAGGCGCAGAACCAAGACAAAGCCTATCGGGAGCCGCAAAGAAATGGCGCATCACGAACGCGAAGGCCGGCCACAGTTTTCACAGCCGGTGCGTCAGGTTGTCATGATGCTGATTGCATTGGGACTGGCGGGGGCGGGCGCTTTTATGGCGTTGCCGCGGGTGATGCCGGTCTTTGAAGCCAACCCCTATCTTAATGGCTTTATCGCCTTTGTGTTCATCGTCGGGGTTTTGGCGACCTTCTGGCAGGTGATGCAGCTCATCAACTCGGTGCGTTGGATTGAGCGTTTCGCTGCCGGCGTCACCACCGACGAGGATCGCGCGCCCTCGATGCTGGCGCCACTGGCTGCGCTCTTGCGCTCGCGGGGGGCGCGGATGCAGCTTGGCTCGGCCTCGACTCGCTCCATCCTGGATTCCGTTGCAGAGCGCATCGACGAAGAGCGCGAAATCACGCGATATATCGTCAACCTTTTGATTTTTCTTGGTCTTTTGGGGACGTTTTACGGTCTGGCGACCACGGTGCCAGCTGTTGTCGACACCATCCGCAGCCTTGCGCCCCAAGATGGCGAAGAGGGTGTCGCTATCTTTAACCGGCTGATGACGGGACTTGAATCGCAGCTGGGCGGTATGGGCGTGGCCTTTGCCTCCTCGCTTTTGGGGCTGGCGGGATCGCTCATCGTGGGCCTGCTCGAACTCTTTGCAGGGCACGGGCAGAACCGTTTTTACCGCGAACTCGAGGAATGGCTGTCGTCCTTCACCCGTGTGAGTTTTTCCTCGGGCGAGGAGGGCGGCACCGGCGACAGCAACCTCGTGGCGGGAGTGCTTGATACCATGGCGGAGCAGATGGACGCGCTTCAGGCGATGTTTGTGGAAACCGCTAAGGGACGCGCGGAGGTCGAAGGCAAGCTCTCGCGCCTGATCGACACCATCGAGGACATGAACCGCCGTCAGGATGATGTGGCGTCGATTTCCGGTGCGCTCGAGCGTGTCGCGGTTGGTCAGGAGACGCTCGCCGAACTGATGCGGGCCCATGGTGACGTTGGCATCGACGCCGAGAGCCGCATGCGCCTGCGTTCGATCGACGTACAAATGCTGCGCATCCTCGAGGAAATCTCCGCTGGACGGCAAGAGAGCCTCTCGGAGCTGCGCAAGGACATCGACCTGCTGGTCAAAGCTTTCGCAGGCCCGCGTGGCATGGATCGCGCGGCGCGGAAAGAGAGCTAACCCATGGCCCTCAAGCGGCGCACTGGTCAACGGTTTCAAGGCTCGATCTGGCCCGGTTTCGTGGATGCGATGACCGGGCTTTTGCTGGTTCTGATGTTTGTTCTCACCATTTTTATGGTGGTGCAATTTGTGCTGCGCGAGACGATCTCGGGTCAGGAGTCCGAGCTTGATGAACTCTCGACCGAGGTGCGGGCGCTGGCAGAGGCACTTGGCGTCAAGGAACGCGAGGCCAGCCAGTTGCAGGCCCGACTGGGCGCGCTGGGGGCGACGCTGTCCTCGACGCGCTCTGATCTTGATGCCGCGCGAGAGCAAATTACGAACCAGACCGCGCGGATCAGCGCCCTGACGCAGGAACGTGATGCCGCGAGATCGGATCTTGCAACGGCCCGCACGCAGATTTCCGACTTTGAGGCCCAGGTGGCGGCTCTGATCGCTGGTCGTGAAAGTGCCGAGGCTCAGATTGCCGATCTCACCGCCGAGCGGGACGCGCTTGATGCGGCGCGCAGCGAGTTGCTCTCCGAACAGGAGGCGCTGAACCTTGCATTGGCCCAACTGCGCGAAGAGGTGGACGCGGAGGCCGAAGCCGCCCGTCTTGCCGCCGCTCAGACTGAGGCCTTGCAGGCGCTGGTGGAGGATCTGCGCGCAGAAGGGGCGGCGCAGTCTGAACGCGTGAGTGCGCTCGAAGAGGCGCTCTCTGAAGAAGAGGCGACCCGGCTGGCTGAGGCCGCTGCGGCAGAGGCCCTGCGCGCGCGGTTGGAAAACGCGGATGCGGAACTCACTGCAATGACGCTTGCGCTGGAAGAAGAGCGCAAGAAGGCCGAGGACACGCTGACGCTTCTGGCGGCTGCGGAGGCGGCGCGCGACCAGCTTGATACGGAGCTTGAAGAGGCCTTGGCCGCGATTGAGCAAGCTAAGGCGCAGGTCAATGATCGCGACGAGTTGGCCGAGCGCCTGACCCGCGTTCTGGCCCAGATGGAAGTCACCGAAAGCACGGCAACGGCGCGAGTCTCGGCGCTTGAAGCGGAGCTGGAACGCGTCAGAAACGAGAATACTGCAACCCGCGAGCGTCTGACTGCAGACTTGGAGACGGCGCGCCAGGAGGCCGCAGATACGCGCAGCCGCCTTGAGGCGGAGCTGATCCGACAGCGGGCGCAGACGGTGGAAACCGAGAGCCAATATCAGGCCCAACTGCGCGCCGCCCAAGAGAGTTTTGACGCCGAGCGCCGAGCGTTGGAAGATCGCCTTGCGACCCTCGAGGCACAGGCCGATACCACGCGGCGTGATCTGGAAGACCAGCTTGCCGCGCTGCGTGGTCAGGCAGAAGAAACCCGCAGTGGGCTTGAAACGCGTTTGGCGCGTGCCGAGGCCGATCTGGCTGCAGCCCGCGCGGCTGCGAGTTCCACTGCAGAGGAACGCGCTTCGGTTGAACAGCGTTTGCTCATCGCGCTTGAGGCGCTGGAACGGGCGCAGGCTGCGGCAAGCGATCAGGAGGTTCTGCAGAGCCGTCTTCTCGCCGCGTTGGCGCAAAAAGACGATTTTGCGCAGGAGATTTCCGAACAGCGCACCCTCGCAGAACAGCGCGCGGATCTCTTGGCGCAGGCCCGCGCTGCACTTGCGGAGGAAAAACAGATCTCGGAAGACGCGCGCCGCGAGACGGCCTTGCTCAATCAGCAGGTGGCGGCGCTGCGTGAACAGCTTGGTGGGCTGCAGTCGCTTCTGGACGATTTCAAGGAACGGGACGCAGCACAGGGGATTCAGCTCCAGAGCCTGGGCCAGGATCTGAATACAGCGCTTGCGCGTGCCGCCGCTGAAGAGCGCCGCCGCCGCATGCTCGAAGAACAGGAGCGCAAACGTCTTGAGGCGGAGCGCGAACGTCTCGCCAATGAAGCCAAGGATCTGGAGCAATATCGCTCCGAGTTCTTTGGTCAGTTGCGCAGCGTCCTGGGCAATCAGGAAGGTGTACGCATCGAAGGCGACCGTTTTGTCTTTGCCTCCGAGGTGCTGTTTGCACTGGGAAGCGCCGAGCTCTCAGAGGCCGGCAAGGCCGAAATCGCCAAGGTGGCGCGCATCCTGCAAAACGTCGCCGCCGCCATCCCGGATGACATCAACTGGATCATCCGTGTGGATGGGCACACGGACAACCAGCGCTTTGTTGGGGCGGGCAAATACGCCGACAACTGGGAGCTGAGCCAGGGCAGGGCGCTTTCGGTTGTGCGCTACATGATTGATGAGCTGGGCATCCCCCCGGGACGTCTTGCGGCCAACGGATTTGGCGAGTTCCAGCCGGTCAATCCAGCTGACACGCCTGAGGCGCGCGCGCAGAACCGCCGAATCGAATTGAAGCTTACGGAACGCTGACAGGCGGTGGCGTCGTTTTGGATAATCCACCATAAAATAAGGCTCCGGCAGTGTGACCTGCCAGAGCCTGCATGCTGAAAATGGGAATTTGAAATGAGGACGGCACCACCACTCACGGCTTAATTGGTTTCGCCCAGACAACTTTTAGCACAACTCAGGCGATTTTCCAATAAATTATCACCCGTGAGAGTTTTTTCTGCTGCGCTTTGTGTTACAGTTTGGCATAGGGACGTGTGTTTGACCGCAATATGAGCGGTTTGGTTTCAGGAGAGACGTTTTTGGACAGATTGCGCGCGATATTTGAACTGCGTGACATGCTGCGACAGATGGAGCGTGATATCGGGCTGGAAAGCCTGAGCCCCGCTGAGAAGGACGTTTTTCAGGCCGCGCATCGTTTGACAGATGTGCCGGGCCAGCTTGTCGTGTCCGACCAGATCCGCCAGCACCCCCTGACCCAAGGCATCGCGCAGGCGACGTTCCACCGCGCGCTTCGGTCGCTCCTGGAGCTCGGCTTTCTAGAGCGACCAGAAGGCGCACGGGCCAAGCACTACATGGTGCGCAAGGATCTGCTGCACGACTAAAACCTGATCTAGAGCCGCAAAATCTGACGCTTCATTTCATTATGTTACCGTAAAACAGTTTCCTCAAGGTCGTCGCCGAGAGGAATTGCCACCGCGCGCATTCGCCTCTACAGCTTGGGTATGAGAGGATCTGACGGTTTTGCCCCTGGTCTGAGCGGCTTTGGATTGATCGCGCTGACCTACATCGTTTGCCACGGCGTCACGATTTGGGTGATCGCCCCTGCGCAGCGTTTCTTTCTCGATGATGTGTCGGTGATCGCAAGCCTGGCCTATCTGCCGCATGGCGTCAGGGTTCTGAGCATCTGGCTGGTAGGTTGGCGCGCGATCCTCCCGCTCATTGCTGGTGCAGTGGCCGCCAACATGATCTTTACCAGCTCGCATATTCTGGACTTGATGCAGGGCAAGATGTCGGTGTCGATCCTGATGAGCGTGTTGTCCGCCTATGCCGCGTTTGAGGTGTTGCGCCTCCTTGGGGTCGCGTCTTATGCGGGTGGCGGGCGCAGGGTGAACTGGCGGACACTGCTGCTGACCGGGCTGTTGGCATCGGTCTTCAATTCGGTGTGCCAGACGCTGATTTTCTCGGGCATCATTGCGCCGGATGGGACGCTCTGGGAACTGGCGTCCTTTGTTGTCGGAGACATGATCGGGCAGATCGTGCTGATGATCGCACTGATGATGATCTTTCGCGCCCTGCGTGGTCCGGCAACCCGCGCCTGATCTCTCGTTTTTTGTTCGAAAAGCGCCCTCGACCGCGGTTGGAGCGTGTGCCGCGGCCTCTTCGGCGCAGCATCGACCTTGTCGCGGCCTGCGGCAGTTGAGGGCCTGATGAAGTTGAGGGCCTGAGGCATTTGAGCCGTGCGTAAGAGAACGCCCGCCGTCTGAGGTCAGAGGCGGGCGCGTGATCTTCCTGTGTGGTGCCGAAGCAGCGCTATTCCGCAGTCAGGAGCGGTGGTTTGTTGCCGCTCAGGCGGGGCTTGCCTGGACCCTCGATCCGAAGATCAAGTTTGCCGTCCTTGATGCCGACCTGAACCACACCGCCCTTGGAGAGCTTGCCGAACAAGAGCTCTTCTGCAAGCGGCTTCTTGATGTGCTCCTGGATGACGCGGCCCAAGGGGCGCGCACCCATCTTGTCATCATAGCCTTTGTCCGCGAGCCATTCGGCCGCCTTGCGGGTAAGCTCAATCGAGACGTTGCGGTCCATGAGCTGCGCCTCAAGCTGCAGAACGAACTTCTCGACCACCTGCAGGATGACCTCCTTGGGCAGCGGCCCAAAGGAAATCGTGGCATCCAGACGGTTGCGGAATTCGGGGCTGAAGGTGCGCTCGATGGCGGCTGTGTCTTCACCCTCGCGCCGGTCGCGGCCAAAGCCAATGGCGGATTTCGCCAGTTCCGAGGCGCCCGCGTTGGAGGTCATGATCAGAACCACGTTGCGGAAATTGACCGTGCGGCCGTTGTGATCCGTGAGCTGGCCATTGTCCATTACCTGCAGGAGGATATTGAACACATCCGGGTGCGCTTTCTCGATCTCGTCGAGAAGCAGCACGCAGTGGGGATGCTGGTCCACGCCATCTGTCAAGAGACCACCCTGGTCAAAGCCGACATAGCCCGGAGGCGCGCCGATCAGGCGGGAGACCGCGTGTTTCTCCATGTACTCCGACATGTCAAAGCGCAGGAGTTCCACCCCAAGCGTATCTGCGAGCTGCTTGGCCACCTCGGTTTTGCCGACACCGGTGGGGCCCGCAAAGAGATAGTTCCCGATGGGTTTTTCCGGCTCGCGCAGCCCGGCACGGGCCAGTTTGATCGCTGAAGACAGCGCATCGATGGCTGCGTCCTGACCAAAGACCACGCGCTTCAGGCTCGCCTCGAGGTCCTTCAGCACCTCGGCATCGTCCTTGGAGACGTTTTTCGGCGGGATGCGGGCGATCTTGGCCACCACGGCCTCAATCTCCTTGACTCCGATGGTCTTGCGGCGCTTGCTCTCGGCCACAAGGTGCTGCGCGGCGCCGGCTTCGTCGATTACGTCGATGGCCTTGTCCGGCAGCTTGCGGTCGTTGATGTAGCGCGCCGAAAGTTCCACCGCGGATTTGATCGCATCCGATGTGAATTTGATCGAGTGATGGTCCTCAAAGTAGGGTTTCAGCCCTTTGAGGATCGCGATGCTGTCTTCGACCGAAGGCTCGCTGACGTCGATCTTCTGGAAGCGACGCGACAGCGCGCGGTCCTTCTCAAAATGTTGACGGAACTCCTTGTAGGTGGTGGATCCCATGGTGCGCAGCTTGCCGCCCTGCAGGGCAGGCTTCAGCAGGTTTGACGCATCCATTGCCCCGCCCGAGGTGGCACCTGCACCGATCACGGTGTGGATCTCGTCGATGAACAGCACCGCATCGGGATGCTCTTCAAGCTCGGTCACCACGGCCTTCAGCCGCTCTTCGAAGTCACCGCGATAGCGTGTGCCGGCCAAAAGCGCGCCCATGTCGAGCGAGTAGATGGTGGTTTCCGACAGAACCTCGGGGACTTCGCCCTGCACGACCTTGCGGGCGAGACCTTCAGCGATGGCGGTTTTACCAACGCCGGGATCCCCCACCAAAAGCGGGTTGTTCTTGCGGCGGCGGCAGAGCACCTGGATGCAGCGCTCGACTTCGCTGTCGCGCCCGATCAGGGGATCGATGTCGCCTTCGCGGGATTTGGCGTTGAGGTCGACGCAGTATTTCGCCAGAGCCGACTCTTTTTGTTCGCCCTCTGGGCTGCCCATGGACGGACCGCCGCCGATTTCTTCGTCGGACTCGCTGGCGCCTGTCACGGGGCGGTTCTCGCCGTAGGCGGGATCTTTGGCAACGCCGTGCGCGATGAAGTTCACCGCGTCATAGCGCGTCATGTCCTGGTCCTGCAGGAAGAAGGCCGCGTCGCTCTCGCGCTCGGCAAAGATTGCTACCAGCACGTTCGCGCCGGTCACTTCGGTGCGGCCGGAGGACTGAACATGGATGGCTGCGCGTTGAATCACGCGCTGGAAGGCTGCGGTGGGCACGGCTTCGGAACCGTCGATGTCGGTGACCAGATTGGCCAGATCCTCGTCGACAAATTCCAGCAGGGTCGATCGCAGCTCGTCGAGGTTCACGCTGCAGGCACGCATGACGCGTGCGGCATCCGGCTCCTCGGTGAGGGCCAAAAGCAGGTGCTCCAGGGTTGCAAATTCGTGACGCCGTTCATTCGCCAGCGCCAGCGCCGCGTGAATGGCTTGTTCCAGTGTGCTCGAGAATGAAGGCACGGGCGTGCTCCTCTGTCTTGGGTTATGGGGATCGTCCGCCACCGGGCGGGCCGGTCCTGTCCCATAACCGTGTCCTCATAGTGTTAGAGTTTGGTTGATAGATCGTAAGCTTCAAGGGCTTTTTGCGCGATTGTGGTCACAATTCCCGACATTGTGTTCACATATCTTGTGTGGCGATGCACATCTGTCCACAAACTGGTGTCAGAACTTATCCTTCGCCGCACGGATATGGGCAAAGACCTCTGCGTCTTCAACCCCTTCCAAATCAAGCGTTTTCTTCAGGTTTGGATCGCCAGCTCGCAGGAACGGGTTGGTCTGTTTTTCGCGCGACAGAAGGGCAGGGACGGTCGGTTGGCCGTTTTGACGGGTTTTGGTGATTTCATCCATTCTTTTTTGCAGTGCTGCATTTTCCGGCTCCAGACTGAGCGCAAAGCCTGCGTTGCTCTCGGTGTATTCGTGACCGGAATAGATCAGCGTCTCGTCAGGGAGCGCAGAAAGCGTGGTCATCGTCTGCCACATCATCGCGGGCGTGCCCTCAAAAAGGCGTCCACAGCCCATCACCATGAGGCTGTCGGCGCTGAACAGGGCCGGCGCCTCGGGATAATAAAAAGCGATGTGGCCGAGCGTGTGGCCCGGCACTGCAAGCACCTGGCAGCGCCCGGCACCGGTGCCGCCTTCAAAGCCGGGCTCCAGTTCCATATCCAGTGTGACCCCCTGGGCTGCGATCTTATCGGCTTCGGCCTTGGGCCCCATGACCGGGCAGCCGAATTTTTCACGCAGTGCGGCGACACCGCCCACATGGTCGTGGTGGTGATGGGTAATCATGATGACCCCAAGCGACCAGTCCCGCGCCTCCAGAGCGGTCAGGATCGGCTCGGCCTCGGGCGCATCGATCAGCGCCACGCCATCGGGTCCTTTGACGAGGTAGGCATAGTTGTCCGCAAGACACGGAACCGTCACGATTTCGAGGCCATTTGCCACGGTGGAGGGGAAAGAGGTCTGATCGGGCATGGTCATTCGCTTTCACATTGCTAGACTGCCCCAGAGTGACCGAAGCAGTGAGCGTCTGCAATGCATCTGGATGTGCAGGATCTGAGGAATTTCTATTACCGCAGCACCTTGGGGCGCGCGGCGCAGGCCTCGATCCGGGGGCAGCTGTTGCGGATGTGGCCGGATGCCACCGGTGAGACGATCGCGGGATTTGGCTTTGCGGCGCCACTGCTGCGCCCATACCTGAGCGAAGCGCGCCGGCTCATGGCGCTGATGCCGGGGCCGCAGGGCGTGATGCAGTGGCCAGCCGGGATGCCCAATGTATCCGTACTTTGCGAGGAGACCTCATGGCCGGTGGAAACCGGGCGTGTCGACCGTTTGGTTCTGCTTCATGGGCTTGAGACCTCCGAGCAGCCTTCGGCCTTGCTGGATGAGTGCTGGCGCGTGATGGGGCCGCGGGGCAGGGCGATCTTTATTGTCCCGAACCGCGCGGGGCTCTGGGCGAGATCGGACGAGACGCCATTTGGCTACGGACGCCCTTATACGCTCACCCAGTTGGAAAACCAGTTGCGCGCACATCAGTTCACTATCGAGCAGCATGCGGCGGCGCTCTACCGATTGCCGAGTTCGCGCCGGTTCTGGCTCAAGTCGGGCGCGATGATCGAGCGGGTCGGACGGCGCTTGCCCGCGATGATGGCGGCGGGCGTGTTCCTGGTGGAGGTCTCAAAGCAGACCCACCCCCAAAAGGGCCACATGACACGCGCGCGCCGCACCAACCCGATCCGGGTGCTGGAGGGGCTCTCCAACCCGATCGCGGAACCTACCTGAGACGAGACAGACGCCCAAGCGGTGCGCCTTCTGCGAGCCCAAGCGCGCGCCTTCGGGCGGCGATCCTTGCGTCCGGGCACCGTTGTCGACACTTCAGGCGTGAGATTCGACATTGTGTACGTTTGTGTACCAAAATGACGCAAATTCGGGCCTCGGAATCGTGTAGCGACAGGCAGGGGCGCGTAATTTTTTTCCAATAACAGCTGCGTCAAACCACCATAGTTTTGTTAAGTCATTGAAAACGTGTGACTTCGGTTTTCGCAGCTTCGGACAGAGGGAGTTGCTAGGTCGCAAAGGCTCTGCTACATCCACGCTGATTTCGATGCCCGGCCAAAATCGGGCGACCTCACGCCCCCGGATGCTACCTGCCAGGACGCATATAAACCGGGGCCAAAATAATATCGGAAGGGTGGACGTGTCCGAACCAGCTTCGATTTCCGCAGGCATTGCCGACCGCTATGCCACAGCGATCTTCGAGATCGCTGCCGAGAGCAATGCTCTCGACAACCTCGAGACTAGCATCAACGATCTGGCAGCCTCCCTGGCTGACAGCGAAGACCTGCGTACTCTCATCACCTCACCGCTGGTGTCGCGTGAGGAACAGGCCGCTGCGATCTCTGCCGTAGCGGACAAGATGGGGCTTGTAGATGTACTGCGCAACTCCCTCGCGCTGATGGCGGCCAAACGCCGCCTGTTTGTGGTGCCCGCCCTGATCGACGCGCTGCGCGCCCGTATCGCAGAAGCCCGAGGCGAAGTGACCGCCGAGGTCGTCTCCGCCAAGGCGCTGACCAAGACGCAGAGCGAAAAACTGGCCAAAACCCTCGCCGAGCGCGTGGGTAAAAAGGTCACCATCAATGCCACCGTCGATGCAAGCATCATCGGCGGTCTCGTCGTTAAAGTGGGCTCGAAGATGATCGACAGTTCGATCCGCTCCAAGCTCAACTCCCTACAGAATGCAATGAAAGAGGTCGGATAAATGGGTATCCAAGCAGCGGAAATTTCCGCGATCCTTAAAGACCAGATCAAGAATTTTGGTCAAGAAGCCGAAGTGGCCGAGATTGGTCGCGTGCTCTCCGTCGGTGACGGTATTGCCCGTGTCTATGGCCTCGACAACGTCCAGGCGGGCGAAATGGTCGAATTCCCCGGCGGCATCATGGGTATGGCGCTGAACCTGGAATCCGACAACGTCGGTGTGGTTATCTTCGGCTCCGACCGTGACATTAAAGAAGGCGACACCGTCAAGCGCACCAACTCCATCGTGGACGTGCCTGCTGGTCCCGAGCTTCTGGGTCGCGTTGTTGACGGCCTCGGCAACCCGCTCGACGGCAAAGGCCCGATCGAAGCTAAAGAGCGCAAGGTTGCAGACGTGAAAGCGCCGGGCATTATCCCGCGTAAATCCGTGCACGAGCCGATGGCAACCGGCCTCAAGTCCGTGGACGCGATGATCCCCGTTGGCCGTGGCCAGCGCGAGCTGATCATTGGTGACCGTCAGACCGGTAAGACCGCGATCGCTCTGGACACCATCCTGAACCAGAAGTCCTACAACGACGCTGCAGGCGACGACGATAGCAAGAAACTCTACTGCGTCTACGTTGCTGTGGGTCAGAAGCGTTCCACCGTGGCGCAGCTGGTGAAAAAGCTCGAAGAGTCCGGCGCGATGGAATACTCCATCGTTGTGGCCGCAACCGCGTCCGACCCGGCACCGATGCAGTTCCTCGCCCCCTACGCGGCGACCGCGATGGCCGAATACTTCCGCGACAGCGGCAAGCACGCGCTCATCATCTATGATGACCTCTCCAAGCAGGCTGTGGCCTATCGTCAGATGTCCCTGCTGCTGCGCCGCCCGCCGGGCCGTGAAGCTTATCCGGGTGACGTTTTCTACCTCCACTCCCGTCTGCTCGAGCGTTCCGCAAAGCTGAACGAAGACTTCGGTGCAGGCTCGCTGACCGCGCTGCCGATCATCGAAACCCAGGGCGGCGACGTGTCTGCGTTTATTCCGACCAACGTGATCTCCATCACCGACGGTCAGATCTTCCTTGAGACCGAACTGTTCTACCAGGGCATCCGCCCCGCCGTGAACACCGGTCTGTCGGTTTCGCGTGTGGGCTCCTCGGCTCAGACCGATGCGATGTCTTCCGTTGCGGGCCCTGTGAAACTGTCCCTGGCTCAGTACCGCGAAATGGCGGCCTTTGCGCAGTTCGGTTCCGACCTCGACGCCGCAACCCAGCAGCTGCTGGCCCGTGGCGCGCGTCTCACCGAGCTG
The DNA here is from genome assembly GCF_055693725.2 of Epibacterium sp. HA2-3. NCBI lineage: Bacteria > Pseudomonadati > Pseudomonadota > Alphaproteobacteria > Rhodobacterales > Roseobacteraceae > Epibacterium > Epibacterium sp. HA2-3. The sequence continues at coordinate 2,063,660 of NZ_CM172490.1, read as the reverse complement.
ATGAAACAGCCGCAGTATTCGCCGCTCACCAACTCTGAAATCGTCTGCATCATCTTCGCGGGCACCAACGGCTACCTCGACAAAGTCGACGTCAAGGAAGTGGGTCGTTATGAAGCCGAGCTTCTGACCTTCCTGCGCTCCAAGAAGGCCGACTTCCTGCAGTGGATCACCGATGAGGATCCCAAGTTCAAGAAGGGTGAACCGGTCGAGAAGATGAAGGCTGTTCTGGACGAATTCGCAGCAGACTTCGCGTAAGGAGAGAGACAGCACATGCCTTCTCTCAAGGACCTAAAAAACCGGATCTCGAGTGTGAAAAACACTCGTAAGATCACCAAAGCCATGCAGATGGTCGCGGCGGCGAAACTTCGCCGCGCCCAGGAAGCGGCTGAGGATGCACGCCCCTACGCCGAGCGGTTCAATGCCGTGATGGCGGGGCTGGCAGCTTCTGTCGGTCAAAGCGATACCGCGCCCAAGCTCCTTGCGGGGACGGGTTCGGATCAGGTGCAGCTCCTGGTGGTCATGACCGCCGAGCGCGGCCTGTGCGGTGGCTTCAACGCCAACATCGCCAAGCTGGCGCGTCAGAAGGTTCTCGACCTTCAGGCCGCGGGCAAGACCGTCAAGATCCTCACCGTGGGCAAAAAGGGCCGTGATGTCCTGAAGCGTGAGTTCGGCGACCTGTTCGTCGGCCATGTGGATCTGACCGAAGTCAAGCGCGTGGGCTATGTCGACGCGCAGGGCATCGCCAAGGACATCCTTGCACGCTTTGACGCGGGCGAGTTCGACGTTGCCACGATCTTCTACTCGAAGTTCCAGAACGTCGTGACCCAGATCCCGACTGCCCAGCAGATCATCCCGGCGGAATTCGATGCCGAGGGCGCCGAGGCGACCTCCGGTGTGGTGGATTACGAGCCCAGCGAAGAGGCGATCCTTGCGGATCTTCTGCCGCGCGGCGTCGCCACCCAGATCTTTGCGGGTCTGCTGGAAAACGGGGCGTCCGAACAGGGGGCCCGGATGAGCGCGATGGACAACGCTACGCGGAACGCGGGCGAAATGATCGACAAGCTGACCATCGAGTACAACCGCTCGCGTCAGGCCGTCATCACCAACGAGCTTATTGAAATCATTTCGGGCGCCGAGGCGCTCTAAGAGACAACCGGAGACGAAACATGGCAAATGCAAAAGGCAAGGTGACTCAGATCATCGGCGCCGTTGTGGACGTCCAGTTCGACGGCGAGCTGCCGGCGATTTTGAACGCCCTCACCACCGACAACAACGGCAAGAAACTCGTTCTCGAGGTTGCTCAGCACCTCGGCGAGAACTCTGTCCGTACCATCGCGATGGACGCGACCGAAGGTCTCGTGCGTGGTCAGGAAGTGACCGACACCGGTGCTCCGATCTCGATCCCGGTTGGCAACGCAACCCTGGGCCGCATCCTGAACGTTGTGGGTGAGCCGGTTGACGAAGGCGAGCCGATCGTTGCGAAAGAGACCCGCGCGATCCACCAGCCCGCGCCCGAGTTCAACGACCAGTCCACCGAATCCGAGGTCCTCGTGACCGGCATCAAGGTGATCGACCTTCTCGCGCCTTATGCGAAGGGTGGTAAGATCGGTCTGTTCGGCGGCGCCGGCGTTGGTAAAACCGTTCTCATCATGGAACTGATCAACAACATCGCAAAAGTGCACTCGGGCTACTCCGTGTTCGCGGGTGTTGGCGAACGGACCCGTGAAGGCAACGACCTTTACCACGAGATGATCGAATCCAACGTTATCAAACCCGATAACCTCGAAGAGTCGCAGGTTGCTCTGGTTTACGGCCAGATGAACGAGCCTCCGGGTGCGCGTGCCCGTGTTGCCCTGACCGGTCTGACCCTTGCAGAGCAGTTCCGTGACCAGTCCGGTACCGACGTTCTGTTCTTCGTGGACAACATCTTCCGCTTCACGCAGGCCGGTTCCGAGGTGTCTGCACTTCTTGGCCGTATCCCCTCCGCTGTGGGCTACCAGCCGACGCTGGCGACCGACATGGGTGCGATGCAGGAGCGTATTACCTCCACCAAGAACGGCTCGATCACCTCGATCCAGGCGGTGTATGTTCCCGCGGACGACCTTACCGACCCGGCACCTGCAACAACCTTTGCCCACTTGGACGCGACCACCGTTCTCAACCGTGCGATCTCCGAGCTCGGCATCTACCCCGCTGTGGACCCGCTCGACTCCTCGTCGCGCCTGATGGACCCGCAGATCGTTGGCGAAGAGCACTACAAAGTGGCTTCCGACGTTCAGCAGATCCTCCAGCGCTACAAGTCGCTGCAGGACATCATCGCGATCCTCGGCATGGACGAACTCTCCGAAGAGGATAAGCTGACCGTTGCGCGTGCGCGTAAGATCCAGCGCTTCCTGTCGCAGCCGTTCGACGTTGCAAAAGTCTTCACCGGTTCCGACGGTGTGCAGGTTTCCCTCGAGGACACCATCGCGTCGTTCAAAGCCGTTGTGGCTGGCGAATACGACCACCTTCCCGAAGGCGCCTTCTACATGGTTGGCGGCATCGACGAAGTGATCGCAAAAGCCGAGAAAATGGCTGCTGACGCGGCCTAAGGAGGGCCCTCATGGCTGATACGATGCAATTCGATCTCGTGAGCCCGGAGCGGAGCCTTGCTTCGCTTCAGGCCCGCGCGGTCCAGATCCCCGGTGCTGAGGGTGACATGACGGCGATGCCTTTGCACGCGCCGACATTGACCACCCTGCGTCCGGGCATCCTGAAGGTGGACGCACCGGAAGGCACAACGGAGTATCTCGTCACTGGCGGGTTTGCCCAGATCACTGCCGAGGGCCTGTCGGTTCTCGCGGAGCGGGCGATCCCCATGGACGAGATGACCCGCGCCCATCTGGACGAGCTCATCGAGGAAGCCCGCACCATGTACAAGACCGCGCAGGAGGACAACTCTGAGCATGGTCTGGTGGAAGACGCGGCCAAGATGCTTGCAGACATGGAAGCGCTCGGGACCCACATGAGCCTCTGATTCTCCGGGAACAGATGAAACCTATAGAAACCGGCCCGCAGATCTGCGGGCCGGTTTTCTTTTTGTTAAGCATCATTTTGATATGAGTAATTTTAGATGTATTCACACATCACGAGGTTGTTCCGTGCGCAATACGACATTTCGCAGCCAACGCACCGGCGTCGCGCAAGGGGATGTTGAGGTGTTCTCCGAGTTCGATTCCGGTGGCTCCATGTGGACCGGCTCTGGCGGGCGTGAACGCCGTTTGAACGTCCGTTTTGACCATCCTTTTCGCGCGATACCCGCAGTGCAGGTCACCGCTTCTTTGATGGACATGCATCAGGACACCGCGCATCGATCCGAACTGGTGGCCGAGAATATTTCCGAAACCGGCTTTGACGTGGTATTCCGCACTTGGTCCGACAGCCGCGTCGCCCGCGTCCGCGCTGCCTGGATGGCCATCGGCGATCTGCCGTTTGAGGATGATTGGGACGTGGAGTAGGGGGCTCTCGTGGCGAAACGAGAACCGCTGACATTCTGGCAGTGGCATTTTTCGAAGACGAAACGGTTTACGATCATTCTCTTTGCTGGCTATGCGCTTGGGCCTTGCTGCTTGTGGCTGCTGCTAAGTGGTGTTGCCGCGACCTATGGGGGCAACTTAGTGGCGCGTGCACAGATGTCGCTCATTTTATGGGTTATCCTTTTGGGTATTCTTTACTCGCAATTTCGCAAGGAAAGGCAGATGACGCCTGCCAAACTGTCCCAAGGCGATAAGATCCGGTTTAAGTCTATCCCTGACGATTTGGACGCTGATCAGATCGTCCACCCCATCGAGCCTGTCACAAATGGCACGCCTCTGACACAGCAGAAGATTTTCTCCTACTTGGTGACATGCGGCGATCATTTTGCGGTCTATGACAGTGCCGAGGTGGGCGGCAAGGAATTGCATCTTCAGCTGCGTGTTCAGGATCGGTTGCAGACCTACGTGGTCCCGGTTCCGGTCGACGACAGTTGGGATGTCTCGCGCTATGCTTGAACCTAACCCTGCAGGCACGACAATCACCACGTCCAGAAGGCTGTTCTCTGTTGGCGGCAGAAAGTCTCGTATTTCCTTATGAGCACGCAGCGACCCTAAAAAAGGGCCAATCGCGCAAGATCCGCATAGGGGGGATCACACCATGAGCCATCCCAGCCCGGCCACTCTTTCGACCGAAGCCGGGCCCTGTGCGCGCTGCGTCGGGCGTGTGGATCGCATAGACGCTGTCTTATCAGCCTCCAAGTCACCTTCGCGACGGAGTGCGTGCAGGTAGAGGTCCAGCCAGGCGTTGTGGAGTACACCGGGACACGCCTGAGGCGCGCAGTCGCGCGCCCCAGGCTGAGGATGCGTGGTCTCAAATGGGCGTTTCAACGCCACGATGAACAGCCTGACGACGATGGCGCGCGACCGCACCCGCCAACTGCAGAACGCAGAAAGTCATCTCCACGGTCAGGAAGAACCACAGGAGCGGCGTTGCGCCGTGCATCAGGGCGTTGATCATCGCAATGCTGTAGAGAAACCGCCCGGTCCCATCGACCACCGCCAGCCGCACGTCCGCGAGATAGAGCCGCAAGAGGGCCCAGAACATCACGATCGAGCCGTAAAAATTGGCAAACATCGCCCCATGTGTCTCAAGGGGCTCAAGCACCCCAAACCCCAACGCGGCGTTGAGCGGGATCATCACATAGCCCCACGTCAACGACAGCGTAATCGGTAGGGCAAAGGGAACCGACATGGCCAGATCATACCAAGCCGAGGCCAGATAGACCTTTTTGTTCATCCCATCGCAGAACATGATTCTTCCTTTCCTGTTGCGTTGGGGCTCGGTATAGAGGTTGGACTATAGTCTAAGGTCAAGCAGATGTTGAAAATCGGGGATCTGGCACAGCGCACCGGGGTCAGCGCGGATGCGCTTCGGCTCTATGAGCGGCGGGGGTTGATCCGCTCTGAACGTATGGCCAACGGCTATCGCGTGTTTGATCCCGAGATGGAGCGGCTGGTGAAACTGATCCGACTGGGCCAGAGCATCGGCTTTACCCTGCGCGAGATGGAGCATGTGATGGCGACTCTATCGAGTCGCGATCTGAGTGCCGCACAAACCGCCACATTGATCCAGGATCGGATTGACGCGGTCGATGTCAAACTGGCTGAGCTCACCGAGCTGCGACGCCTGCTTGTGGATCTTCAGGATCAAGCCTGCCCGCTCAGAGGGTGACAGGGGCAGCGGGTGTCCTGCTGCCCACCGGCGCAAAATCTTCCCTCGGGGCAGGGCAATTCACCCAATATGGCGTGTTGTGGAAAAAATCTCATATTCCCTCTTGAGCTTCCAGTGACAGGAACCCCTACATGGAAGACAACAGGCCATAACGGAGTCGCTTCATGACCCAACCGATCACCGCCCGCCTCTCGATTGAAGGAATGACCTGCGCCGGATGCGTGGGGCGTGTCGACCGCACATTGGCGGCCCTGCCGGGACTGCGGGACGTCTCGGTGAACCTCGCCAATGAAACCGCGCAGATCACCGCAGACAGCCCCGAGGCCCTGCAACAGGCCGACAGCGCCCTACGCGATCTTGGCAAGCCCGCGCGCCATCAGAGCGTGCAGCTCTCGATCGAGGGCATGACCTGTGGCGGTTGCGTCGGTCGGGTGGAGCGCGCGATCAAGGCGCTGCCGGGAGTGGTTTCGGCCAATGTGAACCTTGCCGCCGAGAGCGCGCAGGTGGAGATCCTGCAAGGTGTGGTGACGCCCTCTGAGGTGGCCGCGGCCAGCACGCAGGCGGGCTATCGTGCGCGCCCCGCAGAGGCAACAGACACCGAAGACCGCGCCGCCCGCAAGGATCGTGAAGCGCGCGACCTGCGCCGTCAGGTCATGATCGCCGCCGCGCTGACGCTGCCTGTATTTTTGCTCGAGATGGGCGGTCATGTGGTGCCAGCCGTGCATCACTGGATTGCGCAGACCATCGGCATGCAAACCTCTTGGGTGATCCAGGCCTTGCTCACCACGGCGGTTCTGTTCCTGCCCGGACGGGCGTTCTTTACACTGGGCCTGCCTGCCTTGCGCAAGGGCGCGCCCGATATGAACAGTCTTGTGGCGCTTGGGGCAGGGGCGGCGTGGATCTATTCCCTTGTGGCGACCTTTGCGCCCGCGCTGCTGCCCGCCGATGTGCGCGCGGTCTATTTCGAGGCCGCGGCGATGATCGTCACTCTGATCCTGATCGGGCGCTGGCTTGAGGCGCGCGCCAAGGGCCGCACCGGCGCCGCCATCCAGGTGCTTGTGGGTCTCCAGGCCCGCCATGCGCGGCGTCTCACCAAGGACGGCCAGCCTGAGGATGTCGAGGTCGAGGACCTTGCACCCGGCGACCGCATCTTGGTGCGCCCCGGCGAACGGATCCCGACCGATGGCACAGTGCTGGCGGGCACCGCCCATGTGGATGAGAGCATGATTTCCGGCGAGCCGATCCCGGTTGAGAAAACCGAAGGCGCGCCTGTGACAGGCGGCACCGTGAACGGCGAGGGCAGTCTGACTGTTGCTGTGACTCGCACAGGCGCTGAGACCACGCTGGCCCAGATCATCCGCATGGTCGAAGACGCCCAGGGCGCCAAACTCCCGATCCAGAGCCTCGTGGATAAGGTCACCCTGCGTTTTGTGCCGGTGGTGATGGTTCTGGCGGTTCTTACGGTGGCAGTCTGGCTCTTTGTGGGTCCAGAGCCAACATTGACCAACGCCCTTGTGGCGGGCGTGTCGGTGCTCATTATTGCGTGCCCCTGTGCCATGGGGCTGGCAACCCCCACCTCTATCATGGTGGGGACGGGGCGCGCGGCAGAACTGGGGGTGCTGTTTCGCAAGGGGGACGCGCTGCAATCGCTCAATGAGGTGGACATCATTGCCTTTGACAAGACAGGCACGCTCACCGAGGGGCGTCCGTCGCTGGTGGCGCTGCGCTCGACCGAAGGGTTCGAACGGGCAGAGGTGCTGGCCTCGGTGGCGACAGTGGAGGCCCGCTCGGAGCATCCCATCGCCCGCGCTTTGGTAACGGCGGCAAAGGACGAGGGCCTGAGCCTTGGCGAGGTCAGCAATTTCCAGAGCCTCACGGCGCGCGGCGTCACGGCTGAGGTGGCGGGGCGCGAGATTCGGATCGGCAGCGCGCGCCTGATGTCCGAAGCCGGCATCAGCGTCGATGCGCTGGCCTCTGAGGCGCTGGAACGCGCCGGGCGCGGGGAAAGCGTGCTCTATGCCGCCATTGACGGGCAGTTGGCGGCGCTCCTGGCAGTTGCCGACCCGATCAAACCCACCAGCGCCGAGGCGATCAAGGCCCTGCGGGCCATGGGCAAGGATGTGGCGATGATTTCCGGCGACGCGCCCGCCACGGCAGAGGCCATCGCGCGCGATCTCGGCATCAGCCATGTGGTTGCGGGCGTCGCGCCCGAAGGCAAAGTATCCGCACTCAGGGATCTGGCCTCGCGGGGGCGCAAGCTCGGTTTTGTCGGCGACGGGATCAATGACGCACCAGCCCTGGCACAAGCGGATGTGGGGATTGCCATTGGCACCGGCACCGATGTGGCCATCGAGGCGGGGGATGTGGTCCTGATGTCGGGCGACCTGCGCGGTGTCGCGACAGCGATCCAGATCTCGCACAAGACGCTGGTGAATATCCGGCAAAATCTCGGCTGGGCCTTTGTTTACAACGCAGCGCTGATCCCGCTGGCGGCAGGGGCGCTCTATCCTGCTTTTGGGATCTTGCTCTCACCGGTCTTTGCAGCCGGGGCGATGGCGCTTTCTTCGGTGTCGGTGCTCACCAATGCGCTTCGGCTCAGACGCGCCTGACCCGAACCCTGCGCTCATAACGATGCGCGATGGCCCATCATGGGCCACCTGCGGGAGGGGAATATATCTTTGGTTAGTCCCCTCCCGCGTGTACACTCTTCCTATTCGACATGTATTTTAAGAGTTGGAGAGTTTTTGATGAAAGCCTGTTTCCCCTTTGCGACAGCAGTGATCGCAGCGACAAGCCTTGCGGATGTGGCGCGCGCGACTGACATGGCCGTCGTGACCTCTGATGACTGCATCCTGACAATTGGCCGCTCGGCCGATGTGAGCCCGGGCTTTGCCTTGCCGGTGCGCTTTATCGACATCGAACGTCCCGAGCCGGCGGCGGATGGTGCCAAGAGCGCGCTGACGCCCATCGCAACCGCACTGGCGGTGAAACTGGTCGAGACAGCCTTTGAGACCGGTGTGAGCTATCTGAACAAAAAGGCAAATCCTGACCCCAAGACCGCCGAGCGGATGATTGGGGTCGATATGTTCCGGGTTGCAAACGAGATGGAGGTTCTCGCGCCAACCAAGGACGACCCCGACAAGACAAAGACGGTCCGCCCGGTGTTTCTGAACCCGGCGCTGAGATGCCTGACCGTTGTGACTGCGTCGGCTCCGATCCAAACCGAGGCCGGGGCGATCAGGACGGCTGACCTGCTGCAGCGGATCGCGCAGGATCAGGAAACCGTGGAGGCATGGACGCAGGAAACGGAGACCAATGGGCTTTCGGATGAAACGGCGGGTTATCGTCTGGCCAAGGCGGGGATCGCGGTGCTCGAGGGTGGCTCACTGGGCACGATCCTTGAGCTGCGCCTTGAGGTGACCGCCGATGGCAGCGCGTTTCGGTATGTGCCGGTCTATTTCGACGTGATGAACTTTGCCACCGAGGGCAAGGAGAAGCGCGACATTGGTGTCACGATCAAGGTCTCAAGCCTAGGCACCTCCTCCGACAATACCGTCGCTCTGGCAAGCTTTCATGCCAATCAGCTGTCAGCAGTCACCGGTTCGAGCGGCAATGTGGGGGTGAGCGTCCAGTCAAGCAAAGCCTTTGGCGGCTTTGGCCCGACCACCGTCGAGGCGGTGCTGGGGCGGGGTGCTTGGTCGAAATTTGCGATGCCAAGCGCGGCTCTGCCTCAGAGTATCCAGGACCTTTTGAACCTGGGATCATTGGATGGTTTGCAGGGCAACGCCGAATTCACCCCCTTCGTGAACGAGGTCCAGCGCCTGCAGACCGCCCCCTTTACCTATACGCCGGTGAACATCTCGGTATCGTTTGAAGAAAGCACCGAAGCCTCTCGGGTGGTTACTTTCCTCAATGATTTTGTCAAAGACAACGACGCCCTGAAGGATCAGCTGGAAAAATCGACGCTCAAGGCGCTGGGGCTGCAATCCGACGCAGATGCGCTGGCAGAACTTGTTGCGCTAAAGCAAAAGGAAATCGATGCCGCCGAGGCCCATCTTGCGGTTTTCAAAGCGGATCCGGACAATCTCTTGGACGCCAAAAAAGAATGGTTCGACAAGGTTGTTGCCGATCGGGAGCAGCAGATTGCAGAGAAGAAGGCGGAGCTTGCCGCGTTGCAATTCGGTCAGGACACCTATGTGCCGACATCTGGTCTTGATCTCACCGAGCCGGACGTGGACTGAGCCGAATCTGCGAGACCCTCTTGGGGGATCCGGCGGCGGGCCAAGGCGCGCCGCCTCACCACTCAGAGCGGCGTCGCGCGTTGATGGGCCAGGAGCGAGCCAAACCCTGACAAGAGGATCAGCCCAAGACCACAAAGCGAAATCACATCGGGCCACTCGCCAAAAACCACGACGCCCAGCACAGTTGCCGAAATCAACTGGCTGTAGACCAACGGCGCAATCAGAGAGGCCTCGGCAGTTTTGTTCACGACCACAAGAATGTAGTTCCCAACTGCCGAACCAAGCGCGCTCAGCGACAGGAGCGTAAAGATCGTCCAGTCAAGTGTCGGCATCTCCACGCTGAGCCCCATCGGGGTCAGCAGCAGCGTGCCGATCAGCAGCTGCGACATCAACAAAAGTCGCGGTCGATAGCTGCCGGCCACGGTGCGGGTCATCGCCAGATAGGCGCCATAGAAACACCCCGCCGCCAGCGCGTAGAACAGCCCAAAGCTCACGCCGAACCCGGGTTTGACCACCAGCATGACGCCAATGAACCCAAGTCCCAGCAGCAGGCTGCGCAGCGGCGAGGGGCGCTCGCCCAGGAACAGGACCGCAATCACATAAGAGACGCCGGGCCCAACAAAAAATGCACCAAACACATTGGCGATAGGCTCTGTGCGCAGCGCGGTCAGAATGCAGGAAATCCCGGCGGTGACAAAGCCTGCCCTGAGCCAGACCCGCCAGTCGCGGGCAATCGACAGCTCGGTAAGACGCAGACCACTCAGCGGCAGGAGCACCAAAGCCCCAAGTCCAAAGCGTGCCCAAGCGACGATCACCGGGTCCACACCGCCCGAGGTCAGCACTTTACCTGCGGTATCGCCAAGCACAACACAGGTGACGGCGGTGAAAACCAGAGCGGCAAGACGCAGAAGGTCAGTGGTGTGCATGGGGAACCGTAAGGTGGACAGGGTATCACCTGCCTATCAGCTGCGGCTGGAGATCCAAAGCGCTCACTATGTTCTGGTGTGCAGTGTCATATCGCGGGGCGGACAACCATGAGCCATAGCAGCGCAACAATCGCCAGGAACGCCGGGACGCCGCAAGCGAACCAAATGCGATACAACAGCATGTAGCGTGCTGACAGCGGTGTCGCTGTTTGGGCGGATGTACGGGCCTCGTCACGCATTTTGATTTGGATCGACACGACAGGCAGCCAAAAAAGCCCAATAAATACATACAGCGCGAGCGAGACTGCAATCCAACCTTCCCAAAGGGGCCACCCATAATAGCGAGCCAAAACGAAGCCTGTGATAGGTTGCGCTACCGCAGCCGTTGCCGTGAACAGCATGTCAGCGATGACAACAATATGGGCTGTATGCGCGATACTGGCCGCATCCCTGGTGCGATGAGCCATGACCATAAAGAACGCGATCCCGGCTCCGGTGCCGATCAAAACACAGGCGCCAAGGACGTGCAGCAAACGCACAACATCAATCCAGACAATCATCGCGTTTCCAGTGCAATACGGGCAACCAAAGCCAAAGCAATACTAGGCAGGACTTTGATCATCGGGCCGAGCGGATCAAGCCATAGGTGCGGTACAAAAACCGTTGATGCCCCCAAATAGAAAAGACTGACGCCAACGGCGCACCAACACGCCTTTTTCGCATAGGGACGGTAGGCAAATGCCGCTGCAATAGCGAGATCGACGATCGACCAGAAAAGCACGCTGGTCACTGCCAAGGCATGTGTCCAGCCGACGTTTTCAAGAACAAGCGCAGCCTCACCTATTCGGAGGAGTCCAATGACACCAGACAAAAACCAAAAACAAATGAGCGTAGCAATGATGATGGGAGTCAGCAGTGCCATTCGAGCAAACAGTCGATCCTCAGCCCGCGCTGGCATACTCGCCAAGGTTTGCGAGAGTGATCTGACGGGAGACAACCCAAACCGAGAGAGGTCTGTGGGAACTCCGGTTACGCCATCGTCGAGCACTTTGATCGCAGTGCTTCTCAACGGCGATCGCCATCCGAGCCTTCCCAATCCATCTGCAATCTTCGACACTGATATTGTAAATAGACTTGGGATCAGAAACTCATGTTTTGTTTGCGCAAATCCCATCCAAGCGCGGATTGACGCCACCACGTTGCGCAACGAATGAGTTTCGGTTTCCACCAGATCGCCAACAAAGCCATTGGGAATATCACCTGCAAGTGCTGCGCTTACGGCTTTTGCGACATCATCCAATGCAACAGTCTGAATCTTGGCATCGGGCACTGCAAGAGGTTGTACCAACGGAAATGCGGCCAACATGCGTAGCATGGTTGTCCCACCATAGCTATGTCTTGCCAAAACGAGCCCGGGTCGAAAGATATGGTGATCTTTGCCTGCTCGCTGAACCGCAGCATCACCGCGTCCCTTTGATGCAAGAAATGGCGTTGCCGCATCCTCAGAGGCACCTACCGCCGAAATTTGAACGAGTTTCACTTGTGAGGTCGCACAAGCTTCAGCCAAAGCGGCCACGGCGTGGTGGTGGACTACCTCGAGGTCATCCTCGGGCCCGTCCTGTAGAGCGCCGGAGCAATTCACGACGGCATTGATGCCTTCCAAGAAAGGTTGCCATGCGCTCGCTTTGGTCAATGAGCGAAGATCTGCGGGCAGCCAGTCGATTGTTGGAATGACGCGTTTCCCGGTGTCGCTATCGCGACCAAGCCCGATGATCCTATGTCCGTCGTGCTCTAAACGCTGCGCGACCCCACACCCGATGAGGCCATATGCGCCAATGATGAGCACCGTCAGTTCTAGAGGGGTGTTTGGTTTAGAGGCGTTCATGCAAATTCTCTGTTGAAAAAACGATTTGAGCATCGAACCGCAGGATATCTGTTTCGCGTCAGATGTGCGTTGGCTCGCTTGTGCGAAACGTATCTATTGCCGAAAGGCGGCATTCATACAATCCGCAGCCTCAGTCGGAATGGGCACAAAGCCCGAAGTCGTCGCGCGAGGTCCAAAAGCGCGCTGTCCTAAAAGCATACTTTGCCTCGCCCAGTGATTGATATCCTTGCGCAATGAAAACAGGGCGCGGACAGGGCGTACCGCTGCCCCTGGCCTCACCTTCGTCCTTTGAAACCATTGAACAGACGTGGCCATGCGTGGTGCATTTCTTCGACGTCCACAAAAAAACACCCCACGACACGTCGCGGGGTGTTTTGGTGAAATCCGAGCGATCTTAGCTCTGGCTGTTGTAGAGCGACTCGTAGATCGGGATCAGGGTCTTGTCCTCAAACAGCGAGGACACCGAGGTGCCGTGCCAGATGTTGAGGATCGCCTGCGTAAAGAGCGGCGCGGTGGGCACGATGCGAATATTGGGCGCGTCGAGGATCGGCTGGGTGGGCTGGATCGAGTCCGTCAGCACCAGCGATTTCATCACCGAATTGGTCACGCGCTCCACGGCGGGGCCGGACATCACGCCGTGGCTGATGTAGGCGTGGACTTCCTTGGCGCCATTGTCGAGCAGGATCTGCGCGGCCTTGCAGAGGGTGCCAGCGGTGTCGCAGATGTCATCGACGATCAGGCAGATCTTGTCTTTGACGTCACCGATAACGGTCATCTCGGCAATCTCGCCCGCCTTTTCGCGGCGCTTGTCGACGATCGACAGGGGGGCGTTGATGCGTTTCGCGAGCTCGCGGGCACGCGCCACGCCACCCACATCGGGCGAAACCACCATCAGGTCGTCCATCTGGTCCTTGAACTGCGCCTTCACGTCCAGCGCAAAGATCGGGCTGGCATAGAGGTTGTCCACCGGAATATCGAAGAAACCCTGGATCTGAGCGGCGTGCAGATCCATGGTCAGAACCCGCTCGATGCCTGCGCCGGTCAGCATATTGGCGACCATCTTGGCTGAAATCGGCGTGCGCGCCTTGGTGCGGCGGTCCTGACGGGCGTAGCCGAAGTAAGGGATCACTGCGGTGATCCGCTGGGCCGAGGAACGGCGCAGCGCATCGGCGATGATCAACAGCTCCATCAGATTGTCATTGGCCGGGTTCGAGGTCGGCTGGATGATAAACATATCCTCGCCGCGCACGTTCTCGTAGACTTCGACAAAGATCTCGCCATCGTTGAAACGCTCGACACGGGCGTTCACGAGGTCTTGGTCGACACCACGGTGCATGCTCATGCGGCGCGAGATCGATTTTGCGAGCGGAAGATTGGCGTTCCCAGAGATCAACTTGGGTTCGTTCAAGGTCGGCATTGGCTGTTTTTCCCCAGGCAGCAATGTGACAGATTCGTGATATTGAACCCCGCTTAACACGCACATAGGGTCAGGCCTAGTTCTAAGCACGAGGAATTCTCGCCATGACCGCCTCTTCCCTGTCAATCGACTACTATTTCTCAACTTTGTCGCCCTTCAGCTATCTGGCTGGGCAGCGGCTCGAGGAAATCGCGGCCCGCCATGGTGCTGCGGTGACCTACAAGCCGTTTGACATCATGGCGCTCTTTGCCCGCACCGGGGGCACGCCACCCAAGGACCGTCATCCGGCGCGGCAGGCTTATCGCCTGATCGAGATGGAGCGTCAGGCCAAGCGCACCGGGTTGCCCTTGAACCTGAAGCCCGCCCATTGGCCGACCAATGCGGCGCCTTCGTCTTATGCGATCATCGCGGCGCAAAAGGCGGGCGGCGGCGATCTTGGCGCACTTGTCCATGGCACATTGCGGGCCGTCTGGGCCGAGGAGCGCGACATCGCGCAGGATGATGTGGTGAAATCGCTGTTGGAGAGCGCCGGTTTTGACCCCGCGCTTGCGGATAGCGGCCTTCTGACCGGCGCGGAGATCTATGCGCAAAATCTCGAGGATGCGGTGAACGCCGATGTCTTTGGCGCGCCGTTTTATGTCACATCCGACGGGGCGAAGTTCTGGGGACAGGACCGTCTGGTTGATCTTGACTGGCATCTTGCGGGGCAGGGCGCGTGAGCCTCGATCTGAGCGCGCTGCCGCAAGAGGTCTATCACCGAAAGTTTGGCACCGGGGCGCGTCCTCTGGTGGCGGTGCATTGCTCGCTGGCGCATTCGGGGGCCTGGCGGGGGCTTGTTGCGGCCTTGGGCGAGGACCGTGTCAGCTGCACCGCATTTGACATGCTCTCGCACGGCAAGAGCCCGGATTGGGACGGGCAGGGCCTGTTGCAGCGTCGCAATGCCGAGGCCGGGCTGTGTCTCTTGGAGGCTGAGGTGGCAGAGGCGGGTGGACCGGTTGACTTGATCGGGCATTCCTTCGGGGCGACGGTGGCGCTGGCCATGGCCGAGATGCGCCCGGACCTGGTGCGGAGCCTCGTGATGATCGAGCCGGTGCTTTTTGCTGCCGCCAAGGTGCAGAACCCGGACGCGCTCGAGCAGATGCGTTCCGATCACATGGCGGTGCGCAGCCCCTTTGCGGCGGGCGATGTGGAATATGCCACCCGGCTCTTTAACCGGGCCTGGGGGACGGGCCATCCGAAATGGCCGGATCTGCCAGAGCATGCCCGCGCCGCCATGGTGCGATCGTTTCCGGCGGTGATGGACTGTGACAGCCAGGTTTATGACGATGCGGCCGGGCTGCTTGCGCCGGGTGCGCTCGAGGCGCTCGAGATGCCGGTGCTGGTGATGCAGGGCGGTGCGACGCAGCCCATCATGACCGCGGTTACCGACGCGCTGTCGGCGCGGATGCCAGAGGCGCAGATCAGCGTCATCAAGGGCGCAGGCCATATGGTGCCGGTGACACATCCCGAAGCGGTGGCCGAGGTGATCGGGGCTTTTTGGTCTCAGAGATAAGCCAGTGCTGATCGGCTCTGGGGTCGGTCAGCGCTCTCCGGGCGTATCCTTAGACCGGTTCCTCGATAATGTAGTCTTCCCATTCCTCCAGCGGCGTGTCGAATTCCGACACCGTCATGCCGCGCACCGAGACCCCAGCGCGATGCACGCTGTCCGGATCGCCCGTCACCAGCGGGTGCCAGTCGGGCAGGGATTTCCCTTCCCAAAGTCGGCGATAGGCGCAGGTCTGGGGCATCCAATAGGCGTGGGTGTCCAGGTTTTCAGGTTTCAGCACGATGCATTCGGGAATGAAGCTGTGCCGGGTCTCGTAATGCGCGCATTGGCAGCTCTGATCGTCGAGCAGGCGACAGGCCACACGGGTGAGCGCAACCTCGCCGCTGTCCTCGTCCTCCAGCTTGTTGAGACAGCATTTGCCGCACCCGTCACAGAGCGCCTCCCACTCGCGCTGCGAGAGTGTCTTCAGGGGCTTCTTCTCCCAGAACTTCGGCGTCAGCCCGTTGCGGTCGATCTGATTGGTCATGTCACCCCCTCAGAGCGATGTGAGGATGGCGCGGGCCTGATCGCAATCGGCCTGCATCTGCGCGATGAAAGGCTCGAGCCCGTCGAACTTCAGCTCGGGGCGCAGGTAATCCACAAGACCCACGGAGAGATGCGCGCCATAAAGGTTGCCCTTGAAATCAAAGAGATAGGTCTCGATGTTGGGCTGCTCGCCATCAAACATCGGGCGCACGCCGACCGAAGCTGCGCCATGATAGCTGCCCTTGTGCGGCCCATCGAGCACATCGACCAGCACCGCGTAGACGCCAAAGGCCGGCGGGTGCAGGCCGTCAATGGACTGATTGGCGGTGGGAAAGCCCAGCGTGCGGCCGCGCTGTTCGCCGCCGATCACTTCGCCTTCGATACGGTGCCAATGGCCCAGCATGGCGGCCGCGTCGCGCGGGCGGCCTTCGCTCAGCGCGGTGCGGATCGCAGTCGAGGACACGGTGTGTTCTGAGTACTCCATCAAAGGCGCGATGGTGACGCCGAACCCCATGTCCTGTCCGAAGCGTTGCAGATCTTCGACGGTGCCTGCGCGGCCCTTGCCGAAACAGAAATCGGCCCCCACGACCACATGCGAAAGGCCAAGTCCCTCGGCGATCACATTGCGGGCAAACTCCTCGGGTGTCAGCGATGAGAGCGCGTGGTTGAAATTGAGCTGATAGAGCTTCTCCACGCCGATCTTTTCCAGCCGATGTGCCCGTGCCTCTGCCGACATCAGCCGGAAGGGCGGGGCATTGGGGGCAAAGAACTCGCGCGGGTGAGGCTCGAAGGTCATCACGCCAAGGGGCGCATCGGGCGCGGCCTTGCGTGCCAGATCAATGACCGAGCGGTGTCCGCGGTGAACGCCATCGAAATTGCCGATCGCAACGGTGGCCCCGCGATCCTGCTCTTCGACGAATTGATAATCCCGAATGATGCGCATGGCGCTTCCCTAGCTCCGAGTGGGGGATGGCGCAAGGGTGCTGTGTCCTGACCACAGGTTGCGCCGCTCTGATATGTTGGAATGAGGTATTTATGAAAAGGTGAAAAGTGAGAGGTCAGGCATAGGAGCGCTCGGCAAAGGGGACGGTTTCGAGGCGCTCGATCAAAGTGGTGAGCAGCGTTTCCTCGGCGCGGTTGCGCACGGTTGTCGGGTTCCAGATCAGATAGACGTCGACTTCGGGCAGGTCCTCGAACGGAGGGACCTGCCACAACAGACCATCCTCGATGTCGCGCGCGACCACATGTTTGGGCAAAGGCCCAATGCCAAGCCCTGCCATGATCATACGGCGGACCTCCTCGAGGTTTTCAGAAACGCCCGTGACCTCGGGGGCGAGGGCGGCGCGGGCCCGTAAGAGCGTGACATCCTGCAGCGCGTCCTGCAGGCGGTCATTGTCAAACACCACCGCCGCATGGCCCTTGAGGTCCTCAAGGGTCAGATCGCTGCGGCCAAAGAGCGGGTGACGGGGGCCACAGAACAATCCGAAGGTTTCGCGGTAGACAGGCAGATAGCGCAGGTTTGGGTCCTGTTCGCGCACAAGAGCGAGGGCAAAGCTCACCCGCTTGGCCGCCACGGCGGTGATCGCATCGCCACTGGTGATCACGTCAATCGCAAGGCTGGCCTTTGGGTGCGCGGCGTAAAAATCGCCGATCACACTGTCAAACAGCGGGCAGAGCACATGGCTCGCCACCGCGATTCGCACATGGCCACTGATTTCAGGGGTGACGGTGCGCATCAGGGTCGCCAGCCGCAGGATGGAACCGTTGATGTTGACCGCCTCGCGGTAGAGCATCTGGCCGGCCTTGGTGAGGGTGAAATGCCCCGGCGAGCGATCTATCAGGTGCTGCCCCAGCTGGTCTTCAAGCTTCTTGAGCGCAACCGAAACCGAGGGCTGTTTCAGGCGCAAACGCTCTGCTGCCTCGGTGATGGAGCCACTCTCGGCCAGCACTACAAAGGTGCGCAGGAGGTTCCAGTTCATCTCGCGGGTCAGACGTTCCGGGTCGATATGGGGGCGGGGATGGACCTGATCTGGTGGTGTCATGTTTTTAAAATCAAGGGTTTGAGAGTGGGTCTGTCGGCCCTGAGTGTGAGCTGCCAGATGACGTATATTCAGGACCATTATCAGAATCTATGCAGGGGTAATCAATTATCTATTTGATCTATTTGCTATCCCTTCGCAAATTTCGCCGAAGCTTGGCGTTGAACCCGGCCTCCTTCAGAAGCGGCAAAAGCCGACAGAGGGGCCACCAGGGGACGCGTCACACTGACAACAGGGAACGGAGTTTTTCTCATGCGTAAGTCACTTTTGACCACCGCAGCCACGGCGGCTGCTTTCACCCTGTCGCTCGGCGCTGCAGACGCGGCAGACATGCGGCTCAAACTCGCCGGGGTCGTCCCGGTCGAACACTTCGGCAATGACATTCTGAAGCAGATCGAAGCGGATATCGAAGGCGCTGATGTGGGCCTCTCGGTGACCTTGTTTGAGGCGGGGCAGCTGGGCTCTGGCGAAGAGCTGTTCGAGGACGCCGCGCGCGGCAACGTCGATCTGGTGCATTCCGTGATCTACGCGCATCGTGACCCGGTGCTGGAGATCAACTCCTTGCCTTATCTGGTGTCGAGCTTTGATGAGATGGAAGACATCTACCTCAACAAGGACAGCGCCTTTAACGAGATTTTTGCCGAGCGTCTGGAGGGGCTGGGGCTGAAACTTCTGGCCAATGCACCCGAAGGTTTCATCGGCGTTGTGGCCGAGAACCTGCCTGAGAACGCCACCTCGGTCGGCGACAAGGACGTCAATATTCGCGTCTGGTCGAGCCAGGTGATCAAAAACACCGTCGAGGCCATGGGCTTTAACGCCACCACGATGAACTGGGGTGAGGTTTTCCCCGCGATCCAGTCCGGCGTCGTGGACGGGGCCATCTGCTGCACCGCGCAGCTGGCCTATAGCGCCTTTGCCACCTCGGATGTGGGCAAGTATTTCATCCCCTATGGCGCAGTGGTCGAGAACACGACCTATTACGCCTCCATGGAAACATGGGAAGAGATGAACGACGAACAGCGCGCCGCCGTACAGGCCGCCTTCGACAAGGCAGCACAGACCTATTTTGCCGAGGCCAAGGCGAATGAGGCGGGCTATATCGATAAGCTTAAAGAGACCGGTTACGAGGTCGTTGAAGTTTCTGACGCCGAACGCAGCGCGATTGCTGAAACCGTGCGCAAGGACGTCTGGCCCGGCATTGCCGAGATCGTTGGTCAGGACGTCATCGACCGCCTGATGACCGCCAAGAACTGATCGCCCTGATCTCAGTATGTGCAGGCCCCGTTTTGCGGGGCCTGTGACCTTATGATCCTCAAATGATCTTTGGACGGTGACCGCGTCATGAAAGACCTGAGCCAAGATTTGCCCGCAGGGCTGGCCAAGCTGGTCCGCATCCTGTTGCGGCTTCAGACCATCTACGTGTGCTTTGGCTGTATCGCCATGGCGCTGACGTTCTTCTTTGTGGTGGTGTTCAGATATGGCTTCAACGCTGATCTGTTCGCCTACGAAGAATGGCTGCTCATCATCTGTTTCTGGCTCTATTTCATCGCGGCCGCCATCGGCACCTGGGAGGGCGCGCATGTAAACGCCGATCTCCTGGATTTTGTGATCCTTGATCCCGTCAAGCGGCGCGCGCGGGCGATCCTCATTACCGCGATTGAACTCCTGGTGACCTTGGTGCTGTTTTACTGGTCCACGGTGATGATGATCGAGGAAATCGGGGATTACCCGCGCTATCAGACCACGATTGCCCTGCAGATCCCGTTCTTTGTGCCGCGTGCGGCGATCTTCTTCGGCTTTGGCTTGATGGGGCTTTATAGCGCGCTGCGGCTCTTTGTTTTCCTGAAACTCCCGGCGACGCGGTTTGCGGTCTCTGCCGACAGCGACCCCGCCCAAGGAGCCTGAGCCCATGATTATTCTCGGCAGTCTTTTTATCCTGTGTGTGCTGCTCCTCATTGGGGTGAGCGTGCCTCTGGCCTTTGGGGGCGTGCTGGTCTTTATCGGCGTCTTTGGCGGCCATGATGTGACCGGGTTCCTGCCCACGGGGCACTGGAAGATGAATTCCATCGTGCTTCTTGCGATTCCGCTGTTCATTCTGGCAGGCGCCATCATGGAGCGGGGGCGGATCGCGGCGCCGCTGGTGTCAGTGGCGGAGCTTCTGGTGGGGCGTATCCACGGAGGCCTTAGCGCGGCGGCGGTGTTCGCCAGCGGTATCTTCGGCTCGATCTCAGGCTCTGCGGCGGCGACGCTCACCTGTATCGGGTCGATTATGATGCCGCATCTGAAGGCCGCGAATTACCCGCGCGGCCCGGCGGCGGCGCTGATCGTGGCGGCCTGTCCCTTGGGGCTCCTGATCCCGCCGTCGTCGTCGCAGATCCTTTATGCGTGGGTTGCGCAGCAATCGGTGCTGAAATGCTTCCTGTCGACCGTGGTGCCGGGGCTGATCCTGATTACGCTTTTGTGCATGGTGAACTACGTACTGATGCGCGAGGCGGACCTGAAACTGCTGGAACGCCCTGCAAGCTACCCGCAGGAATTTGTGCGGCGCGGCGGGCGGGCCTTTCCGGCGCTGTTGATGCCGATCATCATTCTTGGCGGTATCTACGGCGGCATCATGACCCCGACCGAGGCCGCAGGCGTGGCGGTGATCTATGCCATTCCCGTTGGTCTGTTCATCTATCGCGGCCTTACGCCTCAGAATATCTGGCCGACCCTGCGCTATGCGGGCACCACCATCGGTGTGGTGATGCTGATGGTCTTTGTGGTAGTGATCGTCAGCCGCTTTCTGGTCTTTGAAGACATCCCCGGCATGGCCAAGGATCTGATCTTCTCGATCTCGGACAACCCGATCGTGATCTTGCTGATGGTCAATCTGGTGATGATACTCATCGGTATGCTGATGGACGATATCTCGGGTCTGTTGCTGTCAGCACCGCTCCTGTTGCCCATCGTGCAGAGCGTCGGAATGGACCCGGTGCATTTTGCCGCCGTCCTCGGTGTGAACCTCGGCATGGCCAATATCACGCCGCCCACGGCACCGCTGTTGTATCTAGGTGCAAAGGTCACCGACACACCCGTGAGCGAGATGCTGAAGCCCACCTTCATCATGATCCTGTTTGCATGGCTGCCGACGCTGCTGATCACCACATTTGTGCCCGAGGTGGCGCTGTGGCTGCCCAATTTTGTCTTTGGCTAAGGCCGCAAGGAGACCCCGCATGAAAGCGATCTATGATCCCCGCCAACGTGCCCATAACCCCAGCCAGTTCTTGGCCTTTGGGGTGATGAAGCCCAATCCCGAACAACCCGAACGCACCGAGATCCTGCGCAGCGGCGCGGAGGCGGCAGGCTGTACCTTCACAGCGCCCGAGGATGCGGGCCTTGGCCCCATCGCGGCGCTGCATTCGCCGGAATACCTGACCTTCCTGCGGACCATCCACGCCCGCTGGAGCGAGATCGAAGGCGCAGGTCCGGAGGTGATTTCTCATATCAAGCCGGGGGATCGCCGTGACAGCTATCCACGGTCTGCGCTAGGGCAGGCGGGCTATCATCAGGCCGATACCTCCTGTCCGATCAATGCCGACACTTGGGGCTCTGCCTATTGGTCGGCGCAGACTGCGATCACCGCCGCCGACCTGATTGCAAAGGGCGAGCGCGCCGCCTATGCGCTCTGCCGCCCGCCGGGACATCACGCGTTTGGAGATATGGCGGGGGGGTTTTGTTTCCTCAACAACTCCGGCATCGCGGCGCAGCTGTTGCGGGACCGGGGCCTCAGGCCCACAATTCTGGACGTGGATGTCCACCACGGCAACGGCACGCAGGGGCTGTTTTATGATCGCGACGACGTGCTGACGCTCTCGATCCACGCCGACCCTGCGGACTTCTACCCGTTCTTCTGGGGCCACAGTTCTGAGCGCGGCGAGGGCCGGGGGCGGGGCTATAACCTCAACCTGCCGCTGCCGCGTGGTACCGAAGATGCACCGTTTCTGGATGCACTGGACACCTGTCTTGACCGGGTGCGCGCCTTTGGGTGCGATGTACTTGTGATCGCGCTGGGCCTTGATGCCTCCGTGGACGATCCGTTTCAGGGCTTTCAGGTTACCGGCGACGGGTTTTCGCGCATTGGCGAGGCAATTGCCCGCGCCGGTCTTCCAACGCTTTTTGTGCAGGAAGGCGGTTACATCTCCGACAGCCTCGGTCATAACCTCACCCGCGTGCTTGGCGGATTTACCTCTGCTGCACGCTGAGATTTCCTTTAATCCTCAAACCATAAGAGACTACTATGAGCGATATCACCTACGCCCACACCACCCAGCGCATGAGCCAGATCGTCACCCATGGCGACACCATCTACCTTGCCGGTCAGGTCGGCACCGCGGGCGCAAGCGTCACCCAGCAGACGCAGGATTGCCTTGACAAGATCGACGCGCTGCTGGCCGAGGCGGGCTCCTCCAAAGAGCGCATCCTGCAGGCCACCATCTGGCTCGCGGATATGAGCGATTTTGCCGAGATGAATGCCGTCTGGGATGCCTGGGTGCCTGAGGGGCGCGCACCGGCGCGGGCCTGTGGGGAATCCAAGCTCGCCACGCCCGATTTCACCGTGGAAATCCTGATCATCGCCGCCAAAGGCTGATCTCAGCGCGTCATCGCGCCCTTTGATTTTACAAACACCAACCGCGCCCGCTGCCCCTGGCGGGCGTGACAGAATATCTTTTGCCTTGAGGAGCCTGCGCTCATGTCCGAAATTCTGGTTCTTGGTGGCGGAATGGTGGGCATCTCGACGGCGCTCGAACTGCAGGCGCGCGGGCACGCGGTCACGGTTGTGGATCGCAAAGCACCCGGGCAGGAGACAAGCTATGGCAATGCGGGGCTCATTCAGGCCGAAGCGGCCGAGCCCTACGCCATGCCCCGCGCGCTGCCCGAGATCCTTGGTATTCTGTCTGGACGCAGCAACGACGTGATCTGGTCCCTGCGCGGCGTGCTGAGCCAGCTGCCCGCGCTCTGGCAGTATTATCGCTATTCGCATCCTAACCGCCATCTCGCCCTGTCGCAGCCCAACGCGCATCTGATCCGCACCGCCTGCGCCGATCACGACCGTTGGATCACCGCGGCGGCAGCACAGGATCTGATCGCGCAGGATGGCTATCTGTCGGTCTTTCAGGATGCGGCCATGTTTGACAGCCTGGCCTCTGATCTCGAGCGGCTGCGACAAAGTTATGGAGTCGAGGCAACGGCCATGAGCGGGCCGCAGCTTTGCAGGATGGAGCCGTTGTATCAGCGCCCACCCGCAGGGGGCATCCATTGGCGCGACGTCTGGAGCTGCGCCGCCCCCGGCGAACTGGTCGCGCGCTATGCCGCACTGTTCCAGAGCCGGGGCGGAGAGATTTGTACCGGCGATGCCAGCACTTTGCGCCCGGAGGGGTCGGCCTGGGCGCTCATGTCAGAGGCCGGGCGGCTGCACGGCGAGCATGCCGTGATCGCGCTTGGGCCATGGACGCCGCCGATATTGGCCCAACTGGGCTACCGGGTGCGGATGATCATGAAACACGGCGCGCATCGCATGTATCCCACGGGGCCCAAGCTGCGCCGCCCCGTGCATGATGCCCAGCACGGTATTGTGCTCTCGAGCATGAAAGGGGGCTTGCGCATGACCTGTGGCGTGGCGCTGGAGGCCTCTGGCCGGGTGCCGGATGCGCGCCAGCTGGATCGAGGCGCCAAAGGTCTAGCCGCCTATATGGATCTCGGCACTGCCGAGGGCGGACCGATCTGGCACGGCACGCGTCCGTTTCTGCCGGATATGCTGCCCATGGTCGGTGCCGCCCCACGCCACGACCGCCTGTGGTTTCATTTTGGGCATGGGCACCAGGGGTTCACCCTTGGCCCCACCACCGCACGTCACCTTGGCGCGCTCATCGACGGCCGTGACAGCACCGGTATCGCGGCGCTCCTGCCGCAGAACCGACCGGCTGTTTTGTCCTAGGCGCGCAGCCGCTCGCCCTTGGGGTCAAAGGGCGGCTCGGCGAGGATCACGGCCCGGTGCGCGCGCCCCAGCACCATTACCTCTACGGTATCACCGGGCTTGGCGTCTTTGACATAGCCAAGTGCCAGCGACATGCCGACCGTGTATCCATAGGTGCCCGATGTTACCCGCCCGATACCGCGTCCGTCCTTGAAAATCGGCTCCCCTCCGGTTGCATCGGCGTCAGAGGCCTCGACATCCTCGGCATTGAGATGCAGCAGCACCAATTCTTCGCGCGCGGGCGCGCCCATCGCGGTCTTGGCGGCAGATTTGTTGAGGAAATCCTTGTCCATTTTACACAGCGGCTGAAATCCCACCTCATGCGGGAAATACTCGGGGCTGTACTCGCGGCTCCAGGAGCCATAGCCCTTCTCGACGCGCAGCGACATCAGGGCGCGACTGCCCACGGGGCCGGCGCCGAACTCTCGGCCTGCTTCGATCAACGCGATATAAAGCTTTTCCTGATCCTCTGTGGCGCAGTGCAACTCCCAGCCGAGGTCCCCCGTGAAAGAGACGCGCAACGCCACCACATTGATCCCCGCGAGCATCAGTCGTTTGCTGCGCATGAAGGGGAATGAGGCGGTGTCCAAGGGCTCATTAGTCATGCGCTGGAGCATCTCGCGCGATTTGGGGCCTGCCACGTTGAAACCGCAGACCTCCTGGGTGAGGCTCTCGAACGAGGTCCCTTCCGGCAAGGGCACCGCACCAAAGAACCGCTTGTGATAGCGCTCCGCCATGCCGGAGCCGATGACCCAGAATTCATCCTCCGCCAGCCGTGTCACGGTGAAATCCCCGGCGATCCCGCCGCGCTTTGAAATCAGGGGCGTGAGGCACGATCGCCCCACCGCCTTTGGCATGCGATTGGCAAATACCGCATTGAGCCAGTCCTCGGCATCAGGGCCTTTGCAGCGGTATTTGGCGAAATTCGATATGTCGATGATGCCGGCACGCGCGCGCAGCATCTTGCATTCTTCGCCCACCGGCCCCCACCAGTTCTGCCGGGTAAAGCCATTGGTGTCCTCGGCGCCGGGCTGATCCGCAAACCACAAGGGGTGCTCCCATCCGGCATTGAGCCCAAAGACCGCGCCCATCTCGCGCTGCATCTCATAGATCGGGCGGGTGCGGGCGGGGCGGCCTGCGCTGCGCTCTTCATTTGGGAAATGGATCGCAAACCGATGCGCATATTGATCCTCTACGCGCGCCTTGGTGAATTCCTTTGTGGCCCAGTCGCCAAACCGCGCCACGTCCCAGTTGAACATGTCAAACTGCGTCTCGCCCTCGATCATCCACTGCGCCGCCATCAGGCCCATACCGCCGGACTGCGAAAAGCCGGGGATGATGCCATTGCAGCAGAAATAGCCCGAAAGCTCCGGCACCGGGCCAAACAACACATTGGCATCGGGTGACCAGATCATTGGTCCGTTGATCACGCGCTTGATGCCCGCATCCCCCACCACAGGCACACGTTCGATGGCGTTCATCATGTTTTCTTCGATGCGCTCGAGGTCGTCGGGGAACAGGTCATGCGCAAAATCCAGGGGCGTGCCGTCCTCGGCCCAGAATTTCATGCCCTTCTCATAGGCGCCCACCAGAAGCCCCTGTCCCTCTTGGCGCAGGTAATATTCCCCGTCGCGATCCGATACAGATGGCAGGCGACGCTCCATTCCGGCGATCTCCGGAATTGTTTCGGTGACAAAATACTGATGCTCGGTGGGTTGCAGAGGCAACTCGAGGCCCGCAAGTTTTGCCACCTCCCGGCCCCAAAGACCCGCTGCATTCACCACCCATTCGGTGTGAATGTCGCCCTTGGGGGTTTTTACAATCCAGGTGCCATCTGGCTGCGCCTCTGTGGCCGTAACCGGTGTAAAGCGATGGATCTCGGCGCCGCGTTGCCGCGCGCCGGTGGCGTAGGCTTGTGTCACACCGGAGGGGTCCACATTGCCGCCATCGGGCTCATACATGACACAGCGGATCCCGTCGAAATTCACCAGCGGGTTGAGTTCCTGAGCTTCCTCAATGGAAATCTCGTAGAAGTTCATTCCGTAGAGCTTGGCCTTGGCGGCCTGCAGACGCAGCTGGTGCGCGCGGTCTTCGGTCTGCGCCAGATAGAGAGATCCGGGCTGAAACACGCCGCAGCCCTGGCCGGTTTCCTGCTCGAGCTCTTTGTAGAGCGTCATCGTATAGTGCTGGATGCGCGAGATGTTGGTGCTGTCGTGCAGGCCATGGATATTGGCCGCCGCGTGCCAGGTCGATCCCGAGGTCAGCTCGTCGCGCTCCAGCAGCACCACATCGGACCAGCCGAGTTTGGTCAGGTGATAAAGGATCGAACAACCGATGACCCCGCCGCCGATGACCACGGCCTTGGCTTCTGTACGCATGATGAGGGTGCCTTTGCTTTTCTGCGGGGAAGGGGCGTTGGGGAAATGTTCCACCGCCGCCCCACCTTGGGCAACCTCGATAATTCTCATGCTCGCATGAGATGAGGTAAACCGAAGCTGAAGGCCTCAGCTTATGATGTCGGGCGAGACAGCATCGGCCCGCTTGCAAGGTCGCGCCGTCCCAGGGCGCGGAGCCTGTTGGCGCAGTTCACGATCTCGTCCTTCAGGCGCAGGCGCTGACGTTTGAGCAACTGCAACGTGGCGCTGCAGGGCGAAGGACGCTTCATCTCGCGCGCAATCCGCGCCTTCAGCGTCTGATGCTTCAAGCGCAGTTTGGTCAACCGAACTTCAAGCGAGAACGCTTTGACCTTGGGGCTGTCTTTCATAGGGAACCTCCATTTTGTGGGACACATGTAACGGGGGCAGCCGTCATGGTTCCCTCGATATGGGGGAGGGCTTGCCTTGATCCAATACAATCTTATTGTGAAATAGTATTGGAAAAAACTATCAATGGAATCTGTGGGTATCTTATGCCAGAGCTGAGCCTGCGTCACTTGCGATACTTTGCGGTTCTGAGCCGAGCGCTGCAGTTTCGACGCGCGGCGCGGCAATTGGGGATCAGCCAGCCCTCGCTCAGCCTTCAGATCGCCGCGCTTGAGGAAATCGTCGGCGCGCCGCTGCTGGAGCGGCGGCGCAATGGGTTGATCCTGACCGCTGCGGGGCGAGATGTGGCCGCCAGGGCGGAACGTATTCTGGCCGATTGCGAGCTGCTGGTGAACGCATCGGCCACCCGCCGCGCGGGGTTGAGCGGCACATTGCGGTTGGGATCGTCTCCCACCATTGGACCCTATATTCTGCCACAGGTGCTCAAGCGTCTGCATGAGACCTATCCCGATTTCCGGCTCATCATTCGCGATGGCCCTTCGCGCGATTTGCTGGAGGATCTGGTTGCGGGCAAGCATGATCTCATCCTGACCCAAGCGCCGATCCAGCGCGATGACATCCGTTTTCACCCGCTGTTTCGCGAGCCGCTCTATCTTGTGGTGCCGCGGGGTCATCCGCTTGCAATGGCGGGTGTCGCCCGCCGGCGCGATCTGGGGCAGGAACAGTTTCTCAGCCTCAACCCCGCCTATGCGCTGCGGCGGCAGGTGGAGGGGCTGGCGCAGACGGTTGGCGCGCGGATGCAGGACGACATCGATGGCACCAGCCTCGACGCGATCCGCCAGATGGTTGCGCTCGGCATGGGGGTGACGCTGATGCCGCAGTCCTACACGCGCTCCGAAATCGACAACCGCAAGGATGATGTCTGCGTCGTCACACTTAAGCCAGGCCTGGAGCGCCATATCGGCCTTGCGTGGCGCGTCTCCAGTGGCAACCCGGCGAGCTTTGAAGAACTGGCAGAAGCCATTGCGGTGATGGGCAAAACGGACCCCAAGGCCGCCATCACTTGAGGGGATCAGCCAGTAAACGCGCCCAAGCGGCAAAGGGCGCCCGGGGGAGGTTATTGTTCGAGCGGCCAGGCGCGCCCATAGGCCACAAGCCGGTGGTTCAGCTCTTGGGCGCGCGCCACGCCTGCTTCCAGCGCAAAGACAAAGGCCTGCGTCAGAAAGAAACAGGCTGCATCAGTGTCGCCCTCGGCCTCCTTGCCGTCCGCCACAATGGCATAGAGCTCGACCAGCTGTGCCAGATCATGCTGGGCATGGGCGGCCAGAATGGCGTGGTGCAGGGCAGCCGCCTCTTGCGGTGAGATCTGCAACTCGACAGCACTCATGAGGCGCGCGCAGCCTCGATCTGGGTGGCAACCCAATGGTGAAAATTATGCGTCGGCCCGTCCATCGCGGGGGAGAAACGCCCGCCGTCGAACACTGGCCCATGCCGCCCCTTCTGCATGCCCTCGACCACAAAGACGTCTTCTTCAAAAACGGTCTTCCAGAGCTGCGCATTCTGATGGCGCAACGGGTCCAGCTCGGGTGTCTCGGCGCTTGATTTTGCGTAGTAGAGCTCGATGTGCTCGACCGTTTCCTCGCATCCCTTGGGCTCCAGGACGATTGCGAAACTATGGTCGCGCTGAACCCCCAAGAGGACGTTGGGATAGAGCGCGACATATTCTCCGCCGGTCTCCCATTTGTCGCTGAGCCCTTCGAAATCGGGAAAGACTTCATCCTCGGCCCCGCGCAGCTGGCGATAGACCAACGTTCCTTGGCCGGAGTATTTCCCCTGTTTTTCAATGTTGTAGTGATCTTCTAGTCGCGAATAGCTGTTGAGGCCAGGATGCACCCAAGGCAGATGATAGCTCTCGCAGTAGTTTTCCACCGCGAGCTTCCAGTTGGTTTTGACTTCCAACTTCAGCGAGCTTTCCGGTCCGCCGTGGTGCAAGGGGCGGTCGAATTCCTGCCAGCGTTGCAGAAGGTCCGCATGCACCTCCTCAAAGGGCGCGGCCTTGCCGTCGATATTCACAAAGATCACGTCCTGCCAGACATGAGCGCGAAAAGAGACGAGGCTCAATTCGTCCATCTTCACGTCGGCATGGGTGTTCTGGCCAACCCCGCCCACATGGGGTGCAGCGCGCAGCTTCCCTTTCAGGCTGTAGCACCAGCTGTGATAGGGGCAGCGGATGGTGCCACGGATGTTCTTGGCTTCTTCCACAAGGATCATGCCCCGATGCCGGCAGGTGTTTTGATAGACATGGACACCGCCATCGTGGTCGCGCACCAGCAACAGCGGCACACCGAGGAAATCCACGGGCTTTGCATCGCCCGGGTTGGGGATGTCCTTGCCAAAACCCACGCCGGACCAATTGGAAAACAGCACCGCAGCGCGCTCCTCGGCAAAGACCACCGGGTCGATGTAATGCGCATTGGGCAGCCCGTTGGCGCGATTGACCGACGTGAGGACAGACTGAAGTGAGACTGGCTTGGTCATCCGGCGCTCCTTTGAACGGATGTGGCAAGGATCTTGAGCCGAGGATGTGGCGCAGCGCGGGCGCCCTCAATATCAGAAAATCTCACTCACACGTTAGCAGGGCTCATCCGTGATCTGGCTGGCCTCTTCGATGATCCAGTCGCGCAGCAATCTGGCGCTGGGCGTCAGCTCCTCGTCGGGTTTGCTGACGAGGAAAAACCGCTCTGGTGCGGACAGGACATGCGGGCCGATGATCGCTAGGTCGCCCTGTGTGATGAGCGGCGAGATCAGCCGCTCCCAACCCAGCGTCAGCCCGGCGCCATCGCGCGCCGCCTGCAGCGCGATAGAGTAGTTGTTGACCCGGATGCCCGAAGCCACCGGACCGCTGTAGCCAAGCTGGCGGAACCAGTCGTGCCACTTGGTCCAACTGATGTCGTCGCCCTCCAGATGTATCAGGCGCTGGCTGGCCAGCACGTCCAGATCCGCGCCTGCCAACTCGGCGGCCCGCTCCGGGGCGGCAACAGGCAGCAGGCGATCGCGATAGAGCGGAAACTGATCCAGCCGCTGATCCTTTTCGCGGCCATACCAGATATAGAGATCAAGCTCTGCCGAGGTGGTGAAAGCCCGGTCGCGCACCACCTGGTTGATGTTGATCTCCGGGTGGTCGCGCCAGAACCGGATCACGGCAGGCGATAGCCACATGGCCGCCATCGCCGTGGTGGAGCCCACCGTTACCACGCCTGCGCTGCTCTGGTCGCGGATGGACTGCAGGCTTTGTGAGATGCGGGTCAGGGACCCCGCCAGCGTGTCGTAGAGGGTCTGCCCCGGCACCGTCAGATCCACGCCGCGATGCTTGCGGCGAAACAGCGCCACGCCCAATTCCCCCTCCAGCGCTTTGACTTGGTGGCTGACCGCGCCCGGTGTCACCGAGAGCTCCTTGGCGGCGTCCTTGAAGCTGAGGTGGCGCGCCGCCGCTTCAAAGGCGGTGAGCGTGGTCAGGGGGGGCAGATTGTAGTGGCGGCGAGACATGCGGGCGGCTCATGGCTAGGGGTGATGTGACTATGGGCTTCGCGCAGGCACTTGGCGAGAGGCTTCCCGACAAAAGCCCGGCCGCTACCGACATTTGGGTCTGGTCTTTCCCGGCAACCGCTGGCAGTCATATGCCATGACAAAAAGCCCCATACGTGTTGAGCCCCCCGTCGGGGATACGCAATGGCCCGAAGTCGCGACAGCCGGCTTTGACGGCGTGGTGGTGCGCTTTGCCGACCGGCTGAGTGAGCCCGCAAATCGCGCAGCACTTGCGTTTCGTGCGGCGGTGGATGTGGCCGGTTGGGCTGCGGTTGAAGAGACATCGACCTCCTTGGTGTCCACCTACCTGCGTTTTGACCCGCTGGGGACGTCACATGCCGAGATGATTGCCCAGGTCGCGGCGCTGCTGGAGACTCGCGACTGGTACGCCGCCGCCTTGCCGCAGGGGCGCAAGCTCTGGCGGGTGCCGACGGTGTTTGGCACCGAACTCGCCCCCCAGCTCGAGGAGGCTGCGGCGCGGGCGGGCCTCAGCGCAGATGAGGCGGTCACGCAGATTTCACAGACCCGGCTTCGGGTGCAGACCATCGGCTTTGCCCCCGGTCAGCCTTATCTGGGCGAGTTGCCGCCCGCCTTTGACATCCCGCGCCAGACCGAGCTCACCCCCGAAGTCCCCGAGGGGGCCGTGGTCGTGGCGATCCGCCAGATCGTGCTGTTTTCGGTTACCACCCCCACCGGCTGGCGCCACATCGGTCAGACCCGCTTTCGCCTCTTTCGCCCCGACGCGCCAGAGCCCTTTGTGCTGCGTCCGGGCGATGAAGTGCTGTTTGAGCCCATATCGCCCGAACGCTACGCCGCGCTCGAGCGCGCTGGAGCGGATGGCGGTGCCACATCCGAGGTGCTGACATGAGCGCGCGCCTTATTGTTCACCGCGCAGGACCGGGTCTGAGCATTCAGGATCTTGGCCGTAGCGGCTATCTCGCCTTTGGTCTGTCGCGCGGTGGCGCGGCGGATCGGCTGGCGCTTTATGAGGGCGCGGCGCTTTTGGGACAGGAACCAAGCGCGGCGGCCATCGAGATGGCCGGGCTTGGCGGTACATTTGAGGTCACAACCGATACCCGTATCGCCCTCACAGGTGCGCCGATGAAGGCCACGCTACAGGACGGCACGGAATTGCGCTGGAATGCCAGCCACCTTCTTGCGGCCGGGATGCAGCTCAGCATTGGCGCAGTGCGGGCGGGGTCGTATGGCTACCTTCATGTGGGCGGCGGCATCGCAAACGCGCTGCAGCTTGGCGCGCGCAGTGCGCATCTCGCCTCGGGGCTTGGCGCGCGTCTCCGGGATGGGGCGGAGCTGCCCCTTGGCGACGATGCAGGCGGTGCAGTCAATATGACCCTGACCCCCGAGCCGCGCCTGGATGGCGGCACGCTGCGCATGGTGCCAAGCCTGCAAACCAGTCTTTTTGGCGCGGTAGAGGTGGCCCGCTTTCAAGAGGTGCGCTTTCACCGTGACAGCCGCGCCAATCGCATGGGGGTGCGGCTCTTGCCGGAGGGGCAGGGGTTTGCGCTTGAGGGGGGCTTGAGCGTTCTGTCCGAGGTGATCGCACCCGGTGACATTCAGGTCACCGGCGATGGCACGCCCTATGTTTTGATGAGCGAATGCCAGACCACCGGCGGCTATCCCCGCATCGGCTCTGTTCTGCCTTGCGATATGCCGCGCGTGGCACAGGCACAGGCAGGAGCGGCGTTTCGCTTTGAACAGGTGACACTTGAGGAAGCGGTCGAGATTGAACGGCGGGCCCGCGCCGAGCGCGAGCGACTGCCCTCTCGGCTGACGCCGCTTGTGCGTGATCCGGCCCGAATGCGGGATCTTCTGTCCTATCAACTGGTGAGCGGCGTGACCGCCGGGCGCGATCTTGATGAGGCGCTCTGAGCGCGCTGCGGACGCAAACGAACGAAGGAGGGCCATGGGCCATGACATCTACCGTAGATCTGAATGCCGACATGGGCGAGAGCTTTGGCCCTTGGGTGATGGGACGCGATGCCGAGGTGCTCGACGTTGTGACCTCGGCCAATGTGGCCTGCGGCGTGCATGCGGGCGACTGGGACGTCATGGCGCAGACCATGGCCGATGCGGTTGCGCGCGGCGTCGGCATTGGCGCGCATCCGGGCTTTCCCGATCTTCAGGGCTTTGGCCGGCGTAAGCTGCACTTGCCGCATGAGAGCCTCGGTAATCTGGTACAGTACCAGGTGGGCGCCGCGCAGGCGATGGCAGAAGCCGCGGGTGGCAAGGTGCGTCATCTGAAACTGCATGGTGCAATGGCCAATATGGCGGCCGCGGACTACGACATGGCGCTTGCCTGCTACAAGGCCGCCCTGCAGGTCGCGCCGGAGATCATCATCATGGTGATGGCAGGCACTCAGCAGCAGGCCGCGGCCGAGGCGCTGGGCTGCAATGTCGCCTGCGAGATCTTTGCCGACCGGGCCTATAACGCCGATGCCTCGCTGGTGGATCGGTCCTTGCCGGGCGCGGTGATCCATGATGCCGAGCGCGCTGGCGCGCGGGTGGCCCAGATGGTGCAGGACGGGGCAATTCTGGCCGAGGACGGCAGCCGTATCCCGGCGCGCATCGACACCATCTGCCTGCACGGCGATACGCCCGAGGCGCTGGAGATAGCGCGCGCGGTACGCCGCCAGCTCGAAGATGCGGGCGTTACCTTGCAGCAGTTCGACGGCAAGCCGCTCTGATCAGGCGCTGATCCGGGCCTGATTTGGGTAGGTTGCGGCGGGAAGGCTCCCGCCCGTCGGTCATGCCCCACCTTTTCAAGGTGGGACCCGACCTCCCGTTGGGCCGGGCGCTGCCCGCGCGCCTGAAGAGGCGCACAGGCAGCGCGGCAGATGGCCACGTCTGCGCTCAGGCCTCTTCTGGCGCGGTGTCCTTCAGCGGCACATAGAGTTCACCGCCTTCGCGGAATTTCGCGGCCATCGCCTCAAGCCCCTCTTTCTGGGCTTCGGCGCGGATGTCGTGGCTGATCCGCATGGAGCAGAACTTTGGCCCGCACATGGAACAGAAATGCGCGACCTTATGGGCCTCCTTGGGCAGGGTCTCGTCGTGGAAGCTCTGCGCGGTCTCCGGGTCGAGCGAGAGGTTGAACTGATCCTCCCAGCGGAATTCAAACCGCGCGCGGCTCAGCGCATCATCGCGCCGCTGCGCGCCGGGCAGACCCTTGGCCAGATCAGCGGCATGGGCGGCGATCTTGTAGGTGATCACCCCGGTTTTAACGTCATCGCGGTCCGGCAGGCCCAGATGTTCCTTGGGCGTCACGTAACACAGCATCGCACAGCCGAACCAGCCGATCATCGCCGCGCCAATCCCGGAGGTGATGTGATCGTACCCCGGCGCAATATCCGTGGTGAGCGGGCCGAGCGTGTAAAACGGCGCCTCGTGGCAGCACTCCAGCTGCTTGTCCATGTTCTCCTTGATCTTGTGCATGGCCACATGGCCCGGCCCCTCGATCATCACCTGACAGTCCTTGGCCCAGGCGATCCTGGTCAGCTCGCCCAGCGTTTCCAACTCGGCAAACTGAGCTTCGTCATTGGCATCGGCAATCGACCCCGGACGCAAGCCATCACCCAGCGAGAAGCTCACGTCATACTGCCGACAGATGTCGCAGATTTCCTCGAAATGCTCATAAAGGAAGCTCTCGCGATGGTGATGCAGGCACCATTTCGCCATGATTGACCCACCGCGCGACACGATCCCCGTCACGCGTTCCACGGTCATCGGCACCATATGCAGCCGGACGCCCGCATGAATGGTAAAGTAATCGACGCCCTGTTCCGCCTGCTCGATCAGCGTGTCGCGAAACACCTCCCAGGTCAGATCCTCGGCGATGCCGTTCACCTTCTCCAGCGCCTGATAGATCGGCACAGTGCCGATGGGGACGGGACTGTTGCGGATGATCCATTCGCGGGTGTTGTGGATGTTGCGGCCCGTCGAGAGATCCATCACCGTATCTGCGCCCCAGCGGATCGCCCAGACCAGCTTGTCCACTTCCTCCTCCATCGAGGAGGTCACCGAAGAGGTGCCCATATTGGCGTTGATCTTCACCTTGAAATTGCGGCCGATGATCATCGGCTCCAGCTCCGGGTGGTTGATATTGGCGGGGATGATGGCGCGCCCTGCGGCGATTTCAGCGCGGACGAACTCTGGCGTCACGTAGTCGGGGATATTGGCGCCAAAATCCTCCCCGTCGCGCGCACAATGACAGGGCGACAGATCGCGTAATTGGTTTTCTCGGATCGCCACGAATTCCATCTCGGGCGTAATGATTTCTGCGCGCGCATAGGCCAGCTGAGTCGGAGCGGCCCGCTGCCTCCCGCGCAGGGGCGCCGGTTTTACAGGAAACTCAGGCACCAGCCGATCGCCTTCGACAAAGCCATTGTCCGCAGCGGTCACATCGCGGCCACTGTAGGCCTCAACATCGCAGCGGGCCTTGATCCACGCCGCGCGCAACGGGGCCAATCCCTCGCGGATGTCGGTTGACACATCGGGGTCGGTATAGGGGCCGGAGCTGTCATAAACCGGTAGCGGCGCCTCGCCCGCAGTCGGGTGGGTGGCGATTTCGCGCATCGGCACGCGGATGCCTTCATGCATCTCGCCTGCCACATAGATCTTACGGGAGGCGGGCAATGCGCCTGTGGTGATCTTTGGGTTGGGGACGTTCATCTTGGTGCTCCTCGAGTCCATTCTCAAAAACACCAATTGAGCCGGGCCTCAGGAAAACGGGGCAGGGTGTTCAGATCCTGCCGTCTCAGATCAGCGCGAACGCGCCCTGAACGGGGGCGGTGCGCGACTGTCCTAGCTTCCTCCGCCAGTATCAACTGGGTCAGGTTCAAAGGGTCGCTTCACCGGGATCACTCCCCGTCCGCCTCTCAGTCCCCTTGGGTTGGGACTCCCCTGCGTGCTGCAAGGGGTAGAGCAGCCCCCAAAAAGCGTCAAGCGATTCCCGGCGGGTGTGCTAAGATGAACTCGCGCTATGGGTGTGAGTGCGTCTAGGCATAGTGATTAAAATCAGTGGATTACAGGAAATTTTTCATGCTGGTGTTTCGCTCGCACGTCTTCTGGCACAGCTTTTGCGCGATGCGCCGCGCCATCCCTGCGCAGGTCGGGCTGCGACAACAGCCCTCTGGTCGGCGCAAGCCAACCACGCTACGGTTGCCGGCAAAAGACACAAAGGATACCCCATGCCTGCTACCCCCATGTCGGATGACCCCACTTCGCTTGCGCCCATGCAGCTGACCTATGTGATGACAACAGAACGTGGCGCCACCGACCGGCTTCTCACGGCCTTGGCCGAGCAACTGGCCAGCAAGGGGATCCGGACTGCCGGCATCGTGCAGACCAACACGGAATGCTACGACAATAAACTCTGCGATATGGATGTGCGGGTACTGCCAGAAGGTGAAACCATCCGCATCTCGCAATCGCTGGGCGAGGGCGCGCGCGGCTGCCGTCTCAATCCCGAGGCACTCGAACGCGCGGTCGGCCTGGTCACCAGCTCCCTCTCTCTCTCGCCTGCGCCGCAGGTACTGCTGGTCAACAAATTTGGCAAACATGAGGCTGATGGCCGCGGCATGCGCCCGATCATTGCCGAAGCGCTGGCGATGGGGGTGCCGGTGGTCTGTGGCGTGAACAGGATGAATGTCGAGGCCTTCCAGAATTTCGCCGAAGGGCTCTGTGAAGAAGCCAGCCCGGATCTCGATGCCCTCGTAGCATGGGTCGAACGCGCGATTGCGCATCCTGCCTGATCCCTCCGGCGCGCTTCAGCTTTTCAAAAATATCTCGGGGTCCGGGGCAGCGCCCCGGCGCGTTCCGCCAGTGGTCACAGTTTCGATGAAATGATCCCGGTGGCAAAACCACCCTGACGCAGTTCACCAAAGAGGCGCTGATACTCGATTTTTGGGCATCGGTTCTGGATCACGGTGAGGCCACGCGCCTCGGCTTTTGCGGCGGCCTCTGCGTGTTCCACCCCGATCTGCATCCAGATCGTCTTGAGCGTGGGAAACACCGTCAGCGCTTCGTCCACAATCTCCGGCACCGCTTCGGGACGGCGGAAGATGTCGATCATGTCGACGGGGACATCAATGTCCGACAGGTTGGCGCGGATCGTCTCGCCAAAGAGCTCCTTGCCCGCGTGGCCCGGATTGACGGGAATGACCCGATACCCCTTGAGGGACAGGTATCTGGCAACATAGTAACTGGGGCGCACCGGGTTGGTTGAAACCCCAACCACGGCGATGCTGTGCGTGCGACGAAGAACGTCTTTGAGAAGCGTATCCGAATACATGCCGCCACTCTGGGTCGCCTGCGATTGCCATGCAAGCCCTTCTGAAAGGGGCTCACGGATTTGGCACCAATGCCTCGACAAGAAAAAAGCGCCCGAATGGCTTCGGGCGCAAGGTGTGGAACGAGGGACAGTGAAAAAGATCTACGGCGGTTCCAGCGCCATAGTCTGTGATACTAGGTGGGGCTCAGCCCGCCGGGTTAAAGGGATCTCGCGATTTTGTGATCACGACCGCCGGGTTGCGCCTTGACGAATCGGCCTCAACCTCGCGGCCAGGTTGTAGGGATCACGATACGCGCCGCATTGCTTGCGCGGGTCAGGCCTCAGCGCTCATTGGGCGCGCAGCGCCTCCGGCCAGGACGCCTGCGCAGCTTTGAGCATCTGTTGCCTGTCTTCTTGCCACAGGCTGCGCCCGCGCGCAGAATTGAAAAGAAACAGCTGCCCATCCACGATCTCCCATGTCTCCGGATCGCCGACCGAGGCGTGCCCGCGTGAGAGCCCATAGGCGCAATGCCCGCCGAACCTTGGCGCAAAGGCCCGCGGATCGGCTTCGAACCGGGACCGGTTCTGCGCGGAGTGGAACAGCCACACCGCCCCTTTCCACATCAAGGCATGATCTTGGTGACCGCGCAAAGGGGCCTCCGCCTCGTGGAAGGACACCGGGTCATAGCCCCCCATCGCATAGCCATCCTGAACCGCAATATAAATCTGCCCCGCCGCAACCTTGGACACGGGCACAAGTGCCACCATCAGCCCCAGCCCGACGGCCAGACTCGCAGAACGCAGGGCAAGTGTCAGAGGATGTGTCGGCACGTCCAAAGGTCTCCGTCCGGGGTCACGTTTCTGCGCGATGAGATGTGCCAACAATGCCCAAGGCCGCGCCCCGAGAAAAGAGAACATACGAGAATTTGAACATGTTGTGAGCAGCGACAGAAGCGACTGCTACCGTGAAGACACAGTAAATCGGCGCATCCCGCCAGCAGCCTCAGTCAAAGATGTCCTCGATCACGTCAAAGACCATCTTCCACGAGGATTTCTTTTTCTTCTTACGCTTCTTCATCAGCTTGGCTGATGCCAGTTCATGCGCAAGCGTGCTCCAGTCGCCCGATTTTCCCGACTTTCCCGGTTTGCCCGTTTTGACGGGCTTGGGTTTTTTGACCTTTGCCGCTTTGTCATCTCTGCCATGGGGCTGAAGGGTCGAGGCGTTGGGCAGCTTTGCGCCCTTGTGATCGCTCAGCGGGCGTTGCTTTTGCGCCTTGAGGGGGGCGCCGCAGGTGCCGCACACCAGCGCATGAAGTGTGGCGTCCGGCACAAAGGCGGATTGCACGCCACAATAACAACAGACAATCAGCTTGCCTCCGGGAATACTGTGATGTGCGATGGGAGCCTCCTCTGCGTCCTAGCCCTTCAAAGATGCATATAGGGAGAGTGCAGCGGCATTTGAAACATTCAAGGAGCCAAAACCGCGCGCGGCATCGATTTTGACAAGTTTGTCCACGGTTTCCTTGGTTTTTTGTCGCAGACCGGGGCCTTCGGCGCCCAGGACCAGCGCGATCGGCTCTTTGGTGCGCCCGGCGACCGCCTCCTCGATGGTCTCTTCTGCCTCGCCATCAAGGCCAAGCACCAGATACCCCATCTGTTGCAATGCCACGATGGTATCGGAGAGATTGCGCATTCTGAGATAGGGCTGACGTTCAAGCGCGCCCGATGCCGTCTTGGCGAGCGCACCGGTTTCCGGTGCGGAGTGATGCCGGGTGCCGATCACCGCCGATGCACCCAGCACCTCTGCAGAGCGCAGGATCGCGCCGACATTGTGCGGATCAGTTACCCGGTCCAGAAGGATCACGCGCGGCACTTCGGCCCCGATACAATTGTCCTCAAGCCCGCCCCAGTTCAGAGGCTTGACCTCGAGTGCAGCGCCCTGATGTACAGAGCCCGGATCAATCGGTACCGAGAATTTGCGCGGGTCCACCACCTCGGGCGTGATGCCAGAGGTCGCAATGGCATCCTCCAGTTTGTTCTGCGCATTGAGCGTCACCACAAGGCGTAGCTTCTCACGTTTGGGGTTCAAAAGCGCATCCCGCACCGCATGCAGACC
Organism: Epibacterium sp. HA2-3; assembly: GCF_055693725.2. Classification (NCBI taxonomy): domain Bacteria; kingdom Pseudomonadati; phylum Pseudomonadota; class Alphaproteobacteria; order Rhodobacterales; family Roseobacteraceae; genus Epibacterium; species Epibacterium sp. HA2-3. The sequence continues at coordinate 2,025,069 of NZ_CM172490.1, read as the reverse complement.
AAAGAGCCAGACGGTCTCGGATGCTGCCGCCTTTTTGGCCTTTTCCTTCTCCACGACCCAAGCGGGTTTCTTGTTGGATTTCTTGTTCATGGCATGCTCCGGAAAACAAAATGCAAGGCAGCGGAAAAAAGTTGCGTTTTTCCGGTTGACGCCCGTTTGGTGCGCTAGTAATCACGCCTCCACGTCAGGTGCAACAAGCTTCTGACAGTGGGCGACAGGCCGCAAGGTGTGGCAGGGGACTGTAACTCCCTCGCGGAGACGCACGCCTGGTTCGATTCCAGGGTCGCCCACCATCTCCTCCCTTTGTATATCACTAATTCATTGAATTACCTCGGTATATATCGGGAACGGGAGAGGGTGCGCCTGCGTGCCGCCATAGGAAGACGCGCGCATTATCCTGCCCCAATCGCCCAATTTTACCACTCTCTTGATCACGCATGAAACTGTGCCAGCGCTCCACTTTTTGCGCGCGTTGGCGGGGGCTTCATTTCGCGTGCTCAAAGCGCCCAGAGAGAGGGCTCTTGCAAATTCCGCGGTTTCTGAAATAAGGCCCGCCATCCGGTCGCAGCCTACCCGGACATCAAAACAAGGGCCCCAAATATGAAAACACTTGTCATCTGCTCTGGCGGACTCGATTCCGTGTCGCTGGCGCATATCACCTCCCAGAAACACCAACTTACCCGTCTGGTTTCCTTTGACTACGGTCAACGCCATCGCAAGGAACTTGACTTTGCCCGCGCCGCTGCCGAGCGGCTGGGCGTTACGTTTCACCTGATCGACATGCGCAGCATCGGTGGCGCGCTCTCCGGGTCGGCGCTCACCGACGACATCGACGTCCCTGATGGGCATTACGCCGAGGACACCATGCGGATCACCGTGGTGCCCAACCGCAATGCGATCATGCTTGCGATTGGCTTTGGCGTCGCGGCGGCGCAAGGGGATGAGGCCGTGGCCACCGCCGTGCATGGCGGGGATCACTTCATCTATCCCGATTGTCGACCCGGCTTCACCCGCGCCTTTGAAACGATGCAGCGCGCGGCGCTGGACGGTTATGCCGATGTGCGCCTGCACACGCCCTTTGTCGAGCAGAGCAAGGCCGACATCGTGCGTGCCGGCGCCGCTCACAACACGCCCTTTGCTGAAACATGGTCCTGCTACAAGGGCGGTGACATCCACTGCGGCCGTTGTGGCACCTGCGTGGAGCGGCGCGAGGCTTTCCATCTGGCGGAGGTTGCGGACCCCACGGTCTATGCCGACCCAGACTATTGGAGCGCGGCCATTGCCGGGCGGGAGGCAGAGTGATGTTTCGCATTCGCAAGGAGTTTCACTTCTCCGCCTCGCACCAGCTGTCGCATCTGCCTTTGGATCACCAATGCGCGCGCCTGCATGGGCACAACTATATCGTGGTGGTAGAGCTGTCCGCCGAGAGCCTCAACGCGGATGGCTTTGTGCGCGATTATCATGATCTCAAACCGCTCAAGACCTATATCGACGATCACTTCGACCACCGGCATCTCAATGATGTGATGGACAGCCCGTCCACGGCGGAAAACATGGCACGCCATTTCTACGAGTGGTGCGCCGCGCGCTGGCCCGAGACCAGCGCGGTTCTCGTGAGCGAGACCCCAAAGACCTGGGCGGAGTACCGGCCATGACCCTCAGGATCGCAGAGATTTTTGGCCCGACGATTCAGGGCGAGGGGGCCTTGATTGGCGAACCCACGGTCTTTGTGCGCGCGGGCGGCTGTGATTATCGCTGCAGCTGGTGCGACAGCCTGCATGCGGTGGACAGCGCGCACCGCCACAGCTGGGCCGCGATGGAGACCGAAGCCGTCTGGCAGGAGGTGCGCCGCCTCTCGGGCGACCAGCCCCTGACTGTATCGCTTTCGGGCGGCAACCCGGCAATCCAGGACTTCGGCCCGCTCATCGCGCGGGGAAAGGCGGCGGGCTATCGGTTCGCCTGCGAAACCCAAGGCTCGATCCCGCGACCGTGGTTCTCCGATCTTGAGACGCTGGTGCTTTCGCCCAAACCGCCCTCCAGTGGGGAAGACGTGGATTGGGGCGCCTTTATTGCCTGTCGCAAAATCGGCGCAGGGGCGCGCCAGCAGGTGATGAAGATCGTGATCTTTGATGAGGCCGACTATCTCTGGGCGCGGGAGGTTCACCGCCGCCACAGTGACCTGCCGCTGTATCTGCAGCCCGGCAACCCCGAGGTCGACCCCGAAACCCCTGTGGATCTCAATGCACAGGCGGAGCGCCTGCGCTGGCTCACGGAACGGGCTATGGGCGAGCGGTGGTTTGCGCCCCGTATTCTGCCGCAACTGCATGTCCTCATCTGGGGCAACAAACGTGGCGTCTGATGTGATGGAGAGTTCAATGTCTGAAGATATTTACCAAAACCTCAAACAACTGGGCGGTGAGACCCGGATCCCTGCCAGCCCCGAAGAGGCCGAGCTGGAACGGGTGGCAAACCCGCAGGCAGATGTGGCCTATAACGTGCGCTTCACCGCGCCGGAGTTCACCTCGCTCTGTCCGATGACGGGCCAGCCGGACTTTGCCCATCTGGTGATCGACTATGTTCCTGGCCCGTGGCTGGTGGAATCAAAGTCGCTCAAGCTCTTCCTGACCTCCTTTCGCAACCACGGCGCCTTTCACGAGGATTGCACCATCTCGATCGCGCGGCGGCTGGTCGACTTTCTCGACCCGCAATGGCTGCGGATCGGGGGCTATTGGTATCCGCGCGGCGGTATCCCGATTGATGTCTTTTGGCAGTCCGGCACGATGCCCGAGGGTGTCTGGATTCCCGATCAGGGTGTGCCGCCCTATCGCGGTCGGGGCTGAGGGCCGCCCTCGGTTTTGATAGAACTACACCCGTTGCGCCGGGCCGTGTCCCGGCGCGCGGGGGCGTTCTTGCGGACCGCTAGAAACGGCTTTCCTCCTCCCTCTTTGTGTGAAACAAAGGGGGAACACGGAGGCGCTGCTGAATGGCCCGGTTAAAAATAGACAATCGAACCGCCCGCAGCCTGTGGCTTCAGTCGCATGGCCTGGCGCAGACGCCCACCGGGCCTCTGGATGTGCTCGGGCTGATCGAACAGCTTGGCTTCGTGCAACTTGATACCATTCAGGTGGTGTCGCGCGCGCATCATCACATCCTCTGGAGCCGCAACCAGAATTATCGCGAGCCGATGCTCGACCCGCTGCTGCGCACACACCGACAGGTGTTTGAGCATTTCACCCATGATGCCTCGGTGTTGCCGATGACATTTCTGCCCATGTGGCAGCGGCAGTTTGCGCGCAAAAAGCATGAGGTGAGCCGCTCCAACTGGTTTGGCAAGCATCTGGACCCCGAGCTGATTTCGGATGTTTTGCGCCGGATCACGGAGGACGGCCCGCTCTCCACCAAGGACTTTGAGACCAGGCGTGCGGACAGGACGGCCATGTGGACCCGCCCGCCGCACAAGATGGTGCTCGACTATCTCTGGTATGCGGGCGAACTGGCCACCTCGCATCGGGAGGGCTTTACCAAATACTACGATCTGGCCGAGCGCGTGTATCCGCAAGACGTGCCTCAGCTGAGCGATCAGGCTCAGGTGCAGGGGCTCTGTCATGCGGCGCTTGATCGGATCGGCTTTGGCACTTTGGGGGAGATCCGCAAATTCTGGGAGGCGTGCGCGGTCGAAGAAGTGGCGCGCTGGGCAGAAGAGGCGGCGCCCGATCTGATCGAGGCCGAGGTCGAGGGCGCGGATGGCAGCTGGTCCAACGTGCTGGCCTGCGGCGACATCGAAGCCCGCATTGCGGCGCTCTCATCGCCCACCTCGCGGCTGCGCATTCTGAACCCGTTCGACCCGGCCATCCGTGATCGCAAGCGGCTGGCGCGGCTGTTTGGCTTTGACTACACAGTTGAAATGTTTGTGCCCGCCGCCAAACGACAGTGGGGCTATTACATCTACCCGCTCTTGGAAGGCAGCCGCCTAGTGGGCCGCGCCGAGATCAAGGGCGATCGCAGCAAGGGTACGCTCACGCTCAGCAAACTTTGGATGGAACATCCGCATTTGATGACGCCCAAACGCCTGCAGAAACTCGATGCGGAACTTAGCCGCCTTGCACGACTCGCGGGTCTGCAGAGGATGATTTGGGCCGTGGAATAGGCGGCTTTGCACTCGGTCCGCTTTGGGCCGCGCGCTTGGCCCCGACGCTTTTGCGCCTAGCCTTTGGGACGGGCGGCTTTCTCCGCAAGGCCGCTCAGACCCTGCCGCTCAGCAAGCACAGTCAGAACATCGTCCAACGCCACATCCCGCGCTGCCAGCATCACCAGAAAATGGTAGAGCACATCCGCGCCCTCAGAGGCGAGCTTGGCTTTGTCGTCCTTCACCGCTTCGATGATGGCTTCGATGGCTTCTTCGCCAAATTTTTCGGCGCATTTCTCTGGCCCTTTGGACAAGAGCTTCGCGGTCCAGCTGGTGTCCGGATCGGTGCCCTTGCGGGACAGAATGGTCTGTTCGAGGTCGTGCAGCAAGGTCATTGGAGCCTCATCGGGATGCCATTGGCGATCATGTGTTCCTTGGCTTCTTGCACCGTGTATTCGCCAAAGTGGAAGATCGAGGCCGCCAGCACCGCGCTGGCGCCACCTTTGGTCACACCGTCCACGAGGTGATCCAGAGTGCCGACACCGCCCGAAGCAATCACCGGCACATTCACCGCATCGGAAATCGCGCGGGTCATCTCGAGGTTGAAGCCCGATTTGGTGCCGTCACGATCCATCGAGGTCAAGAGGATCTCGCCCGCGCCTTTGGCGGTTACAAGGCGGGCGAACTCCACGGCATCGATGCCGGTCTCGCGGCGCCCGCCATGGGTGAAAATCTCCCACTTGCCGGGGGCGACGGATTTGGCGTCGATGGCGCAGACGATGCACTGGCTGCCGAACTGGTCGGCGGCCTCGGCGATCACATCCGGGTTGGCCACAGCGGCGGAATTGAACGAGACCTTGTCGGCCCCCGCCAGCAATAGCGCCCGCACGTCCTCCTTGGTGCGTACGCCGCCCCCCACCGTCAGCGGTACAAAGCACTGCTCGGCGGTGCGGCGGACCATGTCAAACATGGTGCCACGGTTCTCGTGGGTTGCATGGATGTCGAGGAAACAGATCTCGTCGGCTCCGGCCGCATCATAGGCGCGCGCGGCTTCTACCGGGTCGCCTGCATCGCGCAGGCCAACAAAATTCACGCCTTTGACCACACGGCCATCGGCAACATCGAGACAGGGAATGAGACGGGTCTTTAGCATAGGGGCCTTATGGACCGGAACCGGCGGCGGGAAAAGAGGGCATAGCGCCGGGACGCGGGAAATCCGCGATCCTCTGTCAGGCTGTTAGACCATCGGGCTGGGGCCAGACTGGTGGAGCGTCAGGTCAGATCTGCTTGGCGGCCTAGCTGACAGGAGCAAGTGGTGCGCTGGCGCGGGCGATCCGGCGCATGGAGTCACGCACAATCAGAATGTGAAACGGCATCACTGCCACAAGATAGGCTCTCCCCAAGAGATTGTTGCGGTGCACCCAGGTCGCCATATGGATGCGCCCGGCCTCGCGACGGATGCAGATGCGAAAGTCGAGGTGGCTGTCGTCTGTCCCAAGGATGATCTCGCTCTCGTCTTCATGCGTGACCGGGAAAATGGCCCCTTCGCCGGTATCGGTGGCCTCGGTCTTGAGCCCCAAGGGCGCAACAAGACGATTGCGCAGGGCCAAAAGCGCGCTGGCCCAGCCGGGCATGGTGAGGCCAATTTCCATTGCCTCCCGAGGGGAAAGAGCGCTTTCGACGGCATAGCCATCGATAAAATCCTGAGGCTGCACCCGCTGCCACAGGGTCGAGGTCTTGGGCAACGGGCAGGATATGACTTTGGACTGGGGGGAAGATTGGGGCATGGCGCGGCTCCTGTGTTGCACGGACTATGGCGCCCCTTACCATGTGTGCCCAGAGGTCAAGGTGCCGCAGAGCGCCGTCCTCCCGACAGCGGGCGCAATGCCCAGAAAAGAGAAACCTCCCGCCCCCAATGCGATCCCCGCCTCTGGCGTGGATCTGTTGGCGTTGGGCCGGGCGCGGTGGCGCGTGTCCAATGGACACGCGCCACCGCGGTCGCTTCGGGCGAAGCCCGAAGCGAAACCCCTCTCTCTGAGGTCGATCTCGGTCTGAGCGTGGGAAAAGACTGGCACCGCAGCGCCATTTGCCTTGGCGTATTTAGCCCTTCAGGACGGCCAGCGCCTCTGCGAGATCAATCGCACCATCATAAAGCGCCCGACCAGAGATCGCGCCGTTGAGCGCCGCACCGCAGGACTTGAGTGCATGCAGATCTTCAAGGGATGACACCCCGCCCGACGCAATCACCGGGATAGAGACCGCATTGGCCAGCGCTGCCGTCGCGTCGATATTGGGCCCTTTCATGGCACCGTCGCGCATGATGTCGGTGTAGATGATGGCTGCAACGCCCGCGTCCTCGAAGGATTTCGCCAGATCGGTCACCTCGACATCGGTTTCCTCGGCCCAGCCCTTGGTTGCGACCTTGCCATTGCGGGCATCAATCCCTACGGCGACCTTGCCCGGAAAGGCGCGTGCTGCCTCGCGCACGAGGTCGGGGTTTTCCACCGCCACGGTGCCAAGGATGACCCGCGCCAGCCCCTTGTCGAGCCAGCGCTCGATCGTAGCCATGTCCCGAATGCCACCACCCAGCTGCGCGGGCACCTTGCATTGCTTCAGGATCTCCTCAACGGGGGCCGCATTTACAGGCTCGCCCGCAAAGGCTCCGTTGAGATCCACCAGATGCAGCCATTCGCAGCCCGCCGCCACGAACTCCAGCGCCTGCGCGGCGGGGTTGTCGTTGAATACGGTGGTCTTGTCCATGTCACCATGCAGAAGCCGCACGGCCTGGCCGTCCTTGAGGTCAATGGCAGGGTAGAGGATCATCAGTGCGCCCTTTTGGTGATGGTGGAATATCTTTCGGCTGCCCTTTTGCCCAAGCTGCGGGTGAATTGCAACGTAGCCCGCGCCTTCTGGCGCCTCAATTGCCCCGCGCTCATGTGTGGTTCAACTGGTGGGGGGCGGCAACGCGGGAGGTCAGGGGCGAATTGCGACGCACAGAATGCCCCATGACGCGAGCATCCTGTCGGGGTGGCGCCCGGTCCTGAGTGCACGCAGTGCCGAGGGCGACCCGAGGTCAATCTTGCCTGAATGCGCCTGCCTCGGTCAGACTTCACCTCATAGGGAGGACAAGACATATGAAAAAGATACTCGCGAGCATTGCGCTCACCGTTGGGATGAGCACCGCAGCCTTTGCCGCCGACCCCATCGAGGGCACCTGGAAGACACAGCCCGATGACGGCTCTTACGCACATATTGCGATGAAGCCCTGCGGCGCGGCGCTCTGCGGCACCATCGCACGCACCTTCAACGACGGCGGAGAATACAGCTCCCCCAACCTTGGCAAAACGCTGGTGATGGATATGGTCCCGCAAGGCGGCGGCGCCTATGAGGGCAAGGTCTGGCGTCCGTCAAACGATAAGATCTACATCGGCAAGATGGACCTCAACGGCAACAGCCTGCGTCTGCGGGGCTGTGTCGCGGGCGGACTGATTTGCTCGAAACAGACCTGGACACGGGTGAAGTAAGGCGCGCTTTCACAGGGAGCCAGCAGGAAGCCATCAGCGGGCCTGCGCGCCTCAGAACAGGCCCATCTGCACCGGGATCGGCACAAAGCCACGCTTGACCTGTCGCTCCCGCGTGCTCTCGAACAGGGTTTCAGCCTCTCCGAGGGTGGGGCAATAGTTGCGCCGCTCCTGGCCACCTGGTTGTCCAATCGGGCCGGTGGATTGGATCACGCACCAGTCCCCAAACAGCGTCGGCGTAAGGCTCAGCACCAGATAGCGATGCTGCCCGTCCCGGTGACTGAATTTTTCGAAACGTAAGTACAAGAGTGCGTGGGCCTGACCGTAAAACTGGTCAGGCCCATATGCCTTTTTGGTCAGGCGATGTCCATTGCTCTTGGCCGTTTCGGGGACCGGTGATGCAGCTGGGATGCAGAGGTGCGCTTAGACCGCGCCGGTGTATTCGCCGCGCGCCGGATAGGAATTGGCAATGGCAAAATCGAGCGCCGCCACCAGTTCCGAGAAATGCGGGCGCACGAAGGGCATCGTCTGCACAGAGCCGTAGTACAGCGTCTGCTCGGGTGTCACCATAAAGAGGCCCGGCTCGGCAAAGAGCGCAGGCTCTTCAATGCCAATCGATGTCTTGCCCCGCGAGGTGGAGATATAGAGCCCCCAGTCCTTGGCCACGGAGAGCGGCAGATCATAGGCAAAGCGCAGGTTTTCGGCTTCGATCTTCTCTGCCATCTGGCGGGTGCGCTCCTCGCCGTCAGAGCTGATGGCGATGGTCTTCACGCCGCGCTCGGCAAAGTCGGCCACGCGCTTTTCGAACTCCTTGAGGTAGTTGGCACAAATCGGGCAGTGCAGGCCACGGTAAAAGCAGATGACGGTGCCGCGTTCAGAGGCCTCGGAGGCCAGGTCAAACTGGCCGCCACCCAAGAGAGGCAGCGTAAGGTCCGGGGTTTTCTGGCGAGGGATCAGCATGATGTGTCTCCGTATGTGGGTCAGTCTTGAGGGGTGTCTGATGTGACTCTGTCCCGGCGCGCCGGAACGGCTCTGCAGAGGGTATCGCACGACTCTGGGCTTGATAATTCCGAAAAAGCTGACCAGTATTCCGAAGTCAACACGCAGTGAAACACGCTGTGAGATATTCGGAGCAGCGCATGGACCGTCTCACGACCCTGATTGACCGCTTTCGGATGCGGGTGGTTCTGGCCGCGCGCGGGGCGGGCAACCTTTGTGTGATGCAGCCGGAGGCAGGGCGTCAGATCCTTGTGTTCATCCCCGAAGGGTGGGTTGAGGACACCGGGGCAGAGGGGGTCGGTCTGGCGCTGCGTGTGGATTGGGACGGGGCGCATAATCCGCTTGTGGCGGCGCTGCCGCAGCGGGTGGAGGTGGATCTTGCCGAGGCCCCGGCCCTTGCGTCCGTGCTGGCCTTGTTGCGTCAGGAACGGGAGGCGCACCGCTGTGGGGCGCAGTCCGTGGTGTCGAGCCTCGGTCAGGTCCTGATGGTGCGCCTCCTGCGCCATTTGATCGAGGCTGGCACGGCGGCGCCCGGTCTTCTTGCTGGTCTCGCAGACCCTCGATTGGCCCGCGCGATTGTGGCGATGCATGATGCACCGGGGCGGAGCTGGACCACCTCGGATCTTGCGCAGGAGGCAGGACTGTCGCTTTCGCGCTTTTCCGAGTTGTTCTCGGCGCAGATGAACGAGACCCCCATGGGGTATCTCAGGCGTTGGCGGCTGACGCTGGCGCGTCAGGATCTCATCCGAGGCGACCGGGTTGAGGCCGTCGCGCGCCGCTATGCCTACGACTCGCCAGAAGGGTTTGCACGGGCCTTTCGCAAATTCTACGGCGTGGCCCCCGTTTCATTGCGGCAGAGCACCGCGGCCTGAGGCAGAGCACTGTGGCCCGAGGCGGAGCGCGTTTGGCCTGCGATCAGGGCCGATCCGGGTGTGGACTTCGCCATGAGACGAGGGCTGTGAGACATGACATCGAGGCCAAACGCCGCGCGCCCGCCCCTCGATGGGGCGGGCGCGCGGTGCTTCCGGTGGCGCGCAAGCGGCCTTCGGCCCCTTGCGCGCGCCGCCCCAAGGGGGCGGCCTGCGTCCAGATTCGAGCGGGAGACAGGGCAAGGTAAGGGCAGGGGGGCAGGGCTGACGTCAGGGTTTCCAGGTGAGGAAATTGCCGATCATCTTGAGCCCGACATGCTGGCTCTTTTCGGGGTGAAACTGCATGCCAAGCATGGTGTCGCGCCCGATCACTGCCGTGACATCGCCCGCATAATCCACATGCGCCAGCCGTTCGTTCGGGTTGGCGACGCGGAAATGGTAGCTGTGCACGAAATAGCAGTGATCCCCGGTCGAGATGCCGTCAAACACCGGGTGCGGATGATTGATCACCAGATCGTTCCAGCCCATATGCGGCACCTTCAGATGTGCCTCTGCCGGGGTGATTTTCACCACATCCCCGTCGACCCAGCCAAGCCCCGGCGTGTCCTCATATTCGTGACCGGTGGTGGCCATCAACTGCATGCCAACGCAGATTCCGAGGAAGGGACGGCCCTTGACCTCCACGGCCTCGACCATGGCGTCATAGATGCCCTTGTGGCCGCGCAGCTCTGCGGCGCAGGCGGGAAAGGCACCGTCGCCGGGCAGCACCAACCGATCAGCGCGGGCCACCACATCGGCGTCGGATGTGACAACCACATCCCCCGCGCCGACCTCTGTCGCCATGCGCTGAAAGGCCTTCTCGGCGGAGTGCAGATTGCCGGACTCATAGTCGATGATGGCGGTCAGCATAGGTAAATCCTCGGGATCTTATGCGCCCCGGCCCGGCAGCCCTCTTAGGGCACGCGTCTGGGCGAGGCAAAAGCGGGAGAGAGCCTGGGGGCTCTTCTGGAGCGTGTCAGAGCGCGCCTTTGGTGGAAGGGACGGAGTCGGCCTTGCGGGAGTCGACCTCAACCGCGGTGCGCAGCGCGCGGGCCACGGCCTTGAAGGCGGCCTCGGCGATGTGGTGGCTGTTCACCCCGTGGATCTGGTCGATATGCAGGGTGATGCCACCGTGGGTCGCCAGCGCCTGAAAGAACTCGCGGACGAGTTCGGTGTCAAAGCTGCCGATCTTCTGGGTGGGCAGATCCACATTCCACACAAGGAAAGGCCGGGCGGAGAGATCCAGCGCCGCGCGCACCTGCGCGTCATCCATCGGCAGGTGACACTCGCCGTAGCGGTTGATGCCTTTTTTGTCGCCAAGCGCCTGCACCAGGGCCTGACCCAGTGCGATGCCGGTGTCCTCGACGGTATGGTGGTCGTCGATGTGGTAGTCGCCCTTGGCGCGGATGGTCATATCGATCAGCGAGTGGCGCGACAACTGGTCGAGCATATGGTCAAAAAAGCCAACGCCGGTCTGATTGTCATATGTGCCGCTGCCATCGAGGTTGACGGAGACGGAGATCTCCGTCTCGGCGGTGGAGCGGGAAACCTGGGCTGTGCGCATGGCGAAATCCTCAATCTGTTGGCTAGGCTTATAGGGCTGAGAGGTGCACAGGCTCAAGGGGGCAGCTCCGATTGTCGGAGGGATGTGGTGTCGCGATCTGCCTCTCACAGTGCGGCGTTGGATTTGCCGGGATTGCCCTTTCTTGCGCCACATGCGAGGTTGCAGGCCAACCAGACCTGACAGAAGCTGAGGCGAGAAATGTCCACCTGTGTCTTTATCCAGATCCGCTGCAAACCCGGCACCACCTACAAGGTGGCCGAGGATATTGCGCTGCATGAAATCCACTCGGAACTCTACTCCACCAGTGGCGAATATGATCTGCTGATGAAGCTCTATATCCCCTCGGGCGAGGATGTGGGAAAATACATCAACGACCATCTGCTTCAGATCCCCAATATCGAGCGCTCGCTGACGACGATGACCTTCAAGGTCTTCTGAGGGGGGCCAGAAGGAGCGCCGTGCGGCGCGCAGGGTGTGCTTTTCCCTATGGGAAAAGCCTGTTGCGAGGCGCTGCCTCGCGCTCCGGGATATTTGTAAGAAGATGAAAAGGCGCCCGATTCGATCGCGGCGCCTTTTGTTTTGGATCAGCTGTTCAAGAGGCCTTCGGATTTCAGGGCCTCGTAGGCAGCATCGACACCGGCCTTGGTGCGTTTGAGCATCTCGTCCACCTCTGGCTTTGTGATGATGAGCGGCGGGCAGAAGGCCAGCGCATTGCCGGCCACCGCGCGCAGGATCACGCCCTCGGTCTGGCAGGCTTTGACTGCGGCAGCACCACCCTTGCCGCCTGCGATGGTGGCGCCGGTGGTCTTGTTTGAAACCAGTTCGAGCGCGGCGATCAGGCCTTTGCCGCGCACCTCGCCCACCAGCGGGTGATCGGTGAAGGTCGCGCGCAGTTGCTCTTGCAGGTAGGTGCCGACCTCGGCGGCGTGGTCAAAGATCTTGTCGCGCTCGTAGATTTCGAGCGTCTTCAGGGCCGCAGCACAGGCGGCGGGGTGGCCCGAGTAGGTGTAGCCATGGCCAAAGACGCCGACCTCATTGGTCTGATCCACCATCGCCTTGTACATCCAGCCAGGAATGACGGAGGCGGAGATCGGGAAATAGGCCGAAGACAGCTGCTTGGCAAAGGTCATGAGGTCCGGTTTGATGCCCATGGTGGTGCAGCCAAAATCGGCGCCTGTGCGACCAAAGCCGCAGATGACCTCATCCGCCCAGATCAGGATGTCATGTTTGCGCAAGAGCGCCTGCAGCCCCTCGTAGTAGCCTTCGGGGGGCACGATCACACCGGAGGCGCCGGTGATCGGCTCGATGATCATCGCGGCGATCGTGTCGGGATCCTCGGCGAGGATCTGGTCTTCGAGGTTTTGCAGGATGCGCTCGACAAACTGCGCTTCGGTCTCATTGCCCTGACGGCCGGTGTAATAATGCGGCGCATCGGTGCGCAGAATCGAGAGCGCCTCAAGGGGCGCGTCGAAATGGGCGAGGTTCGCAGGCAGGGAGGTCAGCGAGCCTGCCGCCACGGTCACGCCGTGATAGCCGCGCTCGCGAGTGATGATCTTGCGCTTGTGCGGCTTGCCGATCGCGTTGAAGTAATAGCGCAGCATCTTATAGTGGCTGTCGTTAGCGTCCGAGCCGGAATTGCCAAAGAAGAAATAGGCGTCCTCGACCGGCACCATTGCCTTCAGCTTTTCGGCCAACTCCATCACCGGCGCGTGGGTCTTGCCGCCAAACGTGTGCTGGAAGGGCAGGCGTTTCAACTGCTCGGTGATGGCCTCGACCACCTCGGTGTTGGAATAGCCCAGCGAGGTACACCACAGGCCCGCGAGGCCTTCGATATATTGTTTGCCGGTGTCGTCATAGACGTAGATCCCTTCACCGTGGGTGATGCAGAGCTGCTCCGTCGCGGTGAAATTCGTCGTCGGGTAGATCACGCTCGCCATCTGGCCAATCCTTTGCTGTCACAGGTTGGCGTTAGGATTGGCGTGCATTTGCGGGGCAGTCAAAGGGTTTTGATCAAAAGTCGTAAGTCTTTGTTCTGTAAACACAAAAGGCTCTGAAATGCGAAAAGCCGCGCCCGGAGGCACGGCCTTTTCGATTTCGAATGGAGCGGGCGAGGCGATTCGAACGCCCGACCCTAACCTTGGCAAGGTTATGCTCTACCCCTGAGCTACGCCCGCGCTGCCATTCGGTGACGCGGGGTTTATGAAATCCCGTCTGTGGCTGCAAGAGGAAAATCGCCTCGTTGCTCTAAAAAATGTCCACTCCGAGTGGTCGGTGGGGGTGACTACCGAAGCGATGCGGTGGGGAGTGGAAAAGCGAAAGGCCGCACCCGGAGGCGCGGCCTTTTCGATTTCGAATGGAGCGGGCGAGGCGATTCGAACGCCCGACCCTAACCTTGGCAAGGTTATGCTCTACCCCTGAGCTACGCCCGCGCTGCCATTCGATGAGGCGGGGTTTAGGCAATCCCGTCTGTGGCTGCAAGAGGAAAATTACGGCATCCCGGCAAAAATTGCAGACGCTCTGAAGCTGCAGAGGATTACCTTGTCGACATCGGCGGGAGGAGAGCGCGGCGGGCCACAAAGCGAAAGGCCGCACCCGGAGGCGCGGCCTTTTCGATTTCGAATGGAGCGGGCGAGGCGATTCGAACGCCCGACCCTAACCTTGGCAAGGTTATGCTCTACCCCTGAGCTACGCCCGCGCTGCCATTCGGTGTATGGTGTTTATGCCGCGTCGCGCGGGGCTGCAAGAGGAAATATGGGCGGATCCGGGAAATTTCAAAACGCCGGTCGGGTTGCCCCCTCGGGACACGCGAGCCTCCCTCCCGAGGGGATTATTGAAAGGCGCAACCGGCCTAACCCAGGTTGTGACGTTTTTGAACGCGCGTGGGATAAAACGGCCCGATTGCGCAAATGTGATTGGCAGCGCCCGTGCGGGGGCCGCTAAGGGCGGGCAAAGCACTCGCGCTATGCACAGTCAGGAAGATCTTCGCCATGAGACAGCCGCACCGCCCCGTGATCCGTTTTGTTCGCCTGTCCGAAATCGACCCGCAAGAGATCACAGCCCACATGTCCGATCCTCTGATGGCCGAGCACATGCCGCTCTTGGAAGGGGTTCAGTGGGATGCCGCGCAGACCGAGCAGTTTGTCGCAGCCAAAGAAGCCTGCTGGGCGCGCGACGGCCTGGGGCATTGGGGCATTCTCTCGGATGGTGCCTATATCGGGTGGGGCGGTTTTCAGAAGGAGGGCGAGGAGTGGGATTTCGGGTTGGTGCTGCGGCACAGCGCCTTTGGTCGGGGCATACAAGTCGCCAAGGCCGCCCTTGCGGTGGCGGCGCAGGACACGCGCATTCCCTTTGTGACTTTTCTTTTGCCGCCATCGCGTCGTCATCTCGGAGCGCTGCGGCGTCTGGGGGCAGAACGTCTGCCGGATGTGGAGCACGCAGGCAGGCCGTTTATGAAGTTCAGGCTGGTGTTGTGACTATTTGAAAGGAATTTTTGAGGCGCATATATCGGGCCGATCTTGGGTGTAAGATTGGAAGACGTTTCTGGTGAAACGTTCGACTTTTGCGAAGTCGGTTTTTGGCCCGACCATGATCTTCTGGATGGCAAGTGGATGTCTGAGCGGCCCGAGGATGTCGTCCGGTGACGGCGCCAACTGGAATTTGTGGCGATAGGCGTTCCCGAGAATGGTGAAGTCCTGTCGCTGGCGTTCAAGACTGCCGATGCGCGCGCTGCCCCAAATTCGATACTCTCGTTCTTCGGCAAATGCGGGATGTTTGCGGTGCTTCATCCAATGGGCCAAGTGGTGCGTCCACTTGATGTGAAAATCAGCAGAGTAGCTTTCGTTTGACACTGCATTCGTCAGATTTGGGCGCTTGTCTAAGTCATACTCGACTTTGCTTGGTCCTTCAAAACAGCCGAAAGCATTCTGCTGGATCTGAGGAGGCGAAGACTGAAGCGTGATGTCGCGCGGACCACAAAGGGTTCGCAAATCCGTGACGCAGAAGCCAATCGCCACCGCGCCATTGCCGCCGCCATTGGTGAGCTGACCGTATCCGCGCCACATGGACAGGGAATCCCTTGCGCTGGACAGACAGATCATCTGACCGTGCAAGAAGCTAGATTCCAGGTCCTCTATGATACGCTCCTCGTTCTCTCGGATTGCTGCAGACACGGGATCTGCAAAGCCTTCAGTGGTGGACCAAGTGTTTTGAGTCCCAAACGCGCCTCGCAGGGCTTTGAAACCAAACAGGATTTCCTCGCGGTCGTTGGTGTCTCGAAAGTCGCTGGCCAGAAGGCATTGAGAAGTAAGAATCGCCGTAAGCGTATCGAATGTCGTGTAATGCCACAGAACATCCGGGAGCTGTCCGGTCGTCTCTTCGCTCATGTGAATTCCCCAAATGAAAAAGCCGCAGCCCCGATGGGGAGCTGCGGCTGAATTTTAGCATGGGACCTGGGTCATTCCAGTTCGACCAGCAGATCCTTGGCGTCGATCTGACCACCGGGCTGGACGTGGACGGCCTTGACCACCGCGTCGCGTTCGGCGTGCAGGCCGGTTTCCATCTTCATCGCCTCGATGGTCAGCAAGAGATCGCCCTCGTGCACCTGCTGGCCCACCTGAACCCCTATGGAGGCGACAACACCCGGCATCGGCGCACCGATGTGGTTGATGTTCCCCACTTCGGCCTTTGGGCGCTGGGTGGTGGAGGATTTCACCATACGGTTGGGCACGCGGATGACGCGCGGCTGGCCGTTCAGCTCGAAGAACACCTTCACTTCGCCTTTTTCATCCGTCTCGCCAATGGCTTGCAGGCGGATTTCCAGCGTCTTGCCGGGGTCGATCTCAGCGGTGATCTCGTCACCGGGCTCCATCCCGTAAAAGAACGTCTTGGTCGGCAGCGCGCGCACCGGGCCGTATTGGCGGTGGCGGCCCATGTAATCGAGGAACACCTTCGGATACATCAGATAGCCGTTGAGATCCTCGTCATCGACCTTGAAGCCTTCGAGCTCCTTGGAGAGTTCGGCGCGGGTGCTCTCAATGTCGACCGGCTCCAGATGTGCACCGGGGCGCTCAACATTGGGGGCTTCGCCTTTCAGCACCTTCTTGACGATGCTCTCGGGGAAGCCGCCCGGAGGCTGGCCCAGGTTGCCGCGCATCATGTCCACCACCGAGTCGGGGAAGGAGACTTCGGATTTGGGATCTTCGACCTGCGCGCGGGTAAGCCCCTGAGAGACCATCATCAGCGCCATGTCACCCACCACCTTGGAGGAGGGGGTCACTTTGACGATGTCACCAAACATCTGGTTCACATCCGCATAGGTCTGCGCGACCTCGTGCCAGCGCTCCTCAAGTCCAAGGCTGCGGGCCTGTGCCTTGAGGTTGGTGAACTGACCGCCGGGCATCTCATGGAGATAGACCTCAGACGCGGGCGCTTGCAGCCCGGATTCAAAGGCGGCGTATTGCGCGCGTACCTGCTCCCAGTATTCCGAGATCTCGCGGATGTTGCCGATGTCCAAACCGGTGTCGCGGTCGGTGTTCTTGAGCGCCTCCACGATCGACCCCAGACAGGGCTGCGAGGTGCCGCCGGAAAACGCGTCCATTGCCGCATCCACCGCATCAACGCCCGCATCCGCCGCCGCCAGAATGGTCGCGCCCGCAATGCCAGAGGTGTCATGGGTGTGGAAGTGGATCGGCAGGCCGACCTCTTCCTTCAGCGCCTTGATCAGCAGCTTGGCCGAGGCTGGTTTCAACAGACCCGCCATGTCCTTGAGGCCCAGCACATGCGCGCCTGCGGCTTCCAGTTCCTTGGCCATGCCGACGTAGTATTTCACGTCATACTTGGCGCGGGCCGGGTCAAGGATGTCGCCGGTGTAGCAGATGGTGCCTTCGCAGATCTTGCCGCTCTCGACCACGGCATCCATGGCGACGCGCATGTTCTCGACCCAGTTGAGGCTGTCAAACACGCGGAAGACGTCGATACCCTTGGCCGCTTCCTTGACGAAGAACTGCACCACGTTGTCGGGATAGTTGGTGTACCCCACCCCGTTGGAAGCGCGCAGCAGCATCTGCGTCATCAGGTTCGGCATCGCCTCGCGCAGGTCGCGCAGACGCTGCCAGGGGCATTCCTGCAAAAAGCGATAGGCCACATCGAACGTCGCCCCGCCCCAGCACTCGACCGAGAACAGCTGGCTGAGGTTCTGTGCATAGGCAGGCGCGACCTTGATCATGTCGATGGACCGCATGCGGGTGGCGAGCAGCGACTGGTGCCCGTCGCGCATGGTGGTGTCGGTCAAGAGCAGCTGACGCTGCGCTTTCATCCAGTCGGCGACGGCCTTTGCGCCCTTTTGCTCCAGCAGGTTCCGCGTGCCATAGGGCAGGTTGCCCGTGTCGGCGCGCGGCGCGCGCGGCTCTTTGAGGTCCGCAGCTGGCGCGGCGCGGCCTTCGGTCTCGGGATGGCCGTTGACGGAGATGTCCGCGATATAGGTCAGGACCTTGGTGCCGCGGTCGCGCCGCTTGGCGAATTGGAACAGCTCCGGCGTCTCGTCGATGAATTTGGTGGTGTATTCATTGTTGAGGAACGTGGGGTGCTTCAGCAGGTTCTCGACAAAGGCGATGTTTGTGCTGACACCGCGCACCCGGAACTCGCGCAGCGCGCGGTCCATACGGGCGATGGCCTTCTCCGGCGTTGGCGCTTTGGCCGTTACCTTGGTCAGCAGGCTGTCATAGTAGCGCGTGATCACCCCACCCGCATAGGCGGTGCCGCCATCCAGACGGATGCCCATGCCGGTGGCCGAGCGATAGGCGGTAATGCGGCCATAGTCCGGGATGAAGTTGTTGAGAGGATCTTCGGTGGTCACACGGGTCTGCAGCGCATGCCCGTTGAGCGAAATCTCTTCCTGGCTGGCCTTGCCGGTGGCCTCTGCGAGGGTCTTGCCCTCCGCAATCAGGATCTGCGCCTGCACGATGTCGATGCCGGTGACTTCTTCGGTGACGGTGTGTTCCACCTGCACCCGCGGGTTCACCTCGATGAAGTAGAAGTTGCCCGTCTCCATATCCATTAGGAATTCGACGGTGCCCGCACATTCATAGTTCACATGCTGGCAGATCTTGCGGCCCAGATCGCAGATCTCTTCCCGTTGCGCATCCGTGAGATAGGGCGCGGGCGCGCGTTCCACGACCTTCTGGTTGCGGCGCTGCACCGAACAGTCGCGCTCATAGAGGTGATAGATCTCGCCGTGCTTGTCGCCAAGGATCTGTACCTCGACGTGGCGGGCGCGGGTAATCATCTTCTCAAGATAGCCTTCGCCATTGCCGAATGCGGCTTCGGCCTCGCGGCGACCTTCCAGAACCTTTTCCTCGAGCTCGTCCTCTGAGTGGATCGGGCGCATCCCGCGTCCGCCGCCGCCCCAGCTCGCCTTGAGCATCAGGGGATAGCCGACCTCTGCCGCTTCTTTGCGGATCGCGTCCATGTCATCGCCTAGCACCTCGGTGGCGGGGATCACTGGCACGCCCGCCTCAATGGCGACGCGGCGCGCGCTGGCCTTGTCGCCAAGGGCGCGCATGGTCTCGGCCTTGGGGCCGATAAAGGTGATACCGTTGCGGGCGCAGGCATCCACAAAGTCGGGGTTCTCCGACAAAAGGCCATAGCCCGGATGGATCGCATCCGCGCCGCATTCCTTGGCCACGCGGATGATCTCGTCAATCGAGAGATAAGCGGCGACCGGGCCAAGACCCTCGCCAATACGATAGGCTTCGTCCGCCTTGAAGCGGTGCAGGCCCAGTTTGTCCTCCTCCGCGTAGACAGCAACGGTGCGTTTGCCCATCTCGTTGGCGGCGCGCATCACGCGGATGGCGATCTCACCACGGTTGGCGATCAAGATTTTGTTGAACTCAGTCATCTTTCCCCCGAGGTCTTGCTAGGTTGGGCAAGTGGTAACGGCTGTATGACACGCAGACCATCCGTGGTTCTGGGTATCTGCGGCATGATTGCGCTCACTTGCGTCCCTTATCTTGAATTTCGGCGCCGGAGGCTGCCGAAATGCGAAACTTTGGCCGGGGCCTCCCGGTTTTAGCCGCCACTCAAAGCCATTTTGGTCAGCGGGCTGACGACCTTTTAGCCACAGGCAGGCCTCAGCGCACGCTTTTTTTGCACTGCAGCATTTCGCGACTGCCCTTTTGGGCTGTTAACCACTCTTTAGGATAGTTCTTCTGTTCGAGAGAATTTCGGATAAATTTTATTCAATCGCAGCGGATCAGCAAAACGGTGATCCATTTGGACCGGGGGGCAGCAACGTCAGTCAGGGTCCGGGATATTTCAAACCAAGGAACATGCACGATGCACCGCTTTGTTTATGTCAGCACCGCCAAACAGGATCTCACCGCGCAGCAGATCGCGGATATCGCCGGCGCTTGTCATCGCAACAACCGTCGCGCGGGTCTGACCGGCATGCTGGTGGCGCATCAGGGTCGGTTCCTGCACATTCTTGAGGGCGACGAGGCCGCAATCCGTCGTCGCGCCGAGAAGATCCAGCACGACCCGCGCCACGGTGATTTCAAGGTTCTGCAAGCGCGTGAAATTCAGATGCGCGCCTTCCTGGACTGGGTTTTTGTGCATGAAACACCCGCTGCGCTGCCTCTCTTTGGTGGCGTCAAAGTGCAGCCCCTGCGCGCTCTGCTGCCGATCAACAGCCCGCTGCGCGGCCGTGATCTGACCGTGCGCCACCTGGTGCGCGACTTCCTTGCGAGCTTCAAGCAGTTGCTGGCAGCCTGATCGGGCGCCCGCAGAGGGCAGATCATAAGACCAGTCTGATCCGGGGGGACAGACGCAGGGCGCGGTCCAGAGGGCTGCGCCCTCGCTTTTTGGCGCGCATCGCGCGGTCCTTTGCGGCACGCTGCCTTTGATCGAGCCGCCTTTAGTCGAGGCTGAGCCGCTTCAGGTCGCGCACCTCTGCCAGGGTACGGATGCCAAGCTGGCCCATGTTGGCGGTCAGATCTTTGCTCAGGATGTCGTGCAGATGCGCAGGGCCGGCCGCGCCCAATGCTGCAAGCGCATAATGCCAGGCCCGACCCAGCATCACAAAATCCGCCCCGAGCGCCAGCGCGCGCAAAATATCAAGCCCGCCCTCGATTCCACTGTCGAGGATCAGCGGCAGGGTGGTGGCCGCACGGATGTCCTCGAGCACCTCGATCGGGGCAGGGGCGGCGTCAAACTGGCGACCCGCGTGATTGGAGATCCAGATGCCATCGACGCCTGCCGCCTCCAGCCGAGGCGCATCGCGCGCGTCCAGCACACCTTTGACCACCAGTGGGCCATCCCAATGATCGCGCAGCCATTCAAGGTACGCCCAATCGGGTGCAGTCCGCAGCAAATAGCCAATATGGGCGGTGGAGGACAAAGCCGAGGCCGCGCCCTCGATGTATTTATCAAGGGTGCGCATATGCGGCATGCCCCCTTCGCCGCGATGCTGCCGCGCCATCCCCAGCGCCCACGCCGGGCGGATCGCCACCTGCGCCAGCAGGCGCGGTGTCAGACGCGGCGGCTGCGTCAGCCCGGAGCGGGTCTGCCGCTCCCGGCGCGACGCCACCGGCACATCGACTGTCAGCACCAGCACCTTGAAACCCGCCGCCCGCGCACGCTCCAGCATGTCCTTGCGGATGCCTTCATCTTTGGGCGGATACATCTGGAACCAGCCCTGCGCGCCCAGATGCGGGGCCAGATCCTCGGGGCTTTGGCTTGCCACCGTCGAGAGCCCAAAGGGGATATTGGTCTGCGCGGCATGGCGGGCCAGATGACCCTCGGCATCGGGCCAGATCAGCCCCGACATCCCCACCGGCGCAATGCCAAAGGGACGCGGCAACGGGGTACCAAACAAGGTGGTGCCAAGGTCCACCTCCTGCGGGCCACCAAGGATTGCGGGCATCAGCCCGATCCGGTCAAGGCAGAGCCGGTTGCGCGCCTGCGTGGCTTCGCGCCCGGTGGCGCTGTCGAGGTATTCCCAGACAAATCGGGGCAGACGCGTGCGGGCCTTGGCGCGCAAATCATCCAATGCGGGGTAGCGTTGATCCAAAGTCATGCCCGCCATCATTTGCAATTCACCGGCGCTGTCTATCCCCTTTGCGCGGGGAATACCGCACAAAGACATCTGCGCCGGATGAGTCTCGGCGGTTTGGCTCTCTATGGGGATTGGGTCTGGGGCGCCTCTGGTCTCGGGGCGATCTTTCTGAGGGGCCGCTGCTGGCGGGCAAAACGCAAGCGGGCTCAGGCGGCGTCCAGTTCCGAAAACCGCGGCAACAGATCGCCAAGGGTCTGGCGCGAAGGGGCCGCAGGTTCATCCGCCAGATCAAAAAGCGCCGACAGGGCTTCATGCATGTCTTCACTCACCTCACCCGGCAGCATCAATGCCATCGGTTTGTTGGGGAAATTGCGCATGTTTGTTGGCACGTCGCAGATGATCTGGATGTTCTGATGGCGCGCGTCACGCCGGATCGCCTCGAACCGGGCGGTCACCGCCTCGGACGGGCCCTCCAGCAGTTGCAAGAAACGCCCCTTGTCAAAAGACAACGCCCCGGTGAGCCCCATGCTCCCGTTCTTGCGCCGGGATTTCTCCGCGATGGCGGCGACTTTCTCGTCCGTCATCAGGGGGCTTGCGTCGCTGGTGTATATGATGCGTCTCATCTTCATGGCCTTTCCGCGCCATTTGCGCCTCTGCCCGGCGTAGCACAAACGGCGCCTGCGCGCGATCCTGTTGAAGGCGAGCGGCCTGTTCATTTCGTGTGTCCGACCTAGCCTTTGGTGTAGGAGGCAGGCACGCAGACCCGCTTTATTGTCGCAGAAGGCACTGCTATGGCGGTGTCACAACATCCGCGCAGCAAGGGTGGGAACGGAGCGTGAACAGACCTCTTCCCGTTCTTTGTGAAACAGGTTAGGATCGCCGCATGAGCACATTTGACGAAATGGACGCCTTTGAGGGCGCATCATTGTCCGCCCGCGCCATGGCCGCGCGTCCCATGCCCTATCTGGATGGTCTCAATCCGGCCCAACGCGACGCGGTGGAGACGCTGGATGGGCCGGTGTTGATGCTGGCGGGCGCGGGCACCGGCAAGACAAAGGCGCTGACCACCCGGATCGTGCATCTGTTGAACACGAACAAGGCGCGCACCAACGAGATCCTCGCCGTGACCTTTACCAACAAGGCCGCGCGCGAAATGAAAGACCGCGTGGGCCGGATGCTCGGTCAGCCTGCCGAGGGCATGCCGTGGCTCGGCACCTTTCACTCGATCTGCGTCAAGCTGCTGCGCCGACATGCGGAACTGGTGGGGTTGAAATCCAACTTCACCATTCTGGACACCGACGATCAGATCCGCCTGCTGAAACAGCTCATCCAGGCGGCGGGCATCGACGACAAGCGCTGGCCCGCGCGGATGCTGGCAAACATCATCGACGACTGGAAAAACCGCGCGCTGACGCCCGCCAAGGTGCCTGCGGGGGATGCGGTGGCCTATAACCATCGCGGCACCGAGTTCTACGACCAGTATCAGACCCGTCTCAAGGAGCTGAACGCGGTCGATTTTGGCGATCTGCTGCTGCACTGCGTCGAGATTTTTCAGAACAACCCGGACCTCCTGGCGCAATATCACCGCTGGTTCCGCTACATCCTCGTGGATGAGTATCAGGATACCAACGTCGCCCAATATCTCTGGTTGCGGCTCTTGGCGTCGGGGCACAAGAACATCTGCTGCGTGGGCGATGATGACCAGTCGATCTATGGCTGGCGCGGCGCCGAGGTGGGCAACATCCTGCGGTTTGAAAAGGATTTTTCCGGCGCCAAGGTGATCCGGCTGGAGCAGAATTACCGCTCCACCAAACACATTCTTTCGGCAGCTTCCGGTGTCATCCGGGGCAATGAGGGCCGCCTTGGCAAGGAGCTCTGGACCGAGGCCGAGGGTGGCGAAAAAGTTCGCCTCATTGGCCATTGGGACGGTGAGGAAGAGGCCCGCTGGATCGGCGAGGAAATCGAGGCGATGCAGCGTGGCACCCGAGGGATGCGCCAGTATGGCCTCAATGAAATGGCGATTCTCGTGCGTGCCTCGCACCAGATGCGCGCCTTTGAGGACCGGTTCCTGACCATCGGTCTGCCGTATCGTGTCATCGGCGGTCCGCGCTTTTACGAGCGTTTGGAGATCCGCGATGCCATGGCCTATTTCCGCGTGGTGATCTCGCCCGAAGATGATCTCGCGTTTGAGCGCATCGTCAACACGCCCAAACGCGGCCTTGGCGACAAGGCCCAGCAGACCATTCAAACGGTGGCGCGCGCCAATGGCGTCTCTCTCCTTGAGGGCGCGCGGCTTGCGGTCGAGGACGGCCTCATCAAGGGCAAGGGCGGGGCCGCCCTGCGCCGTCTCGTTGAAAACATCGCCCGTTGGGGCCAGATGACCCGCACCGTGCTGGCCGACCCGGACGATCCGGACGCGGTGGTCGAGGGCGTGCAGAGCTTTGAGGCGTTTCAGGCCCGTACAGAGGTCTCGCATGTGGAGCTTGCGGAGATCATCCTGGATGAGAGCGGCTATACCTCCATGTGGCAGGCGGACAAGAACCCCGACAGCCCCGGCCGGCTCGAGAACCTCAAGGAACTGGTGAAGGCGCTGGAAAACTTCGATAATCTCCAGGGGTTTCTCGAACACGTCAGCCTTGTGATGGACAATGACAAGCAGGACGCCGAGCAAAAAGTGTCGATCATGACGCTGCATGCCGCCAAAGGGCTGGAGTTCCCGGCGGTGTTCCTGCCGGGGTGGGAGGATGGGCTCTTTCCCTCGCAGCGCTCGATGGATGAAAGCGGCCTCAAGGGCCTCGAAGAGGAACGCCGTCTGGCCTATGTGGGCATCACCCGCGCCGAGGAGGTCTGCACGATTTCCTTTGCGGGCAACCGGCGGGTCTTTGGCCAGTGGCAGTCGCAACTGCCTTCGCGCTTTATTGACGAGCTGCCCGAAGAGCATGTGGATGTGCTGACCCCACCCGGCCTCTATGGTGGCGGGTTTGGGGCCGCTGCGCCTTCGGCCTCTGCGGTTGCCGAGCCAGCGGTGCGTTCCACCATCGAGGAGCGGATGAGCAACGCCGATGGCTATAACTCGCCCGGCTGGAAACGGATGCAGGCCCGCACGGCGGAACGTGGCTACAGCAAACCGCGCAAGAGCGAGGCGCAGACCATCGACCTGGCGGCGACCTCCAGCTTTACGGTTGGGGAGCGGGTGTTTCACCAGAAATTCGGCTATGGTGCCGTGGTCGGGATCGAGGGCGACAAGCTCGAGGTGGATTTTGAAAAAGCCGGCCCCAAGAAGGTGGTGGCGCGCTTTGTTTCCGCCAGCGATGACATCCCGTTCTAAAGCGCAGGCTTAGAGATTGAGACGGTCGGATCGCTTTGCGATCCGATCCGGGCGGCGGGGCCGCAGCGGCAGGCGCCCCTGCGGCCCCGCCGCCATACCCCAGTATCAACTGCCGGGGATCTGCAACGGAGCGCAGCTGGCGCTATGGCCGCGAGCGATCTCTTGCGGTGCACCAAGCCCCATGAGCAAAATCCTGTGACCTAGAATTTGTGACCTGAAATCTGTGATCTGAAATCTGCGATCAAAGACTCCTGAAACCGGGGCTTTTGCGCGCGTGGAACAGCGCAGGCGTC
Source organism: Epibacterium sp. HA2-3 (assembly GCF_055693725.2). NCBI lineage: Bacteria > Pseudomonadati > Pseudomonadota > Alphaproteobacteria > Rhodobacterales > Roseobacteraceae > Epibacterium > Epibacterium sp. HA2-3. The sequence goes on along the minus strand of NZ_CM172490.1, from coordinate 2,000,282 downwards.
CGCGCAGACCATGATGCGGGCACAACTTTAACAAAGAGGGGGAAGATCCTGTCCCTAAAACAGGAAACGGCGGCGCCCAGGGAGGAGGAGGGGGCACCGCCGTTCTGTTGCACATCAGGTTAAAGGGAGGAGGAAACCTGATGCATCTGGTCCCGGCTTCTGGCCGGTATAGGGTGCGGTGGCATCAGGGAGGAGGAGGATGCCACCGCTTAGGACAGGCCCTTAAGGGAGGAGGAGAAAGGGCCTGATCTCGTTTGATCCTTACTTAAGCTCTCCGTAGGCAGCTTCAAGAGCAATGCCCTTCAGCATGGAGCGGCTCAGCCCCAGATCTGCAAGCTCGCGGTTGCTCAGCTCGCGCAGTTCGTTCAGGGTCGCGCGGTAGACGCGATACTGCGCAAAACGGGCACGCAGGCCTTCGATCATCGCGGCAACACCACCGGAGGTGAGGGACTTGGGTGCGTGGATCGTGTTCAGAATTGCCATCGTTTCGTCTCGCTTCTCTGTCGTCTGGACCGTGTGTCCAAATGACTGTCTGTCTCTGTTGATCCTTAAGATAATGAAATGCTGCGGACGCACAATCCGGGGATTGGTCATTTCTGCTATGCAGCAAGTGCATGGGTAGATAGGATATTTTTTCTCGACTGCTTAAAGGCTGGGCGACAATCTTTCAGATTGATGTATGCGTGGGCAACAATTGATCCGCCGGGGTGCCGCTCTGGGCAATTTGATGCTTGGGCCGGGAGCGTCGCGTGTCTATATCAGCTCTGGCCCCCGAATACGGCAGAAACAGGAGTTGCCCGCATGCCCGTCACACAGGAAGAGATTCGCGCCGCTTTGGACCGTCTGGAGCTTCCGGGTGGGGGCACATTGGTGTCGCGCGACATGCTGCGCGCCCTCTCCATCGAGGGCAGCACAGTGAGATTCGTGATCGAGGCGGCCTCACCGGAAGAGGCCTCAAAGATGGAGATGCTGCGCCGGGCGGCAGAGGCTTCGGTCAAGGCGCTGCCCGGTGTCGAGACGGTCTCGGTGGTGCTTACGGCGCATGGTCCCGCAGCGCCGACCAAATCGGCGCAAAAACCTGCGCCCAGCCTCAAGCTGGGTGGCCATCCCAAACCGCAGTCCGCGCCGATGAAACCCTCGGGCGTAAAACGCATCCTCGCGGTGGGATCGGGCAAGGGCGGCGTTGGCAAATCCACCGTGAGCGCCAACCTCGCGGTGGCGCTGGCCCGGCAGGGGCGCAAGGTCGGGCTCTTGGACGCCGACATCTACGGCCCCTCACAGCCACGCATGATGGGGGTCTCCGGTCGCCCCGCCAGCCCCGATGGCACCACCATCGAGCCGCTCCATGCCCATGGGGTCACGGTGATGTCGATCGGCCTCATGGTCGAGGAGCGCAAGGCAGTGGTCTGGCGCGGCCCGATGCTGATGGGCGCACTCCAGCAGATGCTGGGGCAGGTGAACTGGGGCGAGCTTGACGTGTTGATCGTCGACCTGCCGCCGGGCACAGGCGATGTGCAACTCACGCTCTGCACCAAGGCCGAGCTGTCGGGGGCCATCGTGGTCTCCACCCCGCAGGATGTGGCCCTTCTGGATGCGCGCAAGGCGCTTGATCTGTTCGACACGCTCAAAACCCCGGTGCTGGGCCTCATCGAGAACATGTCCTTCTTTACCTGCCCCGATTGCGGCGGCACCCATCACATCTTTGGCAACGGCGGTGTCGCTGCAGAAGCCAAGGACCTGGGCCTGCCGCTCCTCGGGGCCTTGCCGATTGATCTGGAGACCCGGCTGGCGGGCGACAGCGGCACGCCCATCGCTGCCGGAGAGGGCGTCATGGCCGAGGCTTACGCGCGTATCGCCAAGGGGCTGGTCGAAGGCGGCATGGCGTGAATGGTCAGGAGAGACGCGGATGGTGTTTTCAATGGTCTGGGCATGGTGGAGGCAGCAAGCCAAAGGTACGCCCACAATAGGTTCTGTGAACGCCCGCAGGTATAAAGGTATCAAAGAAAGAGGGATGCAAGCTCTCCTGAATTGGTCATCGTATGACCAAATCTCGCAGATGGAGAGTTCACTCACTGTGCAGCTTTTGCAGATGTCCGTTTTTGACTTTCATTCATCTATAGATCGAGGCGAAATGAATGACGCGCGAGTGGCGCGTCTGCGCGACAGGGACATTGAGGCGCTGCAACAGATTCCAGATTTGGCGCAGGTCTTCATCTTGCATCACGATGGATATGTGCGCGAAGCGGCACTCAAACAGCTTGACGGTTCAGTCGGCGCTCCGGGATGCATCTACGCCCTGTTCCGGCGCACAAATGATTGGGTGCCTGAGGTGCGTGAGGCGGCCCACGAGGCTTTGGCGCGGGTACTGCCTCAGACATCTGCAGAGGTCATTGTCCCGGCCATACGGGCGGCTCTTCCACGGATTGCCAGTTGGGGGCGCTGGTCGCAGGCAGGGCCAGGGAGGATCACGACACTCGCCCAAAGAGACGACGTGGCCAGCGCGTTGGTTGACGATGTGATTCAATCCGAGGGCGCGGCCCTCACGGTCGTGTTTCGGGAACTGTGCAAGACCCCCAAGATTGACCCCCAGCTTGAGCGGATCTTTCGCAAAGCCCACCAACCGCATATCCGGGGGATGGCTCTTCAGATCTTATTGTCGGGCAAGGCCAGATGGCCTTTGCCTCAACGCCGAAAGGTCTGGATCGACAAACCTTCGGGGCGCTCTCGTATGGAACTGCAATTCCAGAGCCGGGACATCACGGTCGACGCCGACGTCCTCGGGCTGTTGCAAAGGGCTGTGACAGATCACGCCAGTATCGTGCGCAAACATGCGCTCGATGGGATGATCGCTCTGCGCCATGACCGCGAGATGGCGCACACATTGGACACGCTGGTCGCGGGGCTTGAAGACGATCCCAACATCGGCGTCCGGTCCCGCGTTGCGTTTTTTCAGTGCAAGCGGCGAGAAGAGAACCCGTAACAGGTCCTTTCCCGTTGCGCCCCCACCGCGCGCTCTGCTCAGGGTGTTTTCACCGCACCGCCCTATGCTGGCGGGTGTCGCGACATATCACAGGAGACCGGCCCCCAGAGACCACCCCCTCATTGGGTGCAGGGTGGGTCCGAATGAGGCTCACAGGATCTGACCTTTCGGGGTCAGCCGATGCTCCGCCCCTATGGCGGCGCCGTCATCCTTTAAAAGCGAAGCCGCGCCAAGGTGTCCCCCGCGCGGCTTACATAGCTCAGAGATAAACAGACGCTGCGGCAGAGGCCGCAAGCGCTGAATTGGCGTGGCTTAGCGCACCTTCAGTGTTGCCAGGCCGATCATCGCGAGGATCAGCGAGATGATCCAGAAGCGGATCACGATGGTCGGCTCTGCCCAGCCTTTTTTCTCGTAGTGGTGATGGATCGGGGCCATCAGAAACACCCGCCGGCCGGTGCGCTTGAAGTAGAGCACCTGAATAATGACCGAGAGCGCTTCGACCACAAAGAGCCCGCCGACGATGGCCAGCACCAGTTCGTGTTTGGTCGAGATCGCAATGGCCCCCAAGGCACCACCAAGCGCCAGCGAGCCGGTGTCGCCCATGAACACCGCAGCGGGCGGGGCGTTGTACCACAGGAACCCAAGCCCTCCGCCAAAGAGCGCCGAGGTGAAGATCAGGATCTCGCCTGTCCCCGGCACGTAATGCACATCGAGATATTCCGAGAAATCCACACGCCCCACCGCATAGGCGATGATCCCAAGCGTTCCGGCTGCGATCATCACCGGCATGATCGCAAGCCCATCGAGCCCATCTGTGAGGTTCACCGCATTGGCAGCCCCCACGATCACGCAGATGCAGAAGGGCACATACAGATAGCCGAGGTTCAGCAGAACGTCCTTAAAGACCGGCATCGCCAGCTGGTTCTGCAGCTCAGCCGGGTGGTTCCAGCTCGCCCAGAGCGCGGCCACGATGGCGATCACAAACCCCAGAAGCAGCCGCACCTTGCCCGACACCCCACTGGTGTTCTGTTTGGAGACCTTGGCATAGTCATCGGCAAACCCGATGAGCCCAAAGGACATGGTCACAAACAGCACGAGCCAGACAAACGGATTGTCCCAGCGCGCCCACATGAGGGTGGAAAACAGCAGCGCCCCCACGATCAACAGGCCCCCCATGGTCGGGGTGCCGACCTTCGCGAGATGCGCCTCGGGGCCATCGTCGCGGATCGGCTGGCCCTTGCCCTGGCGTTTGCGCAGCACGTTGATCAGCGGTTTGCCAAAGACAAAGCCAAAGATCAGAGCCGTCAGAAAGGCCCCGCCTGCGCGGAAGGTGATATAGCGGAAGAGGTTGAAGAAATCTCCCCCGTCCGACAGTGCGGTCAACCAATAAAGCATGCCAGTGCGGGTCCTGTCTTAAGTAGGTCTATCATTACGAGTCACGAAGGTGGGTTGCCTTGACCGATTTCGCGGATCGCGTCAACCACGCGGGCCACCGCCATTGACAGCGACCCCTTCGCCAGTACCACATCGCCCCCTTGGATCTGCGCGGGCAGGGCAGAGGCGGCCTCGGCCGAGGTTTCGACCCAGGTGCCGCGCTTGTTCTCCGGCAAGGCCGCGTAGAGATGTTTCATCAGGGGACCGATGCAATGTACCGCGTCAATCTTTGCCAGCGCCGGATGATCGGCCAGGCCCGCGTGCAGTCGCGCCTCTTCGGGGCCGAGTTCTTTCATATCAGCGAGATAGGCGATGCGGCGCCCCTCGGTGGGGGTCGCGGCAAGAACCGTGAGCGCCGCCCCGATGGATGTGGGGTTGGCGTTATAGGCGTCGTCCAGCACCGTGACGGGACCGGAGGGCAGCCCCACGGTAAAGCGCGCGCCGCGCCCTTTGACCGGCGACCAGCCCTGAAGCCCGGCAAGCGCCAGTTCCAGATCCGCGCCGAGCGCCTCAATGGCGGCCAGCGCGCCCGTGGCGTTCATGGCAAAATGTACGCCAAGCGATTGGATCTCGGCCGAAAATTCACGCTCCGCCTGTACGATCCGCGCGCGCGTGACGTCGCCCGACAGCTGCGCCTCCTGCAGGCAGTAGTCATCACTCGTCTGGCCAAACCAGCGCGTTGCGACGCCCGCATCTTGTGCCACGTCGCGCAGCACCGGGGTTTCCTCAAGATCGGCGTTCAGCACCGCGATGCCGCCGGGTTCCAGCCCTTCGATGATGGCGGCCTTCTCGCGGGCGATCCCCGCCACATCCTCAAAGGCCTCAAGATGTACGGCAGCCACGGTTGTCACCAGCGCCACATGCGGGCGGGCCTGACGCGAGAGCGGCGCGATCTCGCCGGGGTGGTTCATGCCGATTTCGATCACGGCGTATTCGGTGTCGGCAGGCATCCGCGCCAGTGTCAGCGGCACGCCCCAGTGGTTGTTGTAGCTTGCGACCGCCGCATGGGTGCGTCCCTGCGGCGTGAGCATCGCGGCGAGCATTTCCTTCGTTGAGGTCTTGCCCACCGATCCTGTCACCGCCACCACGCGCGCCTTTGTGCGGGCGCGACCCGCGCGCCCCAGCGCTTCCAGCGCGGTTTGCACATCCTCCACCAGCAGGAGCGGGGCATCCTCGGCCACGCCTTCGGGGATATGCGACACCAGCGCCGCTCCGGCGCCTTTTTCCAGGGCCTGCGCCACAAAGTCGTGCCCATCGCGGGCCGCCTTGAGCGCCACAAAGAGATCCCCGGGTTCAATAGTGCGGGTGTCGATGGAGATACCGTTCACCTGCCAGTCCGAGGTTGCACGTCCTCCGGTGGCGGCGGCGGCCTCCTGTGCGGTCCAAAGGCTCATACCATTCTCCCGTCAAGGGCGGCGACGGCCATGCTGGCCTGCTCCACGTCGTCAAAGGGCAATACATCGGTGCCGATGGTCTGGCCGCTCTCATGGCCCTTGCCGCAGATGAGGAGCGCATCGCCAGCCTCGAGCATATCGACGCCGCGCAGGATCGCTTCGGCGCGGTCGCCCACATTGAGCGCGTCCGGCGCGCCGCCCATGACGGCCGCGCGAATGGCGGCGGGATCTTCAGAGCGGGGGTTGTCATCGGTGACGATCACCGCATCGGCATTGTCCTGCGCTGCGGCGCCCATCAAGGGGCGTTTGGTTGCATCGCGATCCCCGCCCGCGCCGACGATCGCCACAAGGCGGCCCAGAACATGCGGGCGCAGCGCCTTGATCGCGGTGGCAACCGCGTCGGGGGTGTGGGCGTAATCCACAAACACCGTCGCGCCATTGTCGCGGGTTGCCGCGAGCTGCATCCGCCCGCGCACCGTGCTGAGGTGGGGCAGGGTGTCAAACACCTGCTCGGGGTCCTCGCCGCTGGCAATCGCCAGACCCGCCGCCACCAGCACGTTTTCCGCCTGAAAGCCGCCGATGAGGTTCAACCGCTTGGCAAAGGGGCGGTCGTGCCATGTGAACCGGATGTCCTGCCCGGTGGCATCGACTCGCATACCCATCAGGGCAATGTCACCCAGACCGCGCCCAACCGTAATGATCTCCTGCCCGCGGGCGGCAGCAATGGCGCGCATCTCAGCCCCTTTGGGGTCGGTCATATTGATGACGGCGACGCCATCTTCCGAGAGCACACGACGGAAAAGCCCTGCCTTGGCCGCAAAATAGGCCTCAAAGGTCTCGTGATAGTCGAGGTGATCCTGGGTGAAATTCGTGAAACCCGCCGCCGAGAGCTGTACACCGTCCAGCCGCCGCTGATCCAGCCCATGCGAGGAGGCCTCCATCGCCGCATGGGTGACGCCCGCCTCGGCTGCTGCCGCAAGCGCGCGGTGCAGGGTGATCGGCTCGGGCGTGGTATGCGCCAGCGGATGTGACCATGCGCCCTCGATGCCGGTGGTGCCAAGGTTCACGGCCTTGTGGCCAAGCTCGGTCCAGATCATGCGCAGGAAGGTCGACACGGAGGTCTTGCCATTGGTGCCTGTCACGGCTGCCATCACCGGGGGCTGGGCGCCAAACCAGAGCGCCGCTGCACCCGAGAGCGCCTGCCGCGGGTCTTCGGCCACCACAAGGGCTGCGCCCGCTGCGGCAATGGCCTCGCCTGCGATCTCGGCGCCCTTGGCGTCGGTCAGAATGGCCACCGCGCCCTGATCGAGCACCTGTTCGACAAAGGTTGCACCATGCACGCGCGTGCCGGGCAGGGCGGCAAAAACAAAACCCTCGCCAACCTCGCGGCTGTCCACCGCAAGCCCCGTGATCTGCGGGTCCAGGCCCGCTCTTGCGGTCAGTCCCAACTGGCTGAGCTTGAGCGCTGGTCTCTGTGTCATGGCGTCCCCACCTGTTAGTTTGAGGTGAGGGTTACACCAGAGATACGGGCAGGTTCAATCTGTGGTCTGAGCCCAAGGAGCGGCGCAAGGCGCGCGATCATCTCGGCGGCGACGGGCGCGGCGGTCCAGCCGGCGGTGCGGCGGTCCTCGCCATAGGCGATGATCTCGGGTTCATCCAGGGTCACGATCAGCACATATTTCGGCGCATCCGTGGGGAAAACGGCGGCAAAGGTCGCGATCACCTTGTCTTCGTAATAGCCGCCACGGGGCTTGGGCTTGTCAGCGGTGCCGGTCTTGCCGCCCACGCTGTAGCCTTCGACCTCGGCCATGGAGGCAGAGCCGCTGCTCACCACCCTGCGCAGCATCTCGAGTGAAGCCTCGGCAACCTCTTTGCTGAGCACGCGCTCCCCGAGGCGGGGGCCGGTCTGCTTGAGGATCGTGGGTTTCACGAGCCGTCCGCCATTGGCAATGGCCGCATAGCCCGCCGCCAGATGCATCGGCGTGGTTGAAATCCCGTGACCATAGGAAATGGTCATGGTCGACAGCTCCGACCAGTTTCTCGGCAAGAGCGGCTGGCCGCCCGACGCTTCGACGATCTCAAACGGGGTCGGCTCCAACATGCCAAGCTCACCGAGGAAGGCGCGCTGGCGTTCGGCTCCGATCTGCTGCGCGAGCCGCGCGGTCCCGATGTTGGAGGACTTTTCGATGATGCGCGAGACGGTCATCTCGTTGCCATAGTTACGAAAATCCCGGATGGAGAATTTGCCCCAGCGCAATGGGCCGCGAGTGTCGATCACGGTTTCCGGGTTCACAAGGCCAAGCTCGATGGCCTGGGCCGCGGCAAAGATCTTGAAGGTCGAGCCAAGCTCATAGACGCCCTGAACGGCACGGTTGAAGAGCGGGCTTTCGGACGGGTCAAAGCCCGAGGTGGGCGGGCGTGGGCGCTCGTTGGGATCAAAATCGGGCAGCGAGGCCACCGAGATCACCTCTCCAGTGTGCACATCCATTAGGATCGAGGTTGCGCCCTTGGCGTTCATCAGCTTCATGCCGCCATAGAGCACTTCTTCGGTGGCGTGCTGCACCGAGAGATCGAGGCTCAATTCCAGCGGCTTGCCGCCATTGGCCGGGTCGCGCAGGTAGTCGTCGAACTGTTTTTCCACGCCTGCCACACCGATCACCTCGGCGGCGTTCACGCCTTCCTTGCCAAAGGAGGCCCCACCCAGCACATGTGCGGCGAGCTTGCCGTTGGGGTAAAGGCGCATCTCGCGCGGGCCAAACATCAGGCCGGGATCGCCGATGTCATGCACCGCCTGCATTTGCTCGGGGCTGATTTTCTTCTTGATCCAGAGGAACTTGCGGCTTCCTGTGAAATCCTTGACCAGACGCTCGTGATCGAGATCGGGAAAGATCGAGACCAGTTTTTCCGCGGCCAGCAGCGGCTCCACCATCTGCGGCGGCTGGGCATAGAGCGAGAAGGTCTCAAAATTGGTGGCGAGGATGCGGCCTTCGCGGTCAACGATGTCGGCGCGCTGGTTGGCGATGGCGCTGCCGCTCACCGAGACGGGCTCTGCCGGCTCCGAGGTGGCCATCATCGCCATCCGTCCGCCGATCGCCACATAGGCGCAGACAAAAAAGGCCGCGAGCACCAGAAGACGCCCCTCGGCGCGGGTGCGGGCACGGGCTTCCATCTCGCTGTGGCGCTGGGCGAGGTTTTCACGCTCGATGAGGTCGGGGTTCTCGCCGCGCGCGCGGGCGGGCAGGATGCGGGCGAGGGGGCGCAGGGGCGTGCGGATCATTGATCGGCCTCCTGTCCATAAGAGGAGACCTCGACGCCTTCTTCGATCACCAGACCCGAGGGCGGAAAGGACACCTCGTCCACGCGTCCAAATTGTTCCGGGCGCAGTGGCAGCAGGCCAAGGCGCTCAAAGTTGAGCTCTGCCAGGTCCCGCAAACGGTCGGGACGGTTGAGATAGGCCCATTCGGCGCGCAGCACGCTCAGGCGCACCTGCGCATCGGCAATGTCACTGCGCAGGACGCGGGTTTCCTTGAGCACCTGCTGGGTGGCGTAATTCTCGCGGTAGGCCCAGAACGCCAGACCAAAGACCGCGAGGATCGTCATCATATAGGCGAGGGTTCTCATTAGCGCGTCTCTTTCAACTGCGGCATGCTCAGTTCCTTGGCGGTGATCTCCACCGGAGCGGCATCGGTGCGCCGCCCCACCCGCAAGAGCGCCGAGCGCGAACGCGGGTTTTGCGCCAGCTCGTCCTTGTCGGGGCCAACGGCCTTGCGGGTCACTAGCTCAAATTGGCTGGGCTGCTCTTCCATCGCGGGCGCATATCGGTTGGCATTTCCGGTCTTGTTTGCGCGGTGCTGAAAGAAGCGTTTGACCATACGGTCTTCGACCGAATGGAAGGTCACCACGGCCAGGAGTCCACCGGGTTTGAGCGCGCGCTCAGCGGCCAGAAGCCCGCCCATCAGCTCTTCATACTCGCCATTCACCGCGATGCGCAGCGCCTGAAAGCTGCGGGTCGCCGGGTGAGACTGGCCGGGTTTGGGGCGGGGCAGGCAGCCCTCGATGATTTCGGCCAGGCGCAATGTGGTGGTGATCGGCGCCTGCGCGCGTTCCTTCACGATGGCCTTGGCGATCCGGCGCGAGGCGCGCTCTTCACCAAAACTGTAAAGAACATCAGCGAGTTGTACTTCGCTGAGCTCGGCCACCAGATCCGCGGCTGAGGGCCCATCTTGCGACATGCGCATATCGAGCGGACCCTCCTTCATGAAGGAAAAGCCGCGCTCCGCCAAATCCAGCTGCATCGACGACACCCCAAGGTCCAAGACCACGCCATCGAGATCCTGCGCGTATTCATCCATGCGCGAGAACACGCCCTGCTGCAGCACCAGCCGGTCGCCATACTCTGCCGCCCACGGCTGCGCCATCTCAAACGCCAGCGGATCACGGTCGACGCCGATGACCTGATCGGCCCCCGCAGCCAGAAGGCCCTTGGTATAGCCGCCCGCGCCAAAGGTGCCATCGAGCCAGCGGCCAGTGACCGGCGCCACCGCTGCAAGGAGCGGCTTCAGCAGGACAGGAATGTGGGGACCGGAGGGGGCAGCGGTGCGGTCCGTCATATCTTATGCGCCTCCGGCGCCGTCTAGGAATTCAAGGGGATCGAAGTCATCCGGCAGCTCGTCCATCAGCTTCTCGGCCTCGGCCATCTCGACCTCTTCATAGGTCTCGGGCTTCCAGATCTGGAAGGTGTCCCCGGACGCAATAAAGAAGGCCTCTTTGTCGAGGTCGATCTTCTGGCGCAGTTTGGCCGGAAGCACAAGGCGGCCCGTCTCATCCACCGTGGTCGGCAGGGACTGGCCGTTAAAGATGCGTTCGAGGATCTTTCGGCCCTTGGAGCCACGGGGCAGGGCGGCGATCTTGGCGTCCACTTCCTCGATGGCTTCCATGGTATAGCACTCAAGGTACTGACGGCGGTGATCGCCATAAACGATCACCAGTTCGGGCGCGTCACCGGGCTGCCAGTTCGGGTCGGAGGCCTCCAGCACACGGCGAAAGGAGGCTGGGATAGACACCCGCCCCTTGCTGTCCACCTTGTGGTGGCTCTCGCCTCTGAACCTGCGACCCAATGTGCCGCCCTTTCTCGCGTCCCGCGTTTTCCCCGGTTCCTCCTGAACGCGGGGCCTGAAACCAAAAGGGGCGAGTTGATCCGCTGCCACTGATCAACCCGCCGCCTTGACCCGCCTTGCGGGGTGTCCGACTGCGCGCGCCACCTGGGGGGATGTCTGCTCGCTCGCGCGCCGGATCTCTCTTTTTGATGAAAGCGAAGGCCTGTATGAAACCTGCCGTATTGTGACGTTGGGGTCGTTTTGTGCCCCGTGCTCTTCGTGTTCATCTGGTGAAATATGGATACTATGGGAAAGTATGGTACCGCAAGGGATTTTTAAGGATGATGCGGAGGTGCTGGGTCTCTGAGCGCTTGCGGATGACAGGCTTTCTGCGCGTTCTGGGCGTATGTTGCGCCCGATGTAGTGTTCATGTGGTGGCGCGCGTCTATATATATGGCTTCTTGTGGCGTCAGAAAACTTCCCCTATTTTCCCGCGATTCTTGGGGCGCGCTTTGATGGCGCGGCGTTTGTTTTTGCTTTGTTCTATTTTTACTGGGTTTTTGGGGGGCATTCCCTCAAGCGATCCACATGAAAGTGATTCGTTTTCCCAAAATCCCGCCTAGGTGCCATGCTTTCCCATATGTCCCATGAATTCCCACGGTGGGGGCGGTTGTATTTGCGAACGTGGATGGCTGTTTGTAGCGTGACGGACTTTTTTGCAGTGATTTACAGACTTTTTTACAGCAACCAGATTTTGGGCTGAAGTGGGATTGAAGGGGCGTTTAAGCCCCCTCAAAGGGTCGCTTCAAGCGAGGGCCTTTTTCAGATCAAGGTACGCGCGTGCCGCAGCCATTGGCACCACCCCGTTACCGGCTGCAGCGGATCGGTCCAGCCCGAAGGCCACCCCATCATCCAGTCCGTGAAGGCAGGGTTTAAGGTGAGGGGATGATCCGAGTATTTCGCCCCATTCAGCAAAATCACCCGGAAGCGGTGGGAAGACCGGAACCGCTGAGGGGTCCAACCCGCCGCCATCATCAACTCCCACATGAGCGTCCAGGCGGTCGCGGCGGTCTTGATCCCGATCTGTGAGCCGGTCTGGTTCTGATCGGATTTGAACTGGATCCCCTCCGGGCCCCCGGCGATGCAGGCACGATTGCCGGAGTTCTTGAACGTCGGCGTGGGCCAGAATGAACAGCCTTTCACGGGTATGCGTCCCGCCGACTTCCGCCGCTGATACGACGCGCGCTGCAACCCGGTAGCCCATTGCCTGAAGATCTCGGGTGACGTCCTGGAGGTCAGTGTCGCCGGATCGCGGGCGATGGTCTCGCCAGCGGTTCTTCTGCTAGTGGTCAACCGCAACCCCGCCGGTGCGCGTCACATGGCAGAGAGTCACCTTTTCTTAGGTATGATCGCCTATCGTTATCGGTGCGAGACGTTGTGCGTCTGTGTTGTTGGTTACCCAAAGACGCGCCTCACACCCTGGGGCACGGCCTCCTCGCTGGCGTTGGTTTTGAAGGAGGACATCTGCCCATGTCTCTCGAACAGAAACGCCTGCTCGATCAGGTGGAGCAGGCTGTCTTTGTCCTAGAGCCGGATGCCGAGGGGATTCCGCGCTATACCGCATTCAACAGATATGCGCTTGGTCATATCCAGCGACGCGAAGCGGAGGTCCTGGGGCTGACGATACGGGATCTCTTTCCGGGGCGCTATGGCGAGACCATCTATGGCCACCATCTTCGGGTGCTGCGCGAGGGCAGGCCGTTTACCTATCAGGCGCATCTGCCGCTCCACGGCGCAGAGCATCGGATCGAGGTCACATTGCGTCCCTGTCTCGACGATTCCGGTCGTGTGACACATATCGTTGGCACCACCAAGGATATTTCAGGCCTTGGTCACCTGCAAAACCTGCAGCTCGGGGCCGAAATGTTTCACGCCGAGATCGAGGATTTCGTCAGCCTCGCAGCCCACGATCTTCGCACGCCGATGCGCCATGTCAGAACGATTGCCGAGATGCTGCGCGAAGATTTTGAAGACATGGGCGATGGCAAGCTCGAACTGATCGACATGCTGGAACAGATCGGCACGCGGGCAACGCAACTTATCTCTGACATTCTGGCCCATGCGCAGGCGACCACCACGCAATCGGACGTGCGGGCGTTCTCCTTTCGTGATCTGGTGAACGAGGTGCTTGCCCTGCTCGACCCGATGGGGCGCTGTGTGTGCAACATCAGCGGCGATCAGGTGGTAGGCGATCGGGCGGCCACGCTTATTGTTCTGCGCAATCTGATCGACAACGCGTTGAAATACGGTCGTAGGGCAGACGACAGCCCCTTGCATGTGGACATCAGCCTCTCGGCCGAACCGGATGATTTCTATGCCGTCGAAGTGAAGGACAATGGCCCCGGCCTGCGCGATCCTGCCGCGCTGCTCCTGAATACCGGGACCCTGCGCACCGATGGTGGCTTTGGTCTGCTGGGGGTTCACCGACTGGTGAGGGCGCGCGGCGGAACGATTGACGCGCGCAACAATGAAGGCCAGCCCGGTGCGGTGATCCGCTTTACCCTGCCGGGGCATCTGCCGTCCGCTGCTGCTTGAGGTCGAGGTCTCGTTCCAGATCGCTGGCCCCAAAGGTTGCGCCGGGCGAATTGGGCGTGTCATACCGGCACGGTGTTTTGCACGCCCGGTGTCAGCGGGGCTGTGGGTCAGCGGGGCATCAGGGGTGCAACCGGCTGCGCAGAAACGCGATAATCTCCTCGACGGCTTTGACGGTTTCTGTTCCGGCTGCATCGATCAGGTGCTGTGTCACAACCGAATGCGGTGTTGGCACATGGGCGTTGAAGAAGGGCGCGGGAGACGGATTGGCGGCGCTGTCGGGCAGGGTTTTCTCCGTGAGGCGGTCCCCAAACCGGTCGAAATAGGCCGCGAGCCGCTCCGCGCGGCAGAAGCTGTCCCCTTCGAACCGATAGAGCTGTGCGGTCAGATCGTCCTGATCCATGCGTGCGCGGACGGCGGCGGCTTCTTCGTCACTCATGGCAATGGCGCCCGGATCGTCAAGCGGGAGCGATGGCTGGCAGAGCACGGGGGCCTGCATGGCGGGTTCGATCATCATCGAGAGCGCGAAGTTTCCAGTGAGGCACATGCCAACGGCGCCGACGCCGATGCCGCCACAGGCCTCATGAGCCTCGCTGGCGAGCGCGCGCAGCCACGCCACAACCGGGCTGGTGCCCATCCCCGCCATGACCCGAAACTCGCGCGAGATGCAGACTCGTTTAAAGACCTCAGCGCCTTCGTCGGCCTGTGCGACGGCGCCATCGCGCCCAAAAAGCGAGGGCATGTAGACGGTGAAGCCGGCCTCCCGGACCCATCGCGCAAAGCGGGCCACTTGCGGCGAGATCCCCGGCAGCTCGTGCATCACGATCACCGCGGGACCCGCGCCCGCCACATAGACCGTCTTGGTGAGGCCGAGAAGCGCGACCTCGCGGCGCTCGAAATCCTCAAGCGGGTCATCCTGGTCGATGGGGCGCGCGGCGGGCGTGGCGGGGATGAAGCGGGTGGTCATATGGGGCTCCTCGGTCTAAATTATGTACTCAGATTGTCGCGTAGAGAGCCTAAGTCCATATGTCAAACTCAGATGTGCCTCCTCCCGCCAGCCAGACACCCGTGGTCGATCCTTCTGTGCGTGCGCGCGCACCCGTTCGGATGGACCGCTGTGGTCTCGCGCAGGCCGCGGACATCCTGGGCGATCGCTGGACGCTGTTGATCCTGCGCGAGGCGTTTTATGGCGTGGTGCGCTTTGCCGATATGCAGGAAGACATCGGAGTGCCGCGCTCGATCCTGTCAAACCGTCTTGCCAAGCTGGTCGAGGCCGGTTTGCTTTGCCGGTTCGAGTATCGCGAAAACGGGGCGCGGGCGCGGCATGGCTACCGGCTGACGGAGCGCGGTCGCGATCTCGCGCTCACGTTCCTGGCGATGAAACAATGGTGGGATACAGAGCAAAGCACCACGCCGTCGGTGCATTTTGCGCCAAAGGGCAAGACCGGTGCAGTGCGCGTCGCGCTGCTTGATGAGGACGGTCAGGAGGTAGATCCCGAAACCCTGCGGGTGGTGATGGGCTGATAGCACTGAGCGAATATTCGGCAGTTTGGACAGGGCGCGCTCGGTCGGGGGCCCAGTGTGCGCTGCGCCCGAGACTCGGTAAAATGCCTGCCCCGGCAGAAATTGCCGCAGGGGCAGGCACGCTTCGTTCAGTTTTGCCGAGGCGAGGCCAGGCCCTTTGGGTCAGGTCAGCTGGGCAGGGGCGGCAACCTGCTGCGCAGATAGGCAAAATGCTTGGCCGCCATCCCCTGATAGGCGCGCCAGCCATCGGCGGTGTTCTGGGCCACCGCATCCGACAGGACCGCGAGGCGTGCCCCGGTAGAGCGGGCGAGGATCAGTGTTTGCGCAGCCTTTTCAAAGAAGTAGAGATCCTCGAACGCCTCTGCCACGGTGTCGCCCACGATGCTGACCCCGTGATTTCCCATCACCAGCACGGATTTGTCGCCAAGCGCCTCTGCCAGGCGTTCGCCTTCCTCGGTGGCATCGGCAATGCCGCCAAAGGACATGTCATAGGCGGTGCGCCCGTAAAAGCGGGCGGTATTGTTGTCGATTGGAACCATGGTGGGATCCTCGAGGCAGGCCAGCGCCGTTGCATAGGGCGAATGGGCATGCAGCAGCACGCGCGCATCGGGCAGGCGGCGGTGCAGAGTGCCATGCACGCACCAGGCCGAGGCATCGACATCGGGGGGCGTCTCTGCGGTGCGGCTGTCCAAAAGCAGCAGATCCTCGGGCGCGATGGTGTCGAAGTGCTGCCACTTGGCGTTGAGCAGGAATGACTGCCCGTCAGCGGAGACGGCCGCGCTGAAGTGGTTGCCGACACTTTCGGACCAGCCCAGCATGTGACAGATCCGAAAGGCATCTGCGAGATCGGCCCGCAACTGGGCCTCGGCATCGGGGAGGGCGCGTGTGAGGGTCATGCCTTGAACCGTCCTTCGCTGACCAATGCACGATAGGTGGAGCGCATCTCGGAGCGATCCACGTAGCAGCCGCGCAGATACCGGTCACCACTGGAGGCGGTATAGGCGGCGCGGCCATGCACGATGCGATGGTTGTCAAAGACCATGCATTCACCGCCCTTCATCAAAAAGCGCATCATGTATTTCTCTTCCTGCAGCATCCGACCAAAGCGGCAGAACGCGGGGTAGTAGTCATCGAGCAGTTTCTGATCGAGGTCGAAAATATCGGCCATATGCTGACTGATCGTGAGCCCCTCGACTTCGCCGTGTTGATCCAGCTCGATCACATATTGGCGTGAGCGCGCATCATAGGTGTCGTGTTCGCAGTAGAACGGGATCGGCACTTCGCTGAGAAGCCTGAAGCCCTCTGGGTCGCGCTTGCGAAAGTCATTGGCCACCGCCACCCCATCGGCATAGAGGCTCTCGCCACCGTCAACCGTGTTGATGCGGCAATGGAGGAACTGGATGCCCGGCGCAAATTCCTCGGCCGGGGTGTCGGTGTGCAGCTCCAGTGCGCCCGCGGTATAGGCGGTATTGGTGGGGTTGATGTGGGTTTTGACATCAAAATAGGTGCCAAAGAAGGTGGGCCGCACAAAGCCCATGAGCTCTGCCGTCTGGGTGAGCGCCGCATCGCTGTCGGGCATGTCGGTCACGATCGTGAAACCATGCACCAGCATCGCCTCGATCCATTTGGCGCGGGTCGCGTCATCCGAGACCAGATCGGGCTGCGAGAACCGCGGCACCGCTGGGTAGTGATCGCCAAACCAGGCCACGCGCGACAGATCGGCTGGGTCGGGGCGGCGCTGCCCGCCCGCATAGGCATTGAGCCAGGAGAGCGGCATGCGGGTGATGTGGTCTTCGTCCTGCCAGTCGATCACCAGCGCGTCCCCGTCAATCTCGGCCGTTCTTGCGCGTGGGGCGGTCTCCAGGTGAAAGATGTCAAAGCTGCGCTCGCGGGTCATGGCGCTAAAGGAGCTGGGGCAGTTGTCGCGCAGCCAGTAGTAATTGAAATAATGGGTCGCGCCATCGGCCAGGGTAATATCGAGACCTTTGTCACCAAGGCCCGCAATGGTCGCAACCGTGGGGGAAGAGCTGAGATCATTCATGGCTGGATTGCCTTTTCCTGAGGAGTGTCTTTGCCGCAGTATTTCACCACGGGAGGGCTTGACGACAGCCTGTTTCGGGTGAAGATAACTTAATCTGAGGATTAAGTTAGAGATGGATCACTTGCCTCCTTTGCGCTTGCTTGTGACCTTTGAGGCGATCTCGCGTCACGGGTCGATGCGCGATGCTGCGCAGCGGCTCAATGTGACCCAGCCGGCGGTCAGTCAGGCGCTCAAGGCGCTGGAGGATCACGTGGGCGTGGCGCTCTTTGATCGCAGTGTGCGCCCGGCGCGTCTGACCGACGCCGGAGAGATGCTCTCGCGGGCGGTACGCGAGGGGCTTGGCCGGATTGCGGCCACGCTCGAAGACATCCGTGCCCTGCATGCCATTGGCGAACGGCAGGTAACGGTTTCATGCACATTGGGCATGGCGACCTATTGGTTGATGCCGAAATTGCCAATGTTTTACGCGGACTACCCGGAGCTTACGGTCAACGTGCAAGCCCCGGCAACCGATCTTCCGGTGCTGAGCCCCGGGATAGATGTGGCGCTGCGCTATGGCCGGGGCGGCTGGCGCGAAGGGCGCACGGAGAAGCTCTTTGCTGAGGTGATCTGCCCGGTGGGCGCGCCGGCACTGGTGGAGCGCCTTCTTGCGGAGGGTGCCACATTGGCTGAGGCGCCGTTGATCCATGTGCGCAATCCGCACAATGACCACTGGGCGGGTTGGGAAGATTATCTTCAGGCTCGCGGTATTCAGCGTCCGCGCGGGGGCGGACAGATCTTTAACAATTACGTCCAGGCGGCGCAGGCGATCTATGATGGGCGCGGGCTTATGCTGGGCTGGCGCTCGATCACCGGTCAGGCGGAACGCGACGGCGCCCTCCGGGCCTGGCCCGATGGCGCGCTGGATCTCGGGACGAGCTATTTTGTCACCACGCCCACGACGCCCTCGCAGGACACGCTTCTGTTTGTCGATTGGGTCCGCAAAGCGGCCGCGACCGTCTAGAGCCTCTGCGTCAGCAGCCAGTCCACAAGTTTGCGCAGACCCGGGTTTTCCCTCAGGTCGTCGCGCTCGACCAGAACAAAGCTCTCCTGCATCGGCAGGCTCAGATCAAAAGGCGCAACCAGGCGTCCCTCGCTGAGCGCCTGACGGGCGAAACTGCGCGAAATCAGGGCGCAGCCGCGCCCCGCCGACAGGATCTGCAGGGCGATCAGCGAGGAATCGGCCTTCATCCAGTGTCGCGGGCGCGGCGTATCGATCCCGCAGAGCCGCAGATAGCGGTCCCAATCGGTCTCGGAGCCCACGATCTGCACAATGTCCGCTGCCCCGAGCCATGCCGGATCAAGCGCGCTGCCAAGCTGCGCGGCATAGTCCGGGTGGCAGACCAACGTGGCCTCTTCGACCGGAAGCGGGTGGACGTTTTGCTCCGGCCAGCAGGCGGCGCCGTAGCGAATATCAAGATCCACCCCGGCGCCCTCCATCCGATCCGACCAAACTGCGGTCGAGAGTTCGACGTCGATGTCGGGATGGATTTCGGCGAAGTCGCGCAGGAGCGGTGCCAGGATCAGCGCCGCAAAGCTGATCGAGCAGCGCACGCGCAGCACGGATTTGCTCTGGACCCGAAACAGCCCATCCGTGGCTTCTTGCATCTGCACAAACGACTTGCGCACCGGGATCGCATAGGCCTGGCCAATGTCGGTCAGCTCTACCCCTTTGGGCAGGCGTTTGAAGAGCTGAAACCCGAGGTGGTGTTCGAGCTGCCGGATTTGCTGGCTCACTGCGGCGGGGGTCAGGTGCAGCTCTTCGGCTGCTGCGCTGAAGGAACTGTGACGGGCGGCGGCCTCGAAGGAGCGAAGCCAGGTGACATGGGGCAGCCTGCGCATGGGGGCTCCGGTTGTTGTTTGCGCCCATCATGGGCGCGCGCCTGGCACGCGACAAGCCCAAATCAGACAACAGAAATCAACTCGGTCGACTGGCACAAGGCCGCGCCCACCCCGCACCCACAGGATCACGCGCGGGGACTTTAGAAGGGCGTACCGGGAGGGCTCCGCCCGTCTTCAGATGCGCGCCACGATGGATGGGTTGAGCCCCAACAGAGAGGTGCGCTACTCGGCTGGCGCCTTGGCGAGCGGGGCGGAGAGTCCGGTTGGCACAACCTCATACCCCGGTTCTTCGGGCTCATCATCGACCATTTCCGCAGGAAAGCCCGGTGCGGTGATCGACAGCCCCGTGGCCTCTTCGAGGCGGCGGATGATATTAGGAGAGAGCTCGCGCTCGCCAAACCTGGCGATCCCATCGGTGAAGATCTCCACTAGCAGCGGGCTGATTTCCAGTGGCACCCCATGGGCGTCGGCGATGGTCTGGAACAGGCTGATGTCCTTTTTCACCAGATCCATCGTGAATGAGATGTCGCGCGACCCGTTCAGGATCACCTGGCTTTCGGTTTCATGCACGAAGGAGGTCCCGGAGGAGATCTTCATCGCTTCATAGGTGGTATTGAGATCAATGCCCGCGGCCTTCATCGTCACCAGCGCCTCGCAACAGGTCAGCAGGTTCGCCGTCGCAAGATAGTTGGTCATCACCTTGAGAATGGAGGCGCTGCCGATGTCGCCGGTGTGCAGCACGCGTCGCCCGAGGGTCGTCAGGGTCGGCAGCATGCGTTCGAATGTCGCGCGGTCGCAGCCTGCAAAAATCGAGATATTGCCGGTGTCGGCGCGATGACAGCCACCAGACACGGGGCATTCCATCGCACTGCCGCCCCGTTCAGAGACAAGCGCGGCCAGCCGTTTGACTTCGGCGGCGTCGGTGGTCGACATCTCCATCCAGATCTTGGAACTGTCCACTGCGGGCAGCATCTCCTCGACCACGGTGGCGCAAGCGGCGGGCGAGGGCAGGCAGGTGATGACGGCGTCGCAGGCCCGCATGATCGCCAAGGGCCCGGTGCCGGGCTGCGCGCCTTTTTCGACGTATTCCGCCACCAGATCAGGGTTCAGATCATAGACTGTGAGATCAAAGCCGTTGCGCAGCAGGCTGCCAGCAAGCTTGCCCCCCACATTGCCGAGGCCGATAAAGCCGATTTTCATATCGCGTGTCCTTTTGAGGGCTCTTTGCCTCACATTGCCCGGGGCACGCGCTGGGGTGAAACAACGGCTGTTGGGCCTAAGGGGGGGCTGGCGTTGCAGCTGGCGCATCGGGGCGGTGGAGACGGAAAATAGCGTGCGGCATCTGCAGACTTGACCATATTGGGGTGGGGGCCTTGCGCGCGCCGGGATCTCGCAGGCCTGTTCCATCCGGCAGTGGACGGGCAGATCAAAAGAAGGGGCCTGTTGGCCCCTTCAGATGAATTCGCTTGATGGACAGGTGCCGGCAGGCGCACGGCGCGCCCCCTTGCACAAGGACGAGAGACCTCAGGCCGCAGCGGCGCTTTGGGCCTGGTCGGCGGCGCCCGTCTCGAAATGCGCCATCAACTGTGCAAGCCGCTTTGAGTCCGAATGCAGCAGATGACTGGCTGCGCTGACCTGTTCCACCATGGCCGCATTCTGCTGGGTCACCTGATCCAGCTGGCTCATCCCGGTGTTGATCTCGCCCAGCCCGGAAGACTGCTCTGCCGCGCTGGTGGCGATGCCCGACACAAGTTCAGAGATCTGTTCGACGCGTTCAACGATCTTCTCGATCGCCTCGCCAGCCTGCCCCACCAGATCAACCCCGTGATCAACGTGCTGGGAACTCTGCGAGATCAGGCTCTTGATCTCGGTTGCGGCATCAGCCGACCGCTGCGCAAGCGCCTGCACCTCGGCGGCGACCACGGCAAAGCCCTTGCCGGCCTCGCCCGCACGGGCGGCCTCGACCCCGGCATTGAGCGCCAGCAGGTTGGTCTGGAAGGCGATGTCGTCGATCACGCTGATGTTGCGCGCAATCTGGGAGGAGGAGTCCTCGATCGCGCTCATGGCGGAGACCGCATCCTTCACGACGCCACCGCTGCTTACGGCTTCGGAGCGGGCATCATCCATCGTGCGCTGAACGCTGAGCGCGCCTTCGGCCGAAGATTTGACGGAAGTGGTCAGTTCTTCGAGGGCGGCCACGGATTGCTCCAGCGTCGCGGCCTGGCTTTCGGTGCGGTTGGAGAGATTTTCAGAGGCCTGATCGATGTCCGTCGCGCCTTTGCTGAGGCGATAGGTGGCGTCTTTGACCTGTTCGATGGTGCCTTTCAGCGTATCGACGGTGGAATTGAAGCTCTCCTGAAGCTGCGCATATTCCTGTGGGAAAGAGGTGTCGATCTTGCAATCCAGCCGCCCGGCGGCGAGTTCACGCAGATGATCGCCAACGATGCTGACGACGCGCTCGGCGTTCTTGTGGCTTTGCATCGCAAGGGCTTCGGCGCGTTCCGCCGCTTGCGCCTGATGTTCGGCCGCGCTCTGCTGGGTTTTCAGCTCCGTGTCGGCGGCAAGGCTCCTGAGCATGCTGAGCAGCAGAACACCGGCTTCCAGAAGCACGATCACCGCATGCATCACAGTGCGTTGCAGGTTCTCGGCAATGCCGCCACCCGGATAGACCAAAGAGGGCATCAGGACGCTGAATGAAATGTGGTGCAGCGCGATCAGAACCGTTGCAAAGATCAGCGCGCGCGGACTTGAAAGGGTCGATACGATGGCCAGGGCGGCAAAGAACATCATATGCGTATCAAGCTGCCACGCGTGACCGCTGAGCGAGGCGGTGAGCAAGATACAGTGGGCGATGAAGCAGAAACTCAGCAGGTAATCGCGCGTCGACTCCGGCAGTTTGCGGGAGATCCAGGCCATGGCACCGAGCACAAGGCTCAGCGCGGCAAAGGCCCACCAGAGGGGGAGCCCGTTGACAAAATACGCGGCCGCGGCAGGCAGGGGGACTAGCAGCCAACTGGTGACCCGCTGAATTCGTCGCGTGTTCGCCGCCTTTGCAATGGGGCGAGCAGGGCTATCAATGGCTGAGGTGTCCGCGTGCGGCTCTCTTAGCTTTTGCATAGTTCCAAAACTTTCTTTCCGTCTGTAATCAACCAGGCCCCTTCACGATAAAGCCGGTCAATGCTGTCTGGCGTCTCGAGCAAAACAAGAGCACCAATGGGAGCGCGTTCTGGCGTGACATCTTGCAGCCCCGCGCCTGTCACGATGTCGCCCGCGGATTTGCCCCAGGGGGGCGCAATCACCAAGGCGACATCACCGGCAGTGGGCCGGCCCTGAGCAACCAATGCGAGAACCGGTGAGCAGATCACGACGGTTGCGGCGGCAAGAATCAGTATTGCGTTCTGCATGAACTTCCCCTTCCGAAGGACGTTAATCGGAATTCCTTTAGAAATTATTCTCCACCCGCCGCCTCGATGATCTGTGTGTGTCGCGGACTTCTCCCGTGGGCCTGCTCTTGGTCGTGGGGGGCTGTCGCCATGGTAGGTGACGCAGGATTTCCTTATTAAGCGCTTGGATTGGAAGGAATTCTTTTGGGTGAGTTGCGCTGCGCCGCGCACTCTTTATGGTTGTTTTGTTCTCAGATTTGCCTATAATTTCAGCGTAAATCGTTAAGGGCCGCGCAGAACTTTGCCGCGCTCCGGCATTGGGCGACACGCTGTGACGCTGCGCCCGATTTTGAAAGACCAAAGATATTTTCGAGCGACATCTTCTTGGGAGATATGACATGAGGACCTTGAACCGCAGAAATCTGTTGAAGGGCAGCGTTGCGGCGGCCTGTTTGACGGTGCCCGCCGTGCGCGCAGTTGGGCAGACGAACTCGCTCTCGGAGATCGGCAAGCTGTTGGCGCCGGTGCCTCGGGCAAGGATCTTTACCGCGCGCGATATTGTCACGCTTGACCCTTCTCAACCCTCGGCCGAGGCCATCGCGGTTGTCGGCACGCGAATCCTCGCGGTGGGCGCGCTCAGCGAGGTGCAGGAGATGCTCGGGGATCAACCCTTTGATGTGGATGAGAGATTTGCCGACAAGGTCATCGTGCCCGGGTTTATCAGCCAGCATGACCATCCGGTTCTGGCGGCGCTGTCGATGTCGTCCGAGATCCTGTCGATCGAGGAGTGGGCCTTGCCGACGGGCACCGTGCCTGCGGTCACGGACAAGGCGGACTTCATGAAACGCCTCACGGCAGCCGTGGAGGCGCGTACCACCCCCGGAGAGCCGGTGGTGACCTGGGGGTATCATCCCGCCTTTTACGGTCCTTTGACACGCGCGGATCTCGACGGGATCAGCACCGAGCGCCCCATTCTTGTGTGGGGTCGCTCCTGTCACGAGATGATCCTCAATAGCGCCGCCCTGACGGCCGGTGGGGTGACACAGGCCGCGGTGGAGGCCTTCGACGCGGCCTCGCAGAAACAGGCCAACCTTGCGGAGGGCCATTTCTGGGAGCAGGGGCTCTTTGCGGTTCTGCCTCATATTGCGTCTTTGGTGGCCACGCCCGAACAGCTGCGCGCTGGGCTCGAACTCAGCCGTGACTTCATGCACAGCAAGGGCATCACCTTTGGCAACGAGCCCGGCGGCATTCTTGCAAAACCCGTGCAGGACGGAGTCAATGCGGTGTTTTCCAGCGCGGATATGCCGTTTCGCTGGTCGTTCATGGTCGATGCCAAGAGCATGGTCGCCAGTTACGCCGATGACGGCGAGGTCATTGCCCGGTCAGAGGCGCTTCAATCCTGGTACTACGGGATGACAAGCCTCGCGCCGCGCCAGGCCAAACTGTTTTCGGATGGGGCGATCTATTCGCAGCTCATGCAGGTGCGCGCGCCCTATCTCGACGATCACCACGGCGAGTGGATGATGGAGAAAGAGCTGTTTGAGCGCGCGTTCCGGGTCTACTGGGATGCGGGGTATCAGCTGCACATCCATGTCAACGGTGATGCCGGGTTGGATCGTGTGCTGGAGACGCTCGAGACCAACATGCGTCGCAATCCGCGTTTTGATCACCGTACGGTCATCGTGCATTTTGCCGTCAGCGCCTTTGACCAGGTGGAGCGGATCAAGGCGCTCGGGGCCATCGTGAGCGGCAATCCCTATTATGTCACGGCGCTTGCGGATCAGTATTCCGAAGTGGGTCTTGGCGCCGAGCGGGCAGACAGCATGGTGCGTCTCGGGGATCTCTCGCGGGCCGGGGTGCGTTGGTCGCTCCATTCGGATATGCCGATGGCGCCAGCTGACCCGCTGTTCCTGATGTGGTGCGCGGTGAACCGGGTGACCACGTCGGGCCGGGTGGCGGCGCCGGAGCAGGCGGTGTCCGCCGAGGACGCGCTGCGCGGCGTCACCATCGAAGCGGCCTATTCGCTGCAGATGGAAGAAGAAATCGGCAGCCTCGTGCGTGGCAAGCGGGCGAATATGACGATCCTTGCCGAGAACCCGCTCGAGGTGGATCCCATGGCGATCCGCGAGATCGAGGTCTGGGGCACGGTGATGGAGGGGCGGGTGCTGCCGGTCCGTTCGAGTGATCGAGCCGCAGCAACGCAGCAGGACGCCTCGGCTGGCCCGCGTGAGGCGGTTTCACCAAATGGAGCGCCAGCCTTTGACAAAGCTGCCCTTGAGCATGCCCTGAAGGTCACGCACGCGCATCATCTCTGATACGGCGCGTGCGGTGTTCTCTTTCAGGCCTTGCAATTTTTTGGGCGCATCTGCGGCAAAGCGGAAAGCGAACACTGGCGGTGCCTCGGCGCGCGCGTTCAACGAGGCGTCCGCAGGGGGGATTCCAACACAAGGAATCGTTTCGCAGACTGCCGCGGACCAGTGTTCGAGAGCATCCTTTGGGGTGGGCCCTGGCGACGGGGCGCGCCCCGATCTGCGCGGCAAAATGGGTAGAGACCTCTTTCTGGCGCGTCCTGTTTGAAATGTGCCCTGTTTGAAATGCGCCGTCTTTGAAACGCGTCTGTGGTGCTGCGCCACGGACTTGGGTGGCGCGAAGATGTTCTGATTGCGGTGCGCACAGCACAGAGGTTAAACGCCGTCTA
Source organism: Epibacterium sp. HA2-3 (assembly GCF_055693725.2). Lineage (NCBI taxonomy): Bacteria > Pseudomonadati > Pseudomonadota > Alphaproteobacteria > Rhodobacterales > Roseobacteraceae > Epibacterium > Epibacterium sp. HA2-3. Next base: position 1,975,259 of record NZ_CM172490.1, on the reverse strand, counting down.
AGGCATTGGAGGCTTGGGGAGCCTGCGTCAATTCAGCCCCTCTGCTGGGACCAGACTGTCTTCGAAAACAGATCAAGCGAGCGTGCGCGGCGGCTCACATGTACTCCAGTAGCGCTGGAGCGTGTCCAAGATGCTGTTCATCGCTGCCTTGCCGTGAGGTTTGACGATGTAGCCATTGGCGCGCTCCTGATAGGCGCGGGCAATATCGCGCGCACTTTCGGAGGTCGTGAACATGAACACCATCGTGTCGGAATGCTCTGAGCTGGCACGCAGCTCTTTCAGGAATTCATGGCCGTTCATCCGGGGCATGTTCACATCAAGGAGAATGAAATAGGGATCTTCCACGCGGTTTGATTGCACGATTTCAAGCGCCTCGACGCCATCTGTCGCTCTGATGAGATGGGCGTCCGGGGCCACCTGGGCCATGGCGCGCTTGATCATCATCGCGTCGAGGTCGTCGTCTTCGACCAACAGGATATTCATTTGACGAGTCATGTCAGGCTACGTTCTCCAAGTCCATGCTGCTCTGGCTGCGGTCTTTGGGCCAACAGAATGAGAATTCTGCGCCATGGCCCTCGGATGAGGTTACTGTGATATCAAACCCGTGCCGCTGGATCGCCTTTTTCACAATCGCCAGACCGATGCCGGTGCTTTCGGGTTCGGTTCCCTTGCGTAGGGTTTGAAAGACGTCAAAGATCTTGTCGTGAAACTCCGGCGCAATGCCGTTGCCGTCGTCCTTGACGCTCACCGTCAGGCGATCCCCGCGATCCTTGATTGCCACCTCGACTTTGGCGGCGCGCGGGTGAGGGTGGTATTTGAAAGCGTTGCCGATCAGGTTCTCCAGAACCCGCCGGAAGTTATGGCTGTCGCAGGCGATTTCACTCACATCCGAGGCCAGATGGACTTGCTTGGGATCAACCTCAAAATCAGCCACGCAGTCCTCGATCAGGTTGCTTACAGGCAAGCGCGGCTCTCCCTCGGAGCCATAGTGGCCGACGCGCGAAAATTCCATGATGCCCTTGGTGAGATCATTCATACGCGCCACGCGGTCGCGGATCATATTGAGCTGCATCTGCAGTTCGCCGCGATTTTGGGCGGATTTGAGCACGTCCTCGAGCTCTTCTTCGATCACATCCACAAGGAACCCGATGCCGCGCGCGGGGGTCTTCAGGTCATGCGAGGCCACATAGACAAATTGTTCGATTTCGGCATTGGCCTTCTCGAGGTGTTTGGTTTTGGCACGCAGTTCTGCGGTGAGGTCGCGCGCGAGACTATGCGCCTGCTTGGTCGAGCGCGAGAGCATCACCAGCAGCGAGATCACCAGGATTTCGATGACCAGTCCGCCGGCAAGGATCAGGCTGGGCTGGGCAGAGCTGTTCTGTGCGCGAAAGGCCAGGTTTGTACGCAGATTGACCGTCCACTTTCGCCCGTACATGTCGACCACGACCGTGTCGGTGAACATCGGGTCCACGTCATACAGCGGCTCGTCGGGGCCGTGTTCGTCATAGATCACCGCCTCGCCATCGCTGAGGCTGAAGCGTACATCCCGCAGATCTTTCGAAAGCAACCCCTCCACAAGCTTGCGCACCACAAAGGGCGCATAGACAACGCCGAGGAACCGCTCCCGGCGCTCGGCGACGGTGGTGGGCATTTCGCCTGCGTAGAGCGGGGTGTAGAACAGAAAACCGGGTGTATTGCCGCTGTCCTGCACAAGCACAATCGGCCCGGTGATGCGCGCGCTGCCGCTGTCGCGACTTGCAAGCAGACCCGTGCGCCGGTTGGTCTCATGCGCCACATCCAGACCGATTGCAGCCGCGTTGGCGGCTTCGGGCTCGATGTAGGTGATTGGCAGCAGGTACTCGAGATCATGCTCCGGATAGATTTGGATCGGCCGCCCTTCGCTGCTCCTTGCCTCGTGGTAGGCGGGCAGGTCAGCGCGCTCTACATAGTGAATGAAGCCAATACCGTTCACACCGGGGTATTTCTCTTCGATATGAAGCGTTTCGGAAAACGTATGCCAGTCGCGCGCGTTCAGCTCACCGCTCAGGGAACGGGCGTGCGCGACGCCGGACCACAAGGCATCCTCGTAGCGTGACATGCGATCCACGATGAGGTCGACGGTGCGATCGCGCGAGGCGATGAAACGGGCCTCGATCTGCTTGTCCACTTGGTGTTTCGAATAGAGCCAGGCGCCGATTGTCATGGCGAGAGACAGGCCAATGACGAGCATGTGCAGGGTGGAGATCTTCTTATGGTGAGGGGCTGTATGTGCCATGATCGCTACCTCTTACCCGCAGATCCGCCAGAACTCTCGAGATCTGTGATTGTACACGCTGTTATAGTTTGCGGACACACTCCTTAACTTTTGGTGACCAAGGCCCATAAAACGGCGTCATTGCTTTGCTGCGGAGCAGAGCGTGTTTTGCGCTGGTTTAGCGACAATTGGCGGCGCGGGCAGCAGGTAGGGCCCGCCCGGCGACTGCGTGAAGGGCAGTGTCCCCTAAGAGCGGAGCAGGCGATGATCCGCGGATTTGGTATGAATATTCTGCAAAGTGAAATTTGTACTGTTCCCCTGTGGGTGTGGCATTGGTTTCCGTTGCGTCACGTTTTGGTTCGTTTTGCATGGGAATCCTACTGAGTCGGTCCTTTATGGTCATGTATATAAAGCCATTATTGAAATTTTCACGCCTTGGTTGAGCGCAGTTGACGGGTGCCAGATGGTTGTGTTCTCGATAAGGGGTGACACTATTGAATGTGAATTTGTGAAAGTTAGGGGGTGAAATGAACGCAGGGGACATTGCATCCACAGAGCAAAGCCGCGGGGCAGAGCTCGAGGCGGCGGGCGGACTTCGGGTGCCGCAGTTGTTTAGCGACCTGCCAGAGGCCGTGATCGTGGCGGATCATGCGCGCAGGATCTCATGGGTCAACCCGGCCTTTGAGCGACTGTTCGGCTATGCGCTCAGCGATGTACGCGGGCGAACCACCGAGTTCCTTTATGCCTCACATGAGAGCTATCTTGAAAAAGGCAGGGCGCATTTCAGCGCTGTGCCTTCGGCATCGGACCACAGCTATGAAGTGACCTATCGCAGGCGCAATACCGAGACCTTCCTGAGCCAGACCACCGGTGGCCCGATCCGGGGCGCAGATGGGGCGCCTGTTGGCTATCTTGCTGTGATCAAAGACATTTCCCAAACGCGCCTGTTTGAGACCTTGCTCAGGGTGTTGTTTGACATCACCACCAACCAGGCGCTGTCGCGCGATGAAAAGGTTCATGAAATCCTCAAGCTGGGATGCGAGCGGTTTCAGACCATGTCCGCGATTATCAGCTGTGTGCAAGGGCAGACTTATACGGTGTCGTATTGCTATTCGCATGAGGCGCCGGTCGAACCGGGGACCCGATTTGAGCTGGGCGAGACCTATTGCGCGCAGACGCTCACGGGCGAGGGGCCGGTTGCCTATCATCGCGCTTCGCAGTCCGGGATCGCCTCGCACCCCTGCTATAACATGTTCCTACTTGAAACCTATATCGGGGTGCCGCTGATCGTGGATGGCCATGTCTTTGGCACGCTCAACTTCACGTCACCGGAGGCGCGCGCGCCCTTTGAGCCGATGGACCTGGAGCTAATCAAGCTGTTTGCGGCCTGGGTGTCGCAGCAGTTGAGCATCGATGCGGCGCTCTCGGCCGCAAAGCTGAGATAGAAAACGTCGCAAGGGCTCGGACGTGCCGGGTCGGATGGCCAAGGCTGCCCCGGGAGAGGCGCGCCCGATCAGATCGCGTTTTGGACGTTCTGTGCCGTGTTGGATATGGCCTGACCTGCTTTTTGCAAGTCACGACCTGCGCCTTTGGTGGTTTCACAGGCGGCAAGGCCAAAGATCATAAGCGCCATCATCAGGGGGCGGATCATGCTCGGTTCTCCATCGCGGGGCAGAATTTCGGATGGCCCCAGCAGGGACCGTGTTGATAACATTACCGTTTCCGAAGTTGGCAAAAAGCGCAAGGCCCAAAGCGGCGCGACCTCGCGCGACCAGGGTGCACATGCAGCATAGAATTGTCGCTTCTTTATCGCCCTGCGGTTGCGTGTTTTCTGTAATGTGGCTTGGGTGAGCTTCGGGATTCGCAGCCCGACCAGACCCCTTGTTTCGCCGCGCGTCCGCGAGGGCGCCGCCCGCTTGGAGCGCGTCCCGCTTTTGGCCGGTGATCCCTGTGTCTGTGCGCTCTGAGTTGTATCGGTTTTTTGTTTTGCGAGGAGAGACCATGGATTTCAACGTTCAAAGAAAATGTCTCGAGACCCGGCTGAATGCGCTCTCGTCGGGGATGCTGGCGGGGCAGGGTTTGTCTGCCTTTGCGCGCGACGGCGTGACGATCGACGATGAGGTGAACCTCCTGACGCGACAGAGCAAAATGACCTCCTTGATGGGCCGCGAGGTCAAAGCGATCTTGACGGCGCTCGACCGGATGGAGGCAGGTGAATACGGCTATTGCCGCATTTGTGGTTCGGATATTTCCTCCGAGCATTTGAGTGCTCACCCGGAATCTCCTTTCTGTGAGTTCTGCTCGGCCTGAGATTTGTGGCCAGAGTGTCCGCCTGACCCCTAGAGCATCGTTGTCGAAACACCGGCGTCGACCGCGTCACGGGCATTTGTCTATGCGCTGGTTCATGCGGCGGTTATCTGGTTTGGTCTGGGTCGGGCCGGTGTGACCGGCGTTTGGATGCATTGGCTGGCGCGTTCACGCGCTGTGGTCCCGTTTTGCGATCCAGATCCTAAAGTTTGCAGTTGGCGGCAGGTCGGGCGCCAGGGTGCGCTTTCGCGGTGCGACCCAATTCAGCGCAAGGCGCGGGCGGCGCAGCAAGGGCGTTACGAGTACGGCCTGCCGTGGAGGGCTGTTGTGATGTGAGCGGCTAACTTGCCGCCAGAACGGAACGCGCCTGCCGTTGCGCAGGGCACTTCGCGCGCGATCAGGCCATGCAAACAGAAGAGTGCAGGCAACAGGTTTGCCAAACCTTTGCTATTGTCAAAAGGGGCCGTTGCCGCGCGGTTGGCGATGTGGCAAAACCCACTCGAATGCCTGAACATATGAGTTTAGCAGATGACTGATTTCTCCGACCGCCGCCGCATGATGGTAGACACCCAGATCCGTCCGGCGGATGTGACCAAATACCCGATCATCGAAGCCTTGCTGGCCATTCCGCGCGAAAAATTCGTCCCGGATTCCCAGGCCGAGGTGGCCTATGCCGATCAATCCGTACCGCTGAGCACGGGCCGCGTGGTGCCTGAGCCGCGCACGCTTGCCAAGATGCTGGACGCGCTTGATGTGCGGCAGGATGAACTGGTGCTCGATGTAGCCTGCGGCTTTGGCTATTCCACCGCCGTGGTTGCGCGTCTTGCGCAGATGGTGATCGGGGTGGAAGAAGATGAAAGCCTGGCCTCCGAGGCGCAAGAGATCCTGAGCGCCAGCAACGCCGACAATGCGATCGTGCATCAGGGTGATCTGGCCGAGGGCGCTGCCGAACATGGCCCTTATGACGTGATCATGATCGAGGGCGGCGTCGAAGAGGTGCCTGAGGCGCTTCTGGCGCAGCTCAAGGATGGTGGTCGCATCGCGGCCCTGTTCATGGACGGCGCTCTGGGCGAGGTGAAAATCGGCTACAAGAGCAATGGGCGCGTGTCCTGGCGTTTTGAATTCAATGCCGGCGCGCCGGTGCTGCCGGGCTTTGCCAAGCCGAAGGTCTTTTCGCTCTGAGGGCGGCGATCCTGTCGCGCTCGAGTCTTTCTGGCCACATCTGCAAGGCAGGCTCTTTTCAAATTGGTGTGACGTTCACATATGTGTGACGCAAACGAGATTGATAACAGGGCGCAAAGCTCTTCCGGACATCGAGGCGACAGGATGCAAAAACTATTGAAATCAAAGCGTATTAAGGCTTTTGCGACAATCGGCGTCCTCGCCACGGCCGTCTTGAGCGCCCCGCAGGCGCGTGCGGATAATGTCACCGACGCGATGATCGGCGCCTATACAAGCAGCGGCCTTCTGGAACAGAACCGAGCCCTGCTGCGTGCCGCAGACGAAGGGGTTGCGGCGACGGTTGCGCGGCTGCGTCCGGTGATTACCGCGACCCTCGCGATTGCACGCGATTACAACCGCACGGGCTTTGGGACTGGGGGCGCGCGCTCCAGCCACAGCACGGGTGCTTCCTTGCGCCTCGGCATGGAGTGGCTGCTGTTTGACAATGGTGCCACGCAGCTCGATCAGGCAGCGGCGCAGGAAACCGTCCTTGCAACCCGGCAGACCCTTCTGGACGTGGAGCAGCAGGTGCTGTTCGCGGCTGTGCAGGCCTATGTCAACGTCCTGACTCAGCAGGATATCGTTGCGCTGCGTCAGAACAACCTGCGCTTGCTGCAGGAAGAGCTGCGCGCTGCCAACGACCGTTTCGAAGTGGGCGAAGTGACCCGCACCGATGTCGCTCTGGCCGAAAGCCGGGTGGCAGAGGCACGTGCCAACCTGACCGATGCACGCGGTGCCTTGCTGACCGCACGCGCCACCTATGAAGAGGTGGTCGGGCGCGCGCCGGGGGCGGTGGCGTCCTATCCGCCGTTGCCGCGCCGCGCGGCATCACTTGCGGATGCACAGGCGCTGGCGTTGCGCAGCCATCCGAGCCTGCGTGCGCAGCAGCATTCGGTGCGGGCGGCGCAGCTTACCGCCGACAGCTCTTTGCGCGACATGGGCCCCAATGTGAAATTCACCGCCAGTGCGACTCATAGCGAGGTGCACAGCAGCGACTCCAATGCTGATAACTTTGATCTCGGCCTTTCGCTCAACCAGACCCTTTATGCGGGTGGCGCTCTGGCTGCCGCGCGCCGGGCGGATCTGGCACGCCTCGATGCAGAGCGCGGCGCTTTGATTTCGATCCAGCGCAGCATCTCCAGCAGCGCAGCAAGTGCCTATACCGCGTTTGAAACCGCCGCCGCGAGCCTTGTGTCCTCGAACCAGCGCGTCCGCGCAGCTCAGGTCGCTTTTGACGGCATCCGCGAGGAAGCCACGCTGGGATCGCGCACCACGCTTGATGTGCTTCAGGCCGAGCAGGAGCTTCTGGATGCACAAACGGCCCGTTTGTCGGCGCGTGCCAATCAGGCGCTGGCGGCTTATCAGCTGTTGCAGGCGCAGGGTTTGTTGACGGCTGAGAACCTCAATCTCGCGGTCGAGCGGTATGACCCCGAACTCTATCACAATCAGGTGCGTTCGGCGCCGGCCTTTGTCACCAAGCGTGGGCAGGATCTGGACCGCGTGCTCAAGGCTCTGAGAAAAAACTGAGTTTCTGACGTTGCTGTTGTGTGATGCGGGCAAGCTGGCTACACTTGCCCGCAAGAGGTGAGCTTGGCCCATAAATATGTCTGATCCCGTTACCCATTCAGAAATCGAGGACGTTCTGTCCTCCATCCGCCGACTGGTCCGCGAGACCGGGCGCGAGGAAACGCCGTCTGCGCAACCCAAACCTGCGTCCCGGCTGGTGCTGACGCCAGCGTTGCGGGTGCACGAGCCTGAGGCGAGCCGCGCGCCCCAAGCCTCGCAAGAGGGGCGCTCTGATACGGGATCGAATGGTGCTCAGGACAGCGCGGCGACGCGGGCCGCTGCAAGCGACGCTGTTTCAGTTTTACGCGAAAAGAGCGCCTCTGCTGAAAAAAGCCGGGTGTTGCACCGTGCCCCCGCCTACGACACAGCCCCCGCCTACGACACAGCCCCCGCCCAAGACACCGCCTCCGAAGGTTCGCAGCACGATAGAGCAGCGGCCCCGAATGAGGCGCGCCAGAGCCATGTCGCAACGCCTGAGCCGACACCCGTGGCCGCACCCGAGGAGCCGATTGCCGAAGCGCCCTTTGTGGAGGTTGATGAGGCCGGGTTGAAGGACGTGCTTGACGAGGCACCAAACGCGCCGATCCCGCTTGATGCGGTGCGTCGCGCAGAGCCGCAGTACGCTGCGCCTCAAGAGACACTTGATGAGGCTCAACCGGAGCACATGGGGGAGGTCGCGCCGCAGGTGAGCCCTGCGAGCCCTGCCGATACCGCAGCTGATGCGCCGATCGAAACACCTGTTGAGGCCCCTGCGGATGCGCCGTGGCGGGACCCCGGCGCGCGACTGTTTGACAGTCTAGAGACCGGTACGCCCTCGAAGCCCACTGTGGCGGAGAATGCGGATGCCGCACCCGCACCCGCGCCCGCGCAGCAGGACGCTGCAGAGACCACCGCCACACCTACGGTTGCAGGCGATGAGGCCGTGACTTCCCCGGGGCAGAGCTCTCGGGTGGCGGCTGTGGTGCGTCGGATTGCAGAGCTGGAAACCGCTGGGCGCGTTGAGGCCGCCGGCACGGATGAGGGCCGCAGCCGCGCGCCTGAGATCAATGAAGATGACATCGAGGCGGTGCCCCACAGTGGCCCTACCGTCGAGACGATCCAGTGGGAAGACCATCAGGACACTGCGCCTGAGCCTGCATCCTTTGCCGAGTCCGCACAGGACATGACGCAGGATGCGCTCACCGAGGCGACCATGAACCGTCTTGCTGCCAGCGAGGAATTCATGGACGAAGAAGGCCTGCGCGAGCTGGTGACCTCTATCGTGCGTGAGGAATTGCAGGGGGCGCTCGGCGAGCGGATCACTCGCAATGTGCGCAAATTGGTGCGCCGCGAAATCCAGCGCGCCCTGTCGACACAAGAGCTGTTGTAAGCGAAGTCTCACACCCCGAGCGTCGATCTGCACCTTATGATCTGGAACGGGTGATCTGGGCCGTGTGGTTTACACCGTGTGACTTAGCGCGGGTCACTTGGGCCGATCGTATGTATTGCTGACACGACCTGTGCTGCGGCTGAGTGGGGTCTCGGTCTTTTTGCCTTGGCTTGTGACTGTCGCGCCCTTCGCCAGTATCCTTCACACCTCATCCTTCACCCGTCCGGCTTGTTTTTCACAACCCGTCGTTTGGTTAGACCGTACGGGCGTCAGTCGCTCTGGGCATCTCAGGATTCAGGCACAGGAATGGGTTCGGCCAGATCCAGCAGGCCATCCACATCCATATATTGTTCAAGATGGGCTGCAAGCTCATCAAGCGTCGCCTCGACCCCGGCGTCATAGTCCAGATCGGACTGGTGTCCGAGGTCGGCGAGGAACTGAGCCCGAAACGCATCCGATGTAAAAAGCCCGTGCAGGTAGGAGCCGCGCACTCGCCCATCGGCAGAGGTTGCCCCCTCCGCGCGGCCTTCGAGCGTGAGCCAGGCCCGCGCGCAATCCGGCCCCGTGGTACGGCCCATGTGGATCTCATAGCCAGAGACAGGCAGATCGCCCTCGAGTGTGCGCGCCGCGCTCAGGGTGACGCGCTTGTCTCCGGCCATGACGGTGTGGACATCCAAGAGGCCTAGCCCCGCGACTTTGCCGGGATGGCCATCGACACCTTCGGGATCGTCGATACTCTGGCCGAGCATCTGATAGCCGCCACAAAGCCCGAGCACATGTCCGCCGCGCCGGTGATGGGCGAGGATGTCAATGTCCCAGCCCTGCGCGCGCAGATAGGCCAGATCGCCGATAGTGGATTTGGAGCCGGGGATCAGCACCAGATCCGCATCACCGGGTAGGGCGCGCCCGGGGGGCACGATCTCGACCGTCACCGCAGGTTCTGCTGCAAGCGGGTCGAGGTCGTCGAAATTCGCCATGCGTTCAAGCTGCGGCACCACCACCTTGCAAGCGCCGCCCTTGTGGGAGGCGATGTCCATCATATCCTCGGCCGGTAGTTTCCACGCATCCCAGAACCATGGCACCACCCCCAGCGAAGGCCAGCCCGTCCAGCGCGCAATGTCATCCCGCCCGCCATCAAAAAGGCTAAGGTCGCCCCGGAAGCGGTTGACGGCGAAGGCTTTGATCCGCGCGCGGTCGCTTGGCTCCAGCACCGTATGGGTGCCAACGATCTGCGCGATCACCCCGCCCCGATGGATGTCACCCACCAGTACCACCGGTACGCCTGCGGCTTCGGCAAAGCCCATATTGGCGATGTCGCCCTTGCGCAGATTGGTTTCTGCCGGAGAGCCTGCGCCCTCAATGAGGATAATGTCATGCTGGGCGGCGAGGCGGTGAAAGCTCTCCAGTGTGGCCTCCAGAAGGCCCGCCTTGTCGCGCATAAACGACCCCGCCGCGCGGGTGCCGCGCCGCTTGCCCTGCACGATGACCTGCGCGCCGGTATCGGTTTCGGGCTTCAGGAGCACCGGGTTCATATCCGTATGCGGCGCAAGCCCCGCCGCGCGTGCCTGCAGGGCCTGGGCGCGGCCGATCTCCCCCCCATCCGAGGTGACGGCGGCGTTGTTGGACATGTTCTGCGGTTTGAAGGGCGCCACCGAGAGGCCGCGTTTGCGCAAGGCCCGTGCGAGCCCTGCCACCAGCATGGATTTTCCGACATTGCTGCCGGTGCCTTGGATCATGAGGGCCTTTGGGGTCATTGCTGGTCTCGTTTGCTGAGGTGTCTCGCGCAGGGTTGCAACGCCGCTGGCCAAAGGTCAATCGCGCAAGCGTCGCCCAAGGAGACCAAAGCGGCCATCAGCAGGGTCGGGCCGGGGCGTATAAAAAAGGAAGGGCTCAAAAAGAAAAACGCGCCCCCCAGGACGCGCTTTTCTCTAAAGCTTGGCAGCTGATTTTGCGTTCAGGCCGCTTCGGCCTGCGCCGCATTACGACGTTCACTTTCTTCGCGCGACAGCGCGACAGAGGTCCGTACACCACGACCAACGAATTCCATCAGGCCTTCGACCACACGTTCATTGGGGTCGATGCCTGCGCAGGTCAAAACTTCGCGCCCATCGCGCGAACGTGCCCAGCGGGCGATCTGCTCGGGGCCGTTGCCGTATTTCTTGTCGTCGGCAATGGCATCATCCAGTGCAGCCAGTACAACCGCCGCAAACAGTTTGCGTGCTCGGTTGCCCTGTTCGTTGTTGTATGCGGTGCCGTCAACGAAATCTCGCATCTCGTTTCCTTTGTTGTTCTTGCTATTGCATTTTCGGCGTGACGCTCCTTATGGCGGAATTGTGACGATTCGGGTAGCCCAAAGATGCATATCTTTTATGCATCTTGTGCATGCCTATTTCGCGGTCACTTCTCCTCGGGACACGATATATCGTCGTCTTGTCAGCCTTCCACCCGCCGGATATAGGGGTGATTAAGCTGTCATCAACCACCTGAAAGAGTTTTCCATGCCCAAGATCAACGGCAATGAAATCCGCCCCGGCAATGTTCTGGAGCACAACGGCGGCCTCTGGGCTGCGGTCAAGGTCGATCACGTGAAGCCGGGCAAGGGCGGCGCCTTTGCTCAGGTTGAAATGAAAAACCTGCGCAACGGCTCCAAGCTCAACGAACGCTTCCGCTCTGCCGATAAGGTCGAGCGCGTGCGCCTCGAGCAAAAGGATCAGCAGTTCCTCTATGAAACAGACGGGATGCTGGTGTTCATGGACACCGAAACCTACGAGCAGATCGAACTGCCCGCGGACCTTCTGGGCGACCGCCGCCCGTTCCTGCAGGATGGCATGACCATCGTGGTCGAATTCTACGAGTCCGAGGCGCTGAACGCGACCGTGCCGCAGAAAGTGACCTGCAAGATCGTCGAGACCGAGCCGGTGGTCAAAGGCCAGACGGCTGCGAACTCCTTCAAGCCTGCGATCCTCGACAATGGCGTCAAGGTCATGGTGCCGCCCTTCGTGGGGCAGGACGAGATGATCATCGTCAACACCGAGACCATGGAATACTCCGAGCGCGCCTGATCCGCGCCGGTTCAGACCTGACAAAGCCCCGCTCCATAGATGGCGCGGGGCTTTTTTCATGCGCAGGCTTCGGGGGATCGCGCCGCGCAGCGGCGCCCGGCCCAACGGGAGGGATGGCATGTTCATGCCGTCCCGACGGGCGGGAGCGTTCCCCTTATCGCACTATTGCGGGATCTCGAGAGAATGGCCGCAGCTGTCCATCATCTTGCCATAGGCCGCAGTAAAGCCTCGCATCGAGGCAACATAAGCCTCTGTGCTGGCGCGATAGGCGTCGAGTGCGCGCACCTCCATAAGAGAACCCGCCTTCATCCACAGGAGCATGTTCTTTGCATCCTGCCAACGCGGTGAGGCCGCACTCCAGGCGATGCCATCTTCGTCATATCCGCCCTCGGCGACGCCAAAGAACACACCTTGCCGGTCAAAGACAAAGGCAACACCCTGCGCATTGCCAATGAGGGGGCGATGGCCGCGTGGAACGCTGGAAAAATAGGTCGGGGTGGGAAAGTGATGCGGCGGGCCGGCGTCCCCATCGGTGATTTCGAGCCGGATGCTCGGCATTCCATCGCCGCCCGTCATCGCAAGGCAGGTGCGGCGCAGATCCTCGCCTGTATCGACGTCGGTAATGAACACGCGCCAGTCGCCGTATTCCCAATACTCTTGTGCCGAGGCGACAGAAGTCGCCCCAACCAGCCCCGCCCCAACCAGTATGGTGGTCAATATCGCCTTGGAGAATAAGCGCCGCATTCTGTCCCTCTCTGTGATCCGCGCAGGCGTGCGCTTCTGGGCGCGACGGTCTTGCGGGTTCTATTTTATAGTCGATCCCGCGAAGGTAGAGCGCAAGGGTTAAGCAATTGCCTCAGTCGGCGGGCGCCTCGGGCCAGCGCAGCGCGGTGCCTTCGGCCTCGAGCGCGCCCTTTGCGCGATCAAAGCGCAGGTAGGCGATCGCCTTTCCGCCCGATTGCGTAAAAACCTGACCCACGGCTTTGCCGCCAGCGGTGATCTGTGCGCCCACCGGGACGGTGCCGTCGATCTCCACCTGTGTCAGGCCTTTGCGCAACTCGGTCTTGTGCTTCATGCGGGCGGTGACCTCTTGGCCGACATAGCATCCCTTGCGAAAATCGACGCCGTTCAGCCGCTCAAACCCCACCTCGAGGAGATAGCTGTCGGGCTTGAGTTCGATGCCGGTTTCGGGGATCACATGCGTCACCCGGATCGCGTCCCAGTCGCTGCCATCGTCAAACGCCTCTTGGTCATACTGGCGCCATCCAAGCGCAGGATGGCGGGGGTCGGGCAGGGCCCCCTCGGGGGCGTCCCCGGTGCCGCGGCGCAGCTTGAGGTTGGTCTCCTCAAGGGTCACATTGGCGCGCAGCTTATACATCTTGAGCCGCTTCACGAGATCATCCGCCAGCGCCTCTGCCACATCAAGGAGAACTGCGTCCCCATCCGGTGCAAGGAAGAAATCCGCAAGATATTTGCCCTGGGGCGTCAGGATGGCCGCATAGACAAGACCGTCCTGTACCTTGTTGACATCATTGCTGACCAAGCCCTGCAAGAAACTGCGGGTGTCTGGGCCCTCAAGGCGCAGGATGCGGCGGTCGGCCATGGATGTCTCCCTTCAAGACTGGATGTGTGAGGCCAGAAGATGCCCCTCTGCGCAGCGGAATTCAAGCCGGGGAGATGCAGACCCGGTCGCCCCCGATCCTGCCCGGCTCAGCCAAAGAGGCGGCGGGCAAAGCGGCGTAGAAGGCCGGTTTCCTCGCGTGCGTTGCGATTGTCGTTCTGCGCGATCTGGGCGTTCATCCCATCGGTGTCGATCACGGTTTTGCCGTCCTGGAACTGCAAACGATAGAGATCTGCATAGATCCCGCCGCGCTCCAACAGCTCCTCATGGCGGCCCTGATCCATCACGCGGCCGCGCTCCATCACCACGATCTTGTCCGCCGAGCGGATGGTCGAAAGACGGTGCGCGATCACGATTGTTGTGCGCCCACCAGAGAGTTTCTCGAGCGCCTTTTGCACCACTTTTTCAGATTGCGCATCCAGCGCCGAGGTGGCCTCGTCCAACAGCAGGAGCGGCGTGTCCCGCAAGAGCGCGCGGGCGATCACCACGCGTTGGCGCTGCCCCCCCGACAGCGCTGAGCCGCGCGGCCCAACGCGGGTCTCGAGCCCTTCGGGCAACTTGTGCAGAAAGTCCGACACATGGGCGGCATCCAGAACCTCTGCGAGGCGCTCTTCGCTCACATCCGTGCGCCCCAGAAGGATGTTCTCGCGCAGCGTCTCGTCAAACAGCAGCGCGTCCTGGGTGACCACGGAAAAGAGATCCCTGAGATCGCCCAGATCAAGATCACGCACCTCAGTGCCATCCAGGGTCACAGAGCCGGTCTGGGGATCAACAAGCCGGGTCAGGATGTTGAAAATGGTGGATTTCCCGGCACCGGAGGCGCCCACCAGCGCGGTGGTCTTGCCGGCTTCGGCCACCAGTGACAGATCGCGCAGGATATGCGCCTCGCCATAATAGAGGTTCACGTTATCAAGACGGATTTCGGGCAGCCCCTTGGGGGCGGGCTTGGGGTGTTCCGGGGACACGAGCGTGATGGGTTCATCCATCAGCTCCTTGATCCGCTCCATCGCGGCGGCGGCGCCCTGCCAGATGCCCATGATGGCGGCGAGGCGGCGCATCGGGTCAAAGGCGAGGCCGATGGCGGTGAAGAAGCTCATGAATTCGCCGACGGTCTTGTCGCCGTCGATGATTTCGCGCCCGCCAAAGAGGATCACGCACATGACCCCGAAACCAGCCATCAGATCCACCATCCCCGTGGTCGAGGAGGCGCCGAGGGCCGCCTTGATCTGCGCCCGGACAAAGGCCGCAGTTGCCGAGCGGTAACGCCCGCTCTGGTAGTCCTCAAGCCGGTTGAGCTTGATCGGGACGATACCGTGGAAGACCTCGTCGAGACGGGTCGCCTGCACTGCGCCAAGGTCGCGAGCAAGGCTGGCTTTCTTGCGCACATAGCGCTGCACGATCGAGAGCGGCAACACCAGAAGCGGCACGCCGATCAGCATGATCAGGGTCCAGCGCCAGTCGACGCTTATAGCGACAGTCAGCACTGCAACAAGCTGCGCCACATCGCGTCCCGAGCCGGTGATGATCGCCTGCCAGACCTGGTTGATCGCCGCGACGTCAGTCTGCACGCGCTGGATCAAGAAGCCGGGCGGGTGATGCTGGTGAAAGCTCGCGTCCTGATGGATCAGCCGTTCGAGCATATCCGTGCGCATATGCGCCTCGGACCGCTGGTTGATCGTGGCGAGGATCACCCGCTGCGTCACCGAACTGAAGCCGCGCAGCACGAAGATGGCAAAAAACGCAACGCTCACCCAGATGAGGGCGTTTTCGCTGCCGTCCACAAACACGAGGTCAAACATCGGCTGCATCATGTAGCTGAGCCCGCCCACGGAGGCGCCCTCGAGCAGCATGAAGAAGACAGCAATCGCCAATAGTCCGACGTGGTGCCGCAGGTAGCCGCGCCAGAGCCAGCGCAACAATTTGCGCGATGACATGTATTGCGTACTCATTGGGCCGTCCCTGTCTGTCGATCTGCGGTCTTTGTCGGCACGCTGTGCGACAAGTTTCGACATTTAAGCAGCTTAGCGACAGCACGCAAGCGGTGCGGGCGGCATGTAAATGACGGACGCATCGGCAATTGACCTTGTCGGATGCTACGCTAGGCTGCGCGCAATTGAAAACTGTGTCGGGCCGAGATGGACCCATTAGGGACGGCCGGGGCACTCAGCAGGACAATTCCACATGCGCGATTCCGTGAAACTCTCCTCTGGTCGGTCTTATCTGGCGATTCCCGGGCCTTCGGTGATGCCTGATCAGGTGTTGCAGGCCATGCACCGCGCCTCGCCCAATATCTACGCGGGCGAACTGGTGGAGATGACCGATACGCTGCCCGCGGATCTGCGCCGCGTTGCACGCACGCAGCATCATGTTGCGATCTACATCGCCAACGGTCACGGCGCCTGGGAGGCGGCGTTGTCCAACACTTTGCAAGAGGGCGACAAGGTCCTGGTGCCCGCATCCGGACGGTTCGCCTATGGCTGGAGCGAAATGGCCGAAGCCCTCGGGATCAACGTCGAGGTGATGGATTTTGGCCTGCAAGCGCCCTTTGATCTTGCGCGGGTGGCCGAGCGTCTGGCGGCGGACAAGGCGTATGAGATCAAGGCGGTTTTGGGCGTTCACACGGATACCTCGACGTCGATCCGGAATGATATCAATGGGTTGCGCGCCGCCATGGATGAGGTGGGCCATCCGGCGCTGTTGATGGCGGATTGCATTGCGTCCCTGGGCTGTGACCGGTTCGAGATGGATGCCTGGGGCGTCGATGTGATGGTGACGGGCTGTCAGAAAGGGCTGATGGTGCCGGCGGGGATGTCGTTTGTGTTCTTCAACGACAAGGCGGCAGAGGCGCGCGCGCGCCTGCCGCGGATCAGCCGCTACTGGGACTGGGTGCCGCGGGCCAACCCGGAGTATTTCTACCAGTTCTTTGGCGGCACCGCCCCGACGCATCATCTCTATGGTTTGCGGGCGGCGCTGGATCTGATCCATGCCGAAGGCATCGAGCAGATCTGGACCCGCCATGAGACTCTGGCCCGCGCGATCTGGGCCGCCTGTGACCGCTGGAGCGAAGGCGGGGCGCTGGCGATGAACGTTGCCGATCCAGCGTTGCGCTCCCACGCGGTGACCGCGCTGCGCTTGCCGTCGCCCCGCGCCACGGATCTGCGGGTCTGGCTGGAGGAAAACCTTGGCCTCACGCTCGGCATCGGTCTTGGCATGGCGCCGCCGGACAGCGCAGAGTGGCACGGGTTCTTCCGGCTGGGCCATATGGGGCACGTCAATGGCCACATGATCATGGGGCTTTTGGGAGGGATCGAGACCGGGCTTCGGGCGCTCGACATTCCGCATGGCGCAGGCGCGCTGGAGTCGGCGGCAAAGGTGCTGGCAGGCGCGCCGTCCTGAGATCGCGACAGGCGCATTCCGGACCGCATTCGGGAAAGCGTGGGTTTTGATCCCGGTTTTGATCCGGGTTGGAGAGCCGGTTGGAAAATGCGGGGTAGAAAATGCGGAGTGGACGGGTTCAGGCCCGCCTGCCACCAAAAGGTTGCCAAAGCACTCTGGGCTGGTGTTTCAGCCGGACACAAAAGCCCAGGAGCGGCTGATGTGGGCGCAGAGGGAGGAGCGCGAGGAAGGGCCTCAGACGCGCCTGTCCAATGTGCGGCCCTGACCTTCGCCTGCGCGTTGCTCGGCGCGGATCATGCGCACCTCAAGGCGGTTGATCATATGATTCATTGTCACTGCCAGCAGCAAGACCGGGACCATGCCAAACAACAGCCAGAGTGCAAAGAAGATCCACAATAGGTTCACGGCCAGAAAACTGAGTGTGGCAGACAGGAACTCGGTGTTGTCATGGTTCAGGTTGTGGCGCTTCATTCTTACCCCTCCAGGCAGGCAATGTTGAAACAGCCTAGCCTGAAAGGGGTAAACCGGCGGTAAAACAGGGTCTCTTTTGGCAGGATTTACCGTTTGCCTTGCGCTTTAGGCGCCGTTCTGCGCGTCTTTGAGGGCCAGCGGCAGGGCCTCGGCAAAGGCGCGGCGCTCTTCTTCGGGGCCACAGCTGACGCGGATGCAGCGGTTTTGCGGGGCTGCAAATGGCATGCGGACAAAGATGTCCCGCGCCACCAGCGCCTCCAAGACCGCCTTGGCAAAGGCGCCATCGCGACCGCAGTCTATGGCGACGAAGTTGGTCGCGGAAGGCAGCGGTGTGAGGCCGTTTTCGCGAGCGATGCGCGAGATCTCTTCGCGTGCGGTGGCGATCTCGGCCTGCACATGAGCCAGCCATGCCTGATCCTTGATGGCCTCTGTTGCGCCGATCTGTGCGCAGCGGTTCATGCCAAAGTGATTGCGGACCTTGTGAAAGGCGGAGATGACTTCAACCGCCCCCATGGCATAGCCGACGCGTGCCCCCGCCATGCCATAGGCCTTGGAGAGGGTGCGCATGCGGACCACGCGCGGGTCGGTCACATCGACCGGGGCGGCGGTGCCTTCGGGCGCGCATTCCACATAGGCCTCATCCAGCACCAAGAGGCTGCCTTTGGGCAGGTCGTCGAGTGCGGCGACAATATCTGCACCGCGATGCCAACTGCCCATCGGATTATCAGGATTGGCGAGATAGACCAGCTTTGCGCCCACCTCATGTGCCTTGGCCATCAGGGCTTTGATGTCTTCGTGGTCGTCCTTGTAGGGCACAGTGTGAAGGTCGCCGCCAAAACCGGCCACATGATAGTTGAAGGTCGGATAGGCCCCCAGCGATGTCACCACGGCATCGCCGGTGCCGACATAAAGCCGCACCAGATTGCCCAGGAGGCCGTCGATGCCCTCGCCAACCATGATATGTTCGGGGGCAATGTCATGCAACGCCGAGAGGGCCGCGCGCAGCTCGTAGCTCTCTGCATCGCCGTATTTCCAGATCTCTGCCGCTGAGGCCTGCATGGCGGCAATCGCCTTGGGGGAGACGCCAAAGAGGTTCTCATTTGCACCGAGCCGCGCCACAAAAGGCGCGCCGCGCTGGCGTTCGTGGGTCTCGGGGCCAACAAAGGGCACCGAAGCGGGCAGGGATTGGGCGAGCGGGGTTTGGCGGCTGTCTGTCATGGCCCAAGACCTAGCGGCGCGCGCGCAGGCGGGCAAGGGCAGATCGGGCGAGATCAGGTCGCGGTCCGGGAAGGATCCGGTCCGGCGTGCCCTCGCGTCAGGCTGGAAAGCACGCCCGAAGCGCGGCAAGCTGCACGCAACATTAAGACGACACCCAGAGGGAGGAGCCGTGATGGCAGAGGAAAGCGCGCGTGTATCTGTCGAGGTCCGCGACCATGTGGCCCATGTCACCCTGACCCGCGCCGACAAGATGAACGCGGTGGACAAACACATGCTGGCGGCCGTGATCGCCGCCGCCAAAGAGGTTGCCGCCTCTGATGCCCGTGCGGTGGTGCTCTCTGGCGCGGGTAAGAGCTTTTGCGCGGGCCTGGATGTGATGAGCTTTGCCGCGATGGGGCAGATGCAGGACACCGGCTGGATCATGGATCGCACCGAGGGGGAGGCCAATGACTTTCAGGCGGTGGCGATGATGTGGCGCGCGCTTGAGATCCCGGTGATTGCGGCCTTGCAGGGGGCGACCTTTGGGGCGGGGCTGCAGATTGCGCTCGGCGCAGACATCCGTATTGCCGCGCCCGATGCCAAGCTTGCGGTGATGGAGATGAAATGGGGGCTGGTCCCCGATATGGGCGGCATGGCGCTCTTGCCGCAGTTGGTGCGCTCGGATGTGCTGCGTCTGCTGACCTACAGCGCGACCCCCATCGAGGCCACCCAAGCCGAGACCTGGGGACTGGTGACGGAAGTGGCCGAGGACCCTCTGGCGCGCGCCGAGGCGCTTGCGGCAGAGATCGCAGGCAAGGGCCCGCGCGCCATTCGCGCCGCCAAACGCCTGATCGCCTATGCCGAGAGCGGGGCCAGCACGGCGGATGTGCTGTTGCGCGAAAGCGAAGAGCAGGCCGCCCTGATCGGCAAGCCAGAGCAGATGGAAGTCGTCATGGCCAATATGCAAAAGCGCGCGCCCGTCTTCAAATAAGACCAGCGCGCGGCCCCCGGGCAAAGCAGATCATGGGGAGGAGGAGATCTGATGCGTTTGAAACTCTTGCTGTCGCACCCTTCGGTGCCAGTGATGCTCGCAGCGGTGGCGCTGGGCATCGCGATCCTGTGGGCTGAGGGCGCGACCTGGCAATGGGGCTTTGTGGTGCTGGGGGTCGGGCTGCAGATGCTCAATGAATATGGGCTGCATCGCTATATCTTCCACCTGAAGCCACCGCGTCAGCAGTGGGCCTTTGACCTGCTATATCAAGCCCACTATGGGCATCATGATTTCCCCACCAACCACAAGCTGTTCTTTGCCCCGATCTGGGTGGCGGTGCCTATGCTGGTGGTCAACTTTGCGGTGATCTTTGGTCTGTTGTGGCTGGTGCTACCCGCCTATGCGCTGTCGCTTGCCGCCGCGATTGTGCTGGTGGGGGGCGTGGCGACCTTTCTTGGCTATGAGTGGTTTCATATGACGGCGCATCTGACGGTGACCAAGACCCGCGTGGAGCGCCATGTCACCCAGTTGCACAATCAGCATCATTTCCGCGACTTTTCCAAATGGTTTCATGTTTCCCCTGGCGGCGAGGTGATCGACCGCGCCATGGGCACCGCCATTGATCGCGAAACACTCAAGTCCCAGCAACGGATCGAGTTCATCCGCACCCTTGGAATGACCCCAGATGATCCCCGGCTCGTGGCTGCCAGAGACCGGTTTGCCCACCGCTACGGACTAAGCGCGGAGGAACGCGCGCGTGCTTGTCGCGCGTGAAATTTATCCCATCCCTTATTCACGTCTGCGCTGAGCCTTTTGAGGAAAACCGCGAGGGGTGAACATGCGCAGGCCTCATGCCCTGCCCTGATCAAAATTGGCGAAAATGGCGCGATTCTGACCCAAACGCACATCTGAAATACGTGTTTCGGGCCGTTTCTGAGGGTCCGAATCACCTGAGACCAAATTTCGCTATCGGGTGTGGTCAAAGAGCTGGCGCGTGTTTATTTGGCGACACCGACTGTCATGAAACAGGTTTTTTGTACGTTTAACGCTTGGTTTTTTTCGCGAGTAAACAGGCGCGGGCGAAATGTTCAGATTTCGTTTGGATCTTCTCCATAACGCTCATGCCCCACATCCCAGACTTTATCGGTAATCTTACGAACGCTGGGTGGGAGTTGCTGCGGAGGAGTAGCTTATGACATTTGATATGAACGCATTACTCGCGACCTACGATCTGGACGGCGCCAATCAGGCGCGGCTTCAAAAACGGGCCAAGATGATCCTTGGGCTTTTGCCGGAAGTTCTCGACCACTTTTATGACCGCGTCGGACGTGAGCCGGAGATGGCCGCGTTTTTTAAGACCGATGCCATGATGGAGCGCGCCAAGGGCGAGCAACTCAAACACTGGTCGCGCCTGTTTTCGGGCGACTTTGACGAGGACTATATCCAGTCCGCGCGCAACATCGGTCGGGTTCATACCCGCATCGGGCTGCCGTTCTCCTTTTTCAATGCGGGCTATGCCCATGCCAATGCGCATATCCAAGCGCTGATACTCAAGCGCCATTCGGGCGGTTTGATGCGGCGCGCGACCGAAACACATGCGCTGCTTGGGGTTCTGTCGCGGGCCATGGCGCTCGATATACAGTTGATCTTCGACGCCCATGCCGAGGCGATGCAGGAGGAGCATACGCGCGGCGTGCGCTATATCACCGAGGCGATCGAAGCGCTGGCAGCGCAGGATCTGAGCCATGAAATGCCATCGGCGCAGACTGGCAATTTCCCATCGGAATTCAACGGCGTGCGCGAGAGTCTCAATGCGGCCTTTGGCGCGCTGCGTCAGGTGATCCAGGGAATCCGCAGCACTGCGCAGCAATTGGACACCGGAGCCGCCGAGGTGTCACATGCCTCGCAGGATTTGTCCCAACGCACGGAATCCCAGGCCGCGACGCTTGAGGAAACCACCGCGGCGGTGGAGGAGATCACCGTCAGCATGCGCGCCTCTGCCGAGGCCACGCAGCAGACCCGAAACGCGGTCGATACCACCCGCAGGCGGGCCGAGGAAGGCAGCGCCGTGGTGCGCAATGCGGTTGAAAAGATGAACGAGATCGCGGACTCCTCAGTCCAGATTTCCAAGATCATCTCCATCATCGATGACATTTCGTTCCAGACCAACCTGTTGGCGCTGAATGCCGGGGTGGAGGCTGCGCGCGCCGGCGAAAGCGGGCGGGGCTTTGCGGTGGTGGCCTCTGAGGTGCGCAATCTTGCGCAGCGCACGGCTGATTCCGCCGCCGAGATCAAAGGGCTGATCGACATCAGCAACGATCACGTCGAAAGCGGCGTCGAACTGGTCGGCAATGCGGGTCGGATGCTGGAGAGCATCGTGCGCCACATCAAGGAAGCCTCCGAACTGACAGAGCAGGTCGCAAGCGCCGCCGAGCAGCAATCGACCGCTTTTGGAGAGATCAATATCGGGATGTCCCAGCTCGACACAGTCACCCAGCAGAATGCCGCGATGGTCGAACAGAGTACGGCAGCGCTTGTGGAGATGCGCAACGACGCCTCTGCGCTCAACGCTCTGGTTGAGGTGTTTCGGCTGCGGGCAGGGGAGCAAGGGGGCGGCGGACAGGAGATCGCGCTGCGCGTCGCAAGCTAGTCCCCGGTTGAAATGAAACGGAAAAGGCCGCAGCAAAAACTGCGGCCTTTGCGCTTCTTTCAGGCTCGGCGCTTAGAGCGAGGCGTTATAGATCTTGTCGATGTTAGAGCCGAGAGCGGCGTTATACTCGTCGTCCGACATCGCGACGTTGAGCCCCTCGGTGAGCGCACGCGAGAAGGACGCGATCATCTTGCTGTTCTGGGACAGGCGCGCGCAGGCGTCATCCGTGCTGTAACCGCCCGACAGTGCCACCACACGCACCACGGCAGGGTGATCGGCAAGGCTGTCATAGAGGCCGGCCTCGCTCGGGATGGTCAGCTTGAGGGCGACTTTGGTGCCTTCCGGGAGCGCGTCGAGCTGTGCGGCGATCTCGGCCTTCAGCAAGGCTTCAGCCTCGGCCTTGGTGGCAGAATTGATGTCCACTTCGGGTTCGATGATCGGAACCAGACCCGCGCGCGCGATCTGCAGGCCGACCTCGAACTGCTGTGCGACCACGGCTTTGATGCCGTCCGCGTTGGCTTCCTTGATGACCGAGCGCATCTTGGTGCCGAAGATACCGGCAGCGACCGCGCGCGACAGCAGGGCGTCGAGCTCTGGCATGGGTTTCATCAGCTGTACGCCGTTCGCTTCATCCGCCAGGCCCTTGTCGACCTTGAGGAAGGGCACAACGCCGCATTTTTCCCACAGGTAGACAGGAACAGCTGTGCCGTCGATGGCATTGTCCATGGTCTTTTCAAACAGGATCGCGCCGAGGATCTTGTCGCTGTTAAAATCCGGTGCGGTGATGATGCGGGCGCGCATCTTCTGGATCTCGGCAAACATTTCGTCGTCGTTGGAATAGGCGTCTTCCATCACGCCATAAAGCGCGAGCGCTTTGGGAGTGGAGCCACCGGACTGGTCCAGAGCGGCAATAAAGCCCTTGCCGGTTGCAATGCGGTCAAACTGTTGCTGTTGGATTGCGGGGTCTGTCGCCATGACGCGCGGCCTCCTTGGGAAATGCACGGATAATGTTGTTGCCACTTCTATACCGTGGCCCAAGACAGAGACAACAAATGCTTTGCAATGGTTGCGCTAACGCCCTGCGGTTTCAGCGAAAAAACGCTTTGCGGGCATCGCGTGCCATATTGTAGCGCATTTCCAGATCAGCAAGTTCCGCCATCGCCGCTTTGCGGGCGTCGGGATCGGTGATCTTGGGGTAGGCCGCGCGGGCGGCGTCGAGCTGCTTCTTCAAAGGGAATTCTTCCGGGACGGCGCCGGCCTCGGCCATGATGCGCACACCGGCAGCCAGGCCCGGGTCGACCAGAGCTTCGCCACTTCGGTCGGGTAGTGGCTTGCCTTCGCCTTCCAGCCCGGAGAGCTGACCGGATTGGGCCGCCTTGGCCATCTGACGTTCGATGAGGGATCGAAATGCGCGGATCATGACGCGACGCTAGCGCAACTATGGGGTCGCGCCAAGCCCATTCCGCCCGCGGGCTGAGGGGCATGGCGTGGCCTCAGGCGGCCAGAGAAGAGCCGATAAAATGTTTCAACGCCTCGTGCGGCAGGCGTTTTTCACGGCTGCGCCCGGCCAGTCGAACGGTGTCAAACAGGACGGTGAGGGTCATATCGGTGAAAGAGATGCTCCAGTAACGCGCATCCATTGCCGCCCAGCGTGCGGCTTTCTCGCTGCCGCAGATTTCGGTCATATTCCAGGCCGAGACGGGGTAGGGCGAGTCAGAGAGTTCGTCCACATTCATTGGATCCACCCGGAAGTCGAGCACCTCGTCGAATTCGAGAATCGCAAGGCCCCCGCCCTCGATGGCGGCGACCTCGTAACACAAGAGCAGCTTGTCCCCGTCAAAAAACACCGCGGGGACCTCTTCGGTTCCGATCACCGGAAATTCTTCGCGGGGCTCTTTGCTCGTTATGGTGCCCGGTTCTGGCATCGTCGTCTCCAGCGGCCATTCTGTGCCGCGTTTGGTCGTCACTTCGACTCAGGAGCATAAGAGAAACCGGCTGATAAATTGCTAACGAAACAGGCGCGCCCCGAGGGACGCGCCTGATTTTTTGGGTGATATGCGCAGGGCTTAGACCAAGCGGGATGTGTCCTTGGCCGCGCGTACAAAATCCTTGAACAGCGGGTGCGGATCAAAGGGCTTGGACTTGAGTTCCGGGTGGAACTGCACGCCGATAAACCACGGATGATCGGTCCATTCCACGATCTCGGGCAGGCGGCCATCCGGGCTCATGCCAGTGAACTTCAGACCACAGGCTTCGAGCTGCTCGCGGTACTTGATGTCCACCTCATAGCGGTGGCGGTGACGCTCCTCAATCGCGTTGGAGCCATAGACCTCGGCCACTTTGGAACCTTCGGTAAGCGCCGCATCATAGGCGCCAAGACGCATGGTGCCGCCTTTGTCGTCATCGGCGCTGCGGCTCACCTTGTGGTTGCCCTGCACCCATTCCTTGAGGTGGTAAACCACGGGCTCAAAACGCTTTTTGCCCGCTTCATGGTCGAACTCCTCGGAGCCTGCTTCCTCGATACCGGCCACGTTGCGGGCAGCTTCGATCACGGCCATCTGCATACCGAGGCAGATGCCGAGGTAGGGCACCTTGTGCTCGCGGGCATATTGCGCCGCCTTGATCTTGCCTTCGGTGCCGCGCTCGCCAAAGCCGCCGGGCACGAGGATCGCATGGAAGCCCTGAAGGTATGGCGTTGCGTCTTCCTTGTCGAAGAGCTCTGCATCGACCCATTCGATACGCACCTTTACCCGGTTCGCCATGCCACCATGGGTGAGCGCCTCGGCAATGGATTTATAGGCGTCTTCCAGTTGGGTGTATTTGCCGACGATGGCGACTTTGACTTCGCCCTCGGGGTTGTAGATGCGGTCGGCCACGTCTTCCCATGTGTCCAGCGTCGGGCGCGGGGCAGGGGCGATGCCAAAGGCGTCCAGAACCGCCTGATCCAGACCTTCGCGGTGATAGGCCAGCGGTGCCTCGTAGATGGATTTCAGATCCTGCGCCGCAATCACGCTGTCGGCGCGCACGTTGCAGAAGAGCGCCAGCTTTTCGCGTTCTTTGACCGGGATGGGACCCTCGGAACGGCAGACCAGAATATCGGGGGCCAGACCGATGGAACGCAGCTCCTTCACGGAGTGCTGGGTCGGTTTGGTTTTCAGCTCGCCAGAGGCCTTGATGTAGGGCAGCAGCGTCAGGTGCATGAAGATACACTGACCGCGCGGCTTATCCTGGCTGAACTGGCGGATGGCCTCAAAGAAGGGCAGCCCTTCGATGTCGCCTACGGTGCCGCCGATCTCGCAGAGCATGAAATCGACCTCATCCTCTCCGATGGAGATGAAGTCCTTGATCTCGTTGGTGACATGCGGAATCACCTGGATCGTTTTGCCGAGGTAGTCGCCGCGGCGCTCTTTCTCGAGCACGTTGGTGTAGATCCGCCCGGAGGAGATCGAGTCGGTCTTACGCGCTGGCACGCCGGTGAAGCGCTCGTAGTGGCCCAGATCGAGGTCGGTTTCTGCCCCGTCGTCGGTCACAAAGACCTCGCCGTGTTCAAACGGGCTCATGGTGCCCGGATCGACGTTCAGATAGGGGTCGAGTTTGCGCAGGCGCACGGAGTAGCCCCGTGCCTGCAGCAGCGCACCCAGCGCAGCAGAGGCCAGTCCCTTGCCCAGAGAAGAGACGACACCGCCAGTAATAAAGATGAAACGCGCCATGTTTTCGGCTGCCCCCGTGAGATCGTGTCAGGTCCAAATCGGTTCAGTCGTGATCCGGGGAAGACCCCGCATCTCTTGCTGCCCGGCGGTAAGATCAGCGTGAAATTTCACACCTCAAAAACCGCAGCATCACGGGACTTAACAGTTATCAGATTCGCAAAGCATGCGCAAGGGAACCGCAAGATGCTGTTACGGTTCCCTCAAGTCTATCAAGGTTTTGTATGTCAGTCGGCGCTGGGTACCAGCGGAGCGTTCTCGCCCGAGCTCGGCGGCAGCAGATCGCTGCCCAGCGGCGACGTCGGTACATCCGCCGTGCCATCCTGCGAAGCGGGCGCGAGGCTGTCGGTGATCGAAGAGCCCCCGGATTTCTGTGCTGCCAGCACGGTCAGCGTGATCGACGTCGCGATGAAGGCAATTGCCAGAAGCCATGTGACTTTGCTCAGCGCGGTTGCGGCTGCACGACCGGTCATGGCGCCACCGCCACCACCGCCACCCATGCCAAGGCCACCGCCCTCGGAGCGTTGCAGAAGAACAACGGCAATGAGGCCGAGCGCAAGAAGAAGATGGATGATGAGAACGACGTTTTCCATAGGACCCTGCGGCTGTTGGCTGAGTATCGGGCGGTTCATAGGCAAGATTGCCGGTCGGGGCAAGGGCGGAGTTTTTCTGTCTTGCCCTGAGGAGCGGAAAACCTCGCGCCAACAGGATTTGATTGTATGCATCACGATTTGCAACTGGACAGGGGCACGCCCCTGCGGCCAGCATCTGCGCATGCCCCATGATCATCACGACCACCCGCACAGTCTTCTTCCTTCTGAACCTGCCCTGCGCGTCAAAGCGCTGGAGACGATTCTGACCCGCAAAGGGCTCATTGACCCGGCCGCGCTGGACGCGATCATCGACACCTACGAAAACAAGGTTGGCCCCCAAAATGGCGCGCGTGTTGTGGCGCGGGCCTGGTCGGATCCCGCGTTTCGCGCCGCCTTGCTCGAGGATGCGGACAAGATCCTCGATGAGATGGCGCTGAACGGGCGGCAGGGGGAACATGTTGTGGTGGTGGAGAACACACCCGAGCGGCACAACATGGTCGTATGCACCTTGTGCAGCTGCTATCCATGGCCACTCTTGGGCATTCCGCCGGGGTGGTACAAATCCGATGCCTATCGCGCCCGCGCCGTGCGCGAGCCCCGCAAGGTGCTGGCGGAATTTGGCGTCACCCTGCCGGCGGACACATCGGTCAGAGTGTGGGATTCCACAGCCGAGGTGCGCTATCTGGTGCTGCCCATGCGTCCCGAAGGTACTGACGGCTGGAGCGAAGAGGCGTTGATGACCCTGGTCAACCGCGATTCGATGATCGGAACCGCCCTTGCCACCCCAGCGAGCGAGACCCCTGCATGAGCCGTATTCACGATATGGGGGGGCGCTATGGCGATGGTCCGATCACGCCCGAGCCCCAGGACGCACCGGTCTTTCCCGAGGACTGGCACGGCCGCGCGCTTGCGGTGACCTTGGCCTGTGGGGCGCTTGGGCAGTGGAATATCGACATCTCGCGCCATGCGCGCGAATGCCTCAGCCCCTCGGACTATATGAATTTCAGCTACTACGAGAAATGGCTGGCCGCCTTGGCGGATCTCTTGGTGGCGCAGGGTGTATTGCGCCGCGAAGACCTCAGCGATGTGGATGAGGCCGCAAATGACTCTGACGCGGCGGAGCCCGCTCATCCGCTGGCGGAGCGCTGTTTGTCCGCCGATCGCGTGGCCGCGGTTCTTGCGGCGGGTGGGCCTGCGGATCGCAAAAGTCCGGTCGCCGCGCAGTATCAGCCCGGGGATCTTGTGCGCACGCGGCTGAGTGGCAACCGATTGGTCGCGGGCGGTCATACCCGTTTGCCCACCTACGCAAGCCACGCTCAGGGGCAGATCCTGCGCCTGCATGGCACGCATGTTTTCCCTGATTCCAATGCTCACGGTCAGGGGGAGGCGCCCGAGCCCCTCTATGCGGTGGCCTTTGCCGCGCGCGACCTCTGGCCGCAGGCAGAGCACCCCAATGATGAGGTGGTGTTGGATCTCTGGCAAAGCTATCTGGAGCCGGTTTCATCATGACTGTGCCCGAGACCAAGCTGAATACAGCTGATCAGATGCAGCGCCCCGAGCCCGCGTTCGAGGCCCCCTGGCACGCGCAGGCCTTTGCGCTGGCGGTCCATCTCAATGAAAGCGGGCGCTTTACCTGGCCCGAGTGGGTGGAGCGTTTTTCTGCCGCACTCAAAGAGGCCGGTCTGAGTCGCGAACTCAATGGCGGCGACGATTACTTTACCGTTTGGCTCGCCACGCTTGAGCGTCTGATGTCCGATCAGGGTCACGCCGACCCTGCGGAGGTTGCACGCGTGCGCGAGGACTGGGCAGAGGCCTATCTGTCCACGCCACATGGTGCTCCGGTGCATCTGCCCGAAGGTCGCGGCTGACGCACAGAGAGGACGTGGCCCCGACGGCGCTGACCGTAACGGGGGCGGCCCTCCCGTGATGCGTTTTCGTCTAGCGCTGACAGCAAAGGGCGTGGCCTGCGATTGGCCCTTTGGGGGCGGGTGGGAGCCTGCCCTCTAGGTGGGTTTTGACCTGTCCCTGCGCCGCTCAGGCAGATTGTAACCGTCTTGCGACGAGATTCCGGTTTCCTCGCCCGCGCCGCCTCGCTATACGGGGCGTCGGTTTCAACCCAGCATGCAAAGGACCTGAGATGGCCAATGTCGTGGTAGTCGGCGCCCAGTGGGGCGATGAAGGTAAAGGCAAGATCGTGGATTGGCTCAGCGAGCGCGCCGATGTCATCGCGCGCTTCCAAGGCGGTCACAACGCCGGCCATACGCTTGTCATCGACAAGAAGGTCTACAAGCTGCATGCGCTGCCCTCCGGCGTTGTGCGCGGGGGCAAGCTCTCCGTGATTGGCAACGGTGTGGTGCTGGACCCCTGGCACCTGATGAAAGAGATCGAGACCGTGCGCTCACAGGGTGTGGAGATCACGCCCGAGACGCTGATGATCGCTGAAAACACGCCGCTGATCATGCCGTTCCACGGTGAACTGGACCGTGCCCGTGAAGAGGCCGCCTCCAAGGGCACCAAGATCGGCACCACCGGTCGCGGCATTGGCCCGGCCTATGAGGACAAAGTGGGCCGTCGCGCCATCCGTGTTGCGGATCTCGCTGATGACGCCACGCTCGAGGCGCGTGTCGACCGCGCGCTGCAGCATCACGATCCGCTGCGCAAAGGTCTCGGCGTGGAGCCGATCGACCGCGACGCGCTGGTGGCACAGCTGAAAGAGATCGCCTCCGAGATCCTGCCCTTCGCAGCACCCGTCTGGAAGGTGATGAACGAGAAGCGCAAAGCCGGCAAACGCATCCTCTTTGAGGGCGCACAGGGCGCGCTTCTGGACATTGATTTTGGCACCTATCCCTTTGTGACCTCGTCCAATGTGATCGCAGGCCAAGCCGCCACCGGTGTTGGCATTGGCCCCAACTCGATCGACTATGTGCTCGGCATCGTCAAAGCCTATACCACCCGCGTGGGTGAAGGCCCGTTCCCGACGGAACTGCTGGGCGCCGACGGCAAACCCGATGCCGATGGCGAACGTTTGGGTACGCGCGGCCATGAGTTTGGCACCACCACCGGCCGTCAGCGCCGCTGCGGCTGGTTTGACGCCTGCCTCGTACGCCAGACCTGCGCGACCTCCGGCATCAACGGTATTTCGCTGACCAAGCTCGACGTTCTGGACGGTTTTGAGACGCTGAAAATCTGCGTCGGCTATGAGCTCGACGGCGAACGTCTCGATTACCTGCCCACAGCCGCAGACCAGCAAGCGCGGTGCAAGCCCATCTATGAAGAGATGGAAGGCTGGAGCGAGTCCACCGAGGGCGCGCGCAGCTGGGCAGAGCTGCCTGCCAACGCGATCAAATATGTGCGCCGCGTCGAGGAGCTGATCCAATGCCCGGTTGCCCTTCTGTCCACCAGCCCGGAGCGGGACGACACCATTCTGGTGACGGACCCGTTTGCCGACTGATGGCCAAGGAAGGTCTGAGCTACCGCGCCCGCCGCATCTGGGCCCTGGTCATCCTCCTGGTCGGGATGCCGCTCTATATCGTGCTGGCTGTGACCATCCTCAACCTGCTTGATCGCCCGCCGATCTGGCTCGAGTTGCTCGTCTATGTGGGCCTAGGGGTGGCTTGGGTGTTGCCCTTCAAGTTTGTTTTCAAAGGCGTTGGGCAGAAAGATCCCAACGCCCTGTACGACGAACATCCTGACTAACCCCGGCTGCACTGACCTGAGCTGAAAGGGCAGGGCGGTCCTTTGGGCAGTGTTTGCGCGCAAGCGCTTCCGCCCAACGCCGTGCCCTTTGAATAGGGACCCATCCATTGCTTGGGCTCGGCGCCGCGCTACTCGCAGGGAGCGCGGCGCCGGTCGCTTTGGCCCTAGCCCAAAGCGAAAAACCTCATGTGTTATCACTGGAAAAGCACGGCTCTCTGGATTGGCTTGCCCACTCCCCATCCCAGGGGAGTGGGCGTCGCGTTTTTATCTCCAAGCTTCAGGGACACATGTAAAAACACCGCCCCTGGGGGCGGTGTCTGAGGGATCTCACGCAGTCTTGTGATTGCGGGTCAGCCCGCGGCGCGATTGCCCGGGCGAAAGCCGATTTGCGAGGAGACCGAAAAGCGTCCGTTGGAGGCTTTCTTCAGTTTCCCTTCGCGCAGCAACTGACCAAAAAAGCGCAAGCTGTCTTCGCGGTTGAAATCGCTCTGCCCGTCAAGCGTGCGCACCTTGTTGATCAACTGAGGGCGCGAGAAGCTCTCGCGGCCTTCGACAAAGCTCATGTAGGAGGCGGCGGCTTCAAGAAGTTCATGCAGCTCGACTGCGCCTTTCTCGCTGGCATAGCTCGCAAAGGCACCGTCTTGCTGACGGGTCGCGGGCGCTGCGTCTTCTTCTTCGGAGGCGGCCAGCACGCTGGAGACCCGGCGTGGGCGCACCGGTGCACTTGCGGCGGCGGGCGCCATGGTCGGCGTATTCTCTTGCGGTGAGGGATCAATACGTTGCTCGGCCACCAGCTTGAGCGGCGCTGGACGGCTGGTCGCGGCGCCACGGCCAGAGCCGGGTTCTGCCGGGGCCGTACGGGACGGGCGCACTACGCTTGCAAGATCATCGCGGAAGGCCCGTGTGCGGGCTTCGCGGCGCTGCTCGTCGGAGTCGCCGGGGTCCGCCTGGGCCGCGGCGACCGCTGCGCGCAGTTGGTTATAGGTCTCCCGGGAGGAGGCCGCATCTTCATCGCTCAGGCGATCATCCGCAGCCGCCATCAGGCGCGACACATCGCCATCGGGCGAGCCGCCTCGGGAGGTGAGTATCTCACGCGCCGGGCGCTCGGTGGCGCGCGGTGCGGCCGGTGCGGCTGGCGCGACAGCGGGGCCCCCATCGTCAAAGGCATCTTCACCGTAGGACTCGTCCTGCTGGGGAACCTCATCCGTATCTGTGGTAGAGGCCATGAGTTCCGCCTCGACAGCCGCCAGTTCCGCCATCAGTTCTGCCTCGTCATCCTCGGAGAGGCTGGTGGAGACCGGAGGCGTTGCCTCAGGGCGCTGTCGCGGGGTCACGTCCTCAGCGGTGGCATCAATCAAGCTCTCATCGGCCTGTGCCCGCTTGACGCGGATGACCCGGCCACGCACCGGACGGCGCGGGCGGACAGGCTCGCTGGGTGCAGCCTCAGACGCCGCTTGTTCGTTCGAGGGCTGCTCGCCAGACGGTACCGAGACAGCCGTGTCATCCCCCAACCGGAGGGGGGGAGCGGGTTTCGGCGTTGCTTTAGCGGTGCTGGCGGTCTCGGGAGTGTCGGAGGGCGCCTCGGCGGGGCCTTCGGTCTCGGAGGTTGCGCGTTTGGGCATCACGCGAATGGTGCGCGGACGCTGAGGGCGCTCGGCGGCGGCAGGTTGCGCCTCTGCTTGCGCTTCGGTGTCTTCCTGTGACGGAGCGGGCTCTTCTGCCGTGTCGCCATGCGCGGTGTCCGCGCGATCATCCGTTTCAGCCTTGCGGCGCGTCCCGGTCAGATCCAGACGGTCGAGAATATCGCTGACGGTTTCCTCATCGGAGGCCACATCGGCGTCCTCAGCGTCCTCTTCCCCGTCGTAGTGGTCCTCGTAGAGCTCGGCGGTGGTCTCTGCTGCGAGATCGCTCGCGTCGGTTTCAACCGCATCGGCATGTTCGTCCTCGATGAACTCTTCATCCTGATGCGGTGCCTTGGCCACCACGGCGCGGATGCGTTGCAGTTTGGCGGCAATGCTGTCGGCGGCAGGAACCGTGTCCTCGGCCTCGGGCTCGGCGACATCTTCTGAGACATCAACAGGAACTGTTGCTACGGGCGCGTCGGGGGCCTCATTTAGAACCGCAGGTTGCATCTGAGGCGCGGCCTCGGGTGTGGTCCGAGGCGAATCAGACGTCAGATCATCAGTGCGGGCGACGGCTGGGGCGGTGCTTTGATCTTCTTCGGGCGCAGCGGGTGCCGGGGGCGCGACGGAGGCTGGAGCGGGCGCAGGCGCGGCAGTGGGTGCAGTTGCAGGTGCGGCGGCGCGCAGGTGGATGCCACCTTCGCCACTTCGGGCCTCAACCTGGCGGGCGATTTCGCGCTGGGCGATCCGGGCCATCATCTCGGCGTCGGGCTGAGGCGGTTCGGCCCCGAAATAGCGGTCATCCGCAGCCAGATCACGAAAGTACTCGGCAATCGCTTTCATCGTGTCAAAGGAGTCTTCAAACCCCTCAAGGGTGCATGAAAACGTTCCATAAGAAACGGTTAAAACTTTGTTATTCTGTACCATTCGTCGGCTCGTCCTCAGCAAAGTCGCAAGGTCCACACTATTCATCTTCGGGTCAAATTCGGCCCGACTCCTAGCAATTGTTCGTATAATTTTGTGTTTAGATTGTGGCTTGTTTCCATTTCTGCGAAGTATCCTCCATGACCGAGGCAATTGTTCGTGAAACCGCCCCGATAACGCTGATTGGCGGAGGCGATGTCACCAGATCTGATCTGGCCGAAGCGCTGGCGCATGCGCCGGTTCTTGTGGCCATCGACGGGGGCGCGGATCAGGCGCTGGCGCTTGGGGCGCAGCCACAGGCGGTGATCGGCGACTTCGACTCGGTGTCAGACCACGCCCGCACGGCGCTCTCACAGAGTATACTGCATCTTGTCGCTGAACAGGAAACCACTGATTTTGACAAGGCGCTGCGCTCTGTCGAAGCGCCTCTCGTGCTGGCTGTCGGAGTGCTTGGGGCGCGGCTTGATCACCAGCTGGCGGCGCTGCATGTACTGATGCAGCCCCATGCCAAGACCTGCATCCTGATCGGCGCGCATGAGGTGGTCGTGCATCTTACCGCATCGCTCGAACTGGAGTTGCAGGCGGGCGATGTGGTGTCGCTGTTTCCGCTGTTGCCGGTGTCCGGGCGCTCAGACGGGTTGGAGTGGCCGATTGATGGGCTTGAGCTCTCGCCGCTCTCGCGCATCGGAACCTCCAACCGCGCCACCGGGTCGATCCGTATCGAGGTCGACGGACCAGGGCTGTTGGCAATCCTGCCGCGCCACTGTCTCGGCGCGCTTATTCAGGTGATGCAGGCAGGCCCGTCTTGCTGATCGGTGTCGGATCGACTTTGCGCGCAGCTCGGCTCACCTGGCGTTCGCGCATCACGGCATAAAGCCCCGCCGCCATGGTGAGCGCGATGCCGCAGGCGGCGATCGTGTTGGGCAGTTCCGCAAAGAACAGCCAGCCGACAAAGACCGCCACGGGGATCTCCAGATATTGCATCGAGGCGAGGGTGCTGGTGGGCGCATAGCGCAGCGACCACGTCATCAGGAGATGCGCGATGGTGCCAAAAAGCCCTGCCAGGAGCAGCAGGTTAATCTCGGGACGCGCGGGTAGGGTGGTCGCCAGCTCGGCGATTTCGAATTGCGCCCCAAGCACAAAGAGAATGGCCATCAGCACGGAGGCAATGCCGCCCGAGACCGCCTGAATGGCAATCGGGTCGGTGTCGCGCGCGATGGTGCGGGTGACCATCATGAACACCGCAAAGATGACCGCCACTGCCAAGGGCCAGAGCGCGTTGAGCCCGACGGCCGCAAAGCTGGGCTGGATCACCAGAAGCGTGCCTGCAAAGCCCACGACGCAGGCCAGAAGACGGCGCAGGCCGACCTCTTCCTTGAGGACGTATTTGCCCAAAAGCAGCATGATGAAAGGCATCACAAAGGCAATCGCCACCGCATCCGCCAGCGGCAGGAAGCGCAGCGCCATGAACATTGCAGTGATACCACCCATTTGCAGCAGGGTGCGCAGCAACACGATGGGCAGAATGCGGCGCGGCAAGCGCAGCGAGATCCCCAGCATCAGCGCCACCGGCGCCAAGATTACACCCTGAGCGGCGAAGCGGACAAACACGATCTGCCCCACCGGGATTCGTGTCGACAACAGCTTTGCCACCGCATCTCCGAGCGGAATGAGGGCGCAAAACCCAAGCATCAGGGCAATCCCCAAAAGCGGGCGGTCGGTGGTGTCGGGTGTGGCTGAGGTCTGCGTCATGCGGCGACGCTAGGGGCGTCCTTGGAGCTTGGCAAGTGGTGAATATGTTCAGGACTTCATCTGCCGGTCCCCCCCGGGAGATCAGGCTGCGCCGGTGCGCGCCTCGGCAGCGTCAGGAAACATCAGATCCTGCCACGCGGCTTCGCACCCTGCGCCAAGGCAGCCCACATGGCCGAGTGTCCCGAGGCCATAGTTTGCGGGATCAAACAGGCGCAGTTGAGTGCGGTCGGGTGCAAAATGCGCAGCATAGCGCCTGACGGCTGCGGGCGGCACCATGTCGTCATCACGCGCCACGCAGAGTTCCAACGGCGGCTCCGTCGCGTTGAAGTTGGGCTGGGGCAGGCTCTTGCCGATGTCACGGGCAAAGAAATCCCGCCGTGTACACCAGCGTCGCCATTGCCAGTAGACGCCCGACGGAAGATCTTCGCCAAATCCGAGCCGCCGCCCCGGCAGGTAGCCCAGCGCCCCGGTTGCAGCAGGGCCGATCAGGAACCAGAACGCCAGCGCCTTTGGCAGGTAGTGCCAGGGATGATCCCGGTAATGGGTCATCCCGGCGCCCATTGTGATCACCCGCGAGACACGCTCGGGGTAGCGGTGAAAGGCGATGCCGAGCCCGCCAAGCGAATGCCCGAGCACCCAGAGCGGCCCGGTCGGGGCCAGTTCGGCCAATTTGTGTTGCGCTGCATCCTGATCTGCCACCGCCCAATCGGCCATACGGGCCGAGCTGCTGCGGGTGGCCCCCGTCAGGGACTCGCCAAAGTCACGATAGTCATAGGTGAGAGTGGCAATGCCCTGTTGCGCGGCCCAATGGGCAAAATGGCGATAAAAGCGCTGCGGCACGCCGGTCGCGCCATGCACAACCATCGCGGCCCTTTGCGGCCCGTGGGCGGGGTGCCATTTGCCCACGAGGGGCGCCTGGCTGGAACCAAAGGAGACGACTTCGGGCGCTTGGGACATGGCAGGCCTCTGAAAATGACTAGACCGGTCGGTCTAATCATGGGTGTAGACCAATCGGTCTACTGTGGCTATTACTTTTTCATGAAGACGCCAGACACCCGCCTGACCTTGATCAAGACCGCCTCGAAACTCTTTCGGCGCAAGGGCTATTCCGGGGTGGGCCTCTCCGAGATCTTGACCGCCGCGGGCCTGCCTAAAGGCTCTTTGTATCACCATTTTCCGGGCGGCAAGCCGGAGCTCGCGGCGGCGGCGACACGTTGGGCGGGAGCGTGGATCGAGTCGCTGGTGCAGCGCTCCTTTGAGGAGGCGGAGACCTTTGAAGAGGGCGCACAGGCAGCTTGCCGAGATCTGGCGGCGACGCTGGTGCAGGTCGATCACATTGAGGCCTGCCCGGTGCTGAGCGTGTTGCAAGCGGCGTCTGACACGCCAGTCTTGCAAGGGGCGGTGCAGGAGGTTTATGCGCGCTGGACCGCAGAGCTGGCGCGCGAAGCGCGCAGGCTCGGACGGGCGCAGCCCGACGCGGTTGCCCAATCGCTGCATATCCGCCTGCAAGGCGCCTGGGTCATGGCCTATGCCCAACAGTCACAGGCGCCGTTTCTGCATTTGGCAGATGAAATCGCGGCAGAGGCGGCACGCAACCAAGCCGAGCGATGATGCGGGGGCAGCCCGCGCCACCCGCTCGGCGAATGGCGCGGGAGAGCCTGCCTCAGCAGTTGGGGACGTTGACGGCGAGGCCCCCAAGCGAGGTTTCCTTGTATTTCTCGTGCATGTCGGCCCCGGTCTGGCGCATGGTTTCGATGACGGCATCCAGCGGCACAAAATGCTGCCCGTCGCCGCGCAGCGCCAGGGACGCTGCCGAAACCGCCTTGATCGCGCCGAGACCGTTGCGCTCGATGCAGGGCACCTGAACCAACCCTTTGACCGGGTCGCAGGTCATGCCGAGGTGGTGTTCGAGCGCAATCTCGGCCGCGTTCTCCACCTGTTCCGGCGTGCCACCCATCACCGCACAGAGCCCCGCCGCCGCCATGGCAGAGGCTGAGCCGACTTCGGCCTGACAACCCGCTTCGGCGCCAGAGATCGAGGCGTTGTATTTGACCAGCCCGCCAATGGCGGCTGCGGTCAGCAGGAAATCCTCGATGTGTTTTTCCGACGCGCCCGGCACGTGATCAAGGTAGTAGCGCAGCACCGCAGGCAAGACGCCCGCCGCGCCATTGGTGGGGGCCGTCACGACCTGTCCGCCTGCGGCGTTTTCCTCGTTCACGGCCATAGCATAGACGCTCATCCAGTCGTTGATGGTGTGCGGCGCGGTCAGGTTCATGCCGCGCTCGGCCATCAGCGCATCATAGATACCCTTGGCGCGGCGGCGCACGCTCAGACCGCCGGGCAGGATGCCGTCACGCTCCAGCCCGCGGTTGATACAGTCGTTCATCACCTGCCACAGGCGCTGTGTACCCTTGGCAAAGCTCTGCTCGCAGCCGCGCGAGACTTCATTGGCGCGTTTCATCTGGGCGATCGAGAGCCCGGATGTCTTTGCCATCTCGAGCATCTCGGCGGCGGATTTGAACGGGTAGGGGACGGGGTCGCCTTCATCCGTGGCCTTGCCCTGTGCCAGCTCTTCCTCGGTCAGCACAAAGCCACCGCCAACGGAATAGAACACCTGCCGCAAGGTCACGTCGCCCTGCGCATCCAGCGCCATCAGAACCATGCCGTTGGCGTGGCCCGGAAGCGCGTGATCATAGTCAAATATCATATCCGCCTTGGGGTCAAAGCGCAGCGTGCCGAGATCCTCGAGCACGATGGTCTTGGTCTCGGTGATCGCCGCAAGCGCGGC
This sequence comes from Epibacterium sp. HA2-3, assembly GCF_055693725.2. Classification (NCBI taxonomy): domain Bacteria; kingdom Pseudomonadati; phylum Pseudomonadota; class Alphaproteobacteria; order Rhodobacterales; family Roseobacteraceae; genus Epibacterium; species Epibacterium sp. HA2-3. The sequence continues at coordinate 1,938,072 of NZ_CM172490.1, read as the reverse complement.
CTCGGTTTTGTCGTCGTCATAGGTGTCGGGCAAAAAGCCCGCAAGCCCGAGAATGGTGGCGCGGTCGGTGGCATGGCCGACGCCGGTAAAGGCCAGCGAGCCGTGCAGCGATGCGCGCAGCCCGTGAAAGTCAAAGGGCGAGGCCCGCATCATATCGAGAAAGCGTGCTGCGGCCACCATCGGGCCCATGGTGTGCGAAGAGGACGGGCCGATGCCCACTTTGAACATGTCAAAAACGGAGAGGAACATTTAGGTGGCTGATCCTTCTGGAGGGGTGGCAAATGTGGGGGCGGTGAAGGGCGTGGGGCCAAGCCCCTCGGCGGTCTGTGCCGCCTTGGTGCTGGCGCGGCCCTCGGCCCGGTGGCACAGAGCGTGCAGCGCCGGGTAGGACGTCAGGTCGAACCAAGGCTTCGGGCCGCGATTGGCGTAGAGCTTGGTCCAGCGCAGGAGGCACGGCAGATAAAGATCAAGAAGCGTCGGGTCTGCCTCATCTGTGAGGCCGGGCGTTCTGACAAGGGCTGTGTCGATCATACCCAGATGCTGATGCAGGCGGGACTGCAGCACGCGGCGCAGCTGGTCCTGATGGGTCTCTTCGGGGCCAATGATTTTTTCAGGGTAGAAATACTGGCGCAGATCGGCGTGCAGCGTGTTGGAGCACCAAAAGAGCCAGGTCAGGAACACGCCGCGCTGGGCGGAGCCGGGCTGCGGGGCCAGCGCGGCGTTCTGGTCCGCCAGCCACAGCAGGATCGCCGCTGTTTCAAACAGGGGACCATCCGGGGTCTCGAGCACCGGGATGGTGCCATTGGGATTGAGTTGCAGATAGGCCGCGCTTTTCTGGGCGGCTTTGCGGCGATCGACCAGCTGGCATTCATAGGGTAGGCCAAGCTCTTCGAGTGCCAGTCGCACGATGAGCGAGGCATTGTCAGGCGCGTAGTGTAGGCGAAGCACTTTGGTCATGATGTGATCTTAGGTCTGAGGCGCGGATGGTGAGTGATTGAAACCGACGTTTCCGATAGGAAACGCGCTTGCGCACCCTATGATTTTGGCGCGCCGTTGCAACCAATCAGTTGTGATGGGGGCGATCACGGATTTTCAAAGACGCTCCGACGCCGAGAGTGTTTCGCTTCGGGTTCCCCGAAACGACCGGCGCCGCGCTTGCCGAACGGCAAGCGCGGCGCGCGCAGATCGCCCCTCGCGCGAGACTTGGAAAGCGCCTATAACGGGCGGGCTGGCCGCGGGCGGTTTGTCCAGACGCCATGCCATATCCAAAAATGCGGAGGTCCATTCCCATGAGCGGCGATCTATCCCCCATCGACAAGGCGAAATTCGTGGCTGCCAAACGCGCGGCAGAGCTGGTGGAGGACGGCATGCGTGTCGGACTGGGCACCGGGTCCACCGCCGCGTGGCTGGTGCGGTGTCTTGGCGAAATGGTGCGCGAGGACGGGCTCAAGATCACCGGCGTGCCGACCTCTGCCCGTACCGCCGAGCTGGCGCGCGAGGTCGGGATTGAGCTGATCACCCTGGATGAGGCACGTTGGCTCGACCTCACGATTGACGGTGCGGATGAATTCGACAGCGAACTCAATCTCATCAAGGGCGGAGGAGGCGCGCTCTTGCAGGAAAAGATCGTCGCGACGGCCTCCGATCAGATGGTGGTGATCGCCGACAAGGCCAAGGAAGTGGAGACGCTGGGGGCCTTCCCGCTGCCTATCGAGGTAATCCCCTTTGGCTGGCAGACCTCGCAGGCGCTGGTCGAAGAGACGCTGATCTCGATGGATGTAATGGGGCGCAGCTCGACGTTGCGGATGAATGGTGCCAGCCCCTATGTGACGGACGAGGGCAATCACATCCTTGATCTGCATCTCAACCGGATCGGCAATCCGCGCCAGCTGGCGTTGGTGCTGAACCAGATCCCCGGCGTGGTTGAGAACGGGCTGTTCATCGACATCTGCGACACGGTGGTGATCGGCTATGGCGATGGCAAGGTCGAGGTGCGCGACATCAACGAGGGCACAATCGAGACGGACCGGATCGATTTTGTCGAGACCGACAATCTCTTTGCGGATTTGAACGACTGAAGGCAGATACGCCGCCCCCAGGTTTAGGGCGGCGCTCTGTGTGCTCTGGTGGGGGCGCCGCAGCCTAGTGTTGCGCGGCGCGGTCCTCTTGCCATTCTTTCAGGGGAAACAGGCGGTCGTAGGCCCAGTTAAACCCAAACGCATAGACCATGTAAAACAGCGCAAACGCCACATCCATCACAAAGGCCTGCCAGAGCGAAACCTGCAAATACCAGGCGATGAAGGGCATCAGTACGATGAGCAGCCCGCCCTCAAAGAGCACCGCATGCAGCACCCGGAGCATCGGTGTCTTGAGCGTGCTACCCCGCCAGTGCTGCAAAATCGCATCAAAGCCCCAGTTGTAGATCAGGTTCCACAGGGTCGCGAGCGTGGCGCTGACGATGCCGACAGCCCCGATTGCGTGCAGGGGAAAGTGAAACACTGCGGCCCCAAGGGGGACGATCAACAACAGGGCGATGATCTCGAAACTCAGGGCGTGACGAAGACGGTCAAGGGGGGAGCGCATAGGCGACCTCATGTCTGTGGTCGGGTCGTCCCGATAACGAGGCAACGGTCACGCCTGCACGGCGCAGCCATTGGCGGGGTCGTCCCCTGCGAGGCGCAATCTGGGGGAGGGGGACGCCCGTTTCAAGGCCCTGTTTTGCTTTGCAGGGCGGCTATGTGCCTTGACAGGATGCCGATGTGTGGCGCACCCAAAGCGGGAATAGTTTTAGCATTTTGCACTTTGGATTTGACGCCGATGTATTCCGAGACGCCGGATGGGCACGATGGGTCACCCACCGCAGATGTCCCGATGAGGGACAAAGTTCCCAATTGGGGCATTCTTCTTCTATTGCTCACAACTCCGCAGGTTATGACCTTCCTTCTGCCAGAGAGTATCCTCGCGCGGTTCTCTGGACCTCAATACCTGCGTGAAATCTGGAGCATCGCGAGCTTTGTGACGATCATGGCGCTGAGCTCTGAAGGCTCGTGGAACGATCGCTTTTTGCGCGTGAACGCCTGGGGCATACATTACGGGAGAACGTACTCGCGGGGGAGCGGCTGGGGTACATTTTGGGCGAGGAAGGAAGGGACGGTCAACGCGCTGCGCTGGGCGGATGTCGTGTCTGTCACCTACTTTCCAAAGAGTATGCTCACCGGATATGCGCGGCTGCGTGTGCGGGCACAGGTGCCGCTGGGGGCGCGCTACGATCTGACCTTTAAAACTGTGTCCCTTGATCCGAAATGTGCAAACCCAGCCGATCCTGAGGTCGCACGGGTACAGCTGGCTCTGGATCGGTACTGGCCTGAGTGGCGCGAGGGAAACTAGCGCGCGGGGCGTTCACGCCTCTTTCACGGTTTCGCGAGACAACCGCCTGCATCTGTTTGAAAACGCCGACCTGAGCCCCACTTGCGAGTCTGGCAATTCACCGCGCGCTGTGGGATACCTCGCGCAAGATATAAGAAGGGCGACGCATATGAGCTTTGATTACGATCTATTTGTCATTGGAGGTGGCTCCGGTGGGGTGCGCGCGGCGCGGGTTGCCGCGGCAGGCGGCGCATCGGTGGCGCTGGCCGAAGAGGACCGCTATGGCGGCACCTGCGTCATCCGGGGCTGTGTCCCCAAAAAGCTGATGGTCTTTGCGTCGGAATACTCCGGTATGGTCGAAGACGGCCGCGCCTATGGCTGGGATCTGGAGAACAAGGGCTTTGATTGGGATCACTTCAAGCAGAAGCTCAACACCGAGCTGGACCGCCTTGAGGGGATCTATCGCAACCTTCTGAAGAACTCCGGCGTGGAGAGCTTTGATGCGCGCGCCAAACTTGCCGATGCCCATACGGTTGAATTGTCGGACGGGACGCGCAAGACCGCCAAACACATCCTGATTGCCACCGGCGGCCGTCCTTGGGTGCCGGAGTTTCCGGGGTCGGAGCTGGCGATCACCTCGAACGAGATGTTCCATCTCGAGAAGCTCCCCGAGAGCATTCTCATCGTGGGGGGCGGCTATATTGCCTCGGAATTTGCGGGCATCATGAATGGTCTTGGCGTCAAGACCACGCAGTACTACCGCGGCGCCCAGATCCTGCGTGGGTTTGATGACGAGGCACGCGGCCTTGTGGCGCAGGAGATGATCCAGTCCGGCATCGATCTCAAGCTCGGCACCAACGTGCTGGAGATGCGCCGCGAGGGCGACAAGATCTGGGTCAAGGCCACCAATGGCGACGAGGGGCTGTTCGATCAGGTGATGTTTGCCACCGGACGCAAACCCAATGCCGATAATCTCGGGCTGGAGGAGCTGGGCATCGCGCGCGGCAGGGGTGGCGAGATCGAGGTGGATCAATACAGCCAGACAGCTGTGCCGTCGGTCTATGCCATTGGCGATGTGACCGACCGGGTGAACCTCACACCGGTGGCGATCCGCGAGGGCATGGCCTTTGTGGAAACCGTGTTCAACGGCAACCCCACCAGCCCCGATCACGATCTGATCCCGACCGCTATTTTCACGCAGCCAGAGATGGGCACCGTTGGCCTCAGCGAAGAAGAAGCGGCCAAACAGGAAACCATCGAGGTCTACGCGACCTCTTTCAAACCGATGCAGCAGAGCTTTGCCGGGCGGGCGCAGAGAGTGCTCATGAAGCTGATCGTGAGTCAGGCGACCCGCAAGGTGCTGGGCTGTCACATTGTCGCACCGGGCGCCGGTGAGATGATCCAATTGGCGGGGATTGCCGTAAAAATGGGGGCAACCAAGGAAGATTTCGACCGCACTGTTGCGGTTCACCCGACCATGTCGGAAGAATTGGTGACGCTAAAAACCCCTGTGCGGACGATCTGAACCAATTTCAGAGTTTGGTCGCGACGCTGATCTTGAATTTCAGCGCCGTGACCACAGGTTACAGGGCAATATCCGCTGTATCAGCGGGGAGAGATGGATAGGAGACTTATGGCTGGGAACAGTGGTGGCCCCTGGGGGGGCGGCGGTTCCTCCGGCGGCGGAGGCAACCGGGGAAACAACGGCGGCAACAACGGAGGCGGCGGCGGTGGCCGGCGTCCTGATGATGGCCAGATCCCCGAGATCGACGAGCTGGTGAAGAAAGGCCAAGAGCAGCTGCGCGTCCTGATGGGCGGCCGTGGCGGCAATGGCGGCAACGGGCAGGGACCGCAGGGCGGTGGCTCTGGCGGCAGCCCTTTGTTCACCAAAGGCGGGCTCATGCTCGGCGCGGTCGCTGCGGTTTTCCTCTGGGGTTACAACAGCTTCTACACCGTAAAGACCGAAGAGAAATCCGTCGAGTTGTTCCTTGGCGAGTTCTCCGCGGTGGGCAATCCGGGTCTGAACTTCGCACCCTGGCCTGTGGTCACCTATGAGGTGGTCCCGGTCAGCGTGGAACAGACCGAGAGCATTGGCGCAGGCGCGCGCGGCTCTGATGCGGGTCTGATGCTGACGGGCGATGAGAACATCATCGACGTCGACTTCCAGGTGGTTTGGAACATCAACGAGCCCGACAAATTCCTCTTTAACCTGCGCGATCCAAAGGCGACCATTCAGGCCGTGTCTGAATCCGCGATGCGCGAGATCATTGCACAATCGCAGCTGGCGCCGATCTTGAACCGTGACCGCGGTCTCATTTCGCAGCGCCTCGAAGAGCTGATCCAGTCCACCCTCGACAGCTATGACGCAGGCGTGAACATCGTCCGGGTCAACTTTGACGGGGCCGATCCGCCTGAACCGGTAAAAGACGCTTTCCGCGAAGTTCAGTCTGCCGGTCAGGAACGCGACCGTCTGGAAAAGCAGGCTGACGCTTATGCCAACCGCAAACTTGCGGCGGCGCGTGGTCAGGCCGCACAGACACTCGAAGAAGCAGAAGCCTACCGCGCGCAGGTCGTGAACCAGGCGCAGGGTGAGGCCTCGCGCTTTACGGCCGTTCTGTCGGAATACGAGAAGGCACCGGAAGTGACGCGCAAGCGTCTCTATCTGGAAACCATGGAGGACGTGCTGAGCCGCGTGGACAAGATCATCCTTGATGACAACGCCGGGAGCGAAGGCGGACAGGGCATCGTGCCGTATCTGCCGCTCAATGAAATCCGTCGTTCGGGAGGGAGCAACTGATGAATCGCTCTGTTATTCTTCTCGTCCTTCTGGGCGCTATTGTCGTGGGCGCACTGTCCTCGCTCTTTATCGTGGACGAGCGTGAGAAGGCGCTGGTTCTGCGCTTTGGTCGTGTCGTGAACGTGCAGGAAGACCCCGGTCTGGCCTTCAAGCTTCCGTTTGTGGACGAAGTCGTGAAATATGACGACCGTATCCTCAGCCTCGAAGTCGGGCCGCTCGAAGTGACGCCGCTGGATGACCGCCGCCTTGTCGTGGACGCTTTTGCACGCTACCGCATCACCGATGTACGTCGCTTCCGCGAAGCGGTCGGCGTTGGCAGCGAAGCCGCTGCCGAGAGCCGTCTTGACAACATCATGCGCGACCAGACCCGCGAGGTTCTGGGTACCGTGAGCTCTAACGACATCCTGTCGTCGGACCGTGCGGCGCTGATGCTGCGGATCCGCAATGGCGCGATTGCGCAGGCGCGGGATCTGGGGCTCGAGGTCATCGACGTGCGCCTGAAACGCACCGATCTGCCGCAAGCAAACCTAGAGGCGACCTTTGCCCGGATGCGCGCCGAGCGTGAACGCGAGGCCGCAGACGAGATCGCCCGCGGTGAAGAAGCCGCGCAGCGTGTACGTGCGCAGGCGGATCGTACCGAGGTGGAGCTTGTGTCTGAGGCGGAGCGAGAAGCCGAGGTTATCCGCGGTGAAGCGGATGCCGAGCGCAACAACATCTTTGCAGAGGCCTATGGCGCGGACCCGGAGTTCTTTGAATTCTACCGCAGCCTCACCGCCTATGCGCGCGCGCTTCAGGGGGGGAACTCCTCGCTGGTGCTGTCGCCGGACAATGAGTTCTTCAACTACCTGAAGTCCTCCGATGGTGCAGGCCGCGTGCAGCAATAAGCTGCTTGGCATAAAGCATTGAAAAGGCCGCCCAGTTGGGCGGCCTTTTTTGTGTCTCTGGCGCACATCGTTCGGGCCTTGGACGAAGGACCGTTGCCGACCGAAGGCGCTATTTTCTTGGTGCCCCCGCCGCCATAAGCTGCGCCTTGAGCGCCTCTTGGAAGTCGGCTGTGAGACATCTTTTGGGCAGCAGGTAGCTCTGAGCAGGCAAGAAAGCCGGGTAGATCAGCCAGCTCTTGCGATCCTCAGAGACGGCCTGAACCTCGGTCCATTTCACGATCGCCTCGCCGTGTTGGCTGCGTTGAATCAGGCCCTCTGGCTGAACCTCATAGGTAAATTCCGATCTCAGAGCGGGGGACGCCGTCAGCGCCCGCCTGCCGTGAAGCGCAATGGATACCCTCTGAGACAACCAGAGCCCGCCGATAAGCGCCGATGGCATCAGGAGAGATGCGATCTTGAGCATCTCGCCCCGTTGCGCAGGTTCAGTCGCAAAGGTCAGGAGAGCAACCGCCGCCACGCTCCCGAGGGCCAAAAGCGCCCACCGTTTCTTGTCGCGCCAACTCTGGCGCGTGGAGAGCTTCTGCGCTTCGATGAAATCTTGGGTTTTATAAGAAAGAGTGACGCTTGGCATGGTCCGCCTTTTGAAATGATTTGCGCCGACGCTACGCGAGACGTCGTCGCGAGACAACGCGCGAGGGCGGCAGGTCTCCCTCGGAGGCGGCCCCTTCAATCGGGGAGCGCCTGAGGGCGGTGTGACCGGGCAGTCTGATCGGGCGATGTGATGGGCGCGCTGCACCTCGACCCGATGCAAACCGCATCTCAACTTCAGCGCGCGCCGGTCTGTTGCCCCATCGGCGCAGTCGCGCGGCCTTCACCGGCCTTCACGTCAAATTGAGATGACAGTGAGCCCCATTGCGGATGCGCGCAGAGAGGCTACATTAGTCGCATCTAGTCGCACCCCCAATGCGTTGCGCCCGCGTCGGCGTCGCGCCTGAGGCATGGGTGCCCCCTTTCCCCTTTCGCGATGGGGCGGGCGGAGACAGAGTTGACAGGCCAATTCAAGGAGTATGTCCGTGCATCCAATCTCATCATCCAAGGCAATAGGCCGTGCGCGCGTCCATGAGGGGGCGCACAGCGGCTGGCGCTTGTTCTGGATCAGCGTCCTCGGGACCGCGCTGTTGGTCATGCAGTCGCTTTCGGCGGCGGCCCGTCCCGAAAGCCTCGCGCCACTGGCCGAAAAAGTCAGCCCGGCGGTGGTCAATATCACCACGTCGACCGTGGTCGAGGGCCGCACTGGCCCGCAGGGGATCGTGCCCGAGGGCTCCCCGTTTGAGGATTTCTTTCGCGAGTTCCAGGACCGCAACGGCGGCGGCACGCGGCCACGTCGTTCCTCGGCGCTTGGCTCGGGGTTCGTGATCTCGGAAGACGGCTACATCGTCACCAACAACCATGTGATCGAGGGGGCTGACGAGATCGAAATCGAGTTCTTCCCCGGTGAAGGCCAGCCTGCTGACCTGCTGCCGGCCACTGTTGTTGGCACCGATCCCAACACCGATATTGCGCTGTTGAAAGTGGACGCGCCGATGCCGCTGAGCTTTGTGAAGTTCGGCGACAGCGACAAGGCGCGCGTGGGCGACTGGGTTGTCGCCATGGGTAACCCGCTGGGGCAGGGATTTTCGCTCTCGGCAGGGATCGTATCTGCACGCAACCGGGCGCTTTCGGGCTCTTATGACGACTACATTCAGACCGATGCGGCCATCAACCGTGGCAACTCGGGCGGTCCACTCTTTAACATGGATGGCGAAGTCGTTGGCGTGAACACCGCAATCCTGTCGCCAAATGGCGGCTCCATCGGGATCGGCTTCTCCATGGCGTCAAATGTAGTGACCAAAGTGGTGAGCCAGCTCAAGGAGTTCGGGGAAACCCGCCGGGGTTGGCTTGGCGTGCGCATTCAGGACGTCACCGATGATCTGGCCGAAGCGATCGGGCTGGCGAGCGACGAAGGTGTGCTGATCACCGATGTCCCCGAAGGTCCCGCCAAAGAGGCTGGTCTCCTGGCGCGCGACGTCATCACCAGCTTTGACGGGTTTGAGGTGAAAGACACCCGCGATCTCGTGCGTCGCGTGGGCGACACCGAAGTCGGCAAGACCGTGCGTGTCGTGGTGTTCCGCGATGGCAAGACCGAGACGATCCGCGTCACGCTGGGACGTCGCGAAGATGCGGTGGGCAACGGCACCGAAGGTGGCGGCGCTGAAGCCGTTCCGGATGAAGGAGAAAAAGAGCTCCTCGGGCTGACCGTGGGCGTTGTGCGCGACGACATGCGCGAGGATCTTAACCTCGATGCGGGCACCACTGGTCTGGTGATCCTCTCCGTGGATGAGACCTCTGGCGCGTGGGAAAAAGGTCTGCGTGCAGGCGACGTGATCACTGAGGCAGGCCAGAACAAGCTCTCTTCGATTGCCGATCTCGAAGCGCAGATCGCCGCTGCCGAAGAAGGCGGCCGCAAATCGATCTTCCTGATGGTGCGCCGTGCTGGTGAGCCGCGCTTTGTCGCGCTCAATCTTGAGGACTGATCCCGCGTGCCAACGGCATTTGCCTCAAGTCGGGGCATCTAAGAAACAAGACCGGCCGGCCCCAAGGGGTCGGCCGTTTTCTTGAAAGACAGCACAGACGAGACTGCTCGCAATACCAAAAGAGCCATGCGTCGGGCGGACACATGGCTCTCGATGGGACGGACGATCATTGGGATGGATAGGAGAATGACCGCCTTGCCCGCGTTATGTCAGAGGTCGTGGGCGAGGACTGTGAAACAGGTTACATTCATTGCATTTTTTTGAGCAGTCCGTGTTTTTTTGTGATCCAATTCGGGGGCTCAGTAATTGGGCCTTGAAAGCGGGACGCGACACGGAAGGCTCAGACCAAGCAAAGAACAAAAGCCTCAGGTCAGGCCGGAGCGCATGAGGGCCTGTTCAAAGCTTTTGTGGTTGGCCGTCTGCAAAGGCAAAGCGGCGCCCGTCGCGCTGATAAACGGCAAGCGTCACGTCTGGATATTGCGCTTTCAAAAGCGCAACCGCTTCTTTGGCCTCCTCGGTACGGCCCAACGCCAAGAGGGAGCCTACCCTGATAGGCAAACCCGGCGAATGTCGGGCTCGCAGCGCGCGCGATTGCGGCAAGCGCCTCCTCAGATTGGCTCGCCACATAGTCGGCGAGGGCAATAATTTCCTAGTACCAGCCCGGGAACATGGTGTTGAGCGCCATCGCCTTGTTGATGAGGTCATGCGCGCGCTGGGGCTGTCCGCTAAACGCAAAATGCTCGGCCGATTTCGCGGCGATATGGGCATCACTGGGATTAAGCTCGAGCGCCTTTTCGATATGCAATGTAGCGCGGTCAAACTCATGCAGCGCACGACAGACGGCGCCTGCGATACGATGAGCCTCCGCCTCTGCCGGGTCGAGCTCCAGCGCCTTGAAGACATCCTGTGAAACCTGATCGAACTGATCTTGCCGCACCGGGAAATCCCACGTGCGTGAGAAGGAACAGGCCCGCCAGGCGTAGGCGCGTGCAAAGTCGGGCGCCGCGTCGATCGCCTCTGAAAAGGCTGCGACCGCACGTGTGGCCACGCGTGGGCTGATATCACCGCTTTTGTGCAGGTCCAGCCCGACAAGAAGCGCCTCATAGGCGGTTAGGTCTTGGCCGGCTTTGGCCTTTGTCCGCCGGGTCTCGGCCAGTTGAACCTCGCCTGTCATGCAGGCAGCGACAAGGCCGGAAATCTCGTCGAGGACCGCGAATATGTCGGCGTCGGCACGGTCGAAGCGCTCGGACCAGATTTGCCGATCTTCCAGCGCCTCATAGAGTTCGACCACGACTCGGATACGGTTCAATGCGCGGCGCACCGTTCCTGACAGAATGAAGTCCGCCCCGAGCGTTGTTGCGATCTCCTGAGCTGGTCGCTCTGAGGCATTAAACTGAAAGGACGACATCCGGGATGTGACCCGAATGGCATGAAACCGCGATAGCTCGGTTGTGATGTCCTCCGAGATGCCCTCGGCAAAGACCGCCTCTTCGGGCTCGGCAAAGTGAAGGACGCGAAAGGGCAAAACCGCAACCACCGGCTGCGTGAAGGCGCGTTCGGGCGTGGGCGTCGGCGGGTTTTGGGGCTGTGCATCGGAGGCGTCGGTTTCAGCACTCCGGCTTCAAAGCGCGCAGTGTCGATTTCATAGTCCTCGAACGCAATCCTCAATCCTCCAGTGTGGCAGAAGACCTTGCGTTTCAAAGATATGTTTCGTTTGTGTTGTGTGTTTCGCCGCCGCGCCGCCGCGCCGCTGGCGGCAGGGGGCATTTGCAGATCGCGCGTCAGATCCAGCGGCCCAGAAGGGGCAGCATCGCCACGAAGATCGCTAGGCGTGACACCGCACGGCACGAGCCTTTGGTCACGTTGCGAGCGGCGTTATGGGCGGCCTGGCTGCGCTAATAGGCGGTGTCGATGGAACCATCTTTGCGCAGGCGGATGTGGGATGTGTCGGTCATGTCTGGTCTCCGTGTTGATGAGACCAATGTGCCGTCTGCGCGCTTGCCGCGCTTGAAGAGAGCCTTTTGGGCGCCTGGAGACTTCTAAAGACCGACCGCAAAACTGCCCCAAAAGGGCGCGTGATGCCGCTCAGGGTGTGCGGTTGGGGCTTAGATGCCTTCGGGGTCGGCCAGAACCGCCAGCCCGCCGCGATCTTTGAGGTGCAGTCCTCCGCGGCTGATCTCGATGAGGCCCGCCTTGCGCCAGTTCGACAGGGTCTTTGAGACCGCTTCGCGGGTGGCGCCGACGAATTCGGCCAGTTCCGATTGCGAGAGGCTCAGCTGGCCGTTGCCATCCGCGGGCGTGAGATAGAGGAGCTTGCGCGCCAGACGCACCGGCATGGGGAGGAACACTTGCTCATTAAGTTGTGTATTCATCCAGCGCATGCGCTGCCCCGCGAGCTTCAGCATATCACCCGCAAGTTCGGGATGCTTGGTCAACTGCGCCAGCACGTCCCTGTGACGCAGGCGGCGCAGGTGGCTTGGCTCAGCTGCGGTGGCGGTGGCGGTGCGCTCGCCGGGATCGAACATTGCGATCTCACCAAAGATCGCCCCCGGGCGCATCATATCAAGCGAGAGCTTGCGCCCCGCTGCGGAAAGGGTGGAGATCTCAAGAGCGCCAGAGATGATCGCATAAAGCGCGTCGCCCTCGTCGCCGCGCTCAAAGAGCACATCGCCCGTTTCGAGATGAACATCTGTGGCTTGGCTGTCGAGCATGGCCCGCAGGCGCTCCGAGGCCCCGGACAGAAAGCTGGAGGCAGGGAGAGGAGCGGCAGCCATGAGAAATCTCCGAGGGGCAGATGAGTGATACTGGCCCCGGGGTTGTAAGGGGCTAATCGCGCCCGCGCAAGCTGGCAGGTGGGATCTTGAATGTTTGCGCTGACTGTGGCGGTGGGCCTGCGTGCGTTTTAATCATCCAATGCGACGGCGCTCAGCCCCAGGCTGCGCGCGGCCTGCAGCGAAAGCGTGTCGCTCTGGATGTCCAGTGACTGCTGATACGCGCGCACGGCCGCGCGGGTATCGACGTCGAGCCTGCCGGTGATGTCTCCCACATAGAGCCCGCGCGCCGCCAGCGCCCGCTGCAGCGAGGAGATATATTCCGGCGTCAATTCCTCGGGGCAGGGGGTTTGAAAATAGGTTTCTTCGCGCGGGCGGGTGATGACCTGGCGGGTTTCGGTGGCAAAGACCGCCGGTTTGCCGGCGCTGCCATCGGTGCCCGCTTCTGCCGGGGAAACCATCACCTGTTCGGTGATCGTCTCGATGCGGGCGGGAATGATCACCGGCTCCCAGCAGGTGCCGGGCGGCGCGCCGGGGGGCGCGGGTCGGCCCACCCGTTCAAACGGGGCTGGGGTCATGCAACCCGCAAGCAGTGCCGCAGCAACCCACAGCAATGCCTGTCGTCGCAGCGCAGAAGGCAGCGGCGAGCCGATGGGGGAGAAGGCCGAGCGGGACGCAGACCGCAGCCCGGAGGCAGCAGGGTGCTGAGACGGCGATGCAGGCATGTGCTCTGGCGAGTCCTTGGTCTTTGGGGGCGAGATTTGGCGCAGCGCAGGCCTTGTCCCGGTTTGCGCCCACGCTAGACCAATTCGCAGCGCAGGCAAAGCGTGTCAACGCGGCTTTGACCAGAGCTCTGGCTCGAAGGTGATCCAGAAAAAGCAGATCGAAATCGCCAGCGACGCGCGGGATCTGTGAAATGGGGCTGGCACGGTGCAGGCGTCAACGCTACACACGTTATCGAGTACCGAAAAAGGGAAGACGGATCATGGCAAAAATCACCTACATCGAGCACAACGGGACCGAACATGTGGTCGACGTCGCCAACGGGCTGACCGTGATGGAAGGTGCGCGTGACAATAACATTCCGGGGATCGAAGCCGATTGCGGCGGCGCTTGTGCCTGTTCTACCTGTCACGTCTATATCGCTCCGGACTGGGTGGAAAAACTGCCCGCAAAGGACGACATGGAAGAGGACATGCTGGACTTTGCCTTTGAGCCCGATGCTGCGCGGTCGCGCCTGACCTGCCAGATCAAGGTGACCGATGCGCTGGATGGTCTGGTGGTTCAAATGCCTGAAAAGCAGATCTGATGGGATCTGGGGGCAAAGCGCGGCGGCTTCGGGCGCGCGTGTTGCCCCCAATTCGACGCCGCGCGGCGCAGGTGCTGTGTGTGTCGCTGGCGGTGCTGGCGCAGGCGGCACCCGGCGCCGCGCGTGAACACTGGCGCGTTCTGGGCGCCGAGTTTTCCGAGCCGACCACCCGCTATGGGCATGCTGTTCTTGGCGATGACGTGGAATACGGCAGCCTGCTGATCCGCCGCGTCGAAACCGGCAGCACCGCCACTCAGACACTGGAGATCAAGCTGCCGCTGACCCATGTCTTTGAGGATCTGGAGCCGCGCCTTTGGGATGTCACCGGAGATGGTCTGCCCGAAGTTGTCGTCATCGAGACAGATATGAGCCGGGGTGCGCAGTTGGCAGTCTACGATGCCGAGGGCAAGAAGCGCGCCGCCACCCCTCATATTGGCCAGCGCAATCGCTGGCTGGCCCCGATCGGGGCGGCGGATCTGAATGGGGACGGCCACATCGAGATTGCCTATATCGACCGCCCACATCTGGCCAAGACCTTGCGGATCTGGCGCTATGAGGGCAATAAACTGGTGGAGGTCGCCTCAGCCCCGGGGCTGACCAATCACAAGATCGGGCAGGATTTCATCACCTCCGGCCTGCGCGACTGTGGTGCGGGGCCGGAGCTCATCACCGTCAGTGCGGATTGGTCGCGCATCATCACTTCGCGCCTTGAAGGCGGGGCCGTGATCTCGCGCGATCTGGGGCCGTTTGATGCGGAAAAAGGGCTTCGCGCCACGCTCGCCTGCGCGGCCAATTAATGGATGCTGCGGCGCATCGTGATTGAGGTCGGTCGGTCATAGCCGCTGTGCGTGGTGGTGCCGCACCGCTCAAAACCAAGACGCGCGAAGGATTCATGGTTCTGCACCAGCTCGATCCGCGTCTGCAATTCTACCGCATTCAGCCCCATGGAGCGCGCCCGCGCGAGGGCGAGTTCCACAAGGGTGCGGGCCAGCCCACGACCGCGCAGATCTTCCACGACCGCAAGTTTGCCCAGATAGAGCACTTCGAGGCGCGGTGTCAGCACTACCGAGGCCACAACAGGCGCGCCAATGGCCCAGACTTCGCCCGCCACCGCCTGTTTGGAGAGCGCCTCGAGCGTGAGGTGGTGCATGGAGGAGGGCGGATCAACCCGCCCGTCCATATAGGCAAAGCACTGCCGGATCAGGTCCAGAACCTCCCGCAACTGCGGGCTGTCCGGGGAAATCTGAACCGGTGTGCGATTCATCGCGGGGTCAAAGCGCGCGCCAGCCGATGTCGCGGCGCACGAAGCCGTCGGGCCAGTCGATCTGATCGACCATGGCGTAGGCGCGATCGCGCGCCTCAGAGAGGCTCTCGCCCCGTGCAGTCACATTCAGCACCCGGCCACCATTGGCGAGGATCTTGTCGCCATCGGCCTTGGTCCCTGCGTGAAAGACCATATTCATGCTGTCTTCGGGCAGAGCATCAAGGCCCTTGATCTCGCTGCCTTTTTCATAGCTTCCCGGATAGCCAGTCGCAGCCATCACCACCGTGATCGCATGGTCATCAGCCCAGTTGACGCGGGCGTCCGCAAGGCGACCTTCGGCGGCGGCTTGCATCAGGTCCAGGGCCTGCGCGCCAAGGCGCATCATCAGCACCTGACATTCGGGATCGCCAAAGCGGACGTTGTACTCCACCAGACGCGGCTGGCCGTCCTTGATCATCAGGCCTGCATAGAGCACGCCTTGGTAGGGCATGCCACGCTCGGCCATCACCCGCATGGTGGGTTTCACGATCTCTTCCATGGCCTTGGCTTCAACCTCGGCGCTCAGAACCGGTGCAGGAGAATAAGCCCCCATGCCGCCGGTATTGAGGCCAGTGTCGCCTTCGCCGACGCGCTTGTGGTCCTGTGCGGTACCGATGGACAGGATTTCCTCACCATCACAGAGTACAAAGAGCGACGCTTCCTCGCCTTCCATGAATTCCTCGATGACGACTTCTGCGCCCGCCCCGCCAAAGGCGCCGCCGAACATATCGTCGATGGCATCCAGCGCGGTCTGCTCGTCCATCGCCACGATCACGCCCTTGCCTGCGGCCAGACCATCGGCCTTGACCACAATCGGCGCGCCATTTGCACGGACATGGGCCTTGGCCGCCTCGGCATCAGTGAAATGGCCATAGCCCGCAGTGGGCGCATTGGCCGCGTCGCAGATCTCTTTGGTGAAGCTCTTGGAAGCCTCCAGCCGGGCGGCGGCCTCAGAGGGGCCAAAGACCAGAATGCCCGCATCGCGCAACCGGTCTGCCACACCGGCGGCCAAAGGCGCCTCGGGGCCGACGATCACAAAATCAATGGCGTTTTCCTCGGCGAATGTCACAACCGCGCCGCCATCCTCGGCGTTGAGGCTGGCGCAGTCGGCGATCTGGGCGATACCCGCATTGCCCGGCGCCACAATGAGCCGGTCGCATTTGGGGTTCTGCATCACCGCCCAGGCAAGTGCATGTTCCCGCCCGCCGCTGCCGAGGATGAGGATATTCATGAGCCATTCTCCGATCTGCTTGGCCTTGGTTGATGGGCGTTCTATGCTGAGTGCGTCCCATAAACAAGAACACCCTTGCCGGGGGCGCCCTCTGGTGGCAGGTGTCGGAGCCGACACCCCACTCCTTTGATCAAACCGGAGCCTTCTTTTCGATGTCCGACCTCCTTGATGATCCAACCCCGGGCCAGAACGCACCGGAGTTTTCCGTCTCCGAGATTTCCGGCGAGGTCAAACGCACGCTTGAGGGCACCTTCGGCCGCATCCGCGTGCGGGGCGAGGTCGGGCGTGTGTTCAAGGCGCGCTCCGGTCATCTTTATTACGACATCAAGGATGATCGCTCGGTTCTGGCCTGCACGACCTGGAAGGGCCAGATTTCGGGACTGTCCGTGGTGCCCGAAGAGGGGCTTGAGGTGGTGGTGACCGGGCGCCTCACGGCCTTTGGCGGACAGTCCAAATACAATATGAATGTCGATGAGGTCGCGGTTGCAGGCCAGGGCGCGCTGATGGCGCTCTTGGAAAAGCGCAAGGCGCAACTGGCCGCTGAGGGCCTGTTTGCACCCGAGCGCAAGAAACCGCTGCCCTATCTGCCGGGGATCATCGGCGTCATTACGTCGCCTTCAGGCGCTGTGATCCGTGACATCCTGCATCGGCTTCGGGATCGCTTCCCGCGCAAGGTGCTGGTCTGGCCCGTGGCCGTGCAGGGCAGCAACTCAGCCCCCGAGGTGGCGCGCGCCATCGATGGGTTCAACGCCCTGACGCCCGGCGGCGCCTTGCCCCGGCCGGACCTGATCATTGTCGCCCGCGGCGGCGGGTCCATCGAGGACCTCTGGGGTTTTAACGAGGAGATCGTCGCCCGCGCCACCGCTGCAAGTGACATCCCGCTGATTTCGGCGGTGGGCCATGAGACGGATACCACGCTGATCGACTACGTTTCGGATCTGCGTGCCCCCACGCCCACGGCGGCGGCAGAACACGCGGTGCCCGTGCGGCTCGAGTTGTTGGGCTGGGTCGAAAATCAGGGCGCGCGCATGGCCAATGCCGCCAGCCGCGCGGTGCAGCTGCGCCGCCAGCGGCTCGGCGATATGGCGCGCGCTCTGCCGCGCCCGGATACGCTCTTGGAAACCCCGCGCCAGCGGCTCGACAGGGTCTCGGACCGATTGCCCAACGCGCTGATTTCGGGCGTGCAACGGCGCAAACTCACGCTCAGCGAGCGCGCAGCCTCCCTCAGACCCGCCACCCTGCGCGGTCTTGTTTCCAGCCGTCAGGACAAGCTCAAAAACCTTTCTTCGCGTCTCACCCTACGCCCGATCACTCAGGATCTGGGGCGCAAACGAGACGCGCTGGACCGCATCACCAAGCGCCTGAACACTGCCCAAAGCAGCCGCATCGACCGCCAGATTGATCGTCTGTCAGCCACGGCGCGACAGCTTGATATTCTGAGCTACAAGGCCACGTTGCGTCGCGGGTATGCGGTGGTGCGCGATGGTGCGGCCCTGGTCACATCCACCGAAGGCGCCCGGAAGGCCGCTGAACTCTCTATCGAATTTGCTGACGGCACGTTTGATGTCGCCAGCGCCCCCAGCACCACAAAGAAATCCGCGCCCAAACCGGCGGCCCCCAAGGCGCCCAAAACGCCCGGAGAGCAGGGCTCTCTATTCTGACAGGCAGGGCTTTCTTCTAACAAAAAATATCCCGGAGCGCGAGGCAGCGCCTCGCATCTGCGCGGGCCTCAGACGCCGACTTCGGGGCCGAGACAAACCATCTCGTCACGCACGGAGAGGCGCTCTCTCAACGTCAGCACCGAGCCGTCGTCGCGCGCGATGGAGACGCTCAGCCCGCTGTCGCCGATGTCAAAGCGCCAGCATTGCGGCTCTGGGCGATCCTCATAGACAAAGCAGATGTCACCAGACTGCATATACCATTTGCCAGTGACGCAGCGGCCATCCAGAAACGACCAGATCACGCGCTGGCCGGGCAGGTAGCGCTCTGCGCCATAGGCCTGACCTTCCCAACTGAAATGGATGGTGCGGCCCTGCGTGTAAGAGTTGAACTCTTCGGCATCATTGGCGCTGAGCGGCACGGCACTCAGAAGAGCGAGGCCCAAGACTAGGGCGGTGCGAGAAAGGGAATAGCTGAACATGGGCCCACCATGGCGCATGTATCGCGCCCAGCCAAGACCGCTTTTCAGCTTCGGCAGCCCGGGGGTGGCGCAAGGTCAGCTTTGACCTTTGTGTCCCCGTCGGCGCACCCTCGCGACATGCTTTTGGGGACCCCGCGATGATACACGAACCCGCCATGATGCTTGAAACCGTCACGCTGCTGCTGGCTGGCGGTTTTGCGCTTGGCTATCTGTGGCAGGTTCGCGCCGACGAAAGCTGGCTGCGCTCGGGGCTCAAGACGGCATCGGTACTGAGCCTTGCTCTTGTGGCGGGCCTTTCGACGCCTCTGCTTGCGGTGGCACTGGGGCTTTGTGCCTTGGGCGATCTGGCCTTGTCGCGACCGGGGGAACGTGCCTTCCTCGCGGGGGTTGGCAGTTTTGCAGGGGGTCATCTGGCCTATGTGTGGCTGTTCCTCTCGCTGCCTGATGCGGATGTGACGCGGCTCTTGACTGCGCCAGCGGGCTGGGCGGTGATTGCGCTCGCGGGTGTTGCCTTGGCCATGATGTCTCTCTTGGCGCGTTTCGCGGGCGAGATGCGCGTTCAGGTCATGGCCTACGTGCCCGTGATTGTCGCCATGGGGCTGGCAGCATTGACCCTGCCGACGCCGCTCATCTGGTGCGCGGCGGTCATGTTCATGATCTCGGATATGGTGCTCGCGGTTGAGACCTTTGTTCTGCCTTCGGCGCATCCTGCGCGCCGTCTGACAGCCCCCGTGATCTGGCTCCTTTACTGGGGCGCGCAGGCTTTGTTTTTTGCAGTGCTTATCTTGTGAAAGACCTCATTGCGCTTTGCATCCTGTGTCAAAGCACATTAGGTGAAGGTCAAACGACCCTGCGGAGACCCAGATGGCGCTTTTCTCAAAGCTCAAGGAGCGGCTGCTGAAATCCTCGTCCCGCCTCGGAAAAGAGGTGGATGCGATTGTTGAAGAGGGGGCGGTCGCCCCTGAACAGGCGCCAGATCCTGCCCCGGAAACGGCGTCTCCGGCGGCGCCTGCAGCGCAGCCCGCAGAGCGCGCGCCGGGTCCTGAGCCTATTGAGGCTCCGGTGGCAGGGGCGTCCACGTCCGCGCCAGCTCCGATTGTTCCATCCGCCCCTGCACAGACGCCGGAGGCATCCAGACCCGGCCTGTTGGGGCGGCTCATGGGGCGCACCAAGCCCTCCGAGCCGCGCCGGGTGCTGGATGACGATATGCTGGAGAGCCTTGAGGAGATGCTCATCGCCTCTGATATGGGCGTCGACACCGCGTTGCGCGTTACGGCAAATATCGCAGAAGGGCGTATGGGGCGTCGGGTCTCGGGCCGCGAAATCCGAGAGCTTCTGGCGGCCGAAATTGCCCGCGTGATGGAGCCAGTGGCCCGTCCGATGCCGCTCTATCCCTCCAAGCCGCAGGTGGTGCTGGTCGTGGGCGTCAACGGCTCTGGCAAGACCACCACCATCGGCAAGCTGGCAAGCCAGTTCCGTGCGGCTGGAAAATCCGTGGTGATTGCCGCGGGTGACACGTTCCGCGCCGCCGCGGTGGAACAGCTGCAGGTCTGGGGCGACCGCGCCGGGGTGCCGGTATTGACCGCGCCCGAAGGATCGGATCCCGCCAGCCTTGCCTTTGATGCCATGACCAAAGCCGAGGCCGACGGGGCGGATCTCTTGATGATCGACACCGCCGGGCGGTTGCAGAACCGCGCGGACCTCATGGAAGAGCTGGCAAAAATCGTGCGGGTCATTCGCAAGAAAGATCCCAATGCGCCGCATAACACGCTGTTGGTTCTGGATGCGACCACCGGGCAGAATGCGCTGTCGCAAGTCGAAACCTTCCGCCAGCTTGCGGATGTTTCCGGGCTTGTGATGACCAAGCTCGACGGCACCGCCAAAGGGGGCGTTCTTGTGGCGCTCGCCGACAAATTCGGTCTGCCGATTCATGCGATCGGCGTGGGTGAGCAGATCGATGACCTCTCGCCGTTTGACCCCGAAGAATTCGCGGCCGCGCTTACCGGTCTGGAAGAGGGCGCGTGAGGGAACCGCGATCCCGCGCCTGCGCAAGGGCGCCGCGCCTGATGGCTAGGGGCGCTGCATGCTGAGCGAGTGGTTGATCTCTCTTGAGGGAACCGAAGCCGGGCATCAGGTTGCGCTGATCCTTGCCGTGTCTGCCGCGTTTTTGCACGCAGTCTTTGGCGCGCTTCAGAAAGGGCGCCATGATCCCTGGCTGTCGCGGGGCGCAATCGACGCGTCTTACGGGCTGATGGCCGCACCCTTTGCGCTTTTTGTGGTGCCCTGGCCCGAGCCGCATATGTGGCTGATTTTCCTCGGGGTCTGGGCGATCCATGTGGTCTACAAGATCCTGCAGGCCATGGCCTATACCAAGGGGGCCTATACGGTCGTCTATCCGGTGGTGCGCGGCACGGGGCCGCTGTTTGCGGTCATTGGCGCTTATCTCCTCTTTGGGGAGACCTTCACGCTGGTGCAATGGCTTGGGGTCGGGGTGCTTCTGGCCGGGATCTTTGGTCTTGCAGTTTACAACTATATTTTTCTCGTCACCGCGCGCGAGACCTTGGGGATTGCGCTTCTGCTGGCGCTGGCAACTGGCCTGTTTGTGGCGCTTTACACGACCTATGACGCCTATGGTATTCGCGCGACGGCGGATCCCTTCACCTTTTTGGCGTGGTTTTTCATGATCGACGGCATGACCATGCCGATCTACGCCTACTGGCGCTGGCGGCGCATGGGCACAGATCGTCCGACTGTTGGGCCGTTGATGCTGCGCGGGTTCTTCGGCGGGCTGGTGGCCTTTGCCTCTTTTGGGTCGATCATGCTGGCCACCCGGCTCGACAAGGTGGGCGAGGCGGCGGTGCTGCGCGAAACATCGACGGTCTTTGCCGCCCTCATCGGCTGGCTGGTTCTCAAAGAAACCGTAGGTCCGCGCCGCATTGCGTTGATGGCGTTGATCGCTGCAGGTGCGGTGATTGTTGAAATGGGGGGCTGAGGGTGCCATCTGAGAGGGAAGATTTGGGACAGGAGAGGCCAGCAATGAGCGAACAGACAAGTGATCCAACCCCGGCGGCGCGCAAGATCAGCCCCCTGGTCAAGAACCTATTGGAGTTCGGCCCGGTTGTTCTGTTCTTCGTGGCGTATCTGAGGCTCAAGGATCAGGTGTTTGAGATCGGCGGCACCTCTTATGAGGGGTTCATCATTGTGACCGCAGGCTTTGTGCCGCTGATGATCCTCTCGACGCTGATCCTGTGGCGGCTTACGGGCAAACTCTCGCGCATGCAGGTGATGACGCTGGTGCTGATTGTGGTCTTTGGCGGGCTCTCGGTCTGGTTCAACGACGAGCGCTTTTTCAAGATGAAGCCGACGATGATCTACCTGCTCTTTGGCGGCATGTTGGGCGTGGGGCTTTTGCGCGGTCAGAGTTACCTGCGTGTGGTGATGGAAGAGATGATGCCGCTTCAGGACGAGGGGTGGATGATCCTCACACGTCGCCTCTGTGCGTTCTTCTTTGGGCTGGCGGTCGCCAATGAGGTGATCTGGCGCATGATGAGCACGGAAACCTGGGTCTATTTCAAGACCTTCGGTCTGACGGCTGCGATGTTCCTGTTCTTCATGACACAGGCTCGGCTGTTCCAGACCTACGGGCTTGAGGAACAGGGCGAGGCCGAGTAGGCCACATCATCTGAGCGCGCGTCGCCTAAGACTCTGCCAGAGAATTGATCCCCTCTGGGGGGGACCGATGCGCATCTTGACCGGGCCGCTGGTTCCCCGGCCTCATGATCCTTTGCCAGCCTGGCTCTCCCCTGACAAAACGGGGCGGGCGCGCTCCCGACGCGCCCAAAGCTCGCATCAAGGGCGCAGTAGGCTCAGCCCAGCTCGATCCGCTGCCAAATCGGCACCGCACCGGGCTGCGGGCGCAAGCGCAAGAGACGGGACCAGCGCGGTTCGGGCGCTGTGGGTACAGAGCTTTGGATGCGGGCGAGAGGCATCTGTTCCGGATGCCGCATCAACTGGCGATAGAGGCGCAAGGCCCCCGGGCGCAGATATGTGGACCGATGGCACACCCGTCGCTCTGGCAGGCCGAGGGGGTGGCCCATCCGCGAGAGCTGTTCCAGCGTCTCGAGGCAGTCGATCTGCAGCGTAACCGCATTGGGGGCAGAGATGCCTTTGCTGATGGCGCGATCATTGCGATTGGGCCTGCGTGTCAGGGTTTCGAACAAGAAATCAAAAGTATCGTTTTCGCGGCTGGTGATGTTGAAAAACTCGACAGCGCGTCCAGCGGGCGTCGTCAACGCTGACGTGGCCAAGCTCTGATAACTGGCCCCGCTCAGAGAGATCACCCTCTGTACGGCACCAACCGGCAGATCCTTGAGCGCCCTGAGCACCACCTCTGAGCCGAGGGAATGCCCGATCAGGTGGATTGGGCATGCCGGCGCTTGGCGATGCAGCACCTCGACAAGCCTTGCCAATGCGCGCCCTGCGTCGATGGCGCGGGCTTGCGCGGCGGCGAGGCTCCCACGTGAGTTCCAGCCAAAGGCCACCGCAAGCCCTTCGTCACCGCGCCCCATGCCAAAACCAAGCTGGCGCGGCCAGGAGGGCGCAAGCCAGGGCATGTGGTGGGGATCTAGAGACAAGATGTGGCGATGTGGGCAATGCGCGGGCAGGCCCGGCTTGTAGCTGTAGCCGTGGATCATGACGATCACCGGACCCTCGAGCGGTCCAAGGCGTGCGATCTCCTCCTCGAGGGGGCCGGGGCGCGCGTGCACCACCGGCGTGTCGCCGACTGCGTTGATACGGATCACTGCCATAACTGCCCCCAGAACATGACTTTGGCTTTGCTCTAGCTGGGCGTGGTGACGACAGGGTGACGGCTTGGTAACGGTGCGGTGACGTCTTCGCAGATGCTGCGACAGATACCGGATCTTTCCTACGGCGCCCGGCGAAGGCGCGAGAGAGAGGCGTCGAGCGCTTCAGTGTCACGCAGCGAGATTGCAGGTTCTTTTGCGCTGCAGGCTCCAGCGATGCCGCGCAGCGCATGAGGCGGGCGACCTCCGCCCTCTTGACGCTTGGCGCAGGGGGGAGTATGAGCGCGGCACAAAGGGGCCTCCATTGGCCCATCAAGACCCCGTGGCGATTTGTTTACCGGATTGCGGGCCACGTAAAACAAGCCGCTAAAGAGGTCAGGACGACGGGACTCCCTTTCGCTTGGCCGAACGGGAGTTTTTTTATGCGCGGCACGGCCCCGAGGGGCGCTGACCGGCGGAGGCAAGACGATGACAGAGAGCTGGAATAAACGCACCAAACTGGTCCATGGCGGTACCCGACGCAGCCAGTACAACGAGGTCAGCGAAGCGATCTTTCTGACCCAGGGGTTTGTGTACGACAGTGCAGAGCAGGCGGAGGCCCGGTTCATCGAGACCGGTGCGGATGAATTCATCTACGCCCGCTATGGCAATCCGACCGTGGCAATGTTTGAAGAGCGCATCGCCCTTTTAGAAGGGGCCGAGGATGCCTTTGCAACCGCATCCGGCATGGCGGCGGTGAATGGCGCGCTCACGTCGATCCTGAAGGCTGGCGACCATGTGGTCTCTGCCAAGGCGCTCTTTGGGTCCTGTCTCTATATTCTCGAAAACATCCTGACCCGGTATGGGGTCGAGGTGACATTCGTCGACGGCACCGATCTGGACCAGTGGCGCGCTGCCGTGCGCCCGGACACCAAGGCCGTGTTCTTTGAGAGCATGTCAAACCCAACGCTGGAAGTCATTGACATTGAAGGCGTTGCCGAGATCGCCCATGCGGTCGGCGCAACCGTTGTGGTGGATAATGTGTTCTCTACTCCGGTGTTTTCCAATGCCATCGCGCAAGGCGCGGATGTGGTGGTCTATTCGGCCACCAAACATATCGACGGGCAGGGGCGTGCGCTTGGCGGCGTGGTGCTTGGCACCAAGGATTACATTCGCGGCACGCTCGAACCCTACATGAAACATACCGGCGGCTCGCTGAGCCCGTTTCATGCCTGGATGTTCGTCAAGGGGCTTGAGACCATTGATCTGCGCGTCAATGCTCAGGCTGCCAGCGCGCTCAAGATCGCCGAGGCCTTTGAGAGCCATCCGGCCTTGGCACGCACCATCTATCCGGGCCTGAAAACCCACGCGCAGAATGCGCTGGTGCAGCGCCAGCTTGGAGGCAAGGGTGGGACGGTGCTGTCGCTCGACCTCAAGGGCGGCAAGGAGGCGGCCTTCGCCTTTCTCAATGCGCTCTCCATTCCGGTGATCTCCAATAATCTGGGCGATGCCAAATCCATTGCCACCCATCCGGCTACCACCACGCACCAACGTCTTTCCGAGGCGCAGCGCGCAGAACTCGGGATCACCGATGGTCTGGTGCGGTTTTCGGTCGGGCTTGAGGATGCGGATGATCTGATCGCGGATCTGTCACAGGCGCTGCAAACGCTGGCGTGACCCTGGAGCTTCGTGTGGCTCGCGCCCCGCGGGGCGCCGCCACATTTGGAGTTTGACATAAAATGTCCGGACCCACTTTGGTGCAAAAGGTCAGATCAGTGACCTTTTGGGGCGTTTTTTGGTGATCTACTTTGTGTTTATTGACGTACTACCCTAGATGATTGTGAACAGGCATTTGCTGCTGGGACAGGAGTACGGGTTATGAATATTCATTCTCGTGATGTAAACGAAACGCCAGATCGCTCGGACGCGGAACAAGCGCTTGCGGTGCTGCGGCGCTGGGCGGGCGAAGCAAGCGAGACCGAAGTGGCGCAGCTCGACCCTGCGATTGCGCGCCTGCTGCCTGGGCAGGAATTGCAGAATTACCCCGACCTCAAGCGCCAGTATCCGGACGACTTTGATGCAAACGAGTCCTACCGCGCCACGCTCCCGGATCTTCAGAACGGCCCTTCCAGCCTGATCCGCGGCGCCAAGGAGCAGATCCAGCATGTCGGTATCTCCAATTTCCGCCTGCCGATCCGGTTCCATACGCGGGACAACGGTGATCTGACGCTCGAGACCAGCGTAACCGGCACCGTCAGCTTGGATGCGGAGAAAAAAGGCATCAACATGTCGCGCATCATGCGCAGCTTTTACAAACATGCTGAGAAGGTCTTTTCTTTCGACGTGATGGAAGCCGCTCTTGAGGATTATCTGAGCGATCTTGAGAGTGGCGACGCGCGGCTGCAGATGCGGTTTTCCTTCCCTGTGAAGGTGGAGAGCCTGCGCTCGGGTCTTTCGGGCTATCAGTATTACGACGTGGCGCTGGAACTGGTGCAGATGGCTGGGCAACGCCATCGCATCGTGCATCTGGACTATGTCTATTCTTCGACCTGCCCGTGCTCGCTTGAGCTTTCAGAACATGCCCGTCAGGCGCGTGGACAGCTGGCGACCCCGCACTCGCAGCGCTCTGTTGCGCGGATTTCCGTGCAGATGGAACAGGATGGCGGCTGTTTGTGGTTCGAGGATCTGATCGATCATTGCCGTCGCGCGGTGCCGACCGAGACGCAGGTGATGGTGAAACGCGAAGACGAACAGGCATTTGCGGAGTTGAACGCGGCCAACCCGATCTTTGTCGAAGATGCGGCGCGCCTCTTTTGTGAAGCGCTTCAGAGCGATGCGCGGGTGGGGGATTTTCGGGTTGTGGCGAGCCATCAGGAAAGCCTGCACAGCCATGACGCGGTCTCTGTGCTGACGCAGGGCACGATGTTTGCGGCGCCGAGCCTCGACCCGCAGCTATTCTCGACTTTGATCCATCGCGGTTAGGGTCGGATGCGAGGGGCGCTGCCCCTCGCGCTCCCCGAGGTATTTTCAAAAAGATGAAAGCATAGGCCCTCCCGGGAGGATGGGCTTGTTTTTGCCGCGGTGCGGCATTTTTCTGCCGCTGCGAAGGGATCTCGTGTTAACGTGAGTCGCAAGGGGGCGCTTGCGTCGGATGAGCGGGCGCCTGGCCTGTTTATGTGCGACAATGATCGACCCTGAGGAGATCTCATGATCCGGTTTGAAGGTTTTAAGGACATCCCGACCACCCCGCAGGCATGGGCTGGCTATGCGCTGGGGCGGCAGTTGAGAATGATGCGAGCGCTGGCAACACTGGCGGCAGACGCGCCGCAGCGTCAGCTTGAGATGACGCAGGCGCTATTGAAAGCGCAACAGGAATGGATCAGCGGCTTGCCAAATGCGACGGCGGCAGCTGGAGAGGACGCAGTTGCGCCCGCCCGGAAACCGCCTGAGCCGCGTAAACCTGCGGCCCGCAAGCCCGCAGCCCGTAAAGTGAACACACGTACGGCGTCCACAAAGACCACGTCGAGAAATACGACTGCGAGTAAGGCCACGTCGACCAAGGCCAGCTCTGCAAAGACTGCGGCGCCGCAAACGCCCGCCCCCAAAACACCCGGCCCCAAAACACCCGCCCAAAAGGCACCTGCTCGAAAGACAACGGCGCGAAAGGCTGCGGCAGCGAAAGCTCAGCCCGCCTCAGCGTCGGGGCAACCCACCGCAGTGGCCGCGCCAGCGTCACCTGCTGAAGGCTCTGCGCGCAAGACCCCGCCCGCGACAAAGGCCAAGGCGGATACGCCCGCTGCAGCCGAACAAAAAACCGCGCCAGAGGTGAAAGACGTGTCCCGGCCCGAGGGCGCGGCTGCAGCCTCCGGCACAACGCAGGCGCCCGCGCGCAAACGTCCGCGCGCCCCGTCGGCACCGCCAGCGATGCCTGCGACAGCGGCGCACAACACAGAGGACACAAAGAGCGAGTCGTGATCGCTTTGGCTTGACAGTTCGAGCGGGGGTTGCCAACGCTGCCCGTCATGTTGGATCTGCGCCCCGTCGGATATGTCATTGGCCTGCTCGTCGTCATTTTGGGCGGCACCATGGTTTTCCCACTCCTCCTTGATCTTTACGATGGCAAGGGGGAGTGGCCTGTGTTTCTCGAAAGCGCCCTCTTCTGTTTTCTGGTCGGAGGGGTTTTGGCCTTGACCTGCGCCAATGGGGTAGGGCGGGGATTGTCGATCCGCCAGACCTTTTTGCTCACCACATTGGTCTGGGTGGTGCTGCCGATTTTTGGCGCGTTGCCCTTGATGCTGGGAGCAACCGAACTGAGTTTCACTGATGCCTTTTTTGAGGCGATGTCGGGGCTGACGACCACCGGGTCAACGGTGATCTCGGGGCTTGATGATCTGCCGCGCGGTCTGTTACTGTGGCGGGGCATCCTGCAATGGCTGGGGGGCATCGGCATCATTGTGGTCGCCATGGTGTTCCTGCCGGAGCTCCGGGTCGGGGGCATGCAGATCTTTAAATCCGAAGCCTTTGACACGATGGGGAAAATCCTCCCGCGTGCACAGGAAATCGCCAAGCAGATCTCGGTGATCTACCTCGTGCTCACATTGGTCTGTGCGCTGGTTTACACGGTCCTGGGCATGGGGCTTTTTGATGCGGTGGTGCATGCGATGACCACCATGTCGACGGGCGGGTTCTCCAATTACGACGCGTCTTTTGGCACGTTTTCCGGTCCGGCGGAGTATGCCGCCGCCATCTTTATGGTGGTCGCGGCTCTCCCGTTTGTGCGCTATGTGCAGATGGTCAACGGCAAGACCCTGCCGCTGTTTCAGGACTCGCAGGTGCGGGCCTTCATGGCGACGATCCTTGTGCTTGTGGGCATCACCGCCGGGGTGCTTGTGACCATCTTCCCGCATCATCCCGAGCAGGCCGTGCGCGAAGCCCTGTTCAACATCATCTCCATCATGTCCGGAACCGGCTATGCCAGTGTCGACTACATGGCCTGGGGGCCGTTCCTGATCATGATCTTCTTTTTTATCGGGCTCATTGGGGGCTGCGCGGGCTCGACCGCCTGTTCGGTGAAGATCTTCCGCTACCAGCTTCTCTTTGCCTCGATCCGGGTGCAGGTGCAGCGCATCCGCTCGCCCAACGGCGTCTTTGTGCCGCGCTATGAGGGGCGACCGGTCACACCCGATGTTCTGAGCTCGGTGATCTCGTTTTTCATGTTCTTCGTCATCACGCTGGGCATCGTGGCCTGGGCGCTGGCGCTGACGGGGCTCGACTTCATCACCGCCATCTCGGGGGCCGCAACAGCGGTTGCCAATATCGGTCCCGGCCTCGGTGATATCATCGGGCCTGCGGGGAACTTTGCCCCGCTCAATGACACCGCCAAGTGGATTTTGGCCATTGCCATGCTGATCGGGCGACTGGAGCTGATGGCGGTTTATGCGATCCTGACGGTTCGTTTCTGGCGCAGCTAGGCCAATCCGGGGCTGAAGGTTGCTCAAAACGCCCTGCGCCTTGAAATAAAGGGCTGGGCCATCTTGCTCTTGCGCGGGTGCTCGCCTAAGAACGCGCGAACCTTAACCCCGCAAGCGGAGGGAAATCACACCTCATGCCCCTACTTGTGATGAAATTCGGCGGCACATCCGTCGCCAATCTGGACCGCATTCGCCGCGCTGCCAAACGCGTTGGTGTCGAAGTGGCCAAGGGCTATGACGTGATCGTCATTGTCTCCGCCATGTCCGGCAAGACCAACGAGCTGGTCGGCTGGGTGGGGGAGACCTCGCCGCTTTATGATGCGCGTGAATATGATGCGGTTGTATCCTCTGGTGAGAATGTGACCGCGGGCCTCATGGCGTTGACGCTGCAAGAGATGGACGTGCCCGCGCGCAGCTGGCAGGGCTGGCAAGTGCCGCTCAAGACCAACTCGGCCCACAGCCAGGCCCGGATCGAAGAGATCGGCACAGAGAACATCAACCAGAAGTTCGGCGAAGGCATGAAAGTGGCCGTTGTTGCGGGTTTTCAGGGGATTTCTCCCGAAGGTCGCATCACCACCCTCGGGCGCGGCGGCTCTGACACCACAGCGGTGGCTTTTGCGGCGGCCTTCGGGGCGGAGCGCTGCGATATCTACACCGATGTGGACGGCGTCTATACCACCGACCCGCGCATCTGCGAAAAGGCACGCAAGCTCGACAAGATCGCCTTTGAGGAAATGCTGGAGCTGGCATCCTTGGGCGCCAAGGTGCTGCAAACCCGCTCTGTCGAGCTGGCGATGCGCTACAAGGTGAAGCTGCGCGTGCTCTCGAGCTTTGAAGAACAGTCCGACGAGGCCGGAACCCTGGTCTGCGACGAGGAGGAAATCATGGAATCCAATGTTGTTAACGGCGTTGCCTACTCGCGGGATGAGGCCAAACTGACCTGTCTTTCGGTCGCGGACCGTCCGGGCATCGCGGCGACAATTTTTGGCTGCCTCTCGGATGCCGGCGTCAACGTCGATATGATCGTGCAGAACATCTCTGAAGATGGGCGCACGGATATGACGTTCTCTTGCCCCACGGATCAGGTACAGCGCGCGGAATTGGCCCTGAACGCCTACAAAGAAAAGGGCGAGCTTAACTTTGCTGAACTTGTGGCGGACACCGGTGTTGCGAAGATTTCGGTGGTGGGCATCGGCATGCGATCGCAGTCCGGTGTGGCCGCCAAGATGTTCAAGGTCCTCTCGGATGAGGGCATCAACATCAAGGTGATCACCACCTCCGAGATCAAGATTTCGGTGCTGGTGGACCGCAAATACATGGAGCTCGCCGTGCAGGCCCTGCATGACGCCTTTGAGCTCGACAAAGCCAGCTGATCGTGACTTTTATGCCAAGACAGAAACGCCGGAGGGAGACCTTCGGCGTTTTTGTTTTTGGCTAATTCATTGAGTTTACTCACTCTCTTTGCTGCGGTGCAGCTAAGGATGTGAGGTTGAAACGACCGCGCCGAACTCTTGGGCAAACTTCTTTGGCAACGCCGCGGAAGCAGGAAAACCTCTTGCAAGCGCCCCGGTCTGCCGACACATTGCCTTTGACCTTGCGGTGCAGTGTTCGCAGTTGATGCGCATAAGCGTCATCTGCTATTCAGAACGCCGGACCGCGAGCGGGTGAGAAACAGGGCATCCGCAGTGTCGAAGAAGAAACCCGGGAAAGGGCCCACATGGTTGAGAACACGGAATCCGAAAGCCGCAAGCTTCTGGGTCGTCTGCGCGAGGCCATGGCAGGGGATGACGCCGGACAAGCGCGCCTCGACAAGATTACGCAGCTGATAGCCGACAGTATGGGCACCGAAGTGTGCTCTATCTATCTGTTTCGCGACGAAGATACGCTCGAACTCTGCGCCACCGAAGGGCTCAACCGCGAGTCCGTGCACCAGACTCGCATGCGCGTGGGCGAGGGGCTTGTGGGGCGTGTGGCGCGCACGGGCAAGGTGATCAACACCCCCGATGCGCCAAGCGCGCGGGGCTTTCGCTATATGCCGGAAACCGGCGAGGAGCGCTTCTCCTCATTCCTGGGTATCCCCATCCAGCGCCTTGGCGAGATGATGGGCGTTCTTGTGGTGCAATCCAAGGAAAGCCGCGAATATTCCGCGGACGCGGTCTATGCCCTTGAAGTTGTTGCAATGGTTATCGCCGAGATGACCGAACTTGGGGCCTTTGTGGGCGAGGGCTCTGCCATGTCGCCCCTGCACCAGCAATCTGTGCTCTTGAAGGGTATCGCCGCGCAGGAGGGGGCCGCCGAGGGCAATATCTGGCTGCATGAGCCCCGCGTTGTGGTGACGAACCCGATTGCGGACGATCCGCATCGGGAGCTGGAGCGCCTGCAGGAGGCCGTTGAGGAGCTGCGGGTGGGTGTCGACAAGATGCTGCAGGTCTCCTCGAGCGGTGACAAGGAACAGGCACAGGTCCTTGAAACTTATCGCATGTTTGCCAACTCCAAAGGCTGGATGCGGCGCATGGAAGAGGACATTGCCCGTGGCCTGAGCGCCGAAGCTGCAGTTGAAAAAGAACAATCCCTTGCAAGAGGCCGCATGGCGCAGGTTCAGGACGCGTATTTGCGTGAGCGCCTGAGCGATCTGGACGATCTGTCGAACCGCCTGCTGCGTATTTTGACCGGTCAGGGCAAGGATACCGGCGCAGAACTGCCGGAAAATCCCATCCTGGTCGCGCGCAATATCGGTCCGGCCGAATTGTTGGAATATGGTAGGTCTTTGAAGGGAATTATCCTTGAAGAGGGCTCTGTAGGTTCGCATGCGGCAATTGTAGCGCGGGCATTGGCGATCCCATTGGTGGTGCGTGTGGCCCGGATCACCACCGAAGGGCTTAACGGGGATCATGTTTTGGTGGACGGGGACAACGCTGTTGTGCACCTGCGCCCCGATGATCCTGTCGTCAGCGCCTTTCGCGATAAGATTGCGATGCAAGCGAAGGCCCAGGAACGGTATTCGTCGATACGTGAGAAACCTGCGATAACGGTCGATGGAAAAAGAATTAACCTGATGATGAACGCAGGGTTGATGGCTGATCTGCCTTCGCTCGAGAATTCTGGCGCAGAGGGGGTTGGTCTGTTTCGCACTGAGCTGCAGTTCCTGGTGCGCAATCAGATGCCCAAACGCTCCGAGCTCAAGGGGCTCTACCAGCGTGTGCTGGAGGCTGCAGGTGGCAAACGCGTGGTGTTTCGCACCCTCGACATCGGGTCCGACAAGGTTCTGCCCTATATGAAGCCCACCGACGAGCCGAACCCAGCCTTGGGATGGCGCGCAATTCGGGTTGGATTGGACAAACCCGGTGTGATGCGGATGCAGCTACAGGCGCTGATCCGCGCGGCCAACGGCGGGCCTCTTACGGTGATGTTCCCATTTGTGGCACAATTCGAGGAATACCGCCTCGCGCGCGAAGAGGTGAACAAGACCATCGAACGCGAGCGCCGGTTGGGGCATGTCCTGCCCTCCACGCTCGAGATCGGCGCCATGCTGGAGACCCCATCGCTTGGGTTTGCACCGCTCAAGTTCTTTGAGGAAGTCGATTTTCTGTCGATTGGCGGCAATGATCTCAAGCAGTTCTTCTTTGCGGCGGATCGTGAAAACGAACGGGTGCGACGGCGCTATGACACGCTCAACGTGAGCTTCCTGAGCTTTATCGAGCGGATCGTGGAACGCTGCGACATTTCCGGCACGCCGCTGAGCTTTTGTGGTGAGGATGCCGGCCGCCCGATCGAAGCCGTGTGTCTTGCAGCCATGGGGATCCGCACCCTTTCGATGCGTCCGGCCTCGATCGGCCCGGTCAAATCTCTGCTGATGCGCGTGGATCTTGGGGAACTGCGCAAGATCATCTCTGATGCGCGTCATCGTGGTGATCAAACGGTGCGACCGGCGGTCATGCAGTACCTCCGCGAACTTTGATCCATTGGCCGCCATCCTGCCCCGGCCTGTGGACGGCGGTTATGTCTTCTTAAGGAAAATGTGGTTGTACCTTTGCCTCGAAGAGGCGGGTATTTCGCGGCCAAACGATGCCTTTTGGCACGACTAGGTGTTCTCCTAATCATACAATTTTTGGAGTAATTCCGCTCAAAGTCGAAATAAGTTTACAAATTTATACAATTTCGAGGATTTGGGGTTTCAGTTGCGGAACGCGGAAAATTGCGGTTATTTGGGTCAAGATCGGACAGTTCGCGCGCTTCTGAGACGGTCAAATGAGGGCAAAATCAGCTTCGGTTTTTGTCTCGAAGGACAGTATGGATTTTTCCACTTTGAGAACGCCCCTCAAGTGGTTGTAATTTAGTTAAAATCCTTAAGGTATCCACAGAGTTGCGGACCTTATCCACAGTCATTCCCAAGGCCATGACGACACATGGGGTGTGTATTCGTCACTTTGACGAACTTTCCGTAAATTTGGCGAAACCACCTTCGGCGGGGCTAGGATTGAGCCCGCCAATGGATATGATCGCGCCGTTCAGGAGAGGAAGACGAACAGATGTCCAGCGACACAGCACAGCCCGCATCCACCCCGCGTCGTAGCGGTGGCAGAGTTCTTGCAGATCAGTTGCAGATTCTAGGGGCAGACACGATTTATTGCGTCCCCGGTGAGAGTTATCTGGAGTTGCTGGACGGGCTTCACGCCCACCAGAAGAGCATCAACGTGGTGACTTGTCGCCACGAATCCGGTGCCTCAAACATGGCCGATGCCTATGGTAAGCTGACCGGAAAGCCCGGCGTCTGTGCTGTGACACGCGGGCCGGGGGCGACCAATGCCTCTAATGGGGTCCACACCGCGTTTCAGGACTCAACGCCTATGATCCTGCTGATCGGGCAGGTGGGGCGCGAGATGGTGGATCGTGAAGCGTTCCAAGAGATTGATTACCGGCGCATGTTTGGCCAAATGGCCAAATGGGTAGCGCAGATCGATGATGCAGCCCGCATCCCCGAATATATGGCGCGCGCTTGGAAAACCGCGCTTTCTGGTCGTCCCGGGCCGGTGGTTTTGGCGCTGCCAGAGGACATGCTGACCGATGAGGTAACGGTTGCAGATCTGCGGGTGACGCCGCCCGCGCGTCCGGCCCCTGCCGCGCATGATATCGAGACGCTCTCGGCCATGATCGCCCGCGCCAAAAAGCCTATGCTGATGGTAGGCGGGCCAAGCTGGAGCGAGGCCTGTGCAGATAAAGCGCTGGCCTTTGCAGAGCGTTTGGGCCTGCCGGTCACGACATCCTTTCGCAGTCAGGACTATGTAAACAACGGTCACGACAATTATGTCGGCCCGGTTGGCATCGCCCCAATTCCCAATCTTCGTAAACGGTTGCGTGAAGAGGTTGATCTTCTGATAACGGTTGGCCCGCGCCTTGGCGAGATGACGACCCAAGGCTACGAGCTCATCGATATTCCGCATCCGCAGATGACCTTTGTGCATGTGCATCCGGGTGCTGAGGAGTTGGGACAAGTCTATCAGCCCGATCTTGCGATCCAGTCCGACCCTGAGCTGTTCTTTGACGCTGCCGAGGCGATTACTCTGCCGAGCCAGCCCGAAGGCTGGGCGGAATGGGTGCAGCAGCAGCGAGCGGATTATCTCGCCTTTCAGACCCCGACCGAGGTGCCGGGGGATGTGAACATGGGCCATGTGGTGCGCCACATGAGTGAAACGCTGCCCGAGGACACGATCTACACCAACGGGGCCGGGAACTATACGGTTTGGCTGCACCGGTTCCATCAGCACCGCGCATATCGCACGCAACTCGCGCCCACCAGCGGCTCCATGGGCTACGGTGTACCGGCGGCGGTTGCGGCCAAGCTTGCGCATCCCGATCGCACCGTGGTTGCGATGGCAGGGGATGGGTGTTTCATGATGACCTCACAAGAGCTGGCCACCGCGGCGCAGCATGGTGCTGATGTCATCTATGTTGTTGTAAACAATGGCATGTACGGCACCATCCGCATGCATCAGGAACGTCATCATCCCGGCAAGGTCATGGCCACAAAGCTGGTGAACCCTGATTTTGTCGCCTATGCCGCGTCCTTTGGGATCGCGGGGGAACGGGTGCTCCGCACCGAGGATTTCCCGGCGGCGTTGGAGCGCGCCCGCACAACCAAGGGCGGCTACATGATCGAGATTGTGGTTGACCCCGAAGCCTTGACGCCAAACCAGTCGCTTTCGGCTGTACGCGCCGAAGGACAGGGCAAGGCTAACGCCTGAGGCACGCACCGCTTCGGGGCGCGCCAAACCATTCGTGACGGTGACTTGATTGACGCGGCCCCTCGGGTCGCGTCACTCTGCGCTGCAGAAACGACTCGCGGAGACCCTCATGATCGACCTATACACCTGGAACACCCCCAACGGGCGCAAGGTCTCCATCCTGCTCGAAGAGTTGAACGTACCTTATACCGCACATGCGATCGACATTGCGACGGGCGCGCAAATGGCGCCCGCGTTTCTTGCGATCAGCCCGAATAACAAGATCCCGGCCATCCGCGATCAAGAGACCGGTGTCACCTTGATGGAGTCAGGCGCGATCCTGATTTATCTTGCTGAAAAACATGGTCAATTCTTGCCGCCTGAGCAGCGGATCGAGATCTATGAATGGCTGATGTGGCAGATGGCTGGTTTTGGGCCGATGCTGGGGCAGGCGCACCATTTCCTAAAGTACAACCGTGGCGCCTCCGACTATGCAGAGGAGCGCTATGGTGCCGAGGCGCGGCGTCTCTACGGCGTTCTGGATCGCCGTCTTGAGGGGCGTGACTATATCGTCAACGACTATTCGATTGCCGATATGGCCTGTTGGCCATGGGTGTCGCGCTATGAATGGCAGGACATCGATCTACGCGATTTCCCCAATGTGCGCAGATGGTACCAGGCCATTGCGGCCCGTCCGGCCGTGCAGTGCGGATATCATGTGCCCGATCATGTCAATGAGATCCCGGAGGGTTGAGGCCCCGTTGGTCTGACGTTCTCTAGTTTGAGAGCTCTCCCATGACCTCCCGGGCCATGCGTTCGATGGCCGGGCGGGCCTCTTCTGCGCTCATTCCGACCCGAAGACGCCGGTCGTAAAGCATCTGCAAGAGTTTCTCATCATGGCTGGTAAGGCGGGCAAACTCGTCGTCGTCGTTGAAAATCGATGGCCGTGCCTTGGGACTGTCATTGCGCAGCCCAAGCCCTTGGGCGATTTCCTCGTGGATACAGCTCTCCCGCATCAAATTGGGCTGCTCCGCGCGGATCAGGGCAACACCGCGGGTGTAGTTCAGCGGATCGCTCTGGGGGCCGCCTGCAAACACCAGACAATAGAATTTACGCGGCGGTGTCGCAAAGAGTGCCACATCCCGATCCGACAGGTTTGGCAGCAGGCGGCGCACTTTGGTTTCGACAAAATCCGCGTCATCAATACCGGCAAAGAGCACGGTAAAGTTGCCGCTCGTGCCGACGGTGATCGGATGCCCGGTGATCCGTGCCAGCCGGGCGGCATAGGCGGTCAGGGAGGCTCGGTCACGCGCTTCCTGCGCCGGCGTCACCGACGGGCCAAAGACAGGGACCAGCTGCACGGGCCGTTCCCAGCGTCCCATACCCCCAGCACCGCCATCAGAGGCGCTCGCGTATTCGTCATAAAACGCAAGGGTTTCAAAGCGTTCTGCGAGATCTTCGGCGTCATAGGGCGTCTCTGGCCCGCCGCCATCCGTGCGCAAGAGCCCACGTGTCAAAAGATCCTGCTCGAGATCGGCATAGTATTTCGCCAAGGTCTGCGATTCCACCGACGGCGTATAAACCGGCGCAACAGGGCGTGGGGTGGGGCGCGGCGTGTCCTTGGGGCCGGGCGCCAGCGCCAGACACCCGCCAAGCAAGAGCGCAGCCCCCATGGCGAGAACCGCGCCCAGGGGGCGCGGCATCAATACGGTATTGGTGTCGGGCTTCACGCGGGCAGGCTCACTTTGGAACCGAGGTGGCCGCCGTGTCGCCTACCCCATCCTTGCGCGCTTTGGCAGCGGCCAGCGTGTCGCGCAGCTCTGCTTCCATTTTCTTCAGATCGGCCTCGGCCTCGGCCCGCTTGCGCTTGCCTTCATCGGCGATCTGCAGGCTTTCCTCGATGGTGCCGATCAGGTCGGCATTGGCCTGTTTGACCGCTTCGATGTCAAAGACGCCACGCTCCATTTCCTCGCGGATGACCTTGTTGCTCTCGCGCAGGTTCGCGGCATTGGCGGTCAGCAGTTCATTGGTGAGGTTGTTGGCATCGCGCACCGCATTTGCGGCCTCGGCAGACCGCTGGATCGTGACAGCCTGCGCCAACTGGGTCTCCCAGAGAGGCACGGTATTGACGAGTGTGGAGTTGATCTTGGTGACCAGAGACTTGTCGTTTTCCTGCACCAGTCGGATCGAGGGCAGCGACTGCATGGTTACCTGACGGGTGAGTTTCAGGTCGTGCACGCGGCGTTCCAGATCGTCGCGGGCCGCGCGCAGGTCGCGCAGCTCCTGCGCCTTGATGACCTGATCGTTCTCTGGTGCAGCCTCCACGGCCGCCTCAAGCGCGGGGATCTCTGTCGTGTCCAGCTCGGCCAGCTTTGCCTCGCCCGCTGCAATATAGAGCGCCAGTTCGTCGTAGAAATTCAGTGTCTTTTCATAGAGAACGTCGAGGGACTTGATGTCCTTCAGGAGCGTATGCTCATGCGCCAGAAGGCTATCGGTGATCTTGTCGATTTGCCCCTGCACGCTTTCATAACGGGCGGTGAACTTGGCAAAGGGGGCTGCGCGCCCAAGAAGACGTTCCCAGAAGGTTGGTTTGCGGCGCACGTCGAGTTCAGAGACGGAAAAGCCGCGGATGGTGGTGACGATCTCGCGCAGGGAGTCACCTGCAGGCCCCACGTCCTTGTTGCGCACATCCGTCAGCATCGCCTGCGAGATCTGTTGCAATTCACCCTGCGCGGCAGAGCCAAAGGAGATGATCGAATTGGTATCGCCCATGTCGATCTCGTCGATGCGGCGGCGGATCGCTGTGGTGGTTTCCGGGTCGGCGGCCTCGAGCGTGGCCAGCTCGCCCTTGGGGGCGGGCAGGGACACTTCGGTTACTTCC
The DNA here is from genome assembly GCF_055693725.2 of Epibacterium sp. HA2-3. NCBI lineage: Bacteria > Pseudomonadati > Pseudomonadota > Alphaproteobacteria > Rhodobacterales > Roseobacteraceae > Epibacterium > Epibacterium sp. HA2-3. The sequence continues at coordinate 1,900,341 of NZ_CM172490.1, read as the reverse complement.
TTCACCAGCGTTTCGGCTTCTACTGCTTTTTGTTGAATCGTTTCAGACATCGGCCAGGCCTTTCCTGTCAGGTTAAGAGGGGCGGTCCAACTGGACGCCTTCGCGCTCCAGCCGGGCGCGCAACACATCAATTTCAATATTCAGATCGCCCCGGTCCTCCAGCAGGAGTTTTTCATTCCGGGCGGCGAAATTCTGTTCCAGATCGTCGAGCAGCGCGAGGTAGTCGGCGCGCGCCTCGGTGCTGCCGCTGCGGGCAAAGATATCGGCAAATTTGATCGTCGCATCCCGCGCTCCGAGCAAGTAGACGGTGAGGTACTTGCGCGCAGCGGTCAGGTCGCGGGGGTCTTCTTCGACAGTGCGGCACAGATCGCGTGCGACCGCCTGAAACTGGTCCACGCGCAGCTCGACCGAGCGGTCTTTGGCGCGCAGTACGGCGTCTTTCATGGCGGCCAGATGGGTTTCGGCCTCATCGACCACGCGCGCGACGCGGGCGCTTTGGAAGTCATCAATGCCTTCGACGCCTTTGTCGCTGAGGGGATCAAGGCCAAAGGCCGCAAGATGCAGCCCAACGCAGGCGACCCCATAAAGTGCGGCAGTGACCACGCCCGGCTCGCTGGACCACGCGCCGACCGCGCCGCCCAAACCGCAGAGACTGGCGGCAAGGATCTTGCGCGGCAGGGCAGGGCGGCGCGCCACTTTGCGGTCGTCATAGGCGGCTTCGGCCTTCAGCCCCTCGCGCAGCATCACGGCGCTTGCCGCCCAGAGCCCTGCACTGACCAAGCCCAGCACCAGACCGGCGGCGCCCGAGGCCAGCGAGAAGAGCATCATCACGGCCGCAGGCACAAACATCAGATTGGCCCGGAGCCCCACAGGGTTCACCCGCGCGGTCGCCGTCATACGAGAAGAGCTGGTCGGGCGTCCGTCGGGGCGTGCGCCATCTTGACCAGAGGGGCTGTATTTGCCGCCAAACCGCTGAGCCATGCGTCAGACCCCGACAATCCAGCCGGTCCCGATGCCAAGCATCAGGATCAACAGCGCGACATATGCGACGGTTTGCACCTCTTTCGCCCCCAAAAACGTTCCCCAACCTCTTGAAACCTAGGAGATTGCAGGCGCTCCTGCTAGGGGGAAGTCCGGCAAGGGGGGCTCAGTCCTGCGGTTTTTTGCCAAAACGGCGCCCGCCGGGGCTGAATTTGCCGCCGGATGCCCCACCGGATGCGCCATTAGGTTTACCGGATCCTCGCGCGCCCGAGCCGCCGCCCTGTTTGGTCCCAAAACTCTTGGGACCCGAGGGTTTGCCGCCCTGGCCCTTATGAGCCGCAGGTTTGCCAGCGGTTTTGCCGGTGGTTTTGCCCGAGAAGGTCTTGCCAGAAAAAACTCTGCCTTCGGGGGCTTTGACTGCGCCTTTGCCTGTCGGGCGAGCTTTGGGCGCGCCGATGCCTTTTCCAGCAGTCTTTGCGCCAGGATTGCGCGGGCCGCGTCCGGGGCGGGTGGGTTTCTTCTTGGCTTCGCCATCCCCTTCGGGTGCGGCTAGACCCAGTTGATCCCGCACCACGCGTGGGCGCAACTCCTCTACTTCGCCTTCCTTGAGCGTGCCAAGCTGGAACGGCCCATAAGAGATCCGCAGAAGCCGGTTTACCGGATAGCCAACCTCTTCCATGGCGCGGCGAATTTCGCGGTTCTTGCCTTCGCGCAGCCCTATGGTGAGCCATGCGTTGGCGCCTTGCTGGCGATCGAGCGAGATGGTCATCGGCTGAAAACGCTCGCCGTCGATCACCACGCCTTTGCGCAGCACGTCAAATTCATGATCCTGCGGGCGGCCATTGATCCGCACGCGGTAGCGGCGCAGCCAGCCTGTCGAGGGCAGCTCCAACTGGCGTTTGACGCCGCCGTCGTTGGTCAGCAGCAGCAGGCCTTCGGAATTGAGGTCAAGCCGGCCCACTGTCATCACCCGCGGCAGGTCCTCGGGCAGCGCGTCAAAGATCGTCTTGCGCCCTTTCTCGTCCGAGGTCGTGGTGACCAACCCGTTGGGCTTGTAATAGAGCCAAAGCCGCGGGGCCTCGGCCTCGGGCAGCGGATTGCCATCCACCACGATGCGATCCAGATTGGTCACATTGAGCGCGGGGCTGTCGATGACCTTGCCATTGACCGCAACGCGCCCCTCCGCAATCATCCGTTCCGCCTCGCGACGAGAGGCCACGCCTGCGCGCGACAGCACCTTGGCGATGCGGTCACCGTCTTGCGAGGGCCGCGCGTCTGCGGGTGCGCTTGCCTGCGGGCCCTTGTGCGCGCGCGGTGTCGCGGAGGGGGTGGCCTTTGGCCGGGCAGCGTTGGCGGCGCGGCGCGCGGGCGGTTTGGATGGGGTTTTCTTGCTCATGGCGCTGCCATAGCCTATTCGCGAGAGCGGCGAAAGCATCCATTACACCGGCCAGCCGCACGGACGTCCCCCAATGATGGGGCCGGAGCGTGCCAACGGGCATTGGAACGGGCGACAAAACGGGCGACAAAAGGAGCAACGCAGAGGTGGAGTTTCGATCCTTCATGGCAGAGGCGCTCGAAGAGGCGCGCGCTGCGGCCGCGCGTGGCGAAGTGCCCGTAGGCGCGGTGCTGGTGAGCCCAGAGGGCAAGGTCGTCGCGCGGGCGGGAAATCGCACCCGGGAACTCAATGATCCGACGGCCCATGCCGAGGTGCTGGCGATCCGCGCCGCCTGCGCCGCACTGGGGAGCGAGCGGCTCTTGGGGCATGATCTTTACGTGACGCTGGAGCCCTGTGCCATGTGTGCGGCTGCCATTGCAGCGGCCCGCATCGCGCGCGTTTATTACGGTGCCTCTGATCCGAAATCTGGCGGAGTTGCCCATGGCGCTTGTGTGTTCGACCATCCGCAGTCCCATCATGCGCCCGAGGTCTATGAGGGCTTCTCGGCAGCCCAATCCGAGGCGCTGTTGCGCGCGTTCTTTGCGCTACGCCGCAAATGAGGCCGCCGCCCGAGGCGCTCTTGCGGCGCTTTGGCCTCAGAGATCCTGAATGGGTTGCGGGCACCCGGCACGCGCAGGTCTGGAAGGTGCGGTTGCGCTCTGGAGATTGGGGCGCGTTGAAACACTATCCGGCGGGGCACATGGGCAACGAGGCAACAGGCCTTTTGTTTCTCGAACGCGCACAGGAGGCGGGCGCCGTGCGGGTCCTTGGGCGTAGTGCGGATGCAGTGCTGATGGAATGGCTCGACGGTCCGTCCCTTGGCGATCTTGTGCGCGATCAGATTCCTCATACGGATCAACGGCTTGAGGTAGTGGATGGCGCACTTGCAGAGGTCGCGCGCAGAGCCTTTGATGCAGCGATTTCTCCCGAAAGGCTGGCGCCCCTGGCAGAGCTGATCGCTCCCTTGCAGGCGGTACGTTTCACCGCGCCGGAGGCCCGTGCGGCGCAGGCGATGGTGTTGCCCTTGCTGGCGGATTTTTCGGCGGGTGGGGGCGAGGTCGCAGCGCTCCATGGCGATCTGCACCACGACAATGTCATCAAGACCCCAGCGGGGCTGCGCGCAATCGATCCCAAGGGGCTGGCAGGGCCGCCCGCCTATGAACTTGCCAATGCGTTTCGCCATCCGCGCGGATGCGCCGATGTCAGCGCCCGCGTGACTGTGATCCGGCGTCGCGCCATCCTCTGGGGAGAGGTCGCGGGATGCGGCGCCAGCACGCAGCTGCACTGGGCGATCCTGAAGGTGTTGCTGTCGATGCTGTGGTCCGGTGAGGAAAACCCCCGGGAGCGCTTGCTGCTGCGACAGATGCTGAAGGTTTCAGAAGATGGATTGCCAGATTAGGTCATTTGCCCTAAGAGAGCCTAGGGCAAGTGACCTAAGAAGGGTCCGCACCTGCCAATTGGTGATGTTGCCGAACTTGTGAGGGGATGTGTACCTATGGCCCAGACCAGAGAGCGCATTATCGCGCAGGCGGATGAGCTGTTCTACACGCGTGGTTTTGAGGCCACGTCCCTGGCCGACATTGCTGCGCCTCTCGGCCTGTCGCGCGGGAATTTCTATTATCATTTCAAGACAAAAGACGAGATCCTTGAGGCGGTGATCGACCTTCGGCTGGAGCGCACGGCGTTGAGGCTGCGCGCCTGGGAAACCGAGAGCGACACGCCGCTTGATCGCATCATCTGTTTCATCCGGATTCTAATTCAGAACCGCAGCAAGATCATGGCTTGGGGCTGCCCGGTGGGCACTTTGGTAAGCGAGCTCTCAAAGCTCGAGCATGTCGCACATACGCATGCGGCAGAGCTGTTCCGGCTTTTTATCGACTGGCTTGCCGAGGAGTTTCGCCGCGCCGGTCGCAAGCAGGACGCCGAGGCGTTGGCGACTCATCTGATGGGGCGCAGCCAGGGCGTCGCGGCACTGGCGCAGGCATTTGCGGATCCGGCACTGATCGAAGCAGAGGTGCAGCAGATGACAGACTGGGCGCGTCAACAGATCGCCGCGCCCGCCTGAGACACTATTCATAACACGAAGGAGGATCACCATGTTTGTGATCTGTTTGAAGTTGACCGCAGACAGGGAGCGCATCTCTGGCGTTCTTGAGGCGCACAAGACTTGGCTGGCGCAGGGATTTGAAGACGGAGTCTTCCTTCTGGCGGGCGCGCTGGATGATGGACCGGGTGGACTGATCCTGGCAGCTGGCGAGGACCGCGCCGCGTTGGAGGAGAGACTTGCGAAAGATCCTTTTGTGCGCGACGGGCTGGTTGCGGTGGATATCACCGCCTTTACCCCGTCACAGGCGGATGCGCGACTTTCATTTCTCAAGGTGGCAGCATGAGCCGAACTGTTACAGGCGGGGATGGCCGCATGCGCTGCGCCTGGTCTGCCTCGGCCCCGGAGTTTGACGCCTACCATGACACAGAGTGGGGGTTTCCCGTGGGGGATGATCGACGGCTCTTTGAAAAGATCTGCCTTGAGAGTTTCCAATCTGGGCTGAGCTGGCGCACGATCCTAGCCAAGCGCGAGAATTTTCGCGCTGCCTTTGATGGTTTCGATTATCACGCGATGGCGGCCTACGGACCTGAAAAGGTCGCGGCGCTGCTGCAAGATGCGGGGATCATTCGTCATCGCGGCAAGATCGAGGCGGTGATCAATAACGCGGCGCGGGCGGTGGAGATGGAGCAAAGCGAGGGCGCGCTCGCGGCGTTTTTCTGGCGCTACGAGGTGGAGACCCCACCCGAGCCGCAGACGGTCTCGACCTGTCCTGAATCGGTGGCCCTGTCAAAAGAGCTGAAGACGCGCGGCTGGAAATTTGTCGGACCTACGACCTGTTTTGCCTTCATGCAGGCCATGGGGCTGGTGAATGACCACGCGGTGGGTTGCTATTGCCGCGCGCTCGCGGCGAAAGCGCGCCAGGGTTTTGCCAAACCGGTCTGATCAGCGCGCCGAACTCCTGCGGTTTGAAGCCAAGGGATTAGAGACACGTCGAGGGTGTCATTTGAGGGTGTCGCTTTGGGCTGTGCCCAAAGCGACCCGCGCCGCGCGCCCGTCGGGCGCGCGGCGCTTGGCCCAACGGGAAGCGTGGTTTTTTATAAACAACGCTGACGGGCGGGAGGTCACCCGCCTGTCAGTGAAACCGACTTGTAAAAGCGCCGAATTATTTCACCACGATTTCACGCGGGACATCCGCCAGAGGCTCACCGCCATTGGGGGTCACCACGAAGGTCTCGGTGATGGCCATGCCCCAATCGGGTGTCCAGAGACCCGGCATCAGGTGGAAGGTCATGTTTTCCTCAAGCTTGGTGGTGTCACCCGGACGCAGTGACATGGTGCGCTCGCCCCAGTCCGGCGGATAGCTGAGGCCCACGGGATACCCGGTGCGGTTGCCCTTGATGTAGCCCGCGCGGCCAAAGCTCTCATAGACGCAGGCCGCAACCTCTTCGCAGGTGACACCGGGTTTGGCGACGGCAAAGGTGTCCTCGATGGCCTGCAGGATCGCGTTTTCACCACGGCGGATGTCTTCGGGCGGGCTACCGAGGAACAGCGTGCGGCTGATCGGGCAGTGATAGCGGCGCACACATCCCGAGATTTCGAAATAGGTTGCCTCGCCAGGGGCCAGCGGGCGGTCGTTCCAGGTGATATGCGAGGCAGAGGCCTCGATCCCCGAGGGCGCAATCGGCGAGATTGCCGGATAGTCGCCCGCCAGAAGCGGCAGCCCTTCGATACCTGCGGCCTGCACCCGCGCCACCAGCGCGTTCTTGGCGATGCCTTCGTTGAATTCCGCGCGCAGTACCCCGTGCATATGCGCCGAGAGCTTACCAGCGGCTTGCATCAGCTGCAGTTCCTGCTCACTCTTGACGGCGCGCTGCCAGTTCACAAGGCCGGTAGCATCGGCAAAAGCATCGCGACCAAAGGCGGTCTCGAGGATCTCGTGGCTGCGCGCCGAGTAATAGTAGTTGTCCATTTCGACGCCAATGGCCTCGGTCCAGCCAAATTCCCGCAGTAGATCCACCAGCGAGTCAAACGGGTGGTGATCCGGGTGCTGGACGTGTTCTTCGGGCCAGTCAAAGAGATGATCCGCCTCAAGCCAGGTCGTAAGCGCCGCACCGGGTTTGTCCTGGGTGCGGCCCCACCACATGGGCATGCCGTCCTCATGGAGAATCACGGCCTGAGGCACATAGAAGCTCCAGCCGTCATATCCGGTGAGCCATGCCATGTTCGAGGGATCGCAGATCACCAGTGTTTTAAGACCCTTTGCGGCCATGGCGCGGCGGGTCTTTTCCAGTCTGCGGGCGTATTCGGTTGTGGTAAAATCGTTGGCAGGCATTAGAGTTCGATGTCTTTCATAATCTGTGGCTCGATGACGTTGACGCCGGGAAGCCCATCAATCAAGTCTTGTGCGCTCTGTTCCAGCAATGGAAATGTTCGGTAGTGGCAGGGGATGACCGTTTTAAAGGCAAAATAGCGTTGCGCGGCATAGGCGGCGGCCTTCATATCCATGGTGAAATGCCCCCCCGCCGACAGAATGCCGATCTCGGGTTTGTAGTAGTCCCCCATCCAGTCCATGTCGGCCATGATGTCGGTGTCGCCCGACACATAGAGCGTCTTGCCTTCTGCCCGGATCATGTAGCCCACTTCGCTGCCCGCAGTGCGCAGCCCGTCGCGGGTGGAAAACGTGTTGGAATGGGAGGCCGGCACCATTGAGACGCGCGTGTCCCCGACCGTGACAGTGCCGCCCTTGTTGAAGCCCACGGTCTGCACGCCTTCGGTTTCGCCCCAATATCCCATCAGGTCATATTGGCCAACGATCGGCACCGAGAGGTGTTTTGCCAGCTCCAGCACATCCGCCACATGATCAAAATGCGCGTGGGTCAACAGGATATGGGTGGCCCCTTGGGTTGCCGCGTCATGTTGGCTGTCTTCGAGCATCGGATTGCCGGTAAGCCAAGGGTCGATAAGAAGGGTGGTCTCGCCTGTTTCCAGACGAAAGCCGCCATGACCGAGCCAGATCAGTTTCATGCGCCATTCCCCGCGTTGTATCTGCAATGAGTGGAGTGTGTCCTGATCCACCCTTATCACGACATTCAAGAAAATCCATGCATCTCTGCAAGCCCTTGATAGAAATGCCGAAGAACGGGAGGAGGGCGCCCGCGCTTGGGTCCGGGGCGAGCCCGTTTTGTCGGTTGCGAGCCTTGACCAATTGAGGCTGGCGCGCGGACAGCTTTGCTGTCCGCGCGGGTCGCATCGGGCAAGGCCCGATGCGAAACAGCTCGAAACGTCACTCGGGGCTTTCATGCGCCTTGGGGTCTGCGGCATGCGGGGCGCTTTGATGCGGCGTTTTTCATCTGCTGGCGGAGAAATCCCAAGGCAGGCTTGCGGCGCGCTGGCGCGAGCGGTAAACGCGTGGACAAGACGAGATGAGGGTTATTGATGTCGATTGACCAAAGCACAGCCGCGAAAGTGGCCAAACTGGCCCGGATCAAGGTCGAAGAGGACGCTCTGCCTGCGCTGGCAGAAGAGTTCAACACGATCCTCGGGTTCATCGAGCAACTGAACGAAGTAGATGTCGAGGGTGTCGAGCCGATGACCTCCGTCACCCCGCAGCGCCTCAAGCGCCGCGAGGATGTGGTCACCGATGGCAACCAGCAGGACAAAGTGCTGGCCAATGCCCCAGATGCCCGCGAAGGCTTCTTTGCTGTGCCCAAGGTTGTGGAGTAAGACATGTCTGACCTGAACAAACTGGGCCTTGCAGAGGCCCGCGATATGCTGCGCAAGGGTGACACCACCTCTGTGGAACTCACCGAGGCCTGCCTCAAGGCCATCGACGGCGCGGATGCGCTCAACGCGTTTGTGCACAAGACCCCCGACGTCGCTCTGGACCGGGCCAAGGCGGCGGACGCGCGGATTGCCGCGGGCGATGCGCCCGCCATGTGCGGCCTGCCCATCGGCATGAAGGACCTCTTCTGCACAAAAGGCGTCGACAGCCAGGCGGCGTCGAACATCCTCAAGGGCTTTACGCCCGAATATGAATCCACCGTCTCGCAGAAACTGCAGGACGCAGGCGCGGTGATGCTCGGCAAGCTCAACATGGATGAATTTGCCATGGGCTCGTCGAACGAGACCTCCGCCTACGGCAATGCCATCAGCCCATGGCGGCGCGAGGGGGACGAAACCCCGCTGACGCCCGGTGGCTCTTCTGGTGGCTCGGCCGCGGCTGTGGCGGCAGACCTGTGCCTTGCGGCCACTGGCACCGACACCGGCGGCTCGATCCGCCAGCCTGCGGCCTTCACCGGCACCGTTGGCATCAAGCCCACCTATGGGCGCTGCTCGCGCTGGGGCATCGTGGCCTTTGCCTCCTCGCTCGATCAGGCTGGCCCGATGACCAAGAATGTTCGCGACGCCGCCATCATGCTCGAGGCCATGTGCGGCCATGACGCCAAGGATTCGACCTCTGCGGACCTTGCGGTGCCGAACTTCGAGGCGATGCTTACCGGCGACATCAAAGGCAAGAAAATCGGCATCCCGCGCGAATACCGCATGGACGGTATGCCCGCCGAGATCGCCAAGCTCTGGGATGAGGGCGCCGCGATGCTCAAGGCCGCGGGCGCTGAGATCGTAGACATCTCGCTGCCGCACACGAAATACGCGCTGCCCGCCTATTACGTGATTGCCCCGGCTGAGGCCTCTTCGAACCTGGCGCGGTACGACGGCGTGCGCTACGGCCATCGGGCGACTCTCGCGCAGGGCGACGGCATCACCGAGATGTACGAGAAAACCCGCGCCGAAGGCTTTGGCCATGAGGTGCAGCGCCGCGTGATGGTCGGCACCTATGTGCTGTCGGCGGGGTTCTACGACGCCTACTACAACCGCGCGCGCAAGGTCCGCACCCTGATCAAGAAGGATTTCGAAGATGTCTTTGCTGCGGGTGTGGACGCGATCCTGACCCCGGCGACGCCCTCCGCGGCCTTTGGCCTTGGCGAGATGAACGACGAAGATCCGGTCAAGATGTACCTCAACGACGTCTTCACTGTCACCGTGAACCTAGCGGGCCTGCCCGGGATTTCGGTGCCAACCGGCGTCGACACGCAGGGGCTGCCGCTGGGACTTCAGCTGATCGGACGTCCGTGGGACGAGGGCGATCTTCTGAATACCGCCTATGCGCTGGAGCAAGCGGCCGGATTTGTGGCCAAGCCCGCCCAGTGGTGGTAAAAGGACCTCCGAAGCAAGACTGAGCAGACAGGTGGCAGCAATGCGAGTTCCAGCAATCTTGGTCGCGGTCAGCGCGATTGCACTTGTGGCTTGTAGCCCGCAAGTGCCCGACAGCGCAGCAGGGGTGGGGGATGCAACAAGCCCCTTCAACGCACCGCCCGAAGTCGAGGCGGGGCGTACCCTGAACGGCGACCCGCTGGTACCTGCCACCCAAATCTCGGACGAGAGCACCGCCACCAATACCAACTGGCAGCAGCCTCGCCCCTCGGGAGGGGCTGCCGCATCTGCAAATGACGACATTGCGCGTGAAACCGCTGCTGCGCTCTCTGCGGCAGGGCAGAATTCGGGGCGCGCACCGCTCGAGGCCAGCCCCTCCAACCCCGCGCCTGCCCTGGTGGGCAACCCGAACCTGTCGGATGAGAACAGTTTTGAGGCGGTCTCTGCCCGGCAAACCATCGAAAGCGACGCCGAGCGTATCGCACGCCAGCGCGCGCAATATCAGGTGGTGACGCCAACTGCGGTGCCGGACCGTCCAGAGGATCTGGCCCCCAACATCGTGCGCTACGCCCTCTCGACGTCAAACCCGCGCGGGCAACGGATCTACAGCCGCACGGGGATCAATCTGCAGGCCCGCTCGGCCCGCAACTGCGCCGAATACCCCTCTGCAGACCTCGCCCAGACGGCATTTCTCGAGATGGGTGGCCCCAAACGGGACCGCAAAGCGCTTGATCCCGATGGTGATGGCTACGCCTGTGGCTGGGATCCCGCGCCCTTCCGGGCTGCCGTTCGCGCGGCGGGCAACTGATCTCTTACCATGGCCTCTGCTGACCCCATCTGGCACCCGAGCCCCAACTTCGGGGCCCGGAGGGACGGGCTGCAGCCGCATCTCATTGTTCTGCACTACACGGCAATGGAAAGCGCCGAAGCCGCGCTCCAGCGGCTCTGTGATCCCGCCTTTGAGGTCTCGGCGCATTATCTGATCGGCGGCGATGGCCGTCTCTGGCAGATGGTCGCAGAAGACCACCGCGCCTGGCACGCGGGCCAAGGAGAATGGGCGGGACTTTCGGACATCAACTCGCGTTCGATCGGCATCGAGCTCGATAATCGCGGCGACCACCCGTTTTCAGAGCCTCAGATGTGCGTGCTTGAGACGCTCATGGCGCAGATCATGACGCGCTGGACCATCCCGGCCACCGGTGTGATCGGTCACTCTGACATGGCGCCGGGGCGCAAATGGGATCCGGGGCCGCGCTTCGACTGGCAGCGGCTCGCCACCCTTGGTCTTGCGCGGCCCAATGGCCAGCCGCTTGCCGCGCCCGCCGCCACGCCTGAGGCTTTGCGCAAGGCCGCGCAGGCCTGTGGCTTCACCGCCGAGGTTGACGACGCCACGCTTCTTCAGGCTGTGCGCCTGCGCTACCGTCCCTGGGCATGCGGCCCCCTCTGTGGCGAGGACGTTGCGCCACTTCTCTCGTAGCTCTTCTTCTAGCGCCAAATATCCTGGGCTGAATGCGCGCCCGCGCAGAGGGGCAAAGCCCCTTCACCCCATAGCATCTTGACGCACCCTGCGCGCAGGCGTAGGCAGACCTCGCGCAGAGAGCCGGATGGCCGCGTTGGGGCATCTGCCCCCGCGAGGAAAGTCCGGACTCCCTGAAACGACGGTGCCGGGTAACGCCCGGGCAGGGCAACCTGACGGAAAGCGCCACAGAAAAGAGACCGCTTCGCCGCTCTGGAGGTTCGCCAAAGGATGCGACGGGGTAAGGATGAAACGGTGGGGTAAGAGCCCACCGCACCGCTGGCAACAGGGGTGGCACGGCAAGCCCCACCGGGAGCAATGCCAAATAGGGCCTCCGCGCGGGCAGGTCGGGCAACCGAAACCGCCGCTAGGGATGTTTCACCCGAGAGAGGCCGGGTTGGCAGCTAGAGATGTCCGGCAACGGGCATCCCAGAAGAATGGTCATCGAACCCTGTCTTTTGGGGCAGGGGGAACAAGATCCGGCTTATAGGCTCTCTGCGCAAAACACGCCCCCTTGGGGTGAGACGGTATCGCCCCCTCGCAAGAGAGGCGATTTTAACAAGAGCTGCAATTTAGCCGGGCGAATCCTATTGACACTCGCCACCACAAAGGTAAAAGCGCACGCTCATATAGGAATTAGACCCGAGAGGCCCCCTGCCTTTTCGGACGCAGGAGAAGCACAATGGCGAAGCCGACGACCATCAAAATCCGCCTGAACTCGACCGCGGGCACGGGCCACTTCTACGTGACCAAGAAAAACGCGCGTACGATGACCGAGAAAATGACCATTCGTAAGTACGACCCGGTCGCGCGCAAGCACGTCGAGTACAAAGAAGGCAAAATCAAGTAAGCCTTTCGAGGTCGATCTGATCTCAGATTTTGAAAAGGTCGCGCATCTGCCGCGGCCTTTTTTCGTGTTGGCCTTTTTCGTGTTGGCAGTGTCATTGAAACGTCTTCGAAACGTATTTTAAAACTCGACACACCGAGGCCCGCGCGCCTCACCCCCTCCAGAACCAAAGGCATCTTGATAGGCCGTCCGGGCACCCCATGCTGCGTGATGGCATATCCATTTATCTAAAAAACAAGATATATATGAGCCCCGCCTCCCCTTGAATTGCACATTTCTGCCGCATTCTCCCGGCATTCATGATGCGTGGAGTGAATATGTGTAAGGGGTGGTTTGCCATGAAAAAACTGTTTGGATTGTCTGCGCTGTTGCTGCTGATGCCTGCAACCGTGGCCCTGACCGATCATAGCAAGGCCGATGTAAACCTTCCGGCCCCGGTCGCGGTCGAGGTGGCGCAACTCTGAACCAAGGCGAGGAGGAGCGCGTGGCGCAGTCCTCCTCTGCCGTATCTCCTCCTCGCCCGTATCTCCCCTGTCTGGGGCGTTTTACCCCGACTTTCAGCAGGCTATATCGCTTCCTGCCGCGATGTCTCGGATGTCCGCTGAGGGGGCTTCTGAGAGGCCTCATCAGAGGGGCTGCGCCATTCTGCCATGGTCATCACCGGCTCCAGCCCAAAGTGGCGCATCAGCGCGGCTGAGGCCGCGTTGAAGGGCGCATAGGTGACGCCGATCACATCCGCGCCTTTGGCCAGCGCGTCATCTTTCATCTGGGTCATCAGGGCTTTGCCCACACCGATACCGCGCAATGGCGCGGCGACGGCGATGTGATGCAGCATGGCACGCGTCTCAGCCGGGCGCACGGGCAGGGCCGGGCGCTTTTCGATGTCATAGATCAGATAGCCCATCAGCGCCTCCTGCGGGCTTATGGCTGCAAGCGCGTGGACATTGGGCTCTGCGAGCCACTCCGAGAGCCACTCTGAGAGATGCGCTGGATCAGGGTTCGGTGTGTATCGGTCCCTGTGATGCGCGACATGCACCGCATGCAGATCTTCGAGGAGCGGAACAAGACGCGCTGCCCGATCCGGGCCAATCGGTTCTATTTTCATCGTGGAGTCCTTGGAACGTCAGAATAAAATCGGGGGTCGGAAAAAAAGAAAAGGGGCGGATCGATGTGATCCGCCCCGTCTGTCTGCAAGTTGGGAAGATGCGGTTATTCGCGGTTCCCGAGCAGCTGGAGCAGCATCATGAACATATTGATGAAGTCCAGATAGAGGCTGAGGGCGCCCATGATGGCGGCTTTGCCGAGCCACTCCTGGTCCCCTGCATGTGCCATCTGCAGGTAGTCGTTCTTGATGCGCTGGGTGTCATAAGCAGTGAGACCTGCAAAGATCAGCACGCCGATCACGGAGATCGCAAAGGCCATCGCCGAGGAGGCGAGGAAGATGTTCACAACCGACGCCACGATCAGGCCGATGAGGCCCATGATCAGGAACGAACCCATGCCGGAGAGGTCTTTCTTGGTGGTGTAGCCCACCAGCGACAGACCCGCAAAGGCGATGGAGGTCACAAGAAACACCTGCGCGATGCTTTCACCGGTGAAGGTCACGAAGATCGAAGAGATCGACAGACCCATCAGCGCAGCAAAGGCGTAGAACACGACCTGGACGCCCGCGGCGGAGAGGCGGTTCACGGCGGCGCCAAAGCCAAAGAACACAAAGGCCAGCGGTGCGAACATGATCACCCACTTCAGCGGCGAGGCATAGATCGCGTAACCGAAGTTGGTCAGGTAGCTGTCAGAGCTCAGCTGCGCGACGGCATTGGCCGGGTCAGAGGTGACCGACAGGCCGGCAATCGCCCAGGCTGCAAGGAATGTGATCAGTGTACCTACGGACATGGTGCCGTAGACTTTGTTCATGTGGGCGCGAAGCCCTGCGTCGATCTCGGCGCTGCGTGCGCCGGCAGCAGACCGAATGCTGTCAAACTGTGCCATGAGTCATGGTCTCCGTCTAGATTCTCCCTCAGAGCACATCCGCGACGCGAATATGCCTGTTGCGTCAAATATTGGCGTTTGAGCCCGCAGGTTCAAGGGGTTCCGGGACGCAGGAGGGCGAAAATGGACAGCAGATTTACAAGTTTTTACCGGACCCGCTGCGCCACATCAGGGCAGGGCGGGGCCGGTTTGGTTTTGACAAGGGTCTGGATCAGCACAGAGGTGGCCTCAGCTCAGCCAGAAGTTCGGTGCATCCCAGGCTTTGCGGCGGGCTTCGGCCTCGGCCTGATCGCGGGTCACACCAATATCCTTGAGCTGTTCATCGCTCAGACGATCCAGATGCTGCCGCTGGCGGCGCAGGGCGATCATCTGGGTGATCGTGGACAGGAGGGAAGGACGCCGCAGGGGAATGGGACGGCTGTGTTCGATGCAGTTGGCCATGAGGAGCTCCATAATTTGAATTGTGATGGATGCGCTTGATTGCATCACTGATCTTGATATACGTTGGGCGGGCTCATTCTCAAAACGAATGATTTTGAACTAACCCATCAAGAGGTGTGATGATGCGGAACTTGGACATAACCACCCTGCGCTCGTTTGTGGCGGTTGCAGACACCGGCGGTGTCACCCGTGCGGCGTCATTCCTGCACCTGACGCAATCGGCGGTTTCCATGCAGCTCAAGCGTCTTGAGGAAATGTTGGGTGTGGAGCTTCTGGACCGTTCAGGGCGCAACATCGGCCTGACCTCGGCCGGAGAGCAGCTCTTGGGCTTTGCGCGCAAGATGCTCAGCCTCAATGACGAGATCATCACCCGCCTGACCGATCAGGCCTTTGAGGGCGAAGTGACACTTGGTGTGCCCCATGATGTGGTGCATCCGGTGATCCCGATGGTGATGCAGCGCTTTAATGTGCAGTTCCCACGGGTGAAGGTGAACCTCTGCACGTCCAATACGCGCGATCTCAAGATGGATTTTGCCCAGGGGCGGTTTGATCTCATCGTGACCACTGAAACCACCGCAAGCGAGGGCGGCGAGGTCATTCACCAGATGCCGCTGCGCTGGATTGGCGCGCTTGGTGGGCAGACCTGGCGGCAGCGCCCGCTCCGGATCGGGTTCTGTCGCAATTGTATCTTTCGCGGACTGGCGACAGCGGCGCTCGATGATGCGGGCATCCCGTGGGAGATGGCCGTGGACAGCGAATCCGACCGTACCGTGGAGGCCACGGTCAGCGCCGATCTCGCAGTTGGCGTCTTGCTGGAAGGCACGCAGCCCGCGCATCAGCAGGTGATCGACCACGGGGGCAGCCTGCCGCAGCTGCCAGTGCAACACATCAACCTCTACGGCGCTGAACGGTCACGGGCGCAATATGTCGACCATCTCGCAAGCCTGATCCGTCAGGGTTTTGCCGGGCTGTCTCAGCCGGGGTTGCGCGCCGTGGGCACAGAAATGGTCAGCGCACCCGTCCAGCTTGGGGTTGTATGATCACCTTGCCGGTGGTGGCGCGGCTGCGGATCAGTTCGAGCCCGGCGTCCGTCTCGCTCAGGGGGAGGCGGTGGCTGATGTGAGGCGTGATCCGCCCCTCCGCCAGCCAGCGCATCAGGGTCTCGAACGTCTGCTGCCCCAGCTCAGGGCGCAGTTTGATCAAGCCACCGATATAAAAGCCGAACACAGTGAGGTTTTTGACGAGCAGGTGGTTGGCGGGGATTTGCGGCACCGCCCCACCGGCAAAGCCGATCGGCAACAAACGCCCCCCCGGATTGGTGGCGCGAAAGGCAGCCTCCCACGTGTCGCCTCCCACCGCATCATAGACCACATCCGCACCGCCCAGATCCTTGACGCGCTGGCGCAGGTCGTCTGAGGCGTCAATCAGGTGATCCGCTCCGGCTGCCTTGGCCACCGCGAGCTTTTCTGCCCCACGCGCCTGCGCGATCACCTCTGCGCCCATGAGCTTGCCGATTTCGACTGCGGTCAGGCCCACGCCACCGGCGGCTCCGGTGACAAGCAGGCGCTCGCCGGGCTGGAGCCGGGCCAGATGCTCCAGCGCCAGAAGGCTGGTGCCATGCGCAATCAACGCGGCCGCTGCATCCTCGTAACTGACAGTGTCCGGGATCGGCACCGCACGAGCGGCATCAAAAACGCCGATTTCGGCCAATCCGCCTTGTCCGCCAAAAACCGCAACACGGTCGCCAATTCGGAAATTCGAAATTTGCGGGCCAATAGCGGTGATCCGTCCTGCGCATTCCAGCCCCGGGGTAAACGGAAGGGACGGCGTATCCTGGTAATTCCCCTTGATCATCAGCAAATCGGCAAAGTTCAAAGCGCAGGCATGTATTTCTATTTCGATTTGACCTGGGCCGGGGGGCGCGAAAGGCGTGTCGCAAAGAGTCCCATTTGTTCCATGTTTTACTATACGAAAGGATAGCATTATGGTTATTCTCTCAGTTTGTGGCCTGTATGATTCGAATCAAGTACGGGTGGTTCAATACCGATTTCATGCCTCACCATTTATGGTGAGTGGCTGCAAACCGGATTCTGATCGCCTTTCGCGATAATTTTTGATGCATGAAATCATATATTTGCCTCCAGAGGATCGCAGGGCGCGTGTTGGGTAACTTGTATTCAACTACGAAGGGCGTACACTTTCCACATAACTGAACTTCTCACCCTAACCAAACGATACCGATGACGGATGTCACGCCATCGGATTGCGGGTCCGGGACAAGGGTTTTCGACGCCTTTGGGCGCGTCATCCACCCGATTTCGGAGGCCGTAGCTGGGAGATACTACATATGGCACATCCCGTCGACATTCACGTTGGCAAACGCATCCGGCACCGTCGCTGGCTGATCGGCATGACGCAGCAACAATTGGCTGAGAAAGTCGGAATTAAGTTTCAGCAGATCCAGAAATATGAAACCGGTGCCAACCGTGTGAGCGCGTCGCGCCTTTGGGATATTTCCGACGCACTCGATGTGAATATCAGCTTCTTTTTTGAGGGCCTGCAGGACGAGACCAAATCGGTCCCTGACAAAGCCCGTGTCCCAGCCGATCTGATGGGCGATAAAGAAGCGCTGGATCTCGTGCGGTCCTACTATGCGATCCCGGAAAATCAGCGTCGCCGTCTCTTTGAACTCGCTCGGGTGCTGAGCGACGTCGCCTGAGCACGGGCTGGCCCAAGTCCGGGTGACCGCGATCTGCGCGGTGTTTCCTGCGAACTATACAGAGGTCGCCTTTGGGCGGCCTTTTGCTTTGCGTAACTGCGCCTCACACGGCCTTCTGCGGAGCAGGCGGAAGGGCTTTCACGCGAAGAGCGCCCGACCACAGATCCCGGACCAATTGGCAGGGGCGCAGGCCGCGCAACCAAGCCCGGTGGGCAGATTTGGCTTGAAAGCGACTGCGTGGCGTGGCACCCGATCCGGGCCTGCCACCTCAATCATCGGGGCTTTTTATGACACATCCTTCGACGCTGTCTGATCTGGACGTTGCCCGCCGCCTTGCCGAGGCTGCCCGTGCAGCAATCCTTCCGCATTTTCGCAACAGCGCCACGGCGGCTGACAACAAGCTGGAGGCAGGCTTTGATCCGGTGACGGTTGCAGATCGCGCTGCCGAAGAAGCAATGCGCGCGGTCCTGCGCGAGCTGCGCCCGGACGACGGCGTGCTGGGCGAGGAATTTGCTGCCACCACCGGCACCAGCGGGCGGACATGGGTGCTCGATCCCATTGATGGCACGCGTGGATTTATCAGTGGCACCCCCACATGGGGTGTTCTGATTGCGCTCTCGGACGCAAAAGGTCCAATGCTGGGGATCATTGATCAGCCCTATATCGGCGAGCGGTTCGAAGGCTGTCGCGGTCACGCGCAGGTGGTGGGGCCGCATGGCACCCGCCCGCTCCTGACACGCAAGACCGAAGCGCTCTCCGAGGCGATTTTGTTCACCACATTCCCCGAGGTTGGAACAGAGGCAGAGCGCACGGGCTTTGAACAGGTGGCACAGCATGTGAAACTCACGCGCTATGGCATGGATTGTTACGCCTATGCGCTCTTGGCGGCGGGGACCGTGGATCTTGTGATCGAGGCGGGGCTCAATGCTTATGATATCCAGGCACCGATTGCCGTGATCGAAGCCGCAGGCGGTCTGGTGACCAACTGGCAGGGCGGGGCGGCCCATGAGGGGGGGCGCGCCTTGGCAGCGTCCAACCCAACCATCCACGCCGCGGCGCTGGAGCTGTTGCGCGAGGCTTGAGAACTCGCATTGCCCGTTCCGGGGGCTGGCATCAAGGGCGCAGGGCAAGGACTTGATGGCAATCGCAGAAACAGTTTTTGCCATTGGCTGACTTGCCCTGAGGGCGCGGGCTGAGCTAGCAATACACCCGCGCCGAGTCCTTTGCCCGTCTTCCGTCGGCGATCCTTCACCTCCACCATATGAAACGGGCAGAATGGGGAGCGTGAAGCTGTGACTGACTTTCTTTTGAAAAATGCCCAAACCGTCTTGACCATGGACGACGACCGACGCGTGCTTCACGCGGTCGACATCCGGGTACGCGCGGGGGTGATTGCCGAGATCGGCCCCTCGCTCGGGGGCGCTGAAACCAAGGTGGATGTGAGCGGTGCGGTGGTGACGCCGGGGCTCGTGAATACGCATCACCATCTCTATCAGAACCTCACGCGGGCGGTGCCGGGGGGGCAGGATGCGCTACTCTTTGGTTGGCTGCAGACGCTCTATCCGATCTGGGCGCGCATGGGGCCGGAGCATCTTCAGGTCTCCACCCAGCTTGGTCTGGCGGAGCTTGCGCTTTCGGGGTGTAGCCTCACATCGGATCATCTCTATCTCTTTCCCAATGGGGGTCGGCTCGAGGATACCATTCATGCGGCGGCGGAGGTGGGCTTGCGGTTTCATCCCACCCGCGGCGCCATGAGCATCGGCGAAAGCGATGGCGGTTTGCCGCCCGACAGTCTGGTGGAGCGCGAGGCAGACATTCTCGAGGATATGATCCGGCTGGTTGACGCCTATCACGACCCAAGCGATGGGGCGATGTGCCGGGTTGGGCTTGCGCCCTGTTCGCCCTTTTCGGTGAGCCGGGAGCTGATGCGCGACACGGCGCTTCTGGCGCGGGACAAGGGGGTGATGCTGCATACGCATCTGGCCGAGAATGACGAGGACATCGCCTATAGCGAGGCCCAGTTTGGCTGTCGCCCCGGACAATATGCGGAGGATCTCGGCTGGACCGGCGATGACGTCTGGCACGCGCATTGCGTGAAGCTGGACGTGAAAGAGATTGACCTCTTTGCCAAAACCCGTACCGGCGTGGCGCATTGTCCCTGTTCCAACTGTCGCCTCGGTAGCGGCATCGCACCCGTGCGCCAGATGCGCGATGCAGGCGTCAAGGTGGGGCTCGGCGTCGATGGCTCGGCCAGCAATGACATGGCCAGCCTCTGGGATGAAGCCCGTCAGGCACTGCTGCTCCAGCGGGTTGCCAATGGTGCCGACGCCATGTCCGCCTATGAGGCGCTGGAGATCGCGACACGCGGCGGGGCCGACGTGCTGGGGCGGCCGGACTGCGGCCGGATTGCGGTCGGGAAACGCGCCGATATCGCGGTCTGGGATGTCTCCGGGCTGGCGTCCAGCGGCAGCTGGGATCCAGCGGCGCTCGTTCTGGCCGGTCCGCGCCAGGTGCGGGATCTCTTTGTCGAGGGGCGTCAGGTGGTGGCCTCTGGTCGGTTGACCACGGTTGATACGGCGGCGGTGATCCGCCGTCACGGTGCCTTGGCGCAGGCCTTGGCGAACGGAGACTGAGCGTCGCGGTTGGGCGCGAGCGGGGATGCGAGGCTCTGCCTCGCGCTCCGGGATATTTTGGTTAGAAGAAGAGGGGCGCGCGGCTGCGGCCCTTTTTGCTAGACCGCTTTCTGCCCGTTGATGCGGACCTCGGCAATGGCGCGGTCATCGCCCATCATCAGCGTGGGAAAGAGGGCCTCCCAGAGGGTCTCGGCGCGTGTCGCACGCTGGGCAATGGCCGGGGTCGAGGCAAGATCAAGCACCACAAGGTCGGCCTCCCGTCCCACGGCGAGATTACCGACCTTGTCCTGAAGCCCAAGTGCCGTGGCCGACCCGAGGGTTGCAAGCCACAGGAGCTGTGCCGCGTGCAAAGGCGTGCCGCGCAGCTGGGCGACCTCATAGGCGGCGGCCATGGTGCGCAGCATCGAAAAACTCGACCCGCCGCCGGTGTCGGTAGCAAGGCCGATCCGGTGGCCCTCGCGCATGAGGCCGTTCATGTCAAAAAGCCCTGACCCGATGAAGGTATTGGAGGTGGGGCAGTGGATCAGGCTGGCGCGGGCCTCCAGGAGGCGGGCGCGTTCGCGGGGTTCAAGATGGATGGCGTGGCCAAAGAGCGCGCCTTCGCGCAGAAGACCGTAGCGCTCGTAGGTGTCAAGGTAGTCGCGCGCCTCGGGAAAGAGGCTGCGCACCCATTCGATCTCGTCCAGTTGCTCGCTCAGATGGGTCTGCATCAGGCAGGTAGGATGCGCCGTCCAGAGTGCGCCGAGCGCTTCGAGTTGTTCTGGGGTGGAGGTTGG
This sequence comes from Epibacterium sp. HA2-3, assembly GCF_055693725.2. Classification (NCBI taxonomy): domain Bacteria; kingdom Pseudomonadati; phylum Pseudomonadota; class Alphaproteobacteria; order Rhodobacterales; family Roseobacteraceae; genus Epibacterium; species Epibacterium sp. HA2-3. The sequence continues at coordinate 1,879,746 of NZ_CM172490.1, read as the reverse complement.
TGAAAACCGTGGCGTAATCGCATAGATGAGCCGCTCCCTCCCATGCCAGCGCTGGATCAGCGCGGCGCTGTCGTCATAGGCGGATTGCGGCGTATCGCGCAGGCCTTCGGGCGCGTTGCGGTCCATGCAGGTCTTGCCGGCCACCACGCGCTGCCCGCGGGCCTGCGCCGCCTCGAACAACGCATCAACGCTCTCGGGATGGATGGTGCAGTAGCTCGCAACCGTCGTGGTGCCGCAGGCGGTGGTCAGATCCAGGTAGCGCGCTGCGATCTCTGCGGCATAGGCCGGGTTGCCAAACCGCATCTCCTCGGGAAAGGTATAGGTGTTGAGCCAGTCGATCAGCCGCTTGCCCCAGCTGGCGATGATCGCGGTCTGCGGATAATGCACATGGGCATCGACAAAGCCCGGCACGATCAGCTTCTGCCCGTGATCGACGATCTCTGCCTCTGGCAGCACCTTGCTGAGCGCTGCCCGGCTGCCAAGCGCCACGATCTTGCCCGCGCGCAGGGCAATGGCTTCGTGTTCCTCGACGGCCGCCTCGGGCCCATCGGGCGCGAAAGGGGAGGCGCAAAAAGACAGCACTCGGCCCAGAAGAATGAGATCTTGTTTCATTGCGATGTCACATTCGTTGTCAAATCAGCTCTGCACAGGATAGGGCGTGGGGCGGCAGGGGTAAATTGCTGATGGGCCGTTGTTTTTGCCCTTCCGCATCCTTTAGACAGGGAACTCAGGTAAACCGGAGGGCGGCGAATGACCACAGGCGAGAACACCCCCGAAGCAGAAACCATGGGCGAGGACGCCTACGAGTTGGACAGAAAGCGCGTCGCGCAGATCCTCTTTGCGCTGGATCGCGACGACCGCGATGCGCTTGTGGAACTGATGGATCCACTGCACCCGGCTGATATTGCGGACCTTCTGGAACAGATCAACGCTTACGACCGGGGCCGACTGATCCGCCTCTATGACAAGGAGTTTGACGGCGACATCCTGTCGGAGCTGGATGAATCCATCCGCGAGGAGGTCATTGCGGCGCTGAACCCCGAGGTTCTGGCCGATGCGGTGCGCGATCTCGATAGTGACGATGTGGTCGATCTGCTCGAAGATCTCGAAGAGCCCCAGCAAGAGGCGATTCTCGACGCGCTGGAAGACAGCGACCGGGTCGCGATCGAGCAATCTCTGTCCTACCCTGAAAACTCTGCCGGGCGCCTGATGCAGCGTGAGGTGGTCACCGCACCCGAGCATTGGACCGTTGGGCAGGCCATTGACCACATGCGCGAGGCCGAGGAGCTGCCCGAACAGTTCTATCATGTGGTGATCGTGGATCCGCGCATGCATCCGATCGGGCAGGTCACTCTTGGGCGATTGATGAGTTCGCGCCGCACCAAACCGCTGATCGAGATCCTCGAGGAGACCTTTCAGGTCATTCCCGTGGGCCAGGACGAAGAGGACGTGGCCTATGCCTTCAACCAGTATCACCTGATATCGGCGCCGGTGGTGGACGAGGGCGGCCGTCTGGTCGGCGCCATCACCATAGACGATGCGATGGCGGTTCTGGACGAGGAGCACGAAGAAGACATCCTGCGTCTGGCCGGTGTCGGCGAGGGGAGCCTGTCGGATCGGGTCTCCGAGACCACCAAACAGCGCTTCCCGTGGCTGGCGGTCAATCTGGTGACGGCGATCTTTGCCTCTCTGGTGATTGCGCAGTTCGAGGCGACGATTGCGCAATTCGTGGCGCTGGCGGTGCTTATGCCCATCGTGGCCTCGATGGGCGGCAATGCAGGCACGCAGTCGCTTACGGTGGCGGTGCGCGCGCTTGCCACACGAGATTTGACCGGATCAAACGTCTGGCGTGTGATCCGACGCGAGGTGCTGGTGGGGCTCATCAATGGCGGGATCTTTGCCGTGGTGATGGGCGTCATCGGCGTTGTGTGGTTCGGCACGCCGATGCTCGGTGTGGTGATCGCTGCCGCAATGGTGATCAACCTTGTCGTCGCCGGGCTCGCAGGGACGGTGATCCCGGTTATTCTGGACCGAATTGGGATCGACCCGGCGCTCGCCTCGGGGGCATTTGTGACCACGGTGACGGATGTTGTGGGCTTTTTTGCTTTCCTGGGCCTTGCGGGGGCGGTCTTAATCTAACGCGACGCAGGGACATCAGCGCATGAGTGACACGGATCAGGACGCAGGCGATTTGACCGCCATCAAGGCAGCGGCGCGCAAGGCCGCCTTCGTGCGGCGCAAAGGCGCCTTTGAGACGCAGCGCCCCGGAGCGGCGGGCCATCTGGCCGAGGTGCTCGCAGGCTATCGCGGCGTGCCTCTTGCGGGATATATGCCCATTCGCACCGAGATTGATCCGCTGGGTGTGATGGCCGAAGCCGCCGCCCACGGACCCGTGGGGGTGCCGGTGATCCAGGGCGCAGGCCTGCCGCTCAAATTCAGCCGCTGGCAGCCCGAAGGCGCGCTGCGCGACGGTCCTTTTGGCGCTAAGGTTCCGGAAGTAGACGATTACTTCGATCCCGAAATCCTCATTGTGCCGCTGGTGGCCTTTGATGCGGCGGGCAATCGCCTGGGCTATGGCGGCGGGTTTTATGACCGGACGCTGCAACGGCTTCGGGCGCAGCGTGCGACGCTGGCGATCGGGTTCGCCTTTGACGCCCAAAAAGCCGAAGGCCTGCCGCTCGAGCCTACCGATCAGCCGCTCGACATGATCGTGACCGAGAGCCGGGTGCTGGATTTCAAACGCCCCTGATGCGACTGACGAGACTGACGCCTCTGGCACAGGCGCTTTTCCGGCTGCGGGGACGTTTTTCTCAGGCCCCCATCGCGCGGTGATCTTGAGCCTGCCGGATCACGCGGATCCGGCGGATCCCAGAGGGTTTGTCAGGGCAGGCGGGCGTCAGGGGCAGGGCGGGCTCAAAACCCCAGCTTCTCCAGACGCCACGCAAGCTTGCGGTGGAGCACCGGCGGCAAGAGGTCTTGCAAGAGCTCACGCCGCGCCACCTGCCGGTCGCGCTGGTCCTTGGTGCCGGGGCGCGGTTTAAAGAGCGTGGTGTGGCTCTTGCGGGTGCTGTCCCATGTCGCGGTGTAGTAATAGAGCGCAATCGACATGCGCGGCTCGCCATCGGGGTGGTTCACCGGCTCGGGGTTGCCATGCCAGCTCTCGGAGGAGGTGGAGAACATGCACATCCGGTTAAAGAGCGGCACGTAACTGGCAAGCTTTCCAGCCATATTCTCGTCCCAGACCTCGAAGGAACCGCCATATTCCTCCCGCCAGTCCTTGTTGAGGTAGATCAGCAGGTTCACGCGACGCTCGAGGTTCAGGCCCGCGTGGTGATTGAAATCTGCGTGAATATCCAGATGCCCGCCATTGGCCACCACATGAACGCCGCCACCTGCAAAATAGGGATCGGGGATCAGCCCCTTGATACCGGTGAGTTCCTCGATGAACGCCAGCATCGGGCGCGAGTTCAGCGCGTAAAACAGCTGCCGTGTATACATCGGCAGGCGTTCGGGCACATAAGAGGTCTTTAGTCGCTCCTGCGGGCGATCATAGCTGTTGGCTGCTTCGGGCAGTTGCTTCAGCTCCTCGCGGACACGCTCGAGGATCTCTGGGTTCAGGAAGTTGTCATAGCCACCGTAGTTGAAGGGGCCGCGGCCCTGATACTCTGCCGCATAGGGAGCGGCTGCAGCGCGGGCGTCTTTTGAGGACATCAAAAGCGTGTCGGGATCAAGGTTCAATACGGGTGTGGACATGATGAGGACTCGTCTGAAATGGCGTGAGGCGCTCCATCGGGTCGGGCGCGGCTCTGTGTCCAGACTTGTCGGCTGCCGGCCTGATCGCAACTCTTTTATTAAAAAAGGCGACGCTGGCGGGGATATATCCTCAAAACCGCATGCAATCGGAGGCAATCGGGGAAATTGTTTGCCGCGCTGGAACAGTCGCGCCCTTGGCGTGACACGCCCTGACGTGCCTTGGCATACACGATATGGCGTGGCCTTCGCATGATCCGGGCGTTAGGCGTCCCGGCGCGCGGTCTTCGCTCTGGTCAGGGCGCAGAGGCGATGTGTTTGCGCCGTTTCAGCGCCATTGCCCCTTGTGGCGGGCGGTCTCTGCGCCTATTGCGGGGACATGCGTATACTGTTTCTTGGCGATGTCATGGGCCGCGCGGGGCGTGCGGCGATAACCGAAACCCTGCCGCGTCTGCGGGACGAATGGCGGCTCGATTTTGTCGTGGTGAACGGCGAAAACGCCTCCAACGGCATGGGGCTGTCTGGCGAGCACGCCAAGATCCTGTTCGAAGCAGGGGCGGATTGCGTGACGCTTGGCGATCATGCGTTCGACCAGAAGGACATGCTCCAGTACATTGAGCAGGACAGCCGTATCGTGCGGCCATTGAACTTTGCCAAGGGGGCGCCGGGGCGGGGACATCGGCTGTTCACCGCGCGCGGCGGGCAGAAGGTTCTGGTGCTGCAGGCGCTGGGGCAGGTGTTTATGAAACGGGCCTTTGATGATCCTTTTGGGGCGGTCGAAGGCGTGCTGAAATCCCATCCTCGCGGTGGGCTGGCGCAGGCGATCATTGTCGATATGCATTGCGAAGCCACCTCGGAGAAAATGGCGATGGGACATTTCTGCAATGGCAAAGCCTCGCTTGTGGTTGGCACCCATACGCATGTGCCAACCGGGGATGCACAGATCCTTGAGGGCGGCACTGCCTATCTGACGGACGCGGGCATGTGCGGCGACTATAATTCCGTGATTGGAATGGATAAGGCGGAACCGATGCGCCGGTTCCTCACTGGCATGCCCAAGAGCCGCTTCACCCCGGCAACCGGCGCTGCGACGCTTTCGGGCGTCTATGTGGAAACCGATGACCGCACCGGCGCCGCCAAACGCATCGAGATGGTGCGTCAGGGTGGCCTCTTGCAACAAGTCGCGCCCTAACCGCGCGCCCGCCACGCAAAACCGGGGCGCTCCCGCCCGTCGTCATGCTTTTTGAGAAAAGCCCTCCTCCCGTTTCTCTGGCGCAGGCCAGAGCAGCGTGTCTTGGGCGGGAGCGTCCCCTCGTTTGAGAGGCGCGTTCCGACCGGCCGCCACTGGATCATCACTGGATCATCACTTGGCCGCAGCCGGACCGAAGCAACGTGAATGCCTAGGATCTGCAGGCGCCGCTTTGCGATTTTCAAAGTGGAATGTGACAGCCAGCAGGTTTGCACGCGCAATACCAAGCGGCGGAACATCCTCATGCGCCACGCTTCCCGCGGAGACGCTCGCAAGTGGTCCGGTCAGGCTGACAGGGCCGCCGCAACCGCCGCATGTTCTGCAACCCCTTCAAGGGTGCCGTCGGTGAAACTGGCCACGGTAACAGGCGGTGACAAATCGGGGAAATGATAGACCGCGTTGACGCTGAAAGGGCCAGCGCCGGAATGGCCGATCATGCGCCCGGCCTCCCCTGCGCGCCCACTCATGAGCCCCAGCGCATAGCCGCATTCGGTCCAGGGGCGCCCCTCGATTGCCCCGCCGAGGGGATGGCTCTTGCGCATCTCGCGCAGCATCTACGCATCAAGCAGCGCCCCCTCAAAGAGCCCCTGCAGGAGCCGCGCCGCATCTGCGGCTGTGCCCTTCAGGCAGCCATGATAGACCCAGCCCGGATGATAGCGCTTTGCGGCAGCCCAATGGAGGCTCTCAAAATCGCGGCGGGTTTGGGCAAGCGTGATGGAACGCAGTTCAAGCGGAGCGCAGATCATCTGCTGGAGGAGATCAGAGAATGACCGCCCGGCCACCTCCTCAAGCAGGTCCCGCGTCACCATGTACCCAAGATTGGAATAGGACCAGCCCGTGCCGGGGGCAAACAGCCGGCCTTGCGCCAGGGTGGCCGCGCGCAGAGCCTCGGCAGACCAGGGCTCCTCATTTTGCGCAACAGCCGCCCCATAGGTGGGCAGGGTGAAATAATCCGGCAGCCCCGCAGTATGATCAAGCAGCTGTCGCAACGAGAAATCAAAGCCCGCCAGAGGGGCGTCGAGGTCGAGCCGACCGTCCTGCACCATCCGCAGGGCGCAGATTGCGATCACCGTCTTTGTAAAGCTCCAATAGGGGAAAATCTCACCCGCGTCAGCACGCGGGCTTTCCGATCCCGAGGCAGAGAGACGATGGGTGAAAATGGGTCGATCCGGGGTCATTCGGCCACCATAAGCCCTCGCGGAGCGAGCGCAATCTCCCGCAATGAATTGAGAGGCCAGCGGACAAGACCTGATACCTGCACGGGGTGAAGGGCCTGCGGTTTCGGGGGGTGATGCGGGGATCAGTGCATCCACCTGTGACGCAGGTGCCAATCTCGCCGCATCTGCCGAATTTTGCTGATACAATTGCTTGCTGCACGGCCTTTGATCGGTGAATATGTCCGTCGGCTGAAGCCTCGCCCCAAAATGCGGCGGGAGCACCCCAAACAGTGTGGATTTGAATGTTTCTCTTTCAATCGGGTGACACCACAAGCGCCATTATCGCGTTGTTGATCGTTCTTGCGATGTTCGTGGCCTTTCTGCGCGAAACCTATCCGACCGAGGTGGTGGCGATCTGTGGCGTCTCCTTGATGCTGATCACCGGGGTGCTGCCCTATGCCGAGGCGCTGCCGGTGCTGGCGAACCCGGCGCCCTGGACCATTGCGGCGATGTTCCTCATCATGGGGGCCCTGGTGCGCACCGGGGCGCTTGATGCCTTTACCTCTGTGGCCCGAAAGAAGGCCGAAGTGAGCCCCAGAATGGCAATCGCGCTCCTGATGGGCTTTGTGGTGATCGCCTCGGCCTTTGTGTCCAACACGCCGGTGGTGGTGGTGATGATCCCGGTCTTTATCCAGATCTCGCGCACGCTCAATGTTTCGCCCTCCAAGATGCTGATTCCGCTCTCTTATGCAGCGGTTCTGGGCGGCACGCTCACCTTGATCGGGACCTCTACCAACCTGCTGGTCGATGGGGTGGCCCGCGCGCAGGGTCTTGCGCCATTCTCTATCTTCGAGGTCACGCCCTTGGGCATCGTGGTTGTGGTCTGGGGGCTGATTTATCTGCGCTTTATCGCGCCGCGCCTGCTGCCGGAACGGGACAGTATGGCGATGATGCTCTCGGATCGCTCGAAGATGAAATTCTTTACCGAAGCGGTGATCCCGCCTGACAGCAACCTCATCGGCCGCGAAGTCACGGGCGTGCAGCTCTTCAAACGCCCGGGCGTGCGGCTGATCGACGTGATCCGCGGCGATGACTCGCTGCGGCGCAACCTGCAGGGCGTGGAGCTTCAGGTGGGCGACCGGGTTGTGCTGCGCACCCAGATGACAGAGCTTCTGAGCCTGCAGCGCAACAAGGAGCTGAAGCGCGTCGATCAGGTCTCGGCTGTGGAAACCAAGACGGTCGAGGTGCTCATCACGCCTGGCTGTCGCATGGTGGGGCGCAGCCTTGGGGCAATGCGCCTGCGTCGGCGTTATGGCGTCTATGTGCTGGCGGTACACCGGCGCAACCAGAACATCGGCGTGCAGCTTGATGATCTGGTGGTGCGCGTGGGGGATACGCTGCTGCTGGAGGGCGCGCCGGGCGATATCCAGCGCCTTGCGGCAGAGACGGACATGGCCGATGTGTCCCAGCCCACGCAGCGTGCCTATCGCCGCAGCCACGCGCCGGTTGCAGTGGCCGCCATGGTCGGCATCGTGATCGCCGCCGCCTTTGGTCTGGCGCCGATCCTGATGCTGTCGATCCTTGCGGTGGCGCTGGTGCTGGCGACCCGCTGTATCGACGCGGATGAGGCGTTTTCCTTTGTGGATGGGCGGCTTCTGGCGCTGATCTTTTCCATGCTGGCCATTGGCGCGGCGCTTGAAAGCTCCGGCGCGGTCGAACTCATTGTCAACGCGATCTCCCCGGCCTTAGTGGATCTGCCGCCCTTCTTTCTGGTCTGGGCGGTATATCTTCTGACCTCGGTTCTCACCGAGCTTGTGTCCAACAATGCCGTTGCCGTGGTGGTCACGCCGATTGCGGTGGGGTTGGCGCAGGCCATGGGGCTTGATCCGCGCCCGCTGGTGATCGCGGTGATGATTGCAGCCTCGGCCTCATTTGCCACGCCCATCGGCTATCAGACCAATATGCTGGTCTATGGTCCGGGGGGCTACAAGTTCTCGGACTTCCTCCGGGTGGGCATTCCGCTCAATCTTTCAATGGGGCTTTTGGCCTCGGCCGTGATCCCGCTGCTCTGGCCACTCTGACATCGGGATGCGCGTCTTTTCGCGCATACCATCTGCGATTGTTGTTATTCCCCTTGTGGTAGAGCGTCCCGCTTCCCACTTTTGTTTTCGATAGAGACAGAATTGGGAATGGGACCCATGATGACAACCCGAAGAGCTTTTATCGCCACCGTTCTGGTGGCAGCCTCCGCCATCGTGATGAGCGCGCAGACCCGCGCGACCGAGCCAGCCACTCCGCCGCTGACCGATACGCAATGGACCCTGAGCGAGATTGAGGGCAAAGCCCCGCTCGAAGGGCGTGATCTCGACCTCACCTTTTTTGAGGATGGTCGCTTTGGCACCAGCGCGGGCTGCAACCGGTTCATGGGCGAGGTGGAGATCGAAGGCGATGAAATCACCTTTCCCGACAAGATCGCCGGCACCATGATGGCCTGCCCGGAGGGCCTTGCAGAACAGGAAGAAAAGCTGCTGTCGCTCCTCCCAGAGGTGACGCATTACCAGATCGAGCCGGACGCGTTGATCCTGCTGGACAGCGACGGGCAGGCGCTTCTGCGTTACAGCCGAGAGGTCGAAAAAGAAGGTCTGGTTGAGACCAGTGGCTGATGCTGGCGGGCACATCCGAGACGAAATACCCCGGGGAGCGTTGGTCTCAGCGGTCCTCGCCCATCCCTGATTTGGACCGCCAGCGCCGCCTCATCAGCGTTTCAGAGCCGCCGCATCCTCAGCCAGTTCACCCCGAACCCGCATCAGGATCCGGCCCAGCTTGTTGAGACCCAGCCCATCCGGGCCGCAGCCCCAATAGGCATCCATAGGCGCGTTCTCCACCAATGGGGCATCGCCGGTGCCGAGAAGCAACTGCCGCGGCGCGCCATGGGTGCGAAACTTGCACAAGACCGCCGCATACATGATGTCATCCTTGACCTCCTCCCAGTCGGCACGCAGGGGGACCTTGCGCGTCATGCCAAGGGCTTTGGCATCCTTGGGTTTTTGGCACCGGCGAATGCGTGTGCGATAGGCTGCATCGTGGAATTTCATCGCCTGAAAATAGTGTTCCACCGTCGGCCACCAAATGTCCTCAAAGCACACCCCATAGGGCGCGAAGTTCGAAAACTCCGCATAAGGGTCCGTTTGCGCGTAAAAATAGATCGTATCTGGAGAGGGCGGTGTCATCGCGGCTGCCTTGCACACGTTTCCGCCCAGATCACGCGATCTGATCCGAACGCCCAGCCTGACGCCCCGAAAAGAGGCAGCCCCCCAGAAACGTGCCCTCAAGCGCATTGTAGCCGTGATACCCACCCCCGCCAAAGCCAGCCGCTTCGCCCACCGCAAAGAGGCCGGGCAGGGGCGCCCCGTCTGCGCCGATCATCTGACTCTCCAGTGTGGTGTGCAGCCCGCCCAATGTCTTGCGGGTGAGGATACTGAGCCGCACCGCGATCAGCGGCCCATTGGCGCGGTCCAGCAACCGATGCGGTTTCGCCGTGCGAATAAGCCGGTCACCGCGATAATTGCGCGCCGCGTGGATCGCCTGGATCTGGCGGTCCTTGGCAAAGGGATTGTCGACCTGCGCATCGCGCGCCTCGATCTGGGCGCGGATATGTGCCTCGTCAAGCGGCACATCCGCGATCTCATTCATGCCGCGCACAAGGTCCGAGAGCGTCTCGGCCACCACAAAATCCGCGCCATGTTTCTTGAAGGCTTCGACCGGGACGGGGGCCTTGCCGCCGGAAAAGATCCGCGCCCGGAGCACTTCGGCCCATGTGCCGGACGTGAGGTCTGGGTTCTGTTCCGAGCCCGACAGTGCAAATTCCTTCTGGATGATCTTCTGACTGAGGATGAACCAGCTGTAGTCCTGCCCGCTGGCCAAGATTGCCTTGAGCGTCCCAAGCGTGTCAAACCCCGGCAGCGCCGGATCGGGCAAGCGGGTGCCATGTGCGTCAAACCAGAGCGACGACGGGCCGGGCAGGATGCGGATGCCGTGGTTGGGCCAGATCGGGTCCCAGTTTCTCAGCCCCTCGCAATAGTGCCACATGCGGTCGCCGTTGATGATATGGCCGCCCGCCGCCTGCGCGACCTTCAGCATGCGCCCGTCCACATGGGCCGGCACGCCCGACACCATCCGGCTGGGCGCCGGGCCAAGCCGCTCTGTCGGCCAGTTTTCGCGGACCATCTCCAGATTGCCGCCGATCCCCCCCGAGGCCACAATGAGCGAGGGCGCGTAGACTTCGAACTCGCCGACCTCATGCCGGTTGGTTTGTGCGCCGATCGGGCCCTGGTCATCGGCCAGCACCTCGCCCGAAACCCCTTTGATGTGACCGCCCTGCTGGATGATATGGCTGACCTGATGGCGAAAGCGCGCGTCGATCCGTCCCGTCGCAACATAGGCATGCACGCGCTGGGCAAATGGGGCGACCACGCCCGGCCCGGTGCCCCATGTGATATGGAACCGCGGCACGGAGTTGCCATGCCCTTCGGCGCGCCCATCGCCGCGCTCGGCCCAGCCCACGACTGGAAACCAGCGCAGGCCCAGATCATGCAGCCACGCGCGCATATCGCCTGCGGCAAACTCGAGATAGGCCTTGGCCCATTGACGCGGGATCTGATCCTCGGGACGGTCGAACTGTGCACTGCCCGCCCAGTCGCGCTGCGCAAGATCCAGACTGTCGCGGATGCCCATGCGGCGCTGCTCGGGGGTGTCCACCATAAAGAGGCCGCCAAGGCTCCAATGGGCTTGTCCGCCGATGAAATGAGCCGGCTCCTGTTCCAGCAGGATCACCCGCTTGCCGCGATCCGCCAGCTCATTGGCCGCAACCAGACCTGCCAGACCGGCCCCGATCACGATGACATCGGCGTGGTTGTCGCGCTGTGCGGCGGCCATGGCGCTCCTCCTTCAGTGGCGTGCCTTTCCTCCAGAGCCTAGGCGCAAGGCGGCCAGTCGCGCAATCTTTGCGTGTGGGGCTGCCGCAAGGGCAACGTATGGTGTGATGGGACACCCCGGCCAAGGGCACGCCGTCGCCGGTCGTGAGGCGTGCCTCAGACCCTCGGCAGCGGGGCGCGCATCGCGCGGCGTGCTTGGGGCGCGCCCTTGGCGCGGCTCAACGCTTTTGAGGCTGGCTGTGTCATATCCGGAGCGGGGCAGGCACATGCTCTCGGTCCTTGGGGCGCTTCAGAGGGGCCAGAAGAACAGGATCGCTGGGATCGAGACCGCGATCACAAGGATCTCGAGCGGCAGCCCCATCCGCCAGTAATCGCCGAACTTATAGCCGCCGGGGCCCAGCACCAGCGTGTTGTTCTTATGGCCGATGGGGGTGAGGAAAGCCGCCGATGCCGCCACCGCGACCGCCATCAGGAAGGGGTCGGGCGACACATTCAGCGCCTGAGCCATGGAGATCCCCACCGGCGCCGCCACAATCGCGGTCGCCGTGTTGTTGAGCACATCCGACAGCGTCATTGTCACCACCATCAGCACTGTCAGGATCGCCCAGGCGGGCAGCCCTGTGGTCAGCTCAACAAGCCCATGGGCCAGAAGCTCGGTGCCGCCTGACGTTTCGAGTGCTTGTCCCAGCGGGATCATTGACCCCAAGAGCACCACCACAGGCCATTCCACATGGTCATAGATCTCTGCCACAGGCAGGATCTTGAGCAAGACATAGCCAATCGCCACCAGTCCGAGCGCCACCGGCAGATAGACCAGCCCCACCGACGCCGCCAGAACCGCCGCGGCAAAGAGCCCGATTGCCCACCAGGTCTTGTCATTGGCCGTCACCGAAAGACCGCGTGCCGCAAGTGGCAGACAGCCCAGCCACTCTGCAACCTCTGCCCCGCGATCGCGCGGGCAGAGGATCAGCAGGATGTCTCCGGGCGCCACTTCGGTCTGGCGCAAATGTTTGGTCAGCCGCTCGCCCTGACGCGCAATGCCAAGGAGCACCGCGCTCTGGCGCCAGGCGAGTCCGACGCCCTGCGCGCTGCGGCCCGCAATACGGGAATATTCAGGCACCACCACCTCGATCAACTCGAGCCCTTCGCCCGCAGCCTTCAGCTTTTCTTCGCGCGCGGCATCGGAAAAATCGAGTTTGAGCGTGGCGCGGAATTCATCCAGCGCATCCGGGGTGGCCTCCAGCACGATGGTATCGCCCGCCTGCAGCAGCGCCCCCGCTGCCCGGCCATAGCGGCGTTGCCCGCCGCGGATCAGCCCCAGGATGGCCACATCGGCCTTCTCGGCCTCCGGATCCAGACTGCCAAGCCGCTGGCCAATCAGATCGCTGTCTTCTGGCACTGTCAGCTCTGCGATATAGGGGGCAAGCTGGCTCTCGGTAGCGCCCGCCGCGCCCGAACGATCCGGGATCAGCCGCCAGCCCACCAGCGCCACAAAGGCCAGCCCCGCCGCTGCCGCCGCCAACCCCACGGGGGCAAAATCGAACATCTTGAACGGTTCGCCCAACGTGTCATGGCGGATGCTGGCGATGATGATATTGGGCGGGGTGCCGATCAGCGTCGCCATGCCGCCAAGAATGGTGGCAAAGGACAAGGGCATGAGGCTCTGACCCGGCGTGCGCCCCGCCTTGCGTGCTGTCTGGATGTCCACCGGCATCAACAGCGCAAGAGCGGCCACATTGTTCATAAAGGCCGACAAGACCGCGCCCACGCTGCCCATGAGCGCAATATGCGCGCCAAGCGCCCGGCTCTGGTCCACCAGTGTCCGGGTGATAAGATGCACGGCCCCGGATTTCACCAGCCCGGCCGACACCACAAGCACCAGCGCCACCACCAGGGTGGCCGGATGACCAAAGCCCGCAAAGGCATCTTCGGCCTTCACCAGCCCCAGGACCACCGCCACCATCAGTGCGCCAAAGGCCACCAGATCATAGCGAAACCTGCCCCAGAGCAGCAGGCCGAACACGGTCGCAAAGAGGCCAAAAAGCAGGGTTTGATCCAATGTCATTCGGGGCTCCGCCGCATCGTGATACGCCACCGAAGAAGCTCGGATGTCGCGTGTCTCAGAACAGAAGTGCAGCCTCATGCAAGGAAAATCAATAGTTTACTCCGGTGGCTTCGCTCTTGGGCATGATCTGACTGGCCCAATGCGTCGCGCCCAAAATCTCTGGCATGCTCTCGTCTTGGTATATCGCGGCGCGCCCCTTGATCCACACCATGCGGCTGAGGCGGCGTTCGGTAGGGTGGCGGAGAAAGATCGCATCGCCGACGATACTCTGCGTGAAAGAGGCAGTGGCCCCTGCACGATGCGACCGACGGGGCTTGAGCCCTGGACGCAGCAGTGTCGCGGCCCGTCTTTGGGGCCGGAAATCGGGATGCGCGCAGAAGAAAAACAGCCCGCGCTTGAAAGCCTGCGCTCTCAGAGGCTATATGAGCGCCAGTTTCTGAAATCAAAACACAGGATGCACCATGGCAGGCCATTCCAAATGGGCAAACATCCAGCACCGTAAAGGTCGCCAGGATGCTGCGCGGTCCAAGCTCTTCTCCAAACTTTCCAAAGAAATCACCGTCGCCGCCAAAATGGGCGACCCGGACCCTGAAAAGAACCCGCGCCTGCGCCTTGCTGTGAAGGAAGCCAAGTCGAACTCCGTGCCCAAGGACGTGATCGACCGCGCCATCAAGAAGGCGACCGGGGGCGATGCGGAGAACTACGACGAGATCCGCTACGAGGGTTACGGCCCAAATGGTGTCGCAGTGATCGTCGAGACCATGACCGACAACAAGAACCGCACCGCCTCCACCGTGCGCTCGACCTTCTCCAAGAACGGCGGCAACCTCGGTGAAACCGGCTCTGTCGGCTTCATGTTCGAACGCAAGGGCGAAGTGACCTATCCAGCCTCTGTGGGCGATGCGGACACGGTGATGATGGCCGCAATCGAAGCGGGCGCCGAGGATGTGGAAAGTTCTGAAGACGGGCACGTGATTTTCTGTGCGGACACCGATCTCAACGAGGTGTCCAACGCGCTTGAGGCGGAGCTTGGCGAATCCGAGAGCACCAAGCTGATCTGGAAGCCCACCACCACCACCGAGCTTGATCTCGAAGGCATGCAAAAGCTGATGAAGCTGGTGGATGCGCTGGAAGACGACGATGACGTGCAGCGCGTGACCACCAACTTTGAGGCCTCCGACGAGGTGATGGCCCAGCTCTGATCTTGGGATCAGGCAGGCTTGTGATACCGGCCCCACGTTTTCAGGCGTGGGGCCGTTTTCTTTTCTGGGTGGCCTGTGCCGGTCGGTGGCATCGCGATCCTTGCCTTGAGTGAACAGGCACGAGTGAAAAGGCGCACGCCTCGCGTGGGGTGGGGGACGGAACCGCGTCCCCGCAGCAGATCCGCCTCTGGATCCTCCTCTGGGGCCCTTCATGCGTAGCTGTTTCGCTCGCGCAGCGGTGTTCTACGGGGACGTCAGAACCCCTGCGGCCCGCAGTTCAGCATGATCGGGGTACCACATCTCTTCGGGGGGGCGGTCAAAGATCCGCGCCGCAAACCCGGGCTGCATTCCCTGCGCCAAAAAGAAGACGCGGTCTTTTTCCTGCGCCGCATCAATGTCATAGCCGGGTAAATGCACCCATTCACTGAGGCCGTAGCCGTGAAACCCGAGCCGCGCCTGCGGGTCGAGGTGGCGCCGTGTTCCGGCCATGAACAAAAGCGTGCAGGCCGAACTGCAGGCTTCACTCACCGTTGTCTCGAGACCCGCGCCCATGATCACCTGCGCCGCACCGCGTGCTTCAAAGACATGCCCACCCGGACTGCCGAGATGGATCACGCGCAGATCCGGAGTGTCCTCTATGATCTGCGTCAGCCGCGCCTTCAGCCCATAGGTGATCTCGCCCTCAAATTGCACTGTGCGCCCATCGGCGCTGAGGGTGAGCTGATACAGCGCCTCGCGCGCCCGGCGCATCTGCTCGCTGTGCTGTTCCTCGGGGGGCGGCCTGTTGGCGATCAAGACCGTGTCCCACCAGAGGGTTGCGCTTGATAACAGCGCCAGCAGGCACAGCAGATACCCGCCCCAACTCGGCGCCATTGCACCGGTGTCGCGGATATGGGCTTCGGCGGCCTGATGATAACGCCAGAGCTGCCAGACCAGAAACCCCGCATCCAGAACCGCTGCCGGGTAGACCAGCCAGATCGGCAGCTGCAGGCTCTGATTCATGGCCCAGAGCGCGGCAAGAACTGCGGCACGCGGCAACACCAGATGCAGCCAAACGCTATGGGCAAACGATCCTTTGGGGAGGTGGGGCACTGACAGCATAGGCCAAGCCTAGCATCAACTCACCCGCCACGGCCAGCACGCGCGTTGGAGGCCTTTGGGGGCGGATGCAGATTGGCGCTGGCAGCACGGCGCACGGCTTGGGTGATCTCCACAAGTGCGGGGGCCATGATCCGACTCACATGCCAATAGAGTGGTGTTTCAAGCGGGCTCTGGGGGACCAGTTCGACCAGAGCACCAGAGGCCAGATGCGGTTCGGCCAGTGTCTCGGGGTTCATGCCCCAGCCGAGCCCCGCGGCCGCCGCATCGAGAAAGGCCTGCGTCGATGACAACGCATGTGAGGGCGGTGTGAGGCCGGGGGCGACATGGCGCGCAAGCCAGCGATGTTGCAGCCGATCCTTCGCGTTGAACACCATGCAGGGCGCGACGCTTGCGGTTTCTGGCGTCACGCCACCCTGAAACCAGCGCGCCATATAGGCGGGGCTGGCCGTTGCGACATAGCGCAGATGCCCAAGCGCATGCACATCGCAGCCCGCAACCGGACGCGGCTCGGCGCTGACCGCCGCCGAAACCACCCCGCGGCGCAGCCAGTCGGTGCTGTGGTCCTGATCGTCGATCACAAGATCAAACAGCACATCCCCCGCCGCCACCATCGCCTCGACAAACCAGGTCGCAAGACTGTCCGCATTGACCGCCAGCTTGAGCCGCGCAGGTGTTTCGGCGCCCTCGAGCGACAAGTCCCGGCTGAGGCGACGCTCAAGGAGCGCGACATCCTCTGCATGTTTGGCGATCCGAAGCCCGGTTTCTGTGCCAGTGCAAGGGCTTGAGCGATTGACGAGGGGCGTGCCGATGCGATCCTCCAGCGCCTTGATCCGCTGTGAGATCGCCGAGGGTGTCACCCCAAGCGCCGCCGAGGCCGCATCAAAGCTGCCAAGGTCGAGCACCGCCGAAAGAGCCGCCAGTTGAAGGGGATCGTATCGCATTAGCCAGTCTTAATATGCCACAGTATCTTTAATTTGATTACGCCACCCCGGCTGGTTAGTCAAAGGCAGCCGCAGGCCAGCGGCGCACACAGCCCAAAGGACAGACGCCATGCAGCCCCTCCCGATGACCCCAGACATGCTGCCAATTCTGATGGCAGGCTTTGGCCTTGGCTTCAGCCTCATCCTTGCGATTGGCGCGCAGAACGCTTTTGTGCTGCGGCAGGGGATACGCGGCCAGCATGTCTTGCCAATCGTGCTGACCTGCGCTCTGTCGGATGCGCTGCTGATCACGGCGGGGGTTGCGGGCTTTGGGACGCTGACCTCTGCGTTGCCGTGGTTCGAGCCCGTGATGCGCATCGGCGGCGCGCTGTTCCTGACCGGCTACGGGCTACGGTCGCTGCGCTCGGCGTGGACGGGCGGGGCTGCGCTTTCGACCGAGGGGCAGGGGGGTCAGACCGCGCTCTGGCCAGCGGTTCTGACCTGCCTCGCCTTCACCTGGCTCAATCCGCATGTCTATCTCGACACGGTTGTGTTGCTGGGGGCGATCTCGGCGCAATATACGCCGGCCTGGGTCTTTGGCCTTGGTGCGGTGACGGCCTCTTTTGTGTTCTTTTTCACGCTCGGGTATGGCGCGCGGCTGCTGGCACCGATCTTTGCCCGCCCCCGCGCGTGGCAGGTGCTGGACGCGCTGATCGGCGTGGTCATGCTGGCGCTTGCGGTCAAGCTCGCGCTGATGTGAGACCCTGCGCAGACCCTGTGCAAAAGCAAAGGGCTGCCAGAACGCTGTCTTTCGCCTAGCTTAAAGGAAAGCGGCGAGGAAAGGACAGATCCATGAGCTGGAACCCGACACTTGAACCCATGTGCCCCGAAGCGGGCAATCTCGACAGTATCGAGACGCTGGTGGTGCCCCGCGCGCGCGACATCGGTGGTTTCGAAGTGCGCCGCGCCCTGCCTGCGCCCCGGCGGCAGATGGTGGGGCCGTTCATCTTCTTTGATCAGATGGGTCCGGCAGAATTCCTCACCGGCGCGGGCATCGACGTGCGTCCGCACCCCCACATCGGCCTTGGCACCGTAACCTACCTCTATCAGGGTGAGTTTGAGCATCGCGATAGCCTCGGCACCCATCAGATGATCTATCCGGGCGAGGTGAACTGGATGGTGGCTGGCAACGGCGTCACCCATTCCGAGCGCACCTCGGAAGCCACCCGCAAGGGCCAGAGCAGCCTCTTTGGCATCCAGACCTGGATCGCGCTGCCGGAAAACAAGGAAGACATGGCGCCAGTGTTTGAGCATCACGGCAAAGAAGCCCTGCCGCATCTGCTGGGAGAAGGCAAAGAGGTGCGCCTGATCCTCGGCACCGCCTGGGGAGAGACCGCGCCTGTCACCATGCACTCGGAAACCTTCTACGCGGACGTGATCCTGGAGGCGGGGGCAAAGCTGCCGATGCCCGACAACCACGAGGACCGCGGGCTGTATATCACCCGTGGTGCAGTCGAGATCGCAGGCCAGACCTTCGGCGCCGGGCAGATGATGGTCTTTCGCCCCGGTGATGCGATCACGGTCACCGCAGGTCCCGAAGGCGCGCGGCTGATGGCGCTCGGCGGTGAGACCATGGGCGGGCCGCGCCACATCTGGTGGAACTTCGTCGCCTCCTCCAAGGAGAAGATCGAAGAGGCCAAACAGGCCTGGGCGCGCGGCGATTTTGCCAGCAATCCCCGCTTTCAGCTGCCACCGGGCGATGACAGCGAATTTATCCCGCTGCCCGACCGCTGAGACGGCAGCACGAGGCGGCGGGTGAGAGCGATCCGGTCAAGGAACGCGCTGTCGTGGCTCACCACGATGAGCGCACCGTCATACCCCAAAAGCGCCGCCTCCAGTGCCTCCAGCCCCTCAAGATCAAGGTGATTGGTCGGCTCGTCCAGCACCAGAAGCGGCGGCGGAGTTGGACGTGCCAGCGTGCAGGCGAGCCCCGCCCGAAGCCGCTGCCCGCTACTGAGCGCCGCGGCCTGCCACAGCGCTTCGGAGGCGCGAAACCGAAACCGCGCCAGCGCCGCATGTGCATCCTGCGCTCCCACATCGGGGTTGAGCCGAAGGTAGTTTTCCAAGAGCGTTTTGTCGCTCTTCAAAAGGCTCAGATGCTGATCCAGCAGTGCCGCCTCTGCCGGGCGCGTGATGTGCCCGGCGTGTGGCTCAAGATGCCCGAGGATCAGCGACAACAGCGTGGTCTTGCCGCAGCCATTGGGGCCCATCACGGCGATCCGCTCCGGCCCGGTGATCTCCAGTGAAAAATCCCGCAAAACCGTATGGGGGCCATAGCCTGCGGTGATGTGCTGCAGCGCGACGAGGCGCGTCTGGTTCCGCAGGCCGGTTGCGGGGATCTCCATCTGGATCGGTTCGAGCACCTCGATGCGCTCACGCGTATCAGCAAGGGCGGCCTCGGCCTCGGTGCGCCGGGCCTCGCGCAGCCGAACGCCCGCTCCCTTGGAGGCCTCGGCACGTTCTTTTGCTTTATCGAGCAACACCTTGGGCTGACTTCTTGACGCCCGCGCCGCCCTGCCTTGGCTGTCGCGCCGGGCTTTGCGCTCTGTGGCGTCCTGGGCGCGGCGCAGGGTTTCCTTGCGGGTCTTTTCGGCCTCATGAAGGTCCTGATAGGCCGCTGCCAGCTCCATGTCCCGCTCGGCGCGATACCGGCTGTAAGGGCCTGCATAGCGCTGGGCGCCACCCGCCCGCAGCTCCACGATCGCGTCCATCTCTTCCAAAAGAGCGCGATCATGGCTCACCACCAGCGCAAGGCCGCGCCAGTCGCGCAACAGCCCCCGCACCATGGCGTGCCCCTCGGCATCAAGCGTGTTTGTGGGCTCATCCAGAAGCAGAATATCGGGTGCCTGAAAGATCTGAGCGGCCAGCGCCACACGCGTGCGCTGCCCTCCCGAAAGCGGCACGAGCGGCTCTTCTGGCGCAACGGACACCCCGCAGCGCTGCAAGGCTGCCTCGATGCGCGCGGGCAGGGTCCAATCGGCCTCGGCCAGGTCGGTATCCGTGGCCACGCCGCGCTCGATGCGCCGCAACCGCGCAAGGGCAGGGGCTACCCCAAAGAGATCAGCCACCGTGAGATGCGCCGCGCTGGCCACCTCCTGTCGCATCCATCCCAGACGGCCAGAGACCTGTACGCGCCCGCCCTCAGGGGGCAGGTCGCCTGCAATCAGACGCAGAAGTGTTGTCTTGCCAGAGCCGTTTCGGCCGACAAGACCCATCCGTCCGGATTGCAGATGAAGGGTAAGATCAGAGAAAAGCGGTCGCGCGTCAGCGGCGGACCAGCGCAACCCGTCGAGCAGGACGCAAGCGGAGGGAGAGGACATGACAAAGGACCACGTGCAGCGACACAAACAGGGCGAATGCGGCAAGGGTCTGGATCATGGATCGGGTCTTCCTCTGCTGGTTACGACCCGAACTATATGCGCCTCTTTCGCAAAGGCAAGCACCCATCGATGCAACATCACGTCAGGCAGAAAGCCGCCTGCCAGGGCGCCCTCAGTGTTGTGCCCCGCGCAGCTGCCGGTCCGGCCGACGCACAATTGCATCCCCGAAAGGGGTACAATATTTCACAAGTGAAGGGTTGTCTTGCCGCCGCAATAGGTGTCTTTTTGCCCGCATGAGCGATGTATCCCAGACCAAAGCCCCGGCCACAGAGCCCACCTCCAATCCGATGCGCGGCGTGTTCTGGATGCTGGTGACGGGGCTGAACTTTGTCGCGGTCACGGCGCTCGTCAAATACATGGGCCCACGCATTCCCCCCGCCGAGGGTGCCTTTCTGCGCTATCTTCTCGGGCTGGTGTTCCTGATCCCGATGATCCGCTCGATCAAGGCGGTGGAGTGGACGTCCCAATTGCATGGTCTCTTTGCGCTGCGCGGCGCGGTCCATGCGCTCGGTGTGATCATGTGGTTTTTTGCCATGACCCGCATCCCGCTGGCCGAGGTTACCGCGATGAACTACCTCTCGCCCGTCTATGTGACACTGGGAGCGGCGATCTTTATGGGCGAAAAACTCGCCTTTCGCCGCATTGCAGCCGTCGGGGTGGCACTTCTCGGGGTGGTGGTGATCCTGCGCCCGGGCTTTCGCGAGGTGTCGCCGGGGCATCTGGCAATGCTCATCACCGGCTTTGCCTTTGGGCTCTCATACCTCTTGGCCAAAACCATGGTCGGGCGCACCAATCCCACCGTTGTGGTGGCGATGCTGTCGATCTGGGTGACCATCGGACTTGCGCCCTTTGCGCTGGCCAACTGGGTCACGCCGACCCTCTTTGAACTGGCGCTGCTCTTTGGGGTCGCCTGTTTTGCCACCGCTGGCCACTACACGATGACGCTGGCCTTTGCCTCGGCGCCGCTGACGGTGACACAGCCGGTGACCTTCCTGCAGCTGATCTGGGCCACGCTTCTTGGCGCGCTGGCCTTTGGCGAAAGCGTCGATGTCTGGGTGGTCGTGGGCGGCACCATGATCCTTGGCGCGGTGACCTTCATCACCTGGCGCGAGGCGATGGTAAAGCGGCGCGCCATCACCCCCGCACCGCATGCCACAAAGTCCTGATCACGATATATCACCGTAATATCATGGAAAAAGCCCGTTAAGGGCCGCCGCACCTGTCGTCAGAGTGTTACACTTCTGTCATAGATGTTTGCATCGTGATGTACAAAATGATCCCTCATGTCGTTCCCGGCTGTTAGGCGCCTGTGCCTGCTGGCCGCTACGCTCGCCTTGCCGTCTGCGGGGCAGGCGGCGCTTGACCTGTGCAACGACACCACCGCGGCGCAGCGGGTAGCAATCGGCTTTCAGGAGGCGGGCGACTGGACCTCAAAAGGCTGGTGGGATTTGCCTGCAGGCAGCTGTACAGAGGTGCTCTCTTCCCCGTCAACAAGCCGGTTTTATTATCTGCGGGTAGAGACCGAGGGCTGGGCCTTCACCGATGACAGGCTTGGGTTTTGCGTCGCGGACACGGATTTTGAAATCAAGGGCGAAGATGGGTGCGCGCGCCGTGGCTTTCGCCAGGAGAATTTCGCACGGATCGACACCAGGGGCGCCGCTGCACCCGACCCAACAGCCCAGACGCGGCCAGCCGCAGATCCGGACACTGGGTCCGACGCCGCGCTCAGGACTTACACGCACCACCTCAGCGCCCATCTCACTCCGATCAAATCCGACGTCCCGGCGCGCCATGTGGTCCAGTCCGGGTTCAGCACCAAAGCCGTGTTTCAAGGCTGTGATGCGGAAACCACCGCCTATGCCAGCTTTTGCACCTTCATCGGCGCCGGGCGGCGCTATCTGGTTTATGACGACGGGCGCACCTCCGCCGCGCTCTGGCAGGAGATCCAGCAAGCCATCCGCGGGCGACGCTACACGCTCGAGGGTTTGCGAGAGGATCTTTTTGACACCACGTCAGAACTGGTTCTGCGCGCCATCCGACCAGAGCCCGAGGATCGCTCGGATCAGCTCTTGGCCAGCCTGCAGGGTCTCTGGCGCTCCACCATCGATCCCAATGACAGCTTTCGCGTCAGCGGGGCCGAGCGCATAAACGCCTATGCCGGGGCGGAAACATCGGTCGAATACCTCTCTTTGCACAAACCCTGCGCCGAGGCGGGCGACGAGAGCCCCTTCCTTTTTACTTGGGACAATAATTCCGGCACCAGCCTGTGCTACGCTATTGCCCGCCTCACTGACACCGAACTGGCGCTGATCTACCTTCCGCGCGGGACCGAACTGGTCTACCGCCGCGAGGGCTGAGTCTGCGGCCTTCTTCTAACCTCAAATATCCCGGGGTCCGGGGCAGCGCCCCGGCGCATGGGCTGCGCCCTGCGCCTAGGCCGCCAGCGCGCGCGAGGTGACGAGATCCACCACCCGATGCGCCGCAGTGCGGGCCGCCTCGGTGTCCAGCGGCTGTTCCGATTGCGCGGCCTGCAGCCAGACGCCATCCATATAGCTCTGCAGGGCCTGGCGCGCGGTTTCCACCTGATCGGCGGGCACCAATTGGCTCAACTCGGCGACAAAATGGCTGCGCACCCGCGCGCGGTTGATCCGGTGCAGCCGGGCAAGACTGGGAGAGTAGGGCGCATTGGCCCAGAACTGCATCCAGATGCTGCATTGCGGCACGCTATACAGCGAATCTGCAAAGTTCGCATCCATCACTGCATAGAGCCGCTCCAGTGGTGATCGGGCCTGCGCATAGCCCTCGACCATCGCCTTGCGCAGCTTGCGCAACAGATGTCGCATTGTGGCTTCCATCAGCCCTTCCTTGGAGCCGAAATAATAGCTGATCGACGCTGCCGAAGCCCCGGCTTCACGCGCGATTTCCGCCATGGTTACAGTCCCGTAGCCACGTTTGTGGACGGTGATGATCGTTGCTTCAATAAGCTCTTCGTTGCGGATGTCGCGAATGCGTTTACGTGCCATAAAATCAGACTGCGCCACTGCGGCGGATTATTCAATATTTGTCCTCGAAAAACCAAAACTTGAATGACCATTCAAAATTTGGTTAGTTTATTCAGGCGAGGGCGTTCCAGGCCGTCGCTGCCAATAACAATAACATCGCTCAACGCGGGCACCAGAGGGACCGCCTGCGACAAACTTCACTGGGAGGTGAAAAACGAATGACCTATTTGATCTCCGCAGGCATTCTGCTGGCCTTTGCGCTGGTGGCATTCTGCGTCATCAAGTGGTGGAACCTGGAGGTGGTCGGTGTCACGCCCGTGCCGCTGTTCACTTTCATCGCAATCCTGTTCACATCCGGCCTAGACGTCGGGCTCGTGATGTTTCCGCTGGCGTGGGATTTCCCGCTTTATGCCGACACCGCAACCGAACCTGCCTATGGGTTCACAAACCCGCTTGCGCTTGAATTCGGTTTCTGGGGCTTCCTGATCTGGGGCTTTTATTTCCTGACCACCTTCTACTTCTGCGTGATCGAACCGCGCGTGAAGTTCTTCGAGATCCCGGTGGTCAAGTGGATCAACAACATCGTCATCATCGGCACCTGTGCCTTTACCGGTGCGCTGTTCCTGATCTATCTGCCCTATTACGCCACCTTCATGGGCGACGGCGAGACGGTGATCCCGGCCTTCTACGTCATCACCTTCCTGGTGATCCTGTTTGCGGCCTTTTCCTCGACCGACATCAAATATGTGCGCATCCTGTCGCTGGGCTCCACCGGCCTTTTTGCGCTGCTGATCCTCGGGATGTGGGCCTATTCCGGCATGGGGCTGGGCGAGTTTGCGGGCACCGCCTCCAACATCGGCGGCTATTTCGCCAATATCCACAAGTTCGTGCTGCCACTCACCGACTACCATGAGTTCTACCTGTTCTGGTGGTTTGCATGGTCGATCATGATCGGTCAGTTCACCTCGCGCTTTGTGGGTGGTCTGAAGACCTGGCAGGTGCTGGCCGCGCTGCTGATCTTTCCGTCGATCCCGCTCGGCGTGTGGTTCTCGGTGCTCTACTACTACCACCTCAACGAGATCCCGACGACGCTCGTCATCAATATCTCCATGGTGGTTGTGGGCGTGATCTTTGTGATCAACTCGTTTGACTCGTTGATCCGCCTCTATACCGACAACCTGAACCTCACCAGCAAACGCTTTGGCAAGCTGCCCTATATCCTGGGCAATGCGGTTGTGCTCTTTGCGCTGACCGTCGCCTTCCAGAGCCAGTGGCTGCAGATCCAGTGGATCGGTGCCGTGGTGATCGGTCTTTATGTGGCCTGTCTGATCTATATCTTCGTCAACAAGCGCGAAGAGGTCATGGCGATCAAAGCCAGCCCCGAAGAAAACGACCTCGATTTCTCCAAGATCGAGACAGTACACTAAACACGCTGGCAGCGTCCCCGCATGTGGGACGCTGCCGTCCGACCCATTCACGAGAGACGCCGCGGCGGCTTTCCTGCATGTGCCGGTCCCCGAAAGAAGCCGCACAGCTTCGCGTGCCCGAGAGGGCCGCGAAGGCCTATTGACAGCGCTCCGCACCCTCGCGGGGCATTCCGTTGACCTCGAACATGAATGAGGCGAAAGACATGACACATCCGGCCCAGCCCAAAGCCAGCCATTTCATCAATGGCGAATATGTCGAAGACACCTCCGGCACCCCGATCCCGGTGATCTATGCTGCCACTGGCGAGACCATCGCCACCGTTTACGCGGCCACACCTGCAATCGTCGAGCAGGCGCTGACCGCCGCTGAGGCTGCGCAGAAAGAATGGGCCAAGATGTCCGGCACCGAGCGCGGCCGGGTGCTGCGCCGCGCCGCCGACATCATGCGTGAACGCAATCACGAACTGTCGGTGCTGGAAACCTATGACACCGGCAAGCCCCTGCAGGAAACCCTGGTCGCGGATGCCACCTCTGGTGCGGATGCACTGGAATATTTCGGGGGCCTCGCGGGCAGCCTCACCGGCGAGCACATCCAGCTTGGCGAAGACTGGGTCTATACCGTGCGCGAGCCGCTTGGCCTCTGTGTGGGGATCGGCGCGTGGAACTACCCCACCCAGATCGCCTGCTGGAAGGGCGCACCCGCATTGGCCTGTGGCAACGCCATGGTGTTCAAACCTTCCGAGACCACGCCGCTCTGCGCGCTCAAGGTGGCCGAGATCCTGATGGAGGCCGGCGCGCCAGCCGGGCTTTACAACGTCATTCAGGGCATGGGCGAAGTGGGCGGCAAACTGGTCACGGACCCGCGCGTCGACAAGGTCTCGCTCACCGGGTCCGTTCCGACCGGCAAAAAGGTCTATGCGGCTGCGGCTGAGGGCATGAAACATGTAACCATGGAGCTGGGTGGCAAATCCCCGATGATCGTCTTTGAAGACGCCGACATCGAGAGCGCCATCTCCGGTGCCATCAACGGCAACTTCTATTCCTCGGGTCAGGTCTGCTCGAACGGCACCCGCGTCTTTGTTCACAAGGACATCAAGGAGAAGTTCCTCGCCCGTCTGGCCGAGCGCACCGCCACCGCCAAACTTGGCGATCCGATGGATGAGAGCGTGAACTTTGGCCCGATGGTCAGCGAGCGCCAGATGGAGATCGTGCTCGGTTATATCGAGAAGGGCAAATCCGAGGGCGCGCGCCTGATTTGTGGTGGCAAACGCGCTGATATGGATGGCTTTTTTGTTGAGCCCACGGTCTTTGCCGATGTCAAAGACGATATGGTGATCGCCCGCGAAGAGATCTTTGGCCCGGTCATGTGCGTTTTGGATTTCGAGAGCGAAGACGAGGTGATCGCCCGCGCCAATGATACCGAATTTGGTCTCTCAGCAGGGGTCTTCACCAAGGATTTCACCCGCGCGCACCGGGTGATCGGTCAGCTTGAAGCCGGAAGCTGCTTTATCAATTCCTACAATGACGCGCCCGTCGAGGCGCCCTTTGGCGGCGTCAAAGCCTCTGGCGTGGGGCGTGAAAACTCCAAGGAAGCGATCAAGCACTTCAGCCAGGTGAAGTCGGTCTACGTGCGCATGGGCGACTGCGAAGCAGCCTTCTAAAGGCGACACACAACTGTAAGGGCGCGTCCTTTTGGGCGCCGCCCACCCACCCGCCCCGTCCCCCAAAAGGACGCGGGCGACCAGAGAGGTTATGTCCTGCGGCGCCGTGAGGCGGGGCAGGGCAGGGTCTCAGCCGGTGATAGGAGAAGAGACGCGATGAACGCGGATTATGTGATTGTTGGGGCGGGCAGCGCAGGCTGCGCCATGGCCTACCGTCTGAGCGAGGCGGGCAAATCGGTGCTGGTGATCGAGCATGGTGGCACGGATGCGGGCCCCTTCATCCAGATGCCCGGCGCATTGAGCTACCCCATGAACATGTCGATGTATGACTGGGGTTACAAATCCCAGCCCGAGCCGCATCTGGGCGGGCGCGAGTTGGTGACGCCGCGCGGCAAGGTCATTGGCGGATCTTCTTCGATCAACGGCATGGTCTATGTGCGCGGCCACGCGGGCGACTATAACCACTGGGCCGAAACGGGCGCGACCGGCTGGTCCTATGCCGACGTGCTGCCCTATTTCAAACGTATGGAAACCTGGGATGATCGCGGCCATGGCGGCGATCCCGACTGGCGCGGCACCGACGGCCCGCTGCATGTCACCCGTGGCCCCCGCGACAACCCGCTACATGATGCCTTTGTGAAGTCCGGGCAGCAGGCGGGGTATCCGGTCACCAAGGATTATAACGGCCAGCAGCAAGAGGGCTTTGGCCCGATGGAGATGACCGTCTACAAGGGCCGCCGCTGGTCTGCTGCCAATGCCTATCTGAAACCTGCGCTCAAGCGCGACAATTGCGATCTGATCCGCGCGCTGGCCCGCAAGGTGGTGATCGAGGATGGCCGCGCCGTCGGTGTCGAAGTCGAGCGCGGCGGCAAGATCGAAGTCATCCGCGCCAATATCGAGGTGATCCTCGCAGCGTCTTCGCTCAACTCGCCCAAGCTCCTGATGCTCTCGGGCATTGGCCCCGCCGCGCATCTGGCCGAACATGGCATCGACGTCATCGCGGATCGTCCCGGTGTTGGCCAGAACCTGCAGGACCATCTGGAGTTCTATTTCCAGTTTGCCTCCAAGAAGCCGATCACGCTCTATAAATACTGGAACCTCTTCGGCAAGGCCTTGGTCGGGGCGCAGTGGCTCTTTACCAAGACCGGGCTCGGGGCCTCGAACCAGTTCGAGAGCGCGGCCTTCATTCGTTCGGACAAGGGGATCGACTATCCCGACATCCAGTATCACTTCCTGCCGATCGCCGTGCGCTATGACGGGCAGGCGGCGGCCGAGGGCCACGGCTTTCAGGCCCATGTCGGCCCGATGCGCTCGCAGTCGCGCGGCGAGGTAACGCTGGCCAGCGCCGATCCCAACGCCGCGCCAAAGATCCTGTTCAACTACATGTCCACCGAGCAGGACTGGATCGATTTCCGCAAATGCGTCCGCCTCACGCGTGAGATCTTTGCACAGGATGCGATGAAGCCTTTTGTGAAGCACGAGATCCAGCCGGGCACCGACCTGCAAACGGACGAGGAGATCGACGGATTCCTGCGCGAACATGTCGAGAGCGCCTATCACCCCTGCGGCACCTGCAAGATGGGTGCGGTGGATGATCCGATGGCCGTGGTTGACCCCGAATGCCGGGTGATCGGCGTCGAGGGGCTGCGGGTCGCCGATAGTTCGATCTTCCCGCGCATCACCAACGGCAACCTCAACGGGCCCTCGATCATGACCGGCGAGAAAGCCTCCGACCATATCCTCGGCCGACGGCTGCCGTCGTCGAATGCCGAACCCTGGTTTAATCCGGATTGGCAGACCTCGCAGCGTTGAACCCTGCACTGTTAGTCACGCCTAGCCGCCCCCTGCATCCGCAGAGGGGCGGTTTTTTATAGACATGCCTGAAAGTCATTGTGGTCGGAAAGCGGTATTTAGTTGCCGTTGAGCGAAATGGCCCGAAGCTCTGTTACGACCCCTCTTGCCACGATCTGGCCGCCTTCATAGCAATTGAATTTTAGACCAACCGATATCCGTTTCCGGTGGTAGCACACCATTTCTCTCACCAAGATGTGCATCCAAGCCTTGTATGTTCCTACAAGCGGGATGCCCTTCTGAATAGGTGTGCCTTCGGTATCCAGAAAATTTGGCCAAATCATGTAGATTTCTGCATCCAGATTGCGCTCTGGCTCTAGAGGATTGTCCTCTGCATAGCCGAAATCCCAGCGAATGTAGTTGTGTGGCGGCGTTTGGCGCCCTCGCTGCTCTTCGGTAAGGATCGTAATCTCAGCTTCGAAGTCAGGCTCGGTCAAATACAGGTCTGTCATGGAAGAAACGGCTCGCATAATCCGAGCCAGCGAACAACGCTTTATAGCTGTGAAGGGCTCAATGCAGACCACCCCGATTTGAAAGCTGTCCTTTTACTCCTCTCCCTGTGCCCGATCAGAGATCTGCTCCTTGTCGGAGTGGGGTGGAGCAGGTGCACAGCTCTTCACACGGCTGCAACCTTTGCCACCACAGGGAATAATATGTTGCGGCGCTTCAATTCGGGCGTTGGTGCGGTAGCTTGACTTGAGGCCCGGATATCGCAGCGATGCTGGCCGCACGTCATTTGGGGTTTGGAATTCCCCAAAAACTTGATCCCGGTCAAAGTGCGTCTGCGAGTCATCTTCTAAGCTCCTGTCAAACAACGCATTGAAGGAGCAAACAAGATGTCCCATACCCCTCATGAACTGGCCGAGGAATTCCCCGAAAAAGCCGCTCTGATGAGCGAACTCAAGCAGTCGGACGCGCATTTTGCCAAGCTTGCGGATGAGTACCACGAGGTGAACCGCGCCGTGCACCGGGCCGAAACCAATGTGGAACCGGTGTCCGAGCAGGCCGAGAACGACATGCGCAAGAAACGCGCTGCTCTCAAGGATGAGATCTGGGGCATTCTGGCCAAAGCCTGATCTCAGGCGATGACGCATCACGGGCCGCCCTCACGCGGGGCGGCCTTTTTGCGTTCAATTGACCCGGTAGGGCAACACGCTGCGCTCGTTGGTGTCCACCGAAAGTCGTCGCTCCAGCGGCGGCACCGAGCGCTGGTGGCAATGCTGGCGCTCGCAAATCCGGCAGGAGATGCCGATGGGTTCAAAGGCCGAGGCCTGCGTCACATCAAGCCCATCCGCAAAGACCAACGCATCCGCGTGGCTGACTTCGCAGCCCAGCGAGATCGCATAGCGTCGCACCGGTGCGCCAAAGGATCCGCCCGGTTTGGAGACATCCCGCGCCAGCGAGATATAGCGCACCCCGTCGGGAGTCTCGGCGAGCTGTCGCAAAAACCGCCCCGGTGTTTCAAAGGCGCGGTGGACGTTCCACAAAGGACACGCGCCGCCAAAACGGGCAAACTGCAACCGTGTGGCCGAATGGCGCTTGGTGATCGTGCCCGCCTGATCGACGCGCACAAAGAAAAACGGAATGCCCTTGGCGCCGGGACGTTGCAGGGTCGACAGGCGATGCGCCACCTGCTCGATCGAGGCGCCAAAGCGGATCGACAACAGCTCCAGGTCATGCCGGCAGGCCTGTGCGGCCTCCAGAAACCGCGTGTAGGGCATCAGGGCTGCGCCGGCGAAGTAATTTGCAAGGCCGATCTTTGCAATCGAACGGGCCTCATCGGTCTGGAATTTTGCAAAATCGAGTGTCGCCTCCAGCAAATTCCCGTAGCGCAAAAGCGCCAGTTGCAAGAGCATCTGAAACAGCCGCGTTTGCGGCGCGGAGCGATGCGACAGCGCCAGCACTTTGGTGTCGGGATCATAGGCGCGCAACCCCTCCATGTCGCGCAGGGTCAGGGTCACGCCGATCTCTTGCAGGGCGGTCTCTGCGTTTTGGCGGGTGTCGCCACTGCCCGAGAACCGCTCGGCCGCGCGGTCCACGGCGTCGATATAGTTGTCGCAGTAATGAAAGAAGTCGCGCACCTCTTCCCAGGGGCTGGCCTGAATGCGCGCATCCGCACGCCCC
Source organism: Epibacterium sp. HA2-3 (assembly GCF_055693725.2). Classification (NCBI taxonomy): domain Bacteria; kingdom Pseudomonadati; phylum Pseudomonadota; class Alphaproteobacteria; order Rhodobacterales; family Roseobacteraceae; genus Epibacterium; species Epibacterium sp. HA2-3. Next base: position 1,849,863 of record NZ_CM172490.1, on the reverse strand, counting down.
AGCGCCTCATCCAGCGAGGCAAGCCGCTCGTGGGTTTGACGGTAAGCGCGGTGCAGGCTGAGGAAAGCGCGGGCGAGGGCGGGGGCGTTTGACGCAGTGAGGCGCAGATCGGCCAGGGGCGGCACATCATCGGCAAAGACCGGATCGGCCATGGCCTCGCGCATGTCAGAGATCAACCGTTCGCTATCTCCAGACGACAGCTCTGTCACATCCAGCCCGAACTCCTGCGCCAGCGCCAGGACGACCGTGGTGGACACAGGCCGGTTGTTGTTCTCCATCTGGTTCAGATAGGGCAGCGAGACGCCGAGCTTGGCGGCAAAGTCCTTTTGCGTGAGGCCGATCCGATTGCGCATCTCGCGCAGCTTCGCCCCGGCATAGAGCTTTTGGGTGGCCATGTGGCTTGCCTTTGCAAATTGAGCTGAGTTAATTTGTATAACTGCAAACTCACTCTGGCAAGCCGCACTGGTTATAACCGTGCCCATATTGAGCTCCCCGAAAGGGCGAGGGGAGACCTCCCGCCCACGGCCCCTGCTTAGAAAAAGCAAGGCCCGCAGTTGGGCCAAGCGCGCAAGCGCGCCCCTACCGGGGCGCGCTTGCGCGCGGGTCGCTTCGGGCAAAGCCCGAAGCGAAACACTTTATGTCCAGTCGGGGCGTTCCGATCTCAGGCCGCAAGCCCAAGCTGGCGTTCGCGCCGCATCACGTAAAGAATGGCCACCAACCCAAGGCAACCGCTGGCAAACATGATCTCAAGCAGAGGTGCGGCATTGGAGCCGGGCACCAGGAGCCAGCTGGCCGTGGCCGACAGCGCCGCACCGGCGCCGATCATGATCGCCGAGGACAGCCCCGCCGCCGTGCCCGCCAGATGCGGGCGGACGCTGATCGCACCGGTGGTGCCATTGGGGATCGCCATGCCGTTGCCAAGGCCGACAAAACACATCAGTCCAAAGAAGGTCCACACCGTGTCCATGCCCGCAAGCGTAATGCTGAGCGAAAGCCCGACGCCAAAGATGTTCACGATCGCGCCCCAGAACACCATCGTGTTGATGCCAAAGCGCTCCGAGTACCGTCCGGAGAGGAAATTGCCGAGGAAATAGCCCACCGCAGGCGCGGAGAAATAGATCCCGAGTTCTGCACTGTTGAGCCCATAGACATTGGTGCCCACAAAAGGGCTGCCGCCGAGGTAGGCAAAGAAGCTACCTGACGACAGGCCCGCCGCGAGCGAGTAGCCCCAGAAGCGGGGCGAGCGCAGCAGTGCCGGGTATTCGCGAAACTGTGCGATCAACGGCTTGCCGCTCGCCGTCGCGGTCTCGCCGAAATCGGCGTAGAAAATCACCAGCGTCACCGCCGCGGTGGCAAAGAGCAGCCAGAAGTTTGCGTGCCAGCCAAAGGCCTGATCCAAGATCCCGCCAAGCGCCGGCCCCACCATCGGCACCACTGTCATCCCCATGGTGACATAGCCGATCATGCTCGCGGCCTTGGGCCCTTCATACATGTCGCGCACCGCTGCGCGGCTCAATACCATACACGTGGCCACCACCGCCTGCGCCATCCGAAAGGCGAGAAACACCTCGGCCGTGGTTGCAAAAATACAGCCCAGTGTGGCCAGCAGAAACAGCAGCAAGGAGACCATCATCACCGGACGGCGGCCCATCTTGTCCGAAATCGGCCCGACAACGATCTGGATCACCGTGCTCGCGGCCAGGTAAAACGGCACCGAAAGCGCGATCAGGCGATACTCGACCCCAAAATAGGCCGCCATGCCGGGCAGGGACGGCTGAAAGATATTCATGCCAAGGGCAGAGAGGCCGGAGAGCAGGATCAGGGTCCAGATGGTCGGTGGGGTGCTGCGTGTCACTATACGTCTCGGTTTAGTTTGCGTGTTAACCGTTTAGTTTGCGGCGGGCGGCTTGTCCAACATTGCTGCCCGAAGGGTACAATCTAGACGCGCTTCACCTAGCACGTCTGTGTTGCAGATCACGGAGTGGCACGTTTCTTCCGGCTTTCGCGCTGCTGACTGCCCGGTGCCTGCCCGGTGCCCGCCCGGTTCGTGACGGGTAATTAGCAGATTTGCCATTTTGCACGAGGGTTATGCATTGTATTTGCAAATTTGCCACATTTGCCTTGGGTGCTAGCCTGCGTCAGGCTAGGGTCGCACACAAAGAACCCGGTTCAACCCGTTTGAAACCGTGGGCCCAAACTGATCAGGGGGCATTTGCCATGAAGGATATTCTTGCCGAGCTCGAGGAACGCCGCGAAAACGCGCGCCTCGGAGGGGGACAGAAACGTATTGATGCGCAGCACGCACGCGGCAAACTCACCGCCCGCGAGCGGATCGAACTGCTGCTGGACGAAGGCAGCTTTGAAGAGTTCGACATGTTCATCAGCCATCGCTGCACGGATTTTGGCATGGAGAACAACAAGCCCGCAGGCGACGGTGTGATCACCGGCTGGGGCACCATCAATGGCCGTCAGGTCTATGTGTTCTCGCAGGATTTCACCGTGCTGGGCGGCTCGGTTTCCGCAACCCACGCGCAAAAGATCTGTAAAATTCAGGACATGGCGATCCAGAATGGTGCGCCGATCATCGGGCTCAACGACTCTGGCGGCGCGCGTATCCAGGAAGGCGTCGACGCGCTGGCGGGCTATGCCGAGATTTTCCAGCGCAATATCATGGCCTCCGGCGTGATCCCGCAGATCTCCGTCATCATGGGGCCGTGCGCCGGTGGTGCGGTCTACAGCCCCGCGATGACCGACTTCATCTTTATGGTGAAGGACACCTCCTACATGTTCGTGACCGGCCCGGATGTTGTGAAGACCGTGACCAACGAACAGGTGACCGCCGAGGAGCTGGGCGGGGCCTCCACCCATACCAAGAAATCCTCCGTCGCCGATGGTGCCTTTGAAAACGACGTCGAAGCGCTGGCCGAAGTGCGCCGTCTGGTGGACTTCCTGCCCGCCAACAATCGTGAAAAGCCGCCCGTGCGCCCGTTCTTTGACGACCCCGCGCGGATTGAGGACAGCCTCGATACGCTGATCCCGGAAAACGCCAACACGCCTTATGATATGAAGGAACTCATCACCAAAGTGGCGGATGAGGGTGATTTCTACGAGATCCAGGAAGACTTCGCCAAGAACATCATCACCGGGTTTGTGCGCCTTGAGGGGCAGACCGTGGGCGTGGTGGCCAATCAGCCGATGGTGCTCGCAGGCTGTCTTGATATTGACAGCTCCCGCAAGGCGGCACGCTTTGTGCGCTTCTGCGACGCCTTTGAAATTCCGATCCTGACCTTTGTGGATGTGCCGGGCTTCTTGCCGGGGACCGCACAGGAATACGGCGGCGTCATCAAGCACGGCGCCAAGCTCCTGTTTGCCTATGGTGAGGCGACGGTGCCAAAGGTCACGGTCATCACCCGCAAGGCCTATGGCGGTGCCTATGACGTGATGGCCTCCAAACACCTGCGCGGTGATTTCAACTATGCCTGGCCCACTGCCGAGATCGCGGTGATGGGCGCCAAGGGCGCAACCGAGATCATCCACCGCGCCGATCTCAATGATCCCGAGAAGATCGCCGCCCATACGGCCGACTACGAGGACCGCTTTGCCAATCCCTTTGTGGCGGCGGAGCGCGGGTTCATTGATGAGGTGATCCAGCCCAAATCCACCCGCCGCCGCGTGGCGCGCGCCTTTGCCAGCCTGCGTGGCAAAAAGCTCGCGAACCCGTGGAAAAAGCACGACAATATTCCGCTCTGAGCCATTTTGCGCTAGGCAAAAGCTCTATTCAACCAAGGAGCGATTTATGCGTTATCTTTTCGCGTGTCTTTTGATAGCGGCGGCCTTGCCTGCCGCTGCCGCACAGCCTTCGGCAGCCTGCAAGGGGCAGCAGTCTTACGCGCTGTCGGATGGCAGCAGCTGGTGCTTGCTGCACTCTGATAAAACCACACTGACCTCGACGCTGTCGCGGGATGATGGAAACTCGAAATCGAATTCCAGTCAGGCGCATATTTTTGTGGTCGCGATGAATGGCACCTTTTCAAAGCGCATGGGGACCAGCGAAAAGCGGATGAAAGAGATTTGTCAGGTGATGCGTTCAAAATCCCCGGACCTCTTTGCGGGCAGAACACGCGACAGAAACATCATTGTCAGCATGCTTTGGCCCGAAAAAGCAGCGGCAGAAGGTCTGTCGAACCTGGACCACCGCTTTCCCAATCAAGCGGCGGCGATGACAAAGAAATGCAGCGCGCTGCGCCATTTCGGGGTGCGCTCGCGGTAATGGTGGCAGGTGCCACATATCACTGGAGGCGCGCGCCGCAGGGTCGTGCGCGCGCCTGCACCTTGTCGGCGTCCTATCGGGGGCAGGCATGAGTGCGCGCTGGCATATCACGCGCGGGGCGGGGGGGCTGACGCTGTCGCGTCAAATGCCCGCGCGCTTTGATGTGGTGGCCAACACCACTCTACCTCAGGGCGATCCCCTGCGGCTGGCGCACCAGATCCGGCAGGATATGTGGCGCAAGCTGCAGAAGGTGCGGGGGTTTTCCCCCGTGGTGCAGCTCACCCGAGAGGGTGACGTGATTCGCGTTGAAGCGGGTGGGCGAGTCGCCGCGCCGGTGGCGCCGGGCCTGAGCGGTGAAATCGCTGATCTCTTGGCGTGCCCGGCGCATCGCGCCCGGTGGGTGGCACAGGCCACGCGGTCTGGGAGGCGGCTCTGATGACCTCGATCCTGCGTAAAATCACAGGCTTGCGTAAAACCACGGGGCACTTGCGTCAAAACTCCAGCGCTTTCGCAGGGATCGCGCCGGATGGAGACCGCAAGTTCGCAGTCTGCGCGCAGAACGGGCGCTGCGCGCTGCTGCTGCACAAAAATCTAACAGTATTTGACACAGAGGCCGAATCAGATGCATGCTCCGGCACATCCAGACCGAGTATAGCGCGCGCCCTAGGCGCTGCGCCCGCAGCCCCGGCAGGAGGAGCCCAATCTGATTGGGGTCGGGGCTGCGGCAATTTGGTCCGGGCTTTCATACATCTTCGGGTTGTGAAGTCGGTGCTTGCTCAGTCGTCAGGACTTGGGACCGCAGCAACGCCCCGGTCAGTTTTGGGGTCCGTCTTCGGGACGTTTGGTGGCGCGAAACCAGCGCCTGTCACGACCCGTGCTCTGCGCCGCGCAGGCGTCGGTCTTTTTATGGCGCGTTTGCAATGCGCGCTCCTGTTTGCCTTGGTCTGCGCCTCCCCGTTGTCGCAGGCGCATGCGGCCTCCGAGGGGGCTGAAGGGGCGGACGGCGGGGCGACAGCATCCGATGAGGCGCAGGCCAGCCTCCCGGTGCCCTCTGGGCAGCCTGTGACACTCTCCGAGGTGCTCTTGGACGATGCGCCCGGCGCGCTCTGGGCCCGCTTTCGCTTTGTCGCGCCTGAAATGGCGCAGATGGCCGACCAGACCACAAGCCTTGCGGATATGGAGCATCTCTGTACCGCCGTTGCCGTGCCCTATCTCAGCTATCATGACATCAAGGCCGAGCGCGTGGTGGTGTCTTTTTCGGATCAGAACCTGCCCTTTGGCCAGCGCGCCCCGGATGTGACCCAATACTTTGAAACCTACCGCATCGAGGACGCCGCCTGCGTCTGGGAGGGGTTTTGAGGATGGCAGCCCCCAGATATCGGCATTTTTCTGCGATTTTCGCGCCACAGGGCGTTTGCAGCGCAGAATATACATATATCCTTGAAACCAATGGCGCTATGCTGCGCACGGGACGCAAATATGCGCCTCGGCCCTTTGGGGGTGTCTCCTTTGGGCTGGCAGAGGTGCGGGCGCATGCCCGCGCAGGTTTCAATTATGATCTTAGGAGACAGACATGTCCAAGAGCATCAAATTCATCACCCTTGCAGGTCTTCTGGCCGCCGTCGCCGCATGTGCCGGTCAGCGCGAGGAAGAGTTCGTCGTGGTTGAGCCCGAGCCGATCTCGCAAGAGCCGGTCTACACCGGCAAGTACAAGTAAACACTTCAGGGGTCCGGCCCTGTGGCCGGACCTTTCCGACCTGCGGGGTGCCGGACCGGAGGCACTCTCATGTTGAAACATCGCGGCTTTCCCGGCCGTTTACCCGGCACCGATTTCCAATTCGTCATCCGTCGCCCCAATCCCAAAGGGGTCACGCCGATCACCCGGCGCGAACGCTTTCGGGACCGCAAGCCTGCCGATCGGCGTGCCGATGCGGGCTTTATGAAGGCGCTGTGGGAGAATTTTGGCGACCAGCCGTTTGAGCGCGGCAATCTCGACGCAGGGCGGCTTAGCTGGCTCTTCGGGCGCGAGGTGGTTGCGGTCGACGATCCCTTTGATCCCGAAAGCTATGAGTCGCTCCTGGTGATCGACGTTGAGGTGGCGCGGCGTTCCTTCCCCGAGGCCTTTGAGGGGTAAATGCTGCAAAAAGAGCGTCATATCACCGATACGGCTCCGTCAGGGCAGCGGAAATCCGCGTGCGGATGGACACGTCAGGCGTGTGTCGGCGTCTTTTTGCTACCGGCTTGGGATTTTGCGCGGCCTGCTGCCAAAAATCCCGAGGCGGACAGGCAGCCATTTGCACGGGCCGCCGGTGCTGTCACCTTGGACCGGCCTACGCAGCCTTTTCGTCCCTTCTGGCTGCTGTTCTGGCCCCAAAACCTGACTGGGCAGCTGTGCGCCCCCCCGCGCCAGCTGCCCGCTTTTGGGCTCAGACGGTCTCGGCTTCCTCGCTCCTATCCCCTGCGCGCAGCGCCTGCGCTTGCGACGACATATTTGTCCCGCCAGCAGCGCGCAGATGCGCCCCGGATTTGCGCGAAAGCTCGCCTTTCACGCGGATGTGACGGGCGATCTCTCGCCCATGCGGATGATATGTGCTCAACGGATCTGGACGATCTGCGTCGTATTGGCACATTTGCAGCCAAACGTGCTGAAAGACCCAAAGGAGCATCCCGATGCGTAAAACACTCATTTCTGCCCTGCTTGCGGGCACCGCGGCGCTTGCAGCCTGTGGCGACACCACCGGCGAACAAGTGCTCTATGGTGCTGGGGCAGGGGCCGCAGGGGCGGCCTTGCTCAACGGCAGCCTTGTCACCGGCGCGGCCGTTGGCGCTGCGGGCAACCTCATCTACTGCAAGGAAAACCCAGGCCGCTGCTAATCCGGCCTCGGGCGCGCGGGCCTTCCGCGCCGCTATGACATCTCGCTTTGATGCGGGCGCACCGCCGCCACGGGACATCCCCGTGCGCGGCGGTTTTTTGTGCGCGCGTCTGACACATCAACACGGACCACAAGGGACAGCCCATGTTTGAGAAGATCCTGATCGCCAACCGGGGGGAAATTGCCTGTCGCGTCATCAAGACCGCGCGCAAGATGGGCATCAAGACCGTCGCCATTTATTCCGACGCCGACCGTCAGGCGCTGCATGTGCAGATGGCGGATGAGGCCGTGCATGTGGGCCCTGCGCCTGCCAACCAATCCTACATCGTCATCGACAATGTGATGGCCGCGATCAAATCCTCGGGCGCGCAGGCGGTGCATCCGGGCTATGGCTTCCTGTCGGAGAACGCCAAATTCGCCGAGGCGCTGGAGGCCGCAGGCGTCGCCTTTGTCGGCCCGCCCAAAGGCGCGATTGAGGCGATGGGCGACAAGATCACCTCGAAGAAAATCGCCCAGGAAGCAGGCGTGTCGACCGTGCCTGGCTACATGGGCCTGATCGCGGACGCCGATGAGGCGGTGAAGATCTCCAACGAGATCGGCTATCCGGTGATGATCAAGGCCTCTGCCGGGGGCGGCGGAAAGGGCATGCGGATTGCCTGGACCGACGAAGAGGCCCGCGAGGGCTTTCAGTCCTCCAAAAACGAGGCCGCGAACTCCTTTGGCGATGACCGGATCTTCATTGAGAAATTCGTGACGCAACCGCGCCACATCGAAATTCAGGTGCTCTGCGATGCCCATGGCAACGGCGTCTATCTGGGCGAGCGCGAATGCTCCATCCAGCGCCGCAACCAGAAGGTCGTCGAAGAGGCGCCGAGCCCCTTCCTCGATGAAGAGACCCGCCGCGCCATGGGCGAGCAATCCGTCGCGCTGGCCAAGGCCGTGGGCTATGCCTCTGCGGGCACAGTGGAATTCATCGTCGACGGCGACAAGAACTTCTACTTCCTCGAGATGAACACCCGCCTGCAGGTGGAGCATCCGGTGACCGAACTCATCACCGGTGTGGACCTTGTGGAGCAGATGATCCGCGTGGCCGCCGGCAAGGAGCTGTCGATCACTCAGGATGATGTCAAACTTACCGGCTGGGCGATTGAAAACCGCCTTTATGCCGAAGATCCCTATCGCAACTTCCTGCCTTCGATCGGGCGTCTCACCCGCTATCGTCCCCCGGCAGAAACCGCGGCCTACACGCCCGGCGTCGCGCCCGAAGATGCGGGCGATGTGGTCGTGCGTAACGACACCGGCGTCTATGAAGGCGGTGAGATTTCAATGTATTACGACCCGATGATCGCCAAGCTCTGCACCTGGGCACCGACCCGTGATGCGGCGATCGAGGCGATGCGCGTGGCGCTTGACAGTTTCGAGGTCGAAGGCATCGGTCACAACCTGCCGTTCCTTTCGGCGGTGATGGATCATCCGAAGTTTGTTTCGGGCGAGATGACCACCGCCTTTATCGCCGAGGAATACCCCGAGGGGTTTGACGGCGTCGATCTGCCGGAAAGCGATCTGAAGCGCATCGCGGCCTCTTGTGCGGCCATGCACCGGGTTGCCGAAATCCGCCGCACGCAGGTCTCGGGCCGCATGGACAACCACGAACGCCGGGTGGGCAACACCTGGGTGGTGGCCATTGGCGGGCAGACCTATGAGCTGCGTGTTGCCGCCGATCCCGAAGGCGCAACCGTGCGCTTTGAGGATCAAAGCGAGATCCGCGTGAGTTCCGATTGGACGCCGGGTGACAGCCTTGCCCATGTGGATGCGGATGGCACGCCTCTGGTGCTGAAGGTCGACAAGATCACCCAAGGCTTCCGCGTGCGCAGCCGGGGCGCGGACCTCAAGGTGCATGTGCGCCGTCCGCGTCAGGCCGAACTGGCCGCCTTGATGCCCGAAAAACTGCCGCCCGATACCTCCAAGATGCTTCTGTGCCCAATGCCCGGTCTTGTTGTGAAGATCAACGTCGAGGTGGGCGAAGAAGTGCAGGAGGGGCAGGCGCTCTGCACCATCGAGGCGATGAAGATGGAAAACATCCTGCGCGCCGAGAAAAAATCCGTGGTCTCCAAAATCAATGCGGCGGCAGGCGACAGCCTCGCGGTGGACGATGTGATCATCGAATTCGAATGATCCTGTGACCCGATTGGCCCGCATATCCTCCCCTGACAGCCCGCCGCCTCGCGGCGGTGGGCTGCTATGGGAGAGCGGGCCAAATTTGCAGCAAAATTTCGGTTTTGAATCAGCAGCGTTAAGGCTTTCTGAAGGGGCCGCACATAAAGCTGAACCATATGCTTTGTTGCAGGCTTTGGCCTGCGAATGTGCTCATTGTGCCGATCCTGCCGGAGAGATTTTTCGTGTCCTTGCCTCACCCTCCGTCTCGTCCACGCCGTCTGCTGCGTGCCTTCGCCGGGGTGGCTCTGGCCGCGGTTGTGACAGGCTCCTGCAGTCTCGACCAGGAGGAACAGGTGCGCGCGCAGGTGCAGGATTGGGTGAAACTCGGCGAGACCTATTATTTCTTCTCGCGGGTCAACTGCACCGCCGCCCTCTTCGAGGTAAAGGCGAGCCGGATCAGCTCCAAGGTCAAGAAGGTCCGCGACGTCGAAGCGGGCATGCGCGCAATCTCCGAGGAGATCGCCGTTGCCTTCGAGGTGGAGGGTTTGTCGCCCACCGAGGTCACAGAGGAAATCATGAACCGGGATCTGCCGATGGGGATCGGGGTTCTTTCTTCTGGCACCGGCGGCAAGGACTGCATGGCGATCGAAATGGAAGAGGCCTATTTCAACGCGCTTCTGGATCCCACATCGGCGCTGATCTATCACCCGACCGCCAAATTCACCGTGGTCTTCGATCGGCGCAACCGGCGCATCTTCTATTCTCGCGGGCGCACCTCCTAGGAGGCGCACCAAGAGGCGCGAAACAAGAGAGTGGCGCGAAACAAGAGAGTGGCGCGAAACAGGACAGTGTCGCGACACATGACGTGGCTTGCTGCTGGCGGCGTGCGGCGCGACATACACGCGGCAGCGCCGAGGCTTACCCTTCCCGGCGCGCTTCGATCTCCCGCTGGCGCATGGGCATCTTGTCGATGGTACGGCTCAATTCGCGCACGCTCCAGGGCAGCGGTTTGCGCAGTTTCACGCCGCCGTCCTTGCCGAGCAGCACCAGCATAAACCCCCGCGGGCGCAGCTTCTTGCGCAGTGCCGAACGCGCCTTCGGGTCGGTGTCGACAAAGACCACCACATCCCGTGTCATCAACGCCGGGATGTCCTGCAACAGCTCGTCGATCTGCTCCTGGTATCGCGGATCTGCGGGGCTGTCGGCAAAGACCACCACCGGGCGGTGGGTCCATTGGTACTCGGCAATATCCACGTCATATCCGTCGCGGATTTCAAACGCGGGTGCGGCCTCTTCGGCGCTCAGATCCGCGGGCGCGGCATCTTCGCTCAAGGTGGCATCCGGGGCAGGGCTTTGGCCCTCGGCCTCTTGCGCAGAAACGGACTGGGCCAACGGCAAGGCGGTCAGGGCGGCGAGCAGCGTAAGACGTTGCAATCTGTTCATGGGCACTCCTTTGAGCGTAAATATATGTGCTCTCGACGTAAAAGCGACCGCTGAAACCCTGCGGCCACAAAAAAATCACCTTTCGTTAAGCGTGAGGGAACCCCTTTCGCGCATGGTTTTGGGCAGAGCTTCACGCCTGCGCAAGGAGAACCTGCGATGAAAGTCATTCTGCACATCGGTGCCCACCGCTGCGCCACCCGCAGCTTCCAGAATTACATGACCCGCAAAAGCGATACGCTATCGCAATATGGCATCGCCTTCTTGGGGCCGGAGCGCACCCGCAACGGGCTCTTGCACGGGATCCAGCCGGGCGCCATTTCGGTCACCGGACGCGACCCGGTGGCGCGCGCGCGGGGCCGGATCGCGCTGCAGCTTGCGGGTCTGCAGAACGCGGGCACCGCCTCGGTGGTGATCTCGGATGCGTCCATGCTGCAACCGCTCGAGCAGTGTTTTGCCCTTGGCGCGCTCTATCCCGCCGCCGGCGAACATCTGGCGCGGCTCGATCATGCTTTTGACGGGGCGGTCAGCGATGTGATGCTCAATATTCGCAGTCCGGAGATGTTCTGGGCCTCTGCCTTGGCGGTGCGGCTCGAACATTCCTTGCGGATGCCCAATGCCGCCACGCTTTCGCGGATCGCAGAGGCCACGCGCAGCTGGCGCGATGTTATCCAGGACATCTATTGCGCCATGCCCGGTGCCCGCATCCGGGTGTTCCCCTACGAGGTGTTTGCCACCCAGCCCGAGGCGCAGCTCTCGGCGGTGACCGGGGTGGACTGCCCCCATGCGCGCGGGGCGTTCCGTCTCAATGCTTCTGCACGCCTGCCGGAACTGCGCGCCGAACTGCCCCCGCGGCTTGCCAAGCTTCTGCCCGAGGACGAGGGGCGCTGGATGCCCTTCTCGGAGGCCGAGGCCGCGCGCCTGCGCGAGAGTTACTATGACGACATGATGTGGCTGGTCGGCGGTGCCGATGGCCTCGCTGAACTGGTCGAAGATCCAAACAAAGCGGACGCGACCGCAACACCCCCTGCGCCCGATCTTGTGGTGCAGGAAGATCTGACAAGAGGACGAATGCATGACCCAGACACCGGACGATTGGCGGGCACTGGCTGAAAAAGAACTGCGCGGACGCCCGCTCGAGGATCTCACCTGGCAGACCCTCGAGGGCATTGACGTCAAACCGCTTTATACGGCCGAGGACACCGCAGAGCTTGGCCATATGGGCACACTGCCGGGCTTTGGCCCGTTCACCCGTGGGGTGAAGGCCACCATGTATGCAGGCCGCCCCTGGACCATCCGCCAATACGCGGGCTTCTCCACGGCCGAAGAATCCAACGCCTTTTACCGCCGCAACCTTGCCGCTGGTCAGCAGGGGGTTTCGGTGGCTTTCGATCTGGCCACCCACCGCGGCTATGACAGCGATCACGAGCGCGTTGTCGGTGATGTCGGCAAGGCGGGCGTTGCCATCGACAGTGTCGAGGATATGAAAATCCTGTTTGACGGCATCCCGCTTGATCAGGTTTCGGTCTCCATGACCATGAATGGCGCGGTGATCCCGATCCTGGCGAGCTTCATCGTCGCGGGCGAAGAGCAGGGCCACGACAAGGCGCTCCTCTCCGGGACCATCCAGAACGACATCCTCAAGGAGTTCATGGTCCGCAACACCTATATCTATCCGCCAGAACCCTCGATGCGGATCATCGCGGACATCATTGAATACACCTCGAACGAGATGCCGAAATTCAACTCCATCTCGATCTCTGGCTACCACATGCAGGAGGCGGGCGCGAACCTCGTTCAGGAACTCGCCTATACGCTGGCGGATGGGCGCGAATACGTCAAAGCCGCCATCGAGGCGGGCATGGACGTGGACAAATTTGCAGGCCGGCTGTCGTTCTTCTTTGCCATTGGCATGAACTTCTTCATGGAGGCGGCCAAGCTGCGCGCCGCGCGTACGCTCTGGCATCGGGTGATGACGGAGTTCGGCGCCAAATCCGACCGCTCCAAGATGCTGCGCACCCATTGCCAGACCTCGGGCGTGAGCTTGCAGGAGCAGGATCCTTACAACAACGTGATCCGCACCGCCTATGAGGCGATGAGCGCGGTTCTGGGCGGCACGCAGTCGCTGCACACCAATGCTTTGGATGAGGCGATTGCGCTGCCCACCGATTTCTCTGCGCGAATTGCGCGCAATACCCAGTTGATCTTGCAAGAAGAAACCGGCGTCACCAATGTCGTCGACCCGCTTGCCGGCAGCTATTATGTCGAGAGCCTCACCGCAGAGCTCGTCGACAAGGCCTGGGCGATGATGCAGGAAGTGGAGGAGATGGGCGGCATGACCAAGGCCGTGGCCTCCGGCATGCCGAAACTGCGCATCGAGGAAACCGCCGCCCGCCGTCAGGCGATGATCGACCGCGGCGAAGAGGTGATCGTCGGCGTCAACAAATACCGCAAGGACAAGGAAGACCCCATCGACATTCTCGATGTGGACAACGTCAAGGTGCGCGAGAGCCAGATCGCCCGGCTTGAACAGATCCGCGCCAGCCGCGATGCGGCGGCCTGCGAGGCGGCGCTGGCCGAACTCACCCGCCGCGCGTCCGAGGGCGGCAATCTTCTGGAAGCAGCCGTCGAGGCCGCCCGCGCGCGCGCCTCTGTGGGGGAAATCAGCATGGCAATGGAAAAAGAATTCGGTCGTCACCGCGCCGAGGTCAAAACCCTCGCAGGCGTCTACGGCGCCGCATACGAGGGCGACGAGGGCTTTGCCGCGATCCAGAAATCCATCGAGTCCTTTGCCGAGGAAGAGGGCCGCCGCCCGCGTCTTCTGGTGGTGAAGATGGGGCAGGACGGTCACGACCGGGGCGCCAAGGTGATCGCCACCGCCTTTGCTGACATTGGCTTCGACGTGGATGTGGGACCGCTGTTCCAGACCCCGGCAGAGGCCGCGCAGGATGCCATCGACAATGATGTGCATGTGGTTGGCATCTCCAGCCAGGCGGCGGGTCACAAGACGCTCGCCCCACAGCTGATCGCCGAACTCAAAGCCGCCGGGGCGGAGGACATCATCGTGATCTGTGGCGGGGTGATCCCGCAGCAGGATTATGACTTCCTCTACAAGGCGGGTGTCAAAGCGATCTTCGGTCCCGGCACCAATATCCCCACCGCGGCACAGGATATTCTCGAACTCATCCGCGAAGCGCGCAGCTAAGGCGAGGGCCGCAAGATGCGCGATCCAGCCTCCAAAGGCCGCGTGCACCTCTCGGGTCATCTCTTCTGCGCCTCGGCGCAGGAGCAGGCCCTGGTGGAGCAATATCTGCCGGAGCACATCCGCCTCACGCGGGCGGAGCCGGGGTGCCTGTCCTTTGAGGTGACGCAGACCGATGATCCCTCCGTCTAGCAGGTGGAGGAATGGTTTGCCGACCGCGCGGCGTTTGATGCGCATCAGCTGCGGGCAGGGGCCTCCCTCTGGGGGCAGAAAACGCAGGGCATACGCCGCGAGTATAAAGTCACCGAAGATTAGGCGCTGGGTCTGATCCTGGCGGTGGCAGCCGACCCTCCTTGGGAGGGTCGGCTGCGCGCGTCGCACCCCATGGGTGCGACGCGCCACGCCCAACGGGCGTGGTGGCATGTGCCATGCCGCCAGAGCGGGCGAGAGGCGACACGGGTATTGCCCAGCAGTCTCGCGCCGAGAGATCAGCCCAAGATTTACGCCTGTGACGCCCGGTTTTGCCAATCACTATAGCTTTGGACGCCAAAGGCCGGATCCGCCGCGTCCTCCAGCATATGCAGCATCTCGATCGAGTGGCCGTCAGGATCCTTGAAATAGACCGAGATCGCGGGCATCCAGCCCAGCACCACCGGCTCTGTGATCGGATCTCCGGTGAACCCCAGCGGTGTGATGCCCTGCGCCGGCAACTGCGTGCAGGCGCCAAGCACCGCCGCCTTGGTGGCGCGAAAGGCAAAATGCAGGGACATCCCAAGGGGCGCGCTGCCCGCACCCCAAAGCCCCAGCATCCCCACCTCCTTGGGGCCGGTCCACAGAAATGCGACGTCGCGTTCGGGTAGGCGGCGTGCGAGCTTCAGCCCCAGCTGCCCGGTGTAAAACGCCAGCGAACGGTCGAGGTCGCGCACGGGCAGGTGGGTCTCGTATATGCCAAGGATATGCTCAGCGGCCCAATCCTCGGGCGTTTGGGGGGTATTCATCGCTCTGCTCCAGTCTCAGATCTGCCCGCCCCGGCTCTGCGGGTCACACGCGGGGCGGCAGGAACACCGTAATTCCTCAAGCTCACTTTAGATCAAGCGTAAAATATCGCGACACGGCATCGGGTTAGGCTAGCGACTTGAACTGACGATATTGGCAGGTCGGTGCTTTTCATTGCGCCGGGATTTGCTAGGGTGTCGCCGAGATATGCGCCGCGCCACAAGGACATCGCCATGGAACTTGATCACTTTGCCATTGCCGCCCCCACACTTTCCGAGGCCACGGCCTATGTCGAGGAGGCGCTTGGCGTGCCCCTGCAGCCGGGGGGCGCGCATCAGGTCTTTGGCACCCACAACCGGCTCCTTGGGCTTGCCGAAGGGCTCTATCTGGAGGCCATCGCCATCGACCCGGAGGCCACGCCGGAGCGTCAGCCGCGCTGGTTTGATCTCGACCGCTTTGAGGGCGCGGCGCGGATTTCCAACTGGATCTGCCGCAGCACCGATCTGGAGTCCGATCTGGCGGCGCTTCCCGTGGAGGCGGGCACGCCGGTTGCACTCACGCGCGGGGATCTCGCGTGGCAGATGGCCGTGCCCGCCACCGGGTGCCTGCCCTTTGACAATGTCTTTCCTGCGCTGATGCAGTGGCAGGGGCCACATCCCGCGCCGCGCCTCACACAACAGGGCTGCAGCCTGCGCCGCCTTGTGGTAGCGCACCCCGAGGCCCGCGCGCTCGCTGAGATGCTGCCGCTTCGGGACGCGCGCGTGGTGTTTGAACTGGGCCCCGCCGCGCTCCGGGCAGAGATCGACACGCCGCATGGGCTGCGTCACCTCTGATGGCGCCCCGGATCAGGGCTGCGCGTGACGGCGACACCGAGGCGATCACCCACCTGCAGCGCCACATCATCGACACCACCCTTGCGACCTTTGCCACCGAGGGGCGCTCGCTCAGCGATTGGCAGGACGACATCCTTTATGGGGATCCGCCCATTTTGGTGGCAGAGGCTGAGGGCGGGCAATTCCTCGGCTATGCGACCTACTCGGGCTTTCGCTCCAGCGAGGGCTATCGCCACACGGGCGAGCATTCGATCTATCTGACCGAGGCCGCGCGTGGACAAGGCGTGGGGCCTAAGCTGCTCTCAGAGCTTGAAAACCGTGCCCGCGCCGCCGGTATTCACGTCATGGTCGCCGCCATCAGCAGCGCCAATCCCGCCGCCGCGCGGTTTCATGCGCGCTGCGGTTACGTAGAGGTGGGGCGGATGCCGCAGGTCGGGCGCAAATGGGATCAGTGGCTGGATCTGATCCTGATGCAGAAAATTCTGCGTGAGCAGGGGACTGCGCCGCCTGACAGCGCGCAGCGTTCCCGCTAGACTGCAGATATGTCGATCTGGACTCGCATAACCGAAGCGCTTGCGGCGCTGACGCAGGGGGAAAGCCTTGCGCAGGTCTTTGACCGTTTGCGCACGCCGCCTGAACGCACCGTCGGCTTTACCATTGCCGTGATCGCGCTGGGCGCGAAGATGGCCAAGGCCGACGGTCAGGTCACACGAGACGAGGTGGCCGCCTTTCGCGAGGTGTTCCAGATCGCAGCCGAGGATGAGGCGCAGGCGGCGCGGGTCTTCAACCTCGCGCGGCAGGACATCGCGGGCTACGACGATTATGCCCGCCGCATCCGCGCGATGTTCTCGGACGATCCTGAAACGCTCTGCGACCTGATGGAGGGGCTGTTTCACATCGCCATTGCCGATGGGTTCTACCACCCCAACGAGGATGTGTTCCTCGAAGAAGTCAGCCGTATCTTCGGGCAGACCGAGGCGCAGTTTCGCTCGCTTCGGGCGCGCTTTGTCGAGGATGCGCCCAAGGACCCCCACGAGGTGCTCGGCGTCTCGCCCGGCACCCCGCTTGAGGACATCCGCCGCATCTGGCGTCGCCTGGTGCGCGACAACCACCCCGATGCGATGATGGCACGGGGCGTGCCCCCGGAGGCGGTGCAACTGGCCGAGAAACGCATGATCGACATCAACCGCGCCTGGGAAGAGATCAGCGGCAAGGCACAGGCCCGCGATCATGCGCCTCAGCACGTATAACATCGAGTGGTTCGAAGCGCTCTTTGACGCGCAGGACCAATTGCAGCTCGACAGCGCGCCCTCGGCCCGACACGAGATCAGCCGCGGCGCGCAGGCCGAAGCGATCGCGGATGTGCTGCGCGCCATCGACGCCGATGGCATTGTCATCATCGAAGCCCCCAACAGCGGCAAACACCAAAGCACCGAACGTGCCCTTGTGCGCTTTGCCGAATGGGCCGGTCTGCGCACCCGCGACGTGGTAATGGGCTTTGCCAATGACACCCGTCAGGAAATCGCGTTCCTGTTTGATTCCAATGTGATGACGGCCGAACATGCCCCATTGGACACAGCACGCGCGCCGCGTTTTGACGGCACGTTTGAAATGGATCTCGACGTGGACGCCAAGGCCGATCTGGTGCGGTTCTCCAAACCCCCGATGGAACTTCTGGTGACGCCGCGCACAGGTCCGCCCTTTCACCTCATCGGCGCGCATCTGAAATCCAAGGCCCCGCATGGCGCGCGCACCCCGGAGGAGGCCCGCGCCATGTCCATCGCCAACCGTCGCAAGCAACTGGCGCAGGCGGTCTGGCTGCGTGCGCGAGTGGAGGACCGTCTGGAGGCGGGCGCGCCGCTGGTGGTGATGGGGGACCTGAACGACGGGCCCGGCCTTGACGCCTATGAGGCGCTCTTTGGGCGCTCTTCGGTAGAGATCATCATGGGCCAAGAGCTGTTCGACCCGCACGCGCGGCATCTCCTGCGGCCCAACCAGCAAGGTCTGCCCACATCAGCCCGCTTTTATAACCATCTGGAAGGGCGCTATTTTCAGGCGCTTCTGGATTACATCATGATCTCGCCCTCCCTGCAGGCCTGCGCGCCGCGCTGGCGCATCTGGCACCCGTTCGAGGATGCCGCCTGCTATGGCACGCCGAGCCTGTGCCACGCACTTCTGACGGCCTCGGATCACTTTCCGGTCACGCTGGATCTGGACCTCACGCGAGCCAGCCGCCCCGAGGATGGCGGGGATTTGCAGATCTGACGCAGGTCTGGAAACTCTCACCTATCACGCTCGTGCGGGCGCGCTATACTTGCCGCATGATACAGCATCGACATATCACCTCTCGCCTGGGCCTTGCGCTTGGGGTCTGTCTCGCGCTTGCGGGTCCGCCGCTCTCGGCGCAGGAGACGCCGACAGAGAACAACGGGGCTGACGGCCCCAGTTTGATGGAGCGCGGGATGGAGCTGTTCTTTGAGGGGCTGCGGCGCGAGATGGAGCCGACCCTCGAAGAGGCCGCGCGCCTCCTTTCGGAGGTCGGCCCCTCGATGCGCAGCTTTCTGGCCGAAATGGGCCCCGCGCTGGCGGAGATTGCGGATCAGGTGGAGGATTGGAGCGTCTACGAGATGCCCGAAATCCTGCCCAATGGCGACATCATCATCCGCCGCAAGGACCCCAAACCCGAGCCCGCGCCAGACCCTCAGCCCGACGACAGTATCGAGCTCTGAACAGCGCTCTGCTGCGTGAAACTCCGTCGCGTGAAACCCTGAAACGTGCGGGGTGCAAAGGGCGCGCTCAGTCGCGCGCGTCTTTTTCCAGCAGCGCGCCGCGTCGGCCTGCAACGCTCACACGGACTTCGGCCTTGAGTGTGTTGACGAGGGACATCAGCCGCGACTGCGCCACCTCCCCAAAGAGCGCCGCGCTCTCTGCGGGGAGTTCCACATGCAGCGTGCGTTTGCGCGGCTGCCAGCGCAGGCGGCCAATGTCCTGATCCTCGCCCACCATCAGCATTGCGCCAAAGCGCATCGCCTTGCCTAGAATTTCCGCCTCTTTCTGCTTTTCGGACGGCAGCAGGTCATAGAGATGCTCAAAATGGGTGCCCTGACGCTTGTTGCGATAGCGATGCAGCAGCGCCAGCCCCAGAAAGATCCGCTCGGAATGTTTGAGCCCACCAAGGTTGGCACGGGTGGCGTTGTCAAAACAGACTTCCGCGCGATAATCGGGATGCGCGCGCCAGCTTACGTCATGCAGCACGCAGGCCGCTTTGACGAGCCGCATCTTGGCATAGGGTGCGCCGGAAAACAGAGGTTTTACAAAGGTGTAGAGCGTCTTGCCAAAGCCCGGAACCCGCGCGTCCTTGGCCTCGGCAAAACGCGCCGCTTCAATGAGCGGGTCGCGTTGGCGCAGACGATCCGGCATCTGCTCATACAAAAGCCCCTCGCGGATGCCATAGCTGGAAATCGCGATGTCCTTGGGGCGGAATGTCTTGATGAGGCGCGACAACACGTCGATTGCATAAGGCACAAGCGCCATCCGCGCCGAGGAGACCCCGCAGTCAGAGCGCAGTTTCTCAAGGTCGTTCTGTTCGATGAACTTGATCGTCTCGCGCACGTCCTTGGCGGTCATGCGGTATTCGTGCTGCACCGTCAGCGGATAGTTGCGCCGCAGCATGTCGAGCCGCGCAATCGCACGCCAGCTCCCCCCCACGAGGAAGAGACGATCCCGCTGATCGCCCAACTGGTCGCGCAAAGAGGCCATCACCTCGTCGATATGCGCCTTGCGTCCCTTGCGCCCGCCCTTGATATCCTTGAGCTTCAGGGGCCCCAGATTGGAGGTCACGCATCGGCCGACCTCGCCGTCCTGAATTTCAGCAAGCTCCATCGAGGAGCCGCCGATATCGCAGATCAGCCCATAGGCGCCGGGCCAGCCCAAGAGCACGCCTTGCGCCGAGAGCCGCGCCTCTTCCTCGCCGGTGATGACGCGGATGCGCAGGCCCGTGGCGGCCTCGACTTCGGCGCAGAACTCCGGCCCGTCGCTGGCATCGCGCACCGCCGCGGTGGCCACCACCGTCAGCGGGTCGCTCAAGAGCCCCTTGGCCAGCATCTGGAACCGTTTCAGCGCCTCGAGCGCACGCGCGCGCCCCTTGGGGTTGAGCTTGCCGGTCTCAGAGAGGCCCGCGCCCAGACCGCACATGATTTTCTCGTTGTAGAAATAGGCGGGGCTGCGGGCGGCGCCGTCAAAGACCACCAGGCGCACAGAGTTCGACCCCACATCGACCACACCCACCCGGCTCAGGGCGCGGGCATCGGGATCGTCAAAAAGCGGGCGACCAAACGGCCCCCAATCCTCTGCCGCCGCATCAGGCGCTGCGGCCTCCGGGGCATCCGCCACAGGGGGCGTTGTGTCGAGGTCGCGGCGCGGGGCATCGGGCTGAATGGTCATGCAGACTCCGGGGCGTTTTTGCTGGGGTGAGGATGGTCTATCGGGGCGATCAGGTCAATTCGTGCGCGGCGAAAGGCACCGAAAATCGGGAGATGCTGCGGGCAGGGCGTGGCACTTTCGCCAATCACGGTCATGGCTTGGCAGGGCAGAGGTGCTGTCCGTCCAAGCATCGGCGTCAGCCCTTCTGGTCGCTGGACATCAGGCGGATTGCCAGCGCGCGGCTGAGGGTGCGCTGCTCTGCAAGCGCCAGCCGGTCCAGCTGTTCCACCACCGCGGCGGCCGCGGCAAAGCTGCGATCCATGCGTCCCACCAGATAGGGAATCACATCCGGTTTCGGCGTGATCTGGCGGTCATTAAAGAGTTTGGCGAGCACCACCGCCAGCAGCGCATCATCGGGCGCTTCGAGCGCGGCATGAGTCGCCGCCTGCACCCGGCTTTGCAGATCCGCGAGCCCAAGCCCCCAGAGGTTCGGCGCCGGACGGCCCGTCAGCATCAGCCGATGGCCATGGGTCAGAACCATGTTGTGCAGGTGAAAGAGCGCCTTTTGTGCAAGCGCATCCTCGGCAATATCGGGCACGTCCTCTATGGCGACAGGGCCGCTTGCAAGCTCTGGCACATCTGCCTCGGTGAGCGCATGGGCCGGAACCACCCTGGCACCGCTTTCCTTGGCCCAGACATGCGCCAGGTGCGTCTTGCCCGACCCCTTTGGTCCCGTCAGCACCAGCTTGCCCGACGGCCAGGCAAAGGTCGGGTCAATCAGCGCCACTGCCATTGCATTGGAAGGGGCGACAAAGAAATCATCGCGCCCCAGCGCGGGTTTCGCCGGGAGATCAAAGCTCAGCTGTTCGGACATGGGCAGTCTGCTTGTTACATGCGGGAGAGGGGCTGTGGCTTGCGGGGCGCGGTTCAGATGTCGGTCGGTGTATCCTCGGAGGTGCGGACATTCGCATCCCGGTGTGACAGCCCCTGATAGAGCCGACTGTGCAGATACTGCTCTACTGCGAAACGTGCAACCACCCCGATCACTGCCGCCACCGGCACCGCGACCAACATGCCGACAAACCCAAAGAGCGCACCAAAGACCGACAGCGCCAGCAGGAGCCAGACCGGGTGCAGCCCGACCGAGTTACCCACGAGCTTTGGGGTCAGGAAGTTGCCTTCGACCATCTGGCCGATGGCAAAGATCCCCGCCACCAGCGCAATGCGCAGCCAGTCGGTGCCCTGGCGGATCATCTCGCCGTCCGCGCCCTCAAGCGCGCCCCAGAACTGGAACAGCGCCAGACCAATGGCGAGCACGCCGCCGATGATGGCGCCGAGGTAGGGAATGAAGGTCACAAGCCCCGCGACAAAGCCCACCGCAAGGCCAAAATTCAGCCCCACCAGCATAAGGGCCACCGCGTAATAGGTTCCAAGGATGACGCAGACCAGCCCCATGCCACGGATAAAGGACGACAGCACCCGGTCGATCTCGCTGGCCAGATGACGCACCACCGGCGCGTGATCGCGTGGCAAGAGCTCGTCAATGCGCGCCACCATCCGGTCCCAGTCCACCAACAGGTAGACGGCCACCACCGGCACGATCACCAACAGAACCACGATGTTCAGCAGCGACATTGCCGAGCCGACAAAGGTCTGCAGCAGGGTGACGCTCTTGTCCTGAATGATCTGCCACAACCCGGCGAGTGCCTCGCGCAGCTGGCTGTTGTCTTCAAACAGCGACGGAAAGCGCTCCTGCGCAAAGGCGCGCAGGTTGGAGAGCGCCTGCGGCAGCGTCTGCACCAGATCAATCATCTGGTTGATCAGCGCCGGCACGATCAGCAGCAGCAGGATCAAAAAGATCAGCACGGCCCCCACCGTGATCACCGCGGTTGCGCCCTCACGGCTGAGGCCCGCACGTTCCAGCCGGTCGGCCAGCGGGTCGATGATATAGGCGATGGCGCCGCCCAGGATGAAGGGCATCAGCACATTGCCGAGCGCCCACATGACGACAGCGAACAGAACTGCGGCAATGCCCCAGTATTTCAGTTGTTTGCGGGCGGGCAGAGCCATGATGCGGCATCCTCGCGATGGCAAGATACGGATGCGTCAGTGATCGCCCATGCGCTGTGCAGTTGCAAGAGAGAGTTGGCCGCTGGGCGGCTTGGCTCTCACGCGCGGGACGGGGGTTCGAGAAGCAGCGGCGACAGCACCCGCATCAGGTCGGATTGGCGCAGCGGTTTGCCGATCCAGGCATCAAAACCCGAGTCCAGGTAATGCTCGACCTCTTGCTTTTCGGTGCTGCCTGTCACCGCGATACACAGCGCGTCATGCGCCTGATGGCGCGGATCCGCCCGCAGCTTCTTGACCACCTCGGTGCCGGTCTGGCCCGGCATGTGGATGTCCAGCAGCAGCACATCATAGGCCCGCGCCACCGCCCGACCGAAGGCATCGCCACCGTCAAAGGCCTTGTCCACCGTCGCGCCGAGGTTCTCGAGCATCTTTTGCAGCACCAGCCGGTTGGCCGGGCTGTCATCGGCGATGAGCACCCGTTTGCCGGACAAGGGCGCATTGGACGGGGCAGGCGGGGGAGATGCAACAGTGGCGGTGTCGCCGATCCCATCCCTTGCCGGGTCATGCACTTTTTCGGCTTCGGGGACAGATGTGGTCACCGGCAACGGCAGATAGAGGTGAAAGACGGTGCCCCGACCGGGCACGCTCTCGGCGCGGATCCGCCCCTGCATCAGCTCGACCATCTGGTGCACGATCGTCAGACCAAGGCCCGTGCCTCCCTTGGTCTGCGCCACATCGGCACTGGCTTGGGTGTAGGGCAGGAACAGTTTGTCGAGACGGTCCGGCGCAATCCCGCAGCCGCTGTCGCGCAGCGTGAGATGCAGCGCATCGGGGGTGCCATTGATCTGCAGCGATACGCTTCCGTCATCGGTGAATTTGATGGCGTTGCTCAAAAGGTTGCCAAGGATCTGCGCGAGCCGGAACCGGTCGCCATAGCGCTGTTCCTGCGCCTCGATGCCGCGAAAGCTGTGGTTCAGCTCAACGCCTTTCTCGCAGGCCTGGGCCGAGAACAGCTTCATCACGTCATCAACCGTTTCATGCAGGTCAAAGGCCGCTGGGGCCAGTTCGAGCTTGCCGGCATCGATCTTGGCAATGTCGAGCGCATCATTCAGCAGATGCTGAAGGTTGCGCGCAGAGCGGTTGATGGTGCGCAAAAGATCGTTCTGCTCACGCGGGTCCAGATTGACGCGGGAGGCTTCGCGCAGCAACAGATCGACCGAGCCGATGATGCCATTGAGCGGCGTGCGGATCTCGTGGCTCATGTGGGCAAGGTAGGTCTTACGCGCCTCGGCTTCGCGTTTGGCAGTGCGCTCTGCCTCGGCGGCGAGTTCGCGCGCATGTTTCAGGGCGATGACATTGTCGACGGCCACCGCAAGGTGTTGCAGGGTCTTGAGATTGTCCGAGCTCCACTGACGCGGCACGCGATCAATGACGCAGAGCGCACCAATGGGCGTTCCATCCGGCAAATGAATCGGCACCCCCAGATAGGCAACCATCTTGAGGTCGATCACCGCCGCATTGTCACGCAGCTGGGCGTCATTGCGGCTATCGGGCACGATCAGAGGCTGGTTGGCGTCCTGCACAAATTGGCAAAACGAATGAGAGAGCGGTGTCTGACGCAGCACGCTCGACAGCTCGGGCAGGCCCACGCAGCTTTTGAAGAATTGACGATCAAGGCTGCGCTGCACCACAGAGACCAGCGCCGTTGGCGCATCCAGCACTTGGGCAGCGAGCCGGGTCAGATTGTCGATGTCGGAGTCGGGTTGTCGTTGAACGAGGCCAAGTTCGCGCAGCTGCACATCATAGGGATCAGGTGTCAATTTGGCGGCTCGGGTCATGACAAAGCATCTTTAACATCAGGGCATCGGACAAAAACGGGCGGGACGCCCGGCGAGGGAGTGTAAATTCCATTCCTTGAATACGCAAATTTCTACTGAATGTGCCAAAAAACTATATTGAATTGAAAGTATTTTTGCTCTCGGGAATTTCAGCAAGCTGGGATCTGGATGGAGGGCCTCACCAAAAAGCGCGAGGGCACAAGCGTTTATACGGTTTCTTAACAGTGTCCGCTTGTGGGGGCTCAATCGCGGTCGCGGCCCCCGTTATCCAGTATCGAGATCAAAGACACGGGGAAAAATTTGCCGTGTTAACCAGAATCGACTGTTTGGTTTAGTTTGCAACAGGCGCGCATTCACCCGGTTCAAGCGCGCAAAGCCCCGGCTCAAGTCAAGAGCAGTGATGTCAGCGACGGGGGCGACTGGATGACCCGGTCCGCTTGTGGAGCGCAGAGAAACACGCCTGCGCTAATCTCTGCCTTTTCTGAAAAAAATGATGGCGAGATTCTCATCACGACGTCGAAATTTTCGCCGATGAATTGAATGCGGCTTTGATAATTTGCGACACAAAAACGCAATATGCCCTGAATTTGTGCTGGGTGGAGCGTATTTCAGAAAATGAAAACAGATTTCTGCTTTTTGCATTTAGCGAATTATTTCATCTCAAAATTTGAGTTGCGATATTTTTGCGCAATCGCTGCTCAATTCACAGAACCGCGCGGCGTCTGCCCCGGCGAGGCAGGCGCAGGCTCAGGTGCGGGGCCTGCGCGATGCGGGCTCTGGCTGTTTGGCTTGATCTCAACCCTTGTCCGCACCTGCTGCAGCCACTAAACCGGGCAAAACATCTTTCACCGCATGGAGCCATTATGCGCCTGTCTCGCTATTTTCTGCCCGTCCTCAAGGAGACCCCCTCCGAGGCGCAGGTCGTCAGCCACCGTTACATGCTGCGCGCCGGCATGATCAAACAGTCCGCCGCCGGGATCTATTCCTGGCTGCCTCTGGGCTACCGCGTGCTGAAAAAGATCGAAGGCATCGTGCACGAAGAGCAGATGCGCGCCGGTCACATCCCGATGCTGATGCCCACCATCCAGTCAGCTGACCTGTGGCGCGAGTCCGGGCGCTATGACGCCTACGGCGAGGAGATGCTGCGCATCCGCGACCGCCATGACCGCGACATGCTCTTTACGCCGACCGCCGAGGAACTCATCACCGACATCTTCCGCGCCAATGTCTCAAGCTACAAAGACCTGCCGCTGACGATGTATCAGATCCAGTGGAAATTCCGCGACGAGATCCGCCCGCGCTTTGGCGTGATGCGGGGGCGCGAATTCTACATGAAGGACGGTTACAACTTCGACCTCACCAAAGAGGACGCGCTGCACGCCTACAACCGCCATCTGGTCACCTACCTGCGCACCTATGAGCGCATGGGTCTGCAGGCGATCCCGATGCGCGCCGATGGTGGCCCGATTGGTGGCGACTACACCCACGAATTCCTCGTGCTGGCCGAAACCGGCGAGTCGGAGGTCTTTTATGACAGCGAAATCACCGATCTGACGTTCGGCGCCCGCGAGATCGACTATGACAATGTCGAGCAGTGTCAGGCGGTGCTCGAAGAGTTCACCTCACGTTACGCCCGCACGGACGAGACCCACGACGAGGCGCTGTTCAACGCGGTCCCAGAAGAGCGCCGCCGCGTCGCGCGCGGCATCGAGGTCGGCCAGATCTTCTACTTCGGCACCAAATACTCCGAGGCGCTGGGCGCCACCGTGCAGACCGCCGATGGCCAGAGCGTGCCGGTCCACATGGGCTCGCACGGGATTGGTGTGTCGCGTCTTCTCGGCGCCATCATCGAGGCCAGCCACGACGACAAGGGCATCATCTGGCCCGAAGGTGTGACCCCCTTCCACTGCGGGATCGTAAACCTCAAGCAGGGCGACGATGAAGCGGATGCCGCCTGCGAGCAGCTCTATGCGGCGCTCACCGCCATCGGTCTGGAGCCGCTTTATGATGACCGCAAGGAACGTGCGGGCGGCAAATTCGCCAGCATGGACCTCATTGGCCTGCCATGGCGCATCACCGTCGGCCCACGCGGCCTGAAGAACGGCGTCGTCGAAGTGACCAGCCGCCGTACCGGCGAAAGCGAAGAAATGAGCCCGGAAGACGCGGTAAAGAAAATCGCCGCGATCTACGCCAACCACCCCACGCCGCGCGGTTTCTGAATCCACCGGTGCCACAGAATTGAGACCCCCGTCCGACAGGTCCGTCGGGCGGGGTTTTTCTGTGCCGCATGTTGTGTAACAGTCCTAGCATATTACAGTTCGGATATTCCCACGATGCAACTTTCACTTGATGATCCGCTTTGGGACCATTTGCCGGCGCTCACGGCGTGGAGGATGTGCGGGGACCACTTTCCAGCCTCCTAGCGGAATGGGACCCGGAGCTGTGCAACATGTTGCTGTGGGATCGCCTGTATCATCAGGAATCGCTCTATCCGGCCACTTGGGCGGCACTACCGTGGCTCTGGCAGATTGCAGGTCGCCACACGGGTGCGGTGGCACCGCTCTTTGATTTTTTCGCCCATCTTCTCGCTCTGGCCAAACGCGCGCCTGCAAGCTACTGCGCCTACGAAGGATTGCCGCTCTCGGGGGCGGATCTGGGTCACTGGCATGTCTCGGCCCCACCCGCGATGATCCCGCCTGCGGATGCGCTGTTTGAGGCGCTGGTGGTTTGGATCGAACCATGGGCCGTGCAGGTCTGTCGTGCGTTGAACACGTTGATCGAGGGCGCAGATCGCGCGCAGGCTGCTCACTACTTGCGCGGAGTTACCGCTTGGGAGCATCCCGAGCACGAGAGTTTTGAGCGGGCCCTCGGGTTTCTGGCCGATGGCTGGTCAATCAAAGAGATGCTCTACACCTTGGAGGCAGACGAGGACGTGCCGTTTCACATGAGCGCGCGCGAAATCAGTTTTGCAGCGCAGGAGGCCGCGCGTTTGCAAGGGTTGTGCCCTGATTTGGCCACAGATATCCGTGCGCTGGTTGACGTTGTGTCGACGGACCGTCCCGAGACACCCACGCAGCCGCACCCGGATCAGATGCCCTTGTTCAGGTAGCTAGCCGCGACGTTGCATCAAAGGAGAGGGTGTCTTTTGTTCTAGGGTATGGCTTGCAACAGCACGCTCTCTTGCGCGTTGCAAAAGCTGGTGCCATGTCATTGTGCGCCCGCTTTGATCTCAGATTGTAAGAGGCTACGACCAGCACAAGCGCCCAGTCAAACCGAGACGACGGAGCCGTAAGCAAGCGCGTCTCAGGTCTGTGTTCCTCAAACGCAATCAACGTGAAATCAGCACGCGCTTTGCTCGATCAATTCTGAAGGCGGTTGCAGTCCAAATCTCACAAAACGCGAGGATCTACGGAGCTTTCGGGAAGTGGGCTCATGAAACTTCTTGCGCCAACTTTGCGTGGCATCGAAGGCCGTTCGCCATTTGCAGGCAGCGCTCGTTGAAAGTATCCGCACAGATCCCCTTTTCCCCTCCGGTCCCCAGTTTCCCCGCCGGTCCCCAGCCCAACGCAGAAATGGGCCGGTATTTCCCCTTTACCCTTCACAGCGGTGCGCGCCCGTTGCGCCTGACCTACGCGCCTGCTAGCGTCCTTCCACGCAAGAGGAGTGCCCTGACAGTGACCAAGTAAGTTCCACGACAATCAAAGCCCACGGGCTTTACTGGAACTCTCACGCAGGAGCACAGCATGCATCCCGTCATCTATGATGTCGCCGTCTCGCTCGACGGCTTTATCTCCGGCCCGGCCGGAGACATTTCGAAATTCGCCCATGAAGGCCCAGTCGTCGAAGACTACTACAACCGGCTCGGTGGCTATAAACTGGCGCTCATGGGGCGCAAGACCTACGAGTTCGGATATGAATTCGGTATGGAGCCCGGTCAAAACCCCTATCCGCACATGCGGTCGATTGTGGTTTCCGACAGTCTGCAGTTGCCCGAAACCTCCGAGGTCACTGTCCTGAAACGCCCCAGCGCCGAGGGCCTCCGCGCCGAGATCGCGCGCGCCGAGGGGCCTGTCTATCTCTGCGGGGGCGGCGCCTTTGCGGGTTGGATGCTCAAGCATCAGCTGATCGACAGGCTCATCCTCAAACGCGCGCCCTGTGTCTTGGGTCAAGGCGTGCCGCTCTTTGGCGCAGATGCCCCGGCGGTGACTGTGGAGCGAACCGCGACGACCCCATACCAGAACGGCTACCTCCTGGAGCGGTTCTTGTTGCGCTAAGCCCGGCGCAGGTTTTGCAACACCGACCCCGTCCGGCGCATGCGCTGGGCGGGGTATGGGGCGGGATGCCGAACCGCGCTCGGCCTGAGCGACGGTGCGCAATGGCATCATTTCTGGTATGCTTTGCTTGGCATGAACCGCGGGGGCTTACCCCTTCGGCCTCGCCCACTGATCATCAGAGGGCCAGGAGCGAAAGGTATCAACATGGACAGGTCCCCATACTATGGCACCGACAAGATCATGGCGCTGCAACGCGCACGTGACGCGCAGGTCGCTGACTTTGCCGATCTTGCGGGTGCCGTGATCCATGCGCGCACCTTCTCGAGCGATGACCCGGCTGCGCTGGGATGGGACTATCTGAAAAAGGTGATGGCCGATGAAGGCATGGTCACCTTGCGCGGGGCAGATCAGGCGACGATTGCGGCGGCCAAATCCGAGCTGAGCGACTTTGACCCCAGGCTTCACGTCTGGGACCTGTTTATGGCCGATGCCGAAACCATTCGCAGGGTCTGTGGCCCCATCGTTCAAAACGGCCTTCCTGCCGGCATGAGACAAATCTCCGAGGCTGAAATGACCCCAGAAAAAGCCAGGGAGGTTCAGGTCTTTTTGACCCAGCAGGGGGTCTCGCCTTTCTCGACAGATGCGCTCTTGGGGAGGTTGTTTCCCGCCAGATTAATCGCGCTGCAAAACGCAAGCGACAGGATCGCCGCCGCTGGATTTGCAGCCATGACGCACAATCGCCATAGCCCGTTCTTCAACTCGGCTTGGGTGGGACTGATTGCGGTTGATCCCGAACTGCGGGGGCTCGGGCTTGGGAAACATGTAGATGCGATATGCAACCTCGTGGCCGTGACTGAACTTGGCGCGGCCGCCACGATGGAGTTTGTTGCGCCGGACAATGCCCCCTCACGGGCCATGCTCGAAAGCTGCGGCTTGAGGCAGGTTGAAGGCAAGTCGGTGGTTATGTTCTCCACATCCACCGACCGCCTCACGCGCTAATCCCCGATCTTTTCAGAGGAGAAACCATGCCAGCCTTTCTGTCTTTTCGCTCCGTCGTTGATCCTGCCGACTGCGATTTTCTCGGGCATATGAACGTCTCACGTTATTTCGCGGCCTGCTCTGATGGGGTGTTTGCCATACAGTCGGAGATGGGTCTGACCGCCTGCGATATGCGCGAGGGGCGGCGGCTCTCGTTTGCCGTGGTGAACGTGCAAAGCAACTTCCGGGCAGAGCTGGCGGCAGGGGATGCGATCCGGCTGGAAACAAGCATCATCGATGTGGGAACAAAATCGATGACATTTCGCCACCGTATGTTCCGCGCCGATGAAAATCTGCTCGCCTTTGAGACGGTCTTCAAATGCGTGATGTTTGACCTTGAGGCGCGGATCTCCAGAGACATCCCGGACGAGGTGCGTGCCCGAGCGTCGCAATGGCTCGAGGAGGCCTGAAGGCCGCATCAGGCCCTGTTCGCCGATGCCGCTGACCCGGATCGGCCATGATGAGAGGCCGCTTTGCCGGGGCCGCGTGGCCTTGGGTCGGGCGGTGGCGCGGTGTTTCTGACCCTTCGCAACCAGCCCCAGCCAGACCAGCCCCAGCCAGAAATGGGCCTGTTTTATCCCCTTTCCCCCTTCACAACGGCGCAGGGGACGCGTTTCATGGCGGCCTCTGCCCCCAAGGCGGAGCCGCCAAAATGCTGAGCGGTGCTTGGGGCGGCAAGAACAACGAGGGACGGCGACGATGATCACGCGGATGGTGACACTCTTGGGCGGCTTTGGCGCGGGCTTGGGCCTGTCGCAGTTTCCGGCCTATGCGCAGGCCTATCTGCAACGTCTCGGGGGGCATGTGGATGCGCTGCGACGCACCGTGGCCGAGTTTGACGCCGATGCCGCCGCGCTTGGGCTTGAGCGGCACGCGGCGCTCGTGCAGCTTGCGCAGGGCGGAGAGATGGGCGCCGCCCGGGCCGAAACCATGGCGGCCACCATCGACCGCTATGGCAGGCTCTCGTCCGATCTGCACGAGTTGAGCGCCATGGCGCCGGTGGAACGCGCGCTGCATCTGGGCCGCTTTGCCGAGGCCGAGATCGCCTCTGCCACCCTCAGCGCCTTTGAACCTGCGGTTGCGGTCTCGTTGGATGCGCTGCTGCTGGCGGCCATTGGTGCGCTCGTGGGGGGCGGTCTGATCTGGGGGATGATGGCAGGCGGGCGGCGTCTCCTTGCGCGGCGACCGGCTGGGCGCGACAGGCTTGCTTGACCCGGTCTCTGCACGCCCCTAGGGTCTGCGCGAGATCTGCATCGCGGCTGCGATGCCCTATGTTCACCGCGAGAGGAGCACCTCCTAAATGGCTGCTACTGCGCCTTTTTCCCGTTTCGAATGGATGATTGCCTGGCGCTACCTGCGCGCCCGCCGCAGCGAAGGCGGTGTCTCGGTGATGACCTGGATTTCCCTCATTGGGATCACACTGGCAGTCTTTGCGCTGATCGCCACCCTAGCGGTACGCTCGGGCTTTCGGTCGGAATTCGTGGGCACCATTCTGGGCGCCAATGCCCATGCCACGGTCTATGCTCATGGCACGGTCACGGCGGCCGGCACGCTGGATCGACGCATCACCGATTATGCGGCATTGGCGGAGGCAGTGGGGCAGGTGCCCGGCGTGTTGCAGGCCGCGCCCTTGATCAAGGGGCAGGTGATGGCCAGCCGGGGGGATCGCAACGCCGGCGTGCAGGTCTATGGCATCCACGCCGAAGACCTGGCCAAAATTCCGGGTGTTGCCCAAAGCGACGTGGCCTATGGCGATCTTGGCCGCTTTGACGACGGCATCGCGCTTGGCTCCGGTGTGGCCCGCACGCTGGGCCTTGGGATCGGGGACAAGGTCAAGCTGATCTCACCCAACGGGGTCAAGACCGCCTTTGGCACCAGCCCGCGCGTGAATGCCTATGAGGTGGTCTATGTCTTTACCGCAGGGCGCTATGACATCGACAACACCCGCGCCTATCTGCCCTTTGCCGAGGCGCAGAGCTATTTCAACCGCGAAGGTGCTGCCGACGAGATCGAGGTCATGGTGGCCGATCCCGAGGCCGTCGATCAATATGTGCTGCCTCTGCTGCAGGCCGCAGGGCAGGGATATGGCGTCTGGAGCTGGCGCGACAGCTCCGGCGGGTTTCTGCGCGCCCTGGAGGTCGAGGACAACGTGATGTTCGTGATCCTGTCGATCCTGGTGCTGATCGCGACGATGAACATCGTCTCTGGCCTCATCATGCTGGTGAAAAACAAGGGCCGCGACATCGGCATCCTGCGCACCATCGGCCTCAGCGAAGGGTCGGTGATGCGGGTGTTCTTCATCTGCGGGTCGATCACCGGGGTGATCGGCACCGTGCTGGGCGTGATCCTCGGCTGCCTTTTTGCGATCTATATCGACCCGATCTTTTCTTTTGTGAACTATGTGATGGGCGGCGGGGTCTGGGATCCGTCGATCCGGGGCATCTATGCACTGCCAGCCGAGCTGCGCGCAGGCGATGTGATCTCGGCCGTGAGCCTGTCGCTGGGCTTGTCGTTTATCGTGACCATCTTCCCGGCCCGACGTGCGGCACGGCTCAACCCGGTGGAGGCGCTGCGCTATGAGTGAGGTGACGCTGAAAATCGAAGGTCTGAGCAAGACCTATCTGGCTGGCACCCCCGGTGAGGTTGCGGTTCTGCGCGGCGTGGATCTGACCCTGCACGCGGGCGAGGTGGTGGCGCTGGTGGCGCCCTCGGGGGCGGGCAAATCGACGCTTCTGCAGATTGCCGGGCTTCTGGATGTGGCCGACGCGGGCCGGGTGGAGATTGCCGGGCAGGATATGGCGGGCGCGCGCGATCGCAAACGCACGCGGGTCCGGCGCCAGGATGTTGGGTTTGTTTACCAGTTCCACCATCTGCTGCCGGAGTTCTCGGCGCTGGAGAATATCGTGCTGCCGCAACTCGCCAATGGCATCTCGCAGCGGGACGCCGAAGCGCGCGGCGCCGAGCTCCTGGCGCTTGTGGGGCTCGAAACCCGCGCCGCGCATCGCCCCGCGGCGCTTTCCGGCGGCGAGCAGCAACGGGTGGCGTTCTGTCGCGCCCTGGCCAATCGCCCGCGGCTGTTGCTCGCGGATGAGCCAACCGGAAACCTGGACCCGGCGACGTCGGATCAAGTGTTCGAAGTGCTGATGCGATTGGTGTCCGAGACGGGTCTTTCGGCTCTGATCGCCACGCATAATCTTGAGCTCGCCGCAAGAATGGACCGGGTGTTGCATCTTGAGGACGGCGTTCTGGTCGAGCGCTGAACGCGGTGCTCTCTGGCGTGTGGCAGGATGCGAGGCTCTGCCTCGCGCTCCGGGATATTTGTGGTCAGAAGAAGGCCGGCGCGTGCCCCACTTCTTCTAACGGAAAATATCCCGGGGGAGGCCCGCAGGGCCGGGGGCAGAGCCCCTCCAAGACAGACGCTTTGCCTCAATCGCAGATGCCGGCCACTTTGGCATCTTTCCACGGCAGATACACATCGCTTTCACGGCTTTGCGGGAGGTCGGAGACCGGCATCACCCTGGCGAGCATCTCGTGCAGGCGCTGGGTGCGGGCTGCGTCAGGGGCGAGGGCGCGGCAGCAGACGTATTCTTCGACAATGGTGCC
The DNA here is from genome assembly GCF_055693725.2 of Epibacterium sp. HA2-3. Lineage (NCBI taxonomy): Bacteria > Pseudomonadati > Pseudomonadota > Alphaproteobacteria > Rhodobacterales > Roseobacteraceae > Epibacterium > Epibacterium sp. HA2-3. The sequence continues at coordinate 1,816,847 of NZ_CM172490.1, read as the reverse complement.
TTGCTGCTCGTAGCCGTAGGCGAGGAAATCCGCGGGCCCGTCCAGATCAAAGAGATAGGGATCGCTGGAGCGGCTGTGCTCGCCAAGCGCCTTGAGCGGGGTATAGCCGGTAACTGCGCGGTTTTGCCATTGCCAGACATGGGTGGCCTCATGCGCGAGGAGCATTGCTTCGACGAGGTGGAGCGCCTCCGGGTATTCGGGGGTGTAGTCTGGGAGGAACCAGTCCCGCGTGAAGAAGATGTGGTTGAACAGCGCCAATGCGGCGGGAGAGGCGGTGACCAGCTCGCCAGCAGGGCGCGGCGGCAGGATGCGTTCGCGGCAGGTCACGCGTGGGCGCTGAGGGCGGCGAAAGGTCACCGCGCGCAGGGGCGCCCCCTCGACGAGGCGCAGGCGGCTGTAGTCGAGACTCTCACCGTGGATCTTGCCGAGAAACATCTGTTCGCGCTCTGTCGGGCTGCGTCCGCAGGCCGCCAGAAGTAGGGCGAGGAGGCAGAAAGTGAGGCTCAGCCCGAGCCATGAGGCGCCCCTTGAGGCGCGGCGCGGCTGAAACCATGTGAGAAGCAGAGAGAATTTTGATGCAGGCGCAGGGGGCATGAGGATCCGGTTTGGCAAATGCGGCTTGGAAAGATCGAGAGAGGCCAGAATGCGGCGCAACAGGACCTAGCGCAACCTGCGCCTAGCTTGCGTGCTCAATTGCGCGGGCGCGCGTCACGGGGCGAGCATAGCGCGGGCGCGGCGAAGCGGCCATGGCGCACAGCGCGCATGCTGAAACCACTGGCGCGCGCGGCACAGCTGCGCCAATGCGGCCCGTCGAGACAGACGCGCCTCTTCTGCCCGGTTGATGTGATCGATCCGCTGGTGGTCTGCCGGTCGGTTGTCTGGGTGTCCCGTCGAAGTGCCGGATCTCTGTGGCGAGGGCGTTTGGTGGCTGAGATCAGCCCGGAAGGCATAAAGAGCGAAATGGCGGCGCCGCCACCAGAGATGCAATCCCCGGGGAGGCGGAGAGATGGTGCGGGCGAGGCCCGCATCTGGTCCTGATCCCCTGCACCCAATGAGGGGGTGGTCTCTGGGGCCTGTTCTCCTTGGGCTGTGGGGTGTCAGGCCACGGCCCGGTATCGCGATCCCTTCACAATGACAGAGGCTGCTTAATTTCTGTTCAGGACAGCGTGCGCTGGCGGCGCAACGGGCTCTGCGCGCGCTCGATCTCGGTGAAGCCCTTGCAAATAAGGGGTGCAAGGCGTCAGACTGGGGCTGTGACGCCCGTGCCAAAGGTTTGCACCGCATCAGGTTGCCGCCCTTTGGGGGCGCGGCGATTTCATAAAATCAGGATGAAATTTCTGCAACGCAGCAAAAATTACTTGAAATGCTGCGGTGCGGCATGCATATTGGGGTCAACGGCGGGGATGTCCTGCCAGGACCCCACCGGCGCGTCGCCGGGGACACGTAAATAAGGAATGAGTACGATGGCTAAGACCCAAGATTTTTCCGCGATGATGAAAGACATGATGGCATCCTTCCCTGTGGACACCTCCGCAATGGAAGGCTTCTTCAAAAGCTCCGCAGCCCTCAACGAGAAACTCTCTGCAGTTGCTCTGGATGCGGCTGAGAAAAACGCCGAGATTTCCTCCAAGTGGACCAAAGACACCCTGACCAAGATGGGTGAAATCTCCAAAGCAAAGACCGAGCCTGCGGATTACGCCAAAGCGGCCACCGACTTTGCATCTGCTTCCGCTGAAGTTGCTGCCGAAAACATGGCCGCCTTTGCCGAAGTTGCAAAAAAGGTCCAGATGGACACCGTTGAGCTGCTGATGGCGGCTGGCAAGGACATGTCCGAAGAAGCAAGCGCTGTTGTGAAGAAGGCCACCGAAGAGGTCTCCACCGCAGCCAAGAAAGCAGCTGCTGCAAAGTAAGCGCTGCCCGGAAAGTCCGGGGGCTTGTTTAGCTCTCCTCCCTAGAGACAATCCCCCGAAGAAGAAGGGCAGGCCCAGCGCCTGCCCTTTTTGTTTGGCTGATTTTGTGAGGCTGCGCGGGTCTTGGGCCCTGGGCCAAGGCGCGCGATGGCGGCAAAGCGCGGCAGGGCAGAGCGTGCAACTGCAGCGACGCCCGTGTTCCCCGGCATAATCCTGTGCTGTCCTGCGACGGCATCGGCGGCATCTCCTTTTGCTTTCAGCACTTTCTTTTTGAGACAGGCTCGCCTAGGGTTTTCTGCAACGCGCAGATGTTCGGGAGAGAAAAGAATGGCGGAACAGGATAAGCCTCTGCTGATCAAACGCTATGCCAGTCGCAGGCTCTACAATACGGAGACCAGCGATTACGTGACATTGGAAGACATCGCCGGTTTTATCCGCGATGGGCGGGAAGTGCAGATCATTGATCTCAAGACCGGGGATGACCTGACCCGACAGTATCTGCTTCAGATCATTGCCGAGCATGAGAGCCGGGGCGAAAATGTGCTGCCGGTCAATGTGCTGAATGATCTGGTGCGCAGCTACATGGTGCCCGGAGGCGGGGTGATGCCGCAGTTTCTGCAGGCTTCTTTTGACATGTTGCGCGACAGCCAGTCGAAGATGATGGAGAACATGAATGCCATGAACCCGATGGCGCAGATGCCCGGGTTCGAGGCAATGAAAGCCCAGCAGGAAGCGTTTCTGAAGGCCATGACCGGCGGCTTTGGCGGCGGCTGGACCGGCGGCGGTGGCGAGGACGGCAGCCCTGCGGCAGAGGGCGAAGAAGATCTGGGCGACATCAAACGCCAACTGGCCGAATTGCAGGAGAAGCTCTCCAAGCTGAGCTGAGACGGCAGAGTGCCACCCGTGATAAGAAAGCCCCGGATCATCCGGGGCTTTTTTGCGTTTGGGGGTGCGCGTGGACATGCTGCGCGGGAGCGCTCCCGCCCGCCTGCACCACATCAAGATGTGGCCCTGCCCGTTGGGCCGGGCGCCGCGCTGTCGCGCGGCGGGGGATCGGGCGCTGATGTAGGGTCTCAACAAGATAGGGCCGCGCTCTGACGCGGCCCTATTGGGATGGGGCAGGGGGCTGCCTCAGGCGGCGGCGCGGGCCATGGTTTCCTCGACCGAGGACAGCAGGATTTGGGCGATCACGTCCAACTCGTCTCGCGTCAACCGAACCGGCAGGCGCACATCGCAGGCGCGCATCAGCATGGCGCGGGTTTCAGGCAGCTCCGGCAGATCCTTGAGGAACTGCCAGTTCCAGAATGCGCGCGCGTTGTCCGTCGAGCGGCCAAAGATCTGCACCTTCACACCTTTGTCGGCGGTGGCCTTTGCAAAGGCCTCGATCTGCGCATCATCCATGCCCACCAGGTTGAACTGGATCGAGTCCGGGGCGCGCCGCTCCGGCGCCAGCGGCGCGGGGACGTGGAAATTGGCATGCGCATTCAGTTTTGCCGCCACATAGTCGTGGTTCTTCAGCCCGTCCGCGACCCGGCGCGCGAGCTCGGGGATCTGGGGGCGAATGACAGCGGCCGAGAGGTTGCTCATCCGCAGGTTATAAAGCGGCAACAGGTTCTGCCAGCGGCCAAAGGCCTCGGTGAGCGCGGTGCCATTGTCGCCCCGGGCGGGTTTGTGTTTCTGCCAGTTGTGCTCGTAGGCGCCGGACATGATCACCGCGCGCGCCACCACATCGGCGTCATTGGTCACGAGGATCCCGCCTTCGCCGGCGTTCAGCATCTTGTAGGACTGAAACGAGAAACAGCCCACTTTGCCGATCGTGCCGATGTTGCGACCGTGCCAGGTGGTACCAAGCGAATGGGCCGCATCCTCGACCACGGGAATGTCGCGCGCCTCGCAGAGCGCCATGATCGCGTCCATATCCGAGGTGTGCCCGCGCATGTGTGAGATGATCACCGCCGCGATGTCCTGATCGAGCTTGGCCTCGAAATCGGCCATGTTGATGCGGTAGTTCTCTCCGACTTCGCAAAGCACCGGCACACAGTCCGCATGGACCACGGATGACGGCACCGCCGCAAAGGTAAAGCCGGGGATCAAGACCCGCGCATCCCGGGGCAGATCCAGCGCCTTCAGCGACAAGAACAGCGCCGCCGAACAGGACGAGACCGCCAGCGCATATTTCGACCCCAACAGCTCGGCAAACTCTGTCTCAAGGAGCGAGACCGGGGCATCCTGCGGCGCGGTATAGCGAAACAGATCGCCTGATTGCATCAAGGCCTCGATCGCGTCACGCGCCGCCTCAGGGATCGGTTCGCCCTGGTGCACGTTTGGAACCTCGGTGTTCGGGACCTGTGGAGAGGATGCCTGCTTCATATTTCAAAATCCTGAATTTACCTTTTCAAAATTATAAAACAATGGCGCAACAATGCCAAGGAGTCCCCCGCGTTCCGGGGTTTGGTTGACAGGAATTTCACGAAACTGTTGCCTTCAGACGGGGGATTTTACCCTCAGAAAGCGCCGGGCGACCCGCCGCGCAAAAAAGCAGATTCGCTGGATTTCGCTCTGCTTCATCTTTTCAAAAATATCTCGGGGGTCCCGGGGGCGGAGCCCCCCAACAGACAACAACCTTGGGCAGAGCCCCCGAACTTTTAGACTGTGGGCAGAGCCCCCGGGCATCTCAAACTGCGGGCAAGGCCCCCGACGTCAGGCTGGATCAGATCCCCAACCGGTCGCGCAAGGAGAACCACGTCATCGCCAGCACAAGGAGCGGAGAGCGCATCCTGGGGCCACCCGGGAAGGGCGTCGTCGGGATGCGCGCCATCGTGTTGAACCCCTCGCTCTGGCCTGCGATGGCCTCTGCCAGCAGCCGCCCCGCATGGGTGGCGGTGCCGACCCCATGACCGCTATACCCAGAGGCCGAGAGGATCCGCGGCGACACCCGCGCCAAATAGGGCAGACGCTTCATGGTGATCCCCAGGGTGCCGCCCCAGGCGTAGTCGATCTTTACATCATGAAGATGCGGAAAGATCTCCGTCATGGGTTTGCGCACCTTGGCGGCAATGTCGCTCGGGAAGCGATAACCATAGCTTTCACCGCCGCCAAACAGCAGCCGCTTGTCATGGCTCAGGCGAAAATAGTTCACCACGAATTTGCTGTCCGCCACGGCCACATCGCGCGCCAGAACCTGCGCGGCGTCATCGCCCAGAGGCTCGGTGGCGGCGACAAAATTGTTGATCGGCATCACGCGTGTGGCGACCTGCTCGTTGAGCCCGCCGAGATAGCCGTTGCAGGCCAGTATAACGTGATCGGCCCGCACGGTGCCCTCGCCAGTGCGCACTTCCACCTGCGGTCCGTCCTCGATGGCAAAGACTTCGCTGCGCTCATAGATCTGCGCACCGGCCTCTGCAGCGGCCCGCGCCAGACCCAGCGCGAAATTCAACGGGTGCAGATGCCCCGCGCCATGATCCAGAATACCGCCCTTATAGGCCGGGGAGGGGCACATGGCGTGGCAGGCGTCCTGATCCAGAAACTCAATCTGATCATAGCCATAGCGGTCTTCAAGGTGGCGACCGTAGTCATGAAGATGCGTCACATCGCCCGAACGTTCCGCAGTCCAGGCCACGCCCGGCTTCAGGTGGCAGTCGATCTGGTGCTTGGAGATCAGGTCTTTGACGAGGTCCTTGGCCTCTTCGCCGAGGCGCCACAGGTGGGCGGCATCCTCGGTGCCCACCATTTTCTCCAGCACCTCCTGGTCCTGACGCTGACCGGACCCGAGCTGCCCACCATTGCGCCCGGACGCCCCAAAGCCCACACGCTGCGCATCGAGCAGCACCACGGAGCGGCCCGCCTCGGCCAGATGCAGCGCCGCCGATAGCCCGGTGTAGCCCGCGCCCACAATGCAGACATCCGCCCTGACCCCACCCGTCAAAGACGGGTAATGCACCCCCGGCGTTGCGGTGGCGGCGTACCAGCTTTGGGGGTATTTTCCGGGTCGGTCGTTTGCATGCAGCAGGTTCAGCGTCATCGGGTCGGCCTCGTCTTTCGCCCCGGCAGGCGGCATAGGCCGACCGGGGACTTCATCTTTTGATAAATACCTAAAGCGCTGCGCCTTTGACCGGGCGCAGCGCTGATGGATCAGACGTTGAGCAACAGGTGCTCACGCTCCCACGGCGAGATCACTTGCAAGAACTCTTCGTATTCTGCGCGCTTGACCGTGCTGTAGACACGGGCGAACTCGGGGCCGAGCACCTCGTGAAGCGCCTTGGACTCGTCGAATAGATCGAGCGCCTGACCCATGACCTGCGGAAAGTCACCTTCGCCCTCATAGGCATCGCCTTTGAACTGGCGGGTGGGGCGGCGCTCTTCCATCAGGCCGAGGTAGCCGCAGGCCAGCGATACCGCGATACCGAGATAGGGGTTGCAATCCATCCCCGCGATGCGGTTTTCAACCCGGCGCGAGGCGGAACTGGAGAGCGGCACCCGAATGCCGGTGGTGCGGTTGTCGCGCGCCCATTCCAGATTGATCGGCGCGGCGTGGTTCTTCACATAGCGGCGATAGGAATTCACATAGGGCGCCATCACCGCGAGACCGGCAGGAAGGTGGTTCTGTAGCCCACCGATAAAGTGATAAAACGCATCCGTTTCACCACCTTGGGGACCGGAGAAGATGTTCTCGCCGCTCTCGATGTCGATCACCGAGTGGTGAATATGCATGGCAGAGCCCGGCTCATCAGCGATCGGTTTTGCCATGAAGGTGGCAAAGCAATCATGGCGCAGCGCGGCCTCGCGGATCAGGCGTTTGAAGTAAAACACCTCATCGGCGAGCTTCACCGGCGAGCCATGGCGCAGGTTGATTTCCAGCTGCCCGGCGCCGCCTTCCTGGGTGATGCCGTCGATTTCAAAGCCTTGCGCTTCGGCAAAATCATAGATGTCGTCGATGACGGGGCCAAATTCGTCCACCGCTGTCATCGAATAGGCCTGACGCGCCGCCGCCGGACGGCCAGAGCGGCCCATCATGGGCTGGATGTCGCGCGCGGGGTCGACGTTGCGGGCCACGAGATAGAATTCCATCTCGGGCGCCACCACGGGCTTCCAGCCCTGCGCCTCATAGAGGCTCACCACATGTTTCAGCACGTTGCGCGGGCTGAAGGGGATCGGGTTGCCGTCGCGGTCATAGGCATCGTGGATGACCTGCAGAGTCCAGTCGCCGGTCCAGGGGGCGGCGGTGGCGGTGCTCATGTCCGGGCGCAGCAGCATGTCCTTTTCGATCCAGCCGTCCTCGTCGGCGGCTTCGGCCCAATCCCCGGTGATGGTCTGGTAAAAGATGCTGTCGGGCAGGTAAAAATAGTCCTGCTTGGCAAATTTCGACGCTGGCACCGCCTTGCCCCGGGCGATGCCCGGCAAGTCCGAGATAACGCATTCAACCTCGTCGAGACGACGGCCCTCCAGGTAGGTCGTGGCAGCTTCGGGCAGTTTTTCCTGCCAGCGCGTCGGGGTCGGCATCAGGTCCTCACTTTCTTGAAGAAGTCGGCAATCTCTTGTGCAATTTGGGTTGAGTCGGTGGGGCGGTCGAGGGAGGCCTCGGCCGCGTTCAGCTGTGCGTCGGGGACCACGCCTTTGCCGCGCGTGCGCAAGAGCCCGTCGACAAAGGTGTTTTCAAATTCGGGATGCGGCTGCGAGGTCCAGATGTGGTCGCCATAGGCGAGAAAGGCATTGGCGCAAAAATCGCTCTCGCCGATCACGCGGGCCTCGGCGGGGCGTGTCACCACCTGGTCCTGGTGCCAGGCATTGAGCTCGACAGGCGCACCATGCAGGCGGTATTGCGTGTGGCCCACGCTCCAGCCGCCGCTGAATTTTTCGACCTTGCCGCCAAGTGCCTGCGCGATGATCTGATGACCAAAACAGATGCCAACAAGGGGCATCTTCCGCGCGTGGATCTGGCGGATCAGATCCTCAAGCGGCGGGATCCAGTCGTGGTCTTCATAGGCACCGTGTTTGGAGCCGGTGATGAGCCAGCCATCCGCGGCCTCGGCGCCCTCGGGAAAGACACCATCCAGTACGGGATAGGTGTCAAAGCTGAAGCCATGCCCCGCAAGCAGCTTGCGAAACATCGCATCGTAATTGCCGGAGGTGGGCTTCAGTTCGTCGGGCGCGTGGCCGGTTTGCAGGATGCCGATCTTCATAAGTCACCAAATATGATCAAAACATGGACGTGAGACGCAAGGGGCGCTCCCCGCGTCATACGGCCTCCAGCCACGAGAGCCAATGGCTCTCGGGGGGGCGCTCGGCAAAGCCCTTGAGCTCTTGGCGCTTTGTCATCACCAGATTGCGGATCGCCATCGGCGGCAGGATGCGGGCGATGAGGGGGCTGTTTTCAAAGAGGTCGATCGCCTCGGCCCAGCTGCCCGCAAGCTGCGGCAGGCCGTCGATGTCATAGATATTGCCCTCAGAGGGCGGCGGCGGCGTGGCGCCATCCTCCATGCCGATGAGGGCTGCGCCCAGCACGGTGGCCAGCATCAGATAGGGGTTGATGTCGCCGCCGGAAACCCGGTGCTCAATCCGCCGCGCCTTCGGGCTGCCGCCGGGAATGCGGATGGCCGCAGTGCGGTTCTCATAGGCCCAGGCCGCCGAGGTCGGCGCATGGGCACCCGGCACCAGACGGTCGTAGGAATTGCCATGCGGGGCAAAAACCAGCGAGCTGTCGCGCATCGCGTTGATGCAGCCCGCCACGGCGGCGTGCAGGGCAGGCGTGCCCTCGGGGCCGCCATTGTCAAAGATATTGACGCCGTCTTTGTCCACCACCGAGAAATGCACGTGCATCCCATTGCCGGATTCCTCGGCATAGGGCTTGGCCATAAAGGTCGCGGCAAAGCCGTGCTTGCGTGCAACGCCTTTCACCAGCGCCTTAAAGAGCCAGGTATCATCGGCAGCGCGCATGGCGTCCTGATGGGTCAGGTTGATCTCGAACTGGCCCAGACCGGCCTCGGAGATTGCATCCTGCGCCGGGATGCCCATTGCCTCAGCGCCGTCATAGAGATCGGTAAAAAAGTCGTCATAGGCGTCCAGTTCGGCAATCGAGAGCACCGATTGCTGATCGAGCGCGCGCCCCGTGAGGGGGTCGATCGGGGGCAGGGGCTCGGTGCCTGCGTCATCGACAAGGATGAACTCAAGCTCGGTTGCGGCGGCGACCTGCCAGCCTTTTTCGGCGTAGCGGTCCAGCACATGCGCCAGCACCTGACGCGGATCGCCAAGGAACGGACGGCCATCTTCATGCACCATCTTCATCGGCACCAGCGCCGAGGGGGTCGCAAGCCAGGGCATCGGCACCGCGCCGCGTTTGGTGGGCAGAAGGATGCCATCGGCATCGCCAGTTTCAAACACCAGCGGGCTGTCTTCGATGTCACGCCCCCAGATGTCGACGTTCAGAACCGAGAACGGCATCCGCGCCGAGCCTTCGCCCAGCTTTGCCGCCATGCCCGCAGGCAGTCGTTTGCCGCGCATCTGCCCGTTGAGATCACAGGCAGCGATGCGAATTGTCTTGAGCGCAGAGAGATCCATGCGCGTGCTCCTTGTCTTGCTGGAGACACATTGGCGTGAGCAGCGGGCGCTGGCAAGAGAATTTGATCAAAAATTATTCACAAGACTGCGCCCTGCGCAAATATTGCGCCCGGCAGGGCTCAGGCGGCAGGTGGCGAAGAGAGCTCCGTCTCGGCGGCCCGTTCAATCGCATCTGCCATCAGTTTCGCCACCCCCGGCAACGCACCGAGGACCGGGAGCAAGTCACCTTCAAAGCGCGCCTCAGCAAGGGCCGCTGGAATGTCTTCACGCACATGCGCGCCGGTCTGTGCAAAGAACGGCAGGCACAGGGATTGCGCGCCGCAGTTGCGCGCGGCCTCGGCCACAAAGGGCGTCTCTTCGACAAATCCGGTGGTCAGGCGCAGCTCTGGCATCTGCGCGCGCAGGGTGCTGGCAAACGCCTCGGCGGCCTCAGCCGCCTTGGGGCCACGGGCAGACCCATGGGCGGCCAGCAGCACCTCAGACTCCGCCACTTTCCAGCCGCGCGCGTGCAAGGCGCTGCGGATTGCGGCCACGGTGAGCGCGGGCAGCGCGGGGTCAAGCCCGAAGGGTGTTGCCATGCGGTAGCGCCAGCCCTTGAGCCTGCCGGGCAGCACCTTGCCGGTAAACCAGCCGCGCGCCATGAAAAACGGGTAGATCACCGCGCCATCCTCGCGCATGGCGGCCTCCAGAAATCCTTTGGAGGACAGGGTGGCCGAGCGCACCTCCCAATCGGGCAGGTGGTCCTGCACGGCAGCGGCCACCGCGGCAAGATGGATCTCGGGCGGGGGCGGCGCGGACGGCTGACCGTGGGACGTGAGGATGGCGATGCGCGGGCGCGCGGAGTGTGCGGTCATGGCTGGCTGCTGGGGTCCGGTGGCTGAGGAAATCGGGCGGGGTCGCGTGTTCCCTGAACCTAGGGTGCAACCGCAGGACGGGAAAGGGCAGGGGCACAAATACTTCGCGGGGGCTTGCCTGGGCGTTCCCGGCGGGCCTTTGTATGCGCGGGTTGGCCTGTTGGAGATCCCTGCCGCGTCTGCTGGCCCGTGACCGTAGATGCGACCGACGCTACGAGCGCGGCGCAGCGCCTGCGCCTGCGCGGGTTGTGCTCTTGAGTGTTCATTGCCGATTGGGGATGAAAAATCCCGGATATGTGGTTGACGCCCCAAAAACCTTCACATAAATCACGGGTTACGAAGCGGGTATGGTGAAATGGTATCATAAGAGCCTTCCAAGCTTAAGGTGCGGGTTCGATTCCCGCTACCCGCTCCAAATCCTCTCTTAAATGGCTATACCGCTAACACGATAGCAGGGGCCAAACAGCGATGCGCGGTGTGGCCCATGTGGGGATTCCCCATGAGGCCGCATGAGGCCGCTGATGGGAACTCTGCGCGTGCCGCCTTTGGGCGTGGTGCTGGACCGAGGGCACCGGGGGGAAGCGGCGAGCCGCGCGATGGCAAAGGCGCGAGCCGCGTGATGCCCGGGGCAAACGGCCTCTGCCATTTGCCCCACACCCGCATTTGAAACCGTCTGCGTTTGATGCTGTCAGAGGGCGTTTTCGCCTTGTCTGATGCGCCAGACGGGATGCGCCTGTTGGCGCGGGTCAGACAAAGATGAAGGCGTCCACATTGAGGAAATCGGCGGAGGTTGCATCATTGTTGCGCAGCGGGTCCGAAGACCGGAAAGGCTGCGTCACGGAGATCGTGCCTTCCAGACCGTTGGTCCCGACGATATGGGCCTCGAGGTAGTCGCCATCGCTGCGCATCCGGTCAAAGGTGATATTGTCGATGCTCACACCTTCGCCCCAGATGTCCGAACGCACGACGATATAATCCTCTTCGCCGTATTGCCTGAAATCACTGAGCCGGATCCAGAGCGCATAATTCGGGTCGACGGGAGGCTGCCACACGAAATAGTCGTCTCCGGTCCCTCCGTAGTAGGTGAGGCTGGAATGCAGTTGCATGTCGATGATGTCATCACCGGCACCGGCGCGGACCTGTCCCCTGTACAAGTAGTTGTCCTCACGTCCGTCGTTGCTGATGAGGTCGGCGCCGGAGGTGCCAGAGATCAGATCGTACTGGAATGTGCCGTAGGAATCCAAAACGTAGCGTTCCCGTGTCGGCGTCCACTCCAGCGGCGTCAGGGTCTCGGCGAGGTATTCGTAGTAGGTTGCGGGGGTCCGGACTGCGACACCTTCGAGATCGACCAGATCCGCATCTTCGCTGCTGTCAAAGAAGATCGAGCGATCGCCGATGCCGTCCCCGTCAAAGTCGATGTCATAGCCCAAGCCATCCCCGCGCGTGCGCACCGAGGATGCGCCACCGCCCGCAAAACTGTCCTCGACGAAATAGCTGTCGATATCCAGCGCGGAGAGATCGAGGATATCCCCGTCGTCCATCGTGCCGCGGATGCGCAGATCCCGGTCCCCCTCGGGGCCTGCGATGATGATCGTGTCGATGCCGCTTCCGGCCCTGACGACATCGCCATCAAAGCCCGTGGTGATCGTATCGTTGCCACTGCCGCCGATCAGTTTGTCGCGGCCTTCACCACCGTCCAGGACGTCATTGCCGCCGCCGCCTTTGAGCACGTCTCTGACATCGCCCCCGGACATGGTATCATTTCCGCGCCCGCCGATGAGCTTGTCACGCCCGCCGCCGCCGTTCAGCGCGTCGTTGCCGCCATTGCCTTTGAGCACATCCTTGCCGGCGCCACCGCTCAGGATGTCATGCCCGCCGCCGCCTTTGACGGTATCATTGCCACCATTGCCAATGAGCTGGTCCGCGCCCCCCCGTCCCACAAGGAGATCTGCGCCGCCGCGCCCATCAAGGAAGTTCTCGCCTGCGGTGCCGGTCAGTCTCTCGTCTGAGCGGTTGCCGAGTTCCAGGGTTTCATAGCTGCCGAGACTGACCCGCCAGTCCGCCGGCCCGATGAAGTTCGAGTCCACTTCGAGCCAGGCTGCGCCGGTGTAGTTCGGCTGCCAGATCGCATAATCCGGGGCCCGCACCGTCTCGGTGGACACCGAGTTGTGAAAGCTTGCGAACATCGAGAAGGGGCGGCCATCGCTGTAGTCGAAGCTGGCAACATAGTAGCGCCCCTCTTCGACACCGCCGACGATTTCCATCCAGTCGCGATCGCCAAAGGGTTCGGCGGCGCTGATCTCATAATAGGGGTTCAGAGTGCCCGACTGCCAGCCACCAACGGAGATCGTGCTTGGTGTGAGCCGGTTGTTGCCGTGATCGTCATCGGTCGGAAGGATCTCGATCTCATATCCGCCAACGGAATATCCACCGGTTTGGTAGGGGCTGACTTCGCGATTGGGGTCATAGATGCTTTGGATTGAAACGCGCACGTCGATCTCTTCGCCCGGCTCGAGGAGAAGGCTGCCAAACCCATCTCCGATGCGCACAGAGGTGATCGTCTGCTCCACATCGCCGGTCGACATGCGGTCGACATCCGATTCAAGCGTCCAGGAGCTTGCGCCATTTTCCTCGCTGACGGTGACCCTGAACACCCCCGGGCTTTCGCCGGATTGTGCGCCGGTGGCGCCACGCACCACCACATCGTAATGGAAACCTGCGCGCAGAGTGAACAGATACTCGTCGACGTCCGGCGTGCCTTCGAGATCTTCCAGCTCTCCGGTGATGATCCCGGAGGCGTCTTCTGGCGAAACCTCGAGGGCGTCTGGTCCCGTGCCGACGGTGTCGATCTGCGGCTCCGTTCCGGCGACATCGCCTTCGACGATGCGGATAAAGAAACTGCGGTCAGAGCCGGGCAGGTCGGACAGGTCCTCGCCGGTCCGATATTCCTGCAACCAGCCGTCAAATCGCACCGCCATGCGGACAAGCCCGCCATCATAAAGAGTGGTGATGAGCCTGTCGCCGGGATCCCAGTTGCGCACGGAATACCCGTCCTCGAGCGTCACCATCGTACCGTCGGGGGCAGAGAATCCGAACTCGGTATCATAGCCCGGCCAAGTCGGGGAGGGCAGCCAGAGGGATTGATCGATGGCGTCATTCGCCGCGATCACTTGGACCGTGTAGGTTGTGAAGGGGTCCGCGTAAAACTCGAAGTAGTCGTATTCGGGGTTGCCGAACGTGGCCGCCGCATCAAGCTCGGCCTGGGTCAGTCTGACTTCATACGGGCTGCCAACGTCCAGGCGCACGGCGCTGCCTGGGGTATCGGCAAAAGAATCGTAAATCGTAGGCATGGGCCACTCACAACCGGTAAAATCGGAATCCTGAATATACCAAATTGTTCTGAATTTCTCGCAGAAATGGGCCGCTGCACAAAATTCGTGCACCAAAGTTGGCGGGGCGGTGCCGCTGTGCTGTCTGCGCAGAATGCGCCGCAGCGGTAGCCGTTCTCCTGGGCTGCCACGCAGGACTGCCGACGCTGCGCCCGGGGGCCCCGCGATGCGGTGGAGGAGCGATGTTCGGAGATGAGATCACGTCTTGATCACGGAATTGAGAGCCTCAGGAACAACATTGGATGTTGCGTGTTGGTGGGGTGTGACGAAGGCGCAAGCCTTTATAAACACACTGCGATCCTGAAAAGGAGGACAACACAATGAAACGTTTTGCACTGACCACCGCCGCAATCTCTGCCCTGATGGCTGCCCCGGCAATGGCCGATCTGAACACTGCGGCTGCGCAGACGTTCAATGAGATGAAAGAGGCCTATCCCGCGATCGACCGCAAGATCTTTGAGCAGGTCGACGTGAACAAGGACGGTGTCGCCGATATGGCAGAGGTTGATGCGGCCGAGCAGTCGGGCGTGCTGAACGATGACATGAGCGCAGCAGAGGCCACGGGCACCTACGACCCCTCGCCATATGGTGTGGAGGAAGCCGGTGCGCTGACCTTCGCTGAGCTGAAGGACGCCTATCCGTCGCTCACCAAGAAAGTCTTTGAAGAAGTCGACGCGAACAAAGACGGCGTCGCGGATATGGCGGAAATCGATGAGGCCGAGCTCTCTGATGTTCTGGAGCCGGGGATCGGGAACACGGCTGAAGGCCAGTCCTACAACCAAGGGTAACGCCCCCGGCTGGGCCACGGCGCAGAGCTGATGGCGCATACCAGAGATGCCCCCTCCCGCAATGGGAGGGGGCTTTTTGTTTGTCACGTTGCCACGCGTGCAGTGTGATTGCGCGTTTGCCCCGAGCGGGGCGCCTTGCGTCAAGACCTGAGGCGAGAGAGCAGGATCGCCGCTACCTGCTGTTTCATCAGAACCCTACCGCGCGGAGGGCTGCGTCTGAGGGGCGACAGGGAGGCTAGCGGCGGGCGTTGGCGCAGCCTTGTTGGAAGCCGGTATTGCAATGCGCGATCAGGCGCGCGGTGTCCTCGGGGGACCAGTCTCGCGGCGCGGTGACCTGCAACCACGGTCCGATATAGTCGCGCGCATAATAGGCGTGCCCGTGGCCGGGTGGGGCACCAAAAGACAGCGCGATGTCGAGCGCGAGCTGGAACTGGGTCACGACGGGCATGAAGATGAAATGTTCCGTCATGTCTGCGGCGGGCGGATCCCGCATCCATGGCGGTGCGCGCCAGAGCGAGCGCGGATCATAAAACACAACGGGATCGCTGGAATACTGCAGGAAAACGATGCGCATCTCGCCCCACTCTGCCGCGGCCTCGGACGCATCTGCCGTGTGTGAGGCATAGCGGACCAGCGACCCGTCGCCGATTTCCGGCAGCACCCAGGGCGTGCCCGGATTGCGCCGGTTCTGGACATAATTCCAAAAGGTCGACGGAAAGGGGGGACCGGCCCAGAAGGCGCCGTCGATCGGATCGTTGAGCAGCCGGAACATGTTTGTGGCATGCATGGAGGACCAGGCCCCAAGGCTCAGCCCGTGGGCATAGAGACGGGGGCGTGCGTCGGCGGGGAGAGTCTTCCAGTATCCGTGCACCGCATCCTGCAGCGCGGTGGCCTGTTCAAGACCCGTGCGTGTCTCGAGGATCAGGGCGAGCGGCGACTGCAGGTAGGAATACTGCACGGCCACCGTCGCGATATTGCCACCATGCATGTATTCGACAGGGTCGTGGGATCCGGGATCCATCCAGCCCGTGCCGGTGGGGCTTGTCATGATCAGAACGTCGCGCGCAAAGGCGTCCTGCCGGATCAGTTCGGCCAGCGCCAGTTCGGCGCGCGCCTCTGACGTCTCGGCGTTGGCGCGGCCGACGTAGACCCGGATCGGGTCGCGCGCGGGCTGGCCGGTGAAGGCCGAGATGTCCTCGGCGGTTGGACCGGAGCTGATGAAATCGCGCCCCGGCTTGCCGATGGATGCCCAGTCGACCAGCGAGGCGGCGCTGCCGGTCAGGTGTGGCGCAGCCGGGGGAGGTGGGGCTTTGTCGAATAGCTCCTGAGCCGCCTCGTAGCTTTCGTCGAGCCCGGTGACGAGCCGGTCGATGATGCCATCGCGCGTGCCCAAAAACAGGATCAGCACCACTGCGACGACCCCCAGCACATTGGCGCGCCGAGGCGGCATGATGCGATAAAACCACGACCGGATCAGGCGAAACAGCGCGGCGACGAGACGCCCGAGCGCAAAGGCGAGTGTAAACGTCGCAAGCGCGATCACGAGGATCGTGGCAAGCTGAAGCGCGTCTGCTTCTTCCATGCCCATCTTTGCGCGAATGTCGTTTTGCCATCTGAGGCTGGACCCCAGCACCCAGAGAAAGACCCCCGCAAGCACTATGGCGATCACCTGTGTGAGGCCTCTTTCTGCCCGCCGGGGCAACCGGGGGAGATCGGCCGCGCGCCACAGGAGGCCAACGATGTGACCGATCAGATAGCCGATGGCCATCACCAGCCCCCCAAGGATGCCCTGCGCCATTGGTCCGCGCGGGATCAAGGAGGGGGTCAAGGAGGCTGCAAAGCACAAAAGCCCCAAAAGGACGCAGGGGATGGAGACCGTGCCGGTGATCCTTGCGATCCGAGTGTTGTACATGTTGTGCCTCAAAACCCCGATGTGCTGCCCTCGGCGTGAGGGTGTCACAGCCACGCCGAAGGCGCAAAAGCCTTTCGCAGAGGGCTTTCATTTTTCAGGCCACTGCGTTTTCAGGCCGCGCGTCTGGTGCGGGGCCCGTTGGCATAGCTTGGCTGCGCGGGCAGGCGCTGTTGGCTGAGAACAACCCTAAGCTGCGAAAGAACTTTCTAGGTTGGATCAGTCTGACGTATAAGCGGAGCATGAAGACACTTCTGCCAGCCGTTGCCCGTTCGATATCTGTGATCCTCTGCCTTGGCGGTCCATTTGGCGTGATCCCCGCGCCACTGGCGGCCCAGTCTGAGGCTCAATCGGAGGCCCAATCTGAAACCCAGTCGGAGATTGAGGTTGCAGAGTTTCCCTATGTCACGCTCCGGAACCGGACCGGATCTGATGATCCGGCGGAGTTCTACGCAGGTGAGCGCAGTGATCCCAAAGCCGGCCGCTGTCGCGTCGAAGAACTCGACCTTGGCGTGCTTGCGCCCCTTGCCGGTGTCGCTCCGAATTTCCTGCGCGAGGAGCTGTTGCGCGTTCAGGCCATAGAGGAGGCCCCCACCGGCGCCATTCTGGACCAGCTCGAAGCGACCGCCGGGGCACAGGGGCCTGCGCTCTATGTCCATGGCTACTACATCAGTTTTGAAAAAGGCTGCCGCCGGGCAGCGCTGTTGCAGCAGAACGCGGACCTTGAGGGGCGGCTTTTGTGGTTCAGCTGGCCCTCGGATGGGGCCGCCGCCTATTACACGCACGATGAGGTCGATCTCTATTGGAGCCTGCCGGATCTCGCGGACACTATTATCGAATTGCAGGAGCGCTTTGGCCCCGGCGAGGTTGCGGTCATGGGGCATAGCCTCGGGGCGCGCGGGGTCGTGCTGGCGCTGGCCGAGGTGGCCAATCGGCACCCCGATATTCGGCTGGGTCAGGTCGTGCTGCTGGCGCCGGATATGGACTTTGGGATCTTTGAGCGCATCCTGCCACGCATTCGCCCAATCGCAGAAAACCTGACCATCTATGTCACCAGCGGTGACCGACCGCTTGCGCTTTCGGCGCAAGTGCATGGCTACCCGCGGCTCGGGGAGGCGGGCAATCCGGTGTCGCGTCTCACGGGCGTCGAGGTGATCGATCTGAGCGATTTGCCCAGCGAAGGCCCGACGGGGCACCTCTATCATATCTACAGCCAGATCGTGGGCGCGGATCTGAGCCGGCTTTTGCGCAGCGGCGAGGGGGCGTCCGAGCGTCCGGGCCTTGTGGCTCAGAGCAAAAACCTGTGGCGCCTCAGGCCTGAAAAACGCGAGTAGTTGCGCAATCCCCGCGGAGACAGCGCCAACAGGGCCTCAAGAGGCCAGCGCCTCAGTGGATGATGTGCTTGAGGTTGGCGAGCAGCAGGCCGACCCCGCCGGCAAATCCCGCCCCAAGCAGTGCCGGGAGCAGGCGCCGATCCAGAACCCATCCGGCGCGCCCACCAAGAAGCGCCAGCAGTGTCACGCACATGACCTGAGACAGAAACAGGGCCGTTTCCTCGCCGATCCAGCCCTGCCAGGCCGCCAGAAACAGCGCGGTTGGCACATTGGCGACGGCAAGTGTCGGCGTGCTGTGGTGCCAGGCGGCGCGCCAGCTGCCGCGCGTCATGCGCTCTCGTGTGTCCAGCGCGTGCGAGAGAAGTTCGGCAAACGCCTTTGCCAGCGTGATGGCCAGTACCGAGCCGAACAACACGATGGCGGTTTCCAGCGGCGGGGTCGGGTGACCGCCCTGTGCCAGCATGATGCTCAGCACCATGATCGCACCGTAGATGATGCCAAATGCCGCCTTGTCGAGGCGCTGCCAGCCACTGGTTGTCCTGTCGCTCATGATCTATCCTCCTCGTGCGCCTCCGCGCTATGAGCAAGCATTGCATGATCGGCCATGGTGGGGCCACCGGGTTTCCAGTCCTTCCAAACCAAAGGCGGAGGCATCTGCCCCCGCCTTTTCCTGCAGTCAGTCAGCTTTCAGTGCCATGACCGATGATGTTTGAACTCGACCGCCGCCGCATACGACAGGCGCAGGGCCCTCGCCCTGGGTTCGGTTGATCCCGTCGGGATCAGCGTCCATGCCAGAGATGATCCGGCAGGTTCGAGATCTCTTCGGGCAGCAGCGGATTGGGGATGTCGAAGCGAAGGCGGTTGTCGATCTGTGCCTGCTCAAACACCGACTGGATATTGGGGTGGCTGTTGAAGTGCGCCATGAAGCTGCCGTCTTCATAAGCGCGCTCCAGCCCCTGCAGAATGATGTCCGCGCGTTCCTGATCCTCGGGCCCTGTAAAAAAGAACGTATCGAAGGGATAGACGATCATCAGGCTGCTATCCACGCGCAGGTTCGGGTGGCTCTCGGACCGCTTTGTCACCTCCGCAAAGGGCTCTGCCACGCCGCGCGCGTAGCCCTGAACCCGGCCCTTGTCCGTCATGGTAAAGAGGTTTTCATAGGCTGCGGCGCTGACGTTCAGACCCGCGCTTTCGAGGATTTCGGTATCCGGCCATCCGGTGCCGGAGCCGATGCGAATTTTCTTCAGATCCTCAAATGTTTCGACAGTCTGCAATGCGGGCAGGCTGTCTTCGTTCGAGATCAGGATGCGATGGCCAAGGAGGCCGCGCTGCAATGGGATCGGGACGATCGTCAGGCTTTCGTAGCGTTCCTTGCTGACGCCAGAGAAGATGACGTCGAACTCCTCGGAGCCCGCAGCCAGCTGCGCCAGCAGGCGGGTCTGGTTGGAACTGCCCGGGTCAACGAGGGTAAGCGTATGATCTCCATCCGCCTTGGAGAGCGCCAGCTCCATCAGCTCGAGCTCGTAGGAGTGACGGTCTTTATCAAGCCCGGATGCGGTGATCCTGAATTCCAGCGCCGAAACACTGCTGGCGAAGGCCGCGATTGAGAAGATAGCTTTGATTGCAACAGAACGAAACACGTGCGTGTCCTCCACTAGGTATGTGGCGCTTCGTTAGCGCAAACACATTAAGCGGTGGTGAATACAGGCGGGGCAGGCCCGTGTCGGTCAGGTTTTACCGATCCGCAAAATCACTTGCCCATGCCGCCTTTGGACACCTGTAGCGGGATGTTTCCTGTAAGTTGTTGAATTTATTTAGACACTCTTCTCGCCACAGGGCGCAATCTCTGATCGTTGGCTCAGGGCGCTTGCGGGCGGGTGGGGCAGGAACTGCTCTGGCCAGGCAAAAGGCCCAATCTTTCATGCGTTTGTACGGTCAAGCTGCGGCGATTGTTCTCGGGTCTTGCCGCAATGCAGCCTTGACCTGCCCTTGGTGCGGGGCCATGACACGCAGTTGACGGGCGCGCTCTGCGTGCCGGACGCGGAGGACGAGCAAAGGAGCGCTCATGGCACGAGGTGCAGTGCAGAATACGGCCAGCAACGAGGAACGCGAGACCTCGCGCCGGATCGGAGTCCTGAAGGCGCTTTGGCCGTTCATGCGCCCGTATCGTGGCTTGATCTTTGCCGCGTTGGCTGCGCTCACCCTGACGGCAGGCGTGTCGCTGTCGCTGCCGCTGGCGGTGCGCCGGGTGGTGGACAACTTCCGCATCACCGATGCCGCATTGCTGAACCAGTATTTTACGGCTGCGATGATCATGGCGGCGCTGCTCGCGCTGGGCACGGGGATACGCTATGCGCTGGTGACCAAGCTGGGCGAGCGGGTGGTGGCCGATATCCGCAAGGCGGTGTTCGACCGCATCATCGGCATGAGCCCCGCGTTTTTCGAGCGTATCATGACGGGCGAGGTGCTGAGCCGGATCACCACCGATACCACGCTCATTCAGTCGGTGCTTGGGTCTTCTGCATCCATTGCGCTGCGCAACCTGTTGATTTTCCTCGGTGGTCTGGTGCTGATGCTGCTCACCTCGGCCAAGCTCACGGCGATGGTTCTGCTGATCGTGCCGGCGGTGATTGTACCGATCCTGTTCCTGGGGCGGCGTCTGCGGGTGATCTCGCGGGAGAACCAGGACTGGATCGCGGCCTCGTCGGGGAATGCGGGCGAGTCGCTGGGCGCGGTGCAGACCGTGCAGGCCTTTACCCATGAGGACCTGAGCCGGGCGCATTTTTCCGAGATGACAGAAACCTCCTATGAGGTCTCCAAGCGGCGCATCCAGACCCGCGCATTGCTGACGGTGATCGTGATCTTTCTGGTGTTTTCCGGCGTTGTTGGCGTCTTGTGGATCGGGGCCAATGACGTGCGCTTTGGCTCCATGAGCGAAGGCGCTCTGGTGCAGTTCGTGATTTATGCCGTGATGGTGGCGGGCTCTGTGGCGGCGCTCTCGGAGATCTGGAGCGAGTTGCAGCGTGCCGCAGGCGCGACTGAACGGCTGGTGGAGCTGTTGCAGGCCGAGGACAGCGTGCGCGACCCTGAGACGGCGCAGGTGCTGCCAGAGCCTGTGCGCGGTGAGCTGACTTTTGACACCGTGTCCTTCACCTATCCCTCGCGGCCGGACGTCTCGGCGCTGGACCACGTGAGCCTCACCATTGCGCCGGGCGAGACCGTGGCCTTTGTCGGCCCGTCGGGGGCGGGCAAGACCACGATCATTCAGATGATCCAGCGGTTCTATGATCCGCAATCGGGCGAGGTGCGTCTGGACGGTGTGCCGCTGCAGGCGCTGGCGCGCGATGATTTCCGCCGCCACATCGCGCTGGTGCCGCAAGATCCGGTGATCTTTGCTGCCACCGCGCGCGACAATATCCGTTTTGGCCGTCCGGATGCGAGCGACGCCGAGGTCGAGGCCGCCGCCAAGGCCGCTGCCGCGCATGACTTCATCATGAAGCTGCCCGAAGGCTATGACGCCTATGTGGGCGAGCGCGGGGTGATGCTGTCGGGCGGGCAGAAACAGCGCATTGCGATTGCGCGGGCGATCCTGCGCGACGCGCCGGTGCTGCTTCTGGATGAGGCGACCTCGGCGCTGGATGCCGAGAGCGAGCGTCTGGTGCAGGCCGCGTTTGAGGACCTGAGCCGGGATCGCACCACCATTGTAGTGGCGCACCGTCTGGCGACGGTCAAAAAGGCCGACCGGATCGTGGTGATGGATCAGGGCCGCATTGTTGCGGTGGGCACCCATGAGAGCCTGGTGGCCGAGGGCGGGCTTTATGCGCGTCTGGCGCGGCTGCAGTTCACCGACGGGCAGGCGCAGGGGTAACCCGCAGCCAACCCCGCACTTTGCCCCCCGCAGAGAGACTGGGAGAGCGGTGTCCGCGCGGGGGCATCCGCCGGGCGGATCAAAATGGCGCAGCGTCACTTTGCGCCTTACCTTAGGTGAATTTGCCGTCTCGCTTGCGTGGTCTTTAAATTCCAATCATCTTGGTCCAGAGGACGATCACAAGGCTTTGGCGCATGGTCTGGGGCCTCTCCACCACGATGTCGGAGGGGGCTGAGCTGCGCCGGGGCCATAAAATTTGAAGATTGGGGGCGCCTTGCATCGCGCAAGACGCTTCAGGGGAGGAAATCGAATGGCTTTTGCAACTGTGGCAGATGTCGCGGCGATCGAGCAGGAATGCACCTGGCAGGAGCGCGACATCCCGCGCACGCTTTATGGTCTGTTGTCACGCACGGCGGAGCGGTTCCCGAACAATCCCGCCGTCAGCTACCAGATCTTTTCCGGTCCCACGGACAAGGCGGAGACGCTGACCTGGCGCGAGCTCAAGGCCAAGACCTGTCAGGCGGCCAACCTGTTTCGCTCGCTCGGGATCGGAGAAAAGGACGTGGTGGCCTATGTGCTGCCCAATTCCAACGAGACGCTGATCACGCTGTTGGGCGGTGCGGTGGCGGGGATCGTGAACCCGATCAACCCGCTTCTTGAACCCGAACAGATCGCGTCGATCCTGCGCGAGACCGGCGCGAAGGTGGTGGTGACGCTCAAAGGGTTTCCCAAGACCGACGTGCCGCAAAAAGTGGCCGAGGCGGTGGCCCATGCGCCCAATGTCAAAACCGTGCTTGAGGTGGATCTCAACCGCTATCTGACGCCGCCGAAATCCTGGATCGTGCCGCTCATTCGCCCCAAGGTGAACAAGGCCCATGCCCATGCGGACTACAAGAATTTCAACCGCGAGTTGGCAAAGCAGCCGACAGAGCTGGCCTTTGCCGACAGCGAAGGCGACCGGGTGGCCTGCTATTTCCACACCGGCGGCACCACCGGCATGCCCAAGGTGGCGCAGCATACCTATGAGGGGCTGATCTACAATGGATGGCTCGGACATACGCTGCTGTTCTCGGAAGAGGACAACATCATGTGTCCGCTGCCGCTGTTTCATGTCTTTGCCTGCCATGTCATCGTGATGGCGGCGGTGTCCTCTGGCGCGCATGTGGTGTTCCCGACCCCGCAGGGCTATCGCGGCGAGGGGGTGTTCGACAACTTCTGGAAGCTCTGCGAGCGCTGGAAGATCACCTTTATCATCACCGTGCCCACGGCCATCTCGGCCAAGATGCAGCGCCCGGTGAACGCTGATGTCTCGACGGTGAAGACCGCGTTTTCCGGCTCGGCGCCGCTGCCGCTTGAGCTCTTCCGGCGCTTTGAAGAAGCCACAGGCATCACCATTGTCGAGGGCTATGGTCTCACGGAGGCGACCTGTCTCGTGTCCTGCAACCCGGTTGAAGGCGAAAAGAAAGTCGGCTCCATCGGCATTCCCTTCCCCTATTGCGATATCAAAATCGTCAAAGGCACACCGGAGGGGCTGCAAGAATGTGGCGCGGACGAGATCGGCGAGATCTGCGTCCAGACGCCGGGTGTTTTTGCCGGCAATACCTATACCGAGGCCGACAAGAACATCGACCTCTATTATCAGGACACCCATCTGCGCACTGGCGATCTGGGGCGGGTCGATCCCGACGGCTATCTCTGGATCACCGGACGGGCCAAGGATCTGATCATTCGCGGCGGCCACAATATCGACCCTGCCGACATCGAAGAGGCGCTTCTGGGCCATGATGCGGTGGCCTTCGCCGGGGCGATCGGCCAGCCGGATGCGCATTCGGGCGAGCTGCCCTGCGCCTTTGTGGAGCTGGTGGATGGCGCCTCTGCCACCGAGCAGGAGCTTTTGGATTACTGCAAGCGCCATGTGCGCGAGCGCGCCGCGATCCCGAAGTACATGACCATCCTGCCGGAACTGCCCAAGACTGCTGTCGGCAAGATCTTCAAACCGGATCTGCGCCGCCATGCGATCACGCGCATCTATGACGGCGCACTCAAGGACGCAGGTCTTGCGGCGCGTGTGACCTCGGTCAGCGACGACAAGAAGCGCGGTCTTGTCGCTCAGGTCAGCCTGAACGGCAGCGACACAGCGGCGGTGGGCGAGGTGCTCTCGGTCTACACCCGCCCGTGGGAAGAGGCCAAAGGCTGATCCCCCCCGATCGAGACACAGAAAAGCACGCCAGACGCGGCGTGCTTTTTCATTTTGCCGTTTTCAACGAGGCTGCGCGGTCCTAGGCTCGAAGGCGAGAGACGACGCCTGCGAAGATGTCAGAGACGGTGAATGTGATGGACTATGAAAAACTGATCGACGAAGAGACGTGGAATTTCATCCGGGAGACTGGGCGCCACTACCCCGACGACACGGTGGATTTGACGATCGACGATCAGCGCGCGGTCTATAACAAGATGGCCGCTGCCTTTCGCAAACCCCGCGCCGAGGTGGTGGATGTCACC
This sequence comes from Epibacterium sp. HA2-3, assembly GCF_055693725.2. Classification (NCBI taxonomy): domain Bacteria; kingdom Pseudomonadati; phylum Pseudomonadota; class Alphaproteobacteria; order Rhodobacterales; family Roseobacteraceae; genus Epibacterium; species Epibacterium sp. HA2-3. Next base: position 1,792,739 of record NZ_CM172490.1, on the reverse strand, counting down.
GAGCGCAGCGTCGGGCGTGTTTTGGTGCGGATCTATGAGGCGGGCGATCCGACCCGCACTGTGATGTACTGCCACGGGGGCGGTTTTGTGGTGGGCGATCTCAACAGCCATGATGACGTCTGTTCCGAGATTTGCGAGCAGACCGGCTATCGCGTGGTGTCGGTGGATTACCGGCTGGCGCCCGAGCACAAGCATCCCGCCCAGTTCGAGGACGCCTGGACGGTGCTGGACTGGATCTGCGAGACCTATCCGGGGGGCGTGGTGCTGGCGGGAGACAGCGCGGGGGCGATGCTCTCTGCCTGTGTGGCGCATCACGCGCGGGGACGTCATGAGGGCGTGCTGGGGCAGGTGCTGATCTATCCGGGGCTCGGGGGCGACCACGCTTTGCCCTCTTATCGCGAACATGCGCAGGCGCCGATGCTGACGCTTGAGGATGTGAAATACTACGCCGATGTGCGCGCGGATGGCACGCCAGTCGAGAATGATCCGACCTATGCGCCGCTTCAGGACGATGATTTTGCAGGGCTGCCGCCCACGGTGATGTTCTCTGCCGATTGCGATCCGCTGCGGGACGATTGCCGCGTTTATCGCGATGCGATCCACGCGGCTGGCGGTCTAGCGGAGTGGATCAATGAGGCGGGGCTGGTGCATGGCTATCTGCGCGCCCGTCACAGCGTCGGCCGGGCGCGCGACAGTTTTGAACGTATCGTGCTGGCAATCGAAGGCCTCGGACAGGAGATCTGGCCCTACGACGACTGAGGCGCCTGCCGGAAGGGGGGCGCGTGACGAAGCGCTGTCAGCGCCCTGTTCACCCGGCGAACTGGGCGCACCGCTGCGGATAGGCCTCAACGTGATACCAACCTGCGCTCTTGAGGTGCCAGTCGCTGTCATGCACCGTCACATAGCTCCAGCCGCCCACTGGATAATGGCCGTAGTTGAGCGTGTCTCCGGGCAGGATCTGCCCTATCACATCCGTATTGAGGCCATGGCATGCGCGCAGGGGCAGGGGATCGCCGCGCCAGCCGATGCAGGCGCTTTCCAGCCCATCTGTCACCGGAAGGTCCACCAGCCGCTGCCGGTAGCGCAGGTCCAAGACATCGAGCCTGCTGCGGCTGGTATCGACCCGGCATCCGGCTTCGCGCTCCTGCGCTTTGAGCTTGGCCACCCGGGTCGCATCTGCCTCTGAGAGGGTGACAGAGGTCCCGATGCAATCGCCATTGTCAAAGACATGTTTTCCAAGAGAAGAGCCAAAGCAATAGCCCGCCCGGTCCATGATGGCATTTCGGGTGAACCACAGATCGTCGCAATAGGAGTCGGCAAGGGCCGGCGTGGCAGCGGCCATTGCCAGCAGAGCAAGGAGATATTTCATAACAGCCTCGTCAAAATTGGATCCGAGGCCGAAATGAATGACCTCAGCGCAAGAATGCCTCGGCTTTCATGGTCTCTGCAAGGGGCGCGCCAAGGCGGCTCAGGATTGTGGGGGCCAGTTGCAACTGGTCGATCACGTCATCCTCTGCCGGGCCATCCGCATCGCCAAAGTAATACAGCGCGGTTTCCTGTTGCAGCGGGTGGCGCCCGCCGTGGTGGCCACGCTCGTCCTGGCCATGGTCGGCGGTCACGATCACCTCATAGCCCATGGCACGCCAGCGCGGGATGAACGGCGCCAGCATCTCGTCCATCACAAAGCAGGCTTTGTCCATCTCGGCACTTTCGTGAAAGAAGCGATGCCCCATGCTGTCGAGCGTGCAGGTGTGCAACATGCCGTAGTCGAGATCAAAGCGCCCGCAGAGGTTGGTGAGCGTGGCAAAGAGATCCACATCCGAGGGCGTCATCTGGTTGTCGTGGCCATAGCCCGTCATCGAGTGAAAGCGCCCATGGTTGATGGTCTTGCTTTCGGGCTCGTCATATTCGATGTCGCGCACATAATCGAAGGGGGAGCGATTGAAGAACTCCGACCAGAAACTATGCGCGACCGCCCCGGTGGTGCCGCCGGCCTTGCGCACTTGGGAAAACACATCGTCGTGGCTCAGGCGGAAGACATTGCCGTTACCGGTGCAGCCATGCTCCTGCGGGGTGACGCCCGTGTGGATCGAGGCATAGCAGCTTGCGGAGATCGAGGGCAGCACCGCGCGGTGCTTCCAGACGCAGGCATCACCAGAGGCGACCCAGCCCTCGAGGTTGCCAAACAGGCGGCGAAAATTGCGATGGGGCACGCCATCAAGGATGATGAGCAGGAGTTTGCGGTCCATGGGGGAGGTCCTGGGCTGGGGGTGGATTTATGGGCGCTCAGGTCAGCGCCCGAGCCTACGGTGGGCGTGAAGCGCCCTCCCCGGGGGGAGGGTCGGGCGCTGTCCGGCCTTGCGGCCGAACAGGGCTTCTATCGTCTTTCGCCCGCACCGTGCGGGCGCTGCCAGTTGGCAGGAGCCGGGCATCAGTTGCCCGCGCTCTCCATCTTGCGGTTGGCGATCACCTCTTCGAGCCAGCCGAGCTTCATCTCCGGCACCGAGCTCAGCAGAAGATCGGTGTAGTCGTCAAAGGGCGGGCTCAGCACCTGCGTCTTGCCGCCGTAGCGCTGCACCTTGCCCTTGTACATCACCGCGATGTTGTCAGAGATCGCGCGCACCGTCGCGAGATCGTGGGTGATGAAGAGAAACGCCACATCCTCGATCTTTTGCAGGTTCAGCAACAGTTTCAGGATGCCGTCCGCCACCAGTGGATCGAGCGCCGAGGTGACCTCGTCACAGATGATCATCTTGGGCTTGGCCGCCAGCGCCCGGGCGATACAGACACGCTGTTTCTGCCCGCCCGACAGCTCTGCCGGGTAGCGGTCGATAAAGCCTTCCCCGAGTTCAATCTCGTCGAGCAACTCGATGATCCGCTTGCGCTTTTCCGCGCCCTTTAGGCCGAAATAGAACTCTAGCGGCCGGCCGATGATGGTGCCTACGGTCTGACGCGGGTTCATCGCCACATCCGCCATCTGGTAGATCATCTGCAACTCGCGCAGATCCTCGCGGCTGCGGTTGTTGAAGTCCGGCGTGAGCGTGCGCCCGTTGAAGTAGATCTCGCCTTCGCGCGGGGGCAGAAGGCCGGTGATCACCCGCGCCAGCGTCGATTTGCCCGAACCGGACTCGCCCACCACGGCCAGGGTCTGACCGGGGTAGAGATCGACGTTCACGTTGTGCAGCACATCGAACTTGGTGCCCTTGTAGCGCGCAGTGATGTTGCGCACCGACAGGATCGGCTCTTCGGTGGGGGCCTTTTCCTCGTGCTCGATCGAGCGCACGGAGACCAGCGCCTGCGTGTACTCTTCTTGCGGGTTGTTGATGATCTGATCGACAGAGCCGTATTCCACGGTATTGCCGTGGCGCAGCACCATGATGTCATCAGAGACCTGTGCCACAACCGCAAGATCGTGGGTGATATAAAGCGCGGCCACACCGGTGTCGCGGATCGCTTCCTTGATCGCCATCAGAACGTCGATCTGCGTGGTCACATCAAGCGCCGTGGTGGGCTCGTCAAAGACCACGAGATCGGGTTCCGGACAGAGCGCAAGTGCGGTCATGCAGCGCTGCAGCTGACCACCGGACACCTGATGCGGATAGCGGGCGCCGATGTTGTCGGGGTCGGGCAGGCCCAGCTTGGCAAAGAGCGCGCGGGCGCGGTCTTCGGCCACTCTGCGGGAGAATTTGCCCTGCTCGACCGAGGCTTCGATCACCTGTTCCATGATGGTCTTGGCCGGGTTGAACGACGCGGCGGCAGATTGCGACACATAGGTCACCTCGCCCCCGCGCAGCTTGCGGATGTCGCTCAGCTTGGATTTGAGGATGTCGCGCCCGTTGACCCAGACTTCGCCACCGGTGATTTTCACACCGCCCCGGCCATAGGCCATGGACGACAGACCGATGGTGGATTTACCTGCACCGGATTCCCCGATGAGACCCAGCACCTTGCCGGGCATGAGGTCGAAGCTGACGCCATGCACGATTTCGATGTCATGGGGTTTCTCGCCCGGCGGATAAACCGTGGCGCCGATTTTCAGGTCGCGGACCTTGAGGAGTGGTTCGCTCATCCCCGGCCTCCTTTCAGCGATGTGGTACGGTTCAGGATCCAGTCCGCCACCAGGTTCACCGAGATCGCAAGGGTTGCGATGGCAAAGGCGGGGATCAGCGCGGCGGGCACGCCATAGACGATACCGTCCTTGTTTTCCTTCACGATGCCGCCCCAGTCAGCCTCGGGGGGCTGCACGCCCAGACCCAGGAAGGAGAGGGTGGACACAAAGAGCACCATAAAGATGAAGCGCAGACCCATCTCTGCCACCAGCGGCGACAGCGCATTGGGCAGGATCTCGCGGAAGATGATCCACGCGGTCTTCTCACCGCGCAGGCGTGCGGCTTCCACAAAGTCCATCACCTCGATGTCGACAGCAACGGCGCGGGCGAGGCGGAACACGCGTGTGGAGTCCAAAAGACCCATCACGAGGATCAGCATCGGCACGGTCACAGGCGTCACCGACAGCACAACAAGCGCAAAGATCAGTGTCGGGATCGACATGATGAGATCGACAAAGCGCGACAGTGTCTGGTCGATCCACCCGCCGGAGACGGCTGCAAAGATCCCGAGGATGGAGCCGGTGGTGAAGGAGATCAGCGTCGCCATGGTGGCGATGAAGATGGTGGTGCGCCCGCCATAGATCATCCGCGACAACAGATCGCGTCCGATATTGTCGGTGCCCAGCCAGTAGTCGGCGCTGGAGGGTTCCCAAACGTCGCCGACCACTTCGGCCATGCCATAGGGGGCCAGGAGCGGCGCAAAAAGTGCGCCGAGAAAGTAGAGGGCCGTGAAAAACAGCCCGATCAGAGCGGATACGGGGATATTCTTCATTTCGGATGCCTCAGACGCGGGTTCGACAGGATCGACACGATATCGGCAACCATGTTGAGGCCGATATAGACGGTGGCAAAGATCAGACCACAGGCCTGCACCACCGGCACGTCACGTTTGGAGACATGATCCACCAGATATTGCCCCATGCCGGGATAGACGAAGACCACTTCGATCACCACGACACCAACCACAAGATAGGCGAGGTTCAGCATCACCACATTCACGATCGGCGCGATCGAGTTGGGGAAGGCATGACGCCAGATCACCTTGAAGGTCGAAAGCCCCTTGAGTTCCGCAGTCTCGATATAGGCAGACTGCATCACGTTGAGGATCGCCGCACGGGTCATGCGCATCATGTGGGCAAGCACCACAAGCGTCAGCACCGCGACGGGCAGGGCGATGGAATTGAGCTTCTGCCACAGGTTCATGCCGTCGTTGATCATGGCGACAGAGGGAAACCAGCGCAGTTTTACGGCGATCAGATACATCAGAACGTAACCGATCAGGAATTCAGGAATGGAGATCGACGCCAATGTGACGCCGGAAATCAGCTTGTCCGGCCAGCGATCTTTGTAGCGCACGGCCAGAAGACCGAGGAAAATCGCCAGCGGCACGGCGATCACAGCGGCCCAGAACGCAAGGAACAGCGTGTTCGAGAGGCGCGATCCAATGGCGGAAGTGATGTCCTGACCAGAGGTCAGAGCGGTGCCAAGATCGCCTTGCAAGGCACCAAAAAGCCAGTCGAAATAGCGCGTGAGGGCGGGTTCGTTCAGTCCAAGCTCGGCGCGCAGGTTGGCGAGCGCCTCGGGGGTTGCGGATTGGCCGAGGATGGACTGGGCGACGTCGCCGGGCAGGATCATGGTGCCCGCAAAGATCAGCGCCGAGATCATCAACAGCAGGAAGAGACTCAGCGCAATGCGCTGAGCCAATAGTTTGATCACCGGATTCATATCAGGCTTTGACCCACATTTTCAGGGGCGCGTAACCGTTCATGAGAGCGTGACCTTTGACGCCGTCTTTCCAGCCGTCCAGACGATCCGACGTTGCATCGACAAAGTCGTTGAACATCGGGCAGATCAGGCCGCCTTCGTCGCGCACCATGGTCGACATATCTGCATACATCTGGGTGCGCTTGGCTTCGTCGAGCTCGCCACGGGCCGCCAGCAGTGTCTGGTCGAACTGCTCGTTCTTGAAACGGGTGTCGTTCCAGTCTGCGGTCGACAGATAGGCGGTGGAGAACATGGAGTCCTGCGTCGGACGGCCACCCCAGTAGGAGGTGCAGAAGGGCTGCTTGTTCCAGACCTCGGACCAGTAGCCATCGTTGGGCTCACGCTTGATCTCGAGGTTGATGCCTGCCGCTGCCAGCGACTGCTGGAACAGCGCCGCCGCATCCGGGGCTCCGGGGAAGGAGTTGTCGGAGGTGCGCAGCAGGATCGGACCGTCATAGCCCGATTTTTCCATGTGGAACTTGGCCTTCTCGGGATCGTACTCGCGCTGCTCCAGCTGGGTGAACAGCGGGTAGGAGGCGTTGATCGGCGAGTCGTTGCCCACGGAGCCAAAGCCGTTCAGGATCTTGTCGACCATTTCCTGACGGTTGATGCCGTATTTCAGTGCGAGGCGCACGTCGTTGTTGGCAAAGGGATCGGTGTCGCAATGGGCGATGAACACATAGTGGCCCGGACCCGCAGTGGAGTGCACGGAGATGTTCGGCGCGCGATCCACCAGTTTCGCGGTGCGCGGCGGCACGCGGTCGATCATGTCCACCTGACCGGCCTGCAGTGCAGCCACACGGGCGGTGTTGTCGTTGATGACCACGTATTCGATGGTCTGCGCATTGCCCAGATCGCCCCAGTAGTTGGGGTTCTTCTCGGCCACAAAGCGCACGCCCATGTCCACGGCTTTCAGAACATAAGGACCGGTGCCGATCGCGGCCGCCGGATCGTCCTTGCCGCCGTTGGGCTGGATCACCAGGTGGTAGTCGGTCAGCAGGTAGGGCAGGTCGGCGTTTGCGTCTTCGAGCTCAAAGACCACCGTATCGCCATCGGCCTTGACGTTGGAAATGGAGCGCATGATGCCAAGCGCACCGGATTTTGTGTCCTCACCGGAGTGACGCTCCATGGTGGCGACAACATCCGCCGCCGTCACCGGCTGGCCGTTGGAGAAGGTCAGGCCGGAGCGCAGCTTGAAGGTCCAGGTTTTTGCGTCTGCCGAGGCTTCAAAGCTTTCGGCGACGGCACCCACGAGGCCGCCTTCTTCGCCCAGTTCCACCAGCGGCTCACCCCAGAGACGGATCACCGAGAGGGCCACCTGGTTTGTCGCCAGAGCCGGGTCGAGGCTGTCGGTGGTGGAGCCCCCTTGCAGACCCACACGCAGGGTGCCGCCTTTTTGCGCGCCTGCCGCTTTGGCCGCAGAGGCCAGCAGCGAGTTCGCGCCCAATGCGGTCACACCCAGCGCAGCAGCGCGGCCGAGGAACTCGCGGCGGCCCATGCGGCCCAATGCGGCTTCCTGTGCGAGGTGTTTAAGATAGTCGTTCATTCGTTGTCTCCCTGTCGAGGTTACGGGTTGGCCCCGGATTTTCTTGAATGGTGATACAAGATTTGCCGATTTGGCACATCGGGGCAAGGAATAATGATAGAAAATTGCGCGCGCATCTGTGTCAGGCGCCCAAAACAGGGGGAATGCTCTGACGCTTGGCCCGCAATTTTCCGGCTCATGCGGGGTTTCTACCCCGATCCGGCTGACTTGTTGCGACGGTCATCTGTGTCCAGCCAGAGCGTAACAGGACCATCGTTCACAAGTGAAACTTTCATGTCAGCGCCGAATTCTCCTGTTTGTACTGTAAGCCCAGTTTCACGCATTTTCGCGCAAAAACAATGATAAAGCCGCATTCCCTCATCCGGTGCAGCTGCTTTGGAAAAGCCCGGACGGGTACCGCTGCGCGTGTCGGCGCCCAGGGTGAACTGGCTGACCACGAGAACGGCGCCGCCGGTATCGCTGACCGAGCGGTTCATTTTGCCCGCGTCGTCTCGAAAAATCCGCAGACGCGCAATTTTTTGCACCAGTTGGGTGGCCTCGGCCTCAGAATCTCCGCGCATGGCACAGACAAAGACCAAAAGACCGGGGCCGATTTCGCCAATAACCGCATTGTCGACGGTGACACTGGCGGCGCTGACACGTTGCAGGAGGGCACGCATGCCTATCCTCTCAGACTAGAATCATGGGCGGGGTGGGTACAGCGGGCCAGCGCGCGACGGGCATTGTCGCGGCCGTGATCTCTTGGGGCAGTCCCATGAAGAGGGGTCGCCCCTCGTGCAGAGGCCCGGACATCTGGCACCCGTTGCGGGTGGATGGAATGGCGGCAAGGTCCTTGGTCGAACCCGCTCAAAGCGCTGTTGGACAATGTGCTGTCTCCCCCGGATTTGGCGCGAACATGCCGGGGGTGTCGCGAAAAGGCAAGTCGATGTCGGAATTTAACTCTGTGACGCGAGGTAGGCCACGCCTGCGGCCAGGATCAGGCCGATGACAACCGCGCCTGCGATCTTCCAGGCGGAATAGGGGCGTTCGCCCTGCACGCGCCCCGACTGCCCGTTGACCACAAAGCGATAGCTCTGCCCGCGATATTTATAAGCGGCCATCCACACCGGCAGCAGCACATGTTTAAATGTGACCGCGCTGACGTCCGTATCGACCGAACTGATCCGCTGGCGGTCGCCGCCAATGTCGAATTTGATGTCACGCTCGATGATGCGGTCCATTTTTTGCCGCGCATCGACAAAGCCGGCTTCAAGGTCGATGGTATAGGCCTCCGCGCGAAATCCTGCGAGATACTTGGGCTGATAAGGCGCAAGCTGCGACAGGTCCCAGGGCTCGAGGCCTTCGGTGTATGTGCGCGGCAGGCTTTTGGAGGCAAGCACGAGCACATCGTCAAAGAATCGCTGCACCCGTCCACGCACATTGGACCAGCGCACGCGGATTTCGCTGCGCACCTGGGGTTTGCCATCCACCATGACGGTACGGCTAACGGTATATTCGGTGCCGCGCTGGCCGGTGTATTGGCTGTGGGTCTGGGCGTCATAGGTCCAGTAGGGGACATAGATCCCATCCATCTTGCGCCCTTTGCGGGCGTATTCCTTTAGCCCGTTGGGCGCGAACCACAGCTTGCCGAGCCAGTCTTCCATCGCCTGATGTGCGGCGCGTTCGTCAAACTGAAAGGGCAGCACGCCCTTGGGTTTGATGTGGCGATTCTCGCCGGTGTCGGCCACCACGGGGGTCGCGCAGAAGGGACATTCCAGCGCATGCACCGCCGGGTCGAATTCGACCTGGGCGGCGCAGTTGGGGCAGGAGGAGACGCGCGTGACTTCCATTTCGGCAGCGGGAAGCTGTTCACGCAGCGCTTGCAGGAAGTCGAGTTCCTTCAGCGCCCCACCGCCCCATGGGCTTTCGATCAGCTCTTTCTTGTGGCCGCAATGATCACAGACAAGCCCGCCCTCGGTCGGGGCAAAACGGTAGTCCGCGCCACATTGCTCGCACGGAAAACGGTGGGTTTCCTCAGCATCTTGCGGGGTCATATCCGGTGCGGGCGGGGGCGGCGGTGTCTGGGTCACGGCGATCGGGCTCTTTGCAGTGCGAGAGGGCGATGGGGCAGTCAGGGGCGGCAGCACGGGGGCAACTGGCGCTTGCGCCCATCAGAGGGCCAGGCACACTCACGGCGCCCGGCTGCCATTGATATATCCTGTGGGCGTTACCCGCCTGCGGGCGGGGGCGGCGGTGGGGGCGGCGGCAGGATCGTAAAGAGCTGTGCCAGCTCGGTCACATCGCCCGCGCGCATCCAGCCGTCCTGACCGGGGGTCCAGACATGGGTGTCGCGCGTCAGCTGGCCTTCTTGCGCCATGCGCCCCATGCGCGCCTTGGAGTATGGACCCGAGGTCTGACCGTTTTCCGCGATGTGCCAGACATGCTCCACCGGCGGGGGGGGCGGTGCCATCGGTGCGGCCTGAGCCGCAGGTTGCGGCGCAGCGGGTGCGGGCCGTGCGCCCCATGGCCCGGTCGGTTGACCCGCTGCCTGAGGTGTCGCGCCTCCTTGCATCGCGTGGCCCATCTGCTGCGCCATTGCCATGCCCATTCCCATCCCAAGACCTGCACCCATGCCGCTGTTGGGCGTTTTGGCAGCCGCTTCCATGGCTTCGGCAGCCTTGAACTGCGTATAGCGGCCGAGATCGCCGATGATGCCCATCTGGGTGCGCTTGTCCATCGCCTGCTCGACCGCGGGCGGCAGGGAGATATTCTCGACATAAAGCTCGGGGATCGCGAGGCCGTATTCAGCCACCACGGGGCCGATCTCGGCGGCGACCAGCTTGCCCAGATCTGCGGTATTGGCGGCCATATCAAGCACCGGGATGCCAGAAGCGGCAATCGCGCGCGAGAACTCCTGCACGATGATATTGCGGATCTGGTAAGAGATCTCATCCATGGTGAACTCACCATCGGTGCCGACGATTTCCGTCAGGAAGCGGGCCGGGTCCACCACCCGCACCGAATAGGTGCCAAAGGCGCGCAGGCGCACCGGGCCGAACTCCGGGTCGCGACACATGATCGGGTTCTTGGTGCCCCATTTGAGGTCATTGAACCGCGTGGTGGCGACAAAATAGATCTCGGATTTGAACGGCGACTGAAACCCATGATCCCAATGCTGAAGCGTGGTCAGCACCGGCATGTTGTTGGTTTCAAGCATATAAAGCCCGGGCGTGAACACATCTGCCAGCTGGCCTTCATGCACAAACACGGCCGCCTGACCCTCGCGCACCGTCAGCTTGGCCCCGTATTTGATCGCATGGCCCTCGCGCTCGAAACGCATGACCATGGTGTCGCGGGTGTCATCGGTCCAATGGATGACGTCGATGAATTCGCCTTTTAGAAAATCAAAAATGCCCAAGCTGTGCCCTCCCACGGCTGTTTTGCAAAATGTAGCAACCCACCGGGGCCGAAACCAGAGGCAGCCCGCCCAAAGGCGCGTTTTTGCAGAGGAGATGCGCAGTTTCCCCGCAAACTCAGCCAGAAGAGAGAGCAACGCGGGCCGCCCCAAAAGGAGACGACCCCTGGTCAGAGCGCCTTAGCGGGTTTGCACCCAAAGCCGGGTCAGCCCATGGAAATGGTAGGTGTTGGAATACTGGGGCGGCTCGGCCAGTTTCAACTCCGGGCAGCGCTCAAAAAGGATCGGCAGCGCGATCTCCATCTCCATCCGCGCAAGCGGTGCGCCGACACAGAAATGCAGCCCGCCGCCAAAGCTCTTGTTCACCTTGGGCGGGCGCGTGGGATCAAACTGATCGGCGCGCGCCAGCGCCTCCGGATCGCGGTTGGCAGCCGCCAGCATCAGGGCCACCTGATCGCCCCGCCGGAAACGGTGGCCCATGATCTCGATCTCCTCATAGGCGTAGCGTGTGAACATATGGAGCGGTGGGTCATAGCGCAGGATTTCCTCGACGAGCCCGCTGATGTCATCGGGCTGAAGCCACTCGGAAGACCAGCCCTGTTCGAGCATGGTTTTCACCCCGTTGCCGAGCGAATGCACCGTGGCCTCGTGACCAGCATTTAGGAGCAGGATGCAGGTGCCGATGAGCTCGTCCGTCGAGAGGCTTTCGCCATCTTCCTCGGCCTGAATGAGCCGGGTGATGAGATCCTCGCCCGGGGTCTTGCGGCGCTCGTCCACGTAGTCGGTCAAAAAGGCGATGAACTCGGCGCTGGCCTGTGCTGCGGCATGTTCGGTCTCGGTGGTCTTGGAGGCCTGATACATCGCCACCATCTTGTGCGACCAGTCGAGAAGTTGCGGCGCCATGGCCTCGGGTACGCCGAGCAGGCGACAGATCGCGATCACCGGCACCTGTGTGCAATAGCTGCTGAGCAGATCAAAGGGCGCATCCTTGGGGAACGCATCGATCAATTCGTGGCAGAGTGTTTCCAGCCCCGGCGCAAGCGCCTTGATCTCGCGGCTGGTGAAGGCGCGCAGCACCAGTTTGCGCAGCCGCGTATGGCGGGGCGGTTCCGCATCCAGAAGCGAATGTGCCTCTACTTGCAGGAAGGGCGCGAGATGCGCCGGGCCTTCGGTGGCCATCTCGGCGGGGATTTCGCGCCCAAAGCGGCGGTCGCGCAGCAGCATGTGCACCACGTCATGACCAAAGGCCGCCATCATTTTGTACTCTTCCCAATACCCAAGTTTGCCGGCCGCGCGGGCCGCGTCGTAAAACGGGTAGGGGTTCTGGACAAAGTCCGGGTCGGTCGGGGATTGGGTCAGTGTTTTCATAAAATCGGTTTTTGCCGAGGTCTCTGGTCTTGGCAAGGGGGGCTTTGTAATGTGGCGCAATGTTAACTCCTCGACACCCCCGTCTCGCGCTGGTCGCCAGTGTTGTGCTCTTCATTGTTGTGCTCTCTGCGGTGGTCTGGTCTTCGGCCTATCGACAGGCGCTGACGGCGCTGGCAGAGCGCAGTGCCTCTGATCTCGCGCTGGCCTCGGATCGGGTGAGCACCCAGTTGCAGATTTTCCGCGAGCAGGCGGTTCTGGTTGTGGAGCACCCGGCGTTGCAGGCGCTTGAAACCCGCGAGGGCCCGGCACGCGCCACAGCGCTCTTGCGCCGGATTGCGGATAAATCCGGCGCCCTCGATGTGTTTTACGCCGATGCCTCGGGGCGCGTGCTGGCCGCCGCCGAAGGCGTGGCTGGTCCAAACGTCTCGGATCGGCGGTATTTTCGGCGCGCGATGCAGGGGGCGATGGGCACGGAGCCCATGGTGCTACCCGAGAGCAAGCGACGGGCCTATTTCTTTGCCGCGCCGGATTTCGGCCCGGATGGGCGCGTGCGGGGCACATTGGTGGTTGTTGCGGACATCGAGCTGGTGGAGCAGACGTGGCGCGGCACCCTGCCGCCGGTCTATTTCACCATCGAGGACGGACGCGTCTTTATCTCCAACCGGTTTGAGCTGCTGTTCTGGCGATTGGATGACGACAAGACCGGGCTGATGACCGCAGATGGGGGCGATTTGCCGCTGGAGGTGAAAATGGTGGGCGAACACGAGATCTGGCAACAGCGCTGGAGCCCGTATTTGCCCAATGAGGCGCTTCATCTCGGGATCGGTCTGCCCGCCATCGGGATGCGCGGAGAGATCCTCGTGGATGTGACCCCGGCGCAGCGGATCGCGGCGCTGCAGACCATGGCGATGGCTGCGGTCTGCCTTGCGTTTGGCACCATCCTGTTCTGGCTGGCAGAGCGGCGTCGCACGCTGGCAAAGGCCAATGCGGAACTGGAAGAGCGTGTCGAGACGCGCACCCGGGCGCTGTCGGACACCAACCTGCAGCTGCGCCGCGAGGTGCGCGAACGCAAGGAGGCGGAGGCCGCATTGAAACAGGCGCAGGCCGAACTGGTGCAGGCCGACAAGCTCTCGGCACTGGGGCAGATGTCGGCTGGCATCAGTCATGAACTCAACCAGCCCTTGATGGCGATCCAGCAATTTGCCGAGAACGGTCAGGCCTTTCTGGAGCGTGGCAAATCGGAACGCGCGGGCGAGAACCTCACCCGGATTGCGCAGATGTCGGCCCGGATGGCGCGCATCATCAAGAATCTGCGCGCCTTTGCCCGCAACGAGAGCGAGCCGGTGGGGCGCGTGGATCTGGTGCAGGTCATCGAGGCGGCGGTGGAGCTGACAGAGACCCGCCTGCGCGACCATGACGTGACGCTGGACTGGCAACGCCCGGAGGCGCAGGCCGTCTGGGTGCGCGGTGGCGAGGTGCGGCTGACGCAGGTGTTTGTGAACCTCATCAACAACGCCGTGGATGCGATGATGGGACAGGACGAGCGCCGCGTGCGGATCGTCATCAACGATGGCGCGCGGCTCACGGTGGGCGTGCGCGACATTGGCCCCGGTCTGAAGCAGCCCGAAAAGGTCTTTGAGCCGTTTTACTCCACCAAGGCGGTGGGGAGTTCGGAAGGCATGGGGCTGGGGCTGTCCATTTCCTACGGACTGGTGCAAAGCTTTGGCGGCAATATCCGGGGCACCAACACTGAGCATGGCGCCCTGTTCACGGTCGAACTGGACTACTGGAAAGAGGAAACCGCCGCATGACGCGCAAGGTGCTGTTGGTTGATGATGATGCGGCCGTTCGCGAGGCGCTGGGCCAGACGCTCGAGCTTGCCGATCTCAACGCGGTGACGGCGGGGTCCTTTGTGGCCGCAAAGGACCACATCACCCCGGATTTCGAAGGGGTGATCCTGTCGGATATGCGGATGCCGGGGCGTGATGGGTTCCATCTGTTGTCCTACGCACAAGAGGTGGATGCGGAGCTGCCGGTGGTGCTGCTGACGGGCGAGGGCGACATTCCCATGGCGGTGCGGGCGATGTCCGAGGGGGCTTTTGATTTTCTCGAAAAACCCTGCGAGGCGGCCACGCTGATGACGGTGCTGGAACGTGCGCTGAAGACACGCGCGCTTGTGCTGGAAAACCGCCGCCTGCAACGCCAGCTCGAGCGGGGGGACCCGGCGGCGCGGATGATCTTTGGCGTCTCGCCCCAGATCCAGGAGCTGCGCGCGCGGGTGCGGGCTGCGGCGGCGACCGACGCCGAAGTGCTGGTGAGTGGCGCGCCCGGCAGTGGAATTCCCAAGATCGCCGAGGTCGTGCATCTGATGTCGCGGCGCGGGCAGGGGGCGTTTGTCAAACGTCCGGCGGCGGGGCTGACCCCTCAGACCTTCGAGGAGTTGTGCCAAACCGCCGAGGGCGGATCCCTGTTCCTCGATGAGCTTTCGGCCATGCCGCAAGAGACGCAATATGCGGTGCTCGCGCGGCTCGAACAGGGGGGCGGTGCGCGCATCATCGGCGGTTCGACCGTGGATCTGTCGGAACGTGTGGCGGGCGGTAGTTTCAACGCCGAGCTTTACTATCGCCTCGACGTGATGCGGGTGCGGGTGCCCTCGCTTGCCGAGCGGCGCGAGGATATTCCGGTGCTCTTTCGCCATTATGTGAGCCAGGCCGCCGAGCAGGCGGGGATCGACGCCCCGGAGATCAGCCCCGATACGCTGGCAAGCCTGATGGCGCAGGACTGGCCCGGAAATGCGCGCTCCTTGATGTCGGCGGCGATGCGCTTTGTGCTTGGCATGCCCGAAGAAGTCGCGCAGGCGACCGATCTGGGGCTCGCGGAACAGATGGCGCAGGTCGAGCGCTCGCTGCTGATTGCGGCCCTCGGGCGGCAGAACGGCAAGGCGGCGGCCGCCGCCGAAGCGCTGAAACTGCCGCGCAAGACCTTCTATGACAAGCTGGCCCGCTATGGGATTCGCCCCGAGGACTATCGGCGCTAACGGCTGTGCGGATTTTCGCACAAGCCGCAGGGTGCGTGTGTGAAATCCCGCACAGGGCCAGGGGAGAGCCGTCCGCGCCAGCACAAGTCCTCTCTCTAGGGTTCTGAATTTTATAAAAAATCACAAAAATCAGGTGATTCTCGAATCGCGGCTTGAGCGAAACTCCGCCTTTGCCAATTCTAGGCGCCAAGCCTCGGGCGTGATCCGGGGTCGGAGGAAAGACATCGTATCCTAGGGAGGATCACCATGAAGTTTTTGACCGCTGCCGCAACCGCACTGGCTCTGAGCGTGACCGCAGGTGTGGCGCAGGCCGATGCCTGTGATGATGGCGAAATCGTCGTCAAGTTCAGCCACGTTACCAACACCGACAAGCACCCCAAGGGGATCGCGGCGTCCTTGCTGGAAAAGCGTGTAAACGAAGAGATGAACGGCACCATGTGCATGGTCGTCTATCCGAACTCCACGCTGTATGACGACAACAAGGTTCTCGAAGCGATGCTGCAGGGCGACGTGCAGCTGGCGGCGCCTTCGCTGTCGAAATTCGAGAAGTTCACCAAGCAGTTCCGCCTGTTTGACCTGCCGTTCATGTTCAAGAACATCGACGCCGTGGACGCGTTCCAGGCTTCTGAAAATGGTCAGGCCATGCTCGACAGCATGCAGCGCCGCGGCCTGCAGGGTCTTGGCTACTGGCACAACGGCATGAAGCAGATGTCTGCCAACAAGCCGCTCGTGATGCCCGAAGACGCCAATGGTCTGAAGTTCCGCGTGCAGTCTTCGGACGTGCTGGTCGCGCAGATGGAAGCGATCGGTGGCAGCCCGCAGAAAATGGCCTTCTCCGAAGTCTATGGCGCGCTGCAGCAGGGCGTTGTGGATGGTCAGGAGAACACCTGGTCCAACATCTACGGCAAGAAGTTCTTTGAAGTTCAGGACGGTATCACAGAAACCAACCACGGCGTGCTCGACTATCTGGTTGTGGCTTCGGTGGACTGGCTCGACAGCCTTGAGCCAGAGGTGCGTGACCAGTTCATGACTATCATGACCGAAGTGACCGCAACCCGGAACGCCGAATCCACCCGCGTCAACAACGAAGCCAAAGAGGCCATCGTTGCGGCAGGTGGCGAAGTGCGCCAGCTTACCGCTGAGCAGCGTCAGGCTTGGGTCGACGTGATGAAGCCCGTCTGGGAGCAGTTCTCCGGTGACGTGGGTCAGGACATGATCGACGCCGCACAGTCGATCAACGCCGGCTTCTAAGACCAACCTGCGGTCGCCATATGGCCGCATCAGACACCAAATTGATCAGAGCGCGGCGCGCTGCGCTCTGACACCCAAGCGGTCGAGATACGCTCACCGCACCCATTTCCCAAAAAACTGGAGATCATAATGTCGGGGGCAAGAACCGGCCCGTCGGGGTTCATCCACACACTTGAGGAATCGCTGATCGCGCTGATCCTGGGAGCAATGACCTTGCTCACCTTTGCCAATGTGATCGCGCGCTATGTCTTCAATTCCAACATCCTCTGGGCGCTCGAAGTCACGGTGTTCCTGTTTGCATGGCTGGTGCTTCTGGGCGCGGCTTATGCGGTGAAGGTACACGCACATCTGGGCGTTGATGCGATCATCAATATGCTGCCCCAGGGCGCGCGGCGTACGCTGGGTCTGATTGCGGCGGCGGCCTGCATTCTCTTTTCGCTTTTGATGCTCAAGGGGGCCTATGACTACTGGGCCGTCTTTGCGGATCTGCCGCCCACCTCGGGACGCTGGTTTCCCACCGGTTTCGACATGAAGGCGCGCAGCCAGAGCTTTTATGAGGTGCAGGACGTGCCCATGATCGGGGCGCTGCGTTTCCTTGAGGATCTCATCAATTACGGCGATTCCTACGAGAAGATGCCCAAGGTGGTGCCCTATCTCGTGTTGCCGCTGTCGATGCTGTTGCTGGTGATCCGCTTTGTTCAGGCGGCTGTTCAAATCCTGCGCGGGCAGACGGACCGTCTGGTTGCAAGTCACGAAGTCGAAGACGAACTCGAAGCGGTTCGCGCTCAACGGGGAGAGCATGACTGATGGAAGTGGTTCTTCTTTTTACACTGGTCATTGGCCTTTTGCTGATCGGGGTGCCGATTGCGGTTTCTCTTGGTCTGTCGTCCACCATTTTCCTGCTGATTTATTCCGACAGCTCGCTCGGCTCGGTTGCAGGGACGCTGTTTCAGGCCTTTGAAGGGCATTTCACCCTCTTGGCGATCCCGTTCTTCATCCTTGCGTCGAGCTTTATGACCACGGGTGGTGTTGCACGCCGGATCATCCGTTTCTCGATTGCTTGTGTGGGCCACCTGCCGGGCGGTCTGGCGATTGCGGGGGTCTTTGCCTGTATGCTCTTTGCTGCGCTGTCCGGCTCGTCGCCAGCAACCGTGGTTGCGATCGGGACGATCGTGATCGCGGGCATGCGCCAGGTGGGCTATTCCAAGGAGTTCGCCGCAGGTGTGATCTGTAACGCGGGCACGCTCGGTATCCTGATCCCGCCGTCCATCGTGATGGTGGTCTACGCCGCAGCGGTTGAGGTCTCGGTCGGGCGGATGTTCCTTGCTGGTGTCATTCCGGGCCTGATGGCGGGCATCATGCTGATGGTCACGATTTATGTGATGGCCAAGGTCAAGAACCTGCCCAAAGGCGAGTGGAACGGCTGGGGAGAGGTCTTTGCCTCTGCGCGTGAAGCTGGCTGGGGTCTGTTCCTGATCGTGATCATCCTGGGCGGCATTTATGGCGGGATCTTCACCCCGACCGAAGCGGCAGCGGTTGCGGCTGTCTATGCCTTCTTCATCGCGTGTTTTGTCTATAAGGACATGGGGCCGCTTTCCAATGGAGAGGGGCAGCCCAAGGACTCGCTTCTGAAGAAACCCTATGCGCTGATCACCGCGTTTTTCCACAGCGACACCAAACACACGCTGTTTGAGGCTGGCAAACTCACCGTGACGCTGTTGTTTGTGATCGCCAACGCGCTGATCCTGAAGCATGTTCTGACCGACGAGCAGGTACCGCAGCATATTGCAAACGCGATGCTCTCGGCGGGCTTCGGGCCGGTGATGTTCCTGATCGTGGTGAATGTGATCCTGCTGATTGGCGGTCAGTTCATGGAGCCCTCGGGTCTCCTGGTGATCGTGGCGCCCCTGGTGTTCCCGATTGCAATCGAGCTGGGGATCGACCCCATTCACCTCGGGATCATCATGGTTGTGAACATGGAGATCGGGATGATCACACCGCCGGTGGGGCTCAACCTCTTTGTGACCTCCGGGGTTGCGGGGATGCCGATGATGGGGGTCGTGAAGGCTGCGCTGCCTTTCCTTGCGGTGCTCTTTGTGTTCCTCATCATGGTCACCTACATCCCGGCGATCTCGACCTTCCTGCCCAATATGATCATGGGGCCTGAGATCATAACCAACTGATCTGACTGGACATGAAACCCAAAAAGCGCCCGGAGGAGAGATCTTCCGGGCGCTTTTACGTTGGCAGGGCAGGGGCTTTGCCCCTCTGCGCGGACGCGCATTCACCCCAGGATATTTTTTGTTAGAAGAAGGTGGGGGACGTGCGACGTGGAAAAAGAGAAACGCCCGGGCCTGTGTGGCCGGGCGTTTTCGTCAAGCGGCGTGTCTGCGCCGCGTAGCGGTGCCGTCGAGGGCACCACGTCTGGCTGGCGGCGCGGCCTCAGGCTGTGCGCGGGCGCGACAGCAGCAGCGCCGGGGCTTTGATCGCGCGAAGGAGCGCGGTGCCAATGCTGGAGAGGATGAGGCTCATCATTTCGGCACGCAGTTTGCGCGCGCGCAGTTCGATTGCTCTCAGCTCGTCAATATCCAGCGGGGTGGTTTCATTCAGGTCCATTGCTTCACCTTGGGGTGTTTCATTGATGGGGCTGATCTAGACCATCGCTGCGGGCGCGACATCGCATAGCTTGGCATTGCCGCTATGCCGCTGCTGCAATGCCGCGTCATGTGACTGTGATGCAGGCTGTGATGTAGGGCGCATTGGCGGTCTTATCGTATGGAAAAACCGCCCAAGCCGAGGCCGGGCGGTTTCCATTCGCGTCAGAACAGCGGTCAGTGGTCAGCTGGCGCGGCGCTCGTCAAAGCTCAGCGCGATGAAGCTTGGCATATGGTCGCCCATGCCCACTACTTTGTCGTCGCGACGATCATCGCGGCGTCCTCGACCACGGGACTTGCCCGATTTGGCGCCAGCAGACGGCTGCTCGGCCCGGGTCTCCTTGGGCTCTTGGGGCTGCTGCTGAGGGGCTTCGACCTGCGGGGCTGCGTCGTTTGCCGCCTCGGGCGCTGGTGTCGCGTCGGTCTTGGCGGCGGCGGCTTTGCTGCGGCTGCGACGGGCGGGTTTGGGCTTGTCGCCTGCATCCTCGTCCTTGGTCGCAGTTTTGCGCGGCGTCGGCTTTACCGGGTTTTCAAGGCGAGTGATTTCTTTTTGAACCAGACCTTCGACAGCATCGAGTGCCTTTTCATCACGCGGGCTGCACAGGGTGATGGCCTTGCCATCGCGACCTGCGCGGCCGGTGCGGCCGATCCGGTGGACGTAGTCCTCGGCATGTCCCGGCACATCAAAGTTGAACACATGGCTCACGGAGGGAACGTCCAGACCGCGGGCCGCCACATCGGAGGCCACAAGGATCTTGAGCGTGCCGTCGCGGAACCCGTCGAGGGTCTTGGTGCGCTGGCTCTGATCCAGATCACCGTGGATCGGCGCCGCGTCATAGCCGTATTTTTTCAAGGACTTGGCGACGATGTCCACATCGGTCTTGCGGTTGCAGAAGATGATGGCGTTCTGCACGGCCTCACCTTCCTGGTTGATCAGTTCGCGCAGCACCCGGCGTTTTTCGCTGCCTTCGCGATCCTTGCGGGAGGCTTTGAACATCACCACGGCCTGTTCGATATTCTCGGAGGTGGTGGCCTGACGGGCGATCTCGACCCGCTCGGGGCCGGAGAGGAACGTATTGGTGATCCGCTCGATTTCCGGCGCCATGGTGGCAGAGAAAAACAGCGTCTGACGGGTGAAGGGGGTCAGCGAGAAGATGCGCTCGATGTCGGGGATGAAGCCCATGTCCAGCATCCGGTCAGCCTCATCGACCACCATGATCTCGATCCCGGTCAGCAGAAGCTTGCCGCGCTCGAAATGATCGAGCAGGCGGCCCGGTGTGGCGATCAGCACGTCTACACCACGGTCGATTGCGGCGTCCTGTTCCTTGAAGGAAACGCCGCCGATCAGGAGGGCTTTGGTGAGCTTGACGTGTTTGGCGTAGGTGTCGAAGTTTTCAGCCACCTGCGCAGCGAGTTCGCGCGTCGGGCAGAGCACCAGCGAGCGCGGCATGCGCGCCCGGGCGCGGCCACGCGCAAGGCGGGTGATCATCGGCAGGGTGAAAGAGGCGGTTTTGCCGGTGCCGGTCTGAGCGATTCCGAGGACATCGCGCCCTTCCAATGCGGCGGGAATTGCGCCTGCCTGAATCGGGGTGGGGCTTTCGTATCCGGCTTCCTCGATGGCTTTGAGGACCTTCGGATTGAGGTTCAGATCGGTGAATTTTGTCATATGCGTCCGTTTTTGCGGACACTGACCTGGCCCGCGCGTGTGTCTCTATCCCGGTATCAGTTGGACGCCTGAGCAGACAGGTGTCCCCGGATGACGCGGCACATAGCAAAATTGAGAGATACGGTCAAATGATCGCGACTTAACGGTGGGGAACTGGGTGAGAATCCCGGAATTTGCCGTAATTGAGAAACAGTTTACGAAAAATGCGGGAAGTGTTTCTGCCGAATTGCGACCAGGGGCAGGGCGCGTTGACGCAAAAGCCCCTCTGAGGCAAGCGTTTGGCGGAGTTCGGGGCTGTCGGCGCAGGTCTCGTCAAAAAACGCCCTGAGGCCGGATTCGCCCTCTTCCGCCTCGAGCAGCGAAAGCAGCTCGTGCAGGGTGGTGCCGCCTGCGCTGCGGGGCTGCGCGGGGCGCAGATCGGCCCGATAGGAGCCCTTGTTCAGGCGGTAACGATACTGTGCGATCCACTGCGCCCAGTCGCTTGCGTGATGGTGGCAGAGGTCGATGTTTGCAAGTTCAGTGGCGCCGGGG
Source organism: Epibacterium sp. HA2-3 (assembly GCF_055693725.2). Classification (NCBI taxonomy): domain Bacteria; kingdom Pseudomonadati; phylum Pseudomonadota; class Alphaproteobacteria; order Rhodobacterales; family Roseobacteraceae; genus Epibacterium; species Epibacterium sp. HA2-3. Next base: position 1,771,419 of record NZ_CM172490.1, on the reverse strand, counting down.
TTTTCAATGCTATCGACAAACACATTGTGGATGCGCAGATCCACCTCTTCTAGACCCGTGCGTACAAAGAGCTTGCCCTGCACATGGCTGACAAATCCGCCTTTGAGATAGCCGCCAAAGCGCGGATAGATACGGGTGCTGATCTGACAGGCATCTGACCCGGAAGGGATGCGGGATTTGAACCGGTCGGCGCTACCGGCAAGATGTTCAAGCGGGCGTACCCGCGCGCACAGGACGTCTGGGTCGAGTGCTTCCAGCTGTGGCGCCAGCGGATCGGGGGACCAGAGGAACTCGTCCACATCGATATGGATGAGCCAGTCCAGATCGCGCGCTTGTCGTCGATAGGCGCGGGTCGCGTTGAGGCTCTGGCGAACCTGATGTTTCACCGGGACGCGCCCGCGACGTTTTAGCCAATGGGCCTCGGTCGTCTCGATCACGCGAATACGGGGGTGATCCTGGAGATGCGGCAGTGCGTCAGGGCAGGGTGCGTCCAGGTAGAGAAACAGACGATGCGCGCCCTGCTCCAGATGCCAGGCGGCAAAGTTCAAAACAGCCTCAGCCTCGGCTTTGAGCGTGGCGACAAGCCCCCATTTTACTGTCATAGCAGAGGCTTGCCCTCGTCTCTTAACTCTTTTGAAACCAAGACGGGCGCCCGGTGAGGAGCGCCCGTGGTGTTAGACCATCATCTCCTTGGTGGAGGAGAGTTTCAAGTCGGGATAATCCCGCTCTACCCGGTCGATGTCCCATTGCAGCCGCGTGAGGTAGACGATGTCGCCATCGTTGTCATGGGCGATGTGCTGCTTGTTGGCGTTGACGAATTTGTCCACTGCCGTCTTGTCCCCATGCACCCAGCGTGCGGAGGTGAACTGCGATGCCTCAAAGCGCACGGGCAGGCCGTATTCCATTTCGATGCGGCTGGCGAGCACCTCAAATTGCAGCGCGCCGACAACACCGACGATAAAGCCCGAGCCGATCGAAGGTTTGAAGACCTTTGCGGCGCCTTCTTCGGCAAATTGCATCAGGGCTTTTTCGAGGTGCTTGGCCTTCATTGGGTCGCCCGCCCGCACGCCTTGCAACAGCTCCGGTGCGAATGAGGGGATGCCGGTGACGCGCAGCGCCTCGCCCTCGGTGAGCGTGTCGCCAATGCGCAGCTGGCCGTGGTTGGGAATGCCGATGATGTCGCCGCCCCAGGCCTCTTCTGCAAGCTCGCGGTCAGAGGCGAGGAACAGCACCGGGTTGGAAATCGCCATCGGTTTCTTGCTGCGCACATGCGTCAGCTTCATGCCGCGTTTGAAGTGGCCCGACGCCAGACGCACAAAGGCGACGCGGTCGCGGTGCTTGGGGTCCATATTGGCCTGCACCTTAAAGACAAAGCCTGCGACTTTTTTCTCTTCGGGCGCGATCTGGCGGGGTTCGGCGGATTGGATCTGCGGCACCGGGCCGTATTGGCCGATCCCGTCCATCAGCTCGCGCACCCCAAAGGAGTTGATCGCAGAGCCGAACCAGATCGGGGTCATGTGCCCCTCGAGCACCGCTTGCGGGTCCAGCGTCGGCAGAAGCTCGCGCGCCATTTCGACCTCTTCGAGCAGCTTTTCCAACAGATGCTCTGGGACGTGCTCGGCCAGTTTGGGATCATCAAGCCCGTTGATCGAGATGCTCTCTGCCACCTTGTTGCGGTCAGCACGATCCATCAGTTCGAGCCGGTCGCGCAAGAGGTCATAACAGCCGATAAAGTCACGCCCGACGCCGATAGGCCAGCTCGCCGGGGTGACGTCGATGGCGAGGTTTTCCTGAATCTCGTCGATAATGTCGAAGGTGTCGCGGCTCTCACGGTCCATCTTGTTACAGAAGGTCAGGATCGGCAGATCGCGCAGGCGGCAAACTTCAAAGAGCTTCTGGGTCTGGCTTTCCACACCCTTGGCGCCATCAATCACCATCACCGCCGCGTCCACCGCCGTCAGCGTGCGGTAGGTGTCCTCGGAAAAGTCCGAGTGGCCGGGGGTGTCGACGAGGTTGTAGCGAAAATCGCCGTAGTCAAAGGACATCGCGGAGGCCGAGACGGAGATGCCCCGATCCTTTTCCATCTGCATGAAGTCAGAACGCGTGCGCCGCGCTTCGCCCTTGGCGCGCACCTGACCCGCCATCTGGATGGCGCCCCCATAGAGGAGGAATTTCTCGGTCAGGGTGGTCTTGCCCGCATCCGGGTGCGAGATGATCGCAAAGGTGCGGCGCCGCGCAATTTCCGGCGGCAGATCGGGGCGGTTATGAGCGGTGTCCAACATGAGGCTGGCCTTAGCCACAAAGCGGCTCAGAGGCAAGGAAAAGCCGTGCTGAGCGGGTGCGATGTGTTTCACTGGGCGCATCAGGGCCGAAGCGTTGCTGGCACCCAAAACAAGGGCCGCCCCGGAGAGGTCGACCACTCAGGAGACTCTTGAAAAATATCGGTGCCAGTCGAGGTATCAGCCGAGAATTTCGCCTAGCGCCGTAGTGGGGCCCCGAAAAAATCCGGAACAAAACAGCGCGCCGACACGTTGGGTAGGCGAATGCGAAACGCAAAATGGAAAGGAGATACCCATGCCCAAGGATCAAGCCGCCCCCTCGAGTGACGAAATTATTGCCCAGATGGATGTGCTGCGCTCTGACATTGCGGAGCTCAGCAAATCCGTCTCTCACCTCGCCAAGGATCGCGCAGGCAAGGCGCGGGACGCCGCCCGCGATCAAGCTCAGACCGTTGCCGATGGGGCCGCGCAGATGAGCCGTCAGGCCGAAGACGCGGTACGCGCGCAGCCGCTCGCCGCGACCGCGATTGCTGCGGGGCTTGGCTTTGCTTTGGGTTACCTGAGCAACCGTCGGTAACCAGATGTTCAGGTTTCTTAAATCCCAAGCCCGGCGCAGCGCGCGCCGGGCGCGCTATGCCGTTCTGACAGCGTTGAGCGCTGCCGTTGGCGCCGGGTTTCTGAGCACCGCGCTGTATGCCGCGCTTTTGCAGGCCGGACAGCCCCACGCGATTGCGGCCCTGATTCTGGGCAGCCTCTGGTTTGGCCTCTCCGGTGTGTTCTTGCTGCTGAAAGGCGGTGTGGGCGCGGACGAAGACGCGCACTCAGGCTCCGATGTCAGCGGCGTGAAGGCGGCAGCACCGCATGTGGCGCATCCCCACGGTCACGTGTCGACCGCGCCCAGTGTCGCCGAGGCCTTTGTGAATGGCATGAACGAAGGCGCAGGCTTTGCGCGCATGCAGCAAGGCCGGTCCTGACGGACGTGCCCCGCTATCCTGAAAGGCGTAAAATTGACACTTTGCGCACGTGCGCCGTCACGTCCGAGGCAACGGCGGTCAGCGCAACGATGCGCGTTTGAGCAAGTCTACGGTGTCTGGGTGATTGAGCATTGGGCGCCGGATTTCCAAGCCGTGATCGCCGCGTGTTCCATGGCGGCGGGGCTGTGTCAGACGTTGCTGCACCTCTTCAGGGAGGGCTGGACGCGTGACCGGGTCCACCAGCATCGATTCCGCGGCAATGCCCTCGGCATAGATGATGTGGTGGCGGTCAAACAGGATCTGATAGTAGTCCACAAAGCCGCCGTCCTGAACCACCACGCTGTCGCCATTCACAAGATCGCGGGCGCGGATCATCAATTCATTCCGTCCCGCCCCGAGCGCATCTGATCGCTGATAGATCATGAGCCGGTGGTCCGGGCTCACCAAAAGGTCGCGCGCATTGTTGAGCGCCCCTTGGCGGATCAGGATGGGCGCCATTTCTCCGACCGCGCGGACGGTGGTGTGACCCACCCAGGTGATGCGGCGCGCGCCACTGCTGCGGGTCAAAACCCGGTCTCCGGCGCGCAGCATCTCAATCGGGCGCTGCTCTCCCGTGCCCATCGTGATATGCGTGCCGCGCGAAAAGGCCACACAGCTGAGTTGCGCCAAACGTGTCCAGACCGGCTCGCGGCTGGCGCGCACCAGACGATAGCCCGTGCCTTGCGCGAGCGGGGCCTGCGGGATCAGGTAGAGCCGAGCTATCAACCCCTCGGTATCCACTTCAACCGCGATCAGCGCCTCGATGGCGCTGCCCAGGTCGGGCATCAGTGTGACGGCGCAATCCAGATGCAGTCGCGCCCCGTCCTGGCCCATCTCGCTCTCGGAGTGAAGGGTGATCGCGCCTTCTGTTGACACCCCAAAGGCGAGCCGTCGCAGGCGCGCATCACTGGTGAGCTCGTAGATGTCATCCATCACCAAATCATCCAGAATCCCAATCGGGTCGCCCGCGTTGGCGCCGATGTCCACGCAAAACTGCTCGGCCGGGTAGGCCGGGAGCGCATAATGGGAAAGGGTGTCGTTGGTCACGTCGGTCACTGTCTTCGGGTCAATCACTGTTGTCGGGCCGGATGCGCGCGCACTTACACTGCGCCTTTCGTGGTAAAGACTAGGTTCACACTTGGGCAAGAAACGGGCGCGCGGAGGAAATTTTCTGGCCGATGCATGCTTTGTCATCTGGAAAACCGGTCCGCGCGCTGTCAGGGTCTGCCTCAAACACGCAACAGCAGGAGAGTTTCATGGATCTGGGCATTCGCGGCAAGCGCGCATTGGTGTGCGCATCGAGCAAGGGATTGGGTCTGGGCTGTGCAGAGGCGCTGGCCGAGGCAGGTGTCGATCTGTTGATGAACGCGCGTGGCTCCGAGGCACTGGAGGCCTCGGCACAGGACCTGCGCGACCGCTTCGGTGTGCGTGTGGAGACGCTGGCCTGCGATGTGACCGACGAAGGCGCGCGCGCCGAGCTTATCGACCGCGCCAAAGGGGTCGACATTCTGGTGACCAATGCGGGCGGCCCACCTCCGGGTGTCTGGAGCGACTGGGACCGCGCCGATTTCATCAAGGCGCTCGACGCCAATATGCTCACCCCCATTGCGCTGATGAAGGCGTTGCTGCCCGCGATGATGGAAGCCGGTTGGGGCCGGGTGGTGAATATCACGTCGCAGTCCGTCAAGGCGCCCATTGCGGCGCTTGGGCTCTCCAACTCTGCGCGGGCGGGCCTCACTGGCTATGTGGCGGGCACTGCACGTCAGGTTGCGGGCCAAGGTGTTGTGATCAATAACCTATTGCCAGGCATCCACGCCACCGACCGGGCGGTTTCCCTGGACACGGGCGTGGCGCAGGCACAGGGGATTTCCATGGATGAGGCCCGCGCGCAGCGCGCCGCCACGATCCCTGCCGGACGCTATGGCACGCGGCAGGAATTTGGGGCGACCTGCGCGTTCCTCTGCTCGCAGCATGCGGGTTTCATCATTGGTCAGAATATCCTGCTGGATGGCGGTGCCACCAATATGACGCTCTGACCTGATGGCCGAGTCGTTTTCGCTGAAAGATCAGCTTTTTAACGTGGAAAAGACCCGCTATCTGGCGGGGCTTTTTGACGCGGCTTCGGTGGAGTTTGACCCGCGCGCCTTTGAGGCGGATGTGATGGCGCGGCTCCTTGATCTTGAGCTCAAGGCGCGCATCAACTGGATCGCCGAGATGCTGTCAAAGCATGTCCCGGGTCCGCTCGATCAGGTTGCACCGGTGATTTTTGCGGCTCTGCCGCCGCCTTTGGACCCAAGCCTGCGCGATGATGACTTTGGCGATTTCATCTTTGCTCCGCTTGGGGAATGGGTTACGGATCTCACCAAGACCGAGGCCGATCTGCCTCTGGCGCTGGATCTTCTGGAGGCCGTAACACAGCGTTTTTCCATGGAGTTTGCGATCCGCCCGCTGTTGAAAACCTGGCCCGATCCCGTGCTTGCGCGCATGTCGCGTTGGGCCGGGCACGCGCATTATCATGTGCGGAGGCTCGCCAGTGAGGGAACGCGCCCGCGGCTGCCCTGGGGCCTTGCGGTAAACCTGCCGTTGGATGCGCCCTTGCCGATCCTCGACCGTCTTCACGGCGATGACACACGTTTTGTCACACGTTCGGTGGCCAATCACTTGAATGACATCGCCAAAAAAGACCCGCAGATCGTGGTGGACCAACTGACCGCGTGGCAAGCGCGCGGCGAGCAGGCCCAAAAAGAGCTGGACTGGATGACCTCCCATGCGCTGCGTGGCCTGATCAAGGCGGGCGATCCCCGCGCGCTGCGACTGCTCGGGTATGATCCGGAACTTGATCTCTCGGCAGAGCTTGAACTGCCCGGACGCGTGCGCATCGGTGAAAAACTGATGTTGGGCGCGCGCCTTAAGGGGGCCAGGGGCGCGCGGGTGCTGGTGGATTATGCCCTGACCTTTCAACGGGCTGGTGGCAAGACCTCAACCAAGGTGTTCAAGTGGAAGACTGGCACGCTGGGCGCTGACGGCCTGAGCTTGCAAAAGGCGCATCCGCTTAAGGCGCGGGCCTCGACCTTTACGCTGTTGCCGGGGGCGCATCGGGTGACGCTGATGGTCAATGGCCAGCCCCGGGCAAGCGGTGAGGTGGAGTTCCTTGCCTGAGGCAAGCCGCCTTGGTATCAGCGCGCAACCTCCCACTGAGAGCGTTCCAAAGACAAAGGGCCAGACCATGCCAGAGCAGAGGACCAAATCCGCGCTGCCCTCCGTACAAGCGGAAGGGCACGAGGTGACGCCCCGGCTGGAAATCCGCAATATCCGCAGGTTCTTTGAGGGCCGCGCGGTGGTGGATGATGTCTCGCTCACCGTGCTGCCGGGGCAGGTGACCTGCCTTCTAGGGCCTTCGGGCTGCGGCAAGTCCACCACCCTGCGCATGATCGCAGGCGTGGAAATGCAGGACGAGGGCGAAATCTACGTCGATGGCAAGCTGATCTGCGACACCATTTTTCGCGTCCCGCCCGAGCGGCGCGAGATTGGTCTGATGTTTCAGGACTTTGCCCTGTTTCCGCATCTGAGCGTTGGCGATAATGTGGCCTTTGGCCTGAAGGGCGGCAAGGACCAGAAGCGCGCCCGCGCCCGCGAGCTTTTGGACCGGGTGTCGCTGGCGCAATACATAGATGACTATCCACATCAGCTCTCGGGCGGGGAACAGCAGAGGGTGGCGCTGGCGCGCGCGCTCGCGCCGAGCCCCAAGATCATGCTGATGGATGAGCCGTTTTCGGGGCTGGACAATCGCCTGCGCGATGGCATCCGAGACGAGACTTTGAGCCTTCTGAAAGAAGAAGACACTGCCGTTCTGCTTGTCACCCACGAACCCGAAGAAGCGATGCGCATGGCCGATGAGATTGCGCTCATGCGCGACGGGCGTATCGTGCAGCAGGGCGCGCCCTACAATGTCTACACCCGTCCTGTCGACAAGGCAGCTGTAGCGTTTTTCTCGGACGTGAACACGCTGCCAGCGCAGGTCAATGGCGCGCTTGCCGAGACCCCCTTTGGCCAGTTCCTCGCGCCCGGCGTGCCGGATGGCACAGATGTGGAAATCGTATTCCGCCCGCAGCATCTGCGCATCGATTTTGACCGCAATGGTCGAGGCCCGGAGGCCACGGCCCGCGATGGTGTGCCCGCACGCGGCATCGTGCAGCGTGCGCGTTTCCTCGGCAATGAAAGCCTTGTAGAATTCCGAATGGACTTCGACGGCTCGATCCTCAAGGCGACGGTGCCCAATGTGTTCTTGCCCGCCGAGGGGCGCGCAATGTGGCTGACGGTGCCGCGAGATCGGTGTTTTGTCTTCCCACGGTGATCTTCTCCCGGCATGCTGGAGCCCTGTCAGCCGGAGGCCGCCATGCAGCAGAGCTTTGAGATCCGCCCGCTCACGCGCGATGAAATCGATGTGGCCGTGACCTGGGCCGCGCGTGAAGGCTGGAACCCCGGCCCAAGCGATGCGACCTGTTTTGCGGCACAGGATGAGCGCGGGTTCTGGGGCGGCTTTCTTGAGGGCGAGATGATCGCCTGCATTTCTGTTGTGACCTATGGCGCGGCCTTTGCCTTTTTGGGGTTTTACATTGTGGTGCCTCAGCACCGGGGGCAGGGCTATGGGTATGCGCTCTGGCAACGCGCCCTTGAGCATGCGGGCCAGCGCAGCGTTGGCCTCGATGGGGTGGTGGACCAGCAGGAAAACTACCGCCGCTCCGGCTTTGATCTGGCGTGGTGCAACATTCGTTTCGGCGGCCTGCTGGATGCGGTACCGCAGGCTTCTGACGCCTTCACCCTGACGTGGCTGGACGGGCTGACGCAGGATGTGGCGGCATTTGACGCGCGCGTGTTTCCAGCACCGCGCCCGGCCTTCTGGCAGCACTGGCTGAGTGCGCCGGGACATGTGAGCATCGCCGCCTATGACGAGACCGGGATCAGCGGCTTTGGCACCCTGCGGCGCTGCGAGACCGGCGCCAAGATCGCGCCTCTCGTGGCAACCTCGCGGGAGGCGGCACAAGCGGTGCTGGCAGGGCTGCTCCGGGACTGGCCCAAAGACGAAGAGGTTTTTCTTGATGTGCCAGAACCGAATGCGGCAGCGGTGGCCCTGGCACGCGATCTCGGTCTGGTGCCCGTGTTTGAAACCGCGCGCATGTACCGGGGACGTCGCCCCGAAGTTGCGCGGGATCTTATCTATGGCGTGACAAGCTTCGAGTTGGGCTGACCCCTTTCAGGAGCCCTCACGCGCATCCTCGCAGGCTTGATAATCCTGCAAGCGTTTGCCCGGTTCATCTACAAAAAGCTCAGGCAAGGCCTCGGCCGTCTCAATGAGATCGACGCGGAAGACGCGAAAATCGCCTCGTGTTTCGCACCATGCCGTCAGCGTCCAGACACGCCCCCAATATTCCATATGAAGCGGGCGGATCACCCGCTCGGTCAGGGTCTGGTCAATGCGCCGGTAGCGCAGGGCCAGCTTCTGGCGCGCCTTAATCGCCGCCCGCAAGGTGGGCATCCAGGCAAAGCCACGCGCCGCATCGGCAAAGGGATAGACGGCAAATTTCCACGCCTCTGCCTCGGCCACGGTTTCCACCGGCAGCACGGCGTCGACCTTGGCGGCGAGGCTCTCGGCAGCGGACTTGAGTTCGGGATCGGCCGCTTCGGCGACAATGGCCATGCCGAGATTGAGCGCCTCCAGCTCGGATGGGGTCAGCGTCAGCGGAGGCAGGGTGATCGCTTCGCGCACCATATAGCCGACGCCGCGCTCGCCTTCGACCGGAACGCCAGAGGCCACAAGCGTGTCCATATCGCGGTAAATGGTCCGGGTCGACACTTCGAGCCGCGCGGCAATGTCCTGCGCGCGGTGCAATTTCCCGTCGCGCAGGATCTGGATAATTTCAAAAAGGCGGTCGGTGCGGCGCATGGGATGATCTTTCACCTGCGCCGCACCATCAGGTCAACCCATCGCGGGGGCTGGGGACATGGTCCACATCTGGTGCTCATGGCGCATCATGAGAGTCTTTGGATCGATCATCTGCATCAGGTCGGCGGCGCATTCTGCCTGTTCGAACTGGGCGCTGGCGTCCTGCGCTGCAGTCATATCGGCCCAGACCACATAGTCCATCCAGGTGCCGTCTTCGCCCTTGGAGAGACGACGGTCGATGAAGCCGCGCATCGCGCCAATAAAGCTCTCGGTTTTCTGGCTTGCGGCCACATAGTCTGCATCGCTGACGCCGGGGTTCAGCTTGAAGGTCACCACTTCCACAACGGTCTTGGTCATCTGTCGTCTTCCTTGTCTTGACGGTTTCGATGGGCCTGTCTTAAGGAAGGGCAACTGACATAAACCTGTCAGTTGGGTGAGGCGGCTCTGAAAAAACTGCTGCAAACGGCTGCGGGCAGGGTGAGATCTGCGCAGCGGCGCTTTGCGCGGCGCGTTGCAGCGCCTATCACTCGGAACAGGACATCGCATTTGGGCAGAATGGATGCCAGCATCCACGCCCGCGCATAACGAAAGGCAACACCTATGCTCAACAATATCGGCCTTCCCGGCATTCTCCTGATCGCTGTCGTGGTTCTGGTTCTCTTTGGCCGCGGCAAGATTTCCTCGCTGATGGGTGAGGTCGGAAAAGGCATCACCTCCTTCAAGAAGGGCATCAACGAGGGCACCAAGGAACTCGAGGATGACGCCGCCGCAGAGGCCAAGGACGTCACGCCCGAAGCCGAAAAAGACAAGGCCTGAGGCCTAGATGTTCGATCTTGGCTGGACCGAGCTTCTGGTCATTGGCGTTGTGGCCCTGATCGTGGTCGGGCCCAAGGATCTGCCCAAGTTGTTTCGCAACGTGGGCCGGTTCGTGGGCAAGGCACGCGGCATGGCACGCGAATTCAGTCGCGCGATGGAAGACGCGGCGGATGAGGCGGGCGTCAGTGACATCCAGAAGACGTTTAAAACCGCGACCAACCCGATGGGGTCGGCCATGGATAGCGTCAAACAGGCCACGCGTGATTTGACCGATTCCATCGACCCGACCAAATTCGACCCAGAGAGCGAGACCGGGAAACTGGCTGCTGACCGGGCCGAAAACGCCAAGAAGATCCAGGCCGCCACCGCGCGCGCCGCCGCAGACCGCATGGCGCGGGAAGCTGCAGAGGCCGCGGCCAAGGCCGACGAAGCCGAAGCCGCTCTCTCGGCCACGCCCGCCAGCACGGCATCTTCTGACAGTGAGACCAAGGCATGAGCCAAACAGACGATCTTGACGATTCCACAGCGCCGCTGATCGAGCATCTGGCCGAATTGCGCAGCCGCCTGATCCGGGCGGTCATGGCCTTTGCGGTGGGGATCGTGCTGGCCTTTATGGTGGCCGAACCAATCCTGCAGTTCCTCGTCGCCCCGATCGAGCAGACCCTGAGAGAATTGGGTGATCCTTCCCCGACGCTGCAGTATACCTCGCCGCAGGAGTATCTCTTTACCCTGTTCCGGATCTCGATGGTGTTTGGATTTGCGCTGTCGTTCCCGGTGATCGGCTTTCAACTCTGGCGGTTTGTGGCGCCGGGCCTCTACAAGAGCGAGAAAGGCGCGTTTCTGCCGTTCCTGATTGCCTCGCCCTTCATGTTCCTGCTTGGCGCGTCCTTTGCGCAATTTGTGGTGACGCCACTGGCGATGCAGTTCTTCCTCGGCTTTGCCGATGTGAGCTCGATCTTTGCGGGCCTGTTGTCGCAAGCCACCGGAGGTGACGTGCCTACGGATGTTGCCGTGGTGCCGGAGACATCAGAAGGGGTGAAGATCACATTCTTTGGCAAAGTGAACGAGAGCCTCGATATTACGCTCAAATTCATCATGGCCTTTGGTCTGTGCTTCCAGCTTCCGGTGCTTCTCACCCTGATGGGCAAGGCCGGATTGGTGAGCGCCGAAGGGCTGGGTGGCATGCGTAAATATGCGGTTGTGGCCATTCTGGTGCTGGCCGCGTTGGTGACGCCGCCGGATGTGATCACCCAGATCATTCTCTTTACGGTGGTCTACGGGCTTTATGAGGTGTCGATCTTCCTCGTCGGTCGCGTCGAGAAGAAGCGCGAGGCGCAGCTGCGCGCCGAAGGCTACTATGATGACGAGCTGGACGGCGAATAAGCGCCGGATACACTGAAACCCTTTGAAAAGGCGCGCCCCCTTTGGAGCGCGCCTTTTTCTCTTGTTGTTTGATGTTCACAGGGCGCGTGGGGATTGGCGTCGCCGCACGCGCCCTCGACTGTGCAAGCTCTTGTCGCCATGAGACAATCGTGCTTTGTCAGGGCAGCAAAACGACGTGGAGGACGGCATGGATCAAGAGACACTCACCCGCATTGCCGAGGCGCTGGAGCGGATGGCACCCGCTCCCCAGGCGACGCCGGATTTTTCCGCAGCCTCTGGATTTGTGTGGCATGTTGAGCCGGACCGACTGGAGCCCGTGCCCGAGATCAATCGCGTAGAGCTTGACCTCCTGGTTGGGATTGACCGCTCGCGCGATACATTGCTGGAAAACACGCGCCGTTTTGCCGCCGGGCACGCGGCCAACAATGCGCTCCTGTGGGGCGCGCGCGGGATGGGGAAGTCCTCGCTGGTGAAGGCCATTCATGGCGCTCTGGTGACGGATCATCCTGAGTTGAAGCTCGTCGAGCTGCAACGTGAGGACCTGCCGTCGGTGGCGCGGCTTCTGAACCATCTGCGCGGGGCGCCGTGTCGGTTTATCCTCTTTTGTGACGATCTGTCGTTCAGCCATGACGATCAGCACTACAAAAGCCTGAAGGCTGTGCTGGATGGCGGCATCGAGGGGCGGCCCGAGAATGTGGTGTTCTATGCCACCTCCAACCGACGCCATCTGATGCCGCGCGATATGATCGAGAATGAGCGCTCCTCGGCGATCAACCCCTCCGAGGCGGTTGAAGAGAAAGTCTCGCTCTCGGATCGGTTTGGCTTGTGGCTCGGATTCCATCCCTGCAATCAGGATGCGTATCTCGCGATGATCGAGGGCTATTGCGCCGCCTATGGTGTGACGGTGGATCCTGAGCGGCTGCGTGCCGAAGCGATCGAATGGCAGGCCACGCGCGGCGCGCGCTCGGGCCGCGTGGCCTGGCAGTTCTTTACCGATCTTGCGGGGCGCGAAGGCGTCTCGCTGCGCTGAGGAGGGACCTCTCCCGCCTGTCGCCGTGGCGCAAAGCACCCCGCTCCCGTTGGGCCGGGCGCCGAACCTGGAGGTTCGGCGCGGGGGTTCTTAGGCGCCCGCATCCACAAAGTAGCGGGGCGGGGTGATCGTGGCGGGTTATTGCAGATAGGGCAGAGGGTCGACGCTCTCAAAGCCGTCGCGCACTTCAAAGTGGACATAGGCCTCTTCGGCGCTGCCGCGCAGCTTGGCGATGCTCTGGCCGCGGTTGACCCGATCGCCCTTTTGAACCCGGATCCCATCAACATTGGCATAGACCGACAGAAGATTGCGGTCGTGACGGATCACGATGATCGGCACCTTGTTGGAGTCCGCGGTGATCGCGGCGACGGTGCCAGCCTCTGCGGCCTTCACGGGGCTGCCGGGGGCGGCGGCGATGTCGATGCCGTCGTTCTTGCCCTTGGAGTAGGCGCGAATGATCTTGCCGGTCACCGGATAGGCCATCGCGGCCTCTGATGCGCGGGTGGGCTCTTGGATTTTGACCGTGGGCGTGGGCTCTGTGCGGGCCTCGGCGGCGGGTTTGACATCCTCATCCGGCAGGGGCTGCGTGGCGCTTGGCGGGGTCGGAGTCGCACTGCCCTGACCTGGGGCGGTCACGGCCTCTTGCGTCTCTGCCTTTGGCGGCCGGGCATTGGGATCTTTGAGCGGGATCAGCAGGTACTGGCCTTCGCGGATCGCAAAATCGCTTCCAAGCCCGTTCCATTCCGCCAGCGCCTTGACCGGGATCTGGTAGAGCCGCGCGATCGTATAGGCGGTCTCGCCACGCGTCACCTTGTGGCGCACGGGTTCTGGGCCTGCCTGCACGCGCGTGGGTGCGGGTTTGCTGGGGGCGTTCTGCAGCGTGGTGGTGGTCACGGAGCCCGGATTGGGCGAGGTCGAGGGGGCGCTGTCAATGGCGCTGCCTGCAAGCGAGGCGATATCCACGCCGCCGGGCGAAGCGGTGCCACTACGCGCAGAGGTCTCGGGCGCGCGGCGGGGCAGGACGAGCACCTCACCTTTGCGCAGGGGGTCGGTGGTCTCCACGCCGTTGAAACGCGCGACCTCGACCGCGGGCAGCCCGACGCGCCCGGCGAGATCCGCAACCGTGTCGCCATTGCGCGCGACTGCAACCTGATAGGACGGGTAGGTGATCAGCCCCCGACTGTCGGGCGCTGGGCGGTTTTCGGTGGCGGTCTGCGCGGCCCTTGTGGTGTTGAAGGCGCCAAGCTGGCCCCGCAGATCATAGTCGAGCGGCTCGGTACAGGCGGCTGCCAGCAGCACCAGCGGCAGTAGGGCAATCGAAGGTCGCAGGCGCGATGCGCCACTCGATGCGGACGAGGACCGGGGAAAAGGCAGCGGGATCGGGCGGATCGTGCGGAAGACCTTCGGCGTGCGGGTCATATCTCTTGCTCTCCTCAAATGGCGTCCCCGTTCTGGCGGAGACTTTGACGGCGGCGGCGTATCTGGCGGCCCGGGCCTGAACCGGGTCTCTGCGCCGCGCGACGGGGCTCTCTCCGAAATAAGGCAGCTCAGGTGTCTTTTCCAAGCCCTTCCAGCAGAGGAACAAAGCGCACGGGGCGCAATTCGTCATATTCCAGCCCATTTTCGGTCTTTCGGACGCGGATCAGGGTCTGGACCGCATCCGATTGGCCCACCGGGACCACCATGATGCCGCCGACCTTCAACTGCGCCAAGAGCGGGCCGGGGGGATCTTCGGCAGCGGCGGTGACGATGATTCGATCAAACGGCGCCTGATCCGGCATGCCATGGCTGCCATCGCCCACCAGGGATGTGATATTGGACAAGCTCATTTGCTGGAACACCTGCCGAGCCTCGCGCACAAGGCGTCCGTGGCGGTCGACGGTATAGACCCGGCGCGCCAGCTTGGCGAGGATCGCCGCCTGATAGCCCGAGCCGGTCCCCACCTCGAGCACGGTGTCGCGGGGATTGACCTGCAGCGCCTGAGTCATCAGGCCCACAACGGAGGGCTGCGAAATCGTCTGGCCACAGGCAATCGGCAGCGGCACATCCTCATAGGCGCGTTCCGAAAAAATGCCGCGCAGGAACAGGCCGCGATCCACGGCCTCCATGGCTTCCAGAACGGCAGCTTCGGTGACCCCGCGCGAGCGCAGGGCAAAGAGAAACTGCATCTTGGTTTGCGCGTCCGGCCCGCTCATTCGATCGCCTTCAAGGCCTCCACAGCGTCATGCGCAGTGAGATCCGCGCGCATGGGAGTGACAGAGATGAACCCGTCGAGGTTTGCCGCCGCGTCCGTTTCCGGCGCGGTGGATACCTGCTGGTCGCCGCCCTTCACCCAGATGAAGCGCTTGCCGTTGGGGGAGAACTGCTCTTCTGCGGAGAAGCGCTTGCCACTGCGGCAGCCCTGGGTGGTGACTTTGATGCCCTTCACAGCCCCGGCGGCCACGGGAGGGAAGTTGATGTTGTAAAAGAGCCGGTAGGGGCTGTCGTTCTGCGGCGTGGCGGACAGGAGTTTGCGCACCACCTCCGCGCCATGTGCACGCGCGGCCTCAAAGGGGTTCTCCAGGTCGCGATTGCCGCTGCCGTAATATTGCGAAAGCGCCATTGCGGGCACGCCCTGAAGGGCGCCCTCCATCGCGCCGCCAAGGGTGCCTGAATACAGGGCGTTTTCGGCAGAGTTGTTGCCCCGGTTTACCCCCGAAAGGATCAGGTCCGGCGGGGTGTCCTTCATCACCACATGAAGGGCCGCGAGAACACAGTCGGCCGGCGAGCCCTCGGCGGCAAATCGGCGGGGTCCAAGCTCGGAGAGGATCGAGGGGTGGGTGTAGCTGATGCAATGGCCAACGCCGGATTGTTCGAAGGCGGGTGCGACGATCCAGACTTCGCCCTTGGGGCCGGCCAGCTCAGTTGCGATCTGTTCAAGGACCGCCAGCCCCGGCGCGCTGATGCCGTCGTCATTGGTGACCAGAATGCGCATTTTGACCCCTTGCATGTCTGCGAAATTTTCAGGTTTCGATGCCAGGGCGCCGGTCGAACGGGCCGTGGCAGTTGCGCCCTGAATAGGTGGCGGGGCGCTGCAGGGCAAGGCTTTTGCCTGCACCCCATATTGAGCGCGCCAACCGGTGTGACCAATTCACCCGAGGGAGCAAGGGCCCGAGTGCGGGCAGGGTGGAGGCAGGCGGGATGAGAGCCGGGGCGCTGCCCCGGACCCCGGGATATTTGGTGTTAGAAGAAAGAGCCGGTTGGCGCCCGTCAGGGGGCGAGGATGTCAGTCAGAAGCGCCTTTGCAGCCTCCGCCGGAGGCGTCAGGGGCGTGCGATCCTCGCCGGGGAAGAAGCGGGCGCGCAGGGCCGTCGGCATGGCCGGGGGTGTCAGCAGTTTGACATGCGGGCCGGTGCGGATGGTTTCCTGCTGCCAGCTGCGCACCAAGGCGATCTGGGCGGCTTTGGTGGCGCCATACGCGCCGAAGAACTTCTCGCCCGCGCGCGGGTCGTCGAAGAACACCGCCGTGCCGTCCTGCCCAAGAAGCGGCGCCACATAGGGAACCAGCACCGAAGGCGCGGTGGCGTTGACGCTGACGGATTTCTGCCAGTCCTTTGGCGCCACATGGTGAGCCGGGCTGAGGGGGGCGGCATGGATTGCGGTATGGAGCCACAGATCCAGCTTGCCCCAGCGGTCAAAGATGCCACGGCAGAGGGTGGCCATCGCCTCGGGGACCGTGATGTCCATGGGGGCCAGCGTCGCGGAACCGCCTGCGGCCTGGATGCGGTCGTCCAGCTCTTCGAGCGCGCCCGTGGTGCGGGCGACGGCGATGATGTGGTGGGTGGGCGCAAGCGCCTCTGCCAGGGCGGCACCGAGGCCGCGCGAGGCCCCGGTGATAAGGGCGATTTTATCGGTCATGGGCGCTTACATGCGGCGGCGCCGCGCCGGGGTCAAGCCCCATGATCACAGCGGCGCAGCCGGGGCGCGCCGATGCGCCTGCGTTAATCCACGAGCATCGGCAGGCGACCGATCTCGCCGCGCCGCTCGATCAGGAGGCCTGCGGCATCAATGGCCATGATCCGCCCAAGGCTGATGCGTTCCCCGGCCTGGACGGTCTGCACCCGTCCCGAGCCATGGCGCACAAGCGCCTGCATGTTGCCCTCGGAACCAAAGAGGCCAATTACGGAGAGATTGCGATCTGGCAGCGCGTCCTTCTGGGTTGCGAGCGCTGCGACGTTGGAGTCTGCGTTTGACATTGTGTGCCTGGTGGCGTGGCCGGGGGCGGAAATTGCGATCCCGGACACACATGCTGTGAGGTGTGAGTGGTGGTCAAATACAACGGACGCCAGCTAGCAGTCGTGCGCGGCGAGGAAAAGTGGGGATCGACGCAGTGAGCAAGCCTCAGCCGATGTCCGGGCGGCAATGCGCAAAAAGGAGCCGGATATTCACGGGGCAGGCTGCTGGGCGCTGTGTCCTGGTCTGTCGGTTGCGCCCGTGGGGGCGCGGTGCATCAAGAATCGTAGACCAGCGAGGCGAGGTCGTGGCCGTAGGCGTGCAGAAAGGTCAGCAACTCTTCGAGGTTCAGGCCAAGCTCCTGCATCCGCGCGAGATCGTGATTGACCTCGGAGACCTGAAGCTCCGGGTATTGCCCATCGGGGCGCATGTGCAGCATGCAGGCCAGGGGGCCGTTGCTGTCTGGCGGGATCTGGTTGGACAGCCACGCCGGACGGCTGCCCATGCTCTCGGTTTCACGGAGTTCGAAGAGGTCGAGATATTCGTTAAAGACCTCTTCGTTCACCCCGGCCCAAGTGCCGAGAATGAACTCTTCACCGCGCGAATCCGCTAGCGGAATTGCCAACACTGCCCGCAGGAACCGCAGGGTGCCGAAACGGCAGAAATCCTCTGTCAGCACGTCGCCCTCGGTGACGAAAACGGCCGTGTTGTCCTGCAATTCGAGATCGCCCGGCACGATGTCCGGCCGGTCGCAGGAGAGGCTGAGAAGCTGGGCAAAGGTCGCGCCGCAGCAGCGGCACTGACGCGAAGAGCTCAGCATGCGGGCAAGATGCGCGTCCAAGAAGGCGCCCCTTTCGAAGGTCAAATAGACAATGGCGCCGACCTGTTGGGATCAGCGCCATCAAGATGTGTTGGCCCCCCTTACGCCTGTTGGCGCAGACTTGCAATCACTGCGCCCGCACAGGCGCATGACGGCTGCGTGACGGGCGCAGATCCGCGCATGGGGGGCTCAGGGCTCAGGTGGCCAGCGTTGCGCCGTTCCAGGATGCGCCTGCGTCGGGCATGTCCTTGATTTTCTTGGTCACGCGGGTGCTGGTTTCGAGCGTGTTGAGGTAGTCCTCGCTGACCGAGCCGGTGACATACTCGCCGTCAAAACACGAACAATCAAAGGCTTCGATGTCCGGGTTTCCACCTTTGGCGGCCCAGATCAGGTCCTCGAGGTTCTGATAGAACAGCTCATCCGCACCCAACTCCTCACGAATCTCCTCGATCGAGCGCCCGTTGGCCACCAGTTCGTGTTTGGTGGGCATGTCGATGCCATAGACATTGGGGTATTTCACCGGCGGCGAAGCGGAGGCGATATAGACCTTCTTGGCACCGGCCTCGCGACACATCTGCACGATCTTCTTGATCGTATTGCCCCGCACGATGGAGTCATCAATGAGCAGGATGTTGCGGTCCTGCATCTCGCGCGGGATCGCGTTCAATTTGCGGCGCACGGATTTCTGGCGTTCTTCTTGCCCGGGCATGATGAATGTTCGGCCCACATAGCGGTTTTTCACCAGCGCCTCGCGGTAGCGGATGCCGGTGATGTTGGAGACCTCAAGTGCCACGGGGCGGGCGCTGTCTGGCACCGGGATGATGGCGTCGATGTCGAGGCCGGATGCCTCAATCTGCTTGGCGAGTGTCTGCCCCATGCGGATCTGGGTTTTATATACCGAGATCCCGTCCAAGAGGCTGTCGGGGCGGGCGAGGTAGACATATTCGAAGATACAAGGGGTAAGCTTGCCTTCGACCGCCTGGAACTCATGCTTGTTGCCGTCAAGATCGACGAGGATGGCCTCGCCGGGTTTGAGGTCCCGCAGTTTTTCAAAGCCGTTGATGCCAAAAGCCACATCCTCGGAGGCAAAGGCATAATCATTGCCCTCACCCTCGGCTTCGCGTTGGGCCACGGAGAGCGGGCGGATGCCATGGGGGTCGCGGAAGGCCAGCATGCCGACTCCGGCGATGAGGCAGATCACGGAATAGGCGCCCTGGACGCGCTCCATGGTCATTTTCACACCGGCAAAGATGTTGCGGATCGGATCCGCGTTGCCATTGACCTTGATCGCGTCAGCCACCTTATCCGCCAGCACGTTGAGCAGGATCTCGGAATCCGAGGTGGTGCGCAGGTGGCGGCTGTATTTGCCGGTGACCTTTGCGCGCTGCTCTTCGGTGTTGGTGATATTGCCGTTGTGGACCAGGTAGATCCCATAGGGTGCGTTCACAAAAAACGGCTGCGCCTCGGCGGCCGAGAGCGAACCTGCGGTGGGGTAGCGCACATGGCCCATCCCGACACGGCCTTGCAGGGTCTCGGCGTCTTTGGCACCAAAGACGTCCTTCACCAGACCGTTGGCCTTGCGTTCGCGAAAGAACCCATCGCCGTAGGTGACGATGCCTGACGCATCCTGACCGCGATGCTGCAGCATCAGCAGCCCGTCATAGAGTTCCGCAAACACTTGTTCGTTTCTGCTTGCGATGCCCAAGATACCGCACATGGCGAGGCTCCAATATAATCGTTCGAGTGGCTTACAGCCCGAAGGCCGCGGCGTGAGATGTCGGGGCGCAGAGGCCAACGACAATGGCCGCAACAGGGGATGCTGGGCCGTGATCTGGGGAAGTTCTCGTGAACGGGGCGACAGGATCAGAAGGGTGCAGCGCGGCGCGCAGGCGGGCTGCACTATGGCTGTGGGGGGCCAGAGGGGCAGAACCTGCCGCACACAACTGGCGGCACAGGTCGGCTGAGTACTGGGTCAACACAGGGGCTTTGGCTCCGAATCCTGTCGAACAGTGACGGCCCTCACATAGGCGGTCTGACAGGCGTTGTCATCAAAGGATCACAAGTTCGGGCTGGAACGGGGCAGGATTCCCCGGAAAAGACGCAGGAGGTGCCCATGGGATAGGCTGGACAGCGTGCGCTGTCAGGCAGGGCGCGTGACAGGATGCGCGCCGCTCGCGCTCAGGCGGCGTAGCGGCCAAAGAGCAGGTCGATGGGGTCAAAGGCCGGTGCCGGTGCCGCCTCAACGCCAAAGAAGTCTGCATCTTCTGCGTCTTCGTCGATCTCCGCGTCGATCTCGTAGGTCTCGGTTGCCTCGATGCGGCCGGCTTCGACAATCTGGCGGGTCTCTGCCAGATCCAGGAGTTCATAGAAGCCTTCGGTCTCTGCTTCGGCTGCGTTCAGCACCATGCCGCCTTCACACCAAACCAGCTCTTCTTCGGCGCATTCGATGTGAATACGCGCCAGACGTTCGGGCAGGGCGGTGGTGATGCCGTTGTAGCCGATCAGGGCCACCAGCTTCGCGGTCACGACGGGCAGGTCAAAGAGATCGAGCGCAAGATCGCCCTCAATGGCAACGATGGCGTCAGAAGGCAGCTCGAGCGCGGCGTCATTGCCAAGCGCACCGGCAGGTACATGCACCATTGCCGTCAGACGCGGCACCGAGTGGCGCACATTCACAACTTCGCGTAGGCCGCCGTCAAAGGTCTGCACCATGTCGCCGGGGCGCAGGGCGCGGGCCTGTTTGAAACCGGAACCGGTCTCGATCAGCGTGCCGGGCAGCACTCCACCGTTCTGAGGGCGCAGGCGGGCGTTTGCCTGTGCCTCTGCGTCGCCTGAACGCAGGTCCAAAAGCAGGTCAACCGGCTGGTAGTCCGTAAACGCGGTGGTGTGATCCAACAGCATGTCCCAATGTCCCTTCTGAGAGCGGCGAGGCTTTTTGCCTTCGTTGATCTCAATTGGCCCCCGAATTGGGACAAGAATGGGGCAGGCTTGGGACGGTTTCGGTACCAGATGCCTTTTGAGACCCGAAAATCGCAGCAAACCCCAAAGGTTAACGCGCGTTCTGGGGGTAATTAAGAAGTTATTAACAGTTTTTGCAGGATTCCGACCCCTGCGCCGAGATGTTTAGAATCGATTCTTCTTTATTAACGGAGTGTTAATCGCTTGCGCGCTCGCGTTAACACATTTGTCGGTCTGAGGATAACTCTGTGAACAGATTGAACGGTCCCCTGAAAGGGCAGCATGCACTTTCGCAAATGCAAAAAGGGCGCCCGAATTGGACGCCCTCTCAAACTCGGTAGATGATGTCTCTCAGATACCGCAGGAGACGATCAACTCTTCATACTTCTGCGTTACCCAGCCCAGCGCTTGCTCGGGGTTTTGCTCTTCGACCTTGCCGATGACCTGGTTGAAGACCGCAGCCGAGCGGCTCTCATCCACGATGGTAAAGCTCTGCCCGGTCATGATGACGTTGTAGACAAAGAAGCCAATCACTACGAGCAGGATGCCGCGCAGGACGCCAAAGAAGAACCCAGCACCATTGTCGAGACCACCCAGTGCGGAACGCTGCACCAGCCCCGCCAGCAGCGGCGTGAAGAACGACACGACGATCAGGGCGATGGCAAAGACGGCAAAGAATGCCGCGATCATCGACAGCTCACAGCTGTCCGCGATGAAATCCCCCACAACAGGGATCTCAGCCATCAGAGGCTCTGCTTGCGGTGCGAACATATAGGCCAGCACACCAGCGGCGACCCAGCCGATGATGGCCATGACTTCGCGGACAAAGCCGCGTGCATAGGCAAGAAGCGCCGATACAACGATAACCAGCGCCACTGCGCCGTCGATAATGGTGAAACCTTCCATGTCCCTCGCCTGTTTGCCCGCGAAATATAACTTGAGTGGCCTTTTAGCCTGCTCCGAAATATTCGCCAACAAATCCTGTGAGGTCGGCGGCCGGGCGCAGGGTCAGGCCGGGGACAGAAACAGTTTTGCCACCGCTCGGAGCGATCGCTGCCGTGAAACCAAGTTTTTGCGCTTCTTTCAACCGGTTTTCGGTCTGAGGGGCCGGTCTGAGCGCGCCAGATAGAGATATTTCGCCAAATATTGCCGTATCGGCGGGCAGGGCGGTGTCCTCGCGTGCACTAAGGAGGGCGGCCGCCACCGCCAGGTCGGCCGCGGGTTCAGAGATTTTCATGCCGCCCGCAACATTGAGATAGACATCAAGCCCGGCAAAAGGAATGCCACAGCGCGCCTCCAGAACGGCGAGGATCATCGCAAGGCGCGAGCTGTCCCAGCCCACCACAGCGCGGCGGGGCTGCGAATGGGGCGAGGGCGCCACCAGCGCCTGCATTTCCACGAGGACCGGACGGGTGCCCTCGATACCGGCAAAGACCACCGACCCGGGCGAAGGCTGGCCGCGTTCGGACAGAAACAGGGCCGAAGGGTTCACCACCTGCGCCAGCCCGCCGCCGGTCATCTCAAAGACGCCAATCTCGTCGGCAGGCCCAAAGCGGTTCTTGACCGCGCGCAGAATGCGGAACTGATGGCCGCGCTCGCCCTCGAAGTACAAGACCGTGTCGACCATATGTTCGACCACGCGAGGCCCGGCGATCTGGCCTTCCTTGGTGACATGGCCCACCATGATGATGCTGACACCATTGGTCTTGGCAAAAGTGGTCAGCTCATGGGCTGCGGCGCGCACCTGACTGACGGATCCCGGCGCACTGTCCACATTGTCGGCCCACATGGTCTGGATCGAATCGATAATGGCCAGCTGGGGTTTTTCCGCCTCAAGCGTGGTGAGAATATCGCGCAGGTTGGTTTCCGCCGCGAGCTTTACAGGGGCTTGTGCCAGTCCCAGACGCTGGGCGCGCATCCGTACCTGCGCCGAGGCTTCCTCTCCCGAAACATAAACCGTCTTCAGGCCTGCGTGTGCAAATTGCGCCGCAGCTTGCAACAGCAGCGTGGATTTGCCGATCCCGGGATCGCCCCCCACGAGGATGGCCGACGCATCGACCAGGCCGCCTCCAAGGACGCGATCAAGCTCTGCCACACCACAAAGGGTGCGCGGAGGAGGCGTCTCTTGCGTGGCCAGATCGCTCAGCACCAGCCGCTTGCCGCGCATGGCCCCCAGTGATTTCTTGGCCGGCCCTCCAGAGCTCAGCCCCTTGTCTTCGGAAATCGTATTCCACTCACCGCAGCCCTCGCAGCGACCGGACCATTTGGAATAGGAGGCCCCGCAGGCGGAGCAGGAGAATGATGTCTTTGCCATGGGGGATCAGTGGCAGATGTTTCTGGTTTGTTCAAGTCCGGCCAATCTTCTTCTAACACAAAATATCCCGGGGGAGGCCCAGAGGGCCGGGGGCAGCGCCCCTTTTTCCCCGCATATGGGTGGGGCTCCCGCCCGTCGTACGATCATCAAAAGATGATCGTCTCCCGTTGGGCCGCGCGCCGCTTGCGCGGCGCGAAGGGGCTGCTGAGAAGCTGTTCAGGGGCAGGTCTGCCCTGAACGCGCCTTGTCCAGCCTGAATGCGAGTCGTCTGCGCCTCAATGATCTGCGACCGCGCGGGGCGCGGCGGCCCGCTGGGCCGTCATTGACCCGCCGCCGACTCGCGTCTGATCTGGCGGTCCGTCACAATCGAAAGAATGATGGAGGCGAGGATGCAGGCGGTGAAGAGATACATGCCCCATGCGACCTCGATGGTGGCGTAGCTGATGCCCTTTGCAAGCGTGATATAAAGCGCAATCAAGAAGACATCGGCCATCGCAAGCTTGCCGAGGATTTTCAGCACAGGAAGGCTGCGCGCATCCAATAAGCGGAACTGCACCAAGGCAAGGCCGATGGTTTTGAGATAGGGCGCGAAGAGCGCAAAGACCGTGACCACCAGCGCCAGCACGATGTCACTGTCCCAGAGGCTCTGAAGGCCGGTGAGCACGGAGATTTCCGACAGGCCGAAGATCGGCAGGAGGCCCGCCCGCAACAGAGGTGCAAACCACGCGACGGGATAGAGGATCAGCAGGGCGAGATTGGTGAGGCGAAGGAAAAGAAGCGTTTTGCCCTGCGCACTGGCTGCAGTCATGGAAGCCGACACTTCAGGTCCTCCGTATCAAAGCTGTTTTGCGCGCCGGATTTTGAGCCGACAACCCGTCCGGCCACGATGATCGCGGTTTCGGTCTTTGTGCAAGTGCGTTTCTCATTCGCTGCCAGCACACTGTTGTAGATCCTCAGGCCCAGAAGCCCGCAGCCCACAGCCAGAACAGCGCCCGTGACGTAGGAACGGCAGCGATTGCGGACATGTGATGGGGCCACTGACGGCGCGTCGGAGGTTTGGGCAATCGCCTCATTTGGTTCGGTGGCCGATGGATCGTTGCGCAAACATGAACCGATTGCGGCTGCGACGAGCATGCCCACAAAAGCAACCAATACGGAATGGGTGCTGTAGCCAGACCTCAGGACGTTCTGAGTGTCGCCCTCAAAGAAAAGCGCCATACCTGCCAGAAGATAAAGCGTTGCCGCAATCGCAAGGGCGAAGAACACAAACGATAAGCCGCGCGCATGGCTCGCAAGTCCCAAGAGCCGCACAAGGCCCCATATCAAGTGGCTGAATGCTGCAATGAGGGCGACGTAAACCCAGAGGATAGCTTCGACAATTGGGGCAAGTACAGGTGGTAGCAATTCTGCCATCAGGCTGACTAGGGCTGCAAACAAGCCGAGTATGCCGTTGATGATTGGTGCAAGTATCGCGGCGAGCATATCGCCAAGCAATACGTTCAAATTCACAAATAAAACTCTTTGTAGAATGGGACAAACGCTGTTCTACCGCACCGCCTCGATCGGGCCCTCCGCGCTGCCGGAGATGAATTGCTCCACGTAGGGGTCGCCCGAATTGTCCATCTCCGCCACCGGACCCGTCCAGCGGATCTTGCCGCCGTGCAGCATGGCGACATTGTCGGCAATCGCACGCACCGAAGTCATGTCGTGGGTGATGGTCATGGCGGTGGCGCCCATCTCCACCACGATTTCGCGGATGAGGTCATTGATGACGCCGGACATGATCGGGTCAAGCCCGGTGGTGGGCTCGTCAAAAAAGATGATCTCGGGCTCTGCGGCAATAGCACGGGCAAGACCGACGCGCTTTTGCATGCCGCCCGACAGCTCGGCGGGCAGGCGGTCGGCCACATCGGGCTTCAGGCCCACGCGGCGAAGTTTCTCGATCGCGATCTCGCGCGCCTCGTCACGGGGCCGGGCGAGGCTGCCGCGCAACAGGCGAAAGGCGACATTTTGCCAGACCGGCAGCGAGTCAAACAGCGCGCCGCCCTGAAACAACATGCCAAAGCGCGACAGGAACACATCGCGGTCGCCTTGGCCGACGGGCTTTCCATCCACACGGATCTCGCCTGAGTCTGGTTCAATGAGGCCGAGCACACATTTCAGCGCCACGGATTTCCCGGTGCCGGAGCCGCCGATGATGACCAGCGAGGAGCCCTTGGCGACCTCCAGATCCACACCACGCAATACAGCGTTTGAACCAAAGGCCTTGGCGACCTCGCGCATTTCGATCATCGGATGGGTCATAGCGAGAAAAACACCCCCGTGAGCACGAAGTTGGCTGCAAGGATCAGCACGGCGGCGGCCTCGACCGAGCCCTTGGTCGCACGCCCGACACCTTGTGCGCCGCGGCCCGATTGCATGCCGTAGTAGCATCCCATGAGGGCGGCGATAGTGCCGAAGGCTGCGCCCTTCACGAGGGAGGAGACGATGTCGCGCAGCTCAAGAAAGTCGACTGTGTTCTTGAGGTAGGCGGCGGCGTTGAAATCCAGGGTTTCGGTGGCCACCACATAGCCGCCCATGATGCCGATGATGTCTCCGACGCCGACCAGAACCGGCACCGTGATGAGGGCGGCAAGCACGCGCGGGGCGACAAGGTATTTCATCGGATTGGTCGAGAGCGTTACCAGCGCGTCGATTTGCTCGGTCACACGCATCGTGGCGATTTCGGCGGCAATGGACGAGGTCACGCGCGCCGCAATCATCAGACCCACCAGGACCGGACCAAGCTCGCGCACCATGCCGATGGCAACAATCTGCGGCACCACGGCCTCGGCGTTGAAACGCGCACCGCCCGCATAGATCTGGAGCGCCAGCGCGCCGCCGGTAAAGATCGCGGTCAGCGCCACCACCGGCAGGCTGAGCCAGCCCACCTGCAACAGCGCATTTGCCAATTCGCGCGGGTAAAAGGGCGGACGCAGCATGTGGCTGAAGGTTGAGGCGGCAAAGCGCGTGATCCGCCCGAGGGCGGCGAGGCGGCCCAGCGATGCGCGGCCGATCATCCCAAGGGCGGAGGTGGGGGTCATGCGCTGTAGGTCCTCGCATAGCGGTTGCCGAGCGAGGTCAGGACCTCATAGCCGATGGTATCAGCGGCGTTTGCCAGCACATCCACGGTCTGCGTCTCATTCATGAGGCTCAGGTAGGGCGGCACTTCGGCCAGGTCGGTGACATCGACGGTGATGAGATCCATCGAGATCCGACCCACCACGGGGCAGGGGGTGCCGCCCGCATAAGCCATGATCCCCTGTCGCTGGAACGCCCGGTGCAGCCCGTCGGCATAGCCGCCGGCAATGGTGGCGATCTTGCTGTCGCGCTGCGCAATCCAGGTGTTGCCGTAGCCGACGCTCTCGCCCGGGGCGAGGTCGCGCACCTGAATCACCGGCACCTCAAGCTCGACCACGGGCAGCGCATCGGCGTAGGGTGCGCCCCCATAAAGCCCGATGCCGGGACGGCAGAGATCAAAGTGGTAGTCGCGCCCCAGCAGAAGGCCGCCAGTGGCCGCGAGCGAGCGGGGGATATTGAGCCCCTCGGTCATCTCGATGAAATTCTTGAGCTGATAGGCGTTCATGCCGTGGCCCGGCTCGTCCGAGCAGGCCAGATGCGACATCAAGAGGACGGGGTTTTGATCGAGGGCAATGTCGCGCACGGCCATCCATTCGGCGGCCTCCATCCCGAGCCGGTTCATGCCGCTGTCGAGCTGGACGCCAAAGGGGTGACCCGGCAGGCTCTCGAAATGGCGCAGCATCTGATCCAGCGAGTTGAGCATCGGCGTCAGCTGGAAGTCACGCAGGAGTTTTGCGTCGCCCTCCATATGACCTGCAAAGACCGAAATACCCGGGCCGGGTCCAAGCGCGCGCCTGAGCGCAATGCCTTCTTCGGCGATGGCGACAAAGAAATTGCGCGCGCCTGCCTGTGCCAGCGCCTTGCCGACGCGGCCGGATTCCAGACCATAGCCATTGGCCTTGACCACCGCTGCGGTCTCGCAGTTGGTCTTGGCATCCAGATTGCGCCAGTTGATCGCCAGCGCATCCAGATTGATTTTTAAACGTGCCGTACTCATGGCTTGTTCATGACACGGAGGGCCGGAGGGTCAAGGGGGAAACCGCATCCTGCTCTGCTTTGGGCAGCGGATCGCGCGTGTCATGCACCTACAGGTGGGGACGCTGCCCCGGCCTGATGGGCCTCCCCCGAGGTATTGAGGAAAAGATGAAGGGGGCCGGTGGCCCGGCGCCCCTTTTGTGCCCTTAATAGCCGTCGGGTTGCTGCTGCCAGGCTTTGGCGAGGTTGCCAAAGCGCGTGAACTGCGCCTCGAACGAAAGTTCGACCGTGCCAATGGGGCCGTGACGCTGTTTGCCGACGATGACTTCGGCCTTCGCGTGCAAGCGTTCCATCGCCTGTTTCCACTCTTCCATCTTGTCGAGCTCGTGATCGCCCGGTTTTTCGCGTTCTTTGTAGTATTCTTCGCGGAACACGAACATGACCACGTCGGCGTCCTGTTCGATCGAGCCCGATTCCCGCAGGTCGGAGAGCTGCGGGCGTTTGTCCTCGCGGCTTTCGACCTGACGGGAGAGCTGCGACAGGGCGATGACGGGGATGTTGAGTTCCTTGGCGATGGCTTTCATGCCCATCGAGATCTCGGCAATCTCGTTCACGCGGTTGTCGGACATGCCGCGGCAGAGCTGCAGGTAGTCGATCACCAGAAGGTCGAGCCCATGGGTCCGTTTCAGGCGGCGGGCGCGGGCGGCCAGCTGTGAGATCGGGATCGCGGGCGTATCGTCGATAAAGAGCGGGCAGCTTTCCAGATCCTTGGCGGCTTGGACGAACCGGCGGAACTCTTCTTCGGTCATGTCACCCTGGCGGATCTTGTGCGAGGAGATCTCTGACGCTTCGGCCAGGATCCGGCCTGCCAGCTGTTCGGCGGACATCTCGAGCGAGAAGAAGCCCACAACGCCGCCGTCGACCGCGCCTTCGGTGCCATCCTGTTTGAGGCCGCGCCGATAGGCTTTGGCGACGTTGAAGGCGATATTGGTGGCAAGCGAGGTTTTCCCCATCGAGGGGCGTCCCGCAAGGATCAGCAGGTCCGAAGGGTGCAAGCCCCCCAGCTGTTTGTCGAGATCATCCAGCCCGGTAGAGATCCCGGCCATGCCGCCGCCGCGCTGGTAGGCCTCATTGGTGACATTCACGGCCTCGGTGACAGCGCGCAGGAAGGATTTGAACCCCTGTTCGGTCTGGCCCTGTTCGGCCAGCTGGTAGAGCGACTGTTCGGCCTCGACGATCTGTTCCTTGGGTTCGGAGGCGACATCGACGCGGCGGGCTTTTTCCGCGATGGTCTGGCCAAGCGCGATGAGTTCGCGCCGGATCGCCAGATCATAAATCATCTGTGCATAGTCGCGCACCGCAAAGGCAGAGATCGACGCCGAGGCCAGCTTGGCGAGATAGGCGGGGCCGCCCAATTCTTTAAGGCCCTGATCGTCCTCCATGAAGGCCTTGAGCGTCACTGGCGAAGCCAGCGCGTTCTTGGAGATCCGGGCCGCGGCCACCTCGTAGATCCGGGCGTGGACCGGGTCGTAGAAATGCGAGGAATTTATGATCGAGGCGACTTTGTCATAGACGTCATTGTTGGTGAGAATTGCCCCCAGCAGTTGCTGTTCCGCCTCGACGGAATGGGGCAATTCTGTTGCCTGCGCTTCATCTGCCGCACCGCGCGCGTCCGGTGACGCTGGCGGCTGTGGATCGCCGTTGAAAGAGGTGATCTCGTTCATGATTGCTCTCTTTTGATAGGCTCGTGTTTTACGCTGGAAACTGCCCCGAATACCATCTGGAAATCCCTGTGGATCGTTTGAGGATAACCGCAGAGGTCGATGTGGGCAATTTTTGATAAAATCGCCTGAAGGGGACATTTTCTCCGCATATTGTGTGTCAAACGCGCGTCAGCCGCGAGATATGGATAAGGCCGCTCCGATTCGGCGCGGCCTTATCCACAGATGACAGATGCCCTGAAGGACAGGTTTTCCTCAGGTCTTCTTGTTGGCCTCTTGCCAAGCGCGCGGATCACGCAGGAATTTCTCTACCTCGTCAAGGGTTTCGGTGCTGAAGGCAGCTTGTGCGCGCGCCTCGGCCAGCACATCCCACCAGGTGCAGAGATAATGTAGCTGCACGCCGTGATCACCGAGCGTTTTTGTGGTCTCGGGGAAGATGTCATAATAGAAGATCACCGCTGTGTGCCCGCAGGTGGCACCGGTTTCGCGGATCGCGTCCACGAAAGAAAGCTTGGAGCCGCCGTCGGTTGTCAGATCTTCGACCAGCAGGACGCGCTCGCCCTCGGAGATGGCGCCCTCAATACGGGCATTGCGGCCATAGCCTTTGGGTTTTTTGCGCACATAGGTCATTGGCAGGGCAAGGCGTTCGGCCACCAACGCGGCAAAGGGTATGCCTGCGGTTTCGCCGCCAGCGATATTGTCGAAGGCCTCAAAGCCTGCGTTGCGCATCACCGTGACAGCCATGAAATCCATCAGGGTGGAGCGGATGCGCGGGAAGGAAATCAGCTTGCGGCAGTCGATGTAGCTCGGCGACGGCAGGCCCGAAGCCAGCGTGTAGGGTTCATCGGTGTTGAAGTTCACCGCGCCGATTTCCAAGAGCATGCGGGCAGAGAGGCGAGCGATTTCTTCGGCGGAGGGGTAGGAGGAGGGGATCATGGCGTATCCTTCGAGAGCAGAGTGCCAGAGGCGCGGGCGGGAGCCACCGGCGGGGATATTTATCGAGAAGATGAAATTAGGCGACAGTCCAATGGACCGGGAACCCCGGATCAAAGACGGTCACCGGGCCGTCCTGCGTGTCGATCTGCGCCGGAAAAGCGACGGGGGTGTCCTGTTTCACAAGCGTGATCTGACCATCGTTTTCGGGCAAGCGATAAAAGGCTGGGCCGTTCTTTGAGGCAAACCCTTCTAGCTTGTCGAGCGCACCGTCTTCTTCAAAGACATGGGCCAGCAAAGCCATGGTGTTGGTTGCAGTGAAACAGCCCGCGCAGCCACAGGTCTGGAGCTTGTTGGCATCGGTGTGGGGCGCTGAGTCGGTACCAAGGAAGAACCGCGCATCACCGGAGGTCGCAGCTTGGCGCAGGGCGAGGCGGTGCTCTTCGCGCTTGGCGACAGGCAGGCAGTAATAGTGTGGCTTGATCCCGCCCACGAGGATGTGGTTGCGATTGATGATCAGGTGGTGCGTGGTGATTGTCGCGCCAAGATCCTTGTCCTGCGATCGCACATAATCCGCCGCGTCCTTGGTGGTGATATGCTCCATCACCACACGCAGGCCCGGTGTGGATTGGCGGATCGGGTCCAGCACGCGATCGATAAAGACGGCCTCGCGGTCAAAGATGTCGATGTCGTGGTCGGTGACCTCGCCATGGGTGCAGAGCGGCAGGCCGATTTCGGCCATTTTCTCAAGCACGGGGCGAACCTTGTCGAAATCGCGCACACCGGACGAGGAGTTGGTGGTGGCGCCAGCGGGGTAGAGCTTGACGGCTTTGACCAGACCTGAGGCATGAGCGGCTGCGACATCTGCAGGGTCCGTGTCCTCGGTGAGATAGAGCGTCATCAGGGGCTCAAACGTCATGCCCTCAGGGAGTGCGGCAAGAATGCGGTCGCGATAGGCGCTGGCCTCGGCGCCGGTGACAACCGGGGGCACGAGATTGGGCATGATGATGGCGCGGCCAAAATGGCGGGCTGTCTCCGGCAGCACCGCGCGCAGCATGTCGCCGTCGCGCAGATGCAGATGCCAGTCGTCGGGGCGGGTGATCGTCAGGCTCTGGGTCATGGCGCAGGCGTTAGCACAGCCCCATGAACTTGGGAAGGCAGCTTAGAGGCCGTCGTCGCCATGTGGCGGATCAGGGGGCAGAGCGGGACCCGGCGGCATGCGGAACTCTCCCTCGGCAGCGCGGCGCTCCAGATCCCGTAGGCGGCGTCGGAAACGCGGCATGCGACGCCGGTCGTTCACATTGCGGCACAGAAGGATGTTGAGATAGGGACGCTCAAGATAGTCGAGCCGGTTCAACACGTTGCGGAGGTAAACGTTATTGTCGCGCCGCGCCCGGGCAAGCCTGTAGAAGGCCTCTGCGGTGAGACGACCGCTGCCCGCGAGCGACATGATCCGATAGAGGATGTCCATCTCGATGAGGCGGGTCTGAATGGCTTCGCCCATACACGGCAGACGCAAGCGGGTCACATTGGGGCGCGCAAAGAGCGCGGCATGCATGGCGTCCAGCGATTGATAGGGATCATAGAGCACAAAGCCCCGTTCGGCCGCATCCAGCATATCCGGCGCGTAGCCGTAGCGATCCGTAAAAGAGGTGCGGCGCATCTCGACGAAGCGGTCATCCCATTCGGTCATCCGTGGGTCAAGCGTCGCCTGCGGCTGGATGGCCACCACGGTGGCGCCGGGGGCTGCCACCGAATAGGCCGCTGCCGCATAGCCACAGGGGCCTGCGCCATAAAAGACCACGTTGTCAAATTCTTCAAAGAACCCGTCGTCGATCAGCTGGTCAAAGAACCCGTAGATCCGAGGCTCTCGAAACCAGGTATCGCCGTCCGAGATCAGGCACAGATGCGACCAGCCGAGGTTCTTGACCAGATCAAACCCAAGCGGCTGCGCGGTTTCGGAAAAGCTCTCGATCCCCTGGCGGCTCTCGAACGTGACGAGAAGCGTGTTGCCTTGGTCAATGAAGGTCGCAAAATGGCGCTCTCCAAGCGGCTGGTACATGCCGTTTTCTTCGGCCATCTCTGCCAGACGTGCCTGCCATTCCGCAGGTTTGAGGCCTGAAAGATCCTGCTCGAGAATATCCGTGTCGTCTTGCATGCGCGCCACCTGCCACACCTTTTTCGGTCTTGCTCGGGGTCACATCTAGGCTGAGATTGAGGCTAAATTTAGAAAAACCTTGGCCCAATTGTCGGCCATTGTTGCTCAGTCGGCGATAATCCGACCCAGGGCAGGGCGAGATCAGCGGGCTAGTCCTTGTCGGGCAGGGGGCTTGTGTTCGGGCTGTCACCACTTGGTGTTTCACCCGGTCCGGTGTCCTTCTTGACGCGGATCCTGCGCTGGTTTTGGCGTCCAAGGGTGGCAAATCCGGCCAGGGTACGGCCCGTGACCTGGCTGATCGGGCGCGAGGGAGGCGTCATCATGAGACGGCCAAAAAGTGCGCGGTAAGGTTCTTCGCGCATCAGTTCCATAAAGCGGTCCTTGCGCCATTGCACGGCACGCTCATGAAGTTTGCGCAGAGCCTCGTCAGCCAAGAACAGGTCGAGGATCGCATCGCGCGCCGCCCGGTAGCGCCTGATCGAGGTGTCCTCGTCCGTGTTGAAGTTGCGCTCCACCCAGTAGTCGACATCCAGAAGATCCTCTGAGTGCACCGCGCGTCCCCGGTTGGCCTTGAGAATATAGCTCTCCATTGCGCCGAGCGGATAATGATTGAGTTGCGCCAGCTGGTAGTTGTCCTGACCGTAGTTCGAGAACACGCGCTTGGTCTTGAAATCGCCCATCAATTCGCGCCCGACGCAGTCGAACCAGCGATATTGGTCGCGGGCGGCTTCATCCTTCACGTTGCGTGGGCGGTGGATACCGATTTTGCGATACACGCCTGAATTGCGATAGAGCGTTTTGAACATCGACGCGCGCCAGGGCCAATGCATGACTGCGGGCGCGGCGCGGGTGAAACGATCGGTGACACGCTCGCCCTCGTAGCGGACCTGATCCGCATTGCCAAAGAGCCGCCATGTCAGCGTGATGGCATCCGCCTCTGGCAGCGCTTCCAGGAGGTCCGAGATCTGTCCGCGTCCTGTGTGGATGTTCACGAACTCATCCACATCCAGCGCCATGATCCAGTCGGCGCGTTTGGTGAGGCGATGCTTGTCTGCGCGTTTCATGGCGGTGAACTGGATGCCGCCCTTGTCGAAGGGACCGGTATTTTCCACATGCGCCAGATGGCCCATCTCATCGAGACGGGTCAGGACCTCGGCGGTGGGATCGTCACAATCGTTTGAAAAAACTAGGAAATCCGTAAATCCGACCGCCTTGTGGTGCGCCAGCCATTCGAGCAGAAAGGCCCCCTCGTTGCGAACTGTCAAAACGGCCAGCGTGCGCATGGTCAGCTCTCCAGATCCAGCGAGAGCGCCCAGGCCACGCGCTCTGTTGCGGGAATGTCGATCTCCAGCGCCTGCTGATAAAGCGCTTCGAATTCCTCCTGCTGGTGCAGCTCTGCCGCCTTGGCGCGATGCCACGCCAACCCCGCCTCGTGGAGGGCGCGCAGGGGCTCATCTGCGAGCAAGCGATCCATCTCCGCCTGCATCCTAGGCAGGTTGCGCTGGATGGTGATGTCGCGATGGTCGTTCCAATCCATGCGGATCCAGTAGTTGAGCCCGATCGAGCGATCCACATGCAGCGCCCGCCCGCGCTGACGTTTCACAAGGAAACTCTCTGCCGAGCGCAGCGCATAATGATTGAGCTGCAGTAGATCATAGCCGATGGACTTTTTCGAGCTGCGCCAGCCGTTGTCGATCACCTCATGGGTCATGTCTTCACCAGAACCATTGACCCATTTCACCTGCGCGCGCTTTTCCTCCTCCAGCTTGTTGGGCCGGTGGCAAGAGATTTTCTGATATGCGCCAATGGTTTTGAACATGGTCTTAAAGCCCCAGACGGTATGGGGCTTGGGGCAGAACTTGGGCGCGCAGCGATCAAATTGTGCAATCACCGGGCGGTCGTTCAACGTGGTGATGCCGTTGTGACCAAAGAGCCGCCATGTCATCGCGACATTGGTGGCATCTGGCACATGGTCGAAGAAATCAGCCAATGTCCCATTGCCGCAGCGCACGTTGATGTACTCATCTACGTCGATGTGGATCACCCAATCGGCCTGTTTGATCACTGGCTCTTTCAGCGCCTGATTGAGGGCGTATTGCTGGGGCGAGTTGCCTTTCCAATTGTCGTTGTTGCGATGCTCAAGGATGCCAAGCGCCTGCAACCGATCAAGGAGCTCTGCGGTGCCGTCGCTGCAGCCGTTGGTGTAGATCAGGAAATGATCCACCCCGATCATGCGGTGATAGGCGACCCACTCAAGGATATAGGGGGCCTCATCCTTCATGCAGCCGACGATGACATTGCCGCTTTGCCCCTTTGGCAGGATGCGGGGGGGCACCTCTGTGTAGGGCGGTCTTTCGGCGGTCTCATCCACACGACCCAGCCGGTCGTGTGGCTTGAAAGTCGAGCCCTGAAGCATCGCAAAATTCTTGAGCGCAAGCGGGGGCATCAGGCGCCGAGCCTTGGCTGTGGGGGCGGCACCTTCTGCACTCTGCTGCGCCGCGCGCGCGCTCTGGTGCGCCTTGAGGTCTCCCTCGCGTGCGGCGCGCTCTTCATTGGTGGCCTTTTCGATCCGGTAGAGGAAGGCGAGGAGATACTGCGAGGCGCGAAACCCCTGTAGTGGGGGGGCCTCTGACCAGTCTTCGGTGGGGGTCTCGATCGCAAAGACATCCTGTGATAGCGCCGCATGTTCTGCACAGAGTTGGGCGTTCTGGGCCGCAAAAAACCGTGTCACCGCGCCCAGTCTGGCTGGGTCCAACGGCGGACCATCGACCTTGAGGTCCTGGATCATCTGCCGCCACAGCTTGCGTGGCAGGATATGGTTGCCCTGTGCCAAAAGCCGCAAGAGCAATGCGTTGAATTGCCGCCCACGTGTGAGCCAGGCGGCGGGGATTGGCCTGCTGCGTTTGGCTGGATCCACCCGGCCAATCTGTTCCGCAATGCCAAAGGCCTCACAGACCTCTTGCGTCACGTCCGCACTGTCAAAGACCTCTGCTCGGTAGCTGCGGAAGGAGACCGTTCCGGCGCCAAAAACCTCCTCCCAAAATCCTTGCAAGGCCTTGAAATCGAGCCAGAATGGCGCGCCTTGGGTTTCCTCGAACTGACCTGCCTGCGGATCAACCGGTGGCAGGGTGTCAAGCGCCGCCGACCACCAGCTGTCTTCGCGGGTCAGTTCGACCTCGCGCGAGAGGCTGGCGGCGCGCCCCTCAAAGACTTGTTCTGCAAAGACATCCGCGAGCATCCGCGCCTGTGCCTCGACATGGGCAACGATCCGAATGTCATCCGAGAGCGGCGCCAGCAGAGCCTTCAACCGTTCCAGCTCGCTCTTGCGCGACAGATGCGTTCCGAGCTGATGCGCGCTCAGGATGAGCGTGTGGGGCTGATACTGGGTGATGTCGCGCGAGAGGCTCTCCTGCAGGGTTGCGCGCAGGTCCGCCTGTTTTTCCGGACTGATGAAGCCGCGATTGTAGCGCAGCGGGTCAACATGCTCGGGATCGCTCACGGCCATGAACAGGCGGGTGTGGTTCTTGCTCCCCGCCGCTCGCGGCACCAGAATTCCGCGTGCGCGCAGCTGGTCGCGCTTGTCGGCCAACACCGCCTGTATCCGCTCCGATCCTGCGCGGTGCAGCCCGATATGAAGATAGATCCGCATCAGCCTGCCTCGTCCTGTCGTCTGCCGCGCCCGCGCGCGGAGGGCCCTTCTGGATTGATATTGGACTGACCCCACCATGGCAGAGGACGGCCCAGAAAACGCGCCAGCTTGTACTGCGCATCCGGCGCGGCGACATCGAGTTCAAGGTACAGCGGGTCATTGCGAAACCAATGCGCCAGCGCCTCGTAGTGGCCGTCGATCCAGATCATCTGCTCGTCGATTTCGTGCCCGTATCCCACCGGCAGGCCCGGAACCGTCGAGAGCGGGAGCCGCAGCTTGCCCAGGTTGTTCCAGCGCATGATCGAATGCGCCATCTGCTCGGTGTCGCGCCGTGTGGCCACAAAGCACAGTCTCGGGTGCAGCTTGCGCAGCGCCAGAAGCATTGCGTGGTCGCATTGCGGCCAGACCGAATTGCCCCCGTAGATAAAGCTCACCTCGGTGAGCGCATCATGCGTGTTGAGCAGCGCCAGCGGATCGCCGTATTTATAGAGCCCCTGATACATCAGGTCACCGACAAAGACCCGGTCATCGGGGTCGTCGGGGTCTTCTTCGGATTTTATCCGGTGATCGGCCACGGAATACCCCGCGCGGGTCAACGCGTCCTTGAGCGTCGTGGTGCCGGATTTCGGCAGTCCCAGATTGATGATCTCCACAGTCATCGCCTCCGCCTCACATCAGACCCAGCCGCATCAACATCGCTTCTTCTTGCGGCGGCAGCGGAGAGGCTTTTTGCAGCTGGGCGCGCATCGCCTGATACGCGGGCTGCGCCAGCAGGGCATCGCGTTGGGCGAGGTGCGCGGCGACGCAAGCGTCGTGCAGACGGGCAATTTCGGGATCTGATTTCATCCCGGCAAGCGCAGCCTTCAGGTCTGGCAGCAGCCGCAGGATCGAGCGATCCTCCCAGGACGGGTCATTGCGCTCGCGCCAATAGGTATCATCAAAGGCACGGTTTTCGCGGTTCACATCGCCGCGGTCGTTCTTCACCAGATAGCTGTCGAGTGAGCGCAGCGCATAGTGATTGAGGGTCGCGAGCTGCCGCGCGCCTTTGGCGGGGAACTTGCGGATCCGGCGCGGGTTGGCGGCGGTCAGAAACTTTTGCGGGACCTGCCTGCCGCTGCCATCGCACCAGCGCGGATGCGTCTTGGCGGACTTGCTGACAAAGGGACGGTGGGCACCGTAGTATCCCAAGGGAAAATCGCGCCGCGTCAGGGACTTCACTTCGATCGCGGTTTCCCCGCACCAGATGTCAGGGTTATGGCTCCGGGTGAATTGCTCGATCACCGGGCGATCCTCAAATCTCTCGATCCCGGCGTTGGCAAAGAATTGAAACGTCACAGAGATCGCCGCCGGGGAGTGGCAGGCCTCGATCAAGGCGGGGATGCTGTGATCGCCCACATGGATGTTGAGGAACTCATCCACATCCGCAATCCAGATCCAATCGGCCTGCTGAACCACGGGCTGATGGGCGCAGTCCTTCAGAGCCTCCATCTGATAGGCGCGCCCTTTGGCCGGGTTCGGCAGATGGCTGAGCCCACCACGTTGCGCCAGCGCATCCAGGAGCACATCACTCCCGTCCGTGCAGTCGTTCGAGTAAAACAGAAAATCCGTCACGCCAATCAGGCGATGATAGGCAATCCATTCCAACAGAAACGGACCTTCATTCTTGACGCAGGTCACTGCGGTAATGCGCATCTGTCCTGTCCCTCGTTCTGCTCCTGCCGGTTGCGCCCGGATCAGGTGCCTGCGGCGCTGCGCGGTCTTTGGCCGATCCTGCCCCAAGCTGGGGCTTTGGTCATCCGGCGCGCGCACCTTGTCGCACCCTCCATGCGCTGACGTCAATTGGCCGAACACGCTTTGCGCCCAACATGTTGCATGCGCTCTGCGGTCACACTGCTTGACGCTGAGGGCTCCTCATGCCCTCTTGGGACGAGCAGTGCGCAAGGCGGGGGATCTCATGACAACAGCAGGGTTTCAATCCATCGACGCGGTTCAGTCCGAGCTGTCCGAGGCGGGCTATGTCTGCGGGCGCGCCCTGGCGACGGTGGTGTTCCTCTCCACACGCCTTGGACGGCCCTTGTTCCTTGAAGGTGAGGCCGGCGTCGGCAAAACCGAGATCGCAAAGGCGCTGGCGGCGGTGACGGGCCGGCCATTGATCCGGCTGCAGTGCTACGAGGGTCTGGACGCCGCAAGCGCCGTCTACGAGTGGAATTTTGCAGCGCAGATGATGGCGATCCGTATGGCCGAAAGCGCGGGTCAATCTGACCGCGAGGCGTTGCAGGCCGAACTCTTCTCGCAGGACTACCTGATCGCGCGCCCCCTGTTGCAAGCCATGCAACCCGATGCGCGCGGCACTCCCATTCTTCTGATTGATGAGTTGGACCGCACCGATGCTCCGTTTGAGGCTTTTCTCCTTGAGGCCCTGTCAGATTTCCAGGTCACGATCCCGGAGCTTGGCACAATCAGGGCCCCGGAGCCGCCGATGGTGATCCTGACCTCGAACCGCACCCGCGAGGTCCATGATGCGCTCAAACGGCGCTGCCTCTATCATTGGGTGGACTACCCAGATTTTGACCGTGAACTGGAAATCCTGACGGCTCAGGTGCCAACGGCAAGCGAGGCCCTCAGCCGCCAGGTGGTCGCCTTCGTTCAGAGTCTGCGCACCGAGGATCTCTTTAAAAAGCCCGGGGTTGCAGAGACAATCGACTGGGCCAACTGCCTGCTGGCGCTGGATGTGGTGAATCTCAGCCCCGAGTCCATCGCCGACACGTTGGGCGCACTTCTGAAATATCAGGATGACATTGCGCGCCTGCAGGGATCAGAGGCTAAGCGCCTTCTGGATGAGGCCCGTTCCTTGCTTCAGGAGCACTGACATGAGGTTTCTTCTAACGCCAAATATCCTGGGGGTCTGGGGGCAAAGCCCCCAGCGAGGCTGATGGTTGAATACCCCTCGCTTGCGATCTCGGACGATCCCAAACTCGCCGCGAACATCACCCATTTTGCGCGAGCTCTGCGCAAGGCCGGACTCAATGTTGGTACCGGGCGGGTGCTCGATGCGATCAGGGCTGTTGAGGCCGCCGGTTTCACGTCGCGGCGCGATTTTTACTGGACCTTGCACGCGTGTTTTGTCTCCCGTCCCGAAGATCGCGTGGTCTTTGGGCAGGTGTTTCGTCTCTTCTGGCGTGACCCCCGGTTTCTGGAACATATGATGGCGGCGATGCTGCCCGCGATCCGAGGCGTACAGCAGGAGCGCGCGGCCAAACCTGCCGAGACCCGTGCTGCCGAGGCATTGCTGGATGGGCAGCTGCCAGACCATCCCGAGGAGTCACCCGAGGCCACGGACGAAGCAGAGGAGATTGAAATCGATGCCGCAATGACCCTCTCGGCCGAAGAGCGGCTCAAGACCCTTGATTTTGAACAGATGACCACCGAGGAAATCCAGCAGGCCAAGCGGATGCTTGCCACACTGAGATTGCCGATCGCGCCCCTGAAGACGCGCCGCCATCAACCTGCGCCGCAAGGCGCAAGGCCGGATTGGCGGCGTACGATGCGTGGTGCGGGCCGCACCGGCGGCGAGATCGCGCGCATCGCCCGCAGTAAACGCGCCGAGCGGTTTCCAAATCTTGTGGTTCTCTGCGACATTTCCGGCTCCATGAGCCAGTACAGCCGCATGGTGCTGCATTTTCTGCATGCGGTCGCCAATCGACCCCCTGACGGGCGGCAGGGGCGCTGGGCGCAGGTGCATGGTTTCACCTTTGGCACCCGGCTCACCAATATCTCGCGACATCTGAAGCAACGCGATGTGGATGCGGCGCTCGCGGCGGCGGGTGCCGAGGCGCAGGACTGGCAGGGAGGGACGCGGATCGGTGGGTGCCTGCACGCCTTCAACCGGGACTGGTCGCGCCGGGTCATGGGGCAGGGGGCGGTGGTGCTCCTAGTGAGTGATGGGCTGGACCGCGACGCCCCAGAGACCCTGGCGCTGGAGATGCAGCGCCTGCGGCTTTCTGCAGGGCGTCTTGT
Source organism: Epibacterium sp. HA2-3 (assembly GCF_055693725.2). Taxonomy (NCBI): domain Bacteria; kingdom Pseudomonadati; phylum Pseudomonadota; class Alphaproteobacteria; order Rhodobacterales; family Roseobacteraceae; genus Epibacterium; species Epibacterium sp. HA2-3. Next base: position 1,732,077 of record NZ_CM172490.1, on the reverse strand, counting down.
CTGGCTCAACCCTTTGCTCCGGTGGGATGGGTTCTTGCCACGCGCCCGCGGCATCCAGGCGATGCTGCCCCATGTGGACAGCTTTCGCGCAGGTCACACTATTGCGTCGCTTGAAGATCTTGCGCAAGCGCTCTCGCGGCCGGATGACACTGGCGAAAAGCTGCGCCTGATGGCCATGATGCAGGAGGAACGCGCGTGAGCGAGCGTCTTGGAGCCGCCTCGCGCAGCAGTGCCGCACGATTTGGCCTTGCACTTCGCGCCCGTCGCTCCATGCTTTGTGCGAACCATTGGCCACTGGCACCGGGATCTCTGACATGACAATTGCTGGCATGACATCTGGCACACTCTCCAATGCAGCCGAGGGATCGCTCTCTCGTTTTGACGCGGCCCCTGAACTGGCCCTTGCATGGCATCGCGCGGGTCAGGGCGCTGTTCTATGTACGGTTGTGCAGACCTGGGGATCCGCGCCGCGGCGCACCGGTTCGCAGCTTGTGGTCGGTGGCGACGGGCGCATCGAGGGTTCCGTGTCTGGCGGCTGCGTCGAGGGCGCCGTCGTCGTTGAGGCGCAGGACGCGTTGGCGCAGGGCTGTCACAAGCTGTTGGAATTCGGCGTGAGCGATGGCGACGCCTTTGCGGTTGGACTGGCATGCGGCGGCACCATCAAGGTTCTGTTGGAACCTGTGGGGTCCGTATTGAAAGAAGAGACGCTCGACGCGCTGGTGACGGCCCGCAGAGAAAGAGAGGCGGTCGCCTATGAAGTGAGCCTGAAAAGCGGCAAAGGCCGATTGGTCGAGGCGGGCGCCTATCCCGAACGCCTGCGGATGGATCGCTCCGGGGTGGAGGAAGACGGCAATACCTTTGTTGCCGTGCATAACCCGCCCCTGCGCTTGATCGTGGTCGGAGCCGTCCATATCGCTCAGGCGCTTGTCCCCATGGCGCAGATCGCGGGCTATGATCCGGTTGTGATCGAGCCCCGCGCGGCCTTCGGCTCTGAAGAGCGGTTTCCCGGGGTGCGTATTCTCGAGGATTGGCCGGATGACGCGGTGGCCCAGATCGGCTTTGACAGCCGTTGCGCCCTGGTCCTGCTGACCCATGATCCCAAGCTTGATGATCCGGCGCTGATGGCCGCGTTGCGGTCAGAGTGTTTCTACATCGGCGCACTTGGCTCCAAACGCACGCACGGGCAACGCCGCGAACGAATGATTGAGGCCGGATTTGGCACTGCTGACATCGCGCGCATCCATGGCCCGGTCGGGTTGGACATCGGCGCCGCCAGCCCCTCGGAAATTGCGGTGTCGATCCTTGCCGAGATCACAGCAGTGCTGCGGGGCAAGGCGGAATGAAATTCGGACCCGTACCCTTGCGCGTGGCGCTGGGCACGATTGCGGCACATTCCATTCGCGCAGCCGCACGTCCCTATGGCTCCAGGCGGGACTACAAGATTGCAAAAGGGACCGAGCTGACCGCAGATCATATCGAGGATCTCGAGGAGCTAGGGCATCAAGAGATCATCGTCGCGCAGCTGGAGCCCGGTGATGTGCATGAAGATGCCGCGGCGCTGCGTTTGGCACAGGCTTTAGTGCCGGACCCCGAGGGTCAAGAGCTGCGTATCTCCGGTGCGGGCGCGGGGCGCGTCAATCTCTATGCGCGGGGCGCGGGGGTGGTGCGGCTTGATGCGGCGCAGGTTGCAGCGGTGAACGGGATAGATCCGATGATCACCGTGGCAACCGTGCCAGACTATCACCGCGTCGATCCCGACAGTATGGTCGCCACGATCAAGATCATTTCTTATGCGGTGCCGGAGGCGCATCTCGCGCAGGCTGTAGTCGCTGCCAAGGCAGCCATGCGCGTGCTGGCGCCGGCCTTTGGCACCGCGACCCTGATCGAGACCCGCATCACCGAAGAGATTCCATCCGACAAGGGCCGCGCGGCGATGGCGGGGCGGCTGGATCGGATGGGCATCACGCTGAGCCCGCGCGTGGTCAAGCCGCATCGAACGGCCGAGATCGCTTCCGCACTCCGGGACGCTCCGGGGGAGGTCCTCTTGGTGCTCACGGGCTCTGCGACCTCAGATCCGCAGGATGTCGCGCCCGAGGCGCTCCGGATGGCGGGAGGGGAGGTCACGCGCTTTGGGATGCCGGTTGATCCCGGTAATCTGCTGTTTCTTGGGCATCTGGGCGAAAAGCCCGTGATCGGCCTGCCGGGCTGCGCGCGATCGCCCGCGCTCAACGGAGCAGATTGGGTGCTGGAGCGGGTGGTCTGTGGCCTAGATGTGACCTCGGCGGATATTGCGGCGATGGGGGTAGGGGGGCTTTTGAAAGAGATCCCAACCCGGCCAAGACCGCGCCGCAGCGCAGCAGAGTAGGCGGATCCGAACCGCGTCGCATAAAATCCTCGCGCGATCTGCTGACCCGTGATTAACTGGGTTTAGCCAGATAAAAAGAATTCAAGCTAGGGAGGAATTTATGACGAAGGTCTCGATGACCGTGAATGGCAACCCCGTGTCCGGGGATGTCGAAGGTCGCACACTTTTGGTGTCATTCCTGCGGGATCAGCAGGGGCTGACCGGCACCCATGTGGGCTGCGATACCAGCCAATGTGGCGCCTGCGTTGTCCACGTGGATGGCAAGGCGGTAAAATCCTGCACCATGCTCGCGCTGGAAGCCGAAGGGGCCGAGGTCGCCACCATCGAGGGTCAAGCCGCACCCGACGGCACGCTCAATGCGATTCAGGCGGCATTTCAGGAACATCACGGGCTTCAGTGCGGTTTTTGCACGCCGGGCATGGTGATGTCGGCGGCGGCGCTCTTGAAAGAGAACCCCAAGCCCTCGGAAGCCGAGATCCGCCACTACCTTGAGGGCAATCTCTGTCGCTGCACCGGCTATCACAACATCGTCAAAGCGATCATGGCCGCCTCCGGTCAGGACGTCTCTGCCATCGCGGCGGAATAAGCCCCAAGAGAGAGCACAGCCTGTCATCAGATGGGCTGCAAGTAACCCGTGACAATCCAGCGGATCAGTTCTGGTCTGGCTGCGGCGGGAAGAGGAGCCCGACGCGCCGCATGACGAGAAAGCCCGGTTCGCAATTCTGGGAGGAGTGTGGATTATGCCTAAGGATATTGAAGCCAAGGAAAGCGGCATAGGGGCCGCCACCAAACGGCGCGAAGACGTAAGGTTCCTGACGGGAACCGGGAATTATACTGACGACATCAATGTAAACGGTCAGGCCTATGTGCATTTCCTGCGCTCGGATGTGGCGCATGGGCGGATCACCTCGCTTGAGACTGCCGCAGCGGCGGCGATGCCGGGCGTGCTGCGGGTGTTCACCGGGGCAGATTTCGAAGGCGTCGGAGGACTGCCCTGCGGCTGGCAGGTGACGGATCGCTTTGGTGAGGTGATGCAGGAACCTGCCCACCCGGTGCTGGCGCAGGGCAAGGTGCGCCATGTGGGTGATCCGATCGCCGCGGTGGTGGCCGAGAGCGCCGAATTGGCTCGCGATGCCGCCGAGGCGATCGAACTGGAGATCGAAGAGCTTCCGGCAGTGATCGACATGAAGGCCGCTCTTGCTGAGGAGGCCCCGAAGGTACATGACGATCTGACGTCAAACCTCTGTTATGATTGGGGCTTTGTCGAAGAGAACAAGGATGCGGTGGCCAAGGCCTTTGATGAGGCCGCCCATGTAACCACGCTCGAGTTGGTCAACAATCGTTTGGTCGCCAACCCGATGGAGCCGCGCGTGGCGGTGGGCGATTTCAACCGCGCTACCGGCGAAAGCACGCTTTATACTACAAGCCAGAACCCGCATGTGATCCGGCTCCTGATGGGCGCCTTTGTGCTCGGCATTCCGGAGCATAAATTGCGCGTGGTGGCCCCGGATGTGGGGGGCGGGTTTGGCTCCAAGATCTTCCACTACGCCGAAGAAGCGTTTTGCACCTTTGCTGCCAAGGCGCTCAATCGTGCGGTAAAATGGACCTCCTCGCGGTCCGAGGCTTTCATGTCGGATGCCCATGGCCGCGATCATGTGACCAAGATCGAACTGGCGCTGGATGCAGACAACAACTTCACCGCTCTGCGCACCGAAACTTACGCCAATATGGGGGCGTATCTCTCGACCTTCGCGCCCTCGGTGCCGACCTGGCTGCATGGCACGCTGATGGCGGGCAACTACAAGACGCCGCTCATTTATGTGAACGTCAAGGCGGTCTTTACCAATACGGTGCCAGTCGATGCCTATCGCGGCGCTGGGCGTCCCGAGGCGACCTTCCAGTTGGAGCGCGTCATCGACAAGGCGGCGCGCGAGCTGGATGTCGACCCGATTGCGCTCCGACGGCAGAACTTTGTCACCGAGTTCCCCTATGCCACGCCTGTGGCGGTGGAATATGACACCGGCGACTATGTGGCGACGATGGATAAGCTCGAAGAGATTGCGGATATCGCAGGCTTTGCCGCGCGCCGCGCCGAGAGCGAGAAAACCGGCAAGCTGCGCGGTCTGGGTGTCAACTGCTATATCGAAGCCTGTGGTATCGCTCCCTCGAACCTCGTGGGTCAACTTGGTGCGCGCGCAGGGCTCTATGAGAGTGCGACGGTACGCGTCAATGCAACTGGCGGTATCGTGGTGATGACCGGCAGTCACAGCCATGGGCAAGGGCATGAGACGTCCTTTCCGCAGGTGATCGCCGAGATGATCGGCATCCCCGAGGATATGGTGGAGATCGAGCACGGCGACACCAACAACGCGCCGATGGGCATGGGCACCTATGGCTCGCGTTCCTTGGCGGTGGGCGGCTCTGCCATGGTGCGCGCGACCGAAAAGATCATCAGCAAGGCCAAGAAGATCGCGGCGCATCTGATGGAGGCTTCGGACGCCGATATTGAGCTCAAGGACGGGAGGTTCTCGGTGGCAGGCACGGATAAATCCGTGGCCTGGGGCGATGTGACCTTGGCGGCTTATGTGCCACATAACTACCCGCTCGAAGAGATCGAACCGGGGCTGGAGGAGACGGCCTTCTATGATCCGGCGAACTTTACCTATCCGGCTGGCGCTTATGCCTGTGAGGTCGAAGTGGATCCCGAGACTGGCAAAGTCACCATCGAGCGCTTTGCCGCTGCCGATGACTTTGGCAATATCGTCAACCCGATGATTGTGGACGGTCAGGTTCACGGCGGAATTGGACAGGGCATTGGGCAGGCGCTTCTGGAGGGCTGTGTCTATGACGAGGATGGTCAGCTCTTGTCCGCGAGCTTCATGGATTACGCCATGCCGCGCGCGGATGATGTGCCGTTTTATCAGGTGGATCATTCCTGCCAGACCCCCTGCACGCATAACCCTCTTGGGGTGAAAGGCTGCGGAGAGGCCGGGGCAATTGGATCTCCGCCAGCGGTGGTCAATGCGGTGGTGGATGCGCTGCGCTCTGCCGGGAAGGATGTCACCCACATCGACATGCCGCTGACGCCGGCGCGGGTCTGGGCGGCGATGCAAGGTTGAGATGGCGGAGCGGGGGCCAGCCCCCGCACCCCCGGGATATTTATGAGAAGATGAAGGAGCCCAAGGGCGATCCTTCGGAAAGGAAGAGCGATGTATGAGTTTGAATTCGCACGTCCCGAAACGGTGGCTGATGCGGTACAGGCGCTGAGCGAAGAGGATGCGCAGGCGCTGGGCGGGGGACAGACGTTGATCCCGACGTTGAAACAGCGTTTGGCGATGCCCTCGACGCTGGTGAGCCTCGGCGGGATCGCGGAGATCAGAGGGATCTGTCAGACAGATGATGGCAAACTGGCCATCGGCGGGGCGACGACCCACGCAGAGGTGGCAGAGGGCGCCGCGGCCTATCCGGCGCTTGCCGCCCTGGCGGGTCAGATCGGCGATCCGGCAGTGCGCAATCGTGGCACCATTGGCGGCTCACTTGCCAATAATGATCCCGCCGCCTGTTACCCGGCCGCTGCTCTGGCCAGCGGGGCCACGATTGTGACCAATGCCCGCGAGATCGCGGCGGATGACTATTTCCAGGGGATGTTCACCACCGCGCTTGAGGAAGGTGAGATCATCACCGAGGTGCGGTTCCCTGTGGCCGAGGCCGCGAATTACCAGAAGTTTCTGCAGCCGGCGTCGCGGTTTGCGATGGTCGGGGTGTTCGTCGCGAAATTTGCCGATGGTGTTCGGGTGGCGGTCACAGGTGCCTCTGAGGAAGGCGTGTTCCGCTGGCGCGAGGCGGAGGCTGCGCTCTCGGGCGCTTTCAGCGCTGATGCGATTTCAGGCCTGTCGGTAGAGGCCGAGGGCATGATCGGCGACATCCATGGCACCAAGGACTATCGCGCGCATCTCGTGACCGTGATGACCAAACGTGCCGTTGCGGCCGCGGGCTGAGTAAGGCTCGATTTCGATCATTGAAAGCTAAAAAGCCTCCCTTGCGTATCAAGGGAGGCTTTTTTTATGTGCAACCGGGCACAGTGACCTGCGTCATGCGGGGCCCCGTCAGGGAATATTACTTGCTCGGAAGCGGGCCGATCATCATGATCATCTGACGGCCCTCCATCTTCGGCATGTTTTCGACCTTGCCGAGTTCCTTGATGTCTTCGGCAACGCGCTGAAGCAGCTCACGTCCCAGGTTCTGGTGCGCCATCTCGCGGCCACGGAATCGCAGGGTCACTTTGACCTTATCTCCGTTCTCCAGGAACTTGATCACGTTGCGCATCTTCACATCGTAGTCATGGGTATCCGTGTTGGGACGGAACTTGACCTCTTTGACCTCGATGATCTTCTGCTTCTTGCGCGCTTCGCTCTCGCGTTTTTGCTGTTCATACTTGAACTTGCCGAAGTCCATGATCTTGCAGACCGGCGGCGTGGCGTTTGGCGAGATCTCGACAAGGTCGAGACCGGCCTCTTCGGCCATCTGCATCGCCTTGGCGGGATGCACAACGCCGACGTTTTCGCCTTCAGCCCCGATCAGGCGGATTTCGGGAGCGCGGATTTTGTCGTTGACGCGCGGGCCAGTGTCACGGGTTGGCGGCGCGTTATGAGGTCTGCGAGCTATGGGTTCTATCCTTTGATAATTGCAGAAATTTGAGCCGGGAATTTAATCGGTGTCGGACTGTCTTGCAAGCCGGAAACACAAGGGATTTTGCGATTGGCAAGAGTTTTCACGCAGCGCTCGGAACGGGTGGCGGCCCATTGCCGAGGGGAGTGCGGCGAAAGACTTCCCCCTTGTTGTATCCCTCGATTAAGCAGAAGTACATCTGCAATCCGTCCCGCGTCGGGACGTCAGCATGGAAGGATATTGCCATGAAAATTGCAGGAGTGGGCGCCGCTATTGGTTTGGTGGTGGTTGCAGGGGCCGTTTGGTACCTCAATCAGCCCGAGGACCAGCCCGTCACCGATATGCCCGCCGAGGTCGCCAATGAAGCGGCCCCAGTCACAACCGAGGACACCGAGGCAGCCGCAGAGGTTGAAACCGGCGAACCTGAAGCGGGCGACCTGCAGGAGCAGGCGCAAGAGGCTGTTGATGCGATTGCCGAAACAGCCGAGACGGCCGTAGATCAGGCCACAGAGGCGGTTGAAAACGCCGCTGATGCAGCTTCTGAAGCAGCCGAGAACCTGGTTGAGGGGGCAGGCGAGACGGTAGAGGCCGTTCAGGAACAAGCCGAAGCTGCCGTTGCCGCAGCCGAGGAAGAGGCCGTAGCGGCGGTCGAGGCGGCACAGGACGGTGTTGCAGACGCCGTTGAGGGCGCGCAGGAGAGCGCATCCGAGGCCGTCAGCACCGTAACCGAAGGGGCGGCGGACTTGGCCACAGAGGCGCAGAACACTGCGGATGCCGCAGCTGATGCCGTCACCGAAGCTGCTACACCTGAGGTTGAGGCGGATGCGACCGCAGATGTCACCGCGGCTGCAGAGGCCGAGACGCCAGCCGCCCTGCTGACGCCTGAGGGTTTCAACTACGACCGTGTGATCGAGCTCATCGAGGGCTCCGAGTTGGACCCGCTGAAAAAGACTGCGCTGAAGTCCGCGATCACGCAGGCACGTGATAACCCGGATCTGTTGAAGGCAGCGCTGCAATCGGCGCGCACCGCATTGGGTCTCTGACCCCCTCGCACCGCTTTGTGAAAAACGTCCCAAACGCCCCGTTCCTCGGGGCGTTTTTTATTGAGCTGTGTCAGCAAGGCACTGTTCTAAATAGAAAACGCCCCCGCAGCATGCGTGCGGGGGCGTTTTTGTGAGACGCTGTCAAAGCCTCCTCAGTCGAGGAAGGCTTTTTCCACCACAAAATGCGCAGGCTTGGAATTGGCACCTTCTTCCAGGCCATAGGTATTCTCGAAGAGATCCTTGAGCTCGAGGTTGAAGGCAAGGTTGCCGCAGATCATTGCGCGGTCGCTTTCCGGGTTCAGCGGCGGCACGCCCAGATCTGCAAAGGCTTCGCCCGAGCGCATCAGGTCGGTGATGCGGCCCATCTTGGCGCTCTCTTCGCGGGTGGTGGTCGGGTAGTATTTGATCTTCTTCCAGAATCCTTCGCCAATCACCTCATTGAGGAGCTCGTCTTCCTTCAGGCTCTCGATCAGCTCGCGGCCATAGGTCAGCTCGCCTACCTCGCGGCAGGTGTGGGTGATGATGACCTCATCATAGTCCTCATAGGTCTGCGGCTCGCGCAGCAGGGAGGCGAAGGGCGCAAAACCGGTGCCGGTTGCAAAGAACCAGATCCGCTTGCCGGGCAAAAGCGCATCGTGCACCAGCGTGCCCACCGGTTTGGGGCGCAGGATGATTTCATCGCCGACCTTGATATGCTGCAGTTTCGAGGTGAGCGGGCCGTCCTGAACCTTGATGGAGTAGAACTCCATTTCCTCGTCCCAGGAGGGCGATGCGATGGAATAGGCGCGCAGCAGGGGCTTTTGCTTGCCGGTCTTTGGGTCCGGGTCGCCCATCAGGCCGATCATCACAAACTCGCCCGATCGGAACCGCAGGGAGGCAGGCCGGGTGCAGCGGAAGGAAAACAGCCGGTCGGTCCAGTGTTTCACTTGCGTCACGGTCTGGGCGTCGGTCAGGGCGGGTTTGGCCTTTGCAGGCGCGGCGGCTTCGGTCACAGGCTCACTCACGGGCGTAATCTCGTTCATCATGTCTCTGCCGGTGGGATAAACCGGCACCTCTGATTAATCTTTGATCTAGGTCAGGGGAACCCCTCCTGCGACACTCTTGCGCAGAACGGGCCCTTGGGGTGCCCCTACGCGGTCCACTGCGCGCGCAGCTGGGGCAGGGGGCTGACGACGGGTCTTTGGGCTGGCTTAGCGCGCGGCGTTGGAATGCGCGCGCAGGCGGGCCTGGTAGTTGTGGCTCTGCCAGTTGGCGCGGAAAAGCCACTCGCCTTCTGGCTGGCGGGTGGCCAGATCGTCAGAGATTTCCACCTCGTCAAATCCCACCCGGCGCGCCATGGCATATTGATCCGAGATCACATGACCCTTGGCGCGCAGACGGCCGTCATATCCCATAAGGCGCAGCATGCGCGCAATGGTGAACCCGCGCCCATCCGCAAAAGAGGGAAAATCAACGCGGATCATCTCGACGCCGTCCAGCTGGTCCCTCAGCGTGGCAGGGTCTGTGTCGGAGGCCAGATCAAGCACATTTGCACCCTCAAAGCCGCCGGTCCAGTCGTCATGGGCAAAGCCCGTGTCGGTTACGATAACGCTCATATCACTCAAGCTCCTGTACGGACGAATTTGCCATCCACAACGTGGATGCCGCATTCTTCCTTGTTCTGGTTGCGCCAGCGACCGGCGCGGGGGTCTTCGCCTTCTGCGACCGGGCTGGTGCAGGGTTCGCAGCCGATCGATGGATAGCCCTTGGCCACCAGCGGGTGACGGGGCAGGCGGTTTTCATCCATATAGGCGCGCACGTCTTCGGGCGCCCAATGGGCCAGTGGGTTGATCTTCATTCGTCCGGTGCCATCCTCGACCTCAAAGAAGTCGAGCGCGGCGCGGGTGCCGGACTGAAACCGTTTACGCCCGGTAATCCAGCCGTCATAGCCGGAGAGCGCCTTTTGCAGCGGAATGGTCTTGCGCAGGGTGCAGCAGGCGTCGGTGTCGGAAAACCGCATGGCGCCATAGGGGTCTTTTTCGGCGATGTCATCCGCCTTGATGACATGCACATTCCTGAGGCCTAGGCGCTCGCTCACTTCTTGCTGGTAGACCAGCGTCTCGGTGAACAAGAGTTCCGTGTCCACAAAGAGCACCGGCACGGAGGGGTCGATCACGGCGGCCATATGCAACAGCACCACCGATTCCGCCCCAAAGGACGACACCAGCGCGATATCGCCCGCATCCCGCAGCGCCCCTTCCATCACGGAGGTGGCCGAGTGGTGTTTGAAGCGGGCATTGAGCGCCGCAACCTGCTCGGCCAGGGCCTCAGCGCTGCCAGCAGCGGCGGGATGGCCCCTGATCTCCTGATCTATACGGGTCATCCCTCAGGCCACCTTTTTCTCGGAGGCCGGGTAGAGCGCTGCCTTGAAGGGCTCCATGCCGACGCGGCGGTAGGTTTGCAGGAACTCTTCTTCGGCGCTCTCGCGTTGCTCCAGATAGGTCTCGACGATGCGCTCCACCGCGGGGACGATTTCGTCATAGGCAAAGCCCGGTCCGGTCCGCGTGCCGATGGCTGCAGTTTCGGTCGCATCCCCACCCAGCGTGATCTGATAGTTCTCGACGCCCGCGCGATCCAGACCAAGGATGCCGATGTGTCCGACATGGTGGTGGCCGCAGGCGTTGATGCAGCCGGAGATCTTGATCTGCAGATGGCCAATGTCGTGCTCGAGTTTCAGATCCTCGAACCGGGTGGCGATTTCCTGCGCCACGGGGATCGAGCGAGCGGTGGCCAGCGCGCAGTAATCCATGCCCGGGCAGGCAATGATGTCCGAGATCAGGCCGATGTTCGCGGTCGCCAGATCCGCCGCCTTCAGGCGCGCGTGGATTGCGGGCAGATCGTTCTTGTGCACATGCGGCAGGATTACGTTCTGCTCGTGGCTGATGCGCAGCTCGCCATAGGCGAACTCTTCGGCGATATCAGCCATGGCGTACATCTGCGCGGCGGTTGCATCGCCCGGCGTGGCGCCATGTTTCTTGATCGAGATGGTCGCGATCGCATGCCCCGGCGCCTTGTGTTCGGCGAGGTTGGTGTCAGCCCAGGCGCGGAACACAGGATCGGAGTCATAAGCGGCGTCAAACGCCTCGGTGCCTTCGCTGCGGAACTCGGGCGCGGCAAAGTGGCGCTTGATGTCCTGAAACAACGCTTGATCTGCGCCGCCAAAGGTCGGGCGCACTTGCGCAAAACGCTCTTCGGTCAGCTCGCGGATCTTCTCCAGTCCGAGCTCGTGCACGGTGATCTTGATGCGGGCCTTGTACTTGTTGTCGCGACGGCCAAGCTGGTTCCAGACCGAGATCACGCTCTCGATGTAGGGCAGGAGGTCATCGGCGGCGACAAAGTCATTGAGCACCTTGCCGATCATCGGCGTACGGCCAAGGCCACCGCCGACCAGCACCTGGTAGCCCACTTCGCCGTCCTCGTTCTTGACGATCTTGACCGCCAAGTCATGTGCCTTCAGGACCGCGCGATCGTTGGAGGCCCCGGAGACGGCGATCTTGAACTTACGGCCCATGAACTGAAACTCCGGGTGATCGGTGGACCACTGGCGGATTAGCTCTGCGATGGGGCGGGGATCTTCGATCTCATCTGCGGCGGCACCGGCAAAATGGTCGGCCGTCACGTTGCGGATCGTGTTGCCCGAGGTCTGGATCGCATGCAGGTTCACCTCTGCCAGCGCGTCCAGCATGTCTGGCACATCCTTCAGTTTGGGCCAGTTGTACTGGATGTTCTGACGGGTGGTGAAATGGCCGTAGCCCTTGTCCCACTTCTCAGCGAGCAGTGCGAGCGCGCGCATCTGATTGGGGTTCAGCGTGCCATAGGGGATCGCAACCCGCAGCATATAGGCGTGCAGCTGGAGATAGAGACCGTTCATCAGGCGCAGCGGCTTGAACTCATCCTCGGTCAGCGCGCCCGCGATGCGGCGCTCCACCTGGGCACGGAACTGGCGATTGCGCTCTGCGAGAAAGGCGGAGTCGAAGTCGTTGTACTTATACATTTGCGGTGGCCTCCAGTTTGGCTTCCTGCTTGCCGTGGGCATAGTTCGACGGGCCGGTGCGGCGGAATTCTTCACGGAAATGAGTGGGTTCCGGACCCTGTTCCCCGGCTTTCGCATCCGCGAGATAGGCACCAACCGCAATCTGAGCCTGGCTCTGGGCCTCCAGAAGACGCAACTGCGCCTCCGCTTCATCGGTGATCAATTCCGCCTCGCTCAAAGCGCGGGTCCAGTCATTTTCAGCCGTGAGGTAAATCACATCGCCTTCCAGCAAGTGATTGGCGGTGACAACTTTGGGGGTGAATGCACGGGCCATCAGGCAAGCTCCATCTGAAAGTCGGTAAGGGTGGCCGCCTGTCGCGGCGCAAGCCCAAGGAAGGTGAGCGCCGGGCCGCTGAAGTGCGCAGCGGCCAGATCGGCGGGCAAATGCTCCAGGGTGGTGGCCAACACACGCTGATCTGCGCGAGAGGCGTTTTCGACCACCGTCACGGGGGTTGCGAGATCGGCGCCATGCATCAGCATGCGCCCCTGCACAAAACGGGCGGATTTCTTGCCCATGTACACAGCTGCCACTTCGCCGCGGCGCGCAAGCTGGGCCCAGTCGTGGTCGGCAAACCCCTTCATGTCATGACCGGTCAGGAACCGCACCGAGGTATTGCGCCCCCGTTGTGTCAGGCTCTGACCAATGGCGGCGACGGCCGCCGAGGCGGCGGTAATCCCCGGCAGGATCTGCGTGTCGACATCTGCCGCTTCGCAGGCCGAGAGTTCTTCGTCCAGCCGGCCAAAGATGGTGGGGTCGCCCGATTTGAGCCGCAGCACCTTGAGGCCGCGTTTGGCGTGATGCACCAGTCGCGCGCAGATTTCTTCCTGCGCCATTGATGGCCCGAAGCCCTCTTTGCCGACATCTTCAAGCAACGCGCCCTCATGTGCCAGCGCCATGATGTCCTTGCTCACCAGCCGGTCAAAGAGGATGACATCCGCCTCACCAAGGGCCTTCAGCACCTTGAGCGTCAACAGATCCACATCGCCGGGACCGGAGCCCGCAAAGGCTACGACACCCGGACACATCACGCCCATGGCTCCCGGCAGGGGCGGCGTGAGGGGCGGGATATAATGCGTGTCGCGGGGCATCCATCGGTCCATTTTTTGGTGTTTGACGTGACCCTAGATATAGGAAATATTCCCCTCTCTGTGCTATATGGGCCGGGAAATAAGGACACATGTCTCACTGCCTTTCGCCGTGAGGTCCGCGCGTCCTGACTTGAGGAGAATTTTGGAATGACAGTGCGGATCGACGCGACGGACCGGAAAATTCTGGCGGAACTCCAGCGCGATGCGGGGCAGTCGCTGGATGAAATCGCCAAGCAAGTGGGCAGTTCCAAGACCCCGGTCTGGAATCGGATCCGCAAATTGCGCGAGGCTGGCGTGGTCGGTAATCAGACGGTGATCCTTGATGCCGAGGCCCTGGGGTTTGAGGCCTGTTTCTTCGTGCTGATCCGCACCTCGGAGCACGAAGCCAGCTGGCAGGCATCCTTCCTCAAGGCCCTGCAGGAGCGCCCCGAAGTTCAGGAAGCGCACCGCCTTGCGGGTGACATCGACTATATCCTGAAGGTTCGGGTGAAGAACGCGCGCGCCTATGACAAATTCTACCAGGCGCTGATCTCAGAGGTGCGGGTCCACAATGTGACGGCGCTCTTGTCGATGGAAGAGATCAAATCGACCACGCATCTCCCGCTCGAGCAAATTCGCGTCGACTGATCTTGCCTGCTTTGGACGATGACCGAGTGGCTCAGCTCGTCGAACTCGCGGTGGATTTTGCGGATGAATTTTCGCGCAGGAATGTGGTTTTGACCCTTGCACCTCGCTGGCAACCTTCATAAAAGCAGTGCACGCCCAGTGGCCGGACACCACCCGCCACATCGAGGTATCAAGGCGGCGAGTTGGCGGAGTGGTGACGCAGCGGATTGCAAATCCGTGTACACCGGTTCGATTCCGGTACTCGCCTCCACATAATCCACTCTGATGGTTTATTTCAGTCCTCCGACACCGCTTGTCGATCTTGGGCTCTGTTCTGCTTACGAACCTGGGCGTTCAATGCTGCGATCACGCGGGGCCGGTTGGGGGGGCACCGTCCAAGCTATGTTCCGCCGCGAAGCTAGATTTGCATGCGTGAATGTCTCGGTGGATGCCATTGGGAACGAAGGGTTTTATCCTCCCAATGATCCCAATTGACCTTTGCGGTCTGTTGCACGACGAGGGCGGGGCCGCTGTTTCTTTCAGCTGAAAGCCTTGCACGCCCTCTGCGTCTATGACGCCAGAGGCTGCGCGCTTTGATCTGCAATGTGAAACCCGGCGCTGCAGGCGGCGTCTTGAAATGCCGATCTTGCGTCCTGCACGGACCCCATGCATTCCATCGCGGCTTCGACTTGGGCCAGTGCAGCTCGGGCCGCGGAATCTGCAACAGGCCATTTGCGGCTGAGCCAATGGTGCGCCTTTTCAATGGTGCCAAAGGCCTCTTGAGTTCCGGTTTCAATCTCGGTCAGGACCATCTTCGGTCCCCAAAAAATCTCTATCATGTTCTCATCTTGAATTTGGTATGACGTGCCGTGAAGGCCCGTCCAATGTGGTGTCGCGCATCCGAAATTCCGCATGAGCGGGGGCGTATGTAGGCGCGCGCAGGTGAGGGCAACGGAGGGCCGAGATATCCCCCCAGTCTTCAGTGCTTTCTCGAAGAAGGTGCGTCGCTATCATCGCAGCGCGAGGAGTAGTCACGCAAAAGGCGATCTAAGCGATGCGCGCGCAGTGCGGATCTCGTGCCGCGTTGGTTACAGAGCGCGCTGTCGTATCGGGGTAGTAGTCTGTTGCCTCCGTGGCGAGGATGTCCCCGCCACGGAGCCTTCCGATGCGCCGCGGAGCACGCCCTTTCGAAAAAGAGTGAAATGCTCGACGCATGCATCTGGAAACACTGCATTTGCCACAAAAGGGCAGGTGGCAGTGCGCCTTTTTGTAGACCCGGTTACGTCTTTGGTTTCGGAGTATGTTTTTTCCTGAACGCTCTGAGACGGGCAACCTTTTCAGCGTTGGCTGCGGCTTCCTCGTCTCGGAGACGCTTGACTGTCTGGGTCGTGCGATCCGCCGCCGACATCACATCCGAAGTCTTTGACTTCGCTGCAGATACAGAGAGATGTGCAAAAATATCGACGTCGTCATCCTTTGCCGGGGTGTTGGTCATTTGTCCGTCTCCCCAGCTCAGGTTCTCAAGCAAGCGCGAGATTGCTTGCCGATGTGCGTCCGTCGCGACCGTTTTCGAGGTCAAAGGTCACTTTCTGACCGTCGTCGATGCGATTGATGCCCGCGCGCTCAACTGCTGAGATGTGCAGGAACACGTCCTGGGTGCCATCTTCCGGTTGAATGAAGCCGAAGCCTTTGGTTGCGTTGAACCATTTTACGGTGCCATTGGCCATATCCGTAGTCTCCAAATAAATCTGTCCGCGTGATTGCGACAGCTCGGCAAAAGTCGATCCAAGTCGACCAACCGATACCGTTTTCACGGAAGCAGAAATTCGAAGAGAAGAAACGTTAGCGGCTCACCCCTACGCCTTTCTTGATGAGATCGCAAGGATTCTTTTTGCGTCTGTCTTCAAGCGGGTGCGGGGCGTAGGGTTCAAAGTTTTCAACGGATCGCAGGACCTCAGCGACCAAGTCCAACAATCGGTCTGGCAGAATTGCATCGACAGCGTTGCGCATATTCGGCCTTGCGGTCCTTGCAGTCGCGTCGGCGCCCAATGCGCGCTCAGCGTCGGCGAAGCGATTGCGCTGGCGACTTTGATGGGGCTCCCAAAAAGGCGTGGCATAAAAGCGGCCATAAGACCGTGGTGGGGCTGAAAGCTCCGAAAAATCAGGTGCTTGTCGCGGTGAGAGACAAAAGTAGGTCTCTCAGCCAGACATGACGGGGATCTCTGCGCTGGTGCGGGTGCCAGGCGATCTGGGTTGGAAAAGTCCCAAGATCGCGCGGCACTGCAACATTGCGCAGCCCATAAGGTGCCGCGACCATGGCGGCGATGCGGGCAGGGACAGTGGCGATCCCGTTGATACGAGCCACGGTCGGGGCGGCCGTCAGAAAATGCGACACTGCCACGGCTGTATTGCGCTGCAAGCCGCTGTCAGCGGTCAACTTGTGCACGCCTGTCCGCCATCTGCCGGGGGGCGCGACGATCACATGGGGCAGGGTCTCATAGAGATCGAGATCCAGACTGACACCCTCGGGCAGAGCGGCTGGGGCGACTATGCAGCGAAACCCGTCACTAAAGAGATCCGAGACCACAAGATCGTCGGGGGGCGGTGCAAAGCGGCCAATGGCGAGGTCAAAGCTTTGGGCGGCGAGCTTGCGTGGATCTAGGTCAGGACCGATCGGCGCAAGCTCAAGCTGGGCTTTGGGGGCGTGCTGAGCAAAGGCTTCGGCCAGATCCGGCGCCAGCACCACTTCGGCGTAAGGGCCCAGCAGTAACCGGAAAC
The DNA here is from genome assembly GCF_055693725.2 of Epibacterium sp. HA2-3. NCBI lineage: Bacteria > Pseudomonadati > Pseudomonadota > Alphaproteobacteria > Rhodobacterales > Roseobacteraceae > Epibacterium > Epibacterium sp. HA2-3. The sequence continues at coordinate 1,715,456 of NZ_CM172490.1, read as the reverse complement.
GTCGGGTGCTGCGAATGGGGTCAAAGGGTTCTGCAGCGCGAAACGCCTGTTCGAGCCGATCGAGACCGGCGGCGATGTCAGGCGCGATCTGCAGCGCTTTTTCAGTTGGCTCAACCCCATAGCGTGCGCGCAGGAACAACTCATCCCCCAACGCATCCCGCAACCGTGCGAGCGCTGCACTGACCGTGCTTTGTGATTGTCCCAAACGGCGCGCGGCGGCGGTGACATTGCGCTCTTCCATAACGGCGTGGAAGACGCGAAGGAGCGATATATCAACGGTCATATGTCCAGAATATCGATTTCTGTCATGGTATGCATCAATTTCTCGATCTTCTGATCCTGCCTATATGAGGTGAGACGCGCCCCGCACACTCCTCCTGGGGCGTCACTGGACCACGTAAGGATATATAAACATGGCACGCATTTTGATCCTCTCCACCGCAGCCGATGTACTGGCCGACACCGGAAAACCAACGGGCGTGTGGTACGAAGAGCTGGCTACCCCGTACTACGCGTTCCTTGATGCCGGTCACGAGGTCACGCTGGTGACGCTCGAAGGTAAGCCTGTACCGATTGATCCGAACTCCGACGAAACTGGCGATGCGGCGCCGGCCTCGGTCACGCGGTTTCGCGCAGATGCAGTAGCAACAGCTTTGCTCGCCAAGCCCGGTCGCCTCGAAGACGAGGACGTCACCGCCTATGATGCGCTCTACATTCCTGGTGGGCACGGCGCGATGTATGACCTCGCCGAGAGCGCGACGGCAGCAGCCGCGATTGGCAAAGCCTGGGACAGCGGCAAGGTCGTCGCGTCGGTCTGCCATGGCCCTGCGGCCTTTGCCAAGGTTGTGGATGCCAAGGGCGAGCCCATCGTCAAGGGGCGCAAAGTGACCGCTTTCACCAACAGTGAAGAAACGGCTGTGGGGCTCGAAAAAGCGGTACCCTTCCTGCTTGAGACCAAGCTGCGCGAACTTGGCGCAGAGTTTGAGAATGTCGCGGATTGGCAGCCTCTTGCGGTGGCCGATGGTCAATTGGTGACCGGTCAGAACCCAGCCTCTTCGGAAGCTGCAGCCAAGGAAGTTCTGGCGCTATTGTAAGTCCATTGGGCGGTGCCTCGGATAGGGGCGCCGCCCGCTCTATTTCGCATCAAGCGATGCGCCTGCGTTGCGGGGGCTTCAGCGGCTGGCGCAGGAAAGGCGTTAGAGTTTGCGCGCCACAACATAGTGGCTCTGCATCAGTCCGGGCTGGGAAATCACCTCGCAAATCTCGAATCCGGCACGTTCAATACGACGCTCAAGGTCCGGCACCGAGATGAAATTCACATAGGGCGCTTTTCCGATCCGCTGCATCAGCGGGATCGCGAGCGCGCGAATGAGCGCGTATTTGATGCCACCGGCTTCTGGGGCGCAGACAGTCTTTGAGATAAAGACCCCGCCGGTTTTGGTCAGCGCCGCGATCCGCTTCAGCGATTGATCAAGATCATGCAACAGATGCAGCAGGTTATGCGCCAAAATGGCGTCATAGGCGCCGTCCTGAGGGTTGTGGTCGAGCGTCTCGGCCACTTTGAACGTCACGTTTTCGAGCCCTTCTTCCGCACGTTTCTCGGCAGCAATTTCGATCATGCCCGGTGCCAGATCCGTGCCGGTGATATGCGCAACATGCGGCGCCAGCAGCAAAGCGGTCGATCCCGTGCCGCAGCCGATCTCGAGCACATGGTCCTCCGGCTTCAGGTAGGATTTTGTGCGATCAAGCGTTTGCAGATAGCCGTCCATGTTGCGGATCGGGTCCGCCGCATACTTGCGCGAGATCTTGCTCCAGAACGCGGCATCCTTTGAAGAAGCGGCCATATCTCTACTTTCTGTTTGTGGTGTCAGAGCAACCTTTACATCCAAACACAGTTTTATGGAATTGATCCGCTTCGCAGGATGGTTATGCATTTATGCATGAACTGGAGTGCGATCAACTTTGACTGGAACCAGGTGAGATCCTTTCTGGCGACTGCCGAGGAAGGCTCGTTCTCGGCTGCCGCGCGCGTGCTGAACCAGACGCAGCCGACCGTGGGCCGTCAGGTTGCCGCACTCGAGGAGGCGCTTGGGGTCACCGTGTTTGAGCGTGTCGGCAAGTCGCTCCGACTTACGACGGCGGGTACGGAGCTATTGGTCCATGTCCGGGAGATGGCGGATGTCGCGAACAAGATTTCGCTGACTGCAACCGGCCAGTCGCAATCTGTCGAAGGGCAGGTCAGGATCACCGCGTCCGATGTGATGTCGACCTATCAACTGCCTGCCATGCTCAAACAGATCAGGCTTGCGGCGCCCCGGCTCGAAATCGACGTGGTTGCCGCCAATGATCTCCGGGACCTTCACCGGCGCGAGGCCGACATCGCGATCCGGCACATCCGCCCGACGCAGCCGGATTTGATCGCGCGGCTTGTGGCGCAGGCGAGCGCGCATCTCTATGCGGCTTCCTCCTATCTGGATCAGGTCGGACGGCCCAGAAGCGAGGAAGAGCTGGCTCAGTTGGACTTTGTCAGCTTTGGCGACGTCGAGAGGTTCATCGGGTTTCTCAATCCGGCGGGCATTCCGGTAACGCGCAAAAATTTCCGTATCGGATCGCACAGCGGGGTCGTGTCATGGGAACTGGTGCGCCAAGGCTTTGGCGTTAGTGTCATGTCAGATGATGTAGCAGCCCTAACCCCTGGAATTGAGAGAATTTTACCGGACCGAGATCCTTTTGCGTTTCCGATTTGGCTGGCAACCCATTCAGAGCTGCACACCGCACGTCGGATCAGGCTGGTTTTTGACCAATTGGCCGAGCAATTCAAGGCGAGAGAAACCTCTTAAGGCACTCGTTTGGCGCAGAGTTCCGCACTTCGGGGGCCCCTCGAGCCGGCTATATTCCCATGTTTGGCTCGCACGCCGGATGTGGACAACGCGCCTGCGAGGGCATCAGGCGGTTTTGCTTTCCTCGACACTCCGAAGCGCGTCGGGCCAGCGGACATCCGGAAGGGTCTCAAACCCTGGTTTTGCAAACAGCCAGCCCTGCATCAGGTCAACTCCGAGGTCATAGAGGCAGGAGAATTCCCCCTGCGTTTCAATACCTTCTGCAACGATGATGATGCCAAGCTGCTCCAGCATGGAGATGACGTGCCGCACGATGGTCTGTTTGACGCTTGACTGATCAATATTTCGGGTGAGTTCGGCGTCGAGTTTCACGACATCCGGCTGAAACCGGGACAATAGATCCAACCCGGCGTATCCAGCGCCGAAGTCGTCGATCGAGGTCAAAAAACCAAGGCGACGGTAGGTGCTGAGGATGTCGAGGAGATGCGGCGCAGAGATCCGTTCGACCTCGGTGAACTCAAACATGATCTGGGACACGGGAAACCCGGTCTTTTTTGCGGTCTCCAAGGTCAGGCGAATGCAGGCTTTGGGATCATAAACCGCATTGGGCAAGAAGTTGATCGACAAGAGCGACCCGGTGTCGCCGAGATCAAGGCGACTGGCGTGTTCGATCGCGGTCTTGCGGCATTTCTGGTCGAAGGCATAGAGGTTGTCGTCATTGACCTGCTCAAAGACCTGCCCAGCACCAGACCCATCCTGTCCGCGCACCAGGGCCTCATAGGCAAATACTTTGCCGGAGCCGACGGAGACAATCGGATGAAAAGCCATGGAAATGGGGACTTCGAAGCCTTTGCCGTTGCGACATGCTTTGCACTTTTCTGGATCCGTCAAGGTCATCTCCCTTCCATCTCTAGGCTCTTCTTTATGACAAGAAGGTGAAGAAACCCTTGTCCAAAGCGCTATTCGCTTGTCCCGCAGCATTCTGAGCCGGGCGGTTCTGTCTTGAACGGGCCTCTCACACTGGCGCGAAACCTGCAGAAAAAGACGCGCGGGCGTGCTGCAAAAGGTTGCATATTCAACCTTTGGAAAATCAATTGGAGGTGTGTACAACTATGAAGAGTTTTTGCGCTGTGCTACGATAGCTGTGTGGGGCTGAGGCGTGAGGCGGAACATAGTCCGCTGTGACCTGTTTGCGCGCTTCATTCACCCCTATCCGAAGGGAGGGGAATGATGAATGGGTTTGGACGTCAATTTTTCAGAATGGCCGCAGTGTCATTCGGTGGGGCCATCGCCAGTTTTAGCGGTCCGTCAGAGGCAGCGGCGCAGGAGCAGCGATTTGCGGCCTATATCACGGGCTACGGGTTCTGGGATAACACGCCCCCAGGATCCGTCGCGATCTCGCACCCGGTGAAACACCGGCGAGCCGGCGGGATTGGCACTTATCGCGACCCGATCACCCTCGCTGTAGGCCACACTTTGAAAGGGCGCCGTGACATTCTCGATTTTCCCGCTGGGACAGTGTTTTATCTCCCGCGTCTCAAGAAATATGCAATCGTGGAGGACACTTGCGGCGACGGTCCGCGCCCGCAAGATGGTCCCTGTCATACCGGCGCGCGGGGCTATCCGTGGCTGGATCTCTGGGTCGGGGGGCAAACGGTCAGCCCGGCGCAATCTGAGAAATGCCAGTACAAGATCACCGCGGTGCAGATGGTGTATCTAAGTCCCAAGCCCAACTACGAAGTCTACCCCGGCGAAGTGATCGCCTCAGGGTGCGCAGTGCATTAGGCGCAACGATCGCCTTACCCGGGCCATGATACGGGCGCGATGTATTGCGCATTTGTCCGGTGTTCAGCACGAAAATGTCATGCGGGCGCCACGGCATGACAGTTGTTTCAACGCGCTCACTCCGCTAGGCAGGTTGGGTGAGCATCCTGCGCGCCATATTTGCGATCCCTTTGATTGCCCTGTTCTTGATCGGACCTCTGATCGAGAGCGCAGCGCATGCCAAAGGGGCAGGTTGTCTTAACGTGCAATGCTGTGATCGCGGACCAGAGAAAACCTTGGTTTCAAAGACCGATCCAAGCACTCAGATGGAAGCGAGCGCCGGGAACGATCTGGCCATGAAGGGCACTTGTGCGCTGATGGCCTGCCAGGCCGCTGCGCTGGTTGGGGTGCCGGCGATGGTGCATCCCCTCACGTTTCAGACGAGCTCCTGGGTTCAGATTGACCTCTCCCCACTCTCTCAGGGGCCCTCCGCGCTTGATCGGCCACCTAACAGCTGAACAAGGCGACGCCCCGGATGGCGTCTAGCTTTGTATTCAGACTGTTAGGAGAACTCCATGAACCAGAAATACCTGATCCTAGGTGCCAGCGTCGCACTGGCTGCTGCTGCTTTTGTTTTTCTTCGACCGGAGGCGTCAGGGACTGCGGCGCGGTCCCCCTCAGGTGACACGGCCAGCCTTGCGGCGATCACGATACCGGATCTTGCGGGCAATCAGATCGTCGGTCGCAATATCTTTGAGACAAGCTGTGCGGCCTGCCATGGCGCTCAGGGCGGCGGCAACCCCGAAGCCGGGCCACCGCTTATTCACAAAATCTATGAACCAAGCCATCATGGCGACGAAAGCTTTCAACGCGCCGTCGCAAACGGGGTGCGCGCGCATCACTGGCGCTTTGGTGACATGCCCCCGGTCGAGGGTCTCACACGGGGCAATGTGGCCATGGTGATCGACTATATTCGCGCGGTTCAGCGCGCCAACGGGATAAACTGAGGATGAAGAAAATGAAGAAAACCGCACTGATCGTTTGGCTTGCCTGCATTTCTTCAGGCGCGTTTGCCCATTCCAGAGTGGATACGACCACCCCTGCGGATGGCGACGTCATGTCGGAGGTTCCGGCGCAGATCAGCTTTGATTTTGCGGATGACATTCGTCTCACGCGGGTCGAAATGACCCACGCAGAGCATCCGTCGGTGCAATTGGATCTGGGCGATCACAAGAGCTTTGATCGCGCGTTCAACCTGCCTTTGAACGACATGGGGGCGGGCACCTACCAGATCGAGTGGCGCGGGCTCAGCATTGACGGCCATGCGATGCAGGGCGGCTTTACCTTCGAAGTGGAGTGAGCATGCCGGATATTTGGGCGCAGGCCGCGATGCTGGCAAAAGTGCTCCTGTATGTGGGGGCATTGGGTGCAACCGGTCTGGTGATGATACGGCTGATCTTTGTCGCACAGACGGCACCAGCCGAGGCGCTGTTGCGCCGACAAATCCGAAGTCTTGGAGCGGTCGCTCTGATCGCGGCGGGCCTTGGCTTCAGCTTGCAGGGGGCCGCGCTGACGGGCGGGCTCGACGGGATGACCGATCCCGAGATGCTTGGTCTTTTGTGGCAAACCCCGGTGGGGGATGTGCTGCTCTACCGGCTGATCGGCGCGAGTCTGCTTGTGGTTGGGCCTGCATTCTTGCGTGTCGGCGAGTGGGGCGCCTTGGCGGGAGGGTGTTTGTTGCTCTGGTCCTTTGCGCAGGTCGGACATGTGCCGAACCTCGCGCAGACCGGCGTCCAAGCGCTGTTGTTTCTGCATCTTCTAGGGGTTGCGTTCTGGATCGGGGTTCTGTCGCCATTGCACTGGTTGTGCCAACGGCGCGACCACCTGCAGGCGGCGGCGCAGCTTGGCCATCGCTTTGGACAGATTGCCCAATATGGTGTGCCCGCACTTGTCGGTGCGGGGGCGGTGTTGGGGGCCTTGCTTCTCGGGAGTGTCTCGGCGTTGCTGGGCACGGCTTACGGGCTGGCCTTTGTGACCAAGATTGCGCTTGTTGGCGCGATCCTTGCTCTGGCGGCAGCAAACAAGCTGCGGTTTGTTCCGGCGATGGCGGCAGGCGACAGTGCGGCTGCGCGCCATCTTGCCATATCCTTGCGGGTTGAGGGCGCTGCCTTTTTGGCAGTGCTCAGCGCAACCGCGGCATTGACCAGCCTGTTTTCCGTTCCCGGTTGAGCGACCAGCCACACAGCCGACGGGAAAAACAGAAAATTCGCGTGGCCGGGAGGGACCGCATCCTCCGGGCCATGTTTACTCGCCGATGCACCGGGGGGATGGAGCCCCGCGCCGCGCGGGATAGATGACTTAGGAGAGAGAATGAGACGTTTTCTGGCGATCGTCACCTGTCTTGTGGCAAGTGGCGCAATGGCTGATCACGAGCTTGAGGGCCGTGACCTTGATCGTGGGCAGGCGCTATACGGGGACTATTGCGCCGCGTGTCATGGCGCAAACCTCGAAGGCCAGCCCGACTGGCAAACGCCGGGGGCGGATGGGGTCCTGCCGGCGCCCCCACATGACGAGACGGGACATACCTGGCATCACGACAACCAGCTTTTGTTTGACTACACCAAACAAGGCGGCGCTGATGCTCTGGCTGCGCGCGGAGTGTCGGGTTTTCCCAGCGGCATGCCCGCCTTTGCCGAAAGCCTCAGCGATGAAGAGATCTGGGATATTCTGGCCTATATCCGCTCCACATGGCCCAAACGGGTTCAGGATATCCACGCAGACCGAAACCCACGCCACGACTGACACCTGCGCTGACTGCTCCTCGGCGCAGGCGCCCACAGTGCTTTCACAGATATGCGAATAAAGCGGGCATAGGGCAGCGCGATTGAGGCACTGCCCAACGTGGTCTTAAACGTCCAGTTCCTCGACGAACTTGGCGTTCTCCTGGATGTACTGGAATCGCAGCTCGGGCTTTTTGCCCATCAGGCGTTCCACAAGGTCGCTAGTCTCGCCGGGCTCGTCCTCGTCGATGGTGACGCGGATCAGCTTGCGGGTCTTGGGATCCATCGTGGTTTCCTTCAGGTCCTTGGCATCCATTTCACCAAGACCCTTGAAGCGCGACACGTCGATCTTGCCTTTGCCGCCCAGACCTTTTTCCATCCACATGTCGCGCTCGGCCTCGTCGAGGCAGTAGACGCGCTTGGCCCCCTGGGTGAGGCGGAACAGGGGCGGGCAGGCGAGATAGAGATGGCCACCGTCAATCAGCGGCCGCATCTGGGTAAAGAAGAAGGTCATCAGAAGCGACGCGATATGTGCACCGTCCACATCCGCATCGGTCATGATGATGATCTTGTCATAGCGCAGGTCATCAAGGTTGAACTTGGTTCCTAGCCCCACCCCCAGCGCTTCGCAGAGATCTCGGATCTCGGCGTTCGAGGTAAGCTTGCCCGAGGCCGCACCGAGCACGTTCAGGATCTTGCCCTTGAGCGGCAGGAGCGCCTGATACTCGCGGTTGCGCGCGCCTTTGCCGGAGCCACCGGCCGAGTCCCCCTCGACGATGAACAGTTCGGTGCCCGAGCGATCCTTGGATGTACAATCCGTGAGCTTGCCCGGCAGGCGCAGTTTCTTGGTGGCGGATTTACGGGCGGTTTCCTTTTCCTGTCTGCGGCGCAGACGTTCCTCGGCGCGCAGGATCAGGAAATCAAGGATGGCGCCCGCGGATTTTGTATCGGCCGCAAGCCAGTTGTCGAAATGGTCGCGCACCGAGTTTTCAACCATCTTGGCCGCGGCTTCGGTCGACAGGCGGTCCTTGGTCTGGCCCACAAACGCCGGGTCAGCGATAAAACAAGAAACCAGCGCACAGCCACCCGCCATCAGGTCGTCGCGGGTGATCTGGCCTGCCTTCTTGTTGCCGACCAGCTCGCCATAGGCCTTGATCCCCTTGAGGATCGCGGACCAGAACCCCGCGACATGGGTGCCGCCTTCCGGGGTGGGGACGGTGTTACAATAAGACTGGGTGAACCCGTCGCGCGAGGGCGTCCAGTTGATCGCCCATTCCACATAACCCGGCTCGCCGAACTTCTCGCGAAACTCGACTTTGCCTGCAAAGGGGGCATCGGCATAAACCGAGGATTTGCCCAGCACTTCGGTGAGGTAATCGCGCAGACCACCAGGGAAATGGAATGTCGCTTCCTGTGGGGTCTCTCCGTCATCAATGGCGGATTTCCAGCGGATCTCGACGCCCGAAAAAAGATAGGCCTTGGAGCGCACGAGCTTGAACAGGCGCGCCGGTTTGAACCGGTGCGAGCCAAAGATCTGCTCATCAGCGTGAAATGTCACCGTGGTGCCGCGCCGATTGGGGGCAGCGCCGATTTTTTCCACACCGCCCAAGGGCTTGCCGCGCGAAAACCGCTGTTCGAACAATTCCTTGTTCTTGGCCACCTGAACCACCAGCGAATCCGAGAGCGCGTTTACAACCGAAGAGCCAACCCCGTGCAGGCCGCCCGATGTCTGGTAGGCCTTGCCCGAGAACTTGCCGCCTGCGTGCAGCGTACAGAGGATCACCTCCAGCGCGGATTTGTCGGGAAACTTCGGGTGCGGATCAATTGGAATGCCGCGCCCGTTGTCGCGCACGGTCAGCGAATAATCCGCGTGCAGCTCCACCTCGATGCGGTTGGCATGACCCGCGACCGCCTCGTCCATGGAGTTGTCGAGGATCTCGGCCACCATGTGATGCAACGCGCGCTCATCCGTGCCCCCGATATACATGCCGGGGCGCTGACGCACCGGTTCGAGGCCCTCGAGAACCTCGATCGAGGAGGCGTCATAGGTGTCAGACGAAGAGGGGCTCAGAAGGTCATCTGCCATGTGCGGATCGCTGCTCATTCTTTGATGTGGTTTGACCTCATTATGGCGCATGTGATCGGGCGGGGAAAGAGGTCTGCGCGGGTCAACGCAAATGGAGCGCTTCGGGGACCTTGAACACAGGTCTGACGAAATGTGATCAAATCCAGCGCGCTTAACAATTGAAACATCACACTGTGGCAATAGGATGGATCTCGCATCAGAGGAGGTTGTCGATGGCATGGATCAAGACAGTGGCATTTGGCGACGCCACGGGAAAACTGCGCAAACTCTATGATCGGGTGACTGGCCCCGGCGGCAATGTCGACAATATCATGATGGCGCATTCATTGCGCCCGCACACGATGGAAGGGCATATGGCCCTTTACAAGAACGTCCTGCACCACAGCGGCAACGAGCTGCCCAAATGGGTGCTCGAGATGATCGGCGTCTGGGTTTCCTCTCTCAACGGCTGTGCCTATTGCGTGGAGCATCATTTTGCCGGGTTGAAACGGCTGATGCGGGACGATGCGCGTGCCGAGGCCATCCGCGCCGCGATCGAGGCGCGCGACATCAAGGCCCTGCCGGTGCGCGCCTGCGAGATGGCCGCGATGGACTATGCCCGGAAACTGACGCAGGCCCCGACCGAGATGATGGCCGCGGATCTCGAGCCCCTGCGCGCAGAAGGGCTGAGCGATGGCCATATCCTCGAAATCAATCAGGTGGTGGCCTATTTCGCCTATGCCAATCGCACGGTGCTCGGGCTGGGCTGCTCGACCGAAGGCGACGTTCTCGGCCTGAGCCCCGGCAACAGTGACGACCCCACGGATTGGGGTCACGCCTGAGGCGCTGCACGTGCCAGTGGCGAATTCCGGCACACCCGGCGGGGGCCGGGGTTTCCGCCCTTGAAGCACTGCAGACAGTTCTCTAGCGTCGCGGTCATGATCAGGACATTTGCCACCCTTGCCGTTCTTGCTGCGCCGCTTCCTGTGCTGGCGCACCCGCATATTTTTGTCGATAGCGGTCTCAAACTCGAGGTGGACGCCGAGGGCTTTCTCAAAGCTGCCGAAGTGACCTGGGTCTATGACGACTTTTACACGCTTCTTGTCTTCGAAGACATGATGCTCGACAGCGATTTCGACGGCGCGCTGACGCCCGCTGAACTCGAGCGGTTGAAGGGATTTGATCTCAACTGGATTGATGGCTACGAGGGCGATCTCTATCTCACCCAGCGCGACACGCAACTCAGCCTTGGCGCGCCAGAGCATCTGAGCACCGAGGTCCGCGATGGCGTGATCATCACCCGGCATCGGCGCCCGGTGACAGAGCCTGTCCCGGTTTTGGCCAATGGGGTGACGGCGCGGATGTATGATCCGACCTATTACACCGCATATGATCTGAACCGAGGGGTCGAGATCACCGGGCCCTGCGCCGCGCAGGTGACGCCGCCCAATCTGGATCAGGCCTACACATTGGTCGAAGAGCTGCTCTATTCGATGCCCACCGAGCAGGCCGAGGACGCGTTCCCGGAGGTTGGCTCCGCGTTTGCATCCACCGTCGCCGTGGCGTGTGAGGGCTGAGAGGGTGCGGCACCTCCCAAGGATTGTGTTGGCGATCACGCTGGTTGCCCTTGCAGCGCTTGCGATCTGGCTCTGGGGGCTTGGCGGCGCGGATCATATCCTGCGCGCGGCTTCCGAGGCGCAGCGTGATGCGCAAAACGCAATGGCGCGGGGATTGCGCGCGCTGAAAGGCGGCCAGCCCGGCGCATGGTGGGGGCTCATGGGTGTCTGTTTTGCCTATGGTTTTTTTCATGCGGCAGGTCCGGGGCACGGCAAGCTGGTCATCGGCGGCTATGGTCTTGGTAGTGCGGTGACGCTCTGGCGACTCTCGGCGCTGGCGGTGGCGTCGTCGCTGGCGCAGGCGGCGACTGCGGTGCTCTTGGTGCTGTCTGGTGTGTGGCTGTTTGATTGGGGGCGAGAGCGCCTGACGGCTACGGCAGAGGATCTGTTGGCACCGGTGTCTTATGCGCTGATGGCGCTTTTGGGCCTTTATCTGCTCTTGCGTGGGTTGCGACGGGGCTGGCGGCTGCGCGCGGCTGAGGCCGGGCCGCACGCACATGCGGATCATCACCACGTGCCTGCAGGGACAGGTGGTGCGCAGGACCATGCGCCTGTCGCCCTCCAGAGTGTCGGGACGCATCATAACCATCATCATAACCATCATCATGACCATCAGCATCATGACCATGATCACCACGATCATCATGACCACGGCCACAACCATCACGCCCATGGTCCGGGCGAAGTTTGCGCCAGTTGCGGCCATCGCCACGGCCCAACCCTGCAGGAAGCGGCAAGCCTGCGCTCTTGGCGCGAGGCCGTGGCCATCATTCTGAGCATTGCCGCGCGGCCCTGCACAGGGGCAGTGTTCCTGCTCCTGCTGACCTGGAGACTGGATGTGCTCGGGGCCGGTGTGGCTGGTACTTTTGCGATGGGGCTTGGGACAGCGAGCGTCACCCTCTGCGTCGCGCTTCTCGCCGCTGGCGTACGTGGCGGGCTCCTTATGCGGGTGCTTTCGGCGGGGGGCAATCGCGGCGCGCAGATGGCGGCCGCCCTCGAGATTGCCGCCGGGGCGCTGGTGCTGGCGCTCTGTCTGCAGCTGTTACTGCGCAGCCTCTGATTGCACTCTCGCGGTCGCACACGCAGACAGGCGCTGTGGGGTTTGGCTGTTTCAGAGTTTTTATTCTGCCCAATCCTTGTGCAATTGTATCGGTACGCAAACTGTCTTGTCGACACATTGCGAGCGGCCTAATGGCTGAAGTGTTGAAGGAGACCGTTACGATGGCGCGCATAGATCCCACCCCCCAGATGAGCTACGGCGGCCATATCCGCGCCGTGTCCATTCTTGGTCTGCCGTTGATCGGCGGGCATCTGGCGCAGTTTGCCATTGGTCTCACCGATACGGTGATGCTGGGCTGGTACGGGGTGAACGAGCTGGCTGCAGTGACATTGGCCGGGTCGTTCTTCTTTGTGTGGTTCATCCTCGGCGCTGGGTTTGCCTTTGCGGTGATGCCGATGGTGGCCTCGGCCACTGCGACCGACGACCATCGCCGGATCCGGCGGGCAACCCGGATGGGGCTGTGGCTTTCGATTGTCTATGGCGTGCTGTCCATGCCCTTGATGTGGTATTCCGAGACGATCCTGCTGGCGGCCGGGCAAGAGGCGCAGGTGGCGGCTGATGCAGGCACCTATCTGCGAATTGCAGGCTGGGGGATCTTTCCGGCGCTTCTGGTCATGGTGTTCAAATCCTATCTGGCGGGCTTGGAGCGCACGCAGGTGGTCCTTTGGATCACTGTGCTCGCGGCGGTGATCAATGCCATCGTGAACTATGTGCTGATTTTTGGGCATCTGGGCCTGCCGGAGATGGGCCTTCAGGGCGCGGCCCTTGCGTCGCTGGCGACACAGACCGTGTCGGTCGTCGCCGTGGTCGCCTACGCGCTCTGGCGTTTGCCGGAGCATGACCTGCTGCGCAACCTGCAACGCCCTGACTGGGAGATGATGCGCGAGATCGTGCGCCATGGCCTGCCCATCGGCCTGACCACCTTGTGCGAAGTGAGCTTGTTCTCGGCCTCTGCCCTGATGATGGGCTGGCTTGGGACCGTGCCGCTGGCGGCACATGGGATCGCCGTCTCTGTTGCGGGGCTGACATTCATGGCGCATCTTGGGCTCTCCAATGCGGCCACCATCCGGGTTGGAAACGCGCTCGGACGAGGGGATAAGACCCATATGGTGCGGGGGGCAATTGTTGTGACCCTGGCCTCGCTCGGGATCGCGGTGGCGACTGCGATGGTGTTTTTCCTCGCGCCTGAACCCCTTATCCTGCTCTTTCTCGATCCAGAAGATCCGCAAAAGACCGAGATCCTTGCGATTGGTGTATCGCTGCTGGCGATGGCGGGGCTGTTTCAGCTGATGGACGGGATGCAGGCGATTGCACTTGGTCTGTTGCGGGGGCTTCTTGATACGGGGGTGCCGATGGTGATGGCCGCGCTCAGCTATTGGGCGGTGGGGGTTCCGACCTCGTACATCCTTGGCTTTCGGGCCGAGATGGGCGGCGTAGGTGTCTGGATCGGTTTGATCCTCGGTCTTAGCACCGCCGGCGTTTTGTTGCTGTTGCGCTTCTGGTTCCACGCGTTGCGTCGGGTGCCCACAGCGCCCACAGGAGAGATGCGCGCGGATGAGATCATGGCCGATCCCGTCTAGACCAGCAACCGAGCCCAAAGGCGAGACCACAATTGCCGCAAGGACAGCGCGGCGATTTCTCTCTTGGTGCTAGCCAGATGCTTTTTCGGCCTTGGCCAGACGATCCGCCTTTTTGCGGACCAGGACACTGCGCAGGTCATGCATGGCCATCAACAGCGTATCCGTAACCCTCTCCAACTGTGCGTCACTGGCGCGCGACTGCGCCCATTGCGCGGTGAGGTTCAAGTGATCCACCGCGCGTAGAATATCGTCCATCTCGCGCTGAGCGAGGAGCGTTCTGCGCTCCTCCATCCAGGCCTCGATTGCGCTGAGATCCTCAGCGCTGAGGCTTCGGTCGCCATGCGGTTTGATCTCTCCCTTCTTGAGATTGATCACCGCGATCTGATCCATCTCGATGCGTCGATTGCGGTTCTCCGTGTCGAGACGGAACACCATGGCGCCGTTCTCGCGGACGCGAAAGTAATATTCGGGGAGGGCGGTTGTCATGACATTCCTGATCCAGATCTGCGATCGCACCGAACCTATCAGGCCTGTGGTCTCTGGCAAGGAGGTGCGGGCGCGAGGAGGGAGGAAGTGAGAGGCAGGAGGCTAGGTTGTAACCTTTACGGTCTGCAGATTGAAGCCGGGGAGTACTCCCGCCCAGACATGCGCTGTGCCGAGGCACGCCACATTGGCCCGGTTGGGCCGGGCGGCGGCCGCGCCGAAGGCGCGGCCGCCGCCCCACCGCGATGCGCAAAGCGCAGCGCAAGACTTTGTGTCGTGGCGCTCAGAGATCAGCTGAGCGAGGCGCAGAAGCGCTGGATGCGCGTGCAGGCTTCCTTGAGGGCGTCATCGGAGGTTGCATAGCTCACACGGAAATTCGGCGAGAGGCCAAAGGCTGCGCCAAACACCACGGCCACATCGGCCTCTTCCAGAAGGGCGGTGGCAAAATCCTCGTCGCTGTTGATGGTTACGCCTTTTGGCGTTGTCTTGCCAATGAGACCCGCGATCGAGGGGTAGACATAAAAAGCGCCCTCCGGCACCGGGCAGGTCAAGCCATCGATCTCCGACAGCATCGACACCACCAGATTGCGCCGCCGCACGAAGATTTCATTGTTGCTGGCGAGGAAATCCTGCGGCCCCGTGAGCGCCTCGAGCGCGGCATATTGGCTGACCGAACAGGGGTTCGAGGTAGACTGCGACTGCACCTTGCGCATCGCCGCAATCAGAGTTTCCGGACCCGCCGCATAGCCGATCCGCCAGCCAGTCATCGCATAGGCTTTGGAAACCCCGTTGCAGGTGAGGGTGCGGTCATAGAGTCCCGGTTCAACCTGCGCCGGTGTGCAGAATTCGAAATCGTCATAGGCGAGGTGTTCATACATGTCATCGGTCATCACCCAGACATGGGGATGACGCATCAAGACATCCGTCAGAGCTTTCAATTCGGCGCGCGAATATCCGGCTCCGGTCGGGTTGGAGGGAGAATTGAAGATGAACCATTTGGTCTTGTCGGTGATGGCGGCCTCCAACTGATCGGGCGTCAGTTTGAAGCTGGTCTCAAGGCTGGCCTCCACCGGAACCGGAGTGCCTCCTGCAAGGAGCACCATGTCAGGATAGCTCACCCAATAGGGCGCGGGGATGATCACCTCATCGCCGGGATTGAGGGTCGCCATCAGGGCGTTATACAGCGTCTGCTTGCCGCCAGAGTTTACCGTGACCTGCTCCGGGCGATAGTCCAGGCCATTGTCACGCTTGAACTTTTCGCAGATGGCCTGCTTCAGCTCCGGGATGCCATCGACGGCTGTATATTTGGTCTTGCCCTCGGCAATGGCACGGACAGCGGCATCCTTGATGGATTGTGGCGTGTCGAAATCCGGTTCCCCCGCACCAAGGCCGATCACGTCGCGACCGGCGGCTTTCAATTCACGCGCCTTATTGGTGACGGCAATGGTCGGGGAAGGCTTCACGCGGGAAAGTGTCGCAGAAAGAACGGACATGTCGGACCTCGATTTGAATGTCATCTGCAAAACTCTTAGGGTGGCGCCAAACGGCAATCAAGTCGTCCACTTAGGAGAGACCGCATGACCGACACGACGAGCGACTGGTATGGCCCGGATGCCGCAACTTTTGGAGATCGCGTCGCGGCCGCACGTGAAAGCGCTGGCATGACACAAGGCCAGCTGGCACGCCGTATGGGGGTGAAAAAATCCACCCTGATCGGTTGGGAGCAGGATCTGTCCGAGCCCAGGGCCAACAAACTCTCGACGCTCTCGGGGATTCTCAATGTATCGATGAGCTGGCTGCTGACCGGCGAAGGCGATGAGCTCTCTGCGCCCAATGAGGACACGCTGGGCGAAGATATGGCCGCCATCGCCCGTGAATTGCGCAGCCTGCGCGAGGAGCTGCGTCAGCAGGCCGAACGCGCCGGACGTCTTGAGAAAAGCCTGCGCCGTCTTGTTGCCACGCAGGAGGCGGCTGAATGATCGAAGCGCAGGCCAACATCGAAGAAAGCCGCGAGACCCGCATCAAGCGCCTTACCATGCGCTCGATGCGGCGCGGTATCAAGGAAATGGACATTCTCCTGTCCGGCTATGCGGCCGCGAATCTCGCGGCCATGAGTGATGCTCAACTCGCGCTATATGACGCGTTGCTGCGCGAAAACGACCAGGATCTTTACCAATGGGTAACAGGTCAAACACCCGCGCCGGAACGCTTTAACGCTCTGGTCGATGAAATCTCTAGAACATACCAAAAATAAAAGAGAAATCCGGTTTAACGCATTTTCAGGAAATTCCCTCCATATTTGTCATGAAGCAATTTCGATTCGGAGATGCTGAATGAGTATGGAACGACCAATCAGCCAGCTGGACCGCAAGGGGTTCATGACTGGTTATCTTGATGCCCTGGCACTGGTGGAGCGTTTGCACCGCCTGTTGCTTGATGTCATCAAGGATGAGTTTGAACGCGTAGGTGTCCTCGACATCAACGCGGTGCAGGCTCTGTTGCTGTTCAACATTGGCGACAATGAGGTGACTGCCGGGGAACTCAAAACCCGTGGTTACTATCAGGGCAGCAACGTAAGCTACAATCTGAAGAAGCTGGTGGAGATGGGCTATATGCACCATCAACGCTGCGAGATCGACCGCAGGTCGGTGCGTGTGCGTCTTACTCCCCGTGGCCGTGAAATCCGCGATATCGTTGCCTCGCTGTTTTCGCGTCACGCAGAGGGTCTGGAAACCAAAGGCGTGATCAGCGCCGAAGGGATCGAGGACATCACTGGCTCCCTCAAACGCATGGAGCGGTACTGGTCTGACCAGATTCGCTACATCTATTAAGAACCGTTTTTCGGGCCTTTAGGTTCGTGGGACATTTAAGACAGCAGTTTTCAGGCACCAGATTCTGACGTTCGGCATCGCCGTACCGCGCATCTGGCCTCGCCACGAAACACGTCTGTCAACCCTGTCAAGCCATCGACCGATCTATGGTCAGAGTGGGGCGCTGGGGGCGGTTGCAGGAGCAACCAGGTACTGCCGAAGCCGGAGAAATCGGCAATCTGTCAGTTGAGAAGCGTAACACGTTGCTACCCATTGTTTCGGGTACGCTGCGACGGTGACCCCATGGGACACCCGACCAGTTTTGCGATGCGGTTACCGAGAACGCAAGCGCCCAGTGATATGGGCGCAGTTTGATGGGTGAGGGCGCATGGTGCCCGTGATCATCCGTCCCGATCAGCGTTTGCTGCCAAACAGCCCGGACTGGAGCCTTCCAGATCCGGGCTGCTTTTTTTTGAGTTCAGTCGCCCAGCGACTTTCCAGTTTAGACCGGGCCACGTTAGAAGGCGCCACGGGGGACGCGGCAGCGTGCCCCCTCACACACGGCGCGCATCGGATCACCAGTTACCGGTGTTTTCCATGCTGGACCAAGGCTCTGCCGGTGGAAGTGCATCCCCCGCCTGCAGCAATTCGATCGAGATATTGTCGGGTGAGCGCACAAACGCCATCCGCCCATCGCGGGGCGGACGGTTAATGACAACACCGTTGTCCATGAGGTGCTGGCAGGTCTCGTAGATATTGTCGACTTCATAAGCGAGGTGGCCAAAGTGGCGGCTGTCAGACGGCAGTTCGTCGTCGCCATCCCAGTTCCAGGTGAGCTCGACCGGAGCCTCCTCCTGACCGGGAGGGGCCATGAAGATCAGCGAAAACCGTCCTGCCTCGCTGTCGTAGCGGCGGGTTTCTTTGAGGCCGAGCAGCGCATAGAACGCCATGGATTTCTCCAGGTCTTTGACCCGGACCATTGTATGCAGATACTTGAGTGGCATGAAGGCATCCCCTTGCATTTGTGCGAATTCAACGCCCAACCTAAGCCGCGCGTCCAGAATGTCGAGAGCGCGCGTAAACCGCTTGGAACTCTGCGATGCTCGGGCTATCACCGGAGGGCAGACAGGAGGCTCGCACGATGCAGCAGTATCATGACGCTTTGCAGCATATTCTTGATCACGGGGTCGAGACGACGGATCGTACCGGCACCGGCACTCTGTCGTGTTTTGGAATGCAGCAACGTTATGATCTGGCCGAAGGGTTCCCTTTGGTGACGACCAAAAAGCTGCATCTGCGCTCGATCATACATGAGCTGTTGTGGTTCCTGTCCGGGGATACAAACATAAGATATCTCAAAGAGAACGGTGTTTCGATCTGGGACGAATGGGCGGATGAAAACGGCGATCTTGGTCCGGTCTATGGCTACCAGTGGCGCAAGTTTCCACGACTAGAGCTCGCCGAGGGCACGCTTGGGGATGAGCCACTCTATCGGGCGGGCACGGTGGATCAGATCAGCGAGCTGCTGGATATGATCCGCAAGAGCCCCGACAGCCGCCGCCTGATTGTTACCGCATGGAACCCCGGCGATGTGCCGGATATGGCGCTGCCGCCCTGTCACAGCCTGTGGCAACTGCGCATTCTGGGCGGCAAGATGCATCTGCAGCTCTACCAGCGCTCTGCGGATATGTTCCTCGGTGTGCCGTTTAACATCGCCTCTTATGCGTTGTTGTTGCACATGCTCGCCCATGTGACCGGCTATGAGGTGGGCAGTTTTGTGCATACGATGGGGGACGCGCATATCTATTCCAACCACATGGAACAGGTGAAGCTGCAGCTTTCGCGCAGCCCTAAGCCCCTGCCGCAGCTGCGCATTGCGCGCGATGTGTCTTCCATTTTTGATTTCAAATACGAGGATTTTGAAATCCTCGGCTATGATCCCGACCCCGTCATCAAGGCCCCGGTCGCGGTCTAAGACCTCTCAGTTCAGGCAGGATTCCCCATGATCACGCTTATCGTCGCGCGGGCGCGAAACGGTGCCATTGGCAAAGACAACGACATCCCTTGGCACGCGCCCGAGGATCTGAAAGCGTTTCAGCGGGAAACGCTGGGAGGTGCGATCATCATGGGCCGCAACACCTGGGACAGTTTGCCATTCAAGCCATTGAAAAACCGGTTGAATATCGTTGTGTCCTCAAACCCCGATGCGGCGGACACCGTGGTGGCAAGTCTTGATGCGGCAATCGATCTGGCCCGAAGCGAAGGCTACGCCCGCCTCTATGGTATCGGCGGGGCCGGGATCTACAAGGGCATGCTGGCACGAGCTGATCGCTTGATGATTACCGAAGTGGACCTTGAAATAGATGATGCGGACGCGTTTTTCCCGGAGTTTCCTCCGGAGGAGTGGCGTGTCAACGCGACGCTGCCTCTTCGTGCAGAGGACCCGGCCTGTGTCTTGACCGAATATCTGAGATTGCCTCGCGCACAGGGATAATCTGCAGCAGAGGTGCATGGAAACGACCGCGCCCAAACCACACAACATGGCCTGGACGCAGTGGAGTTTTTTGGGAAAGGGCCTTTAGAGTGGGCGAATGTCGCCGGCCATTTGTCGGCCGTCCCGGCCTTCGGTCAGCTCATATCCCACTTTCTGATTGTCCGCCAAACCGGTCAGGCCGGAGCGTTCAACGGCGGAGATATGGACAAACACGTCCTTGCCGCCTTCTTCGGGTTCAATAAAACCATAGCCCTTGGTGGTGTTGAACCATTTCACGGTGCCAGTAGGCATGTCCCGTGTCTCCTTCTCACTTGCACTTCACTTTGAGCATGCTCAAAGTACCTTCCAACCGCCTGAGCGGCGCGAATGAACGCTGCGCCTTCAGGTGGATCAAAGCCTTTGGATACCGCAGGCCCATTTCAGTGTGGCACGCGGTTTGTAAAAATCAAAGGAAATCGGTGAGACTCTACCGTAAATTGTGAGAAACCTGCGAGCACAAGGAGAAGCTGAAGTGAAGCTTTATGGTCTGAAAACCTGTGATACATGTCGCAAGGCGCTGAAATCACTGCCAGATGCCGACTTTAAGGATGTCAGAACCGAGGGGGTGCCTGCAGACATCATGGCGCAGGCCTATGCTCAATTTCCAGACAAACTGCTCAATACGCGGTCAACCAATTGGCGCGGCCTCAGCGAGGAAGATCGGGCAAAACCGCCACTTGAACTGCTGGCAGAACACCCGAGTCTGATGAAACGCCCGTTGATCGAGGCAGAGGGGCAGCTCCATCTGGGGTGGACCAAAGACGTGCAGGCTGCACTCGGTGTGACCTGACACGCGGACCTGAGACAACGAAGCGGCGCCTGTGGGTCAATCACAGGCGCCGCAGATCTAAAGGGATTTGAAACCTGTATCAGTCCTGAGCGTGCTGATGGCGGGCGCGCAGCACCGCATCCACAGAGAGCGCACCTGCGCCTTTCACCACCAGATAACTGAGTACAAAGACCCACAGCAGACGCTGGTCCATGATGACACTGTCGGAGAAGCGGTCAAACCAAGCGCCCAGCGTTTTGGTATCCGTTGCACCATGCCCGTAGACATCCGTGAGCGACTGCACCACCACAAAGCCGATCATGCCAAGCGAGGCGATCCGCGTGGCCAGGCCAATCACGATCAGAAGCGGCAGCAGGAATTCGGCGTAAGTGCCTGCCATCACGACAACCCACTGCAACAGTCCGAACTGGGACACATCGTAGCCAACGGCCTCGAGTTGTTTGGGAAAGATCTGGCTATAAGCACCGATCGAGGGCGAAAACAGCCCAAAGAGGCCATCGCCCAGCTTGGTGAGCCCGGAGTTCCAGTAATAGAGCAGCAGCACAGCGGCGAAAGTGAAACGGGCAAATAGCGGCATCAGCCAGTCGCCCAAGCGCTCAACCAGGTTGAACACGGCGTTATGGAGAGAAATCAACGCAGTCATGGGAAGTCCTATTGCGAGAGGTCTGTGAGGGCCAAGCCCTCGATCAAAAGCGCCAGGGGGACGCTGAGGTCAAATTCGGGAAAATCATCTGTTGCGGCTTCGGTGGCGTCCCCGAGGGTCTCGCCGGCCTGAAGGGCTGAAATCCAAACAGCGCCACCCTCGGGGAGCGGCTGGGCGATGGGGTCAAAATCCGGTCGGGTAATCAAAACATCCTCGGCCTGCGGTTGCGGCTTTGGGGCGCTATCCTCGGTGTTGTACCGCCAGATCGCGTGGATTGGCCAAGACGAGCGCAGCACTGTCATCGCCGGAGCAAAGATCAGCCGGCTTTGCATCAGAGCCTCGGACGAGAGCGCGGCAAGCCTTGCCGGATCAAGCGGTGCGGCATCAGCGGCGTGATAGCTCTGGCGCAGAGCCAACTCCAGCCGGGCCACATCACCCAGATACCCCAAATGCGAAAGCTGCGGCATGCCCTCGATAAAGCGCGGAAATTCAGCGCCATAGTGCATCATCAGCGGGCTTGAGGGGGGGTGGGCGCGCAGGAAAAGTGCGGCCAATCCATCCATGTTCTCCTTGCCGAGGAGCTTTGCGATGACCGGAAACCCCTGATGTAGCGCCTCTGTCAGGGAGACGGCCACATTGTTGCGATAGACGCTGAAGCGGCGCCCGGCGGGCTGCGCTGCACCATCCAACAACCCGTCCGGTACCGGCAGGCGGGCGTCGAGGATTGCCGTGGTGAACTCCGCTTCGCGTGTCATCAGGCGGCCACTTTCGCCGTCCGCAGCGCGTTCGCTGCGCGGGCTGCTTCGGCTTCGAGCACCGACCATTCGGGGACATCCGTGTCCCATTCCACCAGCGTGGGCTTTGGGCCAGATCGGGTGAGGGTATAGGACAAAAGGGACCAAACCGGGTCGACAACTTCGGCGCCATGACTGTCGATAAGGAGCGGGCGACCGTGGTCATCCTCGTCTTCATCATGCCCGCCAAGATGGATTTCCCCCACCAGATCAAGCGGGTAGGCATCAATATAGTCCTGCGGGCGATAGCCAAGATTGGTGGCAGATACAAACACGTTGTTCACGTCCAGCAAAAGCCCGCAGCCCGTGCGTTTGGCGATCTCGTGCAAAAAGGCCGGCTCTTCCCATGTGCTCTCGGCAAAGGCGAGATAGCTTGAGGGGTTCTCCAGCAGCATACGCCGCCCCAGCAGGGTCTGCACCATGTCGATGTGATCGCAGATCCGCGCAAGCGTGGCATCCGTGTAGGGCAGGGGCAGCAGATCGTTGTAGAAATGCGTGTCGTGGGTGGACCACGCCAGATGTTCGGAGAAGCTCGCGGGCTTCAGCCAGTCCACGAGATGTTTGAGCCGCGCAAGGTGTTCCGGATCAAGCGGTCCTTCGCCGCCAATGGAAAGCCCAACACCGTGCACGGAGATCGGGAAACGCTCGGCGAGATGACGCAGCTGCGCCAGCGGGCGACCGCCGTCGCCCATGTAGTTCTCGGCGTGGATCTCAAGCCAGTCCACCGCCCCGGAGCCATCAATAATATTCTGGAAATGCTGAGGCTTATAGCCAACACCTGCGGCGTTCGGCAGCTGGGAAAAATCGGTCATAGCGGGCCTCGTGGGGATCGCAAAAACGAAGAGCGGTAAGGTGCAGGAGAGGCCGCGTCTCGTTGCGGCCCACCGGCAGCAGGCAAGGGCGCCGCAGCGCCCCCGCCATGAAGTCTGTGATGGCTTAGGCTGGCAGGTCGCGCTCGAGCGGCTCGAGCGAGCCTGCGCGTGCGGTGCCATCTGCCATCGCGGGCAGTTCCATCTCGGTGCAGGTGCCAGAGTCGACGAGCGTCCAGGCGTTGCCCTGATAGTCAACTGTGGATGTGCCCGCGCAGGTGGTGCCGGGACCGGCCGCGCAGTCGTTCTGACCGGCCAGCGAAACGCCATAGCATTTCTCTTTGGCCTGAGCAGAGGCGTGCGACGTGGTGACGGCGGTCAGTGCTGCGGCAACGGCGCCTGCAACGGCGAGAGTTTTGGTGGTGGTCGACATACGCGTGTCCTCCTGAAGTGATAGGCGTCGTCTTGAGTGACAAATACAGACTAACCGCGAATGAAGGCACAAAGGAACTCACGAGCGCGTGGCTCACGCCTGCGTCAGTCGATGTTAGAGAGAACCCGCGCGTTTGGTGCCAAATTGCTGCGATTTCTGGGGTTTTGAAACAAAACGGCCCCCGAGTGGGGGCCGCCTTTGTTCAAAAACCGGGTAAATATTACAGAAGGTCTGGCGGCGTTGCGGCCTTTGCCAGCTCCTCTGTAACATTTGTGAGGCTCTCAACCTTGGTCTGTTTCTCGCCAAGACGACGCACGGAGACGGTGCGCTCCTCAACCTCGCGGTGGCCAACGGCGAGAATCACCGGCACTTTGCCAACCGAATGCTCGCGGACCTTGTAGTTGATCTTCTCATTGCGCGTATCGGCCTCGGCTCGCACACCGGCGGCGCGCAGGGTCTCGACCACTTCGTTCACATAGTCGTCCGCCTCTGACGTAATCGAGGCGACCACCACCTGACGCGGCGCGAGCCAGAACGGGAGCTTGCCAGCGTGCTCTTCGATCAGGATGCCGATGAAGCGCTCGAACGAGCCAAGGGTGGCGCGGTGCAGCATGACCGGACGGTGCTTGCTGCCGTCCTGACCGATAAAGCTCGCTTCGAGCCGTTCGGGCAGGTTGGCATCCACCTGAAGTGTGCCGCATTGCCAGTTCCGGCCGATGGCGTCGGTCAGGGTGAACTCGAGTTTGGGACCATAGAAGGCGCCTTCGCCTTCGAGGATCTCATAGTCGTAGCCCGCGGCCTTGCAGGCATCGCCAAGGGCCTGTTCCATATCGTCCCATGTCTCATCCGAGCCGATCCGCTGTTCGGGGCGGGTGGAGAGCTTGATGGTCCAATTGTCAAAGCCGAGATCTGCATAGACTTTGGAGAGGAAGGCGATGAACTTTGCGGTCTCGGATGTAATCTGATCTTCGGTGCAGAAGATGTGGCCATCATCCTGCGTGAAGCCGCGCACGCGCATGATGCCATGCAGGGCGCCCGAGGGCTCGTAGCGCGCGCAGGAGCCGAACTCTGCCATGCGCAAAGGCAAGTCGCGATAGGACTTGAGGCCTTGGTTGAACACCTGCACGTGGCAGGGGCAGTTCATCGGCTTCAGGGCGTTCACGGCCTTTTCGCGGGCGTGATCCTCGTCGACCTCAACAATGAACATGTTTTCCTGATACTTGTCCCAGTGGCCGGACTTTTCCCAGAGTTTGCGGTCCACCACCTGAGGCGTGTTGACCTCTACATAGCCGTCGCGATCCTGCATGCGGCGCATGTAGTCCTGAAGCGTGGTGTAGATGCGCCATCCGTTCGGATGCCAGAACACCTGGCCGGGGGCTTCTTCCTGCATGTGAAAAAGGTTCATCTCGCGGCCCAGCTTGCGGTGGTCGCGCTTGGCGGCCTCCTCGAGCATGGTGAGATGCGCCTTGAGCTTTTCCTTACCGGTGAAGGCCACGCCGTAGATGCGCTGGAGCATCTGGCGATCGCTGTCGCCGCGCCAGTAGGCGCCGGCGATCGACATCAGCTTGAAGGCATCGCCCGGCACCTGGCCGGTGTGCTGCAGGTGCGGCCCGCGGCAGAGATCCTGCCAGTCGCCATGCCAATACATCCGCAGCGGCTCATCGCCGGGGATGCTGTCGATCAGCTCGACCTTATAGGGCTCGTTATTATCGGTGTAATACTGGATCGCCTTCTCGCGCTCCCAAACCTCTGTGGTCACGGGTTCGCGCTTGTTGATGATCTCTTTCATCTTCTTTTCGATGGTGCCGAGATCTTCGGGGGTGAAGGGTTCCGCACGATCAAAGTCATAATACCAGCCATTTTCGATGACCGGGCCAATGGTGACCTTGGTATCGGGCCAGATCTCCTGCACCGCGCGCGCCATGATATGCGCAAGGTCGTGCCGGATGAGCTCATTGGCCTGCGCCTCGTCCTTCATCGTGTGGATGGCGATGGCGGCATCCTGGGTCACGGGCCATTGCAAGTCCCAGTGTTGACCGTCCACGGTGGCAGAGATCGCTTTTTTGGCAAGGGAAGTGGAGATGTCAGCTGCGACCTCGGCAGGGGTAATCCCTGCGTCGTAGGAACGTGCGTTGCCATCGGGGAATGTGAGGGAAATCTGGGCCATAGTCTGGCTCTCCTCGTCGGTTTGGCGCCCACAGAACGCCCGGTTGCGGGTTATATGCGTCTGAGCTGTTTGGCGGAGGGCGCGGTCAAGGTCAAGATAGAGGTTTGAAATTAAGGCCCCCTGGGCGAGGGGCGCTGCCCCTCGCGCTCCCCGGGATATTTGGGGTTAGAAGACGGGGAATTGGCGAATCCCTCCGCCGCGTGGCATGGGAGAGAGAGCAAGATTTCTGGGAGAAAACACATGGCGCCGCAGTATCTGGAGACCTCAGAGGGACGACGTATCGCTTATCACAAGACCGAAGGGCGGGGTCCCTGTGTGGTGTTCCTTGGGGGGCTGAAGTCCGACATGGAAGGCACCAAGGCGGTGTTCCTTGAGGATTGGGCCAAGGCGCGCGGGCAGGCGTTCTTGCGGTTTGACTATTCCGGCCATGGAGAAAGTTCGGGGCGGTTTGAGGAGGGCTGCATCGGCGATTGGCATGCAGATACGCTTGCGGTTGTCGATGGCCTGACCGAGGGGGAGATCGTTCCCGTGGGCTCTTCGATGGGGGGCTGGCAGGCGCTGTTGCTTGCCAAGGCGCGCGCGGACCGGATCAAGGGGATGGTCACAATTGCCGCCGCCCCTGATTTTACCGAGGATGGCTATTGGGCCAATTTCACCGCGGCGCAAAAAGAAGAACTAGAGTCGCAGGGCCATGTCGAGCTGCCCAGCGATTACATGGAGCCCTATATTGTGACCAAGCGCATGGTCGAAAACGGGCGTGAAAACCTTGTGTTGCGGGAAAAGCTTGATCTGCCCTTTCCGGTGCGCTGCCTTCAGGGCACGGATGACTCGGCCGTCTCGACCGAGACGGCATTGCGGCTGCTGGAGCATGCTGACTGCGCGGATATGCGGCTGACGCTGGTGAAAGACGCCGATCACCGGTTCTCGGATGAAGCCTGCCTGGCGCTGATCGCATCGGCGGTCGAGCAGGTCTGTGCCGGATAAACGAAGAAATGTTCGCAATTTGTTCCTGCTTGATATAAGGAAAGGGCGCGCCAAGGGTTTTGGCGCGTCGTTTGTTTTTAAAGGATTGAACCATGGAACAAAGGGTCAGTTTGATCACGCTTGGTGTGCAGGATGTGGAAGCATCGGCGCAGTTTTACGAGCAACTCGGGTGGACGCGGGCAGAAAGTCCGGATGGCGTTGTCGCCTTTGATCTGATGTCACAGACCCTTGGTCTCTATACGCTGGACAAGCTGGCGGAAGATTTGAACTTGCCGATTGAGGCCCTGGGCACCGGTGCGATGACCCTGAGCCATAACGTGCGCGACGCCGAAGAGGTTGCCCCGCTTTTGGCACGGGCTGAGGCTGCGGGCGCTGCCATCTTGCGCCCGGCTGGGCCGGTCTTTTGGGGCGGAACCATCGGCTATTTCCAGTCGCCAGACGGGCATATCTGGGAAATCGCGCATAACCCTTACTCGGCGCTCTCGCCGGAGGGCGCGTTCCGCTGGAATGGGTATTGAGGAAGACACACATCCTTAACCAATTTTGCGCAAAGTAAAAAAGTCCTTGCTGCCCCGCACTTTGGGACGTGTAGTGAACCCAAGCGCCATACATAGGCGCATTCAATACGGGCAGATACATATGATTGAACCAGCGCAGTTGTTGGCGCATCCTTTGGTGGTTGTGCCTGGATTCATGAGTGACGGACGGGTCTGGGAACCCCAGGTCCGAATGCTCTCGAGGCATGTGCCGGTCACGATTGCGCCGGTGCTCAACGCGGATCGGATTGAGGATGTCGCGGCCACGCTTTTGACGCATATGCCAGAGAAGTTCACCGTGCTTGGGGCCGGCCTCGGCGGATCGATTGCGATGGCGATGCTGGCTGCGCAACCCGGACGTATCGCGGGTATCGGGCTCATCGGGTCGACGCCGCTGCCGGAAACCCCGGCCAAGGCGGCAGAACGTGAACCCTGGATCATCCGTGCGCGCACCGGACGGCTGCGCGGTGTCATGGAAGAGGTGATCCCGACGTCTAGCCTGGCACCGGGACCGTTGCGGCATCAGATCATGGGACAGCTTGCGGATATGGCAGAGGATCTGGGACCGGATGTCTTTGTGTCGCAAAGCCGGATGTTGCAACGACGCCGAGATCAGCAAGCCACCCTGCGGCGGGCCTCGCAGCCTGGGCTGGTGATCTGCGGCGTGCATGACCAGATCACGCCTGTGAAACGGCAGATGATCACGGCGGAACTGATGCAGAATGCCCGGATCGAGATGATCGAGGATGCAGGGCATGTGCCATTGATGGAGCAACCCGAGCGTGTCAGCGCCATTTTGCACAATTGGATCATCGGAGATCACACGGTTTGCCCTCTTACGGGAGAGCTGGCAGAGCCGGTTGATGAACCTCTTTGGGTCAGTCGCCGTGCGCGGCGCCAGCCCGCGGCACCGGTGATCACGCACGCGGATACATCCATGCAAGAGCTGTCAGAGGACGTGTTGCATTTGTCTGCGAACTATCGCGCAAGCGCCTGACGCGCTTGAGATCTATTACTTGTCTGCGGTCAGCGCCCGGCGTTCGGCCTTTGACAACACATGTGGCTCTGCCACTGGTCGCCCGCTCTGACCGTCAAAAAACGCGGTTTGGCGCCAGCGCCCGGAGACCCAGGCAGAAATCATTCGACTGGCCAGTTTCATTGTCATGCGCGCCGCGCCCTTGTGCCGTGGCGGTTTCCCCGGTTGTGGAATAAAGGCCTCTGCCACCACGCGCCCTAGGCGGTCGGGTTCAAAGAAAAGCGCCGTGCGGACCGCGATGAAGGGCAGCCTCGGATTGCGCAGGCCATTGAACAGCGGCATGCCGCAACAGCCCGCATACCAACGATAGAGCCCCTTGGGAGACAGCTGCAGCAGGTGTAGCTGATCTGCGCCCCGGTCGATCACTACCATATCCGGGTTGAGCTGCAGCAGGTCGACCCCGCTTCCTTTCGGATCCGGAGCCCCATGATAGAGCTCCACTGCACGGCAATCGGTGCAGTGGCAGCGTAGGCGGGTGCCTTGCTTGACTGAGGCCGCCTCGATGTGACCGGAGAGCGCGCCACAGGCACAGGAAAACCCAAGCGGTTCCGAGGGGGCGTCAGACATGAAAATGCCCTCTATTTGGCTGCGGTTTTCTTGGGCTGTTTGCGCACAGGTTGGCGCGCGTTGGCATCCATGAAGTCTATCACCAGCGGACGGATGTTGTTGCGCCAGGAACGACCGGCAAAGATGCCATAGTGCCCGGCACCGGGTTCTACATGGCTTGCCTTTTTCGAGTCGGGCAGGCCGGTGCAGAGGTCCAGCGCTGCAATGCATTGACCGGGCGCGGAAATATCGTCCTTGGAGCCTTCAACGGTTTTCACCGCGACATCCGTGATCTTGCCGATGTCGATCTTGTGACCTTGGACGGTAAAGGCGTTTTGGGCGATTTCGCGCTGTTTGAAGACACGTTCTACCGTCGAGAGATAGAACTCTGCCGGCATGTCCATCACTGCAAGATACTCGTCGTAAAAGCGGTTGTGGGCATCGTGATCCGTGGCCTCGCCGCGACAGACGCGCATGATCTGCTCGGAAAAGGCTTTGGAGTGGCGGTCCATGTTCATCGACATAAATGAAGCCAGCTGCAACAGCCCGGGATAGACCTTGCGGCCGACCCCTTTGTATTTGAAGCCAACGCGCTGGATCATGGTCTGCTCCAGCTGTCCCATGGTCACGCGGCGGCCAAAATCGGTCACGTCGGTGGGCGTGGCGCCAGGGTCCACGGGACCGCCGATCAGGGTCAGAGAAGACGGCTGCGCCTTGGGGTCGATCTCTGCGAGATAGGCGGTCGCCGCCAGGGTGAGCGGCGCCGGTTGACAGACGGCAACCACATGGGTGTCAGGGCCAAGTTCGCGCATGAACTCAACCAGATAGAGCGTGTAATCCTCGACATCGAATTTCCCGGCCGAGACGGGAATGTCGCGGGCGTTGTGCCAGTCTGTCACATAGACTTCGCAGTTCTCGATCAAGCTTTTGACCATGGAGCGCAGGAGCGTGGCGTAATGGCCGGACATCGGCGCCACCACCAGAACCTTGCGCGGCTGTTCAGCGCGATCGGTGACCCGGAAATGAATGAGATCCCCAAACGGTTTTTCGACGATTGTGTCGACTTCGACCAGATGGTCCTTACCATCAGGCAGGGTGGTTGCCGGGATGCCCCAGTCGGGTTTGGTCACCATCCGCTCGAAACTGCGTTCTGTGACCTGACCCCATGCGGCCATCCAGCTCAGCATCGGGTTCGGCAGGGCGGCATTGGCCGGATAGGAGGCCATGGACAGCGCAGTTGCGCCAAGCCATTGGTTCGCGTTACGAACCGTCTCCATCAGGTCGTAGGACATCATGTAGCGCATGTGCGTCTCCTTGGCGGTGCTTTTCGTGCCGCGGTTTGAGCCCATCTTTGCCGACGCACGCCGGGAGATTGGGAGCTGAGGCCGCTTTGCCGTAGAATGGCGAAGCAAGTATTCTGCACAGCAGAAAGATTATGAGGGTTTCCTTAAGATGACAACAACGGACAAGTCTATTGAAGCTTCATCTGCGGAACAGATTGACCAGCTTAAAGAAAATTTGGTGCGCGTAGAGCATCTCTCCAAGCGTTTGATCGAAGTTTTGGCTCAGAAGAAGGGTCACAACCCCGGATTGGACGCTCCGAATCAGGAACTTTTCGCGCGTGCAGCATCGTCCTATTGGGCTGCGATGGCACAGAACCCCACCCGCCTGCTTGAACAACAAGTTCAATATTGGGGCAAGTCGGTGCAAAATTTTGCAGAAGCGCAGCAGGCCATGGCACAGACGCTGGCCGCCGCGCAGAATGAGGAGGGCGAGACGACAGAGCGCCCCGCGGTAAACGATCGTCGGTTCGCCAATCCGATGTGGGAGACCAATCCCTATTTCCGGTTCCTGCGCGATCAGTACCTGACCAATGCGGAGGCCATCCGTACCGCTGTGGACGAGGTCGAAGATCTCGATCGGGTGGATCGGCAGCGGCTCGGTTATTTTGCCGATCAGATCATCAACATGATGGCTCCGACCAATTTCCTCGCGACAAACCCGGACGCTCTGGAAAAGGCACTGGAAACTGACGGGCAATCCCTGATCGACGGGTTGGAGAATCTCGTGGCCGATCTGGAGGCCAATGATGGCGAGTTGATCGTTCGCCTCGCCGATGAGAACGCCTTTGAGATCGGTCACAACATCGCCACCACCCCCGGCGAGGTGGTCTATCGCAACCGGATGATGGAGCTTATCCAGTATCATCCCACCACCGAGACGGTGCACGAAACGCCCATCGTGCTGTTCCCGCCCTGGATCAACAAGTTCTACATCCTCGATCTAAAGGAAAAGAACAGCCTGATCAAATGGATCACAGATCAGGGTTACAGTCTGTTTGTGGTCTCTTGGATCAATCCCAATTCGGACTATGCTGATGTCGGCATGGAGGATTACGTCGAGGAGGGGTTCCTCAAGGCCATCGAGGTCGCCAAGGAGATCTCCGGCACCAAGCAAGTGAATGCAGTGGGCTACTGCATTGCGGGCACCACGCTCAGCCTGACGCTGTCGCTCCTGAAGCAGCGCGGCGACAAATCGGTGAAGTCCGCGACATTCTTTACCGCGCTCACCGATTTCTCCGATCAGGGGGATTTTACGCCCTTCCTGCAAAACGATTTTGTCGATGCGATCGAAGCGGAGATCGGCGAAGACGGGATCATGCCGCACTACATCATGGCGCGGACTTTCTCGTTCCTGAGGGCCAATGATCTGGTCTATGGCCCGGCCATCCGCAGCTATATGATGGGCGAGACCCCACCGGCCTTTGATCTTCTTTATTGGAATGGCGACGGCGCCAATCTGCCGGGAAAAATGGCGGTGCAGTATTTGCGGGGGCTCTGCCAGGACAACAAGTTTGTGACCGACGGATTTGAGCTCTTTGGCCATACGCTGCATGTGCGCGATGTGGACGTGCCGCTGATGGCGATCACCTGCGAGACCGACCACATTGCGGCGTGGAAACAATGCTATCGCGGCGTGCAACAGATGGGCTCGCGCTCCAAGAGCTTTGTGGTGAGCCAGTCCGGTCACATCGCGGGTATCGTCAATCCGGTGAGCCGCAACAAATACGGTCATTATGTCAACGCCGATCTCAGTCTCGATGCCGACGACTGGATGGAGGGCGCAGAGTTCACCGAAGGATCCTGGTGGCCGCGCTGGGAGGCGTGGCTCAAGAAACGTTCGGGCAAGCAGGTGCCTGCGCGGGTGCCGGGGGCGCATAAATCCTATCCGGTGCTTGAACAGGCGCCGGGCAACTATGTGCGTGCCAAGGCGCGTGGATAACAAAACGCCCCGCTGATCGGATCAGCGGGGCGTTTTTTCTTTGCGGGTGTCGCGCCCTTAGCGCATCAGCTGCGGGCGCACCCGGATCTTGCGGCGCAGCTCCTGTGGCATATGCCGGTTGAGCCGCGTGTTGATCATTCCAAACACCGCGATGATCGCCAGCGTCAGCAGGATGAAATAGAACGCAAGGATCGGGTAGGGGACGAACGGGTTGAAGGTCTTATCCGCGAAGTAGTTCGCGTAATACAGCGCATCGCCCTTTTGGCGCCACGCCGGAAAGCCCGAGAAATAGACCAGTGTCGTGGCGTGGAACAGAAAGATCGCCTCGTTGGTATAGGCGGGCCAGGCCAGCCGCATCATGGTGGGCCAGATCACCCTGCGAAAGCGGCTCCAGCCCGACAGACCATAGGCGTCGGCGGCTTCGAGGTCGCCTTTGGGGATCGAGCGCAGCGCGCCGTAGAAGATCTCTGCCGAATAGGCCGAGGTATTGAGGAACAGCACGATCAGCGCACCAAGCCAGGCCGCCGAGAGCGGATCAAAGATCGGTGAAACACTCTTGAGCGACAGGAACACGAAATAGGCAAAGAAGAACTGGATGAACAGCGGCGAGCCCCGGAACACAAAGATGAACCCGTTTGCCGGTGCGCGCAGCCAGCGCTTGTGGGAGTTCTTCGCCACCGCGAGGGCATTGGCAAAGAAGAACCCGGTGAAAATCGCAATCGCGCCGAAGTAGACGTTCCAGATCAGGCCGGAACCGATCAGGACAAATTGATCGCAGAGCGTAAAGTCACTGCGCGGCAGCAGCCGTTCGCCAATCCCGATTGAGCGCAGCGCATAGGCCTGAAAGGTTTCAAAGCAGCTCATGTTGCGGCTCCTTCGGCTTTGCGTTGGGCTTCGCCGGCGAGGGTGGCCTGCCCATGGGACAGGCGGCGGGAAATACGGGCCAGGACGATTTCAGAGACCTTGGTAAAGGCGAGGTAGAACACCAGAAGCGCAAGGAAGTACCACATGCGCCAGTCGCCGTGGGGGTAGTCGGTGAAGCGGGTGGTTTTTGACCCACCCAGCTCGCGGGCCCAATAGACGATGTCTTCGACGCCGAGCAGGAACAGAAGCGGCGTCGCCTTGATGAGAACCATCCAAAGGTTCGAGAGCCCCGGCAGCGCATAAACCCACATCTGCGGCACTAGAACACGCCAGAAGGTCTGGCGTGGGGACATCCCATAGGCTTCGGCGGTTTCGATCTGCGCACGCGGCACCGCGCGCATGGCCCCAAACAACACGTTGGCGGCAAAGGCGCCAAACACGATGGCAAAGGTCAGGACCGCGAGGCTGAAGCCATAGATCTCATGGAACCACTGCGGGTCGGTATTGAGCGGCATCTTGGCGGCCTGGCAGACGATAAAGTCGTTGCCCTGCCGGATCGGCTCGTCCCAGTCCGGACATTTCACCTGATGGCGCAGCCATTCGATCCCCTGATCGAGCGCGATCACAAAGAACAGGAAGAAGGCAATATCAGGCACCCCCCGTACCACGGCGATGTAGCCTTTGCCGAACCAAGCCAGCGGCAGGACACGCGAACGTGCGGCGCTGGCGCCAAAGAAACCAAAGGCCAGCGCCATCGGGGCGGTGACCGCCAGCAGCAACAGAACCGTCCCAAAGGACATGTAAAAAGCCCAATGCTTGCCGGTAGTGAGGTAGCAACTCAGCCACTGCAAGCCCTCGAGCGTGGCCGGATCAGAGCAATAGGAAAAAATGGCGGGCCTCGTCATCTGATGGGGAACGGGCGCGACCGCATGCGCGGTGGCAAAAGTGGAAAGGGGGCCGATGCCCCCCTCCCGTGTTTCAGTCAGGGATCAGGGCGATCAGAACTTGCCCTCGATCTCCCATTTGTCGAGCAGCTCGTTGAGCGAACCGTCTTCTTTCATCGAGGCAATCGCCGCATCGAACTTGCCGCGCATCTCGTCGTCGGACTGACGGAACGCCATGCCGATGCCACCACCGAGGTAGACGTCGCCGAGGAAGACCAGATCGGATTCTTCAACGATCGGTGCGAGGAAGTCCTTGTCGGAGAGCACCACATCGACTTCGCCGGAGTTCACGGCAGCGATGGTCTCATCCGGGGTGGGGAATTCCACCAGGGTGGCGCCGGTTTCGGCCACATGTGCCGCCTGGATGGTGCCGGACTGCGCGGCAACAACGCTTGCGTTCACGTCAACACCTTCGGACAGGGCGGCGTAAGCGGAGGGCGAGGGCTTGGTGTAGCCTTCGGTGAAGGAGACAACTTCCTTGCGCTCGTCGGTGATCGACATGCCCGCGATGATCGCGTCGTAGTTGCCCGACAGCAGGTTCGGAATGATCGAATCCCAGTCGTTGGTGACCCACTCGCAGGTCAGTTCGGCGCGCTTGCACAGCTCATCGCCCAGCTCGCGCTCGAACCCGTCGACTTCACCGGCGTCGTTGATGAAGTTGTAGGGAGGGTAGGCGCCCTCGGTGCCGAGGCGGATGGTGTCGGCCATGGCAAAGGTTGCGGACAGTGCCAGTGCGGCAGAGCCAAGAAGCAGAGATTTCATGTGGTAACTCCCGTTTATTGGTGTTGGTCTGGTTTTTGGTTATTGGGCCTGTCGCGTGGACGACAGGAAGGCCCGCAGCCGTTCACTGCGGGTATTTCCAAAGATCTCGTCGGGGCAGCCTTCTTCTTCGATCAGCCCTTTATGCAGGAACACGATGTGATCGGAGACATCTGCTGCCATACGCATGTCGTGGGTCACGATCAGCATGGTGCGGCCTTCCTTGGCGAGATCCTTGATGACCTTCACGACCTCTTGCTCCAGCTCGGGATCAAGGGCGGAGGTCGGCTCATCAAACAGCAGCGCCTCAGGTTCCATGCAGAGCGCGCGCGCAATCGCTGCTCGCTGCTGCTGGCCACCCGAAAGCTGCGCCGGGTAGACGTCGCATTTGTCGCCGATGCCCACCTGATCGAGATACTTGCGCGCGGATTTCTCCACCTCGTCGCGGTCACGTTTCAGCACGGTCAGCGGCGCTTCCATTACGTTTTGCAGAATGGTCATATGGGACCACAGGTTGAACTGCTGAAACACCATGGACAGATTGGTGCGGATGCGCAGGACTTGCTTGGCGTCCGCGGGCTGGCGGGCGATGCCGCTGCCGCTCCATGTGATCGGTTCGCCCTTGAACAGAATGTCGCCCTGTTGGCTGTCTTCAAGCAGGTTACAGCAGCGCAAAAGGGTGGATTTGCCAGAGCCGGAAGAGCCGATCAAAGACACAACGTCGCCGCGTTTGGCGGTGATATCCACCCCTTTGATCACTTCCAAGTCGCCGTAGGATTTATGCAATCCGCGGATTTCGAGTACAGGGGTGTCGTCGGTCAAGGTTACATCGTCCGGCTGTTATATAAAGTGGCCCCTATTGGACCAACTTTCCGGGCGAATGCAATGCGCAAAGGGGGGGCAACCGGGCGTAAAACGGCAATTTCGCTACGGAAACTGCCAGAAAGCGCAATGTGCGCGCCAAATGCGGCGCGCGCTGCGCAGGCAGTGGCGCGCGTGGTTTCAGCGCGCGCGGGCAAGACGGTCCATCACCAGTGTCGGACCCGGTGGGGTGGGCACTGCAAGGTAGTCGCTCGGGGTGGTCGAGACGATCTTTTTCAGGTGCAGAGTCTCGCGATGTTCAGGCTCCAGCGCCTCGAGCGCGCGCTCCATCGCGGTGCGCAGGATGGTGGCATCCTGTGTCAGCGCAGTGATGAACGGCAGCGCCGGTGTCGGCTCGGTGCGTTCCAGTTCGCATAGGCCTGCCATCAGGTCCGGCTCGTAGTCCAGCAGCATCTGATAGGTGAGCGCATCAAGACTGGCAAAATCCGCACGCCCTTCGGCAACCGCGACTGCCGAGGCCTGGTGGCTGCCGGTTTCGATCAGCTCGCCGGGAAGCATATCGTCTGCACGCATCCGCATCATGGCCGCCGCCCAGCCGGACTGCGACAGAGAGTCATTGTAGGCAAAGCGGGTCCCGGCAAAATCCCGAAGGGGCGTTCCCTTGCGATCGGCTGCGGCGATCAGGACGCTGTTGTAATGCCCCTCCGGACAGCCCGGCAGGCCGTAATCGGGGGTGCCCACCAGTTCCACATCGCCGTAGAGGCGCGCGCGATACGGCAGCCCACAGGTCTGCGCCAGCAACAGATCGGGCGAGCGCCAGACCTGCCACAGATCCATGTCGCGTGTCAGGCTCTCAGGCCCATGGCCGAGTTCGGCGCGGATCGCGGCCCAGAAGGCATCATTTGCAGCAGCGGTTTCGGGGCGATCATACATCGGCAAAGAGGCAATCATGCGTGGGCCTCCGCCCGTTTGCGCGCCATGGCGCTGTCCACGTCATTGACACCCAGAAGATTGGCCGCCAGTCGGATCAGGGCGTCTTCCTCGACGTCACGCTTGCCATCCGACAGCGCCACCTCCCACAAGGTCTCTACCACGCCGGTGCGCTCCTCATAGGGGACAACCTCTTTGATCGCGCGGGTAAAGCGGACCGTGTCCGGAGCCTCAGCTTCCAGCCCTTCGCCCTGTTCGCGCAGGATCTGAGCTGCACCCGCATCCAGCGCAAACCGGCTGCGCAGGATCCGGTCGATCCGGTCCCGCTCGGAGTCGGAATAGACATTGTCGGAACGCGCCAGTCGCACCAGCAGTGCCGTCAGTGCGAGCCGGGCATCCTCGTCTGGTAAAATCGACGGAGCAGGCGCCAATAGCTTATCCAAAAAGTCCTTGAATATCATGCGCTTTCCTACTCCGTTGGTTGCGTGGCCAGCTTGGCGCGGGCACGATCACGCGCCCGTTTGTTGTCGATCACCGACAGGCCCATGGCCTTGCAGGCGTCTTCGACGATCCGGATTTCGCCCTCGTGTTCGCGGTTGTCCGCCAGAACCACTTCCCAGAGCGCATCCAGCGCCGCCAGCCGTTCTTCAAGCCCGGTCGTCTCGCGGATCAGGCGGCCAAACGTGTCCGTCTCAGGCGCTGCGGCATGCAGCTTCTCACAGGTGGCGCGCACCTTGGCGGCCTCCAGCGCATTATGCCCGTAAAGACGCGCCAGAATGCGATCGATCAGGCTGATTTCTTCCAGAAGATAGGCCCGGTCAGACTGTGCGATCCGCACCAGAAGCGCACCAAGCGCCAGTTCCGCATCCGGGTCGGGCAGGTTCGGGCTTTGCGGCGGGCGAAAGGCCTGAAACAGCTTCTTCAGCATCAAAAACTCCTTTTCGGCGGCGTCAGCCGTCGTAGCCTTCGACTATTTCCATATCTCCGGTCGAAACCGGATCTCTGAGCGCCTTGGCCTCTTGGTAGGCGAGGCTGTCATAGCAGGCCTTGGCCGTCGCAAAATCCTCAAACTCAATCACAACGGTGCGCGCGCGCGTCTGTCCTTCGCGCACCTCTTTGGCGCCGCCTCGAACCAGAAATCGCGCGCCATACTCACGAAAGGGGGCCGCGTTGGCGTCAATATACGCCTTATAGCGCTCCATGTCGTCAATATCGACATGCGCCACCCAATACCCTTTGGCCATTTTCGTTCCCCATGTAGTCCGGGCCGGTGACCGGCCTCTCGTGTTCTGCACCCAAGCTGTACCAGATCCCGGGCTTTGGCAATCACCACCTATAGGCGATTGATGATAATTTCACGGGGAAAGCCCCTCTGCCAGTCGCCAAGATGCTTAGCAGTGCAGACAAAAACGCCCGAACCAAGGGCCCGGGCGTTTCAGAGTGTGATCTGTCGGTCAGCCGATTTCGGCAAGCCGCGAGAGCGCCTCTTTGAGCTTGGTCTCTTCCTCTTCGCGCGCGGCGAGGTTTTCGCGGGCTTCCTCGACCACCTCTTCGGGGGCGGAGGCGATGAACTTCGGATTGTTCAGACGTCCGCGCAGACCACCGAGTTCCTTGGCGAGTTTTCCAAGCGATTTTTCAAGCCGGGCCTTTTCGCCGTCGATGTCGATGATGTCCGCGAGCGGCAGCAGGAACGACGCCCCCGGCGCAGAGATCGACACGCAGCCTTTGGGGGCGGTCTCGACTTTGGACAGGCTTTCAATCCGCGCCAGACGTTTGATCAGCGTCTCGTTGGCCTCCCATGCGGCCTGACCGGCTGCATCAATCTCCGTCACGAGCATCTCCACATAGAGCCCAGCGGGCACATGCATCTGCGCGCGGGCGGAGCGGGTGTTCTCAATGACGGAAATGACCCAGTTCATCTCTGCATCGGCTTCGGGCTTTACCAGATCGGCGGCCTTGTAGGTCGGCCAATCTGCATGCACCAGCATCTTGGCGCGCGGGCCGGTGGCGCCCCAGAGCTCTTCGGTGATGAAGGGCATAATGGGGTGCAAGAGGATCATGCACTGATCCATGACCCAGCGCATTGTGGCGCGGGTTTCGGCCTGTGCCTCGGTATCATCGCCTTGCAGCAGCGGCTTGGAGAGCTCCACATACCAGTCGCAGACCTTGCCCCAGACAAAGCCATAAAGCGCTTGCGCCGCATCGTTGAAGCGGAATGTTTCCATCGCCTCGTCCACTGCTTCGCGCACGCGGGCGGTCTCGCCCACGATCCAAGCGTTGACGGCCGCCTTGGGGGCAAGGTCGTCCACGGTCAACTGCGGTACGGCGTCGGTAAAGACCTCGTTCATCTCGGCAAAACGCACCGCGTTCCAGAGTTTGGTGCCAAAGTTGCGGTAGCCCGCGATGCGCTGCATATCGAGCTTCAGCACGCCGCCAAGGCTCGCCATCGCCGCATTGGTAAAGCGCAGAGCATCAGCGCCATACTCTTCGATGATCTCAAGCGGGTCGATGACGTTGCCGGTGGATTTCGACATCTTCTTGCCCT
Source organism: Epibacterium sp. HA2-3 (assembly GCF_055693725.2). Lineage (NCBI taxonomy): Bacteria > Pseudomonadati > Pseudomonadota > Alphaproteobacteria > Rhodobacterales > Roseobacteraceae > Epibacterium > Epibacterium sp. HA2-3. The sequence goes on along the minus strand of NZ_CM172490.1, from coordinate 1,677,041 downwards.
TGGCATCACGCACAAGGCCATGAAGATAGACGGTGTCAAAGGGGATACGCTCTTGCACCGGCAGGTTTTCGTCCAGCACCGCCAGCTGCATCATCATCATCCGTGCAACCCAGAAGAACAGGATGTCCTGACCGGTGACAAGGGTCGAGGTCGGGAAATACTTCGAGGTCTCCTCGGTCCATTCCGGCCAGCCCAGCGTGCCGATCGGCCAGAGGCCGGAAGAGAACCAGGTGTCCAGAACGTCGGGGTCGCGACGAAGTTGAACCGATTCAAGGATCACCGCATCGGGGGTTGCAATGAACTCAAAGCCATCTTCGCCGATGGAGACCTGTACATCTTCACCATAGTAGTCTTTGGCTTGTTGAAGAATCTCTTCTTTGGATGCACCACAAAATGCCTTTGTGGCGACTTTGTTTTTGTCAAATGGATCAGGCAGATCTTTTTCAGGCCCGTACCAAACCGGGATCTGGTGACCCCACCACAGCTGGCGGGAAATGCACCAGGGCTCGATGTTCTCGAGCCAGTGGTAATAGGTCTTCTCGCCCGATTCAGGCAGGATTTTCACATCACCATCGCGCACAGCATCGAGCGCCGGGCCGACAACCTTTTCGGCGTCCACGAACCATTGGTCGGTCAGCATAGGTTCGATCACGACTTTGGAGCGGTCGCCAAAGGGCTGCATGATCGGTTTGTTTTCAACCATCGGCACCGTCTCGGTGACCTCGGTCTCATTGCCGTCCTCATCCGTCACCGTTTTGGTGATCTCGGACATGACCGCCAGACCCTCGTCGGTGATTTCCTGCACCACCAGCTTGCGCGCCTCAAAGCGGTCCAGCCCGCGCAGATGATCGGGCACGAGGTTGATTGCATCTACCTCGTTTTCAGTGAACGCCGCACCCTTCGCGTGGGCTTGGGCCTTTGCCGCTTCTTCGGCATAAGGCGCACCATCAGCGCGCATTGCGCCTTTCATGTCCATCAGACGGTACATCGGGATGCCGCCGCGCTTGGCGACCTGATAGTCGTTGAAGTCATGCGCGCCGGTGATCTTTACGGCACCGGAACCAAAATCCTTGTCCGGGTATTCATCGGTGATGATCGGGATCTGACGGCGGTGCTCCTTGGGGCCGACCGGGATTTCGACCAGCTTGCCCACGATCGGCGCATAGCGTTCGTCCGAAGGGTGCACCGCAACCGCGCCGTCGCCTAGCATGGTCTCGGGGCGGGTGGTCGCGATGGAGATATAGTCGCGCTCTTCTTCGAGCGTGACGTTCCCGTCCTCGTCCTTCTCGATGTAGGTATAGGTCTCCCCTCCGGCGAGCGGATATTTGAAGTGCCACATGTGGCCCGCAACTTCGATGTTTTCGACCTCAAGGTCGGAAATCGCGGTCTCAAAATGCGGGTCCCAGTTCACCAGTCGCTTGCCGCGATAGATGAGGCCCTTGTTGTACATTTCCACAAAGACCTTGATGACGGCGTCGTGGAAGTTGGGCGAGTTTTCATGACCCGTGCGGGTGTCCCCCTGCGCGCCCGCCATGGTGAAGGCGGTGCGCTCATAGTCACACGACGCGCCGAGGCGCTTGAGCTGGTTGATGATGGTGCCGCCGGATTGCTCTTTCCATTCCCATACTTTTTCAAGGAATTTTTCACGACCCAGCTCACGGCGTGAAGGCTGCTGAGTTTCGGCGAGCTTGCGCTCCACCACCATCTGCGTCGCGATGCCCGCGTGGTCTGTGCCGGGCTGCCAGAGCGTGTCATAGCCCTGCATGCGTTTCCATCGGATCAGGATGTCCTGCAGCGTATTGTTGAACGCGTGCCCCATGTGCAGAACGCCGGTGACATTGGGCGGCGGGATCATGATGCAGTATGTCGAGGCGCCCGGTTTGGCATTTGCGCCAGCGGTAAAGCAGCCCGCTTTTTCCCAGGCGTCAAACAGGCGGCTCTCCGCCTCGGCTGCGTTAAAGGTCTTGTCCAGTGCCATATCAGATGCCCCGTGCGTCACGTCTTGGAGTATATATGTGCAGGCCATCGCCCGCGGTTGTCCTTCCAATAACGAATGCCGCCCCAAAGGGAAAGTGTCGAACCCACAGCGGGGACTTGCAGAATTTTCTTTGTCGGCCCGCGCTGATAACCGGCTCTTAAGTCTTATTTGAAATAAAGGTCATCAAGGGACGCAGCCCACCCCACTCACCACTCCCAACTGCGTGCCCCCCTCATAGAAAGTCTCGGCTTTCGTGCCCGGTCAGGTCTGACGCGTATGCCGCGAACCTGTCCGGGTACACGAGTTTCTGCAGCTTTTTCAGGCGAGCCATACGCTTCATGTCATGACCTGACACGGCGATACACGTGCCAGCTGACTCGCGTCCTGTTTAGCGATCTCGTCTGGGCGCCCCGTATTCGCGGTGTCGAGTGGGTGCTTCAGGGCGAGAAGACTCCCAATCAAGTCAGAGTTTTTGCTGCACTTGCCTTAGATGATCGCAGGTGGGCGTTCTGCAACTTACGTTGGGTTTGAGACCGGCGAGCATTTTCAGCTTTGAAGGTCAAAGCAAAAGGGCACGGCGCCTGCGCCACCGCGATGCGCCTCGCGCAGCGCAATTCCTCAAATGGTGGGTACGACCTTGAGTGCCTTCGACGGCGCCAGAAGGCAGAAATTTCTTACACCACGGGCGCGGGATCACTGGACAAGCCTGTCGCGCACAGTAGGCTCCGCCCAAGCTGAGCGCAGGCAAAGGGAGCCATCCGATGAACCAACGGGTCGAAAAATTTGGGAAGAGCCAGCCGCTCGCACGGGTGGAGGACCAGCGTCTGCTGACCGGACAGGGGCGCTACATCGAGGATACCATGCCTGCGGGGGCATTGCGGGCCTATGTGTTTCGCAGCCCCGTCGCGCATGGCGAGATCACCACGCTCAATGTCGATGATGCGCGCGCAGCCGACGGCGTGCATCTGGTGATTACGCAGGCCGATCTGGTTGATGCGGGGATTGAGGCCACGCTTGATGGTGCTTTGGTCAAGAATATCGACGGCAGCAAGGCTGCAGCTCCCGAACGGCCGGTGCTGGCAGGGCACCGCGTGCGCTATGTCGGGGAGCCCGTGGCCGTGGTCATCGCCGACACCATGGATCAGGCGCGTGACGCCGCCGAATTGATCGAGTTTGACTACGAGGATCTCGACGTAAAGCTAGATCTGGCCGCAGGCGGCGCAGAGATTCATCCCGAGGCACCTCAGAATCGCGCCTTCAACTGGGGGCTTGGCGACAAGGCTGCAACCGATGCGGCCTTTGAAACTGCCGCTCATACGGTCAGCCTGCAGGTCGACGACAACCGCATCATCGTCAACGCGATGGAGCCGCGCGGCTGTCACGCCACCTGGCAGGATGGGCGCATGCATTTTTACTATGGCGGGCAGGGCGTCTGGTCCATGAAGGAGCAGTTGGCCAAGAAAATGCATCTCCCCGCCGAAGATGTACATGTGGTGACGCCGGATGTGGGCGGCGGCTTTGGCATGAAAGCAATGCCCTATCCGGAGTATTTTTCCGTCGCCTATGCAGCCAAGGTGCTGGAGCGGCCCGTGGGCTGGATGTCGGATCGCACCGAAGCCATGCTGAGCGACAATGGCGGGCGGGATCTCACCTCTCTGGCCGAACTGGCCTTTGACGCGGATCTGAAGATCACCGCTTACCGCGTCCATACGCATTGCAATCTCGGCGCCTATAACTCTCATTTTGGCCAGCCCATTCAGACCCAGCTGTTTTCTCGGGTGCTGGCAGGGGTTTACGACATCCAGACCGCGTGGCTCGAAGTGGATGGGATCTATACCAACACCACGCAGGTGGATGCGTATCGCGGGGCGGGGCGGCCCGAGGCGATTTATGTGCTCGAGCGGGTCATCGACCGGGCGGCGCGCGATCTTGGCGTTGATCCGATGGAACTGAGGCGCAGGAACTTCATCGCGCCGCAGAAGTTTCCCTATAAGACCGTCACCGATGAGACCTATGACGTGGGGGATTTCAACCTCGTGCTCGACCGTCTCATCAAAGAATCGGATCTGGCCGGGTTCGAGGCGCGGCGCGCGCAGGACGCGGCAGAAGGTCGTTACCGGGGCGCGGGCCTTTGTTACTATATCGAAAGTATTTTGGGCGATCCTTCAGAGACTGCAGACGTCGAGTTTCTGGAGGACGGCAGGGTGAACATCTATGTGGGTACGCAAAGCAACGGTCAAGGGCATGAAACTGTCTTTGCGACGTTCCTTGCGGACCAGACCGGCATCCCCGTCAGCGCCATTTCGGTTGTCCAGGGCGACAGTGACCGCATCGCCAAGGGCGGCGGTACCGGCGGCTCTCGTTCCGTGACCACACAGGCCAATGCCACATTGGCCACCGTCGACAAGATGGTGGCCGCCTTCACCCCCTTCCTTGCCGAAGAAATGGGCGTGGATGAGGAGGCTGTCGACTTTGATGGTGAGACCTTCCGCGCGCCGGGGTCCAATCTCACCCCGACTGTGCTTGAGGCGGCTGACCTGGCCCGTAAAAAGGGGCGCGTAGACCTGTTGCGCCATCAGGCCGAAGCATCACTGCCGGGACGTTCCTTCCCCAACGGGGCCCATCTCGCCGAGGTCGTGATCGACCGTGAAACCGGGCAGGCCCGCGTTGACCGCTATACGGTGGTTGATGATTTTGGAAATCTTATCAACCCCATGCTGGCCGAAGGTCAGGTGCATGGCGGGGTCGCTCAGGGGCTAGGGCAGGCAATGCTTGAACATGTGGTCTACGACGCGGATGGCCAGTTGCTCACGGCAACGTTCATGGACTACGCGATGCCGCGCGCCGAAGATATGCCTTGGGTGGATTTCACCTCGGAGCCGGTGCCATCGACGCAGAACCCGATGGGGATGAAGGGCTGCGGCGAGGCGGGCACGGTTGGGGCCCTCGCAGCAGTGGCCAATGCGGTTCAGGATGCGCTCTGGGATCAGGGCATCCGGCAGGTGGATATGCCGTTCACGCCGGTCAAACTTTGGGAGTTGATGAGGGATGTTTCTCAAGCGGCTGAGTAAATCAGTTCTGGGAGTGTTCGGGCGGCGTCGGCTGCTGTCAGCGCACTCGTCAGAGACCGCTTCGCGCGGTCCGCAATCTCATGTGATCATCCTTGACGGCACTATGTCGACACTCGAACCGGGGCGTGAAACCCATGCGGGAATGGCCTATCGGCTCTGCAAGGAAATGGGGCCGCGGGTCTCTGTTTATTACGAGGCTGGCGTGCAGTGGAACGCCTGGAGCAAGACCGCCGATGTGATGGTTGGGCGCGGCATCAACCGCAAGATCCGCAGCGCCTATGGCTATCTCGCCTCGCGCTATCGCCCCGGCGACAAGATCTATCTTCTGGGCTACTCGCGCGGCGCCTACGCGGCGCGTTCCCTTGCCGGCATGCTCGGCGCAGTTGGGCTGGTGAAAACAGAACACGCCACCGTGCGCCACATCCGCACCGCCTATCGCCACTACCAGATGGGAAGCGGCCATGAGGTACGACAAGCCTTTCGCAACGCTCATTGCCACCCGGAGATCCAGATTGAGATGGTCGGAGCCTGGGACACCGTAAAGGCGCTGGGCATTCGCCTACCGATCCTGTGGCGCTGGTCGCAAGTGCAACACGCGTTCCATGATCAGAAACTGGGGGATCACGTCCGGGCGGGCTATCACGCGTTGGCCATGGACGAGACGCGCGAAGCCTATGCACCGGTGCTGTGGCAAACCTCGCCAGACTATTCAGGCCAGCTTGAGCAGGTCTGGTTTCGGGGCTCTCATGGCGATGTTGGCGGTCAGATTGGCGAATGTGACGCCGCCCGCCCGCTGGCCAACCTGTCGTTGGTCTGGATGCTGGAACGCGCAGAGATGTCGGGCCTGCCGCTGCCGCGGGACTGGCGGATGCGTTTTCCGGTGGATCCCGATGCACCTTCGGTGGGCACGTGGTCGGGCTGGGGCAAGATCTTTCTGATCCGCAGCCGACGCAAGATCGGTCTCGACCCGAGTGAGCGCGTGCATCCCAGTGTTCAGATAGCAAAAAAGCCCAACAAGACAGCCGGGTGGCTCGGTATCTTTATGCGCCAAACCCGCCTCTAGGCGCCGCAGTGCAGGCCTGTTCTAGAGCTGTACTGGCCGGAGCGTTTTGACCATTTCTGTCGCCGTCGAGAACCCAAAAAGCGGCGCCAGAATACCAAGCTTTTTCTCACGGCCGGGGACGAAGCCTTCGCGCTCATAGAGCGCTCGGGCACGCGGATTGGTGTCGATGACATCAAGGCGCAGGCGCTGCAATCCGGCGCTTTCGGCACGGTCCATTAGCGCGTGCAGCAATTTGGTGCCGACCCCGAGTCCGCGGGCCTCTGGTTCAACAAAAATCCCGTCCATCAGCAGTGTGCCCTCTTCGCAGTTGCGTTCGAGCGTGTGGATCAACAGTCCGCGCCAGGTTGCGCCAATGGAACCATAGACGCGGCTCAGATCGTTGAAATGCCCGCCGATAAAACTGCCACTCGACGTCTTGAACCCGGCCGCACCGAGAAAATCGCCGGTGTCTGAAACCGCGCTGAGGGCGTGCTCCGGGTCGATCACGCGTTCAAAAAAGGCCACCGCCTTGGAAGTGGGCCCCAGCGGGTAGCGCAGTTTGCGTGCAAAGGCCTGCCAATAGCCACGCGCTGCCTGGGCGCGATGCTCCGGGCGAATACCGGCCTCAATCGAGACTTTTTGGCCCATCTGGTTTGAGTTCGCCATCGTCCCTCCCTAAGTCCAGAGAGATATGGATTTTTACAAGGTTACATTCAATTGAAGCCGAGAGTTTTTATTGCCGCGGCGCTCTGTGCTGCATTGCTTGGGGCGTTTGTGTTCTGGCGGCTACTCGATCACGATCTGGAGCGACGCGCTCAGACCACGTTTGAGTTTCGCACCCTAGAGGGACAGATCGCGGGGACGCTCTGGCTGCCGGATGAGCCGTTGCGGGCGGCGGTGGTCTTGGTGCATGGCGATGGCGCTCAAGATCGCACAGCGGGCGGCGGATATGCGCCTTTTATCAACGCGCTCCTGGATCGCGGCATCGCGGTTGCGGCCTGGGATAAGCCCGGCATTGGCGCGTCGGAGGGCGACTGGCAACGACAATCGATGCAGGATCGTGCGCTTGAGGTGCGTGTGGCGCTGGCGCAGCTTGAGGCAGAGATCGCGGAGGTGCCCATCGGTGCCCTTGGGTTTTCGCAGGCAGGCTGGGTGCTGCCCAAACTTGAGCCGGAGGCTGCGGATTTTCTGGTTTTGGTGGGACCTGCGGTCTCATGGCAGGCGCAAGGTGCCTATCACACGCGGGTCCGCTTAGAACGCGCGGGCTACACGCGCGCGGCGATTACGCAGGCGCTGGAGACGTCCGCAGCGCAGGACAAAACCCTGTTTGCCCATGATATTCCCCCGTCGCCGCTGCCAGCGGGGATGACACCCGCGCGCTGGCGCTTTATTCAGATCAATCGCAACAGCGATGCGAGCGCCGATCTTGCAGCCCTTGAACTGCCCCTGATGGCAATCTGGGGCGCGCAGGATCTGAATGTGGACGCGGTGCGGGAATTTGATCGTTATCGAAGCCTGCGCGCGACGGCGGCGGCTGAGACCAATCTGCAGCTATGGCCAGAAGCCACCCATGGCTTGCTGCGCGCGAAAACATATAACTATCAGAGCTTTGATGAGTGGTCTTGGTTTGCGCATGCGCGCTTTGGGCTCGCGGGACGAAGGGCTTATGCGCCGGGGGCGCTGGACGCGATCTCGGACTGGATCCTGGCCAAATCCTCCTGAGCTTTCGGCTGACGCATCAGGGCGCGACTTTCATCACGATGCAGGTGGTTGATCCTGTTGCATAGAGCTTGCCATCTTCTACACCACGGATTTCGCCATGTGCGATCCCGGTCGTGCGCCCGACGTGGTCGATCTCGCCCCAGCAGTCGATGGACATGCCAAGCGGAATCGAGCGCAGAATGTTGATCTTGAATTCAAGCGTTGTGTAGACGGATCCCTTGGGTACCCGCGTCATCACCGCGCAGGCCATGGCGCTGTCAAGAAGCGTGCCGTACCAACCCCCATGCACCGTGCCCATCGGGTTGGTGACATTGAATTCAGGTGCGCCGCGAAACACCACGCGCCCGGGCTCCACACTCTTGAGGCTAAAGCCGAGGGTTTCCCCGATCGGCGGACCGGGTAGGCGGCCTTCAAGGATGGCCGTCATGAAGTCGAGACCGGAGATCTGGGCGACCTTTTCGATCGGCAACAGATCAGAAGGTGTTTCCGCGACGGCCATGGCGTCCTCCTGAATGCATTTCACAAACGTTAGGAGGGCGCCGCAGGCGTAACAAGCGTTACGCGACGTTCTGAAGGCGTGCCTTGGATTTCACACCGAGCGCGTGACACACATCGCGGGTAAGTTCAGGGCGGTTCAGTGTGTAGAAATGCAGCTTCTTGACTCCGCCATCCAGGAGTTCCGTGCAGAGCTCGCTGCACAATGCTGTGGCGAGGAGATCGCATCGATCGTCGCGGTCTGCTTTCTCGAACGCCTCGTCCAGCCAAGCCGGGATCGTGGTGCCGCAGGCCTCTGCAAAACGACGCACGCCCTTCCAGTTTTCAATTGGCAGGATGCCGGGCGTGATCTTGTCAGTGTCGATGCCCGCCTTGGCGCAGGCGTCGCGGAACCGAAAGAAGCTCTCGGCCTCAAAGAAGAACTGCGTGAGCGCCTCATCGGCACCGGCATCAAGCTTGCGCTTGAGCCATTCTACATTGGCCGCTTGGCTGGCGGCTTCCGGATGGCTCTCGGGGTAGGCGCCAACGCGCAGGTTGAACTTGCCGGTTGCGGCGAGCGCCTCAATCAGCTCCACCGAAGAGTTGAACCCGTCCGCGGTCGGCGTGAAACGACCTTCTTCCTTGGGCGGGTCACCGCGCAGGGCCACGATGTCGGTTATCCCGGCTGCTGCATATTGGTCTGCGATATCAAGTGTTTCCTGTCGTGTCGCAGAAACACAGGTCAAATGTGCAGCCACCTTGAGGCCGGAATTCTTGTGCAGGGTCGTCACCGCATCGCGGGTCAGCTCGCGGGTGGTGCCGCCCGCGCCATAGGTCACAGAGACAAAACGGGGCGCCAGCGGCGCCAGTGACTGCACCGTGTCCCAAAGCCGAAAAGAGGCTTCGAGGTTCTTGGGCGGGAAGAATTCAAAGGAAATCTCGGGCGTGGTCACTGTCGGTGCTCCTCGGAGGCGGCGCGCGTTTCACGGCGGGCTCGGAATGTCGTGTTTTGCGACATATGTGTCGCTTCAGGTTTGACCCCTTTTCACATGAGAGCTATCAGTGAATCAAATTCATATTTCTCAAGAACAACATGAGGCAGATCGCAGTATGCACATCGAGTTTCGTCATCTTCGGACCATCAAGGCGATCCACGAGGCCGGTGGGCTGGCGCGGGCGGCGGATCAGCTCAACATCACCCAGAGCGCGCTCAGTCATCAGATCAAGGGGCTTGAAGAGCAGGCGGGGGTAGAGCTGTTTTTGCGCCGCTCAAAACCGATGAAGCTCTCTGCGGCGGGTCTGCGGCTGTTGCGGTTGGCAGAGCAGATCCTGCCGCAAGTTGAGGCTGCGCAAGCAGAATTTGCCGCCCTGCGCGAAGGCGAGGCGGGGCGTCTGCACATCGCAATTGAATGCCACGCCTGTTTTGAATGGCTGTTTCCGGTTCTGGAGGGCTTTCGCAAAAGCTGGGGGGATGTGGATGTGGACATCCGTCCAGGCCTCGCGTTCGAGGCCATGCCCGCGTTGATGCGCGAAGAGGTGGATCTGGTGGTGACCTCCGACCCAGAGGACATGCCGGGGGTCTCCTTTATTGAACTCTTTGATTACAATCCCGTGTTTGTCGCCTCTGCCCAGCACGCGCTTGCCGCAAAGCCCTATGTAGAAGCCGAGGATTTTCGTGGTCAGACCCTCATTACCTATCCCGTAGAGCGCACCCGTCTTGATGTGTTCAGTCAGCTCTTGATCCCGGCGGGCGTGGAGCCTGCGAGCATCAGGAAGGTCGAACTGACGGCGGTGATCTTGTTGTTGGTGGCCTCCAACCGCGGGGTCTCGGTGTTGCCTGACTGGGTTGTGCGCGAGGTGAAGTATTCCTCGGATTATGTGACGCGCCCGCTGACAAAACAGGGCATCACCCGCCGGCTTTATGCAGCGATCCGCAGCGAGGACGAAAGCAAACCGTTCATGCAGGAGCTGATCCGTCTGGCCCGTGTCGAGGCGCGCAAGTTGCAGCAGGTCTAGGGTGGTGGGCGTTGGTCCAATGGAGGCTCAGGGCCCGCACAAGGTGGGGGTAGCGGCTCTTATGCACTGGGTGCATGGCTGAAACTTAACCGCAAAGGGGCTCGCCCCCTTGGCAACTGCGCACAGCCCGTGTATGGGCACCCTTTGACCGACATCTCCCCCGCAAGGACAGCTCGTACAATGATTGGTAGCGCAAATCTCAATGTGATGATCAAGGCCGCTCGCAAGGCAGGCCGCTCTTTGGTGAAAGATTTCCGCGAGGTGGAAAACCTTCAAGTCTCCACCAAGGGGGCTGGCGATTTTGTCAGCCGCGCCGACATTGCCGCCGAAAAGATCCTGAAGGACGAACTCTTGGGGGCGCGTCCGACCTACGGCTGGCTGGCCGAAGAGGGTGGCGAAATCCCGGGTGAAGATCCGACCCGTCGCTGGATTGTGGACCCGCTCGATGGCACCACCAACTTCCTGCATGGCCTGCCGCATTGGGCCGTCTCTATTGCGCTTGAACACAAAGGCAAGATTGTCGCCGGTGTGGTCTATGACGCGGCCAAGGACGAGATGTTCTTTGCCGAAAAAGGCGCGGGGGCCTGGATGAACGAGACCCGTATCCGGGTGTCTGCGCGCCACCGCATGATCGAGTCGATCTTTGCCACCGGCCTGCCGTTTGCCGGTCGTGCCGATTTGCCGGAGACCCTGCAGGATCTGGCCCGCCTGATGCCTGCCTGTGCCGGGGTGCGCCGCTGGGGTGCAGCCGCGCTCGACATGGCCTATGTGGCCGCTGGCCGGTACGAGGGGTTCTGGGAACGTCGCCTTAACGCCTGGGACCTGGCCGCCGGGATTATCATCGTCAAGGAAGCCGGTGGTCTGTGCGAAGCGCTGGATCCCAGCGAGTCGATCATCGAAAGCGGCGAGGTAATCTGCGCGAATGAACCGATTTTTGAGAATTTCACCAAGGTGATCCGCGGCTAAGCTGTCCGAGACCCTGCAGATTTCAGATGTGCAGTGAAAGCCTCACACCCCGGTCGCCGATGGGCGCGCCGGGGTATTTTTGTTTTTGCACGATCCGCACCGTTTCGGATTGAGAGCGCTCCCGGATGCCTCCGGCGGGGATATTTGGAGTTAGAAGAAGGCAGTGGATGGTCAATCACCATCAATGTCGGAGGGGTGATTGACGCCATCGTGCCAGGGGATCTCGCCGTAGGTCTCGGCGTGGGTGCGCGGGTTTCCGGTGTCGATGCAGCCAAGGTTTACGCCGCACTCGGCTGGGTTGGAGCGGCGCTGGTGATAGACGTAGATGCCGCAGGTCTTGCAAAAGTGGTGTTGGGCCGTGTGGGTGCCCCAAGTGTAGAGGCTGAGGTTTTCGGCACCGCGCAGGATCTTCAGGCTCTCTGTGGTGGCTGTGACAGCGGCTGCGCCCCGGCGCAGGCAGAAGGAGCAGTCGCAGCGGCTGGCTGAGGCGAGACCGTTTGGGAAGCGGGCTGAAATTTCGACGGCGCCACAATGGCAGCTGGCAGTATGCGTTTCCATGGGATGCTCCTTTGGGGGCAGTGGGTTACTTGCCCCAAGGGCCGCTGCGAGGCGGTGTGTTGCGGCGGGGGACGCGGGGAATGCGGCTGGCGCTATAGCTGGTTTCTGGATGCGGTGGATGGCCCTGAGTGCGTGACCAGAACCGTGGCCCCCCGCGTATGATCCAGAGCGGCACGGTCAGGGCAAGGCCGACAAAGAAACCACCAGCATGCGCCCAATAGGCGACACCGCCCAGGTTCGGATCGGCGTTGAGGCCACCAAAGAACTGCATCGCAAGCCAGAGCCCTAGCATGATGAAGGCGGGGATCGGGATGATGCGAAAGAAGATGATCAGGATGATGAGAATATCGACGCGGGCCTTTGGAAACATCAGAAGGTAGCCGCCCATGACGCCCGCAATTGCCCCGGAGGCTCCCACCAGTGGCACCATCGAGAGCGGCGCGGACCAGACATGAGCCAACGTCGCTCCCACCCCGCAGATGAGATAGAAGGCGAGAAACGGCAGGTGGCCCATTTCGTCTTCCATGTTGTCGCCAAAGATCCACAGAAACAGCATGTTGCCCGCCAGATGCATGAACCCGCCGTGGATGAACATGGAGGTGAGCAGCGTGAGTGTTCCTTCTCCCATCGTGATCTCTCGTGGGACCGTGGCGAAGCTGGCGTAAAAAAGCGCAAGGCTCCTGTCGGTGGGAAAGCTGGTGGAATACCAGAGAAAGCCCAAAATATTGGCCGCCATCAGCAGGTAGACGACATAAGGCGTTCGGCCGGAGGGGTTGTGATCACGCAGAGGAAACATGCGCTGAAGCTGGGGCGTCGGCGCAGGGAGGTCAAGCGAAATGAAAGGCTTGGGCAGAAGTGCCGCCCGGCGCAGAGGCCGGGCAGCGCATCGTTGTCAGATCAGGCGTTGCCGCCCAGAAGGGCTGCGTTGCCCCCGGCTGCCGTGGTGTCGACACAGACATGGCGTTCAGCGAGCACCCGCGCGCGATCCGGCGCGCCGGGAATGAGCGGCACAATCGGTCCCTCACGCTTGGCGAGGCTCTGTTCGATCTCGCGCCCCGTGTCCGCATCGCCCCACCATAGAACGCCAGAGATCCCATCCATATGCGCCAGCCGGTGCAGGTCCACCATGCCGTCGGCCTCGATGGCGATGCCGCCCAGAGACGCGACCAGTTTGGCCTGTTCAGAGACGGCCTCGGCGCCGGGGCCCGCACAGAGAAGTGGCGGGCGTGCCGAGACCGTGAGGCGGTTTGATTCACCTGTGGGGCCGGGCAGGGAGGTGGTTTCGGGATGTCCGGCTTGGCCGCGTGCCGCGGGGATCTCGCCCATGGTGTCTTTCCATGCGGCGTCAACCTGGCGGCGATCCGGAGCACAGAAACGGGCCAGGTAGTTCGGGCCGCCTGCTTTGGGACCAGTGCCGGAAAGGCCTTCGCCCCCAAAGGGTTGGCTGCCGACAATAGCGCCGATCTGGTTGCGGTTCACATAGATGTTGCCCGCGTGGATGCGGTCGCAGACGTGCTGCACGCGGTCATCGATCCTTGTCTGCAGGCCGAAGGTCAGCCCATAGCCCGTGGCGTTGATCGCGTCGATCACGGCATCAAGCTCGCGCGATTTGAAGGTGGCGACATGCAGCACGGGGCCAAAGATCTCTTCCTTGAGGTCGCTAATCCCGTTGATCGAAATCATTGTCGGCGCCACAAAGGTGCCGCTCTGTGGCGCCTGCATTTCCTTCAGGACGCGCCCCTCAGCGCGGGCCTCGTCGATATGGGCGAGGATCTTGGCGCGCGATCCTTCGTCGATCACTGGGCCGCTGTCGGTCGCAAGATGCCAGGGATCATCCAGATCAAGGAGCTCCATCGCGCCTTTGAGCATCGTCAGCACGTCTTCGGCCACGTCCTCCTGCAGGTAGAGGCAGCGCAGCGCCGAGCAACGCTGGCCTGCAGACTGAAACGCGCTTTCGACCACGGCCTGCACCGCCTGTTCGGGCAGCGCGGTTGAATCGACGATCATCGCATTTAGACCGCCTGTCTCTGCAATGAGAGGCGTGCCGGGGGCGCAATGCTCGGCCATGGCCGAGCGGATCCGCATGGCGGTTGCGGTGGAGCCGGTAAACGCAACGCCGTTGATGCGTGCATCACCCGTGATGGCTGCGCCAACCTTGGAGCCGCGCCCGGGGAGGAACTGCAGCACATCGCGTGGAACACCTGCCTCATGCAGCAGTTCCACGGCGCGGAAGGCCACCAGCGGGGTCTGGTCCGCAGGTTTTGCCAGCACCGCATTGCCGGTGGCAAGCGCAGCCGAAACCTGCCCGGTGAAGATCGCGAGCGGGAAGTTCCAGGGTGAGATGCAGGTGAAGATACCCGCTGGCGCTGCATCCGGGATGCGGGAGGCATAATAGCGCAGGAAGTCCACCGCTTCGCGCAGCTCTGCGACGGCATCCATCTGGGTTTTGCCGGCCTCACGGGCCAAGAGCGCAAAGAGCTCGCCGTAATGCGCCTCATAGAGGTCAGCCGCCTTGTTCAGTGCGGCGGCGCGCTCCTCAGCGGGGGCGTCCCAGGTGTTGGCCGAGGCAAGCGCCAGTTCCACGTCTTCGGCACTGGATTGAGACACGCTGCCGATTTCACTGAGATCGCTTGGGTTTGTGACCGCAACGCGGGCCTCGGGCTGTGCTTCGCCCGCGATCAGCGGAACCGCGTGCCAGGTGGCCTCCCGGAAGGGGGCGCGGGCCTTCTCGATTGCGGCCAAGGTTGGAGCGTGACGCAGATCAAACCCTTTGGAGTTGATGCGCTCGGGCTGGAACAGATTGGGGCCGGTGGGGATATCGGTTGTCAGGTCATCGACCTCCTGGAACGGATCAGCTGCCACCACTTGCGGTGGGACGTCCTCATCAACGATCTGGTTCACAAAAGAAGAGTTCGCACCGTTTTCAAGCAGGCGACGCACCAGATAGGCCAGAAGATCGCGATGCGCGCCCACTGGCGCGTAGATCCGGCAGCGGGTTTTGTTCTGGTCCATCACCATCTGGTGCAGGGTCTCGCCCATGCCGTGCAAGCGCTGGAACTCATAGGCCTGACCTTCTTCGGCCATATGCAGAATGGCGCTGACGGTGTGGGCGTTGTGGGTGGCAAACTGCGGATAGATCCGATCGGTGCGCGACAGGAGTTTGCGTGCATTGGCGATGTAGGACACATCCGTCAGCGCCTTGGAGGTGAAGACCGGGAAACCGTCCATGCCTTCAACCTGAGCGCGCTTGATCTCGGTGTCCCAATAGGCGCCTTTCACCAGGCGAACCATAAAGCGGCGGTCGTATTTTTCGGCCATCTCATAAAGGGCATCAATCGCAAGCCCGGTGCGGGGCCCATAAGCCTGCACCACCACGCCAAAACCGTCCCAACCCTTGAGCGCGGGGTCAGAGATCACTTCTTCGATCACTTCGAGCGACAGCGACAGGCGATCAGCTTCTTCGGCGTCGATGTTGAGCCCCATCTTGGCCGCCTTGGCCAGAAGCGCCAGTGCCTTCAGACGCGGCACCAGCTGTTGCATGACGGACTCTTCCTTGGCGATCTCGTAGCGTGGATGCAGCGCCGAGAGTTTGACCGAGATGCCGGGGTTTTCGCGGATGTCGGTGCTGGTGCAGGCGCTGGCAATGGCCGAAATCGCGCGGGAATAGGCCAGGTGATAGCGCGAGGCGTCTGCCTCGGTACGCGCAGCCTCGCCCAGCATGTCGTAGGAATAGGTATAACCCTTGGCTTCCATGCTCGACGCGCGTTTCATCGCACTCTCGATGGTCTCCCCCAGAACGAACTGACGGCCCATTTCCTTCATGGCGCGGCCCACGGCGGTGCGGATCACCGGCTCGCCCAGCCGTTTGATGGCCCCACGCAGCGCGCCGACGGGGCTCTTTTCCTCGTCCAGAACCTTGCCCGTCAGCATCAGCGCCCAAGTGGAGGCATTGACCAGAGAGGAGGTTGATTTGCCCATGTGCTTACCCCAATCGGAGGGGGCGATCTTGTCTTCGATGAGCGCATCGATGGTGTCCGCATCCGGCACCCGCAAGAGCGCTTCTGCGAGGCACATGAGGGCCACGCCTTCGTCGGTCGATAGGCCATATTCGGCGAGGAACACTTCCATCAAGCCGGGCGAGGAATGGCCACGGATGTCTTTCACCAATTGGGTGGCCGAGGCACAGATGGCGGAGCGATCCGCCTCGGACAGAGCGGCCAGAGCCACCAGCGCATCGCGCATATTGGCCTGATCCACATAGGTGCCGGCATCAATCCGGTCGCGTAGGCGCATATCACGAGTCATGAGTGTTCCCCTTGTTAAGAGATTTTTCCCCTTTTATCGCGTCATCACTGGTCATTTGTCCCGATTGTCGCAATAGTACAGGTCAAATGCGCTTATTTGCGGAGGGTTTTTGATGCAATCGCGTTTCCCGGGGCTGGACCGGTTCGATCAGGCGATTCTGCGCGAGTTGAGCCACAATGGCCGCACCTCCATTTCCGACCTCGCCCGTGCCATTGGTCTCTCAAAATCGCCAACACAGGCGCGGCTCAAGCGGCTGGAGTCCGAGGGCATCATTCAGGGGTACCGGGCAATGATCGATCCGATCCGACTTGGGCTGGATCATGTGGCCTTTGTCGAGGTGAAGCTCACCGACACCCGCGAGGCGGCGCTGGCGTCGTTCAATGCCGCAGTGGTGCAGGTGGCCGAGATCGAGGAGGTGCACATGTTGGCCTCGCATTTCGACTACCTGCTCAAGGTGCGCTGCCGCTCGATGTCGGATTTTCGTGCGATTCTGGGGGAGAAAATCTCTTCGCTACCGCATGTTTCCTCCACCTCGACTTATATGTCGATGCAGTCGGTCAAGGATGATGCAGGGCTGGGGCCGATCTAGCGCGTTCCCATGAGGGCTTGCCAGAGGCTCATTCCGCGCCATTTCTTCGATATGGTTATCCGTTGTTGTGTCCCCGCTCTTGTGTTTCTTTGTGTTGGCTCTGTCGCCGTGGCATCGGAATGTCCGGCTGCCCCGGATCACTCCGGTCCGATTTCCGAGCTATTGGAAGATGTGCAATCCGCTGCAAACGAGCAGGAAGCCCAACGCATCAATACACAGCTCTGGGAATATTGGGCGGATGCCCCCGATGAGCGCGCGCAAGAGATCCTCGATAGTGGCATGTCGCGGCGCGAAGTATATGATTTTGTCGGGGCGCTGGCGGATTTTGATCGTCTGGTCGACTACTGCCCGAATTACGCCGAGTGGTATAACCAGCGTGCCTTTGTTCATTATCTGCGCCGAGACTTTGCTGCGGCGCTGCGCGATCTTGACCGCGCGCTTGCGCTCTCGCCACGTCATGTCGGCGCCATGAGCGGCCGCGCGCTCTCGCTGCTGGGATTGTCGCGTATCGCAGATGCCCGCGAGGCGTTGCGCGCGGCCCTCGATCTGAATCCTTGGCTGTCGGAACGCCATCTCCTTGCGCCGGGCGCCCCGCTTGCGGACGAGTCCATCGACCTGTGACCCGAGAGCAAGCGCCGAAAATCACTGACTTTCCGATTGAACCCACCCGCACGCGCAGGTAGAGCTTGTGGCAATTGGTCCAGCCGCGCGGGCGTGGTGGAATGGTAGACACAGGGGACTTAAAATCCCCAGGCTTTAGCCGTGCGGGTTCGAGTCCCGCCGCCCGTACCAACTGACGAACAGCCCACAAATTGCATCTTGAGCCTCTTATGAGCTCTATGAGCTGGCTATATGGCAGCATCGAACGTCGACGACATCTGATGCAGCATCGGGGTTGTCGACGTAAAACGAGGCGGATCCTGCGCGGTATCAGAGGCTCGGCAGCGCCGTCCTGAGAGGCAGCATGCCGCAAGGGCCCGACGGCATCTTTTCGAATATCAATGCAATTCCGGGGATGGAGCCGGATTGTCCTCGAAATATTGGTAAACAAACCCTGAATATCTAAAAAGCAAGGCAATCATTTGCTCAGGTTTGCGCAAAAAAGTATGGAGTTTAATAAATTCCCTGCTTTCCGGCAAAGGACTCCAACAAATGGCCAATGCGTACCTTCAAAGCCTCCACACCAGCGCGTCTCTTCGGCAGCTCTTGCAGTTGCGTCCCTTTGAGGCGCCCGTGTCATCTGAAATGGGCGATAGCCGGATCGAGTTGGAGGCCGAGAACGGAACGCGCCTTGTTCTTGACGGGTCGTTCTCTTCCGAGGACGAAGGAAGCTGGGTCATTTATGCTCTGGCGCTCTATGACGGGGCCGACACGCTGGTGTCGATCTCGGACATGGCGCTCTCCTACGAGGATTTTTTTGCAGCCAATGGCAGAGAGCGCCTGAACATGGTGTTCGAAGGCGCCGATGAAATCACGTCCAATCTCGGCTCTGGTCTTCGTATGAATTTTCAAGCCGGCGATGACGTTATCACCCTTGGCTTCGGTGATGACGTGGTCAACGGCGGTCGTGGCAACGACACGGTGTCTGCCGGGGCAGGTAATGACACGATCAACGGCAACGCGGGCAGAGACCAGATCAATGGCCATGACGGAGACGACGTCCTGACGGGCGGCGGCGGTCGCGACAAGCTAAACGGTGGTGTTGGAAACGACGTTCTGTCCGGGAACGCGGGACGCGACAAGCTGGTCGGTGGCACTGGCAATGACACGCTCTCTGGCGGTGCGGATGATGATGTCCTGCGCGGTGGAACCGGCGATGACGTTCTGACCGGCGGCGCGGGCGCAGATGTGTTCAAGTTCCGGGCCAATGACCACACCAATGTGATTACAGACTTCGAAGTTGGCGTCGATCACATCGAGGTCCTCAAAGGCGCGCGCGGTATGCGTGGCGTTGATTTTGAGCAAATCGGCGACGATGTAGCGGTCTATTTCGGCAACGTAACCGTGATTGTCCAAGACACCACGGTCGAGTTGATGGACGACAGCGACAACTTCTTGTTCTGAACGTAACTTCGTTGCGAACGTGACGCCGGAGCACTGGCGCCTTTCCTGGTGGGAATGGGCTCAGGGCGTCCGTTCCGTGTTTAGATGGCGTTGGTCTCAAGACCCCTTGCAGCAGATCAATTGATGCGATGCAGCCGGCGCTGCACCACCGAAGGCGTTGCGCGCCCTGGGCGGCACTAGGTGTTCGGACTGTCGTCTGATACCGGCAAGTGAAAGCGTCATTTCCAATCTGTGCGGCCATTTGCATGCGTCGCGTGCCCACACAGGTTCGACTTTACGCGTTCAGCAGTCCCGCGATGCGGCAGGGCGTGACTTGCGATGAGTAAACTGATGGCGTGCAGATTGATCACCTTGGCTCTCCCGAGCCGGACGCGTTCCAGTTGCCACGGCGCCACCCACACGAGGTGGCCGTTGCACAGAAGAGTGGCACATGAGAGCCGATCCAGCCCCCACAGACGTGCAGATTTTGAAATTGTGCGCGTTTTATGGCTATCTGGGAGGATCTGTGACGCCATAAAAGGAACGCTGCGATGATCAACATGCTGGCCTCCGTTTGGGCGCTCCTGGCCGGAGTCGTGCTCATCATGCTGGGCAACGGGATGCATTTTACCTTGATGGGGCTGCGTGGCGGGGTCGAGGGGTTCTCCTCGGCCGAGCTCTCCATCGTGACCTCTGGCTATTTCCTCGGCTTTTTATCAGGCGCGCGTTTTACACCGCTCCTGATCCAGCGCGTCGGACATGTGCGGGTGTTTGCAGCGCTCGGCAGCTTTATCTCGGCGGCGCTCATCGCCTTTACGCTATGGGTCGAGCCCTGGACTTGGACGCTCCTGCGGATCTTGATCGGTTTTTGCATGTCGGGGATCTACGTGGTTGCCGAAAGCTGGCTCAACAATTCCACCAGCAATGAGAACCGGGGCAAGATGCTCTCGGCCTATATGCTGGCGCAGACCTTAGGCATCATCGGCGCGCAGGGTTTGCTGACGCTTGGGGATGCGGCCAATGCTGCGCTGTTTATTGGCGCGTCGATCCTGGTGTCTATTTCCTTTGCGCCGATTTTGCTGTCGATCCAGCCCGCCCCCCTCGTCGAAGTGACCAAACCCGGTGGTTTGAAGGATCTTTTTGCAGCCTCGCCGCTTGGGACCGCAGGTATTTTTGTGCTGGGCAGTATCTATGCCAGCCAGTCCGGCATGGGCGCGGTGTTTGGCAGCGAGATCGGCCTGAGCGCCAATCAGATCGCGCTGTTCGTCGCGATGCTGTTTGGGGGTGCCTTGTTCATGCAGGTGCCGATTGGCTGGCTGTCGGACCGGCTGGATCGGCGCAAGGTCATCTGTGGCACCGCGGCGCTTGGGGCCGCCGCCTGTGGACTTGTCTGGTTGGCGCAGAGCCCGCCTGCCTGGCTCGGGGTTGACCCGCTTGTTCCCATTATGGCGGCGGCCTTTCTCGCAGGGGGCATGACAACGCCGCTCTATGCGCTCTTGCTGGCCTATACCAATGACAATGTCGCCGCCGAGGATATGCCCGCGATCTCGGGCGGGCTGGTCTTTACGTTTGGGCTTGGTGCGATCATCGGGCCGATTGCGGTTGGTCTGGCGATGAACGCCACAGGTCCTTTTGCATTCTGGATGGTGCTTGGCGCTGCCTTCCTGATGATCACGCTCTATGCGCTCTACCGGATGTCGCAGAGCGAGGCGACGCCGGTCTCTGAGACCGACGCCTATGTCAACCTTGTGCCTTCAGCGACCATCGTGGCCGTTGAGGATGCAACCACCTGGGCGGCAGAGAATGCAGACGTGGACCTGTCTGCGCCCTAGGGCGCCTCAGGTGATGTCAGAACTGTGCCAGACGTTGCGCGTGGTGAGATAGCTCTCAAGCCCTTCGGTGCCGCCTTCACGCCCGTAACCACTGGATTTCACTCCGCCAAACGGGGTCTCCGGCAAGGAGGCCTCAAGCGTATTGATGGAGAAATTGCCCACTTCGACCTCGTCAATCATGCGCGCGATATAGTCCGCACGATTTGTAAAAGCATACCCTGCCAACCCGTAATCCACGGCGTTTGCCTGCGCGATGGCTTCGTCGAGGTTGCGCACCGGGTTGAGCACCGCGATGGGACCAAAGGGTTCTTCGTGCATGATGCGCGCGCTGTCTGGCACATGTGTCAGCACCGTGGGGGCAAAGAAATATCCCCTTTCCCCCACACGCGTGCCGCCGGTGCAGAGCGTTGCGCCTTGGGCGAGGGCGTCATTCACCAGATCGGTCAGAACCGGAATGCGACGGGCGTTGGCGGTTGGTCCCATTTCGATCCCGTCGTGCACCCCGTTGCCCACGCGAGTTGCCGCCGCCCGTTGGGTGAAGGTGGTTGAGAATTCATCAAAGATGTCTTGATGCACAAAGAACCGTGTTGGTGATGTGCAGACCTGGCCCGCGTTGCGCATCTTGCGGCTGGCGCCGCTCAGGGCTGCCTTTTGCACGTCGGTGTCCTCGCAGACGATCACCGGTGCGTGCCCGCCAAGCTCCATCAGGACGCGGGTGTCGCTCTGGGCGGCAAGAGCTGTCAACTGGCGGCCCACTGCCGTTGAGCCGGTGAGCGCTACAAGCCGCACGCAGGGCTGCGGGATGAGATAAGCCGAAATCTCCGCCGGGCGGCCAAATACCAGATTGAGCACACCATCGGGCAGGCCCGCGTCCTGAAACGCGCGGACAATATGGATCGCCCCGGCGGGGGTTTCCTCTGCTGCCTTGAGGATCAGGGAGCAGCCCGAAGCGAGGGCACCCGCGATCTTGCGTGCAGGCTGGCTCATGGGGAAGTTCCATGGTGAAAAGGCCGCTACAACGCCAATGGGGTGGTGATGCACGGAGATTTTTGTGCCCGCCGCTGAGGGGATCACGCGCCCGTAGGTGCGCATGGCCTCTGCCGCGTCCCACTCGAAAAACTCTGCGCCGCGAATGACTTCCAACCGAGCCTGGGCCAGTGGTTTGCCATGTTCGGCGGTAATGGACTGCGCGATTTCTTCTTGCCGGTCCCGAAGGAGGCGCGCAGCCCGCAATATCAGATCCGCCCGGCTGCGCGGCGGGGTGTTGCGCCAGATCTCGAGCCCTTTTTGCGCCGCTGCCAGAGCGTCCTCAAGATCTGAAATCCGCGCGCAGGGCAGGCGGCCCAGCTCTTCTTCCGTGGCCGGGTTCACAACCGAAAGGGTCTCAGGCGTGTCGCGCCATGTGCCGCCGATAAAGAGTTTGAGATCGGGATAGTTGCGCATTTCGGCCTCATTGGTGTCAGTCGCGATAGGGCAACTCTTTCGCGCGCATGGCATCACCTCAACCGAATTGAACAAATACAGGTATCACAATCAGCGATATCAGGATGCGGGGGGAAGGCGCGCAATCTCTGCCGCCGCCGCATGAAGCGCCGCCAAGAGCGCACCTCCTGCAGGCGAGAGGCTCTGCTGGTCGCGATACGAGACGCCCACCGGACCAGCCCCGAAGGGCACCACCCAATCCAGCGGCGTCAGGAGCCCGTTTTCAATGTCGAGGGCCGCAACATGTGCGGGCATCAAACCGATGAAATCATGGCTGCGCAGAAGCGCGCGATTGGCCAGATACGATACGGACTCGATCGCGGTTTGCGGCATGTACTGATCCTGACGGATAAAAAACTGATCGGTCTGCCGCCGGAGCGTGGTCTCGATGGGGGGAAGAATCCAGCCATGAGGCCGGATATCGTCGAATGTCAGGTTGCTTTCACAGGCAAGGGGGTGTTGCGGGCCGACAACCGCCAAGATCCTCTCATCAAAGAACTTTTCCTGCGTGATATTCTCGCGGTGGCGATGGCTGGGCAGGCGCCCGACGACCATGTCGATTTCCCCCGACAGAAGACCGGGCATCAGCACCTCATGTGTGCCTTCGACGATCTTGATCGCGACTTTGGGACGGTCCTGCAGAACACGCTCGACCGCCATCGGCAAGAGCGAAGGCGATGCGGCCAAGAGCGTACCCACCACGACGCGGCCACTGTTGCCTTCATTGAGATCATCGAGCTCCTGTGCGGCGTTGGACACCTGCGCGAATATCAGTTTGCCATGCCGGATCAGCGAGTCTCCAAAGACCGTGGGGACCACGCCGCGATTGGTGCGCTCGAACAGTTTGACCTCAAAATCCACTTCGAGATCCTGGATCATCTTTGTCGCTGCTGGTTGCGAGATGTTGAGATCGCGCGCCGCGTTCTGAATGCTTCCATGCTGGCCCACGGCGACAAGCAACCTCAGTTGGCGCAGCTTGAGCCGGGTCAGAGCGCGTTCAACGATACGGGTGTGGCGAGTGGCCATAGGTGGTCCTCAGGTGATGATTGCGGCGCAGGCGCGCTCTATGGCGGCGACCGCGCTCATGGCGGCCAGCGCCGAGCTGCGCGGATTGTCGGGCAGGGCATTGCCTTCGATGCGGAAATGAAAACTGCCGAAATCGCCATGCGCTTGAATTTCGTGGATATTCACGCGCGCGCTTGGGTCGGCAATCAATTCAACACGAGTGGTGTCAAACCCGGTTCCCGCCAGCGCCACTGCTGCGGCGACATTGGCGTTCTTGGGATAGGCGATGGCGGCCTCTCGGGCGCTGCCGCGAAAATGGGTGGCCGGGCTGCTTAGTCCGTCCAATTCCAGAACGTGCTCGGCGGCCGAACCCCGCCACGCCTGGGGGGGCTTGCGCCCGAGATAGACCACATCGGCAAGCCCTCCGACCTTGGCCGCCCTCAGGCAGTCGAGCGCACCAATAGCACCACTTGCCAAATGCAGCCGCGTCTTGCCCGCGCGGGCTGCCCGTTCCAGATCTGCATGAAGGGCGTCATCGGCAAGCGCCCCAAGCGAGAGCGTCACAAGCGCGATGCCGCGTTCAAGGAGGGCCACGCCGTGCTGAACCAGGGCACCGTGACCGGCGCAGTCCACCATCACCGAGATATCCTGCGGCAAGCTCTGGGCCCGTTGCACATAGTCCACGCCATCGAGCGCTTCTTGAGCCTCCGGAGGCGGCGCCGAGCGCGCAAGGATCACATGTGGACCCAACCCACGCAGGCGCAACTGCTGAGCGACATATTGCGCGATGGCACCTGCTCCGATGATGCCGATTTTCATGGCTGCCTCCTGTGCTGCCTGCTGTTTTGGCCCTAGCCTAGCGGAATTCAGATCGGCTTTGGTATCAGAATATTGGATATCCAGTTTCGGTCAATCCGGTTGGTTTTTCCGCAGGCCATAGCCTTAGTTGGGCCCAAGATAGCCGCTGCCAAGCGCGTGAAACATCGGAGCCAAGCCCATGAAATACAAAAAGAACGAAGCCAAGGCCTACGCCCGTGAAACCATGCGCGGCATTTGGGCGGCGGCGCTAAATCCCTTTGATGAGGCGCTAAAACTCGACGAGGCGGGGCTGCGGCGCAATATCCGCCATTGGATCGACGATCTGGACATTCAAGGCCTGTTCATTGCTGGCAAGCAAGGCGAGTTCTGGTCGATGTCCATCGAAGAGCGCAAGCGCAACATGACCATCGCAGTCGAGGAATGTGGCGACAAGGCGGGCACGATCATGTCGATCTCGGACCAAAGCGTGGACACGGTGCTCGACCTTGGCCGCCATGCTCAGAGCTGCGGGGCGGATTATGTTGTGGTGCATGCCCCGATGCTGAGCTTTTGCCACGACCGCGATGAGGTTTTGTATAACTATTATAAATACCTGTGCGATCGTCTTGATATCGGGATCGCCATGTGGAGCCACCCGGACAGCGGTTATCTGATGGCACCGGAGACCTGTGCGCGCATTTCCGAGCTGCCGAATATCATGGCGATCAAATACTCTGTTCCGCGCGAGATGTATGCCCGCCTGACGCAGATGGTCGGGGACAAGATCCTTGTGTCGACCTCGGCAGAAGACGATTGGCTCGACAATATCGAGGATCTGGGCTGGCAGCTCTATCTGTGTTCCTCGCCGCCCTATCTTCTGCAGACCAAGGCCGACCGGCGCATGCATGAATACACCGAACTGGCCTTTGCCGGAAAATTCGAAGCCGCCCGGAAGCTGCGCAACAGCCTGGAACCCGTACGCGCGGCGTTGCGCGACACCAAACCCGCTGGCAAGCCGACCGCGCATGGCAAGTACTGGCAGGAACTCTTGGGACAGACCGGGGGACGTGTGCGTCATCCGATGCTGGAGCTCACCGAGGCTGAGAAAGCCGCCACCAGTGCCGGCTTTGAGGATTGTGGCCTCCTGCGTTGATCCCGCATCATGATCGGAGAGGGGCTGGCGATACTGGCCGCGCTGTCCTACGGCGGCGCTGCTGTGTCAATCGTGCAAAGCAAACCCGAAGCGCGGGCAGACAACGGCGTCTTCCTCTCGGTGCTGGTGCTGTTTGGGATCTCGGGAGGGATTTGGCTCGGCAGTGGCGTTGTGCCGCTCTCGGCGCTTTGGCAGCCAGAAGGGCTTCACGCTATTGGGGTCTTTGCTCTTGCGGGGCTGAGCGCAAACGGTCTGGCGCGATGGTCGATGTATCGCGCGACCGAGCGGATTGGTGCCGTTTCCGCAACTCTGCTACGCCGTCTCACCCCCATCTTTGTACTGCCGTTTGCCTATCTGCTCCTCGAGCAAATCCCTGATGTGGCAACGCTTTGGGGCGGCTTTGTCATCCTGGTCGGGGTCTGGATCTACCTGCGTCCGAGCACACAACCGGCTGCGGCAGGCCTGTCATCCGGGGTGATGTTGGGGCTACTTTCGCCGTTGGCCTATGCCCTTGCCTATAGCTTGCGCGGGCTGGGATTGAGCGGACTGCCAGACCCGGCGCTTGGCACCTTTGTTGGTGCTGGGGCCGCAATCATCTGGAGTTTGGCGCGCCACGGTCTGCACCGGTCGCCAGAGCGGGGGCTGAGGTATCTGCTGACGGATCGCAGCCCCGCGCATTGGCGTACGGCTTTGGCCCTGAGTGCCGGACAACTCCTGCAGTTCTTTGCCATAAAGACAAGCGCTGTGGCGACCGTGGCCCTCCTTGGGACTCTGGAAGTGCTGTTCTCTGCCGTCTTTATATGGCTCATCTATGGGCGTGAGGGTGTTGATATTAAGCGCTTATTTGCTGCTACCCTTTGTGCGCTCGGCGGAACTGCCCTGATGATATTGGCCTGAGATCGGTATCAGTAATCTGGATACCCACTTTCGCGGAAATAAATATTTCGCATGGGCAATATTTCCTAGGGTAGCGATAAGCGCAACCCAACGCCCCCAAGTGCCGGGGGCTGCACGCGGGAGAGACCCATGCCTCAGCATCCGACATTGAAGCCCTTTAACTTTGAGAAATGGGTGGAACAAAACGCGGATAAGCTGCGCCCTCCGGTGGGCAATCAGCTGCTGCACAAGGAAGGCGACATGATCGTAATGGTTGTGGGAGGGCCCAACACCCGCATGGATTTTCATGACGACCCGGTGGAGGAATGGTTCTTCCAGCAA
Organism: Epibacterium sp. HA2-3; assembly: GCF_055693725.2. NCBI lineage: Bacteria > Pseudomonadati > Pseudomonadota > Alphaproteobacteria > Rhodobacterales > Roseobacteraceae > Epibacterium > Epibacterium sp. HA2-3. Next base: position 1,650,789 of record NZ_CM172490.1, on the reverse strand, counting down.
AAGGGCGACATGATGCTCAAGATTGCCGATGGGGGCAAAATCTATGACGTCCCTGTGCGGGAAGGCGAGGTCTTTATGCTGCCGCCCCATGTCCGCCACGCTCCGCAACGTCCGCAGGAGGGCTCGGTGGGGATCGTCGTGGAGGCGCCGCGCCAGCCCGGTATGAAAGAAGGGTTCGAGTGGTACTGTTTTGAGTGCGAGGGGCTCGTTCACCGCGAAGAGGTGGCCCTCGATGGGCCCGAGGGAATCGTGACTGCGCTCCCAAAAATCTACAGCAAATTCCACGACAGTCTCGAGGCCCGCACCTGTCCACACTGCGGCGCGCTCCATCCCGGCAAGGGGAAGCCACCTGCAGATTGGGTGCAGCTTTGATGATCAAAACAATAAGAAAAACAGGGAATTGGCCAATGAATGTCATTTGGAAAACGATCACAAGCGCCGCATTTGTGCTGTCGAGTACGGTTGCCCCCCAGGCCAAGGAGTTTCGTCTTGGCCTGATCACCCCGCCGCCACACATCTGGACCAAAGCTGCCGAAGCCTTTGGCGCGGATCTCGCCAAGGCCAGCGATGGGGCCCATAGCATCACCGTGTTTCCCGCACGCCAGCTTGGCAACGAGGCAGAGATGCTGCAACAATTGCAGACCGGCGCCCTGGACATGGCGTTTATGACGGTAGCCGAAGTGTCCAATCGCGCCCCGGATTTTGGCGCGCTTTATGCGCCTTATCTCGCGGAGGACATCGCCCACGCCGGCCGCATCCTGCGCAGTGAAACCGCCACCTCCATGCTGGCACAATTGCCTGCCAAAACAGGTGTTGTCGGCACGGGATATGGGATGGCGGGGCTGCGTCAGATCGTGACCCGTGGTGAGGTCAACAGTGTTGAAGATCTTGCGGGTCTGAAGCTGCGGATCACGCCCTTCGAGCCGATCCTCGATTTCTACAATGCCATTGGCGCCGCCCCAACGCCGATGCCGCTGCCCTCGGTCTATGATGCGCTGGCCAATGGTCAGGTCGATGCGATCGACATGGATGCCGAACTGATCTGGGTGCTCAAATACTACGAACATGCGGATACGGTTGTGCAATCAAACCACATGATGTTCCCGATGGTGGGGCTTGTCTCTGCACGGGTCTGGGCGGGCCTTTCGGAGGCGGACCGTGCCCTGATCGGAGATCTCATGGCGCGCCATGTAGACAGCACGATCGATACCTATGTGGAAAAAGAACAGCTCTGGCTGGATGAGATCAAGGCGACGGGGCGCACCTATAAGACGGTCGATGCGGCATTCTTTGGTGAGGCGGTCGAGAGCTGGAATGCGGCTTGGTCGGAGCGCTCGCAAATGCTCGGGCCATTGCGCGCAGCGGCTGCGGCCACCGCGCGGGACTGACCCTCAACAGCCATCGGCCGCGGCCCCTCGCGAGAGGGGCGCGCCAGTGAGGCGGAGAGCGAAATGATCGGACGTATCTCGGCAGTCTGGGCACGCTGTGAGCTGGCGCTGGCCGCATGTCTTGCGGTCTCCATCACGGCGCTGATCCTGCTCAATGTGGTGACGCGAAGCCTTGGCGCGGCCTTGTTCTGGGTGGATGAGCTGGCGATATATGCAATGGCCTGGATGGCCTTTCTGGGCGCCTCCGCAGCCGTGCATTTTGGCCATTCGGTCGCTGTGACGATCCTCACCGATACTCTGCCTCTTGCGCTTCAGAAGATTGCGGCAAAGCTGGTGGACGGGATCGTTTTGGGATTTGCGCTTGCGATGCTGTGGTTTTGTTGGCGCTGGTATGCGCCGCTGGCCCTGATCCAGAGCGGCTTTGATCTGGCAGCTTTTCAGGGCGCGACGTTCAACTTTGTCTACGCCGAACCCACCACCACCCTCGGCCTTCAGAAACATTGGGTCTGGTCCGTGATGTGGGTCTTTGCGCTCGGGATGACATTGCACGGTTTTGCAAATCTGATCGGGCAGGGTGCCAACCCAGAGGACAAGCGTTCATGACGCCTTTGATCTTTGCTTTCAAACTCTTGATCGCGGTGCCGGTGGCCTTGGTTCTGGCGCTCACGGCCATCTGGTACATCTGGGAGAGCGGCAACACGGTCCTCTATGATAGTTTTGCGCAAAAGATGTTCTCCGGGCTCGAGAATTACGGCCTGCTGGCGATCCCGCTGTTCATGCTGACGGGGGAGATGATGAACGAGGGCGGCATGACCCGCCGCTTGATCAATGCGGCGCGGGTCTTTGTCGGCGGGTTTCGCGGTGGGCTCGCCTATATCAACCTGCTGACCAATATGTTCATGGCGGCGATCATCGGATCGGCCACGGCGCAGATCGCGGTGATGGCCCGTGCGATGACGCCAGAGATGGAAAAAGAGGGGTATGATACGGGCTTTGCTGCCGCCACGACAGCGGCGGGCGGGTTGCTTGCGCCGGTCATCCCGCCGTCGATGATGTTCGTGATCTTCGGCGTTCTGGCCCAGGTTCCGATTGGCGAGATGTTTCTTGCAGGCCTCATTCCGGGGATGATGCTTGCGGGGGGATTCGCGCTGGTGATCTTCGGGATCGGTGTCGCCACAGGCTTTCCAAAGGGCAGCTGGTTCACTGCGCCAGAGGCGTTCTCGGCGCTTCTATATTGCTTGCCCGCAGCGCTGATCCCCTGTGCGATCATCGGCGGTGTGGTGTTCGGGATTGCAACCCCGACCGAGAGCGCTGCAATCGCCTCTCTGCTGGCCTTTGGGATGGGGTGGCTGGTCTATGGCGAACTGAAGCCTGCGGCCCTCTTTGCGATGTTCCGTCGCACTGCCATCAACGCCTCGATGATCATCTTCATGATCGCCTGTGCCAATGTCTTTGGCTGGGTCATCATCTACGAGGCCCTGCCACAAAAGCTTGCGGCGCTGATCACCTCGATCACCAGTGACCCGTTTCTGTTTCTGCTGATCGTCAATCTGATCCTGCTGCTGATCGGGATGCTGGTGGATGGGATCGCCGCCGTGATCCTGATCTCGCCCATCCTGTTGCCGATCGCGGTAAACCACTACGACATCAGCGCCCATCAATTTGGTGTCGTCATGTGCCTGAACCTCGTGCTGGGCTTGCTGACACCGCCCGTTGGGGTCGGGCTTTATATTGCGTCTTCCATGAGTGGCGCCACGCCCGGCCAGATCCTGCGCTCCCTCTGGCCATTCCTTTTGGCGGTAGCGCTAATCCTTGTCCTATTGAGCCGGTTTCCTGTGTTGTCGACCGCGTTTCTATAGTTCAGGTGAACTAAATGGGACGCAAATGGCGCTGAATTCATTAAAATTGAAATTACTAAATGGGCTCGTATGAGATGTTTCTGTTGCGCGTACTGGCCAACGGACAAAAGGGCCGAGCCTGAAAATTTCTGAAAAATTATTGTCAAGCGATCCCGGCGCGTTGTGCTTTGTTGGGGTGTTGCGTCACCTAGGTGCGCGCTCCACACTGGATTGCAACACCATGTAATCATTTACTCATTCTTAAGTGCGCATCGATAGTTCTGCGGCATCAGCTTTTAACGAAGCGACGTTTGGCCAAGTCGGCACCGTGTTTCATTGTTCCCAATTTTTTTCTCAGTCGTCTTGGCCTCCCATAAAATGGAGAGAAAAGTGACCTTAAAAAGGTTTTCCTAAGCAGGAGCCCTGGGGGCAATTGCGCTGATGCCTGCGGCAGCCTTTTCGTTCGATTTCGGCGAGTATCATTTTGAATATGCCCGGCTGGGGTCGTGTGATGTTGACCTTCGTGTCGACCCTCATCGCGAAGAGGCGTTTTTGTTTCTATTAGGGGTGGAATTTCAAGCTGCAGGTGGGGCAGAGCTTTGGAGCGGAAATTGGCACCCGATGCCCGAAGTGACCGCTGAAAATCTCGCTGATTGCCTGGGAGTCCCATCGTCGCTGGTTGAAATCACTCGGCAGGAAGGGCCTGTGTTCGATTCCGATAGTAGCGAGTCCTTCCGGCTGACAACCTACATCGGGTTGACGTTCGATCTGCAAACAGACTCGATGGAACTTGCCGCGGGTACCTACGAGTTCTCCACTGATACAAATGGGGAGATCAGATACCTAGGGTTCACTGATCGGATTGCGCCCGAGCTGACACCGCCAAGCGATCAGTCCGCGACTACCGATGCGGGGCAGGCAACAGCGTCGTTGAATGTGACCTCCCTTGGCTCCGCGTCAGATAACGCAGATTCGAGCATCGACATCGCCTACGCCATCGGCAGTACGACGATCACCGGCTCCTACGACTTCCCAGTTGGAGAGACGACCGTGACGATGTCTGCGTCTGATGCTGCTGGCAATGATGCCACGCCGGTGACGTTCAAAGTTGTCGTCTCCGATGAGGAAAGCCCCGCCCTGACTGCGCCTTCCAACCAGGAAATCACGACCGAATCGGGGGCCTCTACCGCATCCCTTGATGTTACGGACCTCGGCTCGGTCAGTGACAACGTAGATAGCAGCCTCAGCATCACCTATTATGTCGGCAGCGCCGCGCTCTCCGGGGCGTATGACTTTCCGCTTGGCGACACCACTGTGACAATGATGGCATCCGATGCCGCCGGGAATTCTGCGCAGGACACATTCACCGTGACCGTAAACCCCGGCGATGCGACTGCGCCGGTCCTGACAGCGCCTTCGGATCAGACTGCGGCCACTGCCGCGGGGGCAAGCACAGCCGCGCTTGATGTTACAAGCCTTGGTTCGGGGAGCGACAACCTCGATGACGTGGTGGCGATCACCTACAAGGTCGGCGACACTGTGTTGGACGGCGCCTATGACTTCCCGATTGGCGAGACGACTGTGACGATGGATGCCACCGATGCGGCAGGCAATGCGGCAGCGCAAGTGTCGTTTACAGTGACGATCACGCCCGGCGACGCGACCGCGCCGGTCCTGACAGCGCCTTCGGATCAGACTGCGGCCACTGCCGCGGGGGCAAGCACAGCCGCGCTTGATGTTACAAGCCTTGGTTCGGGGAGCGACAACCTCGATGACGTGGTGGCGATCACCTACAAGGTCGGCGACACTGTGTTGGACGGCGCCTATGACTTCCCGATTGGCGAGACGACTGTGACGATGGATGCCACCGATGCGGCAGGCAATGCGGCAGCGCAAGTGTCGTTTACAGTGACGATCACGCCCGGCGACGCGACCGCGCCGGTCCTGACAGCGCCTTCGGATCAGACTGCGGCAACTGCCGTGGGGGCAAGCACAGCCGCGCTTGATGTGACGAGCCTTGGCTCGGGAAGCGACAACCTCGATGATGTGGTGACGATCATCTACAAGGTCGGCGACACTGTGTTGGACGGTGCCTATGACTTCCCGATTGGCGAGACCACTGTGACGATGGATGCCACCGATGCGGCAGGCAATGCGGCAGCGCAAGTGTCGTTTACAGTGACGATCACCCCCGGCGACGCGACCGCGCCGGTCCTGACAGCGCCTTCGGATCAGACGGCATCCACCGAGCCAGACGCAACCACCACATCGTTGGACGTCACAAGCCTTGGCTCGGGGAGCGACGACATAGATGACTCGGTGACGATCATCTACAAGGTCGGCGACACCGTGTTGGACGGTGCCTATGACTTCCCGATTGGCGAGACCATTGTGACGATGGATGCCACCGATGTGGCAGGCAATGACGCGGTGCAGGTTTCTTTTGTGGTCACGGTCCTTGATGGGACGCCGCCGCCAGAGCCTACGATCACCGATGTGGTCGTGAATGACGATAAAACCCTGACGGTGACAGGCACCGCGCAGGCCGGGGCAACCGTCACAGTCACCTTCCCTGATGGTTCCACGGTTGAGACAACTGCGTCTGGCGCCGCGACCTCGGCAAAAGGGCGCGTGAACCGTGACTCAACGGCGGTCTTTGCGGCGGCGACCGGAACCTATACGGCCACCTCTGCAACCCCGCAAACCAGCGGCGACGTCTCGGCCTATTCGTCCACAACGGGGGGCGGCGCCTCGGCTTCCGCTTCGGTTGCGGTTGATGCGACTTCGCCCGATGTGGTGCTGAGCGGCGGCCCGAGCGACGGCATCAGCGCCAATGAGAGCTTTACCGTCACCGCAACCTTCAACGAGGTAGTGACAGGCTTTAGCGCGAGCGATGTTGTGGCACAAAACGCCAGCGTCACCGCCGTGACAGGGTCGGGCAGCGACTATACCATCAGCTTGCGCGCAACCGGCGCAGGGACTGTCACCGTCGAAGTGCCCGCAGGAGCGGCAGAGGACGCAGCGTCAAACCCGACGAATGCCTCGAACACGCTTGTCTTTGACGACACCACGGTTGTGGAAACCCAGAAGCAGATTGCCGGCTTCCTCTACAATCGCGCCAACCAGCTGATCTCGAACCAGCCAGAGCTCATTGGTTTCCTGTCGCAGACCGGGATCGGATCGGGAACGCTTGATGCCTATGTCACGCGGGGCGCCGGGAACTTCAATCTCGCGTCGCGTGGCGGTCTGCCGGTTTGGTTCCGCCTGCAAGGCAGCTGGAGCGAGGATGACACAACCGAGGCGCGCTATGCCTTTGGGGCGGTCGGCGGGCATCTGACCCTGAGCGATCGGCTGCTGGTTGGGGCGATGCTCCAGTTCGACCATCTGCATCAGGATCAAGGCAGCCGCCGTGTCGAAGGCACCGGCTGGATGGTGGGCCCCTATGCGGTGGCGCAGATCTCGGATCAGGCGCTCTACGTCGAAGGACGCGTGCTCTATGGCCAATCCTCAAACAAGGTTGCGCCCTTTGGCACCTATGAGGATTCCTTTGACACAACGCGCGTCTTGGCCCAACTGCGGGTCGCGGGGGACATCAAGAAGGGCGACACGATCTTCACGCCCTATATCGACGCCGCCTACGCCAATGAGGAGCAGGACGCCTATGTCGACAGTCTCGGAAACAGCATCGGGGCGCAGAAAATCCACCTGCGTCAGGCAAGCTTTGGTGTGGGCTTTGCCACGCCCCTGCCGATTGGCGCAGCCGACCAAGCGGTGCTGACCGGCGGTCTGGCGGGCGTCTGGTCCTCCACCAGTGGCACGGCGGTCGCGGACACGGTGTTGCCAAGCTACGCGGGATGGCGCGCCAAACTGGACCTCGGTTTGCGCTATGCCTGGGAGAACGGCAGCAAACTCGCGCTCTCCGCGCGCTACGACGGGCTTGGCAGCGCGGGCTACAAGGACGTCGGTCTCAGCCTGGATTACAGCCTGAAGTTCTGAGCCTCAGGCCTGTAGGCCGGATCAACATGAAAGGGGGCGCGCAGGTGCCCCTTTTTTTGTCAGCTCGCGTCCCACTGGCAGATTCCGCGCAGATAGCGTATGCGAAACGCACCGTGCATCAAGAAACCAGAGAGAGCGGATGGCAATAGAGATACCAGTTCCAGCCGTCGCGCCCGCTTTGCCAAAACCCTTCAAGACGCAGCTTCTCAAATGGGTGGGCAACAAGCAGCGCTTTGCCCATGAAATCGTTGCACATCTTCCCAAGGACTACGGCACCTATTTTGAACCGTTTCTGGGCGCAGGCGGGGTGATGGCGAACCTGCAACCACATCGCGCGCTGGGCTCAGACATCTATCCTCCCCTGGTCGAGATCTGGCAGGCGCTGCGCGAGGACCCCGCGCGCCTCAACGCGTGGTATCAGAGCCGCTATGACCGCTTCATGACCGGTGACAGGGTTGCCACCTATGAGGCGATCAAGGCCCGCTACAATGACACCCCCAACGGTGCCGATTTCCTGTTTCTCTGCCGTGCCTGTTACGGTGGGGTGGTGCGCTTTCGTCGCAAGGACGGATATATGTCGACCCCCTGTGGCAGCCACCCGGTGATGAAACCTCACAAATTTGCCGAACGGGTCGAGATGTGGCGCGCGCGCATGAAAGGCGCAAGTTTTGCCTGTCTGGACTACCGCTCTGCCATGGCGCAGGCGCGCGCGGGCGATGTGATTTACTGCGACCCGCCTTACGCTCATTCGCAAACCATCCTTTACGGCGCCCAGGCGTTTCGCCTCGAAGAATTGTTTGCGGCGATCGCGGCCTGCAAGGCACGCGGCGTCAGGGTCGCGCTTTCGATAGATGGCACCAAGAAATCCGGCGATATCTATTGCGACATCGCCATCCCTGAGGGTCTGTTTGAACGCGAGATCCTCGTCAATATGGGGCAATCCATGCTCAAACGCTTTCAGATGAGCGGGCAGCGCATGGAGAGCGAAGCCGTGCGCGACCGCCTGCTTTTGACCTACTAGGGCCTTCTTCTAACAAGAAATATCCCGGGGGAGGCCCGACAAGGGCCGGGGGCAGCGCCCCCAGGCCTTCTGCGCTGCGTTCACGCGTTCAAGAAACCGCGCACGGTGGCCTCGAACTCGCGTGGTTTTTCCGCGTGGAGCCAATGACCTGCACCGGGGATCTTGGCAAAGCGCGCCGCTGGAAACAGGCGTTTGATCTGCGAGCGGTGCTCTGGCAGCACATAATCCGAATGCGCCCCGGTCAGAAACAGCGCCGCCCCGTCCCAATGGGCCTCCACCTCTGGAAACGACAGAATATGTGGCATCTCACGCTCCAAGGTATCGAGGTTGAGGCGCCAGCTCTTGTTCTCCACATCCAGAGATTGGGTGAAAAAGCTTTGCAACATCGCATCCACACCTGCCGCCGCCAGCTGCTCCTGGGCGTCCGAGCGCCGCGTCACGCGCGCAAGGTCGACGCTGCGCATGGCAGTGATGAAATGCGCCTGGGTGTGCTGATAGCTGACTGGAGCGATATCGGCGACCACCAGGCGGTTGACCGCCTCGGGATGGCGCAGCGCCAGCATCATCGCGGCCTTGCCTCCCATCGAGTGCCCGACCACATCCATGCGCCCGCCGTGGGCCGCTATCACTTCGGCCAGATCCTCGGCCAGATCGACATAGCTGTGGCTCTGGGTCTTGGGGCTCAGCCCGTGGTTGCGCATGTCCACCGCGATCACTTGCCGCTCGTCCGCGAGTCGTTTGGCAATCACCCCCCAGTTGCGCCCGGAGCCATAGAGGCCATGGGCAATCAAGAGGGGCGGTTGGTCGGTCGGGGTGCCATGTATGATCGTGTTCAGCATAACGGGGTGATAGCCCTCTCTGCAGGCAGTGTCAGCCCCAAACCGCGCAGCAGCATTGAGATCCCGCGCCGCCGCGGCTAAGGTCGCGCGCATCGCGTCAGAGCCTTGGGGATGCCGTCTTTATGAATGAAACGCTTCAGAGCGAGTTGGAGCAGCTGCGTGTCCTTTTGGAGAAGCGCCTGAGGCTCTCGGGTCCGCTTTCGGACAGTTTGCGCCGGGCGCGCCGTCATGTGCCGCATCGTCTGCGCAAGGCCGCAGATGATCTATTGCGCGCAGAAGAACGCTTTGACCATCCCCGGCTTGCGCTCACCTTGGACGAGGATGCGCTCGTCAAGAAAGCCCGCCGCCTCAGGGCTTATCTGACAGAGCTCGACCTCAAGGACCGGCGCAAGGGGCGGCTTTTGGACATGGCTGCGACTTCTGCCTTTGCGATCCTCTGCGTTATTGTGCTGATGGTGGTTGTGCTGCGCTGGCGGGGTTTCGTCTGATCCCGGATGGGCCAGACGGCCGGAAGGCCTCTGCCGACAGTGCATCGCGCACCACGAGGGTCACGGTGACAAAGCTCACATAGAGGAGCAGGTACCAGCTGCCCATCTTGGCCAGACTGACCCAGTGGTCGCTATCCTGTCCCGCATAGAGCCAGGTTCGCGTACGCGTGCCCACGTTCTCGGCCACCCAGAGGAAAAAACTCGACAGGAAGGCCGCCAGCGGCAAGGGCATCCAATAGGCATGGCCGCCGATGTAAAACCAGATGCGGGTGCGGATAAAGATCACCACCGTTGCAACAAAGAGCGCGAGCCGTATGTCGGGCAGGAAGTGGTGGCTGAAGAAATTCACATAGATCAGGACCGCGAGGCAGCTTGCCATCCATGTCGGCGGGTAGGGCGCAAAACGCATGTCAAACAGCCGGATGACCCGCGCCATGTAAGACCCTACTGACGCATACATAAAACCCGAAAACAGCGGAACGCCCCAGAGCTTCAGGACGCCCGCGCCCGGATAGGCCCAGCTTCCGGCCTGAACCTTGAAGATTTCCATGATCGTGCCGGTGAGATGAAACAACAAGATCACCCGCGCTTCGCGGGTGCTTTCCATGCCGGTGATCAGGAACACTGCCTGCAGCCCGAGCGCATAGATCAGCAGCGCATCATAGCGCGCCAGCGCCCAATCTGCCTGCCAGATGCGGCTGGAGACCAAGAGCCCGCCCAGGAGCAAGATCCCGAAGATTGCCGCCCAACCTTGTTTGAGCGTGAACATCACCAGTTCAGACAGGTAATGTGGCAGGCGCGCGCGGCACCAGTCGCCAAGGGCGCGTTCAAGACGGCGCGTGCGATTCATGGGGATTGGATTTTGGGCAGGTTCAGTCATGACCGAGAAATGACGGGAAAAGTCTCATCAAGTCCACGCGAAACTCCAAGATCAGTCACCGCACGGCGAGGATTTGCATTCCCGGACTGCGGCAGCCTATAGAGAGGGGGACATGAACGCGGTTCAAGAAATGGGCGAATAAAATGACATCCAAGGCAGAGCAGCGCAGGGCGGAGCTGCGCGAAAAACTGGTGGGCGCTGCAGAGGCGCGCATTCGCGAGGCTGGCGTGACATCGCTGCGGGCGCGTGATCTGGCCAAGGATGCGGGCTGCGCGGTTGGGGCGATCTACAACGCCTTTGACGATCTGACGGCCTTGGTGATGGCGGTCAACGGGCGCACGTTTCAGCGTCTCGGGGCCGAGGTTGAAGCCGCGGTCAAAGCCTCCGAAGGGGCCTCGCCCAGCGACAGGCTGATCCGAATGAGCGAAGCCTATCTGGATTTTGCAAGTGCAAACAATCTCTTGTGGCGCGCTCTGTTTGACCTGGAACTCCCCGCCGATGGGGAGGTGCCTGATTGGTATCGCGCCGCATTGGATCGGCTGTTTCAGCACATTGCCGGTCCTGTGGCCGAACTTTTCCCAGATCAGCCGCAGCAGGAACAGGCGCTCACGGTGCGGGCGCTGTTTTCCTCGGTGCATGGGATTGTCTTGCTGGGGCTCGAAAATCGTATTTCGGGCGTCCCGCCGCAAGAAATCCGGCGCATGATTGCGCTGGTGTTGTCGCGCCTGACGATGAAGTAAATCTCCAATTCCGTGAACGCTGTTCATTTTTAGCTTGAACGACGTTCACAAATACCGTACATCCCCCTTATGAACAATGTTCACGAATGGAGGATGGAACGTGCTCTCTACGCTTAGAACTCTGATGATCGGGGCCAACCGGCGCGCCGAAGGCGAGCTTCGCCAGCAGTTTTCAATCGAGCTGATCGAAGAAAAGATCGCTCAGGCGAATGATGATCTGAAGGCAGCAAAATCAACGCTGGTCAGTTTGATCCAGAAAGAACGCGCCGAGGGGCGCCAGATCGCAACCCTTGACGCGCGGATCGCGGATTTGACGCAACGCGCGCAGGCGGCTCTGGCAGACGGGCGCGAGGACCTGGCCACAACGGCCGCAGCCGCGATTTCCGAGATGAAAAATGAGCGCAGACTGCGACACGAGACCCAGACTCGTCTCGAAGCGCGCATCCTGAGGTTGCGTCAATCGGTCGAAACCGCCAGCCGTCGCCTGATTGACCTGCGCCAAGGGGCAATCGCTGCCAAGGCCGTGCGGGGAGAGCATCGCGCGCAGGCCGCGCTGGGACGGTCCTTGGACCGTCAGCCCATGGATGAGGCCGCCGAGCTTATTGCCGAGGTTCTGGGGCAGGAGGATCCGTTCGAGGCTTCTGAAATTCTGGGCGAGATCGAAGCGGGTCTCGCACCGCAATCGGTGGCGGGTCAATTGGCAGACGCGGGCTTTGGCGCGGCCACCCGCAGCACGCCGCAGGATGTGCTGCGTCGTCTGAAGGCTGCGCCTGATCGCAGTCCAGCCGACGTAGCTGCCTCAGCTGCATCGTGTAAGCCTCAGTAAAATGTCAAGAAACACCAGTCGAAGGAACTGACTTATGTCCAACATGCGCAATGAAAACGCCCTGATCACCAACCTCAACATCGCTGGCGTCGTGATTGCCTACGCTATGCTCGGGATTTCGCTGTGGCTCTCGACCGAAGTGCCGCTTTCGACCAAAGGCTATTGGGCGATGGGGATTTTGCTGCTGACGCTGAGCCTCATCAACGTGGTGAAATACCGTTTCGACATCCGCCAGAGCGAAGATCGCATTCGCCGGATCGAGGATATTCGCAACGAGCGCATGCTTGAGGACGCGTTGAAAGATCCCGCATCCGAGGTCTGATCTCTGTCTCGAAACAGACCTATGGGGCCGGAGCCAGCTAGATCAGCGGCTCTGGCCCAATCGCTTCGATCAACTCGGGGCCATCGTCTTCGATGCCAAACCGAGGGACTTGATGATACCGCAGGCGCCCGTCCCACGCGGTGCCAAGCTCCGATTTCGCGCGCGTGCGGTCGATCTCTCCGCTGAGCCAGTCCTGAAGCTGACCCTCGGCCAGAATGACCGGCGAGCGCGGGTGCAGATGCGCTGTTTGCGCAAGTGCAGGGCGCGTCAGGATCGAACAGGTTCTGAGCCCGCTTGCCAGCCGCGTTTGCAACCCGGCAAAAAACAGCATCGGCGCATTGCTTTGCGCCGTGATCCACCAGGGCTGTTTCTGACCTTTGTCGCCGGTCCATTCAAAATATCCGCTTGCCGGGATCGCGCAACGGCTGGCACCGCGAAAACTTGGCAGTGTGTCGGCGGTCTCGATCTTGGCGTTGAACGTCGTGGCTCTCCAGTCCGAGGGCGCGCCCTTGAACCAGCTTGGCACCAGCCACCACCTGGCATGTGCAGCCACCAGGGCACCTTGGCGCAGGAACAGCGCCTCAACGGTCTGCGTGGGTTTTACGTTCCAGCTGGGGGCAAGCGGTTCTGAGCCGTCCTCGCGATATACATCGAGCCAGTCAAACTCGCCGCGCTGCCAGGCGACAAAGTCTTTCCAGCTGAGTTGAGGAAGGCCGATTCTACCACACATGCCCGTATGATAGCGCGGGTATGGGAGGCGAGCCACGCCAGGCGGACCGGCGCAAAAAAAACCGCCGCGCCCGAAAGAGCGCGGCGGTGCAGAGCAACCTCGGGTGAGGCGCCAGATCAGAGGTTTGGATAGAGCGGGAAGCGGCCGCAGAGCGCCGCGACTTTGCCACGCACGGCTTCTTCGACCGCGGCGTTGCCGTCCTCGCCATTGGCTGCGAGACCGTCGACCACCTCGACGATCAGACGGGCGATCTCGCGGAACTCTTCCTCACCAAACCCACGGGTCGTGCCTGCAGGCGTGCCGAGGCGGATACCGGAGGTCACGGTGGGCTTTTCCGGGTCGAACGGGATGCCGTTCTTGTTGGTGGTGATATGCGCACGGCCGAGCGCTTTGTCGACGATGTTGCCCGTCACGCCTTTGGGGCGCAGGTCCACCAGCATCACATGGGTGTCGGTGCCGCCGGTCACGATGTCCAGACCGCCTTTGATCAGCTCATCCGCCAGCGCAACCGCGTTTGCACGCACTTGTTTCTGGTAGGATTTGAACTCGGGCTTCAGCGCCTCGCCAAAGGCGGCGGCTTTGCCTGCGATCACGTGCATCAGCGGGCCGCCCTGAATGCCCGGGAAGATGGCAGAGTTGAATTTCTTTGCCAGATCCGGGTTGTTGGTCAGGATCATGCCGCCACGCGGGCCGCGCAGGGTCTTGTGGGTGGTGGTGGTGGCCACATCAGCATGCGGGAAGGGCGAAGGATGCTCGCCCGCAGCAACGAGACCGGCGAAATGCGCCATGTCCACCAGCAGATAGGCACCGACGCTGTCAGCGATTTCACGGAACTTGGCAAAATCGATCTGGCGCGGGATCGCGGAGCCGCCGGCGATGATCAGCTTGGGCTGGTGCTCGGTCGCAAGTGCCTGCACCTGATCATAATCGATCAGGCAGTCGGATTCGCGCACGCCGTAGTGCACGGCGTTGAACCATTTGCCGGACTGGTTTGGCGCTGCACCATGGGTAAGGTGACCGCCGGACGCGAGATCCATGCCGAGGATGGTGTCGCCGGGCTTCAGGATCGCCTGGAACACGCCCTGGTTCGCCTGCGAGCCGGAGTTGGGCTGAACATTGGCAAATTCGCAGTTGAAAAGCTGCTTGGCCCGGTCGATGGCGAGGTTTTCAGCCACGTCGACATACTGGCAGCCGCCATAATAGCGACGGCCCGGGTAGCCTTCGGCATACTTGTTGGTCAGCACAGAGCCCTGCGCTTCCATGACGGCAGCAGAGACGATGTTTTCGGAGGCGATCAGCTCGATCTCGTCGCGCTGACGACCGAGTTCATCGGTGATTGCGCCAAAAAGCTCTGGGTCGCGCTCAGAGAGGCTTTGGGTGAAGAAACCGGGGTCGCGGGTCGCGTCAGTCATATTGGCTCCGTCTGGTTGGGGCTTGGTATTTGCGAGATTTCCTATAGGAAACTTCACGGATCTGAAAGGCTGTAAAGCGACGAAACGCATCAGGTGAACGGCAACTCTGGTCAACGGGGAAAACCTGTGCTTGTTTCGGAACCGTTTGGACCCTACCGGAAACAGGATCGCGCCTTATGAGAATCGCATTTCTGGCCAGCGAGGCCCCTTTGGCGCAGACGGCTCTTTCTGTTCTGAGCAAACGCTACGGATCTGTCGCCGTCGAGGCCGCAGATGTCATCGTGGCGCTGGGGGGCGATGGGTTCATGTTGCACACGCTGCGTGACACCGTTGATCTCAATATTCCGATCTACGGGATGAACCGCGGCACGGTTGGTTTCTTGATGAACAGCTTTGGCGAGGACGCGCTTCTGGAACGGCTGGAGGCCGCCAATGAGGAGATCATCCACCCCTTGCGGATGCGGGCGCAGGACCGGGCCGGGGTCATGCATGAGGCGATGGCGATCAACGAAGTGTCCTTGCTGCGGCAGGGTCCGCAGGCGGCCAAGCTCAAGATCTCGGTCGATGGGCGGCAGCGGATGGCGGAGCTGGTTTGCGATGGAGCGCTGGTGTCGACGCCTGCGGGCTCCACCGCCTATAATTTTTCGGCGCACGGCCCGATCCTGCCCATCGGGGCGGATGTGCTGGCGCTGACGGCGATTGCGGCCTTTCGCCCAAGGCGCTGGCGCGGCGCTTTGCTGCCCAGTGGGGCCACCGTGCGTTTTGACGTGATCGATGCGGCCAAGCGACCCGTGATGGCGGAAGCGGATTCGATTTCCTTTAAGGAGATCGACTGGGTTGAAATCCAGAGTGAACGCCGGATCAGCCACAAGATCCTGTTTGACCCCGGTCATGGGCTTGAGGAACGGCTGATCTCGGAACAGTTCAACTGAGGCCGCGCTGGCGCGCGACAGGTTGAGCCTTGGACCCATGGGTCCAAGGCCGTGCCTCCGGCGGGGATATTTCTGGTTAGAAGAAGGCGTCGGCGCGCTCGGATCGTCGCTCAGGTCGTCATGGACTGCATGTGACCCCAGAGCGGGGCAGCCATCTGTCCGATGCGATCCTCAATGGCGATAGCGGCATCCACGGCCATGTCTTCGCGCCAGCGCGGCGCCACGATCTGCACGTTGATGGGTTGTGGGCCCTTTGGAAGCTGTGCGAGGCGCGCAGGCACGCAGGCGGCTGGTAGGCCCATGTAATTCATGGCGTAGGAGTAGACCGCACAGCCCAGCACATCATGGGCGCCCGCGACCCCTTCGCGATCGCGATCAGGCGCAAAGAACGGATGCGGCAGGAAGGGCGTCAGCACCAGCGGGTAATCGGCCATGAACATGGCCCATTGGCGGGCGTAATGGCTGCGTTTGGCGTACATCTTGAGCAGCTCATCACCGTGGAAGGGCGGGAACTCCTGAAAATAGGTGTCAAACATCGTGCGGATGATCTCGGAGCCCATGGCGTCGAGGTCGGGTTTCATCAACGCATGAATTTCGCCCATGAGCGCGCGATAGCCTGTGCGCCCGGCCTCAAAGACATTGGGGGGCTCGATCTCCTCGACGATATACCCGGCATCCATCAGCGCGTCGCGCGCCGCCAAGAGCGCCGCGTCCACCTCGGGGTGGAGGTCATAGCCATGGGTGTTGCGGGTGAAGGCGACCTTGACCGGGCCGTCCGGCGCCGCCCCGCGCCACGGCACCGGGGCGTGGAAGGGGTCGCGAATGTCGGGCGCGATCATCGCGGGCATCGAGAGGTGCAAATCGCGCGCGGAGCGGGTCATCAGGCCTTGAACGCTCATCAATTGGGCCAAGAGGCCGCGTTCGGCTTTTTGGCTGGGGTTCCAGGCGGGCACGCGCCCAAAGCCCGGCTTCACGGTGACCGCGCCATTGGCCGCTGCGGGAAAGCGCAGGGAGCCGCCAATGTCATTGCCATGTGCCAGCGGACCAATCCCCGCCATCACTGCAGCGCCGCCACCGCCCGAAGAGCCGCCGGGCGAGATATGCCGCCCCCAGGGATTATGGGTGCGCCCATAGAGGGGATTGTCGGTATCGGCGCGGAAGGAAAACTCTGGCGTGTTGCTGCGCCCGATCACCACAGCTCCGGCGCGTTCTAGGTTTTGCACCACCGGCGCGTCATCGGGGGCGATCAGATCCTTGAGCGCAGGAATGCCGTTTGATGTCGGATGCCCGGTTTGATCGATGTTGATCTTGATGGTGACAGGGACGCCGTGCAAGGGGCCGCGCAGCGCCTTTGGCGTGCTGTCGAGAACTTCGGCCCGCGCCAGAGCCTCGTCCCGGAGATCCTCGACCACCGCATTGAGCGCCGGGTTCACCTGATCCATCCGCGCAAGCACAGAGGTCACCGCCTCTGTTGGACTGATGTCGCCGTTGCGGGTCTGGGTGGACAATTCTTCTGCGCTCAGGCGCCAAAGCTCTTGATTTGACATGTTAACAATCTCCTTGAGGCGGAGACTAGTGTCCGTTTGAGGGGCTGGGAAGGGGGGAATTTAACTTGTTATTTGGGGATTGTGCTTGATCCTGCCTGTGGAAGCGCGAAGGCTGTTCCCGGAGCGATATTTTTTGAAAGAACCCCAAAACATGAATAGATTAATCGCGTTTTCTGCGGTGTGTGCCATCTCTGTTGGCTCTGCTTTGCCGCTGCAGGCGGAGAGCTTTGTATCTGTATTGCAGGTCATTGAGGAGATGGGCGAGACTCCCTACGAATGCGACGGCTATGATCCTGCCACGCAATCGTGCTCCGGTTTGTCCTACATGCGCACCGAGGAGGGGATCATCTACAACGCGTCATGGTTTGCGATCGAGAACCCCGCCGGTGAGCCGTGGGTTTTCCTGGCCTCTTCCGAATACGAGTTTCTGTTCGGCTGGGGCTGCCCCTCGAATTGGGGGCAGGCGCCGACGATCCGCTACGTTGATGGCGGGGACCCGGATCTCGGCCCGCAATATGCTGAGCTGATCCAGAGTCAGCTCAATGAGAGTTACGATCCGGATGCGCCTTGTGCTGGGTATTACCCGGATGGACCGCAGCGCTACCGGATCGAATACCGTTACCGCAACGGAGAGCTGGCAGAGCGGCCGGACAGCCATGTGCGTTTCTTCTTTGAGCCAAAGGAGCTGCGACCTTGACCTGATTTCTGATCTCTTTGCGGAGGATTTCTTGGAACAATCCCGGAGGCGGGACGTTTAGAGGTCAAGCAGCGAGCGTCTGTGGACGCACTGTGATCCAACCTGCAAAGGAGCAGAGATCATGAATTGGGATATTATCGAAGGCAAATGGAAGCAGCTCAAAGGCGAGGCGCAAACCCAGTGGGGCAAGCTCAGCGAGG
This sequence comes from Epibacterium sp. HA2-3, assembly GCF_055693725.2. Lineage (NCBI taxonomy): Bacteria > Pseudomonadati > Pseudomonadota > Alphaproteobacteria > Rhodobacterales > Roseobacteraceae > Epibacterium > Epibacterium sp. HA2-3. The sequence continues at coordinate 1,632,933 of NZ_CM172490.1, read as the reverse complement.
ATGAGATCGATCAGGCGGCCGGCGACCGAGACAAACTCGCTGGTCTGCTGCAGGAGCGCTATGGTTTGGCGCGCGAAGATGCTGAGCGTCAGATCGACGCCTTTGCAGAGAGCCTGAAGGAAAAGATCTGATACGAGCACCGCGCTCATCGCAGCGTGGACGAGGAAGCGGCCCCAAGGCGGGCCGCTTTTCTTTGTTCTGTCCTACCCTTGGGCGTAGCCGAGGCTTTGGAGGGCGGTTTTGATCTCGTCCAAGATGGCCGGGTCATCGATGGTCGCGGGCATCTTCCACTCGGTGTTGTCCGCGATGGAGACCATGGTGCCCCGCAAGATCTTGCCCGAGCGCGTCTTGGGGAGGCGATCCACCACGCAGGCGAGTTTGAACGCCGCCACGGGGCCGATCTTTTCGCGCACCAGTTTGACCACCTCGGCGGTGATCTCGGAATGAGGACGATTGCAGCCGGAGTTGAGGCAGAGGAAGCCCAGCGGCATTTGCCCCTTCAGTTGATCTGCCACGCCGATCACGGCACATTCTGCAACATCCGGGTGGCCCGCAAGAACCTCTTCCATCGCGCCTGTAGACAGGCGATGCCCGGCCACGTTGATTACGTCATCGGTACGCGCCATGATGTAGAGATACCCATCCTCATCCATCATCCCGGCATCGCCCGTCTCGTAGTAGCCAGCAAAGGTGGTGAGGTAGCTTTTCTTGAACCGCTCTTCGGCGTTCCAGAGCGTTGGCAACGTGCCAGGGGGCAGGGGGAGTTTGACCGCAATCGCACCCAGCTCTCCGGGGGCGACAGGATGGCCACCCTCGTCAAGGATCTGCACGTCATAGCCGGGCATTGGCACGGCGGGGGAGCCGAGCTTCACCGGGAGCGTTTCAATACCAAGCGGATTGGCAGCAATCGACCAGCCGGTTTCTGTCTGCCACCAGTGATCGATGACTGGCACGCCCAATTGGTCTTGCGCCCAGATGATCGTGTCGGGATCTGCGCGCTCGCCCGCCAGATAGACCTGCTCCAGACAGGAAAGATCGTATTTCCCGACAAACTCGCCTTTGGGATCTTCGCGTTTGACGGCGCGGAATGCGGTGGGGGCGGTGAAGAAGCTTTTCACCTTATGTTCCGAGATCACCCGCCAGAAGGTGCCCGCGTCGGGCGTGCCAACGGGCTTGCCCTCAAAGACAACGGTGGTGTTGCCATGGATGAGCGGTCCATAGCAGATATAGCTGTGTCCCACGACCCAGCCCACGTCGGACGCGGCCCAGAACACATCGCCCGGATCGACGTTATAGATGTTCTTCATAGACCAATTGAGCGCCACAAGCTGCCCGGCCGTGTGGCGGATCACCCCCTTGGGCTGTCCGGTGGTCCCGGAGGTATAGAGGATATAGGAGGGATGATTGCCCTCGACCGGCACACAGTCTGCAGGCTCGACGCCATATTGGAACCCGTGCCAGTTCACGTCGCGCCCCTCGACAAGCTCCGCAACTTCCTGCTCGCGCTGGAGGATCACGCAGAAGTCCGGCTTGTGGCTGGCCATGTCGATGGCTCCATCCAGAAGCGGCTTGTAATGGACGATACGTCCCGGCTCGATCCCGCAGGAGGCGGCGATGATCGCCTTGGGGGTGGCGTCGTCAATCCGTACCGCAAGCTCCGAGGAGGCAAAGCCGCCAAAGACCACCGAATGCACCGCGCCGATCCGCGCACAGGCGAGCATGGCTTCCAGCGCTTCGGGGATCATCGGCATGTAGATGATGACGCGATCGCCTTTCTCGACCCCCTTGGCGCGCAACGCACCGGCGAGGGTGGCCACGCGGTTGCGCAGCTCGACAAAGGAAATCTCGCGTTTTGTGTGGGTGACGGGGCTGTCGTAGATGATCGCGGTCTGCTCGCCGCGCCCGGCCTCAACATGACGGTCCACCGCGTTGTAGCAGGTGTTGACCTTGCTGTCGGCAAACCACTCATAGAGCCCACCGCCCAGATCGCTCAGCGCCTTTGAAGGGGCTTTGTCCCAGCTGATGGCGCCGGCCGCCTCCATCCAGAACCCCTCTGGATCGGCTTTCCACTGCGCATATACCTCAGAATAGGTCATCGGGGTCCTCCTCCCTGTCTGTTCTGAGGACAGAGCCTAGGCGCAAGAGCAAAGCTCTCGCAAGCGCGGCGACGGCTGCTGCGACGAATTAGAACCTGTTAGCGTTAGATTTTGCCAAGTGGAGTTGCAAAGTTTTGCAAACCCCGGAATTGGGCGAATTTTGCAGGGGAAATCTGTCAGGTCTGCAAAGTTGCAAAGCTAATCTTGTGGTAAATCCAGCAGGGCGGCGCCGACTCACCTTAGGTCAAGGTCGAGGCCACGGCGCGCCGCGCGTGGAGGGCGAAGGGCAGGGTTGCCCCTCGCAGAGATCATTTTGCGCTGCGCTGGGCGTCAGCCGTAATGGGCGACCGGAGTGCCCGCGATGGCGGCCATGTTCAACAATCCGCGTGCGGTGATCGACGGGGAAACAATATGAGCGCGGTTGCCCATGCCCATCAGGATCGGCCCGACCTCAAGCCCGCCAGAGCGCATCTTGAGGATGTTGCGCACACCAGACGCCGCATCCGCATGGGCAAAGACCAGCACATTGGCGGCACCTTCCAGCCGCGAATTGGGGAAGATCCGCTCACGCAGCTCCGGGTCGAGCGCGGTGTCGATGTTCATTTCGCCCTCGTAGACAAAATCGCGCCGCTTGTCGTCGAGGATCGCCAAGGCTGCGCGCAGACGCTCCCCGGTGTCGCATTGGATGTTGCCGAACTGGCTCTGCGAACAGAGCGCAATCTGCGGCTTCAGACCAAATCGGCGCACATGGCGCGCTGCACCGATCACGGTTTCGGCGATTTCTTCTGGAGTCGGTTCAATGCGGACCTGGGTGTCGGCAATGAACATTGGCCCATCGTCGAGGATCATCATCGAGAGCGCCCCATGTGGCGCATAAGAACCGCCGCCCAGGATCTGCTGCACATAGTTGAGGTGCCAGCGGTACTCTCCGAACGTACCGCAGATCAGGCTGTCCGCCTCTCCGCGATGCACCATGATGGCGCCAATCGCGGTGGTGTTGGTGCGCAGGATCGCTTTGGCGAGATCCGGCGTCACCCCCCGGCGCTCCATGATCCGATGATAGCTGGTCCAATAGTCACGGTAGCGCGGATCGTTTTCAGGGTTCACAATTTGAACGTCCTGACCGGGGCGGATCGACAGTCCCAGACGCTGGCAGCGGTGCTCGATCACCTCCGGTCGACCAATCAGGATCGGAGTCTCTGTGGTCTCGCGCAGCATCTCCTGTGCGGTGCGCAAGACGCGCTCGTCTTCGCCTTCAGCAAAGACGATCCGGCGGGCTGCCGCGCGAGCGGCCTCGAACACAGGTTTCATCAGGAGCGCGGATTTGAACACGCTTTGGTTCAGCTTGGCGCGGTAAGCCCCCAGATCGTCGATCGGCCGCTTGGCCACGCCGCTGGACATGGCCGCGCGCGCAACGGCAGAGGAAACCACCGCCACCAGACGCGGGTCAAAAGGCTTTGGGATCAGGTAATCCGCGCCAAAGGTGAGCTGCTCCCCCTTGTAGGCCGCAGCCGCCTCGGCTGAGGTTGTGGTCCGCGCAAGCTCTGCGATCCCCTCGACACAGGCAATCTGCATCTCGTCGTTGATCTCAGTGGCGCCAACGTCCAGCGCGCCACGGAAGATAAACGGAAAGCACAGTACGTTGTTGACCTGATTGGGAAAATCGCTGCGACCCGTGGCGATGATAGCGTCTGGCGCCACCTTGCGCGCCTCATCGGGCATGATCTCCGGGGTCGGGTTCGCCAGCGCAAAGATGATCGGGCGTTTCGCCATCTTCGTGACCATCCCGGGCTTGAGCACATTGGGACCGGAAAGGCCAAGGAACAGATCCGCGCCGTCGATCACCTCATCCAGCGTCCGTTTCTCAGAAGCCTGAGCAAAGGCCGCCTTGTGCGGGTTCATGTCCTCCTCGCGGCCTTCATAGACCAAGCCGTGAATATCGCAGAGCCAGACGTTCTCTCGCTTGACCCCAAGTTTCAGCAGCATGTTGAGGCAGGCAATGCCCGCTGCCCCGCCGCCGGTCGAGACGATCTTGATGTCCTCGAACTTCTTGCCCGCTACATGGAGCGCGTTCTTGGCCGCGGCGCCGACAACGATCGCGGTGCCATGCTGGTCATCGTGAAACACGGGGATGTTCATCCGCTCGCGGCAGAGTTTTTCGACGATAAAACAATCAGGTGCCTTGATGTCTTCAAGGTTTACCGCGCCAAAGGTCGGCTCCAGCGCGCAGACGATGTCGGCCAGTTTCTCGGGATCGCTTTCGTTCAATTCAATGTCAAAGCAGTCGATATTGGCGAAGTTTTTGAATAGAACCGCCTTGCCTTCCATCACCGGTTTGGAGGCCAGCGCACCGATGTTGCCAAGTCCCAGAACCGCAGAGCCGTTGGAGACCACCGCAACCAGATTGCCCCGCGCCGTGTAGCGCGCGGCATTGGCCTCGTCGTCCTTGATCTCAAGACAGGCTTCAGCCACGCCGGGTGAGTAGGCCCGTGCAAGGTCGTTGCCAGTGGCCAGCGGTTTTGTGGCGCGAATTTCCAGTTTACCGGGACGCGGGAACTCGTGGTAGCGCAGAGCCGCGTCGCGCAGGGATTCCGAGGTCTTGTCGGGCATGAAGGTCGCTCCTGATGGTGATAGTTTAGTGCTAAACTATCTTGCGGGTGAGGGGAACCGCCTTTTGCACAAGGCGCAGATCATCGGCAAGGCTTTGCATCTCGCATCACTGAGTGGCGGGCGGCTCGCCAAAATTCCTGCCGGGGTGCGGGACGGCATGCTCTGGTCAGCCCACCAGAAGGCTTTCGTCTTGTTGATTGAGGGAGGGTGCCGCGAGATGACATTTGACCATCCGATCAAAACGGGCAAAGACTGGGACAACAGGACCACACGAATGCCACAAGGCCCGAGGCCCCACGCGCTGGCGAAGGATCGTCAGCCACGGCCCCCTGCGAGGACGGAGATCATTATGCCTGCATCAGACACCGATACTATTCATCCCTTGCGCGCAGCCGCTGCTGCGGTGCGCCAGAATGCCCATGCGCCCTATTCGAACTTCAAGGTGGGCGCGGCGATCCGGGCCAGATCCGGCACGGTCTATGTGGGCTGCAATGTCGAAAACGTGGCCTATCCCGAAGGCACCTGTGCCGAGGCCGGTGCGATTGCGGCGATGGTGGCGGCCGGTGAAACTGAACTTCTTGAGGCCTATGTGATCGCCGATTGCCCAAACCCGGTGCCGCCCTGCGGCGGCTGCCGTCAGAAGCTCAAGGAATTCGGCGCTGCCGAGGTCGCGGTGACCCTTGCGACCACCGATGGCGTCGAAATGGAGACCACGATTGGCGATCTGCTGCCTGGCGCGTTTGACGCAGGCCATATGGAGCGGAGCTGACGGCATGGATGCGCGCACGGTCATTGCCCGGTTAAGGCAGAAACACACCCCAAGCACCGAGGAGCTGCGCTGGTTTGCCGAGGGGCTCGCCAGTGGAGCCGTCAGCGACGCGCAGGCCGGCGCCTTTGCCATGGCGATCTGTCTCAACGGGTTGCCCGCCGCGGCGCGCTCTGACCTGACGCTTGCGATGCGCGACAGCGGCGATGTTCTGACGTGGGATCTGCCGGGGCCGGTGGTGGACAAACACTCGACCGGTGGGGTTGGCGATTGCGTGTCGCTTCTTCTGGCGCCTGCGCTTGCGGAATGTGGCGCTTATGTCCCGATGATCTCGGGACGCGGTCTTGGGCACACGGGTGGCACGCTCGACAAGCTGGAGGCGATCCCCGGTCTAAGCACCGAGGTCACGCAAGATCGGCTGGCGGGAATTGTGGCCGACGTTGGCTGCGCCATCGTGGGGGCAACCGCGCGGATTGCCCCGGCGGACAAGCGGCTTTATGCGGTGCGCGATGTGACGGCCACGGTGGAGAGCCTCGATCTGATTACAGCATCGATCCTTTCGAAAAAGCTGGCTGCCAGCCCCGAAGCATTGGTGCTCGATGTCAAGATCGGCTCGGGCGCCTTTATGAAAACTTTGGAGGAGGCGCGCGCTTTGGCGACCTCTCTGGTGGAAACCTCAAAGGCTGCGGGGTGTCCGACGCAGGCGCTGATCACCGATATGAACCAGCCGCTTGTTCCAGCCTTGGGCAATGCGCTTGAGGTTGCCGAAGTGGTGCGGGCGCTCACCGGTCAGTCGAGCGGGCAGATCATCGAGATCACCGTGGCACTTGGTGGCGCGCTGTTGCAGCAGGCGGGACTTGCCCCCAACCAAGAGGCGGGCGAGACGCAAGTTGCCGCCGCAATTGCCGAAGGTCGCGCGGCAGAGCGGTTTGCCCGGATGGTTGCCGCGCAGGGTGGTCCGTCCACAGAGCTTGAGACATGGGCGCGCGCGCTGCCGCAAGCACCGGTCTGCGCAGAGGTCACGGCCGAGGACGCAGGCTATGTTGCGGCGATCGACGGCGAGGCCCTTGGTCTGCTGGTGGTTCGGCTGGGCGGCGGGCGTATGGTTGAAAGCGACCGTATCGACCCTGCGGTCGGGATCTCGGACCTGCTGCCCTTGGGGGCCAAAGTGGCCAGGGGCGATGTCATTGCGCGCGTTCATGCCGCCCACGCAGAGGCCGCGCAAGATGCGATCTCGGCCTTGTGGGCGGCGGTGAGGCTTGCACCTGCCGCACCCGACCTGCCGCCGCTGGTGTATGAGAGGATCAACTGATGGCGCGTGCCTTTCTGGTGGTATTGGACTCGGTGGGTATCGGTGGCGCGCCGGATGCCGGGGCCTATTACAACAAGGATCTGCCCGATCTCGGGGCCAATACCGTCGCGCATATTGCACAGGCCTGTGCGGAGAAGCGCGCCGAGGAGGGGCGCCGGGGCGGGCTGCATTTGCCAACGCTTGATGCGATGGGTCTGGGCGCGGCAGTGCGCCTTGCCTCCGGCCAGCCTGCGCCGGGTCTTGATGCTGTGCCAGCCGGGCTTTGGGGCGCTGCCGTCGAGGTGAGCGCGGGCAAGGACACTCCCTCAGGCCACTGGGAACTTGCCGGCCTGCCAGTGCCATGGGACTGGGGCTATTTCCCCGAGGAGGGGGCAGCCTTTGATGCGGATCTGGTGGCGCATGTGGCACAGGCCGCCGGGGTCTCGGGAATCTTGGGGAACTGTCATGCTTCTGGCACCAGCATCATCGCGGAGCTTGGCGCAGAACACCTGCGGACGGGGCTGCCGATCTGCTACACTTCGGCCGATAGCGTCTTTCAGATCGCTGCACATGAGGCGCATTTTGGCCTTGAGCGCTTGCTCAAGCTTTGCGCCGATATCGCGCCCTATCTGCATGCCCGCAGGGTGGGCCGCGTGATCGCGCGTCCATTCGTGGGCTCCCCTGATGCAGGGTTTGAGCGCACCACCAATCGGCGCGACTATTCCATTAAACCTCCGGCCCCGATCCTGACCGATTGGGTTCAGGCTGCCGGTGGACGTGTCCATGCCATCGGCAAGATTGGTGACATCTTCTCCATGCAAGGCATTGACACACTTGAGAAAGGCTCTGATCAGGCTCTGATGCGCCATCTTGCCAATGCGGTGCAAAGCGCTGAAGACGGCAGCCTGACCTTTGCAAACTTTGTCGAGTTTGACAGCCTTTATGGTCACCGCCGAGATGTCGCGGGCTATGCGCGGGCGCTCGAGTGGTTCGATCGCGAGATTACCGGAATCCTCGCGCAGTTGCGTCCGGGGGACCTGATGGTGCTGACCGCAGACCACGGCAACGATCCAAGCTGGCCCGGGACCGACCATACCCGCGAACAGGTGCCGGTGCTTGTCGCAGGGGCGGGGTCGGGGTGCATCGGAACCGTGGGGTTTGTCGACATCGCTGCGTCGGTTGCAGCGCATCTGGGCGTACCCTCCGAGGGGCCGGGGCGCAGCTTTTTGCCCTGAACGCGCCGAGGCGCGACCGGAAAACGCCTTGCTTGTCCGGGGGCGGGGCGCTTATGAAAACAAAAAACAAAAGGAGTGCGCCTGATGAGTGACCACCTGACCGTCGTTGACCACCCGCTCGTACAACACAAGCTGACCATCATGCGGGACAAGGCCACGTCCACCTATGAATTTCGCCAGCTGTTGCGCGAGCTGACGCAGCTGTTGGCCTATGAGGTCACCCGCGAGTTGCCGCTCACGACCACCACCATCGAAACCCCGATGGAGGAAATGGAAGCGCCGATCCTCGCGGGCAAGAAGCTGGCACTTGTGTCGATCCTGCGCGCAGGCAACGGCATGCTTGATGGGGTGCTCGAGCTGGTGCCCTCGGCGCGGGTGGGCTTTGTCGGCATGTACCGCGACGAGGAAACGCTGGAGCCGGTGCAGTATTATTTCAAAGTTCCGCAGCAGATCTCTGACCGGATGGTGATTGCGGTGGACCCGATGCTGGCGACGGGAAATTCCTCGGTCGCGGCGGTTGACCTGCTGAAAAAAGCAGGCGCCAACAACATTCGGTTCTTGTGCCTGCTGGCCTCGCCCGAAGGGGTGGCACGCATGAAAGAAGCGCATCCGGATGTGAAGATCATCACCGCCTCGCTGGATCGCGGCCTCAATGAAAAGGGCTATATCATGCCCGGGCTCGGGGATGCGGGCGACCGTATGTTCGGCACCAAATAGCCCAGAGATGGCCCCATGCACCAGCCGCCACGCGCGACACTCTGCACGCAACAGCTGAGGTTTGGGGCCACCCCCGCAATATGGCGACGATCGGACGGATCGCGCCATATTGTTGCCCAGATTGCCTTTACTCAGTTGGGGATTTGAGGCATCCTGCCGCCATATATTGTGGGGCAGTTGGATGAAAATAACTACAATTACGGCAGTATCCCTCATCTTGGCATCCGGCTTGGCAACTGGTGTCAGCGCGCAGCTGTCCTCCAAGACGGCGCAACCAGCAGAGTTTCCACCGGCGAGTTATCAGGGTCGTCAATATGTGGACAGCCGTGGCTGCATCTTTATTCGCGCCGGTGTGGACGGCAATGTGACGTGGATTCCGCGTGTGAACCGCGCCCGTCAGCAGCTCTGTGGTGCGGAACCGTCCAACATCGCAGGCTCAACGCGCCAGCAGCCCCAAACGCAAGACCCGCGCCCCGATATCATCACTCTGACGCCGGATGAGGATCGTGTCGACGAGGCCGCCCCGGTGCGGTTGACCACGCCGACACCGGCGCGCACGCGCTCGACCGTGCCGCCTCCTGCGGTCAAACCAGAGCGCAGAGCCGAAGTCCCGACACCGAATGCGCGTGCGACCTCGCTTGCGCCCGCACGGCCCCTTCGCGCCGCCGCGCCTCAGCCCGTTGCAGCGGCACCTGCGCCGGCAGCGCCCATCGTTGCACCCGCACCGCGCCGCCCACTGCGCAATGCGGGCGATCCGTTGGATCAGATCACGCCCAACACGCGTATCCTGCCGGTACACGTCTATCTGATGCGCCGACAGAGCGAGGGGCTTCAGGTGCCTGAGGGCTACCGCCCGGCCTGGGATGATGATCGATTGAATATCCGTCGGGTCGAGCAAACCATCCGGCCGACCGTGATCAACCAATTACCGGCAGTGCCGGAGGGGTACGAGTTGGCAGATCGTGCGGACAATCGGATGAACATTCAGCGCGGGCAGCGTTCTCCCCAAGGGGATGCGCAGATGGCGCAGGTCTGGTCCGACACGCTGCCACGGCGTTTGCTGGAGCAGCCGCTTGATAAAACACCCTTCGTCCTGAGGGATGCCAAGGCCAGATATGGGTATGTTGAGCCGCGCCGGGGCACAGGTGTAGCCACCCGTTTGTCGAGCCGGGCAGCCCCGGATGCGACCCTGCCAGAGGCGGTTCCGTCTAAGCCACGCTATGTGCGTGCCGTGACCCTTGCCTCCGAGGAGGAGGCCCGCCGCATTGCGCGTGAGCTGTCGGCGGCGACCGGGTTGCAGATGCGTCTTGGCACGCTCACCCGTAACGGCCAGACTCTCAAGGTGGTGCTCGCGGGGCCCTTTACGGTGGGCGCGGATCGGGCCCTGCAGCGTATCCGTTCCGCGGGGTTCAGCGGAGCGCGGCTCAGCAAGTAGCGCAATGCGGCAAAACGCAAAGTATAGGCCGGGCATGCTCCCGGCCTTTTTGTTTATAAACAGTGTTTTAGCCGCAGATGTTTTGAAGTTGGACCCAGTCGCGGTCATTCAGAACCGGCGCCAGTTCCCGGCCCGCCATGGGGTCCGCCTCGATCAGCCCGATGGTGGATTCACCGGTCACGTCCCGCGCATAGGCATAGGGCGTGGAAGGGATCGCAGCACGAGCAAATTCAGCCAGGAGTGCCTCGGTATCGACGCCCGGGCGCGGGGATGACAGCATGGTCTCGGAATAGCGATCCAGCGTGTCGCGTTTGATTTCCCCCGTGGTGAGCAGGCGGAAGGTGGCGGTGACCCCGCCAATGTCGAGGATCTCCGCCATCGGATCGCGCTCGTCGGCGCGCACATGTTCCACCAACACCGCGCCTGCGGCGACGGCGGGGTCCTCGAAATCCTCGACAAAGCTTCGGTTGATCAGGACGATGCCGCCGGGCAGCGTGAGGCTCTCGGCAATACCGGAGCGCAGCACAACCACACGGCGCACGTCGGTGCGATCCGCCAGCTTTTTCAGGATCGGTTCAGCCTCTGGTGTCGAACACGCCTGACCTGAGACCCGTTCGATACGTCCCAGAAGCGCCTGACCTATGGCCTTGCGGTGGACGTCGGAGACAGCGGCAAGGGTCTGATTTCGCATGGTTTTCGGCAGCCCAAGCGCCAAGAGTGCGACCGCGCAGACCACGATTGTCACGCCCCCAAAGAGCCGAAGGCGCCCGGGGTGTGGACGCGCGCGATCAATGGCGGTTTGCACTTTCTCGATGGCGTCACGCATGGTGACCTCATCCTCAGCAAGCTCCAACGTCTCGCCGGGGTCACCATCAGGATGATAAAGCGCCGGGAAAGCGCCGGGATTGGCGCGCTCGATCGCGGCCAGCGACCAATGGGCGAGGGGGCGATCTTGCATATCGGTGATGGTGAGCGTGGCATCTCCAAGCGAGACGATCACATCCCGCCGCTGCTCTGCCGGGGACGCCCGCCAGATCCCCACTGCCTCAAGCCGCTGAAATTCGCGCAGTACCGTCATGGACCCGAAATGCCTGCTCCTGTTGTTGTTCGTTGCATTTAACATGCAAGCCGCGTCGGCGGCAAACCGCTTTGCAGCTCGAGCGGTGGTGCTTGGGTGTTTTTGCGAACGTTGAGAGGGCGTTGAGGTGGAAAGGAGCCAGATATGGCTGCGCAAGACATTCCCTCGGTCAGTTGGTGAGAATAGCAGGAGGCGCTTGCTCTTGCGCCTGCGAAAGCAGAAGGTTGTGATGAAGTGTCATACGCTGACGCGAAGAGTGCGGTATCTGTGCTGGAGGATATTGAGAGTATTTGCTTGAAAGCACTCATTTGTGATGCGCGTCACGCAGGAACGGCCTGTGCCTGAAGCTACCTCCATTGCACACAAAGACAATGTCTGGGTCAAATTGGTTCACTGCGCGGAAAGGGTATACATTGTTCAAACGATTGTTCGGCAAACGACAATTTCAGTACAAGTGCAACGCGTGTGGTGAGCTTCACCAAGGATCGCCGTCGTTCTCGTTTCGGTTTCCGACATACTATTTCGATGTCCCCGAGGGGGACCGAAAAGATCGGACTTTCGCCTCGGATGATCTTTGTCATATTAAACCTGCAAAAGGTGATGACCAAGGCGACGAGATTTTCTGTATTCGTGTTGTCCTTGAGATCCCCATCCAAGGTACCGATGCCGTGTTTACTTGGGGAGTTTGGGTTGCTCAGTCTAAAGATAGCTTCGAAAAATACGTCGAAACCTTTGGTCAGGATCAGTCGTCGCTCGGGAGCTTGTGGTGGTTGCCCGTCGACATTCCGTTTTACAATCTATCTGATGCCGGCGCTCCTCTTGAGCACCTTGAATGTGATATTCAATGGAGTGCGAAGGGGCAAAGACCAAAGGCCTATCTTTGGGACAGTTCCCATCCGCTTTCCATTGATCAACGCGAAGGGATTAGCTGGAGAAAGGCAATAAAAATTGCCAATCTCGCAAATCACGCGTGCTCAAGGAAAGATCAGGTCGCTTAACAAAGGAAGGCCGACATTCGCGTCGTCGCTGCGAGTTGGTGCTTCGTCCCGCGTGGTATCCATCTATGAATGGCGTACTGAATGTCAGCAATTGCAGATTCAGGCCCGGTCTGACAGATCTTCGCCATCCAGTCTCATTTCACCAAAGCGTCTTCATCCACGGCTCGAGGTCGCCCTCAACTCCCCCCTGCGAAGCTCTTCCTCAGTTCAAACTTCTGGATCTTTCCGGTCGAGGTCTTGGGGAGCTCGCAGAAGACCACTGCCTTGGGTGTCTTAAAGCCCGCAAGCGTTTGGCGGGCAAAGGCAATTAGGGATGCCTCATCGACATCTGCGCCTTCTTTGAGTTCCACAAAGGCGCAGGGCACTTCGCCCCATTTCTCGTCCGGTTTTGCCACGACCGCCGCAAGGTTCACATCCGGATGGCCCATCAGGACCCCCTCGACTTCAACGGAAGAGATGTTCTCCCCGCCCGAGATAATGATGTCCTTGGCGCGGTCCGCGATCTGGATGTAGCCATCCGGGTGCTGAATCGCGATGTCGCCAGAGTGGAAATAGCCGCCCGCAAACGCCTCTTCAGTGGCTTCCGGGTTCTTTAGGTAACCTTTCATGACGGAGTTGCCCCGCATCACGATTTCCCCCTGATCGCTGCCATTCATGGGGACCTGTTGCATGTCGGCGTCCATGACCGTGATGTGGTCCATCATTGGAAAGGCCACGCCCTGACGTGCCTTGATTGCGGCGCGCCCTTGTTGATCCAGCTCGTCCCAGCTGTCGCCTTTCCAGAGGCATTCCGTCACATGACCATAGGTCTCTGTAAGCCCGTAGACTTGCGTGACATGAAAGCCCAGGCGTTCGATTTTCTCGAGCGTGGCCGGGGCAGGGGGCGCACCGGCGGTAAAGACCTCTACCGTGTGGTCAAAGGCGCGCCGCTCGGTGTCCTTGGCGTTCACGATCATGTTGAGCACGATGGGCGCGCCGCCAAAATGGGTGACACCCTCATCCGCGATGGCGTTATAGATGGCTTCGGCGGTGGTGTTGCGACAGCAAACCACGGTGCCGCCCAGCACCGGCATCATCCAGGTGTGGTTCCAGCCATTGCAATGAAACAGCGGCACGATGGTCAGGTAGACCGGGCGCAGTTGCAACCGCCACGACACCACCGTGCCCATGGTCATCAGGTAGGCGCCGCGGTGATGGTAGACCACGCCTTTCGGGCGCCCGGTGGTGCCAGAGGTGTAATTGAGCGCGAGGCTCTCCCATTCATCCTCGGGCATGACCCAGTCAAAATCAGTTGCACCATGCGCGATCAGGTCTTCATAGGTGGTGTAGCGACCGCTGGCCGCATGGCCAGCCTCTGTGTCCGGCACTTCAATGAGGGTAGGGCCTGCGCCCTGCAGTCTTTCTTTGGCGGCTTCGGCAAGAGGCAGGAATTCACTGTCCACAAGCACGACTTTGGCCTGACCGTGATCAAAGATATAGGCCACCGTATCCACATCCAGCCGAATGTTGATCGTATTGAGCACCGCCCCGCAGGCTGGCACGCCAAAATGCGCCTCCGCCTGAGCGGGGATGTTGGGCAGCAATGTTGCCACCACATCGCCCGGAGCGACCCCCATCCCGGCCAATGCCGACGCCAACCGCGTGCAGCGATCATGATACTGGGCATAGCTGCGCCGTGTCTGACCGTAGACCAAGGCGGGTTCGTCGGCAAAGACATGCGCCGCCCGCTGCAAATGGGACAGCGGCGTCAGCGCGACATAATTTGCAGCCCTGCGCTCCAACCCGGTTTCATCGGCCAACCACCCCATAGAGTCTCCTCCCAAGCTCAGTGTTTTTATCTCTGAGAGCGATTATTGCGCTGAGGCGTTCGAAATTGAAAGAGATTGCTTGGTGCTGGCTGCAATTCCTCAGATCTGACCTGCGATCACAGGTGTTTCCCAAAGCACAGTAATGGGTTAGCCTCTGCGCATGATCCTTTCGCGTGGGCGCAACTACGTCTTTATTCATATCCCGAAGACCGGTGGCACCGCGCTTGCACTGGCGCTTGAGTCGCGCGCGATGGCCGGAGACGAGATGCTCGGCGACACGCCCAAGGCCGTCAAACGCCGCCGCCGCCTGCATGGCACCGAGACGCGCGGGCGATTGTGGAAGCATTCAACGCTTGCAGACATCGAAGGTCTCGCCAGCCGCGAAGAACTGCGCCAGATGTTTGCCTTTACCCTTGTGCGCAATCCCTTTGATCGCGTGGTGAGCCTGTATCACTGGCTTCAGGCGCAATCCTTTGATCATCCGATGGTGCCACTGGCGCATTCGCTGCCGTTTACCAGCTTTGTGACCGATCCTTTGGTGATGCGCGCGCTCAAATCTCAACCGGCTCTGTCTTATATGATGCAGTCGGACGGGTATGAGCATTGCAGCCTTTACATAAGGCTCGAATATTTCGCCAAGGATGCCGCACCTTTGTTCGATCACTTGGGATTCGCATTGGAATTGCCTCGCGTGAATGAGTCGCGTCGCGATCCGGACTGGCGTGTTTACTATGATTCACAGGCGGTTGATGCCGTAAGGACGTGCTGCCAGCTCGAAATCGAACGATTTGAATACTCTTTTAACGATTACCCCCTATCCCTTTGATACAGAGCGGCTCCCTAAGAGCACGCGCCCAGGCCCGACCGATTTGCTACAAAGGATTCACGGAACGGCGATTGGAGCTTCGAGCCCCTGAGGTCCGGAGCAACATCAAGGTCGAAAGGACAGGAACATGCTGGATTGGTTTGCAAAACGAAATGCCTCCCCGATGGCAGAGGCGTTCACAACCGAATTTCCGATGGTCGCAACCGGCCAGGCAGGGTTTCTCTCAGGGACCATGGTCGCCACCGCAACCGGCTGGCGCCCCGTCGAAGCGCTCTCCATCGGTGACGAGGTTCTGACCTTCGATCACGGCATGCGTCCGATCAAATCCATTACCCGCCGCACCCTGGTTCTGGGCGACACCGCCTGCGCCCAGGAAATGGCCCCGATCTATATCCCCCGTGATGCACTGGGCAACCGCAACCCGATGTGGGTCAAGCCAGAGCAGGGCATCCTCCTCGAGCATGATCTTCTTGAAGACAGCCTTGGTGATCCCTTCGCCGTTGTTCCGGCTTGCGCACTTGAGGGCTACCGCGGTATTGCTCGCGCCCCGCAGCAGGTGACCATGCAGACCGTGGTGCTTACCTTTGACGAAGACGAAGTGCTCTATATCGAAGCTGGCGTGCTGGCCTATTGCCCGGCAGATCACGACCTGATGCACTACTGCGTGACCGCCGCCTCCGAAGAGCTCTACACAATCCTCTCCGCCGCCGAGGCGCGTGAGCTGGTCATCGACATGATCACCGAGGACAGCTTCTGGACCCAAGGGGCGGTTGCTGGCAGCGGTGGCACAGGTGAGCCGCAGTATACGACCTTCGCCTGATCCCCAAACGCTCTCTCTCACACCTCCTGAGCAAACACCCCGCGCGCCGCTTGGTCGGCTGCGGGGTGTTTTCATGTTGGAGCACGCGCTTGTTTTCGGGAAGCTCCGCGTCGAACGCCGCCGCTGCGCCGGTCAAGACACCACCCTCTGCCGCAATGTGCGTGCGGGAGCGCACTGACGCCCCAACAGGCCCATTCCGAGATCGAAAACCATTCCCGGTCCAGCTTTCATCTTTTCTCAAATATCTCTGAGCGCGAGGCAGAGCCTCGCAAAAAAATAGCCGCCCCAAAGAAAGGGGCGGCCATATCAGCATGAAGGCAGGACGGTTTAGGCGGCTTGATCCTCTTCCGGCGCAAACCGGCCATAGAAGGTCTGGCCTTTTTCGGCCATCTCCCGCAGGAGCGGCGGGCAGGCAAAACGGTCGCCATATGCCTCGGCCAGTTGGTCACAACGCTCGGCTGCATAGGGCGTGCCGATGATATCAAGCCAGCTGAGCGGTCCACCGGACCACGGCGCAAAGCCCCAGGCGAGGACCGCGCCCACGTCACCCTCGCGGATGTCCATCAGCACGTTTTCCTCCAGTGCCCGCACAGCCTCAAGGACCTGCGCAAACATCAGCCGCTCCTGGACCTCAACCAGATCGGGCTGAACCTCCGCCAGCGGGTATTTCTCCGCAAGGCCCTTCCAGTACTCAACGCGCTTGCCCTTGTCGTCATAGTCAAAGAAGCCCGCATTGGCCTTGCGCCCCAGACGCCCCTGATCTTCCATCCAGAAGATCAGATCATCTGCCGGGCTTTCGGGATAGGCGTCGCCCATCGCCGCCTTGGTGGCGCGTGCGATCTTTGCACCGAGATCGATCGAGGTCTCATCCGTCAGCTGGATCGGCCCTACGGGGAAGCCCAGCTGACGCGCCGCATTGTCGATCAGCACCGGCGAGACACCTTCGGTGATCATCCGTGCGCCCTCGTTGATGTAGGGGATGATGCAGCGGTTGCAGTAGAAGAAGCGCGCATCATTGACCACGATCGGCGTCTTGCGGATCTGGCGCACATAGTCCAGCGCCTTGGCCACCGCGCGATCGCCAGTTTTCTCGCCCTTGATGATCTCCACCAGGAACATCTTCTCCACCGGAGAGAAGAAGTGAATGCCGATGAACTGCTCGGGCCGGACCGAGGCCTCGGCGAGGCTGGTGATCGGCAGGGTGGAGGTGTTGGAGGCAAAGATGCAATCCTCAGGGATGATCGCCTCGACCTTCTTGGTCATCTCGGCCTTCACGCCCGGGTCTTCAAACACCGCCTCAATGATCAGATCGCAGCCCTTGAGGGCGTCGAGATCTGCTGTTGCGGTGATCTGCGCCAGCAGCGCCTCTTTTTTCTCGGGCGTGGCTTTGCCGCGCTTGATGCCCTTGTCCATATAGGTGGCAGAGTAGGCCTTGCCTTTGTCGGCGGCGTCCTGATCGCGGTCGATCAGTACGACCTCCATGCCCGCCTGCGCTGAAACCAGTGCAATGCCTGCGCCCATCATGCCTGCGCCGAGCACGCCGATCTTCTTCACGGACTGATCCTCAATGCCCTTGGGCCGCACGGCGCCTTTCTCCAGCGCTTGCTTGTTGAGGAACAGCGAGCGGATCATCGCAGAGGACGACGGGTTCATCAGAACATGGGTGAACCAGCGCGCCTCGATGCGCAGCGCGGTGTCAAAATCCACCAATGCGCCCTCATAGACCGCCGAGAGCAGCGCCTTGGCCGCCGGGAAGGCGCCTTGGGTCTTGCCATGCACCATGGCAGACGCGCCGACAAAGTTCATGAACCCCGCCGGGTGATAGGGCGCACCACCGGGCATTTTGTAGCCCTTCTGATCCCAGGGCTTCACGATATCGGCGTCTTTGGCGTTGAGCACCCACTGACGCGCCGCTTCCAGCGGATCAGCGGCAACCTCATCCACAAGGCTTGCGGATTTCGCCTTCTTGGGGTCCAGCATCTTGCCTTCAAGCAGCACGGGGGCGGCGTTCACGGCACCCACCATGCGCGAATAGCGAATGGTACCGCCGCCACCAGGGAAGATGCCCAGAAGGATCTCCGGCAGGCCGATCTTGGCTTTTGGGTTGTCGGTCATGGTCCGGTAATGACAGGCCAGCGCAATCTCGGTGCCGATGCCCGCGCAGGTGCCATTGATGGCGCAGGCAATCGGCTTGCCGCCCTTGTTGGTCTTGGCATCCATCCCTGCGCGCTCCAGCTTGCGCAGGATGCGGTGGCCATTCATGGTGAAATCGAACAGGCCCTGAGCCGGGTTTTCGCCCGACTCCTCGCGAATGGTGGCCAGCACATTCAGGTCCATACCACCCGCAAAGTCTTTCTTGCCGGAAGTGATCACCACGCCTTTGACGGCGTCATCGCCAAGCGCACGGTCGATATAGTCCTCCACCAGGCCAAAGGCCTCGCGGGTGAGGACGTTCATGCTCTTGCCTTCCGCGTCCCATGTGATGATGGCGATGCCATCGGCGTCTACGTCGTATTTGAAATCGGTCATAGTCTTTGTCTCCAACCCTATCAGGTGAGAAGGCGTCGCTTAGACGCGCTCGATGATGGTGGCCGCACCCATGCCGGATGCAATGCAAAGCGTGGCAAGGCCGCATTCCTTGTCCTGCCGCTCCAGCTCGTCCAGCAGCGTGCCGATGATGATCGCACCGGTTGCCCCCAAAGGGTGCCCCATGGCGATGGAGCCGCCGTTCACGTTTACCAGGGCCGGATCGACGTCAAAGGCCTGCTGGAAGCGCAACACCACGGAGGCAAAGGCCTCGTTGACCTCAAACAGATCCAAATCGGAGATTGTCATGCCGGTGTCTTTGAGGATCTTCTCGGTCACAGGCACAGGACCGGTCAGCATGATGGTCGGGTCGGTGCCGATCTTGGCGGTTGCCTTGATACGGGCGCGCGGCTTCAGACCATGGCGTTCGCCAAATTCCTTGTTGCCGATCAACAGCGCGGCAGAGCCATCCACGATCCCTGAGGAGTTCCCGGCGTGGTGGATGTGGTTGACCTTTTCCAGATGCGGGTACTTCAGTTTTGCCACGGCATCAAAGCCCGGCATTACTTCGCCCATCATCTGAAACGATGCGTTGAGCGATCCAAGCGCCTGCATATCGGTGCCGGGGCGCATGTATTCGTCATGATTGAGGATCGCCAAACCGTTCTGGTCGCGTACGGTGATGATCGACTTGGCAAAGCGATTGTCATCCCACGCGGCCTTGGCACGGCGCTGGGATTCCACCGCCAGTGCGTCGGCCTGATCGCGGGTAAACCCATACTCGGTTGCGATGATATCGGCCGAGATCCCCTGCGGCACAAAATACGTGTCCATCGCAAGGCTCGGGTCCACGGCAATCGCCGCCCCGTCCGATCCCATTGCCACACGGCCCATCATCTCGACGCCGCCCGCGATATAGCCATCGCCTGCGCCACCTTTGACTTGGTTTGCAGCGAGGTTCACGGCTTCCATGCCAGAGGCGCAGAAGCGGTTGATCGCAAGGCCCGGAATGGATTGATCCAGGTCGGAGGCGAGCACCGCAGAGCGCGCCAGACAGCCACCCTGTTCCATCACCTGCGTGACGTTGCCCCAGATCACATCCTCGACCGCATGGCCTTCGAGATTGTTGCGCTCTTTCAGCGCGTTCAGGGTCAGGGCAGAGAGACGCACAGAGGTCACCTCGTGGAGGGCGCCGTCCTTGCGGCCCTTGCCGCGCGGGGTGCGAACGGCATCATAGATATAAGCTTCGGTCATATTGGTCTCCTCAAGCTCGATCCGACGGGTTGCCGGGCATCAGGTCATAGGGGTGTTTCCAGCCAGGCTGCGCAGAAAGGCGCGACAGCCAGGCGTCGATGTTGGGGTAATCCTTGCGGTCAAAGCCGAAAGGTTCAGGGTAATAGAGATAGCCGCAGCAGGTGAGATCGGCGTTGGTGAGGCTTTCGCCCACGATCCAGTCGCGGCCCTCAAGATGCTTGTCCAAAACCGCATAAGCGGCCTTCAGGCGCCCTTGCAGAAAGGCGATCACCTCGGCGGGCCGTTTGTCTTGGGGCATGAAATTCATCAAAAACCGGCAAAGGCCCGCGTTGGAGGACAGCTTGTGATTGTCCCAAAGCTGCCAGCGCAGGATTTCGCGCTTTTCTTCGGGCGTAGATCCCCCAAACTTTCCGTAAGTATCAGACAGATACTGCTGGATCACGCCAGATTGCGTAAGGGTTGTCTCGCCATCAACGAGAACCGGGCATTCGCCCATTTCGTTGACGCCCTCGCGAAACTCCGCTCCGCGTGTGATACCGTTGAAAAAGTCGACAAAGACAGGCTCCCAATCAAGTCCCGCAAGCTCGAGCGCGAGTGCGACTTTGTAGGAATGGCCCGACTCGCCAAAACAATAGAGTTTCATATCAAATCGCCCCTCCCAGTGGCGATGTCGCAGCGGGGGTTTCACACCCCCGCACCCCCGTGGGATATTTTGAAGAAGATGAAGGGTCGTCAGCGTTTGTTAACCAAGATGGCGATATCATGGCAGTGCGGTACAGGCTGGGAAGCCGATGACCGCAGAAGCTGAAGGCGCGCTTGCCCATTAGGCGGAGAGCTCGGGGGCAGGCGCGCCCCATCCCTTCAACTTCTCTGCAATATCCCCGCCGGAGGCATCCGTCAGGCGCGGCAAGGGAAAGCGCTGGAACTGTCATAGAGACCTCGCAATCAGCTCTTTCATAATCTCATTGGTGCCGCCGTAGATACGCTGCACACGGGCGTCGGCCCACATTTCCGCAACGGCATATTCCTGCATGAACCCATAGCCCCCATGAAGTTGCAGGCACTCGTCCAGAACAGCGCCCTGGGTGTCGGTGATCCAGTATTTGGCCATCGCCGCCTTTTCGACGGTCAACTCTCCACGTAGGTGCTGGGCCATGCAGTCATCAAGGAAGGCGCGGGCGACTTTACTCTTGGTCAGGCATTCGGCGAGTTTGAAACGGGTATTCTGGAACTGCGTGAGCGGCCCGCCAAAGGCTTCGCGCTCTTTACAATATGCGATGGTGCGCTCGACCGCGCCTTGCATCGCGCCAACCGCGCCGCAGGCGATGATCAGACGTTCCTGCGGCAATTGCTGCATCATCTGGTAAAAGCCCTGACCCTCGGCACCGCCAAGGATGTTTTCCGGGGGCACCGCGATATTGTCGAAGAACAGCTCCGATGTGTCCGCTGCGTGTAGGCCGACCTTTTCGAGATTGCGGCCACGGGTAAACCCGTCGGCACCGTCTGTTTCAAGCCCCACCAACGAGATGCCTTTTGACCCAAGAGACGGGTCCGTTTTTGAGGCCACAAGGATCAGGTTGGCGTGTTGCCCATTGGTAATAAAGGTTTTCTGGCCCGAGAGCCGATAAACATTGCCATCACGAATGGCCTTGGTTTTGATCGCCTGCACGTCAGATCCGGTAGACGGCTCTGTCATCGCCAGCGCGCCGACCAGCTCGCCGGACACCATCTTGGGCAGCCAGCGCTGTTTTTGCTCTTCGGTACCGTAGGAGAGGATGTAATGCGCCACGATGCCCGAGTGGATCCCGTGGCCCCAGCTGGCGAGATTGGCGCGGCTGGCCTCAATCAGGATCGCCGCCTCATGGCCAAAATCGCCGCCCGCGCCGCCGTATTCTTCGGGGATGGAGGGGCAGAGCAGGCCCAGTTCTCCGGCCTGCGCCCAAGTGGAACGGTCCATCTCGCCCTGTTTGCGCCAGCGCTCGAATTGGGGCGCCCATTCGTTGGTGATAAAGCTCTGCGTCATATCCGCGAGCATCTTATGCTCGTCGGTCATCCACGCCGATGATGTGCGAAAATCCAGCTCTGCGCTCATCTCTCTCCCCCTTGGGCGCGTGGCGGTGCGTGCCCTGCGCTAGCGTTTTCGATCCTCCAATTCGGCATTGAACAGCCGCAACCGGTGGGTCAGGTTTTCGTGGTTGGTCACGCTGTCGAAATTCTCGAACAGAAAGGACAGCGCCTCTCCCTCGTCCAGTCCGGCCTCTTGGGCAAAACGTTTGAGCCTGCGAAACCCATCCTCCGTCATCGCGACGGGAAAGCGGCGGGTCAGGCGAAAGCGTTTGGGCATATTCGGATCCTCTCAATTCCAAATGCGCCCCGGCGGCCAAGGGTGGATGCGCCCCAAACGGGGCACATCCCATGTCGTGTCGCTCTGCGCGATCAGAACTGTGCGGCGTCGAGCGCCATCACCGTGTCGGCACCGGTCTCAATGCGGGCCAGGTGCAGTTTTGTCGCGGGCAACTGACGTGCCATATAGTAGCGGCCGGTGGCGAGTTTCGTCTCGTAGAACGCCGCGTCCGACGCCCCTTCGTCAAGCGCCTTTTGCGCGGCTTTGCCCATCATCGCCCACATGAGGCCAAGGCAGACATGACCGAACATGTGCATGAAATCGGTGGAGCCTGCGAGCGCATTGTTGGGGTTCTTCATGCCGTTTTGCATGAAATACATCCCGGCCGCCTGCAGATCCTTGGAGGCCGCTTTCAGAGGCTCGATGAAGTCCTTGGCATAAGCGTCAGAGGTTTCGGCGTTTTCCTTGCAGAACCCTTTGACCATGTCAAAGAAGGCCATCACGTGCTTGCCGCCGTCCTGCGCCAGCTTGCGCCCCACCAGATCCAGCGCCTGCACGCCGTTTGCGCCCTCGTAGATCATTGCGATACGGGCGTCGCGGGTATATTGCGACATGCCCCATTCCTCGATGTAGCCATGGCCGCCATAGACCTGCTGGGCCTGCACGGTCATGTCATAGCCCTTGTCGGTCAGGAAGCCTTTGATGACCGGCGTGAGCAGGGAAATAAGCCCATCTGCGTCCTTGTCCCCAGAACGATGCGCCTTGTCGATCATGGTCGCGCCCCAGAGGATGAAGGCCCGCGCGCCCTCGGCAAAGCTCTTTTGATCCATGAGGTTACGGCGAATGTCCGGGTGGACGATTAGCGGATCTGCCGGGCCATCGGGGTTCTTCGCGCCGGTCACGTCACGGCCCTGAAGGCGGTCCTTGGCGTATTCCACCGCGTTTTGATAGGCGGCCTCGGCCTGCGCCAGACCCTGCATGCCCACGCCCAGACGCGCTTCGTTCATCATGGTGAACATGGCGCGCATGCCCTTGTGCATGTCCCCGAGGAGCCAACCTTTGGCGCCATCATAGTTCATCACGCAGGTAGAGTTGCCGTGGATGCCCATTTTCTCTTCGATCTTGCCGACCGAGACGCCGTTGCGCTCGCCGGGAGTGCCGTCCTCGTTCACGATGAACTTCGGCACGATAAAGAGCGACACGCCCTTGATACCATCGGGGCCGCCGGGGATCTTGGCCAGCACCAGATGGATCACGTTTTCGGACATGTCGTGATCGCCAGCAGAGATAAAGATTTTTTGCCCGGTGACGAGATAAGACCCATCGTCTTGCGGTTCGGCCTTGGTGCGCATGAGGCCCAGATCGGTGCCGCAATGAGGCTCCGTCAGGTTCATGGTGCCGGTCCACTCGCAAGAGACCATCTTGGGCAGATAGGTGTCTTTCTGTGCGTCGGTGCCATGCGCCAGGATGGCCGAAGCCGCGCCATGGGTCAGGCCCTGATACATGGTAAACGCCTGGTTCGCGCCGGAGAAAAACTCGCCCACGGCGGTGCCGATCACATAGGGCATGTTCTGGCCGCCGTATTGTTCCGGCATGTCGAGACCGGGCCAGCCGCCTTCTTTGACTTGTTCAAACGCGGCCTTGAAACCGGTCGGGGTGTAGACGACGCCATTTTCCAGACGGCAGCCCTCGGTGTCGCCCACCACATTCAGCGGGTGCAGCACGTCGCGGGCAATCTTGCCGGCTTCTTCCAGAACGGCGCCGGTGAAATCGGGCTCCAGCTCGTCATAGCCGGGGATTCCTGCGTCCTTGATGTTCAGAACATCGTGCAGGACGAATTGGGTGTCCTTGGTGGGTGCGGTATAGCTCGGCATCGCGGTCCTCAAAGGTTGGATGTGGTGCGTTTAGCGGTTCAATCAGTCGGGCAGGGCGGCGAGGCTACTCGGCCGCCTTGGCGCTTGTTTTCATGGAGGCGATGACTTTTTCGCCCCACTTCAGCTGATCCTTCAGATCGTCGATCGCCTCGGTCAGCTCGTCGCGCTGGCGCTCCATGTCGGCCAGACGTTCCTGTGCGATCTCATAGGTGCGGCTCAGCTGCGTCAGCTGCTGGTCGCCCATGTGATAGAGATCGAGAAGCTGGCGGATTTCCTCCAGGCTGAAGCCAAAGCGCTTGCCGCGCAGGATCAGCTTGAGGCGCGCGCGGTCGCGTTTGGTAAAGAGCCGCTTTTGTCCGTCCCGGATCGGGAACAACAATTCCTTGGCTTCGTAAAATCGCAACGTGCGCGGAGTTACCCCGAACTCGTCGCACATCTCGCGAATGGATTTGGTGTCTTCACTCATAGGGCGTCACTCAGATGTTGCTTTACGTTGGCGCTTCTGACGTCAACCTTGGCGGCTCATGCAGGAAGTTACAACATGAACTTGACGTTTACGTAACTCCGACGCCGCGTCACTTTGAGGGGTGACGTGGTGGCAGGGCGATTTGACGTGACGTTTTGAGGAAAAGCCAAAAATTCTAGAGGTTAAATCAGCGTCATGTATCCGCAATGCATGCGCAAACAGGCTGATTTAAGTTTGCCAATAGGCCCCTATGACATGCATCTGTCGATGAGATACAGCCACAGCGCGAGAGGGGGCAGTAACGTAAGCACCAGAAGCGCCCATCGCAGTTTGTTGCTCGATATCTTGCGACGACCGACCAAGACCGCGCACATTTGTGCGACAGTGAGGTCCTCCTTGAGCTTTACGAAAATACCCGAGATCAGACCCCCAGACCAGAAAAGCAGTTGCGGGTAGAAAGAGGTCTCGCCGATGCAGTCGTGTATGTCCATTGTTGTGCCTTGCGCAGCTACTCTCGGTGGGAGCAACGGGCGAGTGACCTACTTCAATAAATCGAGCGTCACCTTGCGCAGATCAGTGAGTTCGTCCATCGCCTCGTTGATCTGCTGGCGCTGGAGTTCCAGCTCCTTGAGTTGCCGGTCGGCCATCTCGATAAAGGCGCGGTTCTGCGCCTCGTCGCCTTCCTTGTCGTAGATCAGCAGCCACTGGCGGATCTCTTCGAGTTGAAAGCCGAACTTGCGCCCACGCAGGATCAGTTTCATGCGCGCGATCTCGCGCGCGCCATAAAACCGCGACCGCCCTTGGCGCTCGGGCTGGAGCAGTTCGATGTATTCGTAATACCTGAGAGTTCGCGGGGTTACGTCGAACTCTGCGCACATCTCTTTGAATGACAGTTTCGTCTCAGTCATCCCTGTCCTCCCTTGCTCGGGCAACCTAAGCAACTGAACCAACCGGTGCAACTGGGAGTTTCGCGAGCCTTGCGCTTTGCCCCCATGCGCGGAATAAATGAGGCATATTCGGTCAGGAGCAAGTGATGGCAGAAAAAACGCAGCTGGCGCGCCAGTTTATCGAGGCGATCCCGCATTCCAAGGCGCTTGGTATGGAGCTGACCGAAATCGGAGATGGGCGCGCGGTGATCGTGATGCCCTATGACAAGAAACTCGTTGGGGACCCCGAGACAGGTGTGATCCACGGAGGCGCTGTGTCGGCGCTGATGGACACCTGCTGCGGCGCGGCCGTGATGAGCCACCCGAGCCAGCCGTCGAGCACCGCGACCATCGATCTGCGCATTGACTACATGCGCGGTGCAACCCCGGGGCAGACCATCACCACCACCGCCACTTGTCATCACGTGACGCGCAATGTGGCCTTCGTGCGCGCAGTTGCAACCGATGACGAAACAGAAGTGCCCGTTGCAACCGCCTCCGGGGCCTTCACGCTGGAGCCAAAACGATGAGCCGCCCCCGTCCCGAACCCGTGCAGGTGATCAAGCAACGCCGTGATGCTGCCTTGGCGGCGCTGGTGGAATCGGTGCCCTATATCGGCTTTCTCGGCATCACCTTTGAGCGCCGCGGCGATGAGCTGACGTCGACTATGCATTTTCATGACAATATCATCGGCAACCCGATGCTGCCTGCGATCCACGGCGGTGCGACGGCGGCCTTTCTGGAGGTGACCTCCGTTATCACCCTGCAGTGGTTCCATCTGTGGCCCCAATTTGAAAGTGGAGAGCTGGACGTGGAGACAATGGCCGCAGGCCAGATGCCGCGTCTGCCCAAGACCATTGATTTTACCGTCGACTATCTGCGCTCGGGCCTGCCGCGCGACTCTTATGCGCGTGCAACGGTCAATCGCTCCGGACGGCGGTATGCCTCTGTGCATGTGGCCGCATGGCAGGACCATAAGGAAAAGCTCTTTGCACAGGCGACGGGTCATTTCCTGATGCCGCAGGATCGCCGCGCAAGCAGCTGATTTTAAGGAATATCATTCATGTCTGAGGCGTCAGGCCCCATCACCCATTCCCGGGTGCTCAAGATCGCGTTGCCGATTGTTTTGTCCAATGCCACCGTGCCGATCCTAGGTGCGGTTGACACCGGCGTGGTGGGGCAACTTGGCGAAGCGGCCCCTATCGGAGCGGTGGGCGTTGGCACGGTCATTCTGTCGACGATCTACTGGGTCTTTGGCTTTTTGCGGATGGGCACCACCGGACTGGCCTCGCAGGCGCGTGGTGCCGGCGATCTGGCTGAGACGGGCGCGCTGCTGATGCGTGGGCTGCTCTTGGCCTTTGGGGCGGGTGCGTTTTTCATTGTTGCTCAGGCGCTTGTGTTCTGGGGCGCATTTGCGATTGCCCCTGCCAGCGCCGAGGTCGAGGAACTGGCGCGGCGCTATCTCGAGATCCGAATCTGGGGCGCGCCCGCAACCATCGGGCTTTATGCGGTGACAGGCTGGCTGATCGCCATCGAGCGCACCCGCGCCGTGTTCCTGCTGCAGATCTGGATGAATGGGCTCAATATCCTGCTGGATCTGTGGTTTGTGCTCGGGCTCGACTGGGGGGTCGAGGGCGTGGCCATTGCGACCCTTATCGCAGAGTGTTCGGGGCTGGTGCTTGGACTTTGGTATTGCCGCTCAGCCTTTGCGGGCGATCAATGGCATGACTGGGGCCGGATCTTTGACCGTGCGCGCCTCAAGCGGATGGTTCAGGTCAATGGCGACATCATGGTGCGTTCGGTGCTGCTCACACTGTCGTTCACCACATTCTTGTTTCTCAGCGCAGATATGGGCGATGTGCGGCTCGCCTCCAATCAGGTGTTGATTCAGTTTCTGTACATCACGGCCTTTGCGCTTGACGGGTTTGCCTTCAGCGCCGAGGCGCTGGTGGGCGGAGCCGTCGGGGCGCGGGACCGTGGTCGGCTGCGTCGCGCCGCGCTGGTATCGAGCTATTGGGGCATCGGCTTTGCCGTGGCGCTCGGGGTGGGGTTCTGGCTGTGGGGGCCGTGGATTGTTGACCTGATGACAACCGCACCCGACGTGCGCGAGACCGCGCGCGCCTACCTGATCTGGCTGGCGTTTGCGCCACTTCTGAGTGTCGCAAGCTATATGTTTGACGGGATCTTTATCGGCGCGACCTGGACACGCGACATGAGGATTGCCGCTTTGCAGTCGGTGGCTGTTTACGGCGTTGCGCTTGCAATTTGCGTGCCGATGTTTGGAAACCATGGATTGTGGATGGCGCTGATGGTGCTCAATGTCACACGCGCGCTCACTCTGGCGCTGCGTTACCCAAGACTGGAGGCCGGCATCACCGCGCCCTGACACCGCGCATCCGGCAGAAGAAAGCCAAGGGATCGCAGCCAAGTGAGCAACGCGGGTTCCGCTCTCATCTGGGCTGATACTTTTGAGGGGTTGCGCTTAGCGCTGCAAATCGCAGGGGGCAGGCCGCGCCTTTGGCGCGGCCTGCCGGGCCCAACGGTAAGGGGCTTTTCTCAAAAGCCAACCTGACGGGCGGGAGCGGTCCGGAGGCGGATCGCGACTACTGTGCTCTCTGGCTCAGAGCCAGTCCGCATGCCCTGTGCCAACCGCTTCCGCGACATTTGAAAACCCGTCTCGCGCGAGCAATGCATCCAGACCCGAAGCGACCTCAGAGGCCAGCGACAGCCCGCCGTAGACCAGCGCCGTATAAAGCTGCACCGCCGAGGCTCCAGCGCGGATCTTGGCATAGGCGCCTTCAGCCGTGGAGATGCCCCCGACGCCGATGATCGGCACCGCCCCATCCAGACGTTGCGAAAGCTGCGCCAGCACCCGTGTCGAGCGCTCAAATAGGGGCGCGCCCGAGAGGCCGCCCATCTCGTCCCGGTGCGCGCTTTTCAGGCCGTCGCGCGAAAGCGTCGTGTTGGTGGCGATCACCGCATCAATGCCGCTGTCACGCGCGACCTCGGCAATGTCATCAAGCCCGGATATGTCGAGATCCGGCGCAATCTTGAGAAAGACCGGGATGGGGCGCTGCAGAGCCTCTCGGGCGTCTATGACCCCTGCCAGCAGTGCAGCAAGAGCATCCTTGCCCTGCAGATCGCGCAGTTTCTCCGTGTTGGGCGACGACACGTTCACGGTGGCAAAATCCAGATGCGCGCCGCAATGGCTGAGCACGCGGGCAAAATCCTGCGCGCGGTCCTCGCTGTCCTTGTTGGCCCCGAGGTTGAGACCGATCACGCCCGACTTTGGACGCTGCGCGAGGCGCTTCCCGATCGCGTCCATGCCCTCATTGTTAAAGCCAAAGCGGTTGATGGCGGCGCGATCTTCGCTCAGACGAAAAAGGCGCGGCTTGGGGTTGCCCGGTTGCGGGCGCGGCGTGGCGGCCCCCACTTCGATAAAGCCAAAGCCAGCCTCTGAAAGCGGAGCGAGCGCTTCGGCGTTCTTGTCAAATCCGGCCGCAAGCCCCACCGGGTTCGGCAGCGAAAGACCCGCCACATCCGTGCGCAGGCGCGGTGATGTCACCGGACCGGGTCGCGGCGTCAGCCCCGCTCTGAGCGCCTTGATCGACAGACCATGCGCGGTTTCGGGATCAAGGCGATGCATCAGCCCGAGGGCAAGTTTCTCGCTCAGCTTCATTGGCAGGGCCTCCTTGCGGATGCGGCGCAGGCGTGCGCGCCGCGGGGTGGGGTCTGAGGGTCTTCAGACCATCTCTTGAGGGAAGCGATGGGTGCCGTCGACCAGTGGCAGCGGCTTTGCCCAGAGCATCTCCGAAAGGGTCAGGCGGCGATAGAGATGGGGAAACAAAGCGCCCCCGCGCGAGGGCTCCCATTTGAGCGCATCGCCCATCTGGTCTGCTTCAAACGCCAGAAGCCAAAGCCCCTCGGCACCGGCGAAATGCTTGGCTGCGGTCTCGGTCGCCTGCGCGGCCGTCGAAAAATGGATGTAGCCATCCGCGAGATCCACGGGCGCGCCATCGGTTTCACCGGCGGCCTCAAAGGCGCGCCATTCATCGTCACGGAAAATCTTGTATATCAGCATGGCACTCTCATGCCCTCAGTCCATGTCCCAGCGCAAGAGCACATCTGCGTGCAAAGGGCCAAAGTTTCCCCTGCGTCTTGATCCCACTGTCACGTAAGTTTGGTTTTGACTGTTCGGACAAAGATCATGAATATTGATCCCATAACAACCGCCAGTAGAGGCGGCATAACGAAGGTGAGGGTTTATCCTATGATTTCACGTTTTCTGACGTCGGCAGCGGCGCTGGGGCTTACGGCTGGCATGGCCGCGGCCGAGTACAAGCTGACGATCTTGCACACCAACGACATCCACAGCCGCATCGAGTCGATCAGCAAATATGATTCCACTTGCGGCGCTGATGACGAGGCCGAGGGCAAGTGTTTCGGCGGCATCGCCCGCGTCAAGACCATGGTCGACACCAAACGTGCCGAGCTCGACGGCCAGAACGTGCTTCTGCTGGACGCGGGCGACCCGTTCCAGGGCTCGCTGTTTTACACCACCTACAAGGGGGCAGCCGAAGCCGAGTTCATGGAAGACATCGGCTATGACGTAATGGCGGTGGGCAACCACGAATTTGACGACGGACCGGCCGGTCTGCAGCAGTTTGTCGACACCGTGTCTTTCCCGGTGATTTCCGGCAACCTCGATCTGAGTTCCGAGCCGCTCCTGAAAGGCAAGGTGGGCAACCATGTCGTGCTTGAAGTGGGCGGCCAGAAAATCGGCATCATCTCCGCGCTGGCGACAGACACGGTCGAGACCTCCTCGCCGGGTCCGAATGTGGTGTTTCAGGATGAGATCGACAGCCTGATCGCCGATGTTGAGGCCCTGCAAGCAGAGGGCGTCAACAAGATCATTGCGCTGACCCATGTGGGTCTGGCCAAGGATATGGAAATCGCGGCCAAAGTGCCGGGGGTGGATCTCGTCGTGGGTGGTCATTCGCACACGCTTTTGTCCAACACTTCTGATCGAGCCGCGGGCGCATATCCGACCATGGTGGGCGATGTGCCAGTGGTGCAGGCCTATGCCTATACCAAGTATCTGGGCGAGCTCACTGTGACCTTTGACGACGAAGGCAATGTCACCTCCGCTGCGGGCGAGCCGATCCTGCTTGATGCCTCTGTGACGCCGGATGCCGACATGGTCGCGCGCATCAAGGAGATGGGTGCTCCCATCGATGAGATGAAAACCCGCGTGGTCGCCGAGACAACCGATGCGGTCGAAGGCTCGCGTGATGTCTGCCGTGCTGGCGAATGTGCTATGGGCAACCTCGTCGCGGACGCCATGCTGGCCCGCGTCAAGGATCAGGGTGTGAGCATTGCGATCCAGAACGGTGGCGGTCTGCGCGCGTCGATCGACGCGGGCGAAGTCACCATGGGTGAAGTGCTGAGCGTCCTGCCATTCCAGAACACGCTCTCCACCTTTGAGGTCTCTGGCCAGACGATGATCGAGGCGCTGGAAAACGGGGTTGGGCAGATCGAGGACGGCGCAGGCCGCTTCCCGCAGGTTGCAGGGCTGAAATATGCGTTTGACGCCTCCAAGGAGCCGGGTGCGCGCATTTCTGACGTGATGGTCATGGAAGGCGAGACCTGGGTTGCGATTGATCCGGCCAAAACCTACGGCGTTGTGTCCAACAACTACGTGCGCAATGGCGGCGACGGCTACAAGATGTTCGCAGGCGACGACAAGAACGCCTATGACTTTGGCCCCGACCTTGCGGATGTTGTTGCCGAATACCTCGCCGAGGTCGGCCCCTACAGCGCCTATACCGACGGCCGCATTACCAAGAAGTGACGGCCCCATCCGCTCCTGAGCCTGTTGGTTTGCGCCGCGCAAAACAACAGGTCAGCGGATGCGGCATCAGGAGGCACCTACCTATACCCCGGCGGTACGTTCCGCCGGGGTTTTGCGTACCGCGGCGCCGAGTGCGGGTTCTTGTCCGGAGGTGAGGGGCCGGTTAGTCTGCACGCCATGGACCACCCGTTGATCGATCTTATCAATGCGCGCATCGAGGCCGCTGAGAAAGACGGTGCTTTCGACAATCTCGAAGGCGCCGGGCGCCCGTTGCCGCCCTGTGATGATCCCGAAAACGCGGTGATGAACCGGATTCTCAAGGACAATGGCGCAGTGCCCGAGGTGGTCGCGCTCAGCCGCGAGCTGGCACGACTGCGCGAGGAGTTGCGCGAGACGGGCGACCGCAGCAGACGGCGCCAAATCATTGCGGATCTGTCGATGACCGAAGCGCGGCTGGAGCTGGCGCGCAAACGAGGCTAATCGGCACTGGTCGCCTGCACAGTCGGGCGCAGCTAGGCCTGTTCTGTCTCTCGTGAGACGCTGAACTGAGCGCGCGTTGCTTTTTCTAACAGGCGGATCAGTTCCTTGCGCTCGGCGGCAGTGAGCCCGTCCAATATGCGCGGCTGCAGGGCCTCTACCAAAGGGTGCACCTTTGACAAGAGCTGCGCTCCGTTCTGGGTGATGCGCAAACAACGTGCGCGCCGGTCTCTGGGGTCTACCTCGCGGATCAGAAGTGTTTTGGCTTCCAGCCGCTCCACCACTTTGCCAAGCGTTGCGCGATCATAGCCGACATGTGTGGCAAGCGTGGCCTGATCCACACCCGGATGCGCCTTAAGCGCCGCAAGGGCCGCATACTGCACCGGGGTCAGGTCCAGCTGCGCCGCGCTCATCGTCGAGGTGAACCGTGCCACCGCAATCTGGTTGAGACGGCGGATCAATGTCGCGGGTTGGGTGTCTATCTCCAGTTCCAAGTCTGACATGGGCGTCGTCCGTTGCATGATTTCTGGGCGGAGTCTCCATGTTTCGTATTTTGTTGTCCGCCCTCTGCCCCTATGAGATGGGGCATGGCTCTCATGTTTCAAACTCTTTCCGATTTTCTCGCGCATGGGCATGATACGGTGATCGATGTGCGCAGCCCGGCGGAATACGCCGAGGATCACGTGCCCGGCGCGATCAATCTGCCAGTGCTCGACAACGCCGAACGCGCCGAGGTGGGCACAATTTATGTGCAGCAGAGCCCGTTTCTGGCGCGCAAGATAGGGGCAGCGATGGTGTTTCGCAACGCCGCTGACCATATTGAACATCGGCTGAGCCACCACGAAGGCAGTTGGAAACCTCTGGTCTATTGCTGGCGCGGCGGTCAGCGCTCCGGTAGCTTTACCTGGATGCTGAGCCAGATTGGCTGGCGGGCCGAAGTGGTCAAGGGCGGTTATCAGAGCTATCGCCGGCTCGTGCATCAGGTGATGTATGAGGCGCCGCTTGCGCATCGTTTGATGCTGCTCGACGGGCTCACTGGAACCGCCAAGACCGAGATCTTGAAACAGGTCGCCGAGATGGGCGGCCAGGTGTTGGATCTCGAAGGCTTTGCAGGTCATCGTGGCTCGCTCTTGGGCGAGATGCCGGGCGGGCAGCCAAGTCAGAAACGCTTTGAAAGCTACATCGCCTGTGCTCTTGCCCAGATGGATCCGGCACGTCCGGTGCTGGTTGAGGCAGAAGCGAGCAAGATCGGCGCACGGATCCTGCCTCCGAGCCTCTGGGATGCCATGAAGGCGGCGCCACGGATTGATCTTGAGGTGCCCTTCGCGGCGCGTTGTGCCTATTTGCTGGAGGCCTATGACGACATCCTGTCGAACGCAGAGGCTCTGCGTGAAAAGCTCGGACTTCTGCGCGAGCACCGCTCAGGCGCTGTGGTAGATGCCTGGTTCGAGCTCATCGCGGCGGGGGATAAACCTGCGCTGGTGGCGCGGCTGATGGCGGATCACTATGATCCGGCCTATCGCAAGGCGCGCAGCCGGTATGAGGTGAGCGACCAGCGCAAGGTTGCCTTGACAGGACTTGACGAGGCCGCGCGCAAACAGGCAGCTCAGCGGATCTTGGAGCTGCTCGACGCATCCTGAGCCTTAGAGGGCCAAGAGCGGTCCTGCTAACGGATCACGATGCCTTGGTCCGCGTCACGTATTTCTCCAATCTTTGCAGCGTGATAGCCATGGTTTTTCAACTCACGAAGGGCGTCGGATGCGCGCGCTGGATCAACCGAGGCCAATAGCCCGCCCGAGGTTTGCGGGTCAAAGAGCAGCGCGCGCGCACCGGCTGTGCCGATCCCTGGCAGAAGAGCCGCGTTGTCCTCGAAGATGGTAGAGCGCACACCTGCCTCCGCAAGCGCCGCAGCGCCCGCCATCAGCGGGATGGCGTCAAAGTCAACTTCGGCTCCGAGGTCGGAGGCCGCACAGAGGCCCTGCAAATGCCCCAAAAGGCCAAAGCCGGTGACATCCGTCATCGCATGGGCCACCGGGCGCAAAACAGTGGCGGCGTCGCGCTGGCTCTGGCACATCAGATCAAGCGCCTCTGCCACACAGGCGCCCGGCGCTGTGCCCGACATCTCTGCTGCCATCAGCGTGCCGGAGCCAATCGGTTTGGTGAGGATCAGATGATCCCCCGCCTGCGCCCCCGCAAGCGTCAACGGGGGCGTCTCGCATAGGCCGGTCAGGGTAAAACCAATGGTGAGTTCTTCACCCAAAGAGGTATGACCGCCCACGATGGCCGCGCCGGCGGCTGTCATTTCCTGATGGGCGCTATGCATGATCTCGGCGAGCAGACGTTCCTGCAAGTCCGCTGATTGGCGGGGCAGGATCAGGGTTACGGTTGCGGCTTGTGGAGACGCTCCCATCGCCCAGATGTCATTGAGCGCGTGTTGCGCGGCGATCGCAGTCATCACCACCGGATCTTCGGTAAAGGCCCGCAAGTGATCGGTGCTGATGACCTGTGTCGCGCTGCCCGTCATGAGCTGTGCGGCGTCATCTCCCGGCAGGGGCGTCACATCAGCGCGTCGCGCACCGGAAAAAGCACCAAGCCCCGCGTGTAGCGCGTGCCGCCCGACTTTGGAGCCACAGCCACCACACATGGGTTTGCTTCCAAGCACCACCTCCATGTCTTTGGCGCGGCTGCGGGGCAGGGCGGGGGCGGGCATCTGTGGCAGGGCGGAAAATTTGCCCATAAATTTGCGGTCGATATGATCCTTCCACCGCCACAGGAGGCCACCGGCAAAGCTGCGCCCGTCACGATCCGCGAGCGCCGATTTATCGCCCATGGAAATGAGCTTCAGATAGTCCTTTTGCGGCTGATACGACTTCAGCGATCCGCCCCCAAGCACCGCCTTGAGATTGTGATAGAGCACGGGAGCCTGACGCACGGCATAGACGCCCGCCTTGGGTCGGGGCGCATAGGCCATATGAGCGCAATCGCCACAGGCAAATACATCCGGGTCCGACGTCTGGAGCGTTTCAGAGATGACCAGCGCCCCCTCATGCTGTTGAAGGCCCGAGGTCTCAAGCCAGCCGTAGGCGCGCGCGCCTGCTGCACCAACCGTGAAATCGCTGTCGATCACCCGGCCGCCTTCAAGGTGAATGCGACCCGCGCTCAGATGGTCGATCCGGGTCTGTTGCAGGATGCGTACCCCGTTGGCGTCCAGCGCCTTGCGCAGGCGGGTCTGGCTCTGCGAGGTCAGCACAGAAAGGACAGATCCGCTATCGATCAAGGTTGCCTGAGCCAGTCGCTGCTGCTGGCGCAGCGCATGAGCCATTGCGAGGATCAGCTCAACGCCAGCGACACCGCCACCGATGCAGACGATGCGGGCCGGGTCGGAACCATTGCGAAAGGCATCCCAGCGGGTTGCGAACCTGCCCAATGGCTTGGCTGGAATGGCAAAATCGTCAAAACCCACCAGTTCTGGCATTGCCGATGTTATGCCGATGTCGATGGAGGCCACGTCATAGGCGATCGCGGGTCGTCCCGGCACGGTGATGCGCTTTGAGATTGGGTCGATCTCTTCAGCGGCCCCCAAGATCAGCCGCGCGCCTGCAAAACGCGCGAGCTTTACCAGGTCGATGTCGAGGGCATCCCGCGTGTAGTGGCCGGCAACAAACCCCGGCAGCATCCCTGAATAGGGCGCGGTTGGTCCGGGATTGATCAGCGTCAGTCGCACGCCGGGAAGCGGCTTCATGCCCCACATCCGGAGCAAAAGCGCATGGGTGTGTCCGCCTCCCACAAGAACCAGATCGCGGGTCAGGGGAAGGCGGGGAGCGTGCATCATGGGCCTCCGGGGGGCGCGGGCCGGGGCCCCTGCCTCAGGCGTCGGGGCTGCTGGCCGTGTGGTGTTCAGGTTTGTTGTGCGTCGCCCAGAGCTTGCAGTCTCCGGGGACAGGCAGATCTTTGGGCTGTGTCTGCTGGTTGATAAACACCTTGGCAAGGAAATTTGCCGTGACCGGGGCCGTGATCAGCAAAAACAGCGTGATCAGCAGCTCGTGTGCCGAGATGCGGCCTTCGACAACGATGGCGTGCAGCATGGAGCCCAGAAGCACGCCACCGACGCCCAGCGTGGTGGCCTTGGTCGGGGCATGCATGCGTGACATCGGATCATTGAGCTTGAGCAGGCCAAAGGAGCCAACAAAACCAAAGATCCCGCCGAGGGCGATGAATGCCGCGATGAGAATTTCAGCAATCATGTCTGTCTCCTCACTCGATGATGTTGCCGCGCAGCAAGAAGCGCGCATAGGCCACGGTAGAGATGAACCCGAGCATCGCCATGATGAGCGAGGCCTCAAAGAAGATCTCGGAACTGAGGAACACCCCAAAGAGAACCACAAGGGCGATGGAGTTGATGAACATGGTATCAAGCGCGAGGATCCGGTCGGTCACCTCTGTGCCTGTCACGACTTTCCAGAGGTTCATCAGCATCGCCAGGGCGAAACAGCCGAAGGCGAAGATATAGGCATATTCGATCATTCGAAAATCTCCTTCAGGCGGCGTTCGTAGCGGGTCTTGATTTCGTCGCGCACCTCATCCGGGTTGGGCGCGTGCAGGCAATGCACCAGTAGATAGCGCCCGTCCGACGAAATATCCGCCGTCAGCGTGCCCGGGGTCATGGTGATGGTGCCCCCCAGCATGGCGATGGCCTCGGGCGTGCGGATCTCAAGCGGGATCGACACCCAAGTGGGCTGACGCTTGCTGTTGGGCATGAACAGGATGATGCGCGCCACCGTGATGTTGGCCATGACGATGTCCCAGAACACCAAAAGCACATAGGTCGCAAGCCGCAGCGGGCTCTTGAGTTTGGGGCGGTTGGGCCAATAGGGCTGGGTCACAAAGGGGATGAGCAACCCGAGGAAGAACCCAAACAGCAGCGAGTTCGGCGTGACCTTGTTGACCAGAAGCTGCCAGATAACTGTCAGCATCAGCGTCAAAAGAGGGTGCGGAAGCAGTCGGTTTAGGAGTTTCATCAGTTGCTCTCCTCCGATTTGGGCGCACCGGCGCCATCGTCCTTGGCCTTTTCTGTGCTATCTGCGTCGGGCTCGACCACCGGGCGGTCGCGGTTTGCAAGGACCGTCTCGATATAGGCCTCGGGCGCAAAGAGATCCGCAGCGGTGGCCGTGGTGTAGCGGGTCACCGGTCCGGCAAAGAGGGTCAGCGCAACCAGCCCTGCCAGAAGCGAGAAACAAGCCACGAAGGGCAGGGCGGATGTGCGCTCTGTCGAAGTCATGGCGCTCTCGCTTGCGTCTTCCCCTGCCGCCTGCTCGGAGGGCAGACCATGGCTTTTCCAGAAGATCAGAGTGCCTGCGCGGGCAAATCCCATGATGGTCACAAGAGAGCTCACGAGGATCACGCCCCAGACCCAGACTGCAAGCGTATTGTCGCGCGCCGCGTCAAGGATCAGCAGTTTGCCAAGGAAACCGGACAGAGGCGGCATGCCCGCCGTGGCGATGGCCGCCACGAAAAAGAGCACCGAGATGAGCCCGCTTTGCGCCATGACTGGCTTGGGGGCTATGTCCCCGCCTTGGCGTTCGCGCACCATGTCGGCCACGAGGAACAGCGCTGCGGCTGCCAGCGTCGAATGCACCGTGTAGTAGAGCGCGGCCGAGGTGGCCTCGGGCGTAAAGAGCGCAATCGCCGTGAGCAGCGTGCCCACAGAGGTGATCGCGCCAAAGGACATCAGCTTGCCGATTTCCTTGGAACCCAGAACTCCGATCGCCCCGATGGCAATGGTCAAAAGCGCGGCAGGCAACAACCAGCTTTCCACCAGCCCATCGACCACCGCGACGTCGGGTCCAAAGACCAGCGTATAGACGCGCAGGATCGCATAGGCGCCAACTTTGGTCATGATCGCAAAGAGCGCGGCCACCGGCGCGGGCGCATTGGCATAGGAGGCTGGCAGCCAGAAATGCAGCGGCAACAGCGAGGCTTTGATTGCAAAGACCAGCAGCAGCATCACCGCGCCCACGCGAATGAGGGCGCTGTCTTCAGCCGGAAGTTCGGCGACGCGCTGCGCAAGATCCGCGAGGTTGAGCGTGCCGGTCACCCCGTAGATGGTGCCAAGCGCAAACAGAAACAGCGTCGAACCCAGAAGGTTGAACACCACATATTGCACGCCTGCCTGAAACCGCCGGGCACCACCGCCGTGGATCATGAGCCCGTAGGACGCGATCAAGAGCACTTCGAAGAACACAAAGAGGTTGAACGCATCGCCCGTCAGGAACGCGCCGATGATGCCCATGAGCTGAAAGAGATAGAGCGCATGAAAGTTCGCGCCGCGCTCGTCCCATTTGCTGCCGATTGCATAGAGGTTTACGGCAAGGGCCAGAACGGTGGTCAGCAGCACCATCATGGCCGAGAGCCGATCAAGCACCAGCACGATGCCAAAGGGCGCCTGCCAGTCGCCGAGCTCGTAGACCTGCACGGTGCCATCTGCGGCCTGTACCGCCAGCGCCATCGCGATGGCAACCAGTAGCACATTCGTTGTCAAAGAGAATATGCGCTGCAAATCAATGTGATAGCGCAAGGTCATAATGATGAATGGCGCCACCAATGCGGGCAGCACGATGGGCGCAATCAGAAGATGGTTCATGCGTCCTCTCCCTGCGCAGGCGCAGTGTCGTCCATGTTGATATTGTCGTCGCGGGCGCTGAGATAGGCGGCGAGCGCCACCATCACCACAACCGCGGTCATGCCAAAGGAGATCACGATGGCCGTGAGAACCAGCGCCTGCGGCAGCGGGTCGGCATAGGCGACTTCGGCATATTTGTTGAGGATCGGTGGCGCGTCTGTCGCCAGACGCCCGGTGGCAAAGAGAAACACATTCACCGCATAAGACAGCAGCGACGTGCCAAGGATCACCGGAAAGGTGCGCCGACGCAGGATCAGGTAGATCCCGGCCGCGGTGAGCAGGCCAACGGCGGATGCAACAAGAAGCTCCATGCTCTTAGACCTCCTTCATGTCTTGCGCCGCAGCATCGCGGGCAGGGTTGATTTCAATGGCGTGCTCAGAGTCGGTGCCGGGCTGCCAGGCAAAGCGCGCAAGGCTTTCAAGAGCCAGCATCACCGCGCCGACCACCGCCAAGAACACGCCCAGATCAAAGAGCGCCGCCGTGGCCACCTCGAACTCATTGAGCGGTTCGATGTGAACATACCCAAAGGCGGACGTCAGGAAGGGCTGGTCGTTGAACCAGGCCCCAAGACCCGTGGCTGCGGCGATCAGAACGCCCGAGCCGATGATCCCGTGATAGGGGTAGCGCTGGCGTTCGGTCGCCCAGCCAAAGCCCGATGCCATATACTGCATGATCACCGCAATCGCCGCGACCAGACCGGCGATAAAGCCACCGCCCGGCAGGTTATGCCCTCGGAAGAAGATATAGGCCGCGACCATCAGGGCCACCGGCATCATCATCCGTGTTACCACCACCATCATGCCGGGATGGCTGTCGCCTGCCTGCTCCAGATCGGGTTTGCGA
This sequence comes from Epibacterium sp. HA2-3, assembly GCF_055693725.2. Lineage (NCBI taxonomy): Bacteria > Pseudomonadati > Pseudomonadota > Alphaproteobacteria > Rhodobacterales > Roseobacteraceae > Epibacterium > Epibacterium sp. HA2-3. The sequence continues at coordinate 1,594,012 of NZ_CM172490.1, read as the reverse complement.
TTAAGGAGGTAGGCGCGCACGCGCGTCGACAGGACCGCTTCGGTGAGGGCAAAGATCACCAGAGCGGCGATGCCCAGTACGATGATTTCGCCAAAAGTGTCAAAGCCGCGGAAGTCTACAAGGATCACGTTCACCATATTGGTGCCGCCGCCGCCTTTGTAGGAGTTCTCGATGTGAAAGCCGGAGATCGTCGGGAACGCGAAATCCCGTACCAGCATTGCATAGATCAGCCCACCGACGCCCAGACCGCCAATGATGGCGATGGCGCCATCACGCATCCGGGTGAACAGCGGTGTCTCGACCGGGGTTTCCTTGGGCAGGAAATTCAGCGCCAGCAGCATCAGAATGATGGTGACCACCTCGACCGAGATCTGCGTCAGCGCAAGGTCCGGCGCGGAGAGATAGTTGAAGGACATCGACACGATCAGGCCGACAATGCCGATCAGGATCAGTGCGACAAAGCGCTGGCGGTGGAACACAACGATACAGAGCGCAGCCATCGCAAGGCAGAACCAGGCCACCATGGGCATCACGCCCGCCTCCTGCATCGGCCGCGTCGGCAGGCCTATCGTCCCGGTAACATAGGCATAAAGGCTGATCGCTACGGTGAAGCTCACCATGATCGCGGCATACCGCGTGAGCGATCCATCATGCAGCCGCCCGGTCAGCCCCTGCACGAGCCCGGTCAGCGCGCTTACGATCGCATCAAAGATCACCTTGGCCTCGGGGCGCGGGAGCGCATTCCATACGCGTTCGAGCGGGCGATGCAGTGACAGAAGCACCAGACCACCGAGCACAGCGACCACCGACATATAAAGCGCAGGTGTGAACCCATGCCAGAGCTTCAGCGAATAATAGGGCAGTTTCTCGCCACCGATGACCGCACTGGCCGACGCCGCCACCAGCGGCCCGACGAGCTTGGCCGAGAACAGGCCGATCAGCACCACCAGCACCGCCAGAAGCGCGGGGGAGGCATACATGCCAAAGCCCGGATCATGCGGTTTTGCAGGGTAGTCCTCGCGCTTGGGGCCTAGGAAAACATGCGCGATGTAGCGGAAGGAATACGCCGCCGAGAACATCGCCGCAAAGGTGGCAAGCCCTGCAATCATATAGGGCGACGAGAGCCAGGAGGTCTTTTCTGCCGCATCCAGCATCATTTCCTTCGAGAGGAACCCGTTGAGCGGCGGAATACCCGCCATCGAGAGCGAAGCGATTGTCGCGATCGCAAAGGTCACCGGCATCAGGTGTCGCAACCCGCCGAGGCGTTTGATGTCGCGTGTGTGGGCCTCGTGATCGACGATCCCCGCCGACATAAAGAGCGCCGCCTTAAAGGTCGCGTGGTTGATGATGTGAAACACCGCCGCCACGGCTGCGTATTTGGTGCCAAAACCCAAAAGCATGGTGATCAGGCCCAGATGCGAGACGGTCGAAAACGCCAAGAGCGCCTTCAGGTCATCCTTGAAGAGCGCAATCACGGCGCCCAGAACCATGGTGATCAGGCCTGTGGTGGCAACGATATAGAACCACTCCGGCGTGCCCGAAAGCACCGGCCACAGACGCGCCATCAGGAAAAGCCCCGCTTTGACCATGGTGGCAGAGTGCAGATAGGCCGAAACCGGCGTCGGCGCGGCCATCGCATGTGGCAGCCAGAAGTGGAACGGGAACTGCGCCGATTTTGTAAAGGCCCCGATGAGGATCAGGATCAGCGCCGGCAGATAGAGATCCGAGGATTGGATCGCGTCCTTGTTTTGCAAGATAACGCTGATGTCGTAAGATCCGGCAATATGCCCGAGGATCAGCATGCCACCAATCATGGCCAGCCCACCCATGCCGGTGACGGTCAATGCCATCCGCGCACCCTGACGGCCTTCGGGAAGATGTTTCCAATAGCCGATCAGTAAGAATGACGAAAGCGACGTAAGTTCCCAGAAAATCAGCAAAAGCAGGATGTTATCGGACAGAACAATCCCCACCATAGCGCCCTGGAACAGCAGCAGGTAGGTGTAGAACTGCCCCATCGGATCCTGCCGCGAGAGGTAAAACCGCGCATAGACAATGATCAACAGGCCGATCCCGAGGATCAGGGTAGCAAAGAGAAACCCAAGCCCATCCAGAAAGAAATTGGCCGATAGCCCAAGCGCGGGCAGCCAGTCGACGCCCACATGGATCACCTCGCCGCGCATCACGGCGGGGGCGTGTAGCATCAATCCAATAAAGGCAAGTCCCGTCGCCAGCCCGGCAGATGAGGCCGAGGCATTGCGACCGGCGCGGATCAGAAGCGCGGGAAACAGCGCGCCGAGAAACGGCAGGGCTGCTATTAGGAAAAGGGACACGTCATACTCTCCAAGTTGTGGATTGTTGTTATGGCGGCAATAGGCTCCTAGCTGTTACTGGAGTAAGGAAATTTCCAGTCCGGTTCCACAAAATCCGGCAGAAAAAGTCAGGTTTTCGTATCGTTCAGGCCAAATGTGACATTGCGCCGCATGTTTTGGCGAGGATGACACTGGCGGTTTGCGCAAACACGAGCCCGCTCGGGTCAGCGTATTGTGACGCTGGACCGGGTGACTTCAGATGACGCGATCTTGAAGTCTGGCCGCGATCTTCTGCGCACATCTGCCGGATGGCTGTGATAAATTGGGTCCGCAAGGACTTGGATATGCAAATGAAACAGGATCACACCCATAGGCCACCCTCAACGCGCCCCTCCCGCCGCGTGCTTCTTTTGGGGGGCGGCGCTCTACTGCTTGGGGCAGGGGGCTGGTGGGGGCTGTCGCGACACCGTCCCACCCATGAAGGCCGGATCCTCTCGGTCGCGCAGGCCCACAAGGACGCGCAGACGGGCGAGATCCTGCTCCTTGACATTCGCACCCCCTCTGAATGGCGCCAGACCGGCATCCCTGCAGGGGCAGTGCCCCTAGATATGCGCCGGGCGGATTTTCAGGAGGCGCTACGCGCACTTCAGGTGCAGGACCCCGGTCGCCCGGTGGCCTTGATCTGCGCCGGAGGCGTGCGCTCGGCGCGGCTCACCCGACAGTTGCTTGCGTCGGGATTTGAGGACATCATCGATGTCCCGGAAGGCGTCTATGGATCCACTGCCGGGCCGGGCTGGCTCAGCAGCAACCTGCCGGTGCGTCCATGGACCGGATGATCCCGCTACTGGCCACGATTGCCACCCTCACGCTTGCCGAAGGTGCCGCCGCCGCCTGTGATACGCCAGAGACCGCCTGCAGACTGGACACTGGCAGCTACCAGATCGTGCTCCCCGACACGTCCGCAGACCAGACGCCAGCCATTGTCTTCCTGCATGGCCATGGCGGATCTGCGAAAAATGTCATGAATCTGGAGCAGATGGTCACAGGGTTTACAACGCGCGGATACGCCGTGATCGCCCCAAATGGCGCCCGCGGCGCGCAAGGCGTGCGAAGCTGGTCATTCCTGCCCGAGTTTGGCGGGCGGGATGATTTCACCTTCGTGCAAGATGTACTGAAGGACGCGGTAAAACGCTTTGATGTTGATCCTGAACACTCTGTTTTGGCGGGGTTTTCCTCCGGCGCTTTCATGGTGAACTATCTCGCCTGTCGCGACCCGGATGCTTTTGCGGCTTATCTGCCGGTTGCAGGCGGCTTCTGGAGACCTCAACCAACGGAATGCGAGGGCCCTTTGCGGCTTTACCACAGCCACGGCTGGGCGGATCGCGTGGTTCCGCTCGAAGGGCGCATCCTGGGCGGCGGGCGTTTTGTGCAAGGTGACATCTGGGCGGGTCTGGAGCTCTGGCGCGACACGCTGGGATGCGAGACCCATGCCCCTGATGCAATCTGGCAGGACGGAGATCTTTCGATGCGCAGCTGGTCCTGCGGCGATGGGGCGACCCTCACGTTTGAACTCTTCCCCGGCGGGCACAGGGTCCCTCCGGGCTGGGCCGGCCGTGTCGTCGACTGGCTTGAGGCCGACCCAGCAGATGCACAGACTGGTGGCTAATACACAGACCGGTGGCTGACGCCTCTTTTCTTCTAACGAAAAATATCCCGGGGGTGCGGGGGCAGAGCCCCCGCAAACGCCACGGAACCTCTCACTCCGCGGCCTGCACGGGCACGTCAGTCCCTTGCGCGTGTTGCCGCAACAGATTGCGGTAGTGATGGGCCGCGCGGTTGATCTGCGGCTCGTTCAAGGTCTCGGCCGTGCCCATCCAGCCCCTCGGCAGGCGCAGGCCCGACAGCGCAGAGAGCGGCACGGCCAGCACGAGGGACAGTGCGATTGGCAACAGCCAGAGTGACACCAGGCCTGCAGCAATCCCGATGCAGAGCGCGATGCCGCTCACGGTCTCAAGAAGGTGGCACTTGCACAGGGTTGCAAAACTGTACTCACCACCTGCGCGCGCCTGCGGGGACCAGCCTTTTTGCAGGCCAAAGACGCTGCGCAACACGGCAATCATCTGCTGCACCATCAGGATCGGCGCATAGAGGATCGCAAGCAGAATTTCGGTGAGCATGGACAGAAGGAACCGCCCCAGACCGCCATAATCCGCGATCCGCCGCCCGGTCAGAGGCAGGGCCGCGACAGAGAGGACCTTGGGCGCGAGCAACATGGCATAAATCAGAACGATCACCGCCACATGGCGTGGCTCGCTCATATCCGGCCAGTTGGGCCGCAGCGGGTTTGCCTCGGAGAAATAGGTGATCACTGATCCGCCCTCGTCCTGGCCGATCACGGCCCAGATCACCAAGAGCGCAAACCAGACCGGCGCCATCAGATAGCCGATGGCACCATGCGCGAGGTGGAACCGCGACATCGCGTGAAACCCGGTTGCCGACAAAAGACGCAGGTGTTGCAGGTTGCCCTGACACCAGCGCCTGTCGCGCTGGATATGATCCACCAGAGTGGCCGGTGTTTCCTCGTAGGAGCCGCGGATGCGGGGCAGGAACCTCACGCGCCAGCCAGCCCGTCGCAACAAGCCTGCCTCCACAAAATCATGGCTCATAATGAGGCTGCTGCCTCCGGTGAACCCGCGCAGCTCCGGCAACCCGGCCGACGCGGCAAAGGCGCGGGTGCGAATGATGGCGTTGTGGCCCCAGTAATTGCCCTCATGACCAGTCCAACGCGCCAGACCTTCGGCCAGCGCGAGGCCGTATACGCCGTTGGCAAACTGTTGCATGCGGCCAAAAACGGATTGTGCACCAATAAGTTGCGGGAAGCTCTGAATGAGGCCAGCAGCCGGGTCCCGCGCCAGTGCATCGGTGAGGCGCTGGATGGCGCGGCCTGTCATCAGACTGTCCGCATCCAGCACCAACATGGCCTCATAGCTGCCGCCCCAGCGGGTCACCCAATCATGGATATTGCCCACCTTGCGGGCGGTGTTTTCGGCGCGCCGACGATAATAGAGCGTGATCCCCTCGGGCAAATCCGCGCGCAACGCCTTGATGCTCTGCAGCTCTTGTGCGGCAATCTCTGGGTCGCGGGTGTCCGAGAGAATGAACATCTCGTAGCGATGGGGCCCGCCGATGGCCCGCAGCTCCTCGAGCATGGAGCGCGCATTGCCAAGCACATACCAAGGCACTTCGTTGTAGATTGGCACCAAGAGGGCCACCCGCATTGGTTTGCGCAGGCCGCGTTCGGGGCGCGGACGGGTGCGCGAGAGGCTGAACAGTCCAAGCAGGACGGTCGAGACCGTGAAAGTGATCCAGAAGAAGTTGAAAGCAATCAGAACCAAAAGCACCCACTCCAGCGAGGTGGTGCCATCTGCGGCAAACCAGCCCTGCATCACCCACGCAAGCGCAAGGGTTGCAACCATGGCGGGCGAAAACGCCAGCACCCGCCACAGCGCCGCGCCGGTTCCATCCCGGGCAGAGGCCGCCGGCGCGCTAGCGTCGTGAAATTGGCGCCCAAAGTCCTGCGCCGGCATCGCCAGCGGAGCCTCTGGTGGCAACAACAGCGCGGATGTATCTGTAAAACCAATGTCTTTCATTCAGACGGTCCACCGATACAGCCAGACCTCAGAAGCATCCTGCCCATCCTTGCGCAGTTGCGCGCGCAGTTCCACATGGGTTTGCTCGCCCGGATCAAAGGAGAACGCCAGTCGCATGCCGCCGGTCTCCGGGTTGCGCTGCAACACACCATCAGATGTCTCAAGATGTGGCGAGGAGATATGCAAGCTGAAGGCCTCGGGATCGGCTTCAAACATCGGGTGCGCCTCAAAATCGATCACCATGAGACGCCCGGGGTCGCCAAAGATCTTGGCGCCTGAGGCGGTGTTGATCACGCGCGGCAGATCCAGCACCGGCTCTTCGCCCCAGCTCAGACGATAGTTGAGATCCACGCGTGCGCCAGCGGGATAGGGTTTTTCCGGACGCCAATAGGCGACGATATTGTCGTAGATTTCCTTGTCCGCCGGGATTTCAACCAGGGTGACGCTTCCCGCGCCCCAATCCTCGCGGGGCTCGACCCAGAGCGAGGGGCGGCGATGGTAGTGGGCTTCGAGATCGGCAAAGTCCGACAGCTTGCGCGCGCGCTGCATCAGGCCAAATCCGGCGGGGTTCTTGTCCACGAAGCTCGACACCTGAAGACGGGTCGGGTTTGCAAGGGGTCGCCAGATGACCTCGCCATTGCCGTTTTTCATCAAGAGCCCATCGCTATCGTGAACCGCCGGGCGGAAATCATCGAACCGCTGATGGTTGGTGCCATCAAAGAGGAACATTGAGGTAAGCGGTGCAAGACCCGCATGCGTCAGGTCCTTGCGTGCAAAGAGCGTCGCTTCCACATCCATCACACAAGGGGTGCCAGGGGTGATGTCAAACCGGTAGGCGCCCGTCACCGAGGGGCTGTCCATCAGCGCGTGCACCACCATGTTTTCCTGCAAGGGGCCTGGGGCTTCGAGCCAGAAGCTGACAAATTCGGGGAATTCCTCGCCCTCGGGATCGGCTGTCTTGAGCGCCAGCCCGCGTGCAGACAGACCATAGTTGTTGCCATTGGCAATCGCGCGGAAGTAGCTCGCGCCCTGAAAGACGCAGAATTCGGTTTTCTTTCCCGGATGATCCCGGTCGCCAAGATCCGTGCGCAGGCGGAAACCCGAATACCCCAGCGGCCCTTCGGTCGACAGATCGGGTGAGATCTCGGGATGTTTCTTGAAATGATTCAAATCGAAGGGGATGCGATGCGCCATCCCGTCTTCAACTTCATGGACCAGGACCGGGCGTTCGAAATAGAGGCCGGGTAGAAAGAAATCCACGTTGTAGCTGCGATCAGAGCCGGCCCAGAGCGCCTTGTCGAGGTCAAACTGGATCGAGCGGTACTGGTCATAGCTCAGAGCGAGCCAGTCATCGGGAACCGCGCTGCGGGCCTTGAACGGCCGTTCAGCGAGGGCCTTGGCGCGCGCAATCACATCGGCGCGCGAAAACGCTTCCTCGGAGGCGCTGGCGCGCGCGGCGGGGGCCAGTGCCGCAAGTGACAGGGCAGAGGCGGATTGAAGGAAGGAACGACGGCTGAATGTGCTCATCGTTTGCGTCTCCAGGGTTGGGATTTGAACCAGCCGGCTGCAAAAGCGCAGCCGATAATGAGAGTGAAGCCAGTGATATTGGCCAACGCGGTCACAAGGATGCCGCGCTCGGTTTGATCCAGAGCCGCGCCAATGAAACGGGCAAGCGCCATGGAAAAGACAAAGACAGCAAGGCTCTGCTGGCCGACCTTGGTGATGAGCGTCAGGATCTGAGCCCAGAAGCGCGCGGCCAAAGAGCTGCCACGGGCCACGAGGTTTTGCCCGTTCTCACCGGCCACAAGCCATGCCAGGTAAGCCAGCGACAAGAAATGCAGATAGCGCAGAAGGCCAAAGTCGGTTTTCTCGCGCCACTCTCCGGTGATGCCCCATGCAGGACGGATCGTTGCGCCCAGGTCGGGGGCCGCACTGTTGAGCCAGCTGAAGACTTTCCACGAGCCAAAAGGCATCGACAGGATCAAGAAGGCGGCCGCTAACAGTGCCAGTCCGCGGCTGACCGGCGGTTTGGGAAGCCAGCCTGCCATCAAGGCAAAACCGGTAAAGAACAAAAGCTGCCAGCCGAAAGGGTTGAAGAACCACTCGCGGTCCGACCAAGGCTCTGCGGGCAGCGACAGGCCTTCGGGACCAAGTCCAACAACATAAGGGTTGGCCAGAAGCCAGAGCGCCAGCGACAGCCCCGCCACAGCCCAGAGGCCGAGTTTCTGCGCGCCCATAATCGCAGGCATCAAGGCCAGCACCACCAGATACATCGGCAGAATGTCAAAGTAGTTGGGCACATAGGTGAGGGTGAAAATCCCCACGATCTGCTCTGCGGGATCGTTGAAAAACGGTCTCAGGTTCAATGAGCCGATGTAGCTTTTCTCAAACCCGCCATAGAGATCGAGCGCGGCCATCGACATGGCCACAAAGAAAAAGAGGCCAATATGCGCCCAGAACACCTGCCAGCAGCGGTAGGCGACGCGCGCGGTGCCCAACCACCAGCCGTGGCGCTGGAAAGAGCCGCCAAAGGCAATCGCGGAAGCCATGCCGGAGCAGAACACAAAGATCTCGGTTGCGTCGGAAAAGCCAAAGCGGGCCGGAATCCAGCCTGTCCAGCGATTGCCCGGGATATGCGCGCAGAGGATGATGAACATCGCGATGCCGCGATAAAAATCAAGTCGCGGGTCGCGCGGGCGCCCCTGCACATCCGGGCGCAACTGCGCCGTGGCCCCCGCGATGGGGCCTGCACCATCGGCGCCGGTGGCTGCCGGGGCGGCGCGTTGAGCGCTGCTTTGATCGGGCGCCGGAAAAGGCGCGACGTCTGCCATCTTTTTCAAATCTCCTAAAGGATCACTCCGCCGGGACGCTCTGTGCGCCGCCCTCGCTTTGGGCGGCCGCAATCAAGGCGCGACGAGCCATCGCATAATTGTCTTCGCCCCCTCCGCGTTTGGCACGTCTGTCATCCAAAATGGCCTCCACTTGTGCCCAGTTCCCCGAGCGCAGCCCAGCGTCGATGGTCATGCGTTCAAACACGTCCCGCTGGGCATGGCTGCCACCTGCAAGTTGCAACGAATCCCGTGACTTAGCGAGGTAGTCAAAGGCTGTGCCGTAGTGGCCTTCCCCAAAAGCCTCAAGTCCCTTTGACACCGCGCAGCCCGGGTCGGCCATTCTTTGCGCGGCTTCGGTCTTGGGCCGGGTTCCATCGGCATGGATCCGCCGGATCAGCTGGCCTGTGGCCGTTGCGCGATCGCCGCCGATCAGCGCCAGCAGGTAATGCAGATCGGCAAAGATGAGGCTGCCGTCCTCAGTTCGGTTTTCGCAAAGCTCTGCCAGTTCGTCCCAGCGGTCTCCGACATTGACCCCATCAAGTTCGAGCCGCATCAGCAGCGAGGTGGCATTGGAAATATCGCGGTAGTCGTCGGTCTTGTCCTTGCGCACCTCGTCATCATAGAGCCGCATCACCTCGTCGATTTGGCCGAGGTCGAGGTGCATCAGGGCCTTGTGCCACCACACATGGTAGCGAAAATTGTTGCAATGCGCCCAGGCCTCTTCGCGGCCCTCAAGCCAACCCAATCCAGTCCTGGCATTACCGGTCATGTCATGCACATGTGCCACCGCATGCAGCCCCCATGCATCGTCCGGCGCGGTCCAAAGTGCCTGACGTCCGGTGATTTCCGCCCGGTCGAAGTCGCCGGTTTCCTCGAGGGCAAAGGCGTGACAGCCCAACAGATAGCCATGTCCTGCGTGCTCGGTCGAATAGGCGGGCATCACACGCTCGATAGAGGCGCGCATGCCGCGGGCGTCGCCCATGATAAAGCGGATCCCATGGCTGAGTTTCATCGCCAGCGTGTCGCAGGGATGCTGGGTCAGGATGTCTTCCATGCAGGTGATCGCGCGTGAGGGATGACCCGAGAGCCAGGCTTCCAATGCGTCGACATATTTGCGTTCTCGCGGCAACGCGCCCTCATAGGTCGACTTGGCGAGGGCCAGCGCCTCGCGCGCGGTCGGCAAAAGCTCGGAGCGCCCAAGCATCAACAGCGACAGCCCCTTGATGGCCTGGCCGAGGGCAAAATCAGGCGCGGCGTCCAACACCGCCCCAAGGTGGCCTGCGGTGCGCGCCGCATGGGCAAGAACGCCGGTCTGCGCGCCGTTCCATTCCGCGAGTGCGCGGGGATCGGTGAGGCTGCACTCTTGTCCAAAAATATCCTGGGTCATGGGCGGGTCACTTTCACAAGCTGGGAACACGATTGTTAACAGCGATGCTAGCGAAGCAATTTCCACCGCGCGCCCCCCGCTCTCGCTTTGGTGAAGGCGCGTGTGGGTTTCGGCGGGAAAATGACATCAACGCGGGGGGATGTGGGCGAAAACCAGCACAAAAACGGTGCTTTGTGCTGGTGGATGCAGCGCGGGCAGAAAATCGCGCAGGCTTTTGTAACATTGCGAGGCGGCCCTCTGGGCCACGTCTGTGCGGGATCCGTTCAGTCGATCTCAAAGGGCGCGTCAGACGCGAGAATCTCCGTGCTGTCCGCCCCGCATCTGGGCGGAGCCTTGCGGTAGGTTACGGGGGTGCGCGAGAACTTGAGCGGGTTGCCCAAGAGCCGCACCGCGGTGTCACCGGCCTGCATCGTCACCACCATGTCCCGCGCGGCGACCTGATCGGTCTCAAAGACCTGATCGAGTGTCTTGACCGGGCCGACGGGCACCTTGGCGGCTTCCATCGCGGCAATGACCTCATCGGTGCGATAGCGCTGTAGCGCCGGGATCAGGATATCATTGAGTGCGCCGCGATGCTCAAGACGGGCCGGATTGGTGGCAAATCGGGGATCTTCGGCCAATCCTTCGAGGGCAAGGAAGGCCATAAATCGGCGAAACTGACTATCATTCCCAACTGCGAGGATCACATGGCCGTCGCGGGTTTCATAGGTGCCATAGGGCATGATCGAGGGGTGCTCATTGCCGCGTCGCACGGGTTTCTGGCCGGTATTGAGGTAACTCACACCCTCGTTGATCAGCCAGGCGATCTGCGCATCCACCAGGGCAAGTTCGACCTGCTGGCCTTCGCCCGTGAGATCGCGGTGGCGCAATGCCGAGAGAATGCCGATGGTCGCATACATTCCGCACATCACATCCGCGATGCCGACCCCGACCTTGACAGGCGCGCCTTCGGGGTCGCCGGTAAGGGACATGATACCGCCATAGCCCTGTGCCATCAGATCATAGCCGGGCTTTGCACGGTTCGGGCCGGTCTGGCCATAGCCGGAAATCGACGCATAGACCAGATGTGGGCAGCTTTCGCGCAGGGAGGCGTAATCAAGTCCATATTTCGCGAGCCCGCCCGGTTTGAAGTTCTCGATCAAGACGTCTGCTTGCGCGGCGAGGCGTCGGATGATGGCCTGTCCTTCGGGGGCAGAAATATCCAGCGCGAGCGAGCGTTTGTTGCGGTTGGCGGCCATGAAATAGGGCGTGAGATCAGCATCTTCGGCGACGCTCTTGCCCCATTGACGGGTGTCGTCGCCGCCCGTGGTTGGGTTTTCGACCTTGATCACATCGGCGCCCAGATCGCCCAAAAGTTGCGTTGCGGTTGGGCCAGCCAGGATGCGCGAGAGATCCAGCACTTTTACGCCTTTGAGGGCGCCGTGGGGCAGACGCGCGGAGGCGGTGGTATCAGATGCGGCCATCGTAGGACTCCTTGTCGATTTCCGCAGCGATCACGGTGAAGGTGGAGGCCGATTGAGCCGCCTCCAGCGCGGCGCGCAGCTCCGTTCGGTTCTGCACCCGATGGCCTTCGCCGCCAAAGGCGCGTCCGATGGCGGCAAAGTCGTGCCGGCCAAAATCCACGCCTGCATTGGGGAGCTGGCGCTGGCGTTGTTTGAGGTCGATGAGGGCAAGCGAGGCATCCACAAAGACAACGAAGATTGGGGCAAGACCCAGTTCTGCCGCGGTCGCCAGCTCGCCTGCAACCATCAGGAACCCTGCATCCCCTGAAAAGCTCACCACGGTGCGTTCGGGTGCGGCGAGCTTGCGTCCCATGGCTAGTGGCACTGCGCAGCCCATGGTGCAAAGCCCGGAGGATTGCACCAGCTGGCGCGGTTCCTGGCAGGGCCACATCTGGCTCAGGAGAATACGGTGTGCGCCGCTGTCTGCGGTCAGCAGGCTATCGGCGGGTAGGGTGTCGATGCATTCAGCAATGACGCCCGCAGGCCCCCAGTCGTCGCTGCGGGGGAAGGCCTCGGCAAGGGCGGTCTTGGCCTTTTTGATTTCCCCGTTTGGCCAGGGTGGTGCGGGTTGAGGTGCAACCGCAAGCGCATTGAGCGTGGCAGGAATGTCGGCGATCAGTGGCAGGCTGGCCTGATGCATGTAATGGGTGTTGGTCTCAGGCGTGATGTCGATCACGCGGGTCTCTGTGGCGTCCCAGGCCGCGCGCCAGCCGGTGCGCATTTCGATCGGGTCATAGCCGATACCGAGTATAAGGTCGCTGGCCTCGACGAGCGGCAGCAAGTGGCGATCCGCAAGCGGTGACAGACCCGCACCGCCCAGACAGAGCGGATGATCCTCTGGCAGGATGCCCTTGGCCTTGTAGGTGGTGACAAAGGGGATTTGTCGCGCCTCCAGAAAGGCGCGGGTGGCGTCTGGGCCGCCGGGCAAAAGCGCATCGAGCCCGACCACCGCCAAGGGGCGTTTGGCCTGGCGCAGCCAGTCCTGCGCCTGCGCCAGTGTAGCGCCCGCAGGCGCGCAGGCTCCGGCAGGCGCGCGGCGCGTGGTGCGCGGTGTGGCCGGTGCGTTGGCAACCGAAATGGGCACATCGATGTGAACCGGTCCCTGACGGGCCTCGCCTGCGATGGCGACCGCCTTGTCGGCGATCACTTCGGCTGCAGCGGCGTCCAGGCGGAAGCTGGCCTTGGTGATGGGGGCAAAGACTGCTTGTTGATCTAGGACCTGATGGGTGTAGGTCTGCGCCTCATCCGCGTCGACGCAGCCTGTCAGAACCAGCATAGGCACCCGGTCCTGATGGGCATTGGCGACCACATTGACACCATTGAGCGCGCCGGGTCCAAGGGTTGCGACCAGAATTGCGGGCGCCCCATCGCTGTGATGCACGCCTTCGCCCATAAAACCGGCGCAGTTTTCATGTTTGGCGAGGTGGAAGGTGATCCCAGCGCGGGTGAGCGCGTCCACAAGTGTCAGGACTTCGCCCCCGGGCATGCCAAAGGCGTGGCGGCATCCGGCCTCGTAGAGACGACGGGCCAGGATATCGGCGGCGCGAAGAGATTGGGTCATGTGTGGTCCGTATTGAATTGGAAATAGGGGATTAATTCTGCAGCGCTGCGGCAGCAATCTGGGCAAAGACGTCGTCGAGCCGCGCCGCGACGGCCGTCAGTGCGGCGCCTGCTTCGGGCACATAGGGCGCAAAAACATGGCTCGGGGTCTTGTAGGAGAGCGTCGCGCTGCCATCGGGGTTTTCCGTAATATAGAAGCGGATCGGTGCTTCGATCATGGCGGCGGTGGAGAGCGCAAGGATCTCCACTGCGTAGGTGTTTGCAAAGACGCCAACAACGCGGTTTCCCGGAATGGTGATGCCGCGGGCAGCGGCGGCGCCGGTGGGGCCGGCTTCTGTTACGACACCCATGTTATGCGCTCTTACGGCAGCTTTGAGGTCGGCGAGAAGGCGTTTGTAGTCCTTTGTGCTGGCATGGATCGCCCAGCCCTCGCGCGAGGCAAGGTCAGCCGTCGCGGGCGTTGCAAAAGATGCGGCCAGGGCCGCTGTCAGCGCCGCGGTCTGTGCGGCCGACAGAGCAAGGCTGAACACGAGCCCCGTGCTCAGACGGCGGAGGGGATCAAGAGGGCGGACCATTTAGGGCTCCTACGCTGCGGTTTGCCCCAAGGTCTACGCGCGAACGGGCTGAAATACTCGTCACATTTAAGTGCGTACCGCGTCAGACACGGACGTGGTGATCCCTCGTTTCGCCGGGTGCGGTCAGGCCCAGCCCTTGCGGAAGAAATGCGGGCTGGCGCCGAATTTGCGTTTGAATTGCCGAGAGAAATGCGTGGCGGAGTTGAACCCGGAGGCAAGCGCAATCTCTGTCACCGACATCGAGGTTTCATTCATCAAGGCGAAGGCATGGCTCAGGCGCATGTCGGAATAGACGTGCATCGGGCTTTGATCGAGATAGCGCGAGAACAGGCGCTCCAATTGGCGACGGGAAATATCCAGCCGCGCGCAAAGTGATCCGATAGAGAGCGGCTCTTCGATCGATTCCTGCATCAGTTGCAGAGCACTCAGAAGGCGCTGGTTGCGACTGCCGATGGCGACGGCATAGTTGGATTTCTGAGGTGCAGCCCCGGAGGTCGAGCGCACATGCAGGCACATATCGGCGACGATGATCGCCAGCTGCTTGCCATGGCGCTGCTCGATCAGGGTCAGCATCATGTCCGTTGCCGCGCTGCCGCCGCCACAGGTCATCAAATTTCCAGAAATCTCGTAAATGTTAGGCGAGGGTTTCAGGTGCTCGTATCGCTCGACAAAACCGGGTTGGTTTTCCCAGTGCAGCGTGAAGGGTTGATCCTTGATCAGCCCCGCCTGCGCCAGCGCAAATGCACCGGTACAGATGCCCCCGAGCCTGCGCCCGAAACGATGTTCGCGCCGCAGCCAGTTCAGCGTGATGTCGCCGGCGGCTTCCTGGGGCTCCACGCCTGAACACACAAAGCCCATGGCATCCGAGGGCAGCGGGGCCAGCGGCAGATCGGGAGTGACAACCATCCCGTTGGAGCAGCGTAGCGGCGCGCCATCCTGTGTCATGATATACCAGCGATAAAGCTTTGTATTTGTGACCTGATTTGCAATTCTGAGCGGCTCGATCGCGGCGGCGACAGGCAGCATCGTGGCCTTTGGCAGCAGCAGGAAATAGAAGTCCTGCGGCGCGCCTGCATGCGGCACCTTGAGTGTTGCGGCGGCGCCTTTTTGAACAAAACTATCGTCAGACATCTTCAGGGTCCATCACAGGAAACAGGCTGCGTGCAAAGAGATGCCTCTGCCACATTTACCAGCTAGCGCCGTGCGGACGTGGGGTGCCGGGATAATCCGACCTTGGCGCGACAAATTGCGACACCTGTTGTCTTCCTGCAGAAATGGCACAGCTTTGATGCGTGTTGCACCGCGATAGCGCTGCAGGTGCGAAAATGCGGGTCCGCCTCTTGCAGCCCAATTTTCGCAATACTAAGACTCGGGTAATCCTCTGTCGGGTATGGTGCCCGTCATGATCCCAAGACAGGCAGGTCCAATGATTGATCCAACAGAAACATACATGAACACACTTGTGCCGATGGTCGTTGAGCAGACCAGCCGGGGCGAGCGCGCATATGACATTTTCTCGCGCCTGTTGAAGGAGCGTATCATCTTCCTCAACGGTCCCGTTCACGATGGCATGTCGTCGCTGATCGTGGCGCAGCTGTTGCACCTTGAGGCGGAAAACCCCTCGAAAGAGATTTCGATGTACATCAACTCGCCCGGTGGCGTGGTGACCTCGGGCCTGTCGATCTATGACACGATGCAGTACATCAAACCCAAGGTGTCGACGCTGGTGATCGGCCAGGCGGCCTCCATGGGCTCCTTGCTGCTGACCGCGGGCGAGGCTGGCATGCGCTTCTCGCTGCCCAATTCGCGCGTGATGGTCCACCAGCCCTCCGGCGGGTATCAGGGGCAGGCGACGGACATCATGATCCACGCCGAAGAGACCCTGAAGCTCAAGCGTCGCCTGAACGAGATTTACGTCAAACACACCGGTCAGGACTACGACACCATTGAAAAGGCGCTGGAACGGGACAACTTCATGTCACCGGAACAAGCCAAGGAATTCGGACTGATCGACGAAATCGTCGAAAATCGCAGCAAGGCCGACGACGCAGAAAGCTAAGCCCGGCACCACGCGGGCCTCGTGCTCCCTTAACCATAGTGTGCAGGGGAGCACAATTTGACATTGTGGCCGCTTGGGAGCTGTCCTAAGCTGGCCTTACATCGGGGCAAATTGACACGCGCTGGCCCCGAGGCGGATGGAAAGGTAGACCATGGCGACGAACTCGAGCGGCGACAGCAAGAACACGCTTTACTGTAGCTTCTGCGGCAAGAGCCAGCATGAGGTGAGAAAGCTGATTGCAGGCCCGACCGTGTTCATCTGTGATGAATGCGTTGAGCTGTGCATGGACATCATCCGCGAGGAGACGAAGGCCTCCGGGATGAAAGCAACCGACGGCGTGCCGACGCCCAAGGATATTTGCGAGGTCCTCGATGATTACGTGATCGGTCAGGCGACGGCAAAGCGTGTGCTGTCGGTGGCGGTTCACAACCACTACAAGCGTCTGAACCACGCCCAGAAGGCCGGCAATGATATCGAACTCTCAAAGTCCAACATCCTGCTGATCGGCCCCACCGGCTGCGGTAAGACCCTTCTGGCGCAAACTCTTGCACGGATTCTGGACGTGCCGTTTACCATGGCAGATGCCACTACGCTTACAGAGGCAGGCTATGTTGGTGAGGATGTCGAGAACATCATTCTGAAACTGCTGCAGGCGTCTGAATACAATGTCGAACGCGCGCAGCGCGGTATCGTCTACATCGACGAGGTCGACAAGATCACCCGCAAGTCTGAAAACCCCTCCATCACCCGCGACGTGTCGGGCGAGGGCGTGCAGCAGGCTCTGCTGAAACTGATGGAAGGCACTGTGGCCTCCGTGCCGCCGCAGGGTGGGCGCAAGCATCCCCAGCAGGAGTTCCTGCAGGTGGATACCACGAACATCCTCTTCATCTGCGGCGGTGCCTTTGCGGGCCTGGACAAGATCATCAAGCAGCGCGGCAAAGGCTCTGCGATGGGCTTTGGTGCCGATGTGCGCGAAGAGAGCGATGCGGGCGTGGGCGAGACCTTCCGCGATCTCGAGCCCGAAGATCTGCTGAAATTCGGCCTGATCCCGGAATTCGTGGGCCGTTTGCCGGTTCTCGCGACGCTTGAGGATCTGGATGAGGATGCGCTGATCACCATCTTGACCAAGCCCAAGAACGCTCTGGTCAAACAATACCAGCGCCTCTTTGAACTCGAAGACACCGAGCTGGACTTCACCGATGAGGCGCTCTCGGCCATTGCCAAGAAAGCCATTGAGCGCAAGACCGGCGCGCGGGGTCTGCGCTCCATCCTCGAGGATATCCTGCTCGATACCATGTTCGAGCTGCCCGGAATGGAGAGCGTGACAAAAGTGGTCGTCAATGAGGAGGCTGTCTCCTCTGAGGCGCAGCCGCTGATGATCCACGCCGATGAAAAGGAATCGGCCACCGCAGGTTGAACCCGTCCAAGGCTCCGATGAATACGAATAATGAAACGCCAGTGTCCCCGTGACACTGGCCCTTTTCTTTCTCAACTGCTGGGAGTGTGAGGATGGAACAGCACATGAAAAGCGAAGCCTTTCATTATGGCGATGGCATAGATCAGTTCGTCGGCCACTTGGTATGGGACGACAGTCGAGAGGAGCCCGCACCCTGCGTCCTGATCGCGCCCGCCTTTGGCGGCTTGAGCGATTTTGAACGCGCCCGTGCCGAAGACCTCGCCAAGCTCGGCTATGTCGCTCTCGCGGTCGATTACTACGGAGACGGCAAGCGCGCGGCCTCGCCAGAGGAGGCGCAGCACCTCATGGCAGGTTTGCAGGCGGATCGCACCGTGCTCGCGCGGCGTATGGGGGCAGCGCTGGAGGCCGCGCGTGCCTTGCCGCAGGTGGATGCGGGGCGCATCGGCGCAATGGGCTACTGCTTGGGCGGCAAGGCTGTGCTGGATCTGGCGCGCACAGGGGCCGATCTGCGTGCGTGTGTGCCATTGCATGGCGTCTATGACCGCCCCAATTTTGAGACCCAGACGATGCGCGCGGCGGTTCTGGTGCTGCACGGTTGGGACGACCCGCTTGCCCCGCCCTCTGCGCTCGAGGCGCTGGCGGCTGAACTGAACGAACACTGCGCGGATTGGCAGGTGCTCGGATTTGGTCACACCGGGCATGCGTTCACCAACCCCAATGCCAAGGACAGCGCCAGTGGCATGATCTACAGCGCCACCGCAAGCTCGCGGGCCTGGACTGCACTGACGGGATTTCTGACTGAGACGTTTGACGGCGCCGCAAGTGCATAGCAGAAATGCATAATTTGCAGTGCCGATGCGCGCCAATCCACCATAAACTTTCCATGTGACAAACAGTTCAAGCGAAGTGGAAGGACGCCTCATGACGATAAAACGCATTTCTTCGGGCGGAGAATTTGAGGCCAAGGTCGGCTATTGCCGAGCGGTTGTAGCGGGCGGCTTTGTGCATGTCGCCGGCACCGTGGGGCAGGGCGAGGATGTGGTGGCACAGTGTCGCTCGGCTCTGGCGACCATCGAGGCTGCGCTTGCCAAGGCCGGTGTGAGTTTTGCCGAGGTGGTACGCGTGAATTATTACCTTCCCGATGCGTCCGAGTTTGAACCCTGCTGGCCGATCCTTGCTGAAACCTTTGGAGAAAACCCGCCTGCCGCGACCATGATTGAATGCAACCTGATCGCGCCGGAATACCGGATCGAGATCGAAGTGACAGCACTGGCGACCCCGGCATAGGCGCGCGACAGATGGAGCAGACTTCGCAAACGGTGACCATCCGCCCCGCCATTCCCGTGGTTCGAATTTTTGATCTGCAGAAGGCGCGCGACTACTATATTGATTATTTGGGGTTTTCTCTGGATTGGGAGTATCAGCACGAAGAGGATCTTCCGATCTATATGCAGATCTCGCGGTCAGGCTGCATCCTGCACCTGAGCGAACATCACGGGGATGCCACGCCGGGCTCTACCTGTTTTGTCCCCATCGACAATGCCATGGCGCTTCATGCGGAACTGGGTGAAAAACGCTATCGCAACATCAAACCGGCGCTTGATGCGATGCCGTGGGGGCTGCAGATCACGGTGACAGATCCCTTTGGCAACCGTTTACGCTTCTGTGAGCAGCGCTCTCGTGGCAGCTAAGGGACGCGAAAGCGTGGCGATCTTGCTGTTTCCCGCCGCTCTATTCACCACTTGACCGCGAACCACTGGACCTCGGGTCGAGAATGGGCCATATCGGGGGAGAGATTTTCGGAGGGACCCATGGGAATCCTGAATTCGCTTTTGCAGGCCGTGACTTGGTGGAATGGCGCCACGCTCAACACAATGATCTACACCCGCCGCAAGGGGGTTAAGGTCGGTGAGGACGATCAGGGCAACGTATTCTATCGCAACGCAGATGACAGCCGTCGCTGGGTGATCTTCAATGGCGAGGCAGAGGCGTCGCGCGTCAGTGCCGACTGGCATGGCTGGTTGCACCGCACTTTTAACGAAGTGCCGAGCGAGAAGCCGCTGAAACACAAGGATTGGGAAAAGCCGCATCAGGAAAACCTGACTGGCACCATGCTGGCGTACGCGCCGGCGGGCTCGATCCGCGCGGGTGGCACGCCAAAACCGCGCAGCGATTACGAGGCTTGGAGCCCCGAATAAGTTTACGCCAAAGGGACGCGCGGATATTGCCCGACGTCCCTTTGCGATCTGGCCAAAAGGCAGGTTTGTAATGACCCATTCCACAACCGAAGTGCTGACCGGTGGCCTTGTGCTGGCCGTGGCGGCAGGGTTTGCGTTTTATGCCGCACAGGCTGCGGGCCTTTCGCGCGGCGGCGAGAGCTACCCGCTGACGGCTTCCTTCCGCTCGCTGGAAGGGGTGAGTGTCGGGACCGATGTGCGTCTTGCTGGCGTGAAGATCGGAACCGTGACGGATGTGGCGCTCAATGCGGAAACCTTTCGCGCGGACACGACCTTTTCGGTGGATAAAACCATCATGATCCCCGACGACAGCGCCATCGTGATTGCGTCAGAGGGGCTGCTTGGTGGAAACTTCGTCGAAGTGATGCCAGGCGGTTCGCCCTTCAACCTTGAGGCCGGTGATGAGATCGTGGACACCCAAGGGGCGGTGAGCCTGATTTCTCTGCTGGTTAAATTTGTCTCCGGTGGCGGTGACGAATCCTGATGAAGCGCCTGATCACACTCGCTTTTTGCCTTCTGGCATCGGCGCCGCTTTCGGCTCAGACGATCTCGGTCGAGGAGCTTGACCCGGTGATCGTGCAGCCGCGCGTCCCCGAAAGCCGTGAACGTGTTGAACGCATCGAGGCAACCGAGGGTACACTTACGAGCCTGCGCGGGCTAGATAAGGTCAACGGCAAGAGTGTCGATGTCGAGGTGCAGACCGGTGGCACGGCAGAGATCTTCGGCTTGATCGTGACTTTGCGCGAGTGCCGCTATCCAACAGAGAACCCCTCGGGGGATGCTTTTGCGTACCTGACGATCCGGGATCGCCAGGACGGCAAAGTGTTCTTTGATGGTTGGATGATTGCATCGAGCCCCGCGCTCAACGCACTCGATCACCGCCGTTACGACGTCTGGGTTCTGCGCTGCAAGAGCACCTGAGGTGACGGGAGCGCGGGAGAGATGAAATCTCCCGGCTGGTCCAGCGCCTCGGCGAGCCTTCTGCGATAAGCCGCGCGGCTGATTTCCCGCCCCCCAAGCGACGCCAGATGAGGCGTGATGAACTGGGTGTCACATAGAATGTAGCCGCCTGCGTTCAGACGATCCACGAGATAGGCGAGCGCGATCTTGGAGGCATCTCGCCGACGCGAGAACATGCTTTCGCCAAAAAAGGCGCCCCCAAGTGAGACGCCGTAGACGCCCCCCACCAGCGCATCGTCCATCCAGACTTCGAGAGAGTGAGCAAATCCGTCGTGATGCAGCTCTTGGTAACGGTCAGAGATTTCACCGTTGATCCAGGTCTCTTCGCGATCGGCACACCCCTGCACCACGCCCGCAAAATCGCGGTTTACGCTGATGCTGTAATCATCGCGGCGAAGGCGTTTGGCCAGAGAACGAGAAATCCGAAAACCGTCCAAAGGCAGAATGCCACGGCGCTTTGGATCGACCCAGAACACCTCTGGATCGTCGCGGCTCTCCGCCATGGGGAAGACGCCGTTCGCGTAAGCATGGAGCAGGAGATCAGCGCTGAGCGTCATAGATTAGCCTAGCACGGGATAGCGGAGGGGCGGAGGTATTTGACCGCCGCCCCCAGAAAGATGTCTCAGGCCTGAAGGTTGGCTTCAAGCCATTTTTCCAGCCAGTGAATGTTGTACTCACCGGTGTGGATGTCTTTTTCCTGCAAGAGCGCGTGGAACAGCGGAACCGTGGTATCGATCCCGTCCACAATGAGCTCGCCCAGCGAGCGGCTGAGACGCGCAAGGGCCTCTTCCCGGTCGCGCCCGTGGACGATCAGCTTGCCGATCAGGCTGTCGTAGTACGGCGGGATCGAGTAGCCGTCATAAAGCGCCGAATCCATCCGCACGCCAAGGCCGCCGGGGGCATGATATGCGGTGATCTTACCCGGGCAGGGCGAGAAGTTCGGCAGCTTTTCGGCATTGATGCGCACTTCGATGGCGTGACCGTTGATGATCAGATCATCCTGCGTGAACGAGAGCGGCAGGCCAGAGGCAACGCGGATCTGTTCACGCACCAGGTCGACGCCAAAGATGGCTTCGGTCACAGGGTGTTCCACCTGCAGGCGGGTGTTCATCTCGATGAAGTAGAACTCTCCATCCTCATATAGGAATTCGACGGTACCCGCACCGGAGTAGCCCATCTTGCCGATCGCATCCGCGCAGATCTTGCCGATCTTGGCACGCTCTTCCTCGGTGATGCAGGGGCCGGGAGCCTCTTCAAAGACCTTCTGGTGGCGCCGCTGCAAGGAGCAGTCGCGCTCGCCCAAGTGTACGCCGCCGCCTTTGCCATCACCAAAGACCTGGATCTCGATGTGGCGCGGACGCTGGAGGTATTTCTCCATGTAGACTTCGTCGTTGCCAAAGGCCGCTTTGGCTTCTGAGCGCGCGGTCTGGAACGCTTGAACCAGATCTGCTTCGGTCTGGGCCACTTTCATGCCGCGCCCGCCGCCACCGGCGGTGGCCTTGATGATCACCGGATAGCCCATGTCAGCGGCGACCTTTTTTGCGGTCTCCACATCGGGCACACCGCCGTCAGATCCCGGCACACAAGGAATGCCGAGCGCTTTTGCGGTGTCTTTTGCGGTGATCTTGTCGCCCATCTGGCGAATATGTTCTGCGGAGGGGCCAATGAAGGTCAGCCCGTGGTCCTCGACGATCTGCACAAAATTGGCGTTCTCGGAGAGAAACCCGTAGCCCGGGTGGATCGCCTGAGCGCCCGAAATTTCGCAGGCGGAGATGATCGCGGGGATCGACAGATAGCTCTGGGCGCCTGACGGTGGGCCAATGCAGATCGACTCATCGGCCATGCGCACATGCATGGCATCGGCGTCGGCGGTGGAGTGCACCGCAACGGATTGGATGCCCATCTCGCGGCAGGCACGGATCACGCGCAGCGCGATCTCACCCCGGTTGGCAATTAAGATTTTGTCAAACATGGCAGGGCCTTACTCGACGATGACGAGCGGATGACCAAACTCGACCGCGGCGCCATCTTCAACAAGGATGCGCTTCACGGTGCCCGATTTGGGGGCCGGGATATGGTTCATGGTCTTCATTGCTTCGACGATCAACAGGGTGTCGCCTTCGCTCACTTGCTGACCCACGGACACAAAGGCAGAAGCGCCCGGCTCGGGTGCGAGATAGGCGGTGCCCACCATCGGGGAGGTCACAGCGCCGGGGTGATTGGCGGGATCGTCGGATGCGGGCGCTGCGGCTGCGACAGCGGCGGGCGCTGCGGCGGCCGGGGCAGGCGCGGGGGCTGCTGCGACGTGAACCGGCGCGGCGGGGGCGGGGTGCTGGCGGGAGACGCGCACATTCAGGCTGTCATCTTCCGCGTAGTCGCGCTTGACCTGAAGCTCGGTCAGGTCGTTTTCGCGCAAAAGCTCCGCCAGAGCCTTGATGAACGCCACATCTGCTTCGTGAGATTTATTTGTCATTGTGTTCCTCGGCAGGGTCCTGTCTGGCCCCGAATGCGTCCGGGGCGGAAATTTTTGGCCTTATAAGCCATAGCTGACCATAAGGAAAGCGTGCTTGATTGCCTCTGAAGATGAGGGGGAAAGCCTCTCTTTTCAATCATTTTTGCAGGGAAATATCGGCCTCTCTGCGGGCTTCAAAGGGGCATGCCACTGAGTTTGGCGACCAGTTCGGGCAGCTTCTTGGCGTTGAATTTCACCAAGAGACGCGCCCGGTGAGTCTCTACCGTACGATAGGAGAGATCCAGCTTGAGGCCGATTTCCTTGGCCGAGAGCCCCCGACAGGTGAGGATCGCGACTTCGCGTTCGCGTGGGGTCAGGCTGACAACGGGGCGCTCCTCGGAGAGATCGGCAAAGGACCATACACCGGCCTGAAACGGGCGCGCACCGTCGAGGGACCGCCCGCGCACCCGGCACCAGAACAGCGCGCCCGACGTGCGACGCATAATGCGTTCGTCGTGGTAGATTCCGCTTTGTGATTCCGGCAACTGCAAGATCTCGCCTATGCGCTGGTAATCCTCGGCGCTGGGATAAAGCGCAGCAATCGGTGTCTCGCAAAGCGCCTCTGGGGAGGCATCAAAGATCTCGGCAAAGAGCAGATTGCACCGCTTGATGATGCGATGTTCCAAAAGCGCAAGTCCAACAGGCGCATAGTCAAAAGCGGGATCAGTTGCGGGATCAGACATGGCCCGGTTCTAAAGCGGGCCTTGGCGCAAGGGAAGGGCGCATGTGTGTCACGGCCGCAAGGTCTGCCCACCCCCGTCGAAGTGTGTAAAAAAAGCCGGACCTGAAAACAGGCCCGGCCCAGGTCGTGTGAGTGGCAGGGATGTGCCGCTCACGACGGAGTAACCAGATGGCGCGCCGGCGGCGTCACCTTTTCAGCGTCCGATCCGCAGATCAGATCGCGAGGTATTCAGAACGCAGTTCTTCGTTTTCGAGAACCTCGGCCGCGGAGCCGTCAAAGACGATCCCGCCTGTGTCGAGGATCACCGCCCGATCAGCCAGTTGCAGTGCCCGCACCGCGTTTTGCTCGACGAGGATGGTGGTCATGCCCTGTTCCTTGATGTGGATGAGGGTCTTTTCGATCTCGTCCACGATCACCGGGGCCAGACCCTCGTAGGGTTCGTCGAGCAACAGCACCTTGATGTCGCGGGCCAGGGCGCGCGCAATCGCAAGCATTTGCTGTTCGCCGCCCGAGAGTGTCACGCCCTCCTGCTTGCGCCGCTCGCCCAGACGCGGGAAGAGCTCGTAGAGGCGCTCGATCGACCAGCCGATTGGTGGGGCAATCTGTGCCAGCTGCAGGTTTTCCTCGACCGTAAGACCGGGAATGATGCGGCGATCTTCGGGCACCAGACCCAAACCGGCAGTGGCGGCCTCGTGGCTTTCCATCAGGTGCAGCGGCTGGTGATCGAGCCAGATCTCGCCCCGTGTTACCATCGGAGAGCCGATGCGCGCGATGGAGCGCAGGGTCGAGGTCTTGCCCGCGCCGTTGCGGCCCAGAAGGGCGAGGATTTCGCCCTCATGCACATTAAAGTTGATGCCCTGCACGATGTAGCTCTCGCCGTAGTAGGCATGCACATCCCAAACCGACAGAAAAGCGGGCGCGGTGGCCGCATGGTTGGCGCTTTTGGAGAAATCCGGTTTTACGTTCATGGTCTTGTCCTTTCTCCGTTACGCGGTTTCGCCGAGGTAGGCTTCGCGCACCTTCGGGTTGCCCCGGATGTTTTGCGGGTCGTCCTCCACGAGGGGGGTGCCCTGCGCCAGAACAGTGATCCGATTGGCAAGCGAGAACACCACATGCATGTCATGTTCGATGATGGCGATGGTGATGTCGCGCTCGTCCGAGATCTGTTTCAACAGGTCGATGGTGTTGTTGGTGTCGGCCCGCGCCATACCGGCGGTGGGCTCATCCAAGAGGAGCAGCCGTGGCTCCTGACTGAGACACATGCCGATCTCCAGCCGCCGTTTGTCCCCACGCGAGAGCGAGGCCGCGTGCATATGGC
Organism: Epibacterium sp. HA2-3; assembly: GCF_055693725.2. Lineage (NCBI taxonomy): Bacteria > Pseudomonadati > Pseudomonadota > Alphaproteobacteria > Rhodobacterales > Roseobacteraceae > Epibacterium > Epibacterium sp. HA2-3. Next base: position 1,569,010 of record NZ_CM172490.1, on the reverse strand, counting down.
GTTTGTCGGCCATATTCATCTCCACCAGCATCGCTTCGGCACGGTCCAGAATGTCGCGCTGCGACATCACTGCGGCAATTGCATTCAGCTCAAACGCGCCGTCCCGTTTCGCCAGGCAGGGGATCATCATGTTTTCAAGAACCGTCAGATCTCCAAAGATTTCAGGCGTTTGAAAGACGCGGCTGATGCCCATCTGGTTGATCTCATAGGGCGCGCGACCGAGCACTGACTGGCCGTCGAACATCACTGACCCGGTGTCGGGGATCAGCTTGCCGACGAGACAGTTCAGCAGGGTGGATTTGCCGGCCCCATTGGGGCCGATGATGGCGTGGACCGAGTTCTCCTTGACGGAGAGGTTCACATCCGACAGCGCCTGGAGGCCACCAAAGCGTTTGCCGACGTTTTTGACTTCGAGAATGCTCATGAGGGTCTCCTTATTCCGCCGGATTGGTGTTGCTCTGCTTGGCGTCAGACTTCTTGCGCCCCTTGAGCCAGTTTCCGACCCGCTGTCCGCCTTCCACAAGGCCGCCGGGGAGGTAGATCACCACCAGCATGAAGAGGATGCCAAGCGTCAGGTGCCAGCCCTTGCCGATAAAGGGGTGGATGATGAAAACCACAAAGTCCTCAAGCCCATCCGGCAGGAAGCTGAACCAGCTGTGCAGCACGTTGTCGTTGATCTTGGAGAAGATGTTCTCGAAGTATTTGATGAAGCCTGCGCCCAGAACCGGACCGATCAGCGTGCCAGCCCCACCAAGGATGGTCATCAGAACGACTTCGCCCGATGCGGTCCACTGCATCCGCTCCGCGCCAGCCAGCGGGTCCATGGAGGCCATGAGACCACCGGCGAGCCCCGCGTACATGCCAGAGATCACAAAGGCCGCAAGCATATAGGGACGGGAGTTGAGACCAGTGTAGTTCATCCGCTGCTGGTTGGATTTCACCGCCCGCAGCATCATCCCAAAGGGCGAGCGGAAGATACGGATCGCGAGATAGAACGATGCAAGCATCACCAGCGCGCAGAAGTAGTAGCCAAAGTTGAAGGTAAAGGACCAGCCGCCGATCACCAGCTCTGCACTGTCGCGCATCTCCAGCCCAAAAAGGCTCGGGACCGGGATATTGCCCTCGGCGGTCTGGCTGGCGCCGAGAATGCGCGGATCATCCAGCGCCAACTGCAGGCCCGTTTCACCGCCCGTGATCGGGGTCAGAACCGAATAGGCCAGCGCAAACATCATCTGGGCAAAGGCCAGGGTCAGAATGGAGAAGTAGATCCCCGAGCGCCGCAGGCTCACAAAACCGATCACCAGCGAAAAGAGACCGGAGACCAGAACCGACAGCACGATGGCGGGCAGCACGTTCATGCTCAGGAGTTTGAACATCCAGACGGCTGCATAGGACCCCACCCCGAGAAAGGCCGCGTGACCAAAGGAGAGGTAGCCGGTGAGGCCAAAGAGGATGTTGAAGCCGATGGCAAAGACACCAAAGATCACAAAGCGCTGCATCAGGTCCGGATAGCCCGCGTTGAACTGCGCCATGGCGCTGTCGACGGGGAAGGGGTTCAGGATGAACGGGGCGAACATGGTCAGAACAGCCACGATCATGAGAAGTTTGAGATCGGTTTTTTCCAGTTTGAACATGTCCTTAGTCCTCCATCACGCCTTTGCGGCCCATCAATCCACGGGGGCGGGTGAGAAGAATGATGATGGCGACCAGATAGATGATGACCTGGTTGATGCCCGGGATGATGTCGATGACCTCGCGCATGGAGGCAAAGCTCTCGAGCACGCCCAGAAGGAAGCCGGCCAGCACCGCACCGGGCAGGGAGCCCATGCCGCCGACAACCACCACCACAAAGCTCAGCACGAGGAAGTCCATGCCCATGTGATAGTTGGGCGAGTTGATCGGCGTGTACATCACCCCGGCAAGCCCTGCGACGGCGGCGGCCACACCAAAGATGATGGTAAAGCGGCGGTCGATGTTGATCCCCAGAAGCCCCACGGTCTCGCGGTCGGCCATGCCTGCACGCACCACCATGCCAAAGGTTGTGAACTGCAGGAAGGCAAAGACGCCGCCAATGATCACTGCTGCGAAACAGAAGTAGATGATGCGCCAGTAGGGGTAGATGATGAGGTTGGGGTCGAACCCGAGTGCAGCCCCAAAGTCGAGCGAGCCTTTGAAGGCTTCGGGCGCCGGGGTCGGGATCGGGTTGGCACCGTAGAAATATTTGATCACCTCCTGCAGAACGATCGCGAGACCAAAGGTCACAAGGATCTGGTCCGCATGGGGGCGCTTGTAGAAATGCTTGATGAGACCGCGTTCCATGATCACGCCCACGGCAATCATGATCGGGATCGCAAAAAGCACCGACAGCGGCACCGACCAGTCGATGATCGCATTCCCCATCTCGACGCCAAAGATGTCGTGCACATAAGGCACCTCAACTTTCAGCGGATTGCCGAGGAAGTCGGTTTTGGTTTCATCAATGATCGTATGGCTCAGCGTCAGGATGCGCGACAGCGTCACTGCACAGAAGGCCCCAATCATGAACAGCGCGCCATGGGCAAAGTTTACAACGCCCAGCGTGCCGAAAATCAATGTCAGACCCAGCGCGATCAGCGCATAGGCCGAGCCCTTGTCGAGCCCGTTCAGGATTTGGAGGATTATTGCGTCCATCGTCCCACCCTTCGGAAGTGTGAGTGCAAGGTGAACAAGGCCCGGAGGGCAGAGGGCTCAAAACCGCATTGGTTCTTAACGGGGTCCCGCCGGGGGCTTGTCGTTGGGTGCTGGCGACCAGGGCAGCGGGCCGTCTTGCAGTGGCCCGCTACCTGTTTTTGTTCACCAAACAGTGTTTAGAAGTCGTTCGTTCCGGCGATTAGGCGCCGTTGTTGCAGGTGCCGAGCGCACCGCCCTGGAACTGCGGGTGGTTCGGGTCATAGGTGACCTGGCCAACCGGGGTGACTTCGACGATTTCGAGAAGGTCGAACTCCGAGGTCGGGTTCTCTTTCCCTTTCACAACCAGCACGTCCTTGAAGCACTGGTGATCGGCGCCACGATAGAGCGTCTTGCCGTTGCCCAGACCGTCGAACTCATAGTCCTCGAGCGCTTCTGCCACGGCGCAGGGCGCAAAGGAGCCAGCGCGTTCAACCGCGTCTGCATAGAGCAGGGTCTGCACATAGCAGGTGTGAGCGGCCTGGCTCGGCGGGAAGCCGTATTTGGTGCCGAAGGAGCGTACAAAGGCCTTGGAACCTTCGTCCTGCAGCGACCAGTGCCAGTTGGTGGAGCCGAAGATGCCCTTCACGTTGGCGCCCGCACCTTTCGCCATCAGGCGGGAGTAGAGCGGAACAACGATCTGGAAGTCCTTGCCGTTCACCTGCTTGTCGCGCAGGCCGAACTGCACCGCGTTGGTGAGAGAGTTCACCATGTTGCCGCCGTAGTGGTTCAGAACCAGCGTGTCGGCACCGGACTGCAGAACCGGGGCGATATAGGACGAGAAGTCGGTCTGGGTCAGCGGTGTTTTCACCGCAGCCACGGTTTCCCAGCCCATCGCTTCGGTGGAGGACCGGACTGCTTCTTCGGTGGTATAGCCCCAGTTGTAGTCGGCGGTCAGGTGATAGGCCTTACGGTCGGTGCCGTAGGCATTCGCCAGCACCGGCGCCAGCGCCGCACCAGACATGTAAGAGTTGAAGAAGTGGCGGAAACCATTGGCCCGCTTGTCTTTGCCGGTGGTGTCATTGGAGTGGGTAAGACCCGCCATGAAGATCACGCCTGCCTCTTGGCAGAGCGCCTGCACGGCCACAGCCACACCTGATGACGAGCCGCCCGTGATCATGATCGCACCGTCTTTTTCGATCATGGATTTGGCAGAGGCGCGCGCCGCATCGGATTTGGTCTGGGTATCGCCGGTGACATATTCGACTTTCTTGCCCAGGATGCCATTGCCCTGCAGTGCCTTGGAGCTGAAGGTGGTGAGCATGCCGCCATCGCCACCGCCGTTCAGGTGCTCGACCGCCAGCTCATAGGCGCGCAACTCGTCCGCACCTTCATCGGCGTAAGGGCCGGTCTGCGGGACGTTAAAGCCGAGTGTAACAGTGCCGCCAGTGGGGTTGTTGGTGAATGCATGCGCGCTTTGGGCCGTAAAGATGGTCGGCATGGCGAGCCCTGCACCCGCGACCGCACCGGTTCTCAGCAGGCCGCGACGGCTTACGTCTGACTTGGACATTTAAATTCCTCCCTAGGATTAAAAAAGGCGATGAGCGACTCCTCACTTTCACGCATCACCTTGCAACATTGTGCAAAATGAGTATGGGGGTGTGTTGTAAATCACCGCAATAAAACGCTTGTTTTGAATGTTTTTTCTGTAAAGAAATGTAAAGTGAAGGCGGTGTTGCGGTAAATTTTCTTATTCTGCCGCGCAGAAAGCCGTTGATAACGTGGCGTTTTGCAACAGGAGGCACCTCATGCCCGGAGACAGTCTGACAGGCAGCCGCATCCGCGAGAGGCGCATGATGCTGGGGTTGCGCCAGGCCGACCTGGCCCGTGATGCGGGCATCTCGGCCTCTTACCTCAATCTCATCGAGCACAACCGCCGCAGAATCGGCGGCAAACTCCTTGTGACCCTGGCGCAGGTGCTTGGCGTCGAGCCTTCTCTTCTGACAGAAGGGGTCGAGGCGACGCTTGTGGCGTCCCTGCGCGAGGCTGCGGCAGAAGCGCGCACGCCGATGGTCGAACTCGATCGGGTGGACGAGTTTGCAGGCCGTTTTCCCGGTTGGGCCGAGGTGCTGGCACAAACCCATGGTCGCATCGGCGCGCTGGAACGTACCGTTCGGTCGCTCTCCGATCGCCTCACCCATGACCCGCACCTCGCCGCCTCGCTCCACGAGGTGCTTTCAACAGCCGCTGCGATCCGGTCCACGGCGGGCATTCTCGCAGAGCCCGGAGAGCTCGAAGCAGAATGGCGTGACCGGTTTCACAAGAACCTCGATCAGGATGCGCAGCGTTTGGCGGACAGCAGCCGCGCGCTGGTCCGGTTTCTGGATGAAAGCGATCAGGACGGCGAGCGGCGCGGAATTCCGCAAGAGGAAGTGGAGGCGTTTCTCGTCGCTCGCGAGTTCCATTTCCCCGAACTAGAAGAGGGCACCGCAAGCCCGCGCGAGCTTGTGCAATCGGTGAGCGAGCTTGAAAGCACCGCTGCCCGCAAGCTTGCCGAGGCGGCCTTGGAGGTCTACCGCGAGGACGCCGAACGCATGCCGATGGCCGCGCTGACGGCCGCCATTGCGCGACACGGTCTGGTGCCGGGCAAACTGGCACAGGCGTTGGATGTGGAAATCTATCGCCTCTTGCGCCGCCTTGCGATGATGCCAGAGGATGTTCTGGGGGTGCCGGTCGGGCTGGTGATTTGCGACGCCTCCGGTTCGATCTTGCTGCGCAAGCCCGTCGCGGGGTTTCCCCTGCCGCGCTTTGGCGCTTCCTGTCCGCTCTGGCCGCTGTTCACCGCGCTTTCGCAACCGGGGGTGCCGATCCAGCGAAACGTGCATCAAGAGGGGCGCGCGGCGCGCGACAGCACCTGTTTCGCGATCTCCTGGCAGGCCGAGCCTGCGGACTTTGATCGCGACCCCGTCCTCCGCTCGGTGATGCTGATCTTGCCGTCTGAGCAGCCAGACCACCCCCCCGCCGCAGGCTCGCGCCCGGTAGGGGCGAGCTGCAGGATCTGTGCGCGGCGCGGATGCGCAGCAAGGCGCGAGCCGTCGATTTTACGCGATGCGAGAGGCGCCAGGTTAACGCAACTCTAACTGCTGGGTGACAGCCGCGCTGCTTTCATGCAAAGATTGCTACCGCACCCGGAGGAACCGGTAATACGGTGTGGTGCTTGGGGAGGACAAGGACATCAATGGCTGGACGAGTCGTTTTGATTGAAGACGAAGCCAATATCGCCGAGGCGATCCGCTTCTTGTTGTCGCGCGAGGGGTGGCAGGTCGATGTGCATGCCGATGGCGGCACCGCGGTTTCCGTGATCGAAGCCAAAAAACCCGATCTGGTGATTTTGGATCTGATGCTGCCGGGCAAGAGTGGCATGGAAATTATCCGTGAACTCAGGGAATTGAGCGCGTTTTCGGATCTGCCTGTGTTAATGCTGACCGCACGCGGGCAACTCAAGGACCGCGAAATGGCAGAGCGCGCCGGTGTGACCCGTTTTATGACCAAGCCGTTCTCCAACACCGAAGTGTTGACGGCCGTGCGCGATCTTGATGCGCAGGCGCGGCAGTCTCAGGCGCAGGCAGCAGCCGTGCGCGACGCCGGCTGAGCCGCGCGGGATGATCCGATCTGATGGCGCAGGCAGCAAGGACGAGCTGCGCGCTCCTTTTGTGGAGCGCCGGACGTATCGCCGTCGTCGCCTGATGGATATTGCCCGGATTGCGCCAATCCTTGGAGCGCTGCTGTTTCTGGTGCCGCTGCTATGGCCAGAGCCGTCTGGCCCAGAGGCGTCGCAGGCCGCCGGCAGCATGTCCGGTGCAATGATTTACATCTTTGGGGTCTGGATCGGGCTCATACTCTTTAGCGTTGGATTTTCCGTCGCGGTCAGGCTTTGGGCGGTCCATTGGACGGGGGTCGGGGCGCCGACCGACACTGCGGATGTGCTGGCCCCGCGCGCCCTGCCAGAGACTGGGCTCGAGCGGACAGACACGCCTCGCCCCGCCGACAGCAGCGACCCGGTGGGTGATGCATGACCTCGCTCAACCTTCTGGCAGTCGTGAGCATTGGCTATGTGGCCCTGCTGTTCATGGTGGCCTTTTGGGCGGACCGGCAGGCGCTGCGGGGGCGAAGCGCGCGCTTTATGCGCTCACCACTGATCTACACGCTGTCGCTGTCGATTTACTGCACGGCCTGGACGTTTTACGGCGCAGTTGGCTATGCGGCGCGCTCCGGCATGGAATATGTCACCATCTATCTGGGGCCGACCCTGGTGATGATCGGCTGGTGGTGGGGGCTGCGTAAACTGGTGCGGGTCGGGCGCAGCCAGCGCATCAGTTCGATTGCCGATCTGCTCTCGGCGCGATACGGCAAATCCAACGTGCTGGCCATCGGAGTCACGGTGCTCGCGGTGGTGGGGGTCACGCCCTATATTGCGCTGCAATTGCAATCTATCACTCTTTCGGTCGCGATCTTTGCCGAGGCCGACCCCTCTCGCGGCCACAATGAATCCGGCACGGTGTTCTGGATTGCGATGGGCCTTGCCTGCTTTGCCATCCTCTTTGGGACGCGCAACCTCAACGCCAACGAGCGCCACCACGGCGTCGTGATGGCCGTCGCCCTTGAGGCGGTGGTCAAGCTCATTGCGCTGGTGGCGGTGGGCGTGTTCGTGGTCTGGGGCATCGCTGGCGGGATCGAGGAAACTCTTGCCCGCATCGACCGCTCTCCCATCGGGCATTGGCAGGTGGACGGCGGGCGCTGGACGGCGATCACCTTTCTGGCAGCGGCGGCCTTTGTCTGCCTGCCGCGCATGTTTCAAGTGATGGTGGTGGAGAACGAGGACGAACGCCACCTACGGGTCGCGGCCTGGGCCTTTCCGACTTATCTCCTGCTCATTTCGATCTTTGTGGTTCCAATTGCGGCGATCGGGCTTGAGCTTTTGCCGCAGGGCTCCAATCCGGACCTCTTTGTGCTCGCCTTGCCCCTGTCCCAAGGGCAGAACGGTCTGGCCATGCTGTCATTTCTGGGCGGGTTTTCGTCGGCCACGTCGATGGTGATTGTCGCCGCCATGAGCCTGTCGACGATGGTTTCAAACCACATTGTGATGCCGATCTGGTTGCGCTCGACCGGGGCCTTCAAAGGGGCGTCGGTTTCTGGCGATGTGCGCTCGGTCGTGCTTTTTGCGCGGCGTTTTTCCATCGCCGCGATCATGGCGCTCGGCTATGCCTACTATCAGATCTCGGGCGGCGGCGCAGCGCTGGCCGCCATCGGTCTGATCGCTTTTTCGGGCATCGCGCAGATCCTGCCCGCGCTGGTGGGAGGGCTGTTCTGGCGCGGTGCCACACGCGCAGGCGCGCTTGCGGGGCTGACCATCGGCTTTGTGGTCTGGAGCTATACACTCTTGCTGCCAGAGGTCGCCGGAGGCGTCTTTTCCAATGCCACGCTGTCGGAAGGGCCGTTTGGAGTCGGATGGTTGCGCCCGCAGGCGCTCTTTGGGATCGAGGGCTTTGACCCCATCGTCCATTCTGTCCTCTGGTCCATGAGCCTCAATGTGGCAGCCTTTGCGCTGGTTTCGGTTCTGAGCTTTCCAAGCCCCATGGAGCGTCTCCAGGGCGCGCAGTTCGTGCATGTCTTTGACCACTCGGCAGGCCCTGGTGGCTGGACTGGCTCGGTGGCACAAAGCGAAGATCTGATGATCATGTCCCAACGCATCCTCGGCCCCGAAGAGGCACAGAAGTTCTTTCAGGCGGCGCTGGAACGTCAAGGAGGCCCGGGGCCGTTGCCGGAGCCGACACCGAGTTTTCTCGAGCAACTGGAGCGCGAACTCAGCGCCTCGATTGGGGCGGCGGCTGCCCATGCGATGATCGGCCAGATTGTCAGCGGTGCAGCGGTGTCCGTCGAGGATCTCCTGGCGGTGGCGGACGAATCGGCACAACTTCTGGAATACTCGAGCCGCCTTGAGGCGCAATCAAAAGAGCTCTCGCGCACCGCGCTGCAGTTGCGGGAGACCAACCAGAAGCTAACCCGTCTCTCTGAGCAGAAAGATGCGTTTCTCTCTCAGGTCAGCCACGAGCTGCGCACGCCGATGACATCGGTACGTGCCTTTTCCGAAATCCTGCGCGATGAGCCCTCCCTCAATCCCGATGAGCAGCATAAATACGCATCGATCATCCATGACGAGGCCCTGCGCCTCACAAGGTTGCTCAACGATCTGCTGGATCTGAGCGTTCTGGAGAGCGGGTCCGTTTCGCTCAATGTTTCGCGCCGGTCTCTGGGCGATGTGCTGGATCATGCGTTGTCCTCGGCGCTGGCGGGCGCGGAGGGTCCGCTGCGGGTGGTGCGGGATCGCAATTCCGAGACTGTGGAGATTGAAACCGACGTCGACCGGCTGGCGCAGGTCTTCATCAATCTGATCGCCAATGCGCAGAAATACTGCACTGCAGCTGCGCCGGAGTTGCGCATCAATGTGCGGGTCTTTGCGAACCGGGTAGATGTTGAATTCATCGACAATGGCGCTGGAATCCCTGCGGATTTTCGCGAAATGATCTTTGAGAAATTCTCACGCGTGACACCCGAACGCGCAGGAGGGGCAGGTCTTGGGCTGGCGATCTGCAAGGAGATCATGCGCAAGCTGGGTGGTGATATTCATCTGCTTGCGACGCAAAAAGGGGCCGCTTTTCTGGTCTCTTTGCCACGAGAGACGAAAATAGAAGAAATCCTCTGAAATTTGTAAAGGTCTTGGTAACCAGCGCTGGGATAGAACCGTCTGCATACGGGTGCGGAAGGCTTCGGGTTCATTTATGACGGATAAGGATCAAACTGAGGAAGGCAATCGCGCGGTCGGGGGACTGGCGCGCAAACTTGCAGCCTCAAAAGAGGGCACTGCCGGGACCGGCGGCTCGCTTACGCTCAAGGCCTTGCGCAGATCGGTGGCGCGGGCTGCCGAGGATCTGTGCGAATTGCCCATGGCAGTGATCGCGGCACGTCAGACCAACCGCGTGCCCGAGGATCTGACCGGCCTTCTTTCCGATAAACACCTACTTGTGGTTCTGGATTGCCCTGCAGGACGGATTGGTGCTGCGACACTGGATGCAGCGGCGGTTACAGCTCTGATTCAACAGCAGACCATGGGTACCGTGCTGGGCATGTCCGGGGATGAGCGCAATTATACGCCCACGGACGCCGCCATGGTGGCGGAATTCCTTGAAAAGCTGTTTGCCAAGGTCTCGAGCCTGCTCGAAGACCAGACCGACCTGAGCATCTTCGAAGGCTATCGCTTTGGCGCGCAGGTCGAAGATGTGCGCACCCTTGTGCTCGGTATGGAAGCCGAGGATTACCGGGTCATCAATCTCAACGTCGATCTCGCGACCGGCAAGATGCAGGGCGAAATCTGTCTGGTGCTGCCGGAACCGTCTGTCGATGAATATGACGAGGCCAACGCGATCCGTGGCCCGCGTCTGGGGTCGAGCGTTGGCTCCATGCGGGCGGAACTGACGGCGGTCCTGTGCAAGATGCGCGTGCCTTTGCGCCAGTTCTCCACCCTCAAAGTGGGAGAGCTCTTGCCGCTCGATCAGGCCTATCTCTACGAGACCGATTTGATTGCCATCAATGGTCAGGCCATTGCAAAGGGACGGTTGGGGCAGATGAATGGCGCGCGTGCCGTGCGTCTGGATCAGCAGCGCACCCGTCTTGTGCCTCATAACGAAGGCAGTTTTTCCGACGGGATCGGTCATGGTGGGGCGCCAGCGCTCGAAGACAACACGCTTGATCTCTCGATTGCCGCGCATGGTCTGCAGGAACCCGGTGATGGCCTTGGTGGCGATCTCGGTGGCATGATGGGCGGCGACCTAGGTGGCGATTTGGGCGGTGATCTTGGCGGCGACCTCGGAGGCGATTTTGGCGGCGGCCTTGAAGGGGGCGACTTGCCCATGGGCGATTTTGACGCCATGGGAGAGCTGCCCGAACTGCCCATGAATGACCTTGGTGATTTTAACGCCGATGACACGGCGGCCGAGATCTCGGAGCTTGCTGGTCTGTCTGATCTTTCAGAGACCGGAACATAACCACAGCGCCGCGGGGCGCATCAGCTCTCTTGGAAAAATATGGCCCACGGTGGACACCGCGGGCCGTCATTGCGACTGATCTTCGTCAGGGCGTTTCCTTCGCGTCATGCCGGGACAATCGCCCGGAGATCCGCGCTCGGGAATCCGTGGCGGAGACTACCCCTTAAGGGCCTCAAGCGTGGGGCGCAGGCCCGAAAGATCATACCCAGCCTCCTGCGTGGTCGACATGATGTCATCCACCGAAATCTCTGGATTGGCCACCTGACCCAGCGCCCAGATCACGGAACACCGCGTGCCCGAGGCGCAATACGCCAGCACCGGACCTTCTGAACTTTGGACAAAAGCGCCTTGTTTTTCAACGTTTTCCGGCGTCATCGTCTGGTGGGTGAGCGGCAGGACCTGAAAAGACAACCCGGCGTCTTCGACTGCAGCGCGGATCGTCTCCGCCTGATGGCTGGGCGGGACTTCTGCATCAGGTCTGTTGCAGATCACCGTTGTAAAACCGGCGGCTTTGATTGCGGGAATATCCTCCACGGAGATCTGCGGAGAAACCGAGTAGCGGGGGGTCAATGTGCGTGCATCCATGCGGTATCGTTTACGCCTTTGTCCCGCATTGGTCTAGATCGAAGCGCCGTACCGGTTCGATCTCGGGCATGGGTTTTGGTCCTGCAGGACCGGAATACACGCAACGCAATTGGGCAACGTGCCTTTTATTGCAGCCTTAACGCTTGGAATGCGTCAATTTGCGGAATTGCAGGGGCACATAGATTGCCCCACCTTTTGATTTGAGTAGACTTGATCGACGCAGCGCGTGCCAGGCTGCAAATACAGGGGGCTTTGGTTGACCTGTAAGGGAGGAGTAACGAATGACATCGCAACAGTTGATTGAACGTGCCTGCGATCTTGAGCAGGAGATCCGCACCGCGTCTGAGGCCGCTCGGCAGGATCTGCATCAAGAATTTGCACGCATTCTGCGACGGATCGAAGCGGCCGGCGTGCCGGTGCCCGGGCATCTGCGTCGCACGGAACAAGTGCTGAACGACGAATTGGTCGAAAGCCAGTTTGACAACATGCCGATCTGACCGGTGCTGCGTGGCCTGATGCTGCATCAGGCCACGGGTGTTCAGCGCAGGAACAGCCCGACCATCACCAGCATCAGCCCAAGCACCGAGAGCAACAAGGCGCCGAGGTTCTTGGGCAGAACCGACTGCAAGACGTCGCGCAACTCGTCATCGGTCAACCCCTTGCGTTTGGCGCGTACGACGGTCCACACGCACCACACCAGCCCCACCATACCCAGGATCGACAGGCCGCCACCGGCCCAAATCAGGTATTCCATCGCTTGCCATCCTCTTGCCACTGCGCACTTGGCTCACGTTATGCGCCTGCGCTCTCACGGGTGAACAAGCGCCTACAAGAGTGGTCGCGCCACTGCAAGCAAATGCAGGCGAACTCCAGTCTTGCGAGGCGTGCAGCAGCCCTGTATCCCTCTGCCTCAACCGGGTTCAACCGGAGCAGTTGAGGCAATTTGCACGAGGGCCATCCCATGGACATGACCGAAGATGAAAAGAGCGAAAACTACCGCGTGACGGCTGGCGAACTGCGTCAGTTTGTCGAACGGTTCGAGCGTCTGGACGAAGAGAAAAAGGCGATCGCCGAGCAACAGAAAGAGGTCATGGCCGAAGCCAAGGGGCGCGGGTATGACGTCAAGGTTCTGCGCAAGATCATCGCCCTGCGCAAGCGCGATGAAAACGACATCGCCGAAGAAGAGGCGGTTCTCGAGATGTACAAAGAGGCGCTTGGTATGTCCTGATCAGGGCATTTCAGTGTGGTTTTGGAACGGGGATCTGGGGCAACTCAGATCCCCGTTTTGCGTCTGAAGCCCCCGGTTCGCTCTCATCTTGCAACAATATTCGAATGTGCCACAGTTTTGGGCACTATGATTTTGCGAACAATATCAAGCCTCAAGCGCGAGATTTTCATCCCGCAATGCAGAATAATGCAGCCTCTCTAAATTTTACCAGTTGATAAAAAAATCGCCTGTGGCACTGTGTGGATAACAAGAAGACATCACTGACTGTCCAATTTCAGCAAGGAGACACCCAATGGCAGTAGGCCACCAGGTATCCGGCGTGCGTTCTGAGCGATTGAGTGCCCAGGAAATCGCCGAGAACTTCGCAGATCTTCACGCGCCTTATGACGCGCATGAAGCCGCGGTTGCAGCGGATCGCTGCTATTTCTGTTACGACGCGCCCTGCATGACGGCCTGTCCGACAAGCATCGACATCCCGCAGTTCATTCGTGAAATTCAGGCAGGCCATGCCGAGAGCGCGGCCAAGACCATTCTGGAGCAGAACATCCTTGGCGGGATGTGTGCGCGGGTTTGTCCGACAGAGACGCTCTGCGAGGAAGTCTGCGTGCGTGAAGTGGCCGAAGGCAAGCCGGTCGAGATCGGTCGCCTTCAGCGCTATGCCACGGATATGCTGATGGAAAAGGGCGCGCACCCCTTTACCCGTGCTGCGGCGACAGGCAAGCGGGTCGCGGTCGTCGGTGCGGGGCCTGCCGGGCTTGCGGCGGCGCACCGGTTGGCTATGCACGGTCATGAGGTGACAATCTACGAGTCCAAACCCAAGGCGGGCGGCCTCAATGAATTTGGCATCGCCGCTTATAAATCCACCAATGATTTTGCTGCGCGCGAGGTCGAGTGGCTGCTCCAGATCGGTGGGATCACCATCGAGTACGGTCAGGGCCTCGGCGCGGGCCTCACGCTTGACGGGCTTCAGGCGGATTTCGACGCGGTGTTCCTGTCTGTCGGGCTGCAGGGCGTCAACGCGCTGCGCGCAGAAGGTGAAGACAAGGACGGCGTGCGCGATGCGGTGGATTTCATTGCCGAACTGCGCCAGGCCGAAGATCTGCGCGCGCTTCCGGTTGGGCGCAATGTGGTGGTGATCGGCGGCGGTATGACCGCTGTAGACGCGGCCGTGCAGTCCAAACTCTTGGGTGCCGAGAATGTGACCATCGCTTATCGTCGAGGGCGCGACGCCATGGGCGCAAGCCGTTTTGAGCAGGATCTCGCGGCCTCCAAGGGCGTGAAACTGATGTTCAACGTGATGCCCAAGGCGATCCATGGCAACGGCGCCGCCGCAGAGATCGAGCTCGAGTACACCGAAATCGTTGACGGGCGCGTGAAAGGCACCGGAGAGACCCTCCGCCTTGCTGCGGATCAGGTGATGAAGGCCATCGGTCAGACGCTCGAAGGCCAGCCGGATGCACTGGCGCTTGAGGGCGGCAAGATCAAAGTCTCCGAGACGGGCAAAACCTCCGTCTCCGGGGTCTGGGCCGGGGGCGACTGTGCCTCTGGCGGCGATGATCTCACGGTCACTGCCGTTGCCGAGGGTCGCGATGCGGCCGAAGATATCCACGCAAGCCTGATGGGCTGAAGCCGCTATGCGCCGCTCCCCCTGGTGGGGCGGCTTGCATAGTTAGCAAATAGGGAGAGATCAAATGGCTGATCTTACAACAGAATTCCTCGGTATCAAATCGCCGAACCCTTTCTGGCTGGCCTCCGCGCCGCCCACCGACAAAGAATATAACGTGCGCCGCGCCTTTGAGGCGGGCTGGGGCGGTGTGGTCTGGAAGACCCTCGGCGCCGAAGGGCCACCGGTCGTCAACGTGAACGGGCCGCGCTATGGCGCGATCTGGGGGGCGGACCGCCGTCTTCTGGGGCTCAACAACATCGAACTGATCACGGATCGCCCGCTGGATGTGAACCTCGAGGAGATGACCCGCGTCAAGAAGGACTACCCGGATCGCGCGCTGATTGCGTCGATCATGGTGCCCTGTGAAGAGGCGGCTTGGAAAGCGATCCTGCCGCGTGTGGCGGAAACAGGATGTGACGGGATCGAGCTCAACTTTGGCTGCCCGCATGGGATGGCCGAGCGCGGCATGGGCTCTGCGGTGGGGCAAGTTCCGGAATACATTCAGATGGTCACCGAATGGTGCAAACAGTATTATGACAAGCCGGTGATCGTGAAGCTCACGCCCAATATCACCGACATTCGTCATCCGGCGCGGGCCGCGAAGGCCGGCAATGCCGATGCTGTGTCTCTGATCAACACCATCAATTCGATCACCTCGGTCAACCTTGATGCAATGTCGCCCGAACCGATGATTGGCGGCAAGGGCACCCATGGCGGCTATTGCGGCCCGGCGGTGAAACCGATCGCCATGAATATGGTGGCCGAAATTTCCCGCGATCCGCAAACCGCAGGTCTGCCTATTTCGGCCATTGGCGGCGTGACAACATGGCGCGATGCGGCGGAGTTCATCGCTCTTGGGGCTGGCAATGTGCAGGTTTGCACGGCGGCCATGACCTATGGGTTCAAGGTCGTTGAAGAGATGATTTCGGGCCTGTCGGATTGGATGGACGAGAAGGGCTATTCCTCGATCGAGGACTTCCGTGGCATGGCGGTTCCGAATGTGACCGACTGGCAGTATCTGGACCTCAACTATGTGACCAAGGCCAAGATCTCTCAGGATGACTGCATCAAATGCGGACGTTGCTATGCGGCCTGCGAGGATACCTCGCATCAGGCAATTGCGATGTCTGCGGATCGGACCTTTACCGTGAAGGACGACGAATGCGTGGCGTGTAACCTGTGCGTCAACGTCTGTCCGGTTGAAGGCTGTATCACCATGGAAGAGGTTGCCGTGGGCGCCATTGATGAACGCACCGGCAAGGTGGTGAGCGGCGAATATGGCAACTGGACCCAGCACCCCAATAATCCGTCTGCAACGGCTGCGGAATAAACAAAAAGGGCGGGGGAGCTCCCGCCCGTTGCGGATGCCGGTCTGAAACCGGCACCCGCTCCCGTTGGGCCAAGCGCCGCGCGTTGCGCGGCGCTTTGTCGTTTCAACTGGATCAACCGGCCTGAGGCCAGCGGAGTGAATTTCTGGGGGGCTCTGGGGGCACTATTGACCTGAGAGGCCGACGTAAGTGACTTGCGCAGGCAGATCTATCTTGGGAGGTGATGCCGGTTCGAGGGGCAGGATCTATACACGCCGCCGTCTTCTGGCCAGGGCGCGGGGGCTCGGATCAGGGCGGGGTCAACATCCTGCGATAGAGCGTGTCGAGAAACTCCGGCGCGGCTTCAAACGGATCTTCGGGGGTCATCAGCGCCTGCACCTGGACCTCGAAATCGGCGTAGTGTTGTGTAAGCGACCAGATCGAAAACAACAGATGGCGCGGGTGAACCGGGGCGATCTTGCCGGCTTCCATCCAGTTCTGGAAAATCAGTTCGGTCTTGTCCACCAGCGCACGCAGGTCGGTCGAAAGCGTGTCGATCATGCGCGGTGCGCCTTGCACGATCTCATTGGCAAAGAGACGGCTTTCGCGCGGCATGCTCTGACTCATCTGCAATTTGCGCTGCACATAGCCGAGGATTTCCTCCATCGGTTCGCCATCCGGGTCGATTTCATGCAAGGGCGCCAGCCAATCGTCCAGAAGCTTTGACAAAAGCTCTGTAAAGATCGCTTCTTTTGAGGGGTAATAATAGAGCAGATTGGGCTTTGAAAGACCGGCGGCGGTGGCCACCTGATCTACCGTGGAGCCACGAAACCCATGTTGGGAAAACACTTCCAGAGCGGCCTCTAAGATATTGGCACGGTTTCGTTTTTGAATTCTCGTGGGGCTGCGGTCTGAGGCCATATCGTGCCGATTCTTTCTCTTGCTGTGAGAGGTCGCGAAGCTGCTTGAAAATTGCTCATATCATAAGCAGCCAAAATCTTATCCTGAAATCAGGACGCGCAATTTCTTGACTGAGTCTGATCTGGTGATAGCGTGAGTTTGACCAGTTGGTCAAATGTGCGCGCCTTCAAGGCTCCGACATTGGCCAGCGGCAGAAAAAAAGAGCCACTGACCCGGGCGGAGCCAACCGCGCGTGACCTTGCCCCGCTCTTCGCGGGCAGGGCGGACTACAGGGAAGGAAGCAAAGAGACATGACGGCGCTTGGACAGAATCTGAAAATCAATGGCGATCGGCTGTGGGACAGTCTGATGGATATGGCCAAGATTGGCCCCGGTGTGGCCGGTGGCAACAATCGCCAGACGCTCACCGATGAGGACGCCGAAGGCCGCGCCCTGTTTCAGTCGTGGTGTGAAGCGGCGGGCATGACCATGGGGCTCGACTCCATGGGCAATATGTTTGCAACCCGCCCGGGTGAAGATCCCGAGGCATTGCCGGTCTACATGGGATCGCATCTCGACACCCAGCCGACGGGCGGCAAATACGATGGCGTTCTAGGGGTGCTTGGCGGTCTTGAGGTCGTGCGGACCATGAATGACCTCGGCATCAAGACCAAGCACCCGATCGTGGTGACCAACTGGACCAATGAGGAAGGCACGCGGTTTGCTCCGGCTATGCTGGCGTCGGGCGTGTTTGCCGGCAAACATACGCAAGACTGGGCCTATGGGCGCGAGGATGCTGAAGGCAAGACCTTTGGTGACGAGCTGAAGCGCATCGGCTGGGTTGGCGATGAAGAGGTCGGCGCCCGCAAGATGCACGCCATGTTTGAGCTGCACATCGAGCAAGGTCCGATTCTTGAGGCTGAGAAGAAAGACATTGGCGTGGTGACACACGGTCAGGGGCTCTGGTGGTTGCAATGTACCGTGACCGGCAAGGATGCGCACACTGGCTCGACCCCGATGAATATGCGGGTGAACGCCGGGCTCGGCATGGCGCGGATGACGGAAGCGGCGCATCAGATCGCCATGGCGCATCAGCCGCATGCAGTGGGCGCAGTGGGGCATTGCGATGTCTTCCCCAACTCGCGCAATGTGATCCCGGGCAAGGTGGTGTTCACCGTGGATTTCCGCTCTCCCGACCTTGAAAAGCTGACATCGATGCGCACGCAATACGAAGCCAAAGCAAAGGAAATCGCGGCGGAGCTCGGTCTTGGTCTGGAGATCGAGCCGGTTGGGCATTTCGACCCGGTGACCTTTGATGAGAGCTGCGTGAGCGCGGTTCGGGGCGCGGCAGAGCGTTTGGGCTATAGCCACATGGATATCGTCTCTGGCGCGGGGCATGATGCCTGCTGGATCAATGATGTGGCACCCACCGCGATGATCATGTGCCCTTGCGTGGACGGTCTGAGCCATAATGAGGCGGAAGAGATTTCGAAGGACTGGGCCGCGGCCGGCACGGATGTGATGCTGCATGCGGTGCTTGAGACGGCTGAGATCGTCGCCTGACAACAAGAGGGGGCTCTGCCCCCGTCGCGGTTCCCGCGACTCCCCCGGGATATTTGGAGTTAGAAGAAACTCTGCCGGGACCTCAAAAACAAAACGGCGCAAAAGTCGCCGGACCACAGGGAGTTTGATATGACGACAGTCATCAAGAACGGCACCATTGTGACCGCGGATCTAACCTATAAGGCGGATGTCCTGATCGAGGGCGGCGTCATCACCGAAATCGGCCCGGATCTGAAGGGCGATGAGGTGCTGGATGCCAGCGGTTGCTATGTCATGCCTGGCGGGATTGATCCGCATACCCATCTGGAGATGCCGTTCATGGGCACCTATTCTTCGGATGATTTTGAAAGTGGCACCCGTGCCGGGCTTGCGGGCGGGACCACCATGGTGGTCGATTTTGCGCTTCCGCAGCCGGGTGAGAGCCTGCTCGATGCGCTCAAGCGCTGGGACAACAAGTCGACTCGCGCCAATTGTGACTATTCCTTCCATATGGCGGTGACCTGGTGGGGCGAGCAGGTCTTTGATGAGATGAAGACCGTCATCGAGACCCGGGGCATCAACACCTTCAAGCATTTCATGGCCTACAAGGGCGCCTTGATGGTGAATGATGATGAGCTTTATGCGTCATTCCAGCGTCTTGCGGAGTTGGGTGGTATCGCCATGGTGCATGCCGAGAACGGCGATGTGGTGGCGGAGTTGAGTGCCAAGCTTTTGGCCGAGGGCAATACCGGCCCCGAAGCGCATGCCTATTCGCGCCCGCCGCAGGTGGAAGGCGAAGCCACCAACCGGGCGGTCATGATTGCGGATATGGCCGGTGTGCCGCTCTATGTGGTGCATACCTCCTGTGAAGAGAGCCACGAGGCCATTCGTCGGGCGCGCATGCTTGGCAAGCGGGTCTGGGGCGAGCCGCTCATCCAGCATCTGACACTGGATGAGAGCGAGTATTTCAACCCCGATTGGGATCACGCTGCGCGGCGTGTGATGTCGCCACCGTTTCGCAACAAACAGCATCAAGACAGCCTCTGGGCGGGGCTTCAGTCCGGGTCCCTGTCGGTGGTCGCGACCGATCACTGCGCGTTCTCGACCGAGCAGAAAAGATACGGCGTGGGCGATTTCACCAAGATCCCCAACGGCACGGGCGGGCTTGAGGACCGGATGCCGATGCTCTGGACGCATGGTGTCGAAACTGGCCGCCTGACGCCCAATGAGTTTGTCGCGGTGACCTCGACCAATATTGCCAAGATCCTGAACTGCTATCCCAAGAAGGGGGCTGTGCTTGTGGGGGCGGATGCAGATCTGGTGGTCTGGGATCCCAAGAAAACCAAGACGATCTCTGCCGAGAGCCAGCAATCTGCCATTGATTACAACGTGTTCGAGGGCAAAGAGGTGAAGGGCCTGCCGCGCTACACCCTGACCCGTGGACAGGTCGCCGTGATGGACGGTGAGATCAAGACCCAGGAAGGTCACGGCAAATTTGTGGAGCGCGCGCCCAACACCGTGGTGAACAAGGCGCTCAGCACCTGGAAAGAGCTGACCGCGCCGCGCCCGGTTGAGCGCAGCGGCATTCCCGCCACTGGCGTCTAAACGCATGAAAACGGGGGCCTCTGCGCCCCCGTTTGTTTGATCAAGGCTATGAAATGAATATGCAAATGACCTCAGAGGTAGAACAAGCCATCGATCGGGACCCAGGGGCGGCTGTGATCCAAGCACGCGATCTGGACCTTGTGTTTGGATCAGGCGACACATCCGTACACGCGCTGAAGGACATCAATCTGACCATCAATAAGGGGGATTTCGTCTCCTTTATTGGGCCATCGGGCTGCGGCAAGACCACGTTTCTGCGCTGTATCGCGTCTCTGGAGACGCCGACAGGCGGAAGCCTCACGGTGAACGGGATGACGCCGGAAGAGGCGCGCAAGCAGCGTGCCTATGGCTATGTGTTTCAGGCGGCGGGGCTTTATCCGTGGCGCACGATCGCCAAGAACATCAAGCTTCCGCTTGAAATCATGGGATATTCCAAAGCGGAACAGGACAAGCGCGTGGCCGAGGTGCTGGAGCTTGTGGAGCTTGCGGGTTTTGGCGGCAAATTCCCGTGGCAACTGTCGGGGGGGATGCAGCAGCGCGCCTCGATTGCGCGTGCACTGGCGTTTGATGCGGATCTGTTGTTGATGGATGAACCCTTTGGCGCGCTTGACGAAATCGTGCGCGACCACCTCAACGAACAGCTCCTGAAACTCTGGGCGCGCACCAACAAGACCATCGGTTTTGTGACCCATTCGATCCCCGAAGCGGTGTATCTGTCGACCAAGATCGTCGTGATGTCGCCCCGTCCGGGTCGCATCCACGAGGTGATCGAGAGCACCCTGCCCAAGGAACGCCCGCTCGATATTCGCGACACGCCGGAGTTTATCGAGATTTCGCACCGCGTGCGTGAGGGGCTTCGTGCGGGGCATGCTCATGACTGAGGATTTTGCAATGGAGGGCGGCGTATGAAGACGTTTATGGCCGTCCTGACCGTGGTCGCGGGGATTATTGGCCTCTGGTATCTTGCCTGCGTGCCGATGAACATCAAGGGGGTGCTGGACGCCGCTGAGCGCGCAGGGGAGCAGGTGGAGCCTGCAACCGCGCGTGAGCGTCGAGACGCTTCGGCACTTGGACTTGTGGTTCAGAACAGCTTTGCGATTTCGCGTGCATGGTCGGTGGAGCGCCCGCGCTTGCCGGCGCCGCATCAGGTCGCCACAGAGCTCTGGGACACCACGGTGATGAAGAAGATCACCTCCAAACGCAGCCTGATCTATCATGGGCAAGTGACGCTCTCCGCGACGCTTCTTGGATTTGCGATCGGCACAGGGCTTGGGATCCTGCTTGCGGTCGGGATCGTGCATTCCAGAGTCATGGACATGTCGGTGATGCCTTGGGCCATCGTGAGCCAGACCATTCCGATCATCGCGCTGGCGCCAATGATCATCGTCGTCTTGTATTCCATTGGCGTACAAGGGCTTTTGCCCAAGGCGATCATCGCCGCCTACCTCAGTTTCTTTCCTGTGGTGGTCGGTATGGTCAAAGGCTTGCGCAGCCCGGATCACATGCAGCTTGATCTGATGAAGACCTACAACGCCTCGCAGGGGCAGGTGTTCTGGAAGCTGCGTCTGCCCTCGTCGATGCCTTATCTCTTTGCCTCGCTCAAGATCGGCATTGCGGCCTCGCTCGTGGGGGCTATCGTTGGGGAATTGCCAACTGGTGCGGTCGCAGGGCTTGGCGCGCGGCTTCTGGCAGGAAGCTACTACGGTCAGACGGTGCAGATCTGGTCGGCGCTTTTTGCAGCGGCCATCCTGGCTGCGGCTCTGGTGGCGCTCCTCGGGGTGCTCGAGCGCATGCTGCTTGGGCGTATGGGGGTGAAATCATGAGTGGAAAACGTCTGATGGCAACCCGGTCCCAAACTCCTCAGGAGGTGCGCTGATGCTTTTGGTTTTCTTGGCTGCAGTGGTCTGGTGCGCGGGGTGGTGGATAAACACTCGCCTTGCCAATGGGCCAAAGGCGGATAGCCGTGCGGTGGGCCTCCTGGTGCCAGCGATCTTTGGGGTGACAATCCTGATCGTCTGGGAGCTTCTGGTGCGCGGTCTTGAGGTCCCGCTGGTGATCTTGCCCGCGCCCTCGTTGATTGCCGAGCGATTTGCGGCGAGCCTGCCGATCCTTTGGGCCGACTTCAGCCAGACCATCCTCAAAGGCGCGCTGGGTGGCTATGTGATCGGCTGTGGCGCGGCGTTTCTGACCGCCATTTTGGTGGATCGCAGTGATTTCCTGCGTCGCGGGCTGTTGCCGGTGGGGAATTTCGTCGCGGCGCTGCCGATTGTTGGCACCGCGCCGATCCTGGTGATGTGGTTTGGCTTTGACTGGCAGTCCAAGGCGGCCGTGGTCGTGGTGATGGTGTTCTTCCCGATGCTGGTGAACACCGTGGCCGGGCTGCGCGAAACCGACCAGATGCAACGCGATCTGATGCGCACCTATGCCGCGTCCTATTGGCAGAGCCTCATCAAACTGCGCTTGCCTGCGGCCTTGCCGTTTGTCTTCAATGGTCTCAAGATCTCGACAACCCTGGCGCTGATCGGGGCAATCGTGGCGGAGTTCTTTGGCTCGCCAACGGTTGGGATGGGGTTCCGGATCTCCACCTCGGTCGGGCAGCTTGCGCTTGATATGGTGTGGGCCGAGATCGTTGTCGCTGCGCTCGCAGGCTCGCTCTTTTATGGGCTCGTGGCTCTCTTGGAGAAGTCACTGACCTTCTGGCACCCGTCCCAACGGGGCTGACAAAAACGCGTGTCCCTGCGCGACGTGGGGGCACATCATCATTTGGGCGCAAGGTGCTGTATAGAGGGATAAATCCCCGCCATGCCCGGTGCCCAAGTCTTGTGCGAAACCAAGGGATCGATCGTCAATTAATGGCAAATCTTTTGCGTGTCGATCTCAACTCGCGCATGATTTCATCATAACCAACAGGGAGTTCAAACTGATGAAAAACGTGCTAACAGCCGCCGCCATGGCACTGATGGCAACCTCTGCTGCGCAGGCCGCAGATGAGGTGAAGCTGCAACTGAAATGGGTTACCCAGGCGCAGTTTGCAGGCTACTATGTGGCGCTGGACAAAGGGTTTTACGGGGAAGAAGAGCTGGATGTGACCATTCTTCCCGGTGGCCCCGACATCGCGCCCACGCAGGTGATCGCAGGGGGCGGCGCGGATGTGACCGTGGAATGGATGCCCGCAGCTCTGGCTGCGCGGGAAAAGGGTCTGCCGCTGGTCAACATTGCCCAGCCGTTCAAATCTTCTGGCATGATGCTCACCTGCTGGAAAGACACCGGCATCTCTGCACCCAAGGATCTCGCGGATCGCACTCTTGGGGTCTGGTTCTTCGGCAATGAGTTCCCCTTCATGAGCTGGATGGGCAAGCTCGGTATCTCGACAGAGGTCAAGGGTCCCGAAGGCGTAGAGGTTTTGAAACAGGGCTTTAACGTCGATCCTCTGCTGCAGCGGCAGGCCGATTGCATCTCCACCATGACCTATAACGAATATTGGCAGGTGATTGATGCGGGGGTCTCGGCTGATGAGCTTGTGACCTTCAAATACGAGGACCAAGGCGTCGCAACGCTCGAGGATGGCCTCTATGTGCTCGAGGACAACCTCTCCGATCCGGCCTTCGTCGACAAAATGGAGCGCTTTGTCCGGGCGTCTATGAAGGGTTGGAAATACGCCGAAGAGAACCCGGAGGAGGCCGCAGAAATCGTGCTCGACAATGATGCCTCTGGTGCCCAGACCGAAACCCACCAAAAGCGGATGATGGGCGAGATTGCCAAACTCACTTCCGGCAGCAATGGCGCGCTTGACGTGGCAGACTACGAGCGCACGGTGCAGACCCTGCTGAGCGGCGGCTCTGACCCGGTCATCACCAAGGCGCCTGAAGGGGCGTGGACCCATGCGATTACCGATGCGGCGCTGAACTGATTTCGCACCACGGTAATGCCATCGTAAATTAACTGGATACCCAGCCGAGGCTTCGGCTGGGTATCGTCAATTTTAAGAGAAAGTAACATTCTGTTAAGGGCTTGCACGCTTCACTTGTGCGGGGATCTGCTCCCCGTTGTACGGGGGAGAGAATGTCCCAGTTAACAAGTGAGTTGTGTTTTTGTGGGGCGGCGTCGCCAAACGTGCGCCGCTCCGCAGTTCTCGAACGCGTCTGTCTCAAGGCGCACCTTCGGGCACGGATCGGCGGTGCGGCAGAGGCTTTGGTGCTTTATTACGCAGCCAGTGTTCCAGCACATGTAAACGGCGATCTACGCGGGTCTTATGCTGTCACAAACCTGAGGGTCTGTCCGTCGGGCTGCCTCAGCACCGAGGACGTCCTGGGCGCGCTTGCGCATGGTTTTTCTCGCGTTTTCATTGAGTTGTCGCCCGATATTCGTCTAATCCATCGACAGCTCGACCTTGTCGAAGATATTGCTGCCTGCGCTGGATTGGATGGGACGGTTGCTCTGTTCCACTCTGAAAACGCGCTTTCGGTCCTGCTGGATGACCCCATCAAAGATGACGCAGATGCCGCGATACCACCAGAGCCTCGCGCAGAGACGGAAGCACCCTCTGTGGCGGGGTATGTGAGCCTCACGGATGGATGTACGCTGTGCCAACACTGTGTCTGGTCCTGTCCCACGGATGCGATGCACCTGGGCGATGCGGGCAACACGCTGGAGATCCGCGATCAGGCGTGCACGGGCTGCGGTCTCTGCGCAAGCGCCTGTCCCGAGCGGGTGCTGTCAATCCTACCGGTTGCTACAGCCCTGTGCAGCGCCTGAGGGCGCACCGGGGTATCTGAGCCTGAGGAACT
Organism: Epibacterium sp. HA2-3; assembly: GCF_055693725.2. NCBI lineage: Bacteria > Pseudomonadati > Pseudomonadota > Alphaproteobacteria > Rhodobacterales > Roseobacteraceae > Epibacterium > Epibacterium sp. HA2-3. The sequence goes on along the minus strand of NZ_CM172490.1, from coordinate 1,544,643 downwards.
ACCGGGCGCTCTGTTGAAAAGTCAGTCGGAAAAACGACCGTATTTGCCCTGATGGAATACCAAACCGGGTCCCAGATCTGCGCGGCGGCTGACGTTCAGGACTTCACCCACCAGAATGGTGTGATCGCCACCTGGGTGGGCGGCGTGATGGGCGCAGTCCAGGCGGACCATTGCGTCGTCGAGAACGGGCTGATTTTGCGTGTTCCGGCTCCAGGGGTGGACGTCAAAGGCCTCGCCATGGCGGGCAAAATGCAGCGCTGCATCCATGTGATCTTCGGCCATCACATGAATCGAGAAGTGTTTGGCCCCCACAAATGGGTCATGCCGCTTCGAGTGTACGGCCGGACACCACAGCACCAGCGGCGGCGTCAGCGAGACAGAAGTGAAGCTGTTGACGGTCATCGCAAGCGGGCCGCGCTCTGTCTGTGTTGTGACCACGACCACACCGGTTGCAAAACACCCCAATGCCGCACGCATCTCTGCCTGAGTGTCGGGGCCGGGAGTGAAGCTGGTGAGGGTCATAGGGCAGGGGGTCCGTTGCTGTCGTCAATGCTGCGCGTGCCTCTGAGGGATAGCGGGCCTCGCCCTTATTTCAACCTCTGCCCTTGGATGCAAAAGAAAATAAATCAGATGCCTCCGACCCTGGGGGCGGAGGCATCTGATGCTCTCGCGCAGGGCGACCTTAGTGCAGGATCGTTTCCACCACAGAGGACATCTGCGTCGCAACGCTGCTGATTTCCGCCATTGCATCCACGGATTTCAGCACGCCGGCCTCTTGATAATAGGCGATCAGCGGTGCAGTCTGCGCATGATAGGCCTCAAGCCGGCTGGCCACTGTCTCTGCCCGATCATCAGCGCGCCGCGTGAGGGTTTCACCGCCGCATTTGGTGCAGACTTCACCCGGCATAGGCGGCTTGAAGGTGTCGTGATAGCCTTCTCCGCAATCGGCGCAGGTGGAGCGCCCGGAAATCCGGGTCACCATCGCGCTGTCATTCACTTCGAGGCTGATCGCCGCGTTGATCCGCTGACCGGTCGAGGCCAGCAACCCATCCAGCGCCTTGGCCTGCACGGTTGTGCGCGGGAAGCCGTCGAGGATGACCCCGTTGCGGCAATCTGCGTCGTTCATCCGGTCCTTGAGGATGGCGATGACAATCTCGTCAGAGACCAGACCGCCCGCATCCATCACCGCCTTGGCCTGTTTGCCCGCCTCGGTGCCCGCAGCCACGGCCGCACGCAGAAGATCCCCGGTGGAGAGCTGCACAAGGCCGTATTTTTCCTGAAGCATCCGCGCCTGCGTGCCTTTGCCTGCCCCCGGAGGGCCCAGCAGGATCAGTACCGCGGGGCGAGTCATAACATCTGTGGTCATGGTCGCTTACCCCTTGTTGGCACGGTTGGAGATCAGATCATCGACGACCGAAGGATCCGCGAGGGTCGAGGTGTCGCCGAGGCTGCCAAAATCATTCTCCGCAATTTTACGCAGGATGCGGCGCATGATCTTGCCCGAACGTGTCTTCGGCAGGCCAGGCGCCCATTGGATTACATCAGGCGAGGCAATGGGGCCAATCTCGGTGCGCACCCACTGACGCAGCTCCTTAAGGAGCTCGTCCGAAGGCTCGCGATCATTCATCAGGGTGACATAGCAGTAGATGCCCTGGCCCTTGATCTCATGCGGGTAGCCCACAACCGCGGCTTCGGCCACGGCGGCATGTGCGACAAGCGCGCTTTCCACCTCGGCGGTGCCCATGCGGTGACCAGAGACGTTGATCACATCGTCCACGCGCCCGGTGATCCAGTAGTCGCCGTCGGCATCGCGGCGGCACCCATCACCCGTGAAGTAATAGCCTTTGTAATCAGAGAAGTAGGTCTTCTCGAAACGTTCGTGATCGCCCCAGACAGTACGCATCTGGCCCGGCCAGCTGTCCTTGATACAGAGCACGCCCTCAACGCCGTTGCCGTCGATTTCAGCGCCTGACTGTGGATCAAGGACGACAGGCTCCACGCCAAAGAAGGGCTTCATCGCAGCACCCGGTTTGGTCGCATGCGCGCCAGGCAGCGGGGTCATCAGGTGTCCGCCGGTCTCAGTCTGCCACCAGGTATCGACGATCGGGCATTTGCCCTTGCCGACCACATCATTGTACCAGTTCCAGGCTTCCGGGTTGATGGGCTCGCCCACTGTGCCGAGGAGCTTCAGATCGGAGAGGTCGTATTTCTCGACAAATTCCGTCCCTTGCCCCATCAGGGCGCGGATCGCCGTCGGTGCCGTGTAGAACTGGTTGACCTTGTGCTTTTCGCAGACCGCCCAGAACCGGCCCGCATCGGGGTAGGTGGGCACGCCTTCAAACATCAATGTGGTGGCGCCATTGGCGAGGGGGCCATACACGATATAGCTGTGGCCCGTGACCCAGCCCACATCGGCCGTACACCAGTAGATGTCGCCATCGTGGTAATCAAACGTCACCTCATGGGTGAGTGCGGCATAGGTGAGGTAGCCACCGGTGGTGTGTACAACGCCCTTGGGCTGCCCGGTCGAGCCGGAGGTGTAGAGAATGAAAAGCGGATCTTCTGCGTCCATTGCGGCGGGTTTGCAGTAGTCATTCGCCTCCAACGCCATCTCGTTATAGTCATGGTCGCGACCGTCGATCCATGTGGTCTGACCGCCGGTGCGGCGCACCACGAGGCATTTCACGCTTTCTTTGCAGTGCAGCAGCGCGGCGTCGGCGTTCGACTTCAGAGGTGTCTTGCGCCCTCCGCGCGGGGCCTCGTCGGCGGTGATCACAACCTTGGCGTCACAGCCATTAATCCGCGCCGCCAGGGCGTCCGGTGAAAACCCTGCAAAAACAATTGAGTGGATCGCACCGATGCGCGCACAGGCCAGCATGGCATAGGCGGCTTCGGGGATCATGGGCAGGTAGATTACCACCCGGTCGCCTTTGCCAACACCCATGCTCTCGAGGATATTGGCCATGCGACAGGTTCTGAGGTGCAGCTCCTTATAGGAGATGTGCTTGGCTTCATCGGATGGATCATCAGGCTCCCAGATGATCGCGGTCTGATCGCCACGGGTCTCCAGATGGCGGTCGATACAGTTGGCTGCGACGTTCAGCTGACCGTCCTCGAACCATTTGATGTCCACGTTGCCAAAATCATAGGACACATTCTTGACCTTGGTGAACGGCTTGATCCAGTCGATGCGTTCAGCCTGCTCTGCCCAGAACTTCTCTGGGTTCTCGATGGATTGCGCGTACATCTCGTCGTATTTTGCCGCATTGACATGGGCGTTTTTGACGATGTCCTCAGACGGTGGGTAAACTGCGCTCTCGGGCGTGGTCATGGAATGTCCTCCCTCCAAAATTCTCTTGGGCGCGATCTCCACATGGAAGTGCGCCAAGAGTCAAACCTTCTCCAACCTTGGGCGTGATAATAAGCGAAGTTGAAAAGATGTGAATAAACATCGTTAAAATAAGGGCTTGCTTGTAAATCCTTTTCCGCTGCCCGCTGAATTACTGTAAATTTACGGTAGAAATTGACGATTTTTACATGGATAGACAGAATTTTTCCTGTCAATCGCTCCAGTGTAGACGCCATTGGCGTCGCCGGTATCAGTTGGGATTGTGTTCGAGTGGGCTGCGGCGTTTGCGCGCAGAATGTGGCCCTGTGGCGGCCTGCCGCGACTGGGCACCGTTTCAGGCGCTTTGTTTCAGACGGGTGGCGCGCAGTCTCTCTCGTAACTCTGCGGTGCTGATTTCCTCGCGTGCCAGCGGAGCATAGATCTGCTCGGTCGCCATTCTCGCGAGTTTGGGGGGCAACCCGTGCAAATAGCGGAACCCGGGCAGCAAAGCGGCGAGCTTTGCCACGGAGCGAGGCGAGAGCCCGCGCAAAGACCAAGGGCCGGGGAAAAAGCTCTCCGTTGCGACGCCGCCGGAAAACAAGACCTGGTGCCGCTCAAGCAAGACATGAACATAGGTGACGCCGCCCAGAGGGCAGCCAACACTGGCCTGATCCGGCGCCACCTGAAGGAGTTGATTGGCGCGCAGGAAACGCTCGGTCCGATCCTGTGGGTCGGCGAACACGAACCGGTGCTGACGCGACACCGTCATGGGCCGCGCCAGCAGAAGGCTGCCGCCTGGGTGCAATGTGATGGGCCTCAGCCGCGGATTGGCCACGAGCGCCTTATGGGGAACATGGGTCATTCCAATCCAGATCACGGGTTGGCAGCCCTCATCAGCCGTCTGCATCAGATCGCCGACCCGGAGTGTCTCAACCGGACGTGGCCCCGTCGCAGTGTCGATCAGTGTGCCCGTGGTGAAACAGGGAATGCCCGCAGAATAGAGATTGGCCGGGGCAGACATAAAGGTCGGTGGCACGCCAAGGAGCACCAGCTGCTCGCCATCCGGGAACGTCAGCACCGCATTGCCGCTGCCATCGTCGCTGACGACAACATCGTTTCGTGTGACGCTGCCGCCAGGTCCTGTACCGCCCGAGAGATTGGACACATCGAGCTGGTCGTTGAAGCGCCCATCGCCATCCAGATCGCCGGTACCAAAATCGGTGATGGTGTCGCGCCCGCCGCTGGTGGTGAGGACAAAGAGGTCCTCCCCACCGGCGCTTGTCATCAGGTCATCACCCAGGCCCCCGGTGATGGTGTCATGGCCGATGCCGCTGGAGAGCGTGTCATTGCCGCTGGAGCCGATGATGGTGTCATCCCCGGTCCCTGCATCCAGAGATACGCCGGTGGCAGCAGCGCTGGCGTCAAAAAAATCAGCCTGATCGGTCAGGGTGATCTGCTCGATGTCGCTGAAGGTGGTCGTATCCGACCCGCTGACGATGTCCCCGGCCTCATCCCCCGAATAGGTAACCGAAACCGGCCCAGACAGGTTGGACGCGTCAATGTGATCGCCTTCACCCGCACCCCCATCGATCGTGTCATTCCCGGAGTGATCTTCGAGGATAAAAGTGTCGTCGCCTTCGCCCCCGATGAGCTGATCGTTGTCGCTTGCGGTGACAGTCGGAACCTCGGTGGTGAAGACCTCGCTGGCAGTAAGCGGCGTGGAGCCGTCGTGATAGATCACAAAGCTCTGCGTATTGCCGTTCGCATATGTGATTGTAATGTCGGAATAATAATCTGGCGGCGAGGACGCGTTGGTCATCGAAATCGAAGCATAGGCCTCGGGCAGTACGATCCGGTCATTGCCGACGTCAAAGTCGCCAATGGTCAGGGTGCCGGTGTTGTTGGTGGTTCCGACAACCACATAGTCAGCCTCGCCATCGCCAGAGCCCGACTCGGTGGGCGTATTGTTCATGCGGATGACGGCGTTGCTGCCTGTTTCCGCATTCCAGTGATAGAAGTCCTGACCGGTTGTGCCGTGATAATTGTCGCCGTTGTACACCTGCACATAGGTCGGCGCCGCAGCGTCTGAATCGCTGCCGCTGTAGATCACATCATCGCCAGCGCCGCCGACAATCGTGTCGTCTCCCTCGCCTCCGCGAATGGTGTCATTGCCGTCGCCAGCAAGGATGTAGTCATCCTGATTGGTGATGTCCTGCCCATCGGCGTCGGTATAGCCGACGTCCATGTTGTCCGCGCCGGAGGTGCCGTCGATGGAATAGACGTCCGGTGTGCCATCTACAACCGAGGTCGAGAAATGACCCGGGGCCGGGCCACTGTCAAAGCTTGTGGTCTCGTATTGGGTGGCGGCATTGGTATCGCGTGAGCCTTCGAGCTCGTAGACATTTCCATTGCCATCGGTCAGGCCGACGCTGTTGCCGAGCGTGTCGCCATCACCATACTGGATGTCCTCATAGATAAACTCGAGATCAAAGTTGCCGCCGCCTGTATCGGTCAGCACAACCTGAAAGGAGTTGGTCCCGGCGCCCGAAGAGGGGGCAACATCGAGCCAGGTGATCGTGACCGTGCCGTTGACCGTGTCGAGATCCCACAGGATGTCGCCGCCTTGGCTGAGATCCATATCGGTCCACAGCGGTGCGATCAGTGGGCCTTGGTTAAAACCTTCGAGGCCCTCGGGGTTGTAGGTGGTGCTGTCCCAATCAAAACCAATGACACCGTTGGTGCCGACGTTGAACCCGGTATAGTTCTGGCCAAAGAGCGTGATCCCTCCAGGGCCGAACACCGAGGTGATGTCAACATAGACGCTGCCATCATCGAGGGTGCCGCTGTCCGGCCCATTCGTGACAAAGCTGTTTTCACCATACCCCGTCGCACCGCCGAGGCCTGAGTTCATCGTTGCCATTTACTCTTCCAGCCCCTGCAAGAGGGGCAGCTTCTTGTTACCGGGCCAATTGAACGAGGCTCATCATCGTTTTATGCGAAAATTCTTAAGTACCTGTTGAGGGTGAATGACGGGCGAAAAGTGAAAACACCATCAAATATGGGACTATCTCTTCGGGGTCAGCCACTGATGCGTCTGCAGAGGTTGAGTAAATTTCAAATATGCAAACCTAGGGCAGCGCGCTGAAGCGAGGTGCTGCGCGCTCATGTGGTGCGTCTCGCATGATCCGGTTGTTCCGTCTGCGGCGCTTTTGTCGTCTTTCAGATCGACTGCTTTTGGCGGGCGCGCATGCACAATCTGCGAATTTGCGCGTGGCAATGTCGGTCAGGTCGCAGGCATTGCTACGCATCGCAGAGCCTTTTGTGAAAGACGCGCGCCGCAGTGTCGCGGATCATCAAGACTGATGCGCGCCCTGATCTTGGCGTTGACCAGAAGAGGGAGCGGCGTCCCAGTCTTGACGCGAGCTAATTGCGGACGTTTTGGCCTCAGGAGCGAGGCCGTAGTTCGGGGTTCTCAGCTCCGGGTTAATGCGGAGGCTCAAGTCGCCCAATCTTGGCCAGAGTCGTAAGATCCCGCCCTAAAGCAATAAGGGAGGCAGCAGTTTATGTGCACTTCCTCTTGGGGGTCTTATGTCGGGGCGGGAACCTTACTGGTCCATCCACACCTTCGATGGGAAAGGCGCCGTGGCACGAGTGCCGACTGCGCCTTCATATCGGAATGGCGTGGGATGAGTCCCAACCGGGGGGAACTCTAGAGGACTAGGTGGCGGTGCGAAGTTCCAGTTCAGGTTCCACCGTTGGCGGCGGCGTGTTCGGGATCGGCGCGACATGTTTTGCGATCTTGATTTCGCCCTCGGATACAAAATTCGCGATCTCCTTCGACATCACGGATGCATCGCTGGCGAGGGTCTGGCTTGCGCCAGTGGTCTCTTCCACCATAGCGACGTTGTTTTGTGTCACTTCATCAAGATGACCGATGCCGCTGTTGATTTCGCTGAGCGTTACGGCTTGTTCCTCGGCTCCGCGTGCGATGACGCTGACGTTCTCAGAAATCGAGTTCACGCTGCTGATGATCGCCTCGAGTTCTGTGCCGGTGCGGCCCACCAGGGTCACGCCGTCAGAGACATGGGTGGCGCTTTGATCGATCAAGCCTTTGATTTCACCAGCGGCATCCGCAGAGCGAAGCGCAAGATTTCGGACCTCGGAGGCAACCACGGCAAATCCGCGTCCTGCTTCGCCTGCGCGCGCAGCTTCGACGCCAGCGTTCAAGGCCAGCAGGTTGGTCTGAAAGGCGATGTCGTCGATCACGGAGATGATCTTTGAAATGCTTTGCGAGGATTCTTCGATCTTGGACATTGCTTTTACGGCGTCACTGACGACCTGACCGCTTTTCTCAGCGGTCACGCGGGCTTCGCGAACATTGTCCTCGACTTCGCGTGCACCATCCGCCGAAGAGCGGACGGTTGCTGTCAACTCCTCGACTGCGGCGGCTGTTTCCTCCAGCGTGGCCGCCTGATTTTCCGTGCGTTGCGACAGTTCAGAGGAGGAGTCATTCAACTGACCCGCCGTGCGAGTGACGCCATCTGCCACTTCGCGCACCGTGCGAATGGTGTTTTGCAGAGAGCTGACAGCCTCGTTATAGGCTGTGGAGAGACGCCCGATGTCATCGATGTCGGAGGGGGCGCATCGATAGGTCAAATCACCGTTTCTCAGTTGTTCCAGCGCGGCGGCAATTCCAAGAATTTCCATTCGGCGCTTGGTGATGTTGGACGCGATTTTCACGATCCGGTCGACGGTCCCATCTTCATTGAAGAACGGCGCGTAGGTTGCTTGAATCCAAACAACTTCTCCGTCCTTGCGCAGCCTCGGAAACTGATCCGTCAGTGGATTACCCGCAGCCAGATCGCGCCACATCTGCTTGTAGGCGTCTTTTCTCACAAAGCTCGGATAGACAAACATGCTGTGGTGTTGGCCCTCGATTTCCTCAAGCGTGTAGCCCAGCGTGTCCAAAAAGACCTTGTTTGCGCGAATGATGGTCCCATCGACCTTGAACTCGATGACGGCCTGGGTGTTTTCGATCATCGCGCGCAGCTTCTGATCGTCATTCAGGCTGGAGGACGCAGCGGTTTTGGACTTCTTAAAAAGCATGTAGGAGTTCCATCGCAGGAGTGGATCGACGCCGATACCGCTCGGCGAAACTTCCCGCCAGATTAGCGTTGAATTCCTAACATAATCCTTCCGCCAATGCGGTAGCGCCTCTTACCGTCATTTCAGCGCAAAGCGCGATCCCCGTGATCTTCTTGTGCACAAGAGAGCCTCGTATCACACGATCTGAAACCCGTCGCCGTGGCGTAGTTTTTCTCATTCTAGATTAACTGCACCTTAAACTCTGGGCTTTATTAAAACTTTCACGAGCCACGCGACGTGGAACTTTTGACGAGGAAACGGCCTGGAAGATGCGGTTATCATCTCACAACCTCCCTGATACGACTACGCCGTCGCGCCCACATGTGACCGTGTTTTGTGCGGTCTGGCACAAACAGCCAAACAAGCTGGAGCTGCTGAAATCCCATTGGGACAATCTAAAACGGCAAAGCATCCCGGTAGAGCCTTGTTACATCTTCGACAATGGGGACACCGCGCCCGAATGGCTGGCCGCACCGTGGCACTCCTTTTCCGAGCCTCTGACCATCTACGAGGCCTGGGCAGCAGGGGTGGCGCTTGCGCGTACCCGGTTCGTCATGAACCTCAACATGGATGACCGGCTGAGCACGGATGCGGCTGAAATGATGCTGCGCGGGCTTTTGCAGACGGATACAGCCTTGATTGGCGGTGAATGGATCATCCAGTTCGACCACGCGTTTCAGACGGAGGTCTTTGGGTCGAGCGATCCAAAACAAACCTGTTTTGAGCCCGCTTGGCCCCCCGCTCCGATTGAGGGCGACAAACGTTTGCGCCTTGGAAGCGGCATGGGCGAGCGGGGTACGCTTGGGCCTGCAACCCTCTGGGATCTTGAGAAAACTCAGCGCTGGTATCCAACTCATTTCGGCAATCGCGACCCGATCCTATCGATTGGCGATGCGATTTTCTGGCAGCATCTGCACAAGAAAAAACTGCGCACCGCGCGGCTGCCTCTGGTTATTGGGCGGTATTTTTCCTCGCCGGATGCGCAGGCCGAGTTCCGCCCGCACAATGACGAGGAAAACATGCGCACCCATGGTGTGCATGAGGTGTCTTTTGCCCAAGGCATAACAGCCACACGGAATGCGATGCCCCAACCGGCACCGCAAGGCGCGTCCCCGTTTCCAAAATCGCGCAACGCAATAGAAAACGAAAGCCAGGCTCTCGCGCTAAAATATCTTGGTCTTCTGGGCCATGGCACTCCGGCCGCGTCACATCCCCGAGCATGAGCCAGCCCCTTCGCATATTTCTGACCGGCAGTGGCGGCATCCTTGGCAGGCATGTTGCAACCGCGCTCCAGGCTCATGCGCCGGGGGCGCAGGTTCTGCGCAATACTGCGGATCTCACGGATTTGGCCGCGACCACGCGGGTGGTGCAGAGGGCAGGCCCGCTTGATCTGGTGATCCATCTCGCCGCTTTGGTTCCCGTGGACGAGGTCTGCGCTGATCCGGCGCGCGGCTATGCTGTCAACGCGGGCGGAACGATCAATCTAATCGCCGCTTTGGCTGCTGCAGAAGTAGGGCAGGCGACACCTGCGCGCCTGCTGCATTGCTCGTCCGGTCATGTCTACGCCGCACAGGACCGCCCCATCTCTGAGGAGGATCCAACAGATCCGGTCTCGGTCTATGGAAAGACCAAACTGATGGGAGAACAGGCCGCTCGCGACATCTGCGCCCAAGTCGGTCGCGCTCTCTGCGTGGCGCGTCTATTCTCGATCCATGATCCTGCGCAGGAGGGAAACTACCTGCGCCCATCACTGGAACGTCGCCTTGCAAAGGCCAGCCCAGAAACGGAATTCGAACTATATGGTGCTGGCAGCTTGCGCGATTTCCTCACCGCTGAGGCGGCTGCGCAGCAGCTTGTGCGCCTGGCTCTTTCTTCCTTTGAAGGGGTGGTGAACCTCGGTTCCGGTCGCGCCCAGACTGTCGCCGAGTTCGCCCAGAGCTTTGCGCCTTTTCCTCTCAAAATCAAAGCCATGGGAGCCGATAACAATCTGGTTCCCGACGTCTCCCTCCTGCATGACATCCTTGGAGAAGCAAATGACTGAGTCCGTATCCATTGTCATCCCGACGTTTAACCGCGCAGAGATGCTCCCCAAGGCGATCGACAGCGCCCTGGCGCAGACCCATAGCTGCGAGGTGATTGTGGTCGACCATGGGTCCACCGACAGCACCCCCGAGGTGGCAGCCTCTTATGGCGACAAGATCACCTATGTGCGGCGCGATCGCGATTTTGGACCACATTTCTGCTGGTTGGATGGCATTCTGCATGCAAACGGCACCTATGTTCATCTGCAATATGACGACGACTGGATCGCCGAGACCTTTATCGAAAAGTGCCTGAGTGTCATGGGTGAGGATGTGGGCTTTGCCTTCAGTGGGGCCGAAGTGATCGACGATAAGAGCGGTCGCCAGATGATGACGCAGTTTCTGGAATGGCTGCCCCAGACCGGCACTTTCGACAATCATCTCGCCGAGGAGAAAATCGTCGGCTCGCTGATTTCGCCGGGTGCGGCGCTCTTTCGTAAACAAGTACTGATCGATGCGCTTTATCAGGGCCGCCTGCCACTGCAGACCAGTGAGTATCATGGGGTGGGGCCAGATATTTTTGCCTCACTCCTGTCGATGTTGCGCTACCCGCGTGTTGGATTTGTCAAGGAGCCCCTTGCCAGTTTCCGCGCCCATGACGGCAGCATCACCATCGATGCATTCAAGGATGCACAAAAGAAACGCGACATTGCGGCCGCCTACAACGAGGTGCGCGCCTACTATGTCGAATTGAAAGCCATGCAGATGGTGAGGGCCGCGCAGTGACCACCTCCAATACAGTTAAACCGGTTCTTCTGGCGGAAGAGACGATCTCTCAGGACGACCTCAAGATCACGACAGAATGGATGCTGGCTGGCAATCGCCTGACAAAGGCCGAAGTCACCAGCCAGTTCGAGGCCAGCTTTGCCGAGTGGATGGGTTGCAATTACGCGGTTTTTGTAAACTCCGGGTCCTCGGCGAACCTGCTGATGATCTATGCAGCCAAAGAGGCCGGTCGCCTGCGCAACAACAAGGTGATCGCACCCGGCGTTAGCTGGGTGACGACCGTCTCGCCCCTGATGCAACTGGGATTTGATGTGCGTCTGTGTGACTGCGACCCCCTTAACCTCGGGCTTGATCTCAACCACCTGGAGGAGCTCTGCCGAACAGAGGCGCCCTCGATGCTGCTGCTGGTGCATGTGCTTGGGCACGCCAACCACCTGCGCGAGATCAAGGAGATCTGCGCGCGCTATGATGTGATCCTTCTGGAGGACAGCTGCGAGGCGCTTGGGTCGACCTTTGAGGGGCAGAAACTCGGCTGTCACGGTCTTGCGGGGAGTTTCTCGTTTTATTACGGGCATCACATCTCCACCATCGAAGGTGGCATGGTCGTAACCGATGATCAGGAACTGCATCAGGTCATGCTGTCGCTGCGCTCGCACGGGTGGAGCCGGGATCTTGCGCCGGGGCGCCAGGCGGACCTACAGCGCACGCATAATGTGGATGAGTTCCGCAATCTCTACACGTTCTATTATGCGGGCTTCAATCTGCGCTCGACCGACCTGCAGGCCTACATCGGGTTGCAGCAGCTCAAAAAGCTCGATGAAATCTGCCGCATTCGGGCGGAGAATTTCGCGACCTACGCGCAAGGCCTGCCTGGGTTTTTCAAGCAGCAGAGCGAGACAGAACTGCTGTCGTCGTTTGCCTATGGAACGCTGGTGGAAAACCGAATGGAGGTCGCGCGTGCGCTCAAGGCCGAGTCGATTGAATGCCGCCCTCTGATCTGTGGCAATATCGCCCGCCACCCGTTCTGGGTACGGGTCTATGGTGATCAGGTTCTGCCAAATGCCGACCTGATTCATGATTTTGGCATCTACCTTCCCAATCACCACAACCTCAACGCAGCCGACATTGATCGCGTGGCCGAGTGTTTCAACTCTGTGGCCCGCCCAATGGACGCAAACCTGAGACAAAGCGCCTGAACCCGCGCCTGAACCTTGAGCCTGCACGCCCCAAAAGCGCGTGCCCGAATACACGAGGATAACATGACCAAACGTGCGCTCATCACCGGGGTCACCGGTCAAGACGGCTCTTACCTGGCAGAGTTCCTGCTGGAAAAGGGCTATGAGGTGCATGGCATTAAGCGCCGCGCCTCATCCTTCAACACCAGCCGTATCGACCATATCTATCAGGATCCGCACACGGATCGGGCGCGCTTCAAGCTGCATTATGGCGATCTGGCCGACACTTCCAACCTGACGCGGATCTTGCGCGAGGTCGAACCGGATGAGGTGTATAACCTCGGTGCGCAATCTCATGTCGCGGTGTCATTTGAGGCCCCGGAATACACGGCAGATGTGGATGCCATTGGCACACTGCGCCTCTTGGAGGCGATCCGTTTCCTCGGTCTTGAGCAGAAGACCCGGTTTTATCAGGCCTCGACATCCGAGCTCTATGGTCTGGTGCAGGAGACGCCGCAACGCGAAACGACTCCGTTTCACCCCCGCTCGCCCTATGCGGTGGCCAAGATGTATGCCTATTGGATCACGGTGAACTATCGCGAGGCGTATGGCCTCTACGCTTGCAACGGCATTCTGTTCAACCATGAGAGCCCGCGCCGGGGTGAGACATTTGTGACCCGTAAGATCACCCGCGGCCTTGCCAATATCGCACAGGGGCTCGAGCCCTGCCTCTACATGGGCAATATCGACAGCCTGCGGGATTGGGGCCATGCCAAGGACTATGTGCGCATGCAGTGGATGATGCTGCAGCAAGACACGCCCGAGGATTTCGTGATCGCCACGGGCAAGCAATCTTCGGTGCGGGAGTTCATTATCTGGTCGGCTGCGGAGCTTGGGATTGAGCTCGAGTTTTCCGGCAAGGGCGTGGACGAGGTGGCAACTGTCACCGCGATCAACGGTGATGCTGCACCTGCGCTCCGGGTGGGCGATATTGTCATGCGTATTGATCCGCGGTACTTCCGTCCGGCCGAGGTCGACACGCTCCTTGGAGATCCGACAAAGGCGAAGGAAAAACTCGGCTGGGTGCCGGAGATCACGGCGCAGGAGATGTGCGCGGAAATGATTGAGGAAGACCTGAAAACCGCGCGCCGTCATGCCCTTTTGAAAGAACATGGCTATGATCTGCCGGTCTGCATCGGGGAGTAAACCCTGCCATGACATCTGAACAGGTGTTTGATCTACGGGGAAAGCGCATTTTTGTGGCTGGTCATCGTGGAATGGTCGGCGGTGCGGTCTTGCGACGGCTGGCCGAAGAAGACTGTGAGGTCGTGACTGCCGGCCGCGAGGATCTGGATCTTACGCGGCAACAGGCAGTGATGGAGTGGATGGCCGCAACCCGTCCGGATGCCATCATCATGGCTGCAGCACGGGTCGGGGGTATCAAGGCGAACAGCGACTATCCCGTTGATTTCCTGTTGCAAAACCTTCAGATCGAAACCAATCTTGCCGAGGCTGCACATGCTGCGGATGTCCAGCGTTTCCTGTTTCTGGGCTCTTCCTGCATCTATCCGAAATTCGCTCCGCAACCCATTCCCGAGGCCAGCCTGCTGACTGGCGCGCTCGAGCCGAGCAACGAATGGTACGCGGTGGCCAAGATCGCAGGCATCAAGCTGATGCAGGCCTATCGCCAGCAATACGGTCGGGATTGGATTTCGGCGATGCCCACCAATCTCTATGGGCCGGGGGACAACTATGATCTCGAGACCAGTCATGTGCTGCCGGCTCTGTTGCATAAGTTCCATACTGCTCGTTTGAGAGGGGAGGATCAGGTCACGCTCTGGGGGTCGGGCACCCCGCTGCGCGAGTTCCTGCATTGCGACGATCTGGCCGATGCGCTGGTGTTCTTGCTGAAACACTATTCGGGTGCGGAGCATGTCAATGTTGGCTCGGGCAAGGAAATCAGCATTCGCGCGCTCGCCGAACTCATTGCCGAGATCGTGGGTGTGAGCCCCGAGTTGGTTTTTGACAGCTCAAAGCCAGATGGAACGCCGCGCAAGCTGATGGACAGCGCGCGTTTGGCGGCCATGGGCTGGTCTGGCGCACGCCCCCTGCGCGACGGGATCGCAGAAACCTACGCGGCGTTTGTGGCGCAACTGGACAGCGTTGACGCCTGAACCTTGATGCTTTTGGCTGCGCGACACTGACCATGAGGCCGCGCGCAGCCCAATTCCTCGAGGATAATTGGGATCCCCCGCATCGCTGTCAGCCAGGATGCCGCTCATCAGGAGCAGTCTGTTTTGACGGCCGCGATGTATCAGCCTTCGGGGGCACGGATTTGCGGGCTTTTGGGGACTTCCGATCCATCAGATCACACGGTTTTTGTGACCGCGGGGCAGGGCGCAACCCCGGGGCGATAGACACCTGCCATATATGGGAAACACCTGGGCAAAGAACGGTCAGGAAAACAAAAGCCGCCCCAAAGGGCGGCCTTGTTACTCTCTTGTATTTCAAGAGAAATTTGGCTCCGGCGGTAGGGATCGAACCTACGACCAATTGATTAACAGTCAACTGCTCTACCGCTGAGCTACGCCGGAGTGTGGGCGCTCGTATAGCGCTGGGATTTCCGGGCGTCCAGAGCGAAAAAACAAAAAACGGTGAAAAAAATCAATCGGTACAGGAGAAATGCGTTGAAAGGCTCAGAGCACCTTCGGGCTGCGCGAGATTGCGTTGTGTCAGATCCACGAGATGGGCAAATACGTTGCGCTCTGCGGCCTTGAGAAGCGCGGCGGGCGTCTCCTTGTAGATCGTGGCCGCCAGTTCCGAGACGGTTCTGGGCGCGATCCGAAGTTCCGCGAGGATCGCGCGCTCTCGCTCCAACCGGTGCGCAATCAGCCAGTCGACACGCGCGTGCGGGGCGTCGATCGGGGCGCCGTGTCCGGGCAGGAAACGGGACCACTGACGATCTTGCAGCTTGCGACAGGAGGCCATGAAATCCGTAAGGTCCCCATCCGGGGGCGAAACCAGAGAGCTTGCCCACCCCATCACATGATCGCCCGAGAACAAGATATCGCCGAGCGCAAAGCACAGATGATTGCCAAGGTGCCCCGGCGTATGCAGGGCCTCGATCTGCCAATCCGGACCGGACAGCGTCTCGCCCTCCTTGAGGACATGATCGCAGCGGAAGGCATGATCGATCCCTTCGCCACCACCTGCGACGTCCTCCTGGGCGAGCGTTTCCATGATTGCACTGCGCCCGGCGCCCGCGGGTCCAAAGGCATAGATCGCTGCGCCGGTTTCCTCTTGGAGACGCTTTGCAAGCGGAGAATGATCAAGGTGGCTGTGGGTCACCAGAATGGCGTCGATGGATTGACTGACCTGCAGACTCGACAGGATTGCCTCAAGATGGGGCTCTGAGCTTGGCCCGGGGTCAATCACCGCCAGATTGCGCGTACCGATCAGATAGGTGTTGGTCCCGCGATAGGTCATCGGCGAGGGGTTGGGCGCCAGAATTCGGCGGATGCCGGGAGCGATCATCTCTGCAATGCCGGGTTTGGGGTTGAACCCATCGGTGGGTTGCGATCTGCTCATGATGTGCCTCATCCTTGGGGACGCAGAATTGTCCCGCTCTAGGCTTAGTCATGAAACTCTCTGATCTCAAACACTATGTTCCGCGCCTTCCCAGCGGGATCTACGGCCGGGCGGCGCTAATTCTGTTGATGCCGGTGGTGGCTTTACAACTGGTGGTGGCCTTTGTGTTCATTCGCCGAGACCTTGAGGACATCACGCAGCAAATGGCCTACACTGTTGCGCGCGAGCTCAATGTCATCAGCGATCAGATCGCCACCGCAGAAAGTCCCGAAGCGGCCCTGAGTGACCTTCAGCCGATGTTGCAGCGGCTCAATTTTCAGATGCGTTTTATCTCTGCCGAGGAGCCCACGCCGCAGAACTCCATTCCGTTTGAGGATCTGTCTGGCCGCTTTGTGCGCGACTCCATGGTGGGATACCTGCCGCAGTTCCAGTCCATCCGGTTCACACGCACCCACGCCAGCTATATCGTGATCGATACAAAATTTGGTCTCGCGGAGGTGAAGTTCAGCCGCCGTCGCGTGACCGTCGCCGCACCACACCAGTTGATCGTGATCACGGTGCTGTTTGGCTTTATGCTTGTGGTGATCGCCATGGCCTATATGCGCAACCAACTGCGCCCCATCAAACGGCTCGCGGATGCGGCCGAGGCCTTTGGGCGCGGGCGGGTGATCCCCTATCACCCGCGTGGGGCAACCGAGGTACGCGCGGCGGGGGCGGCTTTCAATGACATGCGCGCGCGCATTGATCGGCAGATCGAACAGCGCACCTTGATGTTGTCAGGGGTCAGCCACGACCTGCGCACGCCTTTGACGCGCTTGAAACTGAGCCTCTCGATGCTGGACGACGAGGAGGCCGAGCCGATGTTGCAGGACGTGAAGGAGATGGAAGCTATGGTCGATGCCTTTCTCGACTTCTCGCGCGGTGTGACTACAAGCGCGATGGAGGAAACCGACCCCTGCAAGCTCGTGGAGGAAGCGGTCGAGAACTGGACCCGACAGGGCAAGACCGTGCATCTGGTAGAGACGGTCGGCAATCGCCGGGTGCCGCTGCGGGCCGCTGCGGTGCGTCGTGCCCTTGACAATCTGATTTCAAACGCGGTGCGCTATGGCACGCGCGCCCGAGTGTCGGTTGCAGTGATGCAGAAATCGCTGCGCATTCGGGTGGAGGATGACGGCCCTGGTATCCCCGAAGCATTGCGCGGGGATGCGATGCGCCCCTTCACGCGGCTTGATCCGGCGCGGAATCAGGATCTGGGCACCGGTGTCGGGCTGGGGTTGGCCATTGTGGCCGATATTGCCCGCGCCCATGGTGGAACACTGCGCCTTGGCACCAGCGAAGAGCTGGGCGGTCTTCAGGCCGATATTGTGATTGCGCTCTGAGCGGCCTCAACCGGCGCTGTGACAAGGTTTTTGGTACACTCAAACAAGCGCGACACGGGCGACAGAGCAGCTGCGATCGGGGCAATTGCGTCCTGGATGGCTCTTGGTTCAGGGCCTCGTGGTGCAGGGTAGGTGCAGGGCGTCGAAGCCAGTGGCGCAGATGCGTGGTGGGAGATCAGAGATTCGAACTCTGGACCAAAGCGTTATGAGCGCTCTGCTCTAACCGCTGAGCTAATCTCCCGCCAACAGCCTTATAGAACCCTTGCTGCGGCCTCGCAATCCGTTGCGAAGAAGAAAATCGAGCCGTTGCATCCCGCTGACATCTAACACTCATTTAGTGATTGATGGCCGAAACAGCCGACATTCCCAACAGCCGTTTGATGGCGGGTAACGGCGGGGCTTATGCGCCGACGGCCCTGAGGTGCGGTTTTGGCTGGCGATGCCGAAAGGCTTCGAATGTGGCCACGACACCCTCGATCACCAACTCGCGTCTGCGATCGACGCCATGGCGAGAGGGGTAGACGGCAAACACATCCTTGTCCGGGGCGTCCCAGTCGGGCAGCACGCGTTCATATTCGCCTGCGTCCAGCATTTCCTTCACAAAGAACAGCGGCATGCGCGTATAGCCGGTGCCGTTGGTGACCGCATGACGGATCAGATCGGGATCATCAGCCGTGAACCCCACGCGGATCGGCGCCAGAACCTGTTCGCCACCCCGGCTGAGGGGAAAGAACCCGTTGGTCTGATCCTCGTGGTGCTGGATGTATTTCAACCGCTTCAGGTCTTCGGGGCTTTCGGGGCGCCCCATCTGATCGAGGTAGGCAGGCGTCGCCAAAAGCACTGTCTCCATGGTTGCGATCCGCCGCCCAACCCCATCCGTTTCGCCAAGCCGCCCGGTGCGGATGGCGAGATCGTAGTTCTCCCGCACCACGTCGACCAACCTGTCCTCGACCCGCAGGATGATGTTCAGATCATCATGGCTCTGGTCGAGCTCCACCAACATGTGCCCAATCAGATGGCGGCCAAGAAAGCTGTTCACGCTGATGCGAAAATCGCCCGAGAGGCTGTCTTGCAGCTGATCGAGCTCCGCGGTCATGCGGTCAAAATTGCCAAGCAACCTCTGGGCGTGAGTGTAGACCAGCTCGCCAGAGCGCGTGGCGCGCACGCCTTGGGCTGTGCGATGTAGCAACTGGTGCCCCATCAGCGTCTCCAACTGCTTGATGTGTTGGCTGACCGCGGATTGGGTCATGGATTTGCGGGCGGCAGCGCGATTAAGGCTGCCTTCGTCCAGGGCCACGACAAGGGTTTCGAGTAGCGACAGCCGGTCCATCAGCGCTCCTATCGCAAATGCTAATACCCCTTATTAACTCTCCGGGACTGTGGAGGACCAGCGTTAAACTCTATTTCGCATTTGTCGGTGCTTTCGCTGACTAGGATATTGGAGCCTCTTATGACCCTTTCCCGTAGAACTCTTTTGAAATCCGTGGGCCTTGCTGGTGCAGGTCTTGCTGTACCTTCTCTGGGCCAGATGGCGCTGGCCGCGCCAATGGCCCCTGCGCCTGTGCTGCATCAGTTCCGCCTTGGCGACGCCGTGATTACCGCGCTTCTTGATGGGCATCTGTCGCTGCCATCTGGTATGTTCACCGGGGCCGATCCTGAAACTGTTGCGCAGACGCTTGCCGGGACCTTTTACCGCGAGGACGCGCAGGGGCTCGAGATCCCGGTCAACGGGTATCTTGTGGAGCGCGCAGGCCAGTACACCCTCATTGACACCGGCACGGCTGCGCTGATGGGGCCGGAGCTTGGCGGGTTGATGGGGGCCCTCGCCGCGACAGGCGTGACGCCCGATCAGATCTCCACGATCTTGTTGACCCATATGCATCCGGATCACGCGGGTGGTCTTTTGAATGCGGACGGCAGCGCGGCCTTTCCCAATGCAGAGTTGGTGGTGGCCGACGCCGAGTGGGGGTTCTGGCACGACGATGCGATTATGGCCTCCGTCGACGAAGGCAGTCGCGGCTTCTTTCAGATGGCCCGCAATGCGGTAGCGCCGTATGCGGATCGGATGAAGCCGTTTAGTGGCGAGGCCGAAGTGGCGGCGGGCTTCAGCGCCATGCCATTGCCGGGACATACGCCGGGGCACAGTGGCTTTATGCTTGATGCAGGCTCCGAGCAGCTCTTGTTCTGGGGCGATGTGGTTCATAGCACCGCGCTTCAGTTCCGCAATCCTGACTGGACCATCCCCTTTGATGCGGATCAGTCGCTGGCGGCCCAGACCCGCAAAGCGATGTTCGACCGCGCAGTTGCCGATCAGTTGCTGGTGACGGGCATGCATCTGGATTTCCCCGGACTCGGACGGGTCGAACGCGACGGCGGGGCCTACGCCTTTGACCAGGCGCCCTGGCAATTCGGCCTCTGACCAGGGGCTATCAGGCGTCGTTCTGCTGTCGATCTGGGGCGTAAATACGCGCCGTTTCGGCACCGGGGCGACATGCCCCTCCCTTTGCTGTGTCGCTCAGTGTGCGGAGGGGCAGATTCCCTTGTTTCCTTCATGCGTCCTATAGGCTAAACGCTGCGCAACCATTGCGAAGGAGCCATGCGATGACCAGCGGCAAGAACGGGCTGACCTATGCGGATGCAGGGGTCGATATTGATGCGGGCAACGAACTTGTGGACCGGATCAAACCGGCCGCTAAGCGAACCAACCGCCCCGGCGTGATGAGCGGCCTTGGCGGCTTTGGCGCGCTGTTTGACCTGAAGGCTGCTGGCTACGAGGATCCAATCCTTGTAGGCGCGACCGATGGGGTGGGCACTAAGCTGCGGATTGCCATTGATACGGGCCTTGTGGACGGCGTCGGCATCGATCTTGTGGCGATGTGTGTCAACGATCTGGTTTGTCAGGGCGCAGAGCCGCTGTTCTTTCTCGACTATTTTGCCACCGGCAAGCTGGAAACCGATGTCGCGGCGCGAATCATCGAAGGCATCGCCGAAGGCTGCGTGCGCTCTGGCTGTGCGCTGATCGGCGGCGAGACCGCCGAGATGCCCGGCATGTACCCCAAAGGTGATTTTGACCTCGCCGGGTTTGCCGTGGGCGCCATGGAGCGTGGCACAGCCCTGCCGGCAGGTGTCAGCGAAGGCGATGTGCTCTTGGGGCTGGCCTCTGATGGCGTGCATTCCAACGGCTACTCTCTGGTGCGGCAGATCGTGAAATACTCCGGTCTGGGCTGGGACGGCGACAACCCGTTTGGCGAGGGCAAACTGGGCGAGGCGCTGCTGACCCCCACGCGTCTCTATGTCAAACAATCCCTTGCCGCAGTGCGGGCCGGGGGCGTCAATGCACTTGCGCATATCACAGGCGGCGGCCTCACGGAGAACCTGCCGCGGGTTCTGCCCGACGACCTTGGTGCGGACATCGACCTCGGCGCCTGGGAGCTTCCGGGTGTGTTCAAGTGGATGGCGCAAACCGGTGGCATTGAAGAGAGCGAAATGCTCAAGACCTTCAACTGCGGGATTGGCATGATCCTCGTTGTGAAAGCCGACCGGGCCGATGCGCTCACCGAGGTGCTCGAGGGTGAGGGCGAGACCGTCGCGCGCCTTGGCACTGTGACGCGCGGGGAGGGTATTCGCTACACGGGCGCGCTGCTGTGAGCGACAAGAAACGCGTTGCGATCCTGATTTCCGGCGGGGGCTCCAATATGGTGTCCCTCGTCGACAGCATGTTGAACGACGCCGATCATCCTGGTTCGCCTTGTCTGGTGCTGTCCAACAACGCGGATGCCGGGGGCCTCTCCAAGGCCGCCGAACGCGGGGTCGCCACGGCGGTGGTCGATCACCGCCCCTTTGGCAAGGATCGCGCAGCATTTGAGGCTGAGCTGGTGCAACCCATTCTGGAGGCTGGCGCTGATGTGGTCTGTCTTGCGGGCTTCATGCGGGTGTTGACCGCAGGTTTCGTGCGCCAGTTCGAAGGCCGGATGCTCAATATCCATCCCTCCCTGCTCCCCAAATACAAGGGCTTGCACACCCATGCCCGCGCTCTGGAAGCTGGCGACCTGCGCCATGGCTGCAGTGTGCATGAGGTGACTCCGCTCCTCGATGACGGCCCGATTCTGGGGCAGGCCGAAGTGCCGGTTCATCCCGGCGACACGCCCGATGATCTGGCCGCGCGGGTGCTCGTTCAGGAACATCGCCTCTATCCGGCGGTGCTGGAGCGCTATCTGCGTGGCGAGCGTGCAGTCTTGCACCTGAGCTGAACCGAAGCCTTTAGGGGGTTTGCAACCGCCTCTTGGTCGTCGTATCAACGGGAAACCGAGCGGCAGAAACCCTTAAAAAAGACCCAGTTGATGAAAACTCTGACCACCACCGACGAGCTGCGCGCCTTTTGCCAAGAGGCCGCGAAATACCCTTATGTGACGGTGGACACCGAGTTTCTGCGAGAGCGCACCTATTACTCCAAGCTTTGCCTGATCCAGATTGCCTATCGCGGTGATGGGGAAACCGATGCCGTGCTGGTTGACCCGCTTTCCGGGGATTTGTCGCTCGAACCCTTGTACGAGCTTTTCCGCAATGAGGATGTGGTAAAGGTCTTTCATGCCGCACGGCAGGATTTGGAGATTTTCTGGGTGGATGCGGGCGTTTTTCCAAAGCCGCTGTTTGACACCCAGGTTGCGGCCATGGTGTGCGGCTTTGGCGAGCAGGTCGGCTACGAGACGCTGGTGCGCAAGATTTGCAAGCAAGGCCTGGATAAGACATCCCGCTTTACCGACTGGTCCCGCCGTCCACTCTCGGATGCGCAAAAGACCTATGCTCTGGCGGATGTCACCCATCTGCGCCAGATATACGAGCATCTGCGCAAAGAGCTCGACAAGACCAAGCGCAGCCATTGGGTTGCCGAGGAATTGCAGGTCCTGACCGACCCCGCAACCTATAACATTCAGCCGCGTGAGGCTTGGCGCCGGGTGAAAACCCGCACCAACTCCGGGCGTTTCCTTGCAGTGGTGCGCGAGCTGGCGGCCTTTCGCGAAGAATATGCGCAAACCAACAATGTGCCGCGCAATCGCGTCTACAAGGATGATGCCCTGGTGGAACTGGCTTCCACCAAGCCCCGGACCGCGTCGGATCTGGGGGGATCACGCCTGTTGCTGCGGGAGGCGCGCAAAGGCGCCATTGCCGAAGGCATTCTAAAAGCGGTCGAGCGCGGTGTGAACTGTCCGCAGGACGACATGCCTCAGGCGGATCGCTCGCGCGAGAAAATGCAGATCAATGGCGCACTTGCCGATCTGCTGCGGGTCCTGCTCAAGGCCAAGACGGAGACCTCTGGCGTGGCGGCGAAACTGATCGCCCCTTCGGCGGATTTGGATGCAATCGCCGCCGGGGAGCGCGATGTTCCTGCGCTAAAAGGCTGGCGGCACGAGGTCTTTGGCGCGGATGCGTTGCGCCTGTGCAATGGAGAGATTGCGCTCGCGGCCAAAGGCCAGCAGGTGAAGGTTGTTGACCTCTAGCGACACTCCTGTCGACATCCGACGTCGAATGCTCTGACATCAAAAAAACGCGCCCAGAAGCCTGTGGCGCGTTTTTTGATGTGATTACCCGGTGCAAGCTCCGAGTGCTTGGTCTACCGCGCAGTGAGCTTGCTCGGAGGGGGCTCAGCGGCGGATCTCGCGGGCGTTTTCCTTGCCAACCACGCGCAATACACGAATGCCGGTCAGGTCCTGTTCCGACAGGCTCACCGCGGCGCGGATGGTGCGGGTGGCGACTGTGCCCTGATAAGTTGCGGCCTTGGGGTAGGTCACGCGAAAGGTATATTCCAACTGACCGGGCTCTTGCGGGTCTGACGGCACCAACTCTGCGTTGAACGCACCGTTGCGGGCGGCTTCGCCCTCCACTGTCAGGATGCCACCCACGGAGGTGCGCTCGATACGCATGTCCTTGATGAGCGTGATGGGAAGGCTGCGGTCTTCTTCCTTGTCGTTCCTGCTGCCAAGGAGGTTGGCTTTTTCCTCTTCCTGCGGGATCAGCGGATTGAGGTTTTCAGCCGCCGGAGCCTCTGCTTCACGCGATTGTCCGAACCAGTTGGTGGGATTGATGCGCGAGTCGCGCCACCCGCCACAGGAGGACAGGACCAATGTGCTGATCAAAAGGGCACTAAGAGTGATACGCATGAATACCTGCCGCAGTCAGAGTTACTTGCAAAACTGACTACCCGATTGAAGCGGCGTTGAAAAGCGGTTGAAAAGACCTGGTCTCTGGCCTAGGTCCGAGGCAGATCGTGATCACGAGATGAGGTTTGACATGGCCAGCCCTGCCTTCGAGGAAATCGTCGAGGACTTTGAGTTCTTTGAGGACTGGGAGGATCGCTACCGTCATGTGATCGAACAGGGCAAGGCGATGGCGCCGCTGGACGACGCGCTGAAGGTGCCTGCAACCAAGGTGGACGGTTGTGCAAGCCAGGTCTGGCTGCACCCGCAGATTGAAAATGGCGTGTTTCACTTTGACGGCGACAGCGATGCGATGATCGTCAAAGGGCTGATCGCGGTGCTGCAAAAACTCTACAACGGGCTCACGCTTTCCGAGGTGCTGGCCGTCGACGCCCGCGCGGAGATGGGGCGCCTTGGGCTCAATGATCACCTTTCTGCGCAGCGCTCCAACGGTTTGCGCGCGATGATCGAGCGCATCCGCGAAACGGCGGCGGCCCAAGCGTAACAGCGGCGCGAGGGGCAACAGAGGGCAAAAAGGGGCGCTGCCCCTCTTGGCCTTTGGCCAATTCACCCCGGGATATTTCTAGTCAGAAGAAGGATTGGGCGTGGCCCAGTCCATGAGGGTGGTTTCGAGCTCCCCGTAGCCGGTGTGACGGTGTTGAAAGTCGAGCCCCATGCGCGCTGCGCAGGCGCGGGCTTTTTCCAACAGGTCCGGGTCTTCGGTCTGCGACTGGTAGATCAGGGTGGTATAGTTCCCGAAGATCATGTCCCGCAGCTCGGGGTTCTTATCAAGACCCATTGGACGCCACACAAAGGCATCGAATTGTTTGACCAGAAAATCCGTGAGGTAAAAGGCCGTGATTTCACCGGCTTCGGCATAGGCGTTAAAACGGTCGGTGCCTTCAAAGAAGGCGTAGCAATGGGGCCCCGGGACCATCTCGACACCCAGTTCGGCGCATCGTTGTTGGAGCTGCCCGCCCGTGCCGCAATCGGCGTAGACCACGTAGATCTGATCGTAGACCGCGTGGTGCTTTGTGACGGCGGCCTCCACATGGGTGACGATCTGGTCAGGATAAAGATGAAGTTTCGCCGGCAAGCAGGTCAGATCGATGTGATCGAACTGATTGGCGCGCGTGATCGCCAGGATTTCACGCGCCAGAGCGCCACAGGCGATCATAAGGATGCGGCCAGTTTTGCGCTCTCGTTCTGGGGCGGCGAGGCCGTGTTCGGTAAGGCTTTGTGCGTCGAGAGATTTGCCCTGTGGCAAAGACAGAGCGGCCCGCTTTGAAAGTCGGGCCGCCCGACCGCGTCGAGGGGACGCGGTGGCCATATCAGGCGTTCATGGCGTTGTGCTTGCGCGCCACAAATTCTTTGGCGGTTTCAACCGCGACAGCCGCGTCGCGGCAGTAGGCGTCGGCGCCGATGGCCTTGCCGAATTCTTCGTTGAGGGGCGCGCCGCCCACCAGCACGATGTAATCGTCACGCTTGCCTTGCTCGACCATCGTGTCGATTACGACCTTCATGTAGGGCATGGTGGTGGTCAGGAGCGCAGACATGCCGAGGATGTCGGGTTTGTGCTCTTCGAGGGCCTCGAGGTAGTTTTCGACCGGGTTGTTGATGCCGATGTCCACCACCTCAAAACCGGCGCCTTCCATCATCATCGAGACGAGGTTTTTGCCGATGTCGTGAATGTCGCCTTTCACGGTGCCGATCACCATGGAGCCCATGCGCGGTGCGCCGGTTTCTGCCAGAAGCGGCTTCAGGATCGTCATGCCACCCTTCATGGCGTTGGCCGCCAGAAGCACTTCGGGAACGAAGAGAATGCCGTCGCGGAAGTCTGCACCCACGATGGTCATGCCGCCGACCAGTGCTTCGGTCAGGATCTTGTAGGGCGCCCAGCCGCGTTCGAGCAGGATGTTGACGCCTTCCTCGATTTCTTCCTTCAGACCGTCATAGAGGTCGTCAAACATTTGTTGGACCAGTTCCTCGTCATCGAGTTCTGAGAGGATGATGTCTTCTTCTTCCGACATATCTGTCTTCCTTAGCTGGCGGGCGGGCCTGAATTGGCGCTTTTATGTGTTTTTGACAGATGTTCAGAACTCCACTGTTTTGATTGCGACATTGGCGCGTTTCGAACCGACCTTTGCGTCGGGAAATAGGTCAGATTGACCCTTTGAGGCAGGGGCTTGGGGGTTTCTTGGGTTTATGTTCTTTATTTGTTCTCATGGGTGTGCCATAAGGACCAAATGCAGAACACGGATCCTTTTTCGCCTCGATGTCGCAAAGCGCGCGGTGCGCTCAGCAATGCGGCAGGCCGGTTTGATCTGACGCGCGAGGCGCAGGACGATGGCTGGTGGCAGGAGGCACCGGATCCTTCTGTTGCGACAGAGATTCGCAACGAGCTGGCGCGCAGCCTGATCTCTTACAACCGTTCGCCGGATCTGCCCTTTGACCGCTCGATCAACCCCTATCGCGGCTGTGAGCACGGCTGCGTTTATTGTTTTGCGCGCCCGTCGCATGCCTATCTCGGCCTGTCGCCGGGGTTGGATTTCGAAACCCGGCTTGTTGCACGCAGCAACGCGGCAGAGGTGCTTCGAAAAGAGCTCTCGGCGCGGAGCTACAAGGTCGCGACCCTGGCCATCGGCACCAACACGGATCCCTATCAGCCCTGCGAGAGGGATCATCTCTTGATGCGCCAGTGTCTTGAGGTGCTGCAGGCGTTCAATCACCCGGTGGCAATTGTCACCAAGGGCACTCTGATCGAGCGCGACATTGATATTCTGACCGATATGGCGCGCCGCGGCCTGGTGCGGGTCGGGATTTCCGTGACCACGTTGGATGCGAACCTGTCGCGGCGGATGGAGCCGCGCGCGCCGGTGCCTGCGCGGCGCCTGGCGACGATCCGACGGCTGAGTGCTGCGGGGGTTCCGGTACGCATAATGACGTCGCCCTTGGTGCCGGGGCTCACCGATCACGAGCTTGAGGCGCTATTGGCAGCCGGGCAGGACGCGGGTGCGGATGCCGCCAGCTGGATCATGTTGCGCCTGCCGCGCGAGGTATCGCAGCTCTGGCAGGACTGGCTACACGAGCATGCACCCGATCGGGCCGCCAAGGTGATGGCGCGGCTGCGCGAGATGCATGGCGGGCGCGATTACGATCCGCGCTGGGGGCACCGGATGCGAGGGGAGGGCGAGTATGCCGAGATGATCGCGCGCCGTTTTCGGCTGGCTTGCAAGCGGCTTGGATTGGCAGAGCGCACCGCGCCCCTCAGAACAGACCTCTTTGCAAAACCGCTGCAGCCCGGCGATCAGCTCAGCCTGTTTTCCTGACACCGCTTAATTCTGACAGCGCATAAATAAAGAGCCGGTTCAATGACCGGCTCTTTCAAGGACGTATGCCGAGGATCGGATCAGCTGCGACGGCGCCCGCGACGCCCCCGGCGCTCGGCGCTGGCATCGCTGCCTTCTTCGGTGCCGTCGTTGGCCGAGCTGAACGGGCCAAGCAGCTCTACGATATGTTCCAGCGTCGGGCGTTCGCCGCGTGGGCGGCTGTCGAGAGCCTCACGCATCTTGCGCAGATGGTCCGGCATGGTGCCGCAGCAGCCGCCGATGATCTTGGCTCCGGAGTCGCGCGCCAGGACGGCGTATTCGCCCATCAAGTCCGGGGTGCCGTCATAGTGGATATGGCCATCGACATATTTAGGAATACCCGCATTGCCCTTGGAGATGATCGGACGTTCGGTGCCCTGCGCGGCGAATCCGAGCACGGTGCGCAGGATATCAGATGCCCCGGTGCCGCAGTTGGCGCCAAAAGCGAGCGGCGGGGTGTCGAACTCCTCGACGAGTTTGGCCAGATCGGCAGAGGTCACGCCCATCATGGTACGTCCGGCGGTGTCAAAGCTCATGGTGCCGCACCAGGGCATATCCACCAGTTTGAAGGCCTCAGCGGCGGCGGCAAATTCCTCGGGAGCGGAAATCGTTTCGAGCCAGAGCACGTCTACGCCGCCTTCCTTGAGCGCGTCGGCCTGTTCGTGGAACATTTCCACCGCGAGCGCGTGCGAGAGTTCCCCAACCGGTTGCATGATTTCGCCGGTGGGTCCGACAGAGCCGGCAACGGCAATCTTGCGTTCAGCCTTGTCCGCAACGTCGCGTCCAAGTTCTGCGGCGATGCGGTTCAGCTCGCGGACACGGCCTTGTGCGTCATGCAGCTTGAGACGTGCGGCGGTGCCACCAAAGCTATTGGTCAAAAACAGATCGCTGCCGGCATCGACCGAGCCTTGATAGAGTGCCTTGATCTTGTCTGGCGCGTCGGTGTTCCACAGTTCCGGCGCATCGCCGGACTGCAGCCCCATGTTGAACAGGTTGGTGCCTGTCGCGCCATCCGCCAGAAGCACATCACGGCTGTCCAGAAGCTGTTGGAAACTGTTGCTCATGTTCTTGTCCACTTACCCAATTCGCACACAGAGCGCTTTGGCTCCGCAAGGCGTTTTCTTTGTCACGCGGTCCGTTTTGCCGCAACTGCATTTTCGACAGTATCATCAGGAATAGGGTCCTGCAGCATGTCGATCTGCGCCATTGCAGCCTCCGGACGCGCCGGACGATGCACCAGCCGGGTCATTTCGGCAATCGCGAGCCCCATCTGAGCCCAGCTTGGCGCGGCCATGTATCGGGCCTCCCAGGTGGGGGCGAAGCAGGACTTGAACTGACGCAGGCCGCCATCAAAGCGCGCGCTGAAGCGGTGATCGGGAACCGACGCAAGCGACAGGCGGCGCACGCCCGCATCGCGCGCGGCCTCGACCGCGGTGCAAATCAGCGCATGGGCGGTGCCATCGGGCGCCCCGGGCAATTGGCGCACCAGATCCAGGCACCATTCATCTGCCGCCCGGTGAAAGGTCATGAAGCCGACAAGGCGGTCCTCAAGCCAGGCAAGACAGGTCATCTGGATCGCCACATATCCCGGCTCGAACTGGCCCATCGTCGTGCCACGGGCGCCGCCGTGCTGGCGCGTCCATGCGGCATCGACCTGGGCCATCTGGGTCAAGGGCAGCGTCCCCCAGGCGGGCTCCACCTGCAGTCCGGCCTTCTCGGCGTGGCGCAGTTTGCGACGCAGTTGGCGATGCTTGGAGCCCTCGACGGTGAAGGTCTCCGGCGCAAGGATGGCGTCCTGAGCCACTCTCAGGATCTTCCAACCCTCCTGACGGGCTGCCAGCGCGGTGCGGGCACTGCATTTGTAAAAGCAAGCTGCCGCATTGCGCGAGAGTGCATGGGCGCGCAGGGCGGCGGGGATCTCGTCCTGTCGGCCGCTGATTGGATCAAATAGCACCGCAGAGAGCTGCGGGCTATCAAGGAGCGCGACTTGATTGAGCCCAAAGGCCATCACATGACCGCCGTTTTGCAAGAGCACGGCCGTTTCGGCCTGCGGGCGGACGAAGGGCTGGCTGGCGGCAGGCCGCAGATCGCAGCCCAGATCGCCAGTCTCCCAGGGGTCCGGCATTGCGCTTCCGTGGCGCAGCAGCCGTGGCCAGAGCAACACAGCACCCGCAAGCATCGCGGGCAGCGCATAATAAACTGCCCGAAAGGCGAGAAGTCCTGCCACCAGCGTCGCGGGATCGGCACCGGGCAGAAGCGTGAGCATTGCAAGTTCCAGCGGCCCGGCTCCGCCCGGAGAGGAGGAGATGATCGCCAGTCCAAGGGCCAGAAAATAGGCGGTCAGCAAGACATCAAGGCCGATGCCATGTCCAACCGGCAGCAACAGCCAGAGGGCGACCCCGGCGAAGGTCACATCCATCATGGTCCAAAGCGCCAGCGCAAGGATGGCCTGCACAGAAGGGAACCGGAGCCGCAAACCACGGATGCGCCACTCTGGGTGCAAGAAGCACAGGCCAACAGCGGCGATCGCGGCAAACAGGATGCCCCCGCCCACAAGGCGCATCCCCCATGAAGGTCCCACAAGGATCAGAAAGATCCCGCAAATGACAGCGAGGGCTGTCATGAAGGTGATGCCCACAAACCCGGTCAGCTGCGCCGAAAGCAATGGATTCAGTTGCGGCAGCAGGCGCCAACGTGCAAAGGACCCCGAAAACAAGCCAAATCCAACGGCCTGCGAAAAGGCGATAGCGGCCATGCCCGCGCGCCGTGCGGTCCGGTCATCGATTCCGCTGCGCAAATGCCGGTGTGCGACCGCGTCATAGCGGCCAAGAGCCCAGAAACTGAGCACAGTTGCCCCGAGGGCGCCGATCCAATGCGGCGCGGGCACCTGCGTGAGCAGGCCCAGAAGGTCGTGGAAATGCGGCAGATCCGCTTGTCGGGTCAGGGCGAACAAACAGCCCGCCATAATGAGCAGGGGCGTCACCACCCTCAGGGAATTCGTAAAGGTCTGCTTGCGTCTGGCCCGCATCGGCATCTCGCTTCCGCCATTTGGAGCAGACGTCGCCCGTTTTGCGGAACGCGTGCCTGCCGGTTCAGGGACCGGCAGCTCTGTGCCTCACGCATCTGCGCGGGCCGGGTGCCGGGATCAGGTATCGGTTTGGGGGAGGTCTTCTGCCACCTGCATCATCAGCTCCATCATCTTGTCCCGGATGGCTGCGCGTTCGACCATGCCTTCGAGGTCGGTGGCGAGCTTGGCGAGGACATCGTCGTCGCCCGGTTCATCCAGGTCGGCGATAATGACGGTCTGGGCATAGGCTTCTGCCGCTTCGTCCCTGTGCCCCAACAGATCCGCGGCCCAAAGGCCCAGCAGCTTGTTGCGGCGCGCGGTTGCGCGGAACTTCAGTTCAGCGTCATGCGCAAACTTGTTTTCGAATGCCTTCTCGCGGTCATCAAATGTTGTCATCTCACGTCCTCCCATAAGAAGTGGGCCAGTGGGGCGTCAGAATATCCGCTCTTGGCCCTCAATGCAGGATAGCACATCAGGACGGAGAGGTGTTTTCACATCTGAGTTTCGCATCGATGAGAGGGTGCGGCGTGCCATTCTCTGCACTGTGACCGCGTCCCTGGGTCCCACCACGGGAGGCCGGACATCCGCAGACATCCGTATGAAGTTGCCCCCAAGCTAGCAAGGGTTCTTGAACAAACCGTCAACGAAATAGGTGCAAAACCCTGCAACTTCGCGTTTCTTGGGCGAAATTTTTCTCTTTTTGCGCCTTTCGATTAGGAAGAGCAGGATTTGTGGCGATGCTGGGCCGAGATCGCCCTGCGCTGTGCTTGCGGGATGAGGCCCCTTGCACTATGAGAGCGCTACGGATCGGGGCAGATTCCCGGTGGTCCATACCGAAAGGCTCTCCATGGCGCGGCGCAAGAAGATTTACGAAGGCAAGGCAAAAACTCTGTATGAAGGGCCCGAACCGGGCACGATCGTCCAGTACTTCAAAGACGATGCCACGGCCTTCAACGCCGAAAAGCACGACGTGATCGAGGGCAAGGGTGTCCTGAACAACATCCTGAGCGAATTCTTCATGCTGGGTCTGGGGCAGATCGGGGTGCCAACACACTTCCTGAAACGGCTGAACATGCGCGAACAACTGGTGCGCTCTTGCGAGATCGTCCCGCTGGAGATCATCGTTCGCAACTATGCCGCCGGGTCGCTGTGCAAGCGTCTCGGGATGGACGAAGGCACTCAGTTGCCGCGTCCGATCGTGGAATATTGCTACAAGGACGACGCGCTGGGGGACCCGCTGGTCACCGAAGAGCATATCGCCGCCTTTGGCTGGGCGAGCCAGCAGGATATGGACGATATCCTGTCGCTGGCGCTGCGGGTGAATGACTTCCTCTCTGGCGTGATGCTCGCCGTGGGGATCCGCCTCGTGGACTTCAAGATCGAGATTGGCCGGATCTACGACGGCGATTTCCAGCGTCTTGTCGTGGCCGATGAGATCAGCCCCGACAGCTGCCGTTTGTGGGACATCAAGACCGGGCAGAAGCTCGACAAGGATGTGTTCCGCCGCGACCTTGGCAGCCTCACGGATGCCTATACCGAGGTGGCCCGCCGTCTGGGCGTCATGCCCAAC
This sequence comes from Epibacterium sp. HA2-3, assembly GCF_055693725.2. NCBI lineage: Bacteria > Pseudomonadati > Pseudomonadota > Alphaproteobacteria > Rhodobacterales > Roseobacteraceae > Epibacterium > Epibacterium sp. HA2-3. The sequence goes on along the minus strand of NZ_CM172490.1, from coordinate 1,513,022 downwards.
AACCCACCCGCGCCGGGCAAGCCCCAGCTGGTGAACTAAGAGATTTCGCCCGCAAGCACCGCTCCGTCGGTCTTGCGGGTTTTTCAATAGCGCAACAGGGCAGGGCGCTCATGCTCCCGCCCGCAGGAACTTGAGGAAAGACGCGATGAAAGCACGGGTGCATGTGATGCTGAAGAACGGGGTTCTCGATCCGCAAGGAGAGGCCGTGCGTCACGCGCTTGGCGCGCTTGGCTTTGACAAGGTCGAAGGCGTGCGTCAGGGCAAGGTGATTGACCTGGAGCTGGCCGAGGGTGCCACTGAGGCCGACGTGACCGAGATGTGCGAAAAGCTGCTCGCCAATACTGTCATCGAATCTTACAGCGTCGAGATCCAGTGATGAAGGCTGCTGTCGTCGTTTTCCCCGGATCCAACTGCGACCGTGACCTTGCCATAGCTTTTGAGCAGGCCGGTTTCGATGTCTCGATGGTGTGGCACAAGGACAGCGAACTGCCCGAGGGGGTGGACATCGTTGGCGTGCCCGGTGGGTTTTCGTATGGGGACTATCTGCGCTGCGGTGCGATCGCGGCGCAGTCACCGATCTGCAAGGCCGTGGTCGCGCATGCCGAGCGCGGCGGATATGCGCTTGGGGTCTGCAACGGGTTTCAGATCCTGACCGAGACCGGCGTTCTGCCCGGCGCATTGCTGCGCAATGCGGGGCTCAAATATATCTGCAAGACCGTCGACCTGACGGTTGCGACCTCCGACAGTGCCTTCACCCAAGGTTACAACGCAGGCGATGTGATCGGCGTGCCGATCGCGCATCACGATGGCAACTACTATGCGGATGACGCCACGGTTCAGATGCTGAAGGATCAGGACCGCGTCGCGTTCACCTATGTGGACAATCCCAACGGTTCGGTCGCAGACATTGCGGGGATCCTGTCGGAAAACCGTCGAGTCCTGGGCATGATGCCTCACCCCGAACGCGCCGCCGACGAAGGCCATGGCGGCACCGACGGTGTGGCGATGTTCCGCGCATTGTCCGGACTTCTCACGGACGCCTGACTTGAGCCTCAGAGGCGGTAAACCTAGTGTTGCGTCATGACTGCCTCTGAGGAGACTCCCGGCTCAAAGCCGCCTGCGCCTTCTGAACGTCGTGCTGAACGCCCGACGTTGAGGTCGCGCACGATCTCCTGGCGCGTGCGCCTGGCACTTGTGGCCTTTATGGCCATCGCAGGGGCGACCGTCTGGTTCACCAACTCCACGTTGACCCACAGTTTCACAGAGACCACGCGCAATCGGGCGGAGCTTCGGCTTGCGCTTTATTCAGGCAACCTCGTCAGCGAATTGCGCCGCCACGCGATTGTGCCGCAGCTTCTGTCGCGCGACCAGGCGCTGATCTCGGCGCTGCAGAGCCAGGATTTTTCGCTTTCGACCCAGCGCCTCATTTCCTTTGTTGATGAAATCGGTGCGGCCTCCATAACCTTGATGGACCGAGATGGGCGCACGGTTGCGGCCACGGATCGTGTTCGGCTCGGCGAAATCTATCGTAATGCGCCCTTCTTTGTTGAGGCAATCCGGTCTAACGCCACCGTGTTTTCGGTGATCCCGCGCGAGGTGCGGGGGTATCAATTCACGTATTCGCGCCGTCTCGTCGACAGCAGCGGCACGCTTGGCGTCATTATGGTCGAGGTCGATCTGCAAAAGTTCGAACGCGCCTGGGCGGGCATTTCCGACGCCGTGATGGTGGCCGACAGCACCGGCACCGTTGTGCTCGCCACAGAGGCGCGCTGGCGGGGGCTCTCGGAAGGGGAGGCCCTGAAGGAGCAAACACCCGAGGGGGCGATCCAACGTGCCATCCGCGCGACTGCGGATTGGGCTGCCCTGCCCACCGATGTCTACCTGCAAGGTGAGGCGGTGATGCGGCTCGAGACTCGGGTGCCGTTCCAGGGGTGGCGGATGATGTCCTACACCACCTATGATTCGATCCGCGAACAGGTCAACGCGGTGATTGCGCTCGAAATCATGGGGTTTGCGATCCTGCTTGCGTTGGCGTTTTACGCGTTGAGCCGCAAGACGGCGCTGCGGATGGCGCTGTTTCAGCGCGAGTCGGCGGAGCTTCGCGTGTTGAATGCGCGCCTGCAGCGGGAAATTGCCGAGCGTGAACGGGTGCAAAAGACCCTCGCTGTGGCTGAACAAAGCCTTGCGCAGAGCTCCAAACTGGCCGCGCTCGGAGAGATGTCTGCCGCCGTGAGCCATGAGCTCAACCAGCCGCTGGCGGCGATGAAAACCTACCTCGCGGGTGCGCGCCTGCTCTTGCAACGCAACCGCCCCGACGAGGCGCTGTCGTCTTTTGGGCGTATCGACGACCTCATTGAACGCATGGGGGCGATCACGCGGCAGCTGAAATCCTATGCGCGCAAGGGTGGAGACGCGTTCAGCCCAGTAAACATGGGCGATGCGCTCGCCTCTTCGCTGTCGATGATGGAGCCGCAACTGCGCCAGCGCCACGTCCAGATCACCCGTATCCTGCCGGATGAGCCGGTCTTTGTGATGGCGGATCGGATGCGATTGGAGCAGGTTATGGTGAACCTCTTGCGCAATGCGCTGGATGCCACCAAATCTGTTGACGAACCCGAGGTTGAGATCATCTTGGCAGCCGGTGAAACTGCGACCCTCACGGTCCGCGACAATGGCGACGGCATTCAGGATTTCGACAGCCTGTTTGAGCCGTTTTACACCACCAAGCAACCGGGTGACGGTGTCGGACTTGGGCTTGCTATCTCCTCGGGGATCGTGAACGACCTAGGCGGTCGCCTCACGGCCCGCAATTCCGATGCGGGCGGCGCGGTGTTTGAAATGCAACTGCCGATCCTGATGGACGGCATCGAGGCCGCCGAATAGGCGGCACGACCTGGAGGGCAACTTATGGCACAGGCCATGAAAATTGCGATTGTGGATGACGAACAGGACATGCGTCAGTCGATCAGCCAGTGGCTGGCATTGTCTGGCTATGACACCGAAACATTCGCCAGCGCCGAGGATGCGCTCAAGGCGCTGGGGCCGGATTATCCGGGCATCGTGATTTCCGACATCAAAATGCCGGGCATGGACGGGATGCAGTTCCTCAAGAAACTCATGGGATCGGACAGTTCGCTGCCGGTGATCATGATCACGGGGCATGGCGATGTGCCGATGGCAGTCGAGGCCATGCGCGTCGGAGCGTTTGATTTTCTCGAAAAACCCTTCAATCCTGACCGCATGTCGGAGTTGGCCAAGCGCGCCACTGGCGCACGACGGTTGACGCTCGATACACGTGCGCTGCGCCGCGAGCTTTCCGATGGCGGCCAGATCATGAAGAAGCTGATCGGAACCAGCCCCGTTATGGACCGCCTGCGCGAGGACATTCTCGACCTCGGCCAGGCGGATGGCCATGTCCTGATCGACGGGGAAACCGGCACCGGCAAAACGCTCGTTGCGCATGCGCTTCATGCCGTGGGCAGCCGCGCGGGCAAGAAATTCGTGCTGGTGTCCTGTGCCGCCCTTGAGGAGGAAGCACTCGCCAAACGTCTGTTTGGTCCCATGCAGCCCGAAGACAGCATGCTGCCCGCCGTCGAAGAGGCCCGGGGTGGTACGCTTGTGCTGGAGGATGTCGAGGCGCTGAGCGAAGCCCTGCAGGCGAAGCTCTTGAGCTTTATCAACGAGCAGGGCATTCCGGGCGAGACCCGCATCATTGCGATCTCCAACCTGCAGGAGGTGGGTAAAACCTCCGAGGATGTACTGCGCGCCGATCTCTTTTATCGCTTGGCCGCGCTGCGCATCACGGTGCCCCCGTTGCGCCAGCGGGGCGAGGACATCCTGACACTGTTCACTCGCCTGTCGGAACAATTTTCCGAGGAATACGGCTGCGAGGCGCCGCAGGTGACGGCGCAGGAGGCTGCGCAGCTCTTGCAGGCGCCGTGGCCCGGTAACGTTCGTCAGCTGATCAACGTGGCAGAGCGCGCAGTGCTGCAATCGCGCCGCGGCTCAGGCACCATTGCCTCTCTCTTGATGAGCGACCACGAAGATATGCAGCCGGTGATGACCACCGAAGGCAAGCCTCTGAAAGAATACGTCGAAGCCTTTGAACGTATGTTGATCGACAACACCATGCGTCGTCACAAGGGGTCTATCGCTTCGGTGATGGAAGAGCTCTGCCTGCCGCGTCGAACGCTGAATGAGAAAATGGCGAAATACGGCCTGCAGCGCTCCGACTACCTCGGCTGATGCCTGCGGGGTATCTCTTTGATATGGATGGGCTGCTCCTTGATACGGAGCGGCTCACGCTGGACGCCTTTCTCGATTGCGCGCCGGAGTTCGATCTGGATCCCGGCGAGATGCGCGCGTTCTTCATGACCCTCATTGGCAGCGCGCGGACGCAGGGCGAGGCCATGGTGCGCGACTTCATCGGGCCGGATCGCGATTTCGACGCACTTGATCTGGCCTGGCAGCACCACAGCCAGAGGCGGCTTGCGGCGGGCATCCCCGTCAAGCCGACGGTCGCAGAGACGATCTCAGCCCTTCATGCATCTGGGGCGGTCATGGCTGTTGTGACTTCGACATTTGGTGACAAGGCCCGCCATCACCTTGACCGAGCCGGGTTGTTGAGGTGTTTTCGGACCGTAATCGGCGGTGATGAGGTCCCTGCAAACAAACCGGATCCTGCACCTTATGTTCAGGCGGCAGAGCAGCTTGGCGTACCGCCCCAGAACTGCGCGGCCTTTGAGGACAGCGACACAGGGATCACGGCGGCGGCGCGGGCAGGCTGTTTTGCAGTGCAAATCCCGGATCTGCGCCCAAGCGCGCGGGCGTTTCCGGATGTTGGACAGCGTTTCGCGACGACCCTCACAGAGGCCGTCACCACCGCTCAGGCCCACTTTCACCATGAGCGCCGTCGGCAGGGCCGCAGTCTCTGACGTAAACCGGGATAGTTTTGCATCAAAACGCCGCTCCACGCCCCGGTCTTAACCTTGCCTTTGAAATTTGCAGGCAAGGATGAAAATACCTCTCTCGGCGGTGCCTGCGCAGAATGACCATTGTCATTACCTATCCACAGGCCTTATGCTGAAAGACGGAGCACCGCAAAACAGGTGTTCACCCATGAGATTTTCTGTCGTCATGTCCGTCCGGCCCACGCCGGGGCATGGCTGACAGTCCAGAACGTCTCGCAGACTGCGAGGCTGAAGAGTGCCTGCTTTGACGCGGCCGAGACTCGGTCAGATCAAAGAGGAAATAACGGGCAGGGTTCGGGATATCCCCACCTGTCGGAGAAGAACCGCGATGACGCGCGCGAGACGATTGAGCACTGACGCAGGATTTCCGCCTTTAAGCCGGAATTCCCTTTCGTGCATCTCCTGGTCCGTGACGCAGTCAAATATCGCCCTGACAAGACACCACCCACAACATGTTCGTCCACCCGGACCCGGCGCGGGCACGGGGGCTTCGGCCTCCTGTCGTATGCGCCCCGACCGGAGGCAACCTGTACTGGCATGGTGCAATCCAAGGACTAATGGCGAAGAAAATGCTGATCGACGCCACCCACGCAGAGGAAACTCGCGTTGTGGTGGTGGATGGAAACAAAGTTGAGGAATTCGACTTTGAATCCGAAAACAAACGCCAGCTGGCTGGCAATATCTATCTTGCAAAAGTAACCCGCGTCGAGCCTTCGCTGCAGGCCGCTTTTGTGGACTATGGCGGCAACCGCCATGGCTTCCTCGCGTTTTCGGAAATTCACCCGGACTATTACCAGATCCCCGTCGCGGACCGCGAGGCCCTGATGGAAGAAGAGCGCGCCTATGCCGAGGCAATGCGCGCCCGCGATGAAGAAGACGACGAACCCAAGCCCAAGCGCCGCAGCCGCTCGCGCAGCAAGACCCGCGCTGAAAAAGCCAAGACCGCTGACGCCGTTGAAACAAAAGAGGTCGCCACCCCCGAGGGTGAGATTTCCGGCATGGAGACGATTGACCTCAGCGATGACAGCACGGTGCTGGCAGAGGTGCCGGAGGCGACCTCGCCGATGGAAACCGTAGCAGAGACCCCGGTCGAGGAACCGGTGGGCGATGATGCAGCGGCAGAGATGTCCGAAGCGGATGCAACTGACGGCGAAGCGCCAGCGGGCGACGACAGCGTCGTAGCAGAACCCGCGACAGATGGCGAAGCCGAAACCGTGGCCGAAGACTCCGCCGCTATTGAAGACGCGGATGCGGACGACGACACCGATGAAGGTGGCACAGAGGATGCGCCCGAGGCGAAAACCGGTGGGGCTGATGCAGCCGACAAGGATGACAGCATCGAGTCGGTTGCCGACGACGATGATCAGGAAGACATTCGTCCGCCGCGCAAACCGCGCCCCAAGCGGTACAAGATCCAAGAGGTCATCAAGGTCCGTCAGGTGCTGTTGGTGCAGGTTGTCAAGGAAGAGCGTGGCAACAAGGGCGCTGCGCTGACCACTTACCTGTCTCTTGCAGGTCGCTATTGCGTTCTGATGCCCAACACCGCCCGTGGCGGCGGCATCTCGCGCAAGATCACCAATGCCGCAGACCGCAAGAAACTCAAGGACATCGCGACCGAACTTGATGTGCCGACAGGGGCGGGACTCATCGTGCGCACCGCCGGGGCCAAACGCACCAAGGCGGAGATCAAGCGCGACTATGAATACCTTCAGCGCATGTGGGAGCAGATCCGCGAACTGACGCTGAAATCCATCGCGCCCGCAAAGATCTATGAAGAGGGCGACCTCATCAAACGCTCGATCCGCGACCTGTATAATCGCGAGATCGACGAGGTTCTGGTTGAAGGCGAACGCGGCTACCGCATCGCCAAGGACTTCATGAAGATGATCATGCCGTCCCACGCAAAGAACGTGAAAAACTACCAGGATCAGCTGCCGCTCTTTGCGCGTTATCAGGTGGAAAGCTATCTCGGCGGGATGTTCAATCCGACCGTTCAGCTGAAGTCGGGCGGCTATATCGTGATCGGCGTGACCGAGGCACTGGTGGCAATCGACGTGAACTCTGGCCGGGCAACTAAGGAAGCATCGATCGAGGAAACCGCGCTCAAGACCAACCTGGAGGCGGCCGAAGAAGTGGCGCGCCAGCTGCGTCTGCGCGATCTCGCGGGTCTCATTGTGATCGACTTCATCGACATGGATGAGCGCAAGAACAATGCCGCCGTCGAGAAGAAGCTCAAAGACAAGCTCAAGACCGATCGTGCCCGTATTCAGGTGGGCCGGATCTCCGGCTTTGGTCTCTTGGAAATGTCGCGCCAGCGTCTGCGTCCGGGCATGATCGAGGCAACAACAGCGCCTTGTCCGCATTGTCACGGCACCGGCCTCATTCGGTCGGACGACAGCATGGCGCTGTCGATCCTGCGTCAGATCGAAGAGGAAGGCACCCGCCGCCGGTCGCGCGAAGTGCTGGTAAAATGTCCGGTGGACATCGCGAACTACCTGATGAACCAGAAGCGCGAGCATATCGCTCAGATCGAAGCGCGCTATGGCCTGTCGGTCCGGATCGAAGGCGATGTGACCCTCGTCAGCCCGGATTTCTCGCTTGAGAAGTTCAAGACCGCATCGCGCGCGATCCCTGCAGTCACGACCCCTGTGGTGTCGGTGGATGCATCGATCATGGATCAGGTCGATGCCATTGAAGAGGTTGCTGAAACCCCGGAAGAGGCGCCCGCGCCCGAAGCCCCTGAAGCCGATGAAACCGAAGGCGAGGCAAAGCCCAAGCGCAAGCGTCGTCGCCGGCGTCGCAAGAAGTCTGGCAATGGCGAGAACGGTCAGGACGCTGACGCGCAGGCAAGTGAGGCAAATGCCTCCGATGCCTCCGATGCGGCGACAGATTCTCAGGATGCTGAGTCTGATGCCAAGACCGAAACCGCGCCGGATGCCGCTGGCGAAGGCGACGGAGAGGCGGAGCCCAAGAAGAAGCGCACTCGGACGCGCACCCGCAGCCGCTCTCGCAAGAAGGTGGATGCCGAGGTAGCTACAGAGGCAGAGGCTCAGGACGCCGCTCCGGAAGCGACGCCTTCGGAAGCCCCTGAGGCACAAGAGGCAGCCCCAGCCGAACCGGCAGCACCTGCTCCGGTTGAGGAAGCGGCTGTTGATGAGGCGCCTGTTGTCGCTGCAGAAACCACTGCATCCGAAGAGGCAACTGCGGAGGAAGCACCCTCCGAGGCACCGCAGAACACTGCAGACTCGCAAGAGGCGCCAGAGGCGCCGAAGGCCGAGACTGTTGTTGCCGAGACGACATCTGCTCCGGTCGCAGCAGAAGAGGCCGCATCTGAAGAAGTTGCTCCTGAAGAGACCCCGGAGCCGGTTCAGGAGGAGACCCACGCAGAGGTTGAAGCCGAAGAGGCGAAGCCGGAACCGGCGCTTGCGGTTGCGGAACCTGAACCCGAGGAACCGGCCAAGCCCAAACGGCGCGGCTGGTGGTCCGTGGGTCGTTAAGGACCTGAGAAACATGAAAGAGGCGGCTCCTTCGCCGGGGCCGCCTCTTTCATTTCTGTCGTCTGCGTGTGTGATCTGCCAGCGCCCACATGCAGTTGCCCGGGAATTTGGCGCGCAGGTCTCAGGCTGCGCCCTTGCGAATGAGGTATACTTGGTGGGAGTCTTGCTCTTCCATTCCCAGAAACTCATGCCCGGCTTCGGCACAGAAATGCGGCACATCAATGATTGCGGCCGGATCATCAGCGAGGATGCGCAGAACCCCCCCTTCGCGAAGCGGTTGAAGACGTTTTCTCGCCTTGAGTACAGGCAGAGGGCAGAGGAGGCCGATGGCATCCAGAGTGGCGTCAATATCAGTCATGCTTTCCGAGATAAGGCGCGTGTTACAACCTGTCCACAAGGATGTGACACAGCGTGCAGGTGACGCCGTTGTGCGCAGCGACTATGTACGGGTCATGTTTGGAATCGAGATCATAGACGCGAGCCTTCTGCCCGCCATGTTTGTTGCCCTTGTCGGGGGCATTATCAGCTTTCTGAGCCCCTGCGTGCTGCCGATCGTTCCGCCCTATCTGGCGTATATGAGCGGCGTGACGATTGGCGAGATCCAAGGCACGGCCGCTGCTCGGCGCAAGGCCATCCTGGCGGCGGTGTTCTTTGTGATGGGGCTGTCGACGGTTTTCCTGCTCCTGGGGTTCACGGCCTCCGCGTTTGGCGCATTTGTTCTTCAAAATCAGGAGCTTTTTGCCAAAGCTTCAGGTGTCGTCGTGATCATTTTTGGCCTGCATTTCCTGTCGGTTTTTCGGATTCCGATCCTGGATCGTGAAGCGCGGATGGAAACCGGCGAGACCGGCGGCTCGGCACTTGGGGCCTATGTGCTCGGGCTGGCCTTTGCATTTGGCTGGACGCCTTGCATCGGGCCGCAGCTTGGCGCGATCCTGTCGCTTGCCGCCTCCGAGGCCTCCGTGAGCCGCGGTACGATCCTGCTGGGGGTTTACGCACTGGGGCTGGGCGTGCCGTTCCTTCTGGCAGCGATCTTCCTCAACAGGTCCATGGTGCTGATGAACCGTATCAAACGCCATATGAGCCTCATTGAGAAACTGATGGGCGTGTTGCTTCTGGTAGTGGGCTTCATGCTGGTCACAGGGCTTTTCACCAGCTTCTCTTTCTGGCTTCTCGAGACCTTCCCGGCACTCGCAACTCTGGGCTAAGGACCAATCCCACCGCCACCCCGCCGCCCACGCGGGGTGCACGCACCATCTTACACTGCGCAGCAAGCTGAGTTAGGCTTGGGCGCATAAAGATCGGGGCGACAAGATCACGCATGAGCAGCACATCCAGCGCAGGTCCGGTGCAGAGACGCCGGGTGTTTTACATACCGGGGTATGACCCGTTCCACCCGCGCCGTTACCGCGAGCTATATCGCAGCGAAGGGGCGGAGCAGGCCGAGATTTCGGGCTACGATCTGACACTGCGCCCGAAATCCTCGCCGGGACCGTTCGGCTGGCATGTGAGCGCCTCTATCGAGGGGGCCGATGTCGAGACCGACATCGAGGTTCTGGTCTGGTCAGACATCGTCAAGCACAGCATGCGCAGCACAGTCGCGGCGACCTATTGGCAGCTTTTGCGCACTGTTTGGATCTATGTGGCCACGGGGACATTGTGGCGTCTGATGCGCCTGCGAAAAGGACCGGTGATTGCTGCACTATATCCAGTGGTCATTCTCTTGGTGCAGGCCTTCCTTGCTCTGCTGGCAGGCTATGCGTTCGCCCGAATAACCGGGGCGATTGGCGCGTGGTTCTCCCTGCCTGAATTGGTTGCAATCTTCCTGCAAGGGGCGGTTGGGGCTGGGGCGGCTGTGATGTTGCTGAGGTTGTTCAAAGCGCATGACAACAAGCTCTTTGTATATTACCTCATGCATGATTATGCTTATTCTGCAGGGCTTTGTGGCGCGATCCCTGCCGAGCTCGAGGCGCGGATGAAGGCGTTTACAGCCACCCTTCGCGATGCGCTCACAGAAAACACCGTGGATGAGGTGCTGGTGGTCGGGCATTCCTCCGGCGCCCATATCGGGGTTTCTGTGCTGGCTGATCTCTTGCAGGAGGACCTGCCAGAACAGCGTCCCGTGCTCAGTTTTCTGACATTAGGGCAAGTGGTGCCCATGGTGTCGTTCCTGCCGCGCGCCACACGTCTGCGACGTGACCTGCGCGAGATGTCAGAGCAGCAGAGCATCGCATGGTATGATGTGACCGCACCCGGCGACGGCTGCGCGTTTGCGCTTTGTGATCCGGTGGCCGTCAGCGGCGTTGCTCCACCTGAACAGCGCTGGCCCATCGTCTTTTCCGCGGCGTTTACCAAGACCCTCAGCCCCGCCCGCTGGCAGGCGCTGAAGCGGCGGTACTTCCGCCTTCATTTTCAGTATCTTTGCGCGTTTGATCAGCCCAAGCAATATGACTATTTTCGGATCACGGCTGGCCCATTGACGCTCGGCGCGCGGCTGAAGGCGCGCGGGCATTCTCGTTCTCGTCTGGCAAAGCCGTTGAGCCGCTACCGGGATATGGACAAGCGATGACCCTGCGCCCGCCAAAACCCCCGGTACGGCCTGACAGAGTCTCGCTCTGGCGCTACCTGAAGCTGTTTCGGGCCGATATTCTGTCGGCGCAGCCGCAGCGGCTCTATCGGGCGTGGATGGCAGAGTTTCGCACGCCCTTCTTTCGGTCCTTCCTGGTCAATCAACCTGCGCTTCTGGATGTGATCCTGAAAGAGCGCCCGGATGATTTCCCGAAATCCAACCGCGTGGGCGAGGGGCTGCGGCCACTCCTTGGAAACTCCGTCTTTCTGACCAATGGCGAGACCTGGAAACGGCAGCGGCGCATCATTGATCCCGCCTTTGAGGGCGGTCGACTGAAGGAGAGCTTTCCAGCGATGCGCGCCGCAGCCGAGGCAGGGGTTGCGCGTTTGCGTCCACACGCGGATGGGTCGGAGCTCGAGATCGAGGCTGAAACCTCGCATATCGCGGCGGATGTGATCTTTCGAACGCTGTTTTCTATTCCCATCGAACATGAGGTCGCCGCAGAGGTCTTTGCCCGGTTCCGCGCCTATCAGCAGGCGCAGCCGATCCTCAATCTGGCGGCTTTTGTACCGGTGCCCCGCTGGATGCCCCGGTTCTACCCCAAGGGCACCCGACAAAACGCGCGCCATATTCGCAGGCTGATTGCTGATCTGACCAAGGCTCGGATGGCCGAGATCGCTGCGGGCACAGCACCAGACGATTTGGCGACCAAGATTATGACCACGCTGGACCCGGAAACCGGCAAAGGGTTCGAAGCCGAGGAGATGGTCGATCAGGTGGCGATCTTCTTTCTGGCCGGGCATGAGACCAGTGCCTCAGCGCTGGGGTGGGCGCTCTACCTGTTGGCGCTTTATCCCGAATGGCAGGAGAAGCTGGCCGCCGAAGTAGCAGAGCATGGCGCAGAGGAATTTGCGGATCTGTCAAAGCTGCGCCTGACGCGCGATGTGTTTCGCGAGACGCTGCGGCTGTATCCACCGGTGCCGATGATGGTGCGCGAGGCAGATCAGACAGAGAGGTTTCGGGACCGCGAGGTGCTCAGGGGATCTCAGATGGTACTCAGCCCCTGGCATCTGCATCGCCACGAACGTCTCTGGGAGCGGCCGGATGAATTTGATCCTGGCCGATGGCAGAGCGAGAACGGAAAAGCCTGTGCCCGGAACGCATATATGCCGTTCTCGGCGGGCTCCCGGGTCTGTACAGGAGCCGGGTTTGCCATGGTCGAGGGTGTTTTAATCCTCGCGCAAATTCTGCGCCACTATCGCATCACGCCTGTCGAGGGTCGGAGCCCCGAGCCCGTTGCGCATCTGACGGTACGCTCTCGCACGGGCATCTGGCTGCGTTTTTCGCATCGCTAGCGACGCGCTCAGGTCACGGTTTCTGCCTTTAGGGCGCTCAGGACATAGAGACGAATGGCAGAGGCAAGCCCGCAGTCCGTACCGCGCTGCTCGTCAATCTCGGCGGCGAGCTCATTGATCGCCCGACCTTCGCGCGCAGCGAGGCGACGAAATTCGCTCCAGAAAGCATCCTCCAGCGAGACCGAGGTCCGGTGACCGCGCAGGGTGAGGGAGCGTTTCTTGGGCCGTTCGCCAATCATGATCTCATGCCTTCAGTAGACGTGCTTCTTGAGCATTTATAGAGGGATAACATGTAGGGCCATAGGCATTGAGATCCGCCTCCAGAGCCGGGAATATCTCAAAAAGCTCGCGCCGGACCGCATCTTCGGCAGCCGCAAGCGCCCAGGCACCGGGATGGTAGCTTTCGGAATAGAGCCCATCGGCCTCGATCACCTCATGGCGATCAAACATCAGATGCACATAGGTGACCGGCATGCCACTTTGATCCTGTCGCACACTGGTGCCGTTCACCAGCCCCTTGGCCGGTGCGAGGATGGCATTGCTGGCAAAGAGGAGCCCGCTCATGTGGGATTCAATGAGAATCCTGTGCTGTGGAGACACTTTGAGGCGGCGTTTGGGGCAGCCCGGCGCCAGTGCGTCTGGCTCAAAGATTATTGGCGCCAGATGCGGTTGGCGGTCGAGATCTGCGCGTGACAGGCGGCGGTGATATTTCCACCGCAGGGTCTGATAACCATTGTCCCGTGTCAGCACGCGATCGCCCACGGCAAGATCCCGGATGCGGCGGGAACCCTCCGGGGTGGTGACCTGCGCGTTGGGCGTAAAACACACGATCACGGCTCCCTGAATGTCATCATAGGATCCGGCATCGGTCGCGTCTTCGCCGAGGTATTGACGATACCAATATTGATAGGAGCCCGTCAGCTCGTCATCGTTGATGACATTGTGGGTCCGGTAGCTGTAATTCACATCCCGTAAAAGCGGCGCAGTTGGCAGATAGCCAATAAGTGTGCCGCCGCTTTCCAGCGCATAAACGGTAATTTCGCTGCCATCATCGCCGGTCAGCATATATTGATTTTCTGCATAGACTTGGTCGTTTTGCACAAAATCTCCGCCGATACGCGCCAATGTGCTGCCGTCGCTTTCAAAAACCGTTGCCCGCTGGTTGCTGTCGATACCGCGCTCATTTCGGGTGAAATCCCCATCCAGCGTGGAATCGTCATCAGTGAGAGACACAACGCGCCGATCAGAAAGCGGGTCAAAACCAGAGTTTACGCGGATCGTGCCGCCGGAAAACGTCAGCGCATCCGGCGTGTAGACAAAAAAGTCATGGGTGGGCATGCCTGTGATGCCTCCGTCGAAAATTGAATCTGCTCGTTGCGCCATTTTTAAGAAGCGCGTTTGACGCATGAGTATGCGCGCGAAATGGAAAAAGGTAAAGAAATTGCTAACGCGAATATCGGGCCGCGCGAAGAGCAGGGCGCTTTGAAAATGGCGCCTGCGCTGTGATAGCCCTAATCGTCGAGCTTGTGGCCGTCCAGATGATCTTTGCCACGTTGATCAACAGTTTTGTCGCGTTGTTTTTCAGATTTGCTGCGGCCGAATTTCACAGCATTTTGGTCAGCGCGGGCCTTTTTCTCGGCCCGCGCTTTTTCTTTTCTGAACCGGTTCAGGTTTACCGGTTTTCCCATCACTTCGCCTTGGGGCCGATCATCTGCTCGGGGCGGACAACCTTGTCAAAGGTCTCTTCGTCCACAAAGCCGAGTTTGATCGCCTCTTCCTTGAGGGTGGTGCCGTTCTTATGCGCGGTCTTGGCGACCGTGGTGGCGTTGTCGTAGCCGATGGTCGGTGCCAGCGCGGTCACCAGCATCAGGCTTTCTTTCATCAGCTTGTCGATGCGCGGCTCGTTGGCCTGAATGCCGCTCAGCATCCGCTCGGTAAAGCTGTCGGCCGCGTCGCCGAGGAGCTGGATGGACTGCAAGAGGTTATAGGACATCATCGGGTTGTAGACGTTCAGTTCAAAGTGACCCTGAGAGCCCGCAAATTTGATCGCGGCGTCATTGCCCATGACATGTGCTGCCACCTGAGTGAGCGCCTCGGCCTGGGTCGGGTTCACCTTGCCCGGCATGATCGAAGAGCCGGGTTCGTTCTCTGGCAGGATCAGCTCGCCCAGACCGGAGCGCGGGCCAGAGCCGAGGAACCGAATGTCGTTGGCGATCTTGTAGCAGCTGCCAGCGATGGTCGCGAGCGCGCCAGAGAGGAACACCATCGCGTCATGCGCTGCGAGGGCTTCGAACTTGTTGGGCGCGGTCACAAACGGCAAACCGGTGATTTCTGCCATGTTTGCAGCGACTTCCTCGCCCCAGCCTTCTACGGTATTGAGACCGGTGCCAACTGCGGTGCCGCCCTGTGCCAGCTCGTAGATGCCGGGCATTGCAGCCTCAACCCGGGCCAGACCCTGACGGATCTGATGCGCGTAGCCGCCGAATTCCTGACCCAGTGTGAGCGGCGTTGCATCCTGCGTGTGGGTGCGGCCGATCTTGATGATGTCTTTGAATTCCTCGGCCTTGGCTTCCAGCCCCTCGGCCAGTTTCGTGAGGCCCGGCACCAACACGTCGCGCACGGACATCGCGGTGGCGATATGCATCGCGGTCGGGAACGTGTCGTTGGAGGACTGCCCCATGTTGCAGTGATCGTTCGGGTGGACCGGGTCTTTGGAGCCAATGACGCCGCCGAGGATCTCGATCGCGCGGTTGGCGATCACCTCGTTGGAGTTCATGTTGGACTGGGTGCCGGACCCGGTCTGCCAGACCACGAGCGGGAAGTTGTCGTCGAACTTGCCCTCAACCACTTCGCCTGCGGCCTGGATCACCGCATCTGCGATCTTGGCGTCCAGCTTGCCCGAAGCTTTGTTGGCCATGGCGCAGGCCTTCTTGATCACGCCAAGCGCGCGCACGATGGCGACAGGCTGTTTTTCCCAGCCAATGGGAAAGTTCATGATCGAACGCTGAGTCTGCGCCCCCCAGTATTTGTCGGAAGGGACCTCAAGCGGGCCAAAGCTGTCGGTTTCGGTGCGGGTGTTCGACATCGTGTCTGTCTCCGTCGCTGGTTCGGCCACTTGGAACATTCAAGTGGTATACTGATGTATGCCGTTTACCCCTGCTGGCGGCGCGACGCAATTGTTCTGAGACGCGGACGCCTGACGTGGGGTTTCTGGGCTCGGTATACTGTCCCAGACCAGCAAGTGCCATTGCCAGTTTGGGGAAGATGCATAGATTAGTCTAAAGAAGAGTCGTCAGACCACCGCACCAACAGGAGTTAAAGTTCAAACCATGCGCAGCATCGCCCTTAGTCCGCCTTGCAGCCTGCCAGAGACCTCTCGCTTTGCGCTTTGGGCGTTTATGGCGCTCTCAGTGCTGATGCTGAGCGTGCAAAGCGCTCTTGGCTCCGAGCTGCTCGACAAATTCGTCGGCTCCTATTCTGGCAGCGCCGAAGTTGAACAGATCGACGGCACGGTGGAAAAACGCGACATGAGCGTTGTCATCCGTGAGACCTCTAAAGGGTTCGAGGTGAAATGGAGCACCGCGATCCGTCGCGCAGATGGTGATTCCAAGACTAAGAGCTATAAAATCGAGTTCCTGCCGTCCGAGCGCGACGGCGTTTTTGCTGCTGCAATGCAGACAAATGTATTTGGGCATACGGTGCAGATGAACCCGATGAAGGGCGAGCCCTACGTCTGGGCGCGTGTGATTGGCGATACGCTCACGATTTTCTCGCTTTATGTTGCCGAGAACGGCGACTACCTGATGCAGCAATATGATCGTAGCCTTGCTGAGGGCGGGCTTGACCTTGAGTTCTCGCTGCATCGCAACGGCAAACCGTCGCGCAAGGTATCCACGTTCCTGACCCGAGACTGATCCGAAAGAATGCCCCGGGACCGAAGGACGCGGTTGTCACGGCGATAGGGATGCTCCGAAATAGAAATGGCGCCGCCGAAGTGATCGGGACGCCATTTTGCATCTGTATGACACACGAGAGCGGAGAAGACCCCGCGCCGAGCGATTATTTGCGGAAGCTGTCCAGCGACACAACATCGGCGTCTTTCTTGGCTGCCGGTGCGTCGTCCTCTTCGACGTCTTGCATGTCGCTTGCCACTTCGATCGGCGGCATATCCTCGTCATCGTCTTCATTTGCGCTCTCAAACCGGAGGCCGAATTCCACTGATGGATCGACGAAGGTCTTGATGGCGTCATAAGGGATATACAGCGGCTCTGGCGCGTCGCCGAAATTCAGTGTGACCGAAAAGCCTTCATCGGTGACATTGAGATTGTCGAACCAGTGCTGCATCACCACGGTCATCTCGCCGGGATACCGGTCTGACAGCCAATCGGCCAGTTCCGCATCCGGGTGCGAGGTGTCGAACGTAATAAAGAAATGATGAGCCCCTGGCAGGCCATGCTCAGCAACATCGTCAAGGACATTACGGATTAAGCCACGCATGGCACGATGCATCAGGTTACCATAGTCGATCTGACGGGACATCGCCTCACCTTTTATAATTGGGGGTGCGGCCCTTGTACCTTAGGTCGATACCGCACCTTAGCTCTTTCAGTTTTGGACCTATTTTGAGGGCATTGCAAGCCAAGCCCGCGCGCATTAGCCGACCGTGAAGCCTGCAACAACAAGTCCAAAGCACGCCATGGTTGCAAGGAGCCAAAGGATCCGCCCGCGCAAGAGAGCAGCCACGACTGGCGCCAGAGCGGTCAGGATCAGCGCAGTCTGGTCGAGGCTGCCAAACTCGGGCAGAGGCACCGAGATCGGCCCAAGATCTCGATGGGTGTTGGTCTGAAACAGCAGATGCAGCAAAAACCAAACAGAGAGATTGAGCATCATCCCCGCTACGCTTGCCGTGATTGCCGCCAGAGCACTGCGCAGGCGCGGGTGGGCCGTCAGTCGTTCGACATAGGGAGCGGTAGCAAAAATCCAGAGAAAACAGGGCACAAAGGTCGCCCAAAGCGCAACTGCTCCGGCGGCAATCGCGAGTTTTGCGCCGCCCACTTCGGAACCGGCAAGCATGGCCACAAACTGCGTCACAAGCACAAGCGGCCCGGGCGTGGTCTCCGCAAGACCCAATGCGTCGATCATCTGTCCCGTGGTGATCCAGCCATGATCGCTGACGACAGTCTGGGTCATATACGCCAGTACAGCATATGCGCCGCCAAAGGTCACAACCGCCAGTTTTGCAAAAAACCATCCAATTGTGGCGAGAAACTCCGCCCCGATCAGACTGAGGCCGAGAAGGGGCAGAAGCCAAAGCGCCGTCCAAAACAGGATGGTGCGCCCATGATGCGCCGGGACATGATGCGCCGAAGGCAGGGGATCGGTGGATGGCGCGCGTTGAAGGAGACCAATACCCCCGGCGAGAAGCACCACCAAAGGAAAGGGGAGGTCAAAGACAAAGAGCGCCACAAATCCGCCAAGTGCAAGCGCCCAGGCACCGGGGGTCTTGAGCGCTTTTTGCGAGATCCGCCAGAGGGCCTGAATGACGATCACCACCACCGCAGCCTTGATGCCGAGAAATGCGGATTGCACCGCGGGGAGGGTGCCGAAGCTTACGTAGAGAAAGACCAGCGCTGCAATCACCAGCGCGCCGGGGAGGATGAACAGGCTGCCCGCCAAGAGACCTCCGCCAACGCCACGCATGCGCCAGCCCGTGTAGGTCG
The DNA here is from genome assembly GCF_055693725.2 of Epibacterium sp. HA2-3. Lineage (NCBI taxonomy): Bacteria > Pseudomonadati > Pseudomonadota > Alphaproteobacteria > Rhodobacterales > Roseobacteraceae > Epibacterium > Epibacterium sp. HA2-3. The sequence goes on along the minus strand of NZ_CM172490.1, from coordinate 1,494,914 downwards.
CCAGCTGCATCGCTTCGGGCCCCGGCAGCAGCATGCAAAACGACAGCCCTCTTAAAAACGCTTCTTCCTCAAGCCAATCGCGTCGATCCACGAGTTCACGGTGCATCAGCGCGATCTGCGCGGCGGGTCCGCCAAAACTCAGAAGGCCGATCATTCCAAAACAGTGAAACAGCGCCCACCACGAGGGGGCCGGGGTCTGCGAGGCGAGGGGAGTGGTCATCAGGGCGGCCCGGTTGATTACACCTGCGCCCCTTCTATCAAAGCCCGACAGGATAGCCAGAGCCTTGCCCACCCGCCGAGCAGGCGGGATGGGCCGTCATCTGGTCTGGATTATTCGACCCAGGTCAGCTTTTCTCCGGTCAGGCAAACTGGCAGGGCGTCGCTGGGCAATTGGCCGAGCTGCTCGAACATCCGCAAGTAGTCAAAGTTTGAATAGAACTCGACAAAACGGCCATCGCGCACGCGGACACACATCTGACCGGTGAAATCCAATTCGCGCGTCCGGGTCAGATCGTGGGCACGTACCTGTACGCGCACCATCGCCAGATCGCCATCATCCATGCTGTGGGTGATGGTCACATAAGGCTGATCCAGCCGCGCCTTGAGCGCGCCGACCACTTCCTTGTAGTCCACACCGGGGGCTGCCACGCCGTCGAGCGCGCCATTGAAGGTTACATCCGGGTCCAGAAGCTCGTCGATGACGGAGAGGTTGTCTTTGTTCCAGACTTCTTCGAACCAGTATTTCAGCAGGGCGCTGTTTTTCATCTCAGAGAAGCTTCATCATCTTAACAGTTACCAAAGGCGCCGCCTAAGTGAAGTTACACATAATGTCGAGAGCCATAACGCCGTAACTTCGCAACCCTACCGTTAAATAGCGGTGCGGTGTCGAGAATTTCCTGTCAAACTTTATGGAGATCGGGGCGCAGACGCCACCGATGGCCCCTGTGCAGAGGCTATTGCGCGGGGGTGTCTTCGAAAATGGGAGAACGGAGGCTCAAGGAGAGGAGTGCAGGTTTCTGTTGCCAGGTACCTGCGAACCCCGCCTAACGCGGCTAGGCGCTAGGACTTAAAGTCGGTTCGACTCGAACTGCTTACGCAGCCAGAGCAACCGGAGCACGATTGTCGTTTGCAATTGTACTGTTTTCGCCGGTAACGGTGGCAGACAGCCGAGACAAAGCTAACCCCTTTAGACGTCCGTCGATCCTATTTCGGCCCCCCGGTTCCGAATAAACTCCCCAAACGAAGGAGAAAGCCGGAAGTGATTTGGTGGAGCCGCCGGGTACCGCCCCCGGGTCCGATCCGCTTATTACGAGCGCGTTTATGTCCATAGTTCCCGAAGGAACACTCCAAATATAGGGTGGTTTGGAGGGGAGTTAAAGGGGAGAATTGACGCGCTGACGCGCGTGGCCTCCGGCGGGGATATTTGAAAGAAGATGAAGAGGGTCAGCGTTTTGTCGCGCGGCGGGCAAAGACATCGGCGGCGAGGTTGCGCGTTTCCTCCTCTAATGCGCTGAGACCCGCGACTGCCGCGTCTCCCTTGCCGGCTTCGATGGCATCGGCGACGGTGGTGTGCAGCGCAAGAATGGTGGCGCGGTCTCTTGCGGTGAAGGTGATCATGTTCATGAGGGGCTGCATCGCCTCGACGGCACCGGCAAGCTGGTAGGACAGGACCGGATTATGCGCGCCATCCACCAGAGCGCGGTGAAAGGCCACGTCAGACGCGCAAAAGGCCTCATCCGTGAGGCCGGGCTGCCCCTGGCGAAAGATCTCGGCGCGCATGGTGGCCAGCTGGTCGGCGGTGCGACGCTCTGCAGAAAGCGGCGCGCAGGCCCGCTCCAGCGCATAGCGCGCTTCGCAGGCCGTATCGAAACTCACCGCATTCATGCTGAGCAGAAGGGTCGAGGTGGTGATCTGCTGGCTGTAAGCATCCTCAAAACTCAGCCGATTCACAAAAGCCCCGCCAGACGCGCCGCGTTGTGTGCGGATCAGCGATTGCGCTGCGAGCCTCTTCAACCCTTCGCGCACGGTGGCGCGGGAAACCTGGAACTGCTCGGCCAGTTCGGCCTCCGAGGGCAGGCGTTCGTCGACAATCAGTGCGCCAGAGATGATGGCGTCGCGGATTGCAGTGGCAATCTGAGCGGAGAGATCAGCGCTGCTTTTGGGATCGATCTTCACGAGTATGTGCCCTCACGTCAGATTGGGGGGTGAAAATTTTCATTTGTCAGACATTTAAAAGTCTGACATTTGATTCACAAGAGGGAATGAGTCGCAGCGAGACGAGGAGGTCATCGCAAACGCCATGCTGAAAGCACGCCTGACACAGAGTATTCGCCAGATGAGCGGCCTGCATTGGCTCTTGCTCTTTGCTGGTATTCTTCTGGCCTGGGCTGGGCTTTTTGCCATGTCGGTGCCTGCGGATCTGCGTGCAGCGGGGCAGGTCTACGGGGCGGATTTCTGGCTGGCACTCTGTACAATGACCGCGGATGCGGCCGGTGCGGGCAAGATGGTCCTGATGTGGGGTCTGATGTCGGCCGCGATGATGGCACCCACCGCGCTTCCGGCTTTTGCCACCTATGACGATCTCAGCCAAACCGGTGAGAACACGCGTTTTGGTGATCTGGTGTTTGGCTATCTGACGGTCTGGATCGGTTTTTCGGTGCTTGCGGCGGCCCTGCAATTGGGGCTGGTTCGCGCTGACCTCATCACCGTGTTTGGCGATAGTCGCTCGGGGCTTTTGTCTGGCGCTTTGCTGCTGATTGCGGGGGCCTATCAGTTCACACCCCTGAAGGAGTCCTGCCTGTCCAAGTGCCGTCGACCGCTGGTGTTCTTCATGCAGCACTGGGATGAAGGGCCGTGGCGAAATGGTCTGCGTCTGGGTGCGGTCTGTTTGGGCTGTTGCTGGGCGCTGATGCTGCTGGCCTTTGTCGGCGGGGTGATGAACCTCGCATTTATGGCGCTGGCGACGGTTTTTATGGTTTTGGAAAAATTGCCCGAAATCGGGCGCTGGTTGACCCGCCCAATGGGCGTGATCCTCTGCGCAAGCGGTCTTTGGGTTCTGATGACATCTATCTGAATTTGGAGGAGAATTCACATGACAAATGACAGCATCAAGTCTGAGACAGAGGTCGCGCCGCGCGATCCGAGCGCGGTTGGAACAATTCCTTGGGCGATCAAGGGCGAGTTGATCCTGAACTGCAACTGCACCGTGTTCTGCCCCTGCGTCGTGTCGCTGGGCAAGCACCCGCCGACCGAGGGCTACTGCCAGGCCTGGGCAGGTGTGCGCATCGACGAAGGCCACTACGGCGATGCAGATCTTTCGGGACTGAATGTCGGGCTTGTGTTGGAGATTCCGGGTCTCATGGCGCGCGGCAACTGGAAGGCCGCCGCCTATATCGACGAACGCGCCAGCGACGCGGCCTATGAGGGGCTGATCGATGTTTTCTCCGGAAAAGCAAGAGGTACCACCGGTCTCTTCAAAGTGCTCGTCAGCGAATTCCTCGGCGCCGAACGCGCACCGGTGCTGTTCGAGACTGAGGGTAAGACCCGGCGTCTGATCGTGGGCAAGCAGATCCACGGCGAAGTGGTTCCCGTAGGTGGTGCCGACAGCGACCAGGACATCGTGGTGACCAATACCGAGTATTGGATGGGCCCCGATATCACCGTTGCAACCGCCACCAAGGGGCGTGTGCGCGCCTTTGGCCGGGTCTGGGATTTTGACGGCCGCTCTGCCGAGATCTGCCAGATCGATTGGAAGGGGCCGCGCTGACGCGCAGCACCTACGTGACCGAGCGGCGGTCGCGTCGTGATGCGCCGCTCGCCCTCAACTCATGGTATGAAAGGGTTTGCCATGACCGTTCTGAAACCTGCCATTTCCCTCTCTCGGCGCCTGCGTCGAACCCCTTTTTCGGAGGGCGTCGAAGCCGCTGGAGTCAAAGGCTACACCGTCTACAATCACATGCTGCTGCCCACGGTGTTTGAGAGTGTCGAAGCCGACTACCACCACCTCAAGCGTCATGTGCAAGTCTGGGACGTCGCCTGCGAACGCCAGGTGGAACTGCGCGGCCCCGACGCTGGACGCCTGATGCAGATGCTGACCCCGCGCGATCTGCGTGGCATGATGCCCGGTCAATGTTACTATGTCCCCATCGTCGATGAGACCGGCGGAATGCTCAATGATCCCGTAGCCGTAAAGCTCGCAGAGGATCGTTGGTGGATCTCCATTGCGGACAGTGATCTGTTGTACTGGGTCAAGGGGATTGCAAACGGCTGGCGCCTCGATGTGCTGGTGGATGAACCGGATGTTTCGCCGCTTGCGGTGCAGGGCCCCAAGGCAGAGGACTTGATGGCGCGTGTCTTCGGCGAGACCGTGCGCGCGATCCGGTTTTTCCGCTTTGGCGTCTACCAGTTCGAAGGACGCGATCTGGTGGTGGCGCGGTCGGGCTACTCAAAGCAGGGTGGGTTCGAGATCTATGTCGAGGGCGGCGATCTTGGCATGCCGCTCTGGAACCGTCTGTTTGAGGCTGGCGCAGATCTCGAGGTGCGTGCGGGCTGTCCCAACCTCATTGAGCGGATCGAGAGCGGTCTTCTGAGCTACGGCAATGATATGACCGACGACAACACACCGCACGAATGCGGCCTTGGGCGGTTCTGTAACACCCACACGGCCATTGGGTGTATCGGGCGTGATGCGCTGCTGCGGGTGGCCAAGGAAGGCCCGGTGCAGCAGATCCGCCCGATCGAGATTTCCGGCGAAGCGGTGCCGCCCTGTGATCAGTTCTGGCCGCTCGTTGCAAATGGGCGCCGTGTCGGTCGGGTCTCCTCGGCCACCTGGTCACCGGATCATGCCACGAATGTTGCGATCGGGATGGTCAAGATGACGCATTGGGATTCGGGGACGCAGCTAGAGGTGGAGACACCGGATGGAATGCGTACTGCTCTGGTGCGCGAAAATTTCTGGAATTAATGTGAGAGATCAAGATGTTCAAAGCCCTTGTTATGACGCAAGACAGCGAGAGCGGCAAAGCCGCTGCTGAAATTCAGGATCTGACCCTTGAGGATCTGCCGGAAGGAGAGGTCACGGTCGCCGTCGACTATTCCACCGTGAACTACAAGGATGGCCTGTGTCTCAGCCCCAAGGGCGGCGGATTGGTGCGCAACTATCCGCATGTGCCGGGGATCGATTTTGCCGGCACCGTCGAGAGCTCCTCTGATGAGCGCTACGCCCCGGGCGATAAGGTGGTCCTGACCGGCTGGCGCGTCGGCGAAGCCCATTGGGGCGGCTATGCACAAAAGGCCCGTGTCAAGGCGGATTGGCTGGTGCCGCTGCCCGAAGGGATCACGCTCCGTCAGGCGATGGCCGTGGGCACTGCAGGCTTTACTGCGATGCTGGCGGTGATGGCGCTGGAGGATCACGGGCTGAAACCCGGAACGGGACCGGTTCTGGTCACAGGCGCGGCCGGGGGCGTTGGCTCCGTGGCGACGGCGATCCTCGCCAACCTCGGTTACGAGGTGGCTGCCGTTACCGGGCGTCCCGAGACAGCCGACTACCTCCAGAGCCTCGGTGCAACCCAAATCGTGCCCCGCGAGGATCTGAACGAGACCGTAAAACGCCCGCTCGAAAGCGAGACCTGGGCAGGCTGTGTCGACGCGGTCGGGGGGGATATGCTGGCGCGCGTGCTCGGGCAGATGAAATACGGTGCCTCGGTTGCGGCCGTGGGGCTTGCGGGCGGTGCGGCTCTGCCGGCCACTGTGATTCCCTTCCTTCTGCGTGGTGTGAACCTCCTCGGCATCGATTCTGTTATGCAGCCCTTTGAGAACCGCCAGCGCGCATGGCAGCGGATTGCCAGCGATCTGCCGCTCGAAAAGCTCGACGCCATGATCCAGCCCGCATCACTGACCGACCTGCCAAAACTCGGCGCCGATATTCTGGCCGGGCAGGTGAAGGGGCGCGTCGTGGTCGACGTCAACGCCTGAGCCTATCACACCCGAGTTCTGGCGCGGCGCGAAGTCGCGCCAGAGCGTTTCCGGGCTTGATCTTGGCGCTTGGAATTGCACTGTCTTTGCCAAGGCTGCAAAGGGAGCATGAAACGCGCCATGGATATCGAATTTGTCCGCAAACAATTTCCGGCATTTGAACAGCCCTCTTTGCAGGGTCAGGCCTTCTTTGAGAATGCGGGCGGCTCTTACACCTGCCGGCAGGTGATCGACCGCCTGTTTCGATTTTACACCGAGCATAAGGTCCAGCCCTACGCGCCTTATGCCGCCTCCGAGGCAGCCGGGGCCGAGATGGATGAAGCGCGCAGTCGTCTGGCGGCGATGCTGGGTGTCTCTCAGCAGGATCTGAGCTTCGGTCCTTCGACAACCCAGAACACCTATGTGTTGGCGCAGGCCTTCCGGGGCTTCTTGAAGCCGGGCGAGAAGATCATCGTGACCAATCAGGACCATGAGGCCAACTCCGGCCCGTGGCGACGCTTGGCCGACGAGGGCATCGAGGTGCTGGAGTGGCAGATCGATCCTGCCACCGGCCATCTTGATCCGAGCGCGCTGGAGGACCTCTTGGACGAGAGCGTGCGGCTGGTCTGTTTTCCCCATTGCTCCAATGTGGTGGGCGAGATCAATCCGGTCACGGAAATCACTGCGCTGGCCCATGCTGCGGGGGCCTTTGTCTGCGTTGATGGCGTCTCTTACGCGCCGCATGGTTTGCCGAACGTGGGCGAACTGGGGCCGGATATCTATTTGTTCTCCGCCTATAAAACCTATGGCCCTCATCAAGGGATCATGGTGATCAATCCCGCTCTTGCCGAGCTTTTGCCCAATCAGGCGCACTACTTTAACGGGGATGTTCCTTACAAACGCTTCACCCCCGCCGGACCCGATCACGCGCAGGTCGCCGCCTGTGCGGGAATGGTCGACTACTTCGAGGCGCTCGCCGAACATCACAACGCACCTGAGATCACAGGCACAGGGGCGGGCGCCTTTGTGCACGATCTGATGCGCGAGCAGGAGATCTCCTTGTTGCAGCCGCTCCTGGATGCGGTGAAGGGGCGAAACGATGTGCGCTTGCTTGGCCCCGCGAACGCCAAAGAGCGTGCCCCGACCGTCGCGCTTGCACTTGGGCGGGCAGCAGAGCCCGTTGCCAAGCAATTGGCAGAGCTTGGGATCATGGCGGGGGGCAGCGACTTTTACGCAGTGCGTGCGCTCAGGGCAATGGGGGTCGCCCCCGCGCAGGGCGTGCTGCGGCTGAGTTTTACTCACTATACCGATCAATCGGAGGTGACAGCGCTGATCGAGGCCCTAGATCGCGTCCTGTAAAGACTGATCGAGCAAGGGATAAAACTGACCATGGCTGACACCCGACCGGTGATCTGGTGGATTCGGCGCGACCTGCGCCTGCGCGACAATCCGGCCCTCAGGGCCGCGCAGGAGGCGGGCGGACCGATTATCCCGCTCTATATCCATGACGCGCAAGAAGAGACCCTCGGTGCTGCACCAAAGTTTCGCCTTGGCCTCGGGCTTGAACGGTTTGCCAAAACGCTCGAGGAGAAAGGCAGCCGTCTCATCGTCCGCCGTGGCGACGCACTCGAGGTGCTTCGCGAGGTCATCGCGGAGAGCGGCGCCGGACATGTGATCTGGTCGCGGCTCTACGATCCGGCGGCCACAAAACGTGACGCAAAGATCAAGGAGGCGCTCAAAGCGTCTGATATAAAGGCAAAATCCACGGGTGGGCGGCTGCTGTTCGAACCTTGGACCGTCGACACCAAGGACGGCGGCATGTACCGGGTATATACGCCGTTCTGGAAGGCAGTCCGTACGCGCGATGTCGCGGAGCTGACTGCCGCCCCCTCCCGGTTGGCCGCGCCCGAGAGTTGGCCGTCAGGTGAAGCGCTCGCGGATCTTGGCATGGATGCCGCAATGCGTCGGGGTGGCGCGATTGTTGCACAACATTGCCGTGTGGGAGAGGACGCAGCCCTCGCGCAACTGGATGACTTCCTGACAGAACGGGTTTCGAACTACAAAGCCGATCGGGATTTTCCCGCCCGCGCTGCAACCTCGGAGCTTTCGGAAAATCTCGCCTGGGGGGAAATCAGCCCACATCGGATGTGGCATCTGGGCGCGCAGGCGATGCAGGACGGCCAGCCCGGCGCGGAGCATTTCCTCAAAGAGGTTGTCTGGCGCGAGTTTGCCTATCACCTGATGCATCGCTCGCCGCGCATCCTGACGCGAAACTGGCGAGAGGAATGGGACGGTTTTCCCTGGCAGGACGACCCTGGCGACGCTTTGCAGCGCTGGCAACAGGGACAGACCGGCTATGATTTTGTCGATGCCGCGATGCGAGAGCTCTACGTCACCGGCAAGATGCACAATCGCGCTCGCATGATCGTGGCAAGTTTTCTTACCAAGCATCTGATGATCCATTGGAAATACGGTTTGCAGTGGTTCGAGGACTGTCTTGTCGACTGGGATCCCGCTTCTAACGCGATGGGCTGGCAGTGGGTGGCGGGTTCCGGTCCTGATGCGGCGCCCTTTTTTCGCATTTTCAACCCGGATGGTCAGCTCGAGAAGTTCGACCCCAAGGGAGACTATGCGCGCCGATGGCTGGCCGAAGGCCAGGCCAACCCGCCCGAAACCGCGATGGCATACTTTGAGGCGATCCCGCGCAGGTGGTCGCTTCATCCCGACCAGTCGCGTGTTTCACCGATTATCGGTTTGAAAGAGGGCCGCGAGCGCGCGCTTTCTGCCTACAAAGAAAGCCGTAATCAGAGCTGAGCCACGCGGTCGTGGCGATGGGTACACAGGTTGTCTTTTGGGGCGGTGTCTGCTGTGGGTTTGCGCTGGATTTCTGCGCGACCTGCGCATAGCCTCGCCGACAGTCTCGCAATTGCAGGAAATTAAATCCCCATGCCCACCGCCGCCCGCCTCGTGGCCGCCGTTGCCCTTGCTCTTCTGGCGTTTGTCGTATCCGGCCAGATCATGCCCTTGATGCCGGATGACACGGATTTTGGCTATTTTACCTTTGTGAACATGGGGCTGGGACTTGTGATCGGCTGGAAGTCTATTGGTCCGCGCGCCGGTCGCGGATGGGCGGCGGGCATTACAAACGGGATCACCGGCACTGCGGTGCTGGTGCTGTGGGGCCTCTTCATTCAGGGCGCCGTCGAGATGTTTCGCCTCGCAAAGCGCAGCATTTATGATGGCCCGTTCGAAGCTCTGGCTGCGATCTTTACCATCGCGCTGGAGTATTTCTTCATCATGGCGGTCCCGAGTGTTCTGTTGACCCTCGCTGTGGGAGGAACATTGATCGGCATGGCGGTCGAGATTGCCAGCAAGCGCTGGAAGTGATTCAGACCTCGCGGCAGTCGTCGATTATGCTGCGCGCGCCCAAGAGCGATTAAAGTCAGCACGTTCCGCAAAACCCCACACAGCATGGACAGTGTTGTGACGATGCCCGCCGCGGCGCGATGGTTTTGCGGGCAAGTCAGACGCAGTGGAACCACGGTCGCGCCGAAATCGTCCCCGACAGGCGAAACGCCAGCCTGCGCGCGCTCTGGACCCTTGTGATCGCGCCGGTGCCCAGCTACATCAGAGGGGAACGAGCGAAAGGGAATTTCATGCGCATTGCACGCGATCTGGCCGATGCGGTCGGCCATACCCCTCTGATCCGACTGAACAAAGTCAGCGAAGAAACCGGTTGCGAAATTCTTGGCAAGGCGGAGTTTCTGAACCCCGGCCAATCCGTGAAGGACCGCGCCGCGCTCTACATCATCAAGGACGCTATCGCCCGCGGGGAACTCAAACCCGGCGGCACGATTGTAGAAGGTACTGCGGGCAATACCGGCATTGGGCTTGCGCTGGTCGGCGCCTCCATGGGCTTCAAGACCGTGATCGTGATCCCTGAAACCCAGTCCGAAGAAAAGAAGGACATGCTGCGTCTGGCGGGGGCACAGTTGGTTCAGGTGCCTGCAGCGCCTTACAAGAACCCCAACAACTATGTGCGCTACTCCGAACGCCTGGCAAACGAGCTGGCCAAGACCGAGCCGAATGGCGCGATCTGGGCCAATCAGTTTGACAATGTGGCCAACCGTCAGGCCCATGTAGAAACCACCGGTCCCGAGATCTGGGAGCAGACCGGCGGCAAGGTGGATGGTTTCATCTGTGCTGTTGGCTCCGGCGGGACGCTTGCCGGGATTGCCGAGGCGCTGCAGCCCAAGGGCGTGAAGATCGGCCTTGCCGATCCCAATGGCGCCGCGCTTTATTCCTACTACACCACTGGCGAGCTGAAGTCCGAGGGCTCCTCGATCACAGAAGGGATCGGTCAGGGCCGGATCACCAAGAACCTCGAGGGGCTCACCCCAGATTTCAACTACCAGATTCCGGACGCAGAGGCGCTGCCTTATGTGTTTGACCTTCTGCACGAAGAAGGGCTGGTGCTTGGCGGATCTTCCGGCGTGAACATTGCCGGCGCAGTGCGTCTGGCCAAGGAACTGGGGCCGGGGCACACCATCGTTACCATCCTGTGCGACTATGGAACGCGCTACCAATCCAAGCTCTTTAATCCGGAATTCCTCAAAGACAAGGGCTTGCCGGTCCCCGACTGGATGACCCATACTCCTGCTTCAATTCCCGGAGTATTCGAGGACATCTGAATCAGATGACTTATTTGAGAACGCTTTTTCAGGTCGGCCTTTTGGGGCTGACCTGTTTGCTTTTGCCTATTGTTGCTTTGGCGCAGGAAACCGGCGGGCAGACCCGGCTGCACGAGGCCCGCGATCTGGTGCAGACCGCCGCTTCTGGCAAATTGGGCGAGTATTATGAGGCCTGGCAGCGCACCGCAGATCGTGCAGAGCGGGTGCTGGATGCCGGACGCGCGTCCAATGGCGCGCTGGAGGCCCTGCGGCTGGAGCTGACGGAGTATCGTCAGCAATTTCTCGACGCAGGCAGCCAGAATGCGGATCGCCTGAGAACTCTTCGCGCACAGATCGAGGCACTCGGGCCACCGCCCGAAGAAAATGGCAGCGAGCCTGAAAACATTGCCAAACTGCGGCAGGAGTTGCAGAGCCAGCTTGCCAACCTCAGCGCGCCGCAGGTGCTGGCGGATCTCGGCTATAGCCGGGCGCAGGGTCTGATTACCGAAATCGACAAGCTGATCCGAGAACGCGCAACCCGCACGCTCTTGGAACGCGCGCCAATGCCGGTCAATCCCGAGCACTGGCCGACCGCCTTCTCTGACACGGCAAAGGTGCTGGGCGCGTTTTGGTACGAGACCGCAACCCTTCTGTCGAGCGCGGCCACTCTGGAAACCATCCGGGGCCGTTTGCCGGTCCTGCTGCTGTTTACTGCCGGGGCGCTGCTGCTCTTGGGGCGCGGACGCTACTGGGCGCGTCGTGCGGGCACCCATCTGCGCGAACTCGGCTGGCGCGGCACAGGCGTCTGGCGGTTCATCGTCTCGCTTCTGCAGGTGCTGTTGCCCTATGTGGGGACGGTTCTTCTGGTGCGTGCGATCGATATGTCCGGTGTGCTGGGCGTCAGGGGGACATTGCTGTTGGATGATGTGCCGCTGTGGTCCTTTATCCTGTTTGCTTCGCATTGGCTGGGCGAGCGGCTTTACGTGTATCAGATCACCAATGAGCTCATACCCTTTGAGCCGCGCTTTCAGCGTCAGGTGCGTGTGATCCTTGTGTCGCTGGCACTTGTGCTGGTGATGCAGATGATGCTGGATCGTCTCGACACCATCGAGAATTTCACCGATGCGACCTATGCTGTATTGAGCTGGCCTCTGGTCATTCTCGCTTCGCTGTTCCTCGTGCGTCTGAACCGTATCCGGGTGCGTCAACGCCGCCTCGAGATCGAAGAAAACGGCGGCAGCGAGGATGAGGGCGCCATTGCGGCCGGGGCCAATCGCGCCATGTCGCTTCTGCGGCGGGCGGTGTTCATCATGGCCCTTGTTGCGCCGATCCTTGGGGCTCTGGGCTATATTAACGCAGCAATCGCAATTGTTTACCCGGTGATCCTGACGCTTGGTCTGGTCACCACCCTGATGATCCTGCAGCGGTTCCTGTCGGATATATACGGATATGTCACACGCAACGGTCAAGGCGCGGAGGACTCGCTCTTTGCGGTGATCACCGGCTTTGTGTTGGCCCTGCTGTCGCTGCCCTTCTTTGCGTTGATCTGGGGCGCGCGGACCTCGGATTTGACCGAACTCTGGTCGCGCTTCCTCGAAGGCTACAGCATCGGCGACACCAAGATCTCTCCGACGATCTTCCTGACGTTTGTGGTGATTTTTGTCTGCGGTTATGTGCTGACCCGGCTCTTGCAGGGGAGTCTGCGCTCGTCACTGCTGCCAAAGACCAAGATTGACCCCGGTGGGCAGAACGCGATTGTGTCCGGCGTCGGCTATATCGGCATCTTCCTGTCGGCGCTCATCGCGGTTTCTACCGCCGGGCTCGACCTGTCGTCGCTCGCGATTGTTGCCGGTGCGCTCTCGGTCGGGATCGGCTTTGGCCTGCAGACGATCGTGTCGAACTTCGTGTCGGGCATCATCCTGTTGATCGAACGACCGGTCTCCAAGGGAGATTGGATCGAGGTAGGCGGGCTCATGGGCTATGTGCGTGACATCTCTGTGCGCTCCACCCGGATCGAGACGTTTGACCGTACCGATGTGATTGTCCCGAACTCGGATCTGATCTCCGGCACCGTCACGAACTATACCCGAGGCAATACTGTTGGACGGGTGATCGTTCCGGTTGGCGTGGCCTATGGTACCGATCCGCGCAAGGTCGAGGAGATCCTCATGGAGGTCGCGCAATCGCATCCTATGGTCCTGATGAACCCGGCACCTTCGGTCGTGTTCCAGGGCTTTGGTGCGGATAGTCTCGACTTTGAGATCCGCGCCATCCTGCGCGATGTGAACTGGGTTCTGTCGGTAAAGTCCGACATGAACTACGAGATCGCCAAGAGATTTACGGAAGAAGGGATCGAGATTCCCTTTGCCCAGCGTGACATCTGGATCCGCAATCCCGAGGCGATCCAGACCAGCAAAGAGTCACCTCAGGCCGAGACCTCGACTTCAGCAGACGCATCAACGCATGCGGCTCCGCTCAAACCCGATCTCGACGATCTTGCGCAGGATCAGGACGCCGACGCAGAGGGCGATGGCGACGGCGACCGCTAGGTCTGAGCTCGCCTGCAAACTGATGCCACCAGAGTGCGCCGCTGCCGGGAGATCCCGCAGCGGCGCTTTCTTTTGTGGCGCCGAGGGCAGGGGGCGGACCCTTAAAGACGAGGCGTGGGCTGGGGATAATTCCCTCATGGTGACAGCGACTTAGGGTAAAATCGGGGGCGGCGAAAAAAACTGAACTTTTTCTCAGAAAGCCTATTGCAATCCCCCCCGGAATGCATCAAAAGTCGCCCCCACGGAGAGGTGGCCGAGTGGTCGAAGGCGCACGCCTGGAAAGTGTGTAGGCGGGAAACCGTCTCCAGGGTTCGAATCCCTGTCTCTCCGCCATAACCCCCAATCAGCATTCTTTCTTCAAAGATCTGCAATTCGGAAGGGTTCTGGCGATCCGTTTGGCGTCGAAGCCAGCCTATCACACGGTTCGATCACATGTCGCGCGGGAAGGCGGCTGTCGCAAAAATTTCATACCAATCAGCAATCTCGGGCGTGAACTATCCGCGCTGAGGCGATAGGACCTGCTGCAAGGCTCTTTATGAAAGGCAAGGATCACATGCGGCTCGATCACGATATTGAAAACGCGCTGATTTCCATGGTCAGAGATGCGGCGCGCATTGAGATCATGCCGCGGTTTCGTAATCTCTCGGCAGGGGCGATCTCGGCCAAGACCTCTTCTATCGATGTGGTGACCGTTGCGGACGTCGCGGCAGAAGAACATATGACCCGCGCGGTAGAGAACATTTTGCCCGGCGCCGTCGTCATCGGCGAAGAGGCTGTTTCTGCTGATCCCCGCGTGCTCGATCAGGTGGGACAGGCCGAGGTCGCTGTGATCGTGGACCCGATTGATGGGACGTGGAACTACGCCCATGGTCTGTCGACATTTGGGGTAATTCTTGCGGTGACGCTGCGCGGACAAACTGTGTTCGGCCTTTTGTATGATCCGGTAAGCGATGACTGGGTACAGACAAGCCTTGGTGGTGGAACCTGGATGGCGGCCCCCGGTCTTGAGGCACGGCGCCTGCGCGTCGCCCCTGAATGCAGGTTCTCCGAAGCCACGGGATTTGTGCCGCATTTCGTCTTTGCCAAGGAGGAACAACTGGCCGTGGCGCAAGGAATGGTGCGCGCCAAGCGCACAACCTCCTTGTTCTGTTCCTGCCACGAATATCGGATGATGGCGCAGGGCCACGTCGATTTTGTGCAGACCGAGGGGCTGAATTGCTGGGACCACGCGGCGGGCGTTCTGGCCGCGCTTGAGGCGGGGGGACATGCGCAGCTTTCGGATGGGCGTGCCTATGATCCGGCCCTCACCACAGGGCGGCTAACCGTCTCCAGCGGCGTAACTCTGACCCAAGAGGCGATTTCGGAATTTGGTCTCGGCTGAGGCTTCAGGCTTGGCGGTGCGAGGTTGCTGATCTAGGCTTTGGTCTGCGACAGGAGGTGCCCCATGGCCAAAGACGATATTGCCAACAACAACATCGCAGAGCCGCTGATCACGCGACACGATGATGCCGGCGTTGCGCGGCTCACCCTGAACCAGCCGCGCCGGATCAACGCGCTCTCGGAGGCGATGCTCCATGCGCTGCAGGCGGCACTGGATGAAATCGCCGAGGATCGCAGCGTGCGAGCGGTGATCCTCAGTGGCGCTGGGGATCATTTTTGCGCCGGTCACAACCTAAAGGAAATGACCGAAGCGCGCGCTGGTGACGACGGCGGTTTTGAGTATTTCCAACAGCTTTTTGCAACCTGCTCGCGGATGATGCAGACCATTGTGGAGCTGCCGCAGCCGGTCATTGCCGAGGTGTCGGGGATCGCGACTGCTGCAGGCTGTCAACTGGTTGCCACCTGCGATCTTGCGGTCGCTTCCGAGGATGCGCGGTTTGCGACCTCCGGGGTGACGATTGGTCTGTTCTGTTCCACGCCGATGGTGGCGCTGACCCGCAACCTATCCCGCAAACATGCGATGGAGATGCTCTTGCTTGGCGAATTTATCCCGGCCTCCCGTGCGGCCGAGATCGGACTGGTCAACCGCGTGGTGCCGCTTTCAGATCTCGCGCAAGAAACCACCGAACTGGCGCGTCGCATCGCCGGCAAATCCCCAGCCGCGATCAAGATCGGCAAATCGGCCTTTTATGAGCAGGCGCAGATGTCGCTGGCCGAGGCCTATGCCTACACCGGTCGTGCCATGGCCGAAAACATGATGGCGCGCGATGCCGAGGCGGGCATTGGCGCATTTCTCTCCAAAGCCCCTATGCCGGATTGGACAGGCGAGTAGGGCGTGGCCAAGTTACGTCGAGTTTGACCCGCAGGCGTAACGCTATGCAATCGCGCGATTCGAGCGCTTTGTGCCACGTTCAGTGAACAAAGGCGTCAAACTGTTTGAACTCGCGCGCGTGTTTGCAACAATCAAGGGATTATCACCCGAAGGATTTTCAGCAGGCGAGGGGGCGCTTCTGGCCTGTTGTTGGTTTCGACCTCGGAAACAAAGATCGCTCCGGTGGCGTCACTTTGGTTGGCCTATTGGGTGGGCAGTCCAATTTGCCTCAAATTATCACATAATTTTCAAGATGTCTGCGCACCGGGCCCAAGGTCCTTAGCCCGTTTGGAAACAATCCTGCATCCAGACTCTTCCGAAACTGCCCCTGAAATCAGCGGTCTGGGGCTCGACGGGCCTCTTTAAGCTAGGTGCGATCAGGGCGCTCGGCTATGTCTTTACCTCCAGACGCGTGATACAATCACAGCGAGGATAGGGTTGCCTAAATACAACTCAAAGAAAAGACAGTGGAGGAGACCACAGCATGAACAAGACATGCGAACGCACGTCTGGCGACTGTACGGGCGAGAGCAAAGCCCGCGCCGCCAGCGATCGGGTCACGCCCTGTTTTACCCCCGGCACCTTGATTGCGACTCCGCGCGGTGAGCGCTTGGTCGAGAACCTTCAGGTGGGGGACCGGGTGATTACCCGTGATAATGGCATCCAGGAAATCCGCTGGTTTGGTCACAATGCGATGGGGCCGCAGGATCTGTCCCATGCCTCCCATCTGCAACCCATCCTGATCCGGCAGGGGGCCCTTGGCAATGGGCTGCCCGAGCGCGACATGATGGTGAGCCCCAACCACCGCGTTCTTGTGGCGAACGATAAAACGGCGCTCTATTTCGAGGACCGCGAGGTTCTGGTGGCCGCAAAGCACCTCACCGGTTTGACTGGAATTGATGCCATTGTGACAACCGCAGTGACCTATATTCATTTTATGTTCAATCAGCATGAGGTCGTGCTCTCTGATGGTGCCTGGACCGAGAGCTTTCAGCCGGTGGATCAGTCATTGCGTGGTTTGGACAATGCCCAGCGCAATGAAATCTTTGAACTGTTTCCCGAACTTCGCACCAAGGAAGGGCAAAAGGCCTATCCCTCGGCACGGCGCGAGTTGAAGGAACGCGAAGCGCGGATGTTGCTGCACTGATCAGACGTCACCTTGGCGCGCGCGCCACTTGGTCCAGTCTTCGGGCGTGTCCAGATCCGTGAGCGCATGCGCGCCCGGCAGCGCGA
Source organism: Epibacterium sp. HA2-3 (assembly GCF_055693725.2). Taxonomy (NCBI): domain Bacteria; kingdom Pseudomonadati; phylum Pseudomonadota; class Alphaproteobacteria; order Rhodobacterales; family Roseobacteraceae; genus Epibacterium; species Epibacterium sp. HA2-3. The sequence goes on along the minus strand of NZ_CM172490.1, from coordinate 1,478,199 downwards.
TCAACTGCACCGCCTCCTGTTTTAGAAGTTCCCGCGCGCCCACATCGCCCGTGAGCGTTTGCAGCGTATCAAAGCATCGGCGTGGAAACAGCACGGGGTGACCTGCTCGGCGAGCGCCGCTTTGATCTGTGCCGCTTGCACGTAGAATAGCCCCCTCTGGACCTGTAAATTGCTCTGCCATTTTCAAGAAATCCGCAGTAGTGATTTCGGGCATGTCGGCTGGCAACACCATGACACCGTCGATGTCGCCCGCCAGAGCGGTGATGCCCGCGCGGAGCGAGGCACTCAATCCTTCGACCGCATTCGGAACCGCAACCAGATGAGCCTCGCCCGCAGCATTGGCGCGCGGGTGTTCGAGATGCGGCACAGTCACATAGACCTCACATCCCGATGCGCCCGCCGCATCGCTCAGCCCCGCAACCAGGGGGCGGCCGTTCACCTGTTCCAACAATTTGTCGCGCCCGCGCATCCGTGACGACGCGCCCGCCGCCAGCAGGAGAATGGCCAATTTCGGCATATGTTTTGAAGGGCCAGCGCTCATCTCTTGCCCCATCGAGATCAGGCGGGTTGTGTGTGCGCCAGCGCCTCTTGCAGCACCTCAAGCACCTTTTCAGAGGGCACATCGGCGGTGACAAAGGCCTCTCCGATGCCGCGCGCGAGAATGAAGCGCAGCTGTCCATCGATGACTTTCTTGTCCTGCGCCATGAGGTCCAGCAGCTCCTGGGCGGGGGGGAGATCGCCGGGAATGTCCGAGAGATCTGTTTTCATGCCCATCGCCTTGAGGTGCGCGCGCACGCGGCTGGGATCTTCCTGACTGCAGAGGCCGAGGCGGGCTGAGAGCTCAAAGGCCAACGCACAGCCGATCGCCACGCCTTCGCCATGCAGCAACCGGTCGCTATAGCCGGTCGCCGCTTCCAGCGCGTGACAGAAGGTATGACCAAGGTTCAACAGCGCCCGGTCGCCTTGTTCGGTTTCGTCGCGGGCCACGATGTCGGCTTTCATCTGAACCGAACGCGCCACGGCTTCGACCCGCAGCGCCATGTCACCTGCCGCCATTGCCGGGGCATTTTCTTCGAGCCAGTCAAAAAAGGCCGCATCGCCCAAGAGCCCGTATTTCACCACCTCACCGTAGCCAGCAAGGAAATCGCGCTCTGTGAGCGTGCCAAGAACCGCTGTATCGGCCAGTACCAGGCTGGGCTGGTGGAAGGCGCCGATCAGGTTTTTACCGTGTGGAGCGTTGATGCCGGTTTTGCCCCCGACGGAACTGTCGACCTGCGCCAGCAGCGATGTGGGGATCTGCACAAAACGCACGCCCCGGCGCAGCACGGCTGCGGCAAAACCCGCCAGATCGCCGATGACGCCCCCGCCAAAGGCAATGACGATGTCGCCGCGCTCGACTTTCTTGTCCAAGAGCCACTCCACCGCGCGGGTGAACTGGGGCCAGCCTTTGGTGGCCTCGCCGGGCGGCAAGGCAAGTGCTTCCATCTCGATGCCTTCGGCTGCGAGTCCCGCGCGCAGAGCCTCAAGATGAAGCGCGGCCACGGTCTCATCCGTGAGCACAGCCACTGTCTTGCGGCGCACGAGGGGCGCAATACGCTGGCCCGCCTGTGCAACGAGATCGGGGCCGATCACCACATCATAGGCGCGCGCGCCAAGAGGGACGTGAACGGTCTGTTCCATCAGTCAAACTCCAGTACATCCGGTCGGGTGCGCAAGGCCTCCAGCACCCGGTCCACCATATTGTCGATCGAAACCTGCCCGTCGGAGATCACCTTGAGATCCGCCATCGCGTAAGTTGGCACCCGCGCGTGATACAGGTCCGAGAGCGTCTGGTAAGGGTCGGCGGAGCGCAAAAGGGGGCGCGTGTCGCGCCCTTTTACGCGTTTCCACAACACATCAAGATCGGCTTGCAGGCAGACCGAGACTCCGATCTCGGAAATCATGGTGCGATTGCGCTCAGCCAGAAAAGCGCCGCCGCCGGTCGACAGGACACCGCATTCCTCTTTTAGGAGGCGCGCGATCACCTGATGTTCTTTTTCACGAAAGAACGGCTCGCCATCGCGGGCAAAGATCTCGGGGATCGACATATTCGCGGCAGACTCGATCTCATGATCGCTGTCGAGAAAAGGGACGTCGAGGCGGGCAGCTAAGGCGCGCCCGACTGCGGTCTTTCCCGCTCCCATCATACCCACCAGCACAATGGTCTTTTTCAATCGTCCCGGCGCGCGAGTTTCTGCCGTCGCATCGCTGATTTGGTGATTTTCGCTCATTCTTCTGTGAATGACGTGATATTGGCAAAAAGGCCATATATAAAACTCTCAAAACACACAAAGAAGCAGGCTCCGGGACACCCATGGCACGTTTGATAAAATACCTTGCTATTCTTATTGTACTCGCCGCAATCGCACTGATTGCTTATGCGTATGTGGGGCCTTGGTTTGGGGCGGATTTCTCGGCGCCCTCGGAAGAAGTGCGCAAGCCTGTGGTGCTCAATGCCGACTAAGACTGCATCGCTGGCGATCGGCGTCTTTTTGCTTGCGAGCGCGCCCGGAGACGCGCGCGAGCCGCTGGCCGCGATTGACTGGCTCAACAGTGCGCCGCCGGTTGCCAATATTCCAACGACCCTGCTCCAGGAACCCCCGGTCGCCAAGAGCGCCTATGGGCCGGACATTACCGTGACCCCGCTTGAGCGGCTTCTGCCGCCTGTGGGGCTGGTGCCACAGTCGCGCACCGGGCTTCCGATCACACTCTGGCAGGGCAGCCCGCCGGATCAGCTTGCGGGTTTGATCCGTGACGTGCCGGTTCAGGATCTGCCTTCGATGCAATCCTTGCTGATGACACTGCTGCTGACGGAAGCGCGCCCGCCGTTTCGTGACAATGATGAAATCCTGCTGGCGCGACTCGACCGGCTGCGTGATCTGGGCGCGACGGAACCGGTGCAGGCCCTTGTGCAAGAAGCAGGCCCCACCGAGAGCGCTGCACGTTTTGAACGCTGGTTTGATGCGACGCTCTTGAATGGGGACGAGGACCGCAGCTGCGCGGCGCTGACGGCCGATCCCTATTTGATGCAGGATTATCCGGCGCGCATCTTTTGCGCTGCACGCCGTGGGGATTGGCCAACTGCGGCATTGATGCTGGAAACAGCCGATGCGCTCGGGCTCCTTGAGTCCGACGAAATGGCGCTGCTGGATCGTTTCCTGAACCCGGATATCTACGAGGGCATGCCGCCGCTGCCGCTGCCGCAGAACCCGACCCCGCTCGAATTTCGCATGTTCGAGGCCATCGGCGAACCCATGCCGACCCGGTCGTTGCCACGCGCCTTTGCCAGTGCGGATCTGCGCGATGTGGCGGGCTGGAAGGCGCAGCTCGAAGCGGCAGAGCGCCTGACCCGCAGCCGCGCCATGAACCCCAATCAATTGCTTGGCCTGTTTACTCAACGAAAGCCCGCAGCCTCGGGAGGCATTTGGGATCGTGTCGAGGCCGTGCAACGCTTTGACGCGGCGCTTGGGACCGGCAGTGCCGAAGCGGTGCGCAAAACCCTGCCTGCGTTCTGGGCGGCGGCACAGGCGGCAGGGCTTGAGATGGCGATGGCAGATCTGTTTGCGCCGCGTCTGGCCGGTCTCGCACTCGACGGTCCGGCCGCACAGATCGCCTGGCACATGGGTCTGCTCTCGGCAGAGTATGAGATCGCCGCACAGTCTCCGCCCGACCAAAGCCGCGCGACCCGGTTCCTTGTCTCCCTCGCTCAAGGCACCCCTGCGATGGATCTGGCCTCGACACCACAGGAAAAGGCGATCGCCCGCGGTTTTGCTGCAGACAGCGAGATGCCAGCCGCCCAGAAACTGTTGCTGGATCAGGCCCGCTTGGGGGAGGCCATCCTGGTGACCATGAAGAGCTTTAGCCACGGTGCCGACGGCAATATCGAGGCAATCACCTTGTCACTCGCGGCGTTTCGGCGGATGGGTCTTGAAGACAGCGCCCGCCGCGCAGCGCTGCAGCTCCTGTTGTTGCCGCGAGGAAGCTGAACCATGCAGGCACCCGCGGACGATCTGCAATGGATCTCGACCTTTCTCGATGCGCAGGCCGCAGAACTCGGTGCAGCGCGCAACACGCTGCTGGCTTACGGGCGGGACCTTCGGAATGTCACCACCTGGATGCGCACCAAAGGGCAGAGCTTTGCGCAGATGCAGCAGGCTGACATCGAGGCCTATCTGATCTCATGCGATGCCGAGGGGCTGAGCCGCGCCACGCGTGCACGCCGCTTGTCCGCGATCAAGCAGATTTACCGTTTTGCTTTTGAAGAAGGATGGCGGCAGGACAACCCTGCCTTGCAGATCAAAGGACCGGGGCGCGACAAATCACTGCCCAAGACCCTTGATGAGGCAGAAGTTGATCGCCTCCTTGCTGCCGCGCGCGAAGTCGGGCGAACCGAGGCCGACAGGTTGCGCAACACCTGCCTGATGGAGCTTTTGTACGCGACGGGCATGCGGGTGAGCGAGCTGGTCTCGTTGCCGGTGTCCGCCACCCGAGGTGATCCCAACATGCTGTTGATCCTCGGCAAAGGTGGAAAAGAACGTATGGTCCCACTGTCGTCACCCGCCCGCGCGGCGCTAGGGGCGTGGATCGTGCTGCGCGACAGTCTTGAGGACAAGCGCGAAGGGCAGGGGCACAAGGCATCGCACTTTCTTTTTCCCTCGCGCAGTAAAGAGGGCCATCTTACGCGGCACCGGTTTTATCTCCTGATCAAAGAATTGGCGGTCGCAGGCGGCGTCTCGCCCGAAAAGGTCACACCGCATACGTTGCGTCATGCCTTTGCCACGCATCTGTTGCAAAACGGTGCAGACCTCAGGGCGATTCAGGCGCTCTTGGGGCATGCGGATATTGCAACAACCGAGATCTACACCCATGTGCTGGATGCACGGCTGGCGGAGTTGGTGCACCAGCATCACCCGCTTGCGGCAAAAGACGACGAAACCCGTTGATTTCGGGGGGCGCGCCGCTTGAACCACGGCGCTCTGCACCCCATAACCACTGAAACCCCACATCAATCAGGACCCTAAAATGGACAGCGCTACAGCCGCACTTGACACTTCCTTCTGGATTACCGCCGGGGGCATTGTTTTGTTGTTGGTTCTCTCCGGGTTCTTTTCGGGATCCGAGACCGCTTTGACGGCAGCCTCACGCGGCAAGCTGCGCAGCCAGGCCGACAAGGGATCGCGCGGCGCCGCGCGCGCACTCGAAGTCACCGAGGACAATGAGAAGCTGATCGGTTCGGTTCTTCTGGGCAACAACCTCGTGAACATCCTTGCCGCCTCGCTTGCGACGGCGCTTTTCACCAAACTCTTTGGAGAGAGCGGCGTGGCGCTCGCCACGCTCGTCATGACGCTTCTGGTGTTGATCTTTGCAGAGGTGCTGCCCAAGACCTATGCGATCACCAACTCCGAGAAGGCTGCGGCCGCGGTCGCGCCGATCATCGGCTCGCTGGTGAAAATCCTGGCCCCGATCGTGGGCGCGGTGCGCTTTCTCGTGCGCGGTGTGCTGCGTGTCTTTGGTGTAAAAATCGATCCCGACAGTCACATCATGGCGGTGCGCGAGGAAATCGTGGGCGCGCTTCAGATCGGCCATTCCGAAGGTGTGGTCGAGAAAGAAGACCGCGACCGTATCCTGGGGGCGCTTGATCTCTCTGACCGCTTTGTCGAAGAGATCATGCTCCACCGTTCAAAGATCGAAATGATTGACGCGGAGGCCGATCCCGAGGCGATTCTGGAGCAATGTCTGACGTCCTCGCACACGCGTCTGCCGCTCTATCGCAAGGATCAGGAAAACATTATCGGCGTGGTGCACGCCAAGGACCTGCTGCGGCAGATGTATGCCAAGATCGGTGGCGCGGATGGGGATGCCTCTGCGCTGCGTGATTTTCAGATCACCGAGGTCTGCAAGCCGCCCTATTTTGTGCCCGAAACCACGACGCTTGATGACCAGATGCGCCAGTTTCTGCGCATGCGGACGCATTTTGCACTGGTGGTGGATGAATATGGCTCGCTGCAGGGGCTGATCACGCTTGAGGATATTCTCGAAGAGATCGTGGGCGAGATCACCGATGAATTCGACCCCGCCGAGCAGAGTTTTGCGCGCAAGACCAGTGATGGGAACTTCATCGTCGAAGGGGCGACCACGATCCGCGATCTCAATCGTGCGATGGATTGGAACCTGCCGGATCTTGAGGCCAACACCGTTGCAGGCCTGGTTATCCATGAGGCACAGATGATCCCGACGGTGGGGCAGGTGTTCTCTTTCCACGGGTTTCGGTTCGAAGTGACGGCCCGAGAAGGTAATCGCGTGACACGGTTGAAGATCCGCCCCCTGCACGGCTGACACCGCACTATCAGCGAACTTATTCCTGTGTTTCGCTTTGGGCGGAGCCCAAGGCGAACTGCGCGGCGCCCTCCATTGGGGGGCGCCGCGCTTCGTACAAGATGAATGGTTTCTTTGTGGCAGAGTGCGTTGGGTCCGTGGGGCGACGATTAGGCTATTGTGCGACATCGGCGGTCGTTTTTTGACTGGACTAATGAACACATGTGTCCAGAATGGGGGAAATCGGTCCTGACAGGGAGATAAACCCATGAAAACCACCACGCGTGTGGCGATTATCGGCGGTGGCGTTGTTGGCTGTTCCGTCCTCTATCATCTGACAAAACTTGGCTGGTCCGATGTGATGCTGATCGAGCGGTCCGAGCTTACCTCGGGCTCAACCTGGCACGCCGCCGGTGGCTTTCACACGCTCAACGGCGACACCAATATGGCGGCGCTTCAGGGCTATACCATCAAGCTCTACAAAGAGCTCGAGGCCATCACCGGCATGTCGTGCGGCCTGCACCATGTGGGCGGCGTGACCCTTGCGGAGACGCAAGAGCGATTTGACATGTTGAAGGCAGAACGTGCCAAACATCGCTTTATGGGACTTGAGACAGAGATCGTAAGCCCCGAAGAAATCAAGAAAATCGCGCCTGTCACGAATATTGATGGGATCATTGGCGGCCTCTATGATCCGCTCGACGGCCACCTGGACCCCTCCGGTACCACGCATGCCTATGCCAAGGCCGCGCGGTTGGGCGGCGCGACGATCGAGACCCATTGCAAGGTGATCGAGACCAATCAACGCCCTGACGGAAGTTGGGACGTGGTCACGGAAAAAGGCACCATCCACGCCGAGCACATCGTCAATGCAGGTGGGCTCTGGGCGCGCGAAGTCGGGGCGATGGCGGGCATCTACTTTCCGCTGCACCCGATGGAGCACCAGTATATCGTCACCGACGAGGTGCCGCTTATAAAGGAGATTGTTGAGGCGGGCGGCGAGCATCCGCATGTGATGGATCCCGCTGGTGAAAGCTATCTGCGTCAAGAGGGTCGCGGGCTCTGTATCGGGTTCTATGAACAACCCTGCCGGCCCTGGGCGGTCGACGGAACCCCGTGGAACTTTGGTCATGAACTCCTGCCGGATGACTTCGACAAGATCGAAGACAGTATTGATTTTGCGTATAAACGTTTCCCAGCGCTGGCCGAGGCTGGGGTGAAGTCCGTGATCCACGGCCCCTTTACCTTTGCGCCAGATGGCAATCCTCTGGTGGGGCCGGTTCCGGGCGTGCGCAATTACTGGTCGGCCTGTGCCGTGATGGCCGGGTTCAGCCAGGGCGGCGGTGTCGGGTTGATGCTGGCGCAATGGATGGTCGATGGCGAGTGCGAACGCGACACCGCAGCCATGGATGTGGCGCGCTATGGCGATTGGATCACCCCCGGCTACACGCGCCCCAAAGTGGTCGAGAACTATCAGAAACGCTTCTCGATTTCTTATCCGAACGAAGAACTGCCTGCCGCGCGCCCCTTCCGCACAACGCCAATGTACGACATCTTTGATGAGATGGGCGCTGTCTGGGGGCACCAATATGGCATGGAGGTGCCCAACTATTTTGCCGCCGAGGGCCAGGCGAGGTTCGAAACGCCCTCCTTCCGCCGCTCCAACGCCTTTGAGGCCACTGCCCGCGAGGTGAAGGCCGTGCGAGAAGGCATTGGAATCAATGAGATTCACAACTTTGGCAAATATCGCATCACAGGCAGCGGTGCGCGCGCCTGGCTCGATCGCATCATGGCGGGCCGCGTGCCGCAACAAGGCCGCCTGAGCCTCACGCCGATGCTCTCACCCAAGGGACGCCTGATCGGGGATTTCACGATTTCCTGCCTCTCGGAGGGGGAGTTCCAGTTGACAGCGTCATATGGTGCGCAGGCCTATCACATGCGCTGGTTCCTGCAAAATCTCGATGCGAATGTTTCCATCGAGAATGTGTCGGATCAAGTGAACGGCTTTCAGATCGCAGGGCCAAAGGCCGCAGCGGTGCTGCAGGCCTGCACGCGGACCGATATCTCCGACATGCGCTTTCTCGATGTGCGTCGCCTGACGGTCGGGATGGTGGACTGCGTGGTGCAGCGGGTCAGTTACACGGGTGATCTTGGGTATGAAATTTACTGCGACCTGCCGAGCCAGCGTGCACTCTGGACGACCCTCTGGAGTGAAGGTCAGAGCCACGGGATGAAGCCCTTTGGCATGCGGGCCATGATGTCTTTGCGCTTGGACAAGTTCTTTGGATCTTGGCTGTCGGAGTTTTCGCCGGATTACACGGCGGCAGAGACCGGTCTCGATCGCTTTATCTCCTTTAAGAAATCCGTTGAATTTATTGGGAGATCCGCTGCCGAAGCCGAGCGGGAAACCGGGGCGGAGCGAAAGCTCTGCGCGTTTGAGGTCGACGCCGAAGACGCCGATGTGGTTGCCTATGAGCCGATCTGGCTCGATGGAGACGTCGTGGGGTTCTGCACCTCAGGTGGCTACAGCCATTTTGCGCAGAAATCCATCGCGCTTGGCTTTGTTCCGGTTGAGCGCGCAACAGAAGGTCTGGAGGTGGAGATCGAGATCCTCGGCAAGAAACAGCGCGCGCGGTTGATCACCGAGCCCCTGTTCGATGCGGATGGCGCCCGTATGCGCGGCTAGGGATGCGCCGGTAACATGTTGATTTAAATAAAAAGGCCCGACACACGTCGGGCCTTCTTGTTCCTGGCGAGATTTGTATCTCGCGGAGCGTTTCCAAAACGCGCGACGATCAGAACGGGATTTCGTCGTCGTCGATGTTTTGCGAGGGGCCACCGCCGCCAAAGCCACCGCCCTGGTTGCCACCGCCGCCGCCATAGCTGCCGCCACCACCGTAGCCGCCCCCGCCGCCACCGTAATCGCCGCCGCCCTGACCACCGCCAAAGCCGCCGCCGCCACCGCCGCCTTCGCCACGACCGTCGAGCATGGTGAGTGTGGAGCCAAAGCCCTGCAGCACAACCTCAGTAGAATAGCGATCCTGGCCGCTCTGGTCTTGCCACTTGCGGGTCTGCAGCTGACCTTCGACATAGACCTTGGACCCTTTGCGCAGATATTGCTCTGCCACACGCACCAGCCCTTCGTTGAAGATCGCAACCGAGTGCCACTCGGTCTTCTCGCGGCGCTCGCCGGTGTTGCGGTCTTTCCAGGTTTCGGAGGTCGCAATCCGCAGGTTGCAGACCTTGCCACCGTTCTGGAAGCTGCGCACCTCGGGGTCGCGGCCAAGGTTGCCGATCAGCATTACTTTGTTCAGGGATCCGGCCATGGGGGTCCTGTCCTTTGTTTTCTTATCTATTTCGGAGCGAGTGCGAGGCATCGCCAGAGCGTGATGTCGAATCCCGCTCGCTGTCTGCGGGTCAGAGTAACGAGCCTGACCGCGCGATGAAAGAGCGCCGGACGCGGGAAAGGGCGGTCTGCGCGTGATTTCCACAGGAGTTTGCGCAGAGTTTCGCAACCGGGAGGACACTTCTGCTGTGCTTATCTTTCATTTTAAGGAACGAGACGCTATATTCCCGCCATCTGAACCGAAGAGTTTTCGATTTCACACATGCGACGTATTTCGACTGCTGCTCTCATCGTGACCTGCCTTGCCACGCCTGTCGTGGCCAGTGATCTGTTCAGCAACAGCTCCAAGCGTAAGGTGTTTGCTGCCCAGACCAAGTTTCTGGATACCCGCGGGGCGACCCAATATCGCGGCTCGGAGCGGTTGAAACCCGACAGTCTTCAAGATGACGTGCTGCCGGTCTATCGCGGCAGCTATCGCGGGGAGTATCTGGAGGTGGCGCGCAGCGCTGCGCGTGCAAACGGTGTGCCAGAGGATCTCTTTTTGCGATTGGTGCAGCAGGAGAGCAACTGGAACCCCACCGCCGAGTCCCACAAGGGTGCGCTTGGTTTGGCGCAGTTGATGCCGCAGACCGCCCGTACTTTGGGCGTGGATCCGTTGGTCCCGGCTGAAAACCTGCGGGGTGGCGCCAAGTATCTCGCGCAGCAGTATCGCAAGTTCGGCTCTTGGCGACTTGCGCTGGCGGCTTATAACGCTGGACCTGAGGCGGTCACACGCCATGGCGGCGTGCCGCCCTACAAGGAAACCCAAAATTACGTGCGCAAGATCCTCGGCAGCTAATCGTGCCTTTGGAGTTGGTTGTGGCGGGTTTCTGTCCCTCGGTTGACGGGTGCGTTAATACAATTTTCAGCATCGTTAACCAATTTGCCGCGCCCCTATCGTTAACCGGTCATTAATCTGCCTTAATCAGACGTAAATCTCTCCCTCAACACGGAGGGACATTCAGTGAGTGGGAAAACGTTTGAAGGACAGCTGACACGGATCGGGTGGGAGCCCGGTGCGCGGCCGCGTCCTGAACTGGTGGACGACATTCTCGATTATCATGGCCGCGGTGGGCGTCGTGACATCGGCCCGACGCTTCTGGGCGTTGCCTTTGGCGCACTTCTGGGGCTGCTGCTCAAGGGCATGGCGTTGGATGGGTCGCCTTGGGGCGCGGGAACGGGGCTCTTTGGGGACGTCATCGGCGCCATTGCGCTCTGCGGTTTTCTGGGCGCGGTGCTGGTTGCGTTCTTGGCGGCGCTGCGCGCAAAGTCCCAACCAGAGCTATTGCAGTTTGCATCGATCAACCTGCTGACGCTGTTGATCGTTTATATGGTCTGAGTTTGACCACGAGATACCCTCGGGTGGGACTGTGGGGTTGAAAGGGCGCGGCGCATAGGGCTGCGTCCTTTCTGCATCTGGAAGTTGTGGTGGCGCTGCGCTAGACCGCTGCAAAGACCCCGGAGATCGCGATGTTCAAACTCTTACGCCATGCTTCCTGCCTTATACTATGTGCCGCGCCATTGGTTGCAGCTCCCTATCAGACAGCTGAGGATCTTGGGGAGGCGCTGTTCTTTGAGACGGATCTGTCTTTGAACCGCAGTCAGTCCTGTGCCACATGCCATGATCCCGGTGCGGGCTTCGTTGATCCCAGAGGTGACGCCGAAGGCGCGTTTTCCCGTGGAGACGATGGCGTGTCGCTTGGGGGGCGTCACGCGCCCACCGCAGCCTATGCAGCATTGTCGCCTGCCTTTCATCAGAATGACGCGGGCGAGTGGGTCGGGGGCCAGTTCTGGGATGGCCGTGCCGCGGATTTGGTAGAGCAGGCCGGAGGGCCGATCCTGAACCCCATCGAACTGGGGCTTTCAAGCCAAGCGGAGGCCATCGCTCGACTGGCCGCACATCCAGAGTATGTCGAGAGTTTTCAGACGCTCTATAGTGTCGACATCACCACAGATACGGAGGCGGGGTTCAAGGCGCTGACCCAAGCGCTCGCCGCCTTTGAGAGCAGTGACGTCTTTCAGCCTTTCGACAGCAAGTACGACCGCTTCTTGCGCGGGGATGCCGAGTTGAGCAGCGAAGAGGAGTTAGGCCGTCTCTTGTTCTTCTCCGAGCAGTTCACCAACTGCAACCAATGCCACCAGTTGCGCCGCAGCGCGATTGATCCCGCAGAGCCGTTTAGCGATTTTCGCTATCACAACATCGGTGTTCCCGCGAATCTGGCGGGTCGCCTTGAAAACGGGGTGGCAGAGGATTGGGTGGACGCCGGGCTTTATGAGAACCCCCGCGTTCTGGATCGCGCGGAGCGCGGCAAGTTTAAAACTCCCACGCTGCGGAATGTGGCCGTGACGGGGCCCTATATGCACAATGGGGTGTTTCAGGACCTGCGCACCGTTGTGCTGTTTTACAATCGCTACAACAGCAAGGCCGCCTCTGCACAGATCAACCCCGAGACCGGTGCACCCTGGGGAGAGATCCCGGTGCCGGACACATTGGCGCAAAAGGAGCTAACCCATGGGCCGGCACTGGATGATCGTCGGGTGGATGCGCTGGTTGCTTTTCTCAAAACGCTGACCGATTCCCGTTACGAGCCGCTCCTGCAGGAGTAGAAAGGCGGGCATTTAGGGATTGGGCGTTAAATTCCAAGAAAAAGACACAATTTCGAACCAAGCGCTTTACCGGGGATTCACTTCTGTCCCGCAACTTCGGCCCATCGTTACAGAAGGGCGAACAACACATGCTGGTAGAAAACAGCCATACTCCCGATGCCTTGGCTGAGGCATTTGCAACCGTCGACGGTCTTATGGCCACGGGCAAATTTGCACGCTCTCTCAGCGTGATGCTGCCTTTTGTTCAAACAGGTGAGCTGGATGCTGGCCTGCTGGATCGCACCGCCGATTGCTTCTTTGAAATGCGTGACTACGAGAATGCGGTCAACGTCATGCGCCATGTCACTGCAACCTGGCCCGATGATCCCTCCGCATGGGGCAAGCTTGGTCTGATGCTGCAAACCAAGGGCGATCTCCTTGGTGCCGAGCAGGCCTTTGAGGAAGTGCTGAAGCGCGATCCCAATTCGATCCCGGCGCTGACTGCGCTCAACGGGATTGAGACATTTTCCGTCGACAGCCTCTATGCCCAGCGCCTGATGTCGCTCTCCGAGCGTGAGGATCTGGATGCCAAACACCGTGCCTTGATCCACTATGCGCTGGCCCAGATCGCCCATGGGTCGGGCGAGGCAGAGGTCGCATTTACGCTGTTCCAATCTGCGCGCAACGAGGTGGCCGGTCCTTTTGCGCCTGCGATTTTCGACGAGATGGTCGCCGAGCAAGAAGCCCTGTTTGAACCGCGCCCGGCCTCTGAAGATGCGTCGCTGCTGCCCAAACTGGTCTTTATCGGCGGCATGCCGATGTCTGGCACTGGTCTGGTGGATCGAATTCTCGCACAGCACCCTGGTGTGTTCAGTGTTGGCGCAAAAACGGCGCTCTCGCGCACCCATGGTGCCATCCGCATGCATCTCGCCAAGACCGACCGTCCCTGCAACTACTGGGATTGGATGGAGCATCTGAGCGCAGAAGAAATCGACATCTTCCGTCAGTACTACCTTGAGCGCGCCCTTGGCGGTCAGGTGGCTGGTGGCAAGACCATTGTTGACGCGCATCCGCTGGGATGTCTGGAATTCGGCCTTGCACAATTCCTCTTCCCCGAGGCCAAATTTGTCTTCATGTCGCGTCACCCGATGGACACGGCGCTGGCCAATATCGCGTCCAACGTGCTGAACGGCAATGCGCTGGCATCGCGTACCGAGTGGATCGCTCAGGTGATGCGCACGGTCTATTCCTCGGCGACCGTCTATGCTTCCAAACTTGGCGACAGCATGCGCCTGCAGTCCTACGAGGCGCTGGTGCAAAACTCCGAGCGTGAAATCGGCCTCCTCTTGGAGCATGCGGGTCTTGAATACAACGCCGCATGCCTCACACCAAATGCGCTCTGTGACGTGCCGCAGATTGCGACCATGCTTGGTCAGGAAGAGCTCTCGACTGAGACGCAGAACCAGTGGCTCCCCTATGAGGAGCAGCTGCAGGGGTTCTACGAGCAACTGGGCGGCGAACGCTGGGTCTCTGCTTGGGAAGATTTTGACAAGACACTGCGCTGATCCCTGACGCGGTCACGGCCAGCGACAGAAGTCCTGTCCGACAAATGCCATAGGATTTGGCAATCTCAGCGGCCTTCCCAATCGGGAAGGCCGCTTTGTTTTCAAACGGGCAAAGGCATCACTCCGCCGCGATCTTGATGACCGGCTCCATACTCTCCAGAACTTCGCCGCTCAGATGGCATTTGATCTGGTGCCCGTTTTCAAGGGTCTGGATGGGCGGCACCTCAGCCTCGCAGAGGCCACCTGGAACCTTCGATTTCCAACGGCAACGAGTCTGAAACGGGCACCCGGAGGGCGGGTTCATGGCCGAAGGGATATCCCCCTCAAGCACGATATGGGTCTTTTCGACCGATGTGTCCGCGATTGGCACAGCAGACAACAGCGCCTCGGTATAGGGGTGATAGGGCGGTGAGAACACCTGCTCGGTATCGCCAAGCTCGACCACATGACCGAGATACATCACCATCACCCGATCGCTGAGATAGCGCACAATCGAGAGATCGTGACTGATAAAGAGCAGGGTCGTCTTCTCATTGCGCTGGATCTCCATCAGGAGATCGGTCACAGCAGCCTGCACCGACACATCCAGCGCCGAGACGGGTTCATCCGCAACCACGATCCGCGCGCCCCCGGCAAAGGCACGGGCAATACCAACCCGCTGTTTCTGCCCGCCCGAGAGCTGTCGCGGCATCCGGTCGGCAAAGGCACGTGGCAGCTTCACCAGATCCAGAAGTTCGAGCATGCGCTGCTTTCTTGCGCCATCGCTGTCACCGATGCCAAAGATCTCCAGCGCCCGGATGATCTGCCGCCCGACCGTCATCGAAGGATTGAGCGTGTCGAAGGGGTTCTGGAACACCATTTGCACATCGGAAATGGTCTTTGCATCCCGCGCCTCGATCGGCACGTCCTCGATGTTGCGGTCGTCCAGAAGGATCTCGCCCTCGGTCGCTGTTTCCAGCCCCATCAGTACCTTGGCAAATGTGGATTTACCGCAGCCGGACTCGCCAACGATGGCAAGCGTCTCGGATTCGCGCGCCTCAAAGCTCAGTGTCTCATTGGCTTTGACAACCTTTCGCGCGCCGCCCCCAAACAGCGCATTGGCCGCGACCTCGTAATATTTCTTGAGCTTGTCCATCTTGAGCACAACCCGCCCGGGCTCTGTCTTGCTGGTTTGCTCCGCCAGAGCGAGCGGTGCGTTCCAGTCGATTTCTTCAAAGCGCAGACAGCGGGTATGGTGGCGTTCATTGCCCGGCACCGCCGCCATTGCGATGTCGCTTGCATCACAGCGCCCGGCTTCGAAATAGTCACAGCGTGGGCCAAAGTTGCAGCCGCGCGGGCGTTCATGGGGCAGGGGAAAGTTGCCGGGGATCGCCACCAGCGGACGCGCGTTCTTGTCGGCGCCAGGCAGGGGAATTGAGCGGAACAAGGCCTGCGTGTAGGGGTGGCGCATGTGGTCAAAGACATCCTCAATCGACCCGCGCTCAACCGCTTCACCGGAATACATCACGCAAATCCGGTCACATGTCTCAAGAACAAGCCCGAGGTTGTGCGAGATAAACAGCATTGAGGTGCCGTATTTCTTGCCCAGATCCTTGACCAGTTCGACCACCGCGGCCTCAACGGTCACATCAAGTGCGGTGGTAGGCTCATCGAGGATCAAGAGTGCAGGCTTGGACATCAGTGCCATTGCAATGACGATCCGCTGCTGCTGCCCGCCCGAGAGCTGATGCGGATAGGAATTCAGCATCCGCTTGGGATCCGGCAGTTTTACATCCGTGACCACCTCGAGCGCGCGATCATAGGCCTCTTTCTCGCTGACACCCTCATGAATCATCGGCACTTCCATCAGTTGCTTGCCGATTTTCATCGCCGGATTGAGCGAGGCCATCGGCTCCTGATAGATCATCGCGATCTCGTTGCCGCGCACATCTCGCAGCTCCTCGGCGCTCATCTCCGCGAGATCACGGCCCTTGAACTTGATCGAACCACCGACGATGCGCCCGTTCTTGCCCAGATCCTGCATGACGCCCAACGCCACGGTGGATTTGCCGCAGCCGGATTCTCCGACCAGCCCAACCGCTTCGCCCGGTTGCACGGCGACCGAAAAGTCCATCACCGCTGGAATCTCGCGCAGCCTTGTAAAAAATGAGATCGACAGCTTGTCGATTTCAAGGATCGGGCCGTCATAGTCTGCGAGTTTGCTCATTTTGCTCTCCCTGACGGGTCAGCCGAGACCTCAAAGCCTCTTCTAACCCAAAATATCCCGGGGGTCCGGGGGCAGCGCCCCCGGCCGTGTTCTCATCAGTCCCGAAGGCTCTCTTCACGCAATCCATCTGCCAGCAGGTTGAGCCCAAGAACAAGGCTCATCAGGGCAATGGCGGGCGGCAGGGCGGGGTGCAGATAGATCGACAACAGCTTGCGTCCATCATTGATGGTGGAGCCCCAATCGGGGCTTTCCGGCGGCAGGCCAAGGCCAAAAAATCCAAGTGTTCCCAGTAGGATGGTGGTGTACCCAATGCGCAGGCAGAAATCGACGATCAATGGACCGCGGACATTGGGCAGGATCTCCCACAGCATGATGTACCAGGGGCGCTCACCACGGGTCTGCGCGGCAGCGACGTAGTCGCGGGTCTTGATGTCCAGCGCAAGGCCACGCACGATCCGAAACACCGTGGGGGAGTTCACAAACACCACCGAGACAAACACCACCAGCACCCCCCCGGGAATGTCAAAGAAATCCAGCGGCCAAAACGCGATTTTGGAACCTTCGGCGTTGATGAGCGACATGTACATCAGGACCATCGGAACCAGAACCAACGCCAGCCAGAAAGCGTTCTTGCTGGGCTGTGTGCGAAATCTTGAGTGGATCAAGACCCCGCAAAACACCATTGGAAAGGCAAAGAGCACCACCGCCATATACTGCGGCAGGCCTGTCGCAACGATCTCGGGCGTCACCAGAAGGTAGAACAGCAGGATCACCGGAAAGGCCAGAATGAGGTTGGCAAGGAAGGACAGGAACGTATCGAGCTTGCCACCGTAATAGCCTGCCGGAAGCCCCAATGTGATCCCAACCATAAAGGCAAAAAGCGTTGCCAGAGGCGCGTACTTCAATACCTCCCACGCCCCTTTGACCATGCGAGAGAACACGTCCCGTGCAAGGTTGTCTCCACCGAGAAGATACCAGGCATATTCTCCGTCTTCCACGCTGCGCAACGGAGTGCCGGGGACTTTGTTTTTCATGCCGGAGACCTGCGCCAGCGGGTCATGGGTGGCGATAAGGTCCATCGCACCAAAGACGCCGGTGAAGACCCAGAACATCACGAGGCCAAACCCGATCATGCCGATGGGGCTGTCAAAGAGCTTGCCATAGAGCCCAAGGCGTCTCTTGAACTTGATCGACAGCGAGAACAGCAAGAGCAGCGCGACCCAGGTGGGCCACATCTGCTGTGAAATTGCTCCGATGATCCCCGCACCCGTGCCCATGATCAGGCCCAGGACGAGATAGGCGAGTGCGATCGCCGCGACCGCGCCGAATGTGGCGCGCACCGCCAGCGCGGCCATCGCCTGCGGATTGCCTGCAAGAGAGAGGCTGCCATCGGCATTTGCCACATAGCGTGTGCCCGCGCTCATTGCGGACGCCAACATCCAGATCACAATGCTCGCCGCCAGCAGGATGAGCGCGATCACCAGGATCGGTGTGAGAAAGCCAAGAGCGCCAGTCCAAGTCAAAGGGTCCATGAAAAGCCTCCTGCCTTACGAGATACGGATACGGGGGTTCAAGAAGATGTAGCCGATGTCGGAAATCAGCTGCGTCAACAGAACCACGATGACGGAGACGACCGAAATCGCCAGCAGAAGCTCGATGTCGTTGTTGCTGGCCGCCTCGACCAGTGCCCAGCCGAAGCCCTTGTAGTTAAACAAGGTTTCGACAATCACGACTCCGTTCAACAACCAGGGGAACTGCAGCATGATTACCGTGAAGGGGGCAATCAACGCATTGCGCAGCGCGTGGCGCAGAACGATGTTTGGAAAACTCACCCCCTTAAGGCGTGCAGTCCGGATGTATTGGGCCGTCATCACTTCGGTCATGGAGGCGCGTGTCATCCGGGCGATATAGCCCATGCCATAGAGCGCGATGGTCAGTACCGGCAGGAAGAAATTCTCAAACGTCGGGTTCTCCATGGCAGCGGTTGCGGTGCCTTTGAACCATTTGAGCCCCACTGTGGAGGAGGCAAAGACCGCAATGAAGATCACGCCCGACACATATTCCGGCGTCGCGGTCGTCATGATCGACACGGTCGACAGGGACCTGTCGGTTGCCGAACCTTCGCGCATCCCGGCCAGAACGCCCACGATCAGCGCCGAGGGCACCATGAGGATCAAAACCCACATCATCAGATAGCCGGTGTTGCCCAGCCGGGTCTGGATGATTTCGCTCACGTCTGTTTTGAAACGTGTGGAATAGCCCCAGTCGCCTTGCAGAATGCCACAAAACCGCGCGGCCTGCGCGGCTTCTTCCGGGGTGACGGTTCCATCAATGCAACGCCCGGTGACGCCTTCCTCGCCGCTGCGCTGCCAACCGGGAACCACGCCCAGCCACTGGCCGTATTTCAACAGCATCGGCTGACCGTAGCCATTCTTATCAAGCCAGCTTGCAACCGCTTCGTCCGACATGCGGAAGTTGCCTTCGGTCTTGGCGAGTTTTTCGAGGTTTGGATAGAGATTGGTCATCACGAAGACGATGAACGTCAGGCACAAAGCCGTAATGATCATCACACCCGTGCGGCGCAATATGAATGGTCCCATGTGTTCCCCTGCAGACTGGCGGTCAGCTGGCCCTGAGACATTTGGACGTGGGTCGTCCAAATCGCGGAGGCCTTTATTGTTTTGAATTCAGGCGTGGTGCGTTGGGCCTGCCCCCAATCCGGTCCGAAAAACGGATTGGGGACAGGCCTTTAGGTAAAGGTGGCGCGATCAGGCAGCCCAGCCCCATTTGTAGTGATGGTGCTCGTAGGAGATATGCATATCGGCACCGCGCACGCCTTCGCGCATGTGACGAAACAGGGATTTCCAATAGGGCTGGATGGTGACACCCTCGTCCTGGATCATCTTCTGACCTTTGGCGACGACTTCGCGGCGTGCGTCGGCATCGGCGATGGCAAGCGCGTCGGCCAGGATCTGGTCGAACTCGGGGTTGGACCAGCCGAATTCGTTCCAGGCCTCACCTGAACGGTAGGCCAGGGCCCAGATCTGAACCCCCAAGGGACGGTGGTTCCAGTTGGTCGAGCTGAACGGATATTTGGTCCAGTCATTCCAGAAGGTCGATCCCGGCAGCACGGTCCGCTTGACCTTGAACCCCGCGTCACGCAGCTGGGCAGCGACCGCATCGGTGGTGTTCTTGCGCCAGTCATCGTCGATGGAGAAGAGCTCATGTTCGAAATCCATCATGCCGGCTTCTTCCATCAGCGCGCGGGCGCCATCGGGATCAGCCGCCTCTTTAGGGAGCTCGGCATATTCAGGATGCGCCGGGCCAACGTGATGGTTTTCCGCAGCAACACCGCGGTTGCCATAGCCAAGCTCCAGGCAGACATCATTGTCCACCGCCATCTGCAGCGCCTTGCGCACGCGTTTGTCGGCATAGGGGGACATGCCGTCCACCTCGGCCAGCTGGTTGGGACGCACTACGATGGTCGCCATGGTGACGACTTCGGATTTCACGAAGCCAAGCGAGTCCATCAAGTCGATGAATTCGCCAACGGATTCATAGAGCATATCGACTTCTTCGGATTCCAGCGCTGCCAGCCACGACGACGGATCGGTGCCGAAATCGATGTATTCGATGCTGTCGAGCGCCGGCTTGCCGTAGATCGCTTCACCCCACCAGCTGTGGTTCTCATTGCGCGTGAGCACGCATTTGACGCCGACTTCGAGCTCGGAAATCAGATAGGGACCGGTGCCCACGGCGTTTTGCGCATCATCCGCGCTAAAGCTCGCATGGGTGATCGCTGCCGGATAATCCGCCATGCCCGGAATGATGGAAATGTCGGAGTTAGGCAGTTTCAGTTTCACGGTGTGGCTGTCTACCACCTCGATCGCGCCCTCGATGGCTTTGCCGGTGTCGGGATCGACAAGCGTGGCAAAGCGGCCAGCCATGGAGTTGCCTTCCATGTCCTTGTCGCACCAACCTTCGATGTTGCGGGCCACATCTTCGGCGGTAAAATCGTCGCCGTTGTTCCATTTGACGCCCTTGCGAACGTTCAGGGTGTATTCATCGGCGCTGTCATTCACCTGCCAGCTCTCCAGGAGCATCGGGGTGAAGGAGCCGTCGTTGTTGTATTCAACCAGGTATTCAAGCGTGCCACGCGCCTGGTTGCCGATTTCGGACCAGTCGAAGGTGCGGGGATCCTTGAGGCCGCGCACGCTCATTTGCACACGCAGGGTGCCGCCTTCTTTCATGTTGTCCGCCGCACGGGCAGGGGCGCTCAGGCCGATCATCCCATAGGCGGCGGTGGCCGAGACACCAAGCGCTGTCGCACGGGTCAGGAACTCGCGGCGCGAGATCTTGCCCGCCTTCAGTTCCTGCGCATGCATCTCAGCCGCCCAATGATGGGTCGTCGAGCTCTTGAGTTTGGTGGTGGTCATATATTTCTCCCTGTACTAGAGCGTCGTTGGGCGGCGACCTTCCCATGATGCGGCTGTGCGATCTGCGGTCGATCCAAAATGGCACGCATCTTACGGAGGTGTTTGATTTGTCATATGGTTCCCCAACATCACTATACGGCACCAGTTGGGCGGACAGGTCAATGCACAGTATCGGCATTAAGATGTCTAAATGCGACATTATCGGCGTCGCTTTTGATAAAAAGACACTTGTGTCTAGAAACTGGGCGTTCTGAAGCGATTCAGGGATTCCGACCAGAGGCAAGCTGAGCGCCATGTGCCTTCTTGCGCAGATCGCTTGGGGTGCTGCCCGTGTGCTGGGTAATGAACCGGGTGAAATAGGCGGCGCTTCCGAAACCGAGACTTTGGGCAATGTCTCGCATTGGCAAACGTGTCGAGGCAAGGAGGCTCCGCGCCGCGTGTAACTGCCGCTCGGTGAGCAGCGCTGCGGCGGTCTTGCCGGTCTCCTGCTTGCAAACGCGCGTCAGATGCGTCGGTGTCACGCCAAGCTCTGACGCATGGCCCGCCATGTTGAACGCCCCTTCGGCGTCTTGCGCCAGCCGCGCACAATAGGCGCGGCAGAGCCTGCGCGCTGCCGTGGGTTTTCGGTTCTCGGGCGCTCTGACCCAGAGCCGTTGCAGGTGGATGCCCACCAGATCAGCATAGCTCGTGATGGCTTTGGCGGTGTGGTCATCCGCGACCTGCTGCTCGCGCAAGGCCGCGTCAAAGAGCGCATTGATCCGCCCCTGCTCCTGCATGTCGTTTATGCGGATCTGCATCGGGGTTTCAGGAAGGCCGCTGGGGATGTCTTCGCCGATGCGCAGGACTTGCCCAATGCATTGTCGGCCCAACTCGAGCGAGAACAGTGTTCGCGCTGGTATGCACAGGGCCGTATGAGGACCAAAGCCGCGACACTGCCCATCCAACAACACGCGGCCTTGACCGCGGGTGATCCAGATCACCAGATGGCAGTCGCGCTCATGGGCCAATTCAACCTGCCAGGCCCCTGCGGACATCAGCTGCAAAAGCGGTCGTACGTCCAGCGGTCCACGGATCTTGGGGTCAAATGGCATTATGAGCAGTCTTAAATTCCTAGCGTGATCGGCCCGAGACTGACGCCTGCGGCTGATTCGATCAAATTCTTTGCAGGATTTGGCCAGAGCAGGCGGAAAAGCGTGCGCCGGGCTGCGAAATTCTGTGCAAGCTTTGGATCACGCCGCGCGAAAGCGGGTTCAGATTGTCCAGGCTCAGATCATGCCTGCGGCGAGACCCTCTGCCAAGATTTCATTCGGGCGCGGAACCAAGTGCGCTGCCGCTTGGCATATTGCCGGGTCGCAACTGAGGCGCGTTCCTCTGCTTGCTCTAGGGTGAGTGCGCCACTCAGATGCGCCATCAGTTCCGGGACGCCGATCGCTTTGCAGGAGGGAAGCGCGGGATCATACCTGTCCTGCATGGCGCGCGCCTCCTCGAGCGCGCCTTGGGCAATCATCATGGCAAACCGACGCCGAATACGCGCTTCGAGCCAGTCGCGCTCTGCTTCGACCACCAGCGCGGTACAATCCTTGGCAGGCAAGAGCGGCGGCGGTGTGTCATCCTGCCACTCGGCGAGCGGGCGTCCTGTGGCGCGCAGCACCTCCCAGGCGCGTTGCACACGCGCACGGTTTTGCATGTCGATGCGGGCGCGCGTCTCTGGATCGAGATCTGCGGCGAGCGTTTCGAGCGACAGAGTATCCGCCTCGGCGCGCACTTCGGACGGGGTTGCGGGAATATCTGCCATCCCCTCTGTAAGCGTCAGAAAATAAAGCCCGGTGCCCCCAACAATGATGGGGCGCTTCGTGCCCTTCAAGAGCGGTGTGACATCGCGCAGCCAGTGACCGGCGGAATAAAGTGTGTCATAGCTCAGATGACCATAAAGCGCGTGCGCTGCGCGGGATTCGTCTTCTGCCGAGGGGCGCGCGGTCACAACCCGCCAGCAGTCATAGACCTGGCTTGCGTCGGCATTGACGATCACGCCACCGCTGTGTTCGGCGATGCGCAGCGCCAGCTCGGATTTGCCAGATGCGGTTGGACCGGCAATCAACACGGGCTGATCAGCTGGGATTTTATCAATATCCAACAAGGTTTTGCCCTGCGCCTTTGCTTGCCGTTGCCGCGATGAGGTCGCTCTACTTAAGAAGATTGGCAATTATCCGGCTGGCCGGATTGATCCTCGGCGGGTTTTGCTTCATTTTGCCGCGAGTTTTAACCCCGACATATCGCGGAGCGCAACATGCCCCAGAGCCCAGAGCAGCCGGACGTCTCATCGACCGTAAGTTATAACCGTGTGATGCTGAAAATTTCCGGCGAGGCCCTTATGGGAACGCAAGGGTTTGGTCTGCATCCGCCGACCGTGCGCAGAATCGCCGAAGAAGTGAAATCTGTGCATGATCTCGGCGTCGAGATTTGCATGGTGATCGGGGGCGGCAATATCTTTCGCGGGCTTTCGGGCTCGGCACAGGGGATGGAGCGGACCACCGCCGACTACATGGGGATGCTGGCCACCGTGATGAACGCGCTGGGGATGCAGTCCGCCCTTGAGGATCTCGGGGTGTTTACCCGCGTGATCTCGGCCATCCGCATGGATGAGGTCGCAGAGCCCTACATCCGTCGCCGCGCCGTGCGCCACCTGGAAAAGAAACGGGTCTGCATTTTTGCTGCGGGCACCGGTAACCCCTATTTCACCACCGATACCGCCGCGACCCTGCGCGCCAATGAGATGAATTGCGAAGCGATCTTTATGGGCAAGAACGGGGTGGACGGGGTCTATGACAAGGACCCCAAAACCAACGAGGACGCCAAGCGCTATGACAGCGTGAGCTATGACGATGTACTCGCCAAACGCCTGAAGGTCATGGATGCCTCGGCCATCGCGCTGGCGCGGGACAACAACCTGCCGTTGATTGTCTTTGGCCTGGACGAGCCTGGCGGATTCCGCGGCGTGCTTGCGGGCGAGGGCACCTATACCAAGGTACACGGTTAAACCGGCATCGGGCGAGAACTTGCAGCACGCGCCAGCCGCAGAGGCGCGTGTTTTGCGTGCAATTTCACCAAGTTCCGAAGGTTTCGCGGGTGTTTGTCCGCCGAGATCGCTATACAATCTATACATGATGGCGTAAGAGCCATCCTCAAGACCGCCTCAAGCAAGGGGAGAGCAGAATGTCTGAAGAGTTTGAACTGGACACCGATGATCTGAAACGCCGCATGGACGGCGCGATGGCGAATCTCAAAACAGAATTTGCGTCGCTGCGCACCGGTCGCGCCTCCGCGTCGATGCTGGAACCGGTGATGGTGGATGCCTACGGGTCGATGACTCCGATCAACCAAGTGGGCACCGTGAACGTGCCCGAGCCGCGTATGGTGACCATCAATGTCTGGGACAAGGGTCTCGTTGGTAAAGTTGAAAAAGCGATCCGCGAGTCGGGCCTCGGTATCAACCCGCAGCTTAATGGCACCATCATCATGTTGCCGATCCCCGAGTTGAACGAGGAACGCCGCCGCGAGTTGACCAAGGTTGCCGGCCAATATGCCGAACACGCCCGTGTGTCGATCCGCAATGTGCGCCGCGACGGGATGGATCAGATCAAGAAAGCCAAAGCCGACGGCATGTCCGAGGACGACCAGAAATTCTGGGAGACCGAAGTTCAGGAACTGACCGACAAGATGATCAAGGCCGTGGACGCTGCGCTGGAGACCAAGCAAGCCGAAATCATGCAGGTTTGATCAGCTCAGATGTCACTCGTCACAGATAGCGCAACGCCGCGTGCGGCTGGTGCGGGAGATCCTGCACCGGGCGTTGGTGACGGGCCGAAACATGTAGCGATCATCATGGATGGCAATGGCCGCTGGGCGCAGGCGCGCGGGCGGCCACGGCTGTTCGGGCATCATGCGGGCGCGCGACGCGTGCGGGAAGTGGTGGAATGCTGTCCGTCGCTCGGGATCAAGTATCTCACGATTTTTGCCTTCTCGACTGAAAACTGGAAACGCACACAGGTCGAGGTTGCAGGCCTGATGAGCCTGTTCCGGCGCTATATCTCCAAGGAAATGAAGGCGCTGGCGGCAAAGAACGTGCGCGTGCGTTTCATCGGAGACCGCGTGCGGCTCGACACCAAACTGGTGCAGCTGATGGATGCGCTCGAGCTCGAAACCGCAGGCAATGACGGCACTCACCTCACCATTGCGCTGAATTACGGCGGGCGGGATGAGGTGGCACGCGCAACTCAGCGTCTGGCACAGGATGTGGCGGATGGGCGGCTGGACCCCAGGGACGTCGATGAAGAAACCCTGCCGCGCTATCTCGACACCCATGTGCTGCCGGATCCGGATCTGGTGATCCGTACGTCAGGTGAGGCGCGGATCTCGAATTTCTTGCTGTGGCAGTCCGCCTATTCTGAATACGAGTTCATCGACACGCTCTGGCCTGATTTTTCATCCGAAGAACTGGCGCGCCTGTGTCGCAACTTTGGCAATCGAGACAGACGGTTCGGGGCCACCAAGAAATGAAAACACCTCTTAGCGCGCATGCCTCCAAGGCGAACCGTTGGGCCGATCTCGGACCGCGTACGGCCTCTGCGGTCGTGCTGGTCCTGTTGGGCGGCGCTGCGATTTATCTCGGCAACCTTGCGTTTGCCCTGTTTGTGTCCCTGAGTGTGGGCGCGGTTTTCTGGGAAGTCACCCGGATGTATCGCACCGATGGGAGCCTCCTTGCGCTTGGCTTTGGCGCGCTGGCTGCAGCTGCGGTGTGCGTTGCGTCAATCGTGCCGCTGTTTCTCGCGCTCTTGGTTCTCGCGGTGCCGATGGTGGTTGGAACCCGCATCCTCGAAGAGCGCAACCTCTCGTTTCTGGCGATCCTGGTCTGGGTGCTTCTTGGCGGTTTTGGACTGATTTGGATGCGTGAGGGCATGGGAGTCACCTGGACCATCTGGCTGATTTCCGTCGTCGTTGCGACGGATGTGGCAGGGTACTTTGCTGGAAAGACGTTCGGCGGACCGAAACTCTGGCCTGCCGTCAGCCCAAAGAAGACCTGGTCCGGCACCTCTGGCGGCTGGGGCGCTGCAGCAGGCGTGGGGCTGGTCTTTGCGCTCTTTGTCGGTCTTCCCTGGAGCCTCGTTTGGATCTCGGTTCTTGTGTCGATGGCAAGCCAGGCTGGTGACATCGTGGAAAGCGCGGTCAAACGCTACCGGAACGTCAAGGATTCAAGCCAGATCATCCCGGGACATGGCGGTGTTTTTGACCGTTTTGATGGCATGCTGGGCGCTGGAGCACTCTGTTTCCTGATCGCCATCATCTGGGGATGAACCTGCCCCAACGCGGGGCGCGGGGGCGGGTGATGCATGGGGTCACTATGAAAAAGATATCGATCTTTGGGGCAACGGGATCAATTGGTCAGAGCACCATTGACCTGATCCGCCGCGCCCCCGGCGCCTATGACGTGGTGGCGCTCAGCGGTGGGCATAATGTGGCGCAGCTGGCGCGTGACGCCATTGAACTGCAAGCAGATATAGCGATCACGGCGCATGACGCCCGGCTTGAGGAGCTGCGCTCCGCGCTCGCGGGCAGTGGCGTTGAGGCGGCTTCGGGCGCGGCGGCCCTGGTGGAGGCCGCAAGCCGTCCTGCGGATTGGATCATGTCCGCTATCGTGGGCGCTGCGGGTCTTGCGCCGGGCCTCAAGGCGCTGGAGCAGGGCACGACGCTGGCGCTGGCCAACAAGGAATCCCTCGTCTGTGCGGGCGCGCTCTTGATGCAGACCGCTGCAGATCACGGCGCGCGGATTTTGCCCGTGGACAGTGAACACTCAGCTGTGTTTCAGGCGCTTGTCGGCGAACGTATCGAAGAGGTCGAGCGTATTATCATCACTGCGTCGGGCGGTGCCTTTCGGGACTGGCCGCTGGAACGGTTAAAAACGGCAACATTGGCCGAGGCCTCGTCTCATCCCAATTGGGACATGGGTCAGCGGATCACGATCGACAGTGCGTCGATGTTCAACAAGGCGCTTGAAGTCATTGAAACCAGAGAGTTCTTTGGTGTTGCGCCTGAGCAGATCGAGGTATTGGTGCATCCACAGTCGCTGGTTCATGCGCTGGTCGGATTTCGCGATGGTGCGCTCATGAGCCACCTTGGCGCGCCGGATATGCGCCATGCCATCGGCTATGCGTTGCACTGGCCGGACCGCAATGCGCTGCCGGTGGCGCGGCTCGATCTGGCCGCAATCGGCCAGCTGGAATTTCGCGCGCCCGATCTTCAGCGCTATCCGGCGCTGAGGCTTGCGCAAGAGGTCATGCGGCGTGGCGGGCTGAGCGGGGCGGCCTTCAACGGCGCCAAGGAACGCGCGCTCGATCACTTTATCGCGGGGCGCATTGGTTTTCTGGACATGGCCAGCCTAACTGAAGAGGGACTGGCGACGCTCGAGGCCCAACCGGGCCTTATTGATGCCTCAATGACACTTGAAAACGTCACCCGAGTTGACGATCTGGCGCGTAGGGCGGTGGATCAGGTCGTGACGCAACGAACAGGATAGAGTTTTGGACGCAGTATTTTTGGTCTCGCAACTGGGCGGGCTCCTTTACACGATCGGCAGCTTTGTCGTGGTGCTTTCGATCATCGTGTTCGTGCATGAATACGGTCATTACATCGTGGGGCGTTGGTGCGGCATTCACCCTGAGGTCTTCTCGCTGGGGTTTGGCCCGGTGCTGGCCAGCCGGGTCGACAAGCGCGGCACCCGATGGCAGCTGGCGGCCTTTCCGTTTGGCGGGTTTGTGAAATTTCTGGGCGACGCGGACGCGGCCTCTGGCAAGGATGCCAGCGCGATTTCGGCGGCCGAGCGCGACCCTGAACTGCTGCGCAAAACCATGCATGGCGCGCCGCTCTGGGCGCGGGCGGCAACCGTGGCGGCGGGTCCTATTTTCAACTTCATCCTTGCTGCAGTGATCTTCACAGGCGTCAACCTGAGCCGAGGTCAGATGCAGGAGCCTTTTGCAGTGGGCGAAATCAAGCCACTGCCCGCAGAGAGCTACACCCTTCAGCCTGGTGACGAAATCCTGTCGGTCGCAGGGATCGAGACGCCAGATTTTTCTGACGCCGTTGCTTGGGGCGCCTTCGAGGGCGGCCTGCCAGTGGAAAAGGTTCTGGAGTATCGCGTTGTGCGCGACGGTCAGGAAATGATCGCCCGCGGGCCCTATCTCACCCCAAGCCTCGTCTCCGGTGTGGCGCCGCGCAGCGCGGCATCTGACGCAGGCCTGCGCGAAGGCGATGTGATCGTAAGGGTTGATGGTGAAGAGATCTTTGCCTTCTCCCACTTGAAGGAACGTGTCGAGACCGGTGCGGGTGCGCCCTTGGAGTTGACCGTCTGGAACGCGGGCCAGACACGCGAGGTGACACTGACGCCACGCCGAACCGATGAACCGACAGCCGATGGCGGGTTCCAGACCAATTGGCGGATCGGGATCGCCGGCGGGCTTGCCTTTGAGCCTGCGCGCGAGTCGGTCTCGCCTGTGGCCGCCGTCGGGCAGGGTGTTACACAGGTCTGGATCATGATTGAACAATCCCTTTCGGGTCTGAAACACATGATCACGGGTCAGATCAGCACCTGTAATCTCTC
Organism: Epibacterium sp. HA2-3; assembly: GCF_055693725.2. NCBI lineage: Bacteria > Pseudomonadati > Pseudomonadota > Alphaproteobacteria > Rhodobacterales > Roseobacteraceae > Epibacterium > Epibacterium sp. HA2-3. Next base: position 1,450,016 of record NZ_CM172490.1, on the reverse strand, counting down.
TGGCCCGGTTGCGATCGCCGAGATTTCCGGAACTCTGGCAAGCCAGGGGGCGATGAATTTCATCTGGTTGATTGCGGCGCTGTCGACAGGGATTGGTCTTTTGAACCTTTTTCCAGTGCCGGTGCTGGATGGCGGTCACCTGGTTTTCTTTGCCTATGAGGCCGTGACCGGGAAGCCCCCGAATGATCGCGCGATGCAGATCCTGATGACGATCGGCCTGACCGTGATCCTTGGTCTGATGATCTTTTCCGTCAGCAACGATCTTTTGTTCTGCTGAGACTGCGCCATGGCGCTTGGGCGGGATGGGGCAGTCTTGCCTCGTTCCCGCCCAGATCTCGCCACAAATCTTTCCTAGCTTCTCTTTGGGTGAGTGATTCCGGCGGCTGCCGGACCATAAGTGAATCTGGGGAACTTTCATGCATACGCTGCAGCGATCTTATGAAGGTCTGGACCTTCTGGTCCGCCTGAACATCGACCGCGTCCTGTTTGTGGGGGCGATCTCTTTTGCTATTTTTGCCGGGGTCTGGATCGGCTCTTTTCTCTGATCAGAGGGCGCAGCCGCAGATTTCTGCGAAGCCAAAACAGCTTAGGCAAAATTTCAAAGCAGCGGCTCCACGCCTGCTGCTTTTCTTGTTTTTGACAACGGGGTTCAAACCCGGTACGCAGCTTATCAAGCTGCTATAATAATTGGGTATAATTGATGGTCTGGGGGAAAAACGCGGCATGTGCCCGCGATGCGCGCCGAGAGGGCGCAATGTCCGTTTCTTTTAAGGGCTTTCTGGGAACCACCGCGCTTTCTGCGGTGCTGGCGATTGGGCTTGGGATCGCGCCGCTGCCGGCGCAGTCTCAGGAATTCCGGTTCACCAATGTACGCGTCGAGGGAAACCAGCGCATTCAAAGCTCGACCATCGTGGCCTATACGGGCCTCTCGCGAGGAGAGCGGGTGAGCGGTGGTGAGCTCAACGATGCCTACCGCGGCGTGTTTGACAGCGGTTTGTTCGAGTCTGTCGAACTGGTGCCCCGTGGCAATACGCTCGTCATCAAAGTGGTGGAATTTCCCACCATCAGCCGGATCAGTTTTGAGGGCAACAAACGCCTGAAGGACGACGCATTGGGCGAGGTGATTGAATCCTCACCGCGCCGTGTGTTCAGCGCCGATCAGGCAGAACGCGATGCGGGCGCAATTGCTGAACTCTATCGCGCGCAGGGCCGTCTGGCCTCTCGGGTGACGCCGCGCATCATCCGCCGCAGCGACAATCGCGTCGATCTCATCTTTGAGATCTCCGAAGGCGATACCGTCGAAGTCGAGCGCGTCTCCTTTGTCGGCAACCGCGCGTTCTCGGATCGGCGTTTGCGGCGCATCCTTGAGACCAAACAGGCCACATTCCTGCGGGCTCTGATCAACCGCGATACGCTGATCGAGGATCGCATCCAGTTCGACCGTCAGGTGTTGACCGATTTCTACCGCTCGCGCGGCTACGTCGATTTCCGGGTCAACAGCGTCAATGCCGAAGTCACAAAGGAGCGCGATGCGGCCTTCCTCGTGGTGGATGTGACCGAAGGCCAGCAGTTCGAGTTTGGTGAGATCACCGTCACCAGCGAGTTTGCCGATGCAGATCCGGATCTCTACCGCAGTAAATTGCGCCTGAAGCCGGGCGTGACCTACTCGCCGCTGTTGATCGAAAATGCGATTGAGACGCTCGAGCAACTCGCGGTGCGTCAGGGGATTGATTTCCTGCGGGTGGAGCCGCGTGTCACGCGCAATGATCGGGATCTGACACTCGATGTTGAATTTGCAATGGTCCGCGGACCGCGGGTCTTTGTCGAGCGCATCGACATTGAAGGCAACACCACCACTCTCGACCGGGTGATCCGTCGACAGTTCCGCATTGTTGAGGGCGACCCTCTCAATCAGCGCGAAATCCGCAACAGCGCCGAACGTATCAAGGCTCTGGGCTTCTTCTCGGAATCCGAGGTGGATGTGCGTCAGGGCAGCACGCCAAGCGAGGTCATTGTTGATGTCGATGTGGTCGAGCAACCCACCGGTTCGTTCAACCTTGGTGGTTCCTACTCGGTGGACGACGGGATCGGGGTGGCAATCGGGATTTCCGAAAAAAACTTCCTTGGACGCGGTCAGCAACTGTCGTTCAATATTTCGACCACAGAAGACACCGAAGCCTACAATCTGCGCTTTGGCGAGCCCAAGCTTCTCGGCCGTGATCTGCAGTTCGCCATCGACCTCGGTCTGAGCGAAACAGAGTCGAGCTACTCCGAGTATGGCACCAAAGAGGTGGTCTTCCGCCCATCCATCACCTTTGATGCCAGCGAAACCACATCGTTGCAGTTGCGGTATGGGTTTGAGCAGGACGAGATGGAAAGCCGTGGTCTCGACAGCAACAATCAACCTCTGGTTGGTCCGGTGCTTCAGCGCGAGATCGCAGAAGGCAAGCGCACGACAAGCTCCATCGGGGCGACCTTCACCTATGACAGCCGTCGCACCGGTCTCAACCCAACGGCCGGGTTCCTTGTCCAGAGCGGCATCGATTATGCGGGTCTTGGTGGGGACAATGAATACATCCGTGCCACCAGCAAGATCGTGGCGCAGAAGCTTGTGTTCAACGAAGAGGTCACTCTGCGCGCCACCGTGGAAGCAGGCTATCTTGGCTGGCTCGGTGACAATCGCAGCCGCACCATCGATCGCTTTCTTCTGACTTCGGACACTCTGCGTGGCTTTGAGCCTGGCGGGATTGGTCCGCGTGATATGAGCGGCTCTTACGACGACGCGCTCGGCGGCAACCTTTATGCGGTCGCGCGTTTTGATGCGGAGTTCCCTCTGGGCCTGCCGGAAGAGCTCGGCCTGCGTGGCGGTCTCTTTTATGACGTCGGCAACCTCTGGGGGCTGGAAGATTCCAACGCTGATTTCGGCAGCAATGTCGTCGGACGCGACGGCTCCTTCCGCCATGTCGTCGGCTTTTCGCTTCTCTGGACCACGGGCCTTGGACCATTGCGGTTCAACTTCTCCAAGGCACTGGTCAAGGAAGACTTCGACAAGGAGCGGAACTTCGACCTGACCATTCAGGCGCGGTTCTAATCCCGTTGCGACGTCTGATCTCAACACATCTGCTTTGGGCAGTGGGGCTGAGTGCCCTGCTGCCCGCAGCAACTTTGACGGCACAGGAACCTCCTGTGGCCACCGTGCCGGGGATTGGCCTTGGGGGCTTTTCGCCAGAGCAGAATCTCGGCATTCCCAAAAGCCTGATCCTGACCATCCATTCCGATCGGCTCTATTCCGAGAGCGCCTATGGCCAGCGGATCGCGCGGGAGATGGAAGGACGCAGCGCCGTGTTGATGGCGGAAAACCGTCGAATCGAAGCTGAGCTCAGAGCCGAGGAACTGGATTTGGCAGAGCGACGCGCCACCACCGACCCGGAGGCGTTCCGCGCCTTGGCGCAGGCCTTTGATCAGAAGGTGCAGGAAACCCGCACGACCCAAGAAGCAAAGTTTGTGGAAATCACCACCGCCAGAGACGAGGCACGGCGGGCGTTTCGACAGACGTCGATCCCGATCCTCGAGCAGATCATGGCAGAAACCGGAGCTGCTGCGATCCTTGAACAATCGACCGTGCTTCTGAGTGCTGACGCCATTGATGTCACCGACCTCGCCATCACGCGGATCGACACCATCCTCGGCGAAGGCCTCGATGCCCGCGAACCGGACAGCAATCAGCCCTGAACTTGCCCGAAGGGGCGGCAATTGCTACCACACATATCTGACGAAACCAATGGAACGTGACCCATGAGTGCTGACGCCAATCCCGACCTCAAGAGCGCCGATATCGGCCTGATTCAACAGATTCTGCCGCATCGCTATCCGTTTTTGCTGGTGGACAAGGTGGTCGATATCGACGGCTATCAATCCGCGCGCGGCATCAAGAATGTCACCATGAACGAGCCGCATTTTCAGGGCCATTTCCCCGGTACTCCGATCATGCCCGGTGTGACCATCGTCGAAGCGATGGCGCAGACCTCTGGTGTGATGCTCGGGGTTGGCATGGATCTGATCGGCACCGATATGCTGATCTATTTCATGAATATCGACAAATGCAAATTCCGCCGCAAGGTTGTTCCCGGTGATGTGCTGGAAATGCATGTGGAGACGGTGCGCGGCAAACCCGGTGGCAAGATCTTCAAGTTTTCCGGTCGCGCCACCGTTGATGGCGAACTCGCCGCTGAGGCCGAGTTCACCGCGATGATCGACCGGGACGGAAAGGACGGCTGATGAGCACGATTCACCCCAGCGCCATTATCGAGGATGGCGCCAAAATCGGCGAAGGCTGCGAAATCGGCCCCTTTTGCATCGTCGGCGCTGAGGTGGTGTTGGGCGACCGCGTGGTGCTGAAGTCCCATGTGGTCGTGACCGGCGACACGGAGATCGGCGATGACACGGTTGTGTTTTCCTTCTCTGTGCTGGGCGAGATCCCGCAGGATCTGAAGTTCAAGGGCGAGAAGTGCCGCACCGTGATTGGCAAGCGCAACCGCATCCGCGAGCACGTGACCGTGAACGCGGGCACCGAAGGCGGCGGCGGCGTGACCCGGATCGGGGATGACGGGCTGTTCATGGCTGGCTGCCACATCGCCCATGACGCGCAGGTGGGCGACCGTGTGATCGTGGTGAATTCTGCCGCAATTGCAGGGCATTGTGTGCTTGAGGATGACGTGATCATCGGCGGGCTGTCGGGCATCCATCAATGGGTGCGCATCGGCCGCGGCGCAATCATCGGCGCTGTCACCATGGTGACGAATGACGTTATTCCCTACGGTCTCGTGCAGGCCTCGCGCGGCGAATTGGATGGGCTCAATCTTGTGGGCCTGAAACGGCGCGGTGTGAGTCGCGCGGACATCACCGCCCTTCGTGCAGCCTTTCAGATGCTGGCGCAGGGCGAGGGGACGTTCTCCGAACGCGCCCGCCGCTTGGGCGATGAAAACGACAGCGAATATGTGCAGGAAATCGTGGCCTTTATCACCGGTCAGAGCGACCGCCACTTCCTGACTCCCGGCGGCTGAGAAAGGTCCGATTATGATTGCACTCATTGCTGGTCGCGGTGCCTTGCCTGCGGAGCTCATCGCACGTCTGCCCGAGCGCCCAATGGTTTGCGCGATGTCCGGATCAGAACCGGATCAGGTCGAGGCGGATGTGACCTTTCGCCTCGAACAGCTTGGCAGCTTTCTGGAGGAGCTGAAGTCCAAAGGGATTACGCAGGTCTGCATGGCCGGGGCAGTGACACGGCCACAGATCGACCCAAGCGCGATTGATGGCGCAACCTTGCCGCTGGTGCCCGTGTTGCAAGCGGCAATCGCCGCAGGCGACGACGGCGCCTTGCGTGCGGTGATCGGCATTCTCGAACAGGGCGGTTTTGAGGTGAAGGCCGCGCATGAGATCGCGCCAGATCTTCTGATGCCCGAGGGCGTGCCCACCAAGGTCAAACCAGGCGAGATCGACAAGGCGGATGCTGAACGTGCCGCCGTGATTGCCTTTGGTCTGAGCGCCGCAGACATCGGTCAAGCCTGTGCCGTGCGCTCCGGGCAAGCGATTGCGATTGAAACGCTTTTTGGTACCGACTGGATGCTCGAAAGCCTTGCGCAACGCCCAGACGGGCAGGGCGGTCTGTTCTACAAGGCCCCAAAGGCCGGGCAGGACAGGCGCGCGGATCTGCCCACCATTGGACCGGCAACCGTCGCTGGTGCAGCACGGGCTGGACTAAACGGGATTGTTCTCGAAGCGGAGGGCGTGATTGTGCTCGACCGAGAAGAGGTGGTGGCCGCCTGCGACCGCCACGGCCTGTTCCTCTGGCTGCGCGAGGCCTGAGCCTTGGGCCTCAGGGTGTTTGTCCTCGCGGGGGAGCCTTCGGGTGACCGCCTTGGCGCGGCGCTCATGCGGGGCCTTAAAACGCTCGCGCCCGACGTTTTCTTTGAAGGCGTCGGCGGCAGTCTGATGCAGGCCGAGGGGCTCAGGTCGCAATTTCCCATGGAAGAGCTGTCCGTGATGGGGATTGCCGAGGTCTTGCCGAAGTATTTCGACCTCAAGCGCCGCATTCAGGAAACCGCCGATGCGGTGGTGGCGATGCAGCCTGACGTAATGATCACCATCGACAGCCCTGATTTTTCTCTGCGGGTGGCAAAGTTGGTGAAAGACGCCAGCGATATTCGCACCGTCCATTATGTCGCCCCGTCGGTCTGGGCGTGGCGGCCGGGGCGCGCGACAAAGATGGCGAAGGTCATCGATCATGTGCTGGCACTGTTGCCGTTCGAGCCGCCTTATATGGAAGCCGCCGGGATGGAGTGCGATTTTGTCGGCCATCCGGTTGTGGCTGAGCCCAAGGCGAGCGAGGCGGAAATTGGAACGTTTCGCGCGGCGTTTGATCTGGGCGATGCGCCCGTTCTCTTGGCGCTGCCGGGCTCTCGGCGGTCCGAGGTGGAGCGCCTTGCTGATGTGTTCGGTGCAGCACTTGCACAGTTCAAAGCCAAACACCCCGACCACCGGATCGTTGTCCCATCCGCATCACATGTGGCGCCTATGGTGCGCGAGGCACTCGCGAATTGGCCTGCGGACAGCCTCGTGCTGGATCCGGCGGATCATGCGCCCGCAGAGTTTGCCGCGCACAAGCGCGCAGCCTTTGCCACTGCCGATCTGGCGCTGGCTGCGTCTGGGACTGTCTCGCTCGAATTGGCTGCGGCGGGTACACCGATGGTGATTGCCTACAGGTTCAACTGGCTCACTTGGCAGATCATGAAGCGCATGGCGCTGATCGATACGGTGACTTTGGTCAATCTGGTGAGTGAAACTCGCGTGGTGCCGGAATGCCTTGGTCCCGATTGCACCGCCGAAACCATTGCGGCGCGTCTCGATCAGGTGTTGATGTCACCCGAGACGCAGCAAGATGCCATGCGCCTCACAATGGAACGAGTGGGGGAAGGCGGTGACGCGCCGGGGCTGCGTGCCGCCCGCGCAGTTCTCGCGCGGCTCCCATAAGCCTGAGCCTGCCCTTTGTGTATCATGCAATAGAAAAGGGAGCCCGAAGGCTCCCGCATTTTTTGGTTTACTGACCCTTCCAGATCCAGCCGCCGCCAAAGATTCGGCTGCCATTGGGGTCGTAGAACACGCAGGCCTGACCGGGCGAGATGCCTTCTTCGGCAGAAAAGAGCTCCACTTCGGCCTCTGTCTCTGAGATCGGGCGGATGATCGCGTCGCGCGGCGGGCGGGTGGAGCGCACTTTGACGCTCAGGTGCCATTCGTCACGGCTGGTAAAAGGTGCATCGCCCAACCAGTTGATTTCGCGCACGGGCACCCGGCGGGTGGCCAGCATTTCCTTGGGGCCGACGATCACCTGTTTCTGGTCCACATCAAGCTTCACCACGTAGAGCGGCTCGCTGAGGCCCCCGATGCCAAGACCGCGGCGTTGACCGATGGTGTAGTGAATCACCCCGTTGTGTTCCCCCAACACGCGGCCATCGGCATGCACGATCTGTCCGGGTTCAGCAGCACCAGGACGCAGTTTCTCGATGACCGAGGCGTAATCGCCATTGGGCACAAAGCAGATATCCTGACTGTCCGGTTTATCAGCAACCGACAGGCCATACTGCGCCGCCATCTCGCGGGTTGCGTCCTTGGAGGGCAAATGGCCCAGCGGGAATCGCAGAAAATCGAGCTGCTCTGGTGTGGTGGAGAACAGGAAATAGCTCTGATCGCGGTTGGCATCCTCGGCAGAATGCAACTCCGGCCCGTGTTCCCCCATCTTGCGCTGGATATAGTGGCCGGTCGCCATGCAGTCAGCCTCCAGATCCTTGGCCGTTTCCAGCAGATCCTTGAACTTCACACGCTCATTACAGCGGATGCAGGGCACCGGTGTTGCGCCCGCCAGATAGCTGTCAGCAAACTCGTCGATGACGGCATCCTTAAAAATGTTCTCATAATCCAGAACATAGTGCGGAAAGCCGCGTTCCTCTGCGACACGGCGTGCGTCGTGAATATCGATGCCCGCACAGCAGGCGCCTTTTTTCGCAAGCGCCGCGCCGTGATCATAAAGCTGCAACGTCACACCCACCACATCATAGCCCTGATCGGCCAAATATGCAGCCACAACAGAGCTATCTACGCCGCCAGACATGGCGACGACGACACGCGTCTCGGCGGGAGATTTTGCAAAACCTAGCGAATTCACTGGTGCCTCGTTGTCCAGCGCCATGGCGTACTCCTTACGAGTCGAGTGGGGAAGATGGAAAGCATCGAAGAATATAGGAAAATGCTAAGTATTCTCAAGGGGCCGATTTCACTTCGCGTTAAGGCCTCCGCGCCACTCTGCCCGTATCAAGCTGAATACGCATCCTAGTAAGGGCATAGCGATGTTTTTAAAGAAAGTTGATGGCCCCCGTGCGGTCACTCTGCCGGACGGAACAGTCATGACTCGGGCGGATTTGCCGCCTCAGACCACGAAACGCTGGGTTGCCTCGCGCAAGGCGGCCGTTGTGCGCGGAGTTTTGTACGGATTGATTCCCCAGACCGAGGCATTGCGCCTCTACAACCTCAGTGAAGAGGAGTTCAGAAGCTGGGTTGCCGCCGTTGCTGATCATGGCGAAGACGCATTGAAAACCACGCGCCTAAAGGATTTCCGTAATCCTTGAGGTAAAAACCGCCGCGTTAACTTGTGTGATCCTAAAAAATTAACCAACATGGTAACGAGACATTAACCTTTTCGCAGCAAGGTTAACGCAACCTGAGGACAACAGAGTACAGGCGGAGACCTAATATGCGCATTCTTCTGGTCGAGGATGATCCCACGACAGCGAAAAGCATCGAGCTGATGCTGACTCATGCGAACCTGAACGTTTACACCACGGATCTTGGCGAAGAGGGCATAGACCTGGCCAAGCTCTATGACTACGACCTGATCCTTCTGGATCTTGGTCTGCCGGATATGAACGGCCATGAGGTTCTGCGTCAGCTGCGTTTGTCGCGTATTGAGACCCCGATCCTGATCCTCTCCGGTGCTGATGACACCGAGAACAAGATCAAAGGCTTTGGCTTTGGCGCGGATGACTATCTGACCAAACCCTTCCATCGTGAAGAGCTGGTCGCCCGGATCCACGCGATCATTCGTCGCTCGAAAGGGCATTCGCAGTCGATCATCAAGACGGGCAAGATCTCGGTTAACCTTGACGCCAAGACCGTTGATGTCGAAGGGAAATCTGTGCATCTCACTGGTAAGGAATACCAGATGCTCGAGCTGCTCTCGTTGCGCAAGGGCACAACCCTGACCAAAGAGATGTTCCTGAACCACCTCTATGGCGGAATGGACGAGCCCGAGCTCAAGATTATCGACGTCTTTATCTGCAAGCTGCGCAAAAAGCTCAGCACAGCAACCGACGGCGAGAACTATATCGAAACCGTCTGGGGCCGTGGCTATGTGCTGCGAGATCCGCAAGAAGATCTCTCCGCTGGTGGGCCACGCATGGCGGTCGGCGCCTGAACGTCAGACGGGCCATCATAGCCCATTCATTTAAAAACCCCGTCGGGCTGAGCATCCCGGCGGGGTTTTTGCGTCTCTGGATCTGACACTGGACCTCTCTCATTGCGGGCACTATCACCATGGGCAGAACACTACCCAAAGGGCGGAGCCAGAATGACAGAGCAGGATCCCCGGTCGATGGATGAGGCCGACGCGCGCGCTGAGTTTGAGGCGCTGCAGTCCCAGATCGAAAAAGCCGATCTCGACTATCACCAAAAAGACGCGCCCACTCTGTCGGATGCGGATTACGATCGCCTCAAGCGTCGCTATCTGGCCCTTGCAGACGCCTTTCCCATCTTGGCCAAAGACGGCACCCGTGTAGCGAGCGTTGGCGCGCCGGCCGCCTCTGGCTTTGGCAAGGTCACGCATGCGCAACGTATGATGTCCCTCGGAAATGCGTTTGAGGATCAAGACGTTGAGGATTTTGCTGCCGGGTTGCGCCGCTATCTGGGCCTCTCCTCCGAGGCTCCGCTCGCCTTCACCGCAGAGCCGAAAATTGACGGGCTTTCGCTTTCCCTGCGCTATGAGGCGGGCAAACTTGTGCAAGCTGCAACCCGCGGCGATGGCGCGGTGGGGGAAAACGTCACCGAAAACGCCCGCACCATCAGCGATATTCCGCAAGAGATCTCTGGCGCGCCCGAGGTCCTGGAAGTGCGTGGCGAAGTCTACATGAGCCACGCAGATTTTGAGGCTCTGAATGCGCGTCATGCCGAGACCGGCGGCAAGATATTTGCCAACCCGCGCAATGCGGCGGCGGGCTCGCTGCGCCAGCTCGATGCTGAAATCACCCGCGCCCGACCTTTGCGGTTCTTTGCCTATAGCTGGGGAGAGCTGTCTGAACCTCTCGCAGAAACGCAAATTGACGCGATCAAGAGACTGGCGTCCCTTGGCTTTCAGACCAATCCGCTGACACGCTGCTGCGAGCAGATTTCTGAGCTGCTCGCGCATTATCACGCCATCGAGGAGCAGCGCGCGGATCTCGGCTATGACATAGACGGAGTTGTTTACAAGGTGAACGATCTGTCCTTGCAAGAGCGTCTTGGCTTTCGCTCAACGACGCCACGTTGGGCCATTGCGCATAAGTTCCCTGCCGAGCTGGCCTGGACCCATCTTGAGGGGATCGACATTCAGGTTGGACGCACCGGCGCCCTGAGCCCGGTTGCGCGTCTGCATCCGGTGACCGTGGGCGGTGTGGTTGTCTCCAACGCCACGTTGCACAACGAAGACTATATTGCGGGACTTGATTCCAAAGGCGCTCCGATCAGGGGCGGCAAGGACATCCGCGTCGGGGACTGGGTGCAGATCTACCGCGCGGGCGATGTGATCCCAAAGGTCGCCGACGTCGATCTGAGCCGACGCCCCGAGGGCACGGAGCGTTATGCGTTCCCCACGCGCTGTCCCCGATGCGATAGCCCCGCGGTGCGCGAAGAAGGTGATGCTGTGCGACGTTGCAGCGGCGGGTTGATTTGCCCGGCGCAGGCGGTTGAGAAACTCAAGCATTTTGTCTCGCGCGCGGCTTTTGATATCGAAGGGCTGGGCGCCAAACAGGTGGAGCAGTTCCACAGCGATGGATGGGTGAAGGAACCCGCCGATATCTTTGAGCTCCAACAGAGATATGGCTCTGGTTTGCAGCAGTTGAAAAACCGCGAAGGCTGGGGGGAGAAATCTGCGTCTGCTCTGTTTGCAGCCATCGAGGACAAGCGGCGAATTGAGTTTGCCCGGCTCATTTTTGGCCTCGGGATCCGCCATGTGGGAGAAGTTGCCGCCAAGGACCTTGCCCTGCATTTCCGGACCTGGAGCGCCCTGGCGGAGGCCGCGGATCTCGCGCGCGCAGCGGCGCTGGCGCACCGGGCTGCGGATGAAGCCGAGATTGTTGAACGGCAGGAGGCACAAGCCAGTGCGCGCCGCGCAAAAATCTCTGAGGCCCGAAATGCCGCGGTTGCAACCTGTGCAGTTGCGCCGGACTCGCAGGCGGCGTGGGATGATCTCATCAGTGTGGATGGGCTTGGCCCAACCGTGGCTTTGTCTTTGTCGGATGCCTTTGCCAACCCCGAAGAACGCGCCGCTTTTGATCGTCTGATCGCGCATCTAGAGATCATTGAACCGGATGCCCCGGCAGATGACAGCCCCGTTGCGGGCAAGACCGTCGTCTTTACCGGCACGCTCGAGAAAATGACTCGCGCCGAGGCAAAGGCGCGCGCCGAGGCGCTTGGGGCCAAAGTGTCTGGGTCGGTGTCAAAGAAAACCGATATTCTTGTGGCCGGACCGGGCGCGGGGTCGAAGGCCGCCAAGGCTGCAGAGCTCGGCATTCAGACATTGGATGAGGACGGATGGCTGGACTTGATCGGGCAGGCATAGACGCATCATGAGCGGTCGCCCAGAACAATTGTTCCCGCTTTTCGCGGAACTTGAGACCTTGCAAGGCGTCGGACCAAAGATTGCCGAGCATTTTGCGCAGCTGCATATCACGGCCCCCCGCGATCTTCTGTTCTCGCTGCCATACAGCGTTGTTGACCGGCGTAGGCGCGAAACCATCCGGGGGTTGGATCTGCCGACGACCGCAACGGTCGAAGTCACCGTGGGGCGCCATCGTCCGGCCCGCAACCGGGGCGGCGCCTATCGCATTGACGTGACGGATCAGGAAACTGAGTTTCAGCTGGTCTTTTTCCACGGCCGCAGCCGGTATCTGACCGCGCAATTGCCGGAAGGGTCGCGGCGTGTGGTTTCGGGCAAGCTTGAGCTATTTGATGGCATGGCTCAGATGGTCCACCCCGAACACATGCTGCCCCCGGAGGAGGCCGGGGACATACCGGACTTTGAGCCGGTCTATCATCTGACACACGGCATCACCCAAAAAACCATGTACAAGGCCGTCCAGAGCGCCCTTGCGCGGGTGCCGGACCTCACAGAGTGGATGGATCCCGCGCAAAAAGCGAAACAGGGCTGGCCGGATTGGCACGCGGCGATTTCTGCCGCACATGCGCCCGCGACGCTGGAGGATCTAGACGCACAGGCCCCGGCGCGCGCGCGCCTTGCCTATGACGAGCTTTTTGCGCACCAGCTTACACTTGCGATTGCCCGCTCGGTGGAGCGGGACCTGCCGGGACGGCGGTCAGTCGCGACGGGCGCGCTGCAGAGAAAGGTGCTTGCCGCATTGCCCTACCGCCCCACCGGGGCGCAGGGGCGAGCCATAGAAGAGATCACCGCCGATATGGGCTCTGAGCGGCGCATGAACCGTTTGCTGCAAGGCGACGTGGGAGCGGGGAAAACGCTGGTCGGTTTCATGGCGCTTCTGGTTGCGGTCGAGGCTGGCGGTCAGGGTGTGATGATGGCGCCGACAGAAATCCTTGCGCGGCAACATCTTGAAGGGCTCAAGCCGCTTGCCGAAGACGCCGGTGTCGTTCTTGAGATCCTGACCGGGCGCGACAAGGGCAAGGACCGTCGCGCCAAGCTGGAGGCCCTCGCGCGGGGCGACATCCATATTCTTGTCGGCACTCATGCGGTGTTCCAGCAGGATGTCGTCTTTGACGATCTGCGCCTCGTGATCGTTGATGAACAGCACCGCTTTGGCGTGCGGCAACGCATGGAACTGGCTGAAAAAGGCAAGCGCGCGGATGTTCTTGTCATGACCGCGACGCCGATTCCGCGCTCGCTGGCGTTGACCCAATATGGCGATATGGAGGTCTCGATCCTCGATGAAAAACCGCCAGGACGCAAACCGATCAAAACTGCGATTCTGAGCACAGAGCGGATGTCCGAGGTTGTGGACCACCTGCGTCGTGCCATCGACGAGGGACGGCAGTGTTATTGGGTCTGCCCGCTGGTTGAGGAATCCGAGGTGATGGATCTGACCGCTGCGGACGAGCGGTTCAAACACCTGCGCGCGGTCTTGGGCGAGGAGGTGGTGGGGCTGGTGCATGGCCAAATGCCGCCAGCGGAAAAAGATGCCGCCATGCTCGCGTTTCAAGAAGGCCGCACCCGTGTTCTGGTGGCGACCACCGTGATCGAGGTCGGGGTCAATGTCCCCAACGCGTCGATCATGGTGATCGAACGTGCCGAGATCTTTGGCCTTGCCCAACTGCACCAATTGCGGGGACGGGTGGGGCGCGGCGAGGCGCAGTCCACCTGTTTGCTGATGTATCAGCCGCCCCTGACCGAAGGCGGACGCAAGCGGCTCGAGGTGCTGCGCGAGAGCGAAGATGGATTTGTCATCGCCGAAACCGATCTGCAAATGCGCGGTGCCGGAGACGTCATCGGCACGGCACAATCTGGTTTGCCACGGTTCCATATCGCGGATCTCGAGCGTCAGTCGGATCTGATGGCAATCGCGCAAAGCGATGCGCGCGCATTGATGACCTCAGATCCCGATCTCTCCAGTGCGCGCGGGCGCGCAGCAAGAACGCTCTTGTGGTTGTTGCGTCAGGATGAGGCTATCCGGTTGATTTCAGTCGGCTAATTGGCCTGTGTTCCTATCCTGACAGATTTGTGTTCCAGTTTGTTCGCAAATGTTCTTAGAAAGTTCTTTACACGACTCGCTCAAAATGAGAACAAAAGGATAACAAGACGTTGCAAACGTCAGACAGAGATCGAGGAGGTTTTCAGATGGTCACGCAATTCAAAACCGCACTGCGCAACGCACAATCCACATTGCTGCAGGATACTCTCGGTGCGGCCGCTTTGGTCGTGATGTTGATCGTGGGCCTGCATCTTCCGGGTCTCGTCTGAGCGACGTTTTTCAGTTTCGTAACCCGTTCACAGTTTCTTCTGTGCTGTCATGCCGGGGGCACCAGCCTCAAGTCCCGTGTTAGGATCGATTGCCTGTTCGATCCGCACCAGAACTTTCGTTTCTGGTGATTGGTGCCCACCGGGTCCCGCATGACCGCGCGATCACTTGCCGCCGCCATCTGCCCGGATGAGCGGCGGTTTTTTCTGTTAACGTGGGATGTTGCAGGTCAACCGGATCAGGCGCAGTCTGCTTTTTGCGCCGTTTGCATCGCCTCCAGCGTGGCCTCTAGCGCCAACATGATCGAGGCGTGACGGTTTTTGAAGTCCCGCGCAGGGATCAGTACTTCGAGCCCGTCAAACGGAGCCTCCGGTACCGGCCCGCCTTCGGTGAGCATTGCCTTCAGCTGATCACGGGCCCGCTCCACCTCGGCAGCGCTGCGTCCGATGATGGCGGCGCCCACAACGGCAGCTGCAGCCTGACCCAAAGCGCAGGCTTTGACGTCCTGCGCAAACTGCGCGACTTTTCCGCCCTCAAGGGTCACATCCACTGTCACTGTTGATCCGCATAGCGGCGAGCGGCGTTTCACCGTGGCATCGGCCTGCTCGAGATGCCCAAGATGGGGAATATCAGCCGCCAGTGCGAGGATCTTGGTGGAGTAGAGCTTGATCAGATCGGTTTCGCCGGACATGTCGTGTTCCTGGGTTTCCCTTGCGCCGTGTTCCTCATACATAGGGGCGTGCCCCTGATATGCAAAAGGTTTTTAACATGCACGATTTGGTGAAGTTCTCGCCCGAGACGCTCAAATACAACGAAGCTGGCCTTGTGCCTTGTATTGCACAGGATGAGGAAAGCGGCGAGATCCTGATGATGGCCTGGATGAACGCGGAGAGCGTCGCCAAAACGCTCGAGACCGGGCGGGTGACCTATTGGTCGCGCTCGCGCCAGTCGTTCTGGATCAAGGGGGAGAGTTCGGGCCATGTGCAGGAACTGGTCGAACTGCGCGTCGATTGCGACCGTGATGCGCTTTTGGCAATGGTGCGTCAGACCGGGCCTGCTTGCCACACCAATCGCCGCAGCTGTTTCTACACGGCTATTCGGGATGGCGAAGAGCATGAGATCATGACGCCAATATCCTGATCTAAAATGCTAATCCAGCCCGACGAGTTGTCTGATATCTTGCGGGCTGGCGCCCTCGGCACGGTATTTTGAAATGGCGCGGGCATCATCGCGTTTGGCAAGTCTCTTGCCCTGATCGTCCCGGATCAGGCGGTGATGATGGTAGCGCGGGACTGGCAGATCCAGAAGCGTCTGCAGCACCACATGGATCTGCGTGCTTTCAAAGAGATCCGCACCGCGCACCACATCCGTGATGCCCTGATCGGCGTCATCCACCACCACCGAGAGGTGATATGAGCTGCCCATATTGCGGCGCACCAGGATGATATCGCCGACTGCTTGCACAAGTTCTTCGGGTTCAAGCGAGATATGGCCGCCAAGTTCCTCGGATGTCTCAATAAAACTCAGGTCCGGGAGCCGTGCGAGCGCCGCTTTCATATTGAGGCGGATCACGTCGGTTGGGCGTGCATCCGAGAGCGGTCGCTGGCGGCATGTGCCGGGGTAGATGCGCCCGTCGGGGCCAAACTGCGGCACACCCTCCTGAGGTGCGCCTGCCGCGGCCTCAATATCGGCGCGCTTGCAGCGACAGGGATAGGTTAGCCCCAATGCGCTCAGGCGTTCCAGCGCGGCGCGGTATCGGGGCAAGCGTGAAGATTGGCGCAAGACCGGCTCCGGCCAACTGAGACCAAGCCAGGCGAGATCCTGATAGATCTGCTCTTCCCAAGAGGTTCGGGCGCGCGTCTGATCGATGTCTTCGATCCTCAGCAGGAACAGACCGTTCTGCTGGCGCGCAAAATCAGAAGCGAGCAACGCGGAATAGGCATGGCCCAAGTGCAGAGGCCCCGTCGGAGAAGGGGCAAAACGAGTTGTGAATGTCACACTTTTTCAATCACATAGACGCAGGCGTTCAGGTTGAGGCCCGGCAGGTGGGGGCCATGTTCCTTGAATAGCAACCGCGCAGCCCCGCAATCAAGCCATTCGTTCATGGCACCGATATAAGAGGGGTCGGCAAGAGCATGATCGTTCAGCGAAAACGCCAGCAGATCGCCACGATTGAGGCAGTGCATCAGATGCCCAAAGACCGAGGCCGGTGCGGCTCCGGTCCCAAGCACGCCGCAGGCGACCACGGCCTTGTAGACGCCGGATTTGAACGGTTTGCGGCTGTCGGGGTCCACAACGGAGAGGTGACGATGGGCGCCTTTGCCTTGGGCGACCTTCAGCATCTCTGACGAAGGGTCCATCCCGTCGATCTGCTTATAGCCTACGCGTCGCAGCGCGATCCCCGAAAGCCCGGTGCCACATCCAAAATCGAGGAGGGGCGCCTCTGCGTCCGGTAGAACGGACCAAAGTGCATCTGCAATGCGACCCGGCGTTGCGTAGTTGTTCTCCGCTATCTCCGCGTCGTAGCTCTCGGCCCAGCGGTTGTAATGATCGACAGTCTCTTCGACTGTGTTCAACTCATATGTTTTCTCGAGGAATGTATCACTCATGATCCCAGTCTAGAGCCGGGAACATGAGTGCGTCCATCAAAAATTTGTGAGCCATTCCTGCCAGGCCACCTTGGCGCGATCGGTATAGGCCTTGTAGCGGTCCTTGCGGCCACGACGTCCACCCTTCAGCCCCTCGACCGGGCGGAACAGGCCAAAATTGACGTTCATCGGCTGAAAAGTCTTGGCTTCGGCTCCGCCGGTGATGTGGTGGATCAAGGCCCCCATGGCGCTGTCCTGCGGCACCTGAGGCAGGTCCTTGCCGAGGATCTCAGCGGCGGCCAGACGCCCCGCCAGCAAGCCCATCGCCGCACTTTCCACATAGCCCTCGACGCCCGTCACCTGTCCGGCAAAACGAATGTTCGGCTTTGATTTCAGGCGCATCTCATGATCGAGCAGCGTCGGAGAGTTCAGGAACGTGTTGCGATGAATGCCGCCGAGACGCGCAAATTTGGCGTTTTCGAGGCCGGGGATCATCCGGAAGACATCCGTTTGCGCGCCGTATTTCATCTTGGTCTGAAAACCAACGATGTTGAAAAGCGTCCCGAGCGCATTGTCGCGGCGCAACTGCACCACGGCCCAGGCCTTTTCGTCCGGCTTGTGCGGATTGGTAAGGCCAACGGGCTTCATCGGGCCATGGCGCAGGGTCTCGCGGCCGCGTTCTGCCATCACCTCGATCGGGAGGCAGCCGTCGAAATAGCCAGCGGTTTCGCCCTCATGGAACTCGGTCTTGTCTGCGGCCAGAAGCGCGTCGATGAAGGCCTCGTATTGGTCCTTGGTCATCGGGCAGTTGAGGTACGCGGTGCGCTCTTCCTCGGTTTCGCCCTTGTCATAGCGCGACTGCATCCAGGCTTGGGACATGTCGATGCTCTCGGCATAGACGATGGGCGCGATGGCATCAAAGAATGCCAACCGTTCTGCCCCAGTTTCGCGCTGGATCGCTTCGCCAAGCGCGGGCGAGGTGAGGGGGCCGGTGGCAAAGATCCAGTGCCCCTCGGTGGGCAGATCCGTGACTTCCTCGTAGGACACGCGCACATTGGGCAGCGCCTTAAGTTTGGCGGTCACGGATTCCGCAAAGGGATCGCGATCCACGGCCAACGCGCCCCCAGCCGGAAGGCGGTGTTCACCAGCAGTGGTCATAATGAGGCCGTTGGCCGCGCGCATTTCCCAATGCAAAAGCCCCACTGCATTCTGCTCGTCATCATCCGAGCGGAACGAGTTGGAGCAGACCATCTCGGCGAGGTTGCCGGTCTGATGGGCAAAGGTTTCAACCTTGGGCCGCATCTCGTGGATCACCACGTCAACGCCCATGTGCGCCGCCTGCCAGGCGGCTTCCGATCCGGCCATTCCGCCGCCGACGATATGAAGCTCTTGTGTCATGAAAGGCCACATAGGGCAGGCGGCCTTTGGGCGCAATATCGTCGTGCGCGCACGTTGTCTCTGAAGGGAAATTATTTGGGCCGCAGCTTCGAGGACGTCAAATCCGGGTGAGAGATCCGGTAGGAGGGACGATCCAAAGCTGCGGCCCCAATAGCGTGTAGCCGGTTGGCTTGCCCAACTCTTGCCACTTTCTTGCCTTCTTTAGAAGCCTCAATATGGAAACAATATCGCGCCATTCGTAAACAAAGACTAAATTATCCGAAAATTTTAGGAAAAACGTCAGAACACCCAGCGATCTGATTTGTCTCATAAAAATGCCGTGGCGTTTTTATCTTTGCCTCTTGAGTGGCTGGTTCGGGCGTGCAGACTGATACGGCATTAAGTGGAAGAGGCAACATGGAACTGGTGTTTGATAAAGACGGCCTCAGCGCCTATCTCGAGGAGGTCTTTCCTCAGATACGGGGCGAGTTCAGCATCGATGCGCTTGCAAAAGGCGAGATCACCATGCGCCTCAACGTGCAGGAGCGGCATTTGCGTCCGGGAGGAACGGTTTCAGGCCCGTCGATGTTCGCGCTTGCCGATGTCTCGGTCTACGCTTTGGTTCTGGCGCACCTCGGACGAGAGGCGCTGGCGGTCACGACCAATGCCTCGCTCGATTTTATGCGCAAACCCGAAAGCGGACGCGATCTCTTGGGGCAAGCACGCCTGTTGAAATTGGGGCGCACATTGGCAGTCGGGGATATCCTGTTGTTCTCCGAAGGAATGGACGAACCGGTCGCGCGCTCAACCATGACCTATTCCATCCCGCCGAAACGCTAAACGCGCCCACGGTTGGAACCTGGGCGCGTTTGCTTTAAGTTCGCTCAGTAAGCTGCCTTATGGAAACAGTTTCTTGACGTATCCGGGCAGCGCGAATGCCGCCTTGTGCACCTCTGTGGTGTAGTAATCCGGCGCAAGGCCTGCCGCTGCAAACCGAGCTTCAAGCGTTGTCAGATCCACCGAACGCGCCTTTGTGGAGTGGCTGCCCCAGCCCAATGCCATCGGGCCGCCGACGTAGGTCGGGATCGTCGCGAGATAGCAGGTCGCATCCTGAAACAGCGCTTGAAAGGCCCGCATCGTGTTGGTCAGCTCATCGCCCTGCATGAACGGCACGCCATTCTGGGTGACGATGATGCCATCCTCGGTTAGCGCACGCGCTGCATGGCCATAGAATGTATCGGTAAACAGCACTTCGCCGGGGCCGATGGGGTCGGTCGAGTCGACAATGATGACGTCGAATTTATCTTCGGTCTCTTTCATAAAGACCGCACCGTCATTGATCACCAGGTTGAGACGCGCATCGTCAAAGGCGCCCTGGCTCAGCATCGGCAGGTATTCCTTGGAAAAATCGACAACGCCAGCGTCGATTTCCACCATGGTGACATGCTCGACGGAGGCGTGTTTCAGCACCTCGCGCGCAATGCCACCGTCGCCGCCACCGATGATGAGCACACGTTTGGCGGCCCCATGTGCCAGGATCGGCACATGGGTCAGCATTTCATGATAGATGAAGTTGTCGCCTTCGGTGGTCTGTACCACATCGTCCAGCGTCAGAACGCGCCCGAAGGTGCCATTCTGAAAGACCTTGAGCCGCTGGTGCTCGGTATTGCTGTCATAATACATCTCGCTCACGCGCAGGGATTGGGCGAAATGATCGTGGAGGCGTTCTGTGTTCCAGACCTCTTCCGTCATGCTGCGATCTCCTTGGCGACGATTTCCTCGCCGCGCAGCAATTCGCGCACTTCTACCACATCGGTCTCAAAGGCGGCTTTTAGCACATCGACGGCTTTCCACGGCTCTGCATCGCCACACATGAAGACGTCAAATGCGCCGTAGCCAATTTCCGGCCATGTGTGCACGGAGATATGGCTCTCGGCCAGCACGGCCACACCCGACACGCCCTGCGGCGAGAATTTATGGGTGTGGATATGCAGCAGAGTTGCGCCGCAGACCTCGACCATCTTGCGAAACGCGTCTTCGATCCGGGCCTGACAATCCAGTCCGGAGCCTTTCATCACTTCGATGATCAGATGGGTCCCGGCAAAGACCTTTCCGTCGCGACGGATAAAGTGATCCTCCCGGTCGGCTTCGACCAAAGAGTTAACAATAGCGGTGGGTACACCGCGGGCGGTATCTTCCTCATGGGCGCCTGTCTCCAGACCGATCCCCAGTTGGAAGAGGTTGGCGTCCGACATGACACTCCCCTTCGTTCCAGTAGATGACAATCCAGACGGTCCTTAGCGCCCCCCCGAATAAGAGTTCAGGGTTGGGATCGGTACCGAAAGTGAGGCGCAGATAGGAAAGCGCAGAGATTCGATCAAGGCAAAAATTTATGAAACTTGAATTCGGCATCAGGATGTGAAGTGACGACATAAAAAAGGCCGGAGACGAGCTCCGGCCTGCCAGTTGGTTCTGTGCCCCGGGGATCAGGGTCTCCAGAACGGAAGAGTTCCTTCGCGCATGGCTTCCTCGCGATGGAGGCCAATATCGCGCAACTGATGAGCATCGAGGCGGCTCAGCTGGCGGCGGGTGCGTTTTCGGACCGACCATTTGGTGACCAGAACCGCAAATCCAATCGCTGCTTCCGCAATCATCGGCAGGGCCGGGCGGTTGGTCAGATAAGCGAGATGCGTCGGGTGTTCTGTCACATTTGTCATGGTCTGTCTCACATTTTGTATTGATGCAATTTGAATGTACTGGCATGTATTGAATACAAAGCGTGATACGGATTGTCTAAGCGGAGATTGTGATGGGTACAATTTGGCCCTCCACCCTGACCGGGTCCCTGACCGAAAAGCCGGGGCCCAAGTACAAGCGCGTGGCTGATACGATACGATTGGCGGTGGAGAGTGGTACATTGCAGGTGGGCGCAAAGCTGCCGCCTGTCCGCGAGCTCGCCTATCAGCTCAGTATCACGCCTGGCACCGTCGCGCGGGCCTATACGATCCTGACAGACGAGGGCATCTTGCAGGCCGAGGTCGGACGCGGAACCTTTGTGGCCGAACGCGAAACGGCTGTGATGGATGACGTCTGGTCGCGGCAGTTGCATCTTCTTGAACGCAGCAACCCCAACCACGTCTCTCTGTTCAGCCCGCGTCTTGTCGACGTGGGTCAAGTCAAGCTGATCCGCGAAGCGCTCCGAAAAGCCGCTGATTGCGACCGCTTGGCGTTGTTGAATTATCCGACGCGCGACGCCTATCAGCCGGTGCGCCAAGCGGTTGTCGACTGGCTATCCGATACCCCGCTTGGGCCACTGAGTGAGCGCGATGTGGTCTTGACCCATGGGGGCCAGAATGCCGTCATGACGGTGATGCAAGCGATCCTGAAAGAGAGCAATCCCACCATCTTGGTCGAGGACCTCTCTTATGCCGGGTTCAGGCGCGCTGCAGAGATCCTGCGTGCCAAAGTGGTCGGTGTTGCGATCGACGAAAACGGCATTGTGCCAGAGGCGTTGGAGGCTGCGATCAAGAAATCGGGTGCATCTGTACTTTGTACCAGTCCCGAAGTGCACAATCCAACTGGCGCTTTTACCCCGCTTGAACGGCGCAAAGAGATCCTCGCCATATTGAGACGACACAATGTACAATTGATCGAGGACGATTGTTATCGCATGGGGGAGGCCCGCGCGCCGACCTATCGCGCGCTCGCGCCGGAGCTCAGCTGGCATGTGACATCGATTTCCAAATCGCTCACCCCGGCGCTGCGGGTGGGGTTTGCAATCGCCCCCGTGGGCAAATCCGCAGATCTGCGCCGCGTTGCGGAATACGGTTTCTTTGGGCTTGCGCAGCCGCTCGCCGAGGTGACACGCCTGCTATTGTCGGACCCGCGCAGCAAGAAGCTGGTCCAGACCGTGCGCGACGAGATGGCGGAATATGTCCGTGTCGCCGTAAACGCCCTCGGAGCCTTTGAACTCACCTGGGACTCGCAGGTGCCGTTCCTTTGGCTGCGGCTGCCTTCGGGCTGGCGTGCGGGTGCGTTTACACGTGCGGCCGAAGGGCAGGGGGTGCAATTGCGCTCTGCTGATGAGTTTGCCCTGAGGGACGGGCGTGCGCCCAATGCAGTGCGCATCGCCGTCAATGGGCATGTCACGCTGGCGCGATTTGAGGATGCCATGCTGCGTTTGCGTATGCTATTGGACAACCCACCAGAGCAAATCAGCGTCTGAGGGCATAATCGGCTCCAGATCTTTGGGGTATTTTGATACCTATTTTGTAACCCCTTGTAATGAATGGTTTTTATGTGGTTTGACTGTATTGACTGTTGTGTAACAGCGCCGTAAACCCCCTCCATCGAATTCAGATGGAGTCGTCCACGGCGCCATCGTCACGACAAACAGGATTGACCTGACATGAAAACCTTCTCTGCTACTCCGGCAGACATCGACAAGAAGTGGATCATCATCGACGCCGAGGGCGTGGTGCTGGGCCGTCTGGCGTCGATCGTTGCCACCCGCCTGCGCGGCAAGCATAAACCGTCGTTCACCCCCCACATGGACATGGGTGACAACGTAATCGTCATCAACGCTGAAAAAATCCAGATGACCGGTAAGAAGCGCGAAGAGAACTTCTACTGGCACACTGGCCATCCGGGCGGCATCAAATCCCGCACCAAGCAGCAGATCCTCGAGGGTGCACACCCCGAGCGCGTGGTCATGCAGGCCGTCAAGCGCATGCTGCCGGGCAACCGCCTGTCCCGTCAGCAGATGACCAACCTGCGCATCTATGCTGGTGCCGAGCACCCGCATGAAGCCCAGAGCCCCGAAGTTCTGGATGTCAAATCCATGAACAAGAAAAACACCCGGAGCTAATGACGATGGCTGATCAGATCAACACTCTCGAAGAGCTGGGCGCCGTCGCAGGCGTCGAAACCGCAGCCGAAGAGCTGGCCCCGCGCGAGCCCGTTCGTGACGAGCTGGGTCGTTCCTACGCCACCGGCAAGCGGAAAGACGCAATTGCCCGCGTTTGGATCAAGCCGGGTTCCGGCAAGGTCGAAGTGAACGGCAAAGAGATCAACAAGTACTTCGCACGTCCGGTGCTGCAGATGATCCTGCGCCAGCCGTTCACGGTTGCCGGTGTCGAAGACCAGTTCGACGTCTACGCAACCGTCAAAGGCGGTGGTCTCTCCGGTCAGGCCGGCGCGGTCAAGCACGGGATCTCCAAAGCGCTGCAGCTTTATGATCCCTCCCTGCGTGGCGCTCTCAAAGCCGCAGGCTTCCTGACCCGCGACAGCCGCGTTGTGGAACGTAAGAAGTTCGGCCGCCGCAAGGCCCGTCGCTCCTTCCAGTTCTCCAAGCGTTAAGCTTCCGGAACTTACGAATACGCAAAAGGCCGCCTCTTGGGCGGCCTTTTCTGTTGTAGGATAGCGTCCACCGTCGCAGGCGAACCTGCGCGCAGGGTCAGCTAGCGCGCGAGAGCTGAGGCATGTTGTCCGCCGCCTGGTCGCCGCGGATCTTGAAACGCTGGACGATCTCGCCAAGCTGGCGCGCGTTGGAGTTGAGGATGCTGCTGGCGGCAGTGGTTTCCTCGACCATCGCGGCGTTCTGCTGGGTCACCTGATCAAGCTGAACCACACCGGTGTTGATCTCTTCGAGCCCAGTGGACTGTTCAACCGCACCTTTGGTGATCTCGGTGACAAGCGTCGAGATATGGGTCACCTGGCCAACGATGCTCTCAAGCGCCTCGCCTGCATGGCGCACCAGATCCACGCCACGCTCAACCTGTTCGGAGCTGTTGCCGATCAGCGATTTGATTTCCATTGCCGCATCCGAGGAGCGCAGCGCCAAGGCGCGGACTTCGGAGGCCACCACAGCAAATCCGCGACCGGCTTCGCCTGCGCGCGCGGCTTCGACGCCGGCATTCAACGCAAGGAGATTTGTCTGGAACGCGATGTCGTCGATCACACTGATGATCTGCGCAATCTGCTGGGATCCCTTTTCAATCTCGGACATGGCCTCAACCGCGTCTTTTACGACAGTGCCGCTCTGGGTTGCTTCTGATCTTGCCTCTTCGGTGGTGCGCTCTGCGTTGCGGGCGCCGTCTGCTGCGGATTTGACGCTGGCCGTCATTTCCTCGAGCGCAGCCGCCGTTTCCTCAAGCGTGGCCGCCTGGCTCTCTGTGCGCTGTGACAGATCGCTGGCCGCCTGGTCGATTTCAGCGGCACCGGTGCAGAGGCTGCCAGCGGTATCGACCAGTTCCTCCATCGATTCACGCAGTCGACCGATGGTCTGATTGAAATCGGCGCGGACATCTTCGTAGTCCTCGGGGAAGGGCTCGGTGAATTCAACCGTCAGGTCGCCCACGGAAAGACGCGTGAAGGCACCGCGAAGTTCGCCAACGATGTGATCCTGTTCCTTTTTGCGCTTATCTTGCTCAGCCTCAAGCGCTTCGGCCTCGCGCAGGGTCTTGAGGGTTTCTTGCTTGAAGGAATAGATCGCATGCGCCATGACGCTGAGCTCATCCTTGCCTTCGATACCCTGTACAAAGACGCTGTAATCTCCACGCGTGAAGGCTTTGACAACATCGGTGAGCTCGCCCACGCGTTTGATCACACGCCCAAACATATAAACCGCAATGCTGAACGCCAGCAGAAGTGAAATCAGTGTCACGGCTGCAAACGCGCGGAACGCGGTTTGGGAACTGCTTTCGATGTCGGTCGCAATTCTGTCAATCAGGGCGCCAATCTCGATCTCTTGTTCGCGCAAGGTGTTGATCCAGTTCGTTGAAATCTGAAACCACTCCCCTGCGGTCAGCCCGCCGAAGTCCCCGGTGGAATATCCCCGCACGAGCGTGCTGCGCGTTTCTGCAATCTCTTTGTAGGCGTCGGTCGAAAGCAGTTCTGACAACCACACATTGAGATCTACCAGCGCATCGACCTCGTGGAGATAGGCCCCCTGTTCGCCGCCGAGGTGGACAAAGCGATCGTGCAACGCAAGGTCAAAGCCTTTCCCGAGGCCGGTTGCCCCCATAGCGCGCTCAAGCCCTGCGGCCTCCTTGGCTGAGGCGAGCAAGACCCGAGCTTCTTCGAGAAGACGTAGCCGCTCTGCGGGCTCGCCCTCTGTCGCTGGGCGCGCCATTTCAAGCATCAAGCCGATGGTCGAGGTGTAGAACTTGGCCATTTCAGGCACCGTCAGGCCCAAGCTGTCCACGCGTTGGCGCATATCCTGAAGCTGGCCGATCCGCTCGCGCACCGCAGCGGTCATGTCCGGTTTAGCGACCTCAATCACCGGAATCCGCGACATGGAGTCTGCAATGGCTTCGTCTGTGAGGCGCCGCTGTTCCGTGAGTTCAGTGGGGAAGTTCTTGCCCTGCGAAGCGATGAAACCGGCAGAGAAGCCGCGCTCTTTTTGCATCTCGTGAACCACATTGTTCATGAGGGATTCTTCGAGAGTTTTCTCTTTGGTTAACCTTGCGTGTGCGTATTTGTCCCACTGAATGTGCAGCTCGTCATAAGCAAGATAGCTCGACAATGCCATCATTGGCCCAATGACCAACAGCATAACCAATCGCAGACGCATAGACTCATCCTCGTAAACAGCGCAAACTTAGAGCAATCTAGGAGGCGATGGTTAACTCATCCTGAAACGGGAATACTGCGATCATTAAAAGGCTGCGGATTAAGCGCGCACGGATAAAAGAGGCACCGGGCACGGACAAGAGCGCCCTCAATCACTCAGCTATCTGGATCAATCAATCCAAGGCCCCGCAGGTACACGCCAATGCCGCTCTCCAAGAGATCCTCTGGCGCATAAGGCGAGGCGGTGCCCGGCGCGTTGCGCGCATAAAGTTCCACGACGCCGTGGCTCATAGCCATGACATGGGCCGAGAACATGGAGGCAGGCGGGCGTTTTTCGGCCGGTATATGTTGGCTGAGTTTGGCGGCGGCTTGTTCGAGGACTCCGCGCGCGCGGCTCGCGGCTTCTGCCAGCTCGGGCGTGCGATTGGCTGAAATGCCGCTTTCAAACATCGCGATATAGTGACCGGGGTGTTTGCGCGCGAAGGCGAGATAGGCACGTCCGGTCGCTTCAAACGCGGCCAGCGCAGACGACTGATATTTATCATAGGCGTGCTGCAACAAGTCCGCAAACATCAAAAAGCCCTGCCGTGCGGCTTCTGCAATCAGATCTTCGCGCCCCTCGAAATGGCGGTAAACGGCAGCCGGGGTGACGCCAGCCTGTTTGGCGGCCTCCGAAAGCGTAAACCCCGTCGGCCCCTTGACCTCGATGAGGCGCAGGGCGGATTCCACCAGAGCCTGGCGGAGATTACCGTGATGATAGCCACGTTTAGCCATCCCAGATCTCGGGGCCTCCACAAATCAGCGGGTCAGCGCTGCCGAGTGCAGCGCGATCCTTGTTGGCGTAGTCGACAGACAGCAGCACATGCCGGATGGCCTCAAGCCGCGCACGTTTCTTGTCATCAGAGCGCACGATGGTCCAGGGGGCCTCGGGGCGGTGACTCAGGGTGAGCGTTTCCTGGATTGCCTCTGAATAGGCGTCCCAGCGTTTCAGCCCTTCAACATCGATCCAGCTGAGCTTCCACTGTTTGAGTGGATCGCTCTCGCGGGCCAGAAAACGGCGCAATTGTTCGGCACGCCCCACATTCAGCCAGAATTTGAACAGTTGGATCCCTTCGTCGACCAGCATCTTTTCAAAGTCAGTGACTTGCGAAAAGAAGTGCCTGCGCTGGCTGTCGGTGCAAAAGTCAAAAACCTTCTCGACGACTCCGCGATTGTACCAGCTGCGGTCAAAAAAGACGATCTCTCCGCCCGCCGGCAGCTGAGAGATGTAGCGCTGGAAATACCATTGCGTTGCCTCGGTTTCGGTGGGTTTGCCAAGCGCCACAACGCGGGCCCCGCGGGGGTTCAGGTTCTCGCGGAAGCGTTTGATTGTACCGCCTTTTCCAGCAGCGTCGCGCCCCTCAAAGACAATCGCGACGCGCTGACCAGACGCCTTGAGCGACGCTTGAAGCTTGACCAGCTCGACCTGCAGCGCCCTGTA
Source organism: Epibacterium sp. HA2-3 (assembly GCF_055693725.2). NCBI lineage: Bacteria > Pseudomonadati > Pseudomonadota > Alphaproteobacteria > Rhodobacterales > Roseobacteraceae > Epibacterium > Epibacterium sp. HA2-3. The sequence goes on along the minus strand of NZ_CM172490.1, from coordinate 1,422,714 downwards.
TTGATCCTTGTAGTCGCCCTTGGAGAGCTCTTCGTCATAGGGGTAGCTGGGGCTCAGAATGTCATCCTTGCCAGCATCCTCGATCGCCTTACGCACCTCTTTGGGGGCTTCATTCTCGAAATACTGGCTGATTGCGCCGTCAAATGGCAAAGTCATTTCCACCCTGTCCTTTCTCGCCCGCACACACTTGCCCTGTCACTGTTCAATGTTAAAGCGATTAACGCAAGTTTGCCCGCGTTGCCGCTCGATGGACCGCTGCCACCACCTCCTGCGTGTGGGTCTGATGCGGCATATGTCCAACATCCGGCAACGGCGTGAGACGCGCGGTCCGGCTGTCCGCAACAAGGCGCTCGGCATGAATTGATATGCCAACGGTGGTGTCGGCGGTGCCGTGCACCACTTCGATGGGCATGCTGAGGTCAGGATACTTTGGCGCCATCGCCTCGACCTCGGTCAGAAGATTGGCGCGCTGCTTGGCATTGGCCCGCAAGGAACTGCGGCGCAGGCTCATGGCGAGCCCAAAATGATCTGCAAACCCGTCGGGCACCGCTTGCGGAGCAAAGACGTCCTTGAGCGAGTCGCGTACATAGCTCTTGGGCACAAAGGCGGTGAGCAGCGGGACGATAACCGCGCTGCCAAAGCGCGACGAGGTCAGTTTGTAAAAGGTCGGCAGCTCCGCGTCCCAAGGGTGCGAGACACCAGAAACGCTGACAACGGCTGCGGTATGCTGCGGAAACTCAGTCGCCCAGGCGAGCGCCACGGCGCCGCCGTAGCTCTGGCCCAGCACGATCGGGCGCTGTGCGCCGAGGCGCGCGCTGGCTTTTTGCAGAATGGCCGCCTGGGTTTGGATGCTGGTCCCATCAGCGGAGACCGCATCGGAATAGCCAAGCCCCGGTCGATCAAAGATCAAGATGCGATAGGCCTCTTCGAGCGCGGGCGACAGTCGGAACGTCATGTCCCGGATGCTGCCGTTGGACCCATGAATCAGCACCAGATCAGGGGCGCTGCCTTGCGGCTGGCCGCGCTCGACCACATGGATCTGATGGCCGTCCACGTTCAGGAACTGCCCTTGAGGCGGATGATTGGCGATACTCTCGGCCTCGCGCAGCGGGGCGCGCAGGGCGGTAAAGCCCGCAACCCCAGCAAGGCCAAGCGTCACGCCAAGAGCAAGGATGGCACTCATCCGCAAAGATCAGGCCCGAAGGTCCGTCGTGTCGAGACCGATGCGCTCCACATCATAAGGGGTCGTCTGATAGATTTCAGACACCCAGTTGCCATAGAGCAGATGCGCGTGGCTGCGCCATCGGTTGAGCGGGCGCTGGCTTGGATCGTCGTCCGGGTAGTAGTTGATCGGCACATTGATCTCGGTGCCGCTGGCGACATCTCGGTCATATTCTTGTTTCAGCGTGTCGCTGTCATATTCAAAGTGGTTGAAGATATAGAGCGCACGGTGCGCCTTGTCCTCAACGAGGCAGGGGCCGACATCGGCGCTGCCCAAGAGCGTGGTCAGACCCGGTGCGGCGTCGATCTCGCTCTGGCTCATTTCGGTCCAGCGCGACACGGGGATCACAAAATCATCCGAAAACCCGCGCAGATAGGGCGAGGTTGGCTGCAGGTTCTGATGCCGGAAACAGCCAAAGGCCTTGTGATCCAGCATATGTTTGCGCACGCCGTGAAAGTAATTGATCATCGCCATGCCGCCCCAGCAAACACCAAAGGTGGAATGCACATTGGTCTGCGTCCACTCAAAGACCTCGCAGAGCTCCTGCCAGTAGGTGACGTCCTCGAACGGCAGATGCTCAATCGGAGCACCGGTGATGATCAGACCATCGAATTTCTCGTCGCGCACCTCCTGAAAGGGGCGATAAAACTCTTCCATGTGGGCGGCGGCGGTGTTCTTGGTCTGATGCTCGGTCATGCGGATCAAGGAGAACTCGATCTGCAGCGGCGTCGCCCCAATCAGACGGGCAAACTGGTTTTCCGTCTGAATTTTCTTCGGCATCAAGTTGAGCAGGCCAATCTTGATCGGTCGTATGTCCTGACGCGCCGCTTGATCCGGCGACATGACCATGACGCCCTCGTCCGACAGGACGGAGTAGGCGGGCAGGTCAGCGGGGATCTTGATAGGCATGTCGTGTCCTTTGTGGGTGCGCTAAAAGTAGCAGGGTGCCGTTAATTAAGTCTGTTCCGCCCGTGTCTCAAGAGCGGATGCAATCAACTCCTCGAAATCGCTTGTGTTCTGGACCTGTGCCACCTGATCTGCCGTGACCGTCACGCCCCAATGCGCGGCCATCGCCTCATAGCGGGGCTGGCGGTGCGCAAGCGCCTGCGCATAGGTCCAGCGCAAGAAGGCATGAGGATCAACATCTGCGTCTGTGATGTTGTTTTCATTCAGATATTCCTCCCAAACACGGGTGAGGAAGGCGGGCTGATAGGCCATTGGCTTTGGGGCGCGATCAAACCGACGAATGAGCTCTTGCGTGTGATCCTCGGTGCCTTTGATCCAGACCAGAAGCGTATGCGCGCTGAGTTCGCTCAAGAGCGGATCATTGGGGTCATTTGCATCGACCCACTCGCAGATCGAGCCCCCGGAATCGCAGATGAAATGCGGATAGCCGTAAATGCGGTCGGAACGGTCGATGAAATAGCGCGTATCCAGCAGCGCGTCGATTTCGGCGCGGCGGAACTGGTCCTGGCGGGTGCGGTACTCCTCGATGGGCAGGCCGCCCTTTTGGGCGTCACCCGGCACCCCGAGATAGGCGGTTACGGCGCTCAGGTTTTCAAAGGTGATATTGGAGGAAATATCAATCGAATCCGACAGCAGAAGATCACGCAGAAACGGGACTTTCATCGCCTCCGCCTTGGCATTGTCCGCGATATATTCGCCCATATAGCGCGTCCCGATGCGGTAATCGGCAGAGTAATGAAACCACTGACCGGAGCGGCGCAGGATGTTGCTGATATAGGTTTTTCCAAGCCCGGACATGCCGAAGAAAAGAACCCGTTTTGAGGGCGCGTCGCGCCACGCCTGAGCGGAGGTATATAGCATGAAACTGCTGCCTTATTCGCGGTCTACGCTGCCTTGCTAGACAGGCAGAAGCGACAGGTCAATCACAGGCGCGACGCCAGACGCCAAGCGGCGCGGCGTCACCCACAAAAAAGCCCCGCCAGTGAGGGCGGGGCAGTTCCGTGTCCTTTGATGCGGCGTTTAGAAGTAAAAGCCAACCTTGACGGCAAAGCTCAGCGCATCGTTGTCGTTGAAATTCGCAACCGGCGTGCCACCCGGCGATGCAACCGCATCCCCAAGCTTGGTGTAGCGCACGCCCGCGCCGATTTTCATTTTCTCGGTCTGGTACTGCACACCAAGGCGGATCGCTTCCATCCCGTGGGTCGGCGCCAGCGGAGACACGAGGTTGTCGCCATCCGCGTCCTCATAGATATACGCGAGCGATGCGGACCAGTTCTGATTGAAGCGGCGTCCCACACCGATGGTGTAGGTTATGGAGTCATCCAGATCGATCAGATCACGGCCACCAAGCGCACTAAGCACCACAAGATCGGTGACACTGTGCTCGGCCCAGCGGATGCCACCAAAGACGATGGTGTCCTTGGCAACGCCGGACTGGAAGTCGAGGTTCACAGACTGAGGAGTCTTGGTGGTGGTGGTAGTATTCAGCGTCGTGCCGCCGATCACCGGAACGCCTGCAGGCGTTGTTTCGGTGAGATTGAAATCATGCTCGATTTCGGACTGGTAGGTCAGGGCAAACCGCAGCGCGATGTCTGGGATCTCGTAGGCAACACCGGCAACCCAGCCAAAGCCGCCTTCGCGGTCCACTTTCACGTTGTAGCCGGAGAGGGGAACCGTGGCGTTATAGGCTGCGCCTGCCAGGGTGATCTCGCCGTCGATCTCCTGATAGCGAAGACCGCCGTGCACGCTGAAGCGATCATTGAGCTTATAGCGCAGCAGAGCGGTGATGGCATTGGAATCCGCTTGCGCCATGGTGCCGCCGAGCAGTGCGGATCCGTTGGTGGTCGGATAGTCCACGTCCACGCCCCAGGGCTGGTCGTAGATGATGGCCAGAGACAGCTCATCGTTGATGTCGGTCTTGAAGCCGCCGCTGAGCATGTTGAAACGCTCGCCAACGTCGCCGCTTGCGGAACCGGCCGGGTTGAGGCTTGTGCGATCGTTGCCGCTCAGGTCAACCGATGTGGTGGCAAAGGAAAACTCCGCATAGGTGCCTTCCTCGAAAATCAGTCCGATCGGCTGTCCGGTGCGGTCCAAGCCGCTCGCCATCGCCGTGGTCGCCAGAAGCGTCGAAGCAACGGATGCCGCGATATAATGTTTCATAAAGATCCTCCCTCAGGCGCGTCGCGAAACGATGTTGCGCAGCGCTTACTGGGGAAAATCGTAAAAGAAACGTCACAAATCTCGCAATGTTGACGGGGCGGCAGCTTGTGGCGCGACTGTGCGTCACACGGCCTACTGTTGCCGAGAGGATACAATATTTATGAAATTCCCGATGAGAATAAGTGCCGCACCCACAAAGAGCCAGATCTCTACCGACTCGCCGTAGATGAGCCAGGCCAGAAGGGCAATGAAGGGCAATCGGGCAAAATCAATCGGCACCACCAATGCCGCAGGCGCCAGCGAAAGCGCGTTGGTAATGCAGAAATGGGCGCTGAGACCGGCGCAGCCGATCACCAGAAGATACGGCAGGCTCTGGGCATCGGGCAGGGCGATATCCATGTCCCAGCCCGCAAAGACAATCCCAAGCACCAGCTGCATAGCGGTGAGCCAAAACATGATCGACCAGATGCTCTCGCTGCGGGTCAGGCGTTTGGTCGCGATGTTGGTCAGCGCAAAGAACACCGCCGATCCCGCCGCACAGGCAAGACCAATGTTGAATGTCTGCGGGCTTGGTCGGGCCACGATGAGGATGCCCACAAAGCCAAGCGCGACAGCCAGCGCACGCATCCGGGTCAGCTTTTCGCCCAGAAACAGCGGCGCCAGCAGGATCACCCAGATCGGAGAGGTGAATTCCAGCGCAAAGACTTGCGCCAGAGGGATCACGGACACCGCGTAAAACCACAGGTTCTGTCCGGTGAAATGCGCCATGTTGCGCAGGCCGTGCTGCGTGAGCCGCTCGGAGCTGACCAAGTGCCAGCGCCGCATCAGCGTGATCGCGCCGGCAACGACGAGCACCCCGACAAGGCTGCGATACATCATGATTTCAAAGGTATCGAGCGTGAGCCCCGCCTCGCGACCCGCGATAGCCATGGCAGAAAACGACAGAATCGCCCCGATCATCCAGATCGCAGCGCGCAGAAGCGCGTTTTGCTGGGCAGCGGCGGAGTCTGTTGCGGTTTGGGTCATGGTGCACCGGTTTGTTTGGTGCAGAGAGGCGACAAAAAGCGCGGGAGGTCAACCCCCGGGGGATGACATCCTGGCGCTTCGCGCTCCTCGGTCTTTTGAGGCGGAGCCCGTGGGGGGCAGAAATGAAAAGCCCCGGTGCGCAGCACCGGGGCTCGTATCAGACTTGGGCCTGAGATCATTCCCACTCGATCGTGCCCGGAGGCTTTGAGGTGATGTCATAGGTGCAACGGTTGATGCCTTTGACTTCATTGATGATCCGCGTTGCGGTCTCACCAAGGAACTCATGGCTGAACGGGTAGTAATCCGCCGTCATCCCATCGACCGAGGTGACCGCGCGCAGGGCACAGGCGTAGTCATAGGTGCGACCGTCGCCCATCACGCCCACGGTGCGCACCGGTAGGATCGCCACAAAGGCCTGCCAGATCTCGTCATAGAGACCGTGCTTGCGGATCTGGTCGATGTAGATCGCATCCGCTTCGCGCAGGATATCGAGCTTGTCGCGGGTGATCTCGCCGGGGCAGCGGATCGCCAGACCCGGTCCGGGGAAGGGGTGACGCCCAATAAAGCTGTCGGGCAGGCCAAGTTCACGCCCGAGCGCGCGCACTTCGTCCTTGAAGAGCTCGCGCAGCGGCTCCACCAGTTTCAGGCCCATTTTTTCGGGCAGACCACCGACGTTGTGGTGCGACTTGATCGTCACCGAAGGGCCACCAGAGAACGAGACCGACTCGATGACATCCGGGTAGAGCGTACCTTGGGCCAGGAACTCCGCACCTTCGATCTGATCGGCGTATTTCTGGAACACGTCGATGAACAGCTTGCCGATAATCTTGCGCTTGGTTTCGGGGTCGGACTGACCTTCGAGCTCGCCGAGGAAGAGCTCGGTCTCATCCGCGTGGATGACCTGCAGGTTCATGTGGTCGCGGAACATGCCGACGACTTCTTCCGCCTCGTTCTTGCGCAGAAGACCATGGTCCACAAACACACAGGTCAGCTGATCGCCGATCGCCTCGTGGATCAGAGCCGCCGCAACGGAACTGTCGACGCCACCCGAAAGGGCACAGATGACCTTCTTGTCGCCGACCTGCTCGCGGATGGTTTCGACCATCTGCTCGCGATAGGCGCCCATGGTCCAGTCACCGCTGAACCCGGCCAGACGCACGAAGTTTTCATAGAGCGTCTTGCCGTTGGGAGTGTGATGAACCTCGGGGTGGAACTGAACAGCGTAGAAGTTGCGCTCCAGATCCGCCGTGATCGCAAATGGCGCGTTGGGCGAGGTGCCGTAGACCTTGAAACCGGGTGCGATTTCAGAGACATGGTCGCCGTGGCTCATCCAGACCTGTTCCGTCTGATCCAGGAACCAGCCGCTGAGCATGTCGATGCGCTCTTCGGTGGGTGTCACATAGGCGCGGCCAAATTCGGCGGTTCCATGGCCGGATTGAACAGTGCCGCCAAGCTGATGCATCATCACTTGCTGGCCATAACAGATGCCAAGGATCGGCACGCCGTAGTCAAAAATCTCTTGCGGCGCGCGGGGAGAGCCTTCGCGCGTCACGCTGTCGGGACCACCAGAGAAGATCACCGCCTTGGGCGCGAACTCGCGCACGAAGTCCATGGTGACATTCTGATAGGGGTGGATTTCACAATAGACGTTCAACTCGCGCAGGCGGCGCGCAATCAGCTGCGTTACCTGGCTGCCGAAGTCTATAATTAAAAGGCGGTCATGGGCTGTCTCGGTCATGCTTGGCTCTTAGGGTCTGGCGGGACGTCTGGCAAGAGGTCAGATGAGCTGTGGCGGGGCAAATTCTCTCTCCGAGTCCGGAAATTCTACTCTGGAATGTCGCATTTATGCGAGAATAGCCGTTATCCTTCGGCGCGGCCCAGTCTTGCTCCGATAATCAGAATGCACAGAATTCATACTGTCGTGAGGAAGAACAATGACGGATGCAGCACCGCGTCGTCGAAGCCGGGGTGGCGGTGGCGCCGCCCGTCGTGCCGAACGCACCAGCGTCAAGATCGAGACAGCGAAGTATATCGAGCGCAATATCCCGAACTACGAGGTGCTGACAGAAGAGGCGCTCGAGGTCATCGAGACAAACGCCGAGACCATCCTCGAGGAGGTTGGCGTCAATTTCGTGGATAACCCGGCCGCGCTTGAACGCTGGCGCGACGCGGGCGCCGATGTTCAGGGCGAGCGGGTCCGGATCCCGCGTGGTCTGGCGCGCAAACTCTGCGAAACCGCGCCGAGCCAGTTTACCCAGCACGCGCGCAACCCCGAGAAATCCGTTGAGATCGGCGGCAAGAACCTCGTGCTCGCGCCGATCTACGGCCCGCCGTTTGTGCGCGATGCCAATGGTGGCCGGCGCTACGCAACGCTGGAGGATTTCCAGAAGTTCGTAAAGCTCGGCTATATGTCGAAATGGCTGCATCACTCTGGCGGGACCGTCTGCGAGCCCACCGATGTTCCGGTGAACAAACGCCACCTCGACATGTTGATGGCGCATATCGAGCTCTCGGATAAACCCTTCATGGGGTCGGTTACGGAACCGAGCCGTGCGCAGGACACCGTTGATATGTGCGGCATCCTGTTCGGCAAGGATTTCGTGCAGGAAAATACTGTCACCACCTCGCTGATCAACATCAACTCGCCAATGACGTTTGACGATGTGATGATGGGCGCGCTTGAGGTTTATGCCAAGAACAACCAGGCCTGCATCATCTCGCCCTTCATCGTGGGCGGAGCAATGGCACCGGTCACCATCGCGGGCACATTGACACAGGTCCTGGCAGAAGTTCTGGCCGGTGTGGCCTATAGCCAGCTGATCCGTCCTGGTGCGCCGGTGATCTTCGGTGCCTTTGTGTCGTCGATCGACATGAACTCCGGTGCGCCGACCTTTGGCACGCCCGAAGCCTCGATGGTGACCTATGGCGCCGGGCAGCTGGCGCGGCGCCTCAATCTGCCCTTCCGCTCGGCGGGGTCGTTCTGCGGCTCCAAACTCCCCGATGCGCAGGCGGCCTATGAGACGGCGAACTCGCTCAACATGGGGCTCTTGTCCGGCGTGAACTTCATGCTGCATTCTTGCGGCTGGCTCGAAGGCGGTCTTGTTGCCGATTTTGAGAAATTCGTGATGGACGCCGATCAGCTCGGCGTGCTGCATGGACTGGCCAAAGGCATCCAGATGGATGAAAACGGGCAGGGCCTTGATGCGATCCGTGAGGTTGGCCCGGGCGGTCACTACCTTGGCTGCGCCCACACGCAAGCGAACTTCAAAACGGCGTTCTGGAAGTCCAACCTCCTGGATTACAAGCCTTTTGAGCAGTGGGAAGAAGAAGGCGCGCGCGACACCTACAAACTTGCCTCGGCGCGTGTGGAACATCTGCTCGCCACCTACAAACAGCCCGAACTGGATCCCGCGATCCGTGAGGCGCTGATGGCTTACATCGCAGAAAAGAAAGCCTCGATGCCCGACGCCTTTATGTAAGCGATTCGTGGTATTGAGTTCAAACGGCGTCCTGCGGGGCGCCGTTTTTTGTTGCGCGTGAGGGCTGCGAGCGCGACGCCAGATAGAGACGGCTTTCGGCGCTCAACGCCGTGAGGACTGCGACATGACGGGCAAAGGAATAGCCGGGATTCTGCCCTAGGCGCCCGCGCTCCTGCGTGGCTTCGAGGTCCAAAAGCTGCATCAGGATTGCGCCGGTGCCCTGCGATGGCGTCGACGGCAGAAGGCGTTTAAGATCGCGCTGACGGATATAGTCATCCGCCCCAATACGCGCGGTCCGCGCCAGCAGACGTGGGCGATGAAGCTTGGTAAGCCGTGTTCTAAGATCCTGCATGACAATTCCCCGAGCCTGAGTGAACAACAGGGGCAATAGTAAACAACCTAAACGGGTGTTGCACAAATCAGCATGTGAGCGAACGGTCCATTTCCAATAGTTTTGACAATTTGTGGCAATATTTTGAAATTGCCGAAGTTTTAACGTTCAGGAATGGGGAGAGATCAAGGTCATGATGCGTGTCATCCGGCCGGTGATCGGTGGCGTGGGCCTGGGCAAAGCTAGGGGTCAGCTATGAATGGAGTAACCCGGCCGTGTCTGCCGGATTGGGTACCTGTTGAAATCTCTCGTTATCTCGCGCACACGGTCTCTCAGATTTCGATCCGCGAACTGGCGCGCAGCGCGGCGTGTCACCCGTCGACCGTTATGCGCCAGATCCACCGTGTCGAGCAACTGCGCGAAGATCCATTGATGGACGGCGCATTGCAGCGCTTGTCTGAACTCTGTGATGCGGATTCAGATCCATCTGGGGAAATTTCCCATTACAAAGAAGAAGATGCAGTGCGAAGTTTAACGCTTCTCTCATATGGTGGTGCGGTACTTGCGGTTGGGCGGGATATGCCCAAGGCGGTGATCCTGCGCGAGGTCGGGTCCGAGGTGCACAAAACCGTCATAGAGCGTAGCCTTGCCGAAATCCTTGCGCTGCGCGATTGGGTCAGCTGTTTTTCCTCTGGCCGCGTCTATCGCTATCGGCTCAGCAAGGACGGTCGTAGCGCACTTGCCCAGCTGTCAGCAAAGGCCGAGGCGTGTCACCGTTCGCGCATGGAAACGACAACGCAATCGGGCCTTGCAGGACAGATTGCGAAGCTTTCACAGTCTGACGCAATTCACGCAAAACGAGCGCGGTATGGCCAGCAGGACACGCCGTTGCAAACCCTTGCGCGGTTGGTAGACCGTGATGGAAATTCGTTTCTGAGCAAAGAGATGGTACGCGCAGGTGAGCGATTAAGAGAAGATTTCGAACTCGCGCAGATTGGTCAGCATGTCGCCACGGAGCGCCGGGTTTTTGACGACAATCCGCGCGCGGCAGAGCATGCGCCGGGTCCGACAAACGCCCTCAGTCGCGACGCCTTCCAGCGCGCCTCAACCGCGCTTTGTGCGCTAGGACCGGGCTTGAGCGATATTGCCCTGCGCTGCTGCTGTCATCTCGAGGGGCTCGAGGTGGCGGAACGCGAACTCGGCTGGTCCGCAAGGTCGGGCAAGATCGTTCTCAGAATTGCGCTTCAGCAATTGCATCACCATTATGAATCTTTGCCGCCGCAAACCCAAATGATCGGATGATTGCTGTTTCAAATGCGGGTTTCATTCTGCCTTGGGTGGTAAAAGTTTCGGGCAGTTGTCCGCGCGCCTGAGTTCCAAGTCCGTTGCAGAACCAAGAGCGACACATCGTTATTGCGAAGCGGCACTGGTGGAGCAGGGCAGGGACTGTTATGTTGCCCCCAAATACCTGTCGCAGTCACAAGGAAGACCCTGTGAGAGATCTGAAAATCCCGGAACAGCGCCACCCGGAAAAGGCGCACCGTCCCGACAATGCTCAGCCCAAAAAGCCAAGCTGGATTCGCGTCAAGGCGCCAGGTGGCAAGGGCTATGCCGAGACGCATAAAATTATGAGGGAAAACAACCTCGTAACCGTGTGCGAAGAGGCGGGCTGCCCCAATGTGGGCGAATGCTGGAGCCAGGGCCACGCAACCATGATGATCATGGGTGAAATCTGTACTCGTGGCTGCACCTTCTGCAATATTGCAACCGGTCGCCCCGACACTCTGGATGCGTTTGAGCCTGGGCGCGTGGCGCATGCGGTGCAAAAACTCGGCCTCAACCATGTTGTGATCACATCCGTGGACCGCGACGATCTAGAGGATGGCGGTGCCGATCACTTTGCGCAAACGATCCGCGCGGTGCGTCATCGCTCGCCGCAGACCACGATCGAGATCCTCACCCCGGACTTTCTGAAATGTGCCCCTGAGGTGCTGGAAACGGTTGTCGAGGCCAAGCCAGACGTGTTCAACCACAACCTCGAAACCGTTCCCGGGCTTTATCCTGAGGTGCGGCCAGGTGCGCGTTATTTCCACTCGCTGCGGTTGTTGCAGCGCGTCAAAGAGCTCGATCCGAGCATCTTTACCAAATCGGGCATCATGGTGGGGCTGGGAGAGCAGGCTCCTCAGGTGAAACAGGTGATGGATGACATGCGCGCGGCGGATGTGGATTTCCTGACCATCGGCCAATATCTGCAGCCGACGCCCAAGCACCATGCGGTGGATCGGTTCGTAACGCCGGAAGAGTTTGAGTCATATGAAAAAGCAGCCTATGGCAAAGGCTTCCTGATGGTGTCGGCAACACCGCTGACCCGGTCGTCCTATCACGCGGGCGATGATTTCGCCAAACTGCGCGCGGCGCGGAATGCCAAGCTTGGGCTTGCATGACGCCTGACGAACTGGATCGGTTGATCGCACTGCGCCATGCACTTCATTCAGCGCCGGAACTCTCTGGCGCTGAACAGGAAACGGCTGCCCGCATCCTGTCCGAGTTGCAGCGCCTCAACCCTGATCAGATCCTAACAGACATTGGCGGCCATGGGATCGCTGCCGTTTTTGACGGCGCCGCGCCCGGTGCAACTGTTGCGATCCGCTGTGAGCTGGACGCGCTGCCGATCCAGGAAGAAAGCAGTCTCAGTTACATCTCTCAAACCTCTGGCAAAGCTCATCTTTGTGGGCATGACGGACATATGGTCATGGTTCTGGCCGTGGCCGAGGAAATGGCGCGTCAGCGGCCAGCCTCAGGGCGTGTTGTGTTGATCTTTCAACCAGCAGAAGAGACCGGTCAGGGGGCGAAAGCCTTTCGCGAAGATACTAAGTTCGCTGAGATCCGACCCGACATGGTTCTGTCGCTGCACAACCTGCCGGGGCTGGAGCTTGGGCATGTCTCCTTGCCGGTAGGACCAGCAAATTGCGCCTCGCGCGGCGCGCGGATCCGGTTGACGGGGCGGACCTCCCATGCCGCTGCGCCACAGGATGGGCGCTCTCCTGCGCTGGCGATTGCGCAGCTGATGCAGAAGCTTGCAGCGCTGGCGACGGGCGGCGCGTTGGATGAAGACTACGCCCTAACCACCCTAACACACGCCACTTTGGGCGAGCCCACTTTTGGGGTCGCACCGGGGGTGGGTGAGGTTTGGGTAACTCTTCGGACCGCAACGGATCGCAAGATGCAAGAGCTCATCGAAGCTGTGCACGTCATGGTCGAGAGCGCCGCCGCGGATCTTGGGCTTGGTCACATGATCACCTATCACGATGTTTTTGACGCCTGTACAAACGCTCCTGATGCGGTTCAGGTGATCGAAGCCGCATGCCACGCAGGCGCGGTTCCAATCACCCTGACCGAGAGCCCGCAGGCGTTTTCCGAAGACTTCGGCCAGTTTGGGAAATCTGCCCGGACCGCGATGTTCTGGTTGGGGGTAGGAGAGAGCCATCCCCAATTGCACAATCCCGATTATGATTTTCCGGATGCTCTCATCCCAATCGGGTCCGGGATTTTTATTCGCGCGATCCGTCAGCTGTTGGGGTAGGCTCAGCGCTCTGCCAGAATGCGGTCGTGTGATCAGTCGATCAGGGCATCGACAACGGCGACCGCGCCCACGATGGCGAGCGTGTCTTTGACCACCTCAAGGATTTCGCCATCCTTGCGCACATAGTGATGGCCGGGAGCCGGGGGCTGCAGTCCCCAGCGCTGATAGTCAGTGACATAGTCCCAAGCCCCGCTCAGATACTGGTCGTGCGCGTGAAGCTTCTTGACTTGTCCCGGCGCGTAATGCGCGGCGCTGTTTTTATGACCTGGTGCCCATTTGGGTGGACCGGCCAGCGCGGCGAGCGGTGCGAGGGTCAGCCCTGCAATCGCAAGGCTGGGGATGAGCTTTGAATATGACATGCGACGCTCCTTTGAACGGTAGGTTGCGTCAGTATATGTCGTACATGCCGTTCAGAGCCAAATCTCATGCGCCAGATGCCGCCGGTTGCATCAAGGCAAACCGGCAAGGCTTTGCTGGTCTGGGGTCACACTTCGGTGAAGCGCACTTTGCCAATGTGAGGCAGGTTGCGGTTGCGTTGGGCAAAGTCGATTCCGTAGCCCACGACAAATTCATCCGGGATCTCAAAGCCGATCCAGTCCGCGCGAAAGTCGACTTCGCGGCGCGAGGGTTTGTCCAGAAGCGCAATGGATTTGAGACGCGCAGGCTTGCGGCTCTTCAGGAGCGAGATCACATGGTTCAGTGTATGGCCCGTGTCGACGATATCCTCGACCACCAGCACGTCGCGCCCTTCAATAGCGCCACGCAAGTCTTTGAGTATACGCACTTCTCGGCTGCTTTCCATGCCGTCGCCATAAGAGGACGCCTCAAGGAAGTCGACCTCGATCGGGAGATCCAGCTCACGCACCAGATCCGCGATAAAGACAAAACTTCCGCGCAACAGGCCCACGACCACGAGCTTGTCGGTATCGCCAAACTCAGCCGTGATGTCGCCGCATAGCTCTTCGATTCGTGCAGCGATGGCCTTGGCCGAGATCATTACATCAATGACATATGGTCGCTCTGACATGCTTGCCCCCTTGAATTTCGCACGCGTTCATAGGACACCACGCGCCACCTGTACAGAAGACGAATTGAGCTGAGATGCCAACACATTCGGAAACCCGACCGATGCCCTATAGCGCCCAGCAGATGTATGATCTGGTGGCCGATGTGGGATCATACCCGAAATTCCTGCCGTGGTGCGCTGCAGCGCGCATCCGCAGCCGCACACCGCAGGGCGCATCCGAGGTGATGGAGGCGGATCTGGTGATTTCCTTCAAGGTGTTCCGAGAACGCTTTGGCAGCCGTGTGGTCTTGCATCCCAATGAGCACAAGATCGACACCGAATATCTCGACGGGCCGTTTCGCTACATGAAGTCAAACTGGGCGTTTCAGGACCGCGCGGATGGGGGCTGCGATGTCAGTTTCTTTGTCGACTTTGAGTTCAAGAACGCCGTGCTACAGGGGATCATCGGGGTCGTCTTCAACGAGGCGATGCAGCGGATCGTGCGCGCATTTGAGCGGCGCGCGGCCGAGCTTTATGGCTGACCACATCAGGCTCTAACAAGGCGGTTTGCGCCGTCAGGCGCCGCTGTGGCTAAGCGCCTGCATCAACATCGCCAGCGCATGATCGCGGCTGGCGAGGCGCACCTTGTCCCGGCCTAGCGCGCCAAACTCCACCAGTTCCGTTCTGGTCTCGGCCCCGATTTGTGCCAGACCGAAGCAGACGCGCCCTTCGGGCTTATGCTCCGAGCCACCAGGACCTGCGATGCCGGTGACAGAGATGGCCAGTTGCGTTCCGGCTTCCTTCAGCGCCCCATCTGCCATCTCGCGCGCGGTTTCTTCGCTCACGGCTCCAAACTCCCGAAGTGTCTCGGGACGGACGCCGAGCATCTGCATCTTCGCGGCGTTGGAATAGGTCACAAACCCACGATCCACCACCGCAGAGGAGCCGGGAATATCCGTGAGCGCCGCCGCAACCATGCCTCCGGTGCAGCTTTCGGCTGTGGCGATGGTGGCATTCTTTGATTGAGCTGCGCGAAGTAAGTCTTTGATATTCATAGCCCAAGCACCCCATGGGAGAGGCCTGCAAGCATCGCGACCCCTACCGCGGCCATACCACCGGCTATGACATCGTCCATGACAACGCCAAAGGGACCTTTCTTGCGGTCCGCCCAGCCCACCGGCCCGGGCTTCCAGATATCAAAGAGCCGAAACAGCAAAAATCCTGCGACCCAACCGGGCCAGAGCGCGGTGATCTCCAGTCCATGCAACCAGGCCGGCAGAGATATGGCCCAGAGCGCAAGCATCTGCCCCGCGAGCTCATCCAGCACGAATTCCGAAGGGTCCAGATCTTCCTGGCCGCGGGTCATTTCCTTGGCCGCCCACAGGCCCACAAGAACAGAGGCCACGGTAAAAACGGCGAGCAGAGGAAAGCCACCCGTGACATGCAACACATAGGTCAACGGCAGCGCGGCCAGTGACCCCCAGGTTCCGGGCGCAGGGCGAAAATACCCTATTCCGCAACAGGTTCCGAGAAGTTGTGGAAGTGTCATGCCCGCACCAATGTTGCTGTCGCCAGTGCCGCGATGCCTTCTTTGCGACCGGTGAACCCAAGCCGCTCTGAAGTTGTCGCCTTGATCGAGAGGCGTCCCATATCCATGCCCATGATCTCTGCCATCCGGGCGCGCATCGCCTCTGCGTGGGGGCCGACTTTGGGGTATTCACAGACGAGGGTGCAATCCACGTTATTGATGGTGAACCCTTTGGAGCGTGCCAATTCGACCGCATGGCGCAGGAAGATGTCCGACGCCGCGCCTTTCCACTGAGGGTCGCTTGGCGGGAAGTGGTGGCCGATGTCGCCCTCTGCCATCGCCCCGTAGAGTGCGTCGGTGACCGCGTGCATGCCCACATCCGCATCGGAATGGCCTTGCAGACCGCGCTCATGCGGCACTTGAACCCCACAGAGCATGACATGATCCCCGGGTCCGAACCGGTGAACGTCATAGCCATTTCCAAGCCTGATGTCAGGAATGTTGTCCATGGTGCTCCTCAATATGTGCTCGGCGCGGGAGAAATCTTCGGGCCGGGTGATCTTGATATTATTGACGTCACCCGGCGTGATACGGACCGCGAGCCCCGCTTGACGGGCAACCTCGACATCATCCGCTGCGGTGCCGTCGTGGCGCATATGCGCCGCAAGGATCGCGTCAAAATGAAAGCCTTGCGGCGTTTGCGCCGCAAAGAGCGCGCTTCGGTCCTGCGTGCCTGTGACATGGCCATCGGCCCCGGTCCAAAGCGCATCTGTCACCGCAAGTCCTGGCGCGGCAGCAGGCGTGTCATCAAGTGCGTCGAGCACCTGTTGGATCACCTGAGGACACACACATGGACGCGCCGCGTCATGAATAAGAACGCGTTCGACACCGATCTCTTGGAGCGCAATCAAACCGTTACGCACGGATTCAGACCGCGAGGGACCGCCATCTGCGAGCAATAATTCAGGGTAGGGCGCAAGCGCCTCGATCGCGTGCTCATTGTCGGGATCGCGCACAACCATGATGGTGCCGCACCCCGCACGTTGAAAGGCCTCGATCGTCCAGTCGATGACCCGTCGCCCGGCCAGTGGGCGCCATTGCTTGGCGAGACCACCGCCTGCGCGGGTGCCTTTGCCGGCGGCAACGATCAATACGGCGAGGGTCATGGCGCGGTGTTCGTCCTGTGCATGAGCAACTTGCCGGCGTGTTTAAGCTGCGGCGGATAAAGTAGCAATGTTTCGAGCAGGTGTGATTAAAAAATAGGCATACAGTGTCATGAGCAGGGCTGGAATGGCGTGTTGGAATGGAGCATAGCTCCGATTCAAGCTAAAAAACACTCGTATGCATAAGGATTAAGCAGTTGTCCTTTTCAGTTGGACCCACACATCTCGATCCCCCCGTCGCTCTGGCGCCCATGGCCGGGATCACTGACCGCCCGTTTCGGGATCTGGTGCGCTCTTTCGGGGCGGGCCTAGTGGTGAGCGAGATGGTCGCCAGTCAGGAGATGGTTCAAGCCAAGCCCGGCGTGCGCGAGAAGGCGGAACTGAGCGCCGATGTGGAGAATACCTCGGTTCAGATCGCCGGGCGCGACGCGTATTGGATGGCAGAGGCCGCGCGTCAGGTGGCAGATCGTGGGGCGCGGATGATCGACATCAACATGGGATGTCCGGCAAAGAAAGTGACCAACGGCTATTCGGGCTCTGCGCTCCTGAAGACCCCCGATCACGCGCTGTCGTTGATTGAGGCAGTCGTTCAGGCGGTGGATGTGCCTGTCACGCTCAAGACCCGGTTGGGGTGGGACGATAACTGTCTCAATGCCGCTGATGTGGCGCGCCGCGCCGAAGCCGCGGGTGTCCAGATGGTCACTATCCATGGTCGTACCCGGTGCCAGTTTTACAAAGGTCATGCTGACTGGGCTGCGATCTCGGAGATCAAGAATGCGATCTCTGTTCCCTTGCTGGCCAATGGCGATATTGTCGATGCAAAAAGCGCGGGCAAGGCGCTCTCAGACTCCGGAGCGGATGGCGTCATGATCGGGCGCGGTGTGCAGGGAAGACCCTGGCTTCTGGCTCAGATCGCGCATGATCTCTGGGGCACGGCTGCTCCGGACGTTCCCGAAGGGCGCGCATTTATTGATCTGGTTTCAAAGCACTACGAGGCGATGCTTGCCTTTTATGGGGCGGAGTTGGGCCTCCGCGTCGCGCGCAAGCACCTAGGCTGGTATATGGATGAGGCCGGGACACCTGCGGCCCTGCGGCGCGAGGTTCTGACGGCCAAATCCCCCTCTGATGTGTTGCGATTGCTCCCGAGTGCGCTTCAGGGAACTGAGCAGGAGACTGCCGCATGAATGATGCCTCGAATCCTCACAGCAACGACTGCGACATCTGGGCTTCGCTGCCGGTACCCGCGTTTCTGGTCGATGAGCATAATTGCATTGAAGATGTGAACTCAGCTGCTGAGGGCTTTATCAACTCCTCGCGCAAGTCCCTGATTGGTAAGAAAATCTGGCAGAAGGTCGCGATTGAGTCCTCGATCGAACTGGCCTTTGACAAGGCTCGAGAGCAGGGCACGCCCCTATTTGTGAATGATGTCGATGTCGGCGCCCGCGAACGCGCACCGTTGCAATGTGCTGTGCAGATTGCGCCGCTCCACGGGCATCCTGGTCATATGCTGCTGATGCTCTCGCCGCGAGAGCTTGCGGGGCGGATGACGCAGACCCACTCCGCCAAATCGGCCGCGCAATCGGCGATCGGCATGGCAGAGATGCTGGCGCATGAAATCAAGAACCCTTTGGCGGGGATCACCGGTGCCGCGCAGCTTCTGAGCATGAACCTCTCCACGGATGACCTTGAACTTACGGATCTAATCGTGAGTGAGAGCCGCCGGATCGTGAAGCTGCTGGAGCAGGTGGAGCAGTTTGGAAATCTCTCCGAGCCGGACTTCAAACCGGTCAATCTGCATGATGTTCTGGACCGCGCGCGCCGCTCCGCGCTGCTGGGCTTCGGCGCACATATGAAGATTGTCGAGAAATACGACCCCTCGCTGCCGCTGGCCTGGGGCGACCCGGATCAGCTGTTGCAGGTGGTTTTGAACCTTCTCAAGAACGCCTCCGAGGCCGCAGGCAGCGCGGGTGGCACCATTACGGTACGCACCTTTTATGAACACTCCTTCCGCCTGCGTCGCAGCGACGGACAGGGCAAGCTGCTGCCCTTGCAGATCGAGATCAGCGACGATGGGCCAGGGCTGCCGGAGAAGATCCGTGACGATATCTTTGAGCCTTTTGTCTCTGGCAAGGAGAACGGAACAGGTCTTGGCCTGGCCTTGGTCAGCAAGATCATCGGCGACCATAACGGTTGGATTTCCGTGCGCTCAGAGCCCGGCAACACGACCTTCAGACTGTCGCTTTCGCGCGTTCCGCGAGAGCAGAAATAACTCAGGAGACCAAAGACATGGATGGCACAGTTCTTGTTGCAGATGATGACCGTACGATCCGCACTGTGCTCACACAGGCGCTGACGCGGGCGGGGTGCAAGGTCCATGCGACGTCCTCTCTCACAACGTTGATGCGCTGGGTTGGCGAAGGCAAAGGCGATGTTGTGATCTCGGATGTGATGATGCCGGACGGCAATGGGCTGGAGATGCTCCCCAAGATTGCCCAGGACCGGCCCGGGCTGCCGGTCATCGTGATCTCGGCGCAGAATACGATCATGACCGCCATCAAGGCTGCCGAAGCCGAAGCCTATGACTATCTGCCCAAACCTTTTGACCTGCCTGAGCTGATGAAGCGCACGGCCAAGGCCCTCACGGAAAAGCGCAGCGCCCAGAGCACCAGCCATGTCGAGGTCGTCGAGGAGCGACCCGATGAGCTGCCGCTGGTGGGGCGCACAGAGGTGATGCAGACGCTCTATCGTCTGATTGCGCGGGTTATGAACACCGATATGCCGCTTTTGATCACGGGCGAGAGCGGGTCTGGGAAGTCCTTGATTGCCAAGGCAATACACGATTTCTCGGACCGCAGGACCCTGCCATTTGTGGTCGCTGAGGCGTCTGATCTCATCGAGCTTGAAGGCCCCTCGCGCCTGCTCAGTCAAGTGAAGGGCGGCACCTTGCTGGTCGATGAGCTGGTTGATCTGACCGATGAGGCTCAGGCGCGGCTTGTGCGGATGATGGATTCGCCCGGAGACCACGCACCACGCTTTATTGCGACCTCCAGTCAGCAAGATCTTGCTGAACAGATCGAAGCCGGCAAACTGCGTCAGGATCTCTACTACCGGATTTGCGGGACGGAGCTTGCGGTGCCTGCGTTGCGCGAACGGGTCGAGGACATCGCACTTCTGTGTGAGCATTTCCTGACCCGTGCGGACGCCGAAGGGGGGCCGCGACGCATGCTGAGCGACGAAGCGCGGGACCTCTTGCGGCACTATTCTTGGCCTGGGAACGTGCGTCAGCTTGAAAATATCGTGAAAAGACTGGCGCTTACAGCGCGCGGAGATACAATCAGCAAGTCGGAAGTCGCCGCAGCGCTTGGGCCGCAGAGCACCGGAGTTGCGCCCGTCATGGGGGGCGGGGCAAGCAATGAAAAGCTCTCCGAATCTGTGGCGCGCCACCTGCAGAGATATTTCGATCTGCATGGCGACATGCTGCCACCACCGGGGCTGTATGCGCGGCTGCTGCGCGAAGTCGAAGCGCCGTTGATCGAGATCTCGCTTGCTGCAACCGGCGGAAATCAGGCGAAATGTGCCGATCTCCTCGGGATCAACCGAAATACGCTGCGCAAGAAAATCACTGATCTCGATATAGAGGTGACACGCCGCCGCAAACTGATGTAATATCGCCACAGCAGCGTTGCCCGGAGGTCAATAGGCCCATGGGGCAACGCGAGATAGTGTGGTGAGCCAAGAAGGCTCAACATCAACTGGGGGCAGGCGGTGGCACAGTTGTCACATATCCGTTCGGTGTATCTGTGGCTTGGCGCCCTGGATCGCTGGCGTAAGACGCGCCGCGCGCGCAACATCACCACCTTGGGGCTGGTGTTGCTCGGGCCCATCATGGCTTTGGTGACATTTCTTGTGATCGGTCCCTTTGGCCAGAATGCGAGCTCCCCGGCGCTGCGCCTGATCCTGCTCGCTGATCTTGTCTATGTGCTGTCGATTGCAGCGCTGGTCCTCAGCCAGATCGGACGTCTGATCGCCGCGCGGCGTGAGAAGTCGGCGGGCTCGCGTCTGCACCTGCGATTGATCGGCGCCTTTGCCTTCCTCGCGCTGGTGCCCACCGTGACGGTTGCGGTCTTTGCTGTCTTGACGGTGAACGTGGGTCTTGAGGGCTGGTTTTCCGAGCGCGTGCGCGATGTGATTGGCAACTCGGTCAAGGCTGCAGAAGCCTATGAACGCCAGCAGCGTCAGGATCTCGAACAGGATGCGCTGGCGCTGGCGCGTTTTCTGGATCGAAGCCGGAACAAGAATTTCTTCATGAGCGACGGGCAGTTGCGGCAGGTTCTGTCGCAAGGCCAGCTGCAGATCCAGCGCGGCCTGCAAGAGGCCTATGTGATCAATGGGATCGGGGCGATCCAAACCCGCGGAGAGCGATCCTACGAGTTTGACTTCGAAGAACCCACTGATGCACAGATCGCAGCCGCCGAATCCGAGGGGCTGCACCTGATCCAGGATTGGGACAATAGCGAGTTTCGCGCCCTGGTGCGTCTCAACGCCTTTGTGGATCGGTATCTCTACGTCAGTCGTGAAGTCGACGGTGAACTGCTGAACCTGCTCGACGACACCCAGGAAACTGCGCATCTTTATCAACAACTCGAGAGTGAGCGCGGGCGGGTGCTATTTGAATTCGGCCTGTTGTATCTCGGCTTTGCAGTGATCCTGATCCTTGCGGCGATGTGGCTTGGCATGTGGTTTGCGGAGCGCCTTTCACGCCCGGTCGGGCGCTTGACGGTTGCGGCGCAGCGTGTGGGCGGTGGCAATCTGAGCGTTCAGGTGGTCGAAGAGAACGGCGACGACGAAATTGCGCAATTGGGGCGTTATTTCAATCAGATGACGCAGCAACTTCAGGCACAACGTGAAACCTTGCTACAGAACACGCATCAGATCGAGCAGCGCCGTCGTCTGTTTGACTCGGTGCTGTCGTCGGTGACCTCTGGCGTTGTGGGGCTTGATGCCAAGGGCTGCGTGACCTTTGTGAACACCTCGGCCAAGCGCTTGCTGGATTGGCGTGAGGACCAGAAGTCACTTGCACTTGCGGTGGCCATTCCGGAGTTTGGCCCGCTGTTTGACGATCTCGTCAAAGGCGGCAGCAACAATGCCCAGGGTGAGATCAAAGTAACCCGACAAGGGCAGTTGGAGAACCTCCTTGTGCGGATGTCGCGCCGACACGGCGATGACAATACGCTCGAGGGCTATGTGGTTGCCTTTGACGATGTCACCGATCTCGTGAGTGCGCAGCGCATGGCGGCATGGGGTGACGTGGCGCGCCGGATCGCCCATGAGATCAAGAACCCGCTCACCCCGATCCAGCTCAGCGCGGAGCGGATCAAGCGCAAGTTTGCTCCAAAACTCGGCGAAGAGCAGAGCGATCAACTGCAGTCGATGACCGATGTTATTGTGCGTCAAACCAACGACTTGCGTCGCATCGTTGATGAGTTTTCAAAATTTGCACGGATGCCGGAACCCGATCGACACGAAGAAGACCTAGGCGCGCTGGTGCATAGTGCCGTGTTGCTGCAGCAAGCCGGGCAACCTGATCTCAAGATCCACGCGCAGATCCCGGATCATCCGCTGAACGTGGATGTTGACGCCACAATGATCGGGCAGGCGCTGACCAATCTTATCAAGAACGCGGGCGAAGCCACGGAGACCTTGCGCAAGAAAGGCGTAGAGCCGGGCTATGCGCCGGAGATCCGGGTGGATGTGAGCAGCGATGACAGCGGGTTTGTCATTACGATTGCGGACAATGGGATCGGCTTGCCCGCAGATCGCGCCCGGCTGTTTGAACCCTATGTCACCACCCGTGACGAGGGCACAGGCCTCGGCCTGCCGATCGTAAAGAAAATTATCGAAGAGCATGGTGGCAGTTTGGTGCTGGAAGACGCGCCCATCTTTGACGGGATGAGCCACCAAGGCGCAATGGCGGTGATCCGTCTCCCGGCGCTGGCGCCAGGAAATGCCGTCCAGAAACAAACTATAGTAGCAGGGCTGACATGAGTGATATTCTGATTGTTGATGATGAACGTGACATCCGGGAGCTGGTTTCAGACATCCTGGAGGACGAAAGCTACGCCACGCGCAAAGCGGCCAATTCCGAAGAATGCATGGCCGCCTTTGAAGACGCTCCGCCTGCGCTGCTGATTTTGGACATCTGGCTCAAGGACAGCCAGATGGATGGGATCGACATCCTGAAAACCGTAAAGCGGGATTACCCGGAGGTTCCGGTGGTCATCATCTCTGGGCACGGCAACATCGAAATTGCGGTCGCGGCGATCAAGCAGGGCGCTTATGACTTCATCGAGAAGCCCTTTAATATCGACCAGTTGATGGTTGTGATCCGGCGCGCGATGGAGACCTCTCGCCTGCGTCGCGAGAACACGGATCTGCGCCGCAAGGATGTGGGTGCAACAGATATGGTCGGAACGTCGCCCGCGTTTCGTGCCTTGACCAGCCAGCTTGACAAGGTGACGAAATCCAATGGGCGCGTCATGCTCACCGGGCCTGCGGGCAGCGGCAAGGAAGTAGCAGCCCGCTATATTCACGCAAACTCCCACCGCGCCAGTGAGCCTTTTGTCACCGTGAATTGCGCCAGCATTGAGCCCGAGCGCATGGAAGATGTGCTCTTTGGGCGTGAGAGCAGCGAACGCGGCATCGAGCCGGGGCTGCTGGAACAGGCAGACGGGGGCGTCGTCTTTTTTGACGAAGTGGCGGATATGCCCTCTGGGACTCAATCCAAGATCCTGCGCGTGCTGGTGGATCAGCAGTTTGTGCGCGTTGGCGGCACCGAGAAGGTCAAGGTGGACCTGCGGGTGATCTCGGCCACAAATCGCGATCTCGAACAGGAGATCAAGGATGGCAACTTCCGTCAGGAATTGTATCACCGTCTGAATGTGGTTCCGATCTGCGTGCCATCGCTCTCGGACCGGCGCGAGGACATCCCGCTGCTGGCGGAGTATTTCATCGAAGGCTTCAACCAGACGCAGGGCCTGCCACTGCGCGCCCTTAGCGAAGACGCCGTGGCCTTGATGCAGACGATGACCTGGCCGGGCAATGTGCGCCAGCTGAAGAATCTGGTGGAACGCGTTCTGATCCTTGGAGAAACCTCCGGTCCCATTCAGGCAAAGGATCTGCCGAGCGAAGAAGAAAAGGTCGAAACAGAAGGTCGCGTCGTGCTCTCTGGCGCCTTGGCTACGCTGCCTTTGCGCGAGGCACGCGAGGCCTTTGAACGCGAATATCTTCTGACGCAGATCAATCGCTTTGGCGGCAACATCAGCCGCACGGCCTCCTTTGTGGGCATGGAACGCTCGGCGCTCCACCGCAAACTGAAATCGCTCGGCGTTGTCACATCGAACAAGGCGGGCGCGCGGGTGGCGCGGGTCGAGAGCGAGGAAGCCACGGAAGAGACAGCGTAAATCAGGTGTAGGCCAGGGCTGCGGCGGGACAATTGAATTGACCCCCTTCGCACCATCTGGCATGCAAATCAGGCAGTCCAGCGCCCGGAGAGCGGATCTATGAAAGTTATCATCTGTGGAGCCGGGCAGGTCGGTTGGCAGATCGCACGGCATTTGTCCGGCGAACACAACGACGTGACGGTTGTCGACAACAATCCTGACCTTGTGCGCCGCGCGACAGATACGCTTGATGTTCAAGGCATTGCGGGCTTTGCCTCATATCCGGATGTTCTTGATCGGGCCGGGGCGCGGGACGCGGATATGATCATCGCCGCCACGCACTCGGACGAGGTGAACATGGTCACCTGCCAAGTGGCGCATTCCGTGTTTGCCATCCAGCGCAAGATCGCGCGTCTGCGGGCCAAGAGCTATCTGAACGCGATTTATTCCGATCTCTATCGCCGGGACCATCTGCCGATCGATGTGGTGATCAGCCCGGAGCGGGAAGTTGCGGCGGCGGCTATGCAGCGTCTGCGCGCGCCGGCAGCTTTTGACACCGAAGTATTCATGGACGGACGTGCGCAGCTGTTGGGCATCAACGTGGAGGCAGACTGCCCCGTTGTAAACACGCCGCTGCGCCAGTTGACGGAGCTCTTCTCGACGTTGCGTGCCATTGTGGTTGGCATTCGCCGCGACGGATCGCTGTTTGCGCCGGAGCCAGGGGATCAACTGTTTGTGGGCGATGCGGCTTATGTGTTTTGCCATGCAGACGACGTGAGCCGCACGATGGAGGTCTTTGGAAAGACTGAGAAACGGCAAGAGCGGGTGGTGATCGTCGGCGGCGGCAATGTCGGCCTTGAAGTTGCCAAAGCGCTCGAGGCGCGCACCCGGCGCACGCGGGCCAAGATGATCGAAAAGAACCGCAAGAACGCTGAGGTTGCCGCAGAGGCTCTGGAACGCACGATCGTTCTGAATGGCGATGGTCTGGACCGGGGGCTGATGATCGAGGCGGGCATCGACAAGGCCGACGCCATGCTGGCGGTGACCGATGACGACAAGACCAACATGCTGGCAGCGGTGCGTGCCAAGACCGAAGGCTGCCCGTTTGCAATCGCCCTGATCAACGACCCGACGCTGCTGCCGCTGCTGCCGCACCTCGGGATTGACGCGCATATCAATCCGCGCGCCACCACCGTCAGTTCTATCCTGCGTCACATCCGCTATGGCCGTATCCGGCAGGTTTATTCCATTGGCGACGCCGAAGCGGAAGTTATTGAAACAGAAGTGCTTTCTACCTCTCCCATGGCGGGGCAGGCCATTCGGGACATTGATTTCCCCGAAGGTGTGCTGGTGGGCGCTGTATCCAAGAACGGCGAGGTCATGCGCCCCAGTGGCGGGCTTCGGATCGAGGCGGGGGACACGATTGCCCTCTTTGCGATGGCCGCTGATGTGCGGGAGGTCGAGCGCCTGATGCAAGTCTCGATCGACTACTTCTAGGATGATACGCCGCCCCCTGAAACAAGTGCGCGGTGTGCTGCGCTTGCCGCTGCTGCTGCTCATCTGGGGGGTGTTTGCCATTGCGATGTGGATTCCGGCCGTACATGCGGTGATTGTGGATGACCACCAGACATCGCAGAGCTTCTTTTATTCCGGGATTGTCGGGCTCACGTTGGTGGCCTTTGTGGGGCTTTCGGTTTCGAACCGCGTGCCGCGTTACGGGATGCCAGGGCAGCTTATGACCCTGCTCGCGACCTTTGTGCTTTTGCCGCTCTACCTCGCCATTCCGCTGCAGGATGCGTTGAGAAACACGAGCTATCTCAATGCCTACTTCGATATGGTCTCGGCGCTAACGACCACGGGGGCCGATATTTTTGACCGTCCTGGACGGGTGCCGGACTCGGTGCATCTGTGGCGCGTTCTGGTGGCGTGGCTTGGAGGCATGTTCATGTGGATTGCGGCCTCAGCCGTGCTGGCGCCTCTGTCGCTCGGCGGGTTTGAGGTCACCACACGCGCAGAACCCGGTCGCAGCGATGCAATCCTGCGCGAAAGCCAGCGCCCCGACCCGCGGCGTAAGCTGATCATCGTGACCCGTGCGCTTGCGCCGGTTTACGCGGGCCTGACCCTTGCGCTGGCTCTTTTGCTCATGCTGTGTGGCGAGAGCGGCCTTGTCGCCGTCAGCCATGCCATGTCGATCATGGCGACCTCCGGTCTGTCGCCGATTGGCGGCATTCAGGATGCACAGGCGGGCCTCGCTGGCGAGATGATCATGTTCCTTTTTCTGCTGTTTGCGCTCTCACGCCTGACGTTTTCCAGCGATACAGTGGCTGTGGGGCATGGGCGTCTCGACAAGGATCCAGAGTTCCGCTCTGGCATTCTCATCATTCTCGGCGTGCCGATGCTCTTGTTTCTGCGGCATTGGCTGGCCTCGCTCGAGGTGAATGCGTCTGACGATTGGGGCATGGCGCTGACCTCTCTTTGGGGCGCGATTTTCACCGTTGCCTCATTCCTCACAACCAACGGATTTGAGAGCGCGTATTGGTTCAGCGCGCAGGAATGGTCGGGACTGGAGACACCGGGTATGATCCTGCTCGGGCTGGCGGTCATGGGCGGTGGCGTTGCGACCACGGCGGGCGGCGTAAAGCTCCTGCGTGTCTATGCGCTATATCTCAATGGTCTTCGGGAAATGGAGCGTCTGGTCCTACCGTCCTCCGTTAGTGGCGAGGGGCGGGGCAATCGACGCCTGCAGAGCAATGGTGCCTTTGTGGCCTGGATCTTTTTCATGCTCTTTGCGCTGTCTTTGACGCTCATTTCGGTGGCGCTCTCGGCCTTTGGTATTCCGTTTGAACAGGCTATGATTCTCGCCGTTGCGGGGCTTTCCACAACGGGGCCTTTGGTGGAGGCCGCAGGGCAGGTTCCCATCGAGCTCAATCTGCTGGATGCCCCCGCAAAGCTGATCTTGTGTTTTGCGATGGTTCTGGGGCGTCTGGAAACGCTGGCCATTATCGCGCTTCTGTCGCCCAATCTTTGGCGCAACTGACACATACTGGCTAAGTCATGCGAAAAAGTGACGTTTTTCGGGTGGAAACCCGCTAAATCTGCGTCCATACTCGCCATAAGGGACGCGTTGGGCCGCAGCGCGTGGCAAGAACAAAGGCGAGATAATAAGCAAATGGCTTCGGACAGACAGAATCTTCAGGACGCTTTCCTGAACCACGTTCGCAAAACAAAAGTTCCAGTCACAATTTTCTTGATCAACGGTGTGAAACTGCAGGGCGTGATCACCTGGTTCGACAACTTCTGTGTGTTGCTGCGCCGCGATGGCCAGTCGCAGCTTGTATACAAGCATGCGATTTCCACCATCATGCCGGCCCAGCCCATCAGCCTATATGAAGGTGAAGACTCCAATTGATGGAGCATGACAGGAAGCAGACCCGGGCTTGGGTTCTGCATCCGGATATCAAGTCAGATAGGGATCGTCGCGACGCAGTTCCGGCGCTTGAGGAAGGTGTGGCGCTCGCCGCCGCGCTGCCCGACCTTGAAGTGGTCGGCTCAACTGTCGTGGGTCTGCCCAAGGCGCATCCTGGTATGCTGTTTGGTTCCGGCAAGATCGAAGAGCTGAAGACCCTGTTCAAAGCCGAAGAGGTCGAACTGGTCTTGATTGACGGCCCCGTAAGCCCGGTCCAGCAGCGCAACCTCGAAAAAGCCTGGAAGGTCAAAATTCTTGACCGAACCGGGCTTATTCTTGAGATCTTCTCGGATCGTGCGCGCACCCGTGAGGGCGTGCTGCAGGTGGAAATGGCAGCGCTCAGCTATCAGCGAACGCGACTGGTGCGGGCCTGGACCCACCTGGAGCGTCAGCGTGGTGGTCTTGGCTTTGTCGGCGGCCCCGGCGAAACCCAGATCGAAGCGGACCGCCGCGCCATCGACGAACAGCTTGTCCGACTGCGGCGACAACTCGACAAGGTTGTGAAAACGCGTACGCTGCATCGCGCCGCGCGCGCCAAAGTGCCTTATCCGATTGTTGCGCTTGTGGGATATACCAACGCTGGAAAATCCACTCTGTTCAATCGTCTGACCGGGGCAGAGGTGATGGCGAAAGACATGCTCTTTGCCACGCTGGACCCCACCATGCGCCGCGTTGAGCTGCCGGATGGGCCAGAAGTCATCCTCTCGGACACCGTGGGATTCATCTCTGATCTTCCGACCGAACTGGTTGCCTCGTTTCGCGCGACACTCGAGGAGGTGCTGGCCGCAGATGTGATCCTGCATGTGCGCGACATCAGCCACAGCGACACCGAACATCAGGCCGAAGACGTGGAGCAGATCCTGAGCTCGCTTGGAGTGGACGAGGACCGCACGGTCATCGAGGTCTGGAACAAGATCGACCATCTCTCCGAGGAAGAGGCGGATGCCTGCCGCCAACGGGCAGACCGCAACGACTCGCTCTACGCGATTTCCGCGATCACCGGCGAGGGGCTGCCTCAACTGTTGCACGACATTGCCATGAAGCTTCAGGGCGTGCGTGTGGATGAGGTACTGACGCTGGACTTTTCCCAAGGAAAACAGCGCGCCTGGCTCTTCAAACAAGATGTTGTGCAAGAGGAAAACCAGACCGACACTGGGTTTGAGATTTCCGTGCGCTGGACCGAAAAGCAAAAAGCACAATACGCAGCGCTCTAGAGCGCTGCGTTTTTCTTTAGTTGCGCGGCAGGATGCGGGTGACGCCGACGGAAGCGGCGCGCGCCAGTTTTTCGTCGAGAGACATCGGGATATACTCCCCACGCCGCCAGTACTGCGCCATGTCATCGTAGTAGCGCGACAGGAAATGCCCCGACTGGCCTGTCGCAATAATGAAAACAGAGCTGTCGGGATCGGCGAAATCATAGACTCCGCGATAGCCCGCCCCATGCACATTGTTGAAGGGCGCCGGCTCCTCGCCCGAGGTGAGGCCGCGCTGCAGCGTATTGTCTCCACCACTGGTAGATTGACGGATGTTGACGAAATAGCGCAGGAACGGCACCTCGCCCAAGACCTCGTGATCCTGGGTGGCCTGATGCGCATCCCCCCAACGCAGGCTTTCCAATGTACTGCCGTAGTTTTCGCTGATGTAGACGAGCGCGTCGTCCAGAGCGAGGCGCGCCATGTCGGTGCAGCTCTCGGTCGGGGCGCTCTGGGCGACATCACACCAGGCTGCAGCGCCATCGATATTGCGGAACACCCGTTCCAGGAACAGCGGCTCAACCCGGTCAAACGCATCAGCAAGGGGGCCTAGGTCGTCCTCGATCAGACGTTTTTGCAAAGCACGCACCCAACTTGCGTAGATCAGAGGCTCGGGCAAATGCTCGTTCATCTCGCCGTTCCACTCCGCCAAGAGCGACAATGCGATCTGGCGCTGGCGTTCCGGCGTGCCATTGGGCGCAGCTTCACCGGTGAACCACAGATCCGCCCCGATAAGAGGCAGGAGGGTTTGCGCGCTATAGGAAACCGTATCGAGCTGCGCTTCGATGAAACTGTCGCGGGTATGCACCTCGCGGCTCTGCATCAGACGGCGCCAGCGATTGATCCGCTGTGTGTCGCCCCAGGAATAACTGACGTGGTTGGGAAAGGGGCGCTCTAGCAACTTGTTGTTTGTATTTCCCAAAATCCCACCGCTGGGCGCAATGAACTCCGGGTTCGCCGCATAGGGCAAGCGCCCTTGCCAGCGGTTTTCGCGCCGCCAGCCCTGGTTGGGCAGGCGGCCCCGGCTTTGGTTGCGCAGGTCGCGGTCGGGCATGACGCCCACGGTCTTGAGCGCGATGGTGTCATGATCCGCCAGTGTGATATTTTGGGAAGGCGCGATGAAGTTCTCGCCTGCGGCAATGGCCTGCGCGACATTTTCTGCCCGCATCAGATCGAGCGCCGCGGTCATCGAGGTGTCCTCGTGCGACAATGCCGTCCACCCAAGGCTCACAACATGGCCGGGCGGCGTAATGGTGCTGAGCTCAAACAGCGAGCCGGGCAGAACCGGCCCGTTTTCGGTCCAGCGCAGGGTCAGCGTCAGCGGCGCATTGCCCTTGATCTGCACGATCGAAGGCCGCGATGTGAAGTCCTTGTAACCATTCGGCGTCAGATACTGCTGCGGGTTGTCCGGGTTGATCTTCTCGATAAAGAGGTCCTGATCATCCAGATAGGAGGAGGTGAGCCCCCACCCCAGCTGCTGAGAACGCCCGGTGAGCACAGCCGGAATCCCCGGAATTGTGCCACCAATCACACCGCCGGTGCCAAGCTCAAGACGTGCCAGATACCAGGTTCCGGGCGCTGTCAGCTTCAGATGCGGGTCATTGGCAAGAAGCGTGCCACCCGCCGCCGAACGATTGGGCGCCGCAGCCCAGGCATTCGAAGCCCCACCAAGCCCACGTGGCGCCAGAGGCATCAACGCAGCATGCGCCGTTTGCGCCCGGCGCTGTTCCTCGAGACCACGAAATCCCGGGAGGCCGGGAAACAGCTCCGTATATTCCGGAAGCGTCGCCGTCCCAGAGCCGGGAGCATCGGGCAGGATATCCTCAAGGCGTTTGGGATCATCGAGGGCAATGGAAGTCTGCGCGCGCAGGATCTCTTCTTGCATATTGGATGAGAGCTGCACGGCCATCAGTTTCATAATGGCGATGCTGTCGGCGGGCTGCCACGGCGCTATGGGCATGTTGAACAGGAACATTTCCGGTGCCCCGCGCCCCAGCGCATCTTCGTTGATCTCTTGCAGGCGCGCATTCACGCCCGCAGCATAGGCCTGCAGCGCCCGGAGCGTTTCGGGGCTCTGGGCGGAAACCGAACTTCGCGCCGCCCCATAAAGATCAAGCCGCCGCAAAAAACTGTCTGTGCGGACGGTACGGGGGCCAAAGACCTCGGAAAGCCGACCCTGCGCCGTGCGCCGCATCACGGCCATCTGCCACAGTCGATCCTGCGCATGGGCATACCCGAGCCCAAAAAACACGTCCTCATCCGAGGCACCAAAGCTGCCAAAGATATGCGGCACATTCGCGTTGTCGCGCACGATTTCGACCGGAGCCGTAGGGCCGGGCAGGGCGATCTCCTTGTCATAGTCTGGCAAGGACTGCGCCGCGAGGAAATAGACCAGGATCGCCCCCAGAATACCAAGCAGAATCGTACCAGCCGTGAGGCGGAGGAGCCAGCGGAAGAGGCGTGCCATTCTTTTCTATTCCCTTGGTATTTCTGTGTTTGTTGCCAAGCCGCATTGCGCTTTGGGCGGGTGCTGCTAGGGTTGGCGCCAACATATGCGAAGACAGAACAGGGGGAAAGGACATGGCAAAAATTGCGTTCCTTGGGCTCGGGGTCATGGGGTATCCGATGGCCGGGCATCTGCAAAAGGCCGGGCATGAGGTCACGGTTTACAACCGCACAACTGCAAAGGCCGAAGGCTGGGCGGCAGCGACGGGCGGTCGGTCTGCGCCAACGCCCAGAGAGGCCGCACAAAACGCGGATTTTGTCATGGCCTGTGTGGGCAATGACGATGATTTGCGCTCTGTTTGCCTTGGTGAGGACGGTGCCTTTAACGGAATGAAACCGGGTGCGATCTTTGTCGATCACACCACTGTATCAGCAGAGGTCACGGCAGAGCTCTACGCCCGCGCCAAAGACGCGCAGCTTGGGTTTGTCGACGCTCCGATCTCGGGCGGTCAGGCGGGGGCCGAGAATGGGGTTCTTTCGGTGATGTGCGGCGGGGATGCTGCGGATTACGACAAAGCTGCGCCAGTGATGGAAGCCTATGCACGGATCTGCCGGCGCATCGGTGAAAGTGGCGCAGGCCAGATGACCAAAATGTGCAACCAGATCGCCATTGCCGGCCTTGTGCAAGGTTTGAGCGAAGCGCTTCATTTTGCGGAGAAAGCCGGGCTCGACGGGCGCGCGGTGGTCGAGGTGATCAGTCAGGGGGCAGCGGGCAGCTGGCAGATGGCAAATCGCTATGAGACCATGCTCGACGATGAGTTCGAGCACGGGTTTGCCGTGGACTGGATGCGCAAGGATCTCGGAATCTGCCTTGATACCGCCGACGACATTGGCGCAAGCCTGCCCGTCACGGCCTTGGTCGATCAGTTCTACAAGGACGTTCAAAAACTGGGCGGCGGGCGTTGGGACACCTCATCCCTGATCAAACGGCTGCGAGCCTTGGGCTGAACAAAAAAGCCTCCCCTCGAATGAGGGGAGGTCTTCATCACCTTGATATAAAACAAAATCAGGGAATGATACGTGTGTATTTGGAGCCCTCGATGGTGGCTCCGATCCGAATCCCGGCCTGACCAAAGACTGCAGCAACCACAGGCGCCGTCAGCGTATTTGTATCCGCCGTCAGTGCGTCGCCTTCGTCGATGACCACATACTCAAGATCTGCACCGGCCGTCCAACCCGACGAGCGGCGGAACCGCGCCAGCGCGGCGTCGGTCATAAAGAACAAGACATGGGAATATTGCTGCGCGCCCAGCTGCAGACCGGCGTTGCCCTTGAGGGCGGCATAATAGTCAACCGTGGCGCCATTGATCCGCAGCGCGCCGCGCCCATAGGCGCCACCAAAGATAAAGCCCGCCTCGGTGACGAGGGGCATCACCAGCATACCGGCAGATTTCTGTGCCAGATCGCGTGTGCCGGGATAGCGGTCATACATCTGATTGAGGGTGGCATTGACGCGGGCGTCGATTTTCACGTCATTGGTGTTGCCGATCCCGTTGCTGCATGCTGCGGTGGCCCCAATGGCCGCGAGACCGCTGGCGGTAAACGCACGACGGGAAAGACGGGATTTGGATGTGCTCATGTTCTGTTACCTGCTCGTGAATCTGCGCTTTGGCGCTTTGTTCGACACAACTATATGCATAATCCCTAAAGCTGTCACTTTGAAGCCTGCCCGATTGAGCAGGTTCCTGCCGGGGTCTTGCAAAGAGGTTTAGCCGTTCAACAGTTTCGCGACCTGTGGCGCAAAATAGGTAAGCACACCATCACATCCAGCCCGACGGAAGGCCATGAGGCTTTCGAGCATCACTTTTTCCCCATCGATCCAACCATTCAGAGCCGCCGCTTGGATCATCGCGTATTCCCCTGACACCTGGTAGGCAAAGGTCGGGACCTGGAAGGTCTCTTTCACGCGGTGGCAGATGTCGAGATAGGGCAATCCGGGTTTCACCATCACCATATCCGCCCCCTCGCGCAGATCGCGTTCAATCATGCGAAGGGCTTCATTGGTGTTGGCGGGGTCCATCTGATAGGTCTTCTTGTCGCCGGTCAGGGCCCCCGAGGCGCCGACCGCATCACGAAACGGTCCATAAAATCCAGACGCGTATTTTGCAGAGTAGGACAGGATCGTAACATTCTGAAATCCCTTCCTTTCCAATGCAGACCGCATGGCTCCGATGCGCCCGTCCATCATATCAGAGGGGCCGATGATATCCGCCCCGGCCTCGGCCTGTGCGAGGGTCATCTTGACCAGCGCCTCGACGGTTTCGTCGTTGCGAATTTCGCCATCAATCACAAAGCCGTCGTGGCCGTTGATATTATAGGGATCTAGCGCGACATCGGTCATCACGGCGAGATCGGGCGCCGCGGCCTTGATCCCACGGATGGCCCGATTGCAGAGGTTCTCCGGGTTCCAGGCCTCGGCACAATCCTCTGTTTTCAAAGACGGATCGGTGTAGGGAAAGAGGCAGATCGCCGGAATTCCGAGTGCCTGCGCTTCGACGGCGGCCTCAACCACCTTGTCGACAGAGCGCCGCACCACGCCTGGCATCGAGGGAACCGGCTCCTCGATCCCCTCCCCATCGCGTACAAAAACCGGCCAGATCAGGTCATTCACCGAGAGT
The DNA here is from genome assembly GCF_055693725.2 of Epibacterium sp. HA2-3. Classification (NCBI taxonomy): domain Bacteria; kingdom Pseudomonadati; phylum Pseudomonadota; class Alphaproteobacteria; order Rhodobacterales; family Roseobacteraceae; genus Epibacterium; species Epibacterium sp. HA2-3. The sequence goes on along the minus strand of NZ_CM172490.1, from coordinate 1,388,969 downwards.
TCGTTCTCCCGCGTGAGGTCGCGCAAAGCGGCAGAGGCACGCAGGCGACGGGGGCGGGAGGCAGGAAAGGAAGCGCTGATATGGGGCATCTCGGTCTCGTATTCTGTTCCGGTGCACATGGGTTGCATGGAACAGTGGTGCTTCACAAGTCTCCGATCCGCGCATTTCTGACGCAGCAGCACTTGTGTCGCAGAGCGTGGCGATGGATACAGGGCAGGCAGCGCGCAGGGCGTCTTTTGTTTACTCTCTTGGGGAACCCAAACACCTTGGATCTATTTAGTCTCATCTTCGAGTTGATCGACCTCAGGTCCTTCTCGAACCTCTGGTACTGGATCGCGCTGGCGGTGCTGTGGTCCTCGGCGAGCCACTGGGTTCTTGGCGTCCCCTTTGACATGGTCGCGCGTGCGGCAAAACACGGGGGATCAGCGGCCCAAGACCTCGAGGATGCGGTACGCGTTCAGGTGAACAGGCTTCTATATATCTCTGAAGTTTCGGGATTTGCCCTCACTGCTTTTGCGTTTTTTATGATCACCACCTTGGTGCTTTTGGGGTTTTACTACCGCGTCGAATTTGCGCAGGCCGTGGTGCTGATGCTGATACCGATGTATGTCGTGGGCCTAATCAACCTGCGCGCCGCTCGGGCCCTGCGCACGCCGCATGATATTGATGCGCTGCGCAAACGGCTCACACGGACGCGGGTTCTGATACAGTTGGTCGGCGTTATCTCGATATTTGTCACGGCCCTTTGGGGAATGTATCAGAACCTCACTTTTGGCGCGCTCGGGTAAAGAGCCAACAGGATCTACTAAGGAACGCTTATGTCACAGCAATCCGTCGTAATGGGGGGCGCACCCGAGGGGTATGACGCGCGCCTGGTTCTGAAAGAAATGGCGCGAAGCGCCGGCCCGGTGCTGCATATCGCCCGCGATGACAAGCGGCTTGAAGCCATGCGCGCGGCTTTGCGGTTCTTTGCCCCAGAGGTTCCGGTGGTGATCTTCCCCGGCTGGGATTGTCTGCCTTATGACCGTGTCTCGCCCAATGCTGATATTTCCGCTGCGCGCATGGCGACCCTTGCGGCACTGGTGCATGGGTTGCCGGACCAGTTCATCCTGCTCACCACGCTGAATGCCGCCATGCAACGCGTCCCTGCGCGCGAGGTTTTGAAAGAAGCCGCATTCTCCGCGCGGGTGAACTCCAGAATTGATGAAGATGCGTTGCGTAAGTTCCTGGTGCGTATGGGGTTTACCCAAAGCCCAACGGTGATGGAACCCGGCGACTACGCCATTCGCGGCGGCATCATCGACATCTTTCCGCCCGGCGAAAGCGGCCCGGTTCGGCTTGATCTCTTCGGCGACACGCTTGATGGCGCGCGCCGGTTTGATCCCGCCACCCAGCGCACCACCGAAAAGCTCGAGGTGGTCGAGCTTGCGCCGGTTTCCGAGGTGATCCTTGATGAGGCCGCGATCACCCGGTTTCGACAGAATTACCGCATCGAGTTCGGCGCGGCCGGCAGTGATGATCCGCTTTATGAGGCCGTAAGTGCAGGGCGCAAACATCAAGGCATGGAGCATTGGTTGCCGTTTTTTCACGAGCGGCTTGAGACCCTGTTTGACTATATGCCCGATGCATCGGTCACGCTGGACGATCAGCTGACCCCGGCGCGTCTGGCGCGATGGGACAGCATCGTCGATCAATATGAGACCCGCAAAATCGCGATGGACACCAAGGGGCGCATGGACTCGGTCTATAAACCGACCCCGCCACGGCTTCTCTATCTCGATGACACCACCTGGGAGACGCAGATTGGCGCCCATCGCGCGGTTCAATTCCATCCGCTCCCTCAGGCCTCCGGTCCTGGTGTGGTCGATGCGGGCGGTCGCATCGGACGCAATTTTTCGCCCGAGCGCCAGCAGGAAAACATAAGCCTCTTTGCGGCGTTAGCCGACCATATCAAAGCGCGGATGACCAAGGGGCCAGTGGTTGTTGCCTCCTATTCCGAGGGTGCGCGTGAACGCCTGAGCGGCCTCATCGAGGATGAGGGCCTCGCCGAGACGATCGCTGTCTCGGACGGACGGCGGATCGGAAAGTCTGGCCTCCACCTCGCGGTCTGGGCGCTGGAACACGGTTTTGAAGCACCGGATATGACGGTGATCTCCGAACAGGACGTGCTTGGGGATCGGCTGATCCGCAAGCCCAAGCGGCGCCGCAAGGCGGAGAATTTCCTCACCGAGGCGCAATCCCTCTCTCCGGGAGATCTTGTGGTGCATGTCGATCACGGCATTGGCCGCTATATCGGGCTTGAGGTCGTGACTGCCGCGGGCGCTGCACATGAGTGTTTGTTGCTGGAATATGCAGAGGAATCAAAGCTCTATCTCCCGGTTGAAAACATCGAACTGCTGTCCAAATACGGCCATGACGAAGGCCTCTTGGATAAGCTCGGAGGCGGTGCCTGGCAGGCCAAGAAAGCCCGCCTCAAGGAGCGCATCCGCGAGATGGCGGATCGCTTGATCCGCATTGCCGCTGAGCGCGCCTTGCGCAAAGCGCCTGCGATGGATCCGCCGCCGCATGCCTGGGAGGAGTTCTCCGCCCGTTTCCCCTATCAGGAAACCGACGATCAGCTGCGCGCCATTGAAGATGTGATGAGCGACCTCAACTCGGGTCAGCCGATGGATCGTCTGATCTGCGGCGATGTTGGCTTTGGCAAGACCGAAGTGGCCATGCGCGCCGCATTCGTGGCGGCAATGTCCGGCCTTCAGGTCGCGATTGTTGCGCCGACCACATTGCTCGCCCGTCAGCACGCTGCGGCTTTCAAAGAGAGGTTCCGTGGATTTCCTCTCGAAGTCAGACAGTTGTCGCGCTTTGTGACTTCAAAAGAGGCCAGCCAGACACGCGAAGGCATGGCCAAGGGCACGGTCGACATCGTTGTGGGGACCCATGCGCTATTGGCCAAGAATATCCGCTTTCAGAACCTTGGGCTCTTGATCATCGACGAGGAGCAGCATTTTGGTGTGGCCCACAAAGAGCGCCTGAAACAGCTCCGATCCGACATCCATGTGCTGACGCTCACCGCAACCCCGATCCCGCGGACACTTCAACTCAGCCTGACAGGGGTTCGGGATCTCTCGATTATTGGCACGCCACCAGTGGATCGTCTTGCGATCCGTACCTATGTGACCGAATTTGACGCGATCACCATTCGCGAAGCACTGCTACGCGAGCACTACCGGGGCGGGCAGAGCTTTTATGTGGTGCCGAGGATTTCCGATTTGCCCGAGATCGAAGCCTTCCTTCAGGAGCAACTGCCGGAGCTGTCCTATGTGGTGGCGAATGGGCAGATGGCCGCCGGTGAACTCGATGACCGGATGAACGCCTTTTATGACGGCAAATACGATATTCTTCTGGCGACCACGATTGTTGAGTCCGGCCTCGATATTCCCACCGCCAACACAATGGTGGTGCATCGCGCCGATATGTTTGGACTGGCGCAGCTCTACCAGATCCGTGGACGTGTGGGGCGCTCCAAAACCCGCGCCTATGCCTATCTGACCACAAAGCCACGACAAAGACTCACCGATAGCGCAGAAAAGCGGCTACGTGTGTTGGGTTCGCTCGACACTCTGGGGGCAGGTTTTACTCTTGCATCTCAGGACCTTGACATCCGCGGTGCAGGGAACCTTCTTGGCGAGGAACAGTCCGGTCAGATGCGAGATGTGGGCTATGAGCTCTATCAATCGATGCTCGAAGAGGCGATTGCCAAGATCAAATCCGGTGAGGTCGAGGGGCTGGTTGAAGGCGACGATCAATGGGCGCCGCAGATCAATCTTGGCGTGCCGGTTCTGATCCCAGAAGCCTATGTGCCGGATCTCGACGTGCGTCTGGGCCTGTATCGCCGCTTGTCCTCGCTCACAACCAAAGTGGAACTTGAGGGCTTTGCCGCCGAGTTGATCGACCGATTTGGGAAATTGCCAAAAGAAGTCAACACGTTGATGTTGGTGGTTCGGATCAAGGCCATGTGTAAGAAGGCCGGGATTGCCAAGCTCGATGGTGGCCCCAAGGGCGCGACCATCCAGTTTCACAACGACAAGTTTGCCTCGCCCCAAGGTCTGGTTGAGTTCATTCAATCCCAAGATGGGTTGGCGAAGGTCAAGGACAACAAGATCGTCGTGCGTCGCGACTGGCGCAAGGACAGCGACAAGATCAAAGGGGCCTTTGCCATCGCGCGTGACCTTGCTGAAAAGATCATCGCGGAGCGCAAGAAGAACCGCTAGGGCGATGGCCACCCCATCAACTGATCTACATAAGGTGTTGATTTAAAACAGTCCCTCTGCCTGACAGAGGGACTGTTCTTTTATGCGGGAGTTGCTGCCGCCTCAACGCGCCCCATCCAGAGCATTACGATGAATGCCAGGCCAGCGGTTGCAAGTACACCGCCAACCATCGGGATGATCGTGCCGTCAAACAGAAGGCCAATCGGCGCGGCAATCACGGCTGCCGCCACGGTGGAAAGGGCACCCATGACGGACGCTGCCATGCCAGCGATGTGCCCCATTGGCTCCATGGCGATAGCATTCAGATTTCCGAGGGTGAGCCCTACCATGAAGAATACGCTCGTCTGCCAGAAGACAAAAATGTAAAAGCTCGTCGGCTCGCCAAAGGAGAGCTGTGTCAGGGCGAAGACACCTGTGCTGATGAGGATCTGAACACCCAATGCCCAGGTCACCATGCGCCGCATACCAATGCGCCCCACCAAAGAGGCATTCAACAAGCTGGCGGTGCCGGCCATCAGAGCGACCATCATGAACCAGAAGGGAAAGCTTTCGCTGCGTGCGAACACGACATCATAAACGGGCTGTACCATTATGATAACAGTGAACAACATCGACATGCAAAAGGTCTGCGCCATGATCGAGAGACGTACGGTTGGATGGCTGACCATCTCGCGAAGCGCGCCCATGAGCTGCGGCAACCGGAAAGGCCGACGCTTGTCCCGGGGCAAGGGCTCCTCAAGACGGATGCTCATCCAGAGCACGGTGATCAGCGAAAACACCGCAAAGGCGACAAAGATTCCTCGCCAGCTGGAGACAGCAATGATGCCGCTTCCGAGCAGGGGCGCAAAGGCAGGCACCAGCGTAAATATCATCATCGCGAGCGATATGATGCGCGCCATGTCGCGCCCGACATAAAGGTCGCGCACAATCGCGATCGCGACCACCCGTGGGCCAGCAGCCCCAAGCCCCATCAGCAGCCGCGAGATCAAAATAGTCTCCAGAGACTGGCTGAAAAACGAAGCCAGAGCGCCAAGGCAATAGAGACCGCTGCCAACAAAGATCACCGGCTTGCGCCCGAAGGCATCTGACAGGGGGCCGGTAAAAAAGGTGCCAACCCCCATGCCAAGAACAAAGGAAGAAATAATAAGTTGAGCCTGATTTATATCGTCAGGGCTTAGACTTGCGCCGATTTCCGGAAGTGCGGGCAGCATCGCGTCGATCGAGAACGCGATGGTTGCAAACATCATCGCGATCAGAGCAATGAATTCGCCCTGCGGCAGGGCTTTTTTGCGTTTTTCAATCATGTGTAACCTCTCGCGGTGACATGAACATAGGCGCACTCTGCGAAAGGTTCGGCCACCAGCCCAACGGCGCTAGCACGATATGAATGTGGCGGGAAGTGCTTCAAGTGTTAAAGGAGCGCACAGATCCCTGTGCGCTCTGGAGCGATGTCCGGCGGCCTGGGCGAGCCAGATCCGCAAAACACGCGTGTTATTAATGCACTGCATCACCTTCTTCAGGCGAGTTTGATGCGGCGGCCGATTGTTCAAGTTGAGCGCGAATATCCGCTATGACCTGCGCCCAGAGCTCGGGCTGCTGCGCACCCGGCACCACATGCTGATTGGCAATCACAAAGGTCGGGACCGAATTGACACCCATCTTGCGCGAATGCGCGTCGCGTGCGCGGATGTCCTCTGCATCGCTATCACCATTCAGAAGACGCTCAACAACGGCGCGCTCCATGCCTGCTTGTTCGGCCAGATCGGCGAGCACCACGGGATCGCCAATATCCTTGCCCTCGACGAAATAGGCTTTGAACAGAGCGTCGACGACGTCGGATTGTTTGGCTTCCAATCCGGCCCAATGGATCAGACGATGCGCGTTGATCGTGTTCGGGGTGCGCTGCATGGCTTCGAAGTTGATCTCGACACCTGCGGCCTGCGCATGCTCCGCGATCTGAGCATAGACCTTTACCGCGTTGTCTTTGCCACCAAATTTCGTTTCCAGATAGGTACGACGGTCCATGCCATCGTGTGGCATATCAGGATTGAGCTGGAACGGGTGCCACTCGATCACAAAAGGATGATCTGGCGCCTCTGCCAGAGCGCGGTCCAGATGGGTCTTGCCGATATAGCACCAGGGGCAGATCGGATCCGACAGAATATCGAGTTTCACTTGCGCAAGCGGTTCAGTCATGGGTCAGTCCTTAAACAGATCGGGCAGGGCGCGGCGCAAGAGTTTTCCATTCGGGTTGGTTGGAAACTCCGCCAGGCGCTTATAAGTCTTTGGGCGTTTGTACGCGGCCAGACGCTCTTGTGCAAAAGCCTGTAGCGCCATTTCGGTCACATCCTCGCGACCCTTGAAAAAGCCCACGACGATGTGGACGCCGGGTTTCACCTCCACCTCAGCCGCCGCAAATTGAGACAGACCGGGATGGGTCGCAAACACCGCTTCGATCTCGAGCGGGGAGACGCGAAAGCCCCCTGCATTCATCATATCGTCGTTGCGCCCGCAATAGATGATCTGGCCATCCGCCCGCATGATGCCACGATCCCCGGTCAAAAACCACTCACCGTCAAAGCGCGCGCGAGTCTCCTCGGGGGCATTGAGGTAGCCGAGCATCAAACCGGGATCAGATCGGTGAACCGCGATGATCCCTTCTTCGCCGATTGCAGCGGGGCCATCCTCGCCGATGATCGCAATTCTGCGGCCGCGTTGTGGCGCGCCCATGCTCTGAGCGACAGAAGGGCGATGCGGGGCCGAGGAGATAAAGGTGGAGCATTCTGACATGCCAAAGGCCTCAAAGATCGGGGTGCCAATTCGATCTTTCCAGCCGTCGCGGATATCGCCACTCAGAGCCTCACCCGCTGCAAGCCCATGTCTGAGGTCAGGGAGAACGGGCAGGGTGTCGCACTTCAGAATCTTTCTATAAACACCTGGTACGGCGGCAAAGATCGTAGCCTGAGTGCGCGTCAATACCCGCGGCAGGTCCAAAAGATCCGTGTCGGCAGATGGAATGATGGCGGTTGCACCGACGGACAGCGGATCCATGATCCCGGTACCAAGGGTAAAGGTCCAGTTGAAGGCTCCTGCATGCAGCAGGCGATCATTTCGGCTCAGGTCATACCAGTCGCGGATCATCATCTGCCGGGCCCAGATAGCCCGATGGGCATGTTGCACCGCGCGCGGAGATCCGCCAGTGCCAGAGGTATAGACGATATAGGCGAGCCGATCCGGATCACCGAGCACGGCGTCGGCTGGTGGGCAGGACTGCATGGCGCGCAGCCTATCGAGAGAGACCGCGCGCGAGTGCGGATGGGTGGCGATGTCAGGCGCGCTGACGATCCCTGCGGGGGATAGATCCTCCACCATCCGCGCGACCTCGCGTTTGGTCAGCTGCGAAGATGTCGGCACTGGCACAATACCGACCAGGATCGCGGCGAGAAACGTGATCGGGAATTCGACGGTATTTCCCAATCGCATCAAGAGGATATCGCCGGGCTTGAACCCGAATTCGAGAAAGCCCCGTGCGGTTCCCCGCACCGCGCGTTCAAAGGCAGCATAGGTCCAGATCTGATCCTGCTCCGGGCCTGCAATCACCAGTGCGGGGTGGTCGGCACGGTCCGCGGCGTGGCGCAAGACATGCGTCGCAAGATTGAAAGCTGGGGGGCAGGCAGGCGGTGCGCCGGTGTCAAAAATGGAAAGCATGGTGAAATGCCTATCCTGAGGTGCGCATTCGAGCAAGTCGGCGTTGCAAGGCCCTGCGTGCAGACTTATAGGGTTGCTATGCAGGAACGCGACCCGAAGAAACTCATCTCTATCGCGCACGCCAATGGCGATCAAAGCGCGCCCGAAGCATTAGATCTGGGCGCGCGTGTGCGCGAGCTGCGCAAGCAGCGGGACTGGACACTCGAACATGCCGCCAGCCAGGCCGGACTTGCGCGATCCACTTTGTCCAAGATCGAAAACGGCCAGATGTCCCCGACCTATGACGCGCTCAAGAAGCTGGCAGTCGGCCTGCAGATTTCCGTGCCGCAGCTCTTTACGCCGCCGCAGCGCGATCAGGTCAATGGCCGCATGATCGTGACCAAATTCGGCGAGGGCTCTGCGCATGCCACGGCAACCTACGAGCATGAACTGCTGGCAGATGGGCTGACACGCAAGAACATGCTGCCCTATCGCGCCCGCGTGCGCGCGCGCTCCATGGATGAATTTGATGGCTGGGTGCGCCATGACGGCGAGGAATTCATGTATGTCCTGACGGGGGTCGTAAAACTCTATACAGAGTTTTACGAACCGGTGGAGATGCGCCGAGGCGACAGCGCCTATTATGACGGCGCCATGGGGCACAATGTGATCTCGGTCAGTTCCGAAGACGCGACTATTCTCTGGGTGACATCGCTCAATCAGATGTGAGCTGGCAATTCTAGCGGAAGTCTTTCACGGACCTGCCTGCTGGCGGGGCCGGTGGAGGTCAACGCGTCAGGCTGAGCTCCGCTCTGAGGCTTTCCAGATAAAGAAAATCCCGCATCTCTTCGCGGGCTTCTGTCATCGATATTCCTTGAGAGGTGGCGAGCGCACGGACGAGATCCTCACCACGCGCCTTGGCAGTGAATTTGGAATCGACCACAAAGCCCGGGAACCGCTGTCGCAGGCGTGGCAAACTCTGAGCAAGATCGACTTCAGTGCAGTTCAACATCGGATCACTCGCGTCTGAGACAGATTTCGAACTCTGTGCCGCAAATCTAGCAAGAAACAACAACAATGTCATAAGAATTTAGTGGATTTGAAACATTAGGCTCATCTTGGCAGAGCCAGTGCTGCCTGTGTCCTCGCTCAAAGGCGCCGTTTCAGTGGCAAAACAGCGCATGATTTTCCACTCGATCCCCTCGCCAGATGCGAAAAAAAACCGGCCCAGAGGGCCGGTTAGAGGACTATTCGGAGGCGTTCCACCAGACCTCGGGCATGTAATAGATGCCATCGCCATAGATCGGGATGCGCATCGGGTAGCGCAGGCTTGCCTCATGCGCGATGCGGCTTTTTGCGTACTGCCAGATGGGAATCACATAGCGTCCTGCGGTCAAAACCCGGTCCAGAGCACGGGCTGCGGCAATGAACTCTTCCGAGGATTTGGTCGTCAGCATATGCTGGATCATCGCCTCGGCAGCGGGGCTTTTCATGCCCATCAGGTTACGAGAGCCGGGCGTGTCCGCCCCTGCGCTGCCCCAATAGAGCATCTGTTCGTTGCCGGGGCTGAGCGAAAGCGCGCGGCGAAAGAAGGTCAGATCAAATTCATAGGCGTCCTGGCGCTCGACATATTGTGCGCTGTCAACGAGGTCTGTCGTCAGGCTGATCCCCAGACGTTCCAGTGCGGTGGCATAGATGTCGACGGCTTTTTGCATCTCAGCTTCGCCGAGGTTGCCATTCTGGAGCAGAACCTTGAGCGCCATCGTGTCGCCCTTCGCGTCGCGCAGTATCCCGTCGTCTCCGACGGTCCAGCCGGCATCCTGCAACAGGGCGCGGGCACGGCGCAGATTGGCGCGGTTGCGCTCGCTGCCGTCAGAAACCGGAAGCGCATAGCCTTCGAGCGTGCCGGGAAGAAGCGCATCCTCGAAGGGCTCCAGCAGCTCTGCCACACGACCTGTTGCCTCTCCCGGCTGCATCGACAGGTAAGAGTTCGAGAAATAAGAGGTGATGCGCGGCAGTCGCCCGCCGGTCAGCGTGTCATTGATGAACTCGTAGTTGAACGCCTCGATAAGAGCCTGCCGCACCCGCCAGTCATCCAATGGTGCGCGCCGCGTATTCATCACAAGCCCCGTCATGCCCGAGGGTTTCTGATTGGGAATTTCCGTCTTGATGACATCCCCATTTTGCACGCGCGCAAAACCGTAATCGCTATCCCATTTTGCAGCATTGAATTCGCGCACCGCCGAGAGTTCCCCTGCCTTGAAGGCTTCAAAGAGGACCGTTTGGTCGCCAAAGAACTCGAGTCGCATTTCGTCGAAATTATTGGTGCCCCGGCGCAGTGGCAGATCCTTGCCCCAATAGTCAGCGTTGCGGGTGAAAGTCACAGAGCGACCAAGTTCAAAGTCGCTCACCACATAGGGCGCCGTGCCGATGGGGGCCTCATTCGGCGGAGCATCTGCAAAGTCACGCCCATCCCACTGTGACTTCTTGAGGATGGGTCGCAGCCCAGCGATCAACGCGAGCTCGCGATCCTCGACATTGAACGTCAGCCGCAGGCTCCGCGGGCCGGTCTGCTCGATGCTGTCAACCTTGGCCCAGAAACCGCGATAGCGCAGGTTTCCCTCGGTGCCGAGTGTCTCGTAGGACCAGATGACATCCTCGATCGTGACCGGGGTGCCGTCCGAAAACCTGGCCTCTTCGCGCAGCGTGAATTCGACCCAGGATCTGTCCTCTGGCGTTTCAATCGATTCGGCCAGCAACCCATAGAGCGAAAACGGCTCGTCATAGGAGCGCCCCATCAAACTCTCGTAGCCCCAGAACCGCATTTGCCAGGGAGGGTTGCCTTTCTGGGTAAATGGATTGAGGGAGTCAAAACCGCCCAGATTGCCAAATACAACCGCGCCGCCTTTTGGGGCTTCGGGGTTCACATAGGGCAGAGATTCAAACCCCGGCGAAAGCTGGGGATCGCCATACATGGCGATGCCATGGGCTGATTCTGCGGCCGCAAAGGACGCCCCGGTGAGAAACGTGATTCCAGCCACGGCTGAGCGGATAGAAGAGAAAAATAATGGTCTCATTTTGAGAACAATCCTGCGCTGCCCTTATTTTCATAAGTCATGACGCTATCTGGGCTACGGGAAGAGTTCAAACTTTTAGCTTGGACCGAGGCCAGAAATTGCTTATAACAGTGTCACTGCTCGATAGGTTTCTTGCCTGTATGAAACCTGCCTCAATAACTGAACGCCGGCTTCGTGCCGGCGTTTTTTTCTTTTGTGGTGACCGCGCCCGGTGCAGCAGCCAATTCCCGCGTTGCACTCCTGTGATGTAAATTTCCGATCCGAAGGGCGTTTATTTTGCGCCTGCAGCATGCGAAGCTGAGTGAAAGGAAAACAGGCTAGCAGAGGAATGCTCATGTCCGTCAAAGGTAAAACCGCAGTGATCACCGGGTCCAATTCCGGAATCGGTCTGGGTGTCGCCCGGGAATTGGCCAAGGCTGGCGCCAATGTTGTGTTGAACTCTTTCACCGATCGCGATGAAGACCACGCCATCGCCGCCGAGATCGGCAAGGAATTCGGAGTGGAGGCGCGTTATATTCAGGCGGATATGTCCAAAGCGGAGCAATGCCGCGCGCTGATCGAGACGGCGGGCCAATGCGATATTCTTGTGAACAATGCCGGCATCCAGCATGTTGCCCCGATTGACAGCTTCCCCACCGAAAAATGGGACGCGATCATTGCGATCAACCTCACCTCTGCGTTTCACACCACGGCGGCGGCCCTGCCGATGATGCGCGCGGCCGGTTGGGGCAGGGTGGTAAACATCGCCTCGGCCCATGGGCTGACGGCCTCTCCCTATAAATCGGCCTATGTCGCGGCCAAACACGGGATTGTGGGCATGACAAAAACCGTTGCGCTTGAGACCGCCGAAGAGCCGATCACCTGCAACGCGGTCTGTCCGGGTTATGTCCTGACCCCATTGGTGGAGGCGCAAATCCCTGACACCATGGAGAAATACAACATGGGGCGCGAAGAGGTCATCAAGAAGGTGATGCTCGAACGCCAGCCCTCGCGAGAGTTTGCCACCGTCGAACAACTGGGCGGGACCGTGAATTTCCTCTGCTCGGATGCGGCCAAGCAAATCACCGGAACCACCATCAGCGTCGACGGCGGCTGGACCGCACTCTGAGGATGCCTGCGCGCGGCCGGGGCACTGAACCGGCAGCGCGCATCTGTGCCGGGACCTGAATGTTCAGGACCGGAACGCGAGGGAAACAGCAACCATGGTCAAAAAGATCAATCTGGCCCTGCAGGGCGGCGGCGCACATGGTGCCTTCACCTGGGGGGTGCTGGATCGAATCCTGGAAGATCCGGACATTGAGGTCGCAGCCATTACCGGAACCTCTGCGGGGGCGCTCAACGGTGCGGCTTTCAAGGCGGGCATGGCCAAAGAGGGGCGTGCAGGCGCCAAGGCGTCCCTGGATCGGCTCTGGGCACGCATGGGGGCTGTGGGCGACATGCGGATGGCAAATTGGATCGCCGGCTTTGACGCCGCTCCAATCCTGGGCGCGCTCAAGGTGGCTGCGCCTTTTTCTCCACTTGAGGCGATGAGCCAGGCGATCTCCCCCTATACCTACGGTCCATTTTATCGAAACCCTTTACGACCGGTCGTTGAACAATTCGACTTCGACAAGGTTTGCGCCGATGCGGGGCCTGATCTCTTTATTTGCGCCACATCCGTTCAAACCGGCAAAGTTCGGGTGTTCTCCGGAACAGATGTTTCAACCGACGCCATTTTGGCCTCGGCCTGCCTGCCCAATCTGTTTCAGGCGATCGAGATTGATAATCCCGAGACCGGGCATGTCGAGTCCTATTGGGACGGCGGCTATACTGGGAATCCGGCGCTGTTTCCGCTGTTTCGCGACGACCTTCCTGACGACCTGATTGTTGTGAACATCAATCCGCTGGTGCGTGAGGAAGTGCCAAAGACGGCTCATGACATTCAAAACCGGATCAATGAGATAAGCTTCAACTCGTCCTTGCTTCGCGAACTCCGCGCGATCTCGTTTGTGCAAAGGCTGATTTCGCAGGGCAATATTGGAGAAGGCCAGATGAAGCGGGTTCTGGTGCATATGATTGCTGATGATGCCTTGATGACGCGACTTTCGGTGACCACCAAGCTCATACCGATCCCGCAGGTCCTTCACATGCTCAAAGAAGCGGGGCGCAACGCAGCCGACGCGTTTCTAGCAGCCCATAGAGACGACCTCAATCAACGGCAAACCGTTGATCTTGTTGAGATGTTTGGCTGATCAGGAAAGCTCTTTGGCGGCTTTTTCCTCAAGCGCCTCGGCTGCGTCCTTGCCATTGGGGTAGACCAGACCCGCCGAAATCACCAGCTTTGCCGCGTCCTCGACGGTCATGTCGAGCTCGACCACGTCCTCTTCGGGAAAATACAAAAGAAAACCGGAGGTCGGGTTCGGAGTGGTGGGCACAAAAACACCTACGAGACGCCCGCTCGTTTCCGTGTGTTTGACGATTTCACCCTTGGCGGTGGTCGAGATGAACCCAATCGCCCAGATGCCGCGACGCGGATACTGGATCAGGCAGGCCTTTTCAAAACTGCGCTCGGTCTGGGCAAAGACCGTTTCCGAGATCTGTTTGATCCCGGAATAGATTGATCGCACTACCGGCATCCGATTGACCAGGCTTTCGGCATACCCAATGAGCGAACGCCCGATGATGCCCTTGGCGATCCAGCCCACCACAATGGTGAAGAGCAGGAAGATAATCAGCCCGACACCGCGCAGGTTGATGCCGATATACTGCTCCGGCTGAAACGTATTTGGCACCAGCGGCAGAACAACGCCATCCACCCAGCCCATCACGGTCCAAAGGAGCCAAATCGTCAGACCGACTGGCGCAATGACGACAATCCCCGTCAGAAAGGACGACCGAAGGCGGGCAAAGAGCCCGGGACGGCGGGGCGGGGGCGGGGTCTCGTCAAATGGCGTGTTCATGGTCTGCTATCTAGTTGGCTCGCATGCAAATTAGGGACTGTCGCCCTGCGCTACAATGGTTTCGCATGCGAGCCGGTTAAGATTGTCTCAGAGTTTGGCCAATTCTTTGGCAATTTCAGCCGCAAGGCGCGCGTTGTTGCGCACAAGTGCGATATTGGCCTCCAAAGACCGCCCCTCGGTAAGCTCAAAAATGCGCTGCAGCAGGAAGGGGGTCACATCCTTGCCGGTCACACCCTGTGCATCTGCCTCGCTTTGCGCTTGTGCAATGATCGGGGCCAGGTCGGTGGCTGCGATTTGGTCCTGGACAGGGATCGGGTTTGCCACCAGCTGACCGCCGGGCAACTCCATCGCGCCGCGCAGGAAATGCGCGCGAGCAATCTCGGTGGCGCTGTCCATACGCAGCGGGGCCTTCAGATCCGATGTCGCGGACCAGAACGCAGGAAAGCTGTCCTGACCATAGGCGATGACCGGAACGCCCTGTGTTTCAAGAACTTCTAGCGTCTTCGGAACATCTAGGATTGCTTTGGCGCCAGCGGCCACAACCGTCACAGGCGTCTGCGCCAGCTCCAGCAGATCGGCAGAAATATCAAAGCTCGTCTCAGCACCTTTGTGAACACCGCCAATGCCGCCCGTGGCAAAGACGGAGATACCGGCAAGCCGCGCCGCGATCATGGTCGCGGCCACCGTGGTTGCCCCGGTGCCGCCCGTCGCCATGCAGGCGGCAAAATCAGCACGCGAGATTTTAGCGACGTCTTTGGCCTGACCGAGCGACTTCAGCGTGTCGGCCTCAAGCCCGACATGCAATGTGCCATTGATCACAGCCATCGTCGCGGGCACAGCGCCTGCAGCGCGGATGTCAGCCTCGACCTGTGCGGCCACCTCGACATTCTGCGGGTAAGGCATACCGTGGGTTATGATGGTGCTTTCAAGTGCAACAATCGGTTTGCCTGCCGCGCGGGCTGCGTCGACTTCTGCGGAATAGGTAATGTCGATCAAAGGGGTGGTTCTCCGGAAACATAGGTTGCGGCTGCATGAAGCGCAGAAGCGAGCGCGCTGTCGCGGTCTTCTCCCCGCGCCTCAGCAGCGATATGGGCGGCCATGAACGTATCGCCTGCGCCGGTGACCCGGGCGACGGTGACGCGTGGCGGAACTTGGGTGCGGTGACCGCTGGCATCGGCTTCGGTGGCGGATTGGCCACCATCGGTAACCAGAACGCGGGCAGCCCCGCGCGCCAGCAGCGCCTGTGCAGCGGTTTCACTGTCGGTAAACTGGTCCTGACACAGCAGGCCTGCCTCTTCGAGGTTCACGTAAAGCGTACCTCGCGCATGGGTCAGAAACGGGCGCAGCCGTTCCGCCTTTCCGGGCGAGGCGGGCGCGACGCGCAAATCCGAGCGCGCAAAGGCAGGATGGGTCGCGATCTCATCCAGAAGCACCAGCTTCAGGTTCCCATCAAGCGCAACCGGTCCTTCAAACGGCGCATCGGCCGAGCCCAGCGGGCCCTCGACGAGGGGGCGCAGGATCTTGTCGCCTGCCGCCTCGAGCGAATGCGCATCGGCAATCGCCGCGATCAGCCCATTGGCACCCTCAACCGCCATGTAGCGATCGGTCGGCAAATCCTCCGAGCGATATAGATAGTCCGTCATCAGCCCCAGATGCCCACAGGCCGAAACCAGCTCATCCCCTTCGGGATCGCGCCCAATGGCGCTCAGCACGGCGGGTTTCATTCCAAAACGCGCCAGCGTCATCGCGATGTTCATGGCAACTCCGCCGGGCAGGCGGGTGATGCGCCCGGGCATGTCAGAACCACGCTGCATCTCCATGGTGCTTCTGCCGATAATGTCCCAAAGGACGGAACCGACACAGAGAATATCAGGTTTGGAAAAATCAGCGCTTTCAGTCATAGGGATCTCATGACGCCTTTCGTTGGCCCCCGCAAGCCCATTTGCAGTGCCGGAAGCCTCTTGTCGCAACAGGAATGACTGTGCACGGCCGGGCGATGCCGCGCAATCATTGGTAAGGTTGAAATGGTCTGTGCGGTGGTTAGCCCATCGCCGCCTGAAGCGACTTCAGCGCTGCGACCGGATCCTCCTCGCGCCAGATTTCTTCGCCGACGGCAAAGAAATCCGTAAAGGGAGCGATATTGCGCACCACATCGTCGGTGAGACCGCCTTCAGCCACGACCGGGACTTCGATCATCTCGGACCACCACTGGAACAGATCCGCTTCTGCCATCGCCCCATCGCCAAGCCCAGAGGCCCCGACCGGACCGAAACAGACGTAATCCGCACCTGCTTCGCCGGCGGTGAGGCCTTCATGACGCGAGGCGCCGCAGAAACAGCCGACAATGGCTTCTGTGCCCAGAGCCTTGCGGGCGCTGCGGATGGATTTCGACGAATCCGTCAGATGCACCCCGTCGAGCCCCAGCCGTTCAGCGAGGATCTGATGATCCGATATCACCAGCGCAATGTCGCGGGCGTGGGTGACTTCGCGCAGGGCGTCGGCCGCACGGCTCAGGGTGTCCTCATCGCGGCTCACCAGATCGAGCCGGACACAGGCGACTTCAATCTCGTCCAGAACGCGGGCCAACTGGCCGGGAAACTGCCCCAGCTCAAAGCTCGGCGGCGTGACCAGGTAAATCTGCGGCTGCTCCGGTGTCTGCTCTGCGCTGTCCATTGTCAGGGCTCCTGTTGGCGTGATTGGCGGGTATTTACCCGAATTCACGCGCAACGCAAGGATTTGGGCACGGATCGCGTGGGTTTTCCCACCCCGAAGCCTTGCCCCAACCCGGCGCAGACAGTAAGGCAGAGCCGATTTTTGCGGAGTTCCAAGATGCCCTCAGACCGTCCTCAACCTGACTTTGTGCTCGTGCGCCCTCAGATGGGTGAAAACATCGGTGGGGCCGCGCGGGCCATGTGGAACTTTGGCCTCGACCGCATGCGTATCGTTGCGCCGCGCGATGGCTGGCCAAATCCCAAGGCCGTGGCCATGGCCTCCGGAGCGGGGCGCCTCCTCGACGAAGCGCAACTGGCACAGGACCTGCCCGAAGCGCTGGCGGATTGCACCTATGTCTTTGCCACCACGGCGCGCCCGCGCGAGCTGACCAAACCGGTGTTCAGCCCCGAAGGGGCAATGAAGAAGGCCGCAGAACTGATGGCGCAGGGCGAGAAGGTTGCCGTTCTCTTTGGTCCGGAACGCGCTGGATTGGAAAATGATGACATTGCCAAGGCCAACGCCATCATCACTGTGCCGGTGAACCCGGAGTTTGCCTCGCTCAACCTTGCGCAATGCGTCTTGCTGACCGCGTATGAATGGCGCCGCCAGCAGGAGCAGGTCGCGCATGAGACCTTTGAAATCGGGAAATCCGAATGGGCAACCAATCAAGAGGTGGAAGCCCTTGTGAACCACTATGAGGAGCGCCTGACGGAAGCGGGCTATTTCTTCCCGCCCGAAAAAGCTCCCGGCATGAAGACAGTGTTCCGCAACCTCTGGAGCCGGATGCAACTGACGCGCGCTGATGTGCAAATGCTACATGGGGTGATGCGACAGATGGTCCGTTGGAAGCAGCGCGAAGAGGACTAACTCTCGCTGGACCTTTCCACCCTCAGACCCTAGCGTCCTGCAAGATTAAGATGTGAGGCCAAGATGAGCAATCGCACGATTTTTGAGGAAGTCTCCTCCGACAGCAAACAACAGTCCTCGCCAACGCCGGGCGGGATTGATCGCAAGCGCCGGGGCGCGCGCGGTGCGATCCGTGTCTGGCTTGCGGTGCTGTTTGCACTGGTAGTGGCTATGATTGCAGTCGGCGGCCTGACGCGTCTCACCGACTCTGGTCTCTCGATCACGGAATGGCGTCCCGTGACCGGCGCGGTGCCGCCGATGAGCGAAGCCGAATGGCAGGCCGAGTTCGAGAAATACAAGCAGATCGACCAGTACCATCTGATGAACACATGGATGGAACTCTCTGACTTTAAAACTATTTACTGGTGGGAATGGGGCCATCGCCAGCTTGGTCGTGTGATCGGATTGATCTGGGCCTTGGGCTTTTTCGGCTTTCTTGTCACCCGAAGCATTCCAACTGGCTGGACCGGGCGTTTGCTGCTTCCGGGTATCCTCGGCGGTGTTCAGGGCGCTATCGGTTGGTGGATGGTTGCCTCCGGTGTGACGCTTGGTGAGGGGATGACGTCGGTTGCCTCATACCGGCTGGCGACACACCTCGGCCTGGCCTTTGTGATCCTCGGTTTCCTGGCCTGGTACATGTTTCTTCTCGGGCGCGAAGAACGCGACCTGATGCAGGCACGGCGCCTGAAGGAGACAAAGCTCTTTGGCATGAGCACCGGCCTTTTGCACTTTGCCTTCCTGCAGATCCTGCTGGGTGCGCTGGTGGCTGGCATTGATGCAGGGCGATCCTACACCGATTGGCCGCTTATGGGGGGGCAGATCCTGCCACCGCGCCCCTTCATGATTGAGCCTCTGTGGAAAAACTTCTTTGAAAATCCGGGGCTTGTTCAGTTCATTCACCGGGTTGCCGGCTATCTTCTTTTTGCCTTTGCCGTTGTGGTCTGGCTGCGGGGACGCCGGAGCGCACACAAGGCGACGCAATTTGCCTTCAACGCCGTGTTCGCAGCACTGAGCCTCCAACTCGTGATCGGCATCGTCACAGTCATGACCGCAGCCCCGGTCGAGATCGCAATCGTTCACCAAGCCGTCGCCGTGCTGGTTTGGGTGCTGATCTTGCGCGCGCGCTTCCTCTCTGCCTATCCTGTCGCAACTTCCATCAAAGGACATTGAAGACATGAGCTCTTTTGAAGAACTGATTGCTTTTGAACGCCAAACGCAGGCTCTTGGTCAAATCGCAGGTCGGTTGGGCTGGGATCAGGAAACCATGATGCCTCGCGGCGCGGCCCCCCAGCGCGGTGAGGAGATGGCGGCAATCGAAGCGGTGCTGCACGCGCGACGCTCTGATCCTCGGGTCGCAGAGTGGCTCGACACTGCGCAGGCCCCGGATGAGACCGGCGCGGCACAACTGCGCGAAATTCGCCGCGCCTACGAGCGGGCGGTCAAGGTCCCCGGTGATCTGGCCAGTCAGATCGCGCGAGTCACATCCGAGGCGCAAGGAAAATGGGCGCAGGCGCGCGCCGATGAAGATGTCGCGGCATTCCTGCCGGTCCTCAGCGAAGTGGTCGCACTGAAGCGGCAGGAAGGTCAGGCATTGGCGGCGGGTGGAAACCTCTACGACGCAATGGTTGCAGATTACGAGCAGGGCACAACCTCTTCGGAAATTGCGGAAATTTTTGATGCGATGCGTCCGGGCCTGGTCGATCTGCGCGCGCGCGTGCTGGAAAAACCGACCCCGGCGGGGCTGTCTGGCACCTTTGACGAGAACACCCAGATGAAGCTCGCGCGCAAGGTCGCCAAGACCTTTGGCTATGATATGAGCCACGGTCGCGTCGACAAAGCGGTCCATCCTTTCAGTTCGGGTAGCGGTCTGGATGTGCGCATTACAACGCGAACCAACCCGCTAGATCCGTTTAACTGCATCTACTCCACCATTCACGAAGTCGGCCACGGCGCCTATGAGCAGAATATCGACCGGGTTCATCTGCTGACTTCGCTTGGCCGAGGCGTCTCCATGGGGGTGCATGAAAGCCAGAGCCGGATCTATGAAAATCAGATCGGTCGCAGCCGCGCCTTCACCGGATCGCTCTTCAAGGAAATGACCGAAGCCTTTGGGGATGTTGGCGTTTCTTCTCCGGAGGAGTTCTACAAAGCGGTAAACCGCGTGGAGAATGGCTACATCCGGACAGAGGCGGATGAGCTGCAGTACAACCTGCACATCATGCTCCGGTTCGACCTGGAACGCGCCTTGATGCTGGGTGATCTGGAGGTTCAGGACCTCGAGAGCGCCTGGAATGATCGCTTCCTTGCCGATTTTGGCTATGCGGTGGACAAGCCCTCAAACGGATGCCTCCAGGACGTTCACTGGTCCGTTGGGCTCTTTGGATATTTCCCGACTTACTCGCTTGGCAACGTCTACGCTGGCTGCCTACATGAGGCGCTGCGCCGCGACATCGCGGATCTGGATGCACAACTGTCTGAAGGAAACACCTCTGGTGCGACCGAATGGTTGCGGGAAAACCTGCAGCAATTCGGCGGGCTGCGAGAGCCGCAAGAGACCATTGCCCATGCTGCAGGCTCTGCGCCGACCCACGCCCCATTGATGCACTACCTCGAGGCAAAATTCTCAGAGATCTATGATCTCTGACACAGGTGACGTCGGAGAAAGATCAAAGCCCGGGCAATATGTCCCGGGCTTTTTTAGATTAACGCCATCCGCTCCGCGCGTTCGGGATCGGGGAAAGGTCGATAGAGGCCAAAATCGGATCTCGCGATCAGAACGTTGACGTTTGCATAAAGGCGCGCAACCTCTTCGTCATGTTCGCCGAGGATCCGGAATGCCTGATCCAGCTGGGTCATGTTCTCAAACTCGACCTCGAGCAGGAAATCCTTGCAGCTGTCATTTGCGAGATTGAGCTTGCGCCGCAGTAATCGCCAGTTGGTGATCGCGCCGCGGCCCTTCAGGTATTCCATCCATTGCTCCACCGCGCTCGCAAAAGCGAGGGCCTTAGCCTCGTGGTGAAGGTCGATCTGGCAATGGTACAGGTTCATGGACGGTGTCTCCCGACTCGATAGGCGAACTTCGCCAGATAAGTTTGCGCCCAAAACATGAGCGAAGCGTAAACAAAAAATGCCGCCCCACAACAGGGCGGCATTTTCGTTAAGAGCGCCAGCTAAGTGCTTATTCTTCTGCGGCCTCTTCCTCATCGCCATTGTCGGCAATCCAGGCAACCGAGACAACCTCCTCGCCTTTTCCGGTGTTGAAGATGCGCACGCCACCCGCCGAGCGGGACCGGAAGGAAATGCCATCAACTGGCACCCGGATCGATTGGCCTTTGGATGTGGCGAGCATGATCTGATCGTCGAGCTCCACCGGGAAGGAGGCGACAAGCGCCCCGCCGCGCATGGCTTTGTCCATGGCAGTGACACCCATGCCGCCGCGTCCGCGCACCGGATAATCGTGGCTGGACGAGAGCTTACCGGACCCGCCTGCAGTGATCGTCAGGATCAGGTTTTCCGCCGCAGACATCTCGGCAAAGAGCTCGGTAGAGAAATTCGGATCCTCAACCGCATCCTCGTCAGAGGCATCCTCATCCGTCAGACCCGCCATGGCGCGACGCATCTTGAGATAGGCGGAGCGCTGCTCGGGCGTGTATTTCGAGTGACGGATCACCGACATGGAGACGACCTCGTCGTCCTCGCCAAGCTTGATCCCGCGTACACCGACCGAGTTGCGAGAGTTGAAGACGCGCACCTCAGTGGTAGGGAAGCGGATCGCGCGACCGGTATTGGTCACCAGCATGATGTCGTCATCTTCCGAGCAGATGCGCGCATTGATCAGCTTGGTGCCTTGGTTCTCATCCTCGAACTTCATCGCGATCTTGCCGTTGCGCATCACATTTGTGAAGTCCGACAACCGGTTACGACGCACAGTTCCAGCAGAGGTCGCGAACATGATCTGCAGATCATCCCATTCCTTTTCATCCCGATCGACTGGCATGATCGCCGCGATGGAGACGCCCGTGGGGATTGGCAGAATGTTGACGATCGCCTTGCCCTTGGAGGTCCGTCCCCCTTGCGGCAAGCGCCAGGTCTTGAGCTTGTAAACCATCCCGTCGGTGGTAAAGAACAGAAGCTGCGTGTGGGTATTCGCCACAAAGAGCGTGGTCACCACATCCTCTTCTTTGGTCTGCATCCCGGACAGCCCTTTGCCGCCACGTTTCTGGGCGCGGAAATCGGCGAGCGGCGTACGCTTGATGTAGCCACCAGAGGTCACGGTCACGACCATGTCCTCGCGCTCGATCAGATCCTCGTCCTCCATGTCGCCGGACCAGTCGACGATCTCGGTGCGACGCGGCACGGCAAAGCTCTCGCGGACCTCGGCGAGTTCATCGGCGATGATGCTCATGATGCGTTCGCGTGACGAGAGAATCTCAAGGTATTCCTTGATCTTACCTGCCAGTTCTTCAAGCTCGTCGGTGACTTCCTTGACCCCCAGTTGGGTGAGGCGTTGCAACCGGAGTTCGAGGATCGCGCGGGCCTGTACCTCAGAGAGGTTATAGGTCCCGTCGTCGTTCATCGTGTGGGTCGGATCATCAATCAGGCGAATGTAGCCGGCAATATCTGCCGCGGGCCAACGACGGGTCATCAGCTTGTGACGGGCCTCGGCCGCATCCGCAGAGGAGCGGATGGTGGCGACCACCTCATCGACGTTGGAGACGGCCACCGCCAAGCCACAGAGGATGTGGCTGCGCTCGCGCGCCTTGCGCAGGTTATACGCGGTGCGGCGTGCGACAACATCCTCGCGGAAGTCGATGAAAGACGTAAGGAATTTGCGCAGGGTCAGCTGCTCCGGGCGACCGCCGTTCAGCGCCAGCATGTTGCAGCCAAAAGAGGTCTGCATCGGTGTAAAGCGATAAAGCTGGTTCAAAACTACTTCGGGTGTCGCGTCGCGCTTCAGTTCGACGACCACGCGCACACCGTTGCGGTCGGACTCGTCCTGCACATGTGCCACGCCTTCGATGCGCTTCTCTCGCACCTGTTCGGCGATCTTCTCGATCATGGACGCTTTGTTGACCTGATAGGGAATCTCATCAACTACAATAGCATAGCGATCTTTCCTGATCTCTTCGACGCGGGTTTTCGCGCGAATGATGACGCTGCCGCGCCCCTCAAGATAGGCTTTGCGCGCTCCCGATCGGCCCAGCATCACGCCGCCGGTCGGAAAATCCGGTCCCGGCACATATTCGATGAGCTGCTCGGATGTCAGATCGGGATCTTCGATCAGCGCAAGCGTCGCATCCACCACTTCGCCTAGATTATGCGGCGGAATATTGGTGGCCATCCCCACCGCGATACCCCCGGCGCCATTGACCAGCATATTCGGGAAACGTGCTGGCAGAACAGTGGGTTCCTTGTCCTTGCCGTCGTAGTTGTCCTGAAAATCAACCGTTTCTTTTTCGATATCGGCGAGCATGAAGGCCGCAGGCTTGTCCATGCGCACTTCTGTATAGCGCATCGCAGCCGGGTTATCGCCGTCCATGGAGCCAAAGTTGCCCTGGCCGTCCAGCAGCGGCAGGGACATGGAGAAGTCCTGCGCCATACGGACAAGGGCGTCATAGATCGCGCTGTCGCCATGCGGGTGGTACTTACCCATCACGTCGCCAACGGGACGCGCCGACTTGCGGTAGGCCTTGTCGTGGCTGTTTCCGGTCTCATGCATCGCATAGAGGATCCGGCGGTGGACCGGCTTCAAACCATCCCGAAGATCGGGGATGGCGCGACTGACGATGACCGACATCGCATAGTCGAGATACGAGTTGCGCATCTCGGATTCGATGGAGACCGTCGGGCCATCGTAAGATGGACGCTGAGGTAGGTTTTCGTCAGGATTTTCAGGGGTTTCCGGCGTATCGCTCACGTTGGCTGCCCGCTTCTCTTTGGGATCTATATATTGTGGGACTACCTTATCAGACTGCGCATATACCGTGCAAGCAAGCAGCCCTGCAAACCTTAGCAGCATCTACGGATAACTGCTAACAATCTGATTTATTTGAAAATTTACCTATCATGAATAGGCTGGGTATGTCGCAACTTTTCGGAGGACACAAATGGCGCCATCAGAGACAGAATTGATGCTCAAGGGATATGGGCTCACAACGGCCGAATTGACCTACAGAATGCCCGACTACGCCCATGTCTTGAACACCTTCGTCTGGCAAGACTATGATCTCGCCCCGGACCACCCACGATTGTTTTCCTTCATCGAGTTCTGGCAGGAAGAGATCGAAGGGGCCCTTCATCACGTTCGCTTTGCGCATCGCAAGATGGTTTCCGCCGGGGAATGGCGAAACGTCGTGGGCGAATTCTACATCAACTAGATCCGGTTCGATGGCTTGGCCTTTACAGCAAGCTGTGACACTGTTTTGAACAGACGATTTCATCCTGCGGGATGCGACCTCAAGTTTCAGGAGCAGTGTCATGTATTTCAACGAATATCCGGATAGAGAGATGCTCTCGATCTCGGTTGCCAATCGGATTGCCGGGGATCTGAAAACCCAGCTTTTGAACGATGGGCACGCCGCCATCGCCGTCGCTGGCGGCACCACTCCGGGACCGATATTCGACGACCTCTGCGCTGCCGAGCTCGATTGGGCCAATGTCTGCGTGATGGCTTCGGACGAGCGTTGGGTCCCAGAGGATAGCGATCGCTCGAACGCGAAGCTGATCCGCAATCGGCTTTTGACCAACCGAGCGTCCGAGGCCCGGTTCTTGCCGTTTTACAAAGCAGGGCTTGCGCCAGACGAAGCGATCGCGCCGCTCTGCGAAGAGGTGCGCGGGCAGGGTGGCCTTGGGGTTGCGCTCTTGGGCATGGGCACGGACATGCACACAGCCAGCCTTTTTCCGGGTGTTTCCGGGCTCGAGGCCGCGCTGGCCGCAGACGCGCCAGAGCTTGCCGTAATGCGCCCCGATAGCCAGCCCGAGCCGCGGATCACGCTGACCGCACGGGTCCTGGACGCCGCTATGGCAAAGCATCTGGTGATTTTTGGTGCGGACAAGCGCGAGGCGCTGGAACGCGCGCAAAGCCTGCCACCAGAAGAAGCGCCGATCCAGGCTGTCTTGTCTGAATGTCAGGTCCACTGGGCCGCCTGAGCCCTCGATGACCTCGCCGCAGGGAGGTGCTCAGCCTGCCTGCGTCGCCCCATCAAGGTCGACAAACTGCTGCGTCAGGCTCTCCGGGATCGGATAGCCAGCGCTGCCGTCCGCGGTTCGGAACACCATCACCCCGACCATACTGGCGCGAAGATCGCCGGACCATATCTGCTGTTCCAGCACATAAGAGCGCGCCGGAACGACAGAACCCGGGCAGTGGTGATATAGGTTTCCCCGAGCACCATCTCGCGCAGATAGTGAATATCCGCGTTGCGCACCACATGACGTGGCTCTTCGCCGTTGAAATGATGGCGAAAATGGCTGTTGTAATAGTTCACCCGAAGCGCCTCGAACCAGTCGAGATAGGCTTTGTTGTTTACATGCTGCAGGATGTCGATTTCAGAGAACCGAACCCGGTCCGCCATTGCCATGGGCGCGGGATTTGACAGGCCATACGCGCGTTGTTCTTCGGCGGTGAGCGGGGTGAGAAATCGAGGTTCCATGGCACTGGCCTATTTCGAAACCCACGCAAACGCAAGCCGTTCCAGCGGCGGCAGACGAGGTACGATAGAGGTCAGGGGGAGTTTGGAGCGGGTGAAGGGAATCGAACCCTCGTCGTCAGCTTGGGAAGCTGCTGCTCTACCATTGAGCTACACCCGCGACAGGGGTTCATTACCACTGACCGGCTGACCTCGGCAAGCGAATTGATCCCGGGTTGTGGTGATTTCTCATCCGCTTTCAGTAGGCTAGCAGTGGATACCTATCCAGTGACGCAACCACCCCAGATTGCAGAAGATTATCGAGGCAATTCACGTCGCGTTCTCCCCAAAAGCTCTTTACATTCTGAAGCGAGGCTGACAAATAGCCTCTCACTGCGGGTGTGGCGGAATTGGTAGACGCACCAGATTTAGGTTCTGGCGCCGCAAGGCGTGGGGGTTCAAGTCCCTTCACCCGCACCACTTCTCCATAAGTTTCAAACTGGACGCTGCGCTTTTCAGCGTGGCCAGTCTTTGCCTGATGATGACGCCATGTCACATGGGGCAGCTCAGACCAGATACTGCGTTGGGGCTTGCAATATAGGCCCGTCCCATTCACCATTTTGCTCCGAACCACTTCTTTTTGATCAATATCGATTCTATTTTTCATAGACCCCGATGGAATTGCGACATTCCTTTGGGGCGTTTTGCGACATGGTTTTTGGAGTAGCAGTTGAAGAACATCGATGGTCTTTACACAGTCGAATTTGTAACCCCCGCTCTGCGCGGATTTGGTGTCATCAGTTTTGCGGGCGGGCGCGCGCGCGGAGGTGACAGTATCATCGCATACGACGGGACCTATTCGCAGGCAGGATCTGATGTGGCGCTCGAACTCGAAGCGTTTCGACACGCGCATAAAAACGACATGGTGCCGGTCTTTGGCAAAGAGCATGTGAGCATCGCAGTGAACGCAAAACTGCTGAGCAACGACCGCATCGTCGGCACCGCCGCAAGCCGGGATGCGCCGGATATTCCCATGAAACTGGTATTTACAAAGCTTAGGGATTAAGGCTCTCGGGAAATTGAAAACGCCTGCCGAATATTTCGACAGGCGTTTTTGTTTGTCTTCAAGTTGGCAGGCTTGCCGAGGTTATTTCTCCGGGATCAGACCCCTTGGGCTAAACCGGAGCACCAGCAGCAAGACCAGCCCCATGGTGAACAGGCGCATATGCGAGGCACTCTCCAGAAGATGTGCGCGCAGGCTGCTGTCCTCGGACATGCCAGAGGTCACAAGCTCGATCAGCATCACGCCCATCGGTTCCACCTTGATCCACAGGAACCACACCAAGAGCCCGCCAAGCACCGCGCCGAAGTTGTTACCGGAGCCTCCGACGATCACCATCACCCAGATGAGGAAGGTAAACCGCAGCGGGTTGTAGGTGCCGGGTGTCAACTGGCTATCGAGCGTCGTCATCATCGCACCAGCCACGCCGCAAATGGCCGAACCAAGGATGAAGACCTGCAGATGGCGCCGGGTGACATGTTTGCCCATGGCGTTGGCGGCCACTTCATTGTCCCGAATGGCGCGCATCATCCGCCCCCAGGGGCTCTTGAGCGCCATTTGTGCCATCCAGAGGAAGACCAGCAGCACGACCGTGAACATGAGCGCATAGCCCAGTTTCACGTAGAGCGTGGAGGCTGTGGTGGCATCCATGCCCCAAGCCGCAGCCTGGTTCACGAACGCAGGGTCTGCTTGCAAATCAACCTCATAGGGCAGGGGACGCGGCAAGCCGACGACGTTTTTGACCCCTCGCGACAGCCAGTCCTCGTTCTTCAGCACCGCAATGATGATCTCGGCAATGCCAAGTGTTGCGATCGCCAGATAGTCCGACCGCAGCCCCAGCGCTGTCTTGCCGATCATCCACGCAACACCCGCCGCCAGCAGACCGCCCAGCGGCCAGGCCAGGAGTACGGGCAGGCCAAAGCCGCCAATGTTGCCCTCAAGCGCGGGGTTGATCGACTCGATGGCTTCAACACCGGGATCCAGCGCTGCGCGGTAAACCACAAATCCCACGATCAGGATTGCAAGCAGGGTCAGCGTGCGCGCCTTGCCCGCCGCCATCACCCGATAGCTGTAGATTGCGGCTGCGATGGTCGCCGCACCCAGCACCAGCGCCAGCAGGATCTGCCAACCACCAGCCTGCCAGGCACCGGGGGTGGGCGGCATGGAGGTCAAAACCACGGCCAGCCCGCCAAGCGCGGTAAAGCCCATGATGCCGACGTTGAACAACCCGGCAAACCCCCACTGCAGATTGACCCCAATCGCCATGATGGCCGAGATCAGCCCCATATTGAGGATGGTCAACGCAGAGTTCCACGATCCCGAGAAAACGCCAAACGCATTTGTGGTCCCCTCGAGCACCAGCAACAGGCCGACGAAGGCGAACAGAAGCGTATGTTTCAACGTATCGCTCATACCGCTTTTCCTTTGAAGATACCGGTGGGTTTGAACAGCAGCACAACAACGAGGATCGCAAAGGAAACCGCGAATTTGTAATCCGTGCTCAGAAGCTGTGCGAGCCCCTCTGGTTCCAGACTTTCAGGCAGCAGGTAACCGCCCACTTTTTTCCAAGCGTAGGTGATCATCACTTCGCTCATGGCGATGACAAACCCACCAGCGATTGCGCCCAGAGGGCTGCCGAGGCCGCCCACGATGGCCGCCGCAAAGATAGGCAGGAGCAGCTGGAAATAAGTGAAAGGTTTGAATGACTTATCAAGCCCGTATAGCGTGCCGGCAATGGTCGCCAGCGCTGCGACGATGATCCATGTGATCATGACCACGCGTTCGGGATTGATGCCAGACAACAGCGCCAGATCCTCGTTGTCGGAATAGGCGCGCATGGATTTGCCCGTTCGGGTCTTGTTGAGGAACCAGAACAACAGCGCCACCACAACAATGGCCGTGACCACGGTGATGCCCTGCGAGGTCTTGATTGCTAGACCCTCATCCAGACCGGTCATCTGCTTGAAGGTGCGGGCCTTGATGATGAACCGCTCGCCATCACCAAACCGCTGATCGCCGGGACCGATGATAAAGCGCACAAGCCCGTTCATCATGAACATCACGCCAAGCGAGACCATCACAAAGACCACGGGCTTTGCCTTTTGCTCGCGGTAGAACTTGAACACGGCCTTGTCGGTGATCAGCACCAACCCCATGGTCATCACGATCCCAATTGGCAACGCCAGAAGCGCGGTCGGCAGCGGGCCGGCGGAGATGCCCCAGGACTGGAACAGCCAAGTGAATAGGATCACGACCATGGTCCCAAAGGCCATGGTGTCCCCATGGGCAAAGTTCGAAAAGCGCAAGATCCCGTAGATCAGCGTTACCCCAAGCGCGCCAAGCGCCAGTTGGCTGCCATAGGCGATGCCGGGGATCAGAACAAAGTTTGAAAGCGCCACGAAGGCATTGAGGAAATCCATCTCTTAGCCTCCCAGGAAAGATTTGCGCACTTCGGGATCGGCCAGCAGTTCCTGACCGGTGCCCGTATAGGCGTTCGCGCCCTGCACCAGGACATAGCCTTTGTCCGCGATTTCAAGCGCTTGCTTGGCGTTTTGTTCCACCATCAGGATCGGCAGCCCGGTGCGGGAGACCTCGATGATGCGGTCAAACAGTTCGTCCATCACGATGGGCGACACGCCAGCGGTCGGCTCATCCAGCATCAGAACCTTGGGCTTGGTCATCAGCGCGCGGCCCACGGCCACCTGCTGACGCTGACCGCCCGACAATTCCCCGGCCGCCTGATGGCGCTTGTCCTTCAGGATCGGAAACAGGTGATAGACCTGCTCCATGGTGTCGGAATAATCATCAGTGCGGATAAAGGCGCCCATCTCGAGATTCTCTTCAACCGTCATCGAGGTGAAGATATTGCTCGTTTGCGGCACAAAACCCATGCCCTTGATCACGCGCTCTTGCGGACTGAGTCTGGTGATGTCTTCTCCGCCCAGACGTACCGCGCCTGAGCGCACGTTCAGCATGCCAAAGACGGCTTTCATGGCGGTGGATTTTCCCGCGCCATTGGGGCCCACGATCACGGCGATTTCGCCCGGGTTCACGGCGATGGTGCAATCATGCAGGATGTCCGGCCCCTTGCCATAGCCACCCGTCATGCTGTCGCCAATCAAAAAGGGTTCGCTCATGCGTCAGCCCCTTGCAGTTTATCTTTATTTTTCAGGCCCGTGCCGAGATAAGCTTCGATGACTTGCTCATTCGCCTTGATCTCGTCGAGGGTACCCTCGGCCAGTTTCTTGCCCTCGGCCATGACGATCACCGGATCACACAGGCGGCCGATGAACTCCATGTCGTGTTCGATCACCACGAAGGTATAGCCACGTTCCTCATTGAGGCGTTTGATGGCATCGGCAATCGTATAAAGGAGGGTACGGTTCACACCGGCGCCCACCTCGTCGAGGAAGACGATCTTGGCATCGACCATCATGGTACGGCCCAGCTCTAGGAGCTTCTTCTGGCCGCCAGAAATCTCGCCGGCCTTGAGATCGGCGATATGGCTGATGGTGAGGAACTCCAGGACCTCATCTGCCTTGGCGCGCAGGGCGCGTTCCTCATCGGCGATGCGCTTGCGGCCAAACCAGGTGTTCCACAGCGTCTCACCCGATTGGTTGCCCGGAACCATCATCAGGTTCTCGCGGCAGGTCATCGAGGAGAACTCATGCGCGATCTGGAAGGTGCGCAGCAGACCTTTGTGGAACAATTCATGTGGCGGCAGGCCGGTAATATCCTCTCCATCCATCAGGACGCGGCCTGACGTCGGAGGAAGAACCCCTGCCACAACGTTGAAAAGCGTGGTCTTTCCGGCACCGTTTGGTCCGATCAAACCCGTAATCGAGCCCTTGGCGATTTCGAGCGAGGCGCCGTCAACCGCGTGGAACCCGCCGAAGTGCTTATGCAAATCCTCGACGACGATCATGTCATGTTTACCCCTGCCGATCTCTTTGTCGGCCCTTTTATTTGGAACAGCCCGGGGCGCAATGGCTCCCGGGCTGATCAGATGCGATGTGCAACAGTGGTCCGCCTTAGCGGAATTTCACGGTCACGTTCTTGCCGTCCTGAACTTCGATCTCACGGAAAGAGCCTGCGCTCTCGCCGGGGCCGATCAGGTTGACGCCGGTTGCGCCCTCATAGTCGATCTCACCGCCATTGGCGAGAATTTCGAGCGCTTTGCCGAGCTCACCGGGGTTGATTTTCTCACCCGGAGCATTGGCGACTTCGGTGATCTTGGCGACGTAATCCTTGGGATCAACAGAGCCCGATGCCTGCATCGCGAGCAGGAAAAGCGCTGCCGCATCATAGGATTCCGGCGAATAGGCAGAAGTACCGTCAAAGCCAAGCTCGGAGGCTTTGGCAGCGAACATCTCGGCACCTTCACTGTCAGAGCCGGCGATCTGCCCGAAGGAGCCATTGAGGTCCGGGCCCACGTTGTTGGGCAGCGAATCGCCGATCATCCCGTCCGGCAGACCAAAGGTGTCGAACGCACCGGTGTCGAGCGCGCCCTGGATGATGCCCAGACCACCCTGGTCGAGATAGCCCGCAACCACAAGAATATCGCCACCGGCTGATGCCAGCGCTGCAACCTCGGCAGAGTAGTCACCCTTGCCGTCTTCATGCGCGGTCACGATGGTGACTTCACCGCCTGCGGCCTCGAATGCGGATTTGATCGAATCCGACAGACCCTTGCCGTAATCGTTGTTGGTATAGGTGATGGCGATGCTGTCGACGCCACGATCTGCAAGGATCGACGCCATGATCTCGCCCTGACGTGCGTCAGACGGGGTGGTCCGGAAGAACAGGCCGTTGTCTTCCATCGAGGTCAGACCCGGCGAGCTCGCGGAGGGAGAAATCATCACCATGCCGTTCGGGATCGCGACGTTCTGCAGGATCGCGCCGGTCACGCCGGAACAGTCACCACCCACGATGCCGTTGGCGCCATCTGCGATCAGCTTTTCTGCGTTCGCAGTCGCAAGACCATTGTCGATACAGCCGGTGTCCGCGCGCATCGGGGTCACTTTTGCACCGCCAAAGAGTTTGCCGGACTCGGTGACTTCGGACATCGCGAGTTCAGCACCAGAGGCCATGGTCGGCGCCAGGGATTCGATCGGTCCGGTGAAGCCAAACAGGACACCCAGCTTTACTTCGTCGGGGTGGCCGTGGCCGTCTGCAAACGCGGTGCCAGCGCTCAATGCGATGGCTGCCGTCGCGGTCAGCAGTTTTTTCATTTGAATTCTCCCTAATTGGAACAATGTTGTTCGACACGAACCCTATGCAAGCCCCGCAAGAAAGGGAAGAGCGATCGGACAGGCTTTTTGTTACGTCACAATGTCTGCGCTAACATCCCACTGTCAAAGGAGAAAGCCGATGCTACGCCCGCTCGCCGTGATCGCCAGTTTGATGTTTAGTGCCGCGATGGCCGTGCCCTCGCTGGCGCAGCAAATGGACTCAAGCCAAGGCACGCTCCGCGTTGAAAAAATGGCCGATGGGTTTGATGTTCCTTGGAGTTTTACGTTTTTGCCCGGAGGCGCACTGCTGGTCACGGAGCGCTCCGGACAACTTTGGTATCTGAACGGCGCGCGACGCCAACAGGTCGATGGTGTCCCTGAGGTCGCTGCGGACGGGCAGGGTGGCCTTCTGGACGTTGTTGCCGCGCGGGATTTCGTTCAGAGCCGCACCGTATATCTCACGTTTGCCCGTCCACAGGGGCGCGGCGCGGGGACCGCTGTGGCACGGGCTGAACTCTCTGAAGACGGCAGCCGATTCGACTCGCTTGAGGTGATTTTTGAAGCCACGCCAGGCGCGCGGGGCGGGCGGCACTTTGGCTCGCGGCTGGTCGAAGCCCCCGACGGCAGTCTTTATGTCAGCCTCGGAGAACGTGGTGACCGTCCCAGCGCACAGGATCTGTCACGCGAGCAGGGTTCGATTATTCGCATCCTTCCGGATGGCAGCATTCCCTCGGACAATCCTTTTGTAAATTCAGAGGACGCGCGTCCGGCGATCTGGTCCTACGGCCACCGCAACCCGCAGGGCATGGCGCTTGATGCGGCCGGCGACATCTGGGCCGTTGAACATGGCGCGCGCGGCGGCGATGAGATCAACCGGATCACACGGGGCGCCAACTATGGCTGGCCGGTCATTTCCTACGGGCGCCACTATTCAGGGCTGAAGATCGGCGAGGGCACCGAAAAGCCGGGGCTGCAACAGCCGGAGTGGTACTGGGATCCCTCCATCGCGCCCTCGGGTATGATGATCTACTCGGGCAAGCTCTGGCCCAACTGGCGCGGAGACATCTTTGTGGGATCCCTGAAATTTGATCACATCTCAAGGCTCTCGGGGGCACCCCTGCAGGAGGTCGAGCAGATGAAATCGCCCGAAACCGCAAGGGTGCGCGATATCCGAGAAGCCCCCGATGGCAGCATCTGGTTTGCCTCGGAATACGAGGGCGCCCTCTTTCGGATCACCCCGAACTGAGCAAACTCAGGTGATGTGGCGTACGCCCTTGCTGCCACGCTCTCGATAGGGCGTGGTGTCGTAATGGGCGCGGTAGCATTTGGAGAAATGCGACGGCGATGCAAAGCCACAGGCCAGCGCCACATTGATGACGCTCATATCTGTCTGCATCAGGAGGTTGCGGGCCTTTTGCAGGCGCAGCTCCATGTAGTACCGCTTGGGGCTGCGATTAAGGTAACGGCGGAACAAACGCTCAAGCTGACGCGTCGACATGCCCACGTCTTCTGCGAGGATCGACGGGCTGATCGGCTCTTCGATGTTCTTCTCCATCATCTGGATCACCATCGAGAGTTTGGGATGGCGCACGCCGATGCGGGTCGGAATCGACAGGCGCTGGGTGTCCTGATCAGTGCGGATCGACGAATAGATCAGCTGATCCGCCACCATATTGGCAAGCTCCTCGCCATGGTCGTCGGCAATGATCTTGAGCATGAGGTCGATCGACGAGGTGCCCCCCGCGGTCGACAGACGATTGCCATCGATCACAAAGACCGATTTGGTCAGATCCACATCTTCGAACTCTTCGGCAAAACTGTCGGAATTTTCCCAGTGAATGGTCGCGCGCTTGCCATCCAGCAACCCGGCCTTGGCCAGGGTATAAGAGGCCGTACACAAGCCCGCGATGGTCAGACCCTTGCGCGCCTCGCGACGCAGCCAAGAGAGCACCCGCTTGGTGGTGGCTTTTTGCACCTCAATCCCACCGCAGAGCATAATGGTGTCATCACGTTGTAACTCTGTGAGGTCAGAATCCACCTGAAACACGGTCCCGGCAGAGCAGGTAACAGTCTCGCCACCTTCGCCAACAAGGGTCCAGGAATAGAGGTCGCGACCTGCCATGCGATTGGCGATCCGCAGCGATTCCATCGCGGCGGAGAAGCACAGGAGGGTGAATTGATCCAACAGGACAAACGTAAACCGACGATGTTTACCGCCCGACGTGAGCTCGGGAATCGCCTCTGGCTTGGTTTGCATGGCTCTGGTCCTTACAAATCTGGTCTTTTAGACGGAGCTGGGAAAGCCACGCGACACGATGGCCGCGAATTCAAAGACCCTGCTCATAGGATAGCGTCATGGTCAAGATGTGGAAATTCTAAACTGGCCTCTGTTAGCGCTCTTATGTATACGCTTCTTTCGTAAATCACGGTTCCAAAGTTATTTTCGGAGTGAAAGCCATGAGCGACTGGCAAAAAACGAACTGGCGCAGCAAGCCGCGCGTACAGATGCCTGACTATACCGATCAGGCCGCGCTGCAGGCTGTTGAGGCGCAGCTGGCCAAGTATCCGCCCCTGGTTTTTGCCGGTGAATCCCGTCGCCTGAAGGCGCAACTGGGTGCTGCCGGGCGCGGCGAGGCCTTCTTGCTGCAAGGCGGCGACTGCGCCGAGAGCTTTGAGCAGTTCAGCGCAGACGGCATCCGCGACACCTTCAAGGTGATGTTGCAGATGGCCATGGTGCTGACCTATGGCGCCAAGGTGCCGGTGGTCAAAGTGGGCCGCATGGCCGGTCAATTTGCCAAACCCCGCTCGGCGCCGACCGAGACCGTTGATGGGGTCGAACTGCCGAGCTATCGCGGTGACATCATCAACGAGCTGGCCTTTACACCCGAAGCGCGTATTCCCGATCCGCGCAAAATGCTGCAGGCCTATACCCAGGCGGCGGCGACGTTGAACCTGATCCGCGCCTTCTCGACCGGCGGCTATGCGGATGTGCATCAGGTCCACGCCTGGACCTTGGGGTTCACCGAAGGCGACAAGGCCGAAGCCTATCGGGATATGGCCAACCGGATCACCGATACGCTCGACTTCATGAAAGCCGCCGGTGTGACCGCCGACAATGCTCATACGCTGCAGACGGTGGAATTCTACACCAGCCATGAAGGTCTGTTGCTGGAGTATGAAGAGGCGCTGACACGTCTCGACTCGACTTCCGGCAAATGGCTTGCGGGTTCGGGTCACATGATCTGGATCGGGGACCGCACACGCCAGCCCGATGGCGCGCATGTGGAATTTTGCAGCGGGGTCTTGAACCCGATCGGTCTCAAATGTGGTCCGACCACCACAGCTGACGACCTCAAGGTCCTGATGCAAAAGCTCAATCCTGAAAACGAAGAAGGCAAACTGACGCTGATCGCGCGCTTTGGCGCCGGCAAAGTTGCAGACCATCTGCCGCGCCTCATTCAGGCCGTGAAGGACGAAGGGGCCAATGTCACCTGGGTCTGTGATCCGATGCATGGCAACACCATCAAATCCGCCAGCGGCTATAAGACCCGTCCGTTTGACTCAGTACTGCGCGAAGTGCGTGATTTCTTTGGTGTGCATCAGGCCGAAGGAACGATCCCCGGTGGCGTTCACTTTGAGATGACGGGCCAGGATGTCACCGAATGCACCGGCGGCGTGCGCGAAGTGACCGACGAGGACCTGAGCGATCGCTACCACACCGCCTGTGATCCCCGTCTCAACGCGGATCAATCGCTGGAACTGGCGTTTCTTGTGGCAGAAGAGTTGTCGCGCCTGCGCACACCGGACGACACGCGCGCCGCGATCTGAGTGATCCGTCCGCAGCATTTCAAAAGGCCCGCAGCTTTGCGGGCCTTTTTTTATCCGGGCTTTTGCGAAGTGCCGGGCAGCGCGTGATAGTCTGGGCGCGGTATCGTCCTTGTACGCAAAAAGAACGCCCGAAACGCGTTCTGCGTTCGGGCGTCAATGCTTCAAGGTCTATGTCCAGTAGCTTGAAACTTATAAGAATTCTTGGCGTTTTCGATTCGAATTTTAATAATCAGTCCCGCGAAACCACAAGACGCAGGTGCGGCGTGCCTTTCTTCAGCTTGCCACCGCGCGGCGGGCGCGAAACAAGTTTTTCGACATCGGTGGTTGAGACGGTCTCCAGCGTCACAGGACCCTCGGGGCGCGCATCGGCCCTGGCAGGCGTGCGGGCAGATTTCAAAGCGTCGCGGTTTTCGCGGCGGGCCCGATCCAGAAGCGAGCGGGCCTCATCCATCAGGCTCGGGGATTTGCGTTCAAATCCCGTGCGCGGCTCGCTGAAACCACCGGTACTCACCGGTTTGTTCGTGAGATCGCGTTGCGTTTGGCCCTGCATCTGGGGTTCGGACACACGGGGTGCGGCCTTGAACTCGGGCGCAGTTTTGGACTCGCTGGCCTTGGTGATCTTGCGAATATCGCAGCTGTCGACGAGGAAGCGTTGCGACACGCGGCTTGCTGCCCCCTCGGAGACCATGACGCCCAGCGCCCGGCTCACATCGCCGAGATCACTGCGCAGCGGCAGCAGGATCATCTTTGCGGTGCGGCTGCCGCGCAGACGGGTGGCCTGGGTGTGCAGTTCAAATTCCAGAATGGAGGGGTCGTCGAACATGTGCTCGAGCGCGGCGCTCACGGTCTTGCGGGACTCGGCGGTGAAAAACGCAGTCAGAGGCATACCGCGCACTTCCATCCCCGCGAGCTCGTTGACCTTTTGCCCGGCAAGGCGGAATCGCGCGATGCCCGGTGCAACACGTTCCAGAATGAAGGTCTGGCTCAGGATGTTTTCAAGGCCGCGCGGGTCGACCTGCGAGCGGCTGGGAATGTCATCCCCTCGACGCAGTGCGGTCCAATAGGCCTCGGCCTGACGCAGAGGCGACACGTTCGAACGTGTGCGAAAGCGATCCATAGCTACCACTTTATCCAACCCTGTCTTTTTATCTGTGTCGTCTTGACCGCGAAACATCATTCTCTTGTCCTCTGCATCCGGTTCCAGCATCGAAACTTGGCAGGAGGCCCATGCTCAAGTGTTAACGCCATAGTGGTTACCTTGAAGTTAACATGACACAATCTGACTAAAGTTTGGACCAATAGTTTAATCAATGGTTAACACTTTGGTATAGGTCCGCTCTGCCTATGTGTAAGGCACTATCCGCCGGACCATTGACCCCGGACCCTGCCACTGTATTCAGGATGCAGGAGGATCACAGATGGTTTTGCATTCGATGACAGGCTTTGCCTCAGGGCAGGGCGGTGAGGGTGCCTTGGCTTGGATCTGGGACATCAGATCGGTGAACGCCAAGGGGCTGGATGTGCGTGTGCGCGTGCCTGACTGGCTCGAAGGTCTTGAAAATGAAATTAAAAAACGCGCAACCAAAAGCCTAGGCCGTGGCAATGTCACGATCGGATTGCGGCTGAGCCGTGCCGACGATGGCAAAGGCGAGCTACAGATCAATGCTGCTGCGATGACGGCTGCACTGGCGGCGATCCAGCAGACACAGGCTGCCGCCACCGAAGCGGGCCTAGACCTCGCACCGGTACGAGCGACGGATATCCTTCAGATACGTGGCGTGCTCGAACAGGTCAGTCAAGAAGCCAAAACCGAAGACCTCGTGACCCAGCTGCTATCCGAATTCGACTCACTTTTGGCCGACTTCATTAACATGCGTTCTAATGAAGGGGCGGCTCTGGAGGTGGTTTTGAGCGCACAACTTGAACGGATCGAATCCCTGAGCCAGGAGGCCGCCCAGCGCGCCGCAGCTCGCGACCCCCTCATAAAGGAGGCGCTTCGCGCAAATCTTGCCCGTGTGCTGGACCAAAGCGACGGCGCAGATCCCGACCGCGTTGCGCAGGAGCTCGCCATGATCGCGGTCAAAGCAGATGTTACCGAAGAACTCGACCGCCTGAAGGCGCATGTTGCCGCCGCACGCAAACTGCTCGGGCAGGGGGGATTGGTGGGACGCAAACTCGACTTCCTGATGCAGGAGTTCAACCGGGAGGCCAACACGCTCTGTTCAAAGGCGCAGAACGCGGCCTTGACCGAAGTGGGTTTGGAACTCAAAACCGTGATCGACCAGATGCGCGAGCAGGTTCAGAACATAGAATAAGGAGAACTCCCTAACATGGCACATTCAAAAGCGCAGCGACGGGGTCTTCTCATCATCCTGTCCTCCCCCTCCGGTGCAGGCAAATCCACCCTCGCCAAGCGGCTGCGGGCCTGGGACAACGACATCAGCTTTTCGGTCTCGGCCACGACGCGCAAGCCCCGCCCGGGCGAGGTCGATGGGCAGGACTATCATTTTGTCACGGTCGAGTCGTTCAAACAGGACGTGGCCAATGGCGATATGCTCGAACACGCCCATGTGTTCGGGAATTTCTACGGCTCTCCCAAGGGGCCGGTTCAGACAGCCATCAACGAAGGCCGCGATGTGCTCTTTGACATCGACTGGCAGGGCGCGCAGCAGATCACCAATTCGGATCTCGGCAAACACACGCTGTCGATCTTTTTGTTGCCGCCCTCCATTACCGAGCTACGCCGCCGCCTCGAAAGCCGCGGTCAGGACGACGCGGAAACCATCAGCCGTCGCATGCAAAAGAGCTGGGACGAGATCTCGCACTGGGGGTCCTATGATCATGTGCTGATCAATGAGGATCTCGATGAGACCGAAGAAGCCTTGAAGACGATCATCACCGCCACCCGCTTGCGCCGCATTCAACAGCCGTCGCTCATCGAACACGCACGCACCCTGCAGCAGGAATTTGAGGACTTGTCATGACCCTCTACGCCCTCGGAGAAGACCGCCCCCAGATCCATGCCGACACATGGGTCGCGCCTGACGCAAATCTCATTGGCAAAGTGGTGCTGGAAGAGGGGGCCTCGGTCTGGTTTGGCGTCACCATCCGCGCCGATCACGAGGAAATCCGCGTTGGCCGTGGCTCCAATGTGCAGGAAAACGTGGTGATGCATATTGATGCGGGCTACCCGCTCACCATTGGCGCGAACTGCACCATCGGCCATAAGGTCATGCTGCATGGCTGCACCATCGGCGACAACTCCCTGATCGGGATGGGGGCTACCATCCTGAATGGCGCCAAGATCGGTAAAAACTGCCTGATCGGGGCGGGCGCCCTGATCACCGAGAATAAGGAGATCCCTGATAATTCTCTGGTGATGGGCGCCCCCGGCAAAGTGGTGCGCGAGGTGGACGATGCGCTTGTCGCCAAGCTCACCGCAAGCGCCATTCACTACCAGGACAACATGCGCCGTTTCAAAGAAGACCTGAAGGAAATTTGACCGTGAAGAATTCTCGCCCCTCCGTAATGCGTCCCCATGGCCTGCCGGACAGCGCCAGCCACCCGGTTGTCACTCCGCTGAGCCCCTCGGTCGTTTACGCGTCTGAAACCCCGGATGCGCTGGATGATCAATATGAGGGCCGCGTCCATGGCTATACCTACTCGCGCGAGGGACACCCAAACGCGGATGTGATCGCGCGGCGGCTCGACGACATGGAAGGGGCGTCGGGCGGCGTTGTTTGTGGCTCCGGGATGGCGGCGGTCTCAGCGGTGCTGCTGGGGCTGTTGCAAACCGGTGATCATGTCATCGGCGGCGATCAGCTCTACGGGCGCTCGCTGCGCCTGATGAAAGAAGACCTGCCACGGCTGGGGATCGCAACAACCCTCGCCAACCCCGGTGACGTTGCGGCGATCCGCGCGGCAATCCGCCCCGAGACCAAGCTCATTCTGGTCGAGGCCGTTTCCAATCCGACACTGGCGGTGGCCGACATCGATGGCCTTGCAGCGCTCTGCCGCGAGCACGGTATTTTGCTGGCTGTCGACAATACCTTCACCACGCCGCGCGCGTTCAAACCCTTTGAGCATGGTGCGGACATCGTGATCCATTCAGTGACAAAGCTGCTCGCGGGTCACTCTGATGTGATGCTTGGGTATGTGGTCGCCAAAGATCCGGCGCTCAATGACCGGATGCGCGTGTTCTCCGTGACCACCGGCATGACGCCAAGCCCCTTTGACTGCTGGTTGGCGGAGCGGGGGCTGTTGTCCTTTGATCTGCGCTTTGACCGCGCCGAGGCGACGGCTGCACGGCTTGCGGATCACATCGCAACCCTGCCGGGCATCAAACGCGTGATCTACCCCACGCGCAAGGATCATCCCGATCATGCGCGCGCAGAGGCGCTCCTGAAGGGGCGGGGCTGCAATATGGTGAGCTTTGAGCTTGATGGCGGGCGCGCGGCGGCCAATGCCTTTACCCGCGCAGCAGAAGGCCTGTCCTTTGCGCCAACCTTGGGCGATGTGGGCACGACGCTCTCGCATCCTGCATCCTCATCGCATCGGGCGCTCACGGCTGAAAACCGGGCAGAACTCGGCCTGCACGAGGGTTTCTTTCGCGTGTCCGTGGGGCTGGAGGATCCAGAGGCCCTCTGCGCGATCTTCGAGAACGCCATCACCTCTGCCATGTCCTAGTTACAATTGAACCCTAAGAAGGCCGCCACGACGCAATGACGAGGCATAAAATCATGTCGCAAGAGCTGATCGACGGGCTTCTGGCCGCGTTTCCGATGCCGGCTGTTTTGATCGATCAGACAGAGCGGTTGATTGCGGCCAATGTGGAGGGGGCGACCCTGCTTGGCCCGCAAGTCATCGGGCGTCATTTTGCAACGATCCTGCGTCAGCCCAATGTGACCACTGCGATCGAGGCCTGTCTTCTGGACCGCAAACCGCGCACCGCGCGCCATCTTTCCAATGATGGCGCGCAGGACACCACCTTTGAAGTGACCCTGCGATATGTGCCGGGAGTAGGGGCCGTGAATGGCGGCGCGGTGCTCTTGTGTTTTGACGACATCACCGACCGCGAGCAGGCCAGCCAGATGCGGCGTGATTTTGTCGCCAATGTCAGCCACGAGCTGCGCACGCCACTGACCGCATTGATGGGGTTCATCGAGACCCTGCGGGGTGCTGCGCGCAATGATGCGACGGCACGGGATCGTTTCCTGGAAATCATGGAAGGCGAGGCGAGCCGGATGAATCGCCTTGTGGGGGATCTGCTGTCGCTCAACCGTGTCGAGAGCGAGGAACGCGTACGCCCGAAGGAACGTATCGACCTCTTGGCGCATCTTCAGTCCACGATCAAATCGCTGGCGCCCCTCGCCGAGAGCGGCGGCACCCAGCTTACGCTTGATGCGCCCGCAGGCGCAGTGGAGATCCCTGCGGATCCGGATCAGCTCCAGCAGGTTTTCACCAACCTCATAGAGAATGCGCTGAAATATGGTGGGGACAATGTGACCGTCTCCCTGATGGCGCTGGAGCGGGATCCCGCGCTCAGATGTCCGGCGGTGCGGGTGCAGGTGATCGATGATGGCCCTGGCATTGATCCGGTTCACCTGCCGCGCCTGACCGAACGATTCTATCGCGCCGACAATCACCGCTCCCGCGAGTTGGGGGGCACGGGCCTTGGACTCGCGATTGTAAAACACATCATCAACCGCCACCGCGGACGCCTGCGCGTCGAGAGCGACCTTGGCAAAGGCGCGACCTTCACCGTGATCTTGCCCCAATAGGTCCCGCGTCCTTCTCTTCGTTGAGACGGCTTTCACGTGCAATCCTGCGCGCGAACCATTGGTACTGGCGCGTTTTGTGACACAGGATTCATACTTTCTGCCACGCCATCCCCGGCAAACCGGCCGTTGCACCAAGTTCACAGGTCTCTTTTCCAAGTGTTTCGGATTTTTTTCACCTCAGGCCCGCTCTTGTCATACAGCTGTTACATAGCTGTCACAAAAGCCACACCTGAGCCTTCTAGGAGGGGCGCAAGATCATCTTGGGGGTGATCGTAAACTTCTTAAACTCATGGAGACTTCAATGTCCTTTGTGAAACTGACCGCATCCACTCTCGCCATCGCAGCCGTATCGGCCACCGCAGCTTCTGCACGTGAGCAGGTGCAGGTCGCAGGTTCTTCCACCGTTCTGCCCTATGCCTCGATCGTTGCCGAAGCCTTTGGCGAAAACTTCGACTTCCCGACACCGGTTGTCGAATCCGGTGGATCCTCCGCCGGCCTCAAGCGTTTCTGCGAAGGCGTTGGCGAAAACACCATCGACATTGCAAACGCCTCCCGCGCGATCAAAGAAAAAGAGATCAAGGCCTGTGCCGAAGCCGGCGTGACCGACATCATCGAAGTCCGCATCGGTTATGATGGCATCGTGTTTGCCTCCGACATCGACGGCAACGGTTTTGAATTCACCCCGACCGATTGGTTCCTCGCGCTCTCCGACAAAGTTGTTGTTGACGGCGCGCTGGTCGACAACCCGAACAAGACCTGGGCCGATGTAAACGCCGCTTTCCCGGCACAGCCTATCCAGGCCTTCATCCCCGGCACCAAGCACGGCACCCGCGAAGTCTTTGAAGACAAAGTTATCCTCGCTGGCTGTGAAGAAACCGGCGCGTTCGATCTGCTGAAAGAAGCCAACGGCGGCGACAAGAAAGCAGCCGAGAAAGCCTGTATCGCTCTGCGCACCGACGGCGTGTCCGTGGACATCGACGGTGACTACACCGAGACCCTCGCACGTATCGACTCCAACAAGGACGGTATCGGCGTGTTCGGTCTGGCCTTCTACGAGAACAACACCGACAAGCTGCAGGTTGCAACCATGTCCGGCGTTGTTCCCTCCACCGAATCCATCGCAACCGGCGAATATCCGGTGTCCCGCCCGCTGTACTTCTACGTGAAGAAAGCGCACATCGGCGTGATCCCCGGCCTCAAGGAATTCGCTGAGTTCTTCGTTGCAGATGAAGTTGCTGGCCCCGACGGCCCGCTGGCCGAATACGGCCTCGTAGCAGACCCCGAGCTTGCAAAGACTCAGGAAGCTGTTGCAGCAGAAGCAACCATGGGCGGCAACTCCTAATAGCCCCGCGCATGTAAAGTTCAGGCCGGGGCGGATATGACGTCCCGGCCTTTCGTTTCAAAAGTATCGCTGTTTTCCTCCCTTCTTGCACCGCCAAACGGAGCTCTTGATGCCTACCCTATGGCTTATCCTCGGCTTGATCGCCCTCTCGGTCGCCGGGTTCTTCCTCGGCCGCAATCGGGCCTTGGTTTCCGCGGATGGAAACCCCAAGGATCTACACTCGCTGCCCTCTTATTATGGGCATAACGTGGCACTGTCGGCTTTGGTGCCGGCGCTTGTCCTTCTTGCCGTCTGGCTCTTGGCGCAGCCCATGATCATCGACAAACGGGTTTCCGGCATGATCCCCGACGCGGCGATCTCCGAAGGCTCGACCCTGAGCCTTGTCATGAGCGACGTGCGCCGCGTGGCCGAGGGGCTCGACATTGCCGTGGCCCAGGGGGCCATGACGCAGGCACAGTCAGATGACCTCAGCAGCGGCACCACCGACGTACGCGCCGTTCTGGGCGATGTTGGCGTCGCCTTGGGATCGGACGTGCGTCCCGAGGTGCTGAGCGCCGCGCAAACCTATCGCGCGCTTTCCAGCACCGGCCATTTGTCCATGTGGGTGAGCGTTATTCTGGTGGCTCTGGGCGGCTTTGGCTGGTCCTACGGGCGCACGCACAAGGATTTTCGCGCCCGCAACGTGGTCGAGCAGGGCATCATGGCACTGCTGATCCTTGCGGCATCGCTCGCGATCCTCACCACCATCGGTATTGTCCTTTCGATGCTGTTTGAGACACGCAACTTCTTTGCGCTGCATTCCTGGACCGATTTCTTCTTTGGCGACACCTGGGCTCCGAACTTTCGCGGTGATTCCGATCTGTCGATCCTGCCGCTTCTGTGGGGCACACTCTATATCTCCTTTATTGCGCTCATGGTTGCAGTGCCGATCGGTTTGTTTGCCGCGATCTACCTCAGCGAATATGCCAGCAAGACCACCCGTTCCTTTGCCAAGCCTCTGCTTGAGATCCTCGCCGGGATCCCGACCATCGTTTATGGCCTCTTTGCGCTTTTGACCGTGGGACCGGCGCTTGTGCGTTTCTTCGGGCAGGGCGAAAATGGCGTCCTGGGGGTGGAGTGGATGAGCGGCGCGACTTCGGTTCTGACCGCAGGCGTCGTGATGGGGATCATGCTCATTCCTTTTGTCTCCTCGCTCTCTGATGACATCATCAACGCGGTGCCACAGGCAATGCGCGATGGCTCGCTTGGTCTTGGCGCCACAAAGTCCGAGACCGTGCGCCAGGTGGTCATGCCCGCAGCCTTGCCCGGCATCGTCGGCGCGATCCTGCTGGCAGCCTCCCGCGCGATCGGCGAGACCATGATCGTGGTGATGGGCGCAGGCGCGATTGCGAAGTTCTCGCTCAACCCGCTTGATTCCATGACAACAATCACCACCCG
Source organism: Epibacterium sp. HA2-3 (assembly GCF_055693725.2). Taxonomy (NCBI): domain Bacteria; kingdom Pseudomonadati; phylum Pseudomonadota; class Alphaproteobacteria; order Rhodobacterales; family Roseobacteraceae; genus Epibacterium; species Epibacterium sp. HA2-3. The sequence goes on along the minus strand of NZ_CM172490.1, from coordinate 1,345,074 downwards.
GATCGTGAGCCAGCTGACTGGCGATACCGATTTCGCCAGCCCGGAAACCCTGGTCGCTTTTGCCCTTGGCCTGACACTCTTCGTGCTGACCCTCGGGCTCAATGTCCTCGCACTCTACATCGTGCGCAGATACCGGGAGCAGTATGACTGATGACCGATCTTAGCCAAAATCCCTCCTCCGGAGACGCACCCATGTCGCGCAAACCTGGCACCTCACTGCTGGAACTGTCGGATCGCACCAAACGCCGCAACGCCGCCGAGACCCGGTTCAAGGCCTATGGCATTGCCGCCATCGCGGTCGGCCTGTTGATGCTTGTTGTTCTGGTGACAACCATCGTCAGCAAGGGCACAGGCGCGTTTCAGCAGACATTCATCACGCTCCCGGTCGAGCTCTTGGAAAACAAGCTCGACAAGAACGGCAACCGCGATATTGAAGACATCAAGAAGGTCACGACCTTTGGATATGCGCCGATCATTCGCAACGCCGTCGAGGCGAAAGTGACCGAGCTTGGCGTTGAAACCTCGCTCAAGGCCAAGGACATGGCGGGGCTTCTGTCCAAGAACGCCGCCGCAACCCTGCGCGAATTCGTGATCGCCAATCCGGATCAGATCGGCACCACTGTGGAGTTCCGCTTCCTCGCACAGAGCCGTGTCGACGGGTATCTGAAAGGGCGCGTGAGCCGGGACAGCATCGAGAATGACAAGAATATCTCGGCTGAACAGCTCGATCTCGTTGACGCGCTGGTGGCGGCCAATGTGATCGAAAAAACCTTCAACCTCGACTTCATCCTTGGCGCGGATGCATCGGACGCACGCCCCGAAGCTGCAGGCATGGGGGTCTCCATGTTGGGGTCGCTCTTCATGATGTTCGTGGTGCTGGCGCTTGCACTGCCGATCGGGGTTGCGGCTTCGATCTATCTTGAGGAGTTTGCACCGCAGAACTGGATTACCGACATCATCGAGGTGAACATCTCCAACCTCGCGGCGGTACCCTCGATTGTCTTTGGTATTCTGGGGCTTGCGGTCTTTATCAACTACATGCACCTGCCGACCTCGGCGCCGCTTGTGGGCGGTCTGGTGCTCACGCTGATGACACTGCCGACCATCATCATCTCGACCCGCGCGTCGCTTAAGGCCGTACCGCCTTCGATCCGCGATGCCGCATTGGGCGTGGGCGCCTCCAAGATGCAGGCCGTGTTTCACCATGTTCTGCCGCTCGCCGCACCGGGGATCCTCACCGGGACCATCATCGGTCTGGCACAAGCACTGGGTGAAACCGCGCCGCTTCTGCTGATCGGCATGGTGGGCTTTATCGCCTCCAACGCCCCCGACAGCATTGCCTCCGGTCTCTTGTCGCCGAACTCCGCCATGCCCGCACAGATCTATGAGTGGGCCAAACGCGCCGATCCAGCGTTTTACGAACGCGCCTGGGGCGGTATCATCATCCTGCTGGTCTTCTTGATCACCATGAACACATTGGCCGTTATCTTGCGCCGCCGATTTGAACGCCGCTGGTAAAGGGGCCCTACAATGAACGATATGACAGCAATGGACAGCACCGTGGAAACACAACGCACCAAGATCGCAGCCAAGGGCGTCAACGTCTATTACGGCGACAGCCACGCCATCAAGGACGTGAACGTCGAGATCGAGGACAAGACCGTGACCGCCTTCATCGGTCCGTCGGGCTGCGGAAAATCGACCTTTCTGCGCTGCCTCAACCGGATGAACGACACGATCGACATCTGCCGCGTCACCGGGGACATCCTGCTTGAGGGCGAGGATATCTACGACAAACGCGTCGACCCGGTCCAGCTGCGCGCGCAGGTTGGCATGGTGTTTCAGAAACCCAACCCGTTCCCCAAGTCGATCTATGACAATGTCGCATATGGTCCCCGCATTCATGGCCTGGCCAAGAACAAAGCGGAACTCGATGAAATTGTTGAGAAATCCCTGCGTCGCGGAGCGATCTGGGACGAGGTCAAAGACCGGCTTCACGCGCCGGGCACCGGGCTCTCCGGTGGCCAGCAGCAGCGCCTCTGTATTGCCCGTGCGGTCGCCACAGAGCCCGAGGTTCTGCTGATGGACGAACCGTGCTCAGCACTGGACCCGATCGCAACTGCACAGGTAGAAGAACTGATCGACGAGCTGCGCGAAAACTATTCGGTTGTGATCGTGACACACTCCATGCAGCAGGCTGCACGCGTGAGCCAAAAGACCGCGTTTTTCCACCTCGGAAACCTCGTGGAGTTCGGCCCAACCGGTCAGATCTTTACCAATCCCGAAGATCCGCGCACCGAAAGCTACATCACTGGCCGCATCGGCTAAGTTGGAGACATATCAAATGGTTGAACAACATATTGCATCTGCATTCGACCGCGACCTGGAGGCCATTCAGGCCCGGATCATGAAGATGGGCGGGCTTGTCGAGGCCGCCATCATGGAAGGCGCGCGCGCGCTTGAAACACGCGACGAAGAGCTGGCCGCAAAAGTGGTGCAGGACGACAAAGCTATCGACGGACTCGAAGAGCTGATCAATGAGGATGCCGCCCGCGTGATCGCCATCCGCGCACCGGCCGCCGTTGATCTGCGCGTCGTGCTCAGCGTCATTAAGATCTCGGGGCACCTGGAGCGGGTTGGCGACTATGCCAAGAACATGGCGAAACGCACCAGCGTTCTGGCCCAGAGCCCGGCAGTTGCGGACAGTGCAGCAGCCTTGCGGCGCATGGCGCGTGAGGTGGAGTTGATGCTCCGGGACGCGCTCGACAGCTATATTCAGCGAGATGATGAGCTGGCGCGCGACGTGATCCAGCGCGACCGCGACGTGGACCAAATGTACAACGCTCTGTTTCGGGAATTCCTCACGCATATGATGGAAGACCCGCGCAACATTTCATCCTGTATGCACCTGCACTTTATTGCAAAAAACATCGAACGCATGGGCGATCATGTCACCGCGATCGCAGAGCAGGTGGTCTATCTCGTGACCGGCAACAAGCCCGAGGAAGAACGCGCAAAAGCCGACAATACGTCGGTGACGATGCAGGAGATCTAAGCCATGGCAGTCGATCAGCCCACTGTTCTGGTCGTCGAGGACGAACTGGCGCAGCGCGAAGTGCTTGCTTACAATCTGGAGGCGGACGGCTTTCGGGTGATCAAGGCGGAGAACGGCGAAGAGGCGCTGCTGCTCGTCGAAGAGGACATGCCTGACATCATCGTACTCGACTGGATGATGCCCAATCTGACCGGAATCGAGATCTGCCGCCGCCTGAAGACGCGCACGGACACCCGGAGCATTCCGATCATCATGCTCTCCGCGCGCTCGGAAGAGGTCGACAAGGTGCGCGGTCTGGAGACCGGCGCGGACGACTATGTGGTGAAACCTTACTCCGTGATCGAGCTGATGGCCCGGGTGCGCACGCAACTGCGCCGCGTCCGGCCAGCCACCGTTGGCATGCGGCTCGAGTTTGACGACATTATCCTTGACGCGGAAACGCACAAGGTGAGCCGCTCGGAACACCCGCTCAAGCTTGGCCCGACCGAGTTTCGCCTGCTCTCGACCTTTATGGAGAAGCCGGGCCGTGTCTGGAGCCGTGAACAGCTGCTGGATCGCGTCTGGGGGCGGGATATCTATGTCGATACCCGCACCGTCGATGTTCACATCGGCCGTCTGCGCAAGGCGCTGACCCAGCACGGCGGCGATGACCCCGTCCGCACGGTACGCGGTGCGGGCTATGCGCTCGGGTAGCCGACCACATTAGATTTGTACTGTAACGATTTATTGCGGCTCCGGTTTTCCGGAGCCGTTTTTCCATCAAACAGTGGGCTTAGCGCGGCAAGGGATCTTCGGGCTGTGCCTGTCCGGCTAGCCAGTCACGAAATTTCTGAAGGCCGCTGTGGCGAGACTTGCTGGTCGGCCAGACCAGATAGTATGCGCCGCCAATGTCTTCGGGCACGGGATGCAATGACACCAGCCGCCCTGTCGCGAGGTCCTGTTCCACGAGATAATCCGGCATCAAGGCTACCCCCAAACCATGCAGCGCAGCCTGGTTGATGGTCGAGAACTGGTCATACATGCTACCACCGAGCGTGCCCGAAGTCGGAACTAGCTGCCGTTGAAACCAATCCGCCCAAGCGGTCGGCCGGGTTTGAATATGCAAAAGCGGTAGGGCGAGGATATCGCCCGGTGCATCAACCTTGGCGCGTTTGACAAGCTCCGGCGCACAGACCGGCAAAAGCTGCTCGTGCTTGAGCAGCAGAGAATCCGTCCCCGGCCAGTCTGCATGTCCAAAATGAAGCGCGGCATCAAAGCTTTGCGTTGCAAAGTTAAAAGGCGACAACCGGGTGGACATATTGATTGTCACATCCGGATGTCGCCGTGAGAACGCCGGCAAACGAGGCATCAGCCAGCGCATGCCAAAGGCGGGCAAAATGGCGAGGTTCAGGCTTCCGGCCAATGGAACAGATTGCACCTGCAGGGTTGCCTGCGCAATCCGGTCGAGCGCATGGCGTACCTCCTGGGCATAGTCCGTCGCATCTGGCGTCAAAGAGAGCGCCTTTCCATCGCGCAGGACAAGCTCAATGCCAAGCTGCCGCTCCAGCGCCTGCAACTGGCGACTCACAGCCCCTTGCGTCAAGGAGAGCTCTACCGCAGCCGCAGAAGCGCTCCCGAGGCGGTCAACCGCCTCCAGCGCGCGGAGGGACGCAATCGAAGGAAGAAATCTGCGAGGTACCGACATGTATGATTTTTTGTCATACATTCTTTCCAAAGTCTCGCTGTTTTTTGCGGCCAGCCGCGCTTAAGCTCTCGTCAACACTTTGATTGGAGGCCCACATGCTGGATGACAAACCCACACTTCGCGCAAAAGATGCACCTGACCTTGGCCGCTTTGCTTGGGACGACCCGCTGCGCCTGAGCGATCAGCTGACCGAAGACGAACGCATGATCGAAGCCTCTGCACGCGCTTACGCACAGGAAAAACTGCAAAGCCGTGTGACTGAGGCCTATGAGACCGAACAGACCGATCCCGAGATTTTCCGCGAAATGGGCGAAATGGGGCTTCTGGGCACCACGATCCCAGAGGAATACGGCGGCCTCGGTGGCGGTTATGTCTCCTACGGTCTGGTGGCACGCGAAGTGGAACGTGTCGACAGCGGCTATCGCTCCATGATGTCGGTGCAAAGCTCGCTGGTGATGTACCCGATCTACGCTTATGGCAGCGAGGAGCAGCGCCAGAAATATCTGCCGAAACTTGCCTCCGGTGAGTGGATCGGTTGTTTTGGTTTAACCGAACCCGATGCGGGCTCTGATCCGGCCGGCATGAAAACACGCGCCGAAAAGACCGCAGATGGCTATCGCCTCACGGGCTCCAAAATGTGGATTTCGAACGCGCCCATCGCCGATGTCTTTGTGGTTTGGGCAAAATCCGAAGCCCACGGCGGCAAGATCCGCGGATTTGTGCTCGATAAGGGCACCAAGGGCCTGTCGGCTCCGAAAATTCAACAGAAGATGTCACTGCGCGCTTCGATCACGGGTGAGATCGTCCTGGATGGGGTCGAGGTTGGCGACGAGGCGCTGCTGCCACATGTCGAAGGACTGAAGGGACCCTTTGGCTGTTTGAACCGCGCGCGTTACGGGATCAGCTGGGGTGTCATGGGGGCGGCGGAAGCCTGCTGGCATGCGGCGCGCCAGTATGGCCTCGACCGCCATCAGTTTGGACGCCCTCTGGCGAACACGCAGCTTTTCCAGTTGAAACTGGCAAATATGCAAACCGAGATCGCGTTGGGCCTGCAAGCCTCCTTGCGTGTTGGGCGCCTCATGGATGAGGCCAATGCAGCGCCGGAGATGATCTCCATCGTAAAGCGCAACAACTGCGGCAAGGCGCTCGAAATTGCACGGCATGCGCGTGACATGCACGGCGGCAACGGCATCAGCCTTGAGTTCCAGGTCATCCGTCACATGATGAACCTTGAGACCGTGAACACCTATGAAGGCACGCATGACGTCCATGCCCTGATCCTTGGGCGCGCGCAGACCGGCCTGCAGGCGTTCTTCTAAGCCTTAACGAGGCTCAAAAACGCAAAGCCGCCCTTGCAGAAATGCAAGGGCGGCTATTTTGCGGGGATTCCGCGACGCAAGAGGCGCCAACACTCACGGGATCGGTGAGCAGCTCGCGACAAACCTTAAGGCGCGGATTAACACAGGAGGCAAAACCGCTTAGGCCAGCGGCTCTGCGATTAAGAGGTCTTAATTGATCCCAAGTCGCTTTGCACATGGATCATCCCAATGCATCATCTTGGCGTAGTGCAGGGACATTTTTGCAGATCTCCTTCACATGTGCGCCCATCAGAAAGGCAGGGGTATCCGCGCAAAACCTCTGAACGAACAGTGCTAAGGCGTGCCCTTCCAGAGGTTAATGCGCTTTGCGATATCTCATCCAAGCACCCCCAATCGGGTGGGATTTGAGGTGCGTTTTTGCAAAATCACCCCTAGAATCGCAGTTTCGCGCCCTGTTTTAGCCAATGTCGCGCATCCGGAGGCCTTCAGGATCGAACACCGGCCCAATCTGAACCCGCGCTGTCGCCCGACGCCCTGCAATATTGACCTCTACCTCATGGCCGGTTTCCAGTCCCGCTTTGCAAAAAGCCAAAGCGACCGGGCGCCCGACGCGGTAGCCAAAGGCACAGGAGGTCGTATGCCCTATGATGTCACCGCGCGCACTGACCGGCTCATGCCCCAGCGGCACCACATCCCCCTCCTCGAACAGGAGCGAAACGATTTGATGGTTGAGGCTTTTTTTCTTCATCTCTTCAAGCGCTTGAGCACCGATAAAGCCACCACTCTTGCGTAGGGCGAAACCAAGGCCGACCTCAAGCGGGCTTACATCGCTGTCCAATTCATGCCCCATCGCGCAGAACCCTTTCTCGATGCGCATGGAGGTCTGCGCATAGAGCCCGGCCGGGGTCGCACCTGCATCAAGGAGCGCGGTGTAGACCTCTTGCGCGGATGTAGTCTTGCAGGTGATTTCCCAACCAGCCTCGCCAACATAAGAGAGCCGGGCCGCGCGCACAGGATGCCCCGCGATCATCGCTTCGCCATGTTTGAAATAGCCAAGTGAGGCCAGCTCTGCGGCGCCAAGATCGCGCGCAATGCGCATAGCCTCTGGCCCCATCAAACCAAAGGTGGCGAAATCTTCTGTTGTATCACATATATTTACGTCGAACTCGCGGCTGTGCCGCAGAAGCCAAGCCATGTCTCGCTTGATGGCCGCTGTGCCGACAAACAAACGGTAATGATCTGTCGCAAGACGGTGCACAGTAATGTCAGATTCAAACCGACCTTGAGCATTCAGCATGGCGGTATAGATGACGGATCCGGGCGCGCGCGCCATGTGACCCGAACAAACATGCAAAAGAAACGCCTCAGAATCCGGTCCTGTCACGTCAATTTTGCCAAAGGAAGAGGCATCAAACACTGCGGCACGGGTGTGTGCGGCCTTGACCTCATTGGCGACATTGGAGAACCAGTCTGGCCGATCGAACCTCAGCCTTGGTTCCGCGGTCTTTCCGAAATAGAGCGGGCGTTCCCACCCGTAGACCTGACCAAAATGCGCAGCGGAGGAGACATGCGCCGTGTGAACGGGCAGGGGGCGCAGATTGCGCGCAGTAGACAATTGTCGGCCCGGGTATGCAATTTCGTAATGGGTGCCGAGGATCTCGGGCGCGCGCGCCATCAGGTGATTCAATGAATTGAAGACCGGCGCAAAGCGCTTTGCGTCCGCTTCAGAGAGATCATAGGCCGGCGCGCCATGCAGGATTGCATGCGCAAGGTTCATGCCCGCTCCACCTCCCGACGCGATCCCCACCGAATTCATCCCACACCCCAAGAACAACCCGCGCGTCTCGGCGGTTTCACCGAGCATAAACGTGCCATCGGGCGTGAAACTCTCGGGGCCGTTGAGCAGCATTTTGACCTCTGCCGTTTCCAATGCGGGCAAACGGTGCAGCGCGTTCAGCATCATCGGCTCAAAATGGTCCCAATCCTCGGGGAGCAGGCCAAATTCAAAGCTTTCATCAAGACGCCCGGGCGCGATTGCTTTGCCCATGGGTTCAAAACAACCCACCAGCAGCCCGCCGGAATCGTCTCGAATATACAGATGGTTGTCGTGATCCGAGAGGGTCGGCGTGTTGCCCTGGATTCCGTCAATCGGCTTGGTCAGCAGGTAGAAATGCTCGCAGGCAAGGGCAGGGACCTCGGCCCCGGCCATGGCACCGATCTCACGCGACCACAGCCCCGCACATAGGGCAATCGCATCGCACATGACGACACCACGGCTCGTTTCGACCCCTTTGACGCGGCCATTCTCCGTCAGAATTCCCGTCACACCGGTTTGTTCAAAGAGACGCGCACCCAGGGATTTAGCGCCCTTGACCAATGCGGCACAGACGTCCGAGGGCGAGACCCGGCCATCATCGGGCGACCACACTGCGCCAAGCACATCATCCGCGTTCATCAGCGGCCAGCGTTCTTTGGCCTCCTGCGGTGAAATCGATGTCGCTTCAATACCATAGGCATGTGCAAGCGCCTCCTGCCGCTGGATATGAACCAGCCGGTCAGGATTGGTGGCCAGCGACAGGGAGCCTTTTTGTATCCAGCCGACGCTCTGCCCGGTTTCGCGCTCGAGCTGGCTGTAGAGCTCCACCGAGTATTGGATCATCCGGGTGAGGTTGCGCGAATGGCGCAGCGCCCGCACCTGAGCCGCAGAGTGCCAGGTGGTGCCAGAGGTCAGCTGGTTGCGTTCGAGCAGGATCGCGTCGTGCGCCCCCATCTTTGCGAGGTGATAGAGTGTCGAACACCCCATGATGCCGCCGCCGATGACGACTACGGAGGCGTGTGCGGGAAGGTCTTTGGGCATGGTGTCATTCCATTTCAGGCGGAATCAGGATCAGCGTCCCGACGAACCGGGCGTGCAAAAAAGCCTTGATGAAATCACGAAACCCGTCAATGTGAGCAAAAAATAACGTTCGTTATAATCGCAACAGGAGAGAAAACGGGTGAGAGTATGGACCCAACCCTCAGAAATAAAACGATAACACGCCTCAAAGAGGAGCTTTCAGACCTGTCACCGCGCCTCCAGGTGGCCGCAAAATACATCGTGGATCACCCGGCCGACTTTGGGCTCGACTCGATCCGCGACACGGCACGCAAGGCCGAGGTTTCGACCTATACCTTGGTGCGGATCTCCGAACGGCTCGGCTTTGACAGCTACGAGGACATGCGGGATCCGTTTCGTGTCGCGCTGGTGGCACCAACACAGTTTGTCGATGCGCCTGAATGGATCAACCGATGGCGCGAAAGTGGAGAGCTTGGCCAGAAACAGGCTGAAGCGGCGCTGAATTCGATGGCAATTGTCCAACGCAGCTTGGAGGGGCAGAATCTAAGGCAATTGCAGCGGGTGGCCGAGATGCTCCTTGGTGCCAAGAATGTCTATCTGACCGCTGTGCGCGCAAGCTATTCCATTGCCTACTATTTTCATTACGTCGGCCGCATGGCGCTGCCATCGCTGCAACTGATTCCTCGCCATATCAACAGCGCCATTGATGAGTTGAACTATGCCGACGAAGGCGACGTGATGATCGCGATCACGCTCACGCCTTATTCGCGCGAGACCATCGAAGCCTGTGAATTTGCACGTAAAAAGGGGGTCAAACTGGTCATGATCTCCGATAGTGAGGTGATTTCTTCAAAATTCACCCCTGAAGAAACTCTTGTTGCGTCTACGTTGAGCACACATCACTTTGGGTGTTACACGGGGGTTATGGCGGTGGCCGAAAATCTTGTGTCATTGCTGGTGGCTTTGGGCGGTCAGGACGTGAAGGACAGAATCACGTCTTATGAGACCCTGCGCAAGGACAACAACGCCTACTGGGTGGCGAAGAAAAAACATTAGTTATGTCGTGACTGCAAAAATAACTTGTGGAAGCATCGCGCGCATACTATCGGCACCGCGACCGATTTTAGGTTTTAAATCAGGGAGAGTACTTATGGTCCTCAAGCACACACTTCTTGCATCTGCTGCAACTGTTGCGCTCGGCTTTGCCGGGGCGGCGTCCGCGGCTGAACAGCAGTTCATCACCATCGGCACCGGTGGCGTGACCGGCGTTTACTACCCTACGGGTGGCGCGATCTGCCGTCTGGTGAACAAAGACCGCAAAGAGCACGGCATTCGCTGCTCCGTGGAATCCACCGGTGGTTCCGTTTACAACACCCGCACCATCCGTGAAGGCGAGCTGGAGTTCGGCGTTGTCCAGTCCGACGTTCAGAAGGCTGGTCTCGACGGCACCGGCGCATTTGAAGCAGACGGCCCGTTCGAAGGTCTGCGCGCTCTGTTCTCGGTCCACCCGGAGCCGATGCACCTGATGGCGCGCAAGGATGCGGAAATCGCCTCCGTCGACGATCTGAAGGGCAAGAAAGTCAACATCGCGAACCCCGGCTCCGGGACCCGCGTTCTGGCCGAAACCCTGATGAAGTACTCCGGTCTGACCACCGATGATTTTGCGCTGGCAGCAGAGCTGAAGTCCTCCGAGCAGGCCGCGGCGCTGTGCGACGGCAAGATCGATGCAACCATCTGGGCCTCCGGTCTGCCGAATGGTTCGAGCCAGGAAGCGACCTCGTCCTGTGACGTGAACATCGTTCCGCTGTCCGGTGAAAACATTGACACTCTCTTGGCAGAGAACACGCCGTACGCAGCCGCAACCATCCCCGGTGGCATGTATCCGGGTAACCCGGACGACATTCCGTCCTGGGGGCCCAAAGCAACCTTCGTGACCTCCGCTGACGTCTCCGACGAAGTGGTCTATGCGGTTGTAAGCGCGGTATTCGAAAACTTCGACGACTTCAAAAAGCTGCACCCGGCCTTCTCCCGTCTCTCCGAAGAAGAGATGGTAAGCGACGCGCTGTCGGCTGAAATCCACCCCGGCGCGATGAAGTACTACAAAGAGCGCGGCTGGAAGTGATCCAATCACTTCTCTCGTGAAATCAAAGGCTTTCGCCCTTTCTTTAAGGGGCGGGAGCCGTTTTCGTTTTAACAAGAGTGCATAACAAACCGGGTGGGGACACGATGACAGATAACCAGAGCGCGACGGCTCAAGAAGACCGTTCGCTTGAGGATTTTGTAGCCGATAGCGACACTGGCGGTCGCTTGCCGCAGGATGCGTTGGGACGTAATGCGCTGTGGTATCTACCGCTTGTCTGGTCGCTGTATCAGCTTTGGATCGCCTCACCGCTGCCCTTTATCCTCGGGGTTGGCGTGTGGAATGACACCCAGACCCGGGCCATTCACCTTGGTTTTGCGGTGCTTCTGGCCTTCATCGCGTTTCCCGGTCTGAAATCGAGCCCAAGACACCACATTCCGATCCCAACCTGGATCATTGGTGCCGTTGGTGCGCTCTGTGCCTCCTATCTGTTTTATGCCTACTCCGGCGTCGCCGCGCGCTCTGGTGCGCCCAACCAGACCGATGTGATCGTCTCCATCGTGGGGCTGGTGCTGCTGCTGGAGGCCGCACGCCGCAGCCTTGGTTTCCCGTTGATGGGTGTTGCGCTGTTCTTCCTCGCCTATGTCTTTTTTGGCTCTTCGCCATGGTTGCCGGAAGTGGTGCAATGGAAGGGCGCCTCGATCAACAAAGCCATGAGCCATATGTGGCTCACCACTGAGGGCGTTTTTGGTGTCGCTCTGGGCGTATCCTCGGGTTTTGTGTTTCTTTTTGTGCTCTTCGGTGCACTTCTTAATCAAGCCGGGGCAGGGAACTACTTTCTGAAACTGGCCTTTGCGGCCCTCGGGCACCTGCGCGGCGGCCCCGCCAAAGCAGCTGTGATCGGCTCGGCCGCCACCGGTCTTATTTCGGGTTCGTCCATCGCCAATGTGGTCACAACCGGGACCTTCACCATTCCGCTGATGAAGCGCGTGGGCTTTCCCGCCACCAAGGCAGGCGCGATCGAAGTTTCTTCGTCAATCAACGGCGTTCTGACGCCGCCCGTGATGGGCGCGGTGGCCTTCCTGATGACCGAGTATGTCGGCATTCCTTATGTGGAAGTGGTCAAAACTGCGATCATCCCGGCAGCGATTTCCTATATCGCGCTGATCTACATCGTGCACCTTGAAGCGCTGAAAATGGGCATGAAGGGCTCGAGCCGGATGCATCCGGTCAAGTTCTTCCTCGGTGCAATCTTCACCATCTCGATCTCGATCCTGATCGGGGGCGGCACGCTCTGGCTCTGCGGTGTTCTCGTGAACGCGCTGGAGAGCATTGCAGGTGGCGCAACCACATGGCTGATCGTCGTGATCATGGCGGTGCTCTATGTTCTGGCGCTGAAAGTGGCTGCCGCACAAGAGGATCTGGAGATCAGCATCGAGTCGATGCAAAACCTGCCTCCCACGCGCGAGATCTTTAAAACCGGCATTCATTATATCATGCCGATCCTGCTGCTGATGTACCTTCTGATGATCGAACGGAAATCGCCGGGTCTGTCGGCCTTCTGGTCGTCCGTCGCAATGCTTGTGATCCTCGCGACGCAGAACCCGATCAAGTCGATGTTCCGAGGTCAAGACACTGCAATTGCTGATTTCAAACAAGGCATTGCGGACATCTTTGAAGGTCTGATCATCGGTGCGCGCAACATGATTGGCCTGGCCTGCGCCATGGGTGTTGCCGGGATCATCGTGGGCGCCGTGACCCTTACGGGGATCGGGCAGGTGATGGCGGAATTCGTAGAATTCCTCTCGGGTGGCAGCGTCATGCTGATGCTGATATTTGTCGCGCTCATCTCCATTGTTCTGGGCATGGGTCTGCCAACAACCGCCAACTATATCGTGGTGAGTTCGCTGATGGCCGGCGTTGTGGTCGAACTTGGCGCGCAAAACGGCCTGATCGTGCCGCTGGTTGCTGTCCATATGTTCGTCTTCTACTTCGGGATCATGGCGGATGTGACGCCACCCGTGGGCCTTGCAAGCTTTGCAGCTGCGGCAATCTCCAAGGGTGATCCGCTGCGCACCGGCTTTCAGGCGTTTTTCTACTCGATCCGCACCGCGCTGTTGCCATTCCTCTTCATCTTCAACACCGATCTTCTGTTGATTGATGTGGGACCGATCCAGGCCATCTTTGTCTTTATCGTCGCGATGATTGCGATGCTGCTGTTTGCGGCCTCGACGATGAACTATTTCATCGTGAAATCAAAGATTTGGGAAAGTGTCTTGTTGCTCCTGGTGGCCTTTACCTTGTTCAGGCCCGGGTTCTTCCTCGATCAGTTGCAACCCGCCTTTGAAACCCGACCGGGCTCTGCGATCTACGAGATGGCCGAAGCGGTCGAAGATGGCGGAACACTGCGTGTGCGTCTGATGGGCGAAAGCCTTGAAGGCGATATGGTCGATGCCCGTTTCCTGTTGCCGCTTGGCGAAAAGGGCGCGGATGGGCAGACCCGTCTCTATGATGGCGCTGGGATTGAGTTCCGCGATGAGGATGGCAAGATCTACGTCGACAACCTGAACTTTGGCGGTCCGGCAGAGCAGCTTGGCATCGATTTCGACTGGGAACTGGTCGAGATGGAGGTTGAGGCTGATCGTCTGCCGAAAGAAGTCTTCTATCTGCCGGCGTTCTTGATCCTTGGTTTCGTGGTCTTCCTGCAAATGGGCCGGAAGCGCAAAGAAGAAGGAGTAGCCTGATGACCAAACATGTACTTTGCGCCATCGACCTGACGCATATGGACGCGGAAGAGACCTTGCTGAAGCGCGCAGCAGAGCTTGCGGAATTCTACGGTGCCACGCTGAGCGTGGTGACCGTGGTCCCGGACTACGGCATGAGCATTGTGGGATCGTTCTTCAAGGACGGCACCATGAAAGAGGCAGTCAAAGAAGCGGACCGCCAATTGCATGCCTATGTCAAAAAGGTCGTGCCGGACATGAGGGACGTGCAGCACATCGTTGAAGTCGGGGCAAATGTCTACGAGATGATCCTGGATGCGATCAAACGCTCCGAAGCAGATCTCGTCGTGATGGGCGCGCATAAGCCTGAGTTGATGGATCGACTGCAAGGTCCAAACTCAGCACGCGTGGCGCGCTACGCACCATGTTCGGTGCTGATCGTGCGAGACTGAACCAACATCAAATAAAAGAAAACGCGCTCCAAACCGGAGCGCGTTTTTTTGTCTGTTTTCATGGGCTCAAGGGTGCTGATCGACGCTGGATATGAGGGCGAATACAAATCCCATAATCAGTATTATGTAAAATGTGCTTCTATAGAGCATACACTCCGATTGGAGCCCCACCAGTCCTAGCCAAAAAGCTCATGTGCGAGTTCTAGCGCCTCAATCAACGTATCTACCTCTGCACGCGTGTTGTACATGCCAAAGCTCGCGCGGCACGTTGCAGAGACGCCAAGATGATCCATCAAAGGCCCCGCACAATGATGCCCGGCACGCACCGCGACACCTTTCTTGTCGAGAATGGTTGAGATGTCATGCGCATGTGCAGCGCCCTCAAGCGTCAGACTGAATATCGCTGCTTTTCCAGGAGCATGGCCCTGAATATTCAACCAGTTCAATCCCTTGAAACGCTCCGAAGCATAGTCTCGTAGATCGGCCTCATGGGCGGCAATTTCTGCCATTCCGATCTCCATCATATAGTCAAGCGCGACGCCGAAACCGATCGTCTGCACGATCCCTGGCGTACCAGCCTCGAACTTCATCGGCGGATCGTTGTAGATCACCTGATCCTTGGACACTTCTTTGATCATATCGCCGCCGCCAATAAACGGACGCATCTCGGCCAGACGCTCCGGCTTGATATAGATCGCGCCGGACCCGGACGGACCATAGAGCTTGTGCCCGGTGACGGCATAGAAATCACAGTCGAGATCCTGCACATCCACGGGCATGTGAACCGCGCCCTGAGAGCCGTCGACAAGCACTGGCACGCCTTTGTCATGCGCGCCTTTTGTGATGGATTTTACATCAACAACGGTTCCCAAGACATTGGAACACTGGGTGACTGCGACCAGCTTGGTCTTTGGTGTAATGGCGTCCAGCACCTTTTGCGGGTCCAGGCTTCCATCCGCGTCCGTGTCGATCCATTTGATGACGACACCTTGGCGTTCGCGCAGGAAATGCCAGGGCACAATGTTCGCATGGTGCTCCATGACGGAGAGGATGATCTCATCGCCTGCTTCCATCCGCGGCATGGCCCAGGAATATGCCACGAGATTGATACCCTCTGTGGTCCCGGAATTCAGCACGATGTGATCTTCGTGAGCCGCGTTCAGAAACTTTGCGATGATGCCGCGTACGCCTTCGTATTTCTCAGTCGCGAGATTAGAAAGATAATGCAAGCCACGGTGAACATTTGAATATTCTTCCGCGTATGCCTTTGTCACGGCATCAATCACAACCTGAGGTTTCTGCGCAGAGGCCCCGTTATCGAGATAGACCAGTGGCTTTCCGTTCACTTCGCGTGACAGGATCGGAAAGTCAGAGCGGATTTTTTCGACATCATACATTGGACGTCTCCAGAATTGTGGGCGCAAAAAGGCCCATCAGGATCAAAACAGCGATCATCGCACCAAGCCCGGCCAACAGGATCACGCCTGCAGATTTGCCAAGCGAAGAGAGGCCAAACCCTTCTTTGGTGAAGTGCGCCAAGACATAGAGCCCATAGAGCGCGGCTGCGAAGTTAAACAGAACGGCCAAGGGTGCAATGACAAAAACCATCGCAATCGCAATAACCTGCACAACGATGTTCACGATGCGCAGCCAGACGAGCAGTCCCAGAATGGTGCCAAATTCTGCGTCTCCGCCCATCCACCTCGCCGCAACCATCGACGCGGCAGTGTAGCTGAGCTGCAGCACGACAAGGAACGCGCCAAAGAGCGCGGGGCTCAGTCCCGGAAAGAGCGCATTGGAGGGATCTCCCAGCAACACGCTCTGCCCCGCATAGAGCAGAACGCTGAGCACGACATTCAGCGCAAACCCCGTCCAGACCACTTCGTCAGTGAGATTGAGCGCCATGATCCGGCGCGCAGCCGAGGCAGGATTAACGATAGTTTCGACCAATAGGTCTTTGAAGTTCATAGGTTTTTACCCCAGTAGGCCTCGATCAGACCAGAGATCCAGAACCAAAGGAAAACAGCAAGCCACAAAAGTCCAACTGAACTCAGTGCAGGGCTCGGCCCAATAAAGCCTGCCACCAAACCATTGAGCAACAACAATGGCGAAGACGCCAGAAGCGCCCAGAACAGGGCAAGCCGACCACAGTAGGCATCGCCCTGCCCTCCGACCAGTCGCACGAACAGATGCGAGATCAACGCAAGCGCATAGAGCGCCAAAGGAGCGATGAAGATGATCCCCATCAATGCTCCGCCCAGCAGCATATTCAGCTCTTGCCCACTCAGATGAGCCTCACGGGCCAATCTCGGCATCTGTGCAATGAACAACAGCACGCAAGCGCCCATGACAAAAGCCAAAAGCCGGTCTTCACGCGGCCCCATAGCGAGAAGCCGCGCAATCACCTTGCGCGGCCCCCGATATGTCGCCGTGATGTCTGCGGTCACAGCCATCCCGGACCTCAGCGCCGCCGTGCGAGCCAGCCGTAAAGGCGGTCGTTGATGCTTGCGGCGATCTCGTCGTCTTCGATTTCCTCAACCGCTTCGGCCAGGAACGCGAGCGTCATCAGGTCAGTGGCCTCGGCCTCAGGCACGCCACGAGAACGCAGGTAAAACAAACCATCCTCATCAATGGCACCGGAGGTGGACCCGTGCGAACAGGCCACGTCGTCTGCGTAGATCTCAAGCTCTGGCTTGGCGAGGAACTGGCTGTCGTCGTCCAAGAGCAAAGACTGAGAAATCTGATACCCATCAGTTTTTTGCGCGCCTTCCTTCACAAGGATCTTACCCTGGAAAACGCCGGTGGCGCCGTTGCGCAGGACCTTCTTAAAGACCTGGCGGCTCTCACAATTGACCGCGTCATGCGTAACAAACACGGTGTCATCGTGGTGAAAATCACCATCACCAACACAGGCACCAGCCAGATGCGCCACAGCGTCATCACCGAGGAATTCGACCACGGCCTCGTTGCGCGTCAGCACACCGTTCACCGTCAGCGTAAAGCTCTTGAAAACGGACTCCGTCCCAAGCCGCGCAAAGAGATGCGTTGCGGCGCGGCGCTCGTGATCGCGCCCCTGGGCGCGCACCAGATGCAGCTTGCCCGTGTCTGCGATGTCGATTTCCATCGCTTTGTTAAAGCGAGACGCGGCTGGGCCATTTTCGAGGATCGTCGCTTCGGCCCCGCTGTCGACTTTGATCACGTGGTGCAGGATCGCATCCGAGTTTTCGCTCGCGTGCTGATAGACCAAGTTGATCGGCTTGGACGGCTTGCCGGTGACGTGGATGACCACGCCATCCGTCGCAAAAGCCGTGTTGAGCGCTGCCAGAGGACGCTCCACCGGGGATTGGCCACGCGCTTCAAGAACACCGTAGATGTCCTTGGCCCAATGGATATCTTTGCGATCGATGTCAGCCAGACGCTCGATGCTCACGCCCTCAAGCGCGAGGTCATCAGAGGCCTCTGCGTCAAACACGCCATCCACAAAAACGATGCGCAGCCGGTCGAAGCTGTCGAACATCGGCGCCTCGCCGCTGTCGAAAACGGCAGCCGCAGGTGCGTCTGCCGCCGTTAGCGTGTCCGGGCGGGTGTATTTCCAATACTCATCCCGACGGTCCGGAAGTCCCATGGTCTGAACCCGGGCCACAGCAGCGCGACGCGCCGCCTCAAGACATCCACCTTCGGGCAAGGACAACGCCGCCAGGCGTGCCTCCGTCGTTGTTTGTTTCAGCTCGGGAAGTCCCATTATGCCACCTCGGACAGGATGTCTGCGTAACCGTTGTTTTCGACCTCAAGCGCCAGCTCGGGACCACCGGTTTTAACGATGCGACCATCCGCCATGATGTGCACCACATCCGGTTTGATGTGATCCAGAAGACGCTGGTAGTGGGTGATAACGAGGAAGCCGCGACCTTCGTCACGCAGCGCGTTGACGCCGTCCGCGACCAGTTTCATCGCGTCCACGTCAAGGCCGGAGTCGGTCTCGTCGAGGATGCACATCTTGGGCTCAAGCATCGCCATCTGCAGGATTTCGTTGCGCTTTTTCTCACCGCCGGAGAAGCCGACATTGACCGGACGCTTCAGCATGTCGGCGTCGATCTTCAGCTCTTTGGCCTGCGCGCGCACGTGCTTCAGGAAGTCGGTCGCTGAGAGTTCGTCTTCGCCACGCGCCTTGCGCTGCGCATTCACCGCAGTCCGCAGGAAGGTCATGTTACCCACACCGGGGATCTCGACCGGGTATTGGAACGCGAGGAACACGCCAAGCGCTGCGCGCTCTTCGGGCTCTAGCTCCAGGAGTTCTTCGCCCAACAGGGATGCGGAGCCCTCAGTGACCTCATAGCCGTCCTTGCCGGACAGCACATAGGACAGCGTCGATTTGCCTGAGCCGTTCGGCCCCATGATCGCATGCACTTTGCCAGCTTCGACGGTGAGGTTCACACCTTTGAGGATTTGCTTGTCTTCTTCCTCAAGTTTCACGTGCAGGTTTTTGATTTCTAGCATGTTTTTCGCCTTTTTCTGCTTGCAGTCAGCGCTGGCTGCGCGATCTGCAGATCGTGGTTTCGTCAGCTCTCCGCATCCAACTGAAGCGGCTTGATGACGTAATTCTTGTTTCGGTTATAGCGCTGTAGGGTGTCGAACACCCCGTAGCCCATCTGTTCAATCAGGGCGTGGAACGCTGCATCGTTTTCCCGGTCGACCTCGACAAGCAAGGCTGGCCGGCATCGTTTGATCGTGTCCTGCAGGCCGGAAAGCACCAGGATTTCCATACCTTCCACGTCGATCTTGATGAAATCGACCTGCTCATCCTGAAGCGCCAGATCCCCCGTGGTGATCTCGATATCACCCTCTCCGGCAAGCATCTTTGCAGCCCCGAGATTGCGGTCTCTGGCCTCCATCCCAAACCCCGCGCGTGGCGCGTCCCCCAGACCTTTGCCAAGATGGCTGAGGTCATATTTGGGGGCGAGCCCATTGGCAGAGATATTTGCCAGCAAGAGCTTTAGCGCTTTTGGGTTCGGCTCAAAGGGGATCACGCGCGCAGCCGACAAGAAGGCTGCGGCATAAAGCCCGTGATTTCCAACATTGGCCCCGATGTCGACAAAGGTGCCCCCAAGCGGGAAAAGAGACTTGATTACAGAGAGTTCTTCCTCTTCGTAAAAGTGCCCTTCGCGATGGGAGCGCTGGATCGGGTCGCGCTGCATATCGACAGAAAACACCATGCGGCGCCCGTGAATTTCGCTCGTGTAGAGCGACACATCCGCAAACCCCACTGATTGCCCGGAAGAGATCCGGGCAACAATGTCAGGGAGTTTTGAAGGGTCAAACAGCACGGCGTTTCCTCTTTAGCCGATCACGACAGCGGTGCCGCTGGCAGAGACCATGAGCATCGATTGCCCGACAACTTCATAATCGAGGTCGACCCCCACAACGGCATTCGCGCCAAGCGCACGCGCCCGGTCTTCGAGTTCGCTCAAAGCCGTCTCGCGCGCGTCCTGCAGCTTACTCTCATAAGCGCCTGATCTACCGCCAACAATGTCGGTGATCTGGGCAAATACATCGCGCACCACATTGGCACCCATGATCGCCTCGCCCACGACGATGCCTTTGTACTCGGAGATCTGGTAGCCTTCGACGCTATTTGTTGTCGTGACGATCATGGAGGTCGCTCCTTCGCTCGTTTGCCAGGGGCCGGCCATTAGCCGACCGAGCCCTCAAGGGAGATTGCAACAAGCTGCTGCGCTTCCATCGCAAATTCCATCGGCAGAGCCTGTAGGACGTCCTTGCAGAAACCGTTCACGACCAGTGCAACCGCTTCTTCTTCGTCCATACCGCGCTGGCGGCAGTAGAACAGCTGATCATCATCCACCTTGGAGGTTGTCGCCTCGTGTTCGCAGCGCGAGGAATTGTTCTTGACCTCAATGTAAGGCACTGTATGCGCGCCACATTTATCGCCGATCAGCAAGCTGTCGCACTGGGTATAATTGCGCGAATTCTTGGCCTTTGGGTGCATCGACACCAGACCGCGATAGGTGTTCTGCGCCTTGCCGGCAGAGATCCCTTTGGACACGATCCGGCTCTTGGTGTCCTTGCCAAGGTGGATCATCTTGGTGCCGGTATCGGCCTGCTGCATGTTGTTGGCGATGGCGATGGAATAAAACTCACCCTGGCTTTCATTGCCGCGCAAAATGCAGGAGGGATACTTCCAGGTCACTGCAGATCCGGTCTCCACCTGCGTCCACATCACCTTGGAGCGGTCGCCGCGGCAATCGGCACGTTTGGTCACGAAGTTGTAGATGCCACCCTTGCCGTTCTCATCGCCGGGGAACCAGTTCTGCACGGTGGAATATTTCACCTCGGCATCTTCTTCGATGATGATCTCAACCACGGCAGCATGCAGCTGCGCAGTGTCACGCTGTGGTGCAGTACAGCCTTCCAAGTAGCTGACATAGCTGCCTTTATCGGCAATGATCAGCGTCCGCTCAAACTGTCCGGTGTTTTCGGCATTGATGCGGAAATAGGTGCTGAGTTCCATCGGGCAGCGCACGCCTGGCGGCACATACACGAAGGATCCGTCAGAGAACACGGCCGAGTTCAGTGTGGCGTAGAAATTGTCCGATACCGGGACCACAGAGCCGAGGTATTTCTTGACCAGCTCGGGATGCTCGCGGATGGCTTCGGAGATGGAACAGAAGATCACGCCAGCCTTCTTGAGTTCGTCCTGGAAGGTCGTGCCGACAGACACGGAGTCAAACACCGCATCCACAGCCACCTTGCGGCCCTCTGCGGGCGCATCCTCTGCGCCCTCAACACCCGCAAGAATCATCTGCTCTTTCAAGGGGATGCCGAGCTTTTCGTAAGTAGCAAGCAGCTTTGGATCGACTTCATCCAGCGATTTCGGCTTCACTTCCATGCTCTTGGGACGGGCGTAATAATACTGGTTCTGAAAGTCGATTTCAGGGTAGTTCACCATCGCCCAGTTCGGCTCTTTCATGCCTTCCCAGCGCTCAAAGGCCTGCAGACGCCATTCGGTCATCCACTCAGGCTCTTCATTTTTCTCGGAAATCAGGCGCACGATATCCGGGTTCACGCCTTTGGGGGCGTATTCCATCTCGATATCGGTGTCCCAGCCGTATTTATATGTGCTGACCTCGCGCACCGCATCCACGGTTTCCTGATCAACGCCTTCCTTGGCTTCGAATTGGTCCAGAGCGGCCATCGTCTTCTCCTGCACTCACGCCGAGCGGGCGCGATGTTTCTTCTGTTTGGCGCACCACGTTTCTGCAAACCGCAGCACATCCGTTTCGGTCGTGTCAGCCCCAAGCGATACGCGGATCGCTCCCTGAGCTGTCTTCTCATCAAATCCCATCGCGGTCAGAACCGCACTTGCGCGCACCTTGCCGCTAGAGCAGGCGCTCCCCGCGCTGATGGCAAACCCCGCAAGGTCCATCTGCATCACCTGCGTCTCGCCCTTCCAGCCGGGGGTCGCAAAACACGAGGTATTGGGCAGGCGGCGCGCCTCGTTGCCAATAAAAATAGTGCCCGGGCACTGGGCCGCAACCGCCTTTTCTAGAATATTTCTAATTTCTGCAACCCGGTCCCAGACACCGTTATCAAGATCCTTCGCGGCTGCTTCAGCTGCGGCGCCGAACCCTGCGATTCCAATGACATTTTCCGTCCCGGAGCGGCGCCCCATCTCCTGGCCGCCACCCCTGATCTGCGCGGCCAAATCCGTCCCGCGCTTCAGCACAACCGCCCCGACACCCTTGGGTCCACCGAGCTTGTGCGCCGAGATGAGCGCCATCGTCGCGCCCATCCAGTTGAAGGCGACCGGCAGCTTTCCAAAGGCCTGCGTGGCATCCGTGACCGCAAGCCCTTCGGGCAGATCCTGGATGACGCCGGTTTCCGAGTTGGCAAGCTGAAGACAGGAAATCTGCGGGTCCAAAACCGCGACACGACCCTGAGCATCAACTGTGAGATCCTCTTTGATCCAAGCCCTTACAGCGTCATGCTCAAGCGCGGATCCGTGTAGATCACGCCCCATCAACGCAAGTGCTGCTCCCTCGGTCGAACCCGAGGTAAACACGATGTCTGCCCCGTCGGCGCCAAAGGCCGCTTCAATCTGGGCCCGGGCACGCTCCACCACGGCCTTGGCCGCGCGTCCTTCGGCGTGCACCGACGACGGGTTGCCGCACACATCCATGGCCGCGATCATCGCTGCCCGCGCGTCGTGGCGCAGGGGCGATGTGGCGTTATGATCTAAATAAACACGAGTCATGGAGTCATATTTTCAGGCAGTCACAGTTGCATTCACGCAGAGGTCAAGGGGGGCCCTCGCGCATGGTCTATTCATCGACCACGGAGAAGAGATTGGGCACTGCTGGACAGGGCGCGAGGTCGTTCTCGATCACATCCGAAAGGCGTGTTTGATGAAGAAAGACGTAGACATGCGCACTCAGCCCCTCCCACAGACGGTTGGTCAGTGATTGCGCCCTGCTCCCACTTGATCCACCCGACGCCCCTGCCCCCTTGTGCATGGCGTCTACGGTCTCATCAACGGCGGCGAGGATCTCAACGACCCGAATTTCGGATGCGGGCCGCGCCAGACGATACCCACCCCCGGGCCCACGCACGGAGGCCACAAGCCCGCCACGACGTAGTTTCACGAAGAGCTG
The DNA here is from genome assembly GCF_055693725.2 of Epibacterium sp. HA2-3. Lineage (NCBI taxonomy): Bacteria > Pseudomonadati > Pseudomonadota > Alphaproteobacteria > Rhodobacterales > Roseobacteraceae > Epibacterium > Epibacterium sp. HA2-3. Next base: position 1,322,259 of record NZ_CM172490.1, on the reverse strand, counting down.
CTCGAGATACGGCAAAGAGATCTGCTGACGCTTGGAGATATCGGCCAGGACGACCAGTCCCTCTGATGGCTGCAACGCGATGTCAGCCAAGGCCACCATTGCGTACCGTCCTTTTGTCGAAAGCTTCATCTGCCAACCCTTTTGTCGAAAAAGCAGCAAATGATTGACGATAGCCCTGCCAATGCGTATCTCAGCTTGACAGGGTGCCGGTCCTTCACCTGCGCCTCTTTAGAACAGTTCTAAGGTGCCGGATAAAATTCGTCAAGTATTTGTCTCCGCCACCTCGCCAAGAAGCAGAGTAGGATTAACCCACCCATGCCTGAGGTCATTTTCCCCGGACCCGAAGGACGCCTGGAAGGCCGTTATCACCCGCAAAAGGAAAAGGATGCGCCGATCGCGATCGTGTTGCACCCGCATCCGCAGTTCGGCGGCACAATGAACAACAAGGTGGTCTACAACCTCCATTATGCCTTCTACAACATGGGCTTTACCGTTTTGCGGTTCAATTTCCGTGGCGTGGGCCGCTCGCAAGGCGAATATGATCAGGGCGTTGGCGAGCTCTCGGATGCTGCCTCTGCTCTGGACTACCTGCAGTCGATGAACAACAACTCCAAGCACTGCTGGGTTGCGGGCTTCTCCTTCGGGGCCTGGATCGGCATGCAGCTGCTGATGCGCCGTCCGGAGATCACCGGATTTATCTCTGTCGCGCCGCCTGCCAATATGTATGATTTCTCCTTCCTGGCGCCCTGCCCGTCTTCTGGTCTGATCATCAACGGCACCGCCGACCGCGTGGCGCCGCCTGCGGACACCGTGGGGCTGGTGAACAAGCTGCACGAGCAGAAGGGCATCACCATCACCCACGAAGAAGTCGAAGGCGCGGATCATTTCTTCCAGGAGCCGCATATGGACACGATGATCGGCAGCGTGACCGATTATGTGAAGCGACGCCTGACAGAGAACACCCGCTGATGGGGACGCTGGACACACTGGCTGCAAAGCTGGCGGAGGACACCCTCAAGGTCCAAGATGCGCTCGGCGAAGATCGCATCTACATGGAGATCGCCCAGGTGCTCGGGGCGGCCTCCCAATCTCTTGAAGAAGCCTTTCTGACAGAGGTTCGCATTCGTCTTGCCGAGCGCAAGGCCCGTGATTTTCTCAGCAAACGCCTAGAGGCCGCCAAGGCTGCACTCGAAGCAGAGGCCAAAAAACACCAATGACCACAGATCTTGAGCAGCAATTCGAATTCCTCACTGAAATCGAAAGGCTGCGCGAGGTGGAACGGCAAAACCTTCTGCTGGACGGCAGCCGGGTTGAAAATTCGGCCGAGCACAGCTGGCATCTGGCGCTCTATGCGCTGGTGTTTGCCCCCTATGCGCCCTCCGACGTGTCCATAACCCGTGTCATCGAGATGCTCTTGCTGCATGACATCGTGGAGATCGACGTTGGCGATCATCCGATTGATGAGCCAACAGACTGGGAGGCGGTGGCACAAGCCGAAGACCGCGCGCAGCGACGGATATTCGGACTGCTTCCAGAAGCGCAGGGCCACCGGCTGCAGGCGCTCTGGCAGGAATTTGAAGCGGCGCATACAGCAGATGCGCGCTTTGCAAAATCGCTGGACTACTGCCAGCCGATCTTCCAGACGCTTTGCGCTGTTTCGCCTCCCGCCGATCACCTTCGGGTGGTACGCGAAAACCTGACCACCGGTCGCGCCACCTCTCTTCGAGAGCGGTTTCCCGAGGCTTATGCAGCAGCATGCAGCCTCATTGACGGTCAGACCGTCAGCGATCCGGACTTTGCAGCACGGCTCGCGTTTCTGTCCGAAGCTGACCGGTTGAAGTCGGTTCTACGCGCCTCGCGGATTGCCTCCGGCGCCCGATATGAAAACTCGGCAGAACACAGCTGGCACATCATGCTCTATGGCTGGATCCTCGCTCCGCATAGCCTGTCGGAAGTCGACGTCTCGCGCGTTCTCAAGATGCTGCTACTGCACGATCTGGTCGAGATTGACGCCGGCGATGTGCCCATTCACTCCAATCTGGACGCCGCCGCGCTGCGCCAGATCGAAGAGACTGAGAAAGCCGCCGCAGAGCGGATCTTTGGGCTGTTGCCGGACGCGCAGGCCAAGGACTGCCTCATGATCTGGCAGGAATTCGAAGCCGCCCAGAGCGCGGATGCGGTCTTTGCCAAATCCATCGACCGGGTGCAGCCGGTCTTGTTGAATATTGCCACCGGCGGTGGCAGCTGGGTGGCCTATGACGTCACCCTACCGCAGCTGGAAACCCGCGTGGGCGTCAAAATTGCGCGCGGCGCACCAAAGGTCTGGGACCATGTGCGCGCGCTTCTGTTGCCCTGGTTTACGGCACAAGGCCGCCTCTGAAGGCTAAGAACCCGGCGCGCACGGCTCAAACGAGGGGCGCGCCTGCATTTCCCCTCTTGCGTCGGCGCGCATGGCAGGATTTGAGGGGAGCATGCCCTGCCCGCTTGAGGTGGGACTCTCAGGACCGATGAGGAGATGCCATGCATTATCTTTACCTGATGGCCGCCGTTTTGGCCGAAACCATTGGGACAACCGCGCTTCAGGCCAGCCAGCAATTCACCCGGCTGCTGCCCTCGGTGATTGTTGTCGTTGCTTACGGCCTGTCTTTCTTTCTGATGAGCCTCACGCTCAAGGTGATGCCAGTGGGGATCGTGTATGCGATCTGGTCCGGGCTCGGGATTGTTTTGATCGCCACCATCGGCTTTCTTGTCTTTGGCCAACGCATTGATCTGCCTGCAATTGCGGGAATGGCGTTGATCATCACAGGCATTCTGGTGATCCACCTGTTCTCAAGCAGCTCTGGCCACTGACACCCGCCGCAAAGACCAGGATCACGCGGCAGTGCGGCGACAGTTGTGGCTTTGTCCCTCTTTTGCACTAGCCATGGGGGCTTTATCGCGGTATGCGCCCGGCAACCCCAATCAAAGGCATACCTCATGGACCTGCGCAATATTGCGATCATCGCGCACGTTGACCACGGCAAAACCACTCTGGTTGACGAGCTTCTGAAACAATCCGGCGCCTTTCGCGAAAACCAGGCCGTGGCTGAACGCGCCATGGACTCCAACGATCTGGAACGCGAGCGCGGCATCACCATCCTGGCCAAAGCCACCTCGGTGGAATGGAACGGCACGCGGATCAACATCGTCGACACTCCCGGCCACGCCGACTTTGGTGGCGAAGTAGAACGCATCCTCTCTATGGTGGACGGTGTTGTTCTGCTTGTGGACGCCGCCGAAGGCCCGATGCCGCAGACCAAATTCGTGACCTCGAAAGCGCTTGCGCTGGGCCTTCGCCCGATCGTTGTGCTGAACAAGGTCGACAAGCCCGATGCCGAGCCCGACCGCGCGCTCGACGAGTGTTTTGACTTGTTTGCAAACCTCGGTGCGGATGACGATCAGCTCGACTTCCCCTCCATGTATGCGTCCGGCCGCTCCGGCTGGGCCGATATGGAACTGGATGGTCCGCGCAAGGATCTCTCGGCGCTGTTTGACCTCATCGTGAAGCACGTCCCCGCGCCCAAGCAGATCGCGCAGAAGGATGAACCCTTCCGCATGCTCGCAACCACGCTCGGCTCCGACCCTTTCATGGGCCGCATCCTGACCGGTCGTGTGGAAAGCGGCACGCTCAAGGTGGGCGACAGCCTCAAGGCGCTGACTCGTGAGGGCGAGCTGATCGAGAACTTCCGCGCCACCAAGATCCTCGCGTTCCGTGGTCTGGCCCAGCAGCCAATCGATCTCGCCGAAGCCGGCGACATCGTGACCATCGCCGGCATGGCAAAGGCCACCGTTGCGGATTCGCTCGTGGACACCTCCGTCACCGAAGCCCTGCCCGCCCAGCCGATCGATCCGCCGACGATCACCGTGACCTTTGGCATCAACGACAGCCCGCTGGCGGGTCGTGATGGCAAGAAAGTCCAGTCGCGCGTGATCCGGGATCGCCTCCTGAAAGAGGCCGAGCTCAATGTCGCCATCGAGGTCACCGACACCCCCGGCGGTGAGGCCTTTGAGGTCGCAGGTCGTGGCGAATTGCAGATGGGCGTTCTAATCGAGAACATGCGCCGCGAGGGCTTTGAACTCTCTATTTCGCGCCCGCAGGTTCTGTTCAAAGAAGAGAACGGTCAGCGCATGGAGCCGGTTGAGGAAGCCACCATTGACGTGGATGACGAATACTCCGGCGTGGTGATTGAAAAGCTTACCGGCAACCGCAAGGGCGAGCTCGTAGAGATGAAGCCCGCCGGTGCAGGCAAGACCCGCATCATCGCGCATGTGCCGTCGCGTGGCCTGATCGGCTATCACGGCGAGTTCCTGACCGACACCCGCGGCACTGGCGTTCTGAACCGCGTGTTCCATGGCTGGACTCCGCACAAGGGCGCCATCCCGGGCCGTCGCGCGGGCGTTCTGATCTCCATGGAGAACGGTCAATCCGTGGCCTATGCGCTGTGGAACCTCGAAGAACGCGGCAAAATGTTCATCGGCGCACAAGCCGACGTTTACACCGGCATGATCATTGGCGAGCACAGCCGCGACAATGATCTTGAGGTGAACCCGCTCAAGGGAAAGAAGCTCACCAACGTGCGGGCCTCTGGCTCTGATGACGCCGTGCGCCTGACCACGCCCGTCACGCTCTCGCTGGAAGAGGCGATTGCCTATATCAACGACGACGAGCTGGTCGAAGTGACGCCGAACTCCGTGCGTCTGCGCAAGCGCTACCTCGATCCGCATGAGCGCAAGCGGATGGCCAAGGCAAACAGCTGATCGCCCCCCTCAGAAATGCAAAAAGGCCCGGTCAAAACTGACCGGGCCTTTTCATTTGAGCGCTTGGTATCAGAATTGAGGAACAAAGTCCTCGATCTCCGTGTCATCAGCCGTGAAACGGCAGAAAGATCCTGCGGGAACTGCTTCCCAGCATTCGCCTTTGTGGAGGGGCTCGGACACCACGAGCCGCCCGGTGCCATCTGCGCTTTTGCTGCTGTAGACCGTGGGTGCCAGGTGATCCGAGGCATAGCGCACCGCATAGAGTGCGCCGCCGCAGCTGAAGGCCGCGCCAATCCGCATGTGGGGTGTGTGACCAAACTCTCTGCTCAACGCCTCCAGCCTGCCGACTGCGCGCTGCATGGCGCCCTTGGGGTCCTCGTAGAGCCCTTCCGCTATGGCGATCAGGAACAGCGCTTCGCTATCCGTCGCCCCCTTTCGCGCAGAATAAAGCTCATCCGGGATCATCATATCGGCGCGACGGCGAAAGTTTTCAAACCCGCCCACCTGACCGTTGTGCATGAAGGACCAGCACCCATGGGTGAAGGGATGACAGTTATTGCGACTGGTCGCGGTTCCGGTTGAGGCGCGCACATGCGCCAGAAACAACCCGGAGCGCACCTGATAGGTGATCGACTTCAGGTTCGGATCGGACCAGGCCGGGTGGGTGTCGCGATAAAGCCCCGGTTCCTCGCGGCTGTCATACCAGGCGATCCCAAACCCGTCGGCATTGGTTTGTGTTTTGCACTCAAAGGCGTGGACAGATTGCGCGACCAGCGAATGCTCGGGCTTGCACACGACTTCGTCCAGATGGACGGGGGGACCAATATAGGCGGCCCAACGGCACATGATGTTCTCCTCAACTCGTCTGGCTATTCTCTCACCCAGACGTCAAGGTGCTGTTAATCACGAAAAAGGGCCACGCGAAACGCGCAGCCCAATCTTCTGTTTTGCACAGGTTTTACGCCTCAGGCGCTGGTTTCGACAACCATCAGCTCACGTTCGGAGGCATCGCGTGCGTGGCTCAGCGCCTCTTGGTATTCGGGGCTGTTGTAGCAGTCGACTGCGGCCTCAACGCTGGGGAACTTTGCAACCACATTGCGCGGACGCTCCTTGCCCTCGAGCTGCACAAAGCGGCCTCCCCGGGCGATGAACTCTCCGCCATGTTTCGCAATCGCTGGCCCGGCAAGCTCGGCGTATTTTCCATACGCGTCGGCATCGGTGACGGTTACATGAGCAATCCAAAGAGCTGGCATGATGTCTTATCCTTTCAAAAGAGCTTCGGCAGCCTTGATGGCCTCGTCGGCGCCGGAGAAATCCTTACCGCCGCCCTGCGCCATGTCGGGACGACCACCGCCCCCTTTGCCGCCCACAGCTGGCACAGCCGCCTTGAGCACATCCACAGCAGAAATTTCGCCGGTCAGATCATCGGTGACCCCGGCAGCAACGGCGACCTTGCCGTCATCCTCGGCAATCAGCAGGATCACGCCAGAGCCGATTTTCTGCTTATGCGCATCGATCAGCCCACGCAGATCCTTGCCCGATACCCCCTGCAGAGCCTGACCGAGGAAGGTCTTGCCGCCGATCTCTTTGGTTTCAGCACCGCCACCGGCGCCGTCGCCCATGGCGATCTGCTGCTTGAGGGTCGCAATCTCGTTCTGCAGGGCCTTGCGCTCGTCCATAAGCGCCTTCAGCCGTTCCATCACATCCGCAGGCTGTGCCTTGAGCGAGGCGGCAACCTCAGCCATACGCCCGGCTTCGCGTTCCAGATGCGCAAAAGCGGCCGCGCCCGTGAGCGCCTCGATCCGGCGCACGCCAGCCGAGGATGCGCTGTCACCCAAGATCACAAAGGTGCCAATGTCACCAGTCTGTTTCACATGGGTGCCACCGCAGAGTTCGATGGAGTAGGTTTCGCCATCCGCACCCTTGCCAGTCGGTGCGCGCCCCATGGAGACAACGCGAACCTCTTCGCCGTATTTCTCACCAAAGAGCGCCTGAGCGCCCAGGGCGCGGGCATCATCGGGCGTCATGATGCGGGTGCTTACGGCCGAGTTTTGGCGAATGAAATCATTCACTTCTGCGGAGATCTTCGACAAGTCCTCTGCGCTTACCGCCTTGTTGTGACTAAAGTCAAAGCGCAGACGATCTGCGGCGTTGAGCGAGCCTTTCTGGGCGACGTGATCGCCAAGCGCATTGCGCAGCGCCTCGTGCAGCAGGTGGGTGGCAGAGTGGTTCGCCCGGATCTGGCTGCGGCGGGCGTGGTCGACTTCAAGCAACGAATTGTCACCAGTTTTCACCTCTCCTTTTACAAGTTTGGCAAAATGTATGATCAGCCCTTCGAATTTCTTTGTGTCGGAAATCTCGATATGGTTGTGCCCTACCGAAATTATTCCGCGGTCCCCCACTTGTCCGCCACTTTCCGCATAAAAGGGTGTCTGGTTCAAAACTAGCTCGAACTCCTGTCCTTCACTAGCCGAATCAAACCTCTCTCCATCAGCAATGATTGCAAGGATCTGTCCCTCGGCAGTTTCGGTTTCATACCCCAAGAATTCGGTTGGACCGAATTCATCAACTATATCGAAGTAAGTCTTTGCATCCATGCGTGAGGCGTCCAGACCCAACCCCCCGGCGCGCGACTGCTCTTTCTGGGCTTTCATCGCGGCGTCAAAGCCGTCGGTGTCCACCTCGATGCCCTTCGCACGCAACGCATCCTGGGTGAGGTCAAGCGGGAAACCGAAGGTATCATAGAGCTTGAAGGCCGTCTCGCCCGGCAGGACATCGCCTTTTTCAAGATCACCGGACGCATCGTCCAGGAGCTTAAGGCCGCGATCCAAGGTCTTGAGAAAACGGGTTTCTTCCTGCTCGAAGGTCTCTTCAATGAGCGCCTGCCCCTGACCCAGTTCCGGATAGGCCGCTCCCATCTGGCTCACGAGCGCGGGCACCAGCTTGTGCATCACCGGATCGGTCGCCCCCAAGAGAGAAGCATGGCGCATCGCGCGGCGCATGATGCGGCGGAGCACATAGCCCCGTCCCTCGTTGGAGGGCAGCACACCTTCGGCAATCAGGAACGAACAGGAGCGCAGATGATCCGCAATCACCCGGTGATGCACGTTCTGGTCACCATAGGGCTCGCTCTTGGTCACCGTGGCCGAGGCCTCGATGAGATATTTGAAAAGATCGGTCTCATAGTTGTCATGGGTGCCCTGCAAAAGAGCCGCAATCCGCTCCAGCCCCATGCCGGTGTCGATCGACTGCATGTCGAGGTCCACCATGGATCCATCCGCAAAGCGCTCGTTCTGCATAAAAACGAGGTTCCAGATTTCGATGAACCGGTCGCCATCTTCCTCGGGCGAGCCCGGAGGGCCACCCCAGATGTGATCGCCGTGGTCATAGAAAATCTCGGTGCAGGGACCACAGGGGCCCGTGTCGCCCATCTGCCAGAAGTTGTCAGAGGTCGCAATCCGAATGATCCGCTCCTCCGGGACGCCTACTTTCTTCCAGATTTCAAAGGCTTCGTCGTCTGTGTGATAGACGGTCGTGTAGAGTTTATCCTTGGGAATATCAAACTCGCCGGTGATCAGCTCCCAAGCAAAGGGGATCGCCTCGTTTTTGAAATAATCCCCAAAGGAGAAGTTGCCGAGCATCTCGAAAAACGTGTGATGGCGGGCGGTATAGCCGACATTGTCGAGGTCATTGTGCTTGCCGCCAGCACGCACACATTTTTGCGCCGTGGTGGCGCGGACATAGTCACGCCGGTCCACACCGGTGAAGCAATTTTTGAATTGCACCATGCCGGAGTTGGTGAACATGAGCGTCGGGTCATTGCGCGGAACCAACGGGCTGGAATCCACGACCTCATGGCCCTGCTTTGCAAAGTAGTTCAGAAAGGTCGACCGGATGTCGTTCAAGCTGGGCATGTCAACGCGGCTCTCTAGATGTGATTGGAACAGTCCAAAGCGGTTTATCGCGCCCATGCAGGGCTGTCCACCGCCCAAGTTGCCTGGCGCATATTCCCAAGGAAAACAGTGGGGTTGGTCACTGTTTTTTGATCATAAGATCCCCGGTTTGAAAGCGTCCAGCCTGCGCGACGGAACAGAGAATACCGCGCAGCCGCAATGCGCGGTATTCTGGCCGGTTCACCCAATCCTTTGCCGCGACACCATAGCGGGTTTTCCATTTTACGCAGCCATCGTTGAACACATCCGACACCCTCAACAGCGCGCTGCCCACCTGCAGCAGCTGCCCCACGGGGAGGTTTTCTTCGGACAGATCCATATCGACGATAAATGTATCGCCCGGATGGGGCACCTCTTCCCGGTGACGCCAGACCAGATCCAGCACCCGCTTTGACAGGATGCAGACCTGAATGCCCGGATGGGCGCTGCCGTCGTCCAATTGCAGCCAAGGTCGGCTCGACCAGCGTTCGCCGGGAATGCCGCCCTCGGGGGTGACAGTAATCTCATCCACAAAGTGGCGCTGATTATAGCCGGGACGCAGGCACAACATGGAAATGGCCGCCCGATCCTTCGGGGCGGCCATCACATGCGGCAGCGCCGCATCAAGTTCCTCAGCGGTGACGTGCATCGTCAGCCTTCAAACAGAACATCGTCGTCTTGCGCTTCGGGGGGCATGTCGAAATCAAGCCCATGCGCAGCGCGGATCTTGTCTTCGATCTCCAGTGCGATGCGGGAGTTTTCGCGCAGATACCCTTTGGCATTCTCGCGCCCCTGCCCGATCCGCTCGTCCCCATAAGAGAACCAGGCACCGGACTTGTTGACCACGCCTGCGGCCACACCCAGGTCGAGCAATTCGCCCATCTTGGAGATGCCTTCGCCATACATGATGTCGAATTCCACCTGTTTGAACGGCGGTGCGACCTTGTTCTTGACGACCTTCACGCGGGTGGCGTTGCCGACAACCTCGTCGCGGTCCTTGATCGACCCGATGCGGCGGATGTCCAGTCGCACCGAGGAGTAGAACTTCAGCGCGTTGCCGCCGGTGGTGGTCTCGGGCGAGCCGAACATCACGCCGATCTTCATGCGGATCTGGTTGATAAAGATCACCATGCATTTGGAGCGGCTGATGGAACCGGTGAGCTTGCGCATCGCCTGACTCATCAGGCGGGCCTGCACGCCCACGTTGCTGTCACCCATGTCGCCCTCGAGCTCTGACTTCGGGGTCAAAGCCGCCACCGAGTCGACGATCACCATGTTGACCGCACCGGAGCGCACCAGCGTGTCGGTGATCTCAAGCGCCTGTTCGCCGGTGTCGGGCTGCGAAATCAGCAGCTCGTCCAGATCGACGCCCAGCTTTTTGGCATATTGCGGGTCCAGCGCGTGTTCGGCATCCACAAAGGCGCAAACGCCGCCCTTTTTCTGCTGCTCAGCAATACAGTGCAGCGTCAGCGTGGTTTTCCCGGAGCTTTCCGGCCCGTAGATCTCGACGATCCGGCCCATCGGCAGACCACCAATGCCAAGCGCGATATCCAGCCCAAGAGAGCCGGTAGAGCTTGCCTCGATCTCTTGCAAGGCTGTGCCATCGCCGAGTTTCATGATCGAGCCCTTGCCGAACTGCCGTTCGATCTGGGCAAGCGCGCTGTCCAAGGCCTTCTGCTTGTCGCCGCTCTTCTTGTCGTCCTTCATGGTCAATAGATCCGCCATAGTACCCGTGTCCTTCTCTATGTGTCACACCCGGAGGCGGACGACAATGACTGCTTTGTTCTCCTCTTGTTCCTTATGGGGTCAAAACAAGAACATTGCAAGATGATTTCCAGTTCGTTTACGGGACTGGCAGTGTGGTTAAGGATAGGTTTACAAAGCGAAGACAGTTTGAACTATTGCCGGAGCTTTAACGTCATGATGGTATTTTACCGCGCGCGGCTGGTGCTGCTTTCGGTGCCCAAGACCGGCACAACCGCCCTGCAGAGCGCGCTGAGGCCTCATGCCGATCTGGTGATTTCCGACCCGCCAGAGCTCAAACACGCGCCGCTCTATCGCTACAATCGCTGGATCCGTCCAATGTTTGAGAAGGTCTGCGATGCCGAACTCGAAGTCGCCGCCATCATGCGCGAGCCGATCAGCTGGCTCGGCAGCTGGTACCGGTTTCGCCAACGTCCGCATCTGGACGGGCAGCCCGCATCAACCAAAGACCTCAGCTTTGATGAATTCGTGACTGACTATTGCCGCGGCAAACGACCCGCTCATGCCAATGTAGGAAGTCAGGCCAAGTTTCTGGAATCTCAGCCAAATGGCTGCCGCGTGACGCATCTCTTCGCCTATGAAGACCTCGCGCCCTTTCACGCCTTTTTGAAGGATCGTACGGGCCTAAACTATGAGACGCAGCCGGAAAATGTGAGCCCCAAGGGCGATCTAACACTTTCGGCGGCCACGGAGCAAAAATTCAAGCGCAAACACCCTGAGGAGTTTGCGCTCTATCAATCGATCACCACCTGAAGCCGGCACGCCGCACAACGCGGAGCCCGCTTACTGAAGCTGCGACTGAACAGTTTCCGTGAGCTGCGAGAGCGAGAACGGCTTGGCCAGGAAGACCGAATTCGGCACGTCCGGCTCCGCATCGCCAAAGGCCCCTTCGGAGTACCCGGACACAAAGACCACCTTGGTGCCGGGCCGCGTTTTGAGGGCTTCCCGCACCCAAGTCGGCCCATCCATCCCGGGCATGATGACATCGGTCACAAAGACATCAACGCTGAGGTTTGGATCTTCGAGCGTGTCGAGCGCCTCTTCAGCGGATTCGGCCTCAAGGACCGTATAGCCGCGCATGCGCAGCGCGCGCGATGCAAAGGCCCGAACCGGAGCTTCGTCCTCCACCAGGAGAACCACGCCTTCGCCGTGTTGTGCTGCCGGCGCCTTGATCTTGGCCGGCGCGACCGCTTCTTCGACGTCGTGTGACGCATCGCTGCGATAAACCGGGAAATAGAGCGTAAACTTGGTGCCCTGATTGAGCACGGAATCTACAAAAATGAAGCCACCAGTCTGTTTGATGATGCCATAGGCGGTGGAAAGCCCAAGCCCCGTGCCTTCGCCGGTGCGTTTGGTGGTGTAGAAGGGCTCAAACACCTTTTGAAGCTTGTCCGGCGAGATCCCTGTGCCCTCGTCGCTCACCTGGATGGTGACCCACTCGCCCGGCGGCACAACGGCGCGATCGCGTTCAAGTGCTGTGTCGAGCGCAACCACCTCGGTTTCCACGCGGATTTCGCCCCCGTGTGGCATCGCGTCCCGCGCATTCACCACGAGGTTCATCAGAACTTGTTCAAGCTGGCGTTTGTCAGCCCGAATGGAGCGCATAACCGGGTCATGGCTCAGCGTGAGCGAGACTTTCTCCCCCACCAGACGGTTCAGCAGATGGGTCAGATCCGAGAGCGTCTCGCGCACATCCAGCACTTCGGGTTGCAGGGTCTGCTTGCGCGAAAACGCGAGCAGCTGGCTCACCAAGGCAGCAGCGCGATTGGCGTTTTCATGGATCTGGATCAGATCACCATAATCCTGATCGCCCTGATCGTGACGCAGTAAAAGCAGGTCGCAATGCCCTGAAATCGCAGTCAAAAGATTGTTGAAATCATGTGCCACGCCGCCGGCGAGCTGACCGATCGCCTGCATCTTCTGGCTTTGAACAAATTGCGCCTCAAGGGTTTTCAGCTCGGTTGCATCGTTCAGAACCGCCAGCAATAGCGTCTCGCCATCCTCGATGATCCGCGTGAGCGTCACCTGCACAAAGACTTCCTTGTCGTCGCGTGACACCCGCAGGAACTCGGACTTATGCGGCGCAAGCCCCTTGGACGTTTCTTGCAGCCAATCGTTCATGGGGCGGCCAAGGCCCTCCATCAATTGCCCCAACTGCACGCCTTCGGCTTCTTCGATGCCCAAAAGCCGCATGGCCATGCGGTTGACCGCCATCACCTCACCACCCGCGCGAACCTTGAGGAGCGGCACCGGCAGGCTCTCGAACCCGGTATGAGGCCCACTGTCCTCGACAACGGCTTTCATGAAGTAGATTTCGCTGCGTCCCTGGCCGCGCGCGTGTTCGCTGACCAGCACCTCAACGGGGCCGCTTTTGGTCATGATCGTGTTGATCCGCCCCGGGATCACCGGCAGTGACGTAAAGAGCCGCTCTGTCGATTTCACGCGCTCTCCGATCAGGCTGCGCGCGGATTCGTTCATGAACAGGACGGCGCCCGTGCGTCCAACCGAGATCATCGGCACCGGGCTGGCATCCGCCGTGCGCCCGGAGGGGCGTTCGCCCATGTCCTCAACTCGCCACAAGAAGCTGCCATTGGCCATCTCATGCACCGCAATGCGGACGTTTCCACGCCGCGTCACGATGTCCTCGCGGGCCGACCCTTCGAGCTTGGCACGGCTCTGCAAACGGAAGAGCACAGCGGACGGATTGGCCAGAACCGAGCGCAATGTGCCCGAGATCGTATCACTTTCGCTGCCCTCAAATCGCTTGAGCGCAGCGGTGTTGCAGGCATGGATCACCCCGTCCTCGTCGGTGACGAAGCTGGCGGATGCGTCCTTGTCGATAAAGCCCGTCAGCAACTCGCTCGCCATCGTGCGCGCGCCCATGCGGACCCGGGTCTGTATCAAGATCATCGCAGAGACACCGCCCAGCGTCAGCCCGACCGCCACCAGCGCCCGCCCGATCCACTCCGGCACCGGCAACAGCCACGGCAACACGATCAACAGCGCCGATAGCAGAAAGGTCGCCGCCAAGCGCGCCTGCTCCGGCGTCTGGATCTTCAGGCTGGGGGCAATCGAAGAAGAGCGACCAATCATTACGGCTCCGTTAACAGTCTTATTGACGCACTATCATGACACGGATGGTTAAAGCGAGGTTAACCACAGCGCCGAAATGCGAAACTTTACAATCGTTTATTCTGTGCCATTCCGCCGAAACACCGATACGTAAAATCCGTCTGTTCCACTATGCACATGCCATGCCGTTTCAGACAAGTGCGCCCAGCCGGTGTGCCGCTCCTGAAAGCGCTGTGTCTGCTGGCTGTTTTCCACATCCAGCATCGAACAGGTCGCAAAGGCTAGGACGCCCCCCGGCGCGACGCGTTGAGCAGCTTCATCCAGAATTCGGGCCTGCAGCGCTACGGTGTCATCAAGTGTGTCCTGCGTGAGGCGCCACTTACCCTCGGGATCACGCCTCCAAGATCCGCTACCACTGCAGGGCGCATCACAGAGCACGAGGTCAAACGGCGCCTGCGTTACAAGCTCCTCGGAGGTAAGGCAGCGAATATCCGCCCCCGCCCGCATGGCGCGTTCGGGAATGTCGCGCATGCGTCGTGGGTCTGCATCATGCGCACAGACCTCAGCCTGGGTCTGTGCCGCAATCGCCAGAGCCTTGCCTCCACCGCCGGAACAATAGTCCAATATCCTCGGGGCATTTTGCACTGGCAGCTTATCGACGACTGCCTGACTGGCAGCGTCCTGCAATTCCACAAAGCCTTGCAGGTAGCTTTCTGCGTTTTTTATGCGGCGCGCGCCCTCTGTCACGGTCAGGGCGGTCGGCGAGGCTGGATGCGGCTCTGTGGCAATGCCCTCCCGCGTGAGCCGCTCGATGGCGTTGTCGCGATCTCCTTTCAAAAGGTTCACCCGCAGATGAACTGCCGCTCGAGACCTGAGCGCGGTTGCCGCTGCAATCGCCTCAGTGCCGAGACTGCGTGAAAACACGGGCCAGAGCCACTCCGGGATATCATGACGCTCTGCGTCGCTGTGAAATTCGGGCGCGATGCTCTGTTCGGCGGCGCTGAGGGCGGACGGCGCATGCCCTTCACCGTGAAAGAGGGCCGCCGGATCAAGCCCTTGATCCTTGCAAGCGCCAAGCATCAAGCCCCGTCCGGTCTCACTTCCCCCCAGAACCGCATAGGATCGGCGGCACCGAAGCGCCTGATAGACGTGATCGCGCACCGCGGCGCGGTCTTTTGATCCGGCAAATCGACTGCGCCGCGCCCAGTTGGTCAGGGTCTTTTCCACCGCCTGACCCGTGAGGATTTCATCGAGAATTTCAATAGCCGCCTGTACACGCGCACCCGGTGTCATATTTGCATCCGCTCCAGAGACGCCATGCAGATTGCCGGCGCGGTTTCCGTTTGGATGCCTCTCTAACGCCCGCGCCGGGCACGCCACAAGCGGTTTCAACACCGATGGCGATGACCCGAGGCGTGTGCTATTCCTCAGCCGCCGCGGCGCCTGCGCCGACCACCGCTGCGGGCGGCGTCTGCCCCGGCGGAGTTGAAGCTCACCTCCGGCAGGCTCACCACGCTTTGCAGGATCGGGAAAGGCTCGGCGGAGTTCGGAATTGCAGAAGCATTGACAAAATGCTCCTGGAAACGTGGCTCGACAGCGGTTTCGACTTTCTCGATCTTGCGCACGGTATCTTCGATCTCTTGACGCGCGTCAGTGTTGAGGAGCGCAATCCGCGCGCCCGTTCCCGCCGCGTTGCCTGCGCTTGTCACCTTGTCGAGGGGGCAATCGGGGATCATGCCCAGCACCATCGCATGTTTGGCCGAGATATGCGCGCCAAAGGCCCCCGCGAGAACCACGCGGTCCACCTGATCCACGCCGATCTTGTCCATCAGCAGCCGCGCCCCGGAATAGAGCGCCGCCTTGGCCATCTGGATCGCCCGGATGTCGGGATTGGTGACTGTAATGCGTGGCCCCCCCTCTGCGGTTGCGTCCCACAGGAGATAGGCATTGGTGCGACCTTCGGGGACACACCGCGCGCTTCCGGTCTGCTCGGCGGATCCGATCAGACCAGAGGCATCCAGAACACCAGCCAGCCGCATCTCTGCGATGGCTTCGATGATGCCAGAGCCGCAGATGCCAGTTATCCCGGTGGTTGCGATGCTCTGTTCAAACCCGTCCTGATCCGACCAGATCTCGGACCCGATGACACGGAACCGGGGCTCTTTGGTGACGGGATCGATCTCGACACGTTCGATGGCACCGGGGGCTGCACGCTGACCGGAGGAAATCTGCGCCCCCTCAAAGGCAGGGCCCGTTGGCGAAGAGCACGCCAGCACTTTATCCTTGTTTCCCAGGAGGATCTCGGCATTTGTTCCCACATCGACAACGAGCACGAGGTCATCGGATTTATCCGGTGCCTCAGAGAGGGCGACGGCCGCTGCATCCGCGCCGACGTGTCCCGCGATACAGGGCAACAGATAGATCCGCGCCGCACGGTGAAGTTTCAGATCCAGATCGCGTGCTTGCAGCGCCAAGGCGTCCGATGTGGCCAGCGCAAAGGGTGCCTGTCCAAGTTCAAAGGGATCGATTCCGAGAAACAGGTGATGCATGACGGGGTTGCAGACAAAGACCGCGTCCATGATCAGCCCCTGATCAATCTGCGCCTCTTCTGAAATCTGCGAAAAGAGCGCGTTCATCCCTTCACGCACGGCGCGGGTCATCTCCAGATCACCGCCCTTGTTCATCATCGCATAGGACACCCGGCTCATCAGATCTTCGCCAAAGCGGATCTGCGGGTTCATGATCCCCGAGGACGCCAGAACCTCGCCGGTTTTGAGATCGCACAGATGCGCCGCAATGGTGGTAGAGCCAAGGTCCACCGCCAGCCCGTAGACCGTACCTTCATAGTAGCCCGGCCAGATCTGCATGATGCGCGCGGGCGCGGTCTCAGTCCCCAGTTGCACCGCGACCGTCACCGTCCAGCCGCCTTTGCGCAGGGTCGGCTGCAGCTCTCTAAGAACCTCAAAATCGGCTTTTACGCCCTTGATATTCCACTGCTTCTCAAGCCCCTCACACAGACGCTCCAAGTCGCCGGTGGGCTTGTGCATATCCGGTTCTTCTACCTCGACATAATACAGGCGGATTGAGGGGTTCATGACGATGTCGCGCGCCTCGACCCGCTTGCGAACCACTTGTTTGTGGACCTGGCTCTCGGCCGGGACGTCGATCACCACGTCTTTTTCGATCTTCGCCTGACAGCCCAGACGGCGCCCGTCGATCAGGCCGCGCTTGTCCTTATAGCGCTGCTCGACCTTGTTCCATTCCGACAGGGCGTCATCGGCCACGGTGACACCGTGTTTCGAGAATTCACCATAAGACGGCGTGATCTGGCATTTGGAGCAGATGCCCCGCCCACCACAAACGGAATCAAGATCGACCCCCAGCTGGCGCGCCGCCGTCAGCACCGGAGTGCCAACTGGAAAACGTCCGCGTTTGCCGGAGGGGGTGAACACGACGAGGGGATCGTTCGACATGTCTTTAGCCTTTAATTCTGCGCAGTTGATGCGAAGCATATGGCAGTTTCAGGCGCGAGAACGTCGAACACCGCCGTTTTCTGTTCCAACGGCGGCATTTGCGCAAAATACCCGAGAGACCTCAGGCCTCTCTCAGCCACGTCAGGATCTCTTCGCGATTCTCGTCCAGCTTGGGCGCGGCGGGGCGGGTGCTTGGGTCCTTGAGCGCGCTCATCTTGATCGGGTTGCCTGCCGCCACATAGGCCGGGTTTCCGTCCCGATCGAGCACATCCACCACCATGTTTCGCGCCCGGATCTGCGGGTCCTCCAGCACCTCGGCCACATTCTGTATCGGCCCTGTGGGCACCCCAGCTTTGGTCAGTAGGTCGATCCAGTGCCGTTTGCCATGCTCCAGTGTAACTGCTTCTATCAACCGCTTGAGAAGGCGCGCATTTTCGCATCTTGCGGGATTGGTGGCAAAGCGCTCATCCTGCGCAATGGGCAACTCCAATGCCTCGCAGAGCCGGGCAAACAGAACGTCATTTCCTGCCGCGATTACAAACAGCCCATCTGCCGCATGAAAGGTCTCAAACGGGGTGATCGAGGGATGTCTTGCCCCCGAGGGCCGGGGGGCCTCGCCGCTGATGGTGGTCAGTGCAATTGCATGTTCCAGCATGGCGAGTTGGCAATCGAGCATGGCAATGTCGATCTTTTGCCCTTCGCCGGTTTTCTCGCGCTGCAACAGGGCGGCCAGGATCCCTTGCGCCAGAAACATACCGGCGGCGATGTCTCCGATAGAGGCGCCCACGCGCACAGGTTCGCGGTCTCGTTCACCGGTGATCGACATCACGCCGCCCCGGGCCTGCACCACCATGTCATAGGCCGGGCGCTGGCTGTCGGGACCACTGTGACCAAAGCCGGAAACCGCACCATAGATGAGCTTGGGGTACTTTGGCTGAAGGTCATCCCAACCATATCCGAGGCGTTCCATCACACCGGGGCGATAGTTCTCAAGAACCACATCCGATTTTTGAAGTAGCTCTTCAAAAACAATACGGTCCTTGGCATTCTTGAGGTCGAGCGCGATGCTTTCCTTGCCATGATTGATGGTTGCAAAATAGGCGCTCTCGCCGTCTTTGAACGGCGGAAAGGCGCGGGTGTCGTCACCAACGCCAGGGCGTTCCACCTTGATGACCCGCGCGCCAAGATCCGAAAGCGTCATGGAGGCATAGGGCCCGGCAAGAACATGTGTGAGGTCGAGAATGATCAATCCGTCGAGGGGGGCTAACATAGGAGTCTCCGCGCGTTTTCCATATGCCTACCCAATACCCGGCCATTCCAACACCTCTTTGATCTGCATCAGCCACCGGGGCGAAGACCGCCGCGATGCGGCGAAAAATGTCGCGCCCCCCTTCCCCCTTTTGCGGAACTGTGCAATAGGGTCACCGCCAAACGGTGTTTTGCATGGGGAAGACAGATGCAGATTCGTGAGGCTCTCACCTTTGACGATGTTTTGCTGGTTCCGGCCGCATCCAGTGTACTGCCAAATACGGCGGACACGCGCACGCGGGTGACCCGTGCTATCTCGCTCAATATCCCGCTGCTGAGTTCGGCAATGGACACGGTCACGGAATCGCGCATGGCGATCACCATGGCGCAGGCCGGTGGCATGGGCGTGATCCACAAGAACCTCGACATCGAGGAGCAGGCCCGTCAGGTGCGTCGCGTGAAGCGTTTCGAGAGCGGCATCGTCTACAACCCCATCACCCTGCGCGCCGACCAGACGCTGGCAGATGCAAAAGCACTGCAAGAGCGCTATCGCGTCACCGGGTTCCCGGTTGTGGATGACAGCGGCCGTGTGGTCGGGATCGTGACCAATCGCGACATGCGCTTTGCCTCCGATGACAAGACGCCGGTTTCGGTGATGATGACCTCTGACAATCTTGCAATGCTGCAAGAACCGGCAGAGCGCGACGAGGCGATCTCTTTGATGAAGGCGCGGCGGATCGAGAAGCTGCTCGTGACCGACAAGGACGGCAAGCTGACGGGCCTCTTGACCCTCAAGGACACCGAACAGGCCGTCCTGAACCCGACAGCGGTGAAAGACGACCTGGGCCGCCTTCGTGTTGCAGCAGCAAGCTCCGTCGGGGATAGCGGGTTCGAGCGTTCCGAGGCGTTGATTGACGCGGGCGTCGACGTGGTTGTGGTCGATACAGCCCACGGCCACTCCGCTGGCGTGATCGAAGCCGTGAAACGCATCAAGGCGCTATCGAGCGATGTTCAGGTCATCGCAGGCAACGTCGCCACCGCGGCCGCAACACGGGCGCTCATCGATGCGGGCGCGGATGCGGTCAAGGTCGGCATTGGTCCGGGCTCCATCTGCACCACCCGCATGGTGGCCGGCGTCGGCGTGCCTCAGCTGACGGCCATCATGGATTGCGCAAGCGCTGCGGGCGATACGCCTGTAATTGCGGATGGTGGCATCAAGTTCTCTGGTGACTTTGCCAAGGCCATCGCGGCTGGCGCCTCTTGCGCTATGGTAGGGTCGATGATTGCGGGCACCGACGAGTCGCCCGGCGAAGTCATTCTCTACCAGGGCCGCTCTTTCAAATCCTATCGCGGCATGGGCTCCATGGGTGCGATGGCGCGCGGGTCTGCGGATCGCTATTTCCAGAAAGACGCTGCCAGCGACAAGCTGGTGCCCGAAGGTATCGAAGGCCAGGTTCCGTATAAGGGCGCCGCTGGCGCAGTGATCCACCAGCTCGTCGGCGGCCTGCGTGCAGCCATGGGCTATACCGGCTGCGCCACGGTCGATGACATGCGCACCTCTTGTGAATTTGTTCGCATCACGGGCGCAGGCCTCAAAGAGAGCCACGTGCACGATGTGCAGATCACCCGCGAATCCCCGAACTACCGGATCGGCTGATCGCTCCAAATCACAGACAAAGAAAGAGCCGGAACCCACTGAGGTTCCGGCTCTTTTTACATCAGCGCCCCTTGAAGAGCCCGCCCAGAATCCCGCGAACGATGCGCCGCCCGGTGGTGCCTTTCAGTTCTTTGATCACCGCCTCGGACATGGCGGAGGCAATAGTGTCACCGCCGCCGATCCGGCGCGAGGTGGACCGCCCCACACGACTGCCGCTATAACGCCGCGCGGCGCTGAACTCACGCACCACCGGATCAGGCGCTGTTTCAGCTTGCGCCTCGGCGTCTGCCGCTTCTCTCGAGGCTTTGTCCGCCCGCTCTTTCAGGATTTCATAGGCTGAATGGCGATCAACAGACTTGTCATATTTTCCCGCCATATCAGACGCTTGCATTACACTCCTGCGGAACTCTTCGGTGATCGGTCCAAGCTGGCTCGAGGGCGGGCGAATAAGCGTCCGCTCCACAACGCCCGGTACGGCCTTTTTCTCAAGCATGGAGGTCACGGCCTCGCCGACGCCGACCTCACGGATGGCGTCTTCGGTCGAAAAACGCGGGTTTGCACGATAGGTTTCTGCGGCAAGCTTCAGCTTCTTCTGATCCCGCGCCGTAAACGCACGCAGCGCATGTTGAATGCGATTGCCCAACTGCCCCAGAATATCCTCAGGAATGTCGTCCGGAGACTGGGTGACAAAATAGATCCCAACCCCCTTGGAGCGGATCAGCCGTGCGACCTGTTCCACCTTGTCGATGAGGGCTTTGGGTGCGTCTTCAAACAGGAGATGCGCCTCGTCGAAAAAGAACACCAGCTTGGGCTTTTCCGGATCTCCGACTTCAGGAAGGCTCTCGAACAGCTCGCTCAATAGCCACAGCAAGAACGTCGCGTAAAGCTTTGGAGACGCCATCAATTTATCCGCGGCCAGAATGTTCACCATGCCCCGACCCGCAGCATCAAAGCGCATCAGATCCTCAAGATCCAAGGCCGGCTCGCCAAAGATCTGCGCCCCGCCCTGGTTCTCCAGAACCAGCAGGCGGCGCTGGATGGCGCCGATCGAAGCGGTGGAGACATTGCCGTAACGCAGGGACAGGCTTTCGCGGTTCTCGCCGACCCAGACCAACAGCGCTTGTAGATCCTTGAGGTCCAGCAGCGGAAGCCCCTGCTCATCCGCAAGCCGGAAGGCAATGTTAAGGATGCCCTCCTGTGCTTCGCTGAGTTCCAGCAGACGCGACAGCAGCAAAGGCCCCATTTCGGCAACCGTGGTCCGGATCGGATGGCCCTGTTGTGCAAAGAGATCCCAGAAGGTGACGGGCGTGTCGTGATAGGAAAAAGAGGTAAATCCAATTTTTTGCGCTCTTTTCACGAAAGGTGCATGCAACTCCGCCGTTTCGCTGCCTGCGCGCGCCAGTCCCGACAGGTCTCCTTTGACATCCGCCAAGATGACCGGCACGCCCTCATTCGAGAAACTCTCGGCAAGAATTTGAAGTGTAACGGTTTTACCGGTTCCCGTTGCGCCTGCAATCAGACCGTGCCGGTTGGCATATTTCAACGTGAGGTATTGTGGATCGCCATATACGTCCCCTCCGCCACCGACGAATATTTCTTCTGCCATGCCCGTGTATCTCCCCAAATTGCGCCCGGATCAAAATACAATGTTAACCTTTATGTGCCAGCGTGAAGATGCCCGTTGGCTCGAATGCGGTTGAGTCATCGGACATTTCCTCCCTGTCAGACTGGCCGTGCCTCGCGCACGGCCTTTTTTTATCTCGCTCTCTGCCTCATCGCCGAAACCTTCGCCAGACTGCAGCCAGCTTGTCATATTTTCACAGTAACTGGACCGTAAAACGCCGCGCAGCAGTCTGGGATCATTTTTTTTCTATTCCATGTTGACCGATGGCGATTTCGCTCGTAACGTTCTGAATAATAACTAAGTCGGCCAGTCCGACGGGGAGATGTAGACGCAAAAAGGGGGCTTCGGCCCCCTTTTTTCGGTGCACCCGTATACAGTGTGTTCGCCCTCGCCCGACCAATCCCACAAAACACGCCCTTGCCAGGTCAGACGCGATGACGGCGGCCGATCAAGACGCAACTCAGCTGCAAATCGGCGGAAATCAGGGATATGTTTGGGCCCGCCCGCTTATTCGCCTGACACTCATGGGATAGCGTGGTAAACGGCGAGGACAGATTCAAACAGAAGAGGCATTTATGTTGAAATCCCTCAGCTCCGTCTCTCTCGCACTTCTTCTTGCGGCGTCGCCGCTGGTGGCGCAAGAGACGACAGATCAGGACACCGCCGATCAAACCGCAGAGGAAAGCGCAGACGCCCCTACGGCTTCTGCAGATCAACTGCTCGATCTGGGAACCCCTGCGGAGGCTGCGCTTCAGGTTGGTCAGCGATATTCCAAAGAAAAATTTGGCGATTGGGATCTGGCCTGTGTCCGGACCCAGTCCGGCGATGATCCGTGCTCGTTGTTGCAGGTTCTCCTCGACGAAGAAGGTGGCCCGGTCGCCGAAGTCTCCCTCTTTCGCATTGAACAGACCGGTGGGCAGGCTGTGGCAGGCGCAACCGTGATTGCACCGCTTGAAACCCTGCTGCCTGCAGGCCTGACCGTCTCCGTCGATGGGGCTCCGGGCAAGCGCTATAACTTCTCCTTCTGCAACACCGCTGGCTGCATCGCGCAGATCGGCCTTACAGAAGCCGATATCAACGCGTTCAAACAAGGTAGCCAGGCCATCTTCAGCCTGCGCCCGGCGCCAGCACCGGACACCACCGTCTCCGTGCCGATGTCGCTCAAAGGCTTTACCGCAGGCTATAACGCCGTCGACGTTGTCCAGCAGTAAGCCTCTGGCCTAACAACAAAAAGCCCCGCCTGACATATCAATCAGGCGGGGCTTTTTAATGTCTGGTCGATATGAGGTCTGGCGGGTTTGAGCCCCGGCAGAAGATTACTGTGCGCTCGGACAGGTCTCAGCCCTGACCGTCAGACCCGACGCAGCGCTAGCACAGCGTTGAGGCCGCCAAAGGCAAAGGCATTTGACAAGGCCACGTCTACCTTGGCCTCTCGCGCCTCATTGGGCACCACGTCCAGCGCGCATTCAGGGTCGGCCTCTTCATAGCCGATGGTCGGCGCGATCACCCCGTCGCGCAACGCCATGATGCAGGCCAAAAGCTCTACCGCGCCCGTCCCACCAATAAGGTGACCATGCATGGATTTTGTTGACGAAATCATGAGGTTATCAGCATGCGGCCCAAAGACATCCGCAACAGCTGCGCATTCGGTCTTGTCATTGGCGGCGGTGCCGGTCCCATGCGCGTTGATATACCCCACGTCGCTGGCGTTGATCTGAGCATCCCTGAGCGCGCCCGAGATTGCACGCGCCGCGCCCTGTTTGCTGGGCATCACAATGTCGGCCGCATCCGAGCTCATGGCGTAGCCGATCACTTCGCACAGGATCTCCGCGCCGCGGGCCTTGGCGTGTTCATATTCCTCAAACACAAAGATCCCAGCACCCTCGCCCTGCACCATGCCATTGCGGTTGGCACTGAAGGGGCGGCAGGCGTCCTTGGACATCACGCGCAGTCCTTCCCACGCCTTCACCCCGCCGAAGCAGAGCATCGATTCAGACCCACCCGTGACCATGGCGGGACTCATGCCGCTGCGCACCATCTGAAAGGCCTGCGCCATCGCATGATTTGAGGACGCACAGGCGGTAGAAACCGTAAAGCTCGGCCCCTTGAGGTTGTATTCCATCGACACATGGCTGGCAGCGGCGTTGTTCATAAGTTTCGGAACAACAAAAGGATGCACGCGATTCTTGCCATCCTCGTAGACCGATCGGTAGTTGTCATCCCAGGTCGAGACACCACCACCTGCCGTTCCCAGCACGACCCCGGACCGCGCAGCCAAGTCGCCGGTGAACTCGAGACCGGATTGACGGATCGCCTCAGAGGCCGCCACCAAGGTGAACTGCGTGAACCGATCATAGAGCACCATCTGCTGGCGATTGAAGCGACCTTCTGCTTCGAAGTTCTGGACTTGCCCGCCTATCTTAATCGCAAGACGATCAACATCGCGAAAGTCCAACTCGCCAATTCCGCAACGCCCTTCACGCATGGACTCCAAGGTTTCGGCGACCGAATGCCCCAGCGCGTTGATGGTCCCGGCGCCGGTAATCACAACCCGTTTCATCGCAAATCCTCTTGTCCGATGGCGCTCTGGGCGGTTAGCCCTTTTCAGCGATCAGCTTGTCAATCCCGGCCACAATGGCTGCGACATTTGAAATATCGAAATCGCTCTGCTCGGGTTCATTCGCGTTAAACGGGATCGAGATGTCAAACTCCTCCTCGATCGCAAAGATGCTTTCGACCAGTCCGAGGCTGTCAATGCCAAGATCTTCCAGCGTGCTGTCGAGAGAAACATCCGTAGGTTCCAACACCGCCTGCTCTGCGATGATTGCGATGACCTTGTCCTGCGTGCTCATAGGGCGGCTCCTGCGGGAGATAAGATTGCCTGTGGTTTACTGACTGCGCCGCTATTTGAAAACAGCCTTTTTCAACGCATCGAGATCGCGCATCAGGCGCGGCAAACGGCGCTGGGCTTTGTACATCTCTGTGTGGGTGTCCATCTTGACCGCAGGATAGCCCATCATCACTCGCCCGGCCGGAACATTCGAGAGGATTTTGGTGCCTCCTCCCGCAATCACGCGGTCACCGATAAAGAGGTTGTCGGCGACGCCACATTGCCCGCCAAGGACAACGTTGTTGCCAATATCGACCGAACCAGAGAGGCCAGTCTGGCCGCAGAGCAGGCAATCATTGCCGATGCTGCAGTTGTGGCCTACATGCACCTGATTGTCGAGCTTGGTTCCATTGCCGATCACAGTGTCCCGAATGGTGCCATTGTCGATGGTGCAGTTTGCGCCGATCTCTACATCGTCGCCGATCCGCACCGAGCCGAGCGAATGAATCCGAACCCAGGACTGGGCGGAGGTGTCGCCCTGATCTCCAAGCGTTTTTCGGGCATTCTCGACGCCAGAGGTCTCGGGCGTCACATAGGAAAACCCATCCGCAGCAATCCGCGCGCCTGGCTGGGCGCGAAACCGCGCACCAATGGTGACGCGCGCACCAATCGACACCATTTCCCGCAGGGTGGCCTCTGGACCAATTGTGACATCCGCGCCGATGAAACAATGCGCCCCGATAAGCGACCCCGCCCCGATCTTGGCGTCCGGTCCAACCACGCAAAGAGGCCCAATCGTGACATCCGCGCCGATCTCGGCTGAGGGGTCGATGACGGCAGAAGGATGGATTCCCACAGCTAAGCGCTGACCTCGGTCCAGCATGCGGGTGACACCGCTCATGGCGAGTCGCGGTCGGACAACAAAAATCGCAGCGTCTAGACCCAGGGCCTGCCAGTCTGCGCCCTCCCAGACAAGGGCGGCGCGTGCATTGCCCTGTGTCAGGGCCTTGCCATATTGCGGCGACATCGCCATCGCGAGCGCCTCAGCGCCCGCATCCTGGGGCTCTGAGGCATGTGTGATCTTGAGGTCTAGATCACCCGCCGCCTGCGCGCCAAGTGCCGTGGCAATTTCACGAACGGTGAACATCAGGCCATCCCTCCAAATGCGGATCTTGGCCTGAGACTTAGCCTTGAACGCCGGGAAGTGCCACCCCTGCCCGCTCCAAAGCGGACCAGATCTTTGCGTCACGTCCGTAGACATCGCGGCGGAATTCGGCGCGGCCATCCTGCGACACAAAGGCGGTGCGATAGATCAGATGCACCGGCACCTTGGTTTCCAGCGGCACTTTGGTTTCCTTGCCGCTGTTCAGCACCCGGTGGAAGTAGTCCTTTGGGTTCTCCGTCTGAGGCGTCAAGAGTTCGTACGCAAATTCAAAGGGTTGATGCAGACGGACGCAGCCATGCGAGAAGGCGCGCACCTCGCGGCCAAAGAGATGCTTTTGCGGGGTGTCATGCAGGTAGATGTTGTATTTGTTCGGGAACATGAACTTGACCAGACCAAGCGCATTGCGGCTGCTCGGAGGCTGGCGCATGGCAAACGGAAAGCTGCGCGCGGTGAACTGGCTAAAGTCCACGTTGTTTCGATTGACCACCCGACCCCGATTATCGGTGATCTCGATATAGCTGTGGGCGTTGGGGTTATTCTTGAGTTTGGGCAGATATTCCTTGGTGATGATCGAGCGCGGGACATACCAGCTCGGGTTGATCACCATATGATCCATCTCGTCCGAGAACTCGGGCGTGCGGCGGTCGCTTTTGGTGCTGCCGATCACAGAGCGCGTCTCAAAGGAGATTTCACCCTCATCCATGATCTTGGCCGAGAAATCCGTGAGATTCACAAGGATATGACGCAGGCCGCGCTCAGGGGTGAGCCAGCGTTCGCGCTCCATGGCGACCAGAACCGACTTGATCCGATCCGAAACCGGGCGGTTCAGCTCCTTGAGTGTGCCCTCGCCTGCGACGCCATCGACTTCGAGGCCATGTTCAGACTGGAACCGGCGTACGGCGTCCTCAACATCAAGGTCATAGCTGCGTGTCGCCGTGGGCGCCAGGTAGCCCATAGACACCAGCCTGTTGCGCAGGGCAAGCACGCTCTGGCCCGTGTCGCCCGGCTCGATCTTGCGCACGGGAACGGTTGCGCCCCAGCCGCCAGCCTGCAGCAGCGCCTCAAGCCGCATCTTCTCGCGCAGCAGTGCACGATATTGAGAGGAGGTCGGAACAAGATCCTGCAGGAAGGCTGCCGGGCGATCGGTCGCAATCCCCTCGAGGAAACGCGTCGCATCCACCTTGTGCTTTTCCCGCACGATGCCTTCATCAATGCGGACGGGCGTGTCGATCAGACCGGTCTGCAAGTCCGTTGCGTAGTCCACCAGGGCCCGGCTCAGAGCAACCTCGACCGCGCCAAGATCGCGGGTGGAACGGACGTTGCGCATCTGTTCAACGAGGTCCGCCGCCCGCGCCGACATATCAGGCAGCCCATGCATGGAGGCCTCTTCGAGCGCCTGCATCAGGGCACGGCGCCGCGCCGTCGCCTCTGGTGTGTCTGCGGTCCAAAGGGGGGCGTATTGGTTTTGACGGTAATAGCTGGAGACCGCCTCGTCCTCCCACGCCATCTCGGCAACCGCTTGGCGAAACCCGGTGCTCGCCGCCTCGGCCTTTTCAGCAAAAAGCAGGGTCGTCCCCAGAACGGCGGCAAAAATTCCACCAGTGACGAACGAAGCAAATTTCGGGGCGCGAGCCAGCGGCATTGTTGAAAAACTCCAGTATGTAACGCAGACGTCCAGTTAGACTGTATCCGAGTGTTGGTAAACGAGACCCTTGCAAGTCCACTCACATTTGCTTCACCGGCACCCGAAGGCGGCGCAGTGATGCTTTGAAACCCCAATTGACGCAGAAACGCGCATCGCATGAGGGGGAAAATAGCTCACTCCCTCCCCTTTTGCGCAAATTTTTGCCGAAAAAACGCCCCTCTGTCTTAATCAATCATTCATCAGTTGGCAGTCGATTCTCGCTGTGCCATACAGTTCTCGCGCGAAATAGCGCAAATTTCCCGAAACTTCGGGACGTGTGAAAACAAAAGCGTATGGGACAACGCTCATCACGATGACAGAAAAAACTACCGGGTTATCCCGTCGAGCACTCCTAAAGGCATTTGCGGCCACAACAGTCGCAGCAGCCCCAACCTACTCACAGGCAGCCGGCTTCCTCCGTGGAGGTGGCGACATCCGCCGCATTCGTATGTACTCCGGTCGCACAGGCGAGCGCTTGGACATGATCTATTGGATCGATGGCAAGTACATCAAGGACGCGGTGAAAGAGATCAATCACTTCATGCGCGACTGGCGCAATGATCAGGTCAAGGCGATCGACCTGCGCACGATTGACATCATGGCGGCCTCGTCGAACCTTCTTGAAGTGAACGAACCCTACCTGCTGCTCTCCGGCTACCGGAGCCCGCAGACCAATGCGATGCTGCGCAGCCGCTCGCGTGGTGTGGCCAAGAACTCGCTTCACATGAAGGGTCAGGCTGCAGACCTGCGTCTGTCTACCCGTACCGTCAGCCAGATGGCGCAAGCCGCTCAGGCCTGCAAAGCGGGTGGCGTCGGGCGCTACTATGGCTCGAACTTCGTACACATGGACTGCGGCGTGGTCCGTAGCTGGCGCGGCTAACAGCGCCCCATCCGATTGCAATCGGAGCCTCGCTGCACGCGCAGCGTGGTCCTGAACCTGTGTCAGGCATGATAGGGCCCGCCCAAGCCCTCGCCTAGCCTGCGCTCTGTTCGCGGCAGATTTTTTTGCATGCGCTGCGGAACTCATTGATCATTCACTGGAAATTCAATGAATGATCAGAGACGGTGATTTTTCGATTGCAGTGGTTTTCACAGCCGCGTATATCGCGCAGACAGACGCACCTGTAGCTCAGCTGGATAGAGCGCTGCCCTCCGAAGGCAGAGGCCAGAGGTTCGAATCCTCTCAGGTGCGCCATTTCCCCTTTATCCCAAGAGAGTTGCTTTTCGCAGATCGTGCATGTTCGCATGCATCAACTCTACTCTCGCGCGCCTGACAATCCCAAGGCACCGTCGCACAAGGCGCAAAACGCAACCGATCCTGTCCGCGGGCTCTTTGGTGAAGGCTTCCCCGAAGACCACATAAAGCGTTACAATAGCGCAATATCGTCCTTTGCGCCTGCTGTGTTAACCTTTGCTTGACCACTCCTGCGCAGGCTTTCCAATGCAAGCCTCAATGAGATGTCTTGCGCGCCGCTCACATAGGTTCTCGGACATTGACCAGCTCCGCCAGAAAGTCGATCAGCGCAAAGGTGCGCAAAATTGCCGTGATCGTGGCCGTTGCAGCGGTGACGTCCCTCACCTTGGCCAGCGCCTTGGTCACCCGAAACCTTGAATTGCAGCATGCCAACATTCTAACACGGGAAACGGCCGACAAAATCAGCCGCGCGAGTGCGGATGCCACCGCGGCCATCATTACCGACGCCGAAATCCTTGCGAATATGCCCCCGGTCGCTGCATTGATCAGGGCGCATTACAATAATGGGATCGACCCAGTGAGTGGCGATTCCACCGAGGAATGGAAAGAACGGCTGACAACGATTTTCTCCTCGTTTCACGCGCTTCGCCCGAATTACCTGCAAATCCGCTTTGTCGGCTTTGCGGACAACGCTCAGGAGATCCTGCGTGTTGACAAAGTCGGGGAACGGATAGAGCGGGTTCCTGATGATCGGCTCCAGCAAAAGGGAAACGAACCCTATGTCGAGGCTGCGCGGACTGTTCCCATCGGTCAGGCAGTACCGCTGCCTCCCTCCTACAACCGCGAAAATGGCATCATCCAGGAACCCAAAACCCTGATGTATCGGGTGCTTGTGCCCGTGTTGGAACCGGCAGGCTACAAATTCGAGGGTCATAGATTTGGCTTTATCGTTATCAACGTCGACCTGTTGAAACATAACCAAGTCGCGTACAAGCCGCTCAATCTGGCATCAAGTTTCGTCATACATAACTCCAAGGGGAGCAGCTACGTCTGGGATGCAGAGGCGCAATCGGGACAGTATCACGGCGGCACGGTTGTTGGATTGCCAGAAATCGTGCGCACCGACCTATCCCGGGCCAATGCAGAGCAGCCGCTCCGGCTCGTGAACGAGGGCGCGGAATACATCACCCTCAAGCTCGAGAGCGTGAGCTCAGCCACACACAGCGTATTTCTCACACTGATCAAGGAGCGGCATTTCTTTTCCAATATACTGCCGTTCAGCACACTCAATCTCATCGTCTTGGGGCTTTTGCTCATTTTCTGCAGCTACGCCTTTGCGAGACGCGGCATTGAAACGGCACTGGCGCCAATGCAAACCATGCGCGGCAGTATTCTCGCATCAGCAGAAACCGGGCAGGATCCCGTTCTCCCCATCCATCTCGAGGATGAGGTCGGCGATCTCGCGCAATCCTTCAAAGGTCTGATCACCCGCCTGCGCAGCCAGGAATCCGACGCTCGCCAAGTCTTTGACGGCACCACCGATGGAATGGTTTTGGTCACCTCCAATGGCCTGATCCAGCAGTCCAACGCGGCCTTTGGTGCATTGTTTGGCCCGGTCGTCATGGGGGAGAGCACCCTAACGGACTACTTCGCCTCAGGGGACGCCCAGGCGATTGAGGCCAAAGTCAAACTTCTGGCTTCCGGCAACGCCGGAAAACATTTTGCGGAGGCCGTATTATGCCGCGGCAAAAGAGACGCAAAAGATGGCAGCTCGAACTGGTTCGAAGTTACCCTCGCCCTGCTCAGGGAGGCCGAGCAAAAACTGGCGCTGGTGGTGATCCGGGACGTGACGGAACGCGAGGCGATGTCGAAATCTCAAAAGGACCTGATCGAGCAGCTCAACCGGTCCAACAAGGATCTCGAGGAATTTGCATATGTGGCCTCGCATGATCTGAAAGCCCCGCTGAGAGCAGTCTCTCACGCCGCAACCTGGCTTGAGGAGGATCTCGAGGAGCATCTTACAGAGGAAACCACAGAGCATCTTCACTACATGAAATCCCGCATCCTGCGGATGTCTGGCTTGCTGGACGATCTGCTTGCGCACTCCAAGATCGGGACAAGGGATTTTGATCCAAAATCCAACATCATGTCCGGTTTGGATCTGTCGCATAACATTGCCGATCTTTGCGGCTCCGGCCAGGATACTCAGCTCGAGTTTTCGCAGGACTTCCTTGCTGCGCAGATGAACCAGATGCCGTTGCAGGTCGTTTTGCTCAATCTGGTGTCCAATGCCTTCAAGCACAATGACAAGGCACAGGGCCATGTTCTCGTGGCGCTCAAGGATCAAGGCGATCACTTCGAGATTTCAGTCAAGGACAATGGCCCCGGCATTCACCCGAAATTCCAGGAGGCTATCTTTGGCCTGTTCCGCACCCTGAAATCCAAGGACGAAGTCGAGGGCAGCGGGATGGGTCTCGCTTTTGTCGCCAAGCACCTCGCGGTCCTTGGTCAGTCGATCAAAGTGATTTCAGAAGGCGATGGCAACGGTGCAGAGTTCGTTTTCACCTGGCCAAAACCAAATTTGGAGGAGGTACAAAATGTTGCATGAAAACGCGATGGAGGGTTTGCAGAAGGCAAATATCCTTCTCGTTGAGGACGATGATTTTGAGGCAAAGGCCGTGCGCCGCGCATTTCACAAAGCCCGCATCAAGAACGAAATCGTGCGCGCCGTGAACGGGGAAGAGGCTCTGGCCATCCTTGAGAACACACACCCGCATATTCACGTGCCGACGCCACTCATCGCACTCATCGACATCAATATGCCGAAAATGACCGGGCTCGAATTGGTTGAGATCATTCGATCAAAGCCTGCCTTGCAGAATTTAATCTGCTTCATGCTCACGACCTCCCGAGATCCCGGAGACATCCATCAGGCCTATAGCAGCCATGTGGCGGGCTATGTCGTCAAAGAAACCGCAGGCCAGGATTTCACACGGCTGCTCTCCCTTCTGGACGATTACTGGATCACCGTGGAACTGCCCGATACGCCCAGACACTGATACGGTGCGCGAATTTCGCGCGCTGACGGGTTGGCGGTTTAGCCGACGAAGGCGCCCCGTGACGGGGCCACTCGAAACGCTGCAGGAGCTTGCTACCTCGCCCCTCAGGCCGAGAAGCACGAGAGCACGAGAGCACGAGAGCACGAGAGCACGAGAGCACGATCACTCGACTGCTTGAGTAATCAAGTGAAGGCCCTTAGCCAACGGGTTGAACCGCTCGAATACGCACGCATTGCTATCGTGGCAAGCATCAACACGTATCCGACATAAAGGCTCCATTCCCCGGCTCTCGGATCGTTCAGTTCCGACCACGGCGCAGAGAATGTGCGGGGCGAACCTCAATCCTCTGCGGCGATGCATCTTTGGTAAAAGAACTACCTCCGCGCGCTAGGCGAGATCGCGCAGGGATTGCGCCATCAGCGCATAACCATCATAGGCATAGTCCTGATACATCTGCTCATACCAAGTTGCCCAGGCTTCGCGCTGTTCTTCCGGAAAGGTATCAGACCAGGTGCCTTTGCTCACCACGATCTGTCCGTCCTCGGCGCGGCGCACTTCGATCTTGTTCGCGATCATAACATCCCGCTCCAACCTATTGGTTTTGAGCCATGTTTAACCGCGCAGGTTCAAAAATCCAAGCACGCGCTCAGCTCGCGAGGCGCGACGTGCCAAAAGTGGGCTGCAATGCGGCGTCGAGGCGGGATTCGATCCTTTTGATTGTATCGGTCCGCAGATCGCGTTTGATCGCCGCATAAGCCTCCGCCGGCAGTTGCGCCATGCGTCGGGCCTCTTTCAGAGCGTAGCCGTGCAGATCCTCAAGGTCATCTGCCAAGACTTCGATGAACTGCGCGTTGCGGGCCGCAATCGGACCCAGGCGCTGTCCAGTGAGCATCAAGCGTCGCTGGGTGTTGGTATCAAGCGTCGCGCGGGCAATCTCCATCAAGGCGGCGGGATAGGCACGCCCCAACTGTACGTCGATCAGCTCAAATCCGGCCCGCGCGTGGGCGACCCGCAGATCGCTGGCCAAGACAAAAAACATGCCCGCCCCGGAGCTCAGGCCGACAGACGCAACGACAACAGGCTTGGGGAAGGAATAGAGCGCCAGAAATGCAGCGTTGAGGTCGCCTTCCAGCGCGCTGACATCCTTAAGTTCAGGATCTACGCCGGTAGAAAAATCCTTGAACGGGCTGGTCAACAGCACGGACCTCACGTCAGAATCAGAACGCATCTCATTGATTTCTTGCGCAAAATCCTTCAGAAAAGCTGACGTGAGCTGGTTTTGAGGCGCATGCCCCAACTGTAGCTCGACCACGCCGTCACCATGCAGCCGACGGTTGATCCATTCCTCGCGTTCCATAAGTCCCCCAAATTCAAATTCTTGGCACCGCAGATAATCCTGCAGCAAACCCACCATGATTGAGTCTGGAGAGGGAGGTTTGCTATTGTGTTACCAGCCTCAGCCGATCCACGCGCAATTCTAATCGTATTGGAACCATCACCCTGGTGGGCCGCATTGGCGCTTTGCGACCTCATCAGCAGAAGATTTCCTCCAAAGCGGCAACCCGCAGTTGAATGCCCGGTCATTTTGCGCAAGGTTTGTGCAAACACGTCTGGGGATCAGGGGGCTGCCTTTGCAAAACCAATGGGATGCCACGTCGCTTTAAATGACTGCGGCAAGACCGGCTTTCACGCAGGTGACACCCCATCACGCATCAGGTTTTCGCAACCTGAACCAACGGTTTGGGTCAACGGGGGCACCAAAAAGCGACATGAACACGCGCGATAAACTGAATTGGCAGAACGAACACGCAGCTGGCACCGCCACAGTCCGCTTTGATCCCGAGACGCCGCGAATTCATGATCGGCGTCTCTGGACCCCGCATGCACTATGCCTCAATGCACGAACAGTCCCGTGTCCCGCATGGAAGCTGGAGACTCAGACATGACCCTGTCTGAGTATTTGCAACAACTGACCCAGTTCAAAACCATCGAGGAGTTGTGGCGCGCGCATGTCCAACAAATGAGCCGCTATGGCTTTGATCGCCTGCTCTATGGCTACACGCTGTTCAAGACACGCACCTCGTTGGGGGATCCGGATGATTTTGTGATCCTGACCAACCATTGCCCAGAGTATCTGCAGGGCTTTCTTGCCGATGGGCTATACGCACATGCGCCGATGCTGACCTGGGCCTTGGAGAACGAGGGCCATGCAAGCTGGCGCGTGTCGCAGGAGATGGCCGCGCAGGGGCTCTTGGACAAACAGGCCCGCAAAGTGCAGGACTTCAATCAATCCATGGGGGTGCATGCCGGGTATACGATCAGCTTCAACTCCGCTTCAGAGCGCTTCAAGGGGGCGATCTCACTGGCGGCGCGCGCGGACCTCGATCAGGATGGAATCGATCAGATCTGGGCCGAGCATGGCGCGGACATCGTGTTGATGAACAATGTGGCGCATCTCAAGATTCTGACCCTGCCCTACCACGCACCGAAACGAGGCCTGACCAAGCGACAGCGCGAGGTGCTGCAATGGGTGGGCGACGGCAAAACCACTCAGGACATCGCGCTCCTGATGGGGCTGACGCCTGCGACGATCGAAAAGCACCTCCGTCTGGCGCGCGCGACACTGAGTGTTGAAACAACGGCCCAGGCGGTGCTGAAGGCGGCGTTGCACAATCAAATGTATGCGGTCGAGCATTAAAACGCAGCCCTCAAAGTGCATTGAAACGCCCAACACGGTGCCGGGAGTACCCGATAAATCGCTACATTTTCATGACGATTCCGTGTGACTTTCATGCAGTAAGCCCCTCAAATGGTATGGAAAAGCAGACTTTACGGAATCTTATCGGCGGCTCAGACTAAGGATGTTCCGTGAGTGGTGGCTTAGCCTGGGAACTTCAGGAAACGATCCCTGATATTACAAGGGCTCTCTGACCTGTCCGGCCTGTCAGCGTGTATTTTTCCGCGCTGATGGCCGGAGCTTCAGCTTACAACGCAGACACAATTCAGAACGCGCTCTTTCACTAGAAGCGGAATGCGCCAGAGCCTGCATCGATATCGCCAATACACCTGCCGAAAACGCGCAGATCAAATAGAAAACCCCCCGCAACCATAAGGTTACGGGGGTCTCTTCAACACTTATTCAGACGGGCAATCAGCCCTGAGCGGCCTTTGCCACTTCTGCTGCGAAGTCTTCTTTTTCGACTTCGATGCCTTCGCCAACCTCAACGCGGATGAAGCCGGTGACGGTTGCGCCTGCTTCTTTCGCTGCCGCTTCCACGGTCAGGTCGGGGTTCACCACGAACTGCTGGTTCAGCAGTGTGGATTCAGCAACGAATTTCTTCATGCGGCCTTCGATCATCTTCTCGATGACCTGCTCGGGCTTGCCGGACTCGCGCGCGATGTCGATCTGAACCTGACGCTCTTTTTCAACGATCGCCGGATCAAGGTCTGCCTCGGAGAGAGCCGCCGGGTTCACAGCTGCGATGTGCATCGCTACCTGCTTGCCGATCGCTTCGTCACCACCCGAGAGCGCAACGAGAACGCCGATTTTGCCCATGCCGTCGGTGGCAGCGTTGTGCACGTAGGACACAACGGTCTCACCTTCGAGCTTCGCCATGCGGCGCAGGGTCATGTTCTCGCCGATGGTCGCGATCTTGTCGGTCAGTGTGTTGGCAACAGTCTTGCCACCCAGATCTGCTTCGGCCAGAGCTTCGACAGAGTCCACGGACAGGGCTGCTTTGGCGATGCCAGCAACCATGGTCTGGAACTCGCCGTTTTTCGCGACGAAGTCGGTTTCGGAGTTCACCTCAACAGCAACACCTTTGCCGCCGTCGACGACAACTGCCACGAGACCTTCTGCGGCGGTACGGCCGGATTTCTTGGCCGCTTTGGCGAGGCCCTTGGTGCGCAGCCAGTCAACAGCGGCTTCCATGTCGCCGTCGTTTTCGACCAGTGCTTTTTTCGCGTCCATCATGCCTGCGCCGGTGGATTCGCGCAGTTCTTTCACCATTGCTGCAGTGATTGCCATCTTAGGCTCTCCTCAAGTCAAATGCGGTTTGGGGCAGGTCTACCCTGCCCCACATGTCAATTCGATGACACGCTGTCGGATCAGGCGCCGGCTGCTTCTTCAGCGACGGCTTCTTCGACAGGTGCCTCTTCCAGAGCACCGAGGTCAACACCGGCAGCGCCGAGCTGCGCGGACATGCCGTCCAGTGCTGCACGGGCAACCAGATCGCAGTAGAGCGAAATCGCGCGCGCCGCGTCATCGTTGCCGGGGATGATGTAGTCTACACCATCGGGCGAGCAGTTGGTATCGACAACAGCCACAACCGGGATACCCAGTTTGTTGGCTTCGGCGATTGCCAGCGCTTCTTTTTTCACGTCGATGACGAACAGCAGGTCCGGCACGCCGCCCATATCGCGGATACCGCCGAGGGACGCTTGCAGCTTCTCCTGGTCACGCTCCATGCCCAGACGCTCTTTCTTGGTCAGGCCTTCGGCGCCAGCAGCCATGCGCTCGTCGATCTCTTTCAGACGGTTGATCGACTGGGACACGGTTTTCCAGTTGGTCAGCGTGCCGCCGAGCCAACGGTGGTTCATGTAGTACTGCGCGGATTTCTCTGCGGCTTCGGCGATCGGCGCTGCGGCCTGACGCTTGGTGCCAACAAACAGAACGCGGCCGCCTTTGGCGACGGTGTCACGGATCGCGGTCAGAGCTTGGTCCAGCATCGGAACAGTCTGGGTGAGGTCCATGATGTGGATGCCGTTGCGCGCGCCGTAGATGAAGGGCGACATGCGCGGGTTCCAGCGCTGAGTCTGGTGACCAAAGTGAACGCCAGCTTCGAGCAGCTGACGCATGGTGAACTCGGGAAGAGCCATGCTATTCTTTCCTTTCCGGTTTTATCCTCAGCGGGGGTTCAGACAGGAATGTGTCCAACCGGCGGTCTGTCAGGGATGTCTCCCCTGAACAGGCCAAACCCCGCCTGCGGGTTCGATGGCGCGCGTATAAGGCAGGTTTTCCTGTTGCGCAAGCGCAAAAGCGCACGGCTCAGGGGTGATCTTTGGCTACCGCGTCGGCCACCAGAGGCAGCGCAGAGGCATGTCCGTCGCGCACCACTTCTTCGCAATAGGCCGCCAGCGCCTTGCGATCGGCAAAATCCGCCACCCGAACCGGCGTATGATACAGGATCTCCACCCCGCCCTGTGGCTGCGCCGCAAGCACTTTTAGAAGATGCGAGCCAAAGTCCATGTCGCCCCACCAGCCATAAAACCGGCGCTCGGCGCCTTTGGGGGCATCAAAGACGACAGAGACAGGCTGCACATGCATTTCCTCACGCAGATCTTCTTCAAAGAGGGAGGCAAACAGCGTGGTCTTGAACGGCAACACCCTCAGCCCGTCGGTAGAGGTGCCTTCGGGAAAAAACAACAGCTTGTGCCCGGCCTTGAGGCGTGCGGCAAACAGCGCCTTTTGCTCTTGGGCCTTGGCTCGGTTGCGTTCGATGAACACGGTCCCTGTCGCCCGCGCCAGCCAGCCGATGCCGGGCCAGCCCGCGACCTCGGACTTTGAAACAAAATAAATTCGCTTCTTGGCATTCAGCGCAAAAATGTCGAGCCAGGACGAATGGTTCGCCACCACAATCCCCGGTGCGCGCATGCTGCGGCCACGGGTGTGAAACCGCATGCCAAGAATGCGAAAGGCGTTGCGGCAGACAAACACGGTGATGAACGGCGTCAGCGGCCTCTGAACCCCAAAAAGCGGGCGCTCAATGAGGCGGACGATCAGCAACAGTGCCAGACAGCCAAATACAAGCACCGCGAGCGCACTGCCCCGTAGCACCACCATGCCCCAACCAAGCGCCGTGATCCGGGTCTTCTCGGGGGGCGTCTCGCTCTGCCAGCTGACACTCATGCAGAGGCGGTTCCGCGGGTATAGATGCTCTTCTGGCGCGCGTTCATGCGCGCGGTGTCGAGGATCAGACAGACATCCGTGGTGTTGAAATCATGATCCACATAAGCGCCGTCGCCAACAAACCCGCCAAGCCGCAGATATGCCTTGATGAGCGCAGGTGTCTTCAGCATCGCCTTGCGGCGGTCGATCTGATCTTCGGGCAATACATTCATTGGCTGATAAGCCCTTGAACAAACGCGTAATTCTTCGGGCGCGAGATGGTTTGCATGTAGCATGGACAGAGGTTGCGCCAGATCCATGGCATCAGTGCCATGAAAGGACGCCACCCCAAAGAGCACTTCGACTTCATGTTCGGCCACATAAGCCGCAAGCCCGTTCCAGAGGTGAAACATCGCCATGCCACCGCGATACTGCGCATGGAGGCAGGAGCGCCCCAACTCCAAAAGCTTGCGCCCCGAAGCCCGCAAGGGCGCAAGGTCATATTCATCCTCGGAGTAGAACCGCCCCAAACGCTCGGCCTGATCCCCTCGGAGCAACCGGTAGACGCCAACCACCTCGCCCGAGGTGTCGTCGCTCACCAGCATATGATCGAAATAAGGGTCGAACTGGTCGCGCTCCAGCCCGGCTTCGTGATCCACCAGAGCCCCGCTTCCGCCCAGCTCGCGCACAAAGACCTCGTAGCGCAGCGCCTGCGCGGCGCGTAGGTCCTCGTCGGTCTTTGCCATCCTCACGGAAAACTGTGGCGCGCCATCGTGCATGGTTCAGCTCTACCCTTGATTTGTCGCGGGCAATAGCCCATCGGCATATTCGTGCGCAAGAAATATGCACACTTGTCTATGATTGGTTAACCTTTCATAAACCGTTTTTACGGATCAAAGACAGGAACAAGGGCAATACGCGCGCCGTCAAAGACGACTTTGCCCTGGTCGGGAAAATTGACAGTGATCTTACCGCCCACGTTTGACTGTACCTGCCCCAGCCCCCAATCCGGGTGGTCGGGATGACGGACAAACATGCCGGGTGCCAGGATCGCATTCAGGTCATTCATCGCTTGGGTGGCCCTATTGGAGGAAAGTTATGAGTGTAGATAACGCCAATCTGGCCGCATTGGTAGGCTCACGCATATGTCACGACCTGATCAGCCCGGTGGGCGCGATCAACAACGGTCTGGAATTGCTCGGCATGTCCAATTCGCTCGAGGGGCCGGAGCTTGAACTGATTTCGGACAGTGTGAACAATGCCAACGCCCGCATTCGTTTCTTTCGTGTCGCTTTTGGCGCCGCTGGCGAACAAGAACTGGGCCGAATGGAAATCATGAGCGTTCTCAGCGACGTCAGCAAAGGCGGGCGGATCAAATACAACTGGTCGTCTCAGGACTCGGCTGCGCGCCGCGATGTACGAATGGCGTTTCTGGCGGGGCTCTGTCTCGAAAGCGCACTGCCCTACGGCGGCACTGTCCAGATCCTGCGCAGTACCGACGGCTGGACCGTCACCGGCGAAGGGCGCAAAATCAACGTGGACGAGACGCTCTGGTCTGGTCTGGTGGCAGACACCACACCTGCGGAAATCACGCCAGCACTGGTGCAATTTGCACTGCTGCCCGCCGCGGCCAACGAAGCCGGCTACACGCTGGCCTTCAACCAGACTGCGGAGAAGATCTCGATCAGCTTCTGATCATGTCGCCAGCCCTATGAAAAACGCCGCTGATCTCTCAGCGGCGTTTTTGCGTTTCAGCAAGGCGTCACATCCGTCACGCAGGTCAGGCGCGCACGGTGCCGTCACCGCGCACGAGATATTTGAAACTCGTCAGCTGCGTCGCCCCAACCGGTCCCCGCGCGTGCATCTTGCCCGTTGCAATGCCAATCTCTGCTCCCATGCCAAACTCGCCGCCATCGGCAAACTGGGTGGAGGCATTGTGCATCAGGATCGCGCTGTCGAGCTCAGAGAAAAACTGCGCCACGGCAGCGTCATTCTCGGTAATGATGCAATCGGTATGGGCCGAGTGATACGTGCGGATATGGGCAATTGCCTCGTCGATGCTTGCCACTTTTTTGGCGGCGATAATCGCGTCGAGATATTCCTTGCCCCAATCCTCGGACGTGGCGACCTGCATGCTATTAGGGCCGGGCAGCCCCTCTTCGGCATGGATTTCGACCCCACCCATGGCAAGCAGATCCAGCACATCCTTGCCGATGCTGTCGGCAATGTCCTCGTGGATCAGCAAACACTCCGCCGCGCCACAGATGCCGGTACGCCGGGTCTTGGCGTTCAAGACCACGTCGATTGCCTTTTTACGGTCGGCATCTTTGTCGAGGTAGATATGCACGATCCCCTCAAGGTGGGCAAAGACAGGCACCCGGGCCTCGCGCTGCACCAGCCCCACCAGCCCTTTGCCACCGCGCGGAACGATCACATCCACATACGCGGTCATCGTCAGGAGCTCCTGCACCGCCGCGCGATCGCGGGTCGGCACCAGTTGCACCGCATCCTCGGGCAGATCTGCGGCGCGCAATCCCGCCGCAAGACAGCCATGGATTGCCTGCGCGGAATGCAGGCTCTCAGAGCCGCCGCGCAGGATCACCGCGTTGCCGGATTTCAGACACAGCGCGCCTGCGTCTGCGGTAACATTGGGGCGGCTCTCATAGATCACACCAATGACACCCAGCGGCGTACGCACGCGCTGAATGCGCAGACCACTGGGCTGGGTCCATTCGTCCAGGACGGCGCCGACCGGGTCCGCCTGCGCTGCCACGGCGCGCAACCCGTCCACGATGCCCTGAATACGGGCTTCATCCAGCATCAAGCGATCCATCATCGCCGAGGACAAGCCCTTGTCGCGCCCGAACTCCAGGTCCTTGGCATTGGCGGCAATGATCTCGCCGCGCTGAGCCCAGACCGCATCGGCGGCCGCGTTGAGCGCCTGCTCCTTTTGCGCCGCCGAGGCTGTCGCAAGCTGTTGCGCAGCCGCTTTGGCGCGCTTGCCGATGTCTTCCATCAGCGCGGGAATATTTTCCAGATCTTTCATGTCTTTGCCCTTTTCTTCCCCAGGCGGGGTGCGAGCCATACCGCCACATCACGCGCCGGCAGGACGTCTTCTTAGCGCCAGAATGACAGGATCAAAGCGCCATGTCATCCCGGTGGATCAGGGCCGCACGTCCAGCATAGCCGAGGATCGCCTCGATCTCATCCGAACGATGTCCCTGAAGGGCGCGGGCTTCCTCGGCCGTGTAGCGGCTCAGCCCCTGCCCCAGCTTGCGGCCATCTGGGCCGAGGATGGCCAGCGGATCTCCGCGGCCAAAGTCACCCTCCACATGACGCACCCCTGCGGGCAGCAGACTGTTTCCGTTGTACAGCGCCTTGGCCGCACCTTCATCCACGGTGATCACGCCGCGGGTTTTCATCGCGGCGATCCAGCGTTTGCGCGCGACCTGCGGATCACCTTGGGCTGTGAACCACGTCGAAGCAGCCCCAGCCTCAAGTGCCGAAACCGGCGACATCACCGATCCTTCGGAGATTGCCATGGCGCAGCCCGCAGCGGTGGCCATCTTGGCCGCCAAGAGCTTGGTAATCATGCCACCCTTGGACAGCCCCGAGACCCCATCGCCCGCCATTGCCTCGATCTCGGGCGTGATCTGTTCGATACGGTCAAACCGTTTGGCGTCTGGATCAAGCGCAGGATTGGCGCTGTAGAACCCGTCCACATCCGACAACAGGATCAGCACATCGGCCCCCACCGTCACCGCGACCTGGGCCGCCAGACGGTCGTTGTCGCCATAGCGGATCTCGTCGGTGGCGATGGTATCGTTCTCATTGACGATGGGCACCGCGCCCAGACCGATCAAAGTCTCGAGCGTGGCGCGGGAATTGAGGTAACGGCGGCGGTTTTCGCTGTCCTCCAGCGTTACAAGCACCTGCGCCGTGGTGATCCCATGCGGCGCCAGGGCCTCCTCATAAGCGCGCGCAAGCCGGATCTGGCCCACAGCTGCGGCGGCCTGTGACTGTTCAAGCGGCAGATCCTTGCGCGGCAGGCCCAGGGCACCGCGCCCCAGCGCAATCGAGCCCGAGGACACGAGGATCACATCCTTGCCCTGTTTTTTCAGGCGGGCCACATCCTCTGCCAGCGACAGGAGCCACTCCTGCCGCAAGGCACTGCTGGTGCGATCCACCAAAAGGGCGGAGCCGATCTTGATGACGACGCGCCGCGCCGTGCTTAGGGCTGCCAAGGGGTGTCCTCCTCCTCGGACGCCTCCGCCTGTTTGATCCGAAGGCGGTCATCATCAATCTCGGCGCGCACCGCACGCAGGACCAGATCCAGACCTTCCCGGCTCACGCTCGACATCATCAGAACCGGCGCTCCCACCTCGGCCTCAAGCGCAGCACGCGCCTCGGCCCGTTCCTCGTCATCCAGCGCGTCAATCTTGTTGAGCGCGGTGACACGGGGCTTGCTCGCAAGCTCGCCGCCATAGGCTTCGAGTTCGTTGATGATTGTGCGGTAATCCTCGGCCACCGTTTCAGAGGTGCCATCAACCAGGTGGAGCAGCACAGCGCAGCGCTCCACATGGCCTAGGAAACGATCCCCAATGCCACGGCCTTCGTGCGCCCCCTCGATGAGGCCCGGAATATCCGCCATCACAAATTCGGTATTGTCGATGCCCACCACCCCGAGATTCGGGTGCAATGTGGTGAAAGGATAGTCGGCGATCTTGGGTCGCGCGTTGGAGGTCGACGACAGGAACGTCGATTTGCCCGCATTCGGCAGACCCAATAGACCCGCATCCGCAATCAGCTTCAGGCGCAGCCAGATGGTGCGTTCGACACCCTCCTGACCGGAATTCGCGCGCCGGGGCGCCTGGTTGGTGGAGGATTTGAAGTGCAGGTTGCCAAAGCCGCCATTGCCGCCTTTGGCCAGCAGCACGCGTTCGCCCACATGGGTCAGATCCGCCAGAACCGTCTCTTCGTCCTCATCGAGGATTTCGGTGCCCACAGGCACCCGCAGCA
Organism: Epibacterium sp. HA2-3; assembly: GCF_055693725.2. Taxonomy (NCBI): domain Bacteria; kingdom Pseudomonadati; phylum Pseudomonadota; class Alphaproteobacteria; order Rhodobacterales; family Roseobacteraceae; genus Epibacterium; species Epibacterium sp. HA2-3. Next base: position 1,279,853 of record NZ_CM172490.1, on the reverse strand, counting down.
CGATCTCGTCACCGTCCTTGCCGGAGCGCTGGCGCCCCATGCCGGACTGGCCGTTTTTGGCAAAGAAATGCTGCTGATAGCGAAAATCGATGAGCGTGTTGAGACCATCCACGGCCTCCGCCCAGACCGAGCCGCCCTTGCCGCCGTCACCGCCATCGGGGCCGCCGTATTCGATGAATTTTTCGCGCCGAAAACTGACGCAACCGTTCCCGCCGGCGCCGGAGCGAATATAGACCTTTGCCAGATCGAGGAATTTCATGAGTAGGCCTCTATGTTCGAGTTGGATCGCCAATACTTGAATTCAGGGGATGGCTCAACCCTGCGTCTTTGGATCTGAGGAGATCCCGTTCCATGCCCAAGCTGCGCAGCCCGGCATAAAAACGCGGACCCGCCCGGTGGCGCGCCCGCGATGATACCGCATGCTGCCTGTCGGTTACAGCTTTCGGCTGTAGGTCCATGTTGGGACATTGGCATCCCGTGCGACGCTGAAATCTTCTGCGTCACCAAGGTATTCAAAGCCGCAATGCGCCAGTACCCGCGCCGAGGCCGGGTTGTCCTGAAACACACTTGCAAACATGGTGGCATCGCCCAGAGGGTTCGCCTCGACCAGAAGTTGTACCGCCATCGACGCAAGGCCCGTGTTCCAGAACGCTGGTGCCACCCAATAGCCAACCTCGGACTGGTTGCGGTCCATGGACTTCAGCGAGATCACACCCATGAGTTCAGGATTGCCGTCCTTCGTGCCGTCCATCGCCCAGATGAACTCGCCCTGCTCTGCCTCGATGCCGCGTTTGACATAGGCTTCGGCTGCGCCGGGGGGATACGGATGCGGGATCGGCGCGGTCATCTTGGCGATGCGCGCATCTCCTGCGTAGTGTTCGATCAATCCCACATCCGACGGACGCAAGGGCCGCAGATCAAAACGATCCGCCTCGATGATGGCTTGCTGATCTGTCTGATCCAAACCCATAACGACGCTCCTCCTCAAGAAACTCTGACCTCGATAATACACTTGGCTTTCCGGGGCTTATCTCCTCTGCCCCGCGCCAAAGAGATGGGGAGTGCACAGGCTACAAACAAGTCACCCCTGCACGCACACCCAGCTAGATCCAGCAGGCCCATCCAGAAACGAAAAGAGGGACCGGTCTTTTAACCGATCCCCCTAAAGATTTTATTACCCTTTGGGTCCGGTTTACTCAGCGGCCTCCGCCGCCGGGAGAACCGAAATAAAGGTGCGGCCTTTGAGGCCCTTGTGGAAGGTCACGTTGCCGTTGGCGGTCGCAAAGATGGTGTGATCTTTGCCAATACCAACGCCTTCGCCCGGCCAGAACTTGGTGCCGCGCTGACGCACAATGATGTTGCCCGCGATTGCAGACTGACCACCATAAAGTTTCACGCCAAGACGACGACCTGCGGAGTCGCGACCGTTACGGGACGAACCGCCAGCTTTTTTATGTGCCATTCTTGTCTCTCCTTAGCCTTGAGCCAGCTCTTTGGCCTGCTCAACCCATTCGGGTTTGATCTTGATGGCGTCGATACCAGCAATGTCGTCTTCAGACAAGGCTGCGATCTGAGCGAAGGTGGTGAGGCCAGCGGCCTCCAGCTTCTTGGCGGCGGCAGGGCCAACACCGGTCAGCTGGGTCAGATCGTCGGAGCCTGCGGCTGCAGGTGCAGCAGCTTTGGCTTTCGGCGCCGCTTTGGCAGCAGGAGCCGCCTCGCCTTTGCCGGTTGCCGCTTTCACGCCGGATGCATCCGCACCAGAAGCCAGGATCTCGGTGATCTTGACCAGGGTCAGCTTCTGACGGTGACCGACAGTCCGCTTGGAGGAGTGCTTACGGCGACGCTTGACGAACTTGATGACCTTGTCACCTTTGATCTGTTCGACCACTTCCGCCTGCACGGCAGCGCCGGACACAAACGGAGCACCAACGACGGGGGCATCGCCACCGATCATCAGAACGTCATTGAATTGGACGGTTTCGCCAGCGTCTGCAGCCAGTTTCTCAACGCGGAGCATGTCGCCCGCCTGAACTTTGTACTGCTTGCCGCCAGTCTTGAGGACTGCGAACATTTCAGTCTTTCCTTTTCTCACCGCGTCCTTCGGTCCCCTTGCGGGCGTTTGCGACAGGGCTTGGCCCGTGTCACCTCGAACAGCGCGCCCCTATCGGGACGGTATGACAATAAAACCCCGGCGCGGGGATTCCGGGCCGGGATACGGGCTTTTGGACCTGAACAAAGTCAAAGTCAAGCCTTCGTCTGCACTCGGCAAAGATTTATCCACAGACGGACATGACCCAGCACCTGCTACGGGGCCGTTGGATGCTCAGAGTTCCTGCACGGGCTGCAGATCCGACATCCGATGCGCCAGTTCCTCAAAGCGGTTGGCCTGGATCTCATATTGGATCGCATTCAAGAGCTCATAGACTTCCTGCATCAGCGGATGCTCCAGCGCCTCGACATAGGCCTCGACCTCTTCGATGGTGAAGTCACGATAGATATAAGCCGATTGCGCAAGGCTTGATGCGGCCATCTCGCGTCGCATCTCGCCTTCTTGCGCTTTCATCAAGGCACGCAGCCCATCGGCGTCAATACGCATCTCGATCACCCCGGCAGCCGAGGCGGCCATCAAGAACCGAAACTGGATCTCCTGCACCGCCCGCAACGCGGTCTCGGTGCCGCCGATGGCGACGTTCATGTCCCGGTAGAGCGCAACGCGCGGGTCGCCCTCTTCCACCAGCTTGCTGACGATGCGCTCCCCTGCCTCCAAAGTGCCGCCATCTTCGTTCATGTGAGACGCGTTCTCCACCGTCACCAGCCGTTGCCCAAGATCACTCGCATAGAACTCGGCGGCAAAGAACAGTGCCTCGTCAGAGAGGGTCTGCTCAAGAATGTCGAGCGCAGTATCGCGCATCTTCTGGGTGTCAAATACCTCAGCCGTCAGGCTTTCCCAGGCCAGGCCAAAATCCCCCGCATCCGCCCCGAGGATCTTGGGCGCGTCGCCTGCAGATTGCGCAATACTGTCGAGCGCCACATCAAAACCGGTAATTTCAAGGAAGGCTTTGACCTGATCACGATCGGCGGCCTCGGTTTTTGCGGGCAGCGCAATCACAACAGCAAAGACTGCGGCAAAGAGGCCGTTGAGCAGGACAGTGACAAATGCGGCGGGGCGCAGCGGCGCGGGAAGCGAACGGATCATACAATAAATGTAGAAGCACAATTGCGTTCAGCAAACCAAAATTCGACTTTCTTGAACGAACTGTGAAATCGCCCCTTGCACGCGGAGAAAATCACCTTTAAACGCCCTCACACCCCCCGCGGAGAGGTGCCGGAGTGGTCGAACGGGGCGGTCTCGAAAACCGTTGTGCCTTCACGGGCACCCAGGGTTCGAATCCCTGTCTCTCCGCCACTTATTCCTTAAAAATCAAGTGTGAACTGCTGACCATACCCCGGCGCAATAGGCGCTCGTGCGGGATCTGTCTCGGGCCGGTTCAAACCTACCTGCGCGCGGCACTGTGGAGTGACCGGAACAGCGCATGCTTTCGAGCATGCTGATACGTCTGGACGTCAATGGCTCAGCCTCTCAGGCCGGAAACGCTCCCCTTGATGACGTAGAGTTGATCGGCAGCAATCCGAAATTCAAGCCACTTGGGCCGAACACGCGGATGCTGTGACCACAGACTCAGCGTGGGATCTTGGATGCGCGAAGCGGGCCACAAGATCCTCCAGCACACCTGCGGCAGTGAACCTCGAGAGGGCCTGCGCCTCATGGCCCATACCAGATCGCGCGATGTGCATGTGGTGGATGACCGATGCACCAAGAGGGCGCGTCTCGACATTCAAATGCGGCAGGCTTGCCCCGTCACGGTCGCTCCAACGGCCCTCTTCCCAGGCGCTCAGGAGCACAATCATCTTCCCCATGAGCATGGCATTGCGGGCGTACCGCCGCCCAAAAGGCCCAGAGGCGCGGCGTGATTGGGCCTGCGCCACGTGATCACACCAGTCCGTCAATGCAGCGGGCACACCATCAACGCCCAGAGGCGCGGTGATGACGATGACCTCGGCCGCATCGACCTCTGCATATATCCCTGCAGACAGCGCCTTTCGATGGTTGCACAGGGTGCATTGGTTTTTGGCCGTATCAAAACATATGCGTGGATCATGCCATCCCCCAGAAGCACATGGCAAAGGACACCCTATGTCGCGCGCGATAAGCCGCATATCACTGCGTCGGTTGATCCATTCCTCGATGAACCGATCTCCCAGATGACGAGAGTACGCCCCTTTAACACGGGGGCTGGTATCAAGGCGCAGGATCAGGGTCATGGCGATGGTTCTCCTCAAGGCAGGAAATCAAGAAAAGCGAAGCGGCCAAGGCACGCTTACCCAAAAAGGCAAGTGACGCCGCCTGTGGACAGGACGTCGATCAAGGATAGGCCCGGCTCTGCGGGACAGGCATAGAGCCGGGCCTCAGGTGGTGCGGCCATCGCGGAGGCGCCGACGGCCGCGACCGGTCCGAGCACTGCGGGACTTGACGCACGGCAATGGGGCACCGGGCGCGTCATGCCCATCCGCTCGGGGGGCAATCGCAGTCAGAACTGCGGTTAAGGCTGGGGGGTAGCGCATCGGTCAGCATGGGCCAGAGGGGAGGCTCCGACGCCGCACCATGCGCCATTCAAGCCGCAGATCAGGCCGACTGACGCGCATCCTTCACAGGGGTGATACGGCCAAACTCGCCAATCGGGTCCGCAATGAGGCGGCCCTGCATCGTGAATGGCAGAGCGAGGAGCCCGGTCAAAAGCGCCGCTGCAACTGCGAGCAGGAGCATCTGCGTCATCTCGCCCAGCCGGATCTGTGGCCAGGCGGGCAAGCCAGACCAGCGGCTGCCGCGTGGCTTTTGCGGGATTGGGTGTGTCGGGGATGTTTCGGTCATAGTATGGGCCTCCTGGGATGTCAGAGAGGCCTTGCCGGGTTGTGAACATCACCCGACCTCTCTGGGGTCGATGACCTTACGTTAGGCTCGGTGGGACCTTCGGGTATTGGCAGGACCTGCCAAGCGCATGGCCGGACCTGCCAAGCGTCCGTAAATGCCGTAGCAGCCCCCTGAGTTGAGAGGGTTTCAATTGGGCGCGAGCATCGCGTGCCTGATAGACCGCCGGGGCCAGAGGCCGCGTGCACTATACACGAGCAATCGCGATCAGGGCGATGGAAACTGCTGTCGAAACTGCGCTGGCGCTTGCCCGACCCAGCGCTTGAAGGCACGGCTAAAGGTGCTCTGCTCCGAAAACCCGGTCAAAAAGGCGATCTCCGCGATCGAGCTGCGGCTGTCTTTCAACAGCTCCTGCGCCAGAGACGACTGAGCTTCGGTCAGCACGTCGCGAAACGTAAGCCCCTCGTCCGCAAGGCGCCGGTAGAGCGTGCGCTCGCTCATACCCATCTCGCGGGCCACATCTGCGGCCTGCGGCACCCCGTTACTGAGCGCAGGCGTCAACAGTCGCAAAAGCCCCGCACGCACCGAGGTTTCATCCTGTAGCGTGCCTATCTCGGTCTCTAGGTGCGTGGTCAGAAAGTCCGAAACCGCCGCATCGCCCAACCGGTTTGGCAGATCAAGCATCTCTTTGCGCAGCGCGATGACGTTTTGCTCCGCCTCAAAGCGGACGGGACAGCCAAAATGCGCCTGGTACTGCTCTGGATCGCTGCGGCAGGCATGTCTGAAGGTGACATAGTCCAGAATCAGCTCCCCCTCGACAAACAGACGCATATTCCGTGCCAATCCGGCAAAGGCGCCTTCGTTGCGAAAATCAAGCACAGGGTGATGCCCCGTGCGCGCCTCAAAGATCAAGAGCGCCGGATCTTGGGAGGTCTCCAGTCGATAAATCGCAGTATCCGTGACAACCTGCCAATACCGTTCCAAACGTTCGAGAGATGCCCGCAGGGTTGGCGCGGTTTTCATCGCAAGGCCCAGCACACCAATATCATCCGCCCGGATCAGTTTGGCATAGGCCGCAAGCAGTGCCATCTCGTCCTCTTGCTGGCACCGGATCCAATCCAGAAGATCGAAATAATCGGTCTCAGAGAGTTTGCCATCAGCAGGTTTGGGAAGTCGGCGCACCACAGTACCGCCAGAGATCAGCTCTCCATCGTCGGTCAGCGTCATCCCGCCCGCTTGGGCCATGGCGCGCGCAAAAGCATTGGTCACGGTTGGCATGCGCCAAACTAATCTGAAACATATCTCAAGCGCTAGTTATTCAACGTGATTTTTGCAGGCGCTGCGCGATTATCCTCGCTGTTCGCGCTCACATGCGTCCTCTTTGTCTCAACATTTGCCGACTGTTGAGCGCGCGCGCCGCGACGGAACAAAAGATCCCGTTCAAATTCAACGGTTCACGGGGCTGCGGGCCGCCTGTCTGCGGCCCGCGGTATTGGTCCGGCTCGACCCTGATGTTTGACGCTATGACGGGTTGGCGATGTCAAAGGTCTCGATTGAGACCTCGACCCCGCCAAGCTCCGCCTTGAAGTCCGCCATATGGGCTGTTTGACCATGGGCCTCGAGCGCGGCGGCGCTCTGCCATTTCTCGACAATCACGATCGTACCAGCCTGATCGACATCGAGCATCGGGCGGTAGGACAGGCAGCCGGGCTCTGCCCTGCTGTGCACCGCGAGGGTCTGGACGAACTCCAGCAGCGTATCCCGCCGCTCATAAGCGGTCTTCAGCTCTGCGATTACCAAAACGGCCATTGCGGCCTCCTCTTATGATCCATTCTCATCACATTGGCCGGTCTGCATGGCACCCAATCGTGCCCAAAGCGGCTGCAGAGTCGCGTTGAGCTCCGAGTAGAGCGCGTAGCGCTGGTCGTAATGCCGTCGCATCGAGGGGTTTGGGGTAAACTCGGCCTTGGTGCGCGTCATCCGCGCGACAGCGCTTTCATAGTCCTCGGCCAGCCCCACGGCCACCGCGACGCCGATGGCGGCTCCCAACGCGCCTGTTTCCTTGGCCTCGGAAACACGGATCTTGCGATCAAGGCAATCGGCAAAGATCTGCGGCCAATGCGGGCTGCGCGAGCCGCCCCCCGACAGCACCGCTGTGTCAAAGTCGAGCCCCGCCCCGCGCAGCACCTCGATATGGCGGCGGTGCTCGAATACGACGCCCTCAAAAAGCGCGCGCAGCAGGTGGCCCTCGCCGTGCCAGCCCGCCAGACCAAAATAGCCGCCCCGGAACTGAGCGCCCTGCCCCGATCCGTAGAGAAAGGGCTGGCAGATCGGATCATCCGGCGCGGGCGTTACCTCGGCCACCAAATTGTTGCATTGGCCAAAGGGATCATCGACGTGGGCGCCGCGCTCGACCAGTTCGCGCACATACCATTCGAGGTTGACCGCCGATGTGGCCGAGGAGTCGATGTTCACAAAGCGCCCCGGCGCAAAACCGGACGCCATGAACACCGAAGAGTCCAACACCGGCTCTGGCGAAAAGACCTGATTGACCGACCAGGTTCCGGCGATGATTGATGCCTCCCCCGCGCGACAGACACCAGACCCCAGCGCCGAAGAGATCACGTCAAAGTAGCCGCCAATCACCGGCGTCCCCTCGATGAGACCGGTCTGCGCGGCAGCTGCGGCGGTCACATGACCCGCGATCTCGGCAGGTTCCACAAGCGCGGGCAGCATCGAAAGCGCATCCTGAAGCCCGTAAAGGTGCATCAATTCAGCATCATAACGGCAGGCTGGCATCCGCGTCAGTCCACAGCCGGACATATCGGAGATGTCACTCACCTTTATACCCGTCAGCTGATGGGTGATGAAATCCTTGCAGAGGAACACCGTTCCGATCCGGTCATAGATCTCGGGCTGATGTCGCTTGACCCAGGCGAGCAACACCGGCGTCTGCGACGGCCAGGGTTTCTGCAGGCAGATCTTGTGCAGGTCGGAGCCATGGGTCTCGGAGAGGTCTTCCGCTAGCTCTGCGGCGCGGGTATCAAGCGACTGAATGCCAATCAAAGGCGCGCCAGATTTATCCAGCGCATAGAGTCCGTTGCCATGCCCCGCGCACCCAACGCCAGCGATCTGGCGGGCGGAGATGCCAGCCTCTTCGATGCAGCCCCGGATCACCTGACCCGCGTTCTGCCACAATTCGCCCAGGTCGCGCTCCACATGGCCCGGTGCTGGGGTCGCGGTCTGCCCATCGAGCGCCTGCATCGCCACTTGCCGCCCGTCTTGATCGAACAACACGGCCTTGATGACCGTATTGCCCGCATCCAGACCCAAGAGATATGTCTGTTCCTCACCCACGGTTATAAATGTCCCATGCTTCTTCACCATCCGCGCCAGAGTGGATCATGGCCATCAAGGCATTAACCACGGCTTTTGGGTTCTCATGCTGATAGATGTTGCGGCCGTAGACCATGCCTTTTGCACCCTGACGCATCAAAGCGGCGGATTTGTTCAACACGGCGCGCAGATCGTCCTTGCCGCCGCCCCGCACGAGAACCGGCACGCGCGCCGCCTCGACCACGCGATAAAACTCTTCCGGGTCGTCGGTGGGATCGGCCTTGATGATGTCGGCCCCCATTTCGCTGGCAAGACGGGTCAGCGTCACGATCTTTTCCGCATCCCCGTCCACCTGATAGCCGCCGCGCACATCATTGGGCAGCATCACCAGAGGCTCGATCATCAGCGGCATGCCGTATTTTTCACAGGACGCCCGCACCCGAGAGATATTTTCGACGCATTGGCGAAAGAGTTCCGGCTCATCGGGCAGCATGAAGAGGTTCACCACCACCGCCGCCGCATCCATCTCAAGGGCGCCGATGATGGGCTCTTCGGCGTTTTGCAGCATTGACCACATCACGCGGTGGCGCTGATCGTTATAGGGGTTGCCCATATCAATGCGCATCACCAACGCTGGTTTGTTTTTTTCCGGGCGGCTCTGCAAGAGGTCCGCCTGACCATAGGCGCATTGGATGGCATCGGGGCGGGCGTCGATCAGCGTGTTCATCACTGCTGGCATGTCTTCAAGACCAACCATGAAGCTCGGTTCGTTGCAGACCCCATGGTCGATGGCCACGTCCAGACAACCTCCGTTGCTAAACATCCGGTTCATGCGGGCTTTCATGCTCATGCGCATTGGGCATTCCTTTCGGTATTTCGACGTTCAAGAGTTGCGGCGGTTACGCCGTGATAGGTGCTCAGCTCTGCGATCAGATCCTGTTTCTGAGCCGTGATGAGATCAGGCGGGAGGCCCGTTTCCTGCGCCATCAGCGCCGCCAGCGCCTCGATGATCTGCATCGAGAGCACGCCAGAGATCGCCAGATCCGTGCGCCGAAGGGCCAGATCCGACAGGGTTTCGACAAACTCGCTTCGGATAAGGTGCAGGATCTCGCCCTCGGAATAGAGCGTCCCTGCGGCCAGCGGGCGGTCCTCGCGACCACAGGCGATTGCGACCTTGGGGGCATGGCTGCCGTAGCGCTGCAAGAGATGACCGGCGCGGGCGTGGCTGAGGTTTTGTACCTTGCAAAGCTCCTGCAGGATCTGGGCTTCTCGCCCTTCAAACTTCGCCCCGCCCCCAATCGCCAGATCCAGCGTATCAACGCGCCGACCGTGCCGAAGCTCCCCGAGCGCTGCATCTGCCGTCTGCTGCGCAAAAGCGCGAAAGGTGGTCCATTTGCCACCGATCATACAGAGCTGGGGCACCCTGCCCTCCAGTTTGCGAATGTCGTGGCCGCGCGAAATCCGCCCGGTAAAATCCTGGTCGCTCTGCGGCAAGGGCCGGATGCCGGAATAGCTGAACACGATCTGGCTAGCGTCAATGTTCAACCCCGGAAACACTTTCGCGAGCGCACCGAGGATATAGTCGGTCTCCTCCGGCTCGCAGCGCACGCGTCCGGTGCGCTCCACCCGTATATCGGTCGAGCCCGCCAGCACCCGGTCGTGAAACGGAAACACGATACAGACCCGCCCGTCATCGTTTTCAAAGAAAACCATATTGCCCTTGAGCGCGGCAAAAAGCTCCGGGTGATCCAAAATCAGATGCGAGCCCTTGGTGCCCTCCACCATCCGCGGCGCCGTCCCGCCAAGCTGCGCCACGGTTTCATCCAGCCAGGCTCCCGTGGCGTTGACAATGAGCCGGGGCCGTATCTCTGCGGTCTGACCGCTGCGCTGGCAGGTCACACTGAACCCGCCGGTCTCCGCTGCGATCTCGCAATAATTGAGCGCGACACAGCCCGGCGCCACCCGTGCCACATCCTGAAGCATTTCGATACAGAGACGCTCTGGAAACCCGATCCAGGCATCATGGTAGGTCGCGGTGCCCCGCGCCTCCTCCAACAGTTCGGGCCAGTCGCGCCGGGTGGCGCGGCGCCCCTGAAAGCTGTGCCTTGGCATCAGGCGGCGCTTGCGGCTTACCCAGTCATACAGGCTCAGTCCCAGCTTGATCGGCACCGCACCGCGCGGCGCTGGTTTGCGGCTCAGCCCCAAAAAGGACGCCGCCGCGTTGAACAGACCGGAAAACAGCGAGGTCACGGGGATAACCGTCGGTAGCGGATGCACAAAATGCGGCGCGTTCACCAACAGCGCATCGCGCTCCTGCAGGCTCTCGCGCACCAGGTCGAACTCGCCATTCTCCAGATATCGCAGGCCGCCATGGATCATCCGCGACGGCGCCGCACTGCAGCCGCTGGCAAAATCGCCGCGCTCCACCAGAAGAACGCGCAATCCCTGCAACGCCAACTCCCGGTAGGTGCCGATCCCATTGACGCCACCGCCCACGACCACGACGTCAAAGGCCCCGTCACCAGACAGGCTTTGCCAGTTTTTCACTCGTTGATCGGGCATATCTTCTCCGTGCGCTGACGAGGTCGTCGCAGCGTTTTGTGCATGTCATGTGGTGGCGTCAGGGCCTGTGGGTCAGCCGTCGAGGTCGCTGAGATGCGTGCTGGTGGCACCGCTTATCTGGGCAATGTCATCCGCGCTGAGACGCAGCAGACCCGCCTTGGCGTTTTCAACTGCTTGTGTCGCATCGCGCGCCCCGCAGAGCGAGAACGTGATCCCCGGCTGCTGCAGCGTCCAGGCGATCACCACCTGGGCCTTGGTGGCACCGTGTACTTCGGAAATGGGCGCGATGGCCTCCATCAAGCGGGCCACTTTTTCGCGATTGGCAATTGAAAACCGTGGGTTGTCCTTGCGCTGATCGTCGCCTTCAAACACCCGGTCGGGGCCGATCTTGCCGGTCAGAAGCCCCAGCGCGAGCGAGGAATAGCTGAGGATGGACACGCCGTTTTCATGACAGAGCGGCGCCATCTCGGCCTCAACCGCGCGGTTCACCATCGAATATTCTTCTTGAACCGCATCAAGCTGTCCCGCCTCGAGATAGGCACGCACGTCCAAAGGCGTGGAATTGCTGGCACCAATCGAGCGGATTTTGCCCTGTGTTTTCAGCTGCTCCAGCGCCTCCATCGTTTCGGCAATCGGCGTCGTGGGATCCTGCCAATGGGTGATGTAGTGATCGATGTAATCGGTGCCGAGACGCGTGAGGCTTTGTTCGACCTCATAGATGATCGCATCCTTGCCCAGATAGCGATGCACCGGCGCGCCGTCGTAATCAAAGAAGTGATTGCCCTTTTGCGTGTGCCAAACGAGCCCGCATTTCGTGGCCAGCACCACCTTGTCGCGACGGTCCTTGATGGCCTTGCCGACGATCTCCTCGGCGACGCCCTGACCATAGGCGGGCGCGGTGTCGATGAGGCTCACTCCGGCCTCGATCGAAGCCTGAATAGCGGCGATCGAGCGCGCCTCATCCGTGCCACCCCACATCCAGCCGCCAATGGCCCAGGTGCCAAGCCCGATGGCCGAAGCCTCGATCCCGGAGCGGCCGATCTCACGTTTCAGCATTTCATGCGACATATTCAGTTCCTTCATATTTCTGCAGCACTTCTGCGGCCGTGTCTTCGTCAACGATGAGCGAGCTCAGAAACCCGCCTTCAAGCGCCGCCTCGATGGGGCGCACCTTGCTGGCGCCCGCCGCGATCCCGATCACGCGCTCGCATTGGCCGAGTTCCTGTGGCGACAGGGCCACGAGGCGCGAGTTCAGCGCGAAATTGGCCACCGCACCATTGTCGCGGATCAGATGGCCCATGAACTCACCTACGACACCGGTGCCCACAAGCATCTTGCGATCGGCTTCCGGCACCGGGTGGAGGTCGTAATAGCTCGACTCTGCAGGCTGTACCGAGCCGATCCCCACAAGCGCCACATTGGCGCGACGGGCCAGATCGAGCACTTCCTTGATGGAGGAAATATCCATCAGCATGTCGCGCTGGGCCTTGCTTTCGGCAAAGAGCGGCGCATGCAGCAGCATGGTCTTGCCCCCCAGACGTTCAGCCAACCGGGTGGCGAGGTGGTTAACATCGGTGAAATATTTGCCCTGCACCCCCCCTGTGAGCGGCACAACGGTCACGTCCCATTGCCGCTCCACATCTAGCCCGTCGACCAGGGCGCTCACCGCCTTGCCACCGGTAATCGCAATGACATCGCCATCGCGCAGCGTCTCGGTCAGGTGGCTTGCCGCAGCGCGGCCAACCTGTTGCAGCGTCGCTTTTTCGCTGCCCTCCACCGTCGGCGTCACAACGGCGCTGCCGAGATTGGCAAAGCGGGTGACGGCCTCCTCAATGTCCATCAGCCGCTGAAACGGGCTCTCGATCTCGATCTTCAGCATGCCCAGCTTGCGCCCCTGAGAGATCAGCCGGTTCACCTTGGATGTAGAGAGGTTCAGTTCGGTCGCGATCTCCGACTGTTTCTTGCCCTCGATAAAGTGAAGGACCAAAACAGTGTGGATCTGGCGGACGGTCTCGAACCCTTGTCTGTGCTCAACCATATCCCCCTCAGCCCCGCTTCTTGTTGAGGAAGTGGTCGATTGTCACCGCCGCCAGAAGGATCGAGCCGCGAATGATGTCCTGCCAGTAGACCGACACATCCAAGAGCGCGAGCGAGGACGACACCACCGACAACAGCACCGTGCCAAGGATCGCACCAAAGATGGATCCCGCGCCGCCGTTGAGGCTCGCACCGCCGATCACCGCAGCGGCGATGACGTTCAGTTCCATCCCGAGTCCAAAGGTCGGCTGCGCAGACCCGAAGCGCGCCATGTAGATGATCCCGGCGAACCCACAAAGCGCAGAGCAGAGCGTCGTGGTCAAAAACACCACCTTCTTGGTGCGGATGCCGGAATAGGCGGCGGCCTTCTCGTTGGAGCCGGTGTAGAACACCTTGCGGAACATGGTGGTGCGGCGCAGCATGAAATCCGCGGCGATCACCACCACAACAAAGAGGATGATCACAACCGGAATGGGACCAATGGTGCCCTGCCCGATGAATTTGAACTCTGGCGGCAGCGTATAGAGCCCGATGGGCCGCCCGCCCGTCGCCAAAAGACAGATCCCGCGTGCAATCACCATGACGGCAAGCGACACGATAAAATGGTGCAGCCCGATCCGCGTGGTAAAGAACCCCATGAACGACCCGATGGCGGTACAGGCAAAAATCGCAATTGCTGCGGCCACCCAGGGGTCAATCCCCTGCAGGAACAGCCAGCCCGCGATCACCCCCGACAGAGCCGTGACCGACCCCACCGAAAGGTCGATGCCGCCAGAAATCAGCAAGACCGTCATGCCCACAACCACGATGCCTTCGACGGCAAAGGCCATGGTCATGGCGCGAATATTGACCCATGTCAGAAAATAGGGCGAGGCAAAGGACATGCCGATGAAAAGCGCCAGGATAATCAGAATGAGGCCCGTTTCGCGCATCCGCAAGAGCCGCCCCAAAAGCGATTTTCCCCTCGATGTTTCGGCCAGTGCGATGTTCACAGATTGCTCCATTGTCTCCCCCTTCATTGCGCCGCAACCGACGCTGCACCCGTGCCTTGCTGAGTGCCCGAGGCAAGGTGCATGATGTTTTCTTCTGTCATGTCCGGGCCAGTTACTTCACCGCTCAGACACCCTTCGTGGATCACCAGCACGCGATCACACAGACCGATCAGTTCTGGCAGCTCGGATGAAATAACCACAATGCCGACGCCCTCCTCGGCCAAATCCCGCAGGATGCGGTAGATTTCGGCCTTTGCGCCAACGTCAACGCCACGCGTCGGCTCATCCAGAAAGATCAGTCGCGGGTTGACCGAGAGCATCTTGGCCAGCGCCACCTTTTGTTGATTGCCGCCCGAAAGCGACGAAACCGGATCCTGCAGCGTGCCGCATTTGAGGTTGAGCTTGCGCCCAAGTCGGTCCGCCTGCTCTGTTTCCTTGCCGGTCTGGATCAACCCGAGGGCACTGGCGACCTGTTCGACCTTCAGCGCCGAAACATTGCTGGCGATGGACATATCCAGAAACACGCCGTCGCCTTTGCGATCCTCGGAGAGATACACAATCCCCGCATCAATACTGTCCTGATAATCGCGCAGCGCCAGCGGCTCTCCATTGAGCCAGAGCTTGCCAGTCACCTGACCTTCAAGCGCGCAGATCCCTTTGGCGATCTCGCTGCGCCCTGCACCGATCAACCCGGCAAAGCCAAGGATCTCGCCCTTGCGCAGCGAAAAGGACACATCGTGAAACCGCTCGGCCTCACAGAGGTTTTCAACCCGGAGAACCTCGGTCGTGCTGCAGGCCTCGGGACGTTGTTTTTCGGGATAGAGATCGCCAATTTCGCGCCCCACCATGGCCCGGACCACATCCGCAGGCGTGATTTTGGCGACATCCTGTGTCGTCACATAGCGGCCATCGCGAAACACCGAGACCCGGTCGCAATTGTCAAAGATCTCGACCATACGATGCGAGATATAAATCAACGAAATCCCCTGATCCGCCAGCCGCCGCATGATCTTGAACAGCACCTGCGCCTCCGCCTCGGTCAGCGCGGCCGTAGGCTCATCCAGGATCAACACCCGGCAGTCCAGCGTCAGCGCCTTGGCGATCTCCACAAGCTGCTGGTTCGAAATCGAGAGGTCCCGGACAAGCACCGAGGGATCAATGCTCGACAACTGCGCAAAAACCTCGCGCGCTTTGGCTTCGATCCCTTTGTAATCCATCAGAAAAGACCGGCTTGAATTGGTCGCAGCCATAAAGATGTTCTCAGCAACCGAGACATCCGGACAGAGTGCGATCTCCTGATGCACAAAGCCGATCCCCATCTTTTGCGCCGCTGCCGGAGACGGAATTTCGACAGGGGTGCCATCGAGCCGGATTTCACCGCTGTCGGGCTGCAGAATACCGTCGATGATGTTCATCAACGTGGACTTCCCGGCGCCGTTCTCTCCGGCGATTGCGTGGATCTCGCCACGGCGGAGTTCGAAATCCACGCCCTTTAGCGCCTTGACCGGCCCAAAGGACTTCGTGAGGTTCGAAATTTGCAGGATCACGTCGCCTGTCATATCGCTCGCCCGTCTCTTCTGGAAAATTGATCTGTGGGCTGCCCGGCCCCTCACCGGGCAGCCACATCCGCGATGTCCGGATCAGCTGGGATCGCGACCGGCCATATAGGCGTTGAGATCAAAGCTGTCGGCGTTCTCTTGCGTGATCACGGCAAAGCCATTGTCAACAAACGGGATCTGCACCGGGTTGTAGCCAGAGACCTTGTAGTCGTTGAACGGATCAAACACCTCGGATTTTGCTGCGAGGAAGACCCCCATGAACCCCATAAAGCCCTGCATGCCCTGGTTCGGGTTCAAAGCCGCATGGATGTTGCCCGCCTTGATGTGCTCAAGCGTGGTCGGGGTGATATCGGCATGCATCACCATCACATCGGACTGCGCCTCGAGCTTGGCCGCGACGGCGCCCTCTGCCGATCCTGCCTCTGGGATCCACAGGGCCTTCAGGTCCGGATTGGCCTGAATGATCGACGCGGTGGCGCGATAGGCCGCGTTGCTGTCCTGGTTGGTGGCCTGACGCCCCACCAGCTTGGCCTCCGGATAATGCTCTTCCATATAAGACAGGAATGCTGTCACACGCAGGTCGTGGTTGGACTGACCGGGGTTCTCGAGCACAGCAAATTCAAAGCTCTCGCCCAGTTCTTTGACAAATTCCTCGGCGGCAAACTTGGCCTCCGCCATATTGTCGGAGGTGATATAGCCAGAGCGCTTGGAATTGGGCGAGTCCGCGGCAAAGGTCACGATCTCGGTGCCGTTGTCGATGGCGCGGTTGATGGGCTCGATAAAGGGGTCAGACTGCATCGGATGCAACAGAATGCCTGCGGGTGCCTTCACCATATCCTGCTCAAAGGACGCAATCTGCTTGGTGATGTCATAATCAGGCGTGCCTGAGAACACGGTCTCGCAACCAAAAGCCTCTGCAGCCTGCTTGAAGCCCTGATAGACTGGCACCCAATAGGGATGGCTCGAGACCATCACATTCATGATATAGGTTTCACCCGGCTCGCATTTGAGCGTTCCCGCCTCCGCCAGAGCGGCTCCGGAAACCGTGGTCATGGACGCTGCGGCGCAGACGGCCACCTGTTTGAAATTGACCATAAGTTTTCCTCCCTTGTGGTCTTTCACCTTGCCGCACGGCGTCTCCTCCCGCCGGACTGCAATAAATTTCGCTTGATGCAATGTTTTGCACAACTCTGATTTAGAGAGGAAAAATCCCTTGGATCAATCATCGCGAAAAAAATCCTGCAAACTGAAATTTATTGCAGGAATGCGGTGTGCCGGAGTTATGGCTTGCGGCAGATTTTGCGGCGCATTCACACGCAAGCTCTGAGGGCGCATGATGCGTTTGCCCAAGCGGACCAAACGAAAAAAGCCGAGCGCTGCGCCCGGCTTTTTAAATATTGTCAGGTAATTATAAGGCGTATCTCACGCGCGACGACGGCGACCGCCACCGCGACGCCCGCGGCCTTCGCCCTCGGCCTCAGAGGACGGCGCCTTGTTGAACTTGATCCAATCGCCGCCATGCGGGTCGTTGTTGGTCAGCAGGTTCGCAGCGCGGATCGCTTCCATCTCCTTGCCGGCACGCGGCTTTGTGGAGCCAAGGCCAAACATCGTCACGAAAGTCTCGTCGTCCATGCCCTCGGGCAGGATGATTCCCGCGGCAGCGACTTGCTCTTTCTTTTCGGCAATTGCCTTCTGCGTCACCGGCAGGGCCACCGGGTTCATGATCGCAGAGGTCATGCCCGCCCCCATTGCCATCGGCAGGAAAGCGTTGTTGATGCCGTGACGGTTCGGCAGACCGAAGGAGACGTTGGAGGCACCGCAAGTGGTGTTCACGCCAAGCTCTTCACGCAGGCGACGCACCAGAGCAAAGACCTGCTGACCTGCGGTGGCCATCGCACCGATGGGCATCACCAGAGGGTCCACCACGATGTCATGCGCCGGGATGCCAAAATCGGCCGCGCGTTCCACGATCTTCTTGGCCACTGCAAAGCGCACATCGGGGTCTTCGGAGATCCCGGTGTCGTCGTTGGAGATCGCCACAACCGGAACATTGTACTTCTTGACCAGCGGCAGAACCAGCTCCAGGCGGTCTTCTTCACCGGTGACGGAGTTCAGCAGCGGGCGACCTTCGGCTGCGGCAAGACCTGCTTCCAGCGCGCCGGGCACAGAAGAGTCGATGCAGAGCGGGATATCGACAAGGCCCTGCACCAGCTCGACGATCTTGGTCATCAAGGGCGGCTCGGTCTCATTCGGGTTCGGGTTGGAATTGTAGACAACACCTGCGTTGATATCGAGGATGTTGGCCCCGGCCATCACCTGCGCCAATGCGTCCTTTTCCACGGTCGAGAAATCGCCCGCTTCAAGCTCCGCCGCCAGTTTCTTGCGGCCGGTGGGGTTGATGCGCTCGCCGATCACGCAGAAGGGTTCATCAAAGCCCAGAACAGCAGTTTTTGTTTTTGATTCTACGACAGTACGGGTCATGGTTTATCCTTGCTGTTTGGCGGGGCGAGTGGACTCGCCGCCATTGTTGATGGCCCAGGTGGCGTTGGTTTTGATGCCGCCGAGCGGGAAGAAGTGAACATTGGTGATGTTGAAATCGGGGTTTGCCGCCTTGTAGGCCGCAAGCTCAGCCACAACCTCGGTGGGCTCATAGGGCAGCATCAGCTTGGTGACATCCATGGCGCGTTTCTGAAGCACCTTGAGCGACGGTCCCACACCGCAGGCAATGGCGAATTTAATGAGCGTCTGCAGCTTGGCAGGCCCCGCGATCCCGATATGGATCGGCAGGTCAACGCCCGCGTCTTTCAGGCCGTTGGCCCAAGCGATGATCGGCTTTGCCTCAAATGCAAACTGGGTTGCCAGCGCCATTTTCGCGTCGGTCCGCTCGGAGAATTTCTGTTTCCACTGAAGCGCTTCGGAGACGTTTTTCATGGAGCCGTCAGGATCAATATCCTTGTTGCCCTCGGGGTGGCCCGCCACATGCAGGTTGGTGAACCCTGCCTTGTCGAAGAGGCCGGTCTCCAAAAGCTGCATGGAGCTGTCAAAGGCACCATGAGGCTGCGCCACGCCACCGGCCAGCAGCAGGGCCTGTTTGACATCCGCCTCACCCTGATAGCGCGCAATCCAATCGGCAAGCGTTGCCTCATCCTTGATGATGCGGGCCGGGAAATGCGGCATCACCGGGTAGCCTTCGTCATTCAGGCGTTTGGCTGTGGCGACCATATCCTCGATCGGGGTGCCCTCAATGTGGGCAATATAGACGCGGGTGCCAGCGGGCAGAAGCTCGCGGAAGTCCTCGACCTTTTGCGCGGTGCGCGGCATCACCTCGATGGAATAGCCCTGCAGAAAGGCCTCCACGTCCGGGTTCACGGTGATCTCTGTGTCAGCCGCACGTTTTTTGAAGTTCAGCAAAGCCATGGCGGCCTCCCATAATGCGTTGAGGGCTGTCATGCCCAGCCATCGTTTGCGATCAAGGCCTTGAGGCGGTCCTGATCGTATTCCTGCTCCAGACGCGTGGCCTCTGCTTCGGCAATATCACCAGGCTCACCCTCCACGCTGAACGGGGCGGCTTTGCGCCATTCCGCGAGATAGGCGTCGCTATCCTTGGCGTTCACCTTCATTGCGGCGCGATCAATCGCCTGCTCAAAGCGCTCTTCGAGCTGGCGTTTCGCACCCCGTCGCCCCTTGCCCACAATGACCTGGGCCGGGATGTCGCGCCAATAAACGATGGTGACGTCTGGCATTGCCGTTCCTTTCAGATCCGTCTGTCGTACTGCGTTTCTAGTCCGCCGCCAAAGGTCGGGTGCGTCGGATTTCGACAACAAAGATGGGAGGAGCGACGTTTGCGACCTTTGCACGCATTTGTGTCCGTTGCTGGCAACACCGCTCTGGGCGAGGGTGAGTCTGGTTTTTGAATCGGCTTTCCTGGCTGCGCGCCGATACAGTCCCTTGCGGAGAGCCCCCTGCGGACGTACTGTAAATTCAACACGATAATCGGAGGGCGTGATTCATGGCGCCCAGGCGTTCCAAAGGTACAGGAGCGTTTCCCAGAGCGGTTGAGACCCCTGTACCGGCCCGGCCAGATCCGGATGCGCTCTATGCAGCGCTGGATCTTGGCACCAACAGTTGCAGGATGCTGATTGCCCAACCCAAGGGCAGCGGCTTCCATGTGGTGGACAGTTTTTCAAAGTCGGTGCAGCTCGGCTCCGGCCTCGAAAAGACTGGGCGTTTGTCGCGCTCCTCCATGGCGCGCACCATTCAGGCGCTGCGCATCTGTCAGCAGAAAATCAATCGCAATCGCGTAAAACGCATGCGGCTTGTTGCGACCGAAGCCTGTCGGCGCGCAAAGAACGGGCGCGACTTCATGCGCCAGATCAAGCGCGAGACCGGCCTCTCCATGGACATCATCCAGCCCGAGGAAGAAGCGCGTCTTGCTGTGATTTCCTGCGCGCCGCTTGTATCGACGAAAACCGAACAGCTCTTGGTGGTCGACATCGGGGGCGGCTCGACCGAACTGGTCTGGATCGACATTTCCTCTGTACCGCGCCGCGACCGCCCGTCGGCGATCATGCGGCTGCATGCCGGATTTCACACCGTCGAGAGCCCCTTTCCTGCCGCCAAAGTGGTGGATTGGATTTCGGTGCCGCTGGGCGTTGCAACCCTGCGGGATCAATTCAACGACGTGGAGGACGATGCCGCCCGCTTTGCCCTGATGAGCTGGTTCTTTGAGGAACATCTGGCCGATTTTGCCCCCTACAAGGACGAACAGGCCCGCGAGGGTTTTCAGATCGTCGGCACCTCCGGCACCGTGACCACCGTGGCGGCCTCGCACCTGGGGCTCAAACGCTATGACCGCACCAAGGTCGATGGGCTGCGGATGACCTCCGATCAGATCGACAAGGTGATCCGCGGCTACCTCGAACTCGGCCCGCAAGGCCGCCGTCGCGATCCTCGTATCGGCGAAGATCGACAAGCGCTTATTATGTCCGGTGCCGCGATCC
The DNA here is from genome assembly GCF_055693725.2 of Epibacterium sp. HA2-3. Classification (NCBI taxonomy): domain Bacteria; kingdom Pseudomonadati; phylum Pseudomonadota; class Alphaproteobacteria; order Rhodobacterales; family Roseobacteraceae; genus Epibacterium; species Epibacterium sp. HA2-3. The sequence goes on along the minus strand of NZ_CM172490.1, from coordinate 1,259,440 downwards.
TGCAGGCGCTGTTGCGCTGCTGGCCCACCGATCGCTTGTCGGTGGCAGACCGGGGCCTGCGTGAGGGGCTTTTGTACGCGCAGATGAGCGCCGATGGCGTGTTGGAGGACGGCCCTTTCTGAGGCCCCTTTCTGCGCCGGCAAAACTCGGTTATAGCCCCAAAGCCGCGCCTTTGAGGTGGCGCACGACGTGTAAGAGGAATGACCATGGCGAAGAAACCAACAGGAAAGAACACCTCTGGCCGGGGCCAGCGGGATCTGACCGTCAAGGTCAAGACCGCGCGTGGGCGCCGACTGAGCTCGACCCGCTGGCTGCAGCGGCAGCTCAATGATCCATATGTCAAACGGGCGCAGGCCGAGGGCTATCGCGGACGCGCGGCGTTCAAGATCATGGAACTCGACGACAAATACCGCTTTCTTGTGCCCGGGGCCCGGGTTGTTGATCTGGGCTGTGCGCCGGGCGGTTGGGCACAGGTGGCGGTGCCGCGCATCAATGCGCTGGGCGAGAAATCCGGCAAAGCCATTGGACGTTTCATCGGCATTGACCTGCAAGAGGTCGAACCACTTGCAGGCGCCGAGTTCCATCAGCTCGACTTTATGGACGAAGGCGCGGACGATCAGGTCAAGGAATGGCTTGGCGGTCAGGCGGATGTGGTGATGTCGGACATGGCGGCCTCCAGTTCGGGGCACAAGCAGACGGACCACCTGCGGATTATGTCCCTCTGCGAGACAGCGGCCTATTTTGCCTTTGATGTACTCGAGGAAGGCGGCACCTTTGTCGCCAAGGTTCTGGCCGGTGGTGCTGAGGGCGAACTGCAAAAGCTGCTGAAGCAGAAATTCAAATCCGTCGCCAATGTAAAGCCGCCATCCTCACGGGCTGACAGTTCGGAGAAATTCGTCGTGGCGACAGGCTTTAGAGGCTGATCTTCACCCACCAGATATCAAAAGCGGTGTTCTAGCCTCTGCCGCGCATCGCTTTGGGGAGCAGCGACTTTACCGCGAGATCTCTGAGCGACAGGAGCGGATCACTGTTGCTCGCGCCCGGCATGCCGGGCTTTTCAGTCGCGCGGCGCGCCAGTCCGGCGCGCGCATTGGTCTGCGGTGCGACCGAGCGGGTCAGTTCCAGGAGCTTAGCACGGCCCGAAGGCAAAGCAGTCTGTGACATAAAAAGGTTCCCCCGAAACGCGACCCGTAAATCCACCTCCTCCTAGCTACTGCGTAGGCCTGGTCAAGCTCTGGGCTGAAATACGGCGAAAAACGTGCGCTTCAGGACAATTTAAGACGACAGATCAGGCATCGCGCGCTTGTCGGTCGGTTTGCAGGACCCCGTTGATCTCGGCACCAAGGATCAGGATCGCTGCATTGAGGTACAGGAAGATCAGCGCCGCCATCGCCCCCGCAAGCCCCGCATAGGTGGCAGAATAGCTTGCAAAACTCGAGACATAGAACGCAAAACCGGCACCAGACGCCCACCACAAGAGGAGCGTCACGAGCGCCCCTGGCAGCACATGACGCAGGGTTTCACGCTTTGGCAGAAGAACAAGGTGATAGAGGAACACCGCCGCCACCGGGATCACGGCCACAACAAGCCCGTTGGCGCCCTGCTCCCAGCCTCGCAGAAAATCGAGATCCGGAAAGAAACGCCCCACAAAGCGCGCCCCCAGCGGCAAGAACAGTTCAAACACTGCTGTCAGCAGCAGCCCTGCTCCGCCCAGGATCACCAGCCCCAAGGAGATCAGGCGGTGCTTCCAGAAGGGACGTGTTTCTTCCTGACCGTAGGCTCTGAGCATCGCGATACGGATCGCATCCACACCATTGGAGGCAAAATAGAGCGCCAGCACCCCGCCAAGGGTCATGAGGCCAGTGCCAGAGGTCTCGAGCACGGCATAGACCTCGCGGGTGATCGGCTCAGCAACCGACTGCGGCCAGCTGCCAAACACCAGATTGACCACGTCATCCACAACGATGCGATGGGAAAACAGGCTGGCGATGGCGCCGCTCAGCGCCACCGTGAAGAGCACAAAAGGAAAGAGTGCCATCATCATCGACATGGCGATATGGCTGCTCAGCACCCATGCATTCTTGCGGCTGAAGCGCCCGAGCGCGCGGCGCGCAATCACGAGAGCCTGTATCACGGCTTGGCCAATCGCCATCATCCTCTCCTCTGAGAAGGCAAATCTGCGGGTTTACTCATCGCGAAAAGGCCCATGTGCCAGCCCGGACCGCATCACGGCCACCAGAAATGCCGTGCTTATCCCAAACGCGAGCATGCCCGTCATGGCCGCAAAAGACGCAAAAATCCTGTGTCCGGCGTCCAAAACGATGTCACCATAGCCCAGCGTTGTGTAGGTGGCGACCGAGAAATAGACCGCCTCGTTCCAGGTTTCAAAGGTCTGCGCCTTGAGCAACAGCGCGGCGGACCAGATCCAGATCTGCGCCGTATGCGCTCCGACCACGAACCCGATCGAGATCAACAAGACCCCTGTCTGATGCGCCATGCTCGAGAGACGTTGAAAGCGGATGCGATGGCGTCGCAGCGCATCCGCACACCACAAAAGCATGATGGTCTCAAGGATCAGGCATACAAACAGAAACAGCCCCCCCCAGAAAATTTGCTGGATCAATGTCATCGAAGTAGCGGGTCCTTCGCTCGGTCAATAGGGCGGCACTCTGGCGCAGCTTAGAAATCAGGGGTTGATCGTGCAACGCCTGCATTACATCCATGAGGCAAGATATTGGTTCAAGGGGCATTCTGATGCTTTTGAGTGTGAACGGCCTGACCCATCGCCACCCCGGCGGGACCCGCGATGTGCTGCGGGATGTCTCGTTCGAGGTGGCGCGCGGCGAAAGCGTGGCCCTGACCGGAGAGAGCGGCTCGGGCAAAAGCACGCTCTTGCACATGCTGGCAGCGCTCGACCGCCCCAGCCACGGAGAGATCCGCTTTCTGGAACACGAGATCACCCGGCTCAATGATCGCGCAGCCTCGGAGCTTCGGCGCAGCCGCATTGCGTTGGTCTTTCAACAGTTCAACCTCGTGCCCGCGCTTACGGTTGCGGACAATATCGCGCTTCACGCCAAGCTCGGCGGGCGATTTGATCCCGCCTGGAGTGCGGAAGTCACGTCTCGACTGGGCCTTGCGGATCTCACTGCGCGCTACCCCGAGCAAATCTCTGGCGGGCAGCAGCAACGGGTGGCGATTGCCCGCGCCCTGACCCTGCGCCCGGACCTTCTGTTGGCGGATGAGCCCACCGGCAATCTGGATGAAACCGCAAGCGCGGAGGTGCTGCGCCTGATGCTGGAGCTGGTCGCGGACACCGGTTGTGCCTTGTTCCTTGTCACCCATTCCGCCGCCATCGCGGCGCGCTGCAGTCGGCACCTGCACCTGAGGGCCGGGCAGGTCCGGGATCACGCCCCATGAGGCAGACGCTCTATTGCTTCCTGAGCCATTGGCGCCGGGCGCCGTTGCAGCTCTTTTTGCTGGTTGCCGGTCTGGCACTTGCAACGGCGTTGTGGTCCGCAGTTCAAGCGATCAACGCTGAGGCGCGCGCCTCCTATGCCCGCGCGGTTGAGCAACTCGGCAACACTGAGCTTCAGGCCCTCGCAGCACCGGACAATGACCCGATCCCGCTTCAGACCTATGTCTCGCTGCGGCGCGCGGGGTGGCAGCTTTCACCGATCCTTGAGGGCACTTGGCACGCAGCGGGGAGCCCGCTTACGGTTCTGGGCGTGGATGCGCTCAGCTACCCGGGCACGGCTGCGATGCTGGACGCCGCCACAGAGGCCGGGTTCGATCTTCCTGCGCTCCTGACACCGCCGGGCGTGGTCTATGCCCATCCCGACACCCTGCCCGCACTGGCGGAGTTTGAAAACAGGGTGCCGTTGCCACAGCTGCCGCCGCGCGTGGTGCTGATGGATCTTTCTCTTGCCGGGGAACTGCTGGGCCAGGAGAATTCGCTCTCGCGCCTATTGATCCTGCCGGATCAGCCTTCCGGGCTCATCGCGCTTGCCGATCTTGTCCCAGAGCTGGAGGTCTCGCAAAACGCCGATGGTGCGCTGGCCGATCCTGCGCGCCTGACCCGCAGTTTTCACCTCAACCTGACCGCCTTTGGATTTCTCGCCTTCTGCGTCGGGCTCTTTATCGTACAGGGGAGCGTGACACTCGGGATCGAGCAGCGCCGCGGTACCATTACCACTCTGCGCTGCCTCGGAGTGTCCACCCGCGCGCTTCTGCGGGCGCTCTGCCTGGAACTTCTGATCCTTGCAGTCGTAGCCGGAACATTAGGGTTGGTAATCGGCTATCTGCTGGCGGCGATGCTGCTGCCGGACGTCAGCGCCACGCTGCGCGGGCTTTATGGCGCGCCTGTTGATGGCAGTCTTACGCTGCGCCCGCTCTGGGTGCTCTCAGGGCTGATGATGACGGCCGTAGGCACTGCGGCGGCAGGGCTGCAGGCTTTTTTGGCGCTGCACCGTATGGCGAGCACGCTCTCACGCCCGGCGGTTTCCGCCTCTCGCATCACCGCGCGGGGCATTGCGCTCTTCTGCGGCGCTGCAATCGGTTTGATCGCAGCCGGCGCACTCGCACTCTGGGGCCTGCCGGGGCTCTGGGGCGGCTTTGGCTTTCTGGGGGGCACTCTGCTCGGGAGCGCGCTTTTGGTGCCGCCGCTCCTCTGGGGGGCAACCGGCCTTTGCCTCAAACCGCTCAAGAGCCCGGTCTGGCGCTGGATGGTGGCAGACAGCCGCTTGCAACTGGTGGGGCTTTCGTTGCCCTTGATGGCGCTCCTTTTGGCGATTGCGACCAACATCGGTGTCGGCACCATGGTGTCGAGCTTCCGGCTCACCTTTCTGGACTGGATCGAGCAGCGCGTGCCCGCCGATGCCTATCTGGAGGTCACATCCCCTCTCGCGGCTGAAGAGGTCGCGACATGGGCCGAGAGCCTTGGCGCCCGCACCCTGCCGCAGTATCGCAGCGACAGCCGCACCGCCTCGGCGCCGCTGCGCATCTATGGCATCGTCGATGATCCGATCTACCGCAGCAACTGGCCGCTTCTGAGCGCAGACCCAGAGGTCTGGACACAGCTCTACAGTGCGGGCGCAGTGCTGGTCAGCGAACAGCTTGCGCATCGCGAAGGTCTGGCGCTGGGCGATCGGCTGCGCCTTGCCCCGGACTGGTCGCCGACGGTGGCCGGGATCTATCCAGATTACGGCAACCCGGACGGTCAGGCGGTGGTGGCGCTCTCCACGCTGCGCGCCAAGCGCAGTGACCTCGCCGTATCGCGGGTCGGGCTGATCGCGCCAGAAGGCCTCTCGACCGCAGAGCTGATGCAACGCGCGCGGGACGAGCTCAATCTTGGCACCGATGAGATTGTCGAGGGCGCGGCGATCCGGCAGCTCTCGGTTGGGATCTTTGACCGTACCTTTGTGGTGACGGGCGCGCTCAACATCCTGACACTGGGGGTCGCGGGGTTTGCGCTTTTGACCAGCTTCCTCAGCCAGTGGCACAAACGTCTTCCCCATCTGGCCCCGATCTGGGCGATGGGTGTGACGCGGCCCGCGCTTGCAGGGCTTGAGCTATGCCGCAGCCTCGCCTTTGCGCTTGCCACATTCATGCTGGCGCTGCCGCTGGGATTGTTTCTGGCCTGGGCCTTGCTGAAGGTCATCAACCTCGAAGCCTTTGGCTGGCGCCTGCCAATGTATCTTTTTCCTGCCGATTGGGGGCGATTGCTGGTGCTGACGCTTGCGGTTGCAGCGCTTGCGAGCCTCTTGCCAGCCTTGCGTCTGGCGCGGCTCGCCCCTGCCAGCCTGCTTGGAGTATTTGCAAGTGATCGCTAGCCTCTCTCGCGTTTCCTCTTCGCGCACAGACGCAGGCATAGGCCTTTGGCCGCGTCTTTGTCTATGTCTCTGGGCCGGGCTCATGCCGCTTGGCGCTCTCGCGCAGGGCTTTGCCAATCTCGGCACCGAGGCCACCGGCTTTGCCGTGCCAGAGCGCGGTGTCGCCTTGAGGTTTCCCGAAGATCACGCCGCCCACCCCGAATATCGCATCGAATGGTGGTATCTCACCGCAAACCTGCGCACCGCCGAGGGCACGGATCTCGGTATCCAATGGACCCTGTTTCGCTCGGCACTTGCCCCGAAAGAGCGCGCAGGTTGGCAGAGTCCACAGATCTGGATGGGACATGCCGCCCTCACCACAGCGACCACTCACCGCTTTGCTGAACGTCTCGGGCGCGGTGGCACGGGTCAGGCGGGTGTCTCGGCAGCACCGTTTTCAGCCTGGATCGACGATTGGGAGATGACCTCACCGGACGCAAGCTTGGAGAAACTCACGCTCACGGCCCGGGGGCAGGATTTTTCCTATGATCTGGATCTTGCCGCAGATGCGCCGCTGATCTTGCATGGGGATGCTGGCTACTCGGTGAAATCAGCCGACGGACAGGCCAGCTATTATTATGCCCAGCCTGCCTATGAGGTCCAAGGCACCGTGACCCTGCCCGAAGGCCCGGTCAATGTCACCGGTTCGGCCTGGCTCGACCGCGAATGGTCGAGCCAGCCGCTTGCAGAGGACCAGACCGGTTGGGACTGGTTCTCCCTGCGCCTTGACGATGGCTCCAAGCTGATGGGCTTTGTCCTGCGTGGAGACCGGGGAGATTTCACCTCCGGGACATGGATCTCACCGGACGGGACCGCCCACCCGCTCCCGCCCGGCGCTTTTCAGGCCACGCCCCAAGACTGGTCAGAGGTGGCCGGGCGCAGCCTTCCAACCACATGGCAGGTTGCCCTGCCCGAGCGCGACATCGACATTCGCGTGCGCGCGCTCAACCCAAAGGCCTGGATGGGAACGCGTTTTTCCTATTGGGAAGGCCCCATTCTGATCTCCGGGAGCCACAGCGGCAGCGGGTATCTGGAGATGACGGGCTACTGACCGTCGCGCTCCAGCAGATCCGACGCACGATAATAGGCACGCGCCGCGCGATGGATCGGCGCCGTCTGCCCGTTTTGAACCATAGGTCCGGCCTCCAGACGCGAAAAAGCCGGGTGCGCGCCGCGCAAAACGTCGAGATCAGAGAACACCGCGCGCACCAGTTCATGCACCACCTTGAGCCGCTGGTGCCGTGTTGTCACCAAAGTCGCCGTAAAGCCAAAGGATTGCACCGGATGCGGGTTGCCGCGATAGAGGTTGGCCGGAATCTCGGTGAACTCGAAATACCCGGTATCCGCGATCACGGCGCGGATTGCGGGTTCATCAAGCGACACCAGAACCGAGTCGCACGCAGTCGTCGCCTCTTCGACGGTGGCAGCGGGGTGGCCAACAGCAAAGACCATCGCATCAAATGTCCCCGCACAAAGCGCTGCGGATTGCTCGGTGGCAGACAGATGATGCACCTCGGAGAAACTCTCCATGCTCCAGCCCAGAGCCCCCATCAACGCGAGCATCGTGGCGCGCTGCCCCGAGCCCTCATTGCCGATGTTCACCCGCATGCCGCGCAGATCGGAAAAGGTCGCAATCTCGGAATCCGCACGGGCAACAACGGTAAAGATCTCTTCGTGCAGGGACAGCACCGCGCGCATGTCCGAAAACGGCTCCCCCTGTGACAGTGCCGCCGTGCCTTCAAAGGCCTTGGCCTGCCAGTCGGACTGAACCAGCGCAAAGTCGATCCGCCCTTCGCGCAAATCGCGCAGATTGCCCAGTGACCCCTCGCTGGTTTCGGCGGTGCAGCGGATCCCGTGCCGGTGACGGTCCTTGTTCAGAAGGCGGCAGATCGCATTGCCCACCGGGTAATAGAGACCCGACACCGACCCCGTGCCTATTGTGATGAAATCCTCGGCCTGCGCCTGAGGGCTGCTCAAGGTGGCGCACATCAATACGGTCGCCGCGAGCCCCGTTATGGCCCTGTTGATGATCGCCATCTTGCCCCCCGACCAGATATTTGCGCGCAAAGTTCCAAATGGCCTCAAATCTGTCAAGTTCGGTACGTCTGCTTACAGTAAGGGCCACAACGCGCGCTTCGGTGTTTTTTAGCGTCAATGACCTACCTAAACACTTGTTGTAAATCTCAATTTAACACAGCGCCCCGAAATTCAGTCGCCTCCAAGCCCGTTCGGGCCCCAAAACATGAACCCGCCGCGGCAAAGGCCCTGCTTGCCCGAGGTGACACAGGGCCAAACCCAAATGACGCGCAATCCAACGCGGCTGGCTCCCACCCGTCTCTCCGGGAAAATGAAAAATTGACGCGGCCATATGAGGAACGGTCGGAAACCCCGCTCAGGACAGCGGAAATTTCATTCATGATCGAGCCAGTAGCCCCTGTGGATGATTCTTCAGGGCGTTCGACTGGATGGATGTGTCACACAAATGAAGAAGCAAGGTCTCGACGCGACAGAAATTCGGATCCTGAGCGCCGTGCAGCAACACGGCCAACTGAGCAAGACCCGGCTTGCGGAGCTTGTGAACCTCTCGCCCACTCCCTGTTGGGCGCGCCTGGTACGGCTCAAGGCCGCTGGCTATATTCGCGGTTATCATGCCGAATTGGCACTCGACCGGATCATTGATTTTACCCAAGTGGTCGTCACCATCTCGCTCACCCATCACCGCAAGACGGATTTTGACAGGTTTGAAACCTACATCCGCGGACTTGATGAAGTGATCGACTGTGTCGCCACCGGAGGTGGCATGGATTATGTCATGAAGGTCGCCACCCCCACGCTTGCCGCCTTTCAGAGCCTCATGGATGAGATGCTCTCGGCCGAGCTCTCCATCGATCGCTACATGACCTACATCGCGACTCGTCAGATCAAGACGAGCCGCCCGAACCTCGCGAAACTGGTCGCCAAAAGCGAGAAATGACCCCGCAAGTCTGATCTGTCCAAAACGGGCGTCAAAATTGGTCTGAACGGTCTGAGAATTTGAAAACTTCGGACCAAATTGCGCGCGTTTTTCGATCTAAATCGTCGTCGAACACAGGCTTGTCTCGGCCGATCCGGCCGACCGTTGGGAGGACGACACATGACGCAAGCAGACGATTTCGGCTTTGGCACCCAGATCCGCAAATCCCCGTATTTCGACGCCACCGTGCGTTGGGGAGCAAAGGGTTTTTCCGTTTATAATCATATGTATATCCCGCGCGACTTTGGCGATCCGGAGCAGAACTTCTGGAACCTCGTCAACGATGCAATCCTATGCGATGTCGCGGTCGAGCGCCAGGTGGAGATCACCGGACCGGATGCGGCAAAATTCGTTCAGATGCTCACTCCGCGCGACCTGTCGACCATGGCCGTAGGTCAGTGCAAATACATCCTGATCACCAATGCCGAAGGCGGCATCTTGAACGACCCGATCCTGCTGCGGCTGGCTGAAAATCACTTCTGGATTTCGCTTGCTGACAGCGACATCCTGCTCTGGGCGCAGGGTGTGGCGGTGCACTCTGGCCTGGATGTGCAGATTTGCGAGCCGGACGTCTCTCCGCTGCAGCTGCAGGGGCCGAAATCTGGGCTGGTGATGCAGGAGCTCTTTGGCGAGAGCATCATGGACCTCAAATACTACTGGCTGCGCGAACTCGACCTCGATGGTATCCCGTTGATAGTCTCGCGCACCGGCTGGTCGAGCGAGCTTGGCTATGAGCTCTATTTGCGCGACGGAAGCCAGGGCGACGCACTCTGGGAGCGGATCATGGCGGCGGGGATGCAGCATGGTTTGAAGCCGGGCCACACCTCCTCCATTCGCCGGATCGAAGGGGGCATGCTCTCTTATCATGCGGATGCCGATATTCACACCAACCCCTTCGAGCTGGGCTTTGACCGGCTTGTAAACCTCGACATGGAAGCCGACTTCATCGGCAAGGCGGCGCTCAAGCGCATCCAAAAGGAAGGTCCCGCACGCCTGCAGGTTGGTCTGGTAATCGACGCCGCACCGCTGCGGGGGCCCAACACCACGTTCTGGCCGATCACCAAGAATGGCGAAACCATCGGCAAGGTCACATCCGCCGTCTATTCCCCGCGCCTTGAAAAGAACATCGCCCTGGCGATGGTGGACGCCGAACACGCGGTGATCGGCAGCGACGTTGAGGTGACAATGACCTCGGGTGCAACCTCTGCCAGCGTTGTGGAGCGTCCCTTCTTTGATCCGCGCAAGCAGATTGCCGCCGCCTGAGCGTTGGAGAGGAGACCAAAACATGTCCCATCTCGCGATCGAATTGCACTGGCAACGTACTGAAAACGAACTGCAAACCGGTAAGTTCTCGAACGAGCACACGGTCCAGTACAATAGCACCTACGACGTCCAGGTGGACGCCGCCCCCGATTGGGGCGGCGACGCTGCAAACACAAATCCCGAGCAAGCCCTCGCCTCTGCCCTGTCGAGCTGCCACATGATGACCTTTCTGGCGCTCTCGGCCAAGGCGGGGTGGCCGGTTGCAAGCTATCATGACTATGCAGAGGCGCACCTTGGCAAGAACGCCAAAGGCCAGATGTCCGTGACCCGGATCGATCTCAATCCGGTGGTGCGATTTGATACGGGCTTTAGCGTCGATGCGGAGGAGCTCGCCCAGATGCAGGACCGCGCGCACCGCTACTGCTTTATCGCCAATACCCTGGCCGATAGCGTCGAAATCAACATTCATTGAAAGAACACCCATGCAAACGGATGCAATCCTCATCAAGCAATTGAGCGAGACCGGCGTGCTGCGCCTCACGCTGAATGATGTCGCGCGCCGCAATGCACTCTCCGAGGCGATGCTGGGCACGCTCGGCGAGGCCTTAGCCAGCGCGGGTCAGGACCCCGCGGTACGGGTGATGGTGCTTGCGGCGAATGGCCCTGCGTTCAGCGCAGGTCATGACCTGAAGGAGCTGACCCGCGGCCGCGCGGCGCCGGATGGCGGCAAGGCCTATTTTGTGCGGATCATGGCGCTTTGCTCTGCCGTCATGCAGAGCATTGTGACCTGCCCCAAACCCGTCATCGCCGAAGTCACCGGCGTCGCGACCGCTGCGGGCTGTCAGCTTGTGGCCAGCTGCGACCTCGCGATCGCCGCCGAGAGCGCACGCTTCAGCACGCCGGGTGTTCACATCGGGCTGTTTTGCTCCACCCCGATGGTTGCCTTGTCCCGCAATGTGGCTGGCAAACACGCCATGGAAATGCTGCTGACGGGCGACATGACCTCTGCGGAGCGCGCCGCCGAGATCGGTCTTGTCAACCGCGTCACCTCCGAAGACGGCTTGCAGGACGCGGTGCTGGAACTGGCGCATAAGATCGCGTCCAAATCCTCCATGACGCTCGCCACCGGCAAGCAGGCGTTTTATGCGCAGCGCGAAATGCCCCTGTCGGACGCCTATGACTATGCAGCGGACGTGATGGTCAAAAACATGTTGGCGCAGGATGCCGCAGAAGGCATCAATGCCTTTGTCGAAAAACGTTCCCCGCAATGGCAGGATGCATAAGCCGATGAGCGCCAACCCCTACAATACCGATCTGGATCGCACCCCGGCCAACTACCAGCCCCTGACCCCGCTCACGTTTCTGGAGCGGGCCGCAACGGTATTTCCAGAGCACACGGCAATCATTCACGGCCCCCTTCGACGCAGCTACGCCGCTTTTTATGCACGCGCGCGCCAGCTTGGCTCGGCCCTGTCGCAAAGGGGCATCACGCGGGGCGATACGGTCTCGGCCCTGCTGCCAAACACGCCCGCGATGCTTGAGTGTCACTATGGCGTCCCCATGTGCGGTGCGGTGCTGCATTCGATCAACACCCGGCTTGATGCTGCGATCATCGCCTTTCAGCTGGATCACGCGATGTCCAAGGTGGTCATCGTCGACTCTGAATTCATGCCCTTGATGCAGGAGGCACTGGCGCTTTGCTCGGTGCAGCCCCTGCTGATCGAGGTCGACGATCCCGTCTACGAGGGCGCGCGGATCAAAACCGAAGCCGTGGACTACGATAGCTTTATTGCGGATGGTGACGCCGAGTTTGCCTGGCTCATGCCCGAAGACGAATGGGACGCGATCTCGATCAACTACACCTCGGGCACCACCGGAGACCCCAAGGGGGTCGTTTCGCATCATCGCGGGGCCTATCTTTTGGCGCAGGGCAATGCGCTCACGACAACGATGGGCAAACATGCGGTCTATCTCTGGACCCTGCCGATGTTTCACTGCAACGGCTGGTGTTTTCCCTGGACGCTCTCGGCGATCATTGGCACCCATGTCTGCCTGCGCCAGGTGCGGGCGGATCAGATCTGGAACGCACTCGCCGACGAGGGCGTCACGCATCTCTGTGGCGCGCCCATCGTGATGTCGCTGATGATCTCGGCCCCCGCCGACGTGCAGCGCCCCCTCGATCAGACCGTTCAGTTTTTTACAGCCGCTGCCCCGCCGCCGGAAAAGCTGCTGGCGGATATGAAAACCGCAGGCTTTGAAGTCACGCATCTTTATGGACTCACAGAAACCTATGGCCCTGCCGTGGTCAACGACTGGCATCAAAGCTGGTCCGAGCTGCCGCACGACGAACAGTCCCGCCTGAAATCCCGGCAGGGCGTGCGCTATCTTCCGCTCGAGGGACTCAACGTTCTGGACCCCGAAACCCTAGAGCCCGTGCCCCATGATGGCGAAACCATGGGCGAGGTCATGTTTCGCGGCAATGTCGTGATGAAGGGCTATTTTCGCAATCCTGACGCCACCCGCAAAGCCTTTGAGGGGGGCTGGTTTCATTCCGGCGATCTGGGTGTTGTTCATCCTGACGGCTATATCCAGCTCAAGGACCGCTCGAAGGATGTCATTATTTCCGGCGGAGAGAATATCTCCTCCATCGAGGTCGAAGAGGCGCTGTATCGCCATCCCGCGATTGCCGTCACCGCCGTTGTCGCCATGCCCGACGAGAAATGGGGCGAAACACCATGCGCCTTCATCGAGCTGGCCGAAGGTGCAGAGATCGACACCGATGCGCTCAGGCAATGGTGTCGTGACCAACTCGCCCCCTACAAGGTGCCGCGCAAATTTGTCCTGACCGAAATCCCGCGCACCTCAACCGGGAAAATCCAGAAATTCGCCCTGCGGGAACAGGCGAAGTCGCTCTGCTGATCTGCGCCGCGCAAGGTGCCGATACGCGATCTGTGCTGGGGGATCAGACCCTCGGCGCAGTTCCACCAGGGCGTGGGCGCGTTGTGACAAATTTCGACCCTCTCTGTAAAAGGGCTGACCTCACTTCACGGATGGTGTAAACGGCGTCGTCGCACCCGCGCGCAGGTGTGGCCTGCAGGTTTCAAGAAACCAAAGTTCGACCGAAACCCGCGCAGCGCCGGGCGCGCAGCAAGGGCTAAAATCCTCTGCGAAGCCCAAGGGTCATACCCGACTCTAACACGGGCGATTTGGCAATTCTTGACAAAAATATCCTGTGTCCCATGGCCCTCAGTTTCCAAAACCTTGCGCTCTGGCGAATTTCCTTTCGCGGGACTTCTTCAAAAACTCTTATATTTAAATTATCCGTAAATTCGATTCCCTGCCGGGGTCTTGTCAATTTTGGAACTTTCGAATGAAAATCAATACGATCACGAATTGGGCCTACGGATTGACTGTTCTTCTGACCGCGTTGTCGGGCGCCGCGTTCATCGCGTCGATCAACAGCTCGGCCGAAGAACGCATGGCGGTTGAAACACATCTAATCCTGAACGAGTTGGGCGAAGAGCTTGCGATCGGAGCGGAGCTGCGCACCGACGAGGCACGGCTTTATGTGATGCGCGGCGACCCGGATCATCTTGAGGCTTTTGAGCGGACCGATCAGGCCGAAATGGCGCTGGAAGAGTCCGCCCGCGACGGCACGCGTCTTGGCACCACCCCGGAAGAGACCGCATTTCTGAATCGGATCATCGCGGATATAGATGCGCTTCAAGAGATGGAGCGTGCGGCAATCAAAGCTTATCAAGCGGGCAACATTGACCGCGCGCGGGGGCTCTTGTTCGGGGGCGCGCATTACCAGGCCCACCTCAAACTCATTGACGATGTAGTCCAATTCCGCCGGATGGTGCAAAGCCGGACAGATCGTGAGCTCGACACCGCACATCAACGCAGCGACTGGTTCGAATTCGTTGCGCAGATCTCCCTCGCGCTCACCGCCACCGTTTTCCTCGGCGTACTCTATTTTGTCCTGCGTCGCCGGGTGGCGGTGCCCCTGGCACGCATGGCCGGCATCGTAAAGCGCCTCGCCAGCCAGGACTACGAGGTCGAGGTGCCATTGGATCGCAGACGGGACGAGATTGGTGAGCTCAATCGCGCCGTGCATGTGTTCCGCGAAAACGGGCTCGAGCGGGAACGTCTCGACGCCGAGCGCCGCCGTGACATCAAGATCAAGGATCTGATCCTGAAGCTCATGCACCGGGTTCAGGCCTGCCAGTCTCTCGACGAACTGGGGGATGTCCTTGCGCGGTATGCGCCGCAGATCTTTCCCGACCTCTCCGGCACGCTCTACCTGCGCGCTGACGGTCACGAGACCTTGCACTGTGTGTCCCGATGGCAGACGTCATTCGACGACCCGCTCGAGATCATCTGCGAGGCCTGCTGGGCCCTGCGCCGCGGACGCGCTCATTATAGCGCCTTGGAATCAAAAGAAGATGTGATTTGCAACCATCTCGCTGACCCGAACGTTTCGACCCTGTGCATTCCGCTCGCTGCTCAGGGCGAGACCATCGGCCTTCTGAGTTTCTCTGGCGCCGAGACCTCGACAGAGGTTGCGCGCGAAGATCGGGTCTATCTGGAGCTTATTGCTGAAAACGTCGCGCTTGCGGCCGTGAACCTCAATCTGCGCACCCGGCTCTCGCAGCTGGTCGAACATGATCCTCTGACCGGGCTTTTGAACCGGCGCTCGCTGGATGTGGCCTTTGGCGATTTTGTGCAAAACCCGCCAATCCTTCCGACCGCCTGCCTGATGATCGACATTGATCACTTCAAACGGATCAATGATGAGTTTGGCCATGAGGCCGGGGATACGGTGATGCAAAGCTTTGCCGGGTTACTCCGCGAGGTCGTGGGCGACAGCGGCGCCTGTTACCGCTTTGGCGGCGAGGAATTTGTGGTGATCCTGCCGGATCACGACGTCGATGCCGCGCATGAGATCGCCGAAGACATTCGCACCCGCACCGCAAAGATGGCCATTGCCCATCGCGGGCAATCTCTTGGGAAGGTCACGATTTCCATCGGTCTTGCGGTTGCAGCATCCGCAGGCGCCCTCGACACCTTGTTGAGCCGCGCGGATTCAGCGCTGCTGCAGGCCAAGGTGACGGGTCGCAACATCACGTTGCACGAGACACTTGAGCTCGCCCCCTCCTGAGGAACAGCGACGAGCCGAGACGCCCTCGGATGTCTCTACAGGCCAGGACACCCCCCAGGAACTGAAAAACCGCCGATCTTACGACCGGCGGTTTTCTCATGCAAAAGCAATGCTTTGCGATGGTACCCAAGGCCGGACTCGAACCGGCACGCTGTCACCAGCGGGGGATTTTGAATCCCCTGCGTCTACCATTCCGCCACTTGGGCAACGCCTGTTTCCTAGCGCTGCTGCAGGCCGAGGTCCAGAGGCAAAATCGCGGAAGGATGCAGAAAATTCGCCCATCTCCGGGTGCATCGGCAGTGCAGAGTTGACCCGGGCGGGCGCACATGCGACCTCCGCCCCATTGCTTGTCTCTGAGGTTTCCCCCCGAATGCTGCGTCGCCTATATGACCGGACCATGGCCCTTGCCGACCATCCCCATGCGCTGTGGTGGCTGGCGGGAGTGGCCTTCATCGAAAGCTCCGTTTTTCCGATCCCGCCCGATGTGCTGATGATCCCGATGATCCTTGCGCGGCCCTCTCGCGCCTGGCTGATCGCCTTGGTGGCGCTGTTTTCCTCGGTGGCCGGCGGGCTCATGGGCTACGCAATCGGCGCCTTCTTTTACGAAGGCATCGGCCAACCGATCCTCGAGGCCATGGGCAAGGCCGACAAGATGGTCGAATTCAACGAGCGTTTTAACGACTTTGGCTTCTGGGCGGTGCTGATCGCGGGGGTGACACCCTTCCCCTACAAGGTCATCACCATCATGTCGGGCTGGACGGGCATGCCGATCATGACATTCGTGGTCACATCGCTGCTGGCACGGGCGTTGCGGTTCTTCCTCGTGGCCGGGCTCTTGTGGCAATTTGGCGCGCCAGTGCGGGAGTTTATTGAAAAACGCCTGGGGCTGGTGTTCACCGTCTTTTGTGTGCTGCTGTTTGGTGGCTTTCTTGCACTGAGGTATCTATGACATTCAGCCGATTTCTCGTCCTGCTCGCGGCCGGCGGCTCTGCCGCCTTGCTGCTGGGCGCCTTTGCGTTTCAATACATTGGCGAGCTTGCGCCCTGCAAACTCTGCATCTGGCAGCGCTACCCTCACGGCGCAGCAGTTGGCGTCGGCGCGCTGGCGTTGCTCATTCCCGGCGCGGTGCTGCCCTATCTCGGCGCGGTGGCCGCACTCGCCACCTCGGCGATTGGGGCCTTTCACGCGGGTGTCGA
This sequence comes from Epibacterium sp. HA2-3, assembly GCF_055693725.2. Taxonomy (NCBI): domain Bacteria; kingdom Pseudomonadati; phylum Pseudomonadota; class Alphaproteobacteria; order Rhodobacterales; family Roseobacteraceae; genus Epibacterium; species Epibacterium sp. HA2-3. The sequence goes on along the minus strand of NZ_CM172490.1, from coordinate 1,242,940 downwards.
ACAAGGTTGGTGGGAAGGCCCCTCCACCTGCACCTCTGGCGCGATCGAAAGCCTCAGCGCAGATGAGCTGATGTCGCAGATCATGTCGGCACCGCTTGTCCGCTGTGACGACATCCCCTGGGAGATGCTCGGCCTCTCCATGGCAGGCTGGAACGCGGTGATCTCGCTCGGATTGGCTGCGCTTTGGTTTGCAGCTGCGCGTCACGCGCGCAAAAACGCCTGACCCCAGGCGCTTAGACGCGACTATCTTTCTTGGTGGCCAGAAGAAGGTTTGTCTCGCTGGTCACCACCCCATCAAACATGCGGATCTTTGCCAGCGCCTCATCCAGCGTCTCCAGCGTTTCTGTGCCGAGCTCCACAATCAGATCCCAACGCCCATTGGTGGTGTGGATCGCGCGCACTTCGGGCAAGCCCTGAAGCTGACGGGTAATCCGCGCCGCTCCGCGCCCCTCGATGCCGATCATCATCAGACCTCGCACCGGATCGCGCAGCACGTCCTCTTTCAGAACCACGGTAAAGCCCAGAATATCCCCGCGCGATTGCAGCCGCTCGATCCGCGTGCGGACGGTGGTGCGCGACAGCTCCAGCTGCATGGCCAGATCAGAGAGCGAAGCCCGGGCATCGTGGCGCAGGGCCGCGATCAGGCGTTCATCCGTTTTGTCCATGAATCGGCTCCGTTTTGTGGTATCCGCTCCCCTTATGAGCAATTTGCTCTCTGTATTCCACCTCAAATCGGAGAAATATCAGAGACACCCTCAATCAAGGAGATCTCGGATGTCGTCTCGTCACTGTATTCTCGTTGGCGCACCCGTTGACAGCGGCAAGCGCCGCACGGGCTGTCTGATGGGCCCTGATGCCTACCGTACTGCCGGTCTCGCGCAGGCGCTCGAGAGCCTCGGCCATACGGTTGAGGACATCGGCAACGTGACCCCTGCCCCGCATGCCCCCGACGATGGCACCGGCAAACTCCACGAGCCAAATTTGACGCGAGCATGGACCGAAAGCCTGTCTGAAGCGGCCGAGGCGGCCATGGCGCGGGGCATGCCCATTTTCTTGGGCGGCGATCACGCCCTTGCCCTGGGAACGGTGCACGGGGTCGCAAACCACGCCGCCACCGTGGGACGACCGCTGTTTGTCCTCTGGCTCGACGCGCATAGTGACTTTCACTCGCTCGAAAGCACGGAAACAGGCAATCTTCATGGCTGCCCGGTGCGCTATTTCACCAATCAGGCCCGGTTCGACAATTTCCCGCCCGTGCCCAACCCGGTGCCGCCGGAAAACGTCTGCATGATCGGCCTGCGGTCGGTGGATACTCCCGAACGCGAAGCGATGGAGCAGGTCGGCATTCATCGCCACGACATGCGCGACATTGACGAAAATGGCATTGCCCGGCCGCTGACGGCCTTCCTTGAAAAGGTCGCCGCGCAGAACGGCATGCTGCATGTCTCTCTGGATGTGGATTTCCTCGACCCCTCCGTTGCGCCTGCCGTGGGCACCACGGTTCCCGGCGGCGCCACCGTGCGCGAAGGCCATCTGGTCTGCGAAATCTTGCACGATAGCGGCTTGATGACCTCGATGGACTTGGTGGAACTCAACCCCTTCCTCGATGAGCGTGGTCGCACAGCACATCTGATGGTGGATCTCTGTGCCTCTGCCATGGGGCGGCGCGTCTTTGACCGACCGACCCGGAGCTACAACACATGAGCACGCTTCAAGCTCCGGCGGCTGTGGTTATGGTGCGCCCGCATCATTTTACCTCAAACCCGGAAACGCGAGGGGACAACGCCTTTCAGGCGCAGGCCGATACAAATGCCGACACCATCAGCGCACGCGCGATCGCCGAATTCGACAGCGCTGTCGCCGCGCTGCGCGACGCTGGCGTCACGGTTCATGTGTTCGAGGACACCAGCCGCGACACCCCCGATTCCGTCTTTCCCAACAACTGGTTCTCCACCCATGCCGGTGGTCATGTGGCGGTCTACCCGATGTTTGCACCCAACCGTCGCCGAGAGCGACGCTGGGACGTGATCGAGATGCTGAAGCGGGAGTATCGCGTTCAGGACGTGATCGACTATTCCGGCCTGGAACAGGACTCGCTGTCGCTCGAAGGCACCGGCGCCATGGTGCTCGATCATATCGGGCGCATTGCCTATACGGTAAAGTCAAACCGCGCGGATCCGGTGCTGCTGGAGCGGTTCTGCACCCATTTCAACTATGAACCGATGGTCTTCGAGGCTTGCGACGATCAGGGGCGTGACGTGTATCACACCAATGTCCTGATGGGTATCGGTACCGACTATGCGCTGATCTGCCTGGATATGATCCGCGATGCCACCCGCCGCGCCGAAGTCAGGCAGCGTCTCGAAGAAAGCGGGCGCAGCGTCATCGACCTGTCTGCCGCGCAGATCCAGAACTTTCTCGGCAACACCTTCGAGCTCACTGGGCACCGGCGCGTGCTGGCGCTCTCTGCCCGCGCGGCACAGGCGCTGACCCCGGACCAGCGGGCGGTGATCGAACGCTCGGCAGAGTTGCTGCCGCTCTCCATTCCCACACTTGAAACGGCCGGTGGGTCGGTGCGTTGCATGCTCGCCGGCATTCACCTCAGCCCCCGTCAAAGGACCATGCAATGACCCAACCTTCCGACAAGGCCCTTGTTCCTTTTGTCAGCGTAGACAACATGATGCGCCTCATTCATTATGTTGGCATCGAGGATATGATGCGTGATCTGGCCGACTATATCGAGGCCGATTTCAAGCGCTGGGAACTCTTTGACAAGACCCCCCGCGTCGCCAGCCATTCCGATGTCGGCGTGATCGAACTGATGCCGACCTCAGACGGTGAGGCTTATGGGTTCAAATACGTCAACGGCCACCCCAAGAACACCTCTGAGGGGCTGCAGACCGTGACCGCCTTCGGCCTGCTGGCGGATGTCTATACCGGCTATCCGGTGCTGTTGACCGAGATGACCATTCTGACCGCGCTGCGCACCGCTGCGACCTCGGCCATGGTGGCCAAGCACCTCGCTCCCAAAAGTGCCGACACGATGGCGATGATCGGCAATGGCGCACAGTCGGAATTTCAGACGTTGGCGATGAAGGCCATCATCGGTCTCAAGGCCGTGCGCCTTTATGACAAAGACCCGGCGGCGACCGAGAAATGTGCACAGAACCTCGCGGGGTTGGGGGTGGATGTCACCATCTGCAAAACCCCCGAAGAGGCGATCGAGGGCGCCCAGATCCTCACCACCTGCACCGCCGACAAGCAATATGCCACGATCCTCACCGACAACATGGTCGGCAGCGGTGTGCATATCAACGCGATTGGCGGCGACTGCCCCGGCAAAACCGAGCTTGCGCCCGGGATTCTCAACCGGTCGGACGTGTTTGTGGAATACCCGCCGCAAACCCGCGTCGAGGGTGAGATCCAGCAGATGCCCGAGGATTTTGCCGTGACCGAACTGTGGGAAGTGATCTCGGGCCAGAAACCGGGGCGCACCGGTGATCGCCAAATCACGCTCTTTGACAGCGTCGGCTTTGCCATCGAGGATTTCTCCGCCCTGCGCTACATTCGCGACCGGATCAAAGGGACGGACTACTTCATCGATCTCGATATGCTGGCGGACCCGGATGATCCGCGCGACCTCTTTGGCATGGTGCAGCGCGCCAAGGCCTGACGACAAAAGCGCGCCTCTCGAGGCGCGCTTTTCTTTTTAAGTCAAGGCCTTCAAGCCTCAAGCTCACTATCCCAATAGAGGTAGTCCATCCAGCTTTCATGCAGGTATCCGGGTGGAAACTTCCGCCCCATATTGCGCAGCTCTTCCGCGCCCGGACGGCGCGGCGGTTTGCGCAGGGACATGCCCGCACGGTGCAGCGGTTTGGAGCCTTTCTTCAGGTTGCAACGCGAGCAGGCCGCGACCACGTTCTCCCAGCTGGTGATCCCCCCAGAGGCGCGCGGCACCACATGATCAAAGGTTAGGTCTCCCTTTGCGCCGCAGTACTGACAGCGAAATTCGTCGCGCAAGAATAAATTAAAGCGCGTGAAGGCCACGCGCTTTTGGGGTTTGACAAAATCTTTCAGTACCACAACCGAAGGTATTCGGATTTCGGTGCTGGGACTGCGCACAACCTCGTCATACTCGGCCACGATGGCAACCCGGTCGAGCCATGCGGCTTTGACGGCGTCCTGCCATGGCCAGAGTGACAAGGGATAGTATGACAAAGGACGATAATCCGCATTGAGCACCAAAGCCGGGTGCTGCTTCAGAGCCCGTGGCTCTCTCACGAATTCTGTCCTGAAGTCTCCGTCCATAAACGTCTTCCTCGCCCTGCTTGCCTCGAGATGGCACCAGAGCGGGGAACCCGCCCCAGCTTGAGATTAACTATATATCGTGGCCGAAACCTGACAAGCCCCTATTCGCCACCAGATGTCGTGTGGGATAGGATGATTCCGTGACAGGGGCGTGACGGTTATCCACAGCCCAAAAAACAGGCGTTCTGCGCTGCGGCACCGATGCCCGGGCTTGCACCGCGCCCCGCCTGCCCGTAGAGCGATCTTCATGAGCCGCTTGATCCGTTTCAACAAACCCTTTGATGTGCTGCCGCAGTTCACCGATCGTGGCAGCGAGGGCAGCCCGCGCGCAACGCTTAGCGATTATGTTGACTGTCCCGGCGTCTATCCCGCAGGGCGTCTGGACCGCGACAGCGAAGGGCTGATGCTGCTCACAGACAATGGCCGCTTGCAGGCCTGGATCAGCGACCCAAAGCATAAGCTCGAGAAAACCTATTGGGTTCAGGTGGAAGGCATCCCCACCGAGGACGCCTTGAAGGCCCTGCGCCAAGGCGTTGATTTGAAAGACGGAATGACACGCCCCGCAAAGGCGAAACTGATCTCGGAACCCGCACAGCTCTGGGCGCGCACGCCGCCAATCCGAGAGCGCAAATCCGTGCCGACCGCTTGGCTCGAGCTGAAGATATCGGAAGGCAAAAACCGACAGGTGCGGCGGATGACGGCCACTGTGGGCTATCCGACCCTGCGTCTCATCCGCTATGCCATTGGCGCCTGGACGCTCGATGGTCTGGCGCAGGGCAAATGGGACGATCTTGACCCGCCCCGCGTGCCCGGCCCGCCAAAGCCCGCTGCCAAACCGCATCGCAAGCATGCCGCAAAACGGCGCGCCACGGCGACACCTGCCCGCAAGCCCCGGCAGCGCCGCGACGGCTAATCAGATCAGACGCTGCCCTCAGTTTCGATCACGAGGACACGCGCCGCACCCCGCGGATGCGCCACATGCTCGTCCCCGGCCTCGGCGTGAAAGATATCCCCCTCCGACAGCGAGAAGACCTCCTCCCGACCGGTCTGGCGCACATGCATATCGACCGCACCCTTGAGCACGACAAAGACCTCGGCCCCGTCGTTGACATGCCAGACATAGGCTTGATCGGTCCAATGCAACCGGACCGTGGTGGCACCGGTAAATCGTTCAATATCAAGCGCATCCCATGCACGCGTGCCGGTAAACTCAAGCGGTGAAATCAGTTTCATCTTTCTCTCCATTCTGATTGCGCGCATGATCTTTTACGAATGGACGCAACAACAGCCCGCAGAGCGACGGAAAAAGACGGCGTTTCGCTGTTTTGGACCGGCACAGGCGCGGGCGCTTTGAAAAGGACGGCGACGTGGATCTCGATCCAACCAACCGGCGCATTCTGGCGGAACTTGCGCGAAATGCCCGCCAGAGCACCGCTTCCATCGCGCGCGCGGTTCATCTCTCGCGCCAGGCGGTGCAGGACCGGATCCGCGCGATGGAAGATCAAAACATCATTACCGGCTACCACGCAGCAGTCACCGAGGCCGCAGCGCCCTTGCGGGCGATGATCCTGCTGCGGTTTGCGACCCGCCCCTGTGCACCGGCGCTGACCTGGCTTTCAGAAGTCTCGGGCATCACCTATGTGGCCTCGCTGGCCGGGGAATGGGACGCAATGGCCATGATCGCGGTTGCAGATACAGATGCGCTCACGCAGCTCAATGACCAAATAGCAAAGAGCCCGCTCATCGAGCGGGCCCAATCTCAGATTATCCTTAAAGAACAGCGCTGAACGCTTGCCAGTTCGCCCGTCAGAGGCTCAGCTTGTCGCGCATGAAGGCAAGCGCCACGCTCAGCCCATCGGGGGCGATCCCATGGCCGGTTCCCTTCATCACATGGGCAAACACATCCCGAAAGCCCGCCTCCTGCAAGGCTTCGGCCGCCTGCGGCAGCGATTGCGGCGGCACGACGTCGTCCTGATCGCCATGCACCAGAAGCACAGGCATCCGGCTCACGACCTCGTCGCTGAACGTCTCGGGCGAGAGCAAGCGCCCCGAGAATGCAACAATACCCGCCACCGGATCTTCGCGGCGCGGGGCGACATGCAGCGCCATCATGGTGCCTTGCGAAAAGCCCAGGAGCACCACCTGCTCGGGCAGCAGATCCTCGTCGACCATAAGCGCGTCGAGAAACGCATTGAGATCCTCAACCGCCGCCATCATGCCGCGCATGGATTCTTCCTCGGAAGAGCCATCGATCCATGGGATCGGGAACCACTGATAGCCCATCGGCGCCCCGGCGCAGGCCTCGGGCGCATCCGGCGCCACAAACAGGGTGTCAGGCAGATGTTCAGCCAGCGGATCGGCAAGGCCCAGAAGGTCAGCCCCATTGGCGCCATAGCCGTGCAGAAACACCACGGCAGAACGAGTTTCCCCGGAGAGCGGCTCTTTGCGGCCGGCAGTCAAAACGCGAGTCATCGGATCCCTTCCCTGTCCTTTGCCACATGGTAATAGGCCCACAAAAGCCGCGCCGCAACCGAGCGCCATGGAGACCAGGCTCCTGCCATCTCGCGCAGGGCGCGCTCTTTCGGGCGCTCGGGCAGATCAAAAAGCATCCGCGCGCTCTCTTGCAGGGCCAGATCGCCAGGCGCAAAGACATCCGCGCGCCCCAAGGAAAACATCGCGTAAATCTCTGCCGTCCAGACCCCGATCCCTGAAACCTGTGTCAGTTCGGCGATCACTTCCTCTGTAGTAGCGCGCCGTAACGCCTTGAAATCAATGCGTGCCTCCGACAGGGCGCGGGCATAGCGGATCTTCTGGCGACTGAGTCCGGCCGCGCGCAAATCCTCGTCGCTGGCCCATTGGATCTTGCGCGGACCGGTAAGATTGGCGGCCCGCATCCGCGCCCAGATCGCATTGGCCGACGCCACCGAGACCTGCTGGCTGACAATGGCGCTGAGAAGCTGTGCAAACCCGTCAGGCTTGCGCCGCAGCGGCAAGTCCCCGGTCTGCGCGAGCGCTTCGGCAAAGCGTGGCTCTTGCGCCGCCAGCCAGGCAGCCCCTTCGGCCACGCAGGCCGGGGTCTCGATCAGGCGGCCCACCGTCATCTGGAGCCACGCGCGAAAATTGTATCGGTGCACTGCACGCCGCTTGTTCCTTCACCTGTTCAGGGCTACGCAATGGCCATGACTATGACCGCTCCTGCCCCCGACGACCATATTGCAAAGCGCAATGTTCTGATTCTTGTGCTTGCGCAGGCCTTTTTGGGTGCGCAGATGCCGATGATCTTCATCGTTGGGGGGCTGGCCGGTCAATCGCTTGCCACCAACCCCTGTCTTGCGACATTGCCGATCTCGCTCATCGTCGCGGGTTCGATGATCTCGGCCACGCCGATCTCTGCGATCATGCAGCGCTTTGGCCGGCGCGCAGGTTTTGCCATCGGGGCCACGGGCGGCGCACTTGGTGGTCTGATTGGCGGCTATGGGCTCTATACCGGGTCGTTTCCGGTGTTTCTCATCGGCAGCGCCCTCACCGGCGTTTACATGAGCGCGCAGGGCTTCTACCGCTTTGCCGCCGCCGACACCGCCTCTGACAGTTTCCGCCCCAAGGCGATTTCCTATGTCATGGCTGGTGGGCTCTTGTCGGCCATCATCGGCCCGCAGCTGGTCAAAGCGACAAGCGACGCTTTTGTCATTCCTTTCCTTGGCACCTATATGGCGGTGATTGCGGTCAACGTGCTGGGGGTCGGGCTCTTTGCGTTCCTGCGCATCCCCCGCCCCGAAGCCCCGAGCGAGGACGCCCCGATGGGCCGCAGCCGCTGGGAGCTGATGAAAACACCAACCATTGCCGTCGCAGTCATCTGCGCCATGGTATCCTATGCGCTGATGAACCTTGTGATGACCTCGACACCGCTTGCAGTTGTAGGCTGCGGCTTTGGTCAGGACGCGGCGGCGGATGTGGTCACATGGCACGTTCTGGCCATGTATGTGCCGTCCTTCTTTACCGGGCATCTGATCGCACGCTTCGGGGTGGAGAAAATCGTTGGCGCGGGGCTGGTGATCCTCGCCGGCGCCGGTGCCGTCGCCTTGCAGGGCGTAGAACTCAGCAACTTCTTTGTGGCGCTTGTCCTTCTGGGCGTCGGCTGGAATTTTGGCTTTATTGGCGCAACCACCATGCTGGCCGGCGCGCATGAGGCGCATGAGCGCGGCCGTATGCAGGGTCTCAATGACCTCTTGGTCTTTGGCGGCGTCACCGTGGCATCACTGGCCTCGGGGGGCCTGATGAACTGCTCAGGCGGCAACCCGGTCGAGGGCTGGGCCGCTGTCAACATGGCGATGGCGCCCTTCCTGGTGCTCGCGGGGGGGGCGCTGATCTGGCTGGTGCTGAAACCCAAATCCGCCGCGGCCTGATCGCCAGACGGGACCTGATCGCCAGCCGCAGTCTCAGTCCCCATTGCGCGGGCGCAGCTACCAGCGCCCGCTGCCAGCCTGCCACATCAGGCTGATACGCCGGCGGAACTCGCTGACGCCGAGCGCCCCTGCCCCAACCCGTTCGGGCTCTGCCCGCACCTGCCGCAATAGCGCCTCCGCCTGCCAGCCGGGCAGGAGCGCCGCGCGCGCTGCTGGTGAGACCGCGCCCCGGCGACGGCGCGCCGCTGCCAGCCGATCCAGCCCACGCTCTGCCAAGGCGACCAGCCCTGCAGAGGTCCCATCCAAGAGCGGCACGCGGTGTTGCGCCTCAAGCTCCGGGATCGCCCGCATATAGGCCGCCAGGCCCGCCGCATAGGCATAGTCCCGCACAACGGCTTCGTCTGCCGCCCCCAGAGAGGCCGCCGCCATCCACATCAGCCCCCCAGCGGTTGCGTCGATATAGGCATCAAACGCCGCCTCATCCTCAAAAGGGTCGCGGTAGATGTCCCAGCGTCGCGCCTCCGCCATCGCGTCAATCGCTCGCGCCGCGCTGCGATCAACAAGCCGCGTGAGAGGTGTCGCCACATAGTGTCTGCGCACCGGCCCGCCTGCGGCGATCTCTGCGCCCACATCACGCCACCATTGCACCCGCATCTCTGCAATCATGCTTTCCTGGCTGGCCCAGGGCGCACGCGAAATCTCCAGGTTGAACGCATAGAGAGCAAACAGCACAGCACGCGCCTCTACCGGCGCGGCCATTGCGGCCAGGAACCGGTCTGGATCGCCCTTCTGAACCGCCTCGGCGCAGGCAATCAGGTCATCGTCAAACTGCATCCACTGCCTCAGATGCATCCCGCAGAAGCTTCCAGTTCATCGCATCAAGCAGCGCGTCAAACGAGGCATCCAATATGTTGGCACTGACCCCAACCGTGGACCAGCGCCGTCCCTTGCTGTCCTCGCTGTCGATGATCACGCGAGTCACGGCCTCGGTGCCCCCTTGGGTGATCCGCACCTTGAAGTCGACCAGGCGCATATCGTCCAACACCTTGGAATAGCGCCCCAAATCCTTGCGCAACGCCTTTGCGAGCGCGTTCACCGGTCCACGGTCGCTGCCCGAGGGATCCAGCGATTCACTCACCGAGAGCAGCTTTTCACCGTCGACCTTGACCACGACCACCGCCTCGGAGAGGCTCACCATCTTGTTGTACTTGTTCTTGCGCCGCTCCACGGTGACCTTGTAGCGCTTCACTTCGAAAAACTCTGGCATCTGGCCCAGTTCTTCGCGCGCGAGCAGCTCGAACGAGGCCTGCGCGGTGTCATAGGAGTAGCCCTCGGTCTCACGTTCCTTCACCCGCTCCAGAATACGGCCCAACGCAGGGTCGCCTTTTTCAACCGTGAGGCCCGCCTCGGCCAGACGACGGCGCAGGTTCGACTGCCCGGCCTGATTGGACATCGGAATGATGCGGCCGTTGCCGACCACAGCCGGGTCGATATGCTCATAGGTTGACGGGTCCTTGAGGATCGCGCTGGCGTGCAGGCCCGCCTTATGGGCAAAGGCCGAGGCCCCCACATAGGCGGCCTGCTTCTGCGGCACCCGGTTGAGGATCTCATCAAGCATCCGGCTGATCTTGGTGAGCCGGGCCAGCGCGCCTTTTGGCACGCCTGTCTCATAGCCGCTCGCGTAGGGCTCCTTCAGCAGCAGCGTCGGGATCAGCGTGGTGAGATTGGCGTTGCCGCAGCGCTCCCCCAGCCCATTCAGCGTCCCCTGGATCTGGCGCACCCCGGCGTCCACCGCTGCCAGCGAACAGGCCACCGCGTTTTCGGTGTCATTGTGGGTGTGAATGCCGAGCTTCTCGCCCGGCAGACCCGCAGCAATCACCTCGGTGACGATCCAAGACACCTCATGCGGCAGCGTGCCACCATTTGTGTCACACAGAACAACCCAGCGCGCGCCCGCATCGAGCGCGGCGCGGCAGGCCGCCAGCGCATACTCCGGGTTCGCCTTGTAGCCATCAAAGAAATGCTCTGCATCAAACAGCGCCTCGCGCCCCTCGGCCACGATATGCGCGACCGACTGCGCGATGTTGTCGAGGTTCTCCTCAAGGCTGATCCCAAGCGCGGTCGTTACGTGATAATCATGCGACTTGCCCACAAGACAGACCGACCGGGTGCCTGCGTTCATCACAGCCGCCAGCACATCGTCATTTGCCGCCGAACGTCCTGCCCGCTTGGTCATGCCAAAGGCGGTGAGCGTCGCGCGGGTCTTGGGCGCCTCATCGAAAAAGGCGCTGTCGGTGGGGTTGGCCCCCGGCCAGCCGCCTTCGATATAGTCCACACCTAGGTCGTCAAGGGCCTGGGCGATCTGTTTTTTTTCAAGCGTGGAGAATTGCACCCCTTGGGTCTGCTGACCGTCGCGCAGGGTGGTGTCATAAAGATAGAGCCGTTCCGTCACGACAGCGCCTCCAGCTTTGCAGCGTCAAAGCCTGCGCCCGGGACCAATTCCACCCCGGTTTTGGACATGCGCACCTCAAGCCCTGCCTCGGTATAGGCGGCCTTCAGGCGATCCACCTCGGAGAAGTCCTTGGTCTCCATAGCCGCCTGGCGTGCCTTAAACAGGCGCGCCTCATGGGCCGAGAGATCCACTATGGGCGCAGCAGCCCATTCGCCCATCTCATCGCCCAAAAGGCCAACCAGTTGGCCAGCCGCCAAAAGCCCTGCACCATCGCCAGCCGCCGCCAGCTTGTGCATCTCGGCAATCGCCCCTGCGGTATTGAGATCATCCGACAGCGCGTCCACAACCGCGGCAGCTGCGGTGGCGGCGGGCTCGATGCCCGCCGTCAGCGCCCGCCACTTGCGCAACGTCGCCTCCGCCTCGGCAGCTTTCTTCTCGGTCCAGTCCATCGGCTTTCGATAGTGGGTCTGCAGGAACACAAATCGCACCACCTCGCCCGGGATGCCCTGATCCAGGAGGTCGCGCACGGTAAAGAAATTGCCCAGCGACTTGGACATTTTCTTGCCCTCGACCTGCAGCATCTCATTGTGCAGCCAATAGCGCGCAAACTCGCCTTCGGGGTTGGCACAGCAGCTCTGGGCGATCTCGTTTTCATGGTGCGGGAACATCAGGTCATTGCCACCGCAATGAATATCAAAGCTTTCCCCCAAGAGATCATGACTCATGGCAGAGCATTCGATATGCCATCCCGGCCGTCCCCGACCCCAGGGGCTCTCCCAGCCCGGCTGGTCGGCATCCGACGGCTTCCAGAGCACAAAATCCATCGGGTTTTTCTTGTAGGGTGCCACCTCAACCCGCGCGCCAGCGATCATATCGTCAACCGACCGTCCCGAGAGCTGCCCATACCCTTCGCGCCAGGAGTCCACCGCAAAGAGCACATGCCCCTCAGCGGCATAGGCGTGATCGCGCGCGATCAACTCTTCGATCATGGCGATCATCTGCGGGATGTATTCCGTGGCGCGTGGCATATGCGTGGGCTCCAGCGCCCCAAGCGCGCCCATATCCTCAAGGAACCACTGGATCGTCTCCGAGGTGATCTCGCCTATTGCGCGCCCGCTTTCGGCGGCGCGAGTGTTGATCTTGTCATCGACGTCGGTGAAATTGCGCGCGTAGGTGACTTTCTTGTCGCCATAGACGTGGCGCAGCAGGCGAAAGAGAACGTCAAACACCACCACCGGGCGGGCATTCCCGAGATGCGCGCGATCATAAACCGTTGGGCCACAGACATACATTTGCACATTGTCGGGATCAATCGGCGTAAAGACCTCTTTCTTGCGGGTCTTTGAGTTGTGCAATTTGATCGTCGTCATGTCAGCTCCTTCGACAACAAGTCAGCGCGGGCAAATCCCAAGCACCACAGCAAGCGCGCTGCGCGTAGCGCGGGCTTAGCAACTTGTCACAAGAAAGAGAACGACAGAAACCAGCCCGCTGTGGATCAGCAGGCAATACAGATGGTAATAATGGTTTCGATATGCGCCATGGCTTGGGCCTAGCACAAGTTGTGACAACGGCCAAGCCCGGAGTTCGCAGGCGTTCCTCCGCGCACTTGGTTCAGGTGTTGCGTTTACGCCTTGCCACACTGCGGTGTCGGCAGAGTGTCCGGCTGGGACCATAACACGATCCGAAGTTAAGTGGCCCTTTCCGCCACGCTGTCGGCCATTTTGTCAGCAAGTCTGTTAGCGAGCGTGTCCGTCTCAATTTGTTGAACCTTTGGGTGTCTGGTCCAAGACTCACGCTCCAGCCGTTGGACCTCAAATTCTTTAGGTGCCGCCGAAATCCTACCCCCGCCCATACACGCAGCCTGTCCGGCGTTCGGCATTCTCCGCAGGGATGCGGTTGCGCCGATCAGAACCGAAAGGAGGCGGTAAGCGCCAATTGCCGGTGCTCTGGTGACAGGGAATAGTTGCCATCATCGCCATAATCTCCGCTGACGCTGCCCCGCAGTTGAAAGCCCGGAGAAATCTCAACTTCCCACCCAAGACTGAGGGCCGCTTGCTCCGGAAGTTCCTCGACAAAGACAGAACCGACGGCGCGCGGGACCAACTCGAAGGTCGCCGTTTCACCCGGCGCGATTGCAACAGGGGGAAATTCGACCCGATAGCCGGCCCCTGAGTCCGCCTGCGGCACAGATCGCCCCGCCTGAGGCTCCGCGCGCAGCGTTGGGATGGGTTCCGGCGAGAGTGTCCCGCTCGCCAGTCGCGCGCCAAGAAACCGCCCGGACCAGTCATCGGCCAGCCCTGCGGACCCAACCAGCAGGCCGAGCGCGGCGACAGCCCCCAAAAGAGGTGTCAGACCACACAGGACGCCCATGTTATGCCGAGCAGCAAAGCGCATCGGTCAACCCCATCAAAACAAGAAGGTACAAGCCCCGAAAGGCCGCCGGGCCGCGCGACTCCGGCCCTGTGTTCAGGGTCGTTCATTATGCTTAACAATTCGTTCAGTCGGCTGGGAAAATCGGCATCAGATCGCAAAAATCCGGCTTGCTGCCGCGCCGGGGAACAGTGGCTTCGCCAAAGCAAAGGCCCCCTCCGATTGGGAGAGGGCCAGTTTCGCCGATCAGGCTCTTTTTGTTGACCGCCCGATGTTTTTCTTGCCTTGTCCTTCTCGGCGTATGGGGTGAGCGCACCCACCCCAGACAGATTTCGAAACTCCAAATGTCTGAGCTCCGATCCTGGTGAGAGATCAACCACAGTGATCCCTCTTGTTCGTCGGGGATGCCCGCAGATCCAAAAGAGCCGCCTCATCCCCTGCGCATCCCCCGAGGTAAGCCTACGGATGCGGTCTTGGATCCCGGCGCACGCCTTGGCGCCGGGAGATCTCTTAGCTACAGCCCGAGGTGGAGCCGCAGGTGTTGCATTTCATGCAGGTGCCGTTGCGCACCAGCGTGTAGTTGCCGCATTCGCCGCAAGGATCCCCCTCATAACCCTGCATCCGGGCCTTGGTGCGCGCGTCCATTGCGCTGCTCGCGGCCGGGGCTTCAGAGGTCTCAGGTACCAGTTTTTGCAGGGCTGCAACCGGATCAGTGCTACCATCCAGAGCGGTCACCGCTACACTGGTCTGGCCGCCTTGCAGCACCACCAGTTCCTGCGGCAGACGCTTGCGCAGATAGCCGGTAGAGGAGATCTGCTTTAGCACCTCGAGCGATTTCGACGCAGCCCCATCGCTCAGCTCAGAGAGGTTCGACACGCCCTCTTCTGCTTCGCCACGGCCCAGATCATCAAAGGTTGCGCCTTCGGGCTTCACATGCGCCAGATCCGTCCGATCAAGGTAGCTGACGGCGAGTTCGCGGAACACATAGTCGAGGATCGAGGTCGCGTTCTTGATCGAATCGTTGCCCTGAACCATGCCCGCAGGTTCGAATTTCGTGAATGTGAAGGCATCCACAAATTCCTCGAGCGGCACGCCGTATTGCAGACCAACAGAGACCGCAATGGCAAAGTTGTTCATCATCGCCCGGAAGCCCGCGCCTTCCTTGTGCATGTCGATGAAGATCTCGCCGAGGTTTCCGTCCTCATATTCCCCCGTGCGCAAGTAGACCTTGTGGCCCCCGACAACCGCCTTTTGCGTATAGCCCTTGCGGCGCTGCGGCATCTTGGTGCGATGAGATTTCATCACCTCCTTGATGACCACTTTCTCGACGATCTTCTCGGCCAGAACAGCCGCTTTTTCCGGCACCGAGCCGCTCTCGAGCACCTCCGCCGCCTCGTCGTCATCCTCAACGAGCGCCGCCGCGAGCGGCTGGCTCAGTTTGGAGCCGTCACGATAGAGCGCATTGGCCTTCACACCCAAGGACCAGCTCAGCTCGTAGGCCTTCTGACAGTCCTCGATGGTGGCGTTGTTGGGCATGTTGATGGTTTTGGAAATCGCGCCCGAAATAAAGCTCTGCGCGGCCGCCATCATCTTGATATGGCTCTCAACCCCAAGATAACGCTTGCCTTTTTTTCCGCAGGGGTTGGCACAATCGAAGATCGAATAATGCTCTTCCTTGAGATGCGGCGCACCTTCAAGCGTCATGGTGCCGCAGACATGGTCATTGGCAGCCTCGATGTCGGCCTTGGAGAACCCAAGGTGACGCAGCAGATCAAAGGCCGGATCATTCAGCTTGTCGGCAGGAATGCCCAACACGCCGGTGCAGAACTCCTCGCCCAATGTCCACTGGTTGAACACAAACCGGATGTCAAAGGCACTCTCAAGTGCAGCGTCCACCTTTGCCAGCTCATTGGGGCCAAAACCATGACCGGTGAGCGAGGTGTGGTTGATCCCCGGCGCGTTCCCGATGGAGCCATGACCGACCGCATAGGACACGATCGCTTCGATCTGCGCGGAGGAATAGCCGAGCCCTTCGAGCGCCGAGGGCACCGAGCGGTTGATGATCTTGAAATACCCGCCACCTGCGAGTTTTTTGAACTTCACGAGGGCAAAGTCCGGCTCGATCCCGGTGGTGTCGCAGTCCATCACCAGACCAATGGTACCGGTGGGCGCGATCACGGTGGATTGGGCGTTGCGATAGCCGTGTTCCTCGCCAAGGCGGACCGCCTCGTCCCAGGCGCTCATCGCGAGTTCCGTGAGACGCGCATCCGGGCAGTTCTGCAAGTCCAGCGGCACCGGCTTCACGGTGAGCTTGTCATATCCCTCGGTGGCACCATAGGCCGCATTGCGGTGATTGCGCATCACCCGCAGCATGTGGTCGGCATTGCGCTCATAGCCCGCAAAGGGCCCCAGCTCGGAGGCGATCTCGGCAGAGGTCGCATAGGCCACACCAGTCATGATCGCTGTCAAAGATCCGCAAAGCGCGCGGCCTTCGTCGCTGTCATAGCCGTAACCCATGTTCATCAGCAGGCCACCGATGTTGGCATAGCCCAGACCCAGCGTGCGGAAGTCATAAGACAGCTGCGCGATCTCCTTCGATGGGAACTGCGCCATCATCACCGAGATTTCCAGCGTCAGCGTCCACAGACGGCTGGCGTGCATGAAATCTTCGGCCTGGAACACGCCGCCCTGATAGAAGGTCAGGAGGTTCAGCGACGCCAGGTTACAGGCGGTGTCGTCCAGGAACATGTATTCAGAACAAGGGTTTGAGCCCCGGATCTCACCGTCTTCGGGACAGGTGTGCCACTCGTTGACGGTGTCGTGGAACTGGATACCCGGATCGGCGCAGGCCCAGGCTGCGTGGCCGACCTTCTCCCAGAGATCCCGCGCCTTCACGGTCTTGGCGACCTGACCGTCGGTGCGGTTGATCAGCTCCCAATCGGCGTCCTTTTCGACCGCATGCAGGAATGCATTGGTGACGCGGATGGAGTTGTTGGAGTTCTGGCCCGAGACCGACGAATAGGCCTCAGAGTCCCAGTCGGTGTCATAGGTCGGGAACTCGATGCTGTCATAGCCCTGACGGGCATAATCCAGCACGCGTTTGATGTAAGTCTCTGGGATGGCTACCTTTTTGGCTTCGCGGATCGCTTTTTTCAGAGCGGTATTTTCGGCCGGATCATAGGCATCCTCAGAGAGACCGTCCCACGTCCGCAGCGCTTCAAAGATACCGTTGAGCATCTTCTCGTGCATCTTGGAGCCGGCCACGATGGAGGCGACTTTCTGTTCTTCGAGCACCTTCCATTCGATGAATTGCTCGATATCCGGGTGATCGGCATCCACGATCACCATCTTCGCTGCTCGACGGGTTGTCCCGCCTGATTTGATCGCGCCAGCAGCACGATCGCCGATTTTCAAAAAGCCCATGAGACCAGAGGATTTGCCCCCACCAGAGAGCTTCTCGCCCTCGGCCCGCAGATGGCTGAAGTTGGTGCCGGTGCCGGAGCCGTATTTGAACAAGCGCGCCTCACGCACCCAGAGATCCATGATGCCACCGTCCTGCACCAGATCGTCCGACACGGACTGGATAAAGCAGGCGTGCGGTTGCGGGTGCTCATAGGCGCTGTCGGATTTGGTCAGCTTTCCGGTCTTGTAATCCACATAGTGATGCCCCTGCGCCGGGCCGTCGATGCCATAGGCCCAGTGCAGGCCGGTGTTGAACCACTGCGGGCTGTTGGGCGCGGCGCGCTGGGTCGCCAGCATATAGCGCATCTCGTCGAAATAGGCGCGCGCGTCCTCCTCGGAGGAGAAATAGCCCCCCTTCCAGCCCCAGTAGGTCCAGGCCCCGGCCAGACGGTCGAACACCTGTTTGGAGGAGGTCTCGCCGCCGAGCTCCACATTGTCATCAGCTGGAACCGAACGCCACAGGAACTCCGGCACGCCTTTCTCGCGGACTTTCTTCAGGCGCGACGGGACACCGGCCTTGCGAAAGTACTTCTGCGCTATGACGTCGCTGGCCACCTGGCTCCAGGTCGATGGAACCTCGATGCCTGCGAGCCGGAACACGATGGTCCCATCGGGGTTACGGATCTCGGACGTCGCCCCGATGAAATCCAAGGATGCATAGGCATCCTGTCCTGCTTCTGTGAAACGACGCTCGATTTTCATGGCTACACCTGTCCCAATTAGTCCCGCTTGCGCACCGGCACCCAGCGTACCGGCCTGTGTTGCCGCCAGGGGCTAAGCACAAAATCCATCATCCGGCGCAGGTTCGCTCCCACGCTCGAAGGCCCTACACCGGCCCCAAATTAACGGTTTTGCACTAAGCACCATGCAAGGGAGCAGCGATTGAAATCCAACTAGATCTTGTGGCGCCCCCAAGCGACACCCACAATCTCGCGTAAGAGGGCCTAAAGGGTCAACGCAAATTTTCAAATTTTACGGACCAGAATCCAGTTGACCGTTTTTACGGTTTCGAGGGTCGCGCCGAGCATATGATTCATCCACAGGCGCAGAGGTGGATCGCCAAATTTGAATGCTTGGTTAAGGAAAGATGAAAACTCTCGTAATGAGAGGGGCTTGTCCGCAGGACGTCATTCGTGCACGCGCAGAATGCATCGATACAGTGGCATTTTTGAAACAACTCACGGATGATTTACCGGCCGTATTCAGAGCCGCGACCGATCTGCAACGCCCCGCACGCGACGCGCTGCTTCCGCAAAAAATTCGAGCAGATTTTGACCCCTCCTGACGCCAGATTGCGTCAGTTTCTAAACAAAGGGTAAACACCATATGTGGGTATACCGACGAACCGACCCGCTATTCGTAGGGAGTGATTCTCTCTGGAACGTGATCTGAGCGTCAACTCACCCAAAAGAGCGGGTTGAGTTTCCTGCACCCGACGCCGCTGCTGAACCCGAAGGTTCAGCAGATAGCAGGGTCTTCATCATGTGAGGAAGAAATGGTCGGGGCGGCGAGATTCGAACTCACGACCCCCTGTACCCAAAACAGGTGCGCTACCAGACTGCGCCACGCCCCGGACCGTGCGTCTTCCTAACGGGGCTGTTCTGATTTGAAAAGCCCTAACAGGGCCATTTTGCAGCTTCAGATGAAAAAACTTCGTGCCGCATCTCAGTGCCAACTGAAATCCCGTAGGTCTCGACGATGCCAGCGTTGACCTCGAGCACGACCAACACCTGATCGCCCCCCGGAATCGGCGTAAGATCCCCGGGCAGAGCGTTTTTATGGATGTGCGATACGACGCCGTCCGCCTCGACAAAGATCATGTCGAGCGGGATCAAAGTGTTTTTCATCCAGAAAGCCACGCGCTGCGGCTCTTCGTATATGAAGAGCATGCCAGAGCGCGCAGGAAGGCTCTTGCGGTGCATCAGACCCTGAGCGCGGGTTTCGGGCGTGTCGACCACTTCGACCGAGAACCGCGCCTGACCCCACGGGCCGCGCAGATCTACATGGTCCCGCGAACAGGCCGCGGCAGCCAGACCAGAGGTCGTGACGACCCAGAGGGCGACGGCTGCGATATGCGAGGCCGCCCGACGAATCATCAGACGCTGCTGGTGTCTGAAGAGGCTGCCTCCCAGGCAAGCACATCCACAGCCATCCGGCCACGTTTGCCGTCGATCACGCGCATCGCCAGTGCCTCGCCGGACTGCACGTCAGAGAGCCCCGACTGGCGCAGCACTTCGACATGCAGGAACACGTCTTCGTCGCGGCCAAACACATTGGCAAAGCCAAACCCTTTGGCTTTGTCGAACCATTTCACGCGCGCAGGCTCCAGCGGTGTGTTGCTGAGCTCCTCGTCATCCAGCTGTGCCAGATCGCTCAGGACGGGGGTGTCCTCGCGCTCCGGTGGGGTAATGGATACGATTTCAACCGCCTGCACACCTCGATCCGTGCGATGGGTCACAACCTCGATCCCGGCGCCATCCGCGACAGAGCTTTGCCCGAAGTTACGCAGGACGTTCACGTGCAAGAGAATATCGGGACCATCGTCAGGACAGACAATGAACCCATACCCCTTCGCGGGGTCAAACCACTTCACTAGTCCACGGACATGCTGCAAACTGCTCAGATCATCGGCCACTTTAGTATTCCACCGGTTCGTTTTTTATTTCCGTGAAGAACGCCTACCTGCGCGAAATCCATATCGGAGTTCAAGAGCAAAAGAGTCAGGAGCCACAGAGTGGCCCATGGGCGTTTTCACGGTGATCTTACGGGCTAAGACGCGTGATTGTCCAATTATCATGTGAAGTATTTTTTCGCCACACAAAACGGTCGTGCAATCGAAAGGCCCCATCCGCCCAAAATTCAATTTCAATCGGTGTGATCCGGTAGCCGCCCCAGAATTCCGGGCGCTTCGGGTTTGGACCTTTCTGGGCAGTGATCTTGGCCACCTCTGCCATCAGGGCGCTGCGCGAGGCGAGCGGCTGCGACTGCTTGGAGGCCCAGGCCCCAAGACGACTCTTGAGCGAGCGGGACGCAAAATACTCATCCGCCTGCGGTCCGTTTTCCTTGGTGACATGTCCGCGCACGCGGATCTGGCGACGCAGGGATTTCCAGTGCATCACAAAGGACGCGGTGCCGCTGGCCTCGATCTCCTGTGCCTTGGCGCTCTCATAGTTGGTATAGAACACAAAGGCAGCGTCTTCGATTTCCTTCAGCAACACCATGCGGCTGTTGGGCATGCCGGAGGCATCCACGGTCGCAAGCGCAATGGCATTGGGGTCGTTGATTTCGGTCTCGGTGGCCTCTGCCAGCCACTTGCGGGCGATCTCAAACGGATCATCGCCGCCAAAGAGTCCTTCACGATCAGACATAATGGTGTTTCCCTACTGCTTGCGCACACATCTAGTGGCCTTGCAGTCCGTTGGAAAGGGGGACGTTCTGCCCGATTGAACGCCCCCACAAGAGCGAGTAGGCTTGATGACTTTGCCCCAGCGGGCTAAAGGACATTCTATTAACCGATCACAGGCGGAGAACCTGCATGTCTAGTCAACTGATGGCCGGTAAGCGCGGCCTCATCATGGGCCTGGCCAACGACAAATCCATTGCGTGGGGCATCGCCAAAGCCTGCGCCGAGGCCGGGGCGGAACTTGCGTTCTCCTATCAAGGAGACGCGCTCAAGAAACGCGTTGGACCACTGGCCGAACAGCTGGGCAGCGACATTGTTCTGCCCTGCGATGTTTCAGACGAAGCATCCATCGACGCACTCTTTGCGTCCCTCGAGGAAAAATGGGGCAAGCTTGACTTTGTTGTGCATGCCATCGGCTTTTCCGACAAGAACGAGCTGCGCGGTCGCTATGTCGACACCAGCCGCGCAAATTTCCAGATGACCATGGATATTTCCGTCTATTCCTTCACGGCCGTGGCGGCGCGTGCGGAAAAGATGATGGAAGCCGGCGGCTCCATGCTGACGCTGACCTATTATGGCGCCGAACAAGTGATGCCGCATTATAATGTCATGGGTGTCGCCAAGGCCGCGCTGGAAGCCTCCGTGAAATATCTCGCCGAGGATCTGGGCAAGGACGGCATCCGCGTCAACGCGATTTCTGCCGGCCCGATCAAGACCCTGGCCGCCTCCGGCATTGGCGATTTCCGCTACATCATGAAGTGGAACGAATACAATTCGCCCCTGCGCCGCAATGTGACCACCGATGACGTGGGCAAATCCGCGCTCTACCTGCTGTCGGATCTGGCCTCTGGTGTGACCGGCGAGAACCTGCATGTGGATGCAGGCTATCACGTGGTCGGCATGAAGGCCGTGGACGCCCCGGATATCGAGAAAGGCTAACCCCTGATGAGCACCAAGGATCCGAACCGCCTGCCCCATGAGAAGGGGTTTCACATCTCCTGGGATCAAATCCACCGAGACAGCCGCGCGCTGGCGTGGCGTCTGGACGGGCTTGGCCCCGACAATGGCCATTGGCGCGCCGTGGTGGCGATCACCCGCGGGGGCATGGCGCCCGCAATGATCGTCGCGCGCGAGCTGGATATCCGCACGGTGGATACCATCAGCGTGAAATCCTACCACTCCGGCGGCGGCAAGGCTGATCAGCGTCGCGAGGCCGAGGTGCTCAAGAGCCCCGACGCGGACATCATGGGCGATGGGACCGGCATCCTGATCGTGGATGATCTGGTCGACTCCGGCAAAACGCTGGAACTGGTGCGCACCCTCTATCCCAAGGCGCATTTTGCCACCGTCTACGCCAAGCCCCAGGGTGAGCCGCAGGTCGATACCTTTATCACGGGCGTGAGCCAGGACACCTGGATCTTTTTCCCGTGGGATATGGCGTTGCAGTATGTCGAACCTTACCGGGGTACGGATTGACCCAGCGTCAATTTAGAAAATGACAAAACGCGCCCCTGTTGGCGCGTTTTCTTTTTTGGCTTTGTTTTCCATCTCTTGTCTTGAGATTTGAAAAGCGGCCAAATAGCAAAAATCCGAAAAAAATTACGTCACGTCAAAAGAGGAAATTCAAATGCATCTTTCCCGCACCAACGCCACTTTTGTTTCGCCAATCGTGCAATCCCGGCGCTGGCTGGAAGATGTGACCTTTTCCGACGATCTGCCGCTCCTCAATCTCAGTCAGGCCGCCCCGGCCGATCCACCACCAGAAGGGCTGCGTCAGGCGATGGCCGACGCCCTGTTGTCAGAGACCAGCGCCCATCTCTACGGACCGGTGCTTGGCAATGCGGATCTGCGCACAGCTCTCGCCGCCCAAATCACGCGCCACTACGAGGCGGACATCACACCGTCCGAGGTCGCGATCACCTCGGGCTGCAATCAGGCCTTTGCCGCCACCATCCAGAGCCTCTGCGCCGAAGGTGACGAGGTCATCCTGCCAACGCCATGGTACTTTAACCACAAGATGTGGCTCGACATGCAGGGGGTCACCACCCTGCCCTTGCCTGTGGGCGACGGAATGTTGCCAGAAGTCGCCAAGGCCGAAGCGCTGATCACGCCGCGCACCCGCGCAATCGTCCTGGTCACCCCCAACAACCCCTGCGGCGTTGAATATCCCGCGGCCTTGATGGACGCGTTCTTTGAGCTGGCACAGCGTCATGGGCTCACGCTGATTGTGGACGAGACCTATCGCGATTTCGACAGCCGCGATGGCGCGCCCCACGGGCTGTTTTCGCGCAAGGACTGGCATGAAACCCTGATACATCTCTATTCCTTCTCCAAAGCCTATCGGCTGACCGGCCATCGCGTGGGCGCGATCGTGGCTGCGCCCGAGCGCCTGCTCGAGATGGAGAAATTCCTCGATACCGTCACCATCTGTCCCGCGCAGATCGGCCAGATCGGCGCCAAATGGGGGATCGAGAATCTCGATGACTGGCTCGCTGGCGAGCGCGGCGAGATCCTCGCGCGGCGCGACGCCATTGCCGCCGGATTTGCTCCGCTGGCGGCTAAAGGCTGGCAGCTTTTGGGACTGGGGGCCTATTTCGCCTATGTGGCGCATCCGTTCGAGGCAAGCTCTGACGAGATTGCACAACGCCTGCTCCACTCGGCTGGCATGCTGCTTTTGCCGGGCACGATGTTCACACCGGCAGGCGCCCCCGAAGGCCACCGCCAGTTCCGCATTGCCTTTGCCAATGTCGATCAGACCGGCATTGCGGAGATGCTCGCGCGGCTGGCGCAGTTTGACGGTTGATAAAACCTCTGGGCTCCGCCGCGCGTCTATGCTTGCTCCCGCCGGGGCAGACGCGTATTCAGGGCGACGACAGGAGACCGCCGAGCCATTCG
The DNA here is from genome assembly GCF_055693725.2 of Epibacterium sp. HA2-3. Taxonomy (NCBI): domain Bacteria; kingdom Pseudomonadati; phylum Pseudomonadota; class Alphaproteobacteria; order Rhodobacterales; family Roseobacteraceae; genus Epibacterium; species Epibacterium sp. HA2-3. The sequence continues at coordinate 1,219,647 of NZ_CM172490.1, read as the reverse complement.
GCAGAATTTCGGCCGCCCGGCATCCCCGCCCCGGCGCGCCAGCAAAAAAGACGACATAAAGGGCCGCAGGCATGAAAAAGCTTTCAAAGACCTTCGTTTGGATCCTCATGGGTCTGTTGTTCGTGGGGCTTGCGGGCTTTGGTGCGATCAACGTATCCGGCACCACCCGCACGCTGGCCACCGTGGGTGATGCCACCGTCAGCGTTGATGACTACGCCCGCGCCCTGCAACAGGAACAACGTGCCATTCAGGCCCAGTCCGGCCAGTCCATTCCCCTGTCGCAGCTGATCGCCATGGGCGTGGATCGCGGTGTGCTCTCGGGGCTGGTGGCAACGGCCGCGCTCGACAATGAGCTCACAGAGATCGGCCTGTCTGTGGGCGACGAAGTGCTGCTCGAAGAGATCACCCGGATTTCGGCCTTCCAGGGGTCTGATGGCAGCTTCAGCCGCGACAACTACCGTTTTGCCCTTGATAACGCAGGTTTGTCCGAGGCTGAGTTCGAGGCCGACATGCGGTCTGAAACCGCGCGCACGCTGCTGCAAGGGGCCATCACCGGTGGCACCCGCATGCCCGCGGTGCTGGGCGAGACACTCACCAACTATATCGGTGCGCGTCGCAGCTTTTCCTATGTACGCCTTGCTGAGGCCAACGTCCCCCTGACCGCGATCGCGCCCACCGAGGATGCGCTCAAGGCTTATTACGAGACCCACATCGAGGATTTCACCCTGCCCGAGACCAAGGTGATCACCTATGTCGCCCTGCGCCCCGACGCGCTGGTGGATGAGGTCGAGGTGGATGAAACCGCCCTGCGCGGTCTCTACGAGGAGCGCGACGCAGAATTCAATGTCCCCGAGCGCCGCCTTGTCGAACAGCTGGTATTCCCCGACGAGGATGCGGCCCAAACCGCCAAAGCCCAGCTTGATGTGGGGGGGACCACCTTTGAAACCCTGGTGGCAGATCGCGAACTCTCCCTGTCGGACATCGACATGGGTGATGTGGCGATTGGCGACCTTGGCGCTGCGGGCGAAGCCGTCTTTGCCGCCGACGTGGGCGCCGTGGTTGGCCCGCTTCCATCAGATTTTGGCCCCGCGCTCTACCGCGTGAACGGCGTGCTCGAAGCGAATTTCACGAGCTTCGAAGAGGCCCTGCCGGTCCTGCGCGAAGAGTTGGCTCTGGACCGTGCCCGCCGCCTGATCGAATCCCGCGCCGAAGGGCTGGATGATGCGCTCGCCGGTGGCGCGACGCTCGAAGATCTCGCCGAGGAAGAAAACGGCGTGGTGCTCGGCCAGCTTGACTGGACCGCGAATACAACCGACGACATTGCGGCCTATGACACCTTCCGCAACGCGGCCGAGGCCGTGACAAGCGAAGATTTCCCCGAAGTGGGCTATCTCGAGGATGGCAGCCTCTTTGCGTTGCGCCTCGATGAGGTCCTGCCCCCGCGCCCCGAGCCCTTTGAGGACGCGCGCACAGCCGTTTCCGAAGCCTACGAGGGCGACCGGATCGCCAAGGCGCTTGCCGCGCAGGCCGAACAGATCAAAACCGCGACCGAGGGCAACAACGGCCAGTTCCCCGAAGGTCGCGAAGTGATCGAGCAGACCGGCCTTACCCGGACCGCCTATCTCGATCAGACCCCGGTTGATCTCCTCAATCAGGTGTTCGAGATGGAAGTGGGCGAAGTGCGTGTTGTCTCCGACGCAGAAGGCACTGTGGTGGTGCGTCTCGACGAGATCCTGCCCCCGGATGACGGCAATGACATGCAGTTCCTGTCTCAGGCGCTCGGCGATCAGCTGAACCAGTCGCTCTCCAACGAGATCTTCCAGATCTATCTGCAATCGGTTCAGACCCGCGCCCGTCCGCAGGTCAACCAACAGGCCGTGAATGCTGTTCACGCCAACTTCCAGTAACTCAGTACGAGGCGCATGCGCTTATGGCCCTGATCCCCGATTTCGACAGTTTCGCCAAAGCCTATGAGGCGGGCGAAAACCAGGTGGTCTACACGCGGCTTGCCGCCGATCTGGATACGCCCGTCTCCTTGATGCTGAAGCTCACCGGCGCGCAGAAGGATGCCTTCATGCTGGAATCGGTGACCGGCGGCGAGGTACGCGGGCGCTATTCCATCATCGGCATGAAGCCTGACCTGATCTGGCGTGCGCGGGGCGAACAGGCCGAAATCAACCGCGCCGCGCGGTTCGATCCCGAGGGGTTTGCCCCGCTCGACGGCAACCCACTTGATACACTGCGCGCGCTACTGGCCGAGAGCCGCATCGACCTGCCGGATGATCTGCCGCAGGCGGCGGCGGGGCTCTTTGGCTATCTGGGCTATGACATGATCCGCCATGTGGAGCATCTGCCTGATGTGAACCCCGACCCACTCAGCCTGCCGGACGCGGTGATGATCCGCCCCTCCGTGGTGGCCGTGCTGGACGGTGTCAAAGGCGAGGTCACAGTGGTCTCTCCCGCCTGGGTCAGCGAAGGCCAGTCTGCGCGCGCGGCCTATGCTCAGGCCGCCGAACGCGTGATGGATGCGGTGCGTGATCTTGAACGCGCCATGCCCGCCGAGACCCGCGATCTGGGCGAGGCCCGCGAGGTCGCGCCCCCGGTCTCCAACTTCACCAAGGACGGCTACATGGCCGCGGTGGAGAAGGCCAAGGACTACATCCGCGCCGGCGACATCTTTCAGGTGGTGCCCGCACAGCGCTGGACGCAGGAGTTCCCGCAGCCGCCCTTCGCGCTCTATCGTTCGCTGCGACGCACCAACCCCTCGCCGTTCATGTTCTACTTCAACTTCGGCGGTTTTCAGGTGATCGGCGCCAGCCCCGAGATCCTCGTTCGGGTCTTTGGCAACGAGGTCACCATTCGCCCAATTGCTGGCACCCGTCCGCGCGGCGCCACCCCCGAAGAAGACAAAGCGCTGGAACAGGATCTGCTCGCGGACAAGAAAGAGCTGGCAGAACACCTGATGCTCTTGGATCTGGGCCGTAACGATGTGGGCCGCGTTGCCAAGATCGGCACCGTGAAACCCACCGAGGAATTCATCATCGAGCGCTACAGCCACGTGATGCATATCGTCTCGAATGTTGTTGGCGAACTCCACGAGGACAAGGATGCGCTGGATGCGTTTTTTGCCGGTATGCCTGCGGGTACGGTCTCCGGGGCGCCCAAGGTGCGTGCGATGGAGATCATCGACGAGCTCGAGCCCGAAAAGCGCGGCATCTATGGCGGTGGTGTCGGCTATTTCAGCGCTGGCGGCGACATGGACATGTGTATCGCGCTGCGCACGGCCATCGTGAAGGATCAGAACCTCTATATTCAGGCCGGGGGCGGCGTCGTCTATGACAGCGACCCGGAGGCCGAATATATGGAGACCGTGCATAAATCGAACGCGATCCGCCGCGCGGCTGCAGATGCGGCGCGCTTTACCGGCAACGGCAACCGCTGAGCTAAATGCCCAGCAGGGAAAAGAAAAACGCGCTCCCGAGATCCTCGTGGAGCACGTTTTTTTTGGCGTTCGGCTGTTGCGTTAGCCGTCGGTGTTAGTTTGAGACCGGCTCCAGCAGGCGTTTGAGACTGGTCGAGATCGGCACCAGCGCCACGCTGCTGGCGCGGTCTTGCAGCCCCCAGATCAGCAGCGCGGAAATCGTATCTGGCTTCAGACGTCCCAGCATGATGACCGCGCCCTCCTGACCGGAGCGGAACGCGGCCTGGTCCAGAAAACGGCGCATGGCGCGCGGATCCTGTCCCGCGCCGTCAAAGTCGCGAAACACCACGCCCGAAGGAATACCATCGCGCAGCGCCATTTTGTGGACCGTGTTCAGGCCATTGTCCTGTAGCACCAGCCCATAGCCCAGATCACCCACGATGCTGGCCACCTGATCCGCAAGCGCCCGGTTGCCCTGCACGCCGCTGTCGATGCCCTCAAGGATGCCCACCGCCTCTGGCAGGCGGTCAAACCACACCGGCATCGCGGTTTCGGCGTCCTGCGGCTGGCCTTCGCGGGGCAGATCCGCCAGCACCATGACCTCAAACCCCGCCGCGCGGCGGGCTTTCATGCGTGCGACCGCATCCGGGTCGCTCGGGTCGATGGCAAACGTCAACGGATAGGGAAAATCCTCAAGCGCCTCGGCGCCCACCGCGCCTTCTTCTTCGACGAGGACAATCGACATCAAAGGCAGGCCCGGCTCCGGGTTTGCGGGCTCGCTGTTGCGCACAAAGGGCGCAGCACTACTGTCTGCCGCAGAAGACGCATCCGCGCCCGTGGTGTCGCGTTCTGTCAGTGGCAGCACCCGCGTGCCGATGCTGGGTCCTGCATTTGCCTCTGGGTCCTCGGAGGCCTGCGGCAGATCCGCGATTCTCACGCCCCCATTTGCCCCCGCGTTGTCCTCGACCGGATCAGAAGGGGTGAGCGACCGCACGGGCGGAGTGGTCAACACTGGCGACGCGGTCACATCCGGAGGCGTGCCGATATCTGGCGCCTCCACTTGAAGCGTCTCCTGGCGCAGGGGCGCCGGATCGGCCTCGGTCGACAGATCGGGGGTGGGGATTTCCGCGTCTGGCGCCTGCAGTGGCAGGTCTGAGGCGGCCGAAACCTCGGGCCGTGTCACGGAACCTGCCCCCAGATCCGGTGTGGTGTCTTGCAAGGGCGCCTCGGGGCGGGTGCTGTCATCCCCACCGGACAGGGGCGCATCCGCATCGGAGGTCACCGCAATCCGGGGGGTGTCGCTCTCATCCGGGGCGCCATCCAATGTGACCTCAGGGTCGGTCGACACGCTGGGCCGCTCTGGCAGCGAGGTGTCGATCTCATCTGGGGCGCTGTCTCGGCCTAGGGCATCTGCGTCGGGTTCCGCTGGGGCGGCCTCAACGAGATCTGCGTCGCTTCCGGGCACATCGGACGGGGGCGCTGGAACCTCACGCGGCTGCAATGTTGCGACGGGCAGTTCCTGCGAGACATCGACCGTCTGCGGCAATGGCGTCGACAGCGACCACACCGCCGCCCCCGCAACTGCGACCAGCGCCCCTACGCTCACGCCACCCAGAAATCCTCGCATGCCTGTTTCGCCTTCTCGCCTGTGCTCTTTCTCACGCGCGCCGCCCATCCAAAGGCCTCAGCGCCGGTCATCTTTACCGTCTGACGCGCGCCAGACCGGATGTGCCCTTGACGCTGCCGCGCATCCCTGAACATGTATGGTCCCACACACTATACTGCGGCGCGCACCCCGCCCGCCACCCTTAAAAGAGCGTCCCAAGATGTTGCTGCTTATCGACAACTACGACTCCTTCACCTACAACCTCGTGCATTATCTGGGCGAATTGGGCGCCGAGATCGAGGTCTGGCGAAACGATGCGTTGGACGTGCAGCAAGCCATGGCGATGAAGCCTGCGGGCATCCTGCTGAGCCCTGGCCCCTGTGACCCGGATCAGGCCGGGATCTGCCTTGCATTGACAGAGGCCGCCGCCGAAACCCGCACGCCGCTTTTGGGAGTCTGCCTTGGCCATCAGACCATTGGTCAGTCCTTTGGCGGCAAGGTCGTGCGCTGCCATGAGATCGTGCATGGCAAGATGGGCAAAATGCACCACACCGACAAAGGTCTCTTCAAGGGGCTACCGTCGCCCTTTGATGCCACCCGCTATCACTCACTGGTGGTGGAGCGCGAGAGCCTGCCCGACTGCCTGGAGATCACCGCAGAGCTGGAGGATGGCACCATCATGGGGCTGCAGCACAAGGAGTTGCCCATCCACGGCGTGCAGTTCCACCCGGAATCCATTGCGTCAGAGCACGGGCATGCGCTGCTACAAAACTTCCTGAATGAAATGAAAGTGCCGGCATGAGTGATGCGTTGAAACCCCTGATCGGTCTGGCCGCGGATCGCGCCCTGACCCGAACCGAAGCCGAAACCGCCTTTGCCGCACTGTTCAATGGCGAAGCCACGCCAAGCCAGATGGGCGGTCTTTTGATGGCCCTGCGCACTCGCGGCGAGACGGTGGACGAATACGCCGCCGCCGCCGCCGTGATGCGTGCAAAATGCAACAAGGTCTCGGCCCCCGCAGGTGCGATGGACATCGTTGGCACCGGCGGTGATGGCAAAGGCACGCTCAATATCTCGACCGCAACCGCCTTTGTGGTTGCCGGTGCAGGCGTGCCCGTCGCCAAACACGGCAACCGCAACCTGTCGTCCAAATCCGGCGCCGCAGATGCGCTCACCGAGATGGGCATTCAGGTCATGGTTGGCCCGAAAGTGGTCGAAAAGTCCCTCAAAGAGGCGGGCATCTGTTTCATGATGGCGCCCATGCATCACCCGGCAATCGCCCATGTGATGCCCACCCGTCAGGAGCTTGGCACGCGGACGATTTTCAACATCCTCGGCCCACTCACCAACCCCGCAGATGTCAAACGCCAGCTCACCGGTGCCTTCAGCCGTGACCTGATCCGACCGATGGCGGAGACGCTGAAACAGCTCGGCTCCGAGGTCGCATGGCTGGTGCATGGCTCTGACGGCACTGATGAGCTCACGATCACGGGTGTCAGCTGGGTTGCGGGTCTCTCGGAGGATGGCAACATCTCCGAATTCGAGGTCCACCCCGAAGAGGCAGGCCTGCCGGAGCATCCCTTTGAGGCCATCGTCGGTGGCACGCCCGCCGAAAACGCCGCCGCCTTCCGCGCCCTCCTCGAAGGCACGCCCTCGGCCTACCGGGATGCGGTGCTTTTGAACTCTGCCGCAGCACTCAAGGTGGCCGGCGTGGTGTCGTCGCTCAAGGAGGGCGCGGAACGCGCTGCCGAAAGCATCGACAGCGGTGCCGCTCTGGGCAAGGTGACGGCGGTTGCACGGATCACGTCGGAGGCCAGCTGATGGCCCTGCAAGACCACGCCTCAGCCCTGCGGCCTGCGGTCGGGGGCTGGGCGGAGCTGCCCTTCTTTGAAACCCACTGGCCCCGGATCGAAGCAGCGCTTGCGAAGGAGACGCGCCAGATCCTGCCCCCTGCGCATCAGCGCTTTGCCGCGCTGGAGCGTACCCCGCCCGAGTCCACCCGCGTGGTGATCCTTGGTCAGGACCCCTATCCGACGCCGGGCCATGCGCATGGGCTGTCGTTTTCCGTTGAACCGGATGTGACGCCCCTGCCCCGGTCCTTGCGCAACATCTATCAGGAAATGCGCGACGATCTCGGCACCTGCCCGGAGACCGGCGATCTGCGCCCCTGGGCGGCGCAGGGTGTGCTCCTGCTCAATACAGTGCTATCGGTCCCCGCAGGCGAGGCCAACGGCCACAAATCGCTGGGCTGGCAAGAGCTGGCCCATCAGGTGCTCGACCTCAGTTCGCGCCGCCCTACGGCCTATGTGCTCTGGGGCAATCAGGCGCAGAAGCTCGAAAGCCACATTCGTCCCGGCGATCACCTGATCGTCAAGACGGCCCATCCTTCACCGCTGTCGGCACGCCGGGGCTTTTTCGGCTCGCGCGTGTTCTCGGCGATCAACGACTGGCTCACCGCGCGTGGCGAGCCGCCGATCACGTGGGCAGACCCACGTCCAGCCCAAGGGAGCATCTTCGATGTCTGAGACCATCCTCGACAAAATCAAGGCCTACAAGCTCGAAGAGGTCGCCGCCGACAAAGCCGCCAAACCGCTTGCGGATGTCGAAGCCGAGGCCCGCGCCGCAGATCCCGTACGCGGCTTTGCCGAGCGTCTGCAAAAGGCCACGCATCAGGGCTATGGGCTGATTGCCGAAATCAAAAAAGCAAGCCCCTCCAAGGGTTTGATCCGCGAAGATTTCGACCCTGCCACGCTCGCCACAGCCTATGCCGAAGGGGGCGCGAGCTGTCTTTCGGTGCTGACAGATACGCCGAGTTTTCAGGGCGCAAAGGACTATCTGGTGGCGGCGCGCGCGGCCTGCGATCTGCCCTGCCTGCGCAAGGATTTCATGTACGACACCTATCAGGTGGCCGAAGCCCGCGCGCTTGGCGCCGACTGTATCCTGATCATCCTCGCCTCTGTCAGCGATGCACAAGCGGCCGAGCTCGAAGCCTGCGCCTTTGAATGGGGCATGGATGTGCTCTTGGAGGTCCACAACGAAGAAGAACTGGACCGTGCCTGCCTGTTGAAATCGCCCCTCATGGGCATCAACAACCGCAACCTCAAGACCTTTGAGACCACGCTCGACACCACCCGCACCCTGTCGCGGATGGTGCCGCCGGATCGCACGATCGTCTGTGAAAGCGGCCTGTTCACGCCCGAGGATCTGGCCGACATGGCCCGGTATGGCGCGCGCAGCTTCCTCATCGGTGAGAGCCTGATGCGTCAGGAGGATGTGACCGCCGCCACCCGCGCGATCCTTGCAAACCCGCTGACCCCCTCGCTCTGATCCAATCGAACTGACCCTTTTGATCTGTCCACAGGAGAGACCGCCGATGTCGCTCACACATTTTGACCAGAAGGGTGATGCCCATATGGTCGACGTCTCCGAAAAGGCCGTGACCGCGCGCATTGCCGTGGCCGAGGGCCATATCAAGATGGCGCAAGAGACCTTTGACGTGATCAGCGAAGGTCGCGCCAAGAAAGGCGATGTTCTCTCTGTGGCGCGCCTTGCCGGAATCATGGGCGCCAAGAAAACCGCCGAACTGATCCCGCTCTGCCACCCGCTGCCGATCACCAAGGTCGCCGTGGAGCTGACGCTCGACCCTGATCTGCCCGGCGTGCGCGTCGAGGGCACCGTCAAGACCACCGGCCAGACCGGCGTCGAGATGGAAGCGCTCACAGCGGTCTCCACGGCCTGCCTCACCGTCTATGACATGGCCAAAGCCGTTGATAAGGCGATGGAAATCGGAGGCATAAGGGTCCTGCTCAAAGACGGCGGCAAATCCGGTCGGTATGAGGCGTGATCCATGATCTCCGTCGCTGACGCCCGCGCCGCCCTTCTGGACCTTGTCGCGCCGCTCACGGTTGAAACCGTCCCACTGGCAGAGGCCGCAGGGCGGGTGCTGGCCGAACCGGTCTCGGCCCGCCGCGACCAGCCGCCCTTTGCGGCCTCTGCGATGGATGGCTATGCGGTCAATGCGGACGAAGTCGAACGCCACGCGATGTTCAAGGTCATCGGCGAGGCCGCAGCCGGACATGGGTTCCAGGGCCGTGTCGGCGCGGGACAAGCCGTGCGGATCTTTACCGGCGCCCCGGTGCCGGAGGGTGCAAGTTTCGTTGTGATTCAAGAAGATGTGGACCGCAAAGGCGATCTGATCACAATCACGGACGCGCCGGGCGACAATGCCAATATCCGCGACCGTGGCCGCGATTTTCGTGCCGGACAAACGATCGACGCGCCGCGCCTTTTGCGCCCGGCTGATATCGCGCTTCTGGCCGCGATGAACATCGCCGAGGTGCCCGTGCGGCGCCGTCCCGTGGTGGCCCTGATGTCGACCGGCGACGAGTTGGTGATGCCCGGCGAGATCCCCGGCCCCGATCAGATCATCGTCTCCAACACCTTTGGCCTGAAGGCCATGTTCGAAGAACACGGCGCGCATGTGCGGGTGCTGCCGATTGCCCGCGACACAGAAGCCTCCTTGCAGACTGCCTTTGGATTGGCGCGGGAGGCCGATCTGATCGTCACCATCGGCGGCGCCTCCGTGGGGGATCACGATCTGGTTGCAGGCGTGGCCGAGAGCCTCGGGTTTGAGCGTGCCTTCTACAAAGTCGCGATGCGCCCCGGTAAACCCTTGATGGCAGGTCGTTTTGGCGAAGGATCCATGGTGGGGCTGCCCGGAAATCCGGTCTCTGCCATGGTCTGCGGGCGGGTCTTTGTGGTCTCCATGATCGAAGCCATGCTTGGCCTTCCCACCAAGACCAAGCCACTTGCACAAGCGCCCCTTGCCGCCCCACTGCCCGCCAATGGACCCCGCCAGCACTACATGCGCGCCATATGGCGGGGCGCAGACGTTCAGGCCTTCGACAGTCAGGACAGCTCGCTTTTGTCGGTCCTTGCTCAGGCCGAAGCGCTGATCGTGCGTCCCCCCAATGACCCCGCGCGCGAGGCGGGCTCTCTGGTGGAGTATCTGCCGCTCTAGCCTGAAATCTCTGATGTCTCTGCGCCTTAGCTGGGCTTTTTATGTTCCCCTTATGACCCGACCCGTTGACACAAAACGGGAACATGAATAGAACATAAACAACGATATTGTGCAGAGGGGGCAGCCATGCTGACGAAAAAACAGCTTCAGCTACTGGAGTTTATTCACAAGCGTCTGCAGAAGGATGGCGTCCCTCCCAGTTTTGATGAGATGAAAACCGCGTTGGATCTGCGGTCCAAGTCCGGCATTCACCGTCTGATCACGGCGCTGGAAGAGCGCGGCTTTATCCGCCGCCTTGCCCATCGCGCCCGCGCCATCGAGGTGATCCGCCTGCCCGACAGTCTAGGCGGTGGCGGCGCGCTTGGTGCTGCGAGCGATGGCTTCCAGCCCAAAGTGATCGCCGGCGGCCGGGGTGACAGTGCCGACGACGGCGCTGCGGCAGAATTGAAACCCGTGGCAGACACCGGGGCGACGGAACTCGCGATCATGGGCCGGATTGCAGCCGGTGTCCCGATCGAGGCGATCAACCAGGCCGCCGCCCATGTGGCGGTACCCAATGCCATGCTCTCCAGCTCGGGTCAGCATTACGCCCTCGAGGTGCGCGGTGACTCGATGATCGACGCCGGGATAAACGACGGCGATGTGGTGGTGATCCGCGAGACCGACGCGGCAGACAATGGCGACATCGTGGTGGCCCTCGTGGAGGGACATGAGGCCACGCTCAAACGGTTTGAACGCAAGGGCCGCATGATCGAGCTTCACGCCGCCAATCCGGCCTACCCCACCCGCAGCTATACCGAGGATCAAGTGAAGGTGCAGGGGCGTCTGGTGGGGCTGATCCGCACCTACTGAGCAAACACCTGCGTGCACCATTTCTCGCTCGGCCGCATATTCTGTGGCCGGGCGTTTTTGTCAGGACGTTTATTCAGGGCACCGACCACAGGCGGCGCGCCTGCCCGTTGGCGGTGATCATCGCGCCATCTCCGGCAAAGGCGATGCTGCCCGTTTCCCGCAGTTGTCTGGGCGTCAGCCAGAGGCAGTCTCCGGCTGCGGGGGGCTCGACCTCTATCGAGAGGATGATGACCTCTCCTCGTGCGCAGCTTGGTTGCCATGCGCGCAATCCCGTCTTGCCCAAGACATGCACAAAACGCCTCCCAATGGATTGGAAGATCTGAACTTTTCCATCTCGCCCCTCGAGAATACGGCGATAGGCGCGGGCCTGGTCCATCCCGTCGCCGTCATTCTCGAGCCAGATCCCTGCAACAAAGCTCTTGCCGCTTGGGCGCGACAACGCGCGCCCTGTCTCTGTCATCACGCCCACAAGCCCGCCATCGGCAGAAATCAGAACCTCGGGCCGGGGGGAGAATGGCCAGACCACAAGCGCCAGCGCAATTGGGATCAACCCTGCCCAACGAAATCGCCCCTGCCACAAAAGCAGCCACAAGGCGCCCGCCACCAGAACCGGCAGGATCCACGCCTCCGGCGCCACCACATGACCGCGCGCGCCCGGCCATGTGGCCACGGTCTCTGCCACCTTCAGGATCCAGGCGATGCCCTGCGACATGATCCAGAATCCAACCGCGCTGGCCCCGATGGGCGCGAGGCAGATCGCCAGCACTGCGCCTGGCACCACCACCGCGCCCATGACCGGCACCGCCGCCAGATTGGCCAAGAGCCCATAGTGCGAGATCATGTTGAAATGCGCCGCCCCAAACGGGGCTGTGGCAAGGCCTGCCACCAGCGACGACACCAATAGCGCAAGCCCCCAGCGTGCCGCCGCCCCCAATACGCCTCCTCGCCCGGGGCGGAACCAGGGTTGCAACAGCTGAAAGGCCACAACAAGCGCAAGGGTTGCCGAAAAACTCATCTGAAACCCCGCACTCAGCAGGCTTTCGGGGCGACGCAGCAGTACAAGCATGGCCGCTAGGGCGACGGCCCGTACCGAGATCGCCCGCCGATCCAGCATTACCGCGACCAGCATCACCGCCACCATCAGGAAGGCACGTTCGGTGGCTACATTGGCGCCCGAGAGGAGCAGGTAGCCAAAGCTCGCGACAAGGGCCACAGCCGCCGAGAGCTTCTTGACTGGCCAACGCAGGGCGATCGGCGGGCAGAGCGCGAAGCAACGCCTCAGACTGGCAAAGACCACCCCTGCAAACAGCCCCATATGCAGGCCCGAAATCGCAAGAAGATGCGCCAGATTGCTCGCGCGTAGGTTCTCGGTCACATGTCGCGGCACATGCGCCCGGTCCCCGGTCATAAGCGCTGTGGCGACGCCGCCTGTGTCAGCCGGCATGGCCGCCCGCACCCGCTCAGAAAGCTGCGCCCGCAAGGTCGCCACCGGCAAGACCTCGGGTGGACCGGTCCGCAACACCGGCACACGGCTGTAGCCGACAGCCCCCAGTCCGAGGAACCAGGCATGACGGCGAAAATCAAAGCCGCCCGGTTCGGCGGGTCCTTGCGGGGGCGAGAGATTGGCGGTGGTCATCACCCATGATCCGGGCATCGGGGCGGAGCCCTCAAAGAGCGAAATTCGCACCCTGTCCGGCGTGCGCGCGGGCGACACATCCCGAAGCCGCACCGACCCGAGCGTGATCCGCATCGCATCCGAAGCCGAGCGATCCACCGCAAGCACCTGCCCTTCGACCGGGCCATAATAGCGATAGCTCAGAACCGGCGCGCCAACCTGATGCGCGCGCAGCCCCATGTAGCAAAACCCAAGCCCCACCAAGAGCAACGCCCCCGCAAGGAGACCAACTCCTTCTCCACGACGCGCGCGCACGCCGAGCCCCCCCGCCGTTAGCAGGATGCCGAGGTAATGCAACCGCTGGGGTTCCATGGGAGAGGCAAAATACAGTCCGACCCCGAGGCCAAAGAAGACCGGCACCCATGGAAACAGATGTCCCCGCTGGGCCTGCAGCCTTGCATCAAGAGCGCCAAACACGCGCACGCTTGCTCCCTGCCTTCTGGCTCGGTACACAGGCGACAAACGTTGACCCCACAAGGTTTCCAAAAGGTAAATGCCCCACATGTCCCAACCGGTCGTCACCCGCTTCGCCCCTTCGCCCACAGGCTTTTTGCACATCGGCGGCGCGCGCACCGCGCTGTTTAACTGGCTTTTTGCGCGTGGCCGCGGCGGCAAATTCCTGCTTCGGATCGAAGACACCGACCGCGCTCGCTCTACCCCGGAAGCCACCGCCGCCATCCTGCAGGGCATGGCGTGGCTTGGGCTGGATCACGACGGCGAGGTGGTAAGCCAGTTTGAAGGCGCCGAGCGCCATGCCGAAGTGGCGCATCAGCTGCTCGCCGAGGGCAAAGCCTACAAGTGTTTCTCCACCCAGGAAGAAATCGCCGCCTTTCGCGAGGCCGCCAAGGCCGAGGGCAAATCGACCCTGTTTCACTCGCCCTGGCGCGACACGCCCGATTCTGAGCACCCCGATGCGCCCTTTGCGATCCGCATCAAGGCGCCCAAAGACGGCGAAACCGTCATTCGTGATCAGGTTCAGGGCGATGTGACCATCAAAAATGCGCAATTGGACGATATGATCCTGCTGCGCTCGGATGGCACGCCGGTCTATATGCTGGCCGTGGTGGTAGACGATCACGATATGGGCGTGACCCATGTGATCCGGGGCGACGATCACCTGATGAATGCAGCGCGCCAGATGATGATCTACGAGGCGATGGGCTGGGACGTGCCTGTCTATGCTCATATCCCGCTCATTCACGGCTCGGACGGCAAGAAGCTCTCCAAACGCCATGGCGCGCTTGGGGCGCAGGAATATCAGGCGATGGGCTATCCCGCAGCAGGCATGCGCAACTATCTTGCGCGTCTGGGCTGGTCGCATGGCGATGACGAGTTCTTTACCGATGAGCAGGCCAAAGACTGGTTCGATCTGGACGGAATCGGCAAAAGTCCGGCCCGATTTGACACCAAAAAGCTCGAAAATCTCTGTGGCCAACATATCGCAATCGCGGATGATGCTGCACTGCGGCAAGAAATCGAGGCCTATCTGGACGCGGCCGGTCAGCCGGCCCTAAATGACGTACAGTCACAAGGGCTTGAGCGGGCAATGTACTGCCTCAAGGATCGGGCAAAAACCTTCCCCGAACTCCTTGAAAAAGCGCATTTTGTGCTGACCTCACGCCCCTTGGAACGGGATGCGAAGGCCGAAAAAGCACTCGACCCAGTATCCATTGGTATACTGAACGAATTGACGCCGCATCTGCAAAATGCTAGCTGGTCGCGAGACGAGTTAGAGGCCGCCCTGAATGAATTTGCCGCGGCCAAGGACACGAAGTTTGGCAAATTGGCTGGCCCCCTGCGGGCTGTGCTTGCAGGCCGCGCGGTAACGCCTTCGGTCTTCGACATGATGATTTGCTTGGGCCGCGAGGAAACTCTGGCCCGGCTCAAGGACGTAACTGGCTGAGCACCCGTCAGGATCTCTTGTTAAGGTCTGGGTAAGCCCGTTCGTATAGGACTGCGTCTGCGCCTTTGGTGGCGCGGGCGCCCCGCTGCGCGGGACGGGCCACCCGCCCTCTCTGCGCCTGTAACAGGAAGGGACATCTATGACCGACACACAGAAAACAGCCCAGCTCAGCTTGAATGGTGAGACCTACGAACTCCCCATCTTCTCGCCGACTGCCGGGCCCGATGTTCTGGATATCCGCAAGCTCTACGCGCAGTCCGGAGTGTTCACCTATGATCCGGGCTTCACCTCGACTGCGAGCTGTGACAGCACGATCACCTATATCGACGGCAACGAAGGTGTGCTGCTGCATCGCGGCTACCCGATCGACCAGCTGGCCGGTAAATCCCACTACCTCGAAGTCTGCTACCTGCTCCTCTATGGTGAGCTGCCGACCGCGACGCAGCTTGAGGATTTCGAGACCCGTGTGACCCGCCACACCATGGTCCACGAGCAGATGCACAACTTCTTCCGTGGTTTCCGCCGGGACGCACACCCGATGGCAACCTTGGTAGGCGTTGTGGGCGCAATGTCGGCCTTCTATCACGACTCCACCGACATCTCCGATCCGTGGCAGCGTGAAGTGGCTGCAATCCGCCTGATTGCAAAACTGCCGACGATTGCTGCGATGGCCTACAAGTATTCCATCGGCCAGCCGTTTGTGTATCCGCGCAACGATCTGGATTACGCTGCGAACTTCCTGCACATGTGTTTCTCTGTCCCGGCCGAGAACTACACCGTGGACCCGATCCTTAGCCGCGCGATGGACCGGATCTTCACCCTGCATGCGGACCATGAGCAGAACGCCTCGACCTCGACCGTGCGTCTGGCGTCCTCCTCCGGGGCCAACCCCTTTGCCTGTATCGCTGCTGGTATTGCCTGCCTCTGGGGCCCTGCCCACGGTGGCGCCAACCAGGCCTGCCTTGAGATGCTCAAGGAAATCGGCTCTGTCGATCGCATTCCGGAGTTCATCGCACGCGCCAAAGACAAGAACGATCCGTTCCGTCTGATGGGCTTTGGCCACCGCGTCTACAAGAACACGGACCCGCGCGCCAAGGTGCTGAAGCAGTCCGCAGACGAAGTGCTGGAGCTTCTGGGCGTCGAAGACAACCCGCTCCTGCAGGTCGCCAAGGAACTCGAGCAGACCGCGCTCAACGATCCGTATTTCATCGAGAAAAAGCTGTTCCCGAACGTGGACTTCTACTCGGGCATCATCCTCGAGGCGATGGGCTTCCCGACGTCCATGTTCACCCCGATCTTTGCGCTGTCGCGCACCGTCGGCTGGATCTCCCAGTGGAAAGAAATGATCGGTGATCCGCAGAACAAAATCGGCCGTCCGCGCCAATTGTATCTCGGTGAGACACAGCGCGACTATGTCGACATCGAAAACCGCTAAGAGAAACCCTCTCTGAAATGCGTGCGCCGCCCCAATTTGGGGCGGCGTTTTCATTTAATGCGCTGATAATAAATGCAATATTTCCGGTCGAGGTCAGGTATCCCCGATTGTTCAGAGCCTGGAAACGCTGCGTTTTCATAAATGAAGATTAAAATTCTCCACATGCCAGGGTTTTGCCGTAAACAAATCATGAATTTGTCAAACCTGCCGCAATTCTCGCGGCGTCTTGCTGACAGCGATTAACCCGATCCCGGCCCGATTTTCGTGGTGGCCAGAGGAGTATTTTTATGTTGATGCTTGCACTTATTGGCTCGATTGCGGTCATCGGCGCGTTTGTTGCGCTCGACGATGACGACGACACCGAAGACACGACACCCGACAACACCGAAACCGGAACCCCAGGTTCAGATCAGCTTGATGGCACCGATGGCCGTGATCTGATCACGCTTGGCGACGGCGATGACAGCAGCTTTGGCGGCGATGGGGATGACACCATTCACGGAGATGCAGGCGCAGATGTGCTCGGCGGCCAGATTGGGGGCGATGATCTCTACGGTGGCGATGGTAACGACAATCTCTACGGCGGCGCGGGCGATGATTTCCTCTCGGGCGGCGCGGATGCAGACATCCTCGAGGGAGGGGGCAGCGACGACCGCATGACCGGCGGCGGTGGCCTTGACGTTCTGCTCGGCGGGAACGGCGAGGACACCCTGAATGGCAGCCTTGGTCAGGACTTGCTCTATGGTGGCAACGACGACGATGTCCTGAATGGCGGCTATGGTGCAGACGGGCTTCACGGCGGCAACGGAGAGGACACGGTCTCTGGCGGCGACGGCGATGATGTGATCAACGGGGGCGAACTGCTTGTTGATACCTCTCTCACCTCGGCGTCCGCCCTGCGCGAGGCCTTCCTTGATGGTGAGACCAGCCCAGCCAACCTCGACTTCCTCTTTGAGGATGACAAAGAGAGCGACGTTTTGAATGGCGACGCGGGCAATGATCTCTTGGTGGGGGGCGCGGGTGACGTCCTCTCAGGCGGCACCGGCGACGACACGTTCCTGGTCGGAGACTGGCTACAAGCCGGCGAACAGGTGATCATTCGCGATTTCGACGTGGAAGACGAAGTCGTGCTCTACCGCTACTCCGGCGCTGCACCAGATCTCGACTACAACACGGTCGTCAATTCTGATGGATCTTCCGATATCGAGGTCACCGTGAACGGCGAGGTGGTCGCCTATCTCGAGAACGCGGGCGATGGGTTCGACCTTGCGTCAAACGTGGCCCTGGTCTCTGCGTGATCTTCGGTCTTTGAGCAAACAAAAGCCGCCCTCCATCGGGGGCGGCTTTTTCGTGGGATCATAACAAGTGGGGCCTCAGCGCCCCTCGAAATCCGGTTTGCGCTTTTCCACAAAGGCGGTGACGCCCTCCATAAAATCGCGGCTGCGGCCCAGTTCCCCCTGCAGATGCGCCTCCAGCGACAGCTGATCTGGCAGGCTGTTGGTGGTGGATTGACGCAGCGCCTGCTTGATGGCGCCAAAGGCCTTGGAGGGGCCAGTGGCCAGGTGCGCGGCACGGGCGCGCCAATGCGCCTCAAACCCGTCATCCGCAACCGCTTCCCAGATCATGCCCCAATCGCTCGCCTGACGGGCGGTGATCTTGTCGGCAAACAGCGCCGCGCCCATGGCTTTGGCCAGCCCCATCTGGCGCGGCATGAACCAGGTACCGCCCGCGTCCGGCATCAACCCGATCTTGGCAAAGGCCTGCAGGAAATAGGCGCTCTCGGTTGCGATCACCACATCCGCCGCCAGTGCCAGATTGGCGCCCGCCCCTGCTGCCGGACCATTCACCGCAGAGATCGTCGGCACCGGACAGGTGTAGATCGCTTCCAGCATGGGCGTGTATTCATCACGCAGCGTACGCTCCAAATCGATCTGGTTGCCGCTCGAGGAGGCATCCTTCAGGTCCTGACCGGTACAAAAGGCATTGCCTTCGCCGGTGATCACCACCGCACGCGCCTCTTCGGCGGCGGTTTTCATCGCATGGGTGATCTCCGCCCGCATCTGGCTGGTGAGCGCATTCATGCTCTGCGGGCGGTTCAAAGTGACGGTCGCAAGCCCGTTCTCAAGCGAATACTGAATGTCGCGGTAGTCCATGCGTGAAATATCCCTGTTCGAGTTATGCGCATGTTGACCTAAGCATCCGACCTCGAAAAGACAAACGCCGCGTCAGGCTATTTAGGGATTTTCTTGCGCTTTTTGCCGCTCGGAGAGCAAAGACATCAGCGCAGCCCCATGCGGGTCCATCGCCGTCTCGACCCGCTGATAATCAGATCCATCCCGGTTGCGACGCAAAAGCCCCATTTCGATCAGGCTCCGGCGGATCTGTGCGGCATCGCGAAACACGCAGTGTTCGTCAATGACGGCCGAAATCTCCCGCTCGCTGAAGTAGGTCCGCGACGGCAGACGCGCCCAGATCACCCAAAGACACAGATCTCGCACACCGCGTTTGGTCGGCCAGCTCTGCCAGCGCGCCTGCGCATCGAAATAGCGCGCCGCGCGCGCGATACGCTTATGGTCGATCTCGGGTGTTGGCGGGTTCTGTTGGCGCAGATGCTGAAAATTGCGATACCCCGCAGCGCGGGCCACATGGTTCAGCATTTCCACATGGCCGGGCGCCTGCGCAAACGCGCGGCGTAAATGCTTCGCAAAATCCGACACATCAGGAATGGTCAGACGGATCACATCCTTGGACATCATGTCCTCCGTAACTTCAGGATGCCGGATATGGCGCAGGCCATATGGATGTCCGCCCTTATCCAGTGGCACCCCGATCAGGAGTCCAATGGAAGCAATGTGATGCAGGTTTAGCGCGTGGCGGAGCCTTGGTGAACTGCAGACCAAGGCCTCTTTAGCAGATCACGCCAAGGGCGGCAATCCAGCACGCCCTCGGCGCCCTCCTTCCCGCAGGACGGGAAGAGAACTCAGTCTTTCAATATTTCCTGCAGGCGTTCTTGTTCTTCGGCCGAGAGCCCGTCTGCCTCTGGTCCAGCCGTCGCCGTGGCGCGGCCGCGCAGATACATGAACGAAATGAGCAGCGCGAGCGCCAGCATCATGGGCCCCGCCGCCCAGAGGATCCAATTGGCCCCCTGCGTGGTGGGCTTGAGCAGCACATATTCCCCGTAACGATCCACGATAAAGTCGATCGCTTCTTCGTCGCTATCCCCGGCAACGAGGCGCTCGCGCACCAAGAGGCGCAGATCTCGGGCCAGATCGGCGTTGGACTCGTCGATGCTCTCGTTGCGGCACACAAGACAGCGCAGCCCGTCCGAGAGATCGCGCGCACGCTCTTCCAGGACCGGGTCGTCCAGAACCTCGTCCGGCTGCACCGCCAGTGCAGGTGAAAGGCTCAGGACCAGGGCCGCAAGGCAGGCCGCGAGACTGCGCGCCACAGAAAACAGAGGTCTCATTCCGCGGGCACCCCCTCGGTTGGGGCCTTGCGCACCCCGGCCGCAACCCGGAACCGACGGTCCGAGAGGCTCAGGAAGCCGCCAAGGGCCATCAGCAGGCTGCCACCCCAGATCCAGTTGGCGAAGGGCTTGATATAGGTGCGCAGAGTAAATCCGCCGCCCTCTTGCGCATCGCCCAGCACCACATAGAGATCGCGGGTAAACCGATAATCAATCGCCGCCTCCGTGGTGGGCATCTGCGCGACCGGATAGACGCGTTTCTCCGGCCGGAGAGTTGCGACGTCCTTGCCGTTGCGGGTCACATCCACCACGCCCATCGTGGTGAAGTAATTCGGCCCCCGCCCCTCTTCGACCGCAGACAGCACCAGCTCAAAGGGACCGACGCGGAACGGCTCATTGAGGTTGGCAACACGGATGTCTTCTTTTTGCCAGGCCGTCAGCCCTGCCACGGCAAAGATCGTCACGCCAAGCCCGGCATGCGCCACCGCTTTACCCCAATCGGCACGCGGCAACCGCATCAGGCGCGCGAGCCGGTCCTTGCGCCCTGCGCGTTGCCACAAATCGAGTGCAGCGCCGCTCACGACCCAAGCGCCCAGCAGAACGCCAACGGGGCCAAGCAGGCTCTTTTCGGTCTGGATCGCCCAGGCGAGACCCGCAAGGGCCAGCGCCAGTACGATGCCATAGCGCAGCGTCCAGAGCGTCTTGGCGCCTTTTCCGCGCTTCCACGGCAGCATCGAGCCGATCGGCAGCAAGAGCCCCAGCGCCACCATGAAGGGCGGGAAGGCCGCATCAAAGAACGGTGCCCCGACCGAAAGCTTGCGATCAAAGGCCATCTCCGCCACCACCGGCCAAAGCGTGCCAACAAAAACCACAAAGCAGCTGACCGCCAGCAAGAGGTTGTTGGCCACCAGCGCGCTCTCCCGGCTGACCATGGAGAACACGCCTTTGGCCTCCATCGCCTGCGCGCGCAGGGCAAAGAGCAGCAGCGCGCCGCCGGTAAAGAAGGCGAGAATCCCCAGGATCACCACGCCACGCTCTGGATCATTGGCAAAGGCATGGACCGACGTCAAAAGCCCAGAGCGCACGATGAAGGTGCCGATGAGCGAGAAACCAAAGGCGAGGATCGCGAGAAGGATGGTCCAGCTTTTGAGCGCCTCGCGCTTTTCCACCACGATCGCGGAATGCAGAAGCGCAGCGGCGAGAAGCCATGGCATGAAGGACGCATTCTCAACGGGATCCCAGAACCAGAAGCCGCCCCAGCCAAGCTCGTAATAGGCCCACCAGGACCCCAGCGCGATGCCGATCGTAAGGAACACCCAGGCCGCCAATGTCCAGGGCCGGACCCAGCGGCCCCAGGCCGCATCAACCCGCCCTTCGATCAGGGCAGCCACAGCAAAGGAGAACGCCATCGAGAGCCCCACATAGCCCAAGTACAGAAACGGCGGGTGGAACGCGAGGCCCGGATCTTGCAGCAGCGGATTGAGATCCTGCCCGTCGAAGGGAGGATTTTCCAGCCTCAAGAAGGGGTTGGAGGTAAAAAGGATGAACGCGAAAAAGGCCACGCCAATGGCCGATTGCACACTGAGCACCCGCGCCTTGAGTGTCGGCGGCAGCCCGCCTCCAAACACCGAGGCCATGGCCCCAAAGAGCGTCACGATCAGCACCCAGAGCAGCATGGAGCCCTCATGGTTCCCCCAAGTGCCCGAGATCTTGTAGATCATCGGTTTGGCGGAGTGGCTGTTGAGCGTCACCAGCCGCAGCGAGAAATCCGAGGTCACAAAGGCCCATGTCAGCGCCCCAAAGGAAAACGCCGTAAACAGGAACTGCGCCTGTGCTGCGGGTTCCGCCACGGCCATCCAGCCGGGCCAGCGTTTATGCGCACCAATCAGGGGCACAACCGTCTGCACGATGGCGATCATAAAGGCGAGGATGAGGGCGAAGTGACCGAGCTCTGTAATCATACCTGTTTCTATATCCCGCTCCTGCCTGCGCGCCAATCACATTTGCCCGCGTCGCCGCGCCGCAGGCAGCTGCGCTCTCACCCGCGCCGATCACGGTGCCAGTCCGCCAGTGCGGGATTGTCCGAGGTTTCATTTTTCTCAACAGGATCAGCGCCTTGCCGAAGGGCGTTTAGGCTCTCCAGGTTCTCAACAGCCCGCGGCACCCGCGCCAGACTGCGCGCGATCCCTTCCTGAAACGCCTGCGACTTGGCCTGCGCACGCGCGCCGAAATAGAACGACACCACAATCCCCAGGAGCCACCACAGCGGCTCTGGCACCAGCGCGATGCCTTGCATGCGCGCGGCAAACCACACCGGGTCCAGCATTGCGGCCCCCATGAGCCCCAAGGTCCCCAGTGCCAGCATCGGTCGCGGCAGGCGGTTGAGCCCATCCATAAAGCGGTCAAAACCGCTCTTCTGACCTAGAAATTCCGCCGCAAATTGCGCCAGAGCCGCGGCCTGCAGATCATGCGCGCGCACCGCCGACTGTTCGGAATTTTCACGAAACACTTCGACCGTTTCGCGCACAAGATTGCGACGCCCCCCAAAGAACGTCTCCCAAAGCATTGAAAACATGTGTTTACCTCAAGCCCAATGCGCGGTGCGCGTATGAAATTCAGCCACTGTGAGATGATAACGCGGCGCTATGAACTCTTCTGCGCGCCGGATCCAGCCGCCCTTTTTGCCTGTACGCGTGCGGGCATATTTACGGCTCTGCGGACGTCGCTCGGCCAGCTGAAAATAGTAGTTCCGACGCGCGATCCCATAGGCATTGACCAGCGCGTCCATATTGACCTCTCCGGCGGTCGCAGCCGCTTTGGCCGTGTGTGGCCCGATCACGCCGTCCACGCTGAGATCATAGCCCATCTCACACAGCAACTCCTGCAGGATCCGCACCGCGTTGCCGCCCGCGTTGACATGCATATCAAAGACGCTGGCCTGCAGAGGCGCCGGCAGCAGATGCAGGCGCGGACGGCGATAGTATTCGCGCAGAAAGATCTCTACGGCCTCCTTCCGGCCCAGGGCCTGCACATCGCGCGCATCCACCCTCTCATCGCCGGTGAGATCCAGCCCAAGTCGGCGCATGGTGTGAATGGTCACGCCATGTTTGGTTGCCCCACCCGGATCATCGGGATCATTCACATAGCCCCCCTCACGGGCGACGATCTCTTGGGCAATTTTGACAACATCCATGCAAGATCCTCCAATCGGGAACTGGCAGGAAGACTATCGCATGCGACTTTCGATCCGGTGGTCGGACCGTGCGCTGCAAACGCAACGCGCCCGGGCGGTGATCGCCGGGCGCGTTGTCAAAACAGACCGGATTGTAAAGAGATCAGCCGTCGCCTTCGCGGTAGACACCTTGTTCTTTCAAGGCATCCACGACCTCTTTGGGCATGTAGGTCTCGTCATGTTTTGCAAGGATTTCAGAGGCTTCAAAGACACCGTTGACATATCGCCCGGTCCCCACCATGCCCTGATTTTCCTCAAAGAGATCCGGCAGAACCCCCACATAGGTGACCGGCACGCTGGCGCCACCATCGGTCACCGAAAAGCGCACCGCCTCGCCCTGACCGCGTTGCAGGGTGCCTTCTTCGACAAGGCCACCGATGCGAAAGGTCTCTGTCGGCTCGGGCGGGGTCTCCATCACCTGACTGGGCGAGCGGAAATAGTTGATGCCATCGCGCATGGCATAACCAATGAGCGCCGTGGACCCAACAAGGGCCACGGTGGCAAGCGCTATGATCTGGATACGCCGCTGCTTCTTCAGGGACTTCATCTGGACCTCTTGATGTTCAGGGGAACAGCGGTGCCATCATCAGCCCGGCTGTCTCGTCCTCACCTAACATCAGGTTTGCATTCTGCAAGGCCTGACCGCTGCTACCTTTTGTCAGGTTATCCAACGCCACGATAACAATTGCGCGCCCCGCGATGCGATCGGCAGTCACCCCGATATGTACAAAGTTCGACCCGCGCACATGATGGGTGGAAGGCGCCTCGCCAAAAGGCAGCAGTTCGACAAAGGGCTCATCGGTATAGGCCTTGGCAAATGTCTCATAGATCGCCTGTGCATCGCCTTTGACGTAGGTGGTCGCAAGGATGCCCCGGTTCACCGGCAGCAGATGCGGGGTAAACTGGACCTTCACGGGCCGCCCAGCGATAGCCGAGAACTCCTGATCGAACTCGCCAAGATGCCGGTGGGTGCCGCCGATGGCATAAGCGTTGTAGCCTTCGCTCAGCTCTGCATGCAGCAGGTTTTCCTTGAGCGCCCGCCCGGCGCCAGAGACCGCGCATTTCATATCGAGAATGATCTCATCAAGGTCGATCACACCCGCTGCGATCAGCGGCCGCAGCGCAAACTGCCCGGTGGCCGCATTGCAGCCCGTGCCCGCCACCAGCCGCGCGCCCTTGATCTCGTCGCGATAGAATTCGGTGAGACCATAGACCGCCTCCTGCTGCTGCTCGAGCGCCGCATGCGGGTTGCCGTACCATTTTTCATAGGCCTCAGGGTCGCGCAGCCGGAAGTCGGCCGACAGATCCACGATTTTCAGATCGCCCGGCAGTTTGGCGATCACCTCTTGGCTGGTCTTATGCGGCAGCGCACAGAAACACAGATCGATCTCAGAGAAATCGATTTCGTCAATTTTACAAAGGGTTGGCAGTGAAAGGTGACGCAGATGCGGGAACACATCTGCCATCTCCATGCCTGCCTTACGCTCGGCGGCGAGGGCTTTGATGGTGATGTTCGGGTGCTGAGAAATCAGCCGGATCAGCTCTGCGCCGGTGTAGCCGGACGCACCAAGAATTGCCACGCTATGGGTCATGTCGAGACCTCGAATGTTCAGATATGAAGGGGGCCTGCAACGGGCGCAGGCAGGACATCAGATTGGGCGCGAGGGTATAATCCCTCAGGCCGCTTCAAAAGTGATTTCTCGTCGCAAGAATTGCGTCGCGCGGCTGCTGACGCGGTTGGCATTCCCGGTGGTCACATAGCCCGCATTGCCGCCACCGATCATCTCGGGACGACGCTCGAGATAGTGCGCGAGGCTGTCGGCAACCAGACGGCCCTGGCTGAACACCTGCACATCGGGCCCCAGCGCCTTTTGAAAGACGTCTTCCATCAACGGATAATGGGTGCAGCCCAGGATCGCCGCCTCGGGGCGGGGCATCTTGCGCAGCAGCGCATCAACATGGCTTTTCACAAGCGCCTCGGCGAGGATCATGTCGCCCTCTTCAATGGCATCGACCACGCCACCGCAGGCCTGCGCTTCGACGTCAACACCGATGGCGCGAAACGCCAGCTCGCGCTGAAATGCGCGGCTTGCCACGGTGGCAGGGGTCGCAAACAGCGCCACATGTTTCACGGCCACCTCACGCGGAGGAGAGTTGTCCCCCCACTGGCGTTCGGTAAGCGCCTCGATCAGCGGCACAAAGACGCCGAGCACCCGCTTGCCCTCTGGTACGCCGGCCTCCTGCATGCGCCGCAGCGCGGCCGCCGAGGCGGTATTGCAGGCCAGGATCACCAGATTGCAACCGCGATCCCACATGTCATGCACGGCCTTATGCGTCAGCTCATAGATGTCCTCGGCGTCGCGCACGCCGTAAGGCGCATGGCTGTTGTCGCCGTAATACAGGAAATCCACATCCGGCAGGCGCTTTTGCGCCGCATCCAACACGGTCAGACCACCAAGACCGGAATCAAAAATACCAACTGCCATGTCACACTGCCTTTGGGTGTGCGGGCGCGCGTCACGCCCGGTGTTTTTCTTCGAACTCGAACCCGTAGTCATAGGATTTGAGCGGTGTTGGTGACAGCTCATACGTGGCTTTGCGCAGGAAATCCATCATTGCTTTGGAGTCCTTTGCCAAGGGGTCAAGCACATCGCGCCCGATGGGCTCACCGATCACCACCTTGACGGGGGTGTCGACGCGCTTTTTGAACTCCTTAATCAAGAGCCCCATGCGCAACGTGTAATGCAGGTGCGAAGCGATCTGAAACAGACGCGAGGTATGGCCGTCGAAATACAAAGGCACCACCACCGCATCCGATTTGGCCACCATCCGCGCGGTGAAGCCGCGCCAGCCCGGATCCATGGGATGCGCAAAGGGTTTGGAGGCCGTGGAGACCGTGCCGCCCGGAAAGATCCCGATAGCGCCGCCCTGCCCCAAGTAATCGAGCGCGTCCTTGCGGGTCTGCAGATTGACCTTCATTGCCTCTTTGGTTTCAGCAAAATCAATCGGCAGGATCACCTTGTTCAGATCCTCGGCCTTGCGAAACACTTGATGCGCCAGCATGCGAAAATCGCCGCGCGTGCGCGACAGGATATGCCCCATCATCAACCCATCAAGGATGCCGTAGGGATGGTTGGCGATCAGGATCACCGCCTTGTCGCGCGGAATC
Source organism: Epibacterium sp. HA2-3 (assembly GCF_055693725.2). Classification (NCBI taxonomy): domain Bacteria; kingdom Pseudomonadati; phylum Pseudomonadota; class Alphaproteobacteria; order Rhodobacterales; family Roseobacteraceae; genus Epibacterium; species Epibacterium sp. HA2-3. The sequence goes on along the minus strand of NZ_CM172490.1, from coordinate 1,193,868 downwards.
GCGTCGAGGCTGCCGCCCACCACATCAAGGCTGAGGCCATAGCGCTCGACGATGACATCCCAGAAACTGCGCCCGGAGGCGACTTCCATGTCATAGCCCTTGGCCCGTTTGATCAGCCGCAACCGACCGGTGGTGTTTTCCATCAGACGGATCATGATCCGACCCGGCCGCGTCTCGGCAGAGTGGGAGTAGGATATATCGCGCGCGATATGGCGACGCTCAAGCATGTCTTTGTGATCTCCGTAAAGACAAGGAAAGGGCACCGATCAAAGCACCCTCCCCCGACCAAGGCCGGGCGTGTATCTAGCCCGGCCTCGGTAACATATTCATGACATCCGGTTAATTCCAGATGTCAGATCTGTTCCTATTCTGCGGCCGTTTTGACCGGCGTTGCCCCCTGTTTCAGCGCCACGAGCAATTCCTCGCGCCGTTTGGCGGCTGCTTGCTCGTTTTTCATCTTCACCGGACCAAAGCCGCGAATCTGCAAGGGCAGTTCCGCAAGCGCAACCAAGGCGCCCGGGTCGACGCTCCCGGCCTTTGGCAGCCACGCCTTCATGTCGGCCTCGTATTGTTTGATGAGCGCGCGCTCCATCTTGCGTTCCGCAGTATAGCCAAAGATATCCAGAGGCGTGCCGCGCAGGGATTTGAGCTTGGCCAGAACGCGGAACAGACGTTCAGTGCGGGGGCCGAACTTGCGCTTTTTCGGGCGGCCATTGGCGTCCTTGCCCCCCAGAAGCGGCGGCGCGAGGTTGTAGCTGATCTTGAGATTCCCCTCAAAGGCCTCTTCGGCCTTCTCGCGACTGCTCAGAAGAAGCCGCGCCACCTCGTATTCATCCTTGTAGCTCAACAGCTTATGATAGCCTTTTGCCACAGCTTCCTTAAGGCGGGCGTCAGAGATTCCGCTCAGGAGTTTGTCATACCGCTTGGCCAGACGCTTGCCTTGGTAGGCGATCAGATGATCGCGGCGATAGGCGATCTTCTCATCAAGCGACTTGGGTAGTTCCACCACATTGGGCGTCAGCAGCTTTGCCGCCTCGTCGGGATAGAGCACCGCCCAACGGCCAATATCAAAGGCGCGCAGGTTTTTTTCGACCGCTGCGCCATTGAGCTCGATCGCCTGTTTGATCGCCTCAAACCGCACCGGGATCAGCCCCCGCTGCCAAGCGGCGCCAAAGACCATCATGTTGGAGAAAATCGAATCTCCCATGCTGACGCGTGCCAGTTCCGACGCATCAAAGAGATCAAGCCGATCCCGGATCCGTGCCTGAAGCGCGACCTGCAACCTGTCGCTAGGCAGGGAAAAATCGGTATTTCGAGTGAAGTCACCGGTGATGATTTCATGGCTGTTGACCACCGCACCGGTGCGGCCCGTCGAGGTCAGCCCCAGCGTCTTTGCGCCCGCACTCACCACCAGATCACCGCCGATCAGCGCATGCGCCTCGCCGGTGGCCACGCGGATGGCGCTGATGTCTTCGGGACGGTTGGCGAGGCGGCAATGGATATGCACCGCACCGCCTTTTTGGGCGAGCCCCGCCATCTCCATCATGCCCGCGCCTTTGCCGTCGATCTGGGCGGCCTGTGCCAGCACCGCGCCGATGGTCACAACGCCTGTGCCGCCTACGCCGGTGATCACCACGTTATGCGTGCCGTCGATCTCCGGCAGCTGCGGTTCGGGCAGGTCCGGCAAATCGAGGCTGGCAGTCGCGCTCTTCTTGATCTTGGCGCCCTCAATGCTGAGGAACGACGGGCAGAACCCGTTGACGCAAGAGAAATCCTTATTGCAGCTCGACTGGTCAATCGCCCGTTTGCGCCCCAGTTCGGTCTCCTTTGGCACGATGGAGACGCAGTTTGATTGCACGCCGCAATCTCCACAGCCTTCGCAGACGTCCGAATTGATAAAGATCCGCTGATCGGGATCCGGGAACAGGCCCTTCTTGCGGCGGCGGCGTTTTTCCGCAGCACAGGTCTGCACGTAGATGATGGCGGAGACACCCTCGATCTGTTCAAACTCGCGCTGTACCTGCATGAGCTCGGCGCGCTCATGCATCCGCATGCCGCTGGGAAAGAGCTTGGCGTCCACGTCTTCTTTTTCGTCATAGACCACGGCGATGGTTTTGACCCCCATCGCGCGCAGTTCATGGGCGATCTGATGCGCCGTGAGACCGCCTTCGGCCTGCTGGCCACCGGTCATCGCCACCGCATCATTATAGAGGATCTTATAGGTGATATTGGTGCCCTCAGCGAGCGCCGCACGGATCGCCATCACCCCGGAGTGATTGTAAGTTCCATCTCCAAGGTTTTGAAAAACATGATTTCTATTGGAAAACGGCGCCTCGCCGATCCAGTTGGCGCCTTCGCCACCCATATGGGTAAAGCCGACCGTTTCCCGGTCCATCCACTGCACCATGAAGTGACAGCCAATCCCCGCATAAGCGCGCGCGCCATCGGGCAGCTTGGTCGAGGAATTATGCGGGCAGCCGGAACAGAAATACGGCAGGCGCGAGGCGATTTCCTCGGCGTTGTCGGCGCGGCGCGCCTCGTCAAGATCGGCAAGCCCGGCGCGGATCGCTTCGGTGTCGCGCCCTTCCTCGATAAGGATATTGCCCAGTTTCTCGGCAATCATGATCGGGTCGAGCGCATATTTCGTGGGGAACAGTTCCTCGCGGTGCAGGGTGCCCGCACCGCCCTTGTACCAGCCATAGACGCGGCGACCGCGCCGGTTGTCAAACAGCGCTTCCTTGATCTGGATCTCGATCAGCTTGCGCTTTTCCTCGACGACCACAATCAGGTCGAGCCCTTCGGCCCAGGCATTAAAGCCCTTCATATCCATCGGCCAGGTCTGGCCCACCTTATAGGTGGTGATACCCAGGCGCTCGGCCATGTTTTCGTCAATATTCAAAAGGCTTAGCGCGTGAACCAGATCCAGCCAGTTCTTGCCGGCGGCCACAAAACCGATCTTGGCCCCGGGCTTGCCCCAGACCCGTTTGTCCATCTTGTTGGCGTGGCTGAAGGCTTCGGCGGCAAAACGCTTGTGGTCGATGATGCGGTCTTCCTGGCGGAAGCGGTCATCATCGAGGCGAATGTTCAGCCCATCCGCAGGCAGATCCATTTCGGGCGTAACAAGCTGAATGCGATTGGGATCACCGTCGACAACAGAGGTCACCTCGATGGTGTCCTTCATCGTCTTGAGACCAACCCAGAGACCGGAAAACCGTGACAAAGCATAGCCATAGATGCCGTAGTCAAGAATTTCCTGAACCCCTGCCGGGCTCACGATCGGCAGGTAGCAATCCAAGAGCGACCACTCGGACTGGTGCAGCACGGTGGAGCTTTCGCCGGTGTGGTCGTCCCCCATCGCCACCAGGACGCCGCCGTGCTTTGAGGAGCCAGCCATATTGGCGTGCCGCAGCGCGTCGCCAGAGCGGTCCACCCCCGGCCCCTTGCCATACCAGAGCCCAAAGACACCGTCGTATTTACCCTCACCGCGGATTTCCGCCTGCTGCGCCCCCCAAAGCGCGGTGACGGCGAGATCCTCGTTGAGCCCGTATTGGAACGTCACATCAGATTGGGTCAGCAGCTTTTCGGCCCGCTTCATCTGCATGTCGACCGCGCCAAGCGGCGAGCCGCGATAGCCGGTCACCAGCCCCGCCGTATTGAGGCCCGCAGCCACGTCGCGCGCCTTCTGCATCAGCATCAAACGCACGAGCGCCTGAGTCCCGTTCAAGAGAATGGGCGATTTTTCCAGATCGTAACGGTCATTGAGCGAAATCTTTTGCGTGCTCATCAGGTCCTCCTCAACCACGACTTGCTGGCATTTTGACCAGATAATAGGTCATAAATGCTGACCTGTATATCCGATTGTTTAAAGTTTCGGTGTCAGCCTCCGGTAAGGTTTGAAACTTAGGTTCATAATCATGTAGTTTGGGGCAAAGAGGCAGAAAGAGTAAAAACAATGGATTGGGACAAGCTCAGGATCTTTCACGCGGTTGCGGATGCAGGCAGCCTGACCCATGCGGGCGAACACCTCAACCTGTCCCAATCGGCTGTTTCGCGGCAGATTCGGGGTCTTGAGGAGAGCCTGAACGCCACGCTTTTTCACCGGCACGCGCGGGGGCTGATTCTCACCGAACAGGGCGAGCTGCTGTTTGACGCCACCAAAACGATGTCAAAACGTCTGGAGACCGCCTCGGCGCGGATTCGCGACAGCGAAGAAGGCGTCTTTGGCGAGTTGCGCGTCACCACCACCACCGGATTTGGCACGCTCTGGCTCGCGCCGCGTCTCATCAAGCTCTACGAGCAATATCCCAACCTCAAAGTGGACCTGATGCTCGAGGAGCGGGTGCTGGATCTGCCCATGCGCGAGGCCGATGTGGCGATCCGCATGAAAGAGCCAAGCCAGGCCGATCTCATTCGCAAACGCCTGATGACCGTGCAGATGCGCCTCTATGCGTCCCGCGGCTATATCGACAAATTTGGCTGGCCCGAAACCATCGAGGAAATCCGCGATCACCGCCTGATCTGCCAGAGCCTGCGTTCGGCGCAAGTCGGGTCCGCTGCGGTCATGGTGCAAAAGCTGATGACCCATAACCCCAAATCCATGCTCACGGTGAACAACTATTTCGGCGTGTTACAGGGGGTTTTGCAGGATCTCGGCATCGGGGTTCTGCCGGATTACGTGACCGAGGATTTCCCGGATCTGGTGCAGGTTTTGCCCAATGAGGACACCAATGGTGTGCCGGTTTATCTCGCCTATCCAGAAGAATTGCGCCACTCGCAGCGGGTATCCGCCTTCCGAGACTTTGTGCAGAATGAGATCATCGCACACCGTAAGCACATGAAAGAGCTTGGGAAAATATAACTTTCCCATCCACCTTCTACGCCACGCGCAGGAGCTATGCACATAGCGCATGGCAGGCTTGATCCAACAAGGGTTTCAAAACACTTGCGGCAGCGCAGCGGGCACCCTAAATCACCTGCATGAAGACGCGGCACTGGCCGCACTTCATACCTCCCTGTTGGACTTCGGCCGAGCTTAGTGCTCGGCCTTTTTTTTGGCCCAACGCCCGCATCTCTGTGCGCGGTTTTTTCCTTCTTTGTCGTGTGGCGCGCGCCCCTGCTAGCCCAAAACGCGCCCGAGGGGCAGATTTCCCGACATCATCATGCCGTTGCCGGATGTTCATGCATTCCATTTCACGAATGCCCAATCATGAGGCAATCTCTGCACGTCTCTCATGCCCCCTTTCCCCGCAGCGGGGCTTGCTCTAAAAGGCCGACAACATGAAGCGACCCGGGGGGCCATCTAGCGCCATGCAGGAACCAGCCATTACGCCTGAAGTGATCGAAAACCACGGACTGAAGCCCGATGAATACGATCTGATCCTCGAGATCATCGGCCGCGAGCCGACCTTCACCGAGCTCGGCATTTTCTCCGCCATGTGGAACGAGCACTGTTCCTATAAATCATCGAAGAAATGGCTGCGCACCCTGCCGACCTCCGGCCCGCAGGTGATCTGCGGCCCCGGCGAGAACGCCGGTATCGTGGACATCGGCGATGGCGATGCGGTCGTCTTCAAGATGGAAAGCCACAACCACCCCTCCTACATCGAGCCCTATCAAGGTGCCGCCACTGGTGTTGGCGGCATTTTGCGTGATGTCTTCACCATGGGCGCGCGACCCATCGCGTCGATGAACTCGCTCTCCTTTGGTGAGCCTGCGCATCACAAGACCCGCCAGCTGGTAAACGGCGTGGTCGAGGGCGTCGGCGGCTACGGCAACTGTTTTGGTGTGCCTTGTGTCGGCGGCGAAGTGCGCTTTCACCCCGCCTACAATGGCAACTGCCTGGTGAACGCCTTTGCGGCGGGCCTCGTGAAGACCGATATGATCTTCTACTCCGCCGCCTCCGGTGTGGGCATGCCGGTTGTGTACCTCGGCGCCAAGACCGGCCGCGACGGGGTTGGTGGTGCGACCATGGCGTCGGCAGAATTCGACGACACCATCGAAGAAAAGCGCCCCACCGTGCAGGTTGGTGACCCGTTCACCGAAAAACGCCTGATGGAAGCCACGCTGGAGCTGATGCAGACCGGTGCCGTGATCTCCATTCAAGACATGGGCGCGGCAGGCCTCACCTGCTCCGCTGTGGAAATGGGTGACAAGGGCGGCCTTGGCGTGCGTCTGGATCTGGAAAAGGTTCCGCAGCGCGAAGAAAACATGACCGCTTACGAGATGATGCTCTCGGAATCGCAAGAGCGCATGCTGATGGTGCTGAAGCCCGAGCTGGAGGCCGAGGCCAAAGCCGTCTTTGAGAAATGGGACCTCGATTTTGCCATCGTGGGTGAGACCATTGCCGAAGATCGCTTCCTCATCATGCACAACGGCGAGGTCAAAGCGGATCTGCCGCTGTCAAAGCTTTCGTCCTCGGCGCCGGAATACGACCGCCCGTGGATCGAGGTCGAGGCCCCCGCGGCGCTTACGGATGCGGATGTGCCGACCATTGACCCGATCGACGGCCTGAAGGCGCTGATCTCCAGCCCTAACTATGCCGGCAAACAGTGGGTCTATGAGCAATATGACACCACCGTGATGGGCGACACCGCGCGTCGTCCGGGTCTGGGTGGCGGCATGGTCCGCGTGCATGGCACCGACAAGAAACTGGCCTTTACCTCTGACGTGACCCCGCGTTACGTCAAGGCGAACCCGGTTGAGGGCGGCAAACAGGCCGTGGCCGAAGCCTATCGCAACCTCTGCGCTGTCGGGGCCAAGCCATTGGCGACCACCGACAACCTCAATTTCGGCAACCCCGAAAAGCCCGAGATCATGGGCCAATTTGTCGGCGCACTCAAAGGCATCGGCGAGGCGGTCTCGGCGCTTGATATGCCAATCGTCTCGGGCAACGTCTCGCTTTACAACGAAACAGACGGCCAGGCGATCCTGCCGACACCGACCATTGGCGCGGTAGGTCTGGTTGCGGCGGGCGAAGAGCCGATCCTGGGCGAGGCCCGCGACGGTCATGTGCTGCTGCTGGTGGGCGAAACCATTGGTCATCTTGGCCAGTCGGCGCTTCTGCACGAGGTCTTCAACCGCGAGGACGGCGACGCCCCCGCAGTGGATCTTGAGATCGAGAAGCGCAACGGCGAGTTCATCCGCAACAACCGCGATTTCATCAAGGCCTGCACCGACATCAGCGACGGTGGGCTTGCGCTCGCGGCGTTTGAGCTTGCAGAGGCCGCAGGTGTTGGGGTGCAGATCGACGCCAGCGACACCCCGACGCTCTTTGGTGAGGATCAGGCACGCTATCTGGTGGCCTGCAACTTCGACCAGGCCGAGGCGCTGATGATCGCTGCCGGTCAGGCCGGGGTGCCGCTGGAAACGGTTGGCAAGTTCACCGGCGACACGGTGAAGATGGGCGGATCGGAGGCAACGCTCGAAGAGCTGAGCCAGATCTTCCGCACAAGCTTTGCCGAAGCAGTCGCCTAATCACAAAAGGCGGGGACACTCCCGCGCCCGGAGGGGCCTTAGCTGTTGCTAAGCCCCCTTGGCGGCCTTGGGCCCGGCACCGCGCCTGCGCGGTGCCGGGCCCAACTGTGTTGGGCGGGCCCCTTTGGGGCCAGTCCATAAGCAGGCGGGAGCGCCCCCGACCCGTTTCACATCGGTCGCGACAAAACAGACCTTACAATCACGGTAGAGTTGCTTGCGTCCCCCGCATTGCAGCCCTACATTTTGGCCAAAGAACACCACAGCAAGGATGCGCCCCATGCCAATGCAGGCCCATGAAATCGAAGCCCTCCTGCGCGAGACCTTCCCGGATGCGCAAATTCAGGTGGGCGGCAGCGATGGCGTTCACATGTCCGCCATGGTCATCGACGAGAGCTTTCGCGGCAAAAACCGCGTGCAGCAGCAACGCGCCGTCTATGCCGCGCTCAAGGGAAAGATGGATGGCCCCAGCGGTGAGCTCCACGCCCTCGCCCTGACCACCAAAGCGCCGGAGTAGCATCCGGTATGGAGGCAATCTGGATCATAGGCGGCGCGATTGCGATCATTGTCGCGATCGCCCTCTTCTCGGATTTTCTCCATATTCGCGAGAAGCTCAGACAGCGCCGGATGCCGCCGTTGACGCCCGAGGAACAAGAGATACTGCATGAAAAAGAAGAGCGCATGCAGGATATGCTGGAGCGCGCGCAGAGACGTCATACCGGAGATTTCTTTACAAAACCATGGCGTTAGATCAGCAACAGACATTCAACTACGCTGATCTAGAACCGCAATGATACCGAGCGCTGCAGCCTCGTTGCTCGGACCCAAAACCACAGTTTTCAGCGGCTCTATGAACCAGGGGCCAGACCGAAAGGACCAATACCATGACCGACGCAAAGACCCGCATCGATGAAACCGTCAAAGCCAACGATGTTGTGCTTTATATGAAAGGCACCAAGGACATGCCGCAGTGCGGGTTCTCCTCGCGCGTGGCCGGTGTGCTGAACTACATCGGTGTCGACTACACCGACGTGAACGTGCTTGCGGATGAGGACATCCGCCAGGGCATCAAGGATTATTCCGACTGGCCGACCATCCCGCAGCTCTACATCAAGGGCGAATTCGTGGGCGGTTGCGACATCATCACCGAGATGACGCTTTCGGGCGAACTCGACGGAATGTTTGAACAAAACGGCATCAGCTTCGACAAGGATGCCGCCGACAAGATCCGCGAAGCCAACGCCTGATCCGTTCGCGACGCGCAAAACAAAAGCCCGCAGACCTCTGGGTCTCGCGGGCTTTTTTGTGGCGCGGCCTTTATATCCGGGCGCCTGCAACATCAGCGCTGGGGGGCGCAACTGCTCAGCGCGCCTGCCCCGGGGCGATCAGAGTTCAGACCTGTTCCTTGACGTCGTCAGGAGTCTCTTCACGGGCCTCATCCGCATTGCCTTCGGCGGCCATTGCGTCGGCGCTCGGATCCACGGCGGGAGTGGTTGCAGCCTCATCGTCGTCTTCGTCATCATCCGGCGCGGCTTTTTCTTCGATCTCGCCCGCCAGCGCTTCGGCCCGTGCCGCAAGCTCTGCGAGGGTCTCGGCGACCTGCGGCGGCACCACGGGCACCTCAATTTGTTCAGCAGGCGGTGGTGGCGCGTTGCGCAGCTCCTCGAGCTCTGCATCCCGCTCTTCGAGCAGCGCGTCTTTCTCGGCCAGTTTGGCCTCGACTTCCTTGATGCGGTCCTCGACGGCTGCGGTCTTATCCGCAAGCATCAAACCCGCCATCAAGAGCATCCGCGCCTCGGGCATCCGCCCGATTTGATCCGACAGCACCTGCGCCTCGTCGTCGAGCATCCCCGCCGCCATATGCAGAAAGCTCTCTTCGCCTTCCTGACAGGACACCTCAAAATCGCGGCCCCCGATATGAATGGTCACTTCCGGCATCAGGCTTCTTCTCCTTCAGGCAGGTTGGGGGCTGTGGCAAGGAGCGGCTCCAATCGGGCCAGAACCGCGTTGACCTCGGCCTGATCGGTGGCGCGGGCGGCCTTCAGCCCCTCCAGCTCGGCCTCAAGGCCAGAGTTGATCAGCGCAGGATCCGCAACCCCTTCGGCATTGGCCGCACGCAGGGCAGCGTTGGACTGGCGCAACTGGTCGTTGCTGGCCCGCAGGCCCTGCAATTCGCCATCAAGGGCGCTCAGACGCAGATCAAGCTCGGCGCTGACGCCCTCGTCAGCAGGCTCAGCATCCGACGAGACAGCGGCGCTTTCGGCGGCTTCCGCACGCGCACGCAATTCGGCGACTTCTGCACGCAGCGCTTCGAGCTCGGCGCTGTCGGCATGCGCATCGCCCTCCACGTCAGACGTCATCTCGGTGTCGGCAGGGCTCTCCGGCAGAGCCGCGAGCTGCGCTTGCAGCTGTTCATTCTGGGCGGTGGCTTCGCTCAGGTCATCTTCGAGCTTTTCACGCTCGCTTGCGGCCTGATTGCGTGCGGCCTCAAGATCCTGCTTCAAACGCGCGACCTCGGCTTTCAGTGCCTCCGTTTCGACGGAATTCCCGGCCTCGTTGCGCAGCAGCTCCAGTTCCGCATGCAGCGCAATCAGATCTTGTGCGCCATCCACGGCAGCCACTTTCTTTTCCATGTCCTCGAGCCGGCCATGCAGCAGGCGCAGCCGTTCGATCAGCTGCGCATTGGCCATCTTCTCGTCTTCGAGATCGGCCAGAAGCTCCGCATGCTTTTGCATATCCAGCTCTTCCAGTGTCGGCACCGGACGATTGGCATGCTTTTGCTCCAGCGCGGCGACGCCGCCATAGATACGATGCAGCGCGGTCTGGATGCGGCCCTGTAGTTCTTCTAACTGCTCCATGCGTTCCTCTTCACCTCGTCTTCCCGGGGCCAAGACCGTAGCCTGCGTGCCTGCCCGTCCCGAGCCGATCTGTCGCCGTTTCGCGATGCCTGCCACCCGTCTGTTCGCCCGCCCCGCCTGAGTGGGTCCCAGTTGAACAGGGTTCGAATCAACCCGGCAGCGCGCCACCGCGATCAGCTTATCTCATGAAGGGGTAAAACACCCCCCCATTGCTTTCAAGCACTTGCAGAGCACAGTTCAAGGCCAGACCGGCGCCGGGAGTGGCGAAACCCTGCAAAACAGGGCCTCAGCGCTTGATCTTTGCTTTGAGACTGCTATCCAGCGGCAAACCCCTGCGAACCCAAAGAGGAACAGTTCAGTGGATCTGACAGCCCTGCGCTCTGAAAACCCCGATCATTGGAACAAAGCCGCCGCCATCCGCGCCCTGACGCTGGATGCGGTTGCGGGTGCAAACTCCGGCCACTCCGGCATGCCGATTGGCATGGCCGATGTCGCAACCGTGCTGTTTGAAAAGCACATGAAGTTCGACGTCTCCGCCCCGAAATGGGCGGACCGCGATCGCTTCATCCTGTCGGCCGGCCACGGCTCCATGCTGATCTATTCGCTGCTCTACCTCATGGGTGACGCACAGGTCACGCTCGAGCAGATCAAGAACTTCCGTCAGTCCGGCGCGCTCACAGCGGGCCACCCGGAGAACTTTCTTCTGGACGCGGTCGAAGTCACCACCGGCCCGCTTGGCCAGGGGATCTCGAACGCTGTCGGCTTTGCCATGGCCGAGGAAAGCCTGCGCGCCCAGTATGGCAAGAAGGTTGTCGATCACTACACCTATGTCATCGCGGGCGACGGCTGCCTCATGGAAGGCGTGAGCCAGGAGGCCATCGGCCTTGCCGGGCGTCACCAGCTGGGTAAGCTCGTGGTGTTCTGGGACAACAACAACATCACCATCGACGGCACCGTTGATCTCTCGGACCGTACCAATCAGGTGCAGCGCTTCAAGGCGTCCGGTTGGCACGTGCAGGAAATCGACGGCCACAACCCGGCCGAGATCGACGCCGCCATCGAGGCCGCGAAGAAGACCAAGAAACCGTCGATGATCGCCTGCAAAACCCATATCGCTCTGGGCCACGCTGCGCAGGATACCTCCAAAGGCCACGGCGCTCTGACCGACGCCGATCAGCTCAAAGCCGCCAAGGAAGCCTATGGCTGGACCGGTGGCGCCTATGAGGTGCCCGCCGAGATCAAATCCCAGTGGGAAGCGATCGGCCAGCGCGGTGCTACGGCGCGCGCAGAATGGGAAGCGCGTTTTGCCGAGATTTCCAAGCAGAAACAGGACCGGTTCAACCGGGCCTTTGCCCTTGAGGCGCCGAAGAAGCTCTCCGCGACCGTGAAGGCGCTGAAAAAGCAGATCTCGGAAACCAAACCCAAGGTGGCAACCCGCAAGGCGTCGGAAATGGCGCTTGAGGTCATCAACCCGATCATGCCCGAAACCATTGGCGGCTCGGCGGATCTCACCGGCTCCAATAACACCAAGACCGGCGATCTTGGGGTGTTTGACACCGACAACCGCAAGGGCCGCTATGTCTATTGGGGCATCCGCGAGCATGGTATGGCGGCAGCGATGAACGGCATGGCGCTGCATGGCGGTATTCGCCCCTATGGAGGGACGTTCTTCTGCTTTACCGATTATGCGCGTCCGGCCATGCGTCTGGCGGCCTTGTCGAAGATCCCGACGGTCTTTGTGATGACCCACGATTCCATCGGTGTGGGCGAAGACGGCCCGACTCACCAGCCGGTCGAGCATCTCGCGATCTGTCGCGCGACCCCGAACACCTATACCTTCCGCCCTGCCGACGCGGTGGAAACCGCAGAAGCCTGGGAAATCGCGCTGACGGCCAAGGAAACCCCGTCGGTGATCGCGCTCACGCGCCAGGGCCTGCCCACCGTGCGCACCGAGCACAAGCTGGCCAACCTCACCGAGAAAGGCGCCTATGTGCTGGCCGAGGCCGAGAGCAAGCGTCAGGTGATCCTGATGGCTTCCGGCTCCGAAGTGTCGGTTGCCATGGCTGCAAAAGACATCCTCGAGGGTCAGGGCATCGGCACCCGCGTGGTCTCTGTGCCCTGCATGGAGCTGTTCCACGCGCAGGACGAAGCCTACCGCCGCAAGGTTCTGCCTGCAGGTCCCGTGCGCGTGGCCATCGAGGCCGCCGTGCGCGATGGCGGCTGGGATCGCCTCTTGCTGGGGGAACGCGGCCAGGAGAAGAAGGCAGGCTTTGTCGGCATGCAGGGCTTTGGTGCTTCTGCCCCGGCGGGTGAGCTCTTTGAGAAATTCGGCATTACCGCCGAAGGCACCGTCGCCAAGGTCAAAGAGCTGTTGGGCTAAGCCGGGTGTTGGGGGCGCTGCCCCCGACCCTTTCGGGTCTCCCCCGGGATATTTTGAGTTAGAAGATGAAAGGGCGCCCTGGTTTCGGGGCGCCCTTTTTGGTCAGGTCAGGTCCGGATGTCGTCAATGCGCGGCTTTGGCGCCAAACAGCGGCGCGATCACTTTGGTGGCGAGGGGGATCAAGAGGAGGCCCACCACAAAGCCGAGGAGACCGTCGACCACCGCCTTCACCAGCCATTCCACCAGCCCGTCACCTTGGGCGATGGATTTGGCAAAGCTGTAGATCGTATCTTCGGGCCAGTGCCAGCCCATCTGATGCGCGGAATGCACAATGATCGACCCGCCGACCCAGAGCATGGCGGCCGTCCCGACCACAGTCAGCATTTTCAGGAACCACGGCATAAACGCGACAATGCCGCGGCCGAGGGCGCGGGTAACGCCCGTGCGGCCCACCTTGGTGAGCCAGAGGCCCACGTCGTCCATTTTTACAATCACCGCAACCACACCATAGACCACGATGGTAATCATGATGCCCACCACGGCCAGGGTGGCCGCCTGAATCCACAAGACATCGCTCTCGATCGTCGAGAGAGATATCGTCATGATTTCAGCCGAGAGGATGAAATCGGTCTTGATGGCGCCTTTGACCTTCTGCTCTTCGAGATGTGCCGGATCTCCAATGTCATGGCTGCCGTCTGGCCCGCCGGAATGATCGTCATGGGGCAGCACCACATGGGCGATCTTTTCGGCCCCTTCAAAACACAGGTAGCAGCCCCCAAGGATCAGGAGCGGCGGAATGAGCCAGGGCGCAAACTGCGACATCAACAGGGCCACGGGCAACAGGAACACCAGTTTGTTGATGAAAGAGCCGCGCGCAATGCGCCAGATCATCGGCAACTCGCGCGCCGGGTGGAAGCCGGTGACATATTTCGGCGTGACCGCGGCATCGTCAATCACGATGCCGGCCGCCTTCGAGCCCGCTTTCATCGATTGGGTCGCCACATCATCCACCGATGCGGCGGCGACCTTTGCGATCCCCGCGACATCGTCCAACAAGGCCAGAAGACCGCTCATACCTCACCCCTTTGCACTGTGGCATTCATGGGACCCTGTGTAGCCTGCGGGAGGGGAATCATTCAAGCGTGCCGCATCGCAGCATCGCGCCGTTCCCCCGGAGCAACAGTTACCGCAAACGCCGTCAGAGGTGTTAACGCCACCATCAGGGTTTTGCGCTAACAGTCTGTGTTTACTCTAATTTCTTCTTTTTCCCGAGGTTAATGATCGCTATAGGCTGCCCCCAAGACAGCCTTCTCGTGGAGACGACAGAGATGACCATCAAAGTTGGAATCAATGGCTTCGGACGTATCGGCCGCTGCACCCTCGCCCATATCGCGGGCAGCTTTCGCAACGATATCGAGGTGATCAAGGTCAATGCGACCGGCCCGATCGAGACGGCAGCGCATCTCATCAAATACGACAGCGTGCATGGTCGTTTCCCCGGTCAGGTCGATTTCAGCGAAGGCCGCCTGAACCTTGGCCGCGGCGACATGCAGGTGTTTTCCACCTACGACATGGACACGCTGGACTGGGAAGGCTGCGATGTCGTGCTGGAATGCACCGGCAAGTTCAACGATGGCCTCAAGGCGAAAAAGCATCTCGAGCGCGGCGCAGGCAAGGTTCTGCTGTCCGCACCTGGCAAGAACGTGGACCGCACCGTGGTTTACGGCGTCAACGACGAGGATCTTCTGTCCACCGACAAGATGGTCTCCAACGGGTCTTGCACCACCAACTGCCTTGCACCGCTGGCCAAAGTACTCGACGAGGCCTTTGGCATCGAGCATGGCATCATGACCACCATCCACGCTTACACCGGCGATCAGCCGACGCTGGATCGCCGTCACGACGACCTCTACCGTGCGCGTGCGGCGGCGATGTCGATGATCCCGACCTCTACGGGCGCGGCCAAGGCGCTGGGTGAGGTTCTGCCGAACCTCAAGGGCCGTCTCGATGGCTCAGCGATCCGCGTGCCGACCCCGAATGTGTCCGCGGTGGACCTGACCTTCCGCGCGGGGCGCGAGGTCACCGCCGAAGAGGTGAACGCCGCCGTGGCAGAGGCGTCCAAGGGCCATATGTCGCGCGTTCTGGGCTATGAGCCCGCGCCGCTGGTCTCGACCGACTTCAACCACACCGAAGAAAGCTCCATCTTTGCGCCCGACCAGACCCGCGTGGTCGACGGTCGCATGGTGCGCGTGCTGGCGTGGTATGACAACGAATGGGGCTTCTCGGTCCGGATGGCCGATGTTGCCACCGCCATGGGTCGCCTGAACTAACCCCTCCCTCGCGTGAGGGTTGAGATTTTACGCCCGGTCAGGCATAGCTGGCCGGGCGTATTTTATTGGGCTTCCCGCATGACCAACACCATCGCCATCGCCCTGGGGCTGTTCCTGATCACCGCTTTGACGGTGGACATCGTGTTCTTTGGCACCGGTCATGTACTGTTTTTGGGCAAAAAGCTGTTTGAGCTGATCGAGTGGCTCGCTTTCTGGCGCTGACCACAAAGCAAAACCGGCCCGCGCGCGGCAGACCGGATCCACGTGTTCCAAGTGGGCTGGCTGGGGCCTAGCGCTGGCCCAAACGCTCTGCGAGGCGTTCGCGCACAAGAGGCGTCACAAACTTGCTGACATCGCCCCCGAGGCGCGAGATTTCCTTGACCAGTTTGCTGGCGATGGCCTGATGGCGGGCCTCAGCCATGAGGAACACCGTCTCGATGCTGTCATCGAGCGCCCGGTTCATGCCAACCATCTGGAATTCATATTCAAAATCCGCAACCGCACGCAGGCCGCGCACGATCACCTGCGCGCCCACATCGCGGGCGCAGTCAATCAGCAGATTTTCAAACGGGTGAACGACGATCTCGGTGCCGGTCTGCTCGGTGAGCTTGGCGCACTCTGCCTCGATCATGGCGACGCGCTCTTCGAGATCGAACAACGGCCCCTTGTCGCGGTTGATCGCCACGCCGATCACAAGCCGGTCTACCAGCAGGGTTGCCCGCCGGATAATGTCGATATGCCCCAAGGTGATGGGGTCAAAGGTTCCGGGATACAAGCCAATGCGCATGGGCCCCTCCTGCCTGCGTCACATTCCCGGGCACGCAATCATGTTGCGCGACGCAATGCAAGTGCGTGAGAATACTGAATCTTCAGCCAGTGCATAATCGCCGCCGCCCAGCCGCGATTTGCTCCCTAGTGTCCCATGATCATGCCCTCAAGCGCGGTTTTCTCCATCGCCACCTCGTTGAGTTGCGCCTTGACCACATCTCCAAGCGAGATGATCCCCACCAGCGCGCCATCTTCGACAACGGGCATATGGCGGAATCGCCCTTCGGTCATCGTGGTGAGCGCCTGCTCTGCAACGCTGTCCTGGGTGCAGGTCACCACGTCGCGGGTCATGTAGTCCTCGACCTTATGATTGAGACAAACCGACCCCACCTTGGCGAGCTGGCGCACGATGTCGCGCTCCGACAGGATGCCAACAGGTTTGGATTTATCCGGCGACACAACGACTGTCCCGATGCCATGCTCGGACAAGAGCTGCGCCGCCGCCTCAATCGTGGCCTCCGGTGTGATCGTGACAACTTCGGCGATATCTTTGGACTTAAGGATCGACTTAACGAGCATTTTGCGCACCCTTGAAATTTTCTTTCACTCCCTCAAGGTTTGCCGCAAGATCACATCAAGTCAAGCCTTCCAATCGCTCAACCTCTGCGCGTATTCCTGCAGAGAGCGCCTCTGCAAAGCGATTAAGCCGGTCGCTGCGCTGGTCGCCCTGATGGCGGACAAGGTAAAAACTGCGGGTCAGGCTGAACTCTTCCTTCAGCACTTTGCGCAGGGTCCGGTGGCTCGGCAGTGAAAAATCATGCACCACGCCAAGCGCGCTGCCTTCGGCAAGCATCTTGATCTGGACAGAGACCGAATTGGACGCCAGCGACACGCGCTCGATGCCCAGATCATTGAGGTAATCCAACTCGCGATCAAAGATCATGTCCGGAATGTAGCCGATCATGCGATGGTCGCGCAGGTGCTCGAGCTTTTCGATCGGGTGATGGTCGCGCAGATAGTGGCGGGTGGCCGCCAGATGCAGGTGATAGTCGGTGATCTTCTGCACCAGCAGCTTGCCCGCAGTTGGCGCGCTGACGGTGACGGCCATATCCGCCTCGCGCCGCGACAGGTTGATCACACGCGGCAAGGCGACAACCTGAATATCAAGATCCGGGTTGTCTTTGGAAATCGCGGCACAGACCTGCGGCAGGATGTAATTGGCACATCCATCCGGCGCGCCGATGCGGATCTGCCCCGAAAGCGTGTCACTCGGGCCAGTGAGCGCCTCTTCGCCCGCCCGCATGGCGAGTTCCGCCGCTTCCGCATGCCCCAAGAGCCTGTCTCCGGCCGCGCTCAGCGCATAGCCTTGCGGTGATTTTACAAAGAGAGATGTCTTGAGCGCGGCCTCAAACCGGGCCACCCGGCGGCCCACTGTGGCAGGGTCCATCTTGAGGACCCGCCCCGCGCCAGAGAGGCTGCTCTCCCGCGCGACCGCCAAAAACACTTTCATATCGTCCCATTGGGGTTCCATCTGACGGGATCCTCCAGCCTTCTTCGCATTCTGCTCATGGTAAACCTACCTTAACCATTTGCGTAAATGCAAAACCTATTTGAAGCCTTTCCTCTTTTACGTCTGTTTTTGCAATCCTAGGATGGCGGCGACCACTGATCAGAGGAGGACTGCACATGCAGGAACTGACCCATTACGTGAATGGTGAAAAAGTCGCCGGGACCTCCGGCCGTTTTGCCGACGTTTTGAACCCCGCCACCGGTGAAGTGCAGGCCAAGGTGCCGCTTGCCACGAAGGCGGAAATGGACGCAATCATCGCCAAAGCCGCCGAAGCACAGGTGGAATGGGCGGCAACCAACCCGCAAAAACGCGCCCGTGTGATGATGAAGTTCGGCCAACTCATCAACGAACACATGGACACGCTCGCAGAACTGGTTGCCCGTGAACACGGCAAGACCCTGCCTGATGCGCGCGGCGACGTGCAGCGCGGCCTTGAGGTTGTCGAGGTCTGCATGGGCACGCCGAGCCTGCTGAAAGGCGAATTCACCGACAGCGGCGGACCGGGCATCGACCTTTACTCCATGCGCCAGCCTCTGGGTGTGGTTGCGGGCATCACCCCCTTCAACTTCCCGGCGATGATCCCCTTGTGGAAAATGGCCCCTGCCCTCTCGTGCGGCAACGCCATGATCCTGAAACCTTCCGAGCGCGTGCCGTCCACCTCGCTCTATCTGGCGGAGCTTCTGAAAGAAGCCGGTCTGCCCGATGGTGTGCTGCAGGTTGTGAACGGCGACAAGGAAGCCGTGGACGCGATCCTCGACAACGAGACCATTCAGGCCGTGGGCTTTGTGGGCTCCACCCCGATTGCGCAGTATATCTATGGCCGCGCGGCGACCAACGGCAAGCGCGCGCAGTGCTTTGGCGGCGCCAAGAACCACATGCTGATCATGCCCGATGCGGATCTCGACAAGGCGGCAGACGCGCTGGTGGGTGCCGGGTTTGGCGCAGCGGGCGAACGCTGCATGGCGATCTCCGTTGCGGTGCCGGTCGGCAAAGAAACCGCCGATGGCCTCATTGAGCGTCTGGTGCCCCGCATCGAGAAACTCAAGGTCGGCCCCTACACCGCCGGTGAGGACATCGACTACGGCCCCGTGATCACCCCGCAGGCCAAGGCGCGCATCGAGGGTCTCATCGACAGCGGCGTCGAGCAGGGCGCAACCCTTGTGACCGATGGCCGTGGCCTGACGCTGCAGGGTTATGAGAACGGCTATTTTGTTGGCCCGACCCTCTTTGACAATGTCACCGCCGAGATGGACATTTACAAAGAAGAGATCTTTGGCCCGGTTCTGTCGACAGTCCGCATGGACAACTACGAGGACGCACTGAACCTTGTCAAAGACAACGCCTATGGCAACGGCACCGCGATCTACACTGCCGATGGTGACACCGCGCGTGACTTTGCCAACCGCGTGAACGTGGGCATGGTCGGCATCAACTTCCCGATCCCGGTCCCGCTCAGCTACCACACCTTTGGCGGCTGGAAGAAATCGGCCTTTGGCGATCTGAACCAATATGGCCCCGACGCCTTCCGCTT
The DNA here is from genome assembly GCF_055693725.2 of Epibacterium sp. HA2-3. Lineage (NCBI taxonomy): Bacteria > Pseudomonadati > Pseudomonadota > Alphaproteobacteria > Rhodobacterales > Roseobacteraceae > Epibacterium > Epibacterium sp. HA2-3. Next base: position 1,174,961 of record NZ_CM172490.1, on the reverse strand, counting down.
CTACACCCGCACCAAGACTGTGACCCAGCGCTGGTTCTCGGGCATCAAAGAAGGCGGCGAATTCAACTTCAAAGCCATGGACTGATCCCCGAAAGGTTCATGTTTTGGCCGTCCGGGACCTCCGGGCGGCCTTTTTTGTTGGGGAATGCGCGATAAGTTGCGCAAGCGGCCTGCTCACGCAAATGTCACCCCTTCAAGGCGGGGATGACACTGGCGCAGCTGCCCTGGCTTTCATAGTGTCGCCATCAAAATTCGAGCACTCAAAGCCACGAGGATGGATGCATGTCCGACTTCACCAAATCCCGTCTTTCTCTGACGCGCCGCAGCCTGATGGCGGGCGCGGCGGCAACACTTGCAACACCGGGGCTTTTGCGCGCGCAATCCACCGATGCTTTCCCCGCATCAGAGCCCGCAATCCGCGAGCAAATCCCGGTTCAGCGCAATGTGTCTTCGTTCCAGCAACAGCGCTGGCAGGACCATTTTGAGACGCTGGGCGTGGGCTGTCTCTTGGCCGACATCGAGAGCCGCGCGCTGCATTACTGGGGCGGCGATGGCGAGACCTATCTGCTCTTTCCCTCGTCTGTTCCGATGAGCGAAGACTTGACCCGCCGGGGCTATTCCAAGATCGTGCGCAAGCGCGAGAACCCAAGCTGGACACCCACAGCCAACATGCGCGAGCGCGATCCCTCGCTGCCGCAGCGTATTGAAGGCGGCGAGCCAAACAACCCGCTTGGCACCCGCGCGCTCTATCTCGACTGGCCCGCCTATCTGGTGCATGGCACCCATGACACCCGCAAAATTGGCCGTCAGAGCTCTTCTGGCTGCATCGGGCTCTACAATCAGCACGTCGAGAAACTCTATCCGCTGGTCAAAGTCGGAACACAGGTGCGGCTGCTCTGATCGCCCGCCTGAACGTTCACCTCCGGCATGAAGAGGCCCAAGAATTAGCCGCGTCTCCCTAAGGGGACGCGGCTTTGTCGTCTTTGATCTGAAGTCCGCGAGACCCGGCTCAGGCTGCGGAAATTCCGAGGCTGCGCGGGGCGTTGCCGTCGATGTAATTCTGGAACGCGCGCTCCATCAGACGTTCAAAATCGCGGGTGTAGGATTTGGTATCAAACAGCGGCGAGTTCTCGTGCGACGCAGCCAGACGCTTGCGTATATCCGCAAGATAGTCAGGATCTTGGGCAATGCGCAGAGCCACTTCGTAATATTTCTTCTCGCTATGAGTGACCAGATCCTCAAGCCCCGCTGCGCTGAGGATGCTGCCCGCCACCCGCGCGGCGAATTGCTCGCCGGTTTTGGTGACAACGGGCAAGCCCGCCCAGAGGGCATCACTGGCGGTCGTGTGTGCGTTGACGTTGAAGGTATCCAGGAAAAGATCGGCGTGTTTCAGGCGCGCCAGGTGGTACTCCGGCTGCATCCGCCCGGTGGGGATGATGCGCGCACCATCGACACCGCGCGACTCGGCTTCCTTGCGCAGACGGTCGATGATCTCTGCCTTTGAGACATAGAACCACAGCACGCTGTCGGGCACTTCTTTCAGGAGGTCCATCCAGATGCCGAACTCGCGCGGCGTGACCTTGTAGGGGTTGTTGAAGGAGGAGAACACAAACCCCTCTTCGGGGAGATCGTGGCTGGCCCGCGTGTCTGCAACCTCGGCGATAAAGCGCGACTCGTCATTGGGCTGGTAGCAATTGGGCATATAGAGGATGTTTTCGGTATAGTGCTTGCGCAGGTGCGACGGGATCGTGATCTTGTCGGCCACCATGTAATCCATTGATTTCAAACCGGTCGTGCCCGGATACCCCAGATAGGCCACCTGCACAGGCGCCACGCGACTGTTGAACATGTCCAGCCGCCCATTCTCGGTAAAGCCCTTGAGATCCACCGCAATATCCAGAGCATCCCCGTGCGCCAGATCAACGATCTGCGCAGTGTTCAGAGTGCGGATATCGCGAAACACATCGGCGCTGCGACGCGCGCGCTCGTGTTCGTGGTCCCGCAGCTTTGAGCCATAGTCGTAGATATAGATCTCGAACTTCGATCGGTCGTGGTTTTCCAGCAGCCCCCCCATGAGATGCATGGTGGCGTGGTTGTAGAAGTCGTTCGAGAAATAGCCGATCCGGATCTTTTCGCCGGCCGCGCGCTCCCCCTTGAAGATGGGGGCTTTGACGGGGTTGCGAAACTTGGAATTGATCTGGGCGATGGAGCGCTGTTTCTGAAACGCCGCATCATCGCAAAGCGACAGGAAGGCAAAAGGATCGGACAGCACGTTCTGGTTCTTGAACTGCTTGAGGTAGGTCGGGATCTTGTTGAAATCATCCCAGCGCGCGCGATGGGCTTTGGTATGCATCATCCGCGACAGGGCGATATGATTTTTGGGATCGAATTTCACAGCAATTTCAAAGTAATCGATCGCCTCTTCAAATTTCTGAAGGCGCATCAGAAGGGTGCCGATCATGCCGTAGTGGCTGCCGTTGGTCGGCTCCAGCTTGACGGCTCGCATCAGGCTCCCCAGCGCGTCCATCATCCGGTTGGAATCCTTCATGAGCACTTCGCCCATCAGCGAATGGAGCCGCGCATCCTGTCCCTCGAGCGCAATCGCCTGGTTGATCACCGCCTCGGCCTTTTCGTTCTCATGTTTCAGGATGAGCGCCTGAGCCTTACGCAGAAGCTTGGTCACAGTGTCCTTGGTCTGCTCCCCTTTCGCCCGGCTGCTGCGCAGCCCGTTTTTCATTTCATAGGCGAATTTCGCGCGTTCCTGCGCCTTGACGGAATTGGCGAATTTTTCGAACTCGGGGAACTGCTTCTTGGTGGGCTGCATCACCGCGAGTTTTGGGGTTTGATTGGGCTGCGACACGAGGATCTCGCTCCTTCTCAGACTATAGGTTTGCCCCTATCCTATGGGAAACAGGAGGGCCTTTGGTCCAAAGTAGTGGCGCAGAGGTCTTAAAATTTCCCTCAAATTCCACATGAATGCATCGAAAAACACCCCAATTGAGCGCTGTTTTGCGCCGATGGGCGCAACGGTGCAGGACCATCTTGCAGTTGTGCATATTGAAGTGACGCCCCGAGCCGCGTAAGAAATAAACAGTTGTTCAATTCTTGTGGCGCCGCATGCGGCCACATTTGAAACGGGGAGGAGAACCCATGGACTTCGCAATGACAGAAGAGCAGACGGCCATCTTTGACATGGCTTATGGCTTTGGCCAGGAGCATATCGCGCCTTTTGCCCGCCAGTGGGAATCTGAAGGCACCATCCCCAAGGATCTGTGGCCCAAGGTGGGTGAGCTGGGCTTTGGCTCTCTTTATGTAAGCGAAGAGTCCGGCGGCTCCGGCCTTTCGCGGCTGGATGCCACCCTGGTCTTTGAGGCGCTGTCGATGGCCTGCCCCTCGGTGGCAGCGTTCCTGTCGATTCACAACATGTGCGCCAAGATGCTCGACATGTTTGCCAGCGACGATTTGAAGGCGCGCGTGATGGACGACGTCATGAGCCTCAACACGGTGCTGAGCTACTGCCTCACCGAACCGGGGTCCGGCTCTGACGCGGCGGCGCTCAAGACCCGCGCGAGCCGGGACAACGAAGGCTATGTGCTCAACGGCACCAAGGCGTTCATCTCCGGCGGCGGCTATTCCGACGCCTATGTCTGCATGGTGCGCACCGGCGAGGACGGCCCCAAGGGGATCTCCACGCTCTATGTCGAGGATGGCACGCCGGGGCTCTCGTTTGGCGGGCTTGAGGACAAGATGGGCTGGAAGAGCCAGCCCACCGCGCAGGTGCAATTTGACGACTGCCGCGTGCCGGCGGGCAATCTCGTGGGCCAGGAGGGCGAAGGGTTCAAATACGCCATGAAGGGCCTTGATGGCGGGCGTCTCAACATTGCCGCCTGTTCGCTTGGCGCCGCCCAAGCCGGGCTAAATGCGACGCTGCAATACATGTCCGAGCGCAAGGCCTTTGGCAAATCCATCGACCAGTTCCAGGGGCTTCAGTTCCGCCTCGCGGATATGGAGATCGAGCTTCAGGCCGCGCGCACCTTCCTGCGCCAGGCCGCATGGAAACTGGACCAGGGCAGCCCGGATGCCACCAAATTCTGCGCCATGGCAAAGAAATTCGTGACCGAAACCGGCTCCAACGTGGTGGATCAATGCCTGCAGCTGCACGGCGGCTATGGCTATCTCGCGGATTACGGCATCGAGAAGCTGGTACGCGACCTTCGGGTGCATCAGATCCTTGAAGGCACCAATGAGATCATGCGCGTGATCGTCGCCCGTCATATGCTGGCGGAAAACCACTAAGTGTCTCAGGAAAGGACCGCCGCCATGAGCGACATCCATATCCGTATCGAAGGGCGCGCAGGGCGCATAACGCTCACCCGCGAAAAGGCCCTCAACGCCCTCTCTTACGACATGTGCCTTGCGATCGACGCTGCCCTCAAGGACTGGGCCAAGGACGATGCCGTGGCGCTGGTGGTGTTTGACGCCGCTGGCGACAAGGCCTTCTGCGCGGGCGGTGACATTGCCGAGCTCTACGAGACGGGAACCAAGGGCGATTTTGCCTATGGCCGCACATTCTGGCGGGATGAGTACCGCATGAACGCGCGGATCTTTGAGTATCCCAAACCGGTGGTGAGCTTCCTTCAGGGCTTTACCATGGGCGGCGGTGTCGGCATCGGCTGTCACGGCACGCATCGCGTGGTGGGCGACAGCTCCAAGCTCTCGATGCCCGAATGCGGGATCGGGCTGGTGCCGGATGTGGGCGGCTCGCTTCTGCTCGCGCTGGCGCCGGGGCGCCTGGGCGAATATCTCGGCACCACCGGCTACCGGATGGATGCGGGCGATGCGATTTATGCTGGCTTTGCCGATCACTACATCCCCGAAACCGCCTGGCCTGCGCTGATCAAGACCCTTGAGGAGACAGGCGATACCGCAGCTCTCGAGGCCGCCGCACAGCCCGCCCCAGAGAGCAAGCTGCAGGCGATGCAGGGGGATATCGACGCCACATTTGCAGGTGAAACCGCCGCCGACATCCTGACCGTCCTGCGTGGGCGAGAGGACAGCTTTGCCGCCGACACCCTCAAGGTGCTGGAACGCGGTGCGCCGCTCTCCATCGCCACCACGGTCGAGATGATCCACCGCCTGCGCAGCTCCACCGTGACCATGCGCCGGGCCTTGGATCTGGAGTATCGTTTCACCTATCGTGCGATGGATATGGGCGACCTTCTCGAAGGCGTGCGCGCCCTCATCATCGACAAGGACAAATCGCCCAAGTGGCAATATGCCGACGGCAACGTGCCTGCGGTCGCCGTGAGCCAGATGCTCCAACCGCTTGGAGCCGAGGCATTGAGTTTTGAGGAGGAGAGCTAAGATGCAAATCGGATTTATCGGACTGGGCAACATGGGCGGCCCGATGGCGGCCAATCTCGCCAAAGCAGGCCACAGCGTTACCGGCTTTGACATGGCGGATGTCTCGATCGAAGGCGTCTCCCTCGCCAAGAGCGCGGCCGAGGCCGCAGCGGGCGCGGATGTGGTGATCACCATGCTGCCCAATGGTGACATCCTGCGCCATGTCGCCTCCGAGATCATTCCCGCCATGACCAAAGGCGCGGCCTTTGTGGATTGCTCCACCGTTGATGTGGACAGCGCCCGCGCGGTGGCGCAGCAGGCGGCAGAGGCCGGGCTTCTGGCCGTGGATGCGCCGGTCTCCGGTGGCATCGGTGGGGCTGCGGGCGGCACGCTCACCTTTATGGCGGGCGGATCTGAGGAGGCCTTTGCCAAGGCTGAACCGCTCTTTGATATCATGGGCCAGAAGGCCGTGCATTGCGGCGACTCCGGTGCCGGTCAGGCCGCCAAGATCTGCAACAACATGATCCTCGGCGTCACCATGATCGCCACCTGCGAAGCCTTTGCGCTGGCCGACAAACTCGGCCTGGATCGCCAGAAGATGTTCGATGTGGTCTCGACCTCCTCAGGCTACAGCTGGACCATGAACGCCTATTGCCCCGCCCCCGGCGTCGGCCCGCAGTCCCCCGCCGACAACGACTACCAGCCGGGCTTTGCCGCCGATCTGATGCTGAAGGACCTGCGTCTGTCGCAGCAGGCCGCCGGCAGCGCCGATGCCGACACCCCGATGGGCAAACTGGCCGAAGCGCTCTACAGCCAGTTCGTCGACAAAGAGGACGGCAAAGGCAAGGATTTCTCCGCCATGTTGCCGCGCTTTGAAAAACGCGGCCGCAGCTAGGACGCCCCCATCTGGATGAGCGCCACCCGCGTGGCCTCATCCGCCGGGAACATGCATTCGATCCTGAGCTCGGAGAGGGCAATATCCTCCACCGTGCCAAACTGCGACATCGCCGAAAAAAACGAGAGCACCTGCGCGCCGATCTGATAGCGGGTGGGGATCATGGCGGGCAATGGCCCGGCCTCTGGCACCTGCCCCGCGCCCCGGGCGCGCAGATCCTCCACATGGGCCTCGATCACGCTGTCCCGGCCAAAATGCGCCAGCTCGCTGCGCAAACGTTGCAGGGTCAGCTGCTCGACCTCCCGAAGGTTGAGGATATTCGAACGCAGCCCGCTATTGTGCAAGAGCGCCTCCAGCAAGCTGTCGCCCAAGTCGATGCCCACAGGCTGCAACAGCATTCGGGCAGGCGCATTCGCCGCTTCCAGCTGCCAGTGTCGATCCAGAGCCATCGCCGGATATGGCGCGTGGCGCTCCAGCATCCACATCACCGCCGCCCGCACCGGGGCCAGCTCCGCGTCCTCCAGATCACGCGCCCCATAGGCAGGCGCAAACCCCGCCGCTGTCAGCAGCGCGTTGATCTCCGTCTGTGGCAGCAGCAACTCCCGGCTTAAACGCAGCACCATGTCCCGGCTGGGCCGCGCACGCCCGGTTTCCAGAAACGACAGATGCCGCGCCGAGACCTCTGCCGAGAGCGCCAAATCCAACTGGCTCATCCGGCGCAGCTGTCGCCAGTCTTTCAGCTGTGTTCCAAACGCGCTCATCCGCCCCTCGCTTTTTGACATTCCTAGCCGATCCGCTTGTGAAATACAGTTACCTCCGAGGTAATTGAATCCCTTCCCTGCATCGGCGAGCCTCCGGGCAAGTTTGCATAAAAGAGGACCACATGATGACAGTTGATTTTGCAGCACGGCTCCTGCGCGTCACCGCCGCCGGGACGGCGCTTCTTGGGATGATGCTGGTGCTGGCTCCGCACAGCCCGCTCCGCCCTGCCGGTCTGTTCTTTGCCGATCTGGCCTTTCTGCCTCTCGATCAGGCGCAACAGATCAATGACGAGGTCGCCCAACTGATGATGGCGATTTCGGGCGGGCTTCTGTGCGGCCTTGGCGTGTTGATCTGGCAGATTGCCACCCATGTGCTGCCCAGCGACCCAAAACGCGCGCGTCAGCTCCTGATCCCCGCGCTCCTCACCTGGTATCTGCCCGACAGCCTCGGCTCCGCCCTCTCGGGCGCCAGCTTCAACGTGGTGATGAACACCGCCTTCCTTGCGCTGCTGTTGGCGCCGCTTCTGCTACTCAAACCAGCATCCGGCCAGAGGCTCTCGCCACAAGGCTGACCCCTACACACAGTGTTCCAAACAAAGAGAGGCGCACCCGCGCCCCTCTTCTTCTAACCCCAAATATCCCGGGGAGCGCGAGGGGCAGCGCCCCTCGCCCAGAGATCACTCCGCCGCGACCTTCTTGCGCGCCTGCGCTTCCAGCATCGGCTTCAGATAGCGCCCGGTGTGGCTGCTGGGCTCTTCGGCGACCTTTTCCGGCGTCCCCACAGCGACAATCTCGCCGCCGCCATCACCGCCTTCGGGGCCAATGTCGATCAACCAATCGGCCGTCTTGATCACGTCGAGGTTGTGTTCAATCACCACCACGGAATTGCCCTGCTCAACCAATTCATGCAGCACTTCCAAGAGCTTGCGCACATCCTCAAAATGCAGACCGGTGGTCGGTTCATCCAGGATATAAAGCGTGCGGCCCGTCGACCGTTTGGCGAGTTCCTTTGAGAGTTTCACCCGCTGGGCCTCGCCGCCCGACAGTGTGGTGGCCTGCTGGCCGACCTTGATATAGCCAAGACCCACCCGCATCAGCGCGTCCATCTTGTCGCGGATCGTCGGCACGGCGGCAAAGAACTCCTGCGCATCCTCCACTGTCATATCCAGCACATCGGCAATGCTCTTGCCCTTGAACTTGATCTCCAGCGTCTCGCGGTTGTAGCGCGCGCCCTGACAGGTCTCGCAGGTGACATAGACGTCGGGCAGGAAATGCATCTCCACCTTCAGAACCCCGTCGCCCTGACAGGCCTCGCAGCGCCCGCCCTTGACGTTAAAGGAAAACCGCCCCGGTTTATACCCGCGCGCCTTGGCTTCGGGCAGACCGGCAAACCAATCGCGGATCGGCGTGAAAGCCCCGGTATAGGTCGCCGGGTTCGAGCGTGGCGTGCGCCCGATGGGGCGCTGGTCGATGTCGATCACCTTGTCCAGATGTTCGAGCCCCTTGATCGTCTCGCAAGGCGCTGGCGTCTGGCGCGCCCCGTTGAGGCGCATCGAGGCAGTCTTGAACAGCGTCTCGATGGTCAGCGTGGACTTGCCGCCGCCCGACACACCGGTGACGCAGACAAATTTCCCCAGCGGGAATTCGGCGGTGACGTCCTTCAGGTTGTTGCCGGAGGCCTTCACCACCTTGATCTTCTTCTTGTTGCCCTTGCGGCGCGTATCCGGCACCGCAATCTCACGCGTTCCGGCCAGATACTGACCGGTGATCGAACCCGCATCACCCTCAACCGTGGCGGGCGTGCCGTGGCTGACGACCTGGCCACCATGCACCCCGGCACCGGGGCCGATGTCAAAGACGTAATCGGCCTGACGGATCATATCCTCGTCATGTTCCACCACGATCACCGTATTGCCCTGATCGCGCAGGTTCTTGAGCGTGGTGATCAGCCGGTCATTGTCGCGCTGGTGCAGGCCGATTGACGGCTCGTCCAACACATAGAGCACCCCCGTGAGGCCAGAGCCGATCTGGCTCGCCAGTCGAATACGCTGGCTTTCCCCGCCCGAGAGCGTGCCCGCGTTGCGCGAGAGGGTCAGATACTCAAGCCCCACATTGTTGAGGAACCCAAGACGCTCGCGGATTTCCTTGACGATGGCGCGAGCGATCTCCTGCTTTTGCGGGCTGAGATGGCTCGGCACCTCTTCGATCCACGCCAGCGCCTCGCGGATGGATTTCTCCACCACCTGCCCCACATGCAGACGATGCTCGGCGGGGCCTCCCGCCGGGCCGATTTTGACCGCCAGCGCCTCTTCGCGCAGACGATACCCACCACAATGGCCGCAGTCGCGGTTGTTCTGGTAGCGCTCGAACTCCTCGCGCACCCAGTTGGAATCCGTTTCGCGGTAGCGGCGCTCCATATTGGGGATCACGCCCTCAAAGACGCGCGTCACATTGTAGACGCGCCCGCCTTCGTCATACCGAAAGGCGATTTCCTCGTCGCCGGAGCCATGCAGGAACACCTGTTTCACATGCGCGGGCAGATCCTTCCACGGCGTGTTCTTGTCGAACTCATAGTGGTTGGCGATGGCCTCGATAGTCTGCAGGAAATAGGGCGATTTGCCCTTGCGCCAGGGCGCCAGCGCCCCGTCATAAACCTTGAGGCTCTGATCCGGCACCACGAGACGTTCGTCAAAGAACAGCTCCACGCCCAGACCGTCACAATGCGGACAGGCCCCAAAGGGCGCGTTAAAGGAAAACAGCCGTGGTTCGATCTCGGGGATGGTGAAGCCACTGACGGGACAGGCAAAATTCTCGGAAAAGGTGATCCGCTCCGGGTCGCCCTCACGCGGGGCGGTCTCCAGAATGGCGATCCCGTCGGCCAGATCCAGCGCGGTGCGCAAGCTGTCCGCCAGCCGGGTCTCGATGCCTTCTTTTACAACCAGCCGGTCGACCACCACGTCGATGTCATGGCGGAACTTCTTGTCGAGCGTGGGCGGCGTATCAAGGTCGTGGAACTCCCCATCCACCTTCACGCGCTGGAACCCCTGTTTCCTGAGCTCCAGCATCTCTTTTTTGTACTCGCCCTTGCGGTCGCGCACGATGGGCGCCAGCAGATAGCCCCGCGTGCCCTCCTCAAGCGTCATGATCCGATCGACCATATCCTGCACCTGCTGCGCCTCGATGGGCTGGCCGGTGGCAGGGCTGTAGGGCGTGCCGGCGCGGGCAAACAGCAGTCGCAGATAATCATAGATCTCGGTGACGGTGCCGACGGTCGAGCGCGGGTTCTTCGATGTGGTCTTCTGCTCGATGGAGATCGCAGGCGACAGGCCCGAGATATGATCCACATCGGGCTTTTCCATCATATCGAGGAACTGGCGCGCATAGGCGCTGAGGGATTCGACATAGCGGCGCTGCCCCTCGGCGTAGATGGTGTCAAAGGCAAGGCTCGACTTGCCGGAACCGGAGAGGCCCGTGATCACCACCAGTTCATCCCGCGGGATGTCCACGTCGATGTTCTTGAGATTGTGCTCGCGCGCGCCGCGCACCTCAATGTTCTTCAACTCAGCCATATTGCCCCCAAACTTTGAACAACACATAGGTGAGCCGCCGCGAGTCTCCAAGAGAAAAAGAGGAACAGAGGGGGAACGCGCAAATCTGTCCTGACAGAAACTGTCAGACCGCCCCCCGCGCCACCCGTTGCCGGTGCAGCGCAAGCGCCTGATGCACCACGGCCCCGGCCAAAAGCAGCAGCGCCACGGTCAGCACCAGCGTGCCATAGCCCCCATAGGTCAGCACGGCGACAAACAGCGGCGTGCCGATGGCATTGCCCATGTTGCCCGCCTGCGCCATGGCGCCATTGGCCTCTGATTGCGTCGAAGGCGTGTCATTGAGCTGCGGCACAGCGGCAAAGCTGGCCCCCTGCACCAGCCCGAACCCCGCCGCCAATACCATGCAGGCCAGCCAGTGCCCCGGCATCGCCCAAAGCCAGAGCATCGCCACCGTGCCGATGAGGAACCCAAGCTGCACCACTTTGACCCCCGAGGTCACGCGGAGCAGGCCAGCCCCAAGCGTCAGAGAGACCGCAATCGACACCAGAGGCATCGCCCCCATCACATGCGCACGCTGGCTCTCGGCGATATAGGGCGGCAGCACCGTCAGCACCGCCACAAAGCAGCAGGTATAAAAGAGCCAGCCGGCGGCAGGCGCCAGCTTGTGCGGTGATCGGTAGATATTCAGATGCAGCGATGGCAAGGCGCGCAGATCAGGATAGCTGGCGCGCGGCGGCACCGGCAAGTCGCGCAGACCCCAATACAGGATGAGCGCCAGAAGGCCCATCATCCCTGCATGCACCGCAAAAAGCGCAGGGATGCCCCGTGCCTCGACAAGCGGCAGCCCGAACCACGTCAAGAGCGCAAAGGCAACGCCAAAGAACGTGCTCCAGATCGTCAGCGCCACCCCACGCGCCGGGCCACGCGCCAGGATCGCCATCAGCGTCGGCGCCGCAACAACCACGCCTAAATGGGAGATCCCCTCGACCATGCGCGTGATGAGAAACAGGCCAAAGGGCAGATGCAGCGCCTGCAGGCCCGAGACCCCCGCGCCAAGCACCAGCGACAGAACAAGCGAACGCCGAAAACCGATGGCCGACACATAAAGCCCCGCCACGACGCCAAAAATGATCCCCAGCACCCCCACCAGCGACACCGTCCAGCCCATCGCCGCGCCCACACCGGGATAAAGCGCAGGCAGCTGGTCAAAGATCACGGCGATCTTGCCGTATTGCGCCGCCGCCCCGAGGCCCGCGGCCCAGATCAAGAGCACCATGACCCAGTTCGTCCCCTGCCCCTGCTGCTGCATCTCGTCGCCCTCGACCCTGTGAAGAAAATGAGCGGCCAACTTATGCCTTCCGGCTCCGGGGCGCCAGATCGATAACGCGCTATTTTGTACCCACACAAACCCCACAAAAAAGGCCGGGCATGAGACCCGGCCTTTCATCAAACATATGCTGGCGAAATCAGATGTGGATCACCCGGTCAAAGGCGTCCAGCACGCTTTCGTGCATCATCTCAGACAGGGTCGGATGCGGGAAGACCGTATTCATCAGGTCTTCTTCTGTGGTTTCCAGCTGGCGCCCGACCACATAGCCCTGGATCAGTTCGGTGACCTCGGCGCCGATCATATGCGCGCCCAACAGCTCGCCGGTTTTCTCGTCAAAGACGGTCTTGATCAGGCCCTCGGGCTCTCCGAGCGCGATCGCCTTGCCATTGCCGATAAAGGGGAAACGGCCCACTTTGACCTTGTAGCCCAGCTCCTTGGCCTTGGCTTCGGTATAGCCCACGGAGGCCACCTGCGGGTGACAATAGGTGCAGCCCGCGATGCTTTCGGGCTTCACCGGATGCGCATGTTTGCCCGCGATCAGCTCGGCCACCATGACGCCCTCGTGGCTCGCCTTGTGCGCAAGCCAGGGGGCACCCGCGATGTCGCCAATGGCATAGAGCCCGTCGACACCCGTGCGGCAATACTCATCGGTGATCACATGGGTGCGGTCAATCTTGACGCCCAGCCCCTCAAGCCCGAGCCCCTCGACGTTGCCGACGATCCCCACCGCGGAAATCACGGTGTCAAACTCGTGTTTTTCGACCTTGCCGCCCACCTCGATATGCGCCGTGACCTTGCCAGAGGCGCGATCAAGCTGCTTGACCATCGCCTTTTGCATGATCTTCATGCCCTGCTTTTCAAAGGCCTTCTTGGCGAATTTGGAGATTTCCTCGTCCTCGACGGGAAGCACCCGATCCATCACTTCAACGACGGTCGTATCCGCGCCCAAGGTGTTGTAGAAGCTCGCAAATTCGATGCCGATCGCGCCGGATCCGATGACCAGCAGTTTCTTGGGCATGCGCTTGGGATCAAGGGCGTGCTTGTAGGTCCAGACCAGATCGCCATCCGCCTCGAGGCCGGGCAGTTCACGCGCCCGTGCGCCGGTGGCGAGAATGATATTCTTGCCCGTCAGCTCTTCGGAGCCCTTGTCGGTCTTGACCGCGACCTTCCCCTTTGCGGGGAGTGTGGCTTCGCCCATGATGACGTCGATCTTGTGCTTCTTCAGCAGACCTTTGACCCCGGACGAGAGCTGCTTGGCCACCCCGCGCGAGCGTTTCACCACCGCGCCCAGATCATACCCGATGTTCTCGGCCTTGAGACCAAAATCCTTGGCCCGCTCCATCAGGTGAAACACTTCCGAGGACCGCAACAGCGCCTTGGTGGGGATACAGCCCCAGTTGAGGCAGATGCCGCCCAGGTGCTCGCGCTCAACCACGCAGGTCTTGAGCCCAAGTTGCGAAGCGCGGATCGCGGCAACATAGCCACCGGGGCCTGCGCCGATTACGATCACGTCATAGGATGCTGCGGCCATTGTGTTCCCTCATGAACTAAGATCCAAAAACTAGTTTACCGTTAAACTAATTTCTCACACGCCGCAACTGTCGAAGCGGGCGCGCCGCCCTGCCCCTGCTGTGGCGGCGGCAAAGACCCTCTGACCCTAACAAGCAAGCCTACAGGTTCAACCAAAAATCCCATCCTTTCCGCGCGCGTGGCAACGTCTTGCGCGTGTCTCAGACCCCGCGCGCCACATGAAAAAGGCCCCGCCGTGGCAATCGACAGGGCCCTTGGTCACTTAGTCAGGTGCCTGTCAGGCGTAGGCCTGCAGCTCTCGCACGGTAGAGCCATAGCCGCCCGCGCTTACATAGTCGCGTTCGGGGGCGGTGCTGTGACGCGCGAGCGCATCATTGCGATAGGGGAAGCGGCCAAAGAGACGGATCACCTCGCGGTGCGCGCGCGCATGCAGGAGGTTCTGCGCGCCCGTCTTGTCGAGCCGTTCGTGGATCAGCCGCACGCAGCGTTCCTGATCACAGAGGCTCTCGGAGTGCATCATCGGCAGGTAAAAGAATTGCCGCGCGGGTTCGTTGATCTTGAGATCCCATTTGCGATCCACCGCAGCCTTGGCCACCGCCAGCGCGATATGGTCTGATTCAAAGGCTTTGCCCTGACCACGGAACATGTTGCGCGGGAACTGATCGGTGAGGATGATATACGCCAAGGTGCCGCTGGGATAGGTGAGCCAGAGCGAGTAGCTGCCTTCGCAGGCGTTGATCCAGGCCTGCTCGAACCGCTTGCGGATTTCAGCATCCAACGCATCATCTTGACGGTACCACCCTGATTCTCCGACCTCATCGAGCCAGAATTTCAGGATCTCTTCAGGGGCTGCCATTGGTTTCTCTCCACCGGCTGTAAAACGTTTTCCACACACCCATCAAAAGCCTGATTCACCCCCCAAGCACAAGTGACGTTACGTTACAAAAAAGGCCACCTCCGTCACTTTTGTGAAGAGATGGCCAATTTTTCAGCAGGTTATTGCCGTCAGCCCGTGGCTGTGGCGCTGTCTTGCTCTTCGAGCTCGGTTTCGATGGCGTATTCCTGCGCCACCTCTACCGCGACCGAGGTCGCAGTCGGGCTCATGGCGGGCATGACACCGGTCTCTTCGACTGGAATGGTCGCACGCTGCGTTGCGCGATACCCGGCATAAAGAACCAGCACGCCCAGCAATATCGCCATGAAGAGGAAGAACCCGTTGGGTCCGAACATCGCGTCCGACATCAGCCAGCCGATGATGACCGGCCCGCTACAGGCGCCAAGCCCATTGATAAAGATCAGCCCGCCCGAGGCAGAGGCCATATCGTCGTGATCGAGAAAGTCATTGGTGTGGGCCAGCAGCAAGGAATAGAGCGGGTTGATCAGCCCGCCGATCACAAAGGCGGCCAGCAGAAGCAGGCTGAACGTGCCCCCAAGCAGCATCGCCAGCACCGAGGTCACCCCGGCGACCCCTGCCACGATCATGATCAGCACCCGTCGATCCATCCGGTCCGACAGCAGCCCCAGCGGGAACTGCATAAAGAGCGCACCGACATAGAAGCTCGCCGCAAAGAGCGAAACCTGATGCAGCTCCATCCCAGCCTCGGTGGCATAGACCGCAGACATACCAAACTGCGCCGAGAACACGCCGCCAATGAGGAACATCCCCACACACCCAAGGGGCGAGGCATGCATCAATTCGCGAAGCGTCATGCGCTTGGCCGTATCAAAGGCGGGGGTCGGCGAAATCGACAGCAAAATCGGGGCGAAGGAGATCGAAACCGCGATGGAGGCGATCACAAACGGCAGATAGCCCGCCGGGTCCCCAATCAGGATGAAACCCTGTGCGGCCACCAGCCCCAGCGTCATCACGACCATATAGAGAGAGAGCGCCTTGCCTCGGTTCTGGTTGTCAGCCGCATTGTTGAGCCAGCTTTCGGCGGTGACATACACGCCAGAAAAGCAGAACCCCACGACCAGACGGCCCAGCATCCAGACAATCGGGTTGGGCAGCGCGGGATAGATCACCATCACCGCCGAAATAAGCGAGGCCAGCGCCGCAAAGACCCGCACATGGCCCACACGCCGGATCATCCCCGGCGCCACCCAAGACCCCAGGAGCAAGCCCACAAAATAGGTGGACATCACCAGCGACATGGTGAGCGCGGAATAGCCCTCGATGCCACCGCGCACACCCAGCAGCGTGCCTTGCAGGCCGTTGCCCAGCATCAAAAGGCCAATGCCCAGCAAAAGCGCCCAGGCGCTCGACAGAACTTGCAGCATGACGTGTTCTCCTTCGGTCCGTGAGGAGCCCGCAGCACAGCGGCATACGGGAAGTATTTTCAGTAAAACCGGCCCGAGGCCGCGGTGGGCTGTCAGAGGGGCAAAGGGCCATAAGCCCCAGCACACCCCAAGGGTCTGGTTATGCTCTCATTCAGGGTGCCCTGACCCGGCAATTCCGACTCGGGGCGGTCTTAGGGCGACCTTTCGCACAGTGACAACATGGGTCAACCCCTTGCCGGTCCCCGACACAGCGCCGTCAACGGGCCGCGATCAGGGAATGAGCAGCGAGGCATCCCCGTAGGAAAAGAAGCGATACCGCTCCTTTACCGCATGCGCATAGATCGCGCGGATGCGGTCCTGCCCCATCAGGGCAGAGACCAGCATCATCAGGGTCGATTTTGGCAGATGAAAATTCGTCATCAACGCATCGGCCACCCGGAACTCGAAACCCGGATAGATAAAAATGTCCGTCTCGCCTTCCCAGGGTGTGATGGCGCCGCTTTCGCGTGCCGCGCTTTCGATCAGGCGCAGCGCCGTGGTGCCCACGGGGATCACCCGATTGCCTGCGGCCTTGGTGGCTGCAATCTCGGCGGCGGCCTCCGGCGTCACTTGGCCCCATTCGGCGTGCATCTTGTGGGTGGTCACATCCTCGACCTTCACGGGCAGGAAGGTGCCCGCGCCCACATGCAGGGTCACATAGGTAAAGGTCACGCCCTTCTCGGACAGCGCTTTCAGGAGAGGTTCGTCAAAGTGAAGGCTCGCGGTGGGCGCCGCCACCGCGCCGGAATTGCGCGCCCAGACGGTTTGATAGTCAGTCTTGTCCTGCTCGTCGGCAGGGCGTTTGGCGGCGATATAGGGCGGCAGGGGCATCGCGCCCGCCTCTGCCAGCGCCGCATCAAAATCATCGCCCGCGAGGTTGAACCGAAGCCGTCCCTGACCATCGACCACATCGACAAGCTCGGCCGAAAGCGCATCGGAGAACCGCAGGGTCTCGCCGATCTTGATCTTTTTCAGCGGCTTCAGGAGACCCGCCCAGCTGCCATCGGCCTGCGGCTCCAGAAGCGTTACCTCGATGCGTGCCGAGACCGGTCCCTGCGCCGAGTTGCGGTGGCGCTGACCGCTGAGACGCGCAGGGATCACGCGGGTGTCATTGAGCACCAGCCGATCCCCCGGTGCCAGCCAGTCCAAAAGGTCGGTGACGCGACCGTCCGAAATCCGGTCCTGCTCTGCCACCAGAAGACGCGCCGAAGAGCGTGGCACGGCAGGGCGTGTCGCGATCAGCTCTTCTGGCAGGTCAAAATCAAAATCGCCCAGTTTCAAGGACTCTGTCATGGTCTGCTCACCGTCTGTTTCACCAACTGCGTCGCCGCTTGGGATGTCGTCTGTCTTGCCGGCGGATTGCCGTTCGTCGTGCCACCTGTTGCACCGTCCGCGCAGGCTCTTGCACCGCCGATTTCATCTTGGGCCGCGCGATACTGCGCGCCTGCGCAAAAGTCCATGGGGCATCGGCGCGCGTGACGCGATCTTTGCCCTGCACAGACTGCCTAGCGGGACTCGCGGCGGCGCTCGCGTTCTTCGCGCAGCTCTTCGGCGGTCTGGTTCTGCTCGTCCTCCGGCAAGGGGGCCGCCCCGGGCGCCCGTGGCGCCTCGCCGCGAAAGATCTCGCGCAGGAACCCCGGCGCGATGCCAGAAAGCGGGTTCACCGACACCACCGGGTCCTCGGCCTTGCCCTTCAGGGTGAACGAGAATCCAAACAACCCTTCGCCCTTGCGTGTCAGCACACTGCCAATGGCGTTGACCAGATAGATCGGCGAGAGCACCCCGCGCATGTTCATCTGGCTGGTGCTGAGGTCATAGACCCCATCGAGCGAAATCCCCATCGACGGCCCCACCGCCGAGGACTTCACCAGCGTGAGATAGCGCGACCCAAGGCGGAAATCGGCCTCCATCGCGGTAAAGAGGATGCCCTGCCCCGACAGCTCATCAAAGAGTCCCACAAGACTGAGCGCGTTGATCAGCGCCGCAATGGCGGGGGTACGTTTTACGCGGATGTTCTTCACGCGGAGCTGGCCGACATATTCGCCAGGATCGGAAGCGGGCAGCATGGTCATCTCGAAACTGCCGCCATAGCCGTTCTGCATCACCTGCGCCGCACGAAAGACCCCGCCCGCATCCGCCGAACGCAGCCGCATCGCAAGCCCCCCGGACTGCGGCACCACCACCCCTTCGACCGGGGTGAGCGTGTTGAGGTTGCCGCTGAAGGCCCCGTTGAACCCGCCAAGCGTGTCAAACCGCCCCTGAAAGCGCGTCAACGCCAGTTCCTTGGTGACTTGCAGCCGATCAATGGCCAGCGAGATCGGCGTATTGCTGCCACCACCGCCAGAGCCGCCCTCCGCGCGGCTGTCAAAGGGCGCGCGCTCAAGGTCGATCCAGCCCCCGGTCATCGACAGCGCAGGGGTCGCGTCGCCCCGCCCGCGCAATGTCACCGCCCCCGACAGCCAGTTTCCAAGCGACACGGCCGAGAACTGCGCCTGATCCAGCCCGCCATCCGGCTTTACCGTGATCCGCCCGGCCGCGCGCAAGCCATTGGCCTCGAGGGTAAAACTCTCGATCGAGGGCGTGTCCTTCAGCACTGTTTCAAACGACAGTCTGCCGCTGCTGTTTTCGGCCTTGCGCCAGCCTACCTCGGGCAGCGACAGGCCAATGCCGCGAAGATCGCTTTGCACCGAGAGCGCGACCGGCTCGCCGGGGGGCAGAACCACCTCGACCTGCGCCTGCCCCTGCCCGCGCACCATGCCCTCAGGGAGCCCGATGTTGAGCGCCGCCAAGGTGCGCGGCGAGAGTTCCATCTCCGCCTCGATGGTGCCATCGGGTGCATTTCCGGGGCGGATACCCTGACGCCAGCGCGCCTCGATTGGAACACCGGCAAAAAGGCCGGGCCCCGCCACCGTGACATGGTGATTGTCCCCCGAGATCTGCAACGCCTCGGACTCGATCGGATAGCCCGGCACCAGGACCTCACTGCGGGCCTGCTTGATTTGGCCAGCGTAGTGATAGTCAATCTCCGCGACGTTGACCCCTTTCTTGAGCGGCATCGCAGCGGTTGCGCTCAGGTCCACCTCGCCCGTGCCAAGCGCCACCGGAAGGTTCACCTTGCTCAGGATCGACAGGGGCTCGCGGTCCAGAAGCGACAGCGCCGCCAGCGCGGGCCCCGCGAGTTCGGCGCGCAGGATCCCAAGGCTGTTGTCGCCCTTGAGCGACGTATCCGGGATGATGAAAGAAGTCCCTGCCACATTCATCCGCCCGCCTAGATCCGCGTCCACGCCGCCCTCGGTGGCCGTCACCACTAGGCGCCGGCCATAGATACTGAGCTGACCCGCCGCTTGGGTCAGCGGCGGATAGAACTTGTTGAACCGCACCTCGCCGTTCAGAAATCCAAGATCCAGCGCCACAAAGGGCTTTTGCCCATCGCGTCCGCGCAGGGCAAACTGCACGTCGTGGATGTCTCCGGCGAGCACGTTCTCTGTAAACCACGCCCGCGGCTTTGGCGGGGCGGAGGGCGGCCACATTTCCTTGACCACCGCCACATCAAGCCGATCCGCCGCGCCTTGGAGATCATAGTGCCAGCCTGTTTCGCCCGCGCGCACGTCGCCACGCAACAGCACGTCGGTCTCGCCCTGCTGCACCAGCGCCTCGCCAAGGCGCAGCCGGAAGGGTTGCAGCTCCATGAGGAAATCGGCCTGCACCCCGGAGAACGCCAGAGGTTCAGGATAGAGACGCAGCGGGTTGAGCTTGAGATCGGAAAAGCTCAGCTGGCCCACAAGCTGCGTCAGCCGCCCGTCGCGCACGCCCACCAGCTCGGCGCGGCCTTCCATCTGGCCACTGATCCAGCCGCTCTCCACCGAGAGGCGCGAAAAGGCCAGCTCCTGACGCGCAGGATCAAAGGTGAAATAGCTCTCGGCCGATTGCAGGGGGATGGGTTTGAGCTGGTCATTGGGCTGGATCACACCGCGCCCCACCTGCAGGCTCGCATTGAGCGGACGCAACGCGCCCTCGCTGTCGACCGCACCACGCAGCGCGCCTGAAATGGGTGCACGCAGCACATCCAGCCAGCCAAAGGCCGGGCTCTGGCTGGCGATGTCACTGCTGGGCACCTGATCCACCACCACCGCAAATTCCGCTGCGGTATCCCCGATGTCGGATTGGTAGTTGGCCTCCACGGTGCTGGCATACTCGCGCCCGCTGAGCACCGAGAAACCCGCGTCGATGCTGACACGATCGCCCTTGCGCGACAACAGAACCGCGCCGCCATCCAGCGTCCAGGCGCGGTCGATCCGACGGTCGATATAATTGAGCGTCACCGCCTGCGTTTCCACCTGCGTCACCGCCGACAGGATCGGCAGTTCCAGCTGACGGTCCCAGGCCTCGATGAGTTGCGGCAGGTTGCGCGCTTGCCGCAGCGGCGCCGCCCCATCCGAAAAACTGAGCGCCACCGCCCCGTCGCTGCCGGTTTCCAGGGTGGCAAACAGCCCCGACAAGGAAATCAGCTTGGGCCGGAGCTGCCCGCGCAGCAAGGGCCGCATCGCCAGGGCCGCCTGCGCGTCCTCCAGATGCACAGCCGGGCTGCCGTCAGGATAAAACAGCGTCACATCGCGCAGCGACAGACGCGGCCGCCAGCCCCGGCGCACCACCAGCTCGATTTCACCAAACTCAATCTGAAGCCCGCCCAAATGGCGCTCGATGCGCCGCTCGGCCTCGCTGCGCAGCCACTCGGGCGCATCCAGCCGCTTGTCGAGCAGCACCCAGGCCGCGACCGTCAACCCCGCCAAAAGCGCCAGGGTCCAGACCGTGCTTTTCCAAAGGCGGCGGCGCCACCGGTTTCGCCGGGGCTGTGCCGTGTTCTGGCCCATGTCGGACGCGCCCGCGCCAGTCTCCTGCACCCGGTTGCCGCCCGCTTCGGACGCAGGCTCTGGTGGCGCGGCCACGATATATGGTTTTCCTTTGTCCGACATGATCTATATATGGCCCGCAGGTACAATTAAACTTGCGCGAACCCTTGAGGAGACCCAACACATGCTCGAACCCTCTGACCTCGCCCCCGCGTTCACCCTGCCGCGCGATGGCGGCGGTGAAGTTTCCCTTTCGGACCTGAAGGGTCAGGTCGTTGTTTTGTTTTTCTATCCCCGCGATGATACGCCGGGTTGCACCAAGGAATCCATTGGATTTTCCGAACACTTGCAAGCCTTTGCCGATGCAGGCGCCGCAGTCTATGGCATCTCGCGCGACACCGTGGCCAAACACGACAAATTTGTCGCCAAACATGGGCTCACCGTGCCGCTGTTGTCGGATGCCGAAAGCACCATGTGCGAGGACTATGGCGTCTGGGTGGAAAAGAACATGTATGGCCGCAAAAGCATGGGGATCGAGCGCTCGACCTTCGTGATCGACCGCGACGGAAAGATCGCCCGGATCTGGCGCAAGGTCAAAGTGCCCGGCCATGTCGAAGAGGTTCTGGAAGCCGTCGAAGAGCTCTGAGGACCGACGGCGCGGCCTCAGGCCGGGGGGCTCAGGAGAGGAGCTCAGGCTCTGGGCTCAGGAGAGGGGCTTAGCGGGGTCACGCTCGCCCCTTTCGCTCGGACGGAGGCCCTCCCGCCCCTTTTCAAAGATGTGGCAAAGCCACCCCGAAAAGCGTTGGGCCGGGCGGGGCCGCGCCAAAGGCGCGGCCCCGCCCCCGGCGATTTGCATGGCAAAGCGCAAGCCCTCGGAAAGTTCGCGCTGACCCGAGCGGTAATAACCATGGCGCCTCGCTCAGTTTCGCCGCCATACTCCGCGTGATCCGAGCGACAACATTCCACCGGTAACGCTGCGGGCCAGACGCCACGAGACGACCGCACCGAAGAGCCCGCGCGTCACACAAAAGCCACTCCTAACTTGCAAGGCTTGCCCCAAGCGCGGCATACCCGCCTGCAAAAGATCGCCCACCCCGATCGCCCATCACGATTGCCCACACCCGCGCCCCTGCCCGTCCCACGGGCACCCCGCGCCTCAAGACAAAGACGCCATGACCCAAAGCCCCCTTTCCCTCGCCCAAATGGCCACCAACGTGCTGAACTGCGCCGATGGGCGTGAAAAAACCGCGCTCTCGCATCACTATGCGGCGGCCTGGCGGGCCGCGCGGTCCGGCGACGGGCCTGAGATCGACATAGGCCATGCAACCCCGCCCCTGCACCCGGCCCGCCCGGCCGAGCCCGCACTTTTGCACCCCCGCGATGTGCCCAAGCGCAAACCCGGCTCGCCACAGGGTCGAATCGCGCTCCTGCATGCGGTTGCGCATATCGAGCTCAACGCGGTTGACCTCCATTGGGACATCATCGCCCGCTTCACCCATATCCCGATGCCGCTTGGCTTTTACGATGACT
Source organism: Epibacterium sp. HA2-3 (assembly GCF_055693725.2). Taxonomy (NCBI): domain Bacteria; kingdom Pseudomonadati; phylum Pseudomonadota; class Alphaproteobacteria; order Rhodobacterales; family Roseobacteraceae; genus Epibacterium; species Epibacterium sp. HA2-3. Next base: position 1,152,855 of record NZ_CM172490.1, on the reverse strand, counting down.
GGGTGAAATCGGCGGATGAAGAATCCAAACATTTCAACCTGATGTGCGACTGCCTCGAGAGCCTAGGCAGCCATTACGGCGCGCTACCAGCCCATGCGGGCATGTGGCGCGCGGCCGAGGATACGGTGGATGATCTGATGGGACGTCTGGCGGTGGTGCCGATGGTGCTCGAGGCGCGCGGGCTTGATGTCACCCCCGGCATGATCGCGCTTTTTCGCAAGGCCGGCGTGCAGCAGGCGCTCGACGCGCTCGAGATCATCTATGCCGAGGAAGTCGGACATGTGGCCTATGGTGCGAAGTGGTTCAATTTTCTCTGCGGGCGCGACAATCTCGACCCCAAGGCCGAGTTTCACGCCCTGGTGCAAAAGTATTTCCACGGCGCCCTGAAGCCTCCCTTCAACGAGGAAAAACGCGCCGATGCCGGGCTGCCGCCCGATTTCTACTGGCCGCTCGCGGATGGCGAGGCCCCGGCCTACGCGCGCTGAACTGGCCGGGCCCGGCGCAAGAAGGCCCGGCGCAATGCCAAACCGGCTCATATCGGCAGTTTTTTGCCCAAGGCCAAGGAATTGCGCCCCAAATCAGCCGGTGTCGCGGAACAGGGTTGCTGAATGGCCACAGTCTGGCTATTCCATTCGGCCAAGGTAGGTTGCCCACAAGCTCCCAACAGCAGGAGAGGCGCAACCTCACAGGGGTGGAATGAGGATAGCAGGCTTTGCGCGGCAGACTTTTCTTACGGTTTCATGCGTTCCTTGAGCGTCGGTTCCCCGAGCGCCGGGTCTTTCTCAAATCCGACAGCGACACCCGTTTCATACGCCTGAGCTCCGAGACCCAGATCGTCGCGGTCGCAGGGCTGACGCTGTTTGTGTCTTGGTCGATCGTTGCCACCGCCATCGTTCTGATGGACAGCATCGGCTCTGGCAATTTCCGTGATCAGGCGCGGCGCGACCAGCAGGTCTATCAGGAACGCCTGAATGCGCTCTCGTCGGAACGCGACCGCCGCGCCGAAGAGGCGCTGGCCGCGCAGGATCGCTTTAATGCGGCGCTTGAACAGATCTCCACCATGCAGTCCGAGCTTCTGGCCTCAGAGACCCGCCGTCGCGAGCTTGAGACCGGGATCGACGTGATCCAGTCGAACCTGCGCAAGGCCATCAGCGAGCGGGAACTTTTGAAACGCACAGTGCTGGAACTGCGCGAGAAAACCGCGCCCGACAGCCCCGAGCAGGTGCTCGCGGCAACCGCGCCAGAGCAGCTCGAATTCCTGACCACGGCGCTGGCGGAAACCGCTGCCGAGCGCGACAAGATCGAATCCAATGCCCAATCCGCCCTTGCACAGCGTGATGATCTGGAGCTGGAACTGCGCCTCAGCGCACAGCGCAACGATCAGATCTTCCGCCAGCTCGAAGAGGCGATGGCGATTTCCGTGGAGCCTCTGAACAAGATGTTCTCCTCTGCGGGCCTGCCGCCCGATCGTATTCTGGAGCAGGTGCGCCGCGGCTATAATGGCGAAGGCGGCCCGCTGGAGCCCTTGTCGCTCTCGACCCGTGGCGAAGAGCCAAGCCCCGATGAAATCCGCGCCAATGCGCTTCTTAATCAGATGAGCCAGCTCAACCTCTATCGGATAGCGGCCGCTCAGGCCCCCTTCTCGGTCCCCGTGAACCTCGGCCAGGTGCGCCAGACCTCTGGCTTTGGCTATCGCCGCGACCCCAAGACGGGTGGTCGCAGGCTCCACAAAGGATCGGATTTTGCAGGCGGCACCGGCACCGACATCTTTGCCACCGCCGACGGTGTTGTCACCCATGCGGGCTGGCAGTCGGGCTATGGCAGGCTCGTCAAGATCCAACATGCCTTTGGCATCGAAACCAGATATGCCCATAATTCCAACCTGCGCGTCAAAGTCGGCCAAAGGGTCTCGCGCGGGGATCACATTGCTGATATGGGTAACACCGGACGGTCCACCGGGACCCACCTCCATTACGAGGTCAGGGTCAATGGTAAACCCGTAAACCCCATGATCTACATCAAGGCTGCGAGAAATGTTTTCTAAGAGCAAAATCAACGAGCCCGGCCCGAAACAAGCCGATACCGCAACGGCAACCCCGGCCTCCAGCCCGGCGCCTTCTTCGAGCAGCGCATCCTCTGGTGCCAGCGACTACAGCAAGCCTGCCGCGCCCAAAGCAAAGCCGCCGGCATCGCTGCTGAGCTCGGATCTGCACATCACCGGCAATGTCAAAACCACCGGTGACATCCAGGTCGAAGGCACCGTCGAAGGCGACATCCGCGCGCATCTGCTGACCATCGGTGAAAGCGCTACCATCAAGGGTGAGATCACCGCCGATGACGTGGTCATCAACGGCCGTATCGTGGGCCGTGTGCGTGGCCTGAAGGTCCGCCTGACCTCCACCGCGCGCGTCGAGGGTGACATCATCCACAAGACCATCGCGATCGAGTCCGGCGCCCACTTTGAGGGCTCCGTGCAGCGTCAGGATGACCCGCTCAGCCCCGGCAAAGCGGCGTCCAAGGCACCCGCTGCGGCAGCACCCGCAAAAGTTGACTAAAACTTTCTACTTGCTCAGAGATATGATCGGATCCCGGATCGGGGTCCGATTTTTCTTGGTGGGCGATGTCTTAACCGTAGCGCCCCTGACCAGACTGAAACGTTTAATTGATTTAGGACTTTAGCGGTGTAGAATATCGAATTTTCGTTTGGAAACTATTCCCTGAACGGCTTCATCAACTTTTGGCGGTTTGAAGAGAATCCACAGATCACAACGTCGACATCCAACCAAATTACCGTGGTCGGGTCGGGGTACAACTTCACACTGTATGGTTCTTTCATCTATGGGAATGCCGCGCTCTCCTCGGTCTCGGGTCTTGATGTAAGCTTTTACGGCAATCAGATCATCTCTGTATCTGACGTTTGGATTCCAATCACGGACTTGCTCTTGTTCCAGAGCTTCGGGGATCTCGTGAACGTCCTTGAAACCGACATGGCCGGGGATGACGATTTCGTGTCAGACCTGAATGTGGATCTCAATCTCAACCTCTCCTCCGGCAATGATGTCGCAGAGCTCGGATCAGGCGATGATTTTGTCTTCGCGGGCACCGGCAACGACCGGGTCCTGAGCGGAGGCGGCAATGACATTGTAAACGGCTACAGTGGCCATGATCGCCTTTTGGGCGGAGCAGGTCAGGACCGAATCCATGGGCAGACCGGTCGCGACATCCTGATCGGCGGCAGCGGGAACGACGACCTCAACGGTGGCATTGGACGGGACATCCTCAAAGGCGGGAGCGGGCATGACACCCTGATCGCTGGCCGTGGCACGGATCGTCTGACCGGCAACACGGGTGATGATACATTTGTATTCAGGCACCGCGATGGAGCCCACGTGATCCGGGATTTCGGAAATGGCAATGATGTCATCGAGATCCAGCATGGCGCACGCGGCATGCGTGGCCTGACGTTCAGCCAAGATGGCGATGACGTCCGGATCGCCTATGCCCAAACCACTATTATTGTGCGCGACTGGGAGGTTGAGGATCTGCAGAGCGAAGATTTCTTCCTCTTCACTTGATCGCCCCTAAAAGAACAGACCTGATAAATAAAAGAGGGGCTCTGATACATCTCGTATCAGAGCCCCTCTCTATCTTAACAGACCCGCGCCCTTACTCGGTGACGGTGACCTTGCTCATCACATCCGGCTTGCCGGTGATTGCACCAGACCGCGGGTGGCCGCGTTTGATCTGATCGACGATCTCCATGCCTTCGGTGACACGGCCCACAACGGTGTATTGACCGTTCAGGAAGTGGCCCTCATCAAACATGATAAAGAACTGCGAGTTGGCGCTGTCGGGATCCTGCGAGCGCGCCATGCCGACGACGCCGCGATCGAACGGCACGTCAGAGAACTCGGCGGCCAGATCCGGGCGGTCCGAGCCGCCGGTGCCAGCATAGCGCATGTCGGACCCGAGACGACCGTTCTGCACATCACCGGTCTGCGCCATAAAGCCCTGGATCACGCGGTGAAATACCACGCCATCATACTGGCCCTCAGCGGCCAGTGCAGCGATCTGTTCGACGTGGTTCGGCGCCACGTCTTCCAAGAGATCGATCACGATGGTGCCATTGGCCTCGCCCTCGACCTGGATCTCCAGACCGGTGGCAAAAGCGGGCGACGCCGCCAAAAGAGCCAGTGCGCTCAGACGCTTAAGCATCGGCGGCCACCTTCACGGAGATCATGCGATCAGGCTTTGCTGGCGGCTCGCCACGGGTGATCGCATCCACATGCTCCATGCCCTCGATGACGCGGCCATAGACCGTGTACTGGCGGTTCAGGAAGTGGTTGTCCTTGAAGTTGATAAAGAACTGCGAGTTGGCGGAGTTGGGGTTCTGCGACCGCGCCGCGCCCAGGGTGCCACGGTCATGGGGCACGCCAGAGAATTCCGCGGGCAGGTCTTTCTTGTCGGAGCCACCGGTGCCGGCGCGGCCGAGGTTGAAGCCATCTTCCATATCGCCGTGCTGCACGTCGCCGGTCTGCGCCATGAAGCCGTCGATCACCCGGTGAAAGGCCACGTTGTCATACTGACCTTCACGTGCGAGCTCCTTCATGCGGTCGCAATGCATCGGTGCCACATCCGGCAGCAGTTCGATGACCACATTGCCATCTTTCAGCTCGATGATGATGGTGTTTTCGGGATCCTTGATCTCGGCCATGAGGCCCTCCTGTCACATTCGTATTGCCGGAATACCTAAAGTCCATGCCCGCGCTTGCCAAGGGATCAATGCAGCGATCCTCTTGCGTCGGCAGGAAGTCGTCCCCCGACGTCGTCCCCCAGGGTTCCCGGCAAACCTGTCGCATCGCCCCGGTCGTCTCGGTCATCCCTATTTGCACTCCGTCCGCGCAGTCTCCAGTGACGGCTCCAATGACGGACCCCAGTAAGGAGCACCAGTGACGGGCGCCTCTTGTGGCGGCAGGACGCGCGCAAAAGCCACATCGGGATGCCTGCCCATTGACTGACGCCCGGAAACGCAGGACACAGGCGCAGGACATTGAATTTTCTGCGCCTGCACTCCGCAGGCGCGCCGCACTGACAGAGGAGCCGGACATGGGCTGGAAGACACTCGACGACATGGATCTGCAAGGCAAAACCGTTTTGACCCGCGTGGATATCAACGTCCCGATGGAAGACGGCAAAGTCACCGATGACACCCGCATCCGCCGCCTCGTGCCAACGATCTCCGACCTGCTCTCCAAGGGGGCAAAACCTGTGCTGCTGGCGCATTTTGGCCGCCCCAAGGGCAAGGTGGTGCCCGAGATGTCGTTGCAGCCGCTGGTCCCCGCGCTGGAGGCCGCCTTTGGCGCGCCGGTGATGTTTGTGGCCGATTGCCGAGGCCCCGCTGCAAAAGGCGCCGTTGACGCGCTCGCGCCCGGGCAGATCCTGCTCCTTGAGAACACGCGCTTTTATCCCGGCGAAGAACAAAACGATGCCGATCTCGCCAAAGAGATGGCCGCGCTTGGTGATATCTACTGCAATGATGCCTTCTCTGCCGCCCACCGCGCCCATGCCTCCACCGAAGCGCTGGCGCGCCTGCTGCCTGCCTGCGCGGGCCGCCTGATGGAAGCAGAGCTGAAAGCGCTCGAAGGCTCTCTGGCCACGCCTGAACGCCCCGTCACTGCGGTTGTGGGCGGCGCCAAAGTTTCGACCAAACTGGACCTTCTGGGCAATCTGGTGGCCAAGGTAGACACGCTTGTGATCGGCGGCGGCATGGCCAATACCTTTCTTGCGGCCCAAGGCATCGACGTTGGCAAATCGCTTTGCGAACATGACATGACAGGCACCGCCAAGGACATCATGGCCCGCGCCGAGGCGGCAGGCTGCACGATCCTTTTGCCGTCGGACGTGGTGGTCGCGCGCGAATTCAAGGCCGGCGCCGACAATGAGACCGTGCCCGCGGACGCCTGCCCTGCGGATGCGATGATCCTGGATGCTGGCCCCGCCTCGGTTGCGGCCATTTCCACAGTCTTTGCCGAGAGCAAGACCCTGATCTGGAACGGCCCGCTTGGTGCCTTTGAAATCGCGCCCTTTGATATTGCGACCAATACAGCGGCGCAAAAGGCGGCAGAACTCACCAAGGCCGGCCAGCTGATTTCCGTTGCGGGCGGAGGCGACACCGTCGCTGCGCTCAATCAGGCGGGAGCGGCAGAGGCCTTTAGCTACATCTCCACCGCCGGGGGCGCCTTCCTTGAGTGGATGGAGGGCAAGGTCCTGCCCGGCGTCGCTGCCCTGCAGACCTGAACCTGCGCCCGGCCCCGCCCTTCCGCAAGGGCTAGGGCCAACTGACGCGCCCTGCCCCCGCCCAACTCGGTCAACTCGGCCAGCCCGGCCAGACCTGTCGGCCCAGCCAGATGAAGCCTTTCATCGCCCCGCTGCAGAATCCCTGCGGCGGGGCGCCTTTGTTAAAATTTGATCTTTATGGGTGCCGCGCGCGGCCCGGGATTGCGTCTTTCCCCTGGGGCAACAACCGAATTTTTACACAGTTTACGGTAGGCTTTCTGCGATGCGCGCGCCTATGCGCCCATCTGTATTAAGGGGCCCCCGGATGACGAATCTCTCGCTGCGCAAGCAAATCTTTGGTTTTGCGGGAATATTTATTGCGATGATCCTGATCATCGCCGCGATTTCGTGGTTTGCAAACCAACGCCTTGCCGGGGCCACCTATCACTATCGCGCGGTCAGCACCCAAAGCAAAAGCCTCGACGCCATCAAGGAAGACATCGAACAAGGTATCGGCGATCTCTTGTCCTATACCGTCGGCATGCCCGAGGGGCTGAGCGACCTGCGCGCCAATATCGAAGAGATCCGTAGCGAGCTTGCCGTCGCAGAGGATAATTTCAAATCCACCCCCATCATCGCCGCACGGGACATGCAGGCCTACGACGCGCTGGTCTCGACCGAGCCGCTTCTGGATCAGCTTGAGGCAACATTGCAGGAGGTAGAGCGCACCGAAGGCGAGGCGCAGCTGCGCGTGGTCTTTGACAAGGTGTTCCCGCTCGCCGGACAGGTGCGCGATGTGGTGGATGCGCTTCAGGACAAACTGGCCGCCACCAGCAAATCCGTCCGCGCAGAGGTCGACTCCCTCATTTTGTTCTGCCAGATCATACAGATCGCCACCAGCGTCGCAGCGGCGCTTGTCGCGGTGACCGTGGCCTTTGTCTTTGGGCGCAAGTTGAGCCAGCCAGTGTCTGACGCAGCGCAGAGCATCGCGGCACTGGCAAAGAAGGACTACGCGGCAGAGATTTCCGGCACTCAGCGTGGCGACGAACTCGGTCAGATTGCCCGCAATCTCAAGGATTTGCGCACTCAGCTCGCCGAGGCCGACGCGCATGACCGCCAGAACGCCGCCGAAAACGCGCGCCGGGTCGAGCTATTTGGCGTCCTCGGTGCCTCCATGAGCGGTCTCAAGAGCGGCGATCTCGACCAGAACATCGTAGCGCAGGACTGGGAGGACCTCGGCCCCGGTTACGCCACGCTCTGCGAGGATTTCAACGCGCTCTCCTCCTCGCTTTCGGATCTGGTGGCCCAGCTCAATCAAAGCTCCACCGTCGTGGAACAAAACGCGCGCGAAATGGAACGGATGTCGGATCAGATGTCGCAGCGCTCCGAGACCCAGGCCGCCACGCTGGAAGAAAGCGCTGCCGCGCTGGAAGAAATGTCGACCGCCGTGCAATCCAGCGCCGCGCAGGCCAAGGCCGCCGACCGCGAAGTTGAGGAAGGCCGCCGCCGCGCCGAACAGGGCGGCGAGGTGATGGCGCAGGCGAGCCGCGCCATGGCCTCGATTGCGGAATATTCCAACCGCATCTCCCAGATCATCACCGCGATCGACGATATCGCCTTTCAGACCAGTCTGTTGGCGCTCAACGCGGGCGTCGAGGCCGCGCGGGCCGGGGAAGCCGGCCGTGGCTTTGCGGTGGTGGCCTCCGAAGTGCGCGGACTGGCCATGAAAGCGGCCCATTCTGCAAGTGAAATCAAGCAGTTGGTTCAGGAAAGCTCCAGCCAGGTCGAAGAGGGAGAGCAGCTGGTACAGGCCACCGCCGAAACCCTGACCCAGATCGTCGAGAGCGTCACCAATGTCTCTGGCATGGTCTCCGCCATCGCCAGCTCCTCCAGCGAGCAGGCTGCCGGCATCCAGGAAATCAACATCGGCGTGGCGCAGCTCGACAAGGCCACGCAGGAAAACGCCGCCATGGTGCAGGAAACCTATTCCGCCAGCCAGGAGATGCGCACCCAGGCCTCCCGCCTCACCAACCTGCTAGAAGGCTTTACCGGTGGGCAGGCAAGCTCTAGCACCGCAGCTCCCGCCCGCGCGGCCTGATCCACGGGCCATATCCGATGCGACATCCCGAGCTCCTGGCGTTCGTCGACCGCCGGGAGCTCGCCGACCGCGCCCGCCCCGTAGCCATATGTAGTCAAACGCAACTCAAATCTCTCTGTCGGCAAATCTGGCCTTTCGTGAGCGAGCGCACGCGCCTATGTTCAGCGGTAAAGACACAGCGCTAGACGTAGGCCCGACTGAAGCACTGCGCTCTTTTCGATGTGTTGACCGCACTCTCGCCCTACACGGCTGCATCAAGAGACTTCGGACGAGAAGCCTGTATCAGCCCTGTGCTCGGTGACAAAACCGGACCTCTGTCGTGCGGATTATCGCTGGCGTACTGCAGGTCACAATAGCGTTGCTCGCAATTCGCGTTGAATTTCGGTTTTTCTCAATATGAAAGTGATCCCCAGAGGGCTTCCCGCAAAGGCGCGCCATTCCCCGATTGAGACGCTTCGCCTCAGCGCCTATCAGCCGGTGTCGATGTCTCAATACACTATCGGCGTACTCTCAATGCCTATTTCAGCACGATGGGCCATGCTGACGAGCATCTCGCGTACGTCCGCGCCAAAATGGATACCACCATCAAGCCGAATGCAAAGCGGATCGAAAGTGTGTGGCAGATCTAATTGCTCAGATGCAAAATGAATTATCACAACGTTCAGAAAAACTTCAACTCGAGACACTGCCTTATAGTCGCTATGCGCTTGGTCGTTGATTTCTAAATAGATCCCATCCATGCCCGCCGAGCGATCTTGATCGTCGAATTCATCTGCCATCTGCAGAAGCACATAATCGTTTGTACCGTCACTTGCGGCCCCGAACGCCACCATTTCAAAGTCGGCTTCTTTCGATGCGGATGCAGATTGAAATTGTTGCGAGTACACTGCTACGTGCCAGAATGGTCCTTATTTCACGCCAAGCTAAAGTGTCTCAGCCGCCAGGTAAAGGCATCTAACTCAGTGCACTCCATGGCTTCGCCGAATTGCCTATCAGCCCGTGCCACTGCATCAATCAGTGAAACCTTTGGTTCAAAGTTGTCTTTCAGAAGACATGCGCCTCGCCCACCTGTTCCGCCTATGCGACACGATGCAGTGTTAACCCTTTTGGGGATTCACAGGCGCCGGTGCCTGTGCCATAACCCTCTCAGACGTCGGACAAACCGGCGCAATCGAGCAAGATCTTTACAGGCACCATCAACGTGACGCGAAAATCCACGCCTTCTCTGGGCACCTTGCTGTTCTTTGCCGCAGCGTTCCTTTTGAGCGCCTATTTCACCTTTGCCGCCGTGCAAGGGGATTTTGGCCTGTTCCGGCGGGTGGAGCTGCAGGCCGAGGCCGACGGGCTGGCCAAGGATCTGGAGCGGCTCGAAGTGGAGATCGCGCGGATGGAGAACCTCACCCGGCGCCTGTCGGATGACTATCTCGATCTGGATCTTCTGGATGAACAAGCGCGCTCGGTGCTGGGCATGGCGCGCGCCGATGAGATCATCATCGACTGATCCACGCGGCTTGACGCCCAATCGCCTGTGCCCCCCTTGATATTGACCGCGGTTTGATGCTTGCGCGCTCAGGTCCCGCATAGAGCCACCAGATCTCTCCTCTTTCCCTCCCAGAGCGCCCGCAAGCCTCCCGTTGGGCGGATGTCTCGTCGCGGGGACGTTGCGCAGATCCGCTGCGCGGCGCCCGGGCTTGATTTTATGCGCGCAACCCGCCACCCTGCCGCAGTTGTCACAGCGGTTCCGTCGCACAGCAAGCGGCGCTCGCTGGGACCAGAAGACTGCCAGATGTGGGGCCTGTTTTGGTGCAAAAAACAGCAAATCCAAGCCGGATTTCAACTGCTTCGAGATTATCCCTCGCATGCTGGAGCAAAATACACTATGAGATAGTTTAGTGTTAAACTACCTAAGCTTTAGGGGGAGCAAGCCGTTATGGCCGCAAGAAAAAGCGCTCAGAAATCAAATGTTTCCGCCGAAGAACTGACCAAGTACTACCGCGAAATGCTGTTGATCCGGCGATTCGAGGAAAAGGCGGGTCAGCTCTACGGCATGGGGTTGATTGGCGGTTTCTGCCACCTCTACATCGGTCAGGAAGCCGTTGTGGTCGGCCTTGAGGCCGCCGCAGAAGAAGGCGACAAACGCGTCACCTCATATCGCGACCACGGGCACATGCTCGCCTGCGGCATGGATGCCGGCGGCGTGATGGCCGAACTCACCGGTCGCGAGGGCGGCTACTCCAAGGGCAAGGGCGGCTCCATGCACATGTTCTCGAAGGAGAAGCATTTCTATGGTGGCCACGGCATCGTCGGCGCGCAGGTGCCGCTCGGCGCAGGCCTTGCCTTTTCCGACAAATACAAGGGCAACGACCGCGTGACCTTCACCTATTTTGGCGATGGCGCGGCGAACCAGGGCCAGGTCTACGAGACCTACAACATGGCGCAGCTCTGGGATCTGCCGGTGATTTTTGTCATTGAAAACAACCAATACGCCATGGGCACGAGCGTCCAGCGCTCCACCAAGTCGCCCGCGCTCTGGAAACGCGGCGAGGCCTACGGCATCAAGGGCGAAGAAGTGGACGGCATGAACGTTCTGGCCGTGAAAGAGGCCGGCGAGCGCGCCGTGGCCCACTGCCGCGCGGGCAAGGGTCCCTATATCCTCGAGGTCAAGACTTACCGCTATCGCGGCCACTCCATGTCGGACCCGGCGAAATACCGGACCCGCGAGGAAGTGCAGAAAATGCGCGAGGAACGCGATCCGATCGAACAGGTCCGCGAGATGCTGCTCACCGGCAAGCACGCCTCCGAGGAAGACCTCAAAGCCATCGACAAAGAGATCAAGGATATCGTCAACAAGTCCGCTGATTTCGCCAAAGAGAGCCCCGAGCCCGCGCTCGAGGAGCTTTGGACCGATATTTACGCCGACGATATTCCGCAAAAGAGCGCCTGAGGGGAGAGACTGAGACTATGGCAACTGAAATTCTGATGCCCGCCCTGTCGCCGACCATGGAGGAAGGCACACTGGCCAAATGGCTGGTCAAGGAAGGCGATACCGTGAATTCCGGCGATATTCTTGCCGAGATCGAAACAGACAAGGCCACGATGGAATTCGAGGCCGTCGACGAAGGTATCGTCGGCAAGATCCTCATCGACGAGGGCTCCGAGGGCGTAAAAGTGAACACGCCCATCGCGATCCTTGTTGAAGAAGGGGAAAGCGTCGAGGATGCGGTCTCCTCCGCAGCCGCGCCTGCAGCCGAAGCCCCCGCCGCAGAGGCCGCTGCGCCCGCGCCGGTCGCCGCGGCTGCCGCCACCCCGGCCGCACCCGAGGTGGATGAAAGCCCAGATTATCCCGAAGGCACCGAGATGGTCAGCCAGACCGTCCGCGAAGCCCTGCGCGACGCCATGGCCGAAGAAATGCGCAGCAGCGAAGATGTCTTTGTGATGGGTGAAGAAGTCGCCGAATATGAGGGCGCTTACAAGATCACCCAAGGTCTTCTGGACGAATTCGGCTCCAAACGTGTGATCGACACCCCGATCACCGAACATGGCTTTGCCGGGATCGCCACCGGCGCGGCCTTTGGGGGCCTGCGCCCGGTCGTGGAATTCATGACCTTCAACTTCGCCATGCAGGCGATTGACCACATCATCAACTCTGCCGCCAAGACGCTCTATATGTCCGGTGGTCAGATGGGCGCACCGATGGTGTTCCGTGGCCCCAATGGCGCCGCCGCCCGCGTGGCCGCCCAGCACTCTCAGGACTATGCGGCCTGGTACATGCAGATCCCCGGCCTCAAAGTGGCGATGCCCTACTCCGCTGCCGACGCCAAAGGCCTGCTGAAATCGGCGATCCGCGACCCCAACCCGGTGATTTTCCTCGAGAATGAGATCCTCTACGGCAAATCCTTTGAGGTGCCCAAGCTTGATGACTACACCGTGCCCTTCGGCAAGGCGAAGATCTGGCGCAAGGGCGATGATGTGACCATCGTGTCCTTCGGCATCGGCATGACCTACGCGCTTGAAGCGGCGGACAAGCTGGCCGAGGACGGCATCAACGCCGAGGTCATCGACCTGCGCACCCTGCGCCCGATGGACCTGCCCACCGTGATCAAATCGGTGATGAAGACCAACCGTCTGGTCACCGTCGAGGAAGGCTGGCCGCAGGGCTCCGTTGGCTCCTACATCGCCTCCGAGGTGATGCAACAGGCGTTTGACTATCTCGATGCACCGGTCGCGGTCTGCACCGGCAAGGATGTGCCGATGCCCTATGCCGCCAACCTCGAAAAACACGCGCTGATCACCACCGACGAGGTGATCGAAGCCGTGAAGCAAGTGACCTACCGCTAAGGAGAGCAAGGATGCCCACTGAAATTCTCATGCCCGCCCTCTCTCCCACGATGGAGGAAGGCACGCTGGCGAAATGGCTTGTCAAAGAAGGCGACACCGTCTCCTCTGGCGATCTGATCGCCGAGATCGAGACCGACAAGGCCACGATGGAATTCGAGGCCGTGGACGAAGGTGTCGTTGGCAAGATCCTGATCCCTGAGGGCTCCGAGGGGGTAAAGGTCAACACCCCCATCGCGGTCCTGCTCGAAGATGGCGAAAGCGCTGATGATATCGACACATCGGCGGCAACATCGGAAGCGGCCCCGGCCGCTGACGCGGCTGCCGAGGAGGCGCCTGCCGCCGCCGAGAAAGCCGCCGCTCCGGCTGCGGCAACCCCTGCCCCGGCAGCGCCCGCTGCGGCAGATGGCTCGCGCATCTTTGCCTCGCCGCTGGCGCGTCGCATCGCTGCCGACAAGGGTCTCGACCTGAGCGCCATCAAAGGCTCCGGCCCCCGTGGTCGCATCATCAAGGTGGACGTGGAAAACGCCACCGCCGCGCCCAAGGCCGACGCACAGACCGACGCGCAGGCTGCAGCCGCCCCTGCGGCGAGCGCCTCCCCCGCGCCAGCCGCAGCCCCCTCCGGCCCCTCCGCCGATCAGGTGGCCAAGATGTACGAGGGTCGCAGCTTCGAGGAAGTCAAACTCGACGGGATGCGCAAGACCATCGCCGCGCGTCTCTCTGAGGCCAAGCAGACCATCCCGCATTTCTACCTGCGCCGCGACATCCAGCTCGACGCGCTGTTGAAATTCCGCTCCCAGCTCAACAAGCAGCTGGAGCCGCGGGGCGTCAAACTCTCCGTCAATGACTTCATCATCAAGGCCGTGGCGCTGGCGCTGCAGTCCGTGCCGGACGCCAATGCGGTCTGGGCCGGGGATCGTGTGCTCAAGATGAAAGCCTCCGATGTGGCCGTTGCGGTCGCGATTGAGGGCGGTCTCTTCACGCCGGTCCTGCAGGACGCCGACATGAAGTCGCTGTCGGCCCTGTCGAGCGAAATGAAAGACCTCGCCACCCGTGCGCGCGACCGCAAGCTTGCGCCGCACGAGTATCAGGGCGGCTCCTTCGCGATTTCCAACCTCGGCATGTTCGGCATCGACAATTTCGACGCCATCGTGAACCCGCCGCATGCGGGTATTCTGGCCGTCGGCTCCGGCGTCAAGAAACCCGTGGTGGGCGCCGATGGCGAGCTGACCGTTGCCACCGTCATGAGCGTCACCATGTCCGTGGATCACCGCGTGATCGACGGCGCATTGGGCGCGGACCTCTTGAAGGCCATCGTCGACAATCTGGAAAACCCGATGGTGATGCTGGCCTGATCGGCTGCGACTCACACCGAACGCAGAAGGGCCGGACACAGACGTCCGGCCCTTTTTCTATCTGCTTCTTCGATCTGCCAGGCTCCCCGTCTTGAGCGCTGTGCCAACTGCGCATCCCGCGCCAGCGTACGGCCTTCTCCGGCATGCATCAGGCGTCGGGGAGCTTATCCACCAGGATCGCGTTCAGCGAGGAGCCCGTCCGGCGCAGCTGCGCAAGCGCTTGAAAGGCATCCGAATTCCAGAACGCCTCTGCATGGGCGCGGTCGGGGAACTCCAGAACCACAGCCGCATCCGGCGTCGGATCACTGCCCTCCATGCGCGCCGGGTCTCCCCCTCGGACCAAAAAGCGCCCGCCATGCGCTTCGAGCACCTGCGGCACCTTGGCATAGTATTCCTCCATCCAGTCCCGCGACTGAATCTGCAACTGGCCGATGATATAGGCCGTCATGCGGCTGCCTCCCCGTCTCGCTGTTGATCCCTCAGGAGCCTAGAGCCTGCGTGCGCATTTGCCAAATCCCGCGCGGGACACAAACGCAAAGGGGCCGGACTGGTCCGACCCCTCTGTTCGCATCGACGTGGAAGCGAGCGCGCCAGACGCCGCGGCCCGCGCCGCAGCGCTATTTTCCGGCAAGCACCTGGTTCATGCTGACGGAGGGCTGATCGCAGCCCGCCTCGCCCACGATCTTTGCAGGCACCCCGGCCACGGTCTTGCAGGGCGGCACCTCCTGCAGCACCACGGACCCCGCCGCAATGCGCGAACAGTGACCGATGCGGATGTTGCCCAGCACCTTGGCGCCCGCACCGATCAGCACGCCATCCTCGATCTTGGGGTGACGGTCCTCTTCTTCCTTGCCGGTCCCGCCCAGCGTCACCGAATGCAGCATCGACACATTGTCCCCCACCACGGCGGTTTCCCCGATCACGATGGAATGGGCGTGGTCGATCATGATCCCCTTGCCGATCTTCGCCGCCGGATGGATATCGACGCCAAAGATCTCGGAGATCCGCATCTGGAAGAAATAGGCCAGGTCCCAATCGCCCTGCTGCCACAGCCAATGGCCCACGCGGTAGGCCTGAATGGCCTGATAGCCTTTGAAGTAGAGGATCGGCTGCAAGAGCCGGTGGCAGGCAGGGTCGCGCTCAAAGACGGCCATCAGGTCGGCGCGCGCGGCCTCAACCAGCGCGGGCTCGGCCTCATAAGCGCCATCAACGATCTCGCGCAGGATCACCATCGACATCTCGTTGGAACAGAGCTTGGCCGCAATCCGATAACTCAGCGCCTTGTCGAGCGTCTTGTGGTGGAGAATGCAGGCATGAATCAGCCCACCCATCAGGGGTTGTTCTGCGACGGCTCTTTCCGCTTCTTCGGTGATCCGGCCCCAGACAGGGTCGATTTGCCTCACGGCCTTATGTGTATCCAACATAGGCTTGGTCCTTGCTTTTGCAGCGCTCCCGCGCGATCCGGGCGAAATGTCAGTATCTCGCGACACTCCGGGTTCCTAGCCTAGCTATCTATGTCCTCAATTGCCAAGCGCAATCCCGTGATGTCTCCCATCATCGCTTGAAATGTAACAACGTGGTAAAAACCCTTGTTTTCTTGAGGCAAGTTCTCGCAAACCCAACGTGAAAGCCCCAGAAACCTACTTGTCACGACTCTGATTTAAGGTCAAAAGAGAGGAGCAACCTTATACTTTCGAAGTTCTGTCTACCCGACCGCTTTCGACGTTAAGCTGCCGGGTCGCCGCACGTTGCGGGCGACAAAGACCAAAAGGAACTTTGAAAATGGCTAATGGTACCGTGAAGTGGTTTAACTCCACCAAAGGTTACGGCTTCATCGCGGTTGAAGGCCGCTCCAACGACGTGTTCGTGCACATCTCCGCAGTGGAGCGCTCCGGTCTGACCGGTCTGGCCGACGGCCAGGCGGTGACCTTCGAGATCCAGTCCGGTCGCGACGGCCGCGAATCCGCAACCGATCTGGCTCTGGCCTAAGCATCGGACAAAAGGGGCGCTGCCCGCCTCTTTTGACGGATCGAGATTTGAAACGCCCCGGTCGCAGCGCGCCGGGGCGTTTTTTGTGGCCCGATAGGTTTCACGTCGTCGCTTAGGGTTTGCGGTGCTGAGCGGCCGCAAGCGCCATTTGCAGGCATCCCGCATAGTCCGGCGCGCCGGGAAACGGCTCCGGCGCCAGCGGAAACCGGCGCGCCGCCCGATCCAGCGATCCATCGCCCCAGCGCGGGTGGCAGCGCCCGGTCGCGGCGGCGTAAACCCGTGCCCGCGCCGCCCCCTTCAGGATCTCTTGGCAGAGCGCGCCCCGGCGCTGCGCCGGATGCGCCAGAAGCGCGCGCGCAAGGCTTCGGATGTCCTCCCAGAGCACCGGGCGCAGAACGTCTGGCGCACAAGGCACCGGCCTCATGCCAGCGCCCACTGCGCCACCGCCCCGGCGCCAAACCGGGCCGAGATCTGCGCCACCTCCACCACATCCCCGGCCTGCACGCCGTCACTGGCCTGCTCTGCCGCAGAATAGGTCCATGCGGGCACGGTGACACGCACGTCGCGCAAAATCGTTGCACCAGAGCGCACCCGCACGCGATAGACCTCTGTCTCCTCGCCAAGCGGCACCTCCTCTAGGTCCCAGCTGTCGCCCTCGATCCGGGTGCGCCGGATCCAGTCAAACCCCATGTCGGCGCCAAGGGTCTGCGCTGTCCTCAGATGCACCGGCGCATAGGGGCGCAGGCCGATCCCGTCAAAGGCCGCAGAGAGCCCCACATAAGCGGGATCATCATAGGCGCGCCGCGAGGGGCCAAAGCGATAGTCCCGTGCAATCCGGCGGTCCGAGAGCGCAAGATCCAGTTGCTCGACGGCAGCGTCCAGCAGCACCACATAAGAGCCCGCAGGCCAGACCTCTGGCATCACCGCGTCGCTGCCGTACTGGCCACGCAGACGGCCCCGGATCAGGTAGCGCCCGGGCGCGATCAACTCTGCCTCTGCAAACTGGATGACTTCCCAGGTGTCCGGGCTGCCATCGCCAA
Organism: Epibacterium sp. HA2-3; assembly: GCF_055693725.2. NCBI lineage: Bacteria > Pseudomonadati > Pseudomonadota > Alphaproteobacteria > Rhodobacterales > Roseobacteraceae > Epibacterium > Epibacterium sp. HA2-3. Next base: position 1,135,762 of record NZ_CM172490.1, on the reverse strand, counting down.
TCGCCAGCCGGTTGGCCCCGCCCAGCACCGACAGCCCGTCGCGGCTTTCGAGCGTGCCGGCAATCAGCTCCACCTCAAGATCCGCGCCACGATCCCAGCGTCCCATCGGCCCAGCCACAAGATCGGTCTGCGTGATCCCGACGGTCGCACGGGCGGGCAAGAGGTCTTCGAACTGGAAATCCCCGCCCAGATCCGCCCCGTAGAGTGCCACCGCCCCCGGCCAATCGCGGGCCGTGGCGCAGACGTGGGGCGCATGGGCCACCTCATCACCGCGCATCAACGGCAGATCGAGAAACAGCGGCAGCACCGGCGTTGGTGCGGCAAAGGCGGTGTCACGCGGCAGATCCTCGGCCGTTGCGAGCGGCTGGTAGACCACAGGTTCAATGCGCACGGCCTCGAGGATCTGCGCCTCGGCCTGCTCCACCCGGTCCACCCGGTAGCGCGCCGCCCCTTCGCCGTCCTGCCCCGGCAAGCGCACCACGTCCCCCGCCGCAACCTCCAGCGCCATGGAGGGCGGCAGCGCAAAACGCGCAGTGTCGCGCGAAATCCGCGCCTCTGCCAGCCAGCGTTGCACCACCTGCCGCCCCTCGGCACGTGTCAGCGCCATCGGCAGGTCGTTCTGGCTGACCGCATGGGTGGCCTCGTCCGGCAGCACCGCTTCTTCGGCGACGGTGTCATGGCTGCCGCCCCATTCGACGAAGCGCAGGCGCACGCGGCCCATCAGCTCTGCCTCGGGCATGCGGCTTTGTTCCTGATCGCCGTCCATCTCCGGCAGCACCGCCAGTGTCTCGGCTTTGATGTCGCGTGCGCGCAACCCGTCACGCAGACGAAAGATCAGCGTGCCATCCCGCTCGATGGCGTCAAACCCGTGGCGCAGCATCAGGGGCTGCAAGGCACTGCGCGCCTCTGCCACGTCATAGACCGCATAGCCGCGCACAATGCCCCAGAGCTGGCTTGCGTCGATTTCCGTCACGCCCGCCTCTTGGCAGATCTCCTCCACCACAGAGGCCAGCGTGCGCTGCCCCGCCCGCCCGTTGAGCCAGTGCCCGCGCGCGTAATTTTCACCATCGTCCCAGACCTCCACCCGGTTGGGAAAGGCCGGAAAGGGCCGCGCGTCCCAGGCCCAGACGTAGGCGTGGCTCAGGTCCACCATGGTACCGCCATAGGTGCTGGAGGTCGGGTTATGCGCCGCCTCCTGCCAATAGGTCAGCTGCGCACGCAGATATTGCTGCTGGATCAGATCGTCACGCAAGCCATTGGAGGCACGCGGCAATTGCGATTCAGAGCTTTTCGGGTCGAGGAATTTGTTCGGCTCATTGGTTCCCTTGTCGATGGCCGCACAGCCCAGTTCTGTGAACCAGATCGGTTTGGATTGCGGCACCCAATCGGTCGCGGTCTCGGACCGCACCCCGCCAATCCGGTCGTGATGCGGCAGCGACCACCAGCTGCGGATGTCCTTGTTGCGGTAGATCCACGGCTCATCATAGGCGCCATCGGTGATCGGCGTGCGGATCTGCGCCGCCTCGGCCTCGGGGGAATGGTAATACCAGTCGTAGCCCTCGCCGCCCTCGATATTGGCCTTGAGATAGCCGAGATCATAGATCGCGGGCCACTCCTGCGCGTCGAGGTGATCCTCACCCTCGCGCCAGTCGCTGAGCGGCATGTAATTGTCGATGCCGATAAAATCGATCTGCGGGTCGGACCACAGCGGATCGAGGTGAAACAGATGGTCGCCCTCCGGCGTCTGATAGCCGAAATACTCCGACCAATCCGCCGCATAGCCCAGTTTGACCTCCGCCCCCAAAAGCGCGCGCACCTCACCCAACAGATCCTTCAGCCCCTGCACAAATGGAAAGCCGCCCGCGCCCCGGATCTGCGTCAACCCGCGCAATTCCGAGCCGATGCAGAACGCCTCCACGCCGCCAGCCGCCGCGCAAAGCGCTGCGTAATGCAGGATAAATCGGCGAAAGCTCCACTCATTGGGGCCGTGATAGCTCACCTGCCCGCCCGAGATGGTGAAATCGCTGGCCGAGGCCGTGCCGAGAAAGCTCGCGACCTCGGTATCCGCAAGCGCAGTGCCATCCGGGCTGCCGGAACGTCCCGGTGCGGTCGAGAGCGTGATCCGCCCCCGCCAGGGCAACACCGGCTGGCTCTCGGCGTTGCTATAGGGATCAGGGAGGGTATTGCCCGCCTGCTGCTCCATCAGGATGAAGGGGTAAAACATCACCCGCTTGCCTTGGGCGTTCAGATGCTGGATGCCCTGCACCACCGCCTGATCCGCCGGCGTGCCGCCATAAACGGCGGTGCCTGCGTCGTTGATGACCTCGTCCGCGCTGACCCGGGTGAGCCCCGCCACCTGCCACGGCATCGACCCATCCGCCAGTTTTTGCTCCACCTTGGGCGCAAGGGTGCAGTCACCACAGCGCAGATCATCGCCAAACCAGCACACCACCATGGATACCGCCTCGGCCAGCGGCAGCTCCTCAGAGAGTGCATCGATCGAGGCCACAAGGTCGGTCTCGCCCGAGATCTGGTTGATATTGGCCGCGGTCTGCGCGCCCGGCCCCTGCTGCATATAGACCGGCTGGCTGGCGAGGCTGTATTCACCGGTGCCGGGAATGAGCGCCACGCCGGGCACGATCTGCGCCAGATCCTGTTCATAAGCCTCGCCCGAGGGTTGCTCGGCGCGCAGCACCTCGAATGAGAACTGCGGTACCCGGTTGCCGAACCGCTCCAGATCGAGGTTTTCAAAGACCACATAGGCGGTGCCGCGATAGGCCGGCACCTGACCCGCGCCCTCGACCGCCTCCATCAGGGGGTCGGGCTGCTGATCCGGCGTGCCGCGATACACGGTCATGTTAAGGTCGCGCGGTGCGACCTCTTCGCCATCGGCCCAGACCCGCGCCACGCGTGTGATCTCGCCCGCGCAGATCGCCACCGCCATCGACAGGCTATAGGAATAGCTGGTGGTGCTGTGCGAGGGCGTGGTGCCCTTGCCACCAGAGGAGGTGGTGGTGGCGGTCTCGACAAACTCTGTCGCCCAGATCACCTGCCCGCCCAGACGCATCCGGCCGAAGGCCTGCGCCATCGGCTCGCCATCGCTGCCGGAGGTTATGCGAAAGCGGTCGACCTTACCGGTTTCCACCGCCGCACTGCCACTGCCCAGGAGGCGCTCGTCAATGACGCGGCCGAGGCTAGCGCCCACCGCACGGCCAATGATCGCCGTCGAGAGCCCCGCCACGGAGCCGCCGATTGCCCCGCCCACGGCGGAGCCTGCCGCTGCCAGAACCAGTGTCGCCATGAAATGTCCTCCTCAGAGATCGTTGGGGTCGGGAAAGGCAAAGCGCGCCACGATGCGCCGTTGCCACGCGGGCGTCAGCGCACTCTCGACAACGCCATGACCGCTGTAGGCATGGATAAAGCGCGCGCTGTCGCTCTGGAGGCCAAGGTGTTTGGCCACCGCCCCTGCGCGCATGCGAAACAGGATGACCTGCCCGGGCATGGGGTCTTGGGCGGGTTGCATGTGCCGCAGTGCTGCCCGCCACAGGCGTTCCTCGCTGCCACGTTCGGCCCAGTCGCGGGTATAGGGCGGCACGGGTTCGGGTTCGCTGCCATAAAGGCTGCGCCAGAGGCCCCGGATCAGCCCGAGACAATCGCAGCCCGCCCCCCGCGTGGCCCCCTGATGGCGATAGGGCGTGCCCAGCCAGTGCCGCGCGAGGGCCACCGCCTCTGTGTTGATGTCGCGGCTCATCTGCGGCTGCCACCGGTGTTCTGGCCGGTGCGCTTGGGGACTGCCACCATCCAGTCCTCGCCGGGAATGTCGGGAAAGCCCTGATAATTCACCAGATTGTCGAACTTCAGCCGACAGGTGCTCTGCCGTTTGTCGCAGCCTGCGCTCAGACGCACCAAGTCGCCCGGCTGAATATCGGCGCGGATCGGCTGCCAGAGGGTGATCTCGCGGCGCGCGTTCAGACTGTCCGACCGGATCGGGGCCCAGAGACCTTCGCCCGCACCCCCCAGAACCGTAAGCCGCCCGCCAGTGAACCACCCCGGCGCAAATCCATCGAGGCTCGCCCACGCGAACAACTGCCCATCGCGTGATGTTTCAACATCAATTTCAACAGCATAGCCCGCCGTACTCAGGTCGAATTTGCACGCCGCATCGCCCAGAACCGCGCTGCACGGCTTTTGGAACACCCGCCCAAGCGGCTGGTTCAACCCTTCGGTCAGGCCACGCAATTCGGCCTCAAAGGCGCCGCCTGCGCGGCGGATCTCGCCGAGGGAGCCGCGAAACTGCAGGGCGCGCTCAGTTGTGTCCGCCCAGTTCACCAACCACGCGCGCACCTCGGCCCCGTCATAGCGCCCGGATTCAATATCCGCCTCGCGCACCGCATCGGAGCTGAGTGCGCCGAGTGCTTCGCTGTTGTCGACCGCAAGCCCGGTGCTCTGCATCAGGCTGCGCGCGCTGAGGCCGGTGCCAGCGCGAAAGGTCACGCCCTCAAAGCTCAGATCCCGGTCGTGATCGGTGAACCCCAGCGTCACGCCATCCGTGCGACGGACTTCCCAGGCGCGGCACACCGTGGTGGCCCCGGATTTGAGATGCGTGTTCAAGCCTTCGCGATCCATTACACCCGCACCTCCACCACTGGCACATTCGGAGCCTCGCCCGCCTGAAACGACGCCACCGAGGTCTGGATGCGATCCGTGTCAAAGCGCACTGGCACGTCAAACTCAAAGCCCGCGCGGATTTCACGTCCGATTTCAGGCACATAGGCCAGCGTCACCTGACCTGTCGTGAGGTCGAGGTCATAGTCCACGCCCTCCACCAGCGCCTCATTGTCGATCCCAAGGCGCACCGTTCCGGCGACGGGTTTGCTGATCGGACGCAGGTATTCATGCGGGCCGGAGCGGTAGCGTTTGGCAAGCTGGAACACACGCCTGTCGCCATCGCCGGTGGCAATCAGCTGATCCCCGAACGTCACATCCTGACCCGGCAGTGACGACGCATAATCGGTCCAGTCCTTCCATCGAAACCCATGGAGCTGGCCCTGACGGGCCTCAAAGAACGCTATCAGCGCGGCAATATCCTCAAGGCTGCGCAGGCCCAGCCCAGCATCAAAACGCCGCCGCGCATGCGCCCAGGGGGTGTTGCGTTCCTCGTGGCCATTGGCCAGCGTCACCACATCCGTGCGCCGCTCCGGCCCGCCAACAGAGCCAAAGGAGAGCGTTTCGGGAAAACGAACTTCGTGAAAACTCATGGGCTTAGCCTCCCTAGCGATTGCGGTTTCCGCGTGCGAGCATGCGGCTCATCTGGGCTGCGATCTGCCCACGGGAGCGCTGGAACCCGGCCACGTCGGGGGTTGTGACATGCATCACCACGGTCGGAGATGTGCCGCCGCCTTGCGTCTTGACACCAAGGCTGCCGTCATGGCCGCGCGCCAATGGCAGGATCGCCTCCGGCCCCGCTTCGCCCATCAGGCCAAGCCCGCCGCGCATCGGGAAATGCGTCGGCGAGGACACCACGCCACCGCGTGCAAAGGGCGTCACCTTTCCCTGACTGAAGGCCGCACCATCGGCAAAGGGCAGGATGCCGCCCACAAGCGCGCCGATCCCGTCGCTCACCAGCCCGCCGAGATGATCCGTCACCGGGCGCATGGCGGAGTTGAAGGTGGTGTTGATCATCGTCTTGGCGAGGCCGGTGAGCGCATCGCTCAGGCTGTCGCCATCCACCACCAGATCCTTCATTGCGCGGCGCAGCCCCCGGCTGAGGCCGGTTTCAAAATCCGCCGCATCCGCCTGCGTGGCGGCAAAGGCCGCGCGCACCCGGTCCATCTCGGCGGTGAACTGCGCCGCCATCCCGGCGGCATCGCCAAGGCTGTCCTCCAGCGGCCCCGTCTGGGATTCAAAGTCGGAATCTGTTGTGTTTGCCATGGGTCACTCCGGTTGATTCACGTCGTTGATATGATCCGGGAACTGCGTCAGCAGATGGCTCAGGCGGTCGCGGTCCATGGGCGGCGCGCTGGCCTCAAGGTTCAGCATCAGCCGCAGCTCTGCCGGGGTCAGTTGCCAGAACTCACGCGGGGTCAGCCGCAGCCCCAGCATCCCGGCGCGCATCAGGGCGGGCCAGTCCAGCATCGCCGCACGGCTCATGCGTCCTCCGCTGGAAGCGCGAAACTCAGCGCCAGCAACTGCGCCGCGACCCTGGTGGCCTGCATCACGCCCCCCTCGATCTCGGCCTGCGCCAGATCTGCGCGGCTGATCTCAGACCCGCCCCCGCGCAGCCCTGCCGCCAAGAGCGCCAGCATATCGCGCGAGGAAAATCTCTCGCTTTCAAAGCGTTGCACCAGGGAAATAAGGTCACCCTCGCCCAGCTCCGCCTCCAGTTCCGCCAGCGCACCCAGTGTCAGCTTCAGCAACTGCGGCTGGCCGTTGAGCACCAGCGTCACTTCGCCTCTGTAGGGGTTTGCCATGGCTCAGGCCGCCGTAAAGGTCAGCGCTCCGGCAGAGGCCAGCGACAGCTCATAGGTGGCCTCGCCATTGTGGCTCCCGGCGTATTCAAGTGCTGTGACCTGAAATGGCCCTTCAACTGTGCCAAAATCCGGGATCACCACCTGAAACGCCGGGGTCTCGCCATCAAAGAACAGCTGCCGCGCGCGCTCATCAGTATCCGCATCGCGAAACACGCCAGAGCCCGAGAGGTTTGCCGAGCGCACACCCGCACCGCCCAACAGCTCGCGCCAACCGCCCGTGCTGTCGAGGCTGGTCACATCAACGCTCTCGGCGTTGAAACTGATACGGGTGGCGCGCAGGCCTGCGATGGTGGTGAAACTGCCGGTGCCGGTCATATCCACCTTGATCAGGAGATCCTTGCCGTTTTGAGCACTCATGAGAGGGGTCCTTATTCTAATGCGTTGAAATCATGTCAGGAGTCTTCGAGACGCGCGGAAAACCGCAGCGCGATGGAGCGATCCCCGTTGCTCAGGCGTTTGGCTGTGGCGCGGTCAAACCACAGCCCCACCAGACGCCCGCGCGTTAGGGTCAGCGGCGCATCCACCAGCGCATCCGATACCGCCGCCGCCGCGCGTTTGGCGGCGCTGAACCCGGCTGCATTGGCCACCACGGTCACGGTAAAGCGATGCAGCGCGCCGCCCCCTGTGACATCGGATCGGTCCCGCACGCTCTCCGCGCCGAGGGTCACATAAAGCCCGGGCAAACTGCCGGAGGGCAGCATGTCATAGATCGCAGTGCCCACCTCGGCGGCCAGCGCCGCGTCGGCCATAAGGTGTTGATATACCGCGGTTTGCAGGCTGTGAGACAGCGCATAGGTCATGTGGCCAGCTCCTCGGTTGCAAAACATTGAAGGTACCGCCCCTGCGGGTCATGCTCGGCCACCGCATCGATCTTGTAGATGCGACTGCCCTCGCGAAACCGCTGGTCCGGCCGGGGCCGCGCAGATGAGCCCTGAGGGGCGGCGCGCAGGATGATCCGATAGCGCTGGAGCGACAGTGAAGTGCCGCCGCGCCCCGTTTCGCGCCCCGTGAGCGCATCAACCTCGGCCCAGTGCTGGCCCACAACGACCCAAGTCACCTCAAACCCTCCGGCGCCGTCACTGGTCGCTTGCGGATCTTCGAGGTGCAACAGGCGGTTCAGACGTGGCGCGCTCATGATTGCACCCCGCTCCGGGCCAGGCTCAGGCGCGGCATCCGGTGGCGGTCCAACAGGCTCGCCACCCCAAAGGGCATGCAGCCTGCATGCAAGGAGGTGTCATCGCGATACTCGTAGTAATGCGCCGCCAGCAGCATCACCGCCTGCGCCAGATCCGCCGGGATCGCATCCCATGTCGCCGCCATCCCGGCGGTGAAACGGATCACCGCGCCACCCTGCGTGGGCAGCATCGGCCAGAGGCCCGCTACCGGAGTGAGGCGCGGCGCATGGGCGTCGGGGGCCAGCGCATAGGCCGCCGCGGGCACTTCGGTCTCCGCGCCGGTCTGGTCCACCAGTGCCACCTGCGTGACGCTGGAAACCGGCGCCACCGGCAGCTCCACCACGCGGGGCCAGGCATTGAGGCGCCACACATAGTCGCGCTGCACCAGCGCCTTGTTGATCCGCGCTTCAATGGCCGCAAGGCTGGCGCGCAAGAAGGCCAGAAGCACCGCGTCCTGCAGCGTTTCCTCGCCAAATCCCGTGCACAGACGCAGATGCGCCTTGAAGGCCGCGAGCGGTAGGGCGCTGTCCGGCAGCGGGGTCAGTTCGTGCAAAATCATCGGCAATCTCCGCTGGAAATCTCGCTCCGCGCACAGGGTCTGCTGTGCCTCCCTTAGGGGGCGGGTGCGCGCCGGGTCTGCCGCTCGGACGGAGGGGAGCAGCTGGACGACAAACCCATATGGACGCGCACCCACCGACGGAGCCGGGCTGCCGGCCCCGTCATTCGGGCTGGAAGCCTCAGCTCAGCCCGAATTTCATCAGCTTGATCGCGGCAAAATCGCTCACGTCTCCGCCCACGCGCTTGGTGGCGTAGAACAGCACATGCGGTTTTGCAGAGAAGGGATCGCGCAGAACGCGCAGATCGGGACGCTCGGCGATGGTGTAGCCGGCGGCAAAATCCCCAAAGGCAATCGAGAGACTATCCGAGGCCACATCCGGCATATCCTCGGCCACCAGCACCGGATAGCCCATCAGCCGCGCAGGTTCGCCCGCCTGAAGCCCGTCGGACCACAGGAAACGACCATCGGCGTCCTTGAGTTTGCGGATCAGACCCGCCGTATTGGAGTTCATCACAAAGCTCGCCCCAGCGCGGTAGCGCGCATCCAGCGCATAGACCAGATCCACGATCGCATCCGCCGAGCCAATGCCGCCATCGCTGCCGGTGGCCACATAGCCGATGTTCCCCCAGCTCCAGCTGTCATTGTCCACCGTGGGGTGGGTCAGGATGCCGGTGGGTTTGTCGATGCCATCCCCCGAGATAAAACTCTGCGCCTCGGCACGGGCGAATTTGTCGGCGATCCGGCCCGCAAGCCAGCCTTCGATGTCAAAGGCGCTGTCATCCAGCAGCCGTTGCGACGCCTTGGGCAAGGCCGAAAGCTCGTGCAGCGGGATCACGATACGGTCAATGGACGGCGTGCCGGTCTCTGTGACCGAGCCGGTCTCGGTGGCCCAGCCCGCGCCCACGTCGGAATGGTCGATCAGCACGTCAAAGGAGGTCGCCTCCACATTGACCACCGAGGCCACCGAACGGATCGAGGCGGTGGAGTGCAGCACCGATTTCACCACATCCGCCGTCTGCGGATCGACCAGGAAACCGCCATCGGAATTCACTGCCGAAGACATGGCCTTGCCCTCCAGGTCGAGGCCGCGAAAGCCCTCCTCGTCGCCGTGGCGCAGATAGGCTTGCATCGCCTTTTGATGCGGCGCGCCATCGACCTCGGCTGCTGCGAGATGCGGCCGCGCCGCGGTTTGGGTTTTACGATCCAACATGGTCATACGCTCTTCCGTCTGTTTGAGTTTTTGGGTCACGTCGTCTTGGAACCCCTTGAAATGCTGCACGAATTGCGAAACAGCCTGTTTCACTTCCGTGGCCACATTCTGCGGCGGGGTCGCCGCATCCTCGGGCGCGCGGCCCGTGAAAGGATGGTCTGTCATCTCTGATCCTCTTTCGGGGGTTAGGGATTTGTGGCGGCCCGCAGCGCTTCGGCGAGCGCGCGCAGCCCTGCCTCGGGGGCGTCGGATTTTGCGGCCTCTGCCGCGCGGCGGGCCGTGCGGGACACCCGCGCGGAGGGCAGCATCGGAAACGTCACCAGAGACACCTCCCAGAGGGCGAGGTCCTCAAGCCGGCGATGGCCTTCCTTGTCGCGGGTGGCCTTGAGGGTGCGATAGCCGATCGACAGCCCCTCGATGGCGCCCGCGCGCACGAGGGCGGCGGCCTCCGCGCCTTTCTGGGTTTCCGTCAGGATACGGCCTTTGACGCGCAGGCCGGTCTCGTCCTCAAGGATTTCGTCCCAGACGCCGATGGGGTGGCTTGGGTCATGCTGCCAGAGCATCTTGACCTTGCTGCCGCGCGCCTGATGCGCCGCCAGCGAGGCCGCATAAGCGCCACGCGTGACGATATCCTTGCCTTGATCGGCCACGCCAAAGAGGCTTGCGTAGCCTTCGATCACCTCGCCCTCAGTCAGGGTCAGCGCCTCACCAAAACGGGCAAATTTGGTCTCAAGCTCGGGGGTATGCTCTGTCAGCATATCGCTCTACCTTTCTGAAATTGCTTGATTATCACTCAGGGCATCTGCACGGAGAGAAAGCCCTGAAAGGCCTGCGCAAGGATCACGGCAGCGACGCCATAGACGGTGATCCAGAGCCGTTTTTCCAGCCGCTCCATCATCTGCTCCATCCGGTCCAGACGCCGGTTCAGCGCCTCCTGGCGAATTTCGCTCACCCGTTCATGGGCGCTCAGGCGCTGGCTTGGGGCGCAGTCAAAGGGCGGCAACGGATAGTCAGTCATCCGCCACCTCCGCCGTGCGCGGGGGCAGCCCAAGCATCTGGCGTTTCTCGGCCTCACTCAGGAAATCAGCCTCAGTGATGCGCCGCCACTGGGCCTCGCGCTCGCTGCTGAGGGCCTGCACTTGGTCAAGATCGGGTTTGAGCTCGACCGCCTCCGTGCCAAAGCGCATCAGCCAGTCCGAGAGCTTTGCCGCCACCCGCATCGCCAAGGGCAGCACCGACAGGCGATAAAACGCCCGGTTGGCCTCCTGATAGTTGGCATAGGTGGCATCGCCCGGAATGCCCAAGAGCATCGGCGGCACTCCAAAGGCCTGCGCGATCTCGCGCGCAGCGCTGTCCTTGGTGCGGTGAAACTCCATGTCTGAGGGGCTGAAGCCCATCTGTTTCCAGTCGAGCCCGCCCTCCAGCACCATGGGCCGCCCGGCATTGCGCGCACCCTGGAAATTGGCCTCGATCTCTTCGGAGAGGCGGCGGAACTGGTCGTCGCCCATCTGCCCCAGCCCATCCGATCCGGTCCAGACCAGCGCGCCGGAGGGTTGCGCCGCATTGTCCAGCAGGGATTTTGACCAGCGCGCGGCGGCGCCATGGACCTCGACCGCGGTGGCAGCCGCCTGAAGCGGCGCGAGCCCGTAGTGATCGTCCAGCGGGTGAAAGCTCTTGAGGTGGCAGATCGCCGGGCGCGCGGGGTCGATCGCAAAGCGATGCGTCTTGCCGCCCACCGCATAGTCATAGCGCACGGGCCAGCCATCTGCCCCCGGCACCACCCGCATGCGATCCGGGCGCAGCACATGCAGCTCGACGGGCCAGCCCTCCTCTGCCGCGACCGCTTCCAGATAGGCGTTGCCTGACAACAAAAGGTTGGCATAGAGCGCCTCCAGCATCTCGGCCCGCGCCTGGGTGGCGTTGGGTCGGGAGAGCAGCGCCAGCAGCGGATGGCTCTCGTAGCGGGCCTCCGTGCTTTGCAGCACCAGAGGCAGCGCGGCTGCGGCCTCGGCGATGAGCTTCACCGCGCGATGTCCAACCGGGTTGCCCAGAAACCCGGCCCGGGTCAAAGAGACCGTGTCGCGCGGCCCCCAGGCAGCGCGTGTGCCATTGCCCATGGGCAGCACCCGCGCAGCCGCGCTGGCCTTGAGCGACGGGGCCGCAGCCGCCGTCTGATCCACTCGCCCCGTCTTGCGTCGCAGCAGGTCAAAGACCATGGTGCTCTCCTTTGTTGGTCCGGTTTTGCGTCGGGGCCATGCCCGTCGTGTTGGAAAACAATCTGCCACAGGGGTTTGAACATCCTGCCAGCAGGGCGCGCGCTGGGGGCGCAACACCAACCGTAAGAGACTGATAAAAATGAAAAACGCCCGCGCGGGGCGGGCGTTTCACCAGAGGTTTCAAAGGACAGACCCTGATCTTCGGCGAGGGTATAATCCCCCTGCCGTGGATCGGCCCCGCCTTCGCGTTACAGGCGACGGATATTGGGGCAACGATGCTGCTCTGCTGGGCCGATAATCAGCGCATGCAGCGCCCAGACCAGCGCATCCACACGATCCGGGGATCCATCCCCGCGATAGCCCTGCGCCGTCATCAGGCACATCTGCTCTTCGAGCTCTTGCAGGCCCGGTGCATGATGCACGCGCCCCTGCTCATAGAGCGCCGCCACCGGCTCCGCCCGCGCCACCTTGCCTTTGCTGGCATGCACGGGGGTGAAAGGCACCAGCGGATCAATCTGGCGCAACACCGTGCCCACCAGCGCGCCGCCCTGGTTGACCTCTGCCACCAGGCGGTCCGCTTTGTAGGCATCGCGCGCCGCAATCGCCGCTCGAGCCCAGCCGGTGGGACCAAGCCCCTGTACCGTATGATCAGCCAGCACATGGGCCCGCCACGACGAGATCGGCCCCTGTGTCTGCGCGCCTGCAACGATGATCCCGCAGGCATCAGAGCCCTTGTGCGCGCTCACCGAGGGGTCGACGGCCACCACGATGCGATCAAGACGCGGGGTGTCGCGCCGCTGAAGCTCTGCCAGCATGTCAGAGCTCCAGAGCGCGCCGTCCACATCCGCAAGCAAGACGCCATCAAGCTCCTGCCGCGCCAGTCGGGAGCCCGCATAGCGCGCCCGCACTTCACTGAGGAAACTTGGTGCAAGATTTGCGCTGTTGGCCTCGGTGGGGGCATGGGTGGTGACGGTCGAGGGGCTTTCGAGCAGCCCCTTCAGAAGGGGTACATTGCGCGGTGTGGTGGTGACGCAGACGCGCGGCGCTGTCCCAAGCCGCAGGGCAAACTGCAACATGTCCCAGGCCTCCTGTGCGCGGCGCCACTTGGCCAGTTCGTCGACCCAGGCCGCATCGAACTGCGGCCCACGCAGCGCCTCTGGATCAGAGGCCGAGAACGCCTGCGCGCTTGCCCCGTTGGGCCAGAGCAATCGGCGTTCGCCCGCACGCCACTCCGGGCGTCGATCCGGTGGCGAACAGGCAAGGATACCGCTGTCACCGTGGATCATCACGTCGCGGACCTGATCATAGGTCTCCCCCACCAGCGCCACGCGACGCGCAGACCCGACGCCAAAGGGCCCTGCCCCCTCGACCTGGCCGCGCACCCATTCCGCACCGGCGCGCGTCTTTCCCGCCCCGCGCCCGCCAAGGATCACCCAGGCGCGCCAGTCGCCCAGCGGGGGGCGCTGATGCGGGAGCGCCCAGAGATCAAACATATAGGGCAGCGCGGCCAATGTGTGATCATCCATCTCCTCCAGCCAGATCTGCGTCATGAAGCGCGGCGCGCAGGCCAGCCAGGCGGCGCTCGATCTCATCGCGGGCGGCACAGAGGTCGAAGGCCACCATGCGGGCGGCACCAGGGGAGTCTTTGCGATCGACAAGGGTTTTCTCCACTTTCTGAATGTCACGGATCAGGCCATCGAGCCTTGCGATCTGCGGTTTCAACTGGGCGGTGTCGGGATTGATGTCCTGCTCGGCCTCATACTGGGCGAGGTACTCCTCGCTCACGCGGCGCGCGCGCCGGAGGCTCTCATGGAGCGAGCGCAAAAGCTCCGAACTGATCTCGATCAGCTCTTCGGGGGTCTGTGATGTCATGGGGGCACAGCCTCGTCTCTGAACGATCCGACGGGAGAAACGGGAGGCGAGGATCAAGGCCCGTCCAGGTCCTGCGATCCTTGCCCCCACGTTTTCCAGCTGCTGTGATAGGTTTTACACCTGCCGCCTGAAGGTCTCGTCAATCCGGCGTTCGCCCCTGTGGCAACAGGGGATGCGAGGCTCTGCCTCGCGCTCCGGGATATTTGGCGTTAGAAGAAGCAGCCCCTCGCATGGCCGCCCTTCTTCTAACCTAAAATATCCCGGGGGGGGGGCTTTGCCCAGCAAAGCACAAGGGGGGCAGCGCCCCCCTCATGACTGTCAGTTGTTGTTGCGCTCGGCTTCGATCTTTCGCCATTTCGCGACGTTGCGATTGTGCTCTTCGAGCGTTTCGGCAAAAGCATGGCCGCCGGTGCCATCGGCCACAAAGAACACATAGTCGGTCTGATCCGGGTTCACTGCCGCCACCAGGCTTTCAAGCCCGGGATTGGCGATGGGTGTTGGTGGAAGACCTTCGATCACATACGTGTTCCACGGCGTTGCGCCGCGCAGCTCGCTCTGCCGTAGGCCCCGGCCCAGGACGCCCTCGCCCTTGGTCACGCCATAGATCACCGTCGGGTCGGTCTGAAGGCGCATGCCGCGCCGCAGGCGGTTGGTGAAGACAGAGGCCACCACACCGCGTTCCTCAGCAACGCCGGTTTCCTTCTCGATGATCGAGGCGAGGATCAGCATTTCCTCTGGGGTTTTGACAGCCGCATCGGGGCTACGGGCTTCCCAGGCGTCCGCGATCCGCCTGTCTTGCCGCGCCTGCATCTCGGCCAGCACCGCCTCGCGCGAGGTTCCGGGGCGGACCTCATAGCTGTCGGGTGCAAGGCTGCCCTCCGGCGGACGTCGGCCCGGCTCCCCCTCGAGAATGTCCATCGCCTTCAGGGACTCGACCACCTGCCAGCTGGTCACGCCTTCTGCCAGTGCAATACGGTAGCGCGTGTCAGCCTCGGACTTTTTCTCGGTATAGACCGCGGGGGTCTCATCCACGCCGGGGACGAACTCCGCACGTTCCACAAAGGCATTGGTCGCCGGGTCCAGCTCGCGCACCTCGGCCAGCACGCGGGTCACACCAACGCGATAGACGATCTCGGTGCCGCAGGTGGAGGCCCCGCCCCGGGTGATCTGATCCACGATCCCTTCCATCGAAGCGCCGGGCTCCACAAGGTAGCTGCCTGCCTTGAGGTCCTGCGCCTTGTCGGAATATTTCACCCCGATGCGAAAGATGGTGCCGCTCGAGACCACGCCGTCGCTTTCAAGACGGCGAGACACCCGTGCCATATTGGTCCCCGAGGGCACCTGAAAACAGATCGCTTCGGACAGGGGGCCCTCGGCGGTGTATTCATTCTTGCCCCACAGGATCACCCCCGCGAAGAGAAACAGGCCGACGATCAGGATCGTCAGCATGTTCGAGGCCAGACTGCGCCACATATCAGTCGCTCACTTTCCCGAAGACCACCGAAGCATTGGTGCCGCCGAAGCCGAAGGAGTTGGACAGCGCCACGTCGATCTTGCGTTCGCGCTTGGCATTGGGGGCCAGATCAACCGGCGTCTCCACAGCGGGAGTGTCGAGGTTGATGGTCGGCGGGGCCACCTGATCGCGGATCGCCAGAATGGAGAAGATCGCCTCGATCGCGCCCGCCGCGCCCAAAAGGTGCCCGGTTGCGGATTTGGTCGAGGACATCGTCGCATTCTTGGCGTGATCGCCCAACAGACGCTCCACGGCACCAAGCTCGATGGTGTCAGCCATGGTGGAGGTGCCATGCGCGTTGATATAGTCGACATCTGCCGCGCTCAGCCCCGCATTGGCCAGCGCTGCGCGCATGGAGCGCTCGCCGCCTTCGCCATCCTCGGAGGGGGCGGTGATGTGATAGGCATCGCCCGACAGACCATAGCCCAGAACCTCGCCGTAGATCTTGGCGCCGCGTGCCTTGGCGTGTTCGTATTCCTCGAGCACCACGATGCCTGCGCCCTCGCCCATCACGAAGCCGTCACGGTCTGCATCATAGGGACGCGAGGCTTTGGTGGGATCCTCGGCATATTTCGTCGAAAGCGCCTTGCACGCGTTAAAGCCCGCAATGCCAATCTCGCAGATTGCCGCCTCGGCCCCGCCTGCGATCATCACATCCGCATCGCCGGATTTAATGAGACGCGACGCATCGCCAATCGCATGAGCGCCCGTGGAACACGCGGTCACAACCGAGTGGTTTGGACCTTTGAAGCCATGACGGATGGAGACCTGACCGGAGATGAGGTTGATCAGCGCGCCGGGAATAAAGAACGGAGACACGCGACGCGGGCCCTTTTCCTTAATCATGACGGCTGTATCTGCAATCGAGCTCAGACCACCGATACCGGAGCCGATCATCACGCCGGTGCGCAGACGGTCCTCTTCGGCTTCGGGGGTCCAGCCTGCGTCCTTCACGGCCATTTCAGCGGCGGCGATCCCGTAGAGGATGAAATCGTCGATCTTCTTTTGATCTTTTTTCACAACCCAATCGTCAGGATTGAAGGTGCCATTGCTGCCGTCGCCACGGGGCACTTCACAGGCATAGGTTGTTGCAACACCGCTGGCCTCTGCATCAAACAGAGTGATGGGGCCCGCGCCGGACTGGCCATCCAGAAGACGTGCCCAAGTTTCCTCAACCCCAGATGCCAGGGGGGTCACCAGGCCCAGACCGGTAACTACTACTCGACGCATTCCTTGCTCTCCTTAGCGCTTCAGGCGATTTGCCCACCCAAATAGCTTGGAATGACCAAAGGGCGCAAGTGCAGGAAGCCGCGCGGGGCGTTCCGGCATATTTGCGTCAAATCTCGCCGAACTTTCCACAGGACGTAAGGGTTTGGTAAGCGTGATCAAGGAGACTGGTCCTTGGACGAAGCAACATTCCAGGGGTCGCAGATGGCGCTCTCTCAAGAAAACAGGCCGTAGGCGAATAATTTGCCTGCGGCCTGTGACGTTTCAAACCCTTTGAAAATTTTCGTGGCGCGGCTCTCAGGGCTGCAGTTCCGAGGGGGCACGTTCGCAGGCGTCCGCAGGCGGAGCGTTTGGCCGCAGACCCTATGATGCCCCCCGAGAGAGACTGGGGGACGCCGGGTTTGGGGCAAAGGAGAGCAGAGCCCCCTGCACCCAAGGTCTGACTTATACATCGTCAGCGGCCTTGAACCGGCGCGTCGCGCTAAGACTGGCCAAGACCGCATTCGGTGTCAGCACAGGTTCAACGCGGGCCGCTCGGAGCGGGGACCAGAGCCCCCGAGTGATCAGAGGAACTCTGCCACGGGTTCGGGGTTGGGCTGCGCCGTCTCCATCGCCTCTTCGAGGGTGATGGTTTTGTTGAAGAGTGCCCGGCCCACCAGAGCGCCAGAAATATTGGGCAGATATTTCAGCCTCGAAATATCGTCCTTGCTGCGCACCACGCCGCTTGCGATCACCGGAGAATGCGCCTGCTCCGCAAGGCCTGAGATCAAGCCAAGCTGGGCGTCCAGATCGCTCATGTCACTATCGATGTCGGTCACCAGAATGCCCGCAAATGGGGCGTTGCCAAAGGCTTTGACAAAAGCCTCGGGGGTCCAGGCCCCGGATTTACGCCAGCCTTCGGTCATCACCTGCCCCTGCCAGACATCCACCGCGAGGACCACCTGGTCGGGGTAGTATTTGGCCAGCTCTGCCACCGCAGCAGGATCATAAGCCGCCATGGTGCCGATCACCACGCGCCCCACGCCCTTTTCGATCCAGAACTCGGCCTGCTCTCGCGAGCGGATGCCGCCGCCGAGCTGGATGGGCAGACCCGCCGTGCGAATGAGCTCCTCCACAAGGTCCTGATTGCTGCTGTCGCCCTGAAGCGCATTGAAATCGGTCAGATGCATCCACTCGGCGCCCGCCTCGGCAAAGCCCTTGGCGGTTTCAACCGGGTCCACATGCCAGATCATCGGCGCATCCAGATTGCCTTTGTCCAGCGTCACACACCGCCCGTCCAAAAGTTCCATCGTGGGATAAATCATCATGCGCTGTTCTCTCCGATCAATTTCATAATGATTATGAGTGTAGCACGAAGTCAGCAAAATTCGACCCGCTGCCGGCAGGTGAATGGTTAACACAAGCGGGCAGACAAACAGAAAGCGGCGCTTCCCTTCAGGAAAGCGCCGCCTCTTCAATCACGAAATCGTGAGGTCTCTTACTAAGTCCGATCAGGACGCTTCGGAGATGAACTTCACTGCGTCGCCGAAGGTCTGGATGGTCTCGGCCGCGTCGTCCGGGATCTCGATGCCGAACTCTTCTTCGAACGCCATAACCAGCTCAACTGTGTCGAGGCTGTCTGCGCCAAGGTCGTCGATGAAGGAGGCGCTCTCGGTCACCTTGTCTTCTTCAACACCCAGGTGCTCTACAACGATCTTTTTCACGCGATCTGCGACGTCGCTCATGTCTATTCCTCGTTCTTTACTGGGCTTGCGCCCGGTTCTGCCCTTGCCCACTCGGGAAGGTTGGTTTTTGCCCAAGCGGGCGGTGGGGGTCCCGTTTTGGAAACGGAAGCGAGATGGCCAGACGAGACGCCTGCCAACACGCAAGATGGGGGGCCTATAGCACAGACGCAAGCCGACGCAAATGATTTCCAATATCTTACCCACCTTTGCGGCTGCCGCCATCGCGCCCGCCCCGAACCCGCGCGATGGCGTCATGGCACTGCTCCGGGCACTGCCACCGATGGGTCTGAACAGACTGCCGTTAGGTCATGCAAGCCGTTGAAACACATAAAAAAGCCGCACCTCAATAAAGGCGCGGCTTGGTCGTTTGAGCGGGTGTGGCGCTTAGAGCATCGCCATGCCGCCATTCACATGCAGCGTGGTGCCGGTGACATAGGCGGCTTCTTGCGACGCCAGATAAAGCACTGCGGCGGCGATTTCTTTCGAATCCCCCATACGGCCTGCGGGGATCTGGCTGAGGATCGCCTCTTTCTGGGTGTCGTTGAGTTTGTCGGTCATGGCGGTCGCGATGAAGCCCGGCGCCACGGCGTTCACGGTGATGCCACGGTTTGCAACCTCATAGGCCAGCGACTTGGACATGCCGACCATGCCCGCCTTGGAGGCCGCATAGTTGCCCTGACCGGGGTTGCCGGTGGCGCCCACAACGGAGGAGATATTCACGATCCGGCCCCAGCGTGCCTTCATCATGCCGCGCAGCACACCGCGGCACAGGCGCATGGTGGAGGTGAGGTTCACATCGAGGACGCTCTGCCATTCCTCGTCCTTCATGCGCATGAAGAGGTTGTCCTTGGTGATGCCGGCGTTGTTGACCAGGATGTCAACAGAGCCCATCGCCTCTGCGGCCTGTTTCGGCAGCGCCTCGACGGCCTCGGCGTCGGAGAGGTTGCAGGTCACAACATGAGCCCGCTCGCCAAGCTCCTCGGCCAAGGCGTGCAGCGGGTCTGGCCGGGTGCCGGAGAGCGCAACAGTCGCCCCCGCTGCGTGGAGCGCGCGCGCAATGTCGCCACCGATGCCACCGGATGCGCCTGTGATCAGCGCGTTCTTACCTGTCAGATCAAACATCTTTGTCTCTTCCTTATGGATTATGCGCCGGTCACGGCTTTGACGTCAGCGTCGGTGCCGACCTGTTTTGAGACCAGGGCGCGGTCGATCTTGCGGATCATACCCGAAAGCGCCTTGCCCGCGCCGATCTCCCAGAACTCTGTGACGCCCTTGGCCGCCATCGCCGCGACGCTCTCGCGCCAGCGCACCGACCCTGTGACCTGCTCCACCAAAAGGGCGCGGATGGTGTCGGGGTCGGTGACCGCATCGGCGCGCACATTGGCGATCAGCGGCACCGCAGGCGCCTTGATTTCCACGCCTGCAAGTGCCTCGGCCATCACATCGGCGGCGGGCTGCATCAGGGCACAGTGGAAGGGGGCGGAGACCGGCAGCATCACCGCGCGTTTGGCGCCTTTTTCCTTGGCGATCTCGGCGGCGCGCTCTACCGCGGCCTTGTGGCCGGAGACCACCACCTGCGTCGGGTCATTGTCATTTGCGGCCTGCACCACCTCGCCCTCGGCTGCGGCCTCGGCGGCCACGGCTTTTACGGTTTCAAAATCAAGCCCGAGAAGCGCGGCCATCGCACCGACACCCACCGGCACGGCGCTTTGCATCGCCTGCCCTCGAGTGCGCAGCAGGCGAGCGGTGTCGGCGATCGAGAGCGCACCGGCTGCCGCCAGCGCGGAATATTCCCCCAAGGAGTGCCCGGCCACAAAGGCGGCCTTGTCGATGCTGACGCCCTCTGCCTCCAGCGCGCGCATTGCCGCCATGGAGGTCGCCATCAACGCCGGCTGAGCGTTCTGCGTCAGGGTCAAGGTCTCGATGTCGCCCTCCCAGATCAGGTGGCTCAGGCTCTCTCCGAGGGCCTCGTCCACCTCGTTGAACACGGCTTTGGCGGCCGGATAAGCCTCCGCCAGCGCTTTGCCCATTCCGATGGTCTGAGCCCCCTGGCCGGGGAAAACAAAAGCGATCGACATGGCTGTCCTCATTCCTAAAACTGTCTTTCGGGCTGGTTTAGCGACCCAAGGGAAGGCACACAAGCATTTCACGAGTGCGAGAGTTCCAGAGCGCACACCTCGCGCCGACACGCAGGCCTTCTGTGCGCCAGTGAAGAGCGCGCACCCTTGCGTGCAGGCCCAGTGTCATTACCTTGGCTATAACACCCGGCCCCGCGTCCGGAGTCCTCTTATCCCAGTTTTCCTCTCATCAAGGACAGATGTTCCATGTCGCGCCAAAACACCCCGCAGAGCTACGGCTCCATCACCAAGAGCTTTCACTGGCTGACCGCTCTCCTGATCCTGACCGCCTTTCCGCTTGGATATTTTGCAACCGAATTGGCAGAGCATATCCAGAGCAGCGCGTTTGACGGCTCCCAAGCGACGATTGATCGCGCTACGCTCCTGTTTTCGCTTCATAAAACCATTGGCGTTGCGGTGTTTTTTACCGCGCTCCTGCGCATCCTCTGGGCCATCACCCAGGAAAAGCCGGGCCTGTTGCACCCGGATCGCAAGCTGGAGGCCTGGGCGGCAGAGACGGCCCATTGGGTGCTCTATGGCGCGATGGTGATTGTGCCGCTTTCGGGCTGGATTCATCACGCGGCGACCGATGGGTTTGCGCCGATCTGGTGGCCCTTTGGGCAAAACCTGCCGCTGGTGCCCAAATCCGAGTTTGTCTCCAAACTGTCGTCTTCGGTGCATTTCTACGCGATGCTGCTGCTTGGCGCGTCGATCCTGGCGCATGTGGGTGGCGCGCTCAAACATCATGTGATCGATAAGGACAGCACGTTGGTGCGCATGCTGCCGGGCCGTCGCGCTCTGCCCGAGCCGCCCGCACAACACCATTCTGCCTTGCCGCTGCTGACAGCGCTCGTGGTCTGGGGCGCGGTGATCGGTGGCAGCACAATGCTCTTTCTAAACACCCAGAGCGCCAAAGGCACCGTGGCACCGGTGGCAGCTGCACCGGTTGAAGGCTCGGGCTGGACTGTCGAAAACGGAACGCTGGCGATCGAAGTGGTCCAGATGGGCAGCGCCATCACGGGTACATTCTCCGACTGGCGCGCCAAGATCGACTTTGAAGAACCCACCAGCCCCGGCCCGGCCGGTCGTGTCGAGGTCGCCATTGCCATCCCATCGCTCACGCTCGGGTCTGTGACCGATCAGGCCATGGGGTCGGACTACTTTGACGCCGAGACCTATCCGCAGGCGACGTTTGAGGCCGAGATCATCCAGATCGAGGGCGCGCAGTACGAGGCACAAGGCACGCTCACCATTCGAGACCAGACGGTGGCGACCACCCTGCCCTTCACGCTCGATCTTGACGGGGATACGGCCACCATGAGCGGGCGAACGGAGGTGAACCGTCTCGATTTCAACATCGGGACCGGCACGCAAGACGAGGGCACCCTGGCCTTTGGCGTCGACATCACGGTGGATCTGGTCGCCACACGCGCGCCCTGAGACGCGCACCCTAGATCAAACGCTTGCGCGTAAATGCCGCTCCAAGCAAAAACCGCCGCGCTTCCATAAAAGGGACGCGCGGCGGCCTGTTTTCATGTCATGGTCTTTGTTGCAATCGTCGCAATCAGAGACCGCGCACCCGCACGATCAATGACCGAGGTACTGGGTGCCGAGCGTGTCGCGATAGCGCTCCGCCCAGGCTTTGTTGATCGCATCGATCGAGCCATCCGCCTTGGCCTCGGCATAGCAGCGGTTGAAATCCTCTGCGAGCGCCGCATCCCGGAAGTTCATCGCATAATCCGAGGGCGCAAAGATCGCCTGGAAGGTCACGCTTTGATTGGGGTCGAACATCAGATCGCCGGATTGCTCGCGC
The DNA here is from genome assembly GCF_055693725.2 of Epibacterium sp. HA2-3. Taxonomy (NCBI): domain Bacteria; kingdom Pseudomonadati; phylum Pseudomonadota; class Alphaproteobacteria; order Rhodobacterales; family Roseobacteraceae; genus Epibacterium; species Epibacterium sp. HA2-3. Next base: position 1,113,806 of record NZ_CM172490.1, on the reverse strand, counting down.
AGCTGGCGGTTATATTCGGCAAAGATCATACCATCGCCCACAACCGCATCGACGCGTTTGCCAAAGATCATCCGGCTCTGGCCGATCTGATCCGCGATTTCCTTGTAGCTCTTGAAGCTCGGGACCGCGTCCTTCAGACCCGGCAGAATGTCGGACGCCCCCATAAAGGCGATCACGGAATGGCCCGCAAGCGCGGCAAGATCGCCATAGCTCTCACCCGCCTCGCTGAGGAACGACACGCCGTTTTGATACTGCACATACACATCGCTCTGGGTGCCGCCGAGCGGCATGCCAACGGGGACGGTGGCCACGGCGTCAGCGGTTCCATTGGAATAGGTCTTCCAGTGGCGGGTGAAGGGCTGGATTTCAAACGTCACCGTATGCCCGCATCGCTCCATCACGGTAGAGATCACCTCGGCCTCACGCCCGCTGCCGTCCTCGTTGAACATGGGCGGCAGATCTCCGGCGAGGATCGTGATCTCATCCGCGCTGGCATGAGACGGGCTCTGGAACAGAGCCAGCGAGAGCGCGGCAACAAAACTGGTGGCTTTTAACATCGTAAGGCTCCTGATCGGGCAGCATGTATATCCAAGTGCCATTATGATCCGGCAGGCTCACTAACGAGGCCTTAACACCGCAGAGGTGGGAGCGGCCGATCTGTCTAAGAGTTTAGCAAACGTCTTGAAGTTCGCGCAGAGCTGCCCATGCGGAATCAGCAGGTGCAGCACGGCAACAAAAAACCACCGGTCCCTCGGGGCCGGTGGTCGATTGGCGCCGTGAGTGGGGTCGCCGTTACTCGGCCTTCATCGCCTCGACAGAGATCTGCACTTCGACCTCGTCGCTGACGAAGGGCGCGAACTGGCCTAGCTCGTACTCAGAGCGTACCAGAGTGGTGGTGGCGTCAAAGCCCGCCCAGGGTTTCTTTGCCATCGGGTGCTCGCCGACTTTGTTGAGCTTGGCATCCAGCACCACGGATTTGGTCACACCGTTGAGGGTCAGATCGCCGGTGATCTTGGCGGTGTCCTCGCCGGTCACTTCGATCGCGGTGGAGGTGAAGGACACCATCTCGTCGTCGGTCGCGCCAAAGAAGTCATCGGACATGAAGTGGTTGAAACGACCTTCCCAGCCGGTGAACATGGATTTCACGGGCATGGACACGGACACGGAGGAGTTCGCCGGATCTTCCTGATCGAACATGATCTCGCCTTCAAAGCCGGAGAACATGCCCCAAGTGGTCGAGTAACCAAGGTGGTTGTAGTTGAACAGGATCTGGCTGTGGCTCGCATCCAGCGTGTACTTCTCGGGGGCTGCAAAAGCAGTGGTCGCAGTGGTGCCGATCAGCGCAGCAGCAAGGAGGATCTTTTTCATGTGTCTGGGCTCCAGAGTGTGTGTGTTTGATGGGTCTAATGTCGGCGATGCGGTTGGCTTCAGCTAGTCCGCAAAACCCAACATGTGATGTTGGGAAATGAACACCCGGCTGTGCGCCGGATGCGATTGGTATAAAACGGCGCTGCACAATTGACCCGCCAAATCCTGTCGGATCGGGCGGGCCTCACGGGAATGTCATAAAATGTGGGGTCTTGACGCGCCCGGGCCACGCCCCGCGCGGGCGGGATCAGCGGCGCCGTGCGGACGCGGTCAACTCACGATGCGCAGATGCGGCCTCAGCTGCGCCAAGAGGAGCTTGCGGGTGGCGCGGCCTTCGAGCGGCAGCTCCGCCAGAAGGCGGCCATCGGTTTCGAGGATCTGCAACACCTTGCCATCAAACCGCGCCGCGCCGAGCGAGGCATAGCTGCGCCGCATCAGCACCACCGGGCGACCATCGCTGCGCATTTCCTCGATCCGCAGCTCGTTGCGTTGGGCGTCGAAATGAAACTCCGGGGGCAGTTTCACGTCCCGCTGCAGCAAGAGGCATAGCCCAGCAAACAGCAGGAACACCGAGACCCCGATCCGAATGAGCGCCATCTGCGGATCCGCACCGGACTCGGGCATCAGCCAGAGTCCGGTCGAGGCCAGCACCATGCCACCGCCGAGCAGACGCAGCAGCAGGGCAGACACGGATCCGCCGGGACGAAGGGTGACTTGCGACGGCGCATCGGTACGAAACCCCGGCACATGGTCAATCGGAGCAACACGGGTGAAATCGATGACGTTCTGATCGATCATGGCCATGGCTTTAATCCTTCCTGCTCCACCGCGCCGCTGGGCGTCGTTAACGAGTTGTTAACCTATTTGATTGCGTCGGATTGGGGCAGCAGTGTGGCCGTCATTGGGAAAAATCCGTACCTCACCCTGCGCCGCCTTACCCTGCGCCGCCTTTGTGACGGCCTCGTCACGCCGCCCCCTGCCCGGTTGGCCCGCCGCCCCCTGCCCGGTTGGCCCGCGGTTTGCGATCGACGACAGGCTGCACAGATGGCATCGCGACAGGCGGTAATGTGACGGGGCAGGATGGCCGCTTGCGCTTTGGGGCAAAGCCGTCTAAGGGAAGGCCTCCTTCCGTATCTTTTGATCCGCGCAGACTCTCGTGGTGGGGCAGCGGAAGGCAAATATGCCCCTCCTATGAAATGCGCCCAGACACAAACAGGAGTTCGCATGCCACTCTACGAGCATGTCATGATTGCGCGTCAGGACCTGTCCAACTCGCAAGCTGAAGGCCTCATCGAACACTTCGGTGCTGTTCTGTCCGACAACGGCGGTAAGCTGGTCGACCAGGAGTACTGGGGCGTCAAGACGATGGCCTACAAGATCAACAAAAACCGCAAGGGCCACTATGCCTTCCTGCGCTCCGACGCCCCGTCGTCGGCCGTTCAGGAAATGGAGCGCCTGATGCGTCTGCATGATGACGTGATGCGCGTTCTGACCATCAAGGTCGAAGAGCACGCCGAAGGCCCCTCGGTCCAGATGCAGAAACGTGACGAACGCGACAACCGTCGCGAGCGCCGCTGATCTAACGCTTGAGAAAAAGGACGCTAAACCATGGCAGCCAAACCATTTTTCCGTCGCCGGAAAGTGTGCCCGTTCTCTGGTGAGAACGCACCCAAAATCGACTACAAAGACACGCGTCTCCTGCAGCGCTACATCTCTGAGCGTGGCAAGATCGTGCCGTCCCGTATCACCGCCGTTTCGGCAAAGAAGCAGCGTGAACTGGCCCGTGCCATCAAACGCGCCCGCTTCCTCGCCCTGCTGCCCTACGCCGTGAAGTAAGGAGACCTGATCCATGCAAGTTATCCTTCTTGAACGTGTCGCAAAGCTCGGCCAGATGGGCGACGTCGTTGACGTAAAGCCCGGTTTCGCACGCAACTACCTGCTGCCGCAGGGCAAGGCTCAGACCGCGTCTGACGCCAACATCGCAGCTTTTGAAGCCCAGAAAGCGCAGCTCGAAGCGCGCAACCTGGAGACCAAAAAAGAAGCAGAAGCTCTCGGCGAGAAACTCGGCGGCCAGCAGTTCGTCGTGATTCGCTCTGCCTCCGATGGCGGCAACCTCTACGGCTCCGTCACCACCCGTGACGCGGCTGACGTTGCAACCGAAGAAGGCTTCTCGGTGGACCGCAAGCAGGTCATCATCCGTGAGCCGATCAAAACCCTGGGTCTGCACATCGCAGAAGTGCACCTGCACCCCGAGGTTATGGTGACCATCGAGCTGAACGTGGCCCGCTCCCCCGAGGAAGCGGAACTTCAGGCCTCCGGCAAGTCCATCCAGGAACTGGCCGCTGAAGAAGAAGCCGCAGCAGAGTTCGAAATCTCCGAACTCTTCGACGACATCGGTGGCGCAGCTTCCGACGACGACGAAGGCGACGCTCCGGCAGCCGCCGCAGACGAAGAAGAGTCCAAGTAAGCTTTGGCTTAAGGCAAAGGCGGCTGAGGCTGCCCTTTGTCGGGAACAGAAAAGGCGGCATCTTCGGATGCCGCCTTTTTCTTTAGTAGTGTCTTCAAATCGTTTGATCTGTTTATAGCATCTTGTGGTTTCGCGGCGTCTGGCCAATTTGATACACGACAAACCAGATTTCGGGCGCAGTTGGCATGGAAGACAAGAATGACAGGGTTTCCACATCGCTCGCCCTATTAGTTGTCCTTTGGCCGGCTGGCCTCTGGCTCATTGGCTTCTTCGTCGCTCAACTTGCCCGGCTCAATGGCTGTAGGATATGGGCAAGAGGCCCTGAAGAATGCCTATTCTTAGGAACGGACGTCGGCGAATACATCTACCCGCTTTGGTCGCTGGGATTCTACTTGATGGGTGTTTTTCTGTGGATTCCAATCGGGCTTATCCTTCTTGGCGTCATCCGCTTCATCCGTCGTGCAAGCTGAACCTGACAGATCACAGCAATCGTTATCCAAACCTAAAGCACCTCACCTCAATGCCCGTTGCATGGCGTCCGAAGGGTTAATACTTCTGGCGCGTGCATGGAACCATTGAATATAGCCCGCGAGTTTCTTGGAGACGGCGCCGCGAAATGGGCGATGAAAATCTTTGAAGCGCGAATGCAGAGAATTGACGTTCTGGATGTGATATGAGGCCGACATGGTCTTTTGATCCGGTTTGCTTCGAACCATACAGTCCTCGAAGCCTTGGGCCTATGAAGGCGCCTTATAGGCGGGATGAGCGTCAGTGCAGAGAACCTCATCGGGAGCCAGCATCGGAGACAGTGCTCGCCTGATGGTAGAATGATTGCGATTGGGAATGCGCTCAAAGCAGCGGGCACGGTAACGATCAACAACAGTGAGAATGGGCAACTGCCACTTGGAGAGACCGCACAGCATGGGCACCCCTTTCTTGCCGTATTCATACCAGCGCATTCTAGGAGGCTTGGGGTCGTCGAGAGGATCGCGCTGATGTCTGACCCACTCACGACTGCCTTTGCGGGATTCCCTCTGGTATGTTTCGTCGGCCTCAACGATGCCTGAAAAGTCCGTATCGGATGTGCCAGAAAGAGCGGAGAGTGCAATCAAACGACAGCGCCATACTGTGTGTTTGTTGAGACCAAGGCATCTTGCCAGCACGCGAACGGATGATAGCGGGCGTGGCCCCGGCATATCCTTCAACACATCGAAGAACAGCCCTGGCCGATGAATGCGCGCAATCCGTGTGCCAGTGCGTCCATTGAAGGTCCTTTTACAGCTGCCACAACGGTAGCGCTGCACATTCGTGCGCGTCTTGCCCCATTTTTACCGCTTGCCGCTACCGCACTGGGGGCATTCACGAGCACCGCAACCCTCGATTTGAGCGAGTGCTTCCTTTATCCTAATCCGAGCCCTCGCTTCTTCAATCTGCGCAGTGCCCAGTAAATCAAAGTGCTTGAGGAACTGGGTAAATTGGTGCTGGTGCATTTTCGGCTCCTTTCAGAAAGCCGAATAATATTGGCCACCTACGCCAAAAGCGACGAGGACCAACACGATTTGCGGACACTACTTTTCTATTGTGCTCACTAGATTTGCTTGCGGTGCGCCGCCCATTCGCCGCCCTCTAGCGGCGGAACAGCTCGAGCAGCAGCCTTGGGGATTGATTGGCAATGGTGAGCGACTGGATCGCCAGTTCCTGCTGGGTCTTCAGCGCCGAGAGACGCGCCGAGGCCTCTTCCATATCCGTGTCGGTCATGGCGGAGACACCTTGCTCCATGGCGTCCACCAGACGCCCCACAAAGTCCGATTGATCCTCGATCCGCGAGGCCGATGAGCCCAGCGACGCCGCGCCGTTGATCGCCACCTGCAAGAAATCCTCGATCTCGGTCAGCGCGGTGGCCGCGGTTGTGGAATCCGTGATCGCCGTGAGGTTGCTGGCCAGATCCAGAGAGGAGTCGAAATTCACCGAAGCCACGGAGATCTCGCTCGACGTGACGGTGCCGCCAGCGCCGCTGCGATCCAGCGAAGCCAGGACCCCAAGTGAGGTGGCGCCATTGCCATCAACATCGGTCGAGAGCAGATTTGCACCGTTGAACTGCGCGGCAGAGATGATCGCCTCGATCTGGTCCACCTTGGAGGTGATGTCGGTCTGAATGGTATCATGATCGACGTTCTCGGACTGCGCCGAAACAATCAGTTCTTTGATTTCCGTAAGTTTTTCAACAATCTGCTCCGCTCCGGCAGAGGCCACGGCCACGGTTGCCTCGCCCAACGCGAGGCTGCTCTTGATTGAGCGGAAGCCAGAGATGTCGGCCTCCATCGTCTTGGAGATGGCCCAGACCGCAGAATTGTCTTTGGCCGCACCGATCCGCTTGCCGGTGGAGATCGAGGTCTGCACGTCGTTCAGGTTGCCGTTAATGGCCTTGAGAGTGCGCAGGGCCGTCATCGCCCCGTAATTGGTCAATATACTGGACATTTGAGAAGGTTCCATCGAGAGGGACATGCCGTCCCACAGGTGAAGATCCCGTTTTCTAAGATCGCCCCGTATCGCTTTGGACACTGCCAAACCAAAGGCCCGGCGCCATCCCCAGATTGTCCCGCAGGATGCCTGTTAACGATATACAGAAAAAGATTAACATATGCCTAACAGTTACGCAGGCGTTAACGCGCTCCATGACTGAAATCTGTTTAATTTCAGTATTATAAAGCGTAGGAGACCGCCGACCCGAAGGGCCGGCGGTCCAATTCAAACGCGTAAAATACGTCTTAGCGGAAGAGCTGCAGCAGCGAGCTCGGCGCTTCATTCGCAATGGTCAGCGACTGCGTTGCCAGGTCTTGCTGGGTCTGCAGAGCGGACAGACGCGCGGAGGCCTCTTCCATGTTGGTGTCCGTCATGGTCGACACACCTTTGGTCATGGAGTCCACGAGGTTGCCCACAAACTCGGACTGGTCTTCAAGACGTGAGGCGTCCGCACCCAGAGCCGCAGCACCGGTGATTGCGGTTTGGATCAGGGTCTCGATCTCACCCAGAGCGGTGGCCGCGGTGGTGGCGTCGGTGATCGACGTCATGCCTGCAACATCCAGACCGGACTCAAAGTCAGCAGAGGCAACGCTGATCTCAACCGCGGTCACAGTGCCACCGGCACCCTCACGGTCCAGCGACGCCAGAACACCCAGGCTGGTCGCGCCATTGCCGTCAACGTCGGTCGCCAGGAGATTGGCACCGTTGAACTGCGCAGCGGAGATGATCGCGTCAATCTGATCCGCTTTGGAGTCGATGTCTGTCTGGATCTTGGCGTGGTCGACGTTTTCGGACTGCGCGGAGACGATCAGCTCTTTCATCTCGGTCAGTTTCTCAACGATCTGCTCGGCACCGGCGGAGGCAACCGCAACGGTGGCTTCACCCACGGAGAGGCCGTCTTCGATCGATTCAAAGCCTGCGATGTCGGATTCCATGGTCTTGGAGATCGCCCAAACAGCGGAATTGTCTTTCGCTGTACCCACCTCTTTACCGGTGGAAATGCTGGTTTGAGCTTTGCCGAGGTCGTCGTTGACGGACTTCAGGGTCTGCAGCGCAACCATTGCGCCGTTGTTTGTCAGAATGCTGGACATAGAGCACCTTATTTTTTGGCAGGACAGTTGTTCTTATGTCTGTCCTATATTCAGGTTATCCCGTTACACGGGGGCGAGTGGTCCCGTCCTAAACCTGCTTCCCGCCTTGCGGCGTTAGCGCCAACTGTCTCCAGATGCACCGTCAAATTGCCATAAAGACCCTTACAAAACCTTAATGATCTCGCGGCGCATTACTACAATTTTAGGACATCTAAACAACTCTCTAAGCGTCGAAAATGCATCATAAAATCCTGCCAAACACTTGGGATAAAAACGAAAATCGCCGACCCCAAGGGGCCGGCGATCCAATTCAACGCGTGAAATACGTCTTAGCGGAAGAGCTGCAGCAGCGAGCTCGGCGCTTCATTCGCGATGGTCAGCGACTGGGTCGCAAGATCCTGCTGGGTCTGCAGAGCAGACAGACGCGCGGAGGCTTCTTCCATGTCGGTGTCCGTCATGGTCGACACACCGAGGGTCATGGAGTCAACGAGGTTGCCCACAAATTCGGACTGGTCTTCGAGACGTGCAGCATCCGCACCCAACGAAGCCGCACCGGTGATTGCAGTCTGGATCATCGTCTCGATCTCACCCAGCGCGGTGGCCGCGGTGGTGGAGTCGGTGATCGAAGTCAAGCTGGCAGACAGATCAAGGTCCGCCTCGAAGTCAACCGACGCTACGCTGATCTCAACCGCGGTCACAGTGCCACCGGCACCCTCACGGTCCAGCGACGCCAGAACACCCAGGCTGGTTGCGCCATTGCCGTCAACGTCGGTCGCCAGCAGGTTGGCACCGTTGAACTGCGCAGCGGAGATGATCGCATCGACCTGTGCCACTTTGGAGTCGATGTCTGTCTGGATCTTGGCGTGGTCCACGTTTTCGGACTGCGCGGAGACGATCAGCTCTTTCATCTCGGTCAGTTTTTCAACGATCTGCTCGGCACCGGCGGAGGCAACCGCAACGGTGGCTTCACCCACGGAGAGGCCATCCTCAATGGCTTCAAAGCCTGCGATGTCGGATTCCATGGTCTTGGAGATCGCCCAAACAGCGGAATTGTCTTTCGCTGTACCCACCTCTTTACCGGTGGAAATGCTGGTTTGAACTTTGCCGAGGTCGTCGTTGACGGACTTCAGGGTCTGGAGCGCAACCATTGCGCCGTTGTTTGTCAGAATGCTGGACATAGAGCACCTTATCTAGTGGCAGGACAGTGGCTTTTACAGCTGTCCTAAATTCAGGTTATCCCGTTACACGGGGGCGAGTGGTCCCGTCCTAAACCTGCATCCCGCCTCGCGGCGTCAGCGCCATCCGTCTCCAGATGCATCCTCTGAATGCCACAGCGTCTCTTACTGACTGATTAATGTGGCCCCCGACCATCTCTACAATTTTAACCCATCTGAATGATTTGCTAATCTTCGAAAATCCATGACAATTGCGATGGATAATTGAGTAAAACACGCGTGAATTTCGGCGCTTGCCCCCCCTGCCCGCCCCAGAATCCTGGCGCGCCAGATCAGAAAGCAAGTTATTGTTTTTACTACATCAACACCCGCACCTCCCCTACAAAATCCGAAAGGTCGGCAAGGCTCCGCCTTGTCTAAAATTGCAGGTTTGCCGCCCCAAGCCGCCTCGATAGAGTGAAAGGGCGAAACAACCGTGAGTTATCCCCATGCATCGTCGTCATCTGATTTTGACCTTGGCGGCTCTTTCCCTCAGCTCCGTGGCGGGATGCGCGCGCACCGACAATGATGTCAGCCGCAGCTTCAACCCTCCGCTTTATCCAAATGAAACGCCGGAGCTGCGGAAAAAGATCAATTATTGGGCCGATTACTATGAGGTGCCGCGCAGCCTCGTGCACCGACTCGCCATCCGCGAGAGCACGCACCGCCCCTGGGCCGTCAATCGCCCCTATTACGGTCTGTTGCAGATTCTGCCTGCCACAGCGCGATCCATGGGGTTTCGGGGCCAGCCGCAGGAGCTTCTGGATGCGGATACCAACCTGAGATACGCGGTGCGCTATCTGCGCGGGGCCTGGTTGATTTCCGATGGCAGTCAAGACAACGCAGTCAAACATTATTCGCGCGGCTATTACTACGAAGCCAAACGCCGCGGCATGCTCAAAGAGACCGGCCTGCGCTGAAGTCTGCGCCGTCTCTGTCAGCCACATCCATATAAGGGGCCCATTTTGGAATTGGGACCTGAGGTCCGGTGTCGCCCTGCGCGCAGGCGGCTCTCTGCATCGCGCCGCTCCGCTCCGTCCACAGTGTCGTGCCCAATCCAATGGCGAGGTGCCGCGCCCCCTGCGCAAAGGACGACGCGCGCGCAAAAACTCATGACAAACTGTCACAGTATAGCGCTATCATAAGTGGAATCGCGCAGCTGTCGCTCGACGCATGCGTGACGATCTCAAGACTTCAGGAGAGTTAAATGTCGTGGCAGATTAATCGTAGATCCTTTCTCGCAGGGAGCGCGGGCCTTATTGCGCTACATCCGTTTTCGGTGGCTGCGGCCTCGGGGCAGGTTCACCTGCGCCTGATGGAAACAACGGATCTGCACGTCCATGTGTTTCCCTATGACTATTATGGCGACAAACCCGTGGACACCCTGGGCCTCGCGCGCACCGCATCGCTGATCAACGACATCCGCGCCGAGGCCACAAACTCGCTCTTGGTGGACAATGGGGATTTCCTGCAGGGCAACCCGATGGGCGACTACATCGCCTATGAGCGTGGCATGAAAGAAGGCGACCAGCACCCGGTGATCACCGCGATGAACACCGTCGGCTTTGATGCCTCGACCTTGGGCAACCACGAATTCAACTACGGGATTTCCTTTTTGATGAAATCCCTTGCGGGCGCCGGGTTCCCGGTGGTCTGTGCCAATGTCGCCAAGAAAACCGGTGCCTCACCGCGCGAGGATGAGACCCTGTTGCCGCCCTATGTGATTCTGGAGCGCGAACTCACCGATGGCGCGGGCAAGGCGCACCCGATCAAGATCGGCCTCATCGGATTTGTGCCGCCGCAGGTGATGAACTGGGACCGCAAACATCTTGAAGGCAACGTGCAGGCGCGCGACATCGTCGAATGCGCCCGCGCCTATGTGCCGGAGATGAAAGAAAAAGGCGCAGATATCATCATCGCGCTCTCGCATTCCGGCATCGGCTCGGCCGATCACAGTGACGGCATGGAAAATGCCTCGGTGCCGCTGGCGGCAGTAGAGGGCATTGACGCCATCATGACCGGTCACAGCCATCTGGTGTTCCCCTCCTCCACCTATGCGGATTTTGCGGGCGTTGACGCCGACAAAGGCACGATCCACGGCACGCCCGCCGTCATGGGCGGCTATTGGGGCAGCCATATGGGGCTCATTGACCTGATGCTGGAGCGCGATGGCAATGGCTGGCGCGTTGTGGGCCATGCCTCCGAGGCGCGCCCAATTTCCAAGCGCAACGAAGATCGCAGCGTGACCGCACTGGTCGAGAGCGATCAGAGCGTGCTGGAGGCGGTGCAGGCCGATCACGACGCCACGCTTGCTTATGTGCGCCGCGCGGTGGGCAAGACCGACGCACCGCTGCACAGCTATTTTGCGCTGGTGGCAGATGACCCTTCGGTGCAGATCGTGTCGATTGCACAGACCTGGTATATCTCTCAGATGCTGAAGGGCACCGAGTATGAGGCTCTGCCGATCCTCTCTGCCGCCGCCCCCTTCAAGGCAGGTGGCCGAGGTGGTCCGGAGTATTACACCGATGTTCCGGTGGGGGATGTGGCGATCAAGAATGTCGCCGATCTCTACCTCTATCCCAACACCGTACGCGCCGTGAAAGTCACCGGCCAGCAGGTGAAGGACTGGCTTGAGCGCTCGGCGGGCATGTTCAACCAGATCGAGCCCGGCAAGGCCGACCAGGTGCTGCTCAACCCGTCGTTCCCCAGCTACAACTTCGATGTGATCGACGGCGTGACCTATCAGATTGACCTGAGCCAGCCGCCGATGTTCGCGCCCAAGGGCGAGCTGATCAACCCGGATAGCAACCGGATCGTGAACCTTGAGTTCAACGGAGCCCCCATTGATCCCGCGCAGGAGTTCATCATTGCCACCAATAACTACCGTGCCAGCGGCGGTGGCAGCTTCCCCGGTGCGATGGGTGATACCATCGTCTTTGAAGGGCCAGACACCAACCGCGATGTGATCGTGCGCTATATCGTCGAACAGAGCACCATCAGCCCTAAGGCGGATGGCAACTGGAGCTTTGCCCCGCTGCCGGACACCTCGGTTCTGTTTGACACCGGCCCCAAAGCCGCCGCCTATGCCGAGAGCGTCCCCGGTGTTACCATCGCACCTGCAGGGGATGGGCCGGACGGGTTTGCCCGCTTCAAGATCACGCTCTGAGCGAAAAACGGCATCGCGCCGCCCAGCATTGGACTGGGCGGCGTTTTTCTTTTGGTGGCGTTTTCCACTGGGCGACAGGGCAACCGGGCAACCGGGAGACTGGCCGACTGGACGGCGTCCTTGATCCCGCCCCCGGCTTCCCCATCAGACGACCCGGTTGCGGCCTGCCCTTTTGGCCTGCAGCAGCGCCACATCGGCTTGCCCCAATACCGGTTCGATCTCGGTGCGCCCGTCGAACTCTGCGCAGCTGAAGGTGGCCGTGACACGCCGGGACGACAGGATCTGCGAGTCATCAAGCGCCGCACGACATTTCTCCGCGAGGGCGCGCGTACTGCCCTCCTCCGAACGCAGGCGCAACACCATGAACTCTTCGCCACCGATGCGGAAAAACAGATCCTCCGGGCCAAGGAACTGGCGCACAAGCGAGGTGACAGCCCGCAGCACAAAGTCCCCGGTGGGGTGGCCATAGGTGTCGTTGACGCTTTTGAAGTAATCAAGGTCGAACAAGATAAGGGCGGCTTTGCTCAGGTCCTGGCTCTGCGCCACCCGTGCAAGATGGCGGCGATTGAAGCAGCCGGTGAGCGGATCCAGAAAGGCGCTATCCTCAAGAGAATCCCGCGCCTCAACAATGCGTTTGGCGGCATAGCTCAGGAAAACAACGCAGATCAGCAGGGCAAACCCCAATCGCAGCACCATCGCGGTGTCGGCGCCTATCGCCACAAGAACTGCGGTCACGCCCGCGATCAGCATGATGGAATACCACAGGGCGCCGCGTCCGGGCATGGCAAGATAGCCGCCAATCAATGTGGGAAAGACATAGAACCCAAGCTGTGGCCCCAGACGCCAGACCGAGAACAGAATCACGGCGCCAAGCCCGATCAGGATCGCCGGGATGGGAATCGGCAGCGTCCTGCCGCGATACGCAGCCTGAAGATCAGCGCCAACACTCAGCAGCAAAGCAGCAATGGCGCCCGCAAGGATGTAATCCGCGCGACAGACATTCAGAACCACCATGCCAGCGCAGACCACGGCCAAACAGGCTCCGAGGTAGAAATCAACGCGCGTGTGTGCGGTCTGTGCTGCCATTTGTCCGTCCTATGACCACGGCGAGGCAACGAGTCACCCCAAGACTTTCGTATTTCCAAACTTAATGAATTTTCCGCGGGCAGAAATGAAGTCTGCATCAAAGACAATCGCGAGGGAAAAATCTTTGGCTTCTCCCCCTAAGCCAGCGCCTGACCGATAGGCAGGATCGCTGCGCACAATCCGATAGCACGCAAGAGTAGAAACGGAAACTTTCCTTTCTGCCAAGGGGATTTGGAACTCTCTCCAATCGTGCAGGCTCGCGGGCATCGCTGTCGCCCAGGCCCCGCAACCTTAGCCTGATTGCGTCACCCTCTCAAGTTGCGAGCCTCTGCCGTGGGCTCGGTCTTTGACGCGCGCTACATTTTGCGCGGCCGCTCACAAAAACAAAAAGGCCGCCAGAACGGCGGCCTTTTCGAAAATACAAAACGAGTAGATCTTACTCTTCTTCGAGTGCCTCAACGGCTTTCTGCAGGTCTTCTTTGGAGACTTCTTTTTCAGACACTTTTGCCTGATCGAACACGAGATCGATCACTTTGTCTTCGAAGATCGGCGCACGCAGCTGCTGCTGCATCTGGGCGTTCTGCTGGATGAACTCAAAGAACTGACGTTCCTGGCCCGGGTACTGACGTGCCTGCTGCATGATCGCCTGGGTCATTTCCTGGTCGGTCACTTCGACTTCGGCTTTCTGACCCATCTCGGCGAGCAGCAGACCAAGGCGCACGCGACGCTCGGCCAGTTTGTTGTGCTCATCGGTGGGCTCGATTTCCGGGTGATCGTGGCCCTGCACGTCCGGGTTTTCCTCGTGCCACAGCTGATGTGCGATCTGCTTGGCTTCGGCCTCAACGAGGCTCGGCGGCAGGTCGAAGGAGACCAGCTCTGCCAGGGCGTCAAGCGCGGCGCGCTTCATCACCTGACGGGCGGCACCGGCGTATTCTGCTTCGAGACGCTCGGAGATCTGACCTTTGAGCTGGTCGAGATCCTCGGCACCGAATTTCTTCGCCAGTTCGTCGTTGATCTCGGCCGCTTTGGGGGCTTTGACTTCTTTGACGGTGCAGGAGAACACGGCTTCTTTGCCAGCAAGGTGCTCGGCGCCGTATTCTTCGGGGAAGGTCACGGTAACGTCTTTTGCGTCGCCTGCCTTCACGCCAACCAGCTGCTCTTCGAAGCCGGGGATGAAGGAGTTGGAGCCCAGCGTCAGCGGGTAATCTTCGGCAGAGCCGCCGTCGAACGCTTCGCCGTCCACTTTGCCGACGAAGTCGATCACAACCTGATCGCCATCCTCGGATGCAGCACCTTCTTCGCGGGCTTCAAATTCCTGAGCGGAGGACGCCAGGTTTTCGAGCGCCTCGGTCACGGCTGCGTCTTCGGCTTTGACAACGAGCTTTTCCAGTTCCACGCCGGATACGTCGACCTCGGGGATCGCGGGCAGCGCTTCATAGGACATCTCGACGTTGACGTCGTCGCCCTCTTTCCAGTCTTCGTTGGTCATTTTGACGTCGGGCTGCAGCGCCGGACGGTCGCCGGATTCTTCAAAGTGCTTGTTCATCGCACCATCGACAGCTTCCTGCATGACTTCGCCCATCAGGCGCGCGCCGAACTGCTTCTTCAGAAGCGGCATCGGCACCTTGCCCTTGCGGAAGCCCTTCATCTCGATCTCGGGCTGCGCTTCGGCCAGTTTCGCGTTGACCTTTTCTTCCAACTCGGTTGCCGGAATGGTGATCGCGTAGCCGCGCTTCAGACCTTCGTTCAGAGTTTCAGTGACCTGCATCATATTCCCCATAGAGATTCGGGGCGCGCGCGCAGGCTCCGCCCCCAGACAATTTGTGGCCTTCTATTGGCCTGCGCGTCGCGGTGCAAGAGGCATCCGCCTTGATCCGCCCCGGCAAGCGCCTCAATGGGGCTTTTTCACCCTGTTTTCGGGGGTCGAGGCCGCAATTCTCCCCAAGAGAGCGCAAACGCCCTCCGGCCAGGGACCGGAGGGCGCAGCATGACGACATGCGGCGGAGGCAAGTGAGTCACGAGGTAAAAACTCCTCGCAGCCGCCGCATTTGTCTTGAGACGTGGCTTAGAACTTCCAGCGCGCGCCCGCAAGGATGGCAGAGCCGTCCTGGTAGTTGGTGGCGGAGGCATCATCGTAGGAATATTCGCGATACGCGATATAGGCCTCGAGGTTCTGCTGGTCGAAGTTCTGGACCGCCGCGATGCCAAAGGACTCGGCGCTGTCGTTGGTGGAAACCAGATCCGAGCCGTCATAGTAGTCGACAGAGAAGGCGGTGGCGCCAACGGAGATCAGGTTCGCGGTGTAGCCCAGCTTGACATAGCCGTAGTCGCCACCGGTATCCCGGTCGCCAGTGGCCGCGCTCAGCGAGAGGCCCGTGGGTTCGTGCAGAACCGCCGCCGAAGCGATGGTGTCACGGGTGTCCTCAGAGCCGCCCTTTTCGGTCCAGCTGACGGCCAACGCACCGGCAACAGTGAAATCACCGAGGTCTTCGTTCAGGTAATTCAGGGCAATGTCGTACTGCTGGGTGTCAGCGTCCCGGGTCAGGATGTCCTCACCATAAGAGGCAGAGACGGTAAAGCCCGAGAATTCCGGCGAGTCATAGCGGATACGGCCCCGACGCGAGCCGTCAAAGGTCGAGAAAACATCGCCGATTTCGATCCCGGTGAGGTTGCCTGCGGTGTCACGCAGGAAATATCCCCCCGCAGCATCCGCGACGGCAGAGCCAGCCACAACGCCGGTGCCAGAGAGATCAATGCCGGTGGCGCCATCTGCCGCCATGGAGCCCTGACCCAGCGAGAAGGTGCCGTAGCGCGGGGTGTGCCACTGCAGATCAACGTGACGCAGATCGCTGCGGGTCCAATCGGTGATGTCGCCTTGGTCGTTCTGGTTCACACCATCCGAGCTGCGCAACGACAAGGAGGTCTCAAAGCGGAATTTCAGAGTGTTCTCGCCAAAGGGCTGCTCCAGCCAGAAGCCAACGCGCGATCCGGAATTTCCGTTATCAACGAGTCGGTTGTAGTCTTCCTGACCGTCGTCATAGCCCTGATAGGCCAGGTTGAGCTGACCGTACCAACGGAAGGACCCACCATTGTCCGAGGTATAGGTGGGGCCCGCAACGGCGGGGGCGGCAAGAAGGGCGGACAGCGCAAGGGCGCTGGAGCCCACCGCAAGGGTTTTGGTGCTCATCATCTGAGTCTCCTGGTTTTTTAGCCAGCCGGACGTCCTCCATCCCCGGACCCGGCTGACAACGGAGCTAACACCTAAGTTTTTTGGGAAAAGGTCTTGAAAGCGAGGGCAACTGAACGGGTCAGTTCACATAAGGGGGAGCGCTGTAACAAAGGCACTTTTTCGCCAATGGGCTGATCCGGCAAGGAATTTACCTGGTCGACTTCAACCCCTGACGTTTGATTTTTCAAAGACTCAGGTAGTCGCTCTGTGCATGGCTCGGTGTGGAGGGCGGGCAGGCATCGAATCAAGCCCTTCGCCGCACCTCAGCACAAAAGGCATCGCGCCCGCAGCCGGCGACCGACACACGCACAAACCCAGCGCGGGCGCCCCCCGGCTCCCGGTTAGGCTAGCGTCAACCACGGAAATCGGTTTTGGGAAACGGAGCCACACCCCGGCGCCTCGGGTGCAGCGAGGGCTGGCCAGCAGCGCCTATTTGCGCTGCGACAAGGCTGCGTGCTGCATCCAGCGGATCGAGGCCTCGATGGCGGTGCGCAGCATATCAAGCGACAGCCCGCGCTTGGTCAGATAGCGCGTGGCGCCAGCTTTCATCGTGGCCGCAGCCAGCTCTTCGCTGCCGCGTCCCGACAGAACGATCACCGGTACAAAGGGGTCGCGCGCCTTAAGATCCGCCAGTACCGAAAGACCATTGTTATCGGCGAGGTGATAGTCCAGCAGCACGCAATCTGCGCGCCATTTTTCAAACCGCGCCACGCCCTCGCTACCGCTGGCAGCGGTCTCGATCACGCAGGAGGGCAGCTCGCTGCAGAACCTGCGCAGCATCTCGGTGTCCTCCGGGCTGTCATCGACAATCAGAACCTTGGTCATTTTGCGTCCGCCAATCTCGCCTCGCCCGTCACAGAAATCGCCTCTTCACCTTTCGCATTGGGCAGCGAAAA
The DNA here is from genome assembly GCF_055693725.2 of Epibacterium sp. HA2-3. Lineage (NCBI taxonomy): Bacteria > Pseudomonadati > Pseudomonadota > Alphaproteobacteria > Rhodobacterales > Roseobacteraceae > Epibacterium > Epibacterium sp. HA2-3. The sequence goes on along the minus strand of NZ_CM172490.1, from coordinate 1,096,766 downwards.
GTAAAAGGTAGTCCCCTCTCCGGGGGTGGTTTCAAATGTGATCAACTGGCCGTAACTTTCCACGATTTCTTTGGCAAAGGAAAGGCCTAGACCATTTCCCCCGGTGCCGGGCAAGCGTCGCATGCCAGAGTGTTTGCCCCGCACGCCCGGCTGGAAAATCTGCCCCTGATCCTCGGTCGCGATGCCGATGCCGTTGTCGCGCACATAAAACACATGCAAGAGTCCGCTGTCGTCGGGGGTGTCCTCGCTCAGATAGCCGACGCGCACAACCGGAGTGTCGGACCGATTGTAGATCAGACCATTGGCGATAAGGTTCTGAAACACGACCTTGGCTTTGGCTCGGCTGGCATGCACGCGCGGCAAGGGCGTCTCCACGCGGAGCTCCCCCTTGGTCTCTGTCAGAAGCTCTGCAAGCTCGGTGCGGATCTCATCGACCACGTCACCGGTTTCGATGTCGGCGATGTCACTGCCCTTGCCGCGATGCTGAGCAGAGGCCAACAGATCCGAAATCGTGGTCTCCATCTGTGCGCAGAGCTGCTCGATACGGCAGATTTCCTCCGGCAGCGCCTCTCCCGCGCGCTCCTGCAGCGCCTGAACCTGCCACTGGATGCCGCGCAGCGGTTCCTTGAGATCGTGAGAGGCAATATCGGCAAAACTGTCGAGTTCCCGGTTCGAGCGCTCGAGTTCGTCCACCAGGACCTCAAGCTGGCGCGATTGCTGCAACAGGCGGGCCTGACGTTCCTGCGCGCGCGAGCGCTGCATCTTTTGCCAGATGCCAAAGCCAAGCGCGGTCAGAAGGAACGCAAGCCCAAGCGCCAGCAGCATGCGCAGCCGGGCAGACGTCCAGAAGGTGGGGGTGCCAAACCAATCCTGCTGCAGCCGCTCATAATCCTCCGAGATCAGATAGGCCGGGATCACCGCGTTCAGCGCCTCCCGGACCTCCCCCAGCCCCAATCGCAATGCAGGCCCGGACTCGGATGTATAAAACGGCTCCCGGCTGATGAGGACCTTGTCGCGCAGGTGGTTTCGCTCAAGATGCGATGTGAAGGCAGAGTTGGGTGCCAACACGGCATCCACCTGCCCTTGCAGCAGCGCGTTCATGAGGCCGTCCTTGCCCTCGTGATACGAAAGCGTCAGACCGCCATGCGCCTCCGCCAACTGGGCGGCGTTCTTGCCATCCTCGACCCCGACCCTGAGCCCGATCAGATCATCCAGACCCTGCGGCGCAATCGCCGCCTCATGCAGGGTGAAGATTGAAAACGGCACCCGATGCACGGGAAAGGTAAAATCCATTCGCGCGCGACGGGTCGGGTTCGAGGCCATCATCGGCATAACATCCACCCCACCCTGTCGCGGGCCGCGGCCAAATTCGGCGTCGGTAATACGCTGATAGCGCAGTTTGAGCCCGGCCCGCTCTGCGAGGCTCTCAAGAATTTCGACCCCGAACCCGCCCGGCGTGCCATCCTCAGAGATCGACACAAAAGGCGGCACATGATGTACCCCCACGGTCAGCGTGTCCGGCACAGGCGCCGGAATCGCCAGCAGGTATTTCTCGCGCAGCGCCTGCAGGCTGCCCTTGGCCTCAAGTTGGGGCAGCACCGCATTGATCCGCTCCAGAAGCTCCGGCCGGCTCTGATGCACCACCACGCCACGTGTTGTTTCCAAAAGCGGCGGGTCCAAAAAGGCAATCCGACCATCCAGACGCGCAGCACGCAACATGGCAAAGGTCACATTGGTGGAGTAGGACATTGCATCCGCCTGCCCCGACAATACCGAAACCAACGCCGCCTCGGGATTGGTGTGATTCACCAGCGTGGCCCCCGGCAACAAGTCCGGATCAGAGCCTAGGATCGGTGGGATCACCGCGACGCGCTTGCCGTCCAGATTGGTTGGATCGAACTGCTCGGCCCGTTCCGTTGGCACCGCAAGGGAGACCGTGATCCGCGCAATGGGATCGGAGATCCGGTTCTCGGGTTGAAAAACGTCAATCAAATCAACACCGGCGAGCATATCTGTCTCGCCACGGGCCTGCGCGGCTGTGACCTCATCAATGCGGTCATAGTGGCGAAACTCAATGTCAAAGCCCGCCTCTTGGGCGAGCATCTGCGCCAGCTCCACTGTAAATCCGCTTGGCTGACCCTGTGCATCGGACATCATCATCGGCGGGGCTTCGGTCCATGGGACCCGCACGGTCTCCTGAGATTGCGCCAGAGAGGCGCCCACCGAGAGGGCCAAGGCACACGCAAAGGTCAACAAACCCACGAAGAGCGTGCGCAGCCCGGCCATCTCAGAGGATCTCGTTCAGTGCATCACGCGACAGCGGCTTTTCATAGAACCCGTCGATGTCGGGATGGTCTTCTGTGCGCTGGCGGTGCGTTGGGTCGATGGAGGACGAGCAGACAAAAAGCCGCGCATGCCCTTTTAGTTCAGGATAAAGCGAATGATAGACATCCGCGAATTGAAACCCGTTCAGTCTGGGCATGTCGATATCGACAAAGATGAAGTCCACAGGTGCCTTCCCGGGGGTCTTCAGATATTCGAGCGCCTCATCCGCATAGGCAAATTCGATCAATCTTGCCTCCGGATCGAGCTTGCGCAGGTTGCGTTTGAAAAAATAGCGATCCGCATCGCAGTCGTCGATCAACAGGATCCGGGGGGACGAGGTCGTCATGGCGTCACGCTCCGTCTGGGGCGGCAGGGGCTGCCGGTAGGGTGAAACGGAAGCTGGCGCCGCCGGTCTCGGCTTCGACCACCTCGAGCTGCCCACCGTGGATGGACACAATCTGATCGCACATCGCCAGACCAAGGCCGCTGCCTTCGATCTCTGACTCGACATGCAATCGTGAAAAGAGCTCAAACACCCGCGCGCGATCCTGCGGCGCGATACCTATGCCGGTATCATCCACCCGGAGCCCCACGCGGCCATAGGGGGCGTTGATCGCGGCGATCGTGATCTTCAACGGTCGCGCCGGATCGCGGAATTTCAAGGCGTTGCTCAGAAGGTTCCGCATCAGGCGCGCCAGCAGCTCCGGGGTGCCAGATACAGCGGGCAGAGGCTCGACCACGATTTCCGCATTGGCCTGCGCCACCGTGTCCTCGAGATCGGCAAGACATGCGTCGATGATCTGCGCAAGATCACAGGGTTCAAACCGGGTGGTCTGATCCTGCAAACGCGCATAATCCAGAACCGCATTCACCCGCGTTTTGAGCCGCTGCGTGCCCTGCTGCAAAAAGCGCATGAGCTCGTGAATATCGGCGTCCAGCGTCTTGGGGAGTTCCTCGTCGAGCGCCTGAACGCTGCCCTCGATGGTATTAAGCGGTTGCTTGAGATCATGCGCAAGAACATAGGCAAAGCGGCGCATGTCATCAGCGCGTTTCTCGATGTCATCCTCGCGCGCCCTGAGGTCACTGATGTTCTGGTGAACGCCGATCATGCGCAAGGGGCGATGGTCCTGCCCCCAATCGGTCACCTGACCGCGGCTCCTGATCCAGACCTCCTCACCCTCCTTGGTGAGATAGCGCGCCTCGATCAGGAAGGGCACCTCGCCGCGCGCGTTCACATGTGCCCGATACGCCTCGTGAAACTGCGGTCGGTCATCGCTGTGGATCAGGCCCTGCCACGCTGAGGAATTTGGCGCCAGTTCCCCGACGCCAAAGCCCAGGAACTCCACAAAACGGCGAGAAATATAGAGTGTGTCCTCTGGGATATTCCAATCCCAATAGCCGGATTCCTCGCTCTCCAGCACACTGGACAGGATTTCGCTCTGACGCCGGGCCTCCTGCTCGAGCAGTTTGGTATCCGTGATGTCGAGCAAGGTGATCACCACCCCATGCGAGTCTCCGCGCTGGCGGTTAAAGCGGCGCACGCGGGTCTGTACAAAGCCGCCATCGCGCCGACGCAGCTCGCGTTGGGTTTCCTCGCCCTGATCCCGCGCCAGCCGGGCATCATCCACCAGCAGCGTGACAGCCTCGGGCAGCAGCGCGGTGGCAAAGCTCTCGAGCGGGCGACCCAGATCGCTGTGTTTGAGATCCAGATAGCGCGTCACCCCGGCACTGAAGCGGCGAATGCACATATCGGTGTCGAGCAACAAGATCCCCAGAGCTGCCGTCTCAAGCAGGTTGTCGACATCCGCATTCACCTCTTCGAGCTCGGTGATGCGATCAATGTTCTCGCTGTTCACCGTATGGAGCTCTTCATTGATGCTCTGGGTTTCCTCGTTGTTGGCCTGAAGTTCCTCGTTTGCGGCGATCAACTCCTCATTGGCGGCCTGCAACTCCTCGTTCGAAGCACCAAGATCCTGCGCCGTCACCCCGAGCATCTCCTGAAGCGAGCGCACCTCGCTCTCGAGATGTTCGATATAGGCGCTGCTCTCGATCTGAGATTCTTCGTCACTGTTCTCGACCGCCGCTTTGGGCAGGGTCTGCGTGATCTGCCGCACAAAAAGCGCAACAGCAGAGGCATGGCCTTCCCAGATGATCTTGCGCGCAGACACTGACACGGTTCGCACGCTGTCACCCTCGATCAGACGCATATCCGAGGCCTGTGCGGTGGTCTGATCCTCGACACCACGGACCACCAGCGCGATGGAACTACGCAGACGATCATCGCAGAGATCGAAGATGTTGGTGGAGAACCCGCCTTCGGGAATATGCAGAAGGGTCTGCATATTCCCGAATGTTTTCAGAACATTGGAACCCTGATCCAGCACGCAGATCGACATCTGGCCAGCCTCTAGGGAAAACTGGAACAGCGCGCTGAGGTCATCCTGGATTGACAGACCAGAGGACATCATGCGCCGCGTTCGCGGCAGCATCCCAAGGGCTGGCATCTGCGTGGTCAGCTTGGCCCGCCCACTGCCCGCACGCGCCACGCGTTTGTTACGAAAGATACGCTCCTTGCCCATGAAATACTCGAACCGCACCCCGTCAGAGCCGGGTGTCTCTGCCGCGCCCAGCAGCAGATAGCCGTTTATCCTGAGGGACATGGAGAAGTTCACCATGACTTTGGCCTGCACATCGGGGCCGAGATAGATCAGCAGGTTCCGGCACACGATAAGATCGGTCCGCGTATAGGGCGGATCAAGCGTAATGTCGTGGACCGCAAAAACGATCTGGCTACGAATGGTGGGCGAGATCGCGAATGTGCCCGGATGATGCGTGATATATCCCGCGTTGCGATAGGCCTCGGGAATTTCTTCCAGCGTGTGATCGGGATAGATGCCCTGTTTGGCGGTGTTGATCGCGTTTTCATTCACATCGGTGGCATAGATCCGGAAATCACGCTCGATCTGGTTGTCGTCGCGAAACTTCTGCAACAGCATCGCAAGCGTATAGGCCTCTTCCCCCGTGGAGCAGCCCGCCGACCACACCCGCAAAGGCTGATCGGTGTCGCCTTCTTCAAACAGACGTTTCAGCACCCGGGTTTCCATCGCCTGCCAGACTGGCAGATCCCGAAAGAAGTTGGTCACTCCGACCAGAAACTCGCGGTAGAGAAGTTGGACTTCGCCGGAGTTTTCGCCAAGATAGCTCAGGTAATCTTCAAGATTGCTCAGCCCAAGAAACCCCATACGCCGGGCGATCCGGCGCTGCAGAGTCGGCTCCTTGTAGAGCGCAAAATCGATCTCGGCCTGTTTGCTGACCGTTTCAAGGATCGCGCGAAAGCTGTCCTGCGCACCGTCGAAAATCTCGTCCACGTCCGAAATCCCGCGGTCTCGCAAGTCGATAAACCTGGATATTTCACCAACAATATCATCCGGTTGCAGCACCTGATCTACAAGCCCGGTGGCGATGGCCTGTTGCGGCATCCCGTCAAACCCGCAGGTGGCGGGCTCCTGCGCGATCACCAGCCCCTCACGGTCCTTGATCGAACGCAACCCACGGCTGCCGTCCGAGCCGGTACCCGACAGGATCACACCGATGGCACGCTTGCCCACAGCCTCGGCCAGCGAGCGAAAGAAGATGTCGATCGGCAGGTTCAGCGCCGGGCGCGGTTGCGGCGCCAAAAGCGAGAACCGCAACCCCTCATGAACAGGCTTGGATGCTGAAGGGGCGGCGCTGGATCCGATCACACGATCATCCAAATCGTCCTCGGTGCCCTGGATGACGATATTGGCACCCGGTGGGATGACATAGATATGCTTTGGCTCGACGCGCATGTTGTCGGACACCTCGACAACCTTGTGCTGCGTCTCTCGCCCGAGGATTTCAGTCATCACGGATTTGTAGTCCGGCGACAGGTGCTGAACGACCACGAAACTATGCGCAAAATCCACAGGCACACGCGCCAGAAGCTGCTTGATGGCATCAAGCCCCCCGGCAGAGGCCCCGACACCAACAATGTAGAACCGCTCATCGACCTTGCCGATCTTGCGGTGCGCCCCAGTTTGCGCAGGGTGTAGCGGCGAGATGTTGTTTTCTGTCATGGTCGTTGTTGAACCGCCTACCCAGTCTTGAGTACCAATCTTGAGTACCAGTCTTATGTACCGGTCATGTTTCACCGGCACTACCTGACCGGTGTTACCGTCCCGGTCCCGATTTACCCCGGTCCCGACTTACGAAGGCGCGATATTTCGGACCTCTTGCTCAGACAATCCGCAGGCTCCGCCCTCAAAACCTCAGGTCGCCGCGCAACCTATGCGCAAGCCTAGCTGGTGTCTCTTGTCAGGTCCAGCGTGCATCGCGCCCTAAGTCCCTGCCAAAGCGGCAAATTATGCAGCTCGATTTTCATCACAATCGCTGCCCAGGTGCGCGCGATGACGCGCTTCCTTCAGTCATGTTCTCCGAGGGGCGCAGCGCGCTGGAAATGGCACGTGCTGCGGGAGCTTTGAAATGGTCGGCTTTCCTCCCGCCGCCTCTCGCCCTCACACGGCATCCCCGCCTTTTGCTCGGGTGGATGCCACGGCCAAAGCCAAAACAAGTGCTGCTTGGCGCGGACGCTGTTCACCGCTGCATCGTGAACAGCAAAAACAAAAGAGAGCGGCCGTACACCGGCACGCTCTTGGTTTGTGGTCTCAGGTGGTAGGCGCGCCCTAGAACTCTTGCGCAGGGCGCGCGTGGAGTGTCAGAAATCCGACCATCTTTCATTTGCGCGCTTTGGTTCGGGCACGTCGTCCACCTCCTCGGCGGCCAGGTCGACGGTGACCGGGGGCGCCTCGGTGGCGCTGTCTTGCCACTCTTCCCCGTGAGCTGTGGGTTTTGCGGCTGCTACAGGCACTGGTAAAGCCTTGAGCGCCTCTTCGGATTTGGCGTCATTCTGCGTGCGGAACCGGCTCACAAATTCTGCAAGACGCTGCGAGTCCTGGCGCAAGAGATGCGAAGCCGCCGTGTTCTCTTCGACCATAGCCGCGTTCGCCTGAGTGACTTGATCAAGCTGCGACATGCCCACGTTGATTTCGATGAGCGCGGTCGATTGTTCTTGCGAGGATTTGGCGATCTCTTCGATGAGGCCTGCGATTTCCTTCACTTGATCCACGATCTGTGTCAGCGCATCGCCGGTCTTGCCAACCATCTGCACCCCGCGCCCGACCTGCTCGCCACTGGTTTCGATCAGGGTCTTGATTTCCAGCGCCGCTTCGGAGGACCGCTGGGCGAGGCTGCGCACCTCGGAGGCAACAACCGCAAAGCCGCGTCCCGCCTCACCTGCGCGTGCGGCCTCAACCCCTGCGTTCAGGGCCAAGAGGTTGGTCTGGAACGAAATATCGTCAATGACGCTAATGATCTGGCTGATCTGTTGCGAAGAGCTCTCGATCCCGTTCATCGCCTCAATGGTTTCGGTCACGATCACACCGCTGTTCTCGGCCATGCCGCGCGCCTGGCTGACGGTGTGCTCCACATTCATGACGTGTTCATTGGCAGATTTGACGCTCGCCGTGACTTCTTCTAGCGCGGCGGCGGTCTCTTCAAGCGTGGCGGCCTGGCTTTCGGTGCGCGAAGACATGTCGTCCGCAGATTCGCTCAGCTCCGCAGCACCTTTGGAGATGCTGCTGGCCACCTCGCGCACCTCTTCGATCACATCGCTCAACTCCGTCATCGCATCATTGATGCTGTAGCGCAGCTTCTTGTGTTCGATCGGAAAAAACTCGAGGATATGGTTGCGAAAATCGCCTTTGGCGAGGTTCATCAATGCCTTGCTGAGCGTGCGGACAACCATCTCATTGCCCTCCTGGATCACACGCTCGCGTTCTTTGGCCGCAGCCCCTTCCTGCAAGCGCCCCTGCAGGTGAACCAATGTCTCGGAAATAAAGCCCACCTCGTCGCGCTGATCGCAACCCGAGATTTCCTCTTCATAGTTTTCGTCTGCGAGGCTCTCCACATGGCCCGCAAGGCGTTCGAGGCGTTTTACCAGGCCGCGCACCGCCATGCTCGAGATGGCAACAACCAACGCGATGGTAATGGCCAATTCGATCACGGCGCTGCGTATCGCCGTGTTGACAACTGCCATCGCCTCATCGTGGTTGATTTCCAGCACCAGCCCCCATTCGCTCCCGTTGGGAACGGTCACGCTGGTCGTGGCCGCGAGGACCTCATCCCCATGCATCCCCACCACGGGATCAAAATAGCCGGACTGGCCCGAGAGGGCGCTCTTGATCTGTTCGCGCTCCGGCAACGCCTCGAAGGCGGCAAACCCACCCTCACGAGGGGACGCGGTCAGAGACAGCCCCTGCTCATTGACCAGATAGACCAAGCCGGTTTCGCCAAGTTGCTCGGATTGCGACAGAATATGCATGATGCCATCGAGCGGGAACTGAACCGCCAGCACCCCGATGCGCTCTCCCTCGAGAAACACGGGCGTCGACATGAACATCGCCTGCGCGCCGGCACTGGGCGCATAGGGCGCCATGGAACTCATGAAGAACTGCCCCTCTGCGAGGGTCAGCCCATTGCGGAAGACCTGGCCTAGACCGCTGTCCTTGTATTTCCCAGTTTCAAAGTTCAGGCCAAAATCATCCTCCTTGAACACCGAATAGATCAGGTTCCCGTCCAGATCGAAGAGGAAGACATCATAATAGCCATGAGCGCGAAGATGCGCGCGCAGACCGGCGTGATGGCGTTCATGCACCTGTGACCAAGCCGAGCCATCCTCGGCGGTATTCAGGACATCTTTCTGGCCGACCGGGTTGGGGTTGTCGTCAATATAGAGACTGCGCAGCGCCGAGGACGCCTCCCCGTCAAAAGTTTGCCAGGCCTCCGAGAATTCCTGTGTCGCCAATCTGACGGCGTAGCTGTCAGAAAGAGCGACGACCTCTGCCTCAACTTCGGCAAGCCAGTATTCCAGCGCGTCTTTGCGCCCCTCCACAACACCGAGGAAGGAGGCTTCATGCTCGCGTTCCACCGCCTGCTTCATCTGGAACAACTGCAGCGCGCCTGAAACGAGCACAATCACGACAACTGGAAATACAATCAAAAGGGGTAATTTCAAACCGAGTTTAAGATTACTCAAACGCAACATCTTCGATCCCTCGTTTACAATCCGCCCCGGAACAACATTCGAGGCGGCACATCAAACCTGTAACCTGGCGAAAAAATAAGCAGATATGCCTTTAAACTTCATGAATCTAACGTTTTGCTGCCACTTTGCGGCCTGATTTCGCTTCCCTTGCGCTAAGTTCACGAACCGTCAATTTTTGGGAAACCTTTGCGCTCACAGCCGCGCAATTTTTACTCCAGGACCGCTCTGATTGAAAAAAGCGCCTCCCAATAGGAGACGCCTTTTGTCGTTCAAAGACCGGATGTGCCATCCGATGGGCCGGATTCTGGCGGTCGGTCTGACCTTTCCAGACTGCGCGCCGCGGACGTCACCTGTGAGCATATTGCCCCCAGAAAGCCGTCTGCGCCGCGCAGAGGTGTTTAGAAATGCGCCGAGCGCGTTCCTGCCGGTTTTTCGACCGGAGGGGCAAATTTGGTGAGGTCAATACCCTCCACGGCGGTCTTGTATTCCTCGATCGTTGGCGTGCGACCCAGAATGGCCGAGAGCACCACAACCGGGGTCGAGGCAAGAAGGCTCTCGCCTTTCTTCTCGGCGGCATCTTCCACCACACGGCCCTGGAACAGGCGGGTCGAAGTGGCCAGAACGGTGTCACCCTTGGCGGCCTTTTCCTGGTTGCCCATGCAGAGGTTACAGCCCGGACGCTCAAGATAGAGGATGTTTTCGTACTCGGTCCGCGCCTGCGATTTCGGGAACAGATCGTCGAACTCAAAGCCCGAGTATTTCTGCAGAATTTCCCAATCGCCCTCGGCCTTCATCTCGTCGATGATGTTGTAGGTCGGCGCGGCCACCACGAGCGGAGCCTTGAACTCGACCTTGCCGTTGGCCTTCTCGAGGTTCTTGAGCATCTGCGCCACGATCTTCATGTCGCCCTTGTGCACCATGCAGGAGCCCACAAAGCCAAGATCGACCTTTTTCTCCGCCTTATAGAAAGAGATCGGACGGATGGTGTCGTGGGTGTAGCGCTTGGAGACGTCCTCGTTGTTGACGTCCGGGTCGGCAATCATCGGCTCGTTGATCTCGTCGAGATCGACCACCACTTCGGCGTAATACTTGGCGCTGTCGTCGGGCGACAGGGCCGGCTTCTCACCGGAGCGGATCTCGGCGATGCGCTTGTCGGCCTTGTCGATCAGCCCTTGGAGGGTACCCGCCTCGTTGTCCATGCCTTTGTCGATCATGATCTGGATGCGGCTCTTGGCGAGCTCGAGCGAGCCGATGAGCGTATCGTCATTGGAGATACAGATCGACGCCTTGGCCTTCATCTCGGCCGTCCAGTCGGTGAAGGTAAAGGCCTGGTCTGCCAGGAGCGTGCCGATGTGGACCTCGATGACGCGGCCCTGGAAGACGTTGTCGCCATGCTGCTTGAGCATCTGCGCCTGGGTGGCGTGGACCACATCGCGGAAGTCCATATGGTCGGCCATCTTGCCCTTGAAGGTCACTTTGACCGACTCGGGGATTGGCATGGTCGCCTCACCGGTTGCCAGCGCCAGCGCCACGGTACCCGAGTCCGCACCAAAGGCCACGCCTTTGGACATGCGGGTGTGGCTGTCGCCGCCGATGATGATGTCCCAGTCATCCACGGTGAGGTCGTTCAGCACCTTATGGATCACGTCGGTCATCGCGTGATACTGATCCTTTGGATCGCGCGCGGTGATTAGGCCGAAGTTGTTCATGAACTTCATCAGACGCGGAATGTTGGCCTGTGCCTTCTTGTCCCACACGGACGCGGTGTGACAGCCGGACTGATAGGCCCCATCCACGGTCGGCGAGATCACGGTGGCCGCCATGGCCTCCAGTTCTTGCGAGGTCATGAGACCAGTGGTGTCCTGAGAGCCGACGATGTTGACCTTCACGCGCACGTCAGAACCCGCATGGAGCGTCTTGCCCGGCGTGCTGCCCACGGCATTGCGGTTAAAGATCTTTTCAACCGCAGTCAGGCCCTGGCCCTCGTGGCTGACTTCTTTGGCCGGTGCAAAGACCAGCGGCGCCTCGATGCCGAGGGTCTCGGCCGCAAATGTCTGCAGTTTCTTGCCAAAGACGATGGCATAAGAGCTGCCCGCCTTCATGAACTCGACCTTCTGGGGCGTAAACGCGGAAGAGACATCCACCAGCTCTTCGCCGTCTTCGCTCAGGAGCTTCTTGTTCTTGGTGTCGATCTTCAGCACCGTGCCGGTTTCAACAGAATACTTCTGCTCCAGCACCGGGTTGCCGTCGTTGTTGAGGATCGCCTTGCCGTCGCTGTCGACCTTCTTGACCCAGTTCTTGAGGTCGAGGCCAATGCCGCCGGTCACGCCCACGGTGGTGAGGAAAATCGGCGAGATGCCATTGGTGCCCGCAACCACAGGGGCGTAGTTCACAAACGGCACATAGGGGCTGGCTTGTTTGCCGGTCCAGAGTGCCACGTTATTGACGCCGGACATCCGCGAGGAGCCCACGCCCATGGTGCCTTTTTCCGCGATCAGCATCACGCGCTTGTCGGGGTGCTGCAGCTTCAGCGCCTCGATTTCCTTCTGCGCCGCCTCGGAGATCATGCATTTGCCATGCAGTTCGCGATCCGAGCGCGAGTGCGCCTGATTGCCCGGAGACAGAAGGTCGGTGGAGATATCGCCTTCGGCGGCGATGTAGGTCACGACCTTGATCTCATCATCCACATCGGGAAGCTTGGTAAAGAACTCGGCCTTGGCGTAGCTCTCGAGGATCTCACGCGCAATCGCATTGCCAGCCTTGTAAGCTGCTTCGAGACGATCGGTGTCCGCCTCATAGAGGAACACCTGTGTCTTCAGCACGTCTGCGGCCTGCTGGGCGATCTCTGCATCCTCACCGAGGGCCAGATCCAGAAGCACCTCGACCGAGGGACCACCCTTCATGTGCGACAGCAGTTCAAAGGCGAACTCGGGCGTGATTTCAGCCACCTCGGCCTCGCCCAGAATGATCTCTTTGAGAAACGCCGCCTTGACACCTGCAGCGCTCGTGGTGCCGGGCAAGGTGTTGTAAATGAAGAACTTCAGAGAGTCTTCACGATGCTCGTTCCCGGTGTCCTTGATCTGCGCAATCAATTCCGCAACCAGCGCACCATCGTCGATGGGCTTGGGGTGCAGCCCCTCGCCTTTGCGGGTTTCGATCTCATTTAGGTAGTCTGTGTACAAGCTCATGACGGTCCCGACGATCCTGTGTAAGAAAAAGCCTGAAACGGGGGTCGCAAACGCTCTTGGCGAGCCGTGACAAGCTTGCTGTATGCGGCAGTATACCAATGCAGAATGACTTGCAAGCCGTTCCCGCATGGTTGGTTTACCGACGCTTGATTAGCACATCTGCGCTCAGATGCACCTCATCTCCGGCCTTCTTTCGCCATATTTATCGCGCAAGTGATGAAACCTGCATCATTGCACATCACACACGGTATCACCGGGAGGCCCGCCTGTGTCCTATTCAAAGTCACCGCCCTCCCTCGCGGGATCGGATCAGCACGCCCGGAGCGTGCGCGCAGGTCTGCGTCCGCTCAGTGGCATTGGTGCCGCGACCGAGGTGCTGACGCGCGCGGGCTATAAACATGCCTCTGAGCTTAGCGTGGGCGACCATGTGATCACCCGCGACCGTGGTCTTCAGCCCATCACGCGTATCACTCGCCAATTCGCGCGCAGCCGGATGGTCCGCTTTGCGGCCGAGGCTCTTGGCACGGACAAGCCCGAGCAGGACGTCCTTCTCCCTGCCCGCCAGTTGGTGTTGGTCCGGGATTGGCGGGCTGAGGCACTCTTTGGCCGCCACGAGGCGCGCGTGCAGGCGGCGGCGCTCATTGACGATCATTATATCACCGAGGCCGGCATGCAGCAGTTGGACTGTGTGCAGATCTGGCTCGACACGCCGTCCGTCCTCTATGTGCGCGGCATGGAAGTGCTGAGCGCGCATGCCTTCGACGATACCCTGGCCCCGAGGGTCGTCCCTATCCCGTAGGCATGCCAACCGCTCTAGAGCCCCAACTTGCGAAACAAATGGGGCAATTGCTCTGGCAGATCCTCTGCGATCAGCCCCGGCCCAAAATGCCGCGCGCAGTCGGCATGTAACCAGGCCCCCGTTGTGGCCGCATCGTGCGCGGCAAGACCGCGCGCAAGAAGCCCCGTGATAAACCCCGCAAGCACGTCCCCCGCCCCCGCGGTCGCCAGCCAGGGCGCCGCGCGCGCGCCAGCGGCGTCATGAATCGCGCAGACGCCGGCTTCATCTGCAATCACTGTATCGGCCCCTTTGAACAGGATGGTGCAGCCCGCGCGCGCTGCGGCGTCGCGGGTGGCGTCCACCTTGGAATAGGCGGGTCCGCGCGTTGCGGGCTCTGCGAGCCGCTGCGCAAGATCCGGAAACAGCCGCGCAAACTCGCCCCCATGTGGGGTCAGAACGCAGTTTTTGTGCAGCTGGTCGAATAGCGCATCCGGCGCGTCTGAGTAGGCTGAGAGCGCATCTGCATCCAGAACCGTTGCCCGCCCTGCCGCCAGCGCCACCGGCACAAGCGCCCGCGCCCGCTCATGCCCCAGCCCCGGCCCGAGACAGAGCGTATTGATCCGCGCATCCTGCAGAACAGCCTCCAACCCGTCCGCACCCTCGACCCGGCGCAGCATCACGGCGGTGACATGGCCTGCCACCTCCATCTGCGCGGCAGGGGACACACCCAGCGTCACCAATCCCGCGCCGATCCGAAGCGCCCCACGCGCCGCCAACCGCGCCGCCCCCGTCTGTCCCGCTCCGCCAGACAAGATCAGCGCATGGCCATAGGAAAACTTATGCGCGCCAGACCCCTTCGCGAGGTCCGCGCGATCCGGTGTATCGACGGATACTGTGGGCACCGCTGCGCCGGGCAGCTCATGGCCCTCCAACCCGATCGAGGCCACCCTCACCGTCCCGCAGTGCTGCGGCCCTTCCGCCAACACATGCCCCAGCTTCTGTGCATGAAAGGTGACCGTCAGATCCGCCTGCACCGCAGCCGCCCCGATCACACGCCCGCTGTCACTGCAAAGCCCCGAGGGCACATCAATCGCCACCACATTCCGTGCGACCTCACAGATCACTCCCAGCGGCAAATCCACTGGACGCGTCAACCCCGTCCCAAAGAGCGCATCCACAACCAGATCCGCGTGCTGCACCTTGGTCCCTGACGCAAGCGTTGCCGCCTCAAGGCGATGCACGTCACCAAGCGCGCACCAGCGCTGGTAATTCACCTTGGCATCTGCTGGCAGTTTCGCCGCATCCCCGTAGAAAAAAACCTCCACCGCCCAGCCTCGGAGCCTCAGCAGCCGCGCCACCACAAAGCCGTCACCGCCATTGTTGCCCGGCCCGCAAAGCACCACGGCGCGCTTCAGCTTTTCAGAAATATCCAGGGGGACGGCCGCAGGCCGGGGGGCAGCGCGCCCGTCAGCCCGACCGGCAAACTCCGGCCAGTGCTCAAGAATCGCCGCCACAACCGCGTTGCCCGCGCATTCCATAAGCTCGCAACCCGTCACAGCACCGCTCGCAATTGCCGCCTGCTCCAGCGCGCGCATCTGCTGCGCGGTCAAAACCTCAACCATCTCCACCCCTCCGATTCACTTCTGCCTATTTTTTAACCGCACCGATTAAATATTCATCGCACCCGCCGAAATCTGCATCAAACGACCGGCTGCCTCTTGGCTTACGGATTGTGGCGCTCAGTTGAAAATGATCTGACCACATTCGACAAGGTTGCGAGGAGCCCCGACATGAAAAAGATCGAAGCCATCATCAAGCCGTTCAAGCTCGACGAGGTGAAAGAAGCGCTGCAGGACGTCGGCGTTCAGGGTCTCTCTGTCATCGAGGTTAAGGGCTTTGGTCGTCAAAAAGGCCATACCGAGCTTTATCGCGGAGCAGAATATGTCGTGGACTTTCTGCCCAAGGTAAAAATCGAAGTGGTGCTCGACGACGATCAGGTGGACGCCGCCATCGAGGCGATCGTGGCAGCGGCCAAGACCGACAAGATCGGCGATGGCAAGATTTTTGTCAGCCCGGTTGAACAGGCCATCCGCATTCGGACCGGTGAAGCCGGCTCTGACGCCCTTTAAGAGGTCTGCCCTGCGCGCGACCCCGTGCCGCCGGGCAACAATGAACACCCCGAAACACCCAAGTTTCTCACGGAGGAATAACTTCAAATGAGCAAAGATGCTGTTCTCAAGCTGATCAAGGATGAAGAGGCAGAATATGTCGACATCCGCTTCACCGACCCGCGCGGCAAGCTCCAGCACGTCACCCTGATGTCGGATCAGGTCGACGAGGACTTCCTCGACGAGGGCTTCATGTTCGACGGCTCTTCCATCGCAGGCTGGAAATCCATTGAAGCCTCCGACATGAAGCTGATCCCCGACACCGAATCCGCCTATGTCGACCCCTTCTATGCCGAAAAGACCATCTGCATTCACTGCTCCGTGGTCGAGCCCGACACCGGCGAAGCCTATGAGCGCGACCCGCGCGGCACTGCCGAAAAAGCAGAAGCCTACCTCAAGGCCTCCGGCATCGGTGACGTCGCCTACATGGGCCCCGAAGCAGAATTCTTCCTGTTTGACGATGTGCGTTTCTCCAACTCCATCAACAAAGTGTCCTACGAGGTCGATGCAACCGACGCCTCCTGGAACACCGATGCTGAGTATGAAACCGGCAACATGGGCCACCGCCCGGGCGTCAAAGGCGGCTACTTCCCGGTAAACCCGGTCGACGAGTCCCAGGACCTGCGCTCCGAGATGCTCTCCACCATGAAGCGTCTGGGCATGAAAGTGGACAAGCACCACCACGAGGTTGCGTCCTGTCAGCACGAGCTGGGTCTGATCTTTGACAGCCTGACCAAACAGGCCGACGAGCTGCAGAAGTACAAATACGTGATCCACAACGTGGCCCACGCCTATGGCAAATCCGCGACCTTCATGCCCAAGCCGATCGCAGGCGACAACGGAACCGGCATGCACGTCAACATGTCCATCTGGAAAGACGGCAAGCCGCTCTTTGCAGGCGACAAATATGCGGACCTGTCGCAGGAAGCGCTGTACTTCATCGGTGGTATCCTGAAGCATGCAAAAACCCTGAATGCTTTCACCAACCCGTCCACCAACTCCTACAAGCGTCTGATCCCGGGCTTTGAAGCCCCCGTTCTGCGCGCGTATTCCGCTCGTAACCGTTCCGGCTGCGTGCGTATTCCGTGGACCGAATCCCCGAAGGCAAAGCGCGTCGAGGCCCGCTTCCCCGATCCGGCGGCAAACCCCTACCTGGCGTTTGCAGCGCTCCTGATGGCCGGTCTTGACGGCATCAAGAACAAGATCGATCCGGGCGAAGCCATGGATAAGAACCTCTATGACCTGCCCGCAGAAGAGCTGGCCGACATCCCGACCGTCTGTGGCTCCCTGCGCGAAGCGCTCGAGTCGCTCGCGGCCGACCACGACTTCCTGCTGCAGGGCGACGTGTTCACCAAAGACCAGATCGAAGGCTACATCGCCCTCAAGATGGAAGAGGTGGAAACCTACGAGCACACCCCGCATCCGGTCGAATACCAGATGTACTACAGCTGCTGATCTCTCGAGATTGGACTGATATGGAAAGGGCGCCCCATCTGGGCGCCCTTTTTCTATGCTCTGGCAGCCGGGGTTTTCAGCTCGATCCTCGTCTCACTGACATGTTGCGCCCGCAAGACGCGCCAGGCCAAAGGGTGCAAGCCGGGTCAGTCCACGAATGGCGTCGAGCCGTCCCAGCCGCCCCTGTTTCCTGCCGTGGGAACCGGCACAGGGGCCGAGGTCGCATTCTGGGCAGGTGCATTAGGAACTGGCCTATTCTGAATTGGCACGACACCCGAAGCCCCTGCCGGCCTCGACACAAGCTGGTTCTGCATAGTGCTCGAATCTGTCACCACGCCTGCGGCGCAGCGCCCTGAAAAAACCTTATAATCGGGCGCCGAGGGCAAGACACTGACGTTGAAGTCCGCAATCGAGCCATTGCCACATACAAGCCCGGAAAGCTGGGTTTCGACTTCCTGAGACGTCCAGTCGGACCCCGCGCTGCCACTGAACCGGCCATTCCCATCATTGTCGAATTGCAGTTGATTGCTCGCAGGCACCTCGCCGCAGGCCGCAAGCATCACGCAGCATGCGATCGATAAAAAACGTTGGGCCGGTTTAATAGTCATGAAATTTCTCCCCAATCTACGGCACCTTACTGGCTCACTCACCCTAAACAAGAGCTTGAAGCCCCCAATACAATCGCCCCAATCCAGTTCGGAGTTCTTCTCTTGAAGCCCTATGCTGTCTCCCATAGGAAGGTGCGTTCCATCGCCCGACAGGAGCCCGCGCAATGAACTCCCCTGCTATGTCCCCCAACACGCTTGGCATAGACTTTGGCACCTCAAATTCTGCTGCGGGACTTGCGGTGGCGGGGCGGCCCTGGCTGGTGGAACTTGAACCGGGCGAGACAACGCTGCCCACGGCGGTGTTCTTTGACAGCGACAGCAAGAAGATGCGCATCGGGCGCAGCGCGACCCGCGCGCTCATTGAGGGCGAAGAGGGCCGCTTCATGCGCGCATTGAAAAGCCTGCTTGGCACATCGCTCCTTTATGAAAAACGTCGCCTCGGTGGTGTGACGATGGATTTCACCGATGTGATCGCGCATTTCCTGCGCGAGGTGAAAACCCGCGCCGAAACTGCAACCCGGATGGAATTCACCCATGCGCTCTCGGGGCGGCCGGTAAAGTTTCACTCCAAGGATGAGACCCGCAACGCCCGCGCCGAAGAAGACCTGCGCCATTGCTACAAGAAGGCCGGATTTCAGGATGTGACCTTTATGTATGAGCCCGAAGCCGCCTTGCGCGCGGCGCGCCCGCATCCGGGCATCGGCCTTGTGGTGGACATCGGCGGCGGCACCTCGGATTTCACCTGCTTTGAACAAGATGCGACGGGCGGGACGCGTATTCTGGCCAGCCATGGCCTGCGGTTGGGGGGCACCGATTTTGACCGCCAGATCAGCATCGACCATGTGATGCCGCATCTGGGGCGCGGGGCGATGATCCGCAACAGCTTTGGTGAGGGCAGCCTGCCCGCCCCCAATCGGATCTTCAACGATCTTGCCACATGGCAGATGATCCCCTTTCTCTATGGTCTCGACACTCGCCGCGCCGCGCGGGATCTGGCGCAGAACGCCG
Organism: Epibacterium sp. HA2-3; assembly: GCF_055693725.2. Taxonomy (NCBI): domain Bacteria; kingdom Pseudomonadati; phylum Pseudomonadota; class Alphaproteobacteria; order Rhodobacterales; family Roseobacteraceae; genus Epibacterium; species Epibacterium sp. HA2-3. Next base: position 1,078,113 of record NZ_CM172490.1, on the reverse strand, counting down.
AAGACCCCACCACGCTCAACCGTCTGGTGCAGGTGCTCGAAGACGAACTGGGGCATGATCTGGCCTTTGCAACGGAGGCCGGGAAAATCCGTGCCAATGGCAGCGACGACGCGGGCGCCCAGATCGACCTGCGCCTGATCGAACGCGGTCTTTCTGCCGCCCTGCCCCGCGCCGCGCTGGAAGCGTCGCTGGCGCAGATGGTGCGCGAGATCCAGGATGAGGCCAAGGAGACACTCCGGCTGGCCGATGTGGCGCCAGAGGCGGTCACGCGGTGTGTCATGGTTGGGGGTTCGGCCTTGCTGATGGCGGTGCGCGCCGCCCTTCAGGACCTCTGCCCCACCGCCGAGATCGAGACCGAGCGCGCCCTCACCGCAGTGGCCGATGGGCTAGCGCTTGAAACGCAGGATGGCGCCGCCTGACAAAAGCTCCCCGCAAATAAGAGATGAAAACAGAGGCTCCGGCGCGTAGGTTGATCCTATCCGCGCCATTTCCAATGAGGGTCTTTCATGCTGTTTTCCCGTCTCGCCGCCCTTGGTCTTGTGACCTGCCTTGCCGTTGCCACCCCCGAGGTCGTGCGCGCCGCGAGTTGTGGCAACACCGCCGCGGGGTTTGAAGCCTGGAAGGCCGATTTTGCGCGCACGGCCAAACGGGCCGGGGTCCGTCAGGCCGGGCTCAACGCGCTGGCGCAAACCCGATATGCCACCGGCACCATCGCCGCCGACCGCAATCAGAAGAGCTTTCGCTATAGTCTTGAGAAGTTCATGCAGGTGCGCGGCGCGACAACCATCGTGGCACAGGGCCGCCGTCATAAGGCCCGCAATGCAGAGTTCTTTGCCGCGCTTGAGCGCAAATATGGCGTGCCGGCGGGGCTGTTGATCGCCATTCATGGCATGGAGACCGCCTTTGGCAATTATATGGGCGACAGTCAGGTGGTGTCGTCGATTGTGACCCTCACCTATGACTGCCGCCGCTCGGAGTTTTTTGAACCCCACGCCATCGGCGCGCTCAAGCTCGTGGATCAGGGTGCGATCTCCATGGCCACCAAAGGTGCGAAACACGGGGAGCTGGGCCACACGCAGTTTCTGCCAGGCAACGCACTGAAATATGGTCAGGACTGGAACCGCGACGGGCGGGTGGATTTCTACGACATGGGCGACGCACTCGCCTCTACCGCGCATTTCCTGCGTCAAAAAGGCTGGCGGCCGGGCAAAGGCTATCAGCAGGGCGAGCCCAACTACAAAGTGCTCAAACAATGGAATGCCGCCACCGTGTACCAGCAGTCCCTCGCCATCATGGGCCGGCAGATCGACGGCTCCTGAGCCTGAGATCCGGGCGTTAAGAACAATCAACGACGAGGTCGCCAGATTGTAAGGGCTTGGGCATCAATGTGGCTGTCAGAGGTCCAGTTCCTGCCGCATTTGCCCGCCCGCGCAAAACCTCCGCGAAATATATTTATTATTTATAGTAACTTACGCCAAACCGACGAGCGACGGGCACCTTGGAATTTTACGACGATATATCTGTCGTTCCCGCCCAAATTTCTACGTTTTCGGAATCTACCTTGGGTTGGACCACAACCGATGGAGGATTTCACGGTGCTCGATCAGACAACACAGAATGTGCAGACCTCGGCCTATCGCGGCAAGCTCGGGTTTGGAGAGCGGGACGAAGCGGCGCTGTCAAAGGCCTCGGTGCTTGTTGTTCAAACGCTCGAAGAATTTGGGCATGAGGTGGATCAGTTTCACACCAAAAGGGCGCATCGCATCCGGCTGGAATGTGACCACTATATCGTCGACATCCGCCATCGCCGCAGCCCACACCCAATGCGCCAAAGCGACGGGAACCCCTGCCGCAGCCACCTGGACCTGATCCTGACGCCCCGCTTTCCCGATCATGTGGATGCGGAGCTTACCGAGATGATCCTGGCGCGCACCCTGCAGAGCCTTCTGGCCGAGCTTGATGCAACCACGGTAGAATGGCTGGAGACCGGGATCATGCTGGATCGCGACGCGTTTCTGGCAGCCTTTGCGCCCGAGACGCAATCAGAAGAGCAGACCGCTCCCCTCGACGGGGTCGATCTGGCCTGCGACATCCAACTGCCCATCGACGACCAAAGCGCCACCCCGATTGGGGACGCCCGGCCTGCGGCGACGCCCGTCATGGCGCCAGTGATGGCCTTTGACAGCTACGCTGCGCGCAATGCCGATGCAGAGCAGGACGCGCGCGAAGCACCGCAATGCCCCAAAGGCGCTGCACGGTTTGCGCCGGTAGATGAGACCTTTGGCAGCCTGTCCCTGGCCTGCGACCGGGTCATCGAGCGGCGGGCCCCTGCCCAGAAGGATCTCTCTGCGACTTACAAGAAGGTCTCCGGGGCGCTCTCGCTCGAAAATTGCACCCCCAACAAGGCCAGCGCCTGGGTGCTGACAGCAATCATGGCACTGTTCTCGCTCCCGCTTGGCATCACGGCGGCGGCAGTCAATTTCATTCGCGGCGGCGACATGCGTTTCAGTGTGCAGATGATGGCCCTGCTTGCGGTGCTGGTGTTCCTTGAATCAACGGTTCTTTTGAACGCCGCCGTCAACTGACGCGCAAAAACGAACATATAAGCCCCGCAATATCAGTCTATTGCGGGGTTTTCTCGTCTCCCCACTGGCCTAGCACATCCGCGCGGGCAAGCACCTGCGTGTGGATCGAGAACACCACCGCTCTGGTCTGGGGCAGCCGATAAATAGACTGCAATTCGCTGCGCAGATAGGCGCGGGTCTCTGGCGTCGACGTTGGGCGTGGATCCTGTTCCAAACGTGGCTGATGCAGGCTCGGATCCGCATACCACAGTGCATTAAAGCGCCAGAGCGGCCGCCCCGCCTGCACACCGTCAAACAATCGCTGCACCCGCCGTGCAATCCCGCTGTCATAGTCCTGCACCGGAGCGTGGATCGCCAGCAGTGGTTTCATGACCTTCTCCGAGAGAGTCCAACTGGCGGGAAAACACAAAACCGCGGCTGTCAGGATATGCTCGGTGCTGCCTTCGGGCTTTTCAAGAATACAGAAATCCTGCTGCGCGATGTGGCCCAGGGTCTCCATCGGGGCGGCACGATTGAGTGCCACCTCAATCCCATCCGGGCGCGTGATCCGCTGCACCTGTCGCCCCGCGCCATAGCGCGCTGCAAGCACATGATCGAGCAGCTCCTGTGCGGCAGGCTCCGCCTCGGGGGCCATTGCCAGCACTGCATCCGCATGATCGCGCAACAGACGCGTGCGCTCCTGCATCTGGGGGGCAAACCCCTCGTCAAAGCGCAGCCAGTCCTCGGGCGCAAGCGGCTCAATACCGGGCAGCGGGCGCGGTGTCATCGGATTATATGGCAGGGTGCGGTGGAGAATCTCAGTCATCGCATAGCCATAGCAGCCCGACCAAATCTGTCTACCACTGTACAGTTCTGGACAGTTTCAGGGGTACCACCGGCATTTTCCATCCAAATTCGCCAAAATGCCCCCCTTCGAGGTCGCATTTGGGAACGCCCGCCCGCCCAGCGCCCTGCAGGCTAACGCTGAGACCACAGCTGAGACCGCAGGGAGGTGCAGATGAACGAACATTTTCGCGATCGTCGCAAGATCGACCCCAGCCGAGGCGCTGTGCTTGGCGACGGCACCCCCAACGACAATGACCGCATCGAGATCGGCCCCACGCAACTGGCGTTTGCGGAATGGACGGCGGCGGGGCTCAGCCTGCCCAACCTTGAGGCAATGCGGAGCTATCGCTGGCAGCGATTGACGCAGGCGATTGTCGACCGGGACTATGGCGGGCTGTTGATGTTTGACCCGCTCAACATCCGCTATGCCACCGACAGCACCAACATGCAGCTCTGGAACACGCACAATCCGTTTCGCGCCCTGCTGTTGTGTGCGGACGGCTACATGGTGATGTGGGACTACAAGAATTCACCGTTTCTTTCGACGTTCAACCCCTTGGTGCGCGAACAGCGCTCGGGCGCGGATCTGTTTTATTTTGATCGTGGCGACAAGGTGGACGTGGCAGCGGATGCGCTCTCCAATGAAATCCGGGACCTGATTGCAGAGCATGGCGGTGGCAACAGGCGCCTCGCGGTGGACAAGATCATGCTCCACGGGCTGCGCGCGCTCGAAGCGCAGGGCTTTGAGATCATGGAAGGCGAAGAAGTCACCGAGAAGGCGCGCGCCATCAAGGGTGTGGACGAGATCCTCGCCATGCGCTGTGCCTCACATGCCTGCGAGACGGCTGTACGCGCGATGGAGGATTTCGCACGGCTGAATGTGGGCGACGGCACGACATCAGAGGATGATATCTGGGCGGTGCTCCATGCCGAGAACATCCGTCGCGGCGGCGAGTGGATCGAGACGCGGCTCTTGGCCTCTGGACCGCGCACCAACCCGTGGTTTCAGGAATGCGGCCCCCGGATCACGCAGCGCAACGAGATCATCTCGTTTGATACCGACCTTGTGGGCAGCTACGGGATCTGCGTCGACATCTCGCGCAGCTGGTGGATCGGGGATCAGAAACCGCGCCCGGACATGATCTATGCGATGCAGCACGCCCATGAGCACATCATGACCAATATGGAGATGCTCAAACCCGGCGTGATGATCCCCGAGCTCAGCGCAGGCACCCATGTGCTTGATGCCAAGTATCAGGCGCAGAAATACGGCTGCCTGATGCATGGGGTTGGGCTCTGTGATGAGTGGCCCCTTGTGGCCTATCCGGATCACGCGGTGGAGGGCGCCTATGACTACCCGCTGGAGCCGGGCATGGTGCTCTGCGTAGAGGCGCTGGTGGGCGAAGTGGGAGGGGATTTTTCCATCAAGCTCGAAGATCAGGTGCTGATCACCGAGGATGGATATGAGAACCTGACCACCTACCCCTTTGACCCGGCGCTGATGGGACAGGAGTGACCGCAAGGCTCACGTGCTTCAGTCCTGCGCCTCCGGCCATGGCAGGCGGGCCAGAAGCCCGTGATGATCCGACGCCAGCTTGGGCTGTCTTTCGATGACGCCGAGGCCCTTGGGCGCAAGCACATGGTCGATCCCGATGGGGTAGCCGAGCGGGGGCAGCTCAAAGGTCGCCCCATAGGGACCAACCCGCGCCATGCCCCCCGCAGCGCCGATGCGTTTCACCGTGTGAGACCAGGCCACGGCGTTGAAGTCCCCGGCAAGGATCATTGGCCCCTCAAGCGCAGTCAGTTCCGCCACAATGCGCTCCACATGAGCGGCCTGCTCGTGCGGCCAGGGCCAGGGCAGATGCAGGGCTGCCACCCAGAAACGCCCCTTCGGTCCCTCGACCTCCATGGCGGCCAGTCCAAGGTCTTCGGCGCAGGTCAGCCGCTGGGTCGCGCGCAGCCCGCGCGCCAGCACTGCCACCCGACCAACGTTGCGAAACGCGCAGACATGCTGCACCGGGTAATCCGCCTGCAGGCTCTGAAGAATGGGCAGGTTCTGGTCCGAGACCTCCTCCAGCGTCACCAGATCCGCACCGGAGTCCCGAATGGCCGCTACAAGACGCGCATTGCCTGCGTTCCGCCAGAGCATGTTCTGCTGATAGAGCGTGAGCTCTGGCGCGGTAAGATCCTGCCCCCCACCGGAGTGACCAAGCCACATCCCCAGCATCACAACACTCGCCAAGAGACCCAACAGCGCCGCGCGCACGTCGTGGCGCAGCAAGAAGGCAAAAACGATCGCCCCCCCGGCGAAGGGCACGCGAAAGACCGCAAGACTATCGCCAAGGGGATGCAGCGCACCAAGGTAGCCCCCAGAAAGCGCCAGCATGCTCAGTGCCAAGCCTCCCCAGAGCCCCATCCGTGCCCATCTGCGCAACCGCATCAAAGGCCCAACCGCGCATGCCACAGGGGCCATTTGCGCGCCAGTACGGCAATGCTTTCGGGCTCTGTTGAAAGTGCGCTCAGCGGCACCCAGGCCAGCGCATGAGATTCCGCGCTGGCCACCGGATCGCCGGCCTCGGCAACAAAAAGAAACCGCACATCGTAATGAAGATGCTGCTGCTCTTTCGATGAAGCGGGGATTTCATGCACATCGACGTCGAACACCTCGGGGCTGAGAAGGCGGATGCGGCGCAGACCGCTTTCCTCATAGGCTTCTTTGGTGGCGACAAAACAGGCGTCCTCGATGCCATCGCAATGCCCGCCCAACTGCAGCCAGCGGTTGAGCTTGGCGTGATGGGTCAAGAGGACCGCGTCGAGACCCGCAGACAACACAAAGGCCGAAGCGGTCACATGACCGATCCCCGGATCACGTCCAAAAGCGCCGGGGTCTTCAGCGCCAAACTCGGCGCAAAAGGCCGAAAGCCGCGCCCACATCTCGCGATCGCGCGCATCCAGCGGCGCGAAGCGGCCGATACCTGCGAGGGCCTCCATGGCTTCGGACGGGGCCGCGATGTCCTGCACGCCCATGTGACGCTCCTTCACCTTACCGTGACGGGAGCCATCGCCGACTTGCCGTTGCTCCCCCATCGTCGCAGTTTAAAGAGGTCAATCCACCCTCGCCAGCCCAGAAAGCCCAACCCTCGAAAGCGACGCCCATGCCAACCGAACGCATCAGCTTTGCCGGCCACGCCGGACATGACCTCGCCGCGCGCCTCGACCTGCCCGAAGGGCCGGTGTTGGCCACCGCCCTTTTTGCCCATTGTTTTACCTGCTCCAAAGACATCCCCGCCGCCCGGCGTATTGCCGCGCGTCTGTCCGCCATGGGGATCGCGGTGCTGCGATTTGATTTCACCGGGCTGGGTCATTCGGGCGGCGAGTTTGCAAACACCAGCTTCACCTCCAATGTCGCCGATCTGATTGCGGCTGCGCGCTATCTGGCCAGCCGCAACATGGCGCCAGATATGCTGATCGGACATTCGCTGGGCGGTGCGGCGGTGCTGCGCGCGCGGGCAGGTATCCCCTCGGTCAAAAGCGTGGTGACGCTGGGTGCGCCCTTTGATCCGGGTCATGTGGCGCATCATTTCGAGGATGCGCTGGAGGAAATCAACCGCACGGGCCGGGCCGAAGTAAACCTTGGCGGGCGGCCCTTTGTGATCGGCAAGGAATTTGTCGATGACATCGGCCAGACGGAACTTGGAGAGGCGATCTCGGACCTCAGGGCCGCACTTCTTGTGATGCATGCGCCGCGGGATGCCACGGTTTCGATCGACAACGCGGCCGAGATCTTTGGTGCGGCGCGCCACCCCAAGAGCTTTGTCACCCTTGATGATGCCGATCACCTGATCACCGATCCTTGTGATGCCGAATATGCAGCAGACATGATTGCCACCTGGGCCACGCGGTATGTGGACATGAAGCCCCCCGCGCCGCCGCCCGGCGCCCCAGAGGGTGTCATCCGCGTCACCGAGGCGGACCCGCAGGGGTTCTTGCAGGATGTGCAGAACGGCCCCTACCATCATCTGCTGGCCGACGAGCCCGAAGCCTATGGTGGCACCAACCGGGGCCTGTCACCCTATGGGTTTGTGGCCGCCGGCCTTGGGGCCTGCACGTCGATGACCTTGCGGATGTATGCCCGGCGCAAAGACTGGCCCCTCGAGGGGATCAGCGTCGAGGTCTGCCACGACAAGGTCCATGCGCAGGATGCCATCCCCTCTGGCCCTGCCAAGATCGATCGCTTCATGCGGGTGATCCATCTGCAGGGAGATCTAGATGCGGAGCAGCGCGCCAAGCTTCTGGAGATTGCCGACAAATGTCCGGTGCATCGCACCCTTGAACAGAGCTCTCGGGTCGAAACACGGCTGGAAGATGCACCCAAGCTGCCTGATATGTCCCGCGAAGGGCAGGATCTCGACACCGCCTCCATTTGATCGACATCCCATTTGATCGACATCAAGGTGCGGCGCGTCCTCTCGGCTAGGCTCTCCGGAGCCAGCAACAAGAGGATGCCCGCCATGGGACTGATGCGCAAACTCGGCCACAGCGCCGATCTCGTCAATGGAATGAGCCAGCGGCTCGGTGTAGATCAGGCCGCCCGCATGGCTCGCGACCCAGAGCGTGAAGCGCGCCGCCAGATGCAAATGGTCACGCGCTGCGCCGGATGCCACGAGCAGGTCGCCTGTGGCGCGCTTCAAGCCGAGAATGATCATCTTTCGGCCTGCCCCAGCTATTGCGAGAACAAAGCCAGCTTTGAGCTCCCGGAAACCCAGGTCTAAGGCACGTTTTCAACGGCAGATCGGGCCCTGCTGCGGCGCGGCGCTTGCCGCCGCGGCATCGCTCGTCTATGAGAGCGCCATCTCTTCCACCGTCTTTGAAAGGTGCTGCTGCCCATGATCCCCCGCTACGCCCGCCCCGATATGGTTGCCGTCTGGTCTCCCGAGACCAAGTTCCGCATCTGGTACGAAATCGAGGCGCACGCCTGCGACGCCATGGCAAACCTCGGCGTGATCCCGCGCGAGAATGCCGAAGCGGTCTGGAAAGCCAAAGATGTCGAGTTTGACGTCGCCCGCATCGACGAGATCGAAGCCGTAACCAAACATGACGTCATCGCCTTTCTGACCCATCTGGCCGAGCATGTCGGATCGGAAGAAGCGCGCTTTGTGCATCAGGGCATGACCTCTTCGGATGTGCTTGATACCTGTTTCAACGTGCAGCTGACGCGCGCTGCGGACCTGTTGATGGTCGGCATGGACAAGCTCCTGGACGCGCTCAAAAAACGCGCGCTGGAACACAAAGACACCGTGCGCGTTGGCCGCAGCCACGGCATCCACGCCGAGCCCACCACCATGGGCCTGACCTTTGCGCGCTTCTACGCCGAGATGGACCGCAACAAGAAACGCCTGATCGCCGCACGCGAGGAAATCGCCACCGGTGCGATCTCTGGCGCCGTGGGCACCTTTGCCAATATCGACCCACGCGTCGAAGAACATGTCTGCGAACAGCTGGGCCTCAACCCGGAGCCGATTTCCACGCAGGTGATCCCCCGCGACCGCCACGCCATGTTCTTTGCCACCCTCGGCGTAATTGCCTCCTCTATCGAGAACATCGCGGTTGAGATCCGCCACATGCAGCGCACCGAGGTGCTGGAAGGTGCGGAATTCTTCTCCATGGGCCAGAAAGGCTCCTCGGCGATGCCGCACAAGAAAAACCCGGTCCTGACCGAGAATCTCACCGGTCTTGCGCGTCTGGTGCGCATGTCGGTGATCCCGGCGATGGAGAACGTGGCGCTTTGGCACGAGCGTGACATCTCGCACTCCTCGGTGGAGCGTGGCATCGGCCCCGACGCCACCGTGACGCTCGATTTTGCGCTGCACCGTCTGGCGGGCGTGATCGACAAGATGCTGGTGTTCCCGGAAAACATGCTTGAGAACATGAACAAGTTCCCCGGCCTCGTGATGTCCCAGCGCGTTCTGCTGGCGCTCACCCAGGCGGGTGTGAGCCGCGAGGACGCCTATTCCATGGTCCAGCGCAACGCGCTCAAGGTCTGGGAAGAGCGCCTTGATTTCCGCGAGCTGCTGCTGGCGGATGCCGAGGTGGTTGCGGCCCTGGGCGAGGACGGCATCAACGAGAAATTCGACATGGGCTATCACACCAAACATGTCGACACGATCTTCAAGCGGGTGTTTGGCGAATAATCCCACCCTCATGCACAGATCAGAAACCCCGCCCTCCCCGGCGGGGTTTTTCTTTTACCCCCTCACAGCTTCGTGAAAACAAAATTTGGACGATCCGCGCGTTTTCAACGTAATTTGTGCAACAACAGATAGGAGATCTTCATGCGTTTCACGGCCCTCGCGCTTGCACTTGCCCTACCCCTCTCTCTGCCGGTTGCGGGACTTGCCGCAGGTGGGGATACCACCACGCCGCCAAAGCCCTCCGACACCACCAAGGAATGCTGGGGCAAACGGGTCTGGGATGACGAAGCCAAGAAATGCGTCAAACCCGAAGAATCATCCCTCAATGGCCAAGAGCTCCTAGAGACCGCGCGCGAGCTCGCCTATCTCGAACGCTTTGACGATGCCCAGGCTGTACTGGCCGCGCACCCCGTGCAGACGGATAGCAGGGTTATGACCTATTGGGGCTTCACACATCGCAAATTGGGCCACAGCGATATTGCTTTGGACTATTACACCCGCGCAATTGCGCAGAACCCCGACAATATTCTTGCCCGCAGTTATATGGCGCAAGGCTTTGTAGAGACGGGGGAATATGCCAAGGCACTGGCGGAATGGAAGGAAATCAAGGCCCGCGGCGGCGAAGGCACATGGGCTGAAACCTCGCTCCGGCATGCAATTCAGACGGGTGTCACGGTTAACTACTAAGCTTCAGGCTTTCTTTACGGCTGAAGGTTTATCTTGTGACCTGACAGAAAGAGAATCTTTTCGGGTCAAGGTTCAAGAATGGAACAATCATCAGCCTTAGCGCTCCCCATGGCATCTCCGGATATGGGGCTTGGCGATTTCTCGCCAGCACCACCGGCACCTGCTCTATCGGGGGGCGTCCCTCAGTTAAGCGGCAAAGCCAAAGCCGCCATCGTCGTGCGACTTCTCCTCAACGAGGGGGCAGATGTGCCCCTGGAAGAGTTGCCCGATGATCTCCAGCTGGAGCTCACGCAGCAGATGGGCAAAATGCGTTTGGTCGATCGCCAGACGTTGCACGCGGTTGCGGCCGAATTTGCGGAGCAGTTGGAAAACGTCGGCCTGTCCTTCCCCAACGGTCTTGCCGGTGCGCTGACCGCGATGGAAGGCAAAATCAGCCGTCACACCCATAGCCGTCTGCGCAAAGAAGCCGGAGTGCGCCAGTTCGGCGATCCTTGGGAGCGGCTGCGCAAGCTCCCCCCAGAGGAGCTCGCGGAACTAGCAAAGGCCGAAAGCACCGAGGTTGCAGCCGTCCTGCTCTCCAAGATCGACACGGCCAAGGCGGCCGAGATGCTGCAACATCTGCCCGGTCCTCTGGCCCGGCGGATCACCTATGCCGTCAGCCAGACCAGCAATGTCACGCCCGATACAGTGGATCGCATCGGCCTGTCGCTGGCCTCGCAGATCGAAGCACGTCCGCAAATGGCCTTTGAACAAACGCCTGGCCAACGCGTTGGCGCGATTCTGACCCAATCGGCCGCTGCCAAGCGCGAGGAGGTGCTGACCGCGCTCGACGAAGAGGATCAGGAGTTCGCCACAGATGTGCGCAAGTCGATCTTCACCTTCGCCCTGATCGCAGAGAAGGTCGAACCGGTGGATGTGCCAAAGCTGGTGCGCGCCCTTGGCCCGCAAGAGATCACCACCGCGATTGCCTTTGCCACCAGAGACGACGATGTGGCCTCGGTCAACTTCCTGCTCGAAAACATGTCGTCCCGTATGGCCAACAACCTGCGCGAAGAGGCCAATCAGCTTGGCCGCGTGAAGCAGGCCGATGGCGAGGCTGCCTTTGGACTCATCGTCAACATGTTGCGCGAGATGGTCGTCAATGGCGATATCGAGCTGAAATCAGACGAAGAAGAGGAATGATCTGAGAAATTGGGCGCCCTGCGTCCTCCCCCGTCGGACCTCCAGATGCCCGCGCCCCGGTGGCGCGGGTTTCTATTTTGCGCTTTCTTGTGCATCCCGGCGCAGCTCAGTATGATCCGGCCTTGCAATCCCTCCAGCAGGAGCCCCAACCCAGATGCCCGTAGCTCAGTCGGAGCTGGTTTTTTCTCAGCGTGCAAAATACTTTGCCAGCAACCTTGTGCTGCGCGCCCTGATCGGCGGGCTAAAGCTCATCCCTTATCGCTGGCGCGTGCCTTCCATGGGCTGGATCCTGCGTATGCTGGCGCCCTTGGTGGGGTTCCACAAACGCGTGCGCCGGAACCTCGAATATACCCGCCCGGACCTGAGCAATGCCGAGGTGAACCGGCTCTGTCATGAGGTGGCCGACAACGTGGGGCGCACCCTCGCCGAACTTTATGCAGGCAAACCTTTCTGGGCCCGCGCAAACGCCGCAGACATCAGCGGCCCCGGTCTAGCAGCCTTGAAGCGCGCGCAGGCCGAAGGTCGCCCGGTGATCCTGGTGACAGGCCATTTTGGCAATTATGACGCCGCGCGTTCAAAGCTGGTGCAGATGGGTTTCGACATGGGATCGCTCTATCGGCGCATGGCCAATCCCTATTTCAACGAACACTACGTCAAAGCGATCTCGGCCACCGGCAAGCCCATGTTTGAACAGGGAAAACGCGGGATGGTCGAAATGGTGCGTCACCTGAAAGCCGGGGGCAATATTGCAATTGTCGCGGATATGCACGCGATGGGCGGGACCTATCTGCCCTTCTTCGGTCGCCCGGCCCTGACCTCCACCGTACCGGCGGAGCTTGCGTTGAAATACAATGCCACCTTTATCCCGATCTACGGCATCAGGCGCGAAAACGGGATGGATTTTGACGTGGTTGTGGCCGAAGAGATCGCCCATTCAGACCCGGTGACCATGACCCAGGCGGTCTGCGATGATCTGGAGCAGCGCATTCGCGCCCATATGGGCCAGTGGTTTTGGCTGCACCGGCGCTGGAAGCCGATGCATGACACACCACACCCGGATTACCCGGAGCGCTGAGGGTCACTCCACCCGTGCGGCCGCAAAAATCGGACCGAAGGGCCATTCCTGCACCAACACCGCCGCCGGAAGATCTCCTACAAAGGTTGTAGTGACCTCGAGCGGCTCTGCACCGGTCCACTCGGCCAGCACCTCGAGGCTCTCGACGATATTGGCATAGTCGACGGTGTTGCCGGCCAACTCGCCGCGTTTGATCTCCACCCGTTCCAACGGCATGTAGCGCACCAGCTGCACACGGAACTGACCGCTCATGCCATCCGGGAGCGCAGGTGCGGAGACCGTGAGCTGCTCCTCTGAGCGCCCCGTGGTCAGCTGCACCTTTGGTTTTTGACCAAGATAGCCGCTGAGCGCTTCGGAGACCTCCATCACATCGGCGCCCACCACATCCTCGCGCCCCATGATGATCATCTGCGGGGTGTAGATCATGTTGCGCCCCCCCACATGCGCATAGCCACGCTGGCGGTCGGTATAGGCGGGATCTGCAAAGATATCGGCCCAGCCGATATAGTCCCAGTAATCCACATGGAAGGCCAAGGGCAGCACGTCCTGGCGCTCTGCCAAATGCTTCACCAGCTCGTCTGCGGGCGGACAGGAGGAACATCCTTGCGAGGTGAAGAGTTCAATCACCACCGGAGCCGGATCGGCAGAAGCCGGGCCGGAGGCAGCCAGAACCGCAGAGATCACCAGAGAGGAAAGCGCAATACGCCGCATGAGTCGCCTATCAGATTGTTTGACTAACGGTTTAGTCCTGCCGCCGCTCAATGGCCAATCAATCATTCTTGAGAGGCTGTCGCAAAACGCGGTGCGTATATTGTATTCCTTGGTATACATTTCTATATCTCAGCATGTCATACCTATTGAACGACTTGCCTGCATCGTGCAGACAAAAAGAGCAGCGAAGTCCCAATTCCATTCTCGAGGGAGGCCAACATGCCCATCACCGTCGGACAGGACACAGCCAAAACACGCAAAACATTGAGCGTGAACGGAAAATCTATTTCTTATTACTCCATTCCAGCCGCAACAGACGCCGGATATGGTGATTTCACCAAACTGCCTGCAGCCCTGAAAGTGGTGCTTGAGAACCTCTTGAGGTTTGAAGATGGCGGTTTTTCGGTCTCGACCGACGACATCAAGGCGTTTGGCGACTGGGCCAAAAACGGCGGGAAGAACCCGCGCGAGATCGCCTATCGCCCGGCGCGCGTCCTGATGCAGGACTTCACCGGTGTGCCTGCGGTGGTCGATCTGGCCGCGATGCGTGACGGGATCAAGACCCTTGGCGGGGATGCCAACAAGATCAACCCGCTGGTGCCTGTCGATCTGGTGATCGACCACTCGGTGATGATCGACGAATTTGGCAACCCGCGCGCCTTTCAGATGAATGTGGACCGCGAATATGAGCGCAATATGGAGCGCTACCAATTCCTGAAATGGGGCCAAGGCGCGTTCAACAACTTCCGCGTGGTGCCACCCGGCACCGGCATCTGCCATCAGGTGAACCTTGAATATCTGGCCCAGACCGTCTGGTCAGATGTTGACCAAAACGGCGAGGAAGTGGCGTATCCGGATACGCTTGTGGGCACCGACAGCCACACCACCATGGTCAATGGCGCGGCTGTGCTTGGCTGGGGCGTGGGCGGGATCGAGGCCGAGGCCGCGATGCTAGGCCAGCCGATCTCCATGCTGATCCCCGAGGTTGTGGGTTTTGAACTGACCGGCGAGATGGTTGAAGGCACCACCGGCACAGACCTTGTACTCAAGGTGGTGGAGATGCTGCGCGAGCTCGGCGTGGTGGGCAAATTCGTGGAATTCTATGGCTCTGGCCTTGACAACCTGCCGCTGGCGGATCGTGCCACCATTGCCAATATGGCACCGGAATATGGCGCGACCTGCGGCTTTTTCCCGATCGACAAGGAAACCATCCGCTACCTGCGCAACACCGGCCGCGACGAGGACCGCATCGCGCTGGTCGAGGCTTATGCCAAGGAAAACGGTTTCTGGCGCGATGAGACCTACGCGCCGATTTACACCGAGACACTGAGCCTCGACATGGGCACCATCGTGCCGGCAATCTCTGGCCCCAAACGCCCGCAGGACTATGTGGCGCTGGACGGCGCAGCGCAGGCCTTCAAACAGGTGGTATCGGAGTATCGCGGTGTGGATGCGTCAGCCAACGCAGCCGAGATGGCGTCAGAGGGCCCTGCCCCGACCGCACCGGCGGATCCGTGCAAATCGCACCCCGTCAAAGGCGAAGACTTTGCGTTGCGCGACGGCTCGGTGGTGATTGCCTCCATCACCTCCTGCACCAATACCTCGAACCCCTATGTGATGATCGGGGCCGGTCTGGTGGCGAAAAAGGCGCATGAACTGGGCCTCAACCGAAAACCCTGGGTCAAAACCTCGCTGGCTCCGGGCTCTCAGGTGGTCTCGGCATACCTTGAGGCCGCAGGGCTGCAAAAGCATCTGGATGCGATCGGGTTCAACCTCGTGGGCTATGGCTGCACCACCTGCATCGGCAACTCCGGCCCGATCCAGAAAGAGTTCTCCGAGGCGATTGCCGAGGGCGATCTGGTCGCCACCTCGGTGCTGTCGGGCAACCGCAACTTTGAGGGCCGCATCAGCCCGGATGTGCGCGCCAACTACCTCGCCTCGCCGCCGCTGGTGGTCGCCTACGCACTGGCGGGCGACATGAACGTGGATCTCGCACGCGATCCGCTCGGCCAGGACAAAGACGGCAATGACGTCTACCTGAAGGACATCTGGCCCACCCAGAAGGAAATCGCCGATCTGGTCGAGGCCACTGTGACCCGCGAGGCGTTTCAGTCCAAATACGCCGATGTCTTCAAGGGTGACGAAAAATGGCAAAGCGTGGAGACCACTGAGGCCGAGACGTACGACTGGCCCGCTGCCTCGACCTATATTCAAAACCCGCCCTATTTTCAGGGCATGGGCCCAGAGCCGGGCAAGATTCAGGACGTCATCGGCGCCAAGCCTCTGTTGATTCTCGGGGATATGGTCACCACCGACCATATCTCTCCGGCGGGGTCTTTTGCGACCACCACACCGGCGGGCAAATACCTGCTGGACCGTCAAGTGCAGCCGCGCGAGTTCAACTCTTATGGCTCGCGTCGCGGCAACCACGAGATCATGATGCGCGGCACCTTCGCCAATATCCGGATCAAGAACGAGATGCTCGACGGTGTTGAGGGCGGCTATACCAAAGGTCCAGATGGTGCGCAGACCTCGGTCTATGAGGCGTCGATGGCGCATCAGGAGGCTGGCACCCCGCTCGTGGTGTTTGGCGGCGAACAATATGGCGCCGGATCCTCGCGTGACTGGGCGGCCAAGGGCACCGCGCTCTTGGGGGTGAAGGCTGTTATTGCCGAGAGTTTCGAGCGTATTCACCGCTCCAACCTCGTGGGCATGGGCGTGATCCCGTTCGAGTTCACCGGAGGCGACACCCGCAAATCGCTCAAGCTCACCGGCGATGAAACGGTTGATATTCGGGGCCTGGAGACCGTGACACCGCTGCAGGAGGTCGAGTGCGACATCACCTATGGCGACGGAAGCAAAAAGACCATCACCTTGAAGTGCCGCATCGATACCGCGCCCGAGATCGAATACATCGAGAACGGCGGCGTGCTGCACTATGTGCTGCGCAACCTGGCCAAGAGCTGAGGTCAGGGACAATTTGCCAAAGACAACTGAGGGTGGCCAGTCGGCCACCCTTTTTATTCTACCATTGCGCTGGTAATGGAAGGCTAACGGAACCTGTGATAGAGTGATTCAGGTCCAGAGTATTGTGTGCGGGGCGAAGAATGATCGCTGCTTTTACGAGGTTTTTCCCGAACCGGGAGCATTTCGACGAGGTCCTCGAACGTGCCGTTGTGATGGCCCGGGACGAGGAAAAATGCCGTGTGGGCTGCCTTGAGACCCGTCTGTTCTGCGATCGTGACGGCGGCGAGATCACCACCGTAAGCCTCTGGGAAAGCATGGAAATCCTCGAGGAGTACCTGGTAAAGGTGACATCTGATGGCTCCTTGATGGAGTTTCAGTCCCACTATCTTCGCCGCGAGATCGACACCAATGTCTACGAGACCGTCGATCTGGGGGTGAATGCCCAACTGCCCAAAGAGACCGAGCTTCAGCGTCGTTTCGGCACCTGAACTGAACGGTCGCCTTACCGCTCGGTCAGTGCCCTCTGCCGGAAGTCAGATTGATGACAGGCGGAGCCAAAGGCTCAACCGGAGGTACAGCCCGATTTCAAGCCTGAAATAAATCCTGAGGCCAAACAAACGCTGGTGCGGAGCGCCTTAGCTCAAGGTGCACGGCAAACCCAAAGAGGATCTCATGATGCGCACTGTTTTGGTTACGGGCGGCACCTATGGTCTTGGACTGGCTATCGCGGCGCGGTTTGCACCTGACCACAATGTCCTGCGCTCTTTTAAGAAGACGCCGCCTCGCGACGATCTGGAGGCGCAACCCAACGTCGTCTCCTGCGCTTGCGACTTGCTACAGGACGCTGCAGCCGAGGATCTTGTCGCGCAGGCCATGGATCAATTTGGCCGCATCGATGTCATCGTGAACAACGCGGGCCTCGTGCAGAGCACGCCCAAGGCGCAGTTTGATCTCTCAGAGCACCGGAAGGTGTTTGAACTCAACTCCATTGCGCCGCAGGCCGTTCTGGCGGCCGCCTTGCCGCATTTGCGTCCGGGGGCCGCGATCGTCAATATTTCCTCGGTTAATGCCACCCTGCCGCCACGCGACGCGGCCAGCTATGGGGCGAGCAAGGCTGCGCTCAACCTCTGGACCAAAGCCATGGCAAAGGAACTTGGCCCCGAAGGAATCCGCGTCAATGCAGTCGCGCCCGGCGCCATCAATGTGCCGGAGGCGCCTCGCTCCGAAGAGCTCACGCAGATTTTTGTGAAAGACACGGCGCTGGGGCGCATCGGCACACCCGACGACATCGCCAAGGCCGTGCGTTTTCTCGCCTCCGAGGAGGCGAGCTTTATCACTGGCGAAATCCTGACGGTCGCGGGCGGCTACCGGCTCTGAGCTTACTGGGCCGCGCGCTCCATGGCGGGGCGAATGGTCTCTTCCAGAACCCGGCTGGTAATCGGCCCGGCAAAGCGCAGAACCACCGTGCCGTCGCCGTCGATGACATACGTTTCGGGCACGCCATACAGCCCCCAATCCAGCGCCATACGTCCCTGTTCATCCCGACCCACACCGGCATAGGGATCGCCGAGTTCCTCGAGGAAACTCTGGGCATTGGCCAGCTGATCCTTGTAGTTCACGCCGTAGATCGGCACGCCTTCCTCGGAAAGCGCGGTCAAGCTCGGGTGTTCGGCGCGGCAGGGGCCACACCAGCTCGCCCAGTAATTGACAAGCTTTACGGTGCCGTCGCGCAGGGTGGCATCGTCAAAGCTCTCTTTGCCGGGAAAATCGCTGAGCGCGACGGAGGGCGCTGCTTTGCCTTCGCGCGCCGAGGGCAGACTTTCGGGATCGTCGCGGCCCATGCCCACGAGGGCAAGGCCAACAAAGCCGGAAAAGACGACCACTGGAATAGCCATCATCAAAGAGATCCTAGCCATTTCGGCGCACCCTTTCCTCAACGTCTTTGAGCGCAGCGCGCACCTTGGCCCCGCGCAGGAAGGTCACGACCAGGAGTGCGACCAGCAACACCAGCGAGACAGCATAGGCCGAAAGAACCGTTTCTGCGTATTTTCCCAAATCAGGCATCCATCATCCTTTCGCGTGCGATCAGCGCCGACATCCGGCGCGCGCGGATCTCGGTACCGGTGCGATAGAGTACCAGCGCGATAAAAAGCGCCCCGAACCCGGCCATGCAGGTATAGAGCGGAAAGGCAAAGACATCGGCGACGTTTTCTTCCTTGTCGAGCGACAGCGACGCCCCCTGGTGCAGGCCCTGATTCCAGAAATTCACCGCATACCGCGAGAGCACCGCAAAAACAGACCCCACAAGGCAGAGGATCGACGTCAGATCCGCTGCGGTATCGCCATTATCGATCGCTTCCCAGAGCGCGATATAGCCAATGTAGAACAGGAACAGCACCAGAAAGGACGTCAGCCGCGGGTCCCACGCCCACCACGTGCCCCACATCGGTTGCCCCCAGATGGCGCCGGTAACGAGGGCAATCAGTGTCATCACAACGCCCACGGGCGCGGCTGCCTTCGCCGCCAGTGCGCTCACGTGATGTCGGCGGATCACCCAGATCAGCGAGGCCACCAGCATCATGAACCAGGCGTTGATCGCCATCAGCGCCGCAGGCACATGCAGATAGATGATCTTGACCGTCGAACCCTGGCGGTAATCATCGGGTGTAAAAAAGAACCCCCAGATCAGCCCGCTCACGATGAGCAGAGCTGAAATGCCCCAAAGGGCAGGCAGCACACGCTCACTGGTGCGCAGGAATTTCTTTGGATTGGCGTATTCCCAGATCGACATGGTGGCTATCTAGCTCTTGTTCTTGGTCATCACAATCACCTGTCCTAGCGCAAATTGACGCGCAGGACGGCAGCAGAGGCAAAGGGCAACAGGGCGATGGTGCCAAGGGTGATCCCCCCAAGCATCAACATGGGGGTTTCTACCGCAAGCCCCGCCGCTCCCCGACGCGCCACTTCGGCGCCAAAGATCAGGGTCGGCACATAGAGCGGCATCACCAGCAGCGACAACAACAAACCGCCCCGCTTGAGCCCGACGGTCAGGGCCGCGCCAAACGTGCCCACAACCGAAAGTGCCGGCGTGCCCAGCAAAAGCGACAGGGTGATCCAGAGATAGCCGCCCGCCGGAAGGCCGAGCAGGACGCCCAGCACGGGGGCTGCCAGCACCAAGGGCAGCCCCGTGGTCAACCAATGTGCCAGTGCCTTGATGCTGAGGACCCCTTCAAGCGGCAGCGGGGCCGTGGCCAAAAGGTCCAGCGAGCCATCCTCCCAATCCAGCGCCAGAAGGCGATCGAGTGACAACAGACACGCCAGCAAGGCCCCGAGCCATAAAACGCCCGGTGCAATCTTTGCCAATGTCTCGGCCTCGGGGCCGACCGAGAAAGGCACCATCACGGTCACGATCAGGAAAAACGCAAGCCCAAGCCCAAATCCCCCGCCGGCCCGCAACGCCAGCCGCAGATCCCGCATCAAGAGTGCAATCACAAGAAGCCCCCCAGATCCTCGGCGTCCAGCGCCGGAAGCTTGGCCTTAAAGGGACCAAGGTCCAGCACCCTGCCCTCGATCCCAAGGTCGATATGGGTCGCCATGATCGCCGCTCCGCCCGACGCCAGATGGGCGCGGATGCTTGAGGCAAACAATTGCACAGAGGCTGCATCAAGGCTCACGGTCGGCTCATCCAGGATCCACAGCCGCCGCCCCGTCACCATGAGCCGCGCCAAGGAAAGCCTGCGTTTCTGCCCCGCCGAGAGCCCGCCGGCCGGGCGATGCTGTAGCGCCTCGAGATTAAACGCCGCGATGGCCACTGCAGGGTCGCCCCCCGCAAAGACACGCGACCAGAACGACAGGTTCTCGGCTACGGTCAAAGTGAGTTTTACCCCATCCGCATGGGCGGCATAGGCAATATCCTCGGCGTCCCCGAGGATCTCGCCCGCCAAAGGCGGCTGCAGACGCGCCAGCGTGCGCAGAAGCGTGGTTTTGCCGATCCCGTTGGGCCCGCGCAGCACAAGCGCCTCACCGCCCGACAACGCGAAGTTCACCCCCGCGAGCACCGGCAGCCCGCCCCGGCTGACCCCTAGATCCCTGACCTCAATCATGCGTGTCCCGATATATCGCTTGCGCAGCCTGCCGCGCCACGGCGCACTCTGCGCATCAAAAGCTCAGCGCATCCTTGCGCCAGATCAAACCGGCAATGCCGCCAGTGCAATCCGCCGCCCTTCAGAGAGCAAGACGTTATAGGTCCTGCAGGCCGCCGGAGAATTCATCACCTCAACGCCCAGTCCCTCTGCCTCAAGCGCCTGTCGCAAGGCGCCTGGAATATGCGCAATCTCTGCCCCGGTGCCGATGAACAGAACATCCACCTCCCCCGCCAACGCCAAGAGCGGTTCAGCGTCCTCATAGCCCCCCCACGCGGACGTGCCCTTGGCCCCGGTCAACATGGCCCCTTCCTTGATTTCTCCGCCGACGCGAAAGAAACCCGGCCCATAGCCATCAATGGGCAAAGCATCCGAATAAACCACTTCGTTAAGGCGCATCACGATCTCCTGTCAGAGCGTTTGGCCCTTTCCTTACCATGCCAGCCCCCCCTTCGAAACCGACAACTGCGGCTCTGTGGCGATGCCCCACACCGGGTCGTCATGCGCACATACCAAGCGTGCGTGGGCTTCTTCTAACCCCAAATATCCCGGGGGTCCGGGGGCAGCGCCCCCGGTCAAAGATCTAGAAACGAAACAGCCGCGACACCAGGTCGCGGCTGCCTCCTCATCTCGAACCACAGGGATCAGGCATCAATATTGGCGAACTGATTTCCGGTGGTGTCGTTGTTCTTGCTCCAGTCACGCTTCACGCCAAGCCACAACAGGATCGTGGAGGCCACAAAGATCGACGAATAGGTGCCGACGATAACGCCCCAGATCATCGCAAAGACAAACCCGCGGATCACATCGCCACCCAGAACATAGAGCGAGATCAAGGCCAGAAGCGTTGTCACCGAGGTCATCACGGTCCGGCTCAGAGTCTCGTTGATCGAGATATTGAGCACCTCGGCCAGCGGCTTTTTCTTGTAGCGACGCAGGTTCTCGCGCACGCGGTCAAACACGACCACCGTATCATTCAGCGAATACCCCACGATGGTCAGGAGCGCCGCGATGATGGCCAGATCGAATTTGATCTGCAGTTCCGAGAACACGCCGATGGTCAGGATGACGTCATGCACAAGGGCGGCCACCGCGCCGAGGGCAAACTGCCACTCGAACCGCAGCCAGATGTAGATCAGAACCGCGCCAATCGCCAAGGCCACCGCGATCACGGCCGTTTGCACCAACTCGCCCGAGACCTTGGGCCCGACGCTTTCGACAGAGATGAACTTGATCCCCGGCGCCACCGCGTCGAGCGCGCCCTGCACCGCTGCGATCACATCGCTGGAGAGCGCCTCGCCATCTTCCTGCGCCTCAATGCGGATCATGGCGACATGCTGATCTTCGTCAAAAGTTGGATCAAACACCTCGGTGATGGTGATGTCACCTAGCTCCAGAGGCGCGATGGCCTCGCGGTAGACGCCGATGTCGAGATCCTGCGTCGCCTCGGTGCGGATGGTGGTACCGCCCCGAAAGTCGATCCCAAAGTTCAGCCCCTGGATGGCAAAGGAGGCAAAGCCGATCACAACCATCATCGCCGAGATGCCGAGCCAGAGCTTCCAGAGCCTGAAGAAGTCGAAGGAGGTGCCTTCGCGAACCAGTTTCAAGCGCATCAGTTATACCTCGATGGTTTTTGGACGGCGACGTTCGAACCACATCACGATGATCAGTCGGGTGACAAAGATCGCGGTGAAAACGGACGTAAGAATGCCGAGGCCAAGCGTGATTGCAAACCCACGCACCGGACCGGAGCCCATTGCAAACAGGATCACGGCGGTGATGAACGTGGTGATATTGGCGTCCACAATCGCCGAGAGCGCCTTGGAGTAGCCCTCATCGATGGCGCGGGCCGGACCACGGCCGGCCTTCAGCTCTTCGCGGATGCGCTCAAAGATCAGCACGTTGGCGTCGACCGCCATACCAACCGTCAAGACGATCCCGGCGATACCCGGCAGGGTCAGCGTGCCGCCAATCAGGCTCAGCGCGCCAAAGATCAGCGCGATGTTCAGGATCAAGGCAACATTGGCAAAGACCCCAAAGAGCCCATAGCTCAGCATCATGAAAACCAGCACCCCGGCAAAGGCGACCACAGTGGCAACCTTGCCCGCGTCGATGCTGTCCTGGCCCAGTTCCGGGCCGATGGTGCGCTCTTCGAGAAACTCGAGCTTTGCAGGCAGGGCACCGGCGCGCAAAAGCACCGCAAGCTGTGTGCTTTCCTCGACGGTGAAGTTCCCGGTGATGATGCCCGACCCGCCTGGAATATGCGACCGGATCACAGGGGCAGAGATCACCTCATCATCAAGCACGATGGCAAAGGGGGCGCCGATGTTCTGAGCGGTGTAATCACCGAATTTGCGCGCCCCAGCCGTATTGAAGCGGAAGTTCACCGCCGGCTGGCCGTTCTGGTCAAATGCGGGCTGCGCGTCCACCAGCTCTTCGCCGGTGACGACAGGCGCCGTTTCAACCGTGTAATAGGTGCCCGGCTCATCCAGCGAGGGGATCACCTTGTTGCCGATCCCGGCGTTTGCCTCGGCGTCAGAGCCTCGGCTCACAACCGGGTTGAAGGTCAGCTGCGCGGTGGTGCCGATGATTTCCTTCAGCTCCGCTGCAGAGCCGATACCTGGCACCTGAATGAGAATACGGTCGCTGCCCTGACGCTGGATCGTGGGTTCACGGGTGCCCACCTCGTCGATCCGGCGGCGAATAATCTCGAGCGACTGGCGGACCGTACGGTCATCGGAGGCGAGTTTTTCCTCTTCAGAGAGCGAGACGGTGATGACATCGCCCTGGCCGCTCACCGTGATGTCGGTGGCGCCGGCCCCCGTGAGCGATGTCACCGGGTTGGCCAGCCCACGCACCAGTTCAAGCGCGCGGCTCATGCCCGCCTCATCTGACAGGCGCAGGCGGATCTGATCCGCCGGGGCGTCGGGAATACGGCGGAACGTACCGATGGTTGCGCGCTCATCGCGCAGGGTGTTGCGGACCTCGGGCCAGAGCGCGTCCATGCGGGCGGCATAAACGTCGCCCACCTGCACTTCGGCCAGAAGATGCGCGCCACCGCGCAGATCGAGACCGAGGTTTACCAGCCCCGAAGGCATCCACTCGGGCCATTGCGCGGCCACATCCAGACGCTCCGGTGTTTCGACTTCAAGCTCGATCGCGGCCCAGGCGTCATTGGATTGCTCTACACGGGTGTAGAACGCATTGGGCAGGGCAGCCAAAAGGCCGGCCACACAGACCAGCCAGATGAGAACCCTCTTCCAGGTATCAATTTGCAGCATTACCCTGCCTTTTTCGTTGCCTCAGCGGCGGGGTTCAGGATGCGGGCTCGGTCTTGTTCAGCACCTGAGCGATGGTGGATTTCACCACGCGCACCTTCACGCCCTCTGCGATCTCGATCTCAAGCTCGCCGTCTTCCTTGACCTTGGAGACCTTGCCGATCACGCCACCCTGGGTGACAACCTGGTCGCCACGGCGCAGGGCCTCGACCATGTTCTGATGCTGCTTCATTTTCTTCTGCTGCGGACGAATGAGCAGGAAGTACATGATCGCAAAGATCAGGATCAGCGGGATAAACTGGGCGATTGCGCCACCTTCCATGGGGTATTTCCTTCTGTCTTTGGGGGCCACGTCAGCGCCCGGATTTTGCGTGGAACCTATGCGGTGCATCAGGGCTTTGCAAGGCGGGGCGATGCTGTTCTGGTGCCGGAATACGTTCTGAGGGGCGCTTTTCGTCCATCTATGCCACACCACGCGCCACAGGGCCTGGAACACAGCCCCTGCCCCCTTCCCCTTCGCGCCCCTCTCGGGCATAGCTAGCGTCACTGATTCAAACTGCATCACAGGAGCAGACCCATGCATGATATCCGTGCAATCCGCGAGAATCCGGCCGCTTTCGACGCCGCCCTGGCCCGTCGTGGAGACTCTGCCCTGTCGTCTCAGGTGCTGGAACTCGACGAGGCCCGCCGCGCCAAGATCCTCGCGGCCGAAACCGCTCAGGCCGACCAGAACAAGGCCGCCAAAGCCATCGGCGCCGCCAAGGCGAAGGGCGATGAGGCCGAGTTTGAACGCCTGCGCGCCGAAGTGGCCGACAAGAAGGCCGAAGTGGCCGCCATGCAGGCCGAAGCCAAGGAGTTGGATGCCAAGCTCACCGACATGCTCGCGCGCATCCCCAATAGCCCGGCCGAAGATGTGCCGGACGGCGCAGACGAGGACGACAACGTCGAGGTAAAGCGCTGGGGCGATGTGCCCGCGTTCGATTTTGACCCCAAGGAGCATTTCGAGATCGCCGGTGTCGCCAAGGCGATGGACTTTGAAACCGCTGCCAAGATCTCCGGCTCGCGCTTTGTGGTGCTGAAAGGCGCTGTCGCACGGATCCACCGCGCACTGGCGCAGTTCATGGTCGACACCCATGTCGACGAAAACGGCCTCACCGAGGTGAACTCGCCCGTGCTGGTGCGGGATGAGGCCATGTATGGCACCGACAAGCTGCCGAAATTCGGCGAGGACAGCTATCAGACCACCAATGGCTGGTGGCTGGTGCCCACTTCCGAGGTGCCGCTGACCTATTCGGTGGCCGGAGACGTCATCGACGAGGCCGCGCTGCCGATCCGCTACACCGCGCATACGCTGTGTTTCCGCTCGGAAGCAGGCTCCGCGGGCAAGGACACCTCGGGCATGCTGCGCCAGCACCAGTTCGAGAAGGTCGAAATGGTGTCGATCGTGCATCCCGAGACCTCCGACGAGGAGCAAAAGCGCATGTTGGGCTGCGCCGAGGGCATTCTGGAAAAGCTCGGCATTCCCTATCGCACCGTCGTGCTCTGCACCGGCGACATGGGCTTTGGCGCGCGTCGCACCTATGACATCGAGGCCTGGGTGCCGGGGCAAAACACCTATCGTGAGATTTCTTCGGTTTCGACCACGGGCGACTTTCAGGCCCGCCGCATGAACGCGCGCTTCAAGCCCGCAGATGGGGGCAAGCCGGAGTTCCTGCACACGCTCAATGGCTCCGGTCTGGCGGTGGGGCGCTGTCTCATTGCGGTGCTCGAAAACGGCCAGCAGGCGGATGGGTCGGTAAAACTGCCTGACGCGCTTGCGCCTTATCTTGGCGGCAAGTTGACCTTGACCGCAGAGGGCCAACTGGCCTGATCTAAACCGCCTGCCGGGCCGAGGGGTGTCCCCCAGCCCATCGCAACAGAGCGTTAAAACAGAAAAACCGGTGCGACATCGCACCGGTTTTTTCACTCAAAGGCCCTAAGCCACAAAGTCTATTTGTCTTTCTTCTTTTTCTTGGCTTTTTTGCTCTTCTTTGGTTTTTCGTCCGATTGCTCCTTGAGGATTTTCTTCGCCTTGGCTTTCTCCTTGGCGATTTCCTTCTTGGCTTTGGTCTTTTCCTTGGCGGCTTTGGAGGAGGCTTTTTCCTTGGCCTCAGCAAACTGGGCCATCAGCGCCTTGGCCTTCTTGGCAGCTTTGGCCGCCTTGGCCTCGGCCTTGGCTGCTTTTTCTTCCGCCGCCAGACGTGCGGCCTCTGCCGCTGCGACCGCACTTTGCAGGCTTTCGCGGGTCTCTTCCTCAGAAGCGTTCACGCCTGCCTTTACGGCCTTGGCCGCAGACTGCGCCGCATCCTTTGCGGCCTCCACCGCCTTGAGCTTGGCCGGTTTAACGCGGGCGGTGCGGGGCTTGGCTGGGGCTTTGGCACGCGCCGTAGATTTGGCCGCGCGTGGGGCCGCAGGTTCTGCGGCTACCTTGGTCATGTCTTGCGCGGCGGCTTTCAGGCGTTGAGCGCGCGCAACCCCCAGCCGGGGCACCGCCGTCAACTCGGCTTCGGATCGTGCAGCGACATCTTCAACACTGCGAATACCGTGATCCTGCAAAGCCTTCGCCAATGCCGGCCCGACGCCTGGGAGTCTCAAAATTGGGGTCATGCGTTCCTCGTTCCTCACAACTGCCTGAAGTCAATCACATCCCGAGCGTAGCACCGGGTTCGACGATCTGTCCAACCTCTCATGCGTACGGATTGTGCGCAGCAACCTTGCGGCCTTTTCTCAGCTCGGGAAAGGTACCAGACGTTTTTGCTTTTCATCCCAGAGCTTCAGACCAAGCGCGCGGATCGCCTCGCGAAACTTGATCCGACGCAGCGCCATATGTTCGGGCATATTGTGATGGCACTGGCGCAGCCGATAACACGGGATGCGCGCGTTATAATGGTGGATGTCGTGCAGGGTGATATTGGCCACGGCAAAATCGAAAAACCACCCGAAATCCAGGCAGGACGATCCCTGCAAGGCCGCATCGCGCGGATCGAGATCGGGACGCCGGTCCCAATAGGTATCCTCGAAATTATGCTGCAAATAGACGAGGAACACCCCGATCATGCCACCCAGAAAAGAGAACCCAAGCCAGATCCAAAGCCCCTCTGTCCCGGCCAGCAGATAGAGCCCATAGAGCAGAGCGATGATGGCGATGTTGTGCAGGAGCACCGGAAAAACGCCGAATTCAACCGTGTTTTTGGGCCAGCGGTAGCGGACAAAATAGGTGAACGCCGCACCGAGGGGCACAAGCACAAATGGATTGCGATAGAGCCGGTAGAGCACCCGCTCCAAGAACCCCGCCCGGTTCCACTCCTCGACCGTCATCGTATGGATCTCGCCGGTTTCGCGGTGTTCGAGATTGCCCACATTGGCGTGATGCAGGTTGTGATTTTGCTTCATCACCTCAAAGGGAGCGAAGGTGAAAGGCGAGAGCACATGCCCCGCGAATTCGTTCTGTGCCCGGGTTTCAAAGAGAGAATGATGCCCGGTGTCGTGCTGCAGCACATAAAGCCGCACGGCGCTGAAGGCAAAAACAATGCCCGCAGGCCACATCACAAACCATAGATTTGAATAGGTAATCGCCAGATAGAGGCTCGTAAAATAGACAACGAAGGTTCCAAAGTAGTTCAACGCGGCGAGCCGGTTGTCCTTTTTGGTGTACTGGCGTGTGTAGGCTCTCAGATCCATGTCTGACCCCATAAATACGCTCTGTGACACCCGCGTGACTGCGGTGTCCGATTAAATCACTTCCATATAGTTAATATGCATACGGTCTAAGACAAGTCCCAGGGCGCAGATTGGCAACCGCAGCCCCCACACGCAAACGCCACAGCCGGTTCAACAACCGGCTGGGGGGATGAGAGTCACGGCAGAGGAAAGGCAGGATCTGGCGCGGCACGCCTGTTTGCACGCCGCACCCCGTTCAGATCGGGTCGCTCAGCTCTTGCGGCCTTCAAGGTGTTTGCGAAGACGCGAGGGCGTCGACTTTTTCTTGCCCTTATAGGGGTTCTTGTCCCCCTGACCGCGCAACGTCAGACGAATGGGCGTGCCCGGCATATCAAAATCTTCCCGCAGCCCGTTCACCAGATAGCGGTTGTAACTCGCGGGCATTTTGTCGGGATGCGAGCACATCACCACAAATCCCGGCGGACGGGTCTTGGCTTGGGTCATGTAGCGCAGCTTGATGCGCTTGCCCTGCGGTGCGGGCGGCGGGTGCTGTTCCAGCATCCCCGCAAGCCAACGGTTGAGCGCAGCCGTCGGCACCCGACGGTTCCACACGTCATGGGCTTTCATGATTGCGGCATGCAGCCGGTCTAGCCCCCGGCCCGTCTTGGCCGAAACCGTGACCAGAGGCGCGCCGCGCAGCTGCGGCAACAGGCGCTCGAAGGCTTCTTTCAGCGCTTTGAGCTTTTCCTGCTTTTCGTCCTCGATGTCCCATTTGTTGACCGCGATCACCACCGCGCGCCCCTCGCGCTCGGCAAGGTCCGCAATCCGCAGATCCTGCTGTTCAAACGGGATCGCCGCATCAAGCAAAACCACCACGACCTCGGCAAATTTCACCGCGCGCAGGCCATCGGAGACCGAGAGTTTCTCGAGCTTTTCCTGCACCTTGGCCTTCTTGCGCATGCCAGCGGTGTCAAAGATTCGCATCGGCGTGCCGGACCAGTCGATCTTGAGGCTGATGGCATCGCGGGTGATCCCGGCTTCGGGACCGGTCAAGAGACGGTCCTCGCCAAGGATCTTGTTGATCAGCGTGGATTTCCCGGCATTCGGGCGCCCGACAACGGCCACCTGAAGCGGCTTTTCAAGTGTCGGAACCGGCGTGGCCGCGATCTCTTCGCCCGCGTTGAACGCCTCGTTTTCATCCTCGTCGAGGACCACATCCGTTTCGGGCGCGGTCTCCTCGGCGAGCTTTTCGAACTTTTCCGAAACCGGCAGCAGTTCGGAATAGAGATCATTCAGCCCTTCGCCATGCTCACCGGACATGCGGATCGGCTCCCCCAGCCCGAGGCCATAGGCCTCCAGCACGCCCGCATCCGCCGCAGACCCTTCGGATTTATTCGCCGCCAGAATGACATGCGCGGATTTCTTGCGCAGGATCTCGGCAAAAACCTCATCGGTGGGTGTCACGCCTGCGCGCGCATCGATCAGGAACAGGCACACATCGGCCATTTCCACCGCACGTTCGGTGAGGCGGCGCATGCGGCCCTCGAGGCTGTTGTCGGTTGCATCTTCCAGACCGGCGCTGTCGATCACCGTAAAGCGCAGATCGCCCAGCCGTGCCTCGCCCTCGCGCAGGTCGCGCGTGACTCCGGGCTGGTCATCAACCAGCGCGAGTTTCTTGCCGACAAGGCGGTTGAACAAAGTGGACTTGCCCACATTTGGGCGCCCCACGATGGCGAGCGTAAACGACATGGAACAGAACTTTCCGTGATGGGTGAACCGCGCGCATAGCGTATCTTTGCTGCACACGCCAGTAAATAAATTCAAACGCGCCCATGGTAGAGAAATTTGCCGCGGTCACGCGTCTTGCAGAGGTCAGAGCCTGAATGCCCAGGCGCGCTCGCCTTCCTGAGACCGCGCCAGAAACACGCGTAAGGGCACAGTTGAAGCAGCAGCGTCGATCCAACCAGAACCAATGCCGTCTTGCGCCCGGCCTCACCGCGCCGAAGGTGCGCCCCCCGGCGATGCGCAAGGCGCAGCGCAAAACCTCGGGTCAGAAGTCTCTCTTAGCGAAAGGCCGCGAGCTGGCCATCACGCGTCACCACATAAAGCGTGCCATTGGCCACGACGGGCTCCGTCGTGGCACCGCCCTTGATCTCGACGGTGCGGGTCTGCCGACCATCGACCGGATCAAAGAAGCGCAAAAGCCCATCATTGGAGGCCACCACCAGTTGACCGCCAGCGAGAATGGGGCCGTGATGCGCTACGATCTCTGCGCGTTTGCGGGGCTTGTCTTTCAGGTAGCCCGGCAGATCCACAGACCAGATCGGACTGCCATCATTGGCACTGAGGCGCATCAGCTGGCTGCGGTCACTGACAAAGAACAGGCTACCGCCCGTCGCCCAGACTGGGCCGAACGTGCCTTCAAACGCGGTCCAGAGGCGATCGCCCGAGTCCACATCAAAGGCCGCGGTACGCCCCGACTGGTTACCGACATAAACACGATTTCCATCCATGAAGGGGGCGCCGGTCACATCTCCGATCTGCGAAATCGCGCTCCCGGTGCGCGCACCAGACACGGATGCGATCCAGCGACGGAACCCTCCGCGACGGAACGTGCCGATCAGATCCCCCGAGCCAAAGGCAAAGATCGAGATCTCGGAGCCCACCACAGGCGCCGGAGCGCCCAGGATGTTGGACGCGCTTGGCGTCGCTTCCAGTTGCCAGGCGATACGCCCATCCTTCGTGTCAATCACCCAGGCGGTGTCATCCCCGGCCACCAGATACAGAAGCCCATCGCGAATCGTGGGGCTGCCAGAGCCGGTTGCGTCCAGTTCCTGTCGCCACACCGGCGCGCCGGTTTTTGCATCAAGCGCGCTCAGGACGCCAAAGCCCGACGACACATAAAGCACGCCATCCGCGTAAGCGATGCCGCCTCCCGTGGCATCGTCCGCATCATCACTGGCCGGCTCGATGGTGCGCTGCCACAAGACGGCGCCAGCGGGCGATACCGCAGATACGGTCGAGGCCGCATCGAGCGTATAGATCCGGCCTCCGCCCACCACGGGAGCTGCGGTGATGCGCTGTTTGCGGCTGTCGCCTGCGCCAATATTGGTGGACCAGACCAGCGCCGGTGCCGCCGAGAGCGCCGCATGGGCGGTGCGCGTGGTCGGCTGACCCGGACTTTGCTGCCACGCGGTGTTGGTCACGACGCGGGGCAATGAGATGGCGACCGAGCGGTTTGCGAACTCTCCGCCCCGGGCTTCGGCGCGGATGTCTTCGCGGGGGCCGCGCAGGATTTCCTCCGGCTCTGCGCAGCCCATCAAGAGTGCCGCCATCGCCGTCGCCATCACGCCCGCGCGCAGGCCAAAGCCACCTGGAATTGCCATCATCACTCCGCCCCTGTCACTTTCCATGGGTCATTATCACTGGTTCGGCCGCGTCCCGCCCGAACCCGACCTCAGCCTTCTTGCGCTGCTTCGTCCAGCGATCCACCGAGGGCCACAATCACTTGTGAAACCCGCTCTTGCAAGTCTCGAGACACACCGGCAGAGGCTGCGATGTCTCTCAGCCGCGCAAGCGCGGCTTCGGTCTCGCCTTCTTCGATGTCGAGAAGCGCCAGTTGCTCGCTGGCGAGGAACTGCATCGTCCCGCCGGCCGCGGCCAGTGTTTCTAGGCGCAAGCGGCGCTCTTCGGGGGCGAGGGTTTCAGCCTGCAGCGTCACCGATTTAAAAGCCGCAATGTCGCGATACACCTGCGCCAGATCGCCGTTCTGCGCGATCCCGTCGAGAAGGGCTGCGGCCTGTTCAACCTCGCCCGCATCCACAAGCGCTGCCGCCTGCGCAAAATCGACCACGGCCTGCGCCCCTGCCTGGTCTGCGGAAATCTCGGCAAGGGCCGCTGCGCGCGCATCGGGCGCATCTGAGGCGAGCGCGGCGGAGATCTTGTCGCCCACGTCCTGCGCCGCACCCACGGCCTTGGCATTGCTGTATTCGCGCCAGCTGGCGCCGCCCACGATCAGCAAAACAGCCGCAGCGCCAATCCAGCCATAGCGCTTGAGCATCAAGAACAGCCGGTCCCGGCGAACCTCTTCTGTGACCTCGTCGATAAAACTGTCGGTATCGCTCATAAAAACGGCCCCTGTCCCGCAAGTCTTTCCGCCCCTGCGTGGTGCGGATAATATATGTGTCGATGTGACATAGCCTGTGGCGCGCAGCAAGCCAAGTCCCCTCGGCTGCGCGTAAAAATGCCCCTCTTCGGAAACAAACCAGCCTGAAACACCCCGTTTTTCACGTCATTTGCGCCAATTTGTACAACATCAGCAATCTGAGCCATTTTCTTGTTAGCGGAAAAGTTCTACCTCTAGCCGCGCAGCGGTCCCGTTTTGTGCCGCCCTTATTACCTTCGCTGAATGTGACCTGCTTCACAGTGTGACGCCTTGGAACACGGTAGACATCACAGAAAAGTGTCCAATTTCGGAGTCGAATTTTAGAATGCGCATCATCCCTCTTCTGACCGCTGCGGTCGTGACCGCTGGCCTCTATGCTGTGGTCATGGAGCGCGACAGCCTGTTGGCCTTCGCCCGCGGCGAGGACGCCCCGTCTGCTGACGCCACTGACGCGCAGGCTGAACCGGGCGACGCATCGACCGATGTGGCGCAGTCTGGTCCAAAGGTCGCAGTTGTTGCCGTGCACTCCACGGCGCGCGCCATCGACAATGCGGTGGTTCTGCGTGGGCAGACCCGGGCCATTCGGCAGGTGAATGTGCTGGCAGAGACGTCCTCGACCGTGATCTCTGAGCCGCTGCGCAAGGGGGCCTCTGTGAAGAAGGGCGATGTTCTCTGTGAACTCGATCCGGGCACGCGACCTGCCTCCCTTCTGGAGGCCCGCGCCCGCCTCGCGGAGGCCCGTGCCAATATCCCCGCAGCCGAGGCCCGCCTTGAAGAGGCAAAAGCCGTACTCGAAGAAGCGCGCATCAACCTCACGGCGGCAGAGAAGCTTTCGGAAGGCGGATTTGCCTCCGAGACACGCCTCGCCTCAGCCCGCGCCGCCGAGCGCACCGCGCAAGCGGCCATCGCGACAGCCGAGGGCGGGCTCACCTCTTCGCATGCGAGCATCGAGTCCGCCTCTGCCGCAGTGGATGCCGCCGAGCAGGAGATCGAACGCATCGTGATCCACGCGCCCTTTGATGGGATCCTCGAGTCCGACACCGCAGAGCTCGGAAGCCTGTTGCAGGCTGGAACCCTCTGCGCGACGGTGATCCAGCTCGATACAATCAAGCTGGTTGGCTATGTGCCGGAGACCTCGATCGACCGTGTCGAAATGGGTGCCGCTGCAGGCGCACGGCTGGCAACCGGCCAACAAGTGACGGGCACCGTGTCCTTCATCAGCCGCTCTGCCGATGAAACAACCCGCACCTTCGAGGTTGAGATCACGGTCGCCAACCCGGACCTCAAAATCCGCGACGGTCAGACCGCAGAGATCGTGATTGCCGCCGAAGGCACCAAGGCGCATCGTTTGCCGCAATCGGCGCTGACCCTCAACAACGAAGGCCAGCTTGGTGTGCGCGTGGTGCGCGACGACATGACCGCGGGCTTTGTGCCCGTCACCTTGCTGCGCGACGAAGCCAGCGGTGTCTGGCTCGATGGGCTACCAGAGGAAGCAAATGTCATCACCGTGGGACAGGACTTTGTCACCGAAGGCGTCGCCCTTGCGCCCACCTATCAGGAGATGAGTGAATGATCGGTCTTGTTAACTGGGCCGCTGACCGGGCGAGGATGGTCCTCGCCTTCATCGCGATCTCACTGCTGGTCGGCGGATTTGCCTATGTGAGCCTGCCCAAAGAGGGCGAGCCCGACATCGAAATCCCTGCCCTCTTCATCTCCGTGCCATTCCCCGGCATCTCTGCCGAGGACTCTGAAACACTCCTGGTGAAGGTGATGGAGACCGAGCTTGCCGATCTTGACGGGCTCGACAAAATGTCTGCCACCGCAGCCGAAGGCTATGCGGGCGTGGCGCTGGAGTTCGACTTCGGCTGGGACAAGACAGCCGTCATGGCCGATGTGCGCGACGCGATGGACTCGGCCGAGGCGGAATTCCCCGAAGGGGCCGAGAAATACGCGATCCACGAGATCAACTTTTCTGAGTTTCCCATCGTCATCGTGAACATGTCCGGCCCGGTGCCAGAACGCACCATGGCGCGGCTCGCCAAGGATCTGCAGGACGACCTCGAGGCGCTGGATTCGGTGCTTGAGGCCGGGATCGCAGGCAACCGCGACGAGATGGTCGAGGTGTTGATCGACCCCTTGCGCCTGGAGTCCTACAACGTCACCGCCGTTGAACTCATCAATGTTGTGCAGAACAACAACCAGTTGATTGCCGCCGGCGAGGTCGAGAGCGATCAGGGCACATTCTCGGTCAAGATCCCCTCCTCCTTTGACAGTGTCGAGGACATCTACGGCCTGCCCGTCAAGACCAATGGCGACCGGGTTGTGACCCTGGGCGAACTTGCCGAGATCAACTTTACCTTCGAGGATCGCCAGGGCACCGCACGGTTCAACGGCGCCGATACATTTGCCCTGCAGGTGGTGAAACGCAAAGGGTTCAACCTCATCGACACCGTGGACCAGGTGAAGGCGACGCTTGAAAAATCGCAGGCAAAATGGCCGCCCGAACTGCAGGCCGCCGTGACCCTTGGCACCTCCAACGACCAGAGCCGCGTGGTCGGCTCGATGGTGAGCCAGCTTGAAGGCTCGGTTCTGACGGCGGTGGCGCTGGTGATGATCGTGGTGCTGTCCGCCCTGGGCAGCCGCGCGGCACTGCTTGTGGGCTTTGCAATCCCCACTTCGTTCCTCTTGTGCTTTGCCTTCCTTGCAGTCATGGGGATTTCGGTCTCCAACATCGTGATGTTCGGCCTGATCCTTGCGGTCGGGATGCTTGTGGACGGCGCCATCGTCGTGGTGGAATACGCCGACAAACGCATCGCCGAAGGCTCCGGCCCGATGCACGCCTATGTAGAGGCTGCGCAGCGCATGTTCTGGCCGGTGGTATCCTCGACCGCAACCACGCTCTGCGCCTTCCTGCCGATGCTGTTCTGGCCCGGCGTACCGGGCGAGTTCATGGGCATGCTGCCGGTGACGCTGATCTTTGTTCTCTCGGCTTCGCTCGTGGTGGCGCTGATCTATCTGCCCGTGATGGGCGGTGTCACAGGCCGCCTGAGCCGTGCTTTTGGTGTGGCCTCTGACGCCCTGCGCCGCACGCTGCCCTGGGTGGTTCGTGTCGCACTGGTGCCGGTGTCGCTCTGGGGCATGTTTGCCGGTGCGATGCAGCTCTTGAACCCCGGCTACCTGATTGACGCCGGCGAGAGCATCTGGGCCACGTTTCTTGGGGCGCTTATCTTCATTCTGTTTGCGGTTGCGGCCTCCATCACGCTTGGCGCAGCAGAACTGCAACGGCGTCAGCGCCGCGTGGTCGCAGGCCAGCGCCTTGGTGGATTTGGCTGGGTCATCAAGATGATCGTCGGCAACCCGGTGATGCCGATCGTAACCCTTGTGGTGGTCGGATTTGGCATCGTTACGGTTTTTGGCCTCTTTCAGACCAACAACCACGGCGTCGAGTTCTTTGTCGAGAGCGAACCCGAACAGGCCACAGCCTATGTGCGCGCGCGCGGCAATATCTCTCTGCGCGAAAAAGACGAGATGGTGCGCGCCACCGAGACCTTGATCATGCAGCACCCCGCTGTGATCAACGTGTTCTCCTTTGCCGGCGAAGGCGGGCTCAACACAGATGCATCGGGCGCCAGCACGCCGCCCGACACCATCGGCCAGGTCCAATTCGAGATCATCCCGTGGGAAGACCGCCCCACCCAATCCGAGCCGATCCTCGGTGGACTGTTTGAACGTGAAGTCACGGCAGATGCCTTTGACGGCAACACGGTTCTGGACGAGTTGACACAACTCACCGACACGCTTCCGGGCTTTGAGGTGGAGATCAAGGCGCTGGAGGGCGGACCTGCATCGGGCAAGCCCCTGCACCTGCGCATCAAGGGCGACGAGTGGGAGCCACTGCGCGCCGCAACAGAAATGGCGCGCGAAAAATTCGAAACCACGCCCGGGCTCACGCTGATCGAAGACAGCCTGCCCCTGCCGGGCATCGATTGGGAAATCGACGTCGATGTGGCCAAGGCCGGACGCTACGGCGCCGACGTGGCCACCGTGGGCGCAATGGTGCAGCTGGTGACCCGCGGCATCCTCCTTGATACCATGCGTGTTGACAGCTCGGACGAGGAAATCGAAATCCGCCTGCGCCTTCCCGATGAGCAGCGCGTTCTGTCGACGCTCGACACGTTGAAGCTGCGCACCGAGGAAGGCCTGGTGCCACTCTCCAACTTTGTGACCCGCAAGCCCGTGCCCAAACTCGCCGAAATCTCGCGCGTCGAGCAGCAGCGCTACTATGACGTGAAGGCAGATGTTGAACCCGGGCTGAGCCGTGTTCTCACCGAGGACGACAGTGGCGAGACGGTCTCGTTGGCTGTTGTTAAGGCGATCCCAGAAGGGATTGCGCCCTCCGGCGAGACGGTCACCCTACCGAGTGGCGCTCTGGTCGAAGTAAAGACCCTCAACGGTGTCGGCTCTGTTGCCGATCTCAATGAGGCCCTGTCGAGCGGCAGCACGCAGACCGTCGCGATCAATGCCAACGAGCGGATCGCGGAACTGACTACCTGGTTGGAAAGCTCTCCGTTTGACGCCTCGATCGACTGGGAATGGACCGGCGACCAGGAGGAACAGGCCGAATCCGGTGCCTTCCTGATGAAAGCCTTTGCGGGCGCACTGGGTTTGATGTTTGTGATCCTGCTGGCGCAGTTCAACAGCTTCTACAACTCGATACTGGTGCTTCTGGCGGTGGTCCTGTCCACCACGGGCGTATTGATCGGGATGATGGTCATGGAGCAGCCCTTCTCCATCATCATGACCGGGACCGGCATCGTGGCGTTGGCTGGGATCGTCGTGAACAACAACATTGTTCTCATCGATACCTACCAGGAGTTCAGCCAGCACATGCCGCGCCTTGAGGCGATCATTCGCACCGCGGAGGCGCGCATCCGTCCGGTGCTGCTGACCACGATCACAACCATGGCGGGCCTTGCCCCGATGATGTTTGGCGTGAGTCTCGACTTCGTCAACGGCGGCTACTCCATCGACAGCCCGACCGCGCTCTGGTGGAAACAGTTGGCCACTGCGGTTGTGTTCGGCCTCGGCGTGGCGACAGTTCTGACGCTGGTCGTTACGCCCTCGTTGCTGGCGATCCGTGTTTGGTTCTGGACCTATGTGGTGGCCCTGCTGCGTCTGTTGGCCCGCTTGACGGGAGGTCGCGGCAGCCAGATCGCACGGGATATGGAGCTTGCCAAGAAAGCACGGCGACTGCCCTCGACAGAGGTGGACTGGACCGCGCCAGACTGGCCGGACAGCACGAAGCCGGCCGCGCAAAAGGGCACGACAGAGCCGCCGCGCATCGGCCCAAAGCCCCTTGAGGCAGCCGAATAGCACTAACACCATAGGCGCCCCACTGGATCTTCAGCGGGGCGTTTTTTGATCCCCATTGTCTGTATCCAAAGTCTCGCGCAAGAGACTGTGAGTGAGGCAGCGCGGGTGCACTGACGTGTTCAGTCACACGTCCCGTAAATGCCGCCCCTTGGCCTGCCACGCCGCGCGCAGGTTCTTCGGAAAATCATAGAGATCCCCGCGCCAGAACACTCTGGCCTGTCCCTACCCACATTGTCGCCAACCAGTCGCTTCAAGTCACTCAACCGATACCCGCGCGTGTTGAAGCGTCCTCTACATGGCAGAGCCCTCTTACATGGCAGAGCCCTCTGCGTTTGTTCGGGACAATCTTGCTACGAGGGCCTTTGGCGGAATTGCCCCCCCTGCTCTTTGCGGATCGCGCCAAGCGCGTGTCTCTGCGCGTCCTTCAGGCTGACCGAAGGAGCGGATACACCAATGAAACATCTGCCTTTCATCGAATATTTTCAATACCTTAGTTGAGCCTCGCGAAAGACCACAGTGTTCGATCAGCGATCCCAGTCCATACGGGATCGGCGCGAAAAACCACGTCCCCTAAAGCCTCTCAACAAGAAATCGAATTGTGGCGCGTGTGGTGCCATCGCGGTGACACGCTGACTGCCACACGGCCACGCCCACTCATCCTCTACCTGATAGGCGCGGTCGCCTCGAGGATGGCGCGCATTGCACAGGGCACGAATGAGCCTGCGCCCATCACATGTCTGATCTCAATTGGGCCGGTCCCGATGGAAAAACTGAACACAGCACCATTCATCACGCTCGGAGCGCTCGTAGGCCAAAACGTGGATCACAATGCATCTCTCCGCGTGAACACAACGGCATGGGGGCTCAGTTTCATCGCATCTCGAGTCAGCCCGTCACAGCTCCCTCCGTTCCGCCGCCATACGTCCCTGTACAGCGTGCGATGAGACTGCATATTGGGCTCAGATCGAAAAACCCGGCGCCAGGTGGCGCCGGGGTAAGCTGAGCTTTGCAATCGAGGCGGGCGCGTCTTGGCCACCAGCAACAATTGCGTCAGAAGTCTTCCCAGATCTTCGCCGCCGCGTTGCCGCTGCTGGCGACGGCTACCTGACTTGGTTCGGGCGTGTAATCCCAATCCTCGCCATGGGCCGACGGCGCGATCGTAGCTGCATCCTTTGCAGCAGGGGCTGGAGCAGCAGAAGCCGCGCGCCCACCGGCGCCGAGCTGGAAATGAGCAACCATCTGCGCGAGGTTGACCGC
The DNA here is from genome assembly GCF_055693725.2 of Epibacterium sp. HA2-3. NCBI lineage: Bacteria > Pseudomonadati > Pseudomonadota > Alphaproteobacteria > Rhodobacterales > Roseobacteraceae > Epibacterium > Epibacterium sp. HA2-3. Next base: position 1,039,976 of record NZ_CM172490.1, on the reverse strand, counting down.
ATTGGCCTTGAGCATATGGCTCGCGGCAGTCGCCTCTTCCACCATGGCGGCGTTCTGCTGGGTCACCTGATCCAGTTCCACCATGCCGCTGTTGATATCGCCAAGACCTGCAGATTGCTCGCTCGCGCCCTGTGCAATGTCAGAGATCAGGCCGGAGATCTGGGTGACACGCTCAACGATGTTGTGAAGCGCATCGCCTGCCTTGCCGACGAGATCCACACCACGTTCCACCTGTTTGGAGCTGTCGCCGATGAGGGTCTTGATCTCCATGGCTGCATCGGAGGAGCGTTGCGCCAAGGCGCGCACCTCGGAGGCCACCACGGCAAACCCGCGCCCTGCTTCACCTGCACGCGCGGCTTCGACACCCGCGTTCAGCGCCAGAAGGTTGGTCTGGAAGGCAATGTCATCAATCACGCCGATGATCTGAGAGATGTGATTCGAGGATTGCTCGATCTCGGTCATGGCCGAAACGGCATTGTTGACGATGGTGCCGCTGTTCACGGCTTCGGCTTTTGCCTCTTCCATGGTGTTGGACACGCTTCCAGCCCCTTCGGCGGCCTGACGCACCGATGCAGTCAGCTCATCCAGTGCAGCAGCGGTTTCTTCAAGGGTGGCCGCCTGGCTCTCGGTGCGGCGCGCAAGATCGTCAGAGGCCGAGCTGATCTCGGTGGAACCGTTCTGGATGCTGTCCGCCGCATCGACCACAGCCGAAACCGTATCGAACAGGCGATTGACCAGAGCGTTGAAATCCTTGCTGAGCTTCTCGTAATCCGCCGGGAAATCGTCCTTGATGCTCACCGTGAGGTCGCCGGTGGACAGCTTGCCAAGCGCCTCGGAGAGAACGGTCACGACATGTTCCTGCACCGCGTCCTGCTTGCGTTTTTCTTCTTCCATGCGCTTCTGCTCGGCGGATGTGTCGCGGAAATCGACCAGCGCCTTGCCCAATGCGCCAATTTCATCACGGCGGTTCGCCTCGGGGATTTCACGCGTCGTGTCACCGTGCTGCAGCGCGTCAATATGCGTCACCACATTCTCGATCGGGCGCGATACCGCAACTGCGATGAGGTAGAAGACGACCGAAAAGCCTGCGAAAATCGCAAAACCAAGGCTGGCCGCGATAATGTTGGCATTCATGATCTGGTTGGCAATGATCGAGGTGTCGAGCGCCCAGACCATATTGCCGGCTTCTTCACCTTCGAACATCAAGGGCGTCTTGAAGTAGGTGAAATCGCCATCCTCCAGCCGCACCTGATCGGATTCAAGCAGACTGGTAGATTGCGCGATCCACGCCTCTTCCATCGCCTCTCCCTTGAAGGCTTCGGCAAGCACATCGCCGCTGCTGACCACACGCGCAAACACAAAGGACTCGCGCTCGGCAAGCGAAGCCAGTGTCGTATTGGCCAAGTCGCCATCATAGTTCCATGCGGCCGTCGCGAGGGGCGCCGCGATGTAGGACTCAGTCAGCGCGACCTGCTCTTCAAAGCCGCTATAGAGCGCCGTCGACAGGCGCTGAGTCCAGTAAGTCGTGATCACGCAGATCATCATGAGCAATCCAGCCATCCCAGGAAGCAGGATCTTACGCTTCACGGGCATGTTCCGGAACCAAGACGCTAAGAACATGGTGTCTCTCCAAATTAGTTGGGAACACTCTGGCCGAAATCCATTGTTATTCTCTTAAGCGCCGATAAGGTTTCTGCCACAAAAGCAGCATAAATCTTACAATTTTCTAGACATCCGAACGATCCACCGGGTGTCGTGATGCGATCCGCAAGCGACCAATACCCCTGTGGTACAAGGCCGAGACAAGAAATTTTCTGGCGGGTGCAAATTTCCGCTGGACGCCCGTGGAGGGCATCGGTATACGAGCGCTCACACTCCGGCGTAGCTCAGCGGTAGAGCAGTTGACTGTTAATCAATTGGTCGTAGGTTCGATCCCTACCGCCGGAGCCAAAACTTCCCTTTGGCAACTCAATCTACGGACACCCAGCAACATGGGGTGTTGGCCCTGCTCCTACGACTGGCGCGAACACAGAGCGCCGGGCCCCTAGAACTGTGTCATTATCATCCGCGAGAATAGGCGGTCGCTGAGAAGCCAGCGCAGCGCAAGAGCGGTGCGCGCCATGTACCCGACCGCATAGCGCGTAGGGGGGCGTGTGCTCTGAACGATCTTTGCAACCGCCTCCCCCACAACCGAAGGCGGTGAGAGAGTGCTGTCATTGGCGGTGTAATAGCGCTCGTAGGAGGCCGCGATCCTCTGCGTAAATGCCTCATAAGCCCCGCCTTCGGCTCTTTTGAGGAGCGGCTCATACATTGTGCGGCCGAAGTCGGTCTTGATCCCGCCGGGCTCAAGAACAACGACGTCTATGTTGAACGCGGCCAGCTCAAGCCGGAGCGCATCACTCCACCCCTCAAGCGCAAATTTAGAGGCGTGATACCACGCGTTGAGTGGGGAAAAGACTTTGCCACCGACGGAACTCGTATTGATAATCAGCCCAGAGCGCTGCTTGCGCATCTGGGGCAGAACCGTCTTTGTGATCTCGGCAACACCAAAAAGGTTCACCTCAAACTGCTGACGGGCATCCAACAGTGGCACATCCTCGACAGCGCCCGCAACAGAATAGCCAGCGTTGTTCCACAGCACATCAATCCGCCCTTGCTCCTTTAGAACCTGCGCCACGGCCTGTTTCACCGAGCTTGCATCAGTGACATCAAGAGGCAGCACATGGCCGCCTGCCACGACGAGATCCTGCATCTTGTCGACACTGCGGGCCGCGCCATAGACGGTATAGCCCTCGGAAATAAGCCGCAGAGCGCCGGTTTTCCCGATGCCGGAAGATGCGCCTGTCACGACGATGACCTTATGTTTCGATGTTGTCATATGTGTTCCACTCACTCCAATCACCCAAAAACCTCGCAACCGTCTGGTCAAGCGCGGGGATGCGCTGTACTTGTAGCATCGCCACATGTATACGAACGCTTACATGTGGCAATGCAGATAGTCAACAATCGTTTACACATCAAGAGAAAGCCAAGATGAGCGAAAGCAGCCCCCAACAGAGAAACGCAGAAACAACACGTAAGCGCATTCTTGCGGCGGCGCAGCGGCGTTTTTCCAAACAGAGTTTTGATGCCACAGGGATGCGCGAAATCGCGGCAGAGGCAGGCGTCAACGTGGCGCTGGTGAACCGGTACTTCGGCTCCAAAGAGCAGTTGTTCGAGGAGGCGGTTGCAGAGGCGATTACCATTGACGCCTTGCTGGCAGGCCCGCAGGACGGCTTTGGCACGCGAACGGCATCCGCCATGCTTTCAAAAGATTTCAAATATATAGACCTTGACCCCACTGCAGCATTTGTAAACTCTCTGGGCAGCCCGGTTGTCGGCGAGCGTCTACGACGCGCCGTAGAAGAACGGCTCTTGCCTGAAATCTCCGGCTGGCTTGGAGGGGCACATGCGGATCAACGCGCTGCAATGATCTTCAGCGCCCTTTTGGGGTTTGATGTGCTGCGCCGCATGGCCAGGATCGATGCCCTCAATGCGCGCCATGGCCCCGTGCTCGAGGATCTCTGCGCCGCGACCCTGCAGAGTTACGTGGATGGCGCCCCGGACAAAGAGGATTAGTCAAATTCACGTTATTCGAATATATATCGCACTCGAGGAAGACGAAAACACGTGTTCCCGCAGCATGTGATATGTTGCGCCAGAACACTCCGGGCCAAGGGGGCGCCGCATGGGAAAAAGACCTCGCCGCAAAAGCGGGAGGTCTTCTCCGGTTGCAACACCGGATCGCCAGTTGAGCTCACTTTGGGGGTGTGAGAGGGGCGCATCCTGGGGGCGGGATACGCCGGGAACTGACTGAACCGCAGCTGCGACCAAGTCGACCGCCCGCAACAAGATACCCCTGCACCTGTCACACATCCGGGGGCCGGGTTCGCGAAGGTATTCAAGGGCCCACCGCCAAGGCGCGCGCGCCTGCCGCGTTCAGCCGTTGATCACCAGAAGGCCTACCTCCTGCGCTGCGATGACCTCCTCGAGGTCCGCCTCTCCACTGGCGTCGAGGTCTACCTGCGCAAAAACCTCTTCTGTCAGGGCGGGATAGGCCAGTCGCAGCTCTTCAAACGACAGCGTGCCATTGCCATCCGCATCGACTTCGACGGCAAAATTCTGGGCGGTGGCCGGGGCCGCGGCCGTCATCACAATCGCGGTGGCAATCTGGGCGATGGTTTTCATTGTCCTGCTCTCCTCTCAGGTTGCTTTTGGTCGCGGGCGACGCGGTTGCCAGGGACACTTCGGACGCTAGAGAGCGAGAGACACGCGCGCCACTGGGTGTCGCGCAGGAACTGAATTCAGGCGATCTCCAGCCTGATTTTTCGTTTGCAAGCGGCAACTTGGCGCGCATGGACGTAGCGTTGACCTTTACCCGCCACACGTAAGGCCCAGATCCGGCAAGGCCCCGCCTATCGCAGCATCAATGCAACGTCCGAAGGCGAGCCTGCCGAGCGCTGCGCCTCCGGTTCTGGATTGGGTGCTGGATCAGGCCGCGCCCGAGGCCATGTCCCGATCTGCCTGCTGACGCTGCCAGAGCTGCGCATAGCGGCCACCCTCTGCCAGCAGAGCCTCGTGGGTGCCAGTTTCCACCACCTCCCCCTGCTCAAGAACGACAATGCGATCTGCCTCGGCGATGGTAGACAGGCGGTGCGCGATGGTGATCACGGTACGGCCCTGCCCCGCGCGCGCCAATGCGCCTTTGATCTCTTGCTCAGTGTCGGTATCAAGGGCCGAGGTGGCCTCGTCCAGCAAGAGGATTGGCGGGTTCTTCAGCAGGCTTCGGGCAATCCCGACGCGCTGCTTTTCACCGCCCGAGAGCTTCAGGCCGCGTTCCCCGACCGGGGTGTCATAGCCCTGTGGAAGGCCTTCGATGAAATCATGAATCTGGGCCGCGCGCGCGGCCTCCACGATATCAGCCTCGGTCGCCCCATCGCGGCCATACGCAATGTTGTAGCGGATGGTATCGTTAAATAGCACGGTATCCTGCGGGACGACGCCGATGGCGGCATGCAGGCTCTTTTGCGTAACCTCGCGCACATCCTGACCGTCGATCAGCAGCCGCCCGGCGCTCACATCGTAAAACCGGAACAAGAGCCGCCCGATGGTGGATTTTCCCGAGCCCGTCGAACCCACGATGGCAACCGTCTGCCCGGCCTCCACAGTGAGGGAGACGCCTTTTAGAATCTCGCGCTCAGGGTCATAGCCAAAGCGCACGTTTTCCAGCTGGATTTGGCCGCCGCTCACCTGCAGCGCACGGGCGTCGTTTGCATCTTGCACATCCGGCGGCTGATCGAGCAGATCAAACATCTCGCCCATATCCACAAGGCTTTGGCGGATCTCGCGGTAGACAGTCCCCAAGAAGCCCAAAGGCCCGGTGATCTGGATCATATAGGCGTTGACCATGACAAAATCGCCAACCGTCATCGCGCCGCGTTCCACCCCCATCGCCGCCATCACCATCACGCTCACAAGCCCCGTGGTGATGATCACAGCCTGGCCGAAATTAAGCGCGCCCAGCGAATAGGCGGTTTTAAGGGCCGCCTCGGCATAGCCTTTCATCGCGACATCGTAGCGGGCCGCCTCACGATCCTCGGCGCCGAAATACTTGACCGTCTCATAGTTCAAGAGACTGTCGATCGCCTTTTGATTGGCGTCGGTGTCCTGGCGGTTCATCTCGCGGCGCAGCTTCACCCGCCATTCGGTCACAGCAAAAGTGAACCAGACATAGAGCGCCACGGTCACCGCGACAGCAACGAGATACCAGATGTCAAACCACCATGCGAGCACCACAGCGACCAGCGTCAGCTCCAAGAGCAGCGGCCCGATGGAGAGCACCAGAAAGCGCAAAAGGAACTCTACCCCTTTGACGCCACGCTCAATAATCCGGCTGAGCCCGCCGGTCTTGCGGGTGATATGGTAGCGCATGGACATCGCGTGGATGTGGCGAAAGGTAGTGATCGCCAGCCGCCGCAGTGCCCGCTGCGTGACGGGCGCAAAGATCACATCCCGAAGCTGCTGAAAGCCGGTGTTCATCACCCGCGCCATGCCATAGGCCACCGTGAGACCAATGGCCCCAAGCGCCAGCACCGGCACGCCCTCGCCCGCCAGCGCATCCACCGCGCCCTTGTAAAAGATTGGCGTCACCACCGCGATGCCCTTGGCCGCAACCAGCACCAGAAGCGCTAGCAGCACGCGGATCTTCACCGCACGCCCCTGCTCTGGCCAGACATAGGGCCACACCTTGCGCAGCGTGCGCAGCCCGGAGCGACGTTCTTCGGCGGCGGTTGGATCGTCCATCGGGGGCATTGCAGCTCCTCTGTCAGTTTGGTCCGACTTGGGTCTGCGCCATGGTCGGACAAGAGAAAACGCGCCCCACGACGGGGGCGCGCCATTTCATCAATCTATCTATGCCTTTACTCGGGCAGAGTGAAGATCTGACCAGGGTAGATCAGGTCTGGATCGCGGATATCGCCCTTGTTGGCCTCAAACACCCGCACATAGAGAAAACCGCTGCCATAGCGCTGCTGGGAAATCGCCCAGAGCGTATCGCCTTCCTGCACCGTCACGGCGCGCACCACAGGCGCGGCCTGATCTGGAGCCTGATCCGCCGTCACCGCAGGCTGCAGGACCTCTGGAGCCTCGCGTTTGAACGGGGTCTCAAGGCGGCTCAGAACGATACCGTCAACAGGGTCGATCTCATCAAGACGCAGGGTGTAGATCCCAGGCGCCACCGAGGTGAGGCTGCCGCTCCATTGACCATCGGACGCGGCGGCAAGCTCGGCGACGGGGCTGTTGTCGAGGTAGACACGCACCAGGGCCTCAGGTCTGGCCCGTCCCGCAAGCTGAACATCGCCCGTCTCGGTGTAGCTGATCGTATCAAGCGCCACTTTGCCCACCAGCTCTGGCGCGGCGGGGGCCGCAGGTTGAACCAGCGTCACCCCGTCGCGACCAGCGCGCAGCACCGCGACAGAGGAAGTCGCCTGTGGCGCGGGGGCCGCTTCGCCAGAGGGGCTCTCTGTGTCGGGGTCTTGCGGCTGCGGCTGCTGCACCTCTTCTACGGCAGCCATTGTGTCCGTCTTAGAAGATGGCACCTCGGGTGTGTCCACGGCCTCGGCAACCTCGACCGGGGACTGCGGTGCAGGTGTCGTGTCCGGTGCGGGCGGCTCTGATGTGTCTGCAACAGCTGCCACCTCAGGCTCAGGAGCCGGGACCGAGTCTTCAGAAGATTCGCGAGCGGACTCGTCGTCGATCGCCTGTTCCAAGACGGCGGTCTCGACTGTCTCTTCCGGTACCTCTGCTGCGGGCGCGTCTTCCGCTGTGGCCTCGGTCTCTGGCAAAGCGCTGGTGGCCTCGGCCACATCTACAGAGGGGTCTACCGCTTCGGGTGACGCTTCAGATACGGCCTCAGAGGCAGCATCGGGGAGTTGATCACCTGTGCTTTCGACGGCGGCCACATCAGTTGCCACTCCATTGTCAGCGGCACCACTCGCAGCCGTCTCCGTCGAGGAGGCATCGCCCACCGCGTCCGGATCGGTGCTATCGACTGCGACATCAGCCAATGCGACCTCTTCGGACTGCGCCGTCACCGTTGTGCTCCCCTCCGCTGCGCCGTCGCCTGGCGCGTCTGGATCTGGCGCATCAGTCGCCTGATCTGCCGCATTCGGATCGGCGGTTTCGGTTGCCTCGGCGAGCTCAATCGGCTCCTCCTCGGAGGCAGCGATATCAGCATCGGTCTGCGCCGCGGCAAGCTGATCGACCTGCGGTTCCGGCGCGGCGGGCGCGGGCATCGGCGCAAGGATAAAGCTATCTTCCGAGGCCAGCTCCTGCCCGTTGTGGCGCGCCAGCAGCGTCAGCAGCCGCGGCTTGTCACTGAGGTCGATGGTCACAAAGGACACGAACTCCCCCGCAGCGGGCACGGTTTGCGTATCGAGAACCTCATCATCAAGAAGCACCTGCACCTCGACCCCCGCCTGAGCGGACGCCGCAACGATACCGGAGCCGTCTGGCTCAAACCGGGCGATCTCCAGCTTGGGCGCCTGCAGTACAAAAGCTGGCTCTGCGGTTGGTGCGTCCTGTTGTGGTTCTACCGTCTCGCCAGCCGTGGCTTCGGGCGTCGGCTCAGGCTCGACCACGCGCGTCTCGGGATCGGCCGTCTGCGGCTGTGTCACCGCAGGCTTGACGGGCACCACTTCGGGCGCCGGCGGCGCTGCAAGGCCCAGGGCCACCAGCTGCTGCTCGACCATGGATCTGGCCCCTTCGCCCAAGATCCCACCCCGTGCGAGAAAGACCCCGCCTCCAACGACCACCACCGTGGCCACGGTGCCAATGGCCAAACCGGCCCCCGCGCCTATCCCGCTTGTCTTCGTCATCTTGCGACTTTTTCCTTTAGGTCCCTTTGTACCGGAGCACTGTTGCCGCGCTCTCGGTTGAGCAAACCTAGCAATACCGCTATGAGGGGTCAAAGCACGATGTTTTCGCAGTATCGTGCAAAATCCCGTTGAAAATGAAAAAGGTGCGCCATGGCTGTCACATCCGTCTGCGTCTATTGCGGCTCTCGCATGGGAGCAAAGCCCGCCTATGAGGCCGCCGCCCGCGATTTTGGCACGGGTCTTGCCGAGGCGGGCTTGCGATTGGTTTACGGCGCCGGTGATGTCGGCCTCATGGGGACGGTGGCCCGCGCGGCGCAGGCCGCCGGCGGCGAGACCTTTGGCGTGATCCCCGAACATCTGGTCAAACAGGAAGTCGGCAAGCGCGATCTCACCACATATGTGGTTACCGAGACCATGCACGAGCGGAAAAAAGTGATGCTTTACAATGCCGACGCCGTGGTGCTGCTGCCCGGTGGCATGGGCTCACTCGACGAGCTTTTTGAGGCGATCACCTGGCGTCAGCTTGGCCTTCACAACAAGCCCATCGTGGTGCTCAATACCGAAGGCTATTGGGAGCCACTGCGCGCACTCATCACCCATGTGGTCGAGGAGGGCTTTGCCGATGCGGCACATGCCGCACATCTGCAATGGGTCGACACGCCCGAGGCCGCGCTGGCCAGCCTGCAGAGCTGATTTTCCGATCCCAAGCTGTGCCTCAGGCGCGCTTTTGGGCCAAATCCCTGATCATGATCGCGAGACGGGTTACGCTGCCGAGAGCCGCAGTCCGTGCCTCCGGGCAAAGACAGGCGTGCGCTACCAAATGGATGGGTCGTTCAGGGCTTCAACACAGCTGCAGGCGCCTGTCAGCGCGACCAAGGGTGTCTCCGTCAGGGATTGACCGATCCACCCAATCGGCATGCTCAATGGCAAGGGCGCGGCGACCCTCTCAGGGTCGAGCGGCTCAAATCCGATCTTTCCATAGAAGGCTGGATCACCATAGGTGATTGCCACGTCGACACCCGCATCCCGCAGCTTGGTCAACGCATGTCTCAATAGCGCCTGCCCGACTCCCTGCCCCTGCCGAGGGCTTGCCACTGCCATCGGGGACAGGATGAACACAGAGCGCGGGTCCTCCGCATAGACAAGGCGAGAAAAAATGGCCCCGCCAATGAGCCTATCTTTGTCATGAGCGGTGTCATGCGGTGTGTCATGCGCCGTAAAAACATAGATGTCCTCGGACGGGGTTTTGGACAAAAGGCCTCTGACAAGATCGCCGATCACGGCACCTTCGCTGGCGCCTTCGGACGCTGCAAAGGTTGCCTCAAAAAGCGCGATGATCTGCGCCTCCTGCCCCGCGATTCCCTCAGATAAAATCATATGCTGTCCTTCCAAATTCGCTGTTGCAATACCACCGCAAGACCAGAGCATGAAGTCATCCCGTCACACGGAGCGTGTCCAGCGCGCATTACGCCACAGAAGATGTCACGCACGCGCAGATGCAGGCGGCACACTCCGCGCGTCCCCAGCATAAAAAAGGCCCCGCCCGAACCGGACGGAGCCTCTTTGGAGTGACCTCAAACCACAATTACATGCGGGAGGCGACGTTTTCCCAGTTCACCAGGTTGTCGAGGAAGTTCGACAGATAGGCCGGACGCTTGTTGCGGAAGTCGATGTAGTAGGAGTGCTCCCACACGTCACAACCCAAGAGCGCGGTCTGACCAAAGCACAACGGGTTCACGCCGTTTTCGGTCTTGGTCACTTTGAGGCCACCATCGGTGTCCTTGACCAGCCATGCCCAGCCGGAACCGAACTGACCCGCGCCAGCGGCGGAGAACTCTTCTTTGAACTTTTCGACAGAGCCAAAGGACTCGACGAGCGCCTTTTCCAGCTCGGTCGGCATTTTGCTTTCGCCCGGGCCCATCATTTCCCAGAACTGGTTGTGGTTCCAGAGCTGCGAGATGTTGTTAAAGATCCCGTTCTGGGCCACGGCGTCCTTGTTGTAGGTGCCTTTGATGATCTCTTCGAGAGACTTGCCGTCCCACTCGGTGCCCGCGATCAGCTTGTTGCCGTTGTCGACATAAGCCTTGTGGTGCAGGTCGTGGTGGTATTCCAGCGTCTCGGCAGACATGCCCTTGGACGCCAGCGCATCATGTGCGTAGGGAAGATCGGGAAGTTCAAAAGCCATGGTGGCCCCCTGTCAATTAATGTTGCGTTCCTGTGGGATACATGCGTCCCACTGCGACGTTGGTCAAGTGCTAGAGCGGGAAAACCCGACTCAATTGCTTACCTTACAACGCCCGGACCCTGCCCCATAACTGAGACCAAAGATGGCATCCACAACGCGCATTGTGTACCGTTGATCAGAAAGCGAGATTGAGAGCTCGTATAAATACTCAGAGGGCTTCAGTGTTTTGATTTGTCCGGGTTGTTTTGGGAGCAGCCCGTTCATCACGAAACTATGGGCCGGAAATCGGATACGCACGCGTTTACGGGTCCGGTTGGCCAGTTCCCCCGGCACAACAGTCGTCGATACATCCTTGATGTCGATTTTCGTCATCGTGATCTTCTGAAACCGGGCATCCGTTGTGAAAACGACTTGTTCAGCGAGATAGGGGTGTTTAACGTCAGCCCTGGTCACTTTGCAATCATAGGTCGCCGCCAACGCCCCTTGGGCCGCAAACGCGAAGCCAAAGATAGCGGCCGCTATCTGTGAGGTCACTCTCATTCGTTTCATCATTCAAATTGCTTCTTTATGTGCAGTGTTTCGCGCCAAAATACGCCGATCTTGGCGCGAGCGCCTTCGAGAAATAACTTAACGCAACCTTTTGCAGGTGCCGTCTCCTTGGCCCCGTTGTAAACCCTCTCCCCTGTCCTGAACCTCGAGTTTAAACTTCAGGTTTTTTAGGTTGAGAGAAAGCGTTGGCCGGTAGTCGATGATTTCGTCACGGTCTACATTACGATTAGGGAATGCCACCGGACCTGTGCGTCTGTACTCCGCAGTGGGCCATTCAAGGCGCAGCCGATTTTGGCCGCGATATAGCACCTTTGCAGAGGCATCACTGGTTGCCACGTTCTCGATCTGAACATCACGCAGCTTGACGTTCAGGAAGTGCTCATCTGCCTCAAGGACCAAGGAGGACGGCAGATAAGGGTGAGCAAACCACACCTTTGACAGCGTGCATTTCAACTGGGCCGCCTGCAAGGTGGTCCCCGCACATAGCAGTACAACCCCGGCAGAGAGGCTGAAGAAGTTCAAGGTCTTACTCCAAATGAGAGGTGCGTTGTGACGCGGCTGGCACAGCGTTCCTGAGCCAGCCTACATCCAAACAGAATTCGCTGAGGTCTATAGTTACTTTGCGATCTCACAGCTGCCGGTGCCACTGTCGCGGTTATCAAAGCTCGGCAAATTCAACGTAATGAAGGCTTTGTCGCGTGCTTTGTCGTGTACCAACGAGAAATCCATGTCAGAGGCCAATCCACCGCTGAACGGCATGTCATCGACACGCCAGCGCACACGCAGCTTATTCGAGGTATTCTTGACAAATCGTGCAAGTTTCGGCGCCTGATCCGTATGCACGAGATAGGGGTCCATGACCAAAGCGCTGCCATCAGACCGCAAATCAAAGATCACTTTCTGAGGAATTGTTCCACGGCGCGTCGAGTCCGTAAATTCACAAACCCATGTTTCTGCAGAGGCCATAGACGCCGTAACAACGAGTGAAACACAGGCCGCTATGGCCCGACCTTTGAAATTGAGCATAAAAAAACTCCAGTTAATTCTTCTATTGGTTGTTATCTAAAAAGAATGGCGGCCCTCGCGAAGGCCGCCATCGGATTAAACAGGCACTGTTGCACGATTGCGGCAGCGTCAGATCAGGCGTAGACGCCGACCTTCGACTGGGGATGCGCGGCAGTGCTGAGGAGATTGAACATATAGACCGCAACAGAGCGGAAACAGACGATGTGGAATACATCTGCCTCATCGCGCCAGAAGGCCCCCGCCACCTGTGCAAAGCGGGTGCGGCGGAAATCTCCGGCCTCGAACTGTCCCGCGTCCAGATCCACCGGTGCCACCTTGGCGATCACCTCGCGCGCGCCTTCACCGCTCACGGCGAAACACGCCCGCGCATCGGACACGTTCACCGCCATATGGTGCTCGCCCGCCAATGCGTCGCACAACTGTGCCACCACGGCTTCTGCAGAGTCGTAGTCGACCAGCAGCAACAACTCGTCCGGGGACATCCAGGCCGCCGCGCCCTGTTCGCCAAAGGCGATCTTGCGCACGGCAGGCACGTCACATCCAATCGCCGCTTTGACGGCAGCTTTGAACGGAGCAGAGGCAAAGTCGCCGCGCAGGGTGATCATGCCCCCCAGACCGGTTTCCTCGACCTTTGCCAGACCCGCAAAACTGGCCCCATTCATGGCGCTTACAGCTTTAGACATTCTGCTTGTCCCCTTCTTTGTCGTAGAAGATCGGGTCGACGATCTTGGCTTTGTAGATTTTCCCATCAAGGCCGGGGAAGTCGATCACCTCGCCCATGCGTTTGGGGCCATGTTTCACCAGCCCCATCGCGATGCCGCGATCAAGGTTGGCGGAGTAGTAGGTCGACGTCACGCGACCGATGGTATTGCGCTGGCCATTGGCGTTGTTTCCATCGCCAACCGCATAGGCGCCATCGGGCAACACAGATCCATCGACGGTTTCCAGACCCACCAGTTGCCAGCGGTCGGGATCGGCCATGTGGCTGCGCTGCTGCGCGCGCTTGCCAAGATAGTCTTCCTTCTTCTTGGAGAGCGCCCAGTGCAGACCAAGATCCTGCGGGATCACGGTGCCGTCGGTCTCGTCACCAATCATGATGAAGCCTTTTTCGGCCCGCAGGATATGCAGACATTCGGTGCCATAGGGCATGACGCCAAATTCCTTGCCCGCCTCGATGAGCGCATTCCAGAAGGCCTGCCCCTCGGACGCAGAAACTGCGATCTCATAAGAGAGCTCGCCCGAGAAGGAAATCCGGTAAGCGCGCGCCTTGAAGCCGCCGATCTCGCCGTCTTTCCACTCCATGAACGCGAGCGCCTCTTTCGAGAGATCCATACCGCCGCCTGCTTTTTCATTCAGCTTTTCCAGCACCTTGCGGGCGTTGGGGCCAACGACGGCGACCTGCGCCAGTTGCTCGGTGGCGTTGGTGACATAGACCTTCCAGTCCCACCATTCGGTCTGCAGCCATTCCTCCATGTGGGCGTGAATGCGATCCGCGCCGCCGGTGGTGGTGTGGCAGAGCCAGGTGTCCTCGTCGATGCGCGCAACCACGCCGTCATCCACCAGAAAGCCGTTCTCGGAACACATCAGGCCATAGCGGCATTTGCCGATCTTCAGCGTGCTCATCATATTGGTGTAGAGCATGTCGAGAAACTTGCCCGCATCCGGCCCTTTGACGATGAGTTTGCCGAGGGTGGAGGCATCCAGAAGGCCAAGGTTCTCGCGGGTGTTTTTCACCTCTCGATTGACCGCCTGATGGACGCTCTCGCCCGAGCGCACATAGGCGTAGGGACGCCGCCAGTGGCCCACCGGCTCCCAATGGGCGCCGTTGCTGTCGTGCCAGTCATACATCGGCGTCTTGCGCAGGGGTTGGAAGATCTCGCCACGCGCCTCACCGCCAATCGCTCCCATGGAAATCGGGTGATACGGCGGGCGGAACGTGGTGGTCCCGACCTGCGGGATCTCTGCGCCCAGACTATCGGCCAGCACAGCCAGACCGTTGATGTTGGAGAGTTTCCCCTGATCCGTCGCCATGCCCAGCGTGGTGTAGCGTTTGGTGTGCTCGACGCTTTCATAGCCCTCGCGCGCCGCAAGCTGCACGTCGGACACCTTGACGTCGTTTTGATAGTCGAGCCAGGTTTTCATGCGCAGTTTGATGTCGGCCTTGGCGGGCATCATCCAAACGGCTTCCATAGGCGCCTCAGCGAGATCCGAGGTGGCAACCGGCGACACTTTTTGCGCAGGACGCCCGGCGGCCTCGGCAGCACGCGCGCCAGCTTCGGCGGCATCGGCCATCACGCCAGATAGCGTGAGCGGACCAGAGGATGCGCCAGCCGTCACCACAAAGGGCAGACCATCATGGCCAGTGGGCGCGCGATCCGGGTCGGGGCGGAAATGCGCCTGCGCCTCGTCCCAGATGAGCTTGCCGCCGCAGTGGGACCAGAGGTGAACCACGGGCGACCAGCCACCGGACATCGCCACAGCATCGGCTTCGATCTCCTCATGGGCGCCGCCCTCGCCGTTCTGGGCGCAGATGGCGACCTTGGTGACGCGTTTGCCGTCCTTCACCTTGGCGATGGCACGGCCGCATTCGACGCGGATACCAAGCGCGCGGACCTTGTCAGCGAGATCGCCGCCGCCGCTCTCGCGCGTGTCCAGAACGCGCACGACCTCGATGCCTGCCTCATGCAGGGTGATTGCGGTGCGGTAGGCATCATCATTGTTGGTCGCAACCACAACTTTCTGCCCCGGAGTCACCCCCCAGTTCACCACATAGTCGCGCATGGAAGCGGCCAGCATCACACCCGGCACGTCGTTGCCCGCAAAGGACAGCGGGCGTTCGATGGCACCGGTTGCGGTGACGGTTTGCGTCGCACGGATGCGCCAGAGGCGATGGCGTGGACCGCCCTGCCCCGGTGCATGGTCGGTGAGGCGTTCATAGCCAAGGATGTAGCCATGATCGTAAACGCCTGCCCCCATGGTGCGGGTGCGCAGCGTGACATTGTCCATTGCCTCAAGCTCGGCCACGGTCTTGCTGATCCAGGCTTCGGCGGATTGGCCTTCGATGGTACCGCCGTCGACGGGCGTCCGACCACCCCAATAGGATTTTTCCTCGAGCACCAAAACCTTGGCGCCGGTCGCCGCGGCGGTCTTTGCAGCCTGAAGGCCAGCCACACCGCCGCCAATCACCAGCACGTCACAGAAATAGTAGAAATGCTCGTAGGTGTCGGCGTCCTTCAGTTCCTTGTCGGGGGCTTTGCCGAGCCCTGCAGACTGGCGAATAAAGGGCTCATACACATGCTTCCAGAAGGGACGCGGGTGGATGAACATCTTGTAATAGAAGCCCGCAGTCAGGAAGCGCGAGAACAGTTTGGAGTTGATCTCGCCCACGTCAAATTCGAGGCTCGGCCAGTGGTTCTGCGATTGCGCCTTGAGGCCCGAGAAAAGCTCGGTGGTGGTGGCGCGCTGGTTCGGCTCGAAGCGGTCGCCGACACCGAGGCCCACCAGCGCGTTCGGCTCCTCAGATCCGGAGGCCACGAGGCCACGCGGACGGTGGTACTTGAAGGACCGCCCGACCAGCATCTGATCGTTGGCCAGAAGCGCAGAGGCCAGAGTATCGCCAGCAAACCCCTTAAGGGTCTTGCCGTTGAAGGAAAACTCGATCTGCTTGGAGCGGTCGATGAGACGACCCTGTTTGGCGAGACGCGTGCTCATGATGCGACCCTTTCGCGGCAGGAGGTCTGGGAGCCTCCGGCGGGGATATTTAGGAGAAGATGAAACATGTGGGATCAGCCCTTGAACTCACGCCAGGACCAGCCGGGGCGTTTGGCAGAGATCTTGTCCTTGATCTCTTGCGGCGGCTCCGTGGTCTGGGCGCTGTAGGTGCCAAAGACCTCGAGCGTCTGGGTGCAGCGGGCTGCGTGGAACCACTTGCCGCACCCGTTCACATGGCGCCAGCGCTCCAGATGCACCCCGCGCGGGTTTTCCTTCATGAAGAGGTAGTCGTGGAACTCATCATCCGTGGACCCGGGGCCGAAGCGTTTCAGATGCGCTTCGCCGCCGCCATGGAGTTCGGTTTCCTCGGCGCGAACGCCGCAATAAGGACAGTCGAGGATCAGCATGATGCGTGCTCCGATGTGGGGGTGGCCGGTGCAAAAGTGAGCGGGGTCGTCATCAGTGTGCCACCCCTGCTGCGACGCTCTCGTCGATGAATTTGCCTTCTTTGAAGCGCATCATGGAGAACTCTTCCGCGAGGTTGGAATGCCCTGTCGCCATCAGTTCCGCCATCGCCCAGCCCGAGCCGGGGATCGCCTTGAAGCCCCCGGTGCCCCAGCCAGCGTTGACAAAACAGTTCTGCACCGGCGTTTTGGAAATCAGCGGCGAGCGGTCGCCGGTTACATCCACGATCCCACCCCATTGGCGCAGCATCTTGAGGCGCGACACCATCGGGAAAGTCTCGTTGAGGGCGCGCACGGTTTCCTCGATGTGGTGGAAAGAACCGCGCTGGGTGTAGTTGTTGTAGCCGTCGGTGCCGCCACCAATGACCATCTCGCCCTTGTCGGATTGCGACATGTAGCCATGCACGGTGTTGGCCATCACGACCACGTCCATGCAGGGTTTGATCGGCTCGGAGACCAGCGCCTGCAGCGCCACCGATTCCACCGGCAGACGGAAGCCCGCCATTTCAGACAGCACCGAACAGTTGCCCGCAACCACCATGCCCAGCTTATCGCAGTCGATCGCCCCTTTGGTGGTGTCGACACCTACCACGCGGCCGTTTTCAGTCCGAACATTGGTGACTTCGCATTTCTGGATGATGTCCATGCCCATCGCCGAGCAGGCCCGCGCATAGCCCCAGGCCACCGCATCGTGACGGGCGGTGCCGCCGCGCGCTTGCCAGAGCCCACCAAGGACCGGATAGCGCGGACCTTCGAGGTTGATGATCGGCACCAGTTCCTTCACGCGGGCGGGTTCGATCCATTCGGTCGACACACCCTGGAGCGCATTGGCATGGGCGGTGCGCTTGTAACCACGCACCTCGTGCTCAGTCTGCGCCAGCATGATCACGCCGCGCGGGCTGAACATGATGTTGTAGTTGAAGTCCTGCGACAGATCCTCGTAGAGGCTGCGCGACTTCTCGTAGATCGCGGCAGAGGGATCCTGCAGGTAGTTTGAACGGATGATGGTGGTGTTGCGGCCCGTATTGCCGCCCCCCAGCCAACCCTTTTCGATCACCGCAACATTGGTGATGCCAAAGTTTTTCCCAAGGTAATAGGCCGTAGCGAGCCCATGGCCACCCGCACCTACGATGATGACGTCATAGTGACGTTTGGGTTCCGGGGAGCGCCAGGCGCGTTCCCATCCGCTGTGGTAGCGAAGGCCTTCCCGCGCCACTGCAAAGGCTGAATAGCGTTTCATGAGCGAATCCAATGCTTCGTGTCTGGCCCCCAGATATGACCGGGATCGCATCGGACCCCGCGCCGTTAATCGTCGCGTTTCGTCAGGTTTGCGACATGCCGTGCAGGTTTCCACGCGCGCCATTGCGCGCAACATTTGCTTCCGGCGCGCCGATCTGCACCAAGGCGAGACAGCGGGTCGCAGCAATAGGGCTTTTTTCCGCGCCTCTGCACCTATAGATGGGACCAAACGGCGGAGAGACGATGGCTTTTTGGATTTTGACCGGTGCGGTGACCCTGACCCTTGCGGCAATTCTGGCGCTTGTGGTGCTACGCAATCGCAATGGCGCGGGAGAACCGGCTGCGGCCTATGATTTGCGGGTCTATCGCCAGCAATTGAAGGATCTGGACAAAGATGTCGCGCGCGGCGTTGTGAGCGACGCCGATGCCGACCGGCTGCGGACCGAGATTTCGCGCCGGATCCTGTCTGCGGATGCACTGCTTCAGGCCGCCGAAGCCGGAGAAGATCAGCCCAATGGCCCCAGTCGCGTGATGGCAGTTGTTTTGATCGCGGTGATCGTCCTTGGCACGGGTGGGCTGTATTGGCGGTTGGGCGCGCCCGGCTACGGCGATTACGGGCTGCGAGAGCGCATCGCGCTCGCCAAGACGCGCGCCGAGACACGTCCGAGCCAGTCCGAGTTCGAAGCCCGCATGCCAGCCCCCCCCGCCCCAGAGGCTGATGCCAGTTACCTCAACCTTGTGGAGCAGCTGCGCAGTGCGACCGCAGATCGGCCAGACGATTTGCAGGGACAGGCGTTGCTTGCGCAGCACGAAGCGCGGCTGGGCAATTTCAAGGCAGCCTATGAGGCAAAAGCGCGTTATATCGCGCTTTTGGATACCGCCCCCGACCCGCGCGACCTGATCGATCAGGCAGAGCTGCAGGTGATGGCGGCTGGCGGATATGTATCCCCCGAGAGTGAGGCGCTGCTGGAGCAGGCTTTGTCGCAGGTGCCGGAAGACGGGCGCGCGCGGTATTATTACGGCCTGATGATGGGGCAGAACGGGCGTCCCGATCGCGGCTATCGGATCTGGGCGGAGACGCTCAAGGATGGTCCTGCCGGCGCGCCGTGGATCCGCGCGATCCAAGCCCAGATCCCGGAGATGGCAGGGCTTGCCGGGGTTGCCTACCAGCCGATCCCACCCGGTGGCGAAAGTGCCCCGCTCAACGGCCCAAGCGCCGAGCAGGTTGAGGCGATGCAGGATCTCTCCCCCGAGGAACGCCAGGAAATGATCGAAGGAATGGTTTCGGGCCTTGCGACACGCCTCGCCGAAGAAGGTGGAAGCCCGGCGGAATGGGCCCAGCTGATCACGGCGCTTGGTGTGCTGGGACGCATGGAAGAGGCGCGCGTGATCTATTTGGAAGCCCAGCAGCAATTTGCCGGGGATGATGGTGCTCTTGACATCCTAGGCGCCGCCTTTGCCCCATTGGAGGCCACCCGATGATACACGACGCGTTTGAAGACTTCGCCGCCGCCCTGCCGCAGATGACCGCGCTTGTGGGGCTCGATTTCGGGGAGAAAACCATTGGCGTGGCGGTCTCGGACCGGATCGGCGCCGTGGCAACACCGCTTGAAACCATCCGGCGCAAGAAATTCACGCTCGACAGCAATCGATTGCTTGAGATCATCGCCGGACGCGACATCAATGGCATTCTACTTGGCCTGCCGCGGAATATGGATGGCTCTGAAGGGCCGCGCTGCCAATCCACCCGCGCCTTTGCACGCAATCTGTCACGGGTCACGGATCTGCCAATCGGTTTCTGGGACGAACGATTGTCGACGGTGGCGGCAGAACGCGCACTGTTGGAGGCCGATACGTCTCGAAAACGTCGCGCAGAGGTGATCGACCATGTGGCGGCGTCGTATATCCTGCAGGGGGCGCTGGATCGGATGCGCCACATCAGGAGCAGTTAGACCATGACCGATGACGTCTGGAAGCGGCAGGAAATCGAGAGCCCTTGCATCAAACTCTGTGTTATTCAGCCGCAGACGCGGCTCTGCACCGGCTGCGCCCGTTCCATTGACGAAATCACCCGCTGGTCCAAGATGAGTCCGGCGGAGCGTGCAGAAATCATGGCGGCCTTGCCGACTCGCACTGCGGCCCCCAAGGCACGCCGTGGCGGGCGCGCCGCTCGCTTGCAGAGCAAATCCTGAGCGGGCTTGCGCCCGCGGCCTCCGGCGGGGATATTTTTGCGTTAGAAAAAGCTGGGCGCTGCGATCAGCAATTCTGTTGCGGTATGCAGGCAGAGCCTGCGACTGGGCGCGTGTGCGCCCGCGCCTAAAGGTCGCTCAACCAATGGGCCTGCCAGTTCGGCATTTCGGGGCGGAAATAGGCGATCATCCGCCCTGCCCCATCCGTGGCCGAGGCCCCATCGGCCCAAGGCGCGACCCCATGCAGGCAGAGACGGTGCATGAGGTAAGCTTCGCCGGGGTTTGCATGAACCTCAACACGTTTGCAGGTTTCAAACACCTCGCGCCGCGCTGCAGTGTAGATGTCGGTGATATCGACATGGGCCCAGTCCTCGAGAGCGATCCCCTCAAACGCCTGGCGAAAGGCCTCGCGCATGATCAAATGGCTCCCCTCCCAAACCACCAGCGGCGCGGCGTCCTTGCTGGTTTTGTTCAGCGGCAGACCGAGAACCCAAGCGTGCGGTTCTTCGACCCGTCGCCGGCGCGCGGTGCCATATATCTTGATGCCGTCCACATGCGCGCCATCCCGTTTGCAGCGGTAGCCAAAGGCCGCGTCGCTCTCGCCGCGTCGTGGTCGGGGGTAACCCGGATAGATCACCGAAAGCTGCCCCCTGTGAAGGGCGGGGATTTCGCCAAAATGTGCTCGAATGAAGTCGAGCGCTGCCCCCGCGAGAGGCGGACCGGACGGTAAGCGTCCGTCCGGATCGTTCGGCAAGGCATCAACACCGATGAACCAGGTGCCTTCGCAATCCAGCCACTTCGCATGGGCCGGGTCTGCAGTTGCCGTCTCAGCACAGCGCTGTGCGCGGGCAGCCCAATCTCTGATGCTCTCTTCTGCTGCAAAACGCAGCCAGCCCTTTTGCAGGTAAGCCTCGGTTGCCGACATCTGCCTCAGGCCGCCCGCGCCAACACGAGGGAGAGGGCCTCTTCGACAAGTTCTGGGCCCGCGCCGGTTCGGTTTGCGCCTTCGGAGAGGTGACGCCGCCATTGCCGCGCCCCCGGGCGACCGGCAAAAAGCCCAAGCATATGGCGCGTGATCTGATGAAGCCGCGATCCCGATTGCATCTGCTGTTCGATATAGGGCAGCATTTGTCGCACCACCTCGACCGGATCGCTCGCCGTCCCGGTGCCGTAGATCCGCGGATCTGCAGCACAGAGCACATCGGCGGGCTGGTGATAGGCGGCACGTCCAACCATCACCCCATCCAGCCCGCGTTCAAGCTGCGCTTGGGCTTCATCAAGCGAGGTGATGCCGCCATTGAGCGAGATATGCATATCGGCAAAGGCCGCCTTCATCGCGTGCACAAGCTCGTAATCCAGCGGCGGGATGTCGCGATTTTCCTTGGGTGAAAGCCCTTGCAACCAGGCTTTGCGGGCATGAATTGTCACCCGCTTGCCCCCCGCCGCGCGAATCTTGTCGAGAAAGTCTGGCAAGATCTCCTCGGGGGTTTGATCGTCCACGCCGATGCGGCATTTCACGGTCACCTCGACAGAGACCGCCTCGGCCATCGCGGCCACACAGTCGGCCACCAGTTCGGGCGTCTGCATCAAGACAGCCCCAAAAGCGCCAGATTGCACCCGGTCGCTCGGGCAGCCGCAGTTGAGGTTGATCTCATCATAGCCCGCCTCGGCCCCGAGCCGCGCGGCCTCTGCCAGTTCCTTGGGGTCGGAGCCGCCAAGCTGCAACGCAACCGGATGTTCGCTTGGGTCGTGATCGAGCAGATGCAAAGCCCCCCCCCGCACCAGTGCCGGCGCCGTCACCATTTCGGTGTAGAGCAGGGTCTCCCGCGAGAGCAGCCGATGCAGATAGCGGCACTCCCGTGTGGTCCAATCCATCATCGGCGCAACCGACAACCGTGCCGCGCGCCAAAGGTCTGCTTTTGAAAGAGTACCAGTGCTCATCCAGGTTTTCCTAGCGCCTCTAGCCGTGTGATTGCCGCGCATCTCGCTATGAACGCCAAATGCCGCGAGGCACGCGGCTCTCTGGTGCGGGATCGGGAGACGACGTCCTTGCCCAAAACATCATAGCCATGAATCGAAGGCTTAATTTGCACAGATTGTCGCCAGAGTGAAGGGTGAGCGGCAAGCCAGCTGCGCTTTGGGCGCGAGACGCCAGCCATGCAAGGTGCGATGGATCAAGGCAAGCGAGGCCGTCAATAGGCCGCAAGGGGCGTGCGCTCAGACGACGGGGGTGACATGAAAACCGACTGATTAGACCGAGTGCTTGGAATGCGCCTCAAGCGCGGAGGCCGCGAGCTCGATCCCCTGCTGCAGGTTTCTGGCTGTGGTAAAGGTCTTGGTATCAACGCCGATCCGAAACAACTCTTGCGCAACAGTCGGAGAGATCCCGGCGAGGATGGACTTTGCGCCCATGAGCCGCGCTGCTGTCATGGCCTGAAACAGATGGTTTGCAACGCTGCTGTCGATGGAAACGGCACCTGTAATGTCGAGCACCACCGCGCGACTTCGTGTATCCCGAATCCCATCCAACAGTTGCATCGTCAACGTTCTGGCGCGATGACTGTCCAGCGCACCAACAACGGGCACCAGCAGCAGGCCCTCGCGCAGTTCCAGAACCGGCGTGGGCAGCTCGCGCATCTGCCGCTCGTGGATTTCAATCGTCTTTTCGCGCGCCTCGACGTAGGTTTCCAGGGCGAGCGCCATGTCGTAATGAGCAATCTTCATCATCGAGAGCACAAGGCCAAAGAGCTTGTGCGGATCCTCCTTCCCGTTCTCGAGAATAGACTGGCTCAGTCGTTGCAGGTAGTAGGCGTAAGAGCCAACATAGAGCGTGGGCGTGATACCTGCACGTTCGTGAATGCCACCGATCCGCTTGCGTTCCTCGGCATAGGACTCGTCAAGCTCGGCGTTGATCAGCTCTTGAAAATATTTCTTTTGGCCGCGTTTTACACGCTCGATTTGCGTGTCGTCCGCAAATTGTTGGGCCGCGTCCTCAAACCGCAGAATATGCGCATAGAAATCTGCAATGATCTCCTCGCCAACGTGGTCCGCGATGGGGGCAAGCGATCGTACCCGCTCTTGATCGGCAGGCGTAATGTCAAACCAGGACAAGGTGTTGTTATGTTGGCTGGCTTCATCAGCCAAAGCGGAGTGAACGACAGCGTGCGATTTCGACATTCGTGTTCATTCCTATCATTGGGCCAAACATCGCCCACAGCAAATCACGTAAGGTAAGTATTATATTCCTATTTAAAAGTTAAGATGACCCTACGGCGGAAACCGCCCTGAAATCGATCTTTTTATGCTTTCGGTTGTAATGCTCTCCCTTGAGCATTGTCTTTCGCGCACGCCGCCCCCCCGTCTCATGCGCGTCGGTAGAAAGGTTGAGAAGGGAACAGCCTTTTCGGGACAGCGGCGCAGCTCCGGACAGCGGCGCAGCTTGCCGTGATACCCTTGGCCAACCTGAGGGGGGACGTGCACTTTGGTGAAGCCCCGGTCAGGATGCCACATGGATCGCGAGGACTTTTTCAGCGTTGCCCCAGGCATCTTGCAGAGGTGCCAACTCGGGCAAAGCATTGGTATTCGCCTGCTCAATCTCGAGCATCGAGCTGCGCAGCGTCGCAAGCCCCAGCACCGCGGCAGACCCTGCGAGGCGATGAGCTTCCTTACGGTGCTGATCGGTCAATTCAACGCTCTGGGTCAGGGCCTCACGCAAAGCGCGGACATCATCGCGAAACTCTGCGAGAAAATGGCGCGCTTTCTCCGGCCCCACGGCCGCGACGAATTGAGAAATGTCAGACTCTCCCGGATATTGCGCAGGAATGGGCGCCGCAGCATCGGCCGCGGACCGCCGCAGCACCATCTCGGCCAGCGCCGCGCGATCTATGGGCTTGGTCAACACCTCTGCAAAGCCAGCGGCGAGGATGCGTTCGTGATCGTCACGCGCGGCATGAGCGGTCAGGGCAACAATGTCGGTATCATTTGCGAGTTGCTCTGCACGGACGCGGCGCAAGACTTCCATACCGTCGATATCCGGCATGCTGATGTCCGAGATGATCAGATCAAAGCGGTGGGTGCGAATTTCCTCGATAGCGCGCGCGCCGCCGTTGACGGAAACCACCTCATGTCCCATGTCGTTCAACATGGTCTCGAGAAGCAACCGGTTGATATCGTTATCTTCGATCACTAGAAGGCGCTGCTGGCGGGTTGGAGCATCGGCGGCAAACACCGGCTTGCCCTGTTCCAGAGCGACGGGCGGCAGGGGAATGGTGAAACTAAACAGGCTGCCCTCGCCCGGTTCGCTTTCGCAGGTGATCTCTCCCCCCATCAACCGGGCCAACCGGCGTGAAATCGCCAGCCCCAGACCGGTACCCTCGCAGCCGCGATTGTAATTGGGGTCTACCATGGTGAATTCGTCGAAGATGCGTTCCAGATCCTCGGCTGCGATGCCTTTCCCGGTATCTGCGACACTGAATTCCACCAGGTCGCCTTCGGTACGCATCACATCCACCGAAACAGCGCCATCCTGGGTGAACTTCAGCGCGTTTCCGATGAGATTGAGCAGGACCTGCTGCACATAACGACAATGCCCCTCGACCCCGGTTTCGGCGCCAAGGCTGCAGAATACACTTAAGTCATTGTTGTTGCGGGCCGCATTGGCCTGCTGGCTCTCCCCGATGCCACGCACAAGTTCGTCGAGATCAAAGCGAATGGGCGCGTCCGCCTCGGCGCCGGATTCGAGTCGCGAAAGCTGCAAGACGTCATTGACGTGATGCAACAGCAGCTCGCCCGACACCCGCATGGCCTGCAGGTATCGCTGTTGCTCTGCGCTCGGCGTCAGCCCCTCGAGCACATCAAGCGAGCCAAGGATACCCGTGAGCGGCGTGCGCATCTCGTGGCTCATCACCGTCAGAAGGCGATCTTTGGCCTGTTCTCCTGCAAGCGCGTCATCGCGTGCCCGGCGCAGTTCTTCCTCGGCTTGGAGGCGATGGGAAATGTCGCGCACATAGCTGACAAGCACCTGATTTCCATCAGATTTGCTCACCGTCAATGAGACTTCGACCGGGATCACATCGCCGGTCTTCCTCTGGGCGGTCATCTGGAACCGGCCATCGTTCTCGTTCAGAATATTGTCAAGATCGCCAGCCTCGGCACCTTCGGGCGATTGCAGGATCAGCGAGTCGAAATTCATCCCGATCGCCTCCTCTTCGCTGTAGCCGAAAATCTCCTCAGCGGCGCCGTTGATGGCGGTGATGCGACCCTCCGCATCCGCCATCAGGATCGCATCGAGGGAAGATGTGACCATCGCCTCTGTGCGGGCGGCCTCCTGCGCCTGCAGCATCGAAAGCCGCTGCCCCCGCCGGAACAGGCGCAGGATCACCAGAGCAGTGAGCGCAAGCGTCCCAAGAAGCGCCAGAACCACAATCGCAAGACGGGTGAACAATGTGTGCAGCAAAACCCGCTCCGCGCCCGCCGTCTCGGCCTGTAGCGCCACGCCAAAAAGCGCGAGATCGCGCACATCATTGCCATCGACGGCAATCAGCTGCAGCAAATTGTCTTTCTCGGAGAGCAGAACCTCGTCAGATGCGTCAATAAGTGCCGCTTGTCTCTGCAATCCCTGTTGCAGCCGCCCGAGCGTTTCACTGCCTTCAGGGGTGGCGCGCACTTCCGAATAAAGCGCACTTTCGCGAAAAGTCGCGATGCGGCTGTAATAGATATCGAACTGGCGTCGAAGGCGTGGAAGATCGCTGCGATCTTCCACCACCATCGCGGCGGAGCGATATTTCAGATAGTCGACCTCGGCCTGTGACAAAGTCCACTGAAGGTTGTCGGTTGCGGCGCTCGACAGAGCTTCGATCCGCGACTGAACATCGCTTCCCAAACGATAGGCCTGAGCCGCCAGCAGTATAAGAACCACGGCGGCTGCGGAAATAACCCAGCGATGCATAATCGGTATCTTCTGTCGCACCAAGCGCTGGAGTCCTCCTGCAGTATGGGCCCGCCGCAAGGCGCGTTACTTCACCGTTATCCTGTTCAACTGCCAGATACTGCGAGAGTAGACCTCTTCGGTGCGAAAGGCCACGTCGCTGTCGTAGGGATAGATCACCCAAAGCGGCCCCTTGTCACGCAGGGACATGAGGTTACCGTTGCGCATATAGGCAATGATTGGCCCGCCAGGCTGCGCATCCGACGTCGGAATTTCCACTGCGTAGTCGTTGACCGCCGCGGCTTCGAGTGTCTGGCCCTCGACGCCGGTTTCAGCCAGGAGACGATCCAGCGAGACGCCGACAAAGCTCTGTTCACCTTCGCTCCAGATCGTCGTGGTCACGATTTCGCGCTCGCCGATGCTGCGCAGGTCTTCGACCGTAAATTCATGGACCTGATCTGCATTTTTCAGCGTCAGTACAACCTCACCCTCGGAGGCGGAGACGCTCCCGATCGATGCAATAAGCGCCAGCATGGCTACCAACAGTGATCTCACGACTTACCTCCAAAATAGTGTTGCCCGAAGATGGGCTCGGCAAGACCATGCCACATCTGACATCGAAGAGCATGAGCACCTGTGTATAGTCTGCTAGACTTTCGTATACGTTCGGTAAATCGTCTGTGCCCGTGACTTGGGCGCACGGACAGGGTTTTATGTAATTGCCATTGGTCAACCATTTTGGAGCCGGCTCAATTCAACCGCTGGACGCCATAAACCCAACGCAAATTGCGTATTTCACGCAGGCGGTCTGTGGCGCGGTCGCGAAAACGGTCTAAAAGTTGATAGAATATAAAGGTTTCAGGAGGTAGGATCGTGAATGAACAGTGTAAACGGGTTTAATATCAATATGCGTATTCTTCTCGCCGACGATCACGATATGGTGCGCGATACGATTTCTGCCTATCTCGCTTCCGAGGGCGGCGCGCAAATCACTGCGACCACTGATCTGCCTCGCGCCATGAAGGAACTTGAAGACAACGGTCCCTTTGACCTGGTGCTTCTGGACTACAATATGCCGGGCATGAACGGGCTCGATGGACTTCAGCGTGCGCTGAAGGCCAATGGCGGGCGTGGCGTTGCAATCCTCTCGGGCAGCGCACCGACGCGCACCGCACAGGATGCTTTGGACGCCGGTGCCATCGGTTTCATCCCCAAGACCATGGGCGCGCAGTCGCTTTTGAATGCGGTGCGTTTCATGAGCGCGGGCGAAATCTATGTGCCGGTCGAATTGATGCGCGAAGAGGCCTCCGCCCCGGAGCATCCGCTCCTGGCCCAACTCAGCCCCCGCGAGGTCGAAGTTCTGAGTGGGCTCTGTCGCGGGCAATCCAACAAGGAAATCGCGCGCGATCTCAACCTTCAAGAGGTGACGATCAAGCTGCATGTGCGCACGCTCTGCCGCAAGCTCGACGCAAAGAACCGCACGCAGGCCGCAATGACCGCCAAAGAAGCAGGGTTGTTCTAACCCCGCGCAACCTCTTTGGCGAGGCGGTCAAACCGCACTCCCTATTCGTCTTTTGAAAACTTGACCTCGCTACCGCCAACCAGCGGTCGCGTCTCAGCATCCGCTCAGCGGATCAGCTTTACCTCGCTGTGTCGCGCGGGCCCTCTGTTGGGCAAAGGCGGGCTCTGTGATGGGCAACGGATGCAGCATGTCACACCAATACGCGCCGCGCACCGGTCGATGGTTCACTATGCACAACCATATGCGCGTCGGCGCGCGTAGAGGTCTGGGGGATTGCTTCCTCCGGGCTGGCACCACGCGATCTGATTCAATCAGACCGAGCTTATTCATGTGGCGCAGCTTCCGGGTACGCCCTACTGAGAGGTAGCCGCGCATAGGATAGTCCCCATCCAAACGCGCATCGCATCTTGGGAAAACCTCCCAAGGGGAGCCGTGCAGAACGCCAAAGTCCGCGTGGATCGTCCGGCTCCTTCGCCGCAGTGCGCGCACTCACGTTCAAGAGTAGCCAGATATGAGGGTCAGCCTCTGGGGGAGTTTCAAGGAGAGACAGCTGCAGCGGCCAAACGTGTTTGGGTGAAACAACGACCTCGCCCTCTCACCCCCGAACCATCTTCGGCTGGGTAGCCGTAAAAAGCAGGCCAATTCCGAGCGCACCGACATTGTCACAGACGAGGGTTCGGTTGGACGGTCTGACCACAAAGCCTGTCAGACAGACCGTCAGCCTCGGATGCAGCGCGCGGGGGGCGCGATCGGATCAGGCAACACCGGCGGGCGAAAAACTTGCGGCGCTCTGAGGTTGCCCTGTTGCAGAGAGGGGCATGACCTGCAGCTGAACCAGAACCAGCGTGCCTGAACCCGGATTCTCGATCCGGCGGGAGCGGCCAGCTGGAATACGGGCGCTATGACCTTCCCAGACAAGGCGCACATGATCGCCAATCGTAATCAGCACCGAGCCTTGCGCGACGATCCAATGTTCCGCCCCGCCGGGCGCGGCGTTCAGATCAAGGGTCGCACCCGGAGCGATCGACATGCGCTGCAGCGTGAACCCCGGCCCCATGGCGAGGCTTTCGAGACGGCCCCAGTCATATTCGGTAGCATGAGCCGACAGGGCATCCTCCGCCGAGATTTTCGACAGGCTGGCATAAACCGCCATCATGTCTGCCGAATGCGGGAATGGCGCGGCGGCGCGCGCGTTCAGGACACCCGCACGTTCTTGCGCCAGATCTTCGTCCCATTGCGCAACAGCGCTGTCGGCGGCGGCGTCCTGATCCCACTCTTCCAGCGCGCTCCAGGTCGGATCGAGCTGAATAGCGCAGATGTTCTCAATCTTTTCGGCAACGGCCTTTTCAAAGGTAATCGCCTTTACACGTCGATAAGTGGCCCGGTCCAACAAGGTGGTGCGGTCCACCGTCCCGGCCCGCAAAAGCGCGTTCTTCACCGGCAGGAACAGGCGGCTTGCATGGGATTTGAAAGCGGCAAGCAAGACATCGACACGTGCCACATAGAGCCCGGTGCCCCAGAGCTGGTGATTGCCATGGAGAAGATGAGACAGCGTCACCTTTCGCCCTGAGGCGAGCACCCGGCTGACGGCGACGGGCGCGTTTTCATGCGGTTGCGTAACCACCTCCATGATCCCAAAGCCGCCATAGGCGCGGGTGGTGCGCTGACCAAACATCACGATCTCGCCGCGTTGTGCTGCGGGGATGGCATTGCACAGGGCCTTGTCGAGATTGCGTGTATCGGCGAGGTTTGCGGATGCAGGCGCAACCACCACAAGTGCACCGGGCATGTGGCGCAGCGAGAGGACGGCGCTCAGGAGGGCGGCGGCTGGCTTGTGGGTCTCCGGCTCGACGATCAGGGCCGCCGGACGCGCTGCGATCTGGCGCTCGACCAGGGACATGTTGTCCCGGGTGGTCACAACCACCGGGTCAGCAAACACATCGCCGGATATCGCATCGAGCACGCTCTCAAATCTGCTGGGAACACCGGGTGCGGATTCAAGTGCCAGATGGCACACCCCGGTGGACCATTCGCTGGTCTGTGTGACGCCTCCTGCGAGGATAATGGGGTGCAACATTTGAACCTCTAACTGATTGTATTCCGTTGTGCACAAATCTATTCGAACTTTCATTGCCGCACGTCCTATCCATCGGGTGTTGCACCGCTCGCCAAAGGATAGGGTCCCACCTAAGGGATAGGACACACCGACGCCGAGGGTTACAAAATCACCGTTTCTTCAGGTAACATTGTTTCGTGTAAAAAATGCTAACGCCGGTTAACCATAAAACGGCTAACGCGCTGGAATCATTTACCATGATTGAGAGAATCAACAGGCTGCCCGTGCCATATCCGCCCTTAAAAAGAGGGGCTGCGTGCGGATCTTCTGCTGACGTCGCCAACAGCAAAGATTAAACTCGCCGCATGAGCACACCTGTTTCCTCGATTAAAAACCTCGGCCCCGCCTATGAGACCGCCTGCACCCGCGCGGGCATCCATTCCGCCGAGGAGCTGCGCGCCCTCGGGGCGGACGCGGCCTACGGCAAACTGCTTCAATCCGGCAGCAAACCGCATTTCATCGGCTACTATGTTTTGGTGATGGCGCTTCAGGGGCGGCCCTGGAACGATTGCAAGGGCGAAGAGAAGAAGGTCCTGCGCAAGCGCTTTGATGCGCTGAAGGCGCAGAACTTTGACAGCGACCGGTCCGCGCTGGATGCGATCTTGAACGAGATCGGTGTGATCGAGCGACGCACAGACTGATACCGCGCCCGGCCCCTCTCAAAAGAAAACCGCCACGCATGCAGCGTGGCGGTTTTTGATTTTCAGCTGGCCCCCTCGAGGCCCCTGCCCGTCGTCGCAGCTGCGACGACACAGCACTTAGCCAACCAGTTCGAGACCGGAGAAGAAGTAGGCGATTTCTTCTGCTGCGGTTTCCGGTGCGTCGGAGCCGTGCACGGAGTTCTCACCCACGGATTCTGCGAACTCGGCACGGATGGTGCCGGGAGCTGCGTCAGCGGGGTTGGTTGCACCCATGATTTCGCGGTTCTTTGCGATGGCGCCTTCGCCTTCGAGAACCTGAACCACAACCGGAGCGGAGGACATGAATTCGCACAGTTCGTCATAGAAGGGACGCTCGGCGTGCACGGCGTAGAATTTACCGGCCTGTGCCTTGGTCATGTGGATGCGCTTCTGAGCAACGATGCGCAGGCCTGCTTCTTCGAACTTGGCGTTGATTGCGCCAGTCAGGTTGCGGCGGGTTGCATCGGGCTTGATGATCGAAAAGGTGCGTTCCAGTGCCATCGGGCGATCTCCTTGAGAAATACTAAGGTCGATTAGGTGTCACGGCACCCGAAACCAGGGTGCCGCAACGATCTGGCGCCGCCTAGCACGACAGCCCGCCCTTGGGAAGAGCCTTGTGCGCACTGCAGCTCCGAAAGCCAGATGAAGATTACCCATGCGCGGGTTCCAGCGGATCCTGCAGGTCCACAACCAACACATAGAGTGCAGACACAAGCGCCAGCACGCTTGCGCTCAACATGATGCCGAGCACTGCAAACGGCGCGGTTTCGGGTTCAACGGCCACACCTGTGACAGCCGTGAGGAGTGCGCCCAGCGCCACGCTCAGCGCCCCCGAAAGCCCTGCGGCACTCCCGGCAAGCTCGGGGCGCACCGACATCAGCCCGGCACTGGCATTTGCGATCGTCAGCCCGTTGCCGAAGCCCACGCAGATGGCGGACCCAAAGAACACCAGTTCGCTCCCCTGCCCCATGAAGAACAGCCCAAGACCCACCGCCGGCCCAAGACAGGCCACCCCCCGGCCGATCAGGATAAGCGTCAGCAAACGCAGGCGCTGTGCCAGCTGGCCGGTGACAAAATTGCCAACCATAAAACCGCAGGTGATAATTCCGATCCCAAGGCCCACCATGGCCGGGCTCAGATCAAACCACGCCGCCGCGACCATTGGCGCCCCGGTCACAAAGGAATAGAATCCGCCGATCGAGAAGGCGACGCAGGCCGAATACCCCCAGAAGCGGCGCGAGCTGAACAAACGTGGATAAAGCCGCATCTGCGCGCGGAAGGTCGCCGCGCGCTTGGTGTTGGTCTCTCCCATGTCGCCCCAGGTGAGCCAGAGCACCAGCAGCCCAAGCCCGGAATAGAGCCAGAACCCTGCGCGCCAGCCAAACGCCATATCAAGCGCGCCCCCAATCATCGGCCCTGTCATCGGCGCCAGCGCCATGATCATGCTCATGTAGCCGAGTTTGCTGGCCGCCTCGCTTGGTGGGTACATGTCGCGGATCACGGCACGTGCAATCACCTGCCCGCTGATGATCGCGCCCTGCAGCAAGCGAAAGCCGAGAAACACCCAGATGTTGCTGGCCAGCGCGCAGCCCACGGAGGCGAGCACAAAGAGCGCGCAGCACAGGAGCATCACCCTCCGGCGCCCGTAGAGATCGGACATCGGCCCCATAATGAGCTGCAGCCCCGCGGAAATCGTCAGATAGCCGGCAATCGCAAGGTTCGCGAGCCCGTAGTCCACGCCGAACTCCTGTGCGATGCCGGGCAGAGAGGGCAGGAACATATTGAGCGAGAGCACCGACAACGCGGTGCCAAAGACCAATGTCATCAACATCGGCGGGGTCTGAGCTGGGCGCAGCATGGGACACTCCGTTCTCTTGGCCCTCTGCGGCATCCGCACGTGGCGCAAGCCTTGAGTACTGCATGTGTTAAACAACGCCCTCGGGTCAGACACAAGGGGCGCAACTCCGCGCATTCGCGCCCCCGCCCCCTCACGAAAGCCGCGTGATCTCGACCTTCA
This sequence comes from Epibacterium sp. HA2-3, assembly GCF_055693725.2. Classification (NCBI taxonomy): domain Bacteria; kingdom Pseudomonadati; phylum Pseudomonadota; class Alphaproteobacteria; order Rhodobacterales; family Roseobacteraceae; genus Epibacterium; species Epibacterium sp. HA2-3. The sequence continues at coordinate 1,007,938 of NZ_CM172490.1, read as the reverse complement.
GGACACCCGCGTTATTACCGTACATCTGCCAGGCGTCATTCGCAAAAAGATAGAGATAGCCACTCTGCCGCACGATCATGGCGGCCTCTTCTCCGAGGCGGTGATATTCATGATCGGCAATTTCATCGCCGCTGCCCTCACGAACCTGCCCATTGGCAATCGCTCCAATCAACGCAAACCAGGGCGCAGCTTCGACACGGCGTGAAAACGCCACGTCTGCGGTGGCAAAGCCTTTGCGTTTGCGAATGATCCGGCGCAACGCCTCCGGGAGCGCCGCCAGCGCATAGCCGATCTTGCCAATGGCAAGCCCGGGACCTGCGCCATTTGCCGTGGCCTCGATTGCCGCGTCCTGCCAGCTCCCACGCGCCACCACCCGGTAACAGCCGCCACGTTCCAGATAGATCCCCGTGGGGTTCCAACGCCTGCGTGCCGCGGCGATAGTGGTCGCGCTCTGCCCTTTCAGCAGCACATTGGTAGGCCAATATGTTGTCTCGCCCGGGGGTGGCATGCGCTGGCGCTGCAGCACCGAGGCGTCAAAACAGGTGCGACTGGTCCAGTCAAAGACCTCTGCACCCGCAGCCGACACCTCTGGCACAGCGCGCGGGCGGGTCGGACGCAGGCGGAACCACCCCAGATAGGATGTATGGCGCCGCCCGTAGGCATCCGGGCGCAGATGGCCGGGCGCGATCTCGCGCAGCGCCAACCCCTGCGCCTGTGCTTCGCGCAGCATCCAGTCAAGCGTCAGGTCGCCGAGGCCGCTGTCCTCGTAGCTGCCGCCGACATCGGCGTGGACGCCGGGAAACCAGCGCTGCTCCACATCCTGCCCCGCAGCCCAGCGTGTCCAAAGGGTCGGAGTAAAATCCTTGCGTCGCTCATCCATCGCCAGCGCGTGGCGGGCGCAGGCCACATTGGCCCCAAGCGTCGTGTTACTGAACTCGTGCCGCATCAGATCGCCCAGAAGCAGCCGCAAGACGCCCTTGTCGTCCGGGATGCCCAGCGCGCCAACCGTGTCCCAGACCCCGATAAAGCGAAATCCGACCTCGGAGCGATCGGAGTGGAACCTCACGGCAGCGGGGCGTGTGTCCGGTGACGTGGTGCCGCCCGCATCGCCTTGGGCTTTGCGCGCGGCATAGCTGCGCATCAACCGCTTCACCACATCCCAGGGTTCTACATAGGGCGACAGATGCGCCGGTCGCAGATCGGCCAGTCCAACCGCAGAAACCATGCCCGCAAGGCTGCGCACCGTGTAAGCGCCCCGGCTGAACCCAAAGAGAAAGATCTCATCGCCGGGTTCATAGGTCTCGGCGAGGAATTTATAGGCGCTCATGATGTCATCTTCGAGCTTCAGCCCAATGGCGCCTCCCAACAGACGACGAAACAGCCCCCCGGAGGTGCCGACCCCGCGCCGGTAGTAGCTGATCTGCGCAATCTCAGCCCCCGCGCCGCCACCGGTTTTGGCAATCAAAGAGTGGAGCTTGGCCACATTGGTAGGCGTGCGCACACCGCCCCGGTGCTGATCCGGGGTGTTCCAGGTACCATCACAGCAAATGACCAGTCGTCGCATCACTCATTCCTCAAAAAACGCATTTTCCGCAAACTCGCGCCCTTCAGTCCCGCCACGGGGGAGCGCGCCTCAAATATCCCCGAGCCTAACACGCGCGCGCGGATCGCCAAGGCGGGAATACCCGCCCCATGGCGCGCAAGACATCCGGGCTGACAAAGGACCTGCAAAGATAGGATAGTGATTGACCCTCTCGATGCCTTTCGACATGAGAGACGCCATGCTCAGGATCGAAAACATCACTTATTCCGTCGAAGGCCGCCCCCTTATGGAGGAGGCCTCTGCCAGCATTCCAACCGGTCACAAGGTTGGCGTTGTCGGACGCAATGGCACTGGCAAGTCCACGCTATTCCGCCTGATCCGAGGCGAACTGGCGCTGGAAGGCGGAACAATCACCCTGCCCTCCAAGGCGCGGATTGGCGGCGTTGCGCAGGAAGTGCCCTCCTCGGAGGTGTCGCTGATCGACACGGTGCTGGCCGCAGATACCGAACGTGCCGCGCTGATGGCGGAGGCCGACACCGCAACGGATGGCACCCGGATCGCCGAGATCCAGACCCGTCTGGTGGATATTGATGCATGGTCTGCTGAGGCCCGCGCCGCTTCGATCCTCAAGGGGCTTGGCTTTGACGATCAGGATCAGCTGCGTCCCTGTTCTGACTTTTCGGGCGGCTGGCGCATGCGGGTGGCGCTTGCGGCAGTGCTGTTTGCGCAGCCCGACCTGCTGCTCCTCGATGAGCCGACGAACTACCTTGATCTCGAAGGTGCGCTCTGGCTTGAAAGCTATATCGCGCGCTATCCGCACACGGTTCTGATCGTCTCCCACGACCGCGGGCTTCTTAATCGCGCGGTGAGCGCCATCCTGCACCTCGAGGATCGCAAGCTCACGCTCTATCAGGGGCCTTACGACACTTTTGCCGAGACCCGCGCCGCCCGCATCGCCGTGGCGCAGTCCGAAGCGCAAAAACAGGAAAACCGCCGCGCGCATCTTCAGAGTTTTGTGGATCGCTTCCGCGCCAAGGCCTCCAAGGCCAAGCAGGCCCAATCGCGCCTGAAAATGATCGAGAAGATGAAGCCGATCTCGACCCCGCAAGAAGCGGCGCTACGCGCCTTCAGCTTTCCCGAACCTGAGGAGATGTCGCCGCCGATCATCCAGATCGAAGGCGGGATCACCGGCTACGGCGATGTGGAGATCTTGCGGCGTCTGAACCTGCGGATTGATCAGGACGACCGGATCGCGCTGTTGGGCAAGAACGGTCAGGGCAAATCCACGCTCTCCAAGCTGCTCTCGGACCGGCTGCCTTTGATGGCGGGCAAAATGGTGCGCTCTTCAAAGCTCAGGATCGGCTATTTTGCGCAGCATCAGGTGGATGAGCTTTATATCAATGAGACCCCGCTGGACCATCTGCGCCGCCTGCGCCCTGACGAGCCGCCCGCAAAATGGCGCGCGCGCCTTGCAGGCTTTGGCCTGGGCGCCCAGCAGGCAGAAGTAGAGGTAAAGCGTCTGTCGGGAGGGCAGAAGGCCCGCCTGAGCCTCCTGCTTGCGACCCTTGATGCGCCGCATATGCTGATCCTCGACGAGCCGACGAACCACCTCGACATCGAAAGCCGCGAAGCATTGGTCGAGGCACTGACCGCCTATAGCGGCGCGGTCATCCTTGTGAGCCATGACATGCATCTTCTGAGCATGGTGGCCGATCGTCTGTGGCTGGTCTCGGAGGGAACCGTCAAACCCTATGACGGCGATCTCGACAGCTATCGCGAGATGCTTCTGGCGCGCGACAAACCCGCCGCCAAGGCCGCAACTGTGGCTGCAAGTGCAGCCGAGAAACGCACTGAGAAACCCAAACGCGCCAGTCGCGATCAGCTCCTTGCGCTGCGCTCGGAAGTGCGAAAATCCGAGGCGCGGGTGGAAAAACTCAGCGAAATGCGCGAAAAACTGGATGCCAAGCTCGCGGACCCTGCCCTCTATGAAAGTGGCAAACAGGCCGACATCGAAGTTTGGCAGAAAAAGCATGCCGAGTGCATCGAGGCCTTGGAGCGCGCGGAAGCGATCTGGATGGACGCGCTGGAAAAACTGGAGCTGGCAGAAACCTAATGATTGATACCGCGTTTCTGATTACCTCTTTTGTGACGCTATTTGTGATCATCGACCCGATTGGATTGATGCCGGTGTTCCTGGCCCTGACCCAAGGCATGACCAGCAAGCAGCGCCGCGCCATTGCCATTCGCGCCTCGATCACTGGTATTGGCATCCTTGCGGTTTTTGCGCTCTTTGGCGAAAGCGTTCTGGGCTTTATCGGCATCTCCATGCCGGCCTTCCGTGTGGCGGGTGGTATCCTGTTGTTCCTGACCGCGCTCGACATGCTCTTTGAACGCCGCACGGCCCGTCGTCAGCACCAGGGCGACGAGATTGCGCCCGAGGATGACCCTTCGGTCTTTCCAATGGCGATTCCGCTGATCGCGGGACCCGGCTCCATTGCGACAGTGATCCTTCTGACCGGGCAGCACCCCGGTATCGAAGGGTTTGCCTCGGTCATGGCCATCGTTGTTGCGGTCATCGCATTGATGCTTGGGATGTTTTCCATCTCCGGCGCACTGGAACGCCTGCTCGGCCCCGTGGGTATCAATGTCGCGACACGCCTTTTGGGGATGCTTCTCGCGGCACTCTCTGTGCAATTTGTCCTCGACGGGCTGAGCGCTTTTGGGTTTGCCAGCTAGACAGAGCCGGCGCCCGCACCTACCTCCTTGTGACGGAGGATGTTGATCCATGAATTCAGACGATATTGGCCAGCTGATCTATCTGGTGCTGCTGCTACTGGTGGTGGGCTCCTGGGTCTTTGTGCAAAACCGCCAGAGCCTTGGGAAAACCGCCCAGCAACTCATGATATGGGCCCTGATCTTTCTGGGCGTGATTGCGGCTTATGGGCTTTGGGATGACATCCGAACGACCGTAGTCCCGCAGCAGGCAGTTCTTTCGGAGGACGGCCAGATCCGCGTCCCCCGTGCCAGCGATGGTCACTATTACCTCACTTTGCAGGTCAATGATCAGCCGGTTCAATTCCTGGTCGATACGGGTGCCAGCGATATGGTGCTCAATGCCGACACCGCGGAGCGCCTCGGCATAGATCCCAGTGCGCTCAGCTACTTTGGACGCGCCATGACTGCAAATGGCGAAGTACGCACCGCGCGCGTGACTCTCGATACCGTTGCCTTGGGGCCGATCACGGATCGTGATGTGTCGGCCTGGGTCAACGAGGGCGCGTTGGCGCAGTCTCTCCTGGGCATGGGATATCTTCAGCGGTTCTCAGGGTTTGAAATTCGCAACAATGAGCTGATCCTGACCCGTTGAGAACGCGCCTTGGGGCGCGTGCCTCCGGCGGGGATATTTTGCGTTAGAAGAAGCAAAACCTGCTGCACAGACGCCGCGCGCCGCTGCAGCAGGCCTTCTCCTAACGCGGCCATCGGCTTCCCAGCCTGTACCGCACATATATCAGGACAGATCTTGGTTAACGAAATCCTTCTGCGCCGCGGATCTTGCGTTCTTCTAACGCCAAGTATCCCGGGGTGAATTGGCCGCAGGCCAAGAGGGGCAGCGCCCCTCAGCCTCCGCTTTCAGCCTTTTTTTCCCAGCGACCGCTTTCCTCGGACCAATACTGCGCCAAGCAACCTGCCGCAGTGAGGGTTTTCCATTGCCCGCGCGCATGCTGCACGGCCTCGGGGTCTGTGCCATCAAAGAGGATGCAGACCCGCTCCAGCGCGTCCACCTCGTCTGGCTGCACCTCAGCACCATCCACGGACATCACGCAATCGGCACCATTAGCAGCCTCCGACGCAGTGGTGAGCAGGATCGGTTGCAGCGCATCATGGGGGCCTCCTGCAATGCCGTGGGGCAGAAAGGACGCATCCCCCGCAAGCCAAAGCGTATCATCGAGCCACGCCAGCCGCTCGGGATCGCGGCCGCGCACGGCAATTCGCCAGCCCGCGCCGCGCGCCTTGTCAAGAAGCACGGGAAGCGTTTCCTGCAAGGGCTTGCGCGTCAGATGGTAGAAATAGGCGGCCCCCATTGCGCGTTACTCGGCCTCGAACTGATCTTGCACCAGCCGGTTGAGTGCCATCACGCCCCAGCCGGTCGCCCCTTTGGGCGCATAGTCCGTTGCGGCCTTGACCGAGGCCACACCTGCAATATCGAGATGAATCCAGGGCGTGCCTTCCTTGATGAAACGCTGGAGAAACTGCGCCGCAGTGATTGACCCCGCCGGACGACCACCAACGTTTTTCATATCCGCCACATTGGATTTCAACTGATCGTCATAGGCTTGACCGAGCGGTAGGCGCCAAGCCCCTTCTCCTTCGGCGTCGGCGGCCTTGAGGAAGGCTCCACAGAGCGCATCGTCATTTGAGAAAACGCCTGCGTTTTCATGGCCAAGGCCAATGATGATTGCGCCTGTCAGAGTCGCCAGATCGATCACCCCGGCGGGCTTGAAACGCTCTTGCGCGTACCAGAGCACATCACAGAGCACCAGTCGCCCTTCGGCATCGGTATTGATGATCTCGACGGTATCGCCCTTCATGGATTTAACCACGTCACCGGGGCGGATGGCGGTGCTTGAGGGCATGTTCTCAACAAGCCCCACAAGCCCCACCACATTGGCCTTGGCCTTGCGCAGCGCAAGCGTGCGCATTGTGCCAGCAACAACGCCGGCCCCGCCCATATCCATGGTCATGTCTTCCATGCCCGCGGCGGGTTTCAACGAGATGCCACCGGTGTCAAAGACCACGCCCTTCCCGACCAAGGCCAGAGGCGCGGCCTCTTTATCATCGGCGCCGTTCCATTTCATTACGACCACTTTGGACGGGCTGGCAGACCCCTGCCCCACGCAGAGCAGCGTGCGCATGCCAAGCTTTTCGAGTTCGGCTTCCTCAAGGACTTCGACCTCGAGACCAAGCGCGGTCATCTCTTCGAGGCGGTTGGCAAACTCGGTTGTTGTGAGGATGTTTGCAGGCTCGCTGACCAGATCACGGGTCATATGCACGCCCTCGGCCACCGCGAGGAGCGGCGCAAAGGCAGCCTCCATCTCTTCAGGCTTGTTGTGACCAATCGTGATGGTGCCCGCCTTTTCGGTCTCGGCGGATTTATGTGCATCAAAGCTGTAGCTGCGCAGCGCGAGACCGAGCGCCAGATCCGCGGCGCGCGCCATATTCCCCGCCTTCACAACCAGCGGCTTGCGCCCTTTTGCCTCGGCAAGTTTCGCCCCGGCCTTGCGGGCCTCGATCGGCGTGAGGCGACGCGGCAGGACAACGACATGCAGCGCCTCGACCGCAAGACCGGCCGGCCAGGCGAGCGTAATCACCTGCCCGGTCTTGGCTTTGGCAAAGGCCTCGGAGGCGATCAGTCGGGCAAGCGCGCCCTTGGTCAGCCGATTGGCACTGCGGGCGGCCTGATCCATTGTGCCCTCGGGCGTGACCACCACAGCCAGATGACCTTCGACATCGGCCAGGGATTTGGGATCAAAGGCGGAAAAACGGATCGGGGTGAGCGCGCTCATTCGGGTCTCCTGTGGTTGATCTGCTCGTGTCGCCGTTCAGACATCGCGGCGATCGTCCCCTAACAGGTAGCGGCTGGTGGTCCCGAATACCAGTGCGGCAGCACGTCAATTGAAATCCTTGCCCATCCGACATCTGGCGCGGAAGATTGCAGTTTTCCCCTTCGCACAATTCCTCTAAGGTCCTGCGAACAATTCGATCGCAAGATCTATGGGGGGATCGAGTGTCACGCTACGACAGATATGTGCTGTCGCAATATCTTTTGTTCTTTGGCTTTTTTGCCTTGATTCTGGTGGCCGTGTTCTGGATCAACCGGGCCGTAAGCCTGTTTGACTGGCTCATTGGCGATGGCCAAAGCGTTCTCGCGTTCCTCGAGATCTCTGCGCTGAGCCTGCCGAACCTTGTGCGCATGGTGCTCCCGCTGGCCGCGTTTGCGGCGACGGTCTGGGTCACCAACCGGCTGAACTCTGAGAGCGAATTGACGGTATTGCGCGCAACCGGCTCAAGCCCGTGGCAACTGGCCCGTCCGGCCATGGTCTTTGGGCTGTTGAGCGCGGCGATGATGTCGGCCCTGAGCCTGTTTCTCTTGCCGGCCTCGCTTGCGCAAATGCAGTTTCGCGAGGCGGAACTCTCGCGCAGTGTCAGCGCCAAGCTGTTGAATGCCGGGAATTTTCTTCATCCCAGCGCGGGCATCACGTTTTTCATCGGCTCGATTGAGCCGGATGGAACGTTGCAGAATGTATTCCTCACGGATCAGCGCGACCCCTCTGTGGAAATCACATACACCAGTGATCGCGCCTATCTGGTGCGTGAAGACGACGAAGCCCACCTGATCCTTGTGGACGGGCTCGCGCAGCGCAAAGAGGCCCATAACGATCGTCTTTCGACCACGGCGTTCTCGGATTTTTCATATCCGCTTGGGGATCTGTCGCCCGCACGCGCTGCAGGCGCGCGCCCGCTGCGCAATATTCCCACGCTTGATCTGCTGCGCGAACGCGCAAGCATCACCGAAGAGGAAGGCCATAGCGCCGGGGCTCAGGCCGAAGAGTTGCACCTGCGTTTTGCGCGAGCGGCGGTGACCTTTGCTGTCGTGATGATCGGGGTCTCGACCCTTTTGATGGGGGGCTTCAGTCGCTTTGGGATCTGGAAACAGGTGCTTGGGGCCTTTGTGCTGTTGATCCTGATCGAAGGCATGCGGGGGGTCGTTGCCGACCCGGTACGGGAAAATGCGGCGATGTGGCCGCTCATTTACCTGCCCGCGACGTTGGGCGTAATGATTTCGGTTCTGTTTCTGCATCTGGCGACGCGGCCACAGGCCCTGATGCGGCTCACGAGGCGCAAGACGCAGGAGACAGACGCATGATCCTTGATCTCTATTATGCCCGCCGCTTCCTGCAATGGTTCATGGTGATCGCCGCCGTCCTCATGAGTCTGGTGATGCTGATCGACCTCAGCGAACAATTCCGCCGCTTTGACGCGCAAGACCTGCAGTTTGGGCAGTTATTGGAGCTGACACTGCTCAATGCGCCCGCAGCCTTTAGCGAGTTCCTGCCGCTCATCATGATCCTGACCACGATTGTGCTTTTTGTCGGCATGGCACGCAGCAGCGAGCTGGTGGTCACGCGCGCGATCGGGCGCTCGGGCATTCGGGCCCTCGTGCCGCCAGTGGTGGTGGCGCTGGTGCTGGGGGGGCTTGCGGTCAGCACGCTCAATCCCATCGTTGCGGCGACCACAAACCGGTTTGAGACCCTCTCGGAAAGCTACCGCCAGACCGGTGGCCCCGCCGCAGTTTCGCTGAGCGGAGAAGGCCTTTGGCTGCGTCAGGGGGGACAGAACGGACAATCGGTTATTCACGCTGCCAATTACCGGGGCGATGCCGAGAACCTCTATCTCTACGATGTTTCGATCCTGACCTACGCGCCCGATGGCGGCCCAACGCGGCGAACCGTTGCCGCCGAAGCGCGCCTTGAAGGCGATGATTGGGTGCTGCGCGATGCAAAAGTCTGGCAGCTGATCCTTGGTGTGAACCCCGAACGCAGCGCCAAACGCTATGACGAGCTGCGCCTGCCCACCACGCTCACCAATGAGCGCATTCGCGACACGCTTGGCTATGCGGAGGGGATTTCGATCTATGACCTGCCCCAGACGATCCAGTCTCTCTCCGAGGCCGGTTTTTCAACCACCCGTTTCCAGGTCTGGCTGCAAGTCGAACTGGCACGCCCCCTGTTTCTGGTGGCGATGGTGCTGGTGGGCGCTGCCTTTACCATGCGCCACACCCGCCTTGGCGGGACTGGCGTTGCCGTGCTGACCTCGGTTCTCCTGGGGTTTGCGCTTTACTTTGTCCATAATTTCGCGCGGATATTGGGCGAAAACGGGCAGATTCCGATCTTGCTGGCCGCCTGGGCGCCGCCGGTGGCCTCGATACTATTGACGATGGGATTGCTCCTGCATGCCGAAGACGGTTGAATTGAAGAAACGGCGGCGAGGCGCGCTGCTGCGGACGGTGGTGCCCCTGTGGTTGGCGCTTGCGGCAGCGCCCGCCCTGGCGCAAAACGCGACCTCTGCACAGGAAACCCCAGCCCCGGCGATGCTGGTGGCGGACCGGGTATTTGTATCCCCCGACCGCAAGCTGGTAGCCGAAGGAAATGTCGAGGCATTTCAGGGCGATATCCGCCTTCAGGTGCGGCGCATCTCTTATGATCGCCAAACCGGCATCCTTCAGATGGAGGGGCCGATCCGCATCGACCAGAGCGGCTCGATCACGGTACTCGCCAATGCCGCCGAGCTGGACAGTGAATTGCGCAATGGCATACTGCGTGGGGCGCGGATGGTGTTTGATCAGCAGGTGCAGCTCGCAGCCCTGCAGATGACCCGCGTCGAGGGGCGCTATTCGCAGCTCTACAAGACCGCCGTGACCTCTTGCCATGTTTGCGAAGATGGCAGCCCCCCGCTCTGGCAAATCCGCGCCGAGCGCATCACCCATGATCAGGCTGAGCGCCAGCTCTATCTGGAGGGTGCGCAGCTGATGGTGAAAGATGTTCCGGTCTTTTACTTTCCCGCACTGCGCCTGCCAGACCCGACACTCGAGCGGGCAGATGGCTTTCTGGTGCCCTCGCTCTCCAGTTCCTCGACGCTTGGCGTAGGGGTGAAGATCCCCTATTTCAAAACAATCGGCCCGCACAGAGACCTCACCATCACGCCCTACCTGTCGGAGAAGACCAGAACGCTCGACCTGCGCTACCGTCAGGCCTTTCGCAACGGCCAGATCGAGATCACCGGCGCCTTCAGCCGCGATGACATTCAGCCTGATGATGGCCGGGGCTACCTCAGCCTGCGCGGCGCCTTCGACATCCCGCGAGACTTCAAGCTGAGCTTTGATCTGAACACTGTCTCGGATGACGGATACTACGCGGACTATGACATCTCTGACACCGACCGCATTCGCTCCGAAATCTCGCTGATCCGGGTGCGGCGCGACCAGCTGATCGAAGGCAAGATCTCCAACTACAAAACCCTGCGCGACGCCGAGAACCAGGACTTCATTCCCTCGACCATCGTGACCGGCACCTTCGAGCAGCGCCTCTTTCCCAGGGCCGTTGGCGGCGAGCTCCGTCTGCGGCTCAACGCCTCGCAATTCAGACGCGAATCCTCGCTTGATGCCACCCTCACAGATGCTAACGGGCGCGACATGAGCCGGGTTTCCGCCGATGCCACCTGGCTGCGCAGCTGGATTTTGCCCTGGGGGATTGAATCGGTCTGGACCGCCGGGATCGGGATCGACAGTTTTGCGCTGTCAGATGATGCAGCCTTTGACAATGATGCCACCCGCGTCACGCCCAAGGCGGCGCTGACCCTGCGCCGCCCGATGACGCGCCAGACCGCATCAGGGGCGGTTCAGGTGCTCGAGCCCATCGTGCAGCTTGGCTGGACCCATGTGAATGGCGACGACACCCCGAATGAGGCCAGCAATATCTCCGAGTTCGATCAGGGCAACCTGATGGCGCTCTCGCGGTTCCCCGAATCCGACGTGCGCGAGGATGGCGAGACGTTTGTTTATGGCGTGAACTTTGCGCATTTCGACACCTCCGGCTGGTTTGCAACAGGTACCATTGCGCAGATCCACCGCGATCAAGCGCAATCGGGCTTTACCTCCTCCTCGGGGCTGGATGGCCGCAACTCCAACGTCTTGGTGGCGGGGCAGCTGGGCCTGCGCAACGACCTGACGCTGACCGCCCGAACCCTCTTTGACGAGGAGTGGTCGGTGACCAAGGCAGAGTTTCGCGGCGATCTGGAACGTGACCGGGTCAGTCTTGCAGGGAGCTATCTTTGGCTGCAGGCCGACGCGAGCGAGAACCGCACTGAAGAAACCTCGGAACTCTGGTTCGATGGCACCTATGACTTGAACCAGACATGGCGCGCGGGCGCCAACATGCGCTACGACATCACCGATGGGCGCGCGACCCGTGCGGGTCTTGGCCTCACCTACAGCAATGAATGCGTGACACTCGACCTATCGCTCAGCCGTCGCTATACCTCGACGACAAGTGTTGAGCCATCAACGGATTTCGGATTTACACTGTCGCTCAACGGCTTTTCCGTCAAAAGCGGCAACACAACAAGCAGGCGATCATGCAGCAAAACCTAACCTTCCGCCAGATTTCGCTGGCCCTGATCAACTGGACCCGTCGCGCGAGCTACGCAGCAGGTCTGGCGCTTGCCATTGCCGCGGCTGCCCCGGCGGATCTTCAGGCACAGGGGCTGTTCTCGCCCGCGATCACCGTCAACGAGGATGTGATCACCACCTATGAACTGGAGCAACGTGCCCTTTTCCTGAGCGTTCTGGGCTCGGTGCAGGGCGATCCGTTTGAAACCGCTCGCGATGATCTGATCGAGGATCGGCTCAAGCGTCAGGTCATGAAAGACGTGGGCCTGACCCTCAGTGAAGAAGAAGTCACCGAAGGCATGCGCGAGCTTGCGCAGCGTGCCAATCTGACGCTCGAGGAGTTTCTCGCCAGCCTGAACCAGGCCGGTGTCGCCCCGGAAACCGTGCGTGATTTCACCACAGCAGGTCTTGGCTGGCGCGAGTATGTCCGCGGCCGGTTCCTGTCGCAGGCCCGCCCCTCCGAAGCCGAGATTGATCGTGCCATGGGCACCGCTGGCTCCGGCAGCGTTCAGGTGCTGCTGTCTGAAATCATCCTTCCCCTCACGCAAGAAAACGCCGCACAGGTTCAGGATCTTGCGATCCAGATCTCCGAATTGACCCGCGCCGAGGCCTTCGCCGCCTCCGCCGCACAATTCTCTGCCGCCGACAGCCGCACTGACGGCGGACGCCTGCCGTGGATGTCGCTCTCTCGCCTGCCTCCGCAGCTGCAGGAAGTGGTCCTCGGGCTGGAACCCGGCGAGATCACCCAGCCCTTGCCCATGCAGGGTGCCATCGCGATCTTCCGCATGCGTGGTCTGCGCGAGGTGGACGGGCGCAGCGCGACCTACGCCGCGATTGATTACGCCACCTACCGCATCCCCGGTGGGCGCAGCCCCGAGGCGCTTGCGCGCGCCACTGAAATCCGCGACGAGATCGACACCTGCGATGACCTCTATGGCATCAACAAAGGGCAAGACCCCGATCGTCTGTTCCGCGGCAGCGAGGCCCCCGGTGCAATCCCACAGGATATCGCGCTGGAACTCTCTCGCTTCGACGAGAATGAATCCTCAGCGACGCTCACCCGTGACAACGGCCAGACGCTTCTGTTTGTGATGCTCTGCGGCCGCACCAGCGAAGTTGTCGCCTCGCAGGAAAACGCCCGTGTCGCTGTGGCCAACGCTCTTGTGCAACAGCGCCTGAATGAACTCGCCGAGGCCCATGTCGAACAGCTGAAGGCCAACGCCCGGATCGATTTCCAATGACAGGCGCGCCGCAGGTCATTGCGCTCTCCTGCGGCGAACCTGCCGGGATCGGACCGGAAATCGCTGTCGCCGCATGGGATCAACTGCGCGCGGACTGCCCCTTCGTCTGGATCGGCGATCCGCGTCACCTGCCCTCATCCCACCCTTGGCAATCCGTCTCTGCCCCCGCAGAGGCGTTGCAAGTCAGCGCAGATGCGCTGCCGGTATGGCCCTTGGAATTTGCCGGAAACACCACCAAGGGCGAGGCCGACCCGCAAAACGCAGCAGGTGTGATCCAATCGATCAAGACCGGTGTGGAGCTTGTAACTTCGGGCAAGGCCGCAGCGCTCTGCACGGCTCCGATTCACAAAAAAGCGCTGATTGATGGCGCCGGCTTTGCCTATCCCGGCCACACCGAGTTCCTCGCAGCCCTCGGAGGGGTCGACCATGTGGTGATGATGCTGGCCAGCGCCGCTCTGCGGGTGGTGCCAGCCACCATCCACATCCCCCTCAGTGCGGTGCCCAAGGTCCTCACACCGGACCACCTGCGCCGCGTCATCACCCTCACAGACCGTGGCCTGCGCGACCAGTTCGGCCTCACCACCCCGCGCATCGCCGTCACTGGCCTCAACCCTCATGCAGGCGAAGGCGGGGCCATGGGCCAGGAAGAAGGCGACTGGATCGAAGCACTGATCCGCGAGATGCAGACCGAAGGCTACCGGCTCACCGGTCCGCATCCGGCAGACACATTGTTTCACGCCGCCGCCCGCGCGCGCTATGACGCGGCCATCGCCATGTATCACGATCAGGCGCTCATCCCGATCAAGACGCTCGACTTCGACAAGGGCGTCAATGTCACCCTTGGCCTGCCCTTCATCCGCACGTCCCCCGATCACGGCACCGCGTTCGACATCGCTGGCAAAGGTCTTGCCAATCCCTCCAGCCTCATCGAAGCCCTGCGTCTGGCGCAAACCATGGCCAAGACCCGCCAGCCCTGATCTCTTCTTCTAACCCCAAATATCCCGGGGTGTTTGAGGGGCAGCGCCCCTCATCCCAAGTCAAACCTGCGCGCAGGGAAGCCCCTGCGCACCTTTGGGATACAAATCCCGCTTTCCAGATGCCCGCGCGCGCCTTATGAAGCTCCCTCATGAGCGCTATCGACAATCTCCCCCCGCTGCGTGAGGTCATCGCGACCCACCAGCTCTCGGCCCGCAAATCGCTGGGTCAGAACTTTCTTCTGGATCTGAACCTGACCGCCAAGATCGCGCGTCAGGCGGGTGATCTCACAGGCTGCGACGTCTTGGAGATCGGCCCCGGCCCCGGCGGCCTCACACGCGGGCTTCTCAGCGAAGGCGCGCGCAAGATCCTCGCCATCGAAAAAGACCAGCGCTGCCTGCCCGCCCTGGAGGACATCGCCGCCGCCTATCCGGGGCGGCTCGAGGTCATCAACGGGGACGCGCTGGAGATCGACCCGCTGGCGCATCTGACGCCGCCGATCCGCGTCGCCGCCAACCTGCCCTACAATGTCGGCACCGAACTTTTGGTGCGGTGGCTCACCCCAAAAGAGTGGCCCCCGTTCTGGCAGAGCCTCACTTTGATGTTTCAGCGCGAAGTGGCCGAGCGCATCGTTGCGCAACCTGGTTCCAAAGCCTACGGGCGGCTGGCAATCCTTGCGCAGTGGCGCGCCGAGGCCAGGATCGCCCTCTCGCTGCCCCCAGGCGCCTTTACGCCACCGCCAAAGGTCTCGAGCGCCGTGGTCCATCTGACGGCCCTGCCAGAGCCCCGCTACCCAGCCGATGCCGCGATCCTGAGCCGCGTGGTTGCCGCCGCCTTCAATCAGCGTCGCAAGATGCTGCGCGCCGCTCTCAAAGGCGTCTCTCCCCAGATCGAAGACCACTTGAACGCCGCAGGTATTCCGCCAACCGAACGCGCCGAGCAGGTCAGCCTTGAGGCCTTCTGCGCCCTTGCCCGTAGTTTGGAGAAGGGCTGATCCAGCGCACTCTTACGGCCCGCCCCGACCATTGCGCCGGACATGAAAAAACCCCCGCAGCGCCTGCTGTGGGGGTTTTTTCTGATCTGGATTGATCTCGGCTTATTCCGCCGCTTCCTGCGGCTCGTCCGGATTGGGCTTTGGTTTGGGCTTGGCGCGGCTGCGCTTGGGCTTCGCCTCTGCCTCTGGTTTCGCCTCGCTGTTTTCGCCCTCTTTGGGTGCGGCAGGCTTGCGGCTGCGCGGCTTGCGAGCGGGGGCTTTCTTGGCGGGCGTAGCCTCGCCCTCAGAGGTTTTCCCTTCGGGGGTCTCGACAAGTCCGCTGTCGTCTTGTGCTTCCTGGACCGGTGCCTCACGCGGGTCAGCGATCTCGGGCTGCGGGCCATCTCCTGCTGCGGCCTCGGCGGCTTCGCGCTCCTGACGTTCCAGACGCTCTGCACGTTCACGATCGCGTTCGGCCTGGCGTTCGCGGTTCTGGCGCTCCTGCTCCTCACGCTTGGCTTCGATCTCGCGCTGTGCCTCATTCAGCATGCGCAGGTAATGCTCCGCGTGCTGCTGGAAATTCTCGGTCGCAACACGGTCATTGCCAAGTTGCGCGTCGCGGGCAAGCTGGTTGTATTTGTCGATGATTTGTTGCGGCGTTCCGCGAACCTTGCCCTCGGGTCCCGAGCTGTCGAACACGCGGTTGACAACATTGGCCCCATTTGGACGATTACGGTTCGACTTTGAACGCGAACGTGATTTTGACGATCTCATATGCCTAACGTCAGCCTTGGTTCTAATTGTCGAAGACCGCGTACCGCGCTTCCTGCGCATGGGCCTGCGAACGTTTTTGGGCTTGGCGTCGCCGAGAGGTTGACTAACGTCCTCTTGCAACAGCGACATCTTGAGTAACCACGTTCCTTTGTCACAAACAAGGGGGCACAGGGAGTTTTTTGGCTCTTTTTGTCAAAATTGAGCGCTATTGACGCGGCACGTCACGCATTTCGGCCAAAAACGACCCGATCCCGGCCATCCAGGTCCGGCAGCACGCTGACATCGCGAAGCCCCGCTTCGTGCATCATCTGCGCAACAGCCGGACCTTGCGTGGGGCCGATTTCCACCATCACGCGCCCATTTGCTGCGAGATGCGGCGCAAGCCCTGCACAGATTTGCCGATACGCGCTGAGGCCATCCGCCCCATCCGTGAGCGCCATTTGCGGTTCATGATCGCGCACCTCTGCCGAGAGCCCATCCATTTCTTCAAGCGCAATATAAGGCGGGTTGGAGACAATCAGGTCAAACTGCCCTTCAACAGCGGAAAACCAGCTCGACTGGCGGATGTCGGCACGCGCCTCGACGCGGTGCAACACCGCATTGGCGCTGGCCTGAAGACAGGCGGCTTCACTGAGGTCCACGCCAAGGCCGCGCGCGCGCTGCTGCTCTGCCAAGAGCGTCACCAGAATGCAGCCCGACCCCACCCCAAGATCCAGCACCCGCTCGAACGGCTCTGCAAGCGCCGCTTCGATTAGGGTTTCGGTTTCGGGACGCGGGTCCAGAACATCGCCAGAGACCTTGAAGCGGCGGCCATAAAAATCCCGCTCGCCCACGAGATGCGACACGGGAACCCGGATCGCGCGCAGGGAAATCAGCTGGTCATAGCGTTCGGCCACCTCATGCGAGAGTTCCTCGGGCGCGATCAATGTGACCCGCGCCGCCTCAATCCGCGCGGCATGCGCCAACAGCACCCGCGCATCGCGCGCAGGGTCCTCTACCCCCGCCGCTCGCAGGCGCGCCGTTGCCGCCACCATGGCTTGTGCGGCGGTGGTGCTCATTGCCCCATCTCCGCCAGGAGTTTCGCCTGATGCTCGGAGATCAGCGCGTCAATGATTTCATCCAAGTCGCCGCCCATGATCTGATCGAGCTTATAAAGCGTGAGGTTGATCCGGTGGTCCGACATCCGCCCCTGCGGGAAGTTATAGGTCCGGATACGTTCCGAACGATCTCCCGATCCCACCTGTGAAGCCCGATCCGCAGAGCGTTCCGTGTCGATACGCTGGCGTTCAAGGTCATAGAGCCGGGTCTTCAGCACCTGCATTGCGATCTCGCGGTTGCGGTGCTGGGATTTTTCCGAGCTGGTGACCACCAGCCCGGTCGGCAGGTGGGTGATCCGCACCGCCGAGTCGGTGGTGTTGACGTGCTGCCCCCCCGCGCCCGAAGCCCGCATGGTGTCGATGCGCAGATCGTTTGCGTCGATCTTGATGTCCACATCCTCGGCCTCTGGCAGCACCGCCACAGTCGCCGCAGAGGTGTGGATGCGCCCGCCGCTCTCGGTCACGGGCACCCGCTGGACCCGATGCACGCCGCTTTCATACTTGAGCCGCGCGAAGACCCCGTCGCCATTGATCCGCGCCACCAGTTCCTTGAGCCCGCCGAGTTCGGAGGCCTGTTCTTCGATGACATCCACTTTCCAGCCCTGCGTCTCCGCATAGCGGCTGTACATGCGATAGAGATCCGCAGCAAAGAGCGCCGCCTCGTCACCGCCCGTGCCGGGTCGGATCTCGAGAATGGCGGCGCGGCTGTCGGCCTCATCCTTGGGCAAAAGCGCGAGTTGCAGCGCATGCTCTGCCTCCGGAAGTGCGGCCTTCAGGGTCGGTATCTCTTCCTCTGCGAGCGCCTTCATGTCCGGGTCGGCCAGCATTTCTTCGGCCTCGGCCAGATCGCTCAACAGCTGCTGATAGGCGCTGATCTGCTCGACCACCGGGCGCAGCTCGGAATATTCCTTGGCCAGCTTGGAGATATCCCCCCCTGCCCCATCCGCCATCGCGGCCTCGAGGTACTGGTAGCGTTGCAGAATCTGTTGCAGCCGGTCTTCGGGGATCATGTCTTGGCGTATCTCACTGTTGGGCGCGCGTCAGGCTTTGGCGCGGGGCTGCATTTGTGATAGGCTAGAGGCATGAAACATGCCAGTGGTCTTGTCCGATTTGCTGCCCGCGCCGCACATACGGCGGCTGTAGCGGTGAGCCTGCTGATTGTGGCAACGGGGGGTGGCGCCCACGCGGATGTCGTCGGCCCCGGCGGCAAGACCATAGATTGCTATTGCACCGACAAACAGGGCGCGCGGATTGAGCTTGGGGAAACCATCTGCCTGCAGGTGGATGGGCGCATGTTCATGGCGCAGTGCCAAATGTCGCTCAACGTACCGATGTGGCGTAAGGTTCAGGAGGGCTGCCTTTCGGCCTCAAACCGCCTGAGCCCGCTGCCCGCGGTGATGCCGCGCCTTTAGGGTCGCTCGCAACACCTGTCCGGGCGCCCTGGGGCACCCGCGCAGATCCCCCAAGCCATTGCTTTCGAAAAAACCGGCGCCACGCCCTGCAAGCCGTTGCAGCACGAATGATCAGGGAAGATCTGGACGCGCCACCGGCGGGCATTCACCCCACGCGCGGCCCAACACAGGCTGATCGGCTCTGCTGATCCAGCAACAGGCGGGAGCCTCTCCGCCCGGCGCACCTAGCCCCTGCTCACCCGGCGGTGATGATACGCGCGACCTTTGACGCGTTACGCCCTATCCCGTCCGGGCAGGATGCACAGCATCTCATAGATCAGATTGGCTGCTACAAGCGCCGTATTCCCCGAAGGGTCATAGGGCGGCGAGACTTCAACAAGATCACAGCCCACGACATTAAGCCCCTTGAAGGCGCGGATCAGCTCCAGCGCCTGCATGGTGGTCAGCCCGCCGATTTCCGGCGTGCCGGTGCCCGGCGCAAAGGCGGGATCGAGACTGTCGATATCATAGGAGATATAGACCGGACGCCCGCCAATATCGCGACGGATTTCCGCCCCCATATTGTGCAGCGATCGGTTCCAGAGCTCGGAGGCGACAAAGTGCTGAAAGCCCCAGCTCTGCGGCTCTTTGAAATCATCCGGTCCATAGCCGGTACCGCGCAGACCGATCTGATAGACTTTATCCGCCTCCAAAAGCCCCTCTTCATAGGCGCGGCGGAACACGGTGCCGTGGGTTTCGCGTTCGCCAAACATCTCGTCATTGACGTCCGCATGGGCATCCACATGGATCACCGCAACCGGGCCATACCTGCGCGCCATCGCCCTGAGGATCGGCAGGGTGATCGAGTGATCGCCCCCCATCGCAAAGGGAAGCACGCCCGAACCGAGGATCGCGTCATAGCTGTCTTCGATGATGCGCAGCGACTCTGCAAGGTTGAACGTATTGATCGCCAGATCGCCAATATCGGCAATGTTGAGCGCATCAAAAGGCGCAGCCCCGGTGGCCATGTTGTACGGGCGGATCATCGCGCTCTCGGCGCGGATCTGCTTGGGCCCGAACCGCGTCCCGGAACGCCAGGAGGTGCCAATATCCATCGGCACACCCAGCACCGCCACATCCAGACCCTCTAGCGAGGTGGCCTGCGGCAGGCGCATAAAGGTGCCCGGCCCCGAGAACCGCGCCAGATCATTGCCGCTGATGGGTTGATTGAACTCGCTCATCGTCCTGTCATCCTCCAGCCCAGAAGGCAGATAATACTCATGGCCACATGGGCGCCCGCGATGGCGGTGGCGCCGGTGGTGTCAAAGGGGGGCGAGACTTCGACGACGTCGCCGCCCAGAATGTTGATGCCGCGCAACCCCTTGAGGATCGCCTCTGCCTGCGCCGAAGTGAGGCCACCCCAGACCGGGGTGCCAGTGCCCGGCGCATAGGCCGGATCGAGGCAGTCAATGTCAAAGGTCAGATAGACCGGCCGGTCGCCCAGCACCTCGCGGATGCGGCGCGCGGTCTCGACCGGGCCGATCTCATGCACCGTGGGGGCATCGATAGTCGGCACGCCCAGATTGTCCTCATTGGTGGTGCGAATGCCCACCTGCACCGAGGTCGCCGGATCGATGATGCCGGATTTCACCGCCTTGTAGAACATCGTGCCATGATCCACGCGGCTGAAATCATCATCCGCCCAGGTGTCGCTGTGAGCATCGAAATGCAAGAGCGAAACAGGCCCGTATTTCTCGGCATAGGCCTTGAGGATCGGGAAGCTCACATAATGGTCGCCGCCAATCGCCACCGATGCTGTATCGGTGGCCAGAATACCGCGGATATGATCCGTGAGCGTGTCGGGAAAGGCCGGAACATTGGCATAGTCGAAGGCCAGATCGCCATAGTCCACGATTGCCAGCTCGCTTGCAGGGCAAATATCCCAGCCATAAGGCGCATCGGGGCTTTGCAGGGCCGAGGCCTCGCGCACCGCGCGCGGACCCAGCCGTGTGCCGGGGCGGTTTGTCACCGCCTGATCAAACGGAATACCCGTCACGGCGATATCCGCGTGGGTCAGATCCTTGGTGTAGCGACGCCGCAAAAACGACGTGGCCCCTCCAAAAGTGTTCTCAAAGCTGAGACCCTTAAGGTCCTCGCGCGTAAATGCCTGATCTACCTGCGTTTTTGCGTCTTCCAGCGCCATTTTGGACTGCTCCCTGTTCTCGGGTTCTGCTGACGTCCTAGCCAATGCAGGCGGGCTTGTCATCCGAAAGCCCGCCCCACATCGCGATTTCAACCCGCTGGCTGTGCTTTCTCCACCAGACGGGCAAAGAACGATGCCCCAAGAGGCGAGATCTCATCGTTGAAGTCATACTCAGGGTGGTGCAGCCCCGCCGAATCCCCCTGCCCGAGGAACAGGTAGGCGCCCGGACGGGCCTCCAGCATATATGAGAAATCCTCAGCCCCCATCTCGCGCCCCGCATCGCCCTGCACATTGGCCTCGCCCGAGATGTCGCGCGCGACATCGGTGGCAAAAGCCGCCTTTTCCGCGTCGTTGATCGTGGCGGGATAGCCGACCTCGTAATCCAGCTCCGCTTCCACCCCATAGGCCACGGCGCAGCCTTTCACGATCTCGTCAAAGCGCGCCATGACCATCTTTTGCACATTGGGATTGAAGGTACGCACCGTGCCGTTGATATAGGCGGTTTCCGGGATCACATTGTCGACGGTGCCGGTGTGGATCTGAGTGACGGAAATCACCAGATCCTCGGTAGCCTGATGGTTGCGGCTGACGATGGTCTGGATCGCTTGCGCCATGCCACAGGCGGCCATCACCGGATCACGGGTTTCATGCGGCATTGCGCCATGGCCACCCAGCCCTTTGATGTTGATGGTAAACTCATCCACCGCCGCCATCAAAGCGCCCGGCGTTGTCATGAAATGCCCGACCGGCAAGCCCGGCGCATTGTGCAGCGCGTAGACCTCCTTGATGTCAAAGCGCTCCATCACGCCCTCTTCGACCATGATCTTGGCGCCGCCGATGATCTCTTCGGCGGGCTGGAACAACAACGCCACGCGGCCTTTGAAATTACGCGTTTCCGCCAGATATTTCGCCGCCCCGAGCAACATGGTGGTGTGCCCGTCATGGCCGCAGGCATGCATTTTGCCGGGGGTCTGGGATTTGTAGTCGAGGTCGCGCACCTCGGTGATCGGCAGCGCGTCCATATCGGCGCGAAGCCCAAGTGTTGGCCCGTCGCCCTGACCGTTGATGATCGCCACGATCCCGTTCTGCGCAATACCGCCGTGGATCTCATCTACGCCGAATGTCTCAAGGATCTCAGTCACATATGCAGCGGTTTTTACTGTGTCCAACCCCAGTTCGGGGATCTGGTGCAGGTGGCGACGCCAGGTCTTCATGTCTTCGGCAAAATCAGCGATGCGGTTCACGACCGGCATGGGGTGGACTCCTGTCAAATAGTCGGGATGATGCAGCAGACACGAAAACGCAGGCAGGTGCAATGAGCGACGACAGCTTGATCCACGATGAAACCGCAGGCATCGAACGGCTCCTGGAAATCATGCGCCGCCTGCGCGATCCGGAGGGCGGCTGCCCTTGGGACATCGAGCAGGATTTTGCCTCCATCGCGCCCTACACCATCGAAGAGGCCTATGAGGTCGCCGACGCCATCGAGCGTGAGAAATGGGACGAACTTAAGGGTGAGTTGGGCGATCTCTTGTTCCAATCCGTCTTTCACGCACAAATGGCTGCCGAAGCCGGGCATTTCACCTTTCAGGATGTGGTCACAACCATGTCCAACAAGATGGTGTCGCGGCACCCGCATGTTTTTGGCGACGAGAGCCGCGATAAATCCGCCGAACAGCAAACGCAGGACTGGGAGACCATCAAGGCCGCCGAGCGCGCCGCAAAGGCCGAGACTGGCGCGCTGGATGGTGTCGCGGTGGGCCTGCCGGCCTTGCTGCGCGCCTACAAGCTGCAAAAACGCGCGGCGCGGGTGGGGTTTGACTGGCCCTCGGCACAGAATGTGCTTGCCAAGATTGCCGAGGAATCCGCCGAACTCGTCGAGGCGCGCGACACGCTCACTCAGGATGAGGTCGAAGAGGAATTCGGCGATCTTCTATTTGTGATGGCCAATCTCGGTCGCCACCTCGGCGTCGAACCAGAGGCGGCCCTGCGCCGCACCAACGCGAAATTCACCCGCCGCTTCAAGGCGGTAGAGGCAAAGCTGGCAGAACGGGGCAAGCGCGCCGAAGACAGCAACCTTGAGGAAATGGATGCGTTTTGGGACGCGGTCAAAGCCGAGGAGAAAGCGCGCAAGGGCCAAGACTCTAAATCAGAGTAAGCCCCGGTTCCTTGGCGATCTCTGACAGATCGCGCTCGTAGCGCATTGAGAAGGCGCGCAATTCCCGCGGTGTAAACTCAGTGAGCCCCAAGGGTGTCGCGTCATCGCGCCACTCTGCAAGGGTGGCGCGCCACGCTTTGCGCGAGAGTTTCTCGCCGGTGGCATAGCGCGCCTGCAACGCGCTCAGGGCGCGGTCCGTGGCACTGATGTTCAATGACGTGCTGGGCTGCATCAAGGCCACCTGCGCCAGATCCGGAGCCAGCTCTCGCAACAGATCGACCCGCTTCGGGCGGGCCTCATGTCGCGCCACAATCAGCTTTGCAGGCTCCAGGATGTCGCGCACCTCCCGCAGCACCTCAAGCCAGCCGCGATCCATCGCCAGATAGGACGAAACGGCACCTTCGAAATCCGTCACGATCGTTTCTTCCATCCGTTTGCGAATACAGGAACGAAAGAACGGCCCATAATCGCGCACCACCAGCAGCACAGCGGCCGCAGGCCCCTCCATCGCCTGACGCAGCGCCCGCAGCCGCTTGGCGCAGGCGGGATAGAACAAGGCCTGTTGAAAATGAGACATACTGCCGAGAATGTTCTCTTCCGACAAAAGGACCTTCTGATCCGGCGCCGGGGCGATGTCTTGCGTCAGGTGCTGGCGCGCGGCCTCGGCCATCCGAGCCTCCGCCTCGGCGCCATGGCGCGGCTGCGGCAGGCGCAGAGCAAGCTGCCCCGCCCGGATACCATCGCGCGCGGGAAAAGCGACGCCATAGCCCGCGTCGGCCAAAGCGGCGCGGTTTTCATGCAAACAGAGCTGAAACGAGCTGCTGCCCGTGCGATGCGCCCCGAGATGAAGAAAATACTGCCGCGCCATTAGATCTGCACTCTGTTGATTTTTTTCACTCATATCAGGCGCATTCCAACTTGTCTCCCCGATCGGCTGGTGGACAAACCGGGTTCGGGCTGCGAGGGTCCGCGCATCACCTCGAGGAGCGCCCAAATACCATGCCCGCCCGCAAGATCATCATTGATACCGACCCCGGACAGGACGATGCGGTTGCCATCCTTCTGGCCCTTGCCTCGCCCGAGAACATCGACCTTCTGGGCATCACGGCCGTTGCCGGAAACGTGCCGCTGGAGCTGACCCAGAAAAACGCCCGCATCGTCTGCGAGGTCGCCAAGCGTCAGGATGTCAAAGTCTTTGCAGGCCGCGCCGCCCCACTCGAACGCCCTCTGGTGACCGCAGAGCATGTCCACGGGGGCACTGGCCTCGACGGCCCGGAGCTGTTTGATCCCGAGATGCCGCTGCAGGATCAAAACGGGGTCGATTTCATTATCGAGACCCTGCGCCGCGAACCGGCTGGCACGGTCACCCTCTGCCCGCTTGGCCCTCTTACAAATATCGCGGCCGCCTTTCGGGCTGCGCCGGATGTGGTGGAGCGTGTGCAGGAAATCGTCCTTATGGGCGGCGCCTATTTTGAGGTGGGCAACATCACCCCCGCCGCCGAGTTCAATATCTACGTCGACCCCGAAGCTGCGCATGAGGTGCTCTCTTCCGGGATCAAGATCACTATGATGCCGCTTGATGTGACCCACAAGGCGCTGACCACCCGTGCCCGCGTCGAAGCCTTTCGCGCGCTGCAAAGCCCCGTGGGCGCGTTCACCGCCGATATGCTCGATTTCTTTGAACGCTTCGACGTGGAGAAATACGGCTCCGAAGGCGGCCCGCTGCACGACCCTTGCGTGATTGCCTACCTCATCGACCCTGCTCTCTTCAGTGGTCGCCATATCAACGTCGAGATCGAGACCGCTTCCGCCCTCACCCTTGGCATGACTGTGGCCGATTGGTGGGGCGTGACCGATCGACCGGCCAATGCTCTTTTCATCGGCGACATAGATGCCGATGGGTTCTTTTCGCTCCTCACCAACAGGCTGGCCCGCCTATGAGCGCCTCTTTGCATCTGGCCCGCCCCGAGGACCTGGAGAAACTCCTGCCGCTGGTTCAGGGTTTTCACAGCGAAGAAGGTATTCAAAGCGACGACGCCCAGCGCCGCGGTGCGCTCCTGCCCCTGCTTGAGGGCATACCTTACGGCGCCATCTACCTCATCGGCCCCACCCGCGCGCCCATCGGCTACATAATCGTCACCTTCACCTGGTCGGTGGAATTTGGCGGTCTCGATGGGATGATCGACGAATTCTTCATCCGCCCCGCCGTGCGTGGTCGCGGCATCGCCACCGAAGTGCTCTTCGCCCTGCCCCGCACCCTGGCCGAAGCGGGCGTTCGCGCCCTGCATCTTGAGGTAGATCGCGACAATGACGCCGCGCTGAGACTGTACAAGCGCGCCCGTTTTACCGCACGCGACCGCTACCTCCTGATGAGCCGCACGCTCTGAGCGTCCTTCATCTTTTCAAAAATACCTCGGGGGTGCGAGGGGTTGGCCCCTCGACTGCCCGGTCTAGCAGTCGATCAGCCTAGCGCTGGATAAGCGGCACATGTGCCGCTGCGGTCTTGGGGATCAGCCCGGTCAGCCGGGGATCTTCTGCAATCTCGACCGCTCGTCCATAAGGCACGAATCCCGAGCGCATATAGAATCCAAGCGCCTGTGGGCTATCGAGGGTGCAGGTATGGACAAAGAACCGCGAGATCTCCCGCGAAAACGCCCGCGCGGTGGCATGCTCCATCAACCAACGCCCAACGCCAGCGCCGATCAGCTCTTTGGAGAGGCCAAAAAACGACAGCTCACAGTCGCCATCCTGCATCCACTCCAGCTCCAACAGCCCCAGATCCACCCCCTGTTTCTGTAGGGACCAAACCTCGACCCGATCAGAGGCGAGATGCGCCGCAAGCGCTGCATCGTCCCACATCAGACGCGAGAACCACAGGTAGTCCTCTCCCACCAGGCGATAAAGCACGCGGTACCACTCCACATCAGGCGCATCATGGCGCAACAAACGCAGCCCGGGCGGCGTCTCCAGCCCCTTGATCGGCGGCGGTGTCTTCATCTCGAGATAGGTCACAACAGAGGCCAGCGTGCCCGCAGGCAGATCACTGATACCCTCCGGCAGGGCTGGGTTGGCCGCCATGGCATTCCTCCAAGAATTTTGTATCCAATCCACCCTCCTTACGAAGCCCCGTTCCTTGCGGCAACCCCAAAGAAAAACGCCCCGGTGTGACCCGGGGCGCATGGTTGGTCGGCTTTGAGAAGGCGTTAGCCCTTCAGGATCGAACGACCCGCATATTCCGCGATTTCACCGAGGGTTTCCTCGATCCGGATCAGCTGGTTGTATTTTGCAAGCCGGTCAGAACGCGCCAGCGAGCCGGTCTTGATCTGACCACAGTTGGTCGCCACGGCGAGATCGGCGATGGTGGCGTCCTCGGTCTCGCCCGAGCGGTGCGACATAACATTGGTATAGCGCGCACGATGCGCCATATCGACCGCCTGCAGCGTCTCGGTGAGCGAGCCGATCTGGTTCACTTTGACCAGCATGGAGTTCGCACAGCCGCGCTCAATGCCCTCTGCCAGACGCACCGGGTTGGTCACAAAGAGGTCGTCCCCAACGAGCTGCACCTTGTCGCCGATCTGATCGGTCAGCGCCTTCCAGCCGTCCCAATCATCCTCGGACATGCCGTCCTCGATCGAAATGATCGGGTAGTCATTCACCAGCGCGGCGAGATAGGCCGCGTTTTCCTCAGAGGTCAGGGTCTTGCCTTCGCCCGACAGCACATATTTGCCGTCCTTGTAGTATTCGGTCGCCGCGCAATCGAGCGCGAGATAGATCTCCTCGCCGGGTTTGTAGCCTGCCTTCTCGATGGATTTCAGGATGAAATCCAGCGCTTCACGGCTGGAGGCGATATTGGGAGCAAAACCACCCTCATCGCCGATCCCTGTCGACAGCCCCGCCGCCGACAGCTCTTTTTTCAGCGTGTGGAACACTTCAGAGCCCATGCGCACCGCGTCGCGGATGTTTTCCGCGGCCACCGGCATGATCATGAATTCCTGGATGTCGATGGGGTTGTCGGCATGCTCGCCGCCATTGATGATGTTCATCATCGGCACCGGCAGGATGCGCGCCGCAGCGCCACCCACATAGCGATAGAGCGGCTGGGTGGTGAAATCGGCGGCAGCCTTGGCCACGGCCATAGACACGCCAAGGATCGCGTTTGCGCCGAGGCGGCCCTTGTTCTCGGTGCCGTCGAGTTCAATCATCGCGCGATCGATAGAGACCTGCTCGGTCGCATCAAAGCCCACCAGCTCATCAGCGATTTCGCCATTGACGGCCGCAACGGCCTCAAGGACACCCTTGCCCATGTAGCGGGATTTGTCGCCGTCGCGTTTCTCCACCGCCTCATAGGCACCGGTCGAAGCGCCCGATGGCACGGCCGCGCGGCCCATGATGCCGTCCTCGAGAACGACATCGACTTCGACGGTGGGGTTGCCCCGGCTGTCGAGGATCTCGCGGGCGTGAATGTCGATAATGGTGCTCATCGCAAATGGTCCCTCACTGTGACACGATTTGCCCCCGGTCATAGCAAGCCCGCGCAAAAAGTAAACCGGAAGCGTTATCGCTAACGGCTCTTATTCGAGAGGTTTATCCCTAACATCGGGAATTTTTCTGCATAAGCCGTCGCCCCCTGGCTCATGGCGCGACAAAAAAGACGCGCCGTCCACGCGATACCGCAAGATGATAGCGCTCACCCTTGCGTCAGATCCTTAACAGGTAAAGCTGTCGCCATGGCTGCCCCCCTGCGATTCCACGAATTTCTATTGCGCAACGCCCCCTATCTTTCGGCAGGGGTCTTGCTGACGTTCCTGTCGAGCTTTGGTCAGACCTTTTTCATCTCGGTATTTGCCGGGCCTATTCAGGCAGAGTTTGGTCTGAGCCACGCCGGATGGGGTGCCATCTACATGGTGGGGACCACGGCCTCTGCACTTGTGATGGTGGCGGCAGGTGGTCTGTCGGATGTGCTTCGGGTGCGCCAGCTTGGGGCCTTTGTGCTCTGTGGGCTGGCGGCGGCCTGCGTACTGATGGCGCTCAATCGCAACTATTGGGTCCTGCCGCTCTCTGTCTTTGCGTTGCGCTTTTTTGGACAGGGTATGAGCACTCATCTCGCGGTGGTCGCCATGGCGCGCTGGTTTGTGGCCACGCGCGGACGGGCTCTGTCGATTGCGGCTCTGGGCGTATCCCTTGGTCAGGCGCTGCTGCCGCTGATCTTTGTGGCGTTGATGGTGCGCTTTGACTGGCGCATGCTCTGGCTTCTGAGCGCGGCGATCTGTCTGCTTGGCGCGCCGTTGCTCTTGCGTCTGTTGTCACAAGAGCGCACACCGCGTGCCACCTCTCAGGATGTGAGCAGCACCGGCATGGACAACCGCCACTGGTCCCGTGTCGAGGTGCTGCGCACGCCGCTCTTTTGGCTGATGGTGCCATCCATTCTGGGCCCGGCGGCCTTTTCGACCGCATTCTTCTTTCATCAACTCCATTTCGCCACCACCAAAGGCTGGAGTCTGTTGGAGCTGGTGGCCTATTTCCCGTTTTTCACAGTGATGTCCGTTCTTTCCATGCTGGTTGCGGGCTGGGCACTGGATCGCTGGGGCGCGGCGCGGCTGATGCCGCTCTATCAGCTGCCAATGGTTGCGGCTTTTGCGATCTTTGCCACCACCGCCAGCGGTATCGGCATGGCAGCGGGTTTCCTTGCAATGGCGCTCTCGGTAGGCGCGCATGCGGTACTGCCAAGTTCGTTCTGGGCCGAGGCCTATGGCACGCGCTATATCGGCGCGATCAAATCGCTGGTCATGGCGGTGATGGTCTTTGGCACCGCGATCGGCCCGGGCCTGACCGGAGCGCTTATCGACCTCGGGATTGATTTCGACGCCCAAGGCTACGGTATCGCAGTCTATTTCATGCTGACAACACTCTGCATCTGGGTCGGCGTGCGCGGCGCGCGACAGCGCTTGACCCCACGCGCAGCCTGATCTCAGACGGGCTGTGCCGCCAGTCGCGCGGCCTGACGCGCCAGACGGCGCTCGCGCACAAAGGTATAGAGCCCGGTTGCGATAATCAGCCCGGAGCCGAGCAGCGTCATCGCGTCAGGGCGCTCCGAAAACACAATCGCGCCGCCAATCATGGAAAACACCAGTCGCGAGTAGCGAAACGGCGTGATGACAGCGGCATCTGCAATCCGCGTGGCGGTGACGATGCCATAGTAGGCGATCACCCCAAAAAGCGTCCCCCCCGCCAGCATCGCCCATTCAAAGGACGTTGGCGCAACCAGCGTTTGCGGTGTGAACATCAGCATCACCCCGCCGGCGACAACCACCGCGAGGTAGGCCTGTACGCTCACCACGGAGGAAGGAATGCTCGCAGGCATCCGCCGTGTCATCAGATCGCGCGCCGCCACAAAGAACACCGAGATCAATACCAGAAGCGCGTTGGGCTCAAACCCGTCAAGGCCGGGGCGAATGATGATCAAAACCCCCATGAAGCCGACAAAAATCGCGCTCCAGCGCCGCCAGCCGACCTGTTCCCCCAGAAACAGCGCAGCCCCCATCGTGATCGCCAGCGGCGTCGCCTGAAACACGGCCGCCACCACCGAGATGTCCACCAGCGCCAGCGCGGTGGCAAAGCTCATGGCCGCGCCCCCTTCGGCCAATGCGCGCAGCACGGGCATGCTCTGCCAGGCCTCCCGGGTCCAGAGGCGCTGCTTTTGCAGGCGCAGCGCCACATAGAACAACAGCCCAGCCCCCAGCCCGATGAACACCAGGATCTGCCCCACCGACAGGCTACCGGAGAGCTGTTTGATAAAGAGATCCTCGACGGTGAAGCCGACCATCGCGACCAGCAGCAGCAAAATACCTTTGACATTATCCATGGGCGTGCGTCCTTGGCGGGGCGTTGAATACACCCCAGCCATGGCGCGATGCGACCACATGACGCAAGCGTGAAATCGCACCTGCCTCAGCAGAAGTTGTGAGGTTTTCTATTCACGATGGTGATGAGACCCGCAGGCTGCGACCCAAACCGCGCCCGCTCAGCTGCCCTTTTTGATCGGCACGCCATAGAGTTCGAGCTTATGACCGCGCAGCTCGTAGCCGAGCTTTTTGGCGATGCGTTCCTGCAGCTCCTCGATCTCCGGATCACAGAATTCGATCACCTCGCCCGTGTTCAGATCAATGAGATGGTCGTGATGATCGCGGTCGGCATCCTCATAGCGCGCCCGGCCATCGCCAAACTCCAGCCGTTCCAGAATGCCTGATTCCTCAAAGAGTTTGACGGTGCGGTAGACCGTCGCCAGCGAGATCCCCGAATCCTGCGCATTGGCGCGCGCATGCAGCTCTTCGACATCGGGGTGATCGTCGCTTTCCTCCAGAACACGCGCAATGGTGCGGCGCGGGCCGGTCATACGCAGGCCATGGGCCTCACAGCGCGAGATTATCGTGTCGGTCATGCCTGATCTGTCCCTGTCGTTCGATGCGGGGTCCCTTGCTTGGCGTTTCTTTTTAGCGAATGCAAGACGCATAGCAAACAGCCATCTTGCCCGCACACCATTGACATTTCACCCACACCACGCCATGTGCCCCTCAGGCATACCCTCTGCCGCGTGAGCAGAGATCCGAGCGGGCCCGTCGCAAGCGACATGGCCACCCTGCCCCAAACCGCCGCTGCACTCTTGCAAGCGCGGGGCATGTTAACCGGATCTTGTCGGGGATGCCATGGTTCCAAGATCACGCGTGGGGCTAGTTGCGGCAGATCGACCGAACGGCATGCGGCCGTCTGGGTCTGAGGTCTCCGCCCCACTGAATGATCGGGTATGCGGCATCTGGCCCTGCCCGAAACGGTTGCGCGCCTCGAGGCTGCAGCCGTCGAAAGGACTTTGAATGACCGAATTCTCCTCTATGGACCTGCCCAAGCACCTGCACACCCGCATGGAAGCGATGGGGTTCAATACACCCACCCCGATCCAGGCGCGCGCCATTCCCCATGCGCTGAATGGTCAGGACGTGTTGGGCCTGGCCCAGACCGGCACCGGCAAGACCGCGGCCTTTGGCGTGCCGCTGGTGGCGCAGATGCTCGAATATGGTCGCAAGCCTGCGGCCGGTACAGTGCGCGGCCTGATCCTCGCTCCGACCCGCGAGCTGGCCAATCAGATCGCAGAGACCCTGCGCGGCCTCACCGAAGGCAGCCCGCTGAAGACCGGGCTCGTCGTGGGCGGCGTGTCGATCAACCCGCAGATCCACCGCCTGTCCAAAGGCACCGACATTCTGGTGGCGACCCCCGGCCGCCTGCTCGACATCCTCGACCGCAAGGCGCTGGATCTGGGATCTTGCGACTTTCTTGTTCTTGATGAGGCCGATCAGATGCTCGACCTCGGGTTCATCCACGCCCTGCGCAAGATCGCGGCCCTCCTGCCCGAAGAGCGCCAGACCATGCTGTTCTCGGCCACGATGCCCAAGCAGATGAACGAGATCGCAAACGCCTATCTCAAGAGCCCCGTGCGCATCGAAGTGACCCCTCCGGGCAAACCCGCCGCCAAGGTCACGCAATCGGTACATTTCATCGCCAAGGCGGAAAAGCTGAGCCTTCTCAAAGAGCTGCTCTCTGCCCATGACGGCGAGCGCACGCTGGTCTTTGGCCGCACCAAACATGGCATGGAAAAGCTGATGAAGGTGCTGGACAAGGCAGGCTTCAAGGCAGCCGCGATCCACGGCAACAAGAGCCAGGGCCAGCGCGAGCGCGCGCTGAAAGCGTTCAAATCGGGCGAAATCACCGTGCTTGTGGCCACCGATGTGGCCGCGCGCGGGCTTGATATTCCCGATGTGAAATACGTCTACAACTACGAGCTGCCCAATGTGCCGGATGCCTATGTGCACCGCATCGGCCGCACCGCACGTGCAGGCAAAGACGGTCAGGCCGTCGCCTTCTGTGCGCCGGATGAGATTGGCGATCTGAAGGCGATCCAGAAAACCATGGGCATCACCATCCCCGTGGCCTCTGGTCGCGCCTGGGAAGAGCTGCCGGACCCCGCAGCCAAACCCGCACGCGGTGGCGGACGCGGTCGCCCCGGCGGCGGTGGCCGTGGCAAAGGCGGTGGCAAGCCTGGCGGCGGTCGTCGTCGCTTTGGTGGTGGCAAATCCGCAGCCCCCTCGGGGGGCGCAGGCGAATCCCGTGGTGCCGCTGGTGCCGGTGGACGGCAGCGGCGCAAGTCCTGATCGACCTTGGTGCCACTCACCTGTCTTTGTCAGGGAAAGGCGGCGCCAGCACATCTGGTTGATCGCAAATGAGAAATCGCAACGCGGGCTCAAGACAGCGATCTTGAGCCCGCGTTTTTTAGCCCGGCATGTCTCAGCGCTTGTTCCGTACTGCTCGGCCAACATCAAGAACGGCCTGCGCCCCGGGCGACGCGCAACGCGGCGCAAACGCTCCTGTTACAGAAACAGTCCTCGAACCGCCAAAACCTGAGCGGGCTAGGTGCCGCAGAACGTCGCCTGCACCACCTCATCCTCCGCTGGCGGGCGGCGCAGATCGGCATAGTCCTCCCGCGCCTCAAACGGGTGCGACAGCGCATCCATCAGACGTTCAAACGGAGCATAATCTCCCCCGACGGCTGCAGCGATCATCTGCTCAATCCGGTGATTGCGCGGGATCAGAACCGGGTTGCTGCGCGCCATGAGCGCCTCCGGGTCCGCTTCCCGCGACAGGCGGTCCTTCCAGCGGCTCTCCCAGACATCAAACGCCTCGGGCTGCAGAAACTGATCCCGCGCGGTGCCGTCCAGCAGCCCCCGGAAGGTATTGGTGAAATCCGCCTGCCCCTGCGCCATTATCCCCAAGAGATCCGACACCAGTTCCAGATCGCCCTCTGCGACCTCCCGAAGGCCGATCTTGGCGCGGAACCGCCGCAGCCAAGCGTCCTCCAAGAGCTCCGGCATCGCATGCACGATCTCGGTGGCCTCTTCCAGTACGCTTTCGGGATCGTCCTCAAGCTGGATCAGCGCCGTCGCAAGCTGTGCGAGGTTCCACACCGCGATTTGTGGCTGGTTTCCATAGGCATAGCGCCCTGTCCGGTCGATCGAGGAAAACACCCGATTGGGGTGATACACGTCCATAAAAGCGCAGGGTCCGTAATCGATCGTCTCTCCCGCGATCGAGGAGTTGTCCGTGTTCATTACCCCGTGGATGAAGCCAACACTCATCCACGCCGAGACGAGCTCCACCTGGGCGTCCCGCACGGCCCGCAACAGACCAAGCGGGCCCTGGGCCTCTGGGTAGTGGCGCGCAATGGCATACTCCGTAAGGCTGCGCAGCGCCTCCGTGTTGCCCCGCGCCGCAAAGATCTGAAAGGTGCCAACACGCAGATGACTGGAGGCCACCCGCGTCAGCACAGCCCCCGGCAATCCACCCTCGCGCCAGACCGTCTCGCCTGTCTCAACCGCTGCAAGGGCGCGGGTGGTCGGAATGCCCAGCGCATGCATCGCTTCTGAAACCACATATTCGCGCAGCACAGGACCCAACCAAGCGCGCCCATCCCCTCGGCGGGAATAGGGCGTGGGGCCAGAGCCCTTGAGCTGAATGTCACGGCGCAGACCGTCGGTCCCAACCACCTCGCCCAAGAGCACCGCGCGCCCGTCGCCGAGCTGGGGATTGTAGGTGCCGAACTGATGCCCGGCATAAAGCTGCGCCAAAGGGTCAGCCCCCCGGGGCAGCTCGTTGCCGCCAAAAACCCGGGCGAGCTCCGCGTCCGTGCCTCGCGCGATCCCCAAAAGAGTCGCAAGCGCGTCGTTGAAGGCCAGAAGGCGCGGCGCCTTTACCGGCGTGGGCGCCTGTCGCGTGTAGAACTCAGGCGCGAGTTGCGCGTATGTATTGTCAAACGGGATATCGAGGGTCATGGGGCAAACATATGGTGACCCACGCGAATTACCAGCCGCAATCAGAACCAGACCGGAGCACAGGCGCATGATGCAGGACATGAACGCACAAGAGATCATCGAGACCCTCCAGTTGGAGCGTCATCCCGAAGGGGGCTGGTATCGCCAGACCTGGGTCGAGGACACGGCGGGTGCGGCGTCCGGAGGCGACGCAGGTCGGAGCGCACCCCGACGCCCCTCAGGCACCTGCATCTATTTCCTGCTTGGCGCAGGCGAGCAGAGCCACTGGCACCGAGTCGATGCCACCGAGATCTGGCTCTATCACGCGGGCGCGCCGCTGGTGCTATCGCTTGCCGCGACAGATCAGGGGCCGGCAACGGATCACCTGCTGACACCGAACCTGCGTGAGGGGCGCCCGCAGCTGATCGTGCCCAAAGACCACTGGCAGGCGGCGCGCAGCACGGGGGATTGGACACTCGTCAGCTGCACCGTGTCTCCGGGGTTTGATTTTTCCGGGTTCACCCTCGCCACTGAAGGGTTTGACATCCCCCGCGCCTGATCGCGTGAGAGGTGTTTCGCTTCGGGCTCAGCCCGAAGCGACCCGCGCCACGCAGCTGGTCCGGCTGCGTGGCGCCTGGCCCATCGGGAGCGGGTGCATTTCATATGCAGCCCGCGACGGGCGGGAGCTGGCCCGCCAGACTAATTGCAGGTATACCCCGAAGTTAAACGATCAGGTTTTGCGCGCTGTCCATCCTTCGGGAACGGTCACCGTCCCGCCGCCGACGCAGGCGCGCACGCCGGTCGTGCTGGGCGCTGAGGTCGGAAGGCCGCGCGCCACCCTGACCGCGAGGTAGGCAAACGCCTGCGCTTCCAGCATGTCCCCATCGAGCCCCACTGTTTCCACCGGCTCGACCGGGCAATCAAGCGACACCCGCAGCATTTCCATCAGCACCGGATTGTGACGCCCACCGCCGGTGACGAGCACCTTGGACGGCGCCCTGGGACAATGCTCCATGCCTTGCGCCACAGCTGCAGCACACATGGCGGTGAGCGTCGCGGTGGCATCCGCATCGCTGAGCTCGGTCACGAGTCCGATCATCTCGGGGAAATCGTTTCGATCCAGAGATTTAGGCGGTATCCGCGCAAAATAGGGCTCGGCGAGAAACAGCTCCAGCGCGCCGTTTTCCACCGCGCCCCCGGATGCAATCCTACCGCCTTCGTCCATCGCAAGACCGAGACGGGACTGAAGAAAGTCGTTGATCGGCGCATTGGCAGGCCCGGTATCAAACGCCAGAAGCGCCCCTTCGTCTTCGGGCCGGGCCTTGCGGGGATCAACATAGGTCACGTTGCCGACCCCGCCGAGGTTCAGAAAACACAAGGGCTCTGTCGCGCCGATATAGCGTGCGCAGGCATGATGGAAGAAAGGCGCGAGCGGTGCGCCCTCGCCGCCCATCGACACATCATCAGAGCGAAAGTCCCAGACCACAGGCCGCCCCAAGGCCTCGGCCAGCACACCACCATCGCCAACCTGCAACGTGCCCTGAAGACGCGGGGCATGTGCAACCGTCTGGCCGTGAAATCCAATGAGATCAACATCGGCGTGGTCCGTCATCACCTCGATATGCGCCGCCTCGACCACCCGCGCCGCCGCCGAGACTGCATCGCCGGTCCACTGGCCCAGCGCGGCCCGCAACACCTCCCGCTCCGCGTCTGAATAGGCGCGGTAGCCCGTCTCTCCAAAGCCGAGAATGTCGCGCCCGTCGGTTTCCAGAACTGCGACGTCGACCCCGTCAAGCGATGTCCCGCTCATGGCGCCCAAGGCCCGCACCAGGCCTGACTTGGATATGGCTCTGCCCATCTCTGCACTCTTCCTTGCGAAAACCGGGCCGTCCCGCCCGTTCCGGCAAATGATACACCGCACATTTTGTCCGGAAAACAGGTTCCCACCGGTGGCGATGCGATTTATACAGCCGCTTGCATATTCAAAAGCCGAGGCATGCTATGACCTACCATCCGAAATCGGACTTCATCGCCATCATGATGGAACGCGGATTCCTGGCGGATTGCACCGATTATCAGGGTCTCGATGAGGCACTGGTGAGCGGTACACAGACGGCATATATCGGCTATGACGCCACGGCGCAGTCGCTTCACGTGGGGCACCTTCTGAACATCATGATGCTGCGCTGGCTGCAAAAAACCGGCCACCGCCCGATCACCCTGATGGGGGGCGGCACCACCAAGGTCGGCGATCCTTCCTTCCGCTCGGATGAACGCCCGCTGCTGGGGCCGGAACAGATCGACGCCAATATCGCCGGCATGCAGAAGGTGTTTGCTAAATACCTCGACTACTCGGACGCCAAAAATGGCGCCATGATGCTCAACAACGCCGAATGGCTGGATGGGCTCAATTACCTTGAGTTCCTGCGCGACATCGGGCGGCATTTCTCGGTGAACCGGATGCTGTCCTTCGAGAGCGTGAAATCACGCCTTGATCGCGAGCAGTCGCTGTCCTTCCTCGAATTCAACTACATGATCCTGCAGGCCTATGATTTCCTGGAGCTGAACCGCCGCTATGGCTGTGTGTTGCAGATGGGCGGCTCGGATCAATGGGGCAATATCGTCAACGGGATCGACCTGACGCGCCGGGTGTTGGAGAATGAGATCTATGGCCTGACCTCGCCGCTGCTGACAACCTCGGACGGGCGCAAGATGGGCAAATCGCAAGGCGGCGCGATCTGGCTCAATGACGAGATGCTGAGCCCCTATGAGTTCTGGCAATTCTGGCGCAACACCACCGATGCGGATGTGGGGCGGTTCCTGAAGCTCTATACCGAGCTGCCGGTTGAAGAATGCGACCGTCTGGGCGCGCTTCAGGGGTCTGAGATCAACGAGGGCAAGATCATCCTTGCCAATGAGGTCACGACGCTCCTGCATGGGGCCGAGGCGGCGCGCGCTGCCGAGGCGACAGCGCGCGAAGTGTTCGAAAAGGGCGGTGTGGGCGATGACCTGCCGACCCTGTCGCTGTCGCCCGCGGAGCTTGGCGACGGGATGTCGATCGTACAGTTGATCGTGAAATCCGGGCTCGCAAAATCCGGCAAGGAAGCAAAGCGCCTGATCTCTGAGAATGGCGCCAAGCTTGACGATGCGCCGCTGACGGATGCCGGTCTGATGATCGACGCCGCTGCGCTGGCCTCCCCGATCAAACTGTCGGCAGGTAAAAAGCGTCACGCGCTTGTGCAGCTCGAGGGCTGATGGAAACAGAGGACGAGAGGGGCTTTGCCCCTCTTGGCCCCTGGCCAATTCACCCTAGGATATTTTGGGTCAGAAGAAGCCAGCGGTCTGTCCTGTTGGGCAATAGGCGTGCCTAGAGAAAGACCACCTCGATCACGGTGAGAATGACGAAGGTCGGGATCGACAGGGCGGTGGCAATCAACAGCGCCGCACATTTTGTCATGCGCGCGCCAGCGGCGCTGCGCCCGTAGATTTTAACGGTCTTTTTCATGATTTCATTAACCATCAATTAGGTTTCCATCTTGTTAATGGCGGTATGTTTGATCTTGGTTCCACCCCCGCCATGCCCCGCCCTATTCAACGCAGCGCTTCACTCCGTACACTCGCGCAATCGCCCGAGTTCTCGCGCGCATTGAACCTGGTTGGACAGACACCGCTGCATCTGGATCGCCTGCAAGACATGCTTGTGCTGCGGCGCAAATTCTGGGGTGTCGAGGTCGCGATGGTCAACCGCGCAGAATTGCCTAAACCTTTGCGTTTGCTTGAAATTATTCAAGAAGAAGGGTTGCGGCGGACCCCGGTGCTCCTGTCACCCGAGCATCCTGTGCCCGAACTTGGCCGTCTTGGGGCTTTGCCGTTGATGACGCCGGCCAGCGTGGGGCTCCTGGACATTCTTGCAGATCGTACAGCGCAGCGGAACCGGCTTGCGCAGAAGTGGCGCAACCGCCTGTCGCATGCGGAGGCGCAGGCCTTGCGGGTAACGCGACAGAACATGCCGATTGCGCCCGATCACTGGATTTTACGTGCCGATGCAGCGCAACAGCAAAAACGTCGCTATCGCAGCTGGCCCGCCGCGCTGACACTGGCTTATGCGCAAGCAAATCGTGGGTCTGCAAAACTCTTTGAAGCGCATGAGGGGCGTGAGACAGTGGCCGGTATCCTGGTTCTGACCCATGGTGAAGGCGCAACCTATCATATTGCGCATAGCACGGAGCGCGGGCGCCGGCTCTCCGCGCATAATCTCTTGATGTGGAATGCGATGGACTGGCTTGCCTCCAAGGGCATCCGTCAATTGGATCTTGGCGTGATCAACACCGAGGACGCAAGTGGGCTTGCACGGTTCAAGCTGGGAACAGGCGCACGGCTCTCGCAACTCGGGGGGACATGGCTCTATTGGCCCCCGCTTGGACGCCGCCTCGCTCCTCTGGCTGCTCTGGATCGTAGGCTGATGGGCGGCTGATCGCGGCTCCTTTCTGCGTGGTTTAGCATCCTCAGGGGGTGTTATCGAGACCGCATGCATTGTCGAGAACCGACAATGGCGCGGGACTGGACAGAATGGCTCTGCCGTGGTTATTTGAACGCATGTTCATTTCATGGGAGGAGCGGGACAGATGAAACTCGCAACCACGCGCGCTGTGATCACGGGCGGCGCATCCGGTCTCGGCGAGGCCACCGCCCGTCATTTCCGTAACGCTGGCGCTCAGGTCACAATTCTGGATCGCGATGGCGATCGGGGTGCCAAGATCGCGGAGACAATCGGAGCCCATTTTGTCGAGACCGATGTCACCAGCGAAGAAAGCGTTGCGGCGGCGATGGCCTATGCGGTCGACAAAATGGGCGGGTTGAGCGCGGCGGTGAATTGCGCAGGCATTGCTCATGCGATCAAAACCGTCGGGCGGGATGGTCCGCATCCGCTGGGCGCGTTTCAGAAAACCGTCGACATCAATCTGGTCGGCAGCTTCAACGTGGCGCGCCTGGCCGCGGCAGAAATCAGCAAGTCTACGCCCGAGGCGGATGGCGCGCGCGGTGTCATCATCAACACGGCTTCGATCGCAGCCTTTGACGGCCAAAAGGGCCAGGCGGCCTATGCGGCCTCCAAGGGCGGCATCGTGGGCATGACCCTGCCCATGGCCCGCGACCTAGCGTCCTCGGGCATCCGGGTGATGGCCATCGCACCGGGGATCTTTATGACGCCGATGCTGGCGGGACTGCCAGAGGAGGCACAGGCGCAACTGGCCGCCGATGTGCCAAACCCGGCGCGTTTGGGCCAGCCAGAGGAATACGCACGTCTGGCAGGGTTCATCGTCGAAATGGGATATCTCAACGGGGAGGTCATTCGCCTCGATGGCGCGCTGCGGATGCGCTGAGGACAACTGCGCCTGCGATCTAAGACCTCTCCCGCCTGTGCTCACCGCCCCCTGAGGGGACGGATTGATCCGGTTGGGCCGAGCGCCGCGCGCGCCGCAGCGGCCCGCGGCGCTTCGGGCTCTGCCCGAAGCGAAACACCTCCCCATCAGACCGACTTATATCTCTGACGCGTCAAGCCTGAGCC
Organism: Epibacterium sp. HA2-3; assembly: GCF_055693725.2. Taxonomy (NCBI): domain Bacteria; kingdom Pseudomonadati; phylum Pseudomonadota; class Alphaproteobacteria; order Rhodobacterales; family Roseobacteraceae; genus Epibacterium; species Epibacterium sp. HA2-3. Next base: position 968,939 of record NZ_CM172490.1, on the reverse strand, counting down.
GCTTTTTCTTCCAGCGTCAGCCATTCTTCCTCGGCAGCGGCGAGTTTTTCCTGACGCTCCACCAGCGCCTCTGTCGCTTTTTTGAATTTCACCGGCTCGCGGGTGAAAAGCTCGGGATCGGCCATCAGCTCTTCGAGTTTGGCAATCTCTTTCTCAAGACGGTCAATCTCGTCCGGGAGCGCCTCGAGCCGGTGCTTTTCCTTGAAACTCAACGCCTCTTTGGGTGCCTGCGCCTCTGGTTTTGGTTTGGATTTCGCAGGTTTTGATTTCTCGACCTTCTCAGGCGCCTCTTTCGGAGTGCGCTGCGCGAGGTAGTCGCTCCAGCCGCCCGCATAGACCGTGGCGTGCCCCTGCCCTTCCATGGCGACCGTGGTCGTCGCAACCCGGTCGAGGAAATCCCGGTCGTGGCTTACCAGCAGCACGGTGCCGTCATAGGCATCCAGAAGCTCCTGCAGCAGATCAAGCGTCTCCACGTCGAGGTCGTTGGTCGGCTCGTCCAGCACCAACATGTTCGACGGGCGCGCCATGAGTTTCGCGAGCAGCAGCCGGGCCTTTTCCCCCCCCGAGAGCGAGCGCACCGGTGCGCGGGCTTGGCGCTCATCAAAAAGGAACTCCTTCAGATAGCCTACCACATGTTTGGGCTGTCCGCGCACCATCACCTGATCTGCCTTGCCGGAAATCCCCATCAAGGGATCCGCGGTGAGGTTCTCCCACAGGCTCGAATCTCCATCGAGCTGATCGCGGGTCTGATCAAAGACTGCGACCTCAAGATTCGTGCCCAGTTTGACTGTGCCCTCATCCGGCGTTTCCTGCCCGAGAAGCATCTTCAACAGCGTCGTCTTGCCCACGCCGTTCGGCCCCACAAAGGCGACGCGCTCACCGCGCTGCACTGTCAGGGAGAAGTGGTTGAGGATCTGTTTGTCGCCAAAGCGTTTGGTGATACCTTCGGCCTCGATAACCTTGCGGCCGGACTTTGGCCCCGCCTCTAGCTCCATCGCCGCAGCGCCCTGCCGCTTGATCTGGCTGGCGCGTTCGGATTTCAGATCCTGCAAAGCGCGCACCCGACCCATGTTGCGTTTGCGCCGGGCCGAGATGCCTTCGACCGCCCAGCGGCTTTCGGATTTGATCAGGCGGTTGAGCTTGTGGCGCTGCATGTCTTCTTCTTCCCAGACCTTGTCGCGCCACGCCTCAAAATGCTCGAACCCCTTGTCCTGACGGCGCACCTGCCCGCGGTCTACCCAGAGGGTCGCGCGGGTCAGAGCGCGCAGGAACGCGCGGTCGTGCGAGATCAGCACAAAGGCTGCACGGGTTGAGGCCAGCTCACCCTCGAGCCAGGAAATCGCTTCGATATCAAGGTGGTTGGTCGGCTCGTCCAAGAGCATCAGCTCGGGCGCCTCGGCCATGAGTTTCGCCAGCGCCGCGCGCCGACGTTCCCCGCCCGAAGCGGTTTCCACCGGGCGGGCGGGGTCGAACTTCAGCCCCTCGCCTGCGCGCTCCACTTTATAAAGCTCGCCGGGTTCCAGTGCCGAGGCCGCAAAATCCCCCAGCGTGGCAAAGCCCTCCATCTTGGGGTCTTGCTCCATGTAGCCGGCGGAATTTCCGGGCGGGATCACGATGGAGCCGGCATCCGCCTCCACAAGACCGGCCATGACTTTCATCAAGGTCGATTTACCCGAGCCATTGCGCCCCACAAGCGCAACCCGGTCGCCGGGCTGCACCACGAGGTCGAGGTCGGAAAACACCGGATCGCCACCAAAGGTCAGCGAAATCCCGGACATCTGCAAAAGAGGAATACGTGCCATGAGAGCGGAGCTAAACCGCTCCGCTCTCTTCGTCAATGTATCATGGCGCCGGGGGGCGCGGCCTAGCCCGCCACCGCCCGCAGCAAACGCTTGCGCGCAGGGGGAATCGCGCCGATTTCCAGCCCTGTAAACACATGCAGCGTGTTCATATGCCGGTCGACCACCGCGTGATCGCTGACCCAGCCGCCCATCATCAGATAGGTGCGCAGCAAGGGCGGCATCCGGAGCATCGCCTTCTTGGCGTCAGGCTTGCGCCGCAGCCGTGCGGCAAAGCGGAACACATCGGGGGCCTTGACGCGGGGCAGCCAACGTTTGGGGGCCAGGTGACGGTGTTTGAGCATCGCAAAGGCATCCAGATAGACCGCCGTCTCTGTTCCCGCGAAGGACGAGCATCCAAAGAGCATCTGGATCTCCTCGCGGTCCACAAAGCTGGTCATCGCGCCCCATGCAACCCGCAGGATGTCCGGATCGCTCCATTCGGGGTGGATGCAAAACCGCCCCATCTCCACCATGCGCCCGTCGAAATCGGCCAATGCGGAAAGGTCATAGTACTGTGCCGAGTAGGTGCGCGCGACCTCGCCCCCGCCCGCCAGCACCAACATGCGAAAGCAGCAGACCAGCGTGCCGCTTGCACGTTCTTCGACCAGAACATGGGCACAGCTGTCGTCAAAATGGTCCCGGTCCACATCCAGCGTGCCAAAACACAAGGTGCGCAGGGCCTGCGCGGCGGCGATATCACCGTCATTCGCCGCCAGACGCGCGCAATAGCGCCCCTTGGACAAAAGATCACCTGCGCGCGGCGCTGGGTCGGAAGATTGGGACCGGGAAGGGATCGCCATGGCCTGCTCGTGTCTGTCTCTGTTCTGTGCGCCGCGCCCCGCTTTTGGGGCACGCTCGGCTCTTGCTAGCACAAAACATGTGTAACCCGGGTGACGAATTCATCCCCCGGGCCACTTTTAGACTGCTAGCCGCTCCTCGGAGCGACCGCTACCGACGTTATTGCAGGAAGCTGCTTGGGTTGAAGTTGCCAAGGTTGCCGATCAACTGGCGCAGGAACGTCTTGTCCTCGAGATTCGAGTCGGTGACGCGGCGCTCGAGCGGGACGGCGCGTCCATCCGCCAGTGTGTAGCGCTGCACGCTGTCGACAACGCCGCGCCCATCAAAGGTGATCGCCACGAGATCGCGCGAGACAACCTCCGGCTCTTTGGGGCCAAAGCGTTTGATGCGCGAGCTGACATAATAATAGCCGCTGTCGTCCACCAGCGAGTCGATGGTGGGCTCGCCGATGGTCTCTGAAACCGAATCACGCGTGTCGACACCGACCACAACTTCGTTGAGAAGATCAGGTCCGGGGACCCAGCCATGCTTGCGGTATTGGGCCGTGCAGGCGGTGACCGCCACCAACACCCCAACGAGAAGCGCGCTCCGCATTGCGGATTTTACGGTCTTCGGACTTGCAATCATGCGCTTCCCCTGCGGTTCGGGTTGATAAAGACTGAAGTCCCGATTACCTAACTCGAGCTAATGGTTCAAGAAATGAAAGTACGCTCGTGAGTTCCACCCCCTCTGAGACCGCCGCCCTGCGGGTTGCCGATCTGCCCCAGAATCGCCCGACGCGATTCACGCTGACGCCAGAGGCCAAAGCCCTGGTCGGGATCGCCAGCGCACTCGGCGTCGATGCCCTGCGCAAGCTGCGGTTCGAGGGCGAGATCAAGGCGCGCGGCAAGCGTGACTGGGTTTTGAAGGGCAAACTCGGCTTTACGGTAACGCAGCCGTGCGTGGTCACGCTCGACCCCGTCACCACCCGCATCGACACCGATGTGGAGCGCCTGTTTCTCGCAGAGATCGCCATTCCCGACGAAGCAGAGGTCGAGATGAGCGATGACGACAATATCGACGAGCTGGGCGAATTCATCTCTCCCTATGACGTGATGCTCGAAAGCGTGGCGCTCCATCTGCCGCAATATCCGCGCAAGGAAGGCGCCGAACTGGGCCAGCACATTCACGCCGAACCCGGCACAGCGCCGATGACGGATGAGGACACCCGCCCCTTTGCCGGGCTTGCAGATTTGCTGAAACCCGGCGACAAGGACTCCTGAGGTCCAGCCGCGCCGCCTCTGCACAGAGGCATGCGCCCCCCGAAAGAGGCAGAATTTTTTCTCGACTCGGGGGCAGGCTGGCATTGACGACCACTGAGCACGAAGAAATCGCTTGCGCAAACGCAGATTCGCAGTATTTTCGCGCGCTCATCGGAATTTTTGGTTGGACATCGGAGCGACTGCGGCCTACACGCACGGTCACACCGGACGTCACACCGATTGACACGGAAACATGAAACGCGCCTGACGGCTCTGCTGCTTGATGGCCCTAGTTAGACAAAGGTTGAGACATGGCTGTCCAACAGAACAAAGTATCCAAATCGCGCCGCAACAACCGCCGCGCGCACGATGCTCTGGTTGCTGCAAACCCGAACGAATGCTCCAACTGCGGTGAGCTGCGTCGTCCCCACCACGTGTGCCCCTCCTGCGGCCACTATGACGACAAAGAGATCGTAGCACAGGCCGACGAGATCGACCTGGACGAAGACGCGGCCTGAGTCGAAACGGGATCACGTATGCCAGGCAGGCACGCAGTCGTATGACGGGTAACACCGCTCCATCGCAGGCAGATGCCCGCCGCACCGTGATTTCGGTGGACGCCATGGGTGGCGATGCCGGCCCGGCCGTTGTGGTCGCAGGCATCGCCAAATCCGCGAGCAAGAACCCCGACATCGGGTTCCTGCTGCATGGTCCCGCTGAAGAGTTAGAACCCCTTGTGGCCCGCAGGAAAACCCTTAAGGGCCGCGTGGAGATTCGTGACGCACGCGATGTGGTCACGATGGAAGACAAGCCAAGCCAAGTCATGCGCAACGGCAAGGGCACCTCGATGTGGTCGGCCCTTGAATCCGTGCGCTCTGGCGAGGCTGATGGCGTTGTCTCCTGCGGCAACACCGGCGCCCTGATGGCGCTGTCGATGCTGCGCCTACGCAAGCTGCCCGGGGTCAATCGCCCGGCCATTGCGATTCTCTGGCCCTCGCGAAACCCACAAGGGTTTAACGTCATGCTCGACGTGGGCGCCGATGTGCGCGCCGATGCAGAGGATCTGTTGCAATACGCCCTGATGGGCACCTCCTACATCCGAAACTCGATGGATCTGCCCTGCCCGCGTGTGGGGCTGTTGAACGTCGGGACCGAGGAACACAAGGGCCGCGCGGAACTCAAGGAAGCCTACGCGCTGATCTCTCAGAACGCAGAGAAGGCGAATTTCGAATTCGTCGGCTTTGTCGAGGGCAGCGACATTCCCGGGGACATCGCAGATGTGATCGTCACCGACGGCTTTACCGGCAATGTCGCGATCAAAACCGGCGAAGGCACCGCCAGCCTGTTGCGCTCGGCGATCCGCGAAGCCTTTGAATATTCTATCCTATCCCGTCTGGCGGCCCTCTTGGCCTATACCTCGCTGTCCCGCCTTGCCAAACGGATCGACCCGCGCCGGGTCAATGGTGGCGTTTTCCTCGGCCTCAATGGCACCGTTGTGAAATCTCATGGCGGCGCCGATGCCACGGGCGTTTCGGCTGCCGTGAAACTTGCGTTTCTTCTTGCAGAACAAGGATTTGCGGAAAAGCTTGCAGCCCGGGTTGCATCCGCCGTAGAGCTTGCCCAAGATGACGCAACGTCCGCAGGCGCGGACGCACCCGGCGATTCTGAGACCGGGAGCACGAACTAGAAGGCAGGCAAACGAATGACGCGACGCGCAGTTGTGATTGGCGCAGGGCACTACCTCCCAGACCGCATTGTAGAGAACGCTGAATTCGAGGCTACGCTGGATACCTCTGACGAATGGATTCGCTCGCGTTCCGGGATCGAACGCCGCCATTTCGCCGCCGAAGGGGAAACCACCTCGCACATGGCCACTCGTGCCGCCGAGGCCGCGCTCAAATCCGCAGGACGCGGCGCAGATGATGTCGACGCCATTGTTCTGGCCACATCGACGGCCGATCTGACCTTTCCCTCCGCCGCAACCATGGTGCAATCGCAGCTTGGCATGACCAAGGGGTTTGCCTTTGATGTGCAGGCGGTGTGCGCGGGCTTTGTCTATGCGCTCTCAAACGCCAACGCGCTGATTGCCTCTGGTCAGGCCGATCGGGTTCTGGTCATTGGTGCCGAGACGTTTTCGCGCATTATGGACTGGACGGATCGTTCGACTTGCGTGCTTTTTGGAGATGGCGCGGGCGCGATTCTGCTTGAGGCGCAGGAGGGCGAAGGCACCTCCAAGGATCGCGGCATTCTGGCGACGGATCTGAATTCTGACGGTCGTTACAAGGACTTGCTCTATGTCGATGGTGGCGTGTCGACCCAATCGACCGGCTATCTGCGCATGCAGGGCAACCAGGTCTTCCGCCACGCAGTCGAAAAACTCGCCTCCACAGCCCATACGGCTCTGGAGCGCGCCGGTGCCAGCACCGACGAGGTGGATTGGATCGTCCCCCATCAGGCCAACATCCGCATCATTCAGGGCACCGCCAAGAAAATGGGCCTGCCCATGGACAAGGTGGTCGTGACCGTTCAGGATCACGGGAACACCTCCGCTGCCTCCATCCCGCTGGCCCTGTCGGTCGGGGTTGAGCGCGGCCAGATCAAACCCGGCGATCTCATCGTCACCGAGGCCATTGGTGGCGGTCTGGCGTGGGGTGCTGTGGTTTTGCGGTGGTAATGCGGGGGAAACCGCACCTTCCAATTCATTGATATTGACAGGGAAATTCCTGACCTCCTATTGTTTTGAGAAACAACGGGGATGGCTATGACTGAAAAAACGATTACGAGAATGGATCTGAGCGAGGCGGTGTTTCGCGAAGTTGGTCTGTCACGCAACGAAAGCGCGCAGCTCGTCGAGAGCATGCTTCAGCACATGTCGGACGCTTTGGTGCGCGGCGAACAGGTAAAGATCTCCTCTTTTGGAACCTTCAGCGTGCGCGATAAATCCGCCCGTGTCGGACGCAATCCCAAAACCGGTGAAGAAGTGCCGATCCAGCCCCGCCGTGTGCTGACCTTCCGCCCTTCGCACCTGATGAAAGATCGCGTCGCGGACGGCAACAAAAGTTAACCGTCTTCGCCGATCATACCAAATGAAGCACCGGCCCCCGTTTGCGGGGCCATACCCATATGCGCAAGACCGATGCGCCGCAGCCAATAAAGGGTCGCCCCATGTCCAAGTCCCCTGACGCCTTTCGCACCATCAGCGAGGTAGCAGAATGGCTGGATGTACCGGCGCATGTACTGCGATTCTGGGAAAGCAAGTTTACGCAGGTCAAACCCGTCAAACGCGCCGGTGGACGGCGCTACTATCGTCCAACGGATATGTTGCTTCTGGGCGGTATTCAGCACCTCCTGCACGAAGAAGGCCTGTCGATCAAAGAGGCACAAGCCCTGTTGCGCGAAGAGGGCATCCAGCATGTGCAGTCGCTCTCCAAGCCGCTCGACGGCGACCAAGAGGACGAATCAGCGATTGAGGCCAAACCAGCGAGCAAATGGGTTGAGCCATCCGAGGTCGAAAAGCCCAAGGCCCCGCTGGTAGACCGCGATCCCCCCGGCGCCGAAGAGCAATCGGAGCGCAAAGCGGCTCCGCCACCGCCACCGCCCTACCCCGCAACCCCGCCTGCGCCGACCGCTCCGGTGACGCCTGCAGCGGCGACGCCCCCCGTTGCGCCGGGCGACAGCATGGCCCCGCCTCAGGGCGAGACACCCACAGCCGCCTCCGCAGATGCATCCAGCGCGGCAACATCTGCCCTGGCGGAGAACGTAGCTTCCTCGGGGCCTGCCGAGAGCCTGGCGTCCACCGAGACCCCGTCCCAGCCTACGACTCCCCCTGCGGCACCCACCCCACTGGGGGCGGAGGCTGGCGCTGGCCAGGACGCGGGCGCGGCCCCACTGGGCACACCGCCTTCTGTACCGCCTGCCGCGCCGTCGCCTGCGCCCGCTGACGCAGGACCAGCCACGCCGCCCGCGCAAACGCCGCCTGCCGCTCCCGCTTCCTCCGATGCCCCCTCTGAGGCCGCCGCCGCGTCTTTGCGCCAAACACCGGGTGAGTTTGCACCCACCAGCGATACTGCGCCAGCCGTGCCCACCCCTTCCACACCGGAAGGCGCCGCAGAAGATAGTGCGCCACAGGAAGGCGATCACGTGCGCGCGCATGTGGGCGGCGCGCAGACGCTGCAGACATCCGCAGGTCAAATGGCGATGCCCATGGACCTTCCAAATGCCGCCGCACCGCAACGGGATATGGCCTCACAGGTTCAGGCCGTGCGTGCGGCGGCAACACCTTCCTCCGCCACTGTAGCCCCCTCTTCGGCATCAAATTCCGACCAGCAGGATTTCTTTGCCGCAGCCGCAGATGCGCAAAACGCCGAGCAGGCACCAGCGTCCGACAGCGCAGCTGTTGCCTCCGATCCGCCTGCGCCTAACCCAACTCAGCCCGCCCCGGCGCAGCCTGATCCACTGGCTCAACAAGAGTCACAGATGTCCGCGCCGCCTGTCGGGATGCCCCCTGCCGAGGATCAGGTCGCAGAGGCACTGGTTGCGGACGCACCTGCGGACGATCTCGCTGGCGCCTCCGTTGTGGATCAGGCGGGGACAGTTCAAGGATCTGCACCCGACGCTGGGTCGACAGAGGCTGTCTCAGAGGGATCAACCGCGCCGGTTGCAGACGCGCGCCCCGCCACCCATATGTCTGAACAGACTGCAACCGAGGTCTCTTTTACAGGAGACGCACCGCAACAGATGCCAGCACAGGCGCCAGCGTCCGATGCTCTCACCACTGGGATGGCGCAAGAACCTGACACGGATCAAGCCTCTGATTTCGCGCCTGAAAACCACGACGCCTTGCAGCCCATTGAGGACAGTGCAGGCGTCGACGAGACGGCGATCCAATCTCTTGCCTCGGACGACCCCAGTTCTGAGCCCGCACTGGACGCGCCCGCATTCGACTCGCCGGACTCTCAACACCCGCCCTTTGACGAACCTGTGCCTGTCCAACCTGGCTCCGACGAGCCAGTGTCTTCGGACTTGGCGGCCATAGAGGAAACAAACGCCGATCCGGCAGCGCAGATGGCCAGCGCCCTGGCAGAGGCCACCGCTCCCGTGGCTGAGACCACCGAATCCGCTCCCTCAGATGTCGACATCACGGGCGCGGACGATAGCGATGTGTCCGCAGTAGAAGAACCCGCGTCTGAGATGCCTCACGCCGAGGTCGAGGCGTCCGATTCGCATACCGAAACCTCGGATCAGGATCCCGCCCCCGCATTGGATGTGACCGATGCGATGACGGACACCGCAGCCGAGGCCGCACCAGAGGCAGACCCGCAGTCCGCGCCTGATGCAGGCCCCTTTGAGGACAATGCGGAGACCGCCGAAGAACGTGACGCCGCTGCCCCGGTCACAGATGAGGCCGAAGACGCCGCAGCCCTGGATCAGTTCCCAGAGACAGAGCGCACACCTTTGGCGGCTGACTCGACGCCCACAGCGGAGTCGCCGCGCCCGCGGGTGATCGAGGTTTCCGACACCCCTGAGGGCAGCTTTGCCGCCGGACCTCTTCAGCGCCTCTCGCGCCTCGGTACACTGACGGCAGCGCAACAAGGCGCGTTGCGCGAGATTGCAACAGCTTTGCGCGAGATCGCCTCCCGGCACTGATCGGGGAGCATTGGGTCCAATGAGAGGCGCATTGAAAAAGCGAGAAAAAATAAATTTCGCCTCTTGCCCCTGCCGCAAAAAGCAGTAGAAAGCTCCCACAACGGGCTATGGCGCAGCCTGGTAGCGCGTCCGTCTGGGGGACGGAAGGTCGCAGGTTCGAGTCCTGCTAGCCCGACCATAACGAAACGCCCGAGCGGTCAAACGCTCGGGCGTTTGTGTATCCGCCGCCTGCTTTGCCGTTGGTTTTCCAAAAGAATTCGCAACGCGCATTCTGCGTATTGTGGCATGACAGAATATGCGTCAGCATCCCTCGGGACAGGGACGCCATCAGGGAACCGCAGCTATGACCGGTGTTTTGCCCAGCCAGACGATCGAAACCATGCTCGCGCGTGCAGACATCAAAATCGACGCGCCGCTGAGCGAAGGTCAGATCCAGCCCGCAAGCCTTGACCTCCGTCTGGGCAAGGTCGCCTATCGCGTGCGCGCGTCATTCCTTGCGGGCCAAGGGCGCACCGTGGCCGAGCGCCTCGAAGAGTTTGAGATGCACCGCATCGACCTCAGCGAAGGTGCCGTGTTGGAAAAAGGCTGCGTCTATGTGGTGCCGCTGATGGAATCGCTCGACCTGCCCGATACAGTAAGCGCCGTGGCCAATGCCAAAAGCTCCACCGGGCGGCTCGACCTGCTGACCCGGACCATCACCGATGGGGGGGAAGAGTTCGACCGCATCCGCGCCGGTTACACTGGCCCGCTTTATGCCGAGATCTGCCCGCGCTCTTTTTCTGTGCTGGCCCGCCCCGGCATGCGGCTCAATCAGATCCGCTTTCGCGACGGGCAATCCGTGCTAGATGACGCGGCGCTCGCGGATCTCCACGCAAAGACCCCACTGGTGGATGGCGAGGCCGTGATCGAGGATGGGCTTGGCTTTTCTGTCGATCTGCGCCTGCCCGGCACCGATCTGGTGGGCTACCGCGCCAAACCGCACACCGGCGTGATCGACCTCGACCGGATCGCCGCTTATGATCCTCGCGACTATTGGGAGGAAGTGCGCAGCGACAAGGGCCGGATCATCCTTGATCCCGGTGCGTTCTACATCCTCGTGAGCCGCGAGGCGGTGCATATCCCGCCCGAATACGCGGCTGAGATGGCGCCCTACCTTGCAATGGTGGGCGAGTTTCGCGTGCATTACGCGGGCTTTTTTGATCCCGGTTTTGGCCATGCCGCGGCCGGGGGGGCTGGTTCTCGCGGCGTGCTGGAGGTGCGCTGTCACGAGGCGCCTTTTGTGCTCGAACACGGGCAGGTGGTGGGCCGTCTGGTCTATGAGCGCATGGCCGAGCTGCCAGAGCAGCTCTATGGCGCGGGGATTGCCTCAAACTATCAGGGCCAGGGGCTGAAACTCTCGAAACATTTCCGCAGCCCCAGCTGACAATGGGTCAGCGCGGGTAGCTGACACTTTCAAGATCGGCGGTGACATCCGCTTGCGCAGAGCGTTCAAGCACCGTCGAAAGCGTCAGATACGTGCTGGTGCCACGCACGCCTTCGATATCGTAGATCTTGGACAAGAGCCCCTCGAGCGCATGTGGGCTGGCCACACGCACCTTCATTATGAGACAGGTATTGCCGGTGGTGGAGTGGATTTCCTCCACCTCGGGAAACTCTTCGAGCGCCATGATCTCGCGGGTTTTACCCCAGCCAATGGTGTCGACATGGATAAAGGCGAGGATCGGCTTTCCCACTTGCGCGCCGTCGATCTGTGCGACGGTGGCCTTGATCGCCCCAGAGGCCCGAAGACGTTTCACACGTTCATGCACCGCCGGTGCCGAGAGCCCGACCTGTTCACTGATCGTGGCATAGGATTGGGTGGCATCCCGGCTGAGCGCACCTAATATTCTTCGGTCCAATGCATCAATACCACGGCTCGCCCGCGCGGAGCTCCGAATGGTCTCTGTTTTTTCCATACCGTGGCCTTTCATATCTTCACAGAATGAGTTTCACCAATTAGGCCGAACTGCCGAATGAAATTCAATCCCTCACGAGACCTGTCATGCCCTCTTCTGCCCCACCGCTCTGGATCTCCATCGCCACCCTGATGTGCGCCATTGCCATCGTGGGCACCAACGCGCTGTTGCTGTCGCCTCTGGTGCAAACCGTCGGAGCCGACCTCGCGGCCAGCCCGGCGCAGGTGCTCTGGGCCTCGAGCGGCTATGGGCTTGGGGTGGCAGCGGCGGCGCTGCTGATCGCCCCGATCGGCGACCGCATCGGCGCGGGGCGTCTGCTGCGTATGGCCTTGGCGGTGCTGACCCTTGGCTTTGTTGCCAGCGCGCTGGCCCCGTCACTAGCGGCACTGATCGCGGCGCAAGTGCTCTGCGGCCTTGCAGGTGGCGCGGCGCTGCCCTCGATCTACACGATGGCCGCCGTGATTGCCCCAAAGGGGCGCGAAGCCCGCGTGGTTGGGGCCGTGCTCACCGGCTGGACCCTGTCGCTGGTCCTGGGCGTAAGCCTCGCCGCATGGAGCGCAGAGCTTGTGGGCTGGCGGGCTGTTTATGGCGCTTTGGCGGCGCTTTGTGCGCTGATCTGGACCCTAAGCGCCCCGCTTGCGCGTCTGGATGAGCCGGGCGGCGCGGCCAGCTCCCCCCTCAGCGCGCTGCGAGTGCCGGGCATGGCGCGCGGCATCTTTGCCTCGGTCGGGCTGATGCTCAGTTTCTATGTCACCTATTCCTACACCGGTGCCCACGCCACGGTAAGCCTTGGCCTGAGCACCGGTCAGGCTGGGCTTTTGCCACTGATCTATGGACTGGGGTTTGGCGGTGCGGTGCTGCTCGACCCGATTCTGGACCGTATCGGGATGGCCCGCGCCACCACGCCGGTTTTCCTCGCGCTGAGCCTTGTCTATCTCGCCATGGGCGTGTTGGGCGCCAGCTATATGCTCTTTCTGGCGCTGGCAGCCCTGTGGGGGATCTTCCAGCACTTTGGCTTGAATCTTCTTGTGGCGCGGCTCACCGTGCTGGATGTGCGCCAACGCGGCGCGATCATGGGTCTTTATTCGACCACAACCTACCTCAGCGTCTTTGCCGCGCCCTTTGTCGGCGGTATCGGCTTTCAAGCGCTCGGGATCATGGGCTGTGTGCTTATTTCGGCGGCGCTCACCACCCTTGCTGCGGTCGAGGCACTGAGCCTTCGGCGCAGCAGCCTGCCCTTTACGACGGATCCCGCCCAGCCCGGCGCGCCCGACGCGCCTGCCTGATCTCTCGGATCCGCGCGCGCTCGGCCTTTGCGTCGGCTGCGGCCCGGACCTGCGCCTCGGTCAGGATTTCGGTCTGCGGATCTGGGTTTCTATCAGGTTCCGCCTTCACCGGCGCGCCGGGGCGGTGACCCACAGGGGCCCCTGTGGTGTGGCGTCCACCTCCCTTGGCTGGACTGCGTTTGGCGACGGCCTTGATACCTGCGCTTACGCCCGCATTCACCGCCCGTCCAATCAGTCGCCGCAGAACCATGTTCGCGATCCGCTCAAACCCCATCCGATCCTCACTGAGTTTTGGGTTCCTCTGCAGTCCATAACGACGGAGTACGGCGTTTTCTGGGCGCGCGACAGGCTCCGACGTGCGGGGTCTCTTGCGCGGGCTGTGGGAGGCACTGCATTCCCTCGCGCACTGGACCGTCCTCTACCGCGCTTTTGCGTGCAGGGTCAGTCCTCGAACAGCTCCGCCTGCTCTTCATCACGGCGCTCATCCTCGCTGTCGCCCTGACCGATCGGGAAGGCCCCCGGCGGTGGCCTGTTTTCCAGGAGCCCTGCAGCCCGCAGCTCCTTGAGACCGGGCAGATCACGCGCGCTTTCGAGGCCGAAGTGATCCAGAAACACCGGCGTCACCACAAAGGTCACTGGCCGTCCCGGTGTCATCTTGCGCCGTCCCAGCCGGATCCACTCCATCTCAAGGAGTTGATCGATGGTGCCGCGCGACACCGACACACCGCGGATTTCTTCGATTTCTGCTCGCGTCACCGGCTGGTGATAGGCAATGATGGCCAGCGTCTCGATGGCCGCACGCGAGAGTTTGCGCGTCTCCACCGTTTCCTTTTGCATCAGGTAGCCAAGGTCAGGCGCCGTGCGCATCGCCCAGGCCTCGCCAACCTGCACCACCCGCACCCCACGGCCCTCGTAGCGTTTGCGCAGATGCTCCAGAGCCTCGCTGGGTCTGCAGCCATGCGGCATGCGCGCAATGAGATCGCGCACCGTCACCGGCTCGGCGCTGGCAAAGAGCACCGCCTCCACCATACGCTCCTGCTCGGCCATGGGCGGCGCGTCAAACAGGCTGTCGCTGTCTGAACGCTCTGGCGAGGCCGTATCGCTGAGGGTGTGGTCGTCCATTAGCTATCCTCGGGCCGGTTGCGCAGCTGGATCGGGGCGAAACTGTCGGTCTGGCGAATCTCCATCTTGCCTTCTTTAACCAATTGCAGCGACGCGGCAAATGTTGCGGCCGTGGCCGAGCGCCGTTTGACCGGATCGCTGTGCCACCCATCTGGCAAATAACTCAACATATCGGTCCAGCTGCCGGTAAATCCAAGCAGCCCGCGCATACGTTCGAGCGCTTCTTCCATGGTGAACACGCTCTCGCGGTCCATCACGAAGGGGCGGAACTCATCCTTGGTGCGGATGCGCGCATAGCCCTGCATCAGGTCCAAAAGGTTGGCGGTATAGGTCACCGTCTTGATGCGCTGCACGTCCTCGGCCTGCCCACGGGCAAAGAAATCGCGCCCCAGCCGATCCCGGCCCATTAGCCGGGCGGCCGCATCGCGCATCGCCTGCAACCGCTCAAGCTGAAACGCCAGATGTGCTGCCAGCTCCTCGCCCGTGGGACCATCCTCTTCGGGATCGGGGGGGAGCAGCAGGCGGGACTTCAGAAACGCCAGCCACGCGGCCATAACCAGATAATCGGCGGCAAGCTCGATGCGCAGCTCCTTGGCGCGTTCCACAAAGGTCAGATACTGGCGCGCGAGTTCATAGACCGAGATCTGGCGCAGATCCACTTTTTGTGTGCGCGAGAGCGTCAACAGCAAATCCAGCGGCCCTTCAAAGCCCTGCACATCCACGATCAGGGACTCGGCCTCAAGCCGCTCCTCGACCGTCTGTGTCTCTTTTGGAAAAAGCGTGTTCTCGTCAGCCATAAACCTGTCCGCCCATGAGGGCAGATAGTTCCGCTTCCACGGCCTCAGTGTCAAGCACGACAGGGGGCTTGCGGCAGGCCAGGGCCGCCTCGGCGCGCCGTTGAGCGGCCTTAGTCATCTGCCCGGCAGACGCGACCACCTCGGCCCGCGCCGCCAGTGACGAATTGCAGAAAAGCGCCACATCACAACCGGCATCAAGGGACTGACGCGCCAATCGGGCACTCCAGGTCACTTCGTCATCGGGATGCGGGCCGCCAGCCATGCGCGCCTGATCCTCGGCTGCGTCCTGCCACAGGGCCTTCATCGAGATGTCGTCTGTCATCACAAGACCATCATAGCCCAGCTCAGTGCGGATGATCTCCATCATGACCGGTGAAAGCGTCGCCGGGCGCGGATCAAAGGCGTCGTAGACCAGATGCGCCGTCATCGCCATCGGCAGATCCCGGAGCTTTGCAAAGGCGGCAAAATCCTCTGCGCGCAGCACGTCTGCAGGCGCGGTCACATGGGGCAGATCATGGTGGCTGTCCTTCGTTGATCGCCCATGGCCGGGGATGTGTTTCATCACCGGCACCACGCCACCATCCAGATGTCCTTCGGCACAGGCGCGGGCAATGGCGGCGACGCTCTCGACGTTGGATCCGTAACAGCGATTGCGCAGAAACGGATGGGTCTCTGCATTTGCCACATCAGCGAGCGGCGCACAGTTGCTGTCGATGCCATAGTCGCGCAGTTCCGCCGCAATGAGGCGCGCGCGCAGATACATCGCCCGCACCGGGTTCGAGGCCGCCTCCACATGATCGAGCGCCGGGCGAAACTCCCGCGCCAGCGGCGCACGAAGCCGCTGCACGCGCCCGCCTTCCTGGTCGATCGTAATCAGACAGTCATGCCCGGCGGCTTCGCGAAACTCGTCGCAAAGGGCACGCAGTTGATCGCCGCTCTCGATATTGCGCGCAAAGAGAATAAAGCCAAAAGGCGCTGCTTCGCGAAACAGCGCCTTTTCATCGGCGGTGAGACGCAGTCCTTCTGCGTCCAGGATGGTCGCGCCAAATCGCATCCGATCAACGCATCGTCACAGGGATACAATCTGCATTGCCCGCCACCAGCGCCGAGCAGAAGCGGCGCGCGTCCGACAGGTCTTCAAACCCATGTGCGCGCAACCGGTAGAAGATCCGCCCACCGCTCTCGGCGCGCTGGACCACGCGGGCCTTGTCGTCAAAGAAGTCACCAAACTTGGCGCTGATGCGGGTCCATTCGCTGCGCGCCACCTCGGCACTCTCATAGGCGCCTAGCTGTGCCAGACGGGTCCCGACCTCAAGGCTCTTGGGGTCAATATCAACCGCGGCGCGCGCGGCTTGTGTGGTGTCTGCACTGGCTGCGGGCGCAGGCGCAAACCGCGCCGGGCGCACCATTGGGCGCGGGGTTTCGCGCACGCCGGGCGCATTGCGGACAGCCGCCGGAACCGTGGTGATCGCCGCAACCTCTGCCGCCGCAAGTGGTTCTGGCTGGGTGATCGATGCCGAAGTCTCACGCAGATCCTCAAGCGGAACCGCCCCTTCGGTGAGCGAGGCCACCAACGCGTCGATATCATTGCTGCGCTGCTCGAGCGGCGAGACATCATCGCCCGCCTCAATCGCTGCGGTTTCCTGCGCAACCGCCGGGGCCAGCGCTTCGGCCTCCAGTGCGGCCTGGGCTTCGGCGGCCTCTGTCAGAACCGGGATCGGCTGGTCGTCTTCGGTGAGCGAAATCGCTTGCGGTGCCAGCTGCAAGCGGTCGGCGGGATCTTCGGCAATCCCGTTTGCGGCCACGGAGTTCACTGCAAGCCCTTGATTGTCTGCAAGTTCCCCGCCCGGGTTTTCCGGCGCCACGCGCATCGGCCCCGAAAGCGCGCTGACCACCGGCACGCCGGAGACATCGCGCATGATCAGCTTGTAGCCCCACATGGAAATGCTCACCACCAGTGCCAGCGAGGCCGCAGCGCCCAGAAACGCGGCCATACGTCCGAACTCGCTGCGCCCGCCCGGCGGCGGTGCAAACATTTCATCCTCGTCGCCGCCATAGGCATCGCCGTAGTCGGACACATAGTCATAGCCCGCCTCGGGCGCGACGCTTGGCGCGCTCATACCGCCCGCGTAGCCCGCCTGTGTCGCTGTCAGGCTCGCTTGCGTGGCGCCAACACCCGAAAACGTGCCGACATTTACCGATTGCGTCGGATTGATCCCAAAGCTCGGATACGATGGTTCCGGTGCCGCCTCAGCTGCGGCCGGAGCACTCTGCACCGGATCGGGTGCGCGCGAATATTGATGAGAGGAGAACGGGTCGAATGCGGTCCCACCGCGTTCGCCATCGCTATTTGAAGAGGGGGTGCTTGCGCCCACCTGTGCAAAATATGCCATATCCGCCTCACTGCCCATTTGTGCCAGACAGCCCGCCCAATTCAGGGCGGGACATCTGCACGTAGGGTCTCTTGATCTGCCTCAGACCGGCGGTTCGGGCGACTTTAGTGTCACATCTCCTGCGCCGGTTTGACGCCAAGAATACCAAGACCGGCAGAAATGACAATCGAAACAGCCCGCGCCAGCGCCAAATTGGCATGTGTTGCCAATTCGCTGCTCTCGTTAACAAATCGTAAACTTTCTTCAGATTTGCCGAGGTGGTACAAACCATGCAGATCTGACGCCAACTCATAGAGGAAAAAGGCGATCCGATGCGGCTCATTGGTGCGCGCGGCGATCTCCACCTGGCGCGGCCATTCGGCGACTTTCCGCGCAACCGCAAGCTGTGCGTCATGTGTGAGCAGGCTCAGGTCCGCACCATTCAGCGTCGCCTCATCACAAGCGATCCCCGCCTCGCGCGCCTTGCGCAGGGTCGAGTGGATGCGCGCATTGGCATATTGTACATAAAACACCGGATTGTCCTTGGACTGCTCCAGCGCCTTATCAAGGTCGAAATCGAACCCCTGATCGTTCTTGCGGGTCAGCAGCATGAAGCGGGTCACATCTGCGCCCACCGCATCCACCACGTCGCGCAGGGTCACAAAGGTTCCTGCCCGCTTGGACATCTTGAATTCCTGCCCGTCCTTGAAAAGCTTCACCAACTGGCAGAGCTTGACATCCAGCGGCACCTTGCCATCCGAGAGCGCCGACACCGCCGCCTTCATCCGTTTCACATAGCCACCATGGTCCGCCCCAAAGATGTCGATCAACATGTCAAAGCCACGGCTGACCTTGTCATAGTGATAGGCGATATCGGGGGCAAAATAGGTCCATGCACCATCGGATTTCTTCACCGGACGATCCACGTCATCACCATGTTCGGTAGATTTGAACAGGGTCTGGATGCGCGGCTCCCAATCGTCAGGCTTCTTGCCCTTCGGCGGCTCCAGCACGCCTTCATAGATCAGCCCCTTGGCATCCAGGCTTTCCAGCGCCGCCTCGATGCGCCCGGTGCCGTAGAGGGATTTTTCCGAATAGAAAACATCCATCTCCACGCCCAGAAGTGCCAGATCCTCGCGGATCAGATCCATCATCATGTCGGTGGCAAAGTTGCGCACCTCCTCAAGCCAGGTCTCTTCGGGCTGGCCGACAAAACGATCGCCGAATTTGTCCTTCAGAGCAGCGCCCACATCCTTGAGGTACTCGCCCGGATAGGTGCCATCGGGGAATTCCACACTCTGCCCATGGGCCTCGAGGTAGCGCAGATAGGCCGACCGCGCGAGCACATCGACCTGAGCACCGCCATCGTTGATGTAATACTCGCGGGTTACATCATAGCCCGCAAAATCCAGAAGGCTCGCCAGCGCATCACCAAATACCGCACCGCGCGTATGACCCACATGCAGCGGCCCTGTCGGGTTGGCCGAGACATATTCAACGTTGACCCGCTTGCCCTGCCCCATGTCAGAGCGGCCATAGGCCTCTTCTGCATTGAGCGCCTTGCCCAGCACAGCCTGCCAGACCGACAGATCCAGACGCAGGTTCAGGAACCCCGGCCCCGCCACCTCCGCAGAGGTGATGCGCTTGTCCTGCGCCAGCTTCGCAGCCAGCGCCTCGGCAATATCGCGCGGCTTCATCTTGGCGGGTTTTGCCAGCACCATCGCCGCATTGGTCGCCATATCCCCATGCGCCGCATCGCGCGGCGGCTCCACGGTGACATTGGCAAAGTCGAGCCCCTCCGGCAGGGCCCCTTCGGCCGTCATGGCCGCAAGACTGTCGATCACAAGCGTACGGATATCGGTAAAGAGGTTCATATCTGGCGTCCCATAG
This sequence comes from Epibacterium sp. HA2-3, assembly GCF_055693725.2. Lineage (NCBI taxonomy): Bacteria > Pseudomonadati > Pseudomonadota > Alphaproteobacteria > Rhodobacterales > Roseobacteraceae > Epibacterium > Epibacterium sp. HA2-3. The sequence goes on along the minus strand of NZ_CM172490.1, from coordinate 949,991 downwards.
GTATCAGCCACAGCGGATACCGAGGGGCGCGCTCAGGGTCAACCGCCTTAGCCCTACGCGCCCCAAAGGCCACGCGGCCGCACCCCTTCTTCTAACCCCAAATATCCCGGAGCGCGAGGCAGAGCCTCGCATCCCCGGCCGCGCTCACAGATCGCCGTTCAAGCCCCAAGCGCCAAGCGATCATAGAGCTGCAGCGCAAAACGATCCGTCATCCCGGCGATATAGTCCGATACGATCCGCGCCCGGTCAGTCTCTGTTTCGGCCTTGCGAATGTCGCCATGCCAGCGCTCGGGCATCGCCATGGTGTTTTCGAGGTAATAGGCAAACAGCGCCTTCACCACGACGGCGACACGCTCGCGCACCACCATCACCGAAGGAGCGCGGTACATGCGGGTGAACATGAAGGCCCGCAGCTCTCTGAGCTGGGTCCAGATCTCATCCGAAAAGGTCACGACCGCATGATCCAGCGCCCGGATCTCCTCCACCGACTGCGCACCAGAGGCCGCAATCTTACGCCGCGAGGTCTCGATCACATCACTGACCATAACCCCAAAGAACCGCCGCAGCGCCTCGTGGCGACGGCGATTATGATCCAGCCCCGGATAGGTCTCATCCACCTCCGCGTAGGCGGGCGCGATGATCGACAAGCTGCACACATCGTCATCCGTGAAAAGCCCGGCCCGCAAACCGTCGTGCAGATCGTGGTGATTGTAGGCGATGTCATCCGCCAGGGCCGCCACCTGCGCCTCGGCGCTGGCGTGCGTGTGCAGCTCCAGATCAATCCCCCGGTTGCAGGCCGCCAGGGCCCAGGGCAGCTCCCCCACAACCGGGCCATTGTGCTTGGCAATCGCCTCCAGCGTCTCCCAAGTGAGGTTCAGACCATCAAACTCTGCATAGTGGCGCTCCAGCGCCGTCACGATGCGAATGGCCTGCGCGTTGTGGTCAAATCCGCCATAGGGCGCCATCATCTCATGCAGCGCGTCCTCGCCGGTGTGGCCAAAGGGCGTGTGCCCAAGATCGTGCGCCAGCGCTACGGCCTCGGTGAGCTCCTGATTGAGCCCCAGCGCGCCTGCAATGGTGCGCGCCACCTGTCCTACTTCGATGGAGTGGGTAAGCCGGGTGCGATAATTGTCGCCCTCATGCTCCACAAACACTTGCGTCTTGTGCTTCAGGCGCCGAAAGGCGCTGGCATGGATGATCCGGTCCCTATCGCGCTGAAAGGGAGACCGAAAACTGCTCTCTTCTTCGGGAACAGCCCGCCCGCGCGAACGGTCGGGCATGGTGGCATAGGGCGCGTACATGTGTTTCTTTTCTCCGGCAAATCTTGTCGCCTCGCGCGCACCTTTCTATATTTGCACTGACGCTGCAACACGCCATCGGAGAAAACCAACATGCAACTGCCCCCAAAAGTGACGGATCGCGCCTTTGACCGGCTCGCCGAAATCGGCGCTGCAGATCAAGGCCAGGCCCTGCGCATCGCGGTCGAAGGCGGCGGTTGCTCAGGCTTTCAATATGAGATTGCGCTCGACACGCCCAAATCCGACGACCTGGTGCTTGAGGGCAAAGGCCAGAAAGTCGTGGTCGATGAAATCTCGCTGCCGTTTCTCGAGAATGCCGTGATCGACTTCACCGAAGAGCTGATCGGCGCGCGCTTTACGATCGAAAACCCCAATGCCACCTCCAGCTGTGGCTGCGGCACCTCGTTTTCCATGTGACCCCCGTTCGGCGTGCGTTCATCCCGAACCCGTTCGCGGGTGCTTGATGTGATCGCTCAGCCTGAATCTTTAGTCTGATGTCTCGCGGGGCGCGTTCCCTCTTGGGCATCGGACCTACGAAGAATTGAAGTTACGCGCTGCCCCCCCCCCCCGGCCAGCGCACACAATCTCGCACATCACTCGCGCGCGCGACGCACTTAGCGGCCGGACTGCACCCGGCGCCGCGTGCGCCAAGCGCCACTGCGCCGGTCATTGCGCCGAACGCCGCGTGCAGGCGCCCTGTTCCCACGACGATATTTGTCCGAGGCAATCGTCGCCATAGGCGCCTCAGTGCGGACGGGTGTTTGAGTTTGAGCCTGATCCCAGACCAAAAAGAGACCCGATGCCGCAACAACCGCCATGCCCAAATAGGTTGATACAAATGGCACTTCACCAAAGAACATCAATCCGATCAGCGCCATCCAGACAAATTGCAGATTGAGAAGCGGTGTCACCGTATAGGCCGGCAGCTGCCGCAGCGCCAAAACCAACAGCCAACGCGCCCCAAACAGCAGGACCGCATAGGCCCCGACCAGCGCCAGATCCGCTGCCGCCATCGGGCGCCAGACCAATGGCAACACACAGAGCATCACCAGCCCAAGCGTCAGGTTTGGATAGAAGACCTGCGCCAGCACGTTGCTCTCGTATCGGCTGATGTAGCGCGCCATGATGATCGACAGCGTCCCAAACCCAACCCCGCTCAACGCCAGCGCCGACCCAAGAGCCCCTCCGACCTGCACCGTGGGACGCATCACCAGAATGCCGATCACCCCAAGGCTCAGCGCTAGCCAGACAACGGGGCGGATGCGCTCCTTGAGGATCAGTCCCGACATCATCGCCGCCATCAGCGGCATCAGCGCGATAAAGACAAACACCTCGGCCAATGCCAGATAGCGAAACGCAAAAAAGAAGGAAGTGCAGGACAGCACAGTTGCGCCTGATCGCAGCAGCATTGCCCGTTTGCAGTTGGTGCGCAGACCGTCAGGATGCCCCTGCAGCCGCCCCGCGATAACACAGAACCCCGCCACCAAAAGACCCGACAAAGCAAAAAGCTGCGCCGGAGCAAATCCCCCAGCCATCAGTTTCACGATCCCATCCGCCGCCGCGATCAGCCCCGTATAGAGCAAGACGGCCAGGACCCCTGTGGCGACAGGGCTCATGCGCTACTCACCTGGCCAAAGCGCGAAAATGTCTCGAAAAAGGGCTCGAACAAGGGCGTGCTTTCCTCAGCGCGGCGCAGAACCTCCCCCTCTTCGGAACTGAGCGACTGCAATAGAGGCGCGCGCACCCGCGCCCAAGTTCCGGGCGCCTGATCAAGCAGGGTATAGAGTGCCATCGACATGCCTCGCAACGCGCCGGGACGCCCCGGCCCTTCAATCACAACTGAACCCTCGCACTGTGCCTCAGAAAACCCAGTCCGTCCAACCAGAAGTTGAAACCAATTGCACATAAGGTAGGGATGGTAGTCGTCCTGCCCCACTCGTCCGGGCGCCGCGCGCAGGGTAAATTTCCCTGTGTGTTGCTCCAGCCAACGGCTCCATTCCTGTGGAGGGGTCTCATTGCAGAAACGAAGCGCGATGCAGATTTCCGCAAGAAGATCCGCATCCTGATCGAGAAAGGCGATCAACCCGGCAAACAACAGGCTTTGACGCTCTGTTTCTTCCAGTTCGAGGGGCGCGCGACCGTATTCGGTGAGGTAAAAGACAATATGGGTCAACTCATAGGCAGCCTTGCGATTGGGCACCGCAAATCCGCCAGAGCGCTGCATAAAGGCCCGCAGCCGTCCATCCAGCCCTTCGACGTCGGGCAATTCGAACCCGCGCCGCGCCAAAAGGCGTCGCGCCTCGGCCCGCTGCAAATCCGAAAGTTCAGCCGCCGCCACGTCTTGACGCATGATCCAATCGGACATGATCTCGGCTCGTTGACCCGGCACCCCGAGATCCTCCAGATCGAGGCAGATCGACAGGATGAAACGATAATACTGGCGAAAGAAATTCAGGTGCCTCAGGCTGCCTTCGTAAAATGGCAAAAGCGGCTCCAATGCACCCTCATTTAAAGTGCAACCTGTGGTTTCCAACACATTGAGCAGCTCTGCATTTTCCTTCATCCACAAAACATCCAGTGGATCTTTGCGAAAAGAGCCAAATGAATTCAAAAGAAAAGGCGCTCCTTCACGGATTTTTTTCTCTTGCGCATTGCGAAATGAAAGCACCTGCCCCATAAACAGACCTCAAGATCATTAAATTGATCTTCGGCAACCCAACACAATTGGGTCACCGAAACGCATTTCAATCGAGACGGAGTAAGACTCAGCTCTCAATGCAGGTCGAAGAGACCATGTGGGTTGCATCCCCTACCAGCGCATCGGTGGCGGCTTCGGAAATACATGTGGAGCTGTAAAGCGATACCTGAGCACCTGCGTGCTTTTGATCGAAACAGGTAGAGCTGACGAGACCCACGCTTTCACCGGCAAATGCACCTGTATTTTCTGCAATATCGGCAACGGTTTTCTTCAGAGCGCTCACGGGACTTCTCCTTCATTCAAAGTAATAGACACCCAAAACCTGCCACCTGAAAAAAATAAAACAAGAGAATTCCAACACCATGCAGATAAAAACGCATTCACTCTTCATTAATTTTTATTAACATCTAATTGATTCAAAAATGCAATTTCAGTTACCCACAATATTTGCACAGGTTTATTCACACACGCAGTATTGCAAAGCAAAATGATTTATACCCTTGGTTGCACAGGAAAACTTGCGGCGCCGGGGTCTGGAGACGGATCTCTGCGCTGATTCTTCGCCCCGACCCGGACCCTGCTCCATCAAGCGAGTCGCAGGCGCTTGGACCCTTTTTTTCCGGAGGGCGCTGGTCGGAACACTGCGCCTCGTGGATGACGTGCAACACATGCCCTGTTGCTTGCGGGAGCGGGCGAATTCGGCGATAGACAGGTGGACGCACAGAACGGAGACCGCCATGAAGATCGCCAGTTTCAACATCAACGGCATCAAGGCCCGTGTGAACGCCCTGACCGACTGGCTCGACGAGGCCCAGCCCGATGTGGCAGTGCTGCAGGAAATCAAATCGGTGGATGAGGCGTTCCCGCGCGAGCTCTTCGAAGAGCGCGGCTACAACGTGGAAACCCACGGCCAGAAAAGCTTCAATGGTGTGGCGATCCTGTCGAAACTGCCCCTTGAGGATGTGCGCCGGGGCCTGCCCGGGGACGAGAGCGACGAGCAGGCGCGCTGGATCGAAGCCACGGTGGTGGGCAAACAAGCGCTCCGGATCTGTGGTCTCTACCTGCCCAATGGCAACCCGGTCGAACTGAACGACGACGGCACGCCGGTTGAGGGTGGCAAATACGCCTATAAACTCAGTTGGATGGAACGCCTGAAGGCGCGCGCCGCGGAGTTGATGGCAGAAGAGATGCCTGCGCTGATGGCGGGGGATTACAACATCATCCCGCAGGCCGAAGATGCCAAGCGCCCCGAAGCCTGGCTGGAGGATGCACTGCACCGCCCAGAGAGCCGCGCCGCCTTCCAGCGCATTGTGAACCTTGGCTTCACCGAAGCGTTTCGCGCGCGCACACGCGGCCCGGGGCACTATACGTTCTGGGACTACCAGGCGGGTGCATGGAACCGGGACGATGGCATCCGCATCGACCATTTCCTGCTTACACCGCAGGCGGCAGACCTGCTGCGGGACTGCCAGATCGACAAGGATATTCGCGGGCGCGAGAAACCCTCCGATCATGTCCCAATCTGGGTGGATCTCGATCTCTGAACCCTGAGCTGCGCCGCAGGCGGCCTGACAGGTCGTCAGGCGATGCGCCCTGTCGCACCGGCACGACCGCGCCGTGCACGCGCGCCCGCGTCTTCCTGCTGGATGAACTCCCGCCCGTCCCTGCCCGCATCAAGATGCGCGCGCTCACATTGGGCCAAGCGCCGCGCAGGCGTGCCTGCGCGGCGCGGGTCGCTTTGGGCAAAGCCCAAAGCGAAACACCTCATACATGGACATTAAAGAATAACTATCAGGGACTTACCGAACCCGGTCAAACTCGACCGCTCAGGATCACCCGCTCAAACCGCCGTCTCGTCGTGGCGATAGATCCAATCGAACTGGCTGACCATCCGTTGTGGTGCCAGCGCCCCGGCTACTCGCAGGATCTGATGCGCTGGCCAGCTCAGCGGGGAACGCAGATGGTATTTCCACGCATTGCCATTTGCGGCCTCAACCACCTTTGACACCCGCCGGTGCCGGCGCGCCTGATAGGCCGAAAGCCCCGCCTCAAAATCCTCTGCCCCCAAAAGGCTCTGCACCAGAGCGTAGGCATCCTCGAGCGCCATATTAGCCCCCTGCGCCATAAATGGCAGCGTCGGATGCGCCGCATCCCCCAGCAAGGCCACACCGTCGCGGCCCCAGCTTTGCGCCACCGGATGACGAAACAGCCCCCAGAGCTTGACGTCACGCACATCCGCAAGCAGCTCTGCCGCAGCGCCACCAAACATGGAAAACGCCCGACGCAGGTTCTCGGGATCGTCTCCGTGGCTCCAGCTTTCTTCTGCCCATTGTCGCCGCTCCTGTGCCGCGACAAGATTGACCAAGGAGCCATCCTTGAGCGGATAGGCCACCAGATGCCGCCCAGGCCCCATAAAGACCTGCGCCTCTGCGGCCAGATCCAGCCGGTTGGGGATTGTTGCCCGCCAGGCCACCTGACCCGTGAATTTTGGCGCTGCCACGGAATTGAGCGCAGGTCGCACACGCGAATGCAGCCCATCGGCCCCGACCACCAGATCGGCGCAGCAGGTATCGCCATTGGCCAGTTGCACCTTGGGACGTGCGCCCGGCACCACGGCGTTCACTTTTTGCAGCAGACGCACTTGAACACCTGACCGGCGCACCGCATCCGCCAGCAGGGTGATGAGATCCGCACGATGCACAAAGTAATAGCGCAGGTCATGGGCGTATTGATCGAGATCGAGCCGCAGTACCTCGCGCCCTTCACGGTGATGGCGCAGAACCACGGCACGGGCACGCTGCGCACACCAGGCCAGGTCATCCGCAAGCCCCATCGCGCGCATCACGGCCACCCCGTTGGGCGTCACCTGAAGGCCCGCACCCACCTCCGAGATCTCCTCGGCCTGCTCCAGCACCGTTACCTGTGCGCCTGCGCGTTGCAACAGGTAGGCCACAGCCAGACCACCAATCCCGGCGCCAACGACCGTTACTCTGAGTTTATCTAACTTCATGCGCCCAATGCCCGCTACCCGTTAGCAAGCTCATAACAAAAAAGCGCCGGATCAAAAGACCCGGCGCTTTATAATCTTGTGGATGACTGAAATTAGTCGTCGCGATGGACCTTCTCGCGCCGCTCGTGCCGCTCCTGGGCCTCAAGGCTCATGGTGGCGATCGGGCGGGCATCGAGACGCTTCAGGGAGATCGGCTCTCCGGTCACGTCACAATAGCCATATTCCCCTTCGTCGATCCGGCGGATCGCAGCGTCGATCTTGGCCACCAGCTTGCGCTGACGGTCGCGCGTCCGCAGCTCCAGGGCCCGGTCGGTCTCTTCGCTGGCACGATCTGCCACATCGGGAATGTTGCGCGTATTTTCCTGCAGGCCCTCGATGGTATCCCGGCTTTCATCCAAAAGCTCGGCTTTCCAATTCAACAACTTGCGTCGAAAATACTCCATTTGCCGTTCATTCATAAACGGCTCGTCTTCGGCCGGGCGATAGTCCTCCGGCAGAAACACGTCCTGCTTCATTTCGGCTCCTTCGGTCTGGCCCATCATCTTGGTCTCTTCAAATTTTCCAAGCATTCTGGCTCCCCCATGCCGCAGCGTTTAATCCCAAGTGCCGCGAATGTCACTACACAATAGTCACTCGCTGTGCTTATACCGGAGCCTGACATGCCAATTCGGCAATACTAAGGCGCGACCGGAGGGAGAGTTCATGTTATTTCAGGGCACTAAGGACTATGTGGCAACCGAAGACCTGAAAGTTGCAGTGAATGCTGCGGTCACTCTGGAGCGCCCCTTGCTGGTCAAGGGCGAGCCGGGCACCGGCAAGACCGAGCTCGCCAAACAGGTGGCAGACGCCCTTGGGTTGCGCATGATCGAGTGGAACGTCAAATCCACCACCCGCGCGCAGCAGGGGCTCTATGAATACGATGCGGTGTCACGTCTGCGTGACAGCCAGCTCGGCGAAGAGCGCGTGCATGACGTCAAGAACTACATCAAGAAAGGCAAGCTCTGGGAGGCCTTTGAGGCCGACGAGAAAGTCGTGCTCCTGATTGATGAAATCGACAAGGCCGATATCGAGTTTCCCAACGATCTCTTGCAGGAACTCGATAAGATGGAGTTTCACGTCTACGAGACCGGCGAAACCATCCGCGCCAAACATCGCCCCGTGATGATCATCACCTCCAATAACGAAAAAGAGCTGCCCGACGCGTTTTTGCGGCGCTGCTTCTTCCATTACATCCGCTTCCCCGATGCCGAGACGATGAAGAAAATCGTCGAAGTGCATCACCCCGACATCAAACCCGACCTCTTGTCGGCGGCGCTCACGCAATTCTACGAAATCCGCGACACACAGGGGCTCAAGAAAAAACCCTCCACCTCGGAGGTGATCGACTGGCTGAAACTCCTGTTGGCCGAAGACCTGAGCCCCGAGGATCTGAAACGCGACGGAGCAAATGCGCTGCCAAAACTGCACGGTGCCTTGCTCAAGAACGAACAGGATGTGCATTTGTTTGAACGCCTCGCCTTCATGGCGCGACGTGGCCGCTGATGATGATCTGATGCGGGCTGGCTGCACACCGGCCCTATGTGCCGTCAAAATCGGACCCGACTTCAAATTTTCGCCCAAATCATGTTCATACTGGGTGTCTTGGCCGGGAGATGATCCCGGATCTTGCCGAGGCGGACCAGAGACGTGCATGTGACCTTTTCTCCCCCCTGGGGCGCGCTTGGACGCGTCTTGACTGCGCTCCGGGCGCTGCGCCTCAAGACGGTTTTTCTGGGCTGCACGCTCCTGATGGCCTGCGCCCCGGCCGAGACGCCGCCCTCGCGCGCGTCGGCCTCACTAGCGACGGACCTGCCCCCCATCCGCACCTTTGCCACCCGCGCGGCTTCGCCGCCGCTGCGCTCCAATGCGGATATGGCGCGGGATTTTCTCGATCTGCATTTTCGTCTTGAGGGCGGCACCACCATGCCGGTCTTCACCCGTTTCGAAGGCCCGGTGAGCGTCGCGGTCACCGGCGCCGCGCCCGCCACGCTGCGCATGGATCTTGAGGCACTGCTGACGCGCCTGCGCCGCGAGGCCGGGATCAACGTCCGCCTGCGCGCGCCGGGCGAGGTGCCCGCCTCCGTGACCATCGAGGCCGTGAGCCGCGCGCGCATTCAACGTCTTTTGCCGCATGCCGCCTGTTTCGTGGTACCAAATGTCAGCTCGATCGAGGAATACCGCCGCGCGCGCCGCCTGCCACAAACCGACTGGAAAAACCTGCGCAGCCGCGAGCGGCTGGCGATCTTTGTGCCCAATGATGTGAACCCGCAAGAGCTGCGCGACTGCCTGCACGAGGAACTGGCGCAGGCGCTGGGGCCGCTCAATGACCTCTATCGCCTGCGGGATTCGGTCTTTAACGACGACAATGTACATGCGGTGCTGACCGGCTTTGACATGCTGATGCTGCGCGCAACTTACGACCCCTCCCTCAAAACCGGCATGACTCGCGAAGAGGTCGCCGCGCGCCTGCCCGCGATCCTTTCGCGGCTCAACCCTGCAGGCGCCCGCCGCGCCTCGGCCCCGCTGCCCCAGACCCCCAGCGCCTGGACTTCGGCGGTCGAGACTGCGCTCGGTGGCTCCGCAACACGCGCTCAGCGCGTGCGCGCCGCCCATACGGCTGCCCATATCGCCGAGGCGCAGGGCTGGCAGGATCACCGCCGCGCCTTTGGGCATTTCCTGATCGGGCGGACGCTGGAAACATCTGCCCCCGAGCAGGCCGAAGCGCATTTTCGCACCGCGCTCAACTACCTCGGCACCGGGCCGGACACCGCGCCGCATCGCGCCCTCAACCAGTCCCGCCTTGCTGCCTATGCGCTGCGCGCGGGCAATGTCGCGCGCGCCGAACAGCTGATCGATACCGCCTATGGCGCTGCGCAAACCAGCCAGAACGCCGCCCTGATGGCCACGCTTTTGACCCTGAAGGCGCATATCGCCGAGAGCCGCGGCGACCATCGCCGCGCAACCGCCCTGCGCGCAGAGAGTGCCGGATGGGCGCTCTATGGCAATGGTCCGGGCGCGGTCATCGCGCTGACGCCGCGTGAGGTTGCCGCAGCCGGTCCTTCCCGGCGTCGCTGACCTTTGCACCTGCGCCAAAGCCGGGCTATATCCACGCCAAAGCCCCACCGGTCGTTCGTGTCGCCTATCGCAGACCCGGACACCCCGAATTTTGGACCTGTGTTACATGATCGTCATCCTCGCCCTGCTCGTTGGTGCTGCCCTTGGCGCCTATAAGGCCCGTAAACGTGGCGGCAATCTTGCCGATATGCTGCAATACGGGGCTGTCTACGGCATGATCTTTGGTATTCTCGGCCTGTTCGCCACCATCGTCACCCACCGCATGATGATCTGACGCTGACCTGCCCCAAACCGACGGAGCCCCCATGTTTCAGCCCTTCTTCGAGAACCTGCGCAACGCCGCCGTGCCGGTCTCCTTGCGCGAATATCTCGCCTTTCTCGAAGGGCTGAAGGCGGGTCTCGTCACCTATGACGTGGAGGCGTTCTACTACCTCGCGCGTGCCGTAATGGTCAAAGACGAGCGCAACCTCGACAAATTCGACCGCGCCTTTGCCGCCACCTTTGAAGGCCTCGACCAGATCCCCGCCTCTGCTGTGATGGACGCCGTGGACATTCCCGAAGAGTGGCTGCGCAAGATGGCGGAGAAACATCTCTCGCCTGAAGAACGCGCCGAGATTGAGGCTCTGGGCGGTTTTGAAAAGCTGATGGAGACACTCAAAGAGCGCCTGAAGGAGCAAGAAGGCCGCCATCAGGGGGGGAACAAATGGATCGGCACCGCCGGCACCTCTCCCTTCGGCGCCTATGGCTACAACCCCGAAGGCGTGCGCATCGGCCAGAAAGAGAGCCGCCATCAGCGCGCGGTCAAGGTCTGGGACAAACGCGAGTTCAAGAACCTCGATGGCGATGTTGAACTTGGCACCCGCAATATCAAGGTTGCGCTCAAGCGCTTGCGCCGCTGGGTCCGCGAGGGCGCACAAGAAGAGCTCGACCTGGACGGCACCATTCGCGCAACCGCCGAACACGGCTATCTCGACGTGAAAACCCGCCCCGAGCGCCACAACGCCGCCAAGGTGTTGCTGTTTCTCGATGTGGGCGGGTCGATGGACCCGCATATCAAGCTCGTCGAAGAGCTGTTCTCCGCCGCCCGCAGCGAGTTCAAACATCTGGAGTACTACTACTTCCACAACTGCCTCTACGAAGGCGTCTGGCGTGACAATCGCCGCCGCTGGGACGCGCAGACGCCGACCCACGAGGTGCTGCGCACCTATGGACCGGATTACAAGTGCATCTTTGTGGGCGATGCGTCGATGTCGCCCTACGAGATCTCCTATCCAGGCGGTGCCAATGAACATTGGAACAAAGAGGCCGGCCAGGTCTGGCTGGAGCGCGCGCGCGACCAATGGAATTCACATCTCTGGATCAACCCGGTGCCCGAAAAATACTGGGGCTATACCCATTCAATCCAGATGATCCGCGAGATCTTTGAGGATCGCATGGTGCCGATGACGCTCGACGGGCTGGAGCGCGGCATGCGGGAGCTCACCCGCTAGTCTGCGGTTAACATGCTGTTATCTAACCGTCCTCCGTGTAGGCAACCCGGATCTGGGGGGCGACCTGCGGCCTGCCCCAACAAAAAGTATCAGCCCTCCTGCCCCAGTGTTTCGCATGCGAAACATTAGGTCAGCCTTACGGACCTAAAGCCGCGGCGCGCGTTCTGCCACCCGTGTCACAAGGCTCCCCGACACCAGCCGCCACCGGCCAGCCCCAAAGTCCATTGAAGTCTCCCCCCCTGAAACGCATTCCCACCGAGCGTCTGTTTACAGCTCTCCCGCCTCAGGAATTTACGCAATCCGCTTGTCCTGCGCCGTCAACCCGCCCATATCAAAGGGATGCTGAGACTGACTCCGATCCTTCTTGCGGTGATTTACGGGCTGGTGATGTATCGCCTCTCCGTCTGGCGCACCCACCGCGAATTGAGCGCCCGCTCTACCGAGCTTGCGGACCCGCATCTGAAACGCATGACCGACCGGCTTGCGGCCGCGCTCGAGCTGCCGCGCATCCCGGTCTACATCTATGAGATCGACCCGGTGAATGGCCTTGCCGCGCCCGACGGGCGGATTTTCATCACCCGTGGCTTTTATCGCAAATTCCAGTCCGGCGAGGTCACCGATGCCGAGATGGCAAGCGTGATCGCCCATGAGCTTGGTCACGTGGCGCTTGGACATGCCAAGAAACGGATGATCGATTTCTCCGGCCAGAACGCGCTGCGCACAGTGCTGATGATGGTCATCGGGCGCTACATTCCCTTTGTCGGACCATGGATCGCGGGGGTTCTCACCAACCTTCTGGCCGCGCGCCTTTCGCGGGGGGATGAATATGAGGCCGACGAATATGCGGCCGCCCTGCTGACCAAGGCCGGTATCGGTGTCGAGCCGCAGAAAGACCTGTTTCGCAAACTCGAAGAGCTCACGAATTCTCGGGCCGGGATGGCCCCCGCATGGCTCATGAGTCACCCCAAGACCGAGGAACGCATCGCCGCGCTGGAGCGGCTCGAGAACAAGTGGCGCGAGGCCTGAGCGCCCTGAGCTTGGATGTTTTTCCACGCCCCTCTTGTGCAGCCTGACGCGAGCCCTTACCTAAACCTTCCTGCAAGGAGAAGGTTTTATGCGCTATTCCGTCCTCGATCTCGCCCCGGTGCCAGAAGGCGCCACCACTGCAGAGGCGCTCGCCAATAGCGCCGACCTCGCCCGCCACGCCGAACGCTGGGGCTATCACCGCTACTGGCTGGCGGAGCATCACAACATGCCCGGCATTGCGAGCGCGGCAACGGCGGTGATGATCGGCCATATTGCACAGGCAACCTCGACCATCCGGGTCGGCGCGGGCGGTATCATGCTGCCCAATCACGCGCCCTACATGGTAGCCGAAGCCTTTGGTACCCTTGCAGAAATTCACGGCGACCGGATCGACCTCGGCGTTGGGCGCGCACCGGGCACGGATATGGCGGCGATGCGGGCGATGCGGCGCGGGTTGCAGGACTCAGGCGATCGCTTCCCCGAGGACGTGCAGGAGCTCATCGCTCATCTCGGCCCCCGCCGCACAGAGAGCAATCTGCGCGCCATCCCCGGTGAGGGCACCGAGGTTCCAGTCTGGATGCTGGGGTCGAGCCTTTACGAGGCGCAGCTCGCTGCCATGCTGGGGCTCCCTTACGCCTTTGCCTCGCATTTTGCGCCCCAAGCGCTCTCTCAGGCCTTTGAGGTCTATCGCCGCCAGTTTCGCCCCTCAAAGACGTTGGAAAAGCCGCATGCGATGCTGGCGGTCAACGTCTTTGCCGCCGCCACGGATGCAGAGGGCATCCGGCTGCGCACCACCATGCAGCAAGCCTTTGCCCGGTTGCGCCTTGGCACCCCGGGCAAGCTTCCCGCGCCGGTGGAGGACATTTCTGATGTGCTGACGCCGGACATTCTTGCCGGGGTCAATCAGGCGCTGACAATTTCGGCGGTTGGCTCAAAGGACAGTGTGCGCGAAGATCTCGCACGGCTCATTGAGACCTACCAGCCCGACGAGGTGATCCTGACCGGGCAGATCCATGATCATGACGCGCGGCTGCGCTCGTTTGAGATCGCGGCAGAGATCCTGGGGAACAGCTAAAGTTCAGTTTTGCCCGGACGACAGCCCGGGCAGCGCCCGACCGCCCCCATGGGCGGGCGCTTTGCTTCCACCCGCGGTCGAACTCTGCCCTCAGTTTTTTCAGGTCAGGCCAGAGCCTTGGCAAGCCGTGGCAGACGCGCCTTTTTCAACAGCGCCCGCATCTGCCAGTCCTCACCCGAGAGCCTTATGGCCTCCGAAAGCACCGCCTGTCCCACGGCCTCGATCACCGCGGGATCTTTGAGCCAGAAGTCATACAGGAGCTCATCGGGCGCGCTGCGCTTCAGCCCCTCCTCCTCCAGCGTCTGGCGGGGGAAATCCTTTGCGTTGACGGTGACGATCCCATCTGCATGGCCTGCAATCGCTGCAGCAAGCACATGAATGTCATGCTGATCCGGCAACCACAATCGGGCCTCGAGACCGGGTTTTGGCGCGACCTCCGCCTTGGGCCAAGCCGCCTTCAGGAGCGCAATTTCAGCTGTGGCCTGCGCCGCGCCGGCGGGGCCGAGCTTCACTGCCGCGCGCTCCCACTCGCCCAAAATCCGCGCCGACCAGAGCGGCACAAAATGCCCCGCGCGCGCCGCGCCCAGCAACATCTCGCGCATCACTGTCGGGTAGAGCACGCAGGTATCAAGCAGCAGCTTCACGGTCAGAGACCTCAGTCGAGCCGGAAGAACACGGCCTTAAGATAGCCGCTCTCGGCCAGTTGCGGCATTTGCGGATGGTCCGCCCCCGCATAGCCGGTGTGCAAGAGCTGTCCGCGACGTCCGCCCTTGCCGATCCCGCGTGCAGACGCATTGCGAAAGCGCGTCAGATCCGCAGCATGCGAACAAGAACACAAGCCCAGGTAGCCGCCGGGCTTTACCAGGGGCGCGGCCAGTTTCGCGACCCTCTCATAGGCGCGCAAACCAGCCTCAAGCGCTTGTTTTGAGGGCGCAAATGCGGGCGGGTCACAGATCACCACATCAAACTTTGCGCCTTCTGCACCAAGCGCTGCCAGCACGTCAAAGGCATCGCCTTGACGGGCGGTAAACCTGTCGCCGTGGCCGGAGGCCGCGGCGCCCGCTGCCGCAAGATCAAGGGCTGCCGCAGAGCCATCGACACAGGTCGCCTGCCCTGCGCCCGCCGCCAGCATCGCGAGGCCAAAGCCGCCCACATGCGAGAACACATCAAGGACTTCGGCCCCCGGCGCTACCAGACGTGCGGCAAAGGCATGGTTGTCACGCTGATCGTAAAACAGGCCGGTCTTCTGCCCGCCGGTGAGATCCGCCATATAGGTGGCACCATTCATCACCACCGGGACCGGGGCCTCAGGTGCGGCACCTTTGAGCACCGCGTTTTCATCATCAAGCCCCTCAAGCCCACGGGTGCGGCCCGAGGCGTTCTTCAGGATCACCGTGCAGCCCGTCACCTCGCCCAGCGCCTGTGTCAGCGCCTCAAGATGAGCCTCTGCCCAGGCGGCATTTGGCTGGACAACACAAGTCTCGCCAAAGCGGTCAATCACCACGCCCGGCAGCCCATCGGCCTCGGCATGGACCAGTCGGTAGAAAGGCGCGTCATAAAGCTGGCCACGCAGAGCTGCGGCGCGCGACAGGCGCGCGGCAAACCACTCTGCATCAATCAAGGCCTCCGGGTTGCGATCGAGCATCCGGGCAATGATCTTGCTCTCGGGATTGACGGCCACGAGGCCGAGGCTGCGGCCTGCTTCATCCTCGAGCACCGCGAGGCTGCCGGGCGCGAGCTTCTTGGTGCGCCGGTCAGTGACCAGTTCGTTGGCATAGACCCAAGGAAAGCCGTGGCGGATCGCACGGGCATTTGACTTGGGTTTCATTTTGACGCGCGGGCGCGCGGGCGGGGTCAGGGAAGCGTCTGTCATGGCCCCACATAGCGCGTCTCCGTCGCTGCCCCAAGTGCGAAAACGCCGTTCCCTGAGGTCGAGGTCAAGTTCCGGTCACAGCAGGCGGAGCGACCGATGCCGAGATCACTCGGGAAACGGCGCAATCGCAGGGGCGATCAGGGTCAGAGGCTCGGAAAAGGCATTGCGGCTTGGCTGCTCCTGCGTGCTACAGGCGGCCAGTGTCAGGGCCAGAAGGCCTGCGGAAACAATAGATGTAAGGCGCACGATGATCTCCCTAATACCCGGCAGCGCTCGCTGTCCACATCTGCGTTGTGGCGGGTAAACGGGGCGGAAATCTGGCGCAATCCGTACCTTTTAAGGAGTTGTTAACCTTTCGACACTGCACCCCTTCCCCTTGAGGGGCAGCACGCGCGCCCAAACCAAGTCGGGCGCTCAGGGGTGGTGCTGTGGCGCGTTCGAGTTAATCCTCAAACGGAGCCCGCTCGCGCGAGCGCCAGCCGCCGCGTCGCTTGGGGCGCGCTCCCCCCTGCAGACCATCGCGCAAGACCTGCGTCATCGGGTGATCGGGGAACGCCTCGCCGTAGTGCGCCAGAAGCTCCGAGAGCGCGGCCTCCGTGTCCAGATCGACGGGGGTCGACAGGGCCCAATCCAGAAAGATGCTGCGGCATTGCGCGCCATCCAGCCCGTCCATGCGATAGGCTTCGCGAAACAGGCCCTTGGGATCCAAAGACGCGCGGTCAGCTGAGGGGGGTGTCATCTTGGTCATCGTTGCTCTGGGACTCCGGCTCTTGTGCGTCAGGGTTCTGCGATACAGGGCCAAGCGCGGCCTCGATGATCGCGGCCGCCTCGGCATAGGCATCTTCCAGCGCCTGTTGCAGCAGGGAAAGATCGTCAAACCCGGTGCTGCGCAGCAGGAAGGCCGCCCCCCCTTCGCCGCGCACCGCCCCATCTGACCCTTTCCCGGCAATCAGCCGCGTGGCGCCTTGCACCGACCAGTATAGCGCATATGAGCGACGCAACCCTTGAGCCTGCGCGTCACTTAACCAGCCACTGGCGACACCGGCGCTGAGCCCTTCGGCAACCGCGCGCGTGGACCGCCCGGCCAGAAGCGTCCCGGCCTGCGCGATAAGTTCGATGTCGAGCATGCGTCCGGGGCCGGTCTTGGCGTCCCACACCCCCTCGGGGGCTTTGGCCGCGGCCAGCCTTCGGCGCATCTCGATCACCTCCGAGAGCACCTCCTGACGGCTGCGGGGTTTTGCGAGGAAGGCGCAGCGGAAGGTCTCAAGATCGCGGGCCAGCGTCTCTTCGCCTGCCACCACCCGGGCGCGGGTCAGGGCCAGATGCTCCCAGACCCAGGCGTCATGTTCCTGATACTGAGTAAAGCTCTGCCAACTAGTTGCCACTGGCCCCTGATTGCCCGACGGGCGCAGGCGCATATCGACCTCGTAGAGCCGACCTTGGGACATCGGCGCACTCAGCGCTGTGACCATGGCCTGCGTGAGGCGCGCATAATAAGGGCGCACCGCCAGCGGGCGTTTGCCATCGGAGCTGTCCTCATCGAGTGGGTCGTAGATCATGATCAGATCAAGATCAGAGGTGGCCGAGAGCTGCCCCGCGCCCAAGGAGCCCATGCCGAGAATGACACAGCCCCGTCCGGGCATGGGGCCATGTTTGCTGGCAAATTGCGCGGCCACCTTGGGCAGCAGCGCGGTAATCACCGCATCCGCGAGATCCGCATATTGCTGCCCGGCGGTCTCGGCCCCGATCAGCCCGCGCAGGTGATGCACGCCGGTGCGAAAATGCCATTCGCGGTGCCAGCGCCGTGTCAGATCCAGTTGCCGTTCATAATCCCCCTCGCCATCCAGGGCCTGTTCCAGGTCTGCAATCAGCCAGTCGCGTCCGGGCCATTCTGCAAAGAACCCGCCATCCAGCACCGCGTCAAACACCGATGCGTTGCGTGACAGGTGGTTGGCAAGCGCTGGTGACGTGCCAACGATGTCGACCAGAAGATCAATCAACTGCGGATTGGCCTCAAAGAGCGAAAACAGCTGTACCCCAGCGGGCATCCCGGCCAGAAACCCATCCAGCGCCAAAAGCGCCTCTTTGGGGTTGGCGGTGCGGGCGAGACGGCTCAGGAGTTCGGGTTTGAGACGTTCAAACACCCGCGCACCACGATCCGAGCGTAGCGCCGGGTAGCTGGGCCAACGCGCGATCACCGATTGGTCGAGTGCCTCGGGCAAGGGCTCTGCGGGTTTCGCGCTGCTGCCCGGGGCAAAGAAATCCTCGGTGAGGCGATGCACCTCAGACAGCCGGTCGCGCAACCCGCTCACAAAGGATTCAGCCTCGACATCCATGAGGCAGGCCACCCGCGACAGCCCCTCTTGCGAGGTGGGCATGCGATGAGTTTGCGCGTCATGCACCATCTGGATGCGGTGTTCGATTTCACGATGGGCGCGGTAGTGACCGGCCAGGGTTGCGGCCACCTCCGAGGTGATCCACCCCGCTGCCGCAAGCGCCTCCAGCCCCTCGACAGTGCCCCGCACCCTGAGCGACGGGTCGCGCCCCCCCGCAATGAGCTGGCGGGTCTGGGTGAAAAACTCGATCTCGCGGATGCCCCCGCGCCCGAGTTTCATATCGTGTCCCAGCACGGTGATCGGGCCGCCGGTGCCTTTGTTTTCACGAATGCGCAGGCGCATGTTATGCGCGTCCTCAATGGCAGCAAAATCAAGATGCCGCCGCCATACAAACGGAGTGAGGGTCTTGAGGAACGCCTCGCCCGCCGCGATGTCGCCAGCACAGGCGCGGGCCTTGATATAGGCGGCGCGCTCCCAGGTTCGGCCAAGGCTCTCGTAGTAGTGCTCGGCCGCCGCCATCGCCAAGGCAACCGGCGTTACCGAAGGGTCCGGGCGGAGCCGAAGGTCGGTGCGAAAGACATAGCCCTCGGCGGTGCGGTCATTGAGGGCGGCGCTCATGTTGCGGGTGGCGCGCACCATGGCCTGCCGCGCATCCAGAAAATCATCCCGCGCGAAACGAGTCTCGTCAAAGAGACAGATGAGATCAATGTCAGAGCTGTAATTCAGCTCGTAAGCGCCCATCTTTCCCATCGCAAAAACACTCATGCCGGCGGCGGTGGCGATGTCTTCTTCGCCCATGCCGGGTAGTTTGTTGCGCTTGATCAGGAGCGCAATCTCGGCCTTGAGCGCCACATCCACCGCCAGTTCACCAAACCGGGTGAGCGTGCCTGTGACCTCTTCGAGCGGCCAATGCCCGGAGAGATCGCATAGCGCACACAAGAGGGCGATCCGGCGTTTGCCCGCGCGCAGGATGGATTTCACCTGATCGGGTGGCGCCGCGCGACAGGTTTGGAATTCAGCGTCCCGAGCGGCTTCGGGGTTCAGAAGCGCCCCCTCGAGCCACGCCTGCTCGGAGCGGATCAGAGTATTGAGATAGGGGCTGCTGCCCGCAGTCCCCCCAAGGAGCGCCTGAAACTCAGGAGAGAGATGCGCAAATTCCGCAACCACCTCGGCGCTAATGGCGGGATCAAAGGGTCTGGGGCAACGGTGCAGTTTGAGCGAATGAGACAGCGATTGAGACATGGCGCGAGACTGTGTGTCCTGCTCCGGTGCGTCAATCCCAAAACGCCGCCTGCGCGCTTGTGCCCGTGTGCCAAAAGCGCATCCGTAGGGCCAGACCTCAGCATGCGCGGTGCCGGTATAAGACCGCCCCGCCCGGGGGCCGCGAACTGCCCTTCGCTCAAGTTGCTCACGAGTTCGTGAGCGTCCGTGAAACAATTGTTTACGGCGATTTTCGTTCTGCGCTTTCGCAACTTCTGGTTTTGGGGTAGAATTGTAGGGTGGTCACGTTCCCTTTTCGGGGACCGAGTGATGCGATTAAGAGTTGCCCGTCTGCCCAGATCTGATCTGGCGGTGCTACGGTATGTTACCGGAGATAGGGTTGGTAGTGATGACACAAGGTTTGGGGCGCGTGGCCGCACCCTACTCCACTCGTCAAAATCGGTTGACGCCTTTGGCGTTTTCTTTCCGCTATCACATTCCCGGCCATCTCCCCCATCCATCCACACATGTTTTTCCCTTCAAAATCAATGCCCCTCAAAGTAAATGTGAAAAACATTTACATGCGCCCTTGAAGGCACTGGCAGCGTTGCACATATCGGTGATGTAAATTGAATTCACATTCAACCAGCACCGTGGAGACCCAGAATGACCAGTTACTCGACCAATCTGCCGCCGACCCCGCAACAGGGCTGGCTCGCCCGAAGCGAATCCTGGCTCGATTCTAAAGGCAAAGGCGCGTGGATCGCCGCAATGGTCCTTGGCTTTGTCTTCGTCTGGCCCGTCGGCCTTGCAATCCTCGCCTACATGATCTGGAGCAAACGCATGTTCAATTCTTCCTGCCGCCGCCGTTCGACCCATATGCACCGTGGCTTTCATGCTATGAAAAGCAGTGGTAACAGTGCGTTCGACGCCTACAAAGCCGACACTCTGGCGCGGCTTGAACAAGAGCAGACCGATTTCGAAGCCTTCCTCGGCCGACTACGCGCCGCCAAGGACAAAGCTGAATTCGATCAGTTCATGGATGAGCGCGCCGCGCGCCCCGACGAGGCCAATGACGCAGACGACGAGCCCCAGGATGGCGCTCGCCCGTCCAAAGCCTGACACCATCACTCCCTGCCCGGCTCCCCCCGGGCAGCATCCCCCCACCCTGCCACTCTCAGGAGCCCCGAATGACCGCCCTCCCCGATCCAGACTTGCAGGCCGAGTTTTACTCCGGCGTCACCGCCAAGCGTCTGTTTGCCTTTTTGATCGACACCGCGTTGATCTTTGCCATCGCGGCGGTGATCGTCCCCTTTACGGCGTTTCTGGGCCTTCTGGTCTGGCCGATGCTCTATCTGACCGTGGGGTTTGTCTATCGTGTTGCAACGCTGGCAAACGGGTCGGCCACCTTGGGCATGCGGTTTTGTGGGATCGAATTGCGCGAACACTCCGGCGCCCGGCTCGACGGCGGCAGCGCGCTTTTGCATACCGTGGGCTATACCGTCTCTATGGCGGTCCCGGTTCTGCAGATCATCTCGATCCTGCTGATGCTGACCACCGCGCGCGGTCAGGGCCTGAGCGACCATCTGCTGGGCACCGCGATGCTGCGCCGCCGCGCCTGACGCAGCCTCTGATGCGGCCCCGCACCCGCCCTCCTTGCGCGTTAATCCAATTTGCACAAGGAGGCTTGCCAGCACCGGGTCGGTCGCTATCATCACACATTCAACGACACTGATGCCGGGCCGTCCAAGAGGGACGGTCCTTCCTACGTTTACGAGAGCCGCTGACCTCACATATGCGCCACACTCTACCGATCGCTCCTCAGTTCTATGTGACTGCGCCGCAGCCCTGCCCCTACCTTGAGGGCCGGATGGAGCGCAAACTGTTCACCTCGCTGCAGGGCGACGGTGTGGAGCAGTTGAACAACTCGCTCAGCCAGCAGGGCTTTCGGCGCTCGCAGAATGTGCTCTACCGTCCTTCCTGTTCCGACTGCTCGGCCTGCATGTCCGCACGCATCAGCGTTGCCGACTTCAAACCGACCCGCAGCCAGCGCAAGACGCTCAACCGCAACCGCCACCTGGACCGGCGCGCCACCTCGCCCTGGGCGACCGAGGATCAATACGCGCTGTTTCGCGACTATCTCGACCAGCGCCACGCCGACGGTGGCATGGCGGATATGGATGTCTTTGAATATGCCGCCATGGTCGAGGAAACCCCGATCCGGACGCGGGTGGTGGAATACACCGACTTGGACACCGATGCGCTCACCGCTGTTTCACTCACCGATGTGCTCGAAGACGGGCTGAGCATGGTCTATTCCTTCTACGCGCCCAACCTTCCGCAAAACTCGCTCGGCACCTTCATGGTGCTTGATCACATCGAGATCGCGCGCGAGGCCGGGCTGCCCTATGTCTACCTGGGCTACTGGGTCCCTGGCAGTCAGAAGATGGGGTACAAGGCCAAGTTCTCCGGCCTTGAAGTCTATTTCGGCGGCGAATGGACTCCCTTGAAGGACCCCGAAAGCTTTACCGCCGAGGATCACCCTCTCTCTACCGCGCCGGTGGCCGAGCAGGTGGCCAATATCCAGCTGCCGCAGGGCACCTCCCCCAAAAAAAGGTAAACCGCGTGCAATTTCTCCACGCCGTCTCCCTTGTGGTGCCCGATTACGACGCGGCCATTGCGTTTTACTGCCAGACACTTGGCTGGACCCTGGCCGAGGATGTGGATCAGGGCCGCAAGCGCTGGGTGCGCATTCTGCCGCCGGGCGCCACTGCGGGCAGTCTGATCCTCGCACGCGCCGAGGGCCCTGCCCAGGAGGCCGCCATCGGCAACCAGTTTGGCGGACGGGTCGGGCTCTTCCTGGCAACGGATGATTTCGCCCGCGATCACCGCGCCATGACCGCCGCCGGTGTCCTCTTTGAGGAGGCCCCGCGCGTTGAGCCATATGGTACCGTTGCAGTCTGGCGCGACCCTTTTGGCAATCGCTGGGACCTGATCCAGTTCGCCTAGGCGCCACCTCGCCTGCCGTCCCGGATCTGCACAACCTGTGTGCGGGGCCAAACCGCCCTTCAAGGGCGCTCTCTACCTTTTTCTAACTCAAAATATCCCGGGGTGAATTGGCCGCAGGCCAAGAGGGGCAGCGCCCCTTGCTCTTTCAGCACAATAAAAAAGGCCCCGCACACAATGGCGGGGCCTTTTCTGTTTTGGAACCTACTGCGCGATCAGTTCGGGATCAGTGACGGTACAATGGTCACGATCGAGGGGAAGAACCACAGGATCGCCAGTCCAAGCACCTGGATCAACACGAAGGGCAACACACCACGGTAGATATGGCCAGTCGTGACCTCCCTCGGCGCCACGCCGCGCAGATAGAACAGCGCAAATCCAAAGGGCGGCGTGAGGAAGGACGTCTGCAGGTTCACAGCCACCATGATCGTCACCCATTTGGGATCAAAAGATCCACCATAGATCACCGGGCCGACGATGGGGATCACGATGTAGATGATCTCCAGGAAGTCGAGCACAAACCCGAGGATGAACAGCACGAGCATCACGATGAGGAACACGGTGAGCTCATTGTCAAAGCTCTTCAGGAACTGCTGGATATAGTGCTCGCCCCCAAAGGAGATCACCACCAGGTTCAGCAGCTGCGAGCCGATGAGGATGGTAAAGACCATCGAGGTCACCTTGGCGGTTTCCCGCACGATCGGTGTCATCACCCCGCCTTTGAAGAGCACCCAGATCCCGTAGAGCAGGCCAAAGAGCGCAAACAGATAGCACGAGTAGGCAAAGAAGAATGCCGCGTAGCTTTCTGCGGGAACCACATCCTGATTGATCCGAAGGTCAAAGTTCATGCCGGTGAGGATCGCCAGGATCACCGCGAAGGTGGCCCAGATGATGATATTGCCGGATTGACCCTCATCCTTCAGGCGACGGTAGGCCGCGAGCATGATGGCGCCACCGGCCCCAAGCGCCGCAGCGGGCGTCGGGTTGGTGATCCCACCCAGGATCGAGCCCAGCACCGCCACGATCAGAACCAGCGGCGGGAAGACCACCCGGATCAGATCGTTACGGGCACAGCGCGCCGCCGCTTCCTTGCAGCCATAAAGCGCAAGCAGGACAGGCAGCAGCATCCACGCCACCGTGGCCGAAGCCGAGGTGGTCGGTCCAATCGCGATCACATCAATCAGCGCCAGCAGCAACAGACCAATGGCACCAACGATCAACGGCTTGGCATCGCGCGACGGCGCCACGCCACGGCCCACGGCCAGCGTCAGCCCCAGAAGCACGATGATGGTCGCAATACCGGTGCCGATGGGCGCCGCATTGGCGATCTTCCGCTCCAGCGCCTGCGCCAGCTCTTCTTCAGAGAGCTTGGTGGCTTCAGCCACGCCGCCCGCCGCATCGATCTCGACCTGCTCAGCCACGGCGGCATCCCAGGCTTCCTGACCATGCAGGTCAATCATCGCCGCCTGACACTCCGGGCCCACGTTGGTGCGCAGGCTTGCGGTTTGACCCGCATCAGAGAAGGCCGAAACGGTGATGTTCTGGCTGCCCACGAGGTTCACGCTGTTCAAGAGCACCGTGCCAACGATCAGAGCCGCCGGAACGCCGAGGAACCATGTGAGGCTCTCTGCGCGGGTGATCGGCTCTTCATTGGCAGCACCCATCTGCACGGCAGGAGCCTTGTGCGGATTAAGGAGCGCGTAGCCAAAGGCATAGAGCGCATAGAGAAGCGCAAGCATGATGCCCGGCAACAAGGCCGCCTGGAACAATGTGCCCACGGACACAACCGCAGGCTCGCCAAGATACGTTAGCGCATCCGTACAGCCCGCTTCCTGCGCCCGGTTTTCCTGCGCGGTGGAGTAGAGATCCCCTGCGAGCGTGCCCAGAAGAACGATCACGATCGAGGGCGGAATGATCTGACCAAGCGTCCCCGAGGCTGCAATCACACCTGTCGCCAGTTCCGGCGAGTAGTTGTTGCGCAGCATGGTCGGCAGGGCCAGAAGCCCCATGGTCACAACCGTTGCGCCCACGATCCCGGTGGACGCCGCAAGAAACGCGCCCACAACCACGATGGACACAGCCAGACCGCCCGGCAGCGGGCCAAAGACACGCGCCATGGTGGTCAGAAGGTCGTTTGCGATCTTGGAGCGTTCAAGCGTGATGCCCATCAGAACGAACATCAGCACTGCCAGCAGCGTCTCGATGGAGGCGCCGGCCAGAACCCGCTCGTTGATGCGGTTCACGATGAAGGAGACGTTGCGGTCCATCGCAACTTCCCAGCCCTGCGGGAACACAGGCTCTGCGATCCTTGGCAAGTCCGGGTATCGGAATACGGAAATCACATCCGGCTTCACGCCGGAGCTGACGATATCTCGATAGGCCTGACTGGAGGTGTCAATGGCCTGGTGGATCAAAAGCCCCGCACTGTCGAGCGCGGCAATTATCCCGAAGGAGATGACCCCGGCGCCCCCGATGGCAAAGGCCACCGGAAAGCCCGAGAGAATGCCCCCGAAGAGGCAGAGAAAGACGATGATTAGGCCGATTTCGACGCCATCAAGTCCGAATAGCATGGGTGCTGTCCCTTAGTTAATGAGCGCCTTCATAGGCTTCTTCGCCTTCGCCAAGCGTATCTTTGTCGAGGTATTTCCCTTCCGACTCTTCGCCTTCGATATATTCGAGGAGAGAGCGGTAGAAGAACGCCACCGCATGCAGGAACACGAGGCCCGCAAATGCGACCAGCAGGATCTTGAAGAGGAAATAGCCGTTAAAGCCGTTGGGCGAGAAGCCGATGGTCTCCACGTTCCAGCGCAAGGCGCGCGCTTTCATGACCAGACGATCCAGCTGGTCGGAGGCGGAGGGTTTTGGCACGATCAGGTGACGCCACAGGAAGTACCATCCGTACATCCAGGTGATCACCGCCATGGGCATCATGAAGATCAGCGCACCAACCATGTCGACCACGCGTTTGGCGCGATGCGAGATGCCCGCATAGATCAGGTCAACGCGCACATGGCCGCCCTGCACAAAGGTGTAGGTGACACAGAAACACACGACGAGCGCGTTATAGAGCTTTAGCTCTTCTGCGAACCACGAGATGTCCTTTTCCAGCGCGATGCCGAGCCCGAAACTCATATCGGGGCGGGCAAAGACGCGCTGCATGAACACGATGATGATCTGCTGCAGGACCATCAAGAGACCGGCCCAGGCAAAGAAGCGCCCCAAGGTGTTGGCAAAGCCCTCAAGCCCGCGCACCATCGCCCACATGAAGCCACGGTAATAGATGCCGAGCCCCGTGAGGACGAGGAGTGTGGTGAAGACCACAAAGAAGAACTCGACCGAACCACCATAGTAGACAAAGCGCATCACCGATGCCTTGTCCTCTGGTGTGCCGGCCCATGTCAGCCAGTCGAGCCACAGCTCGGGATGGGTGACGGCATAGCCGATGTTGTAAAAGGCGCCAAATACGTTTGAGGCGAGCCACCAAAGGAAGCCGCCAATCGCGCCAAAAAAGGAAATACTCATGTCGTCCTGCATGGCTCCCCCGGAAGTTCAAGCAGGCGGTCGGGCACGTCTTTGCGCGGAAGGCTCCGGCGACGCTCGTTGGACCGCGAGTGCAAAAGAGATCCCCCGCATCTGGCGCGGGGGATCCAATTCAAGCGAGAGGTCCGGGATTAGCCCAGAACGCGGTCGCGCTGAGCCACATAGGTGCCGGAGGACTGGTTGATCCAGCCGGAGGAGGCTTTCATGGAGGCCATGGCGCTGTCGTAGATCTTCTTGTAGAGATCGTCGCCCATGTTTTCCTGGTGCACTTCCATGGAGGCCTTGCCGAAGGCATCCCAGACGGAGTCGGGGAATTCCATGACCTTCACGCCACCGGCTTGCAGACGCTGCAGCGCTGCACCGTTGTTGGCGAGGAACTGGCTCAGGTTCCACTGGTGTGCTTCGGCAGAGGCGATCTCGATCACCTTCTGCTGACCCGGTGTGAGGCTCTCGAACACGTCGCGGTTGGTCGCAACGGAGAGACCCGCACCCGGCTCGTGGAAGCCAGCGGTGTAGTAGGTCTTGGTGATTTCCTGGAAGCCCGCTTTCTCGTCTGCCCAGGGGCCGATCCACTCGGTGCCGTCGATCGCACCGGATGAGAGCGCCTGATACACTTCGGAGCCGGGGATGTTCTGAACGGATGCGCCCAGTTTACCCAGAGCTTTACCGCCGAGACCCGGCATACGGAACTTCAGACCGTTGAAGTCGTCGGGGCTGTTGATCTCCTTGGAGAACCAGCCACCGGCCTGCGCGCCGGTGTTGCCGCCGAGGAAGGACTTCAGACCAAAGATCTGACCCAGCTCGTCGTGGAGCTCCATGCCGCCGTCCTGGTAGTACCAGTTGGCCAGTTCCTGCGCGGTCATGCCGAAAGGCACGGCGGTGAAGAACGCATAGCCCGGGTGCTGACCCACGAAGTAATAGTCGGCACCGTGGTACATGTCGGCCTGACCGGCGGTCACGGCGTCAAACACCTCGAATGCGCCAACGAGTTCGCCAGCGGCTTTCAGGTCAACGGTCAGAGCGCCGTCGGTCATGGCGGTGATGCTGTCTGCCACGCGCTGCGCGGAGTCATGCACACCAGCAAGGCCACGGCCCCAGGTGGTAACCATGGTCAGGGTGCGGTTGCCCTGTGCGTAGGCCGGTGCGGCGAGAGCTGCGGATGCGGCGGCTGCGGAGCCACCGATTGCGGATGTTTTCAGAAAGGATCTGCGATCCATGTTTTTGGTTCCTCCCAAAACGTGTGGCCACCGTGGGTTAGGGGATCCCCCGTCCCCGTGGCCGCCTTACAGTCCCAACACCCTAACCGGACCACCAAACATGTGAATACCAAGTACTACGTAGAAACGCCGATTTTTTGAGCCATCCGGGCCGCAATCGAGGGGATCGGGGCACTCTTCACTTGCCTTTGGCCTGCGCCCGGCCGTTTCAGGGCTTTGATTCTCGACCTCAGTGCCGTAACGATTCGAAACGGCCCCGTCGCCGCTCCCGATGGCCTTTTCAGGAACCAGAAACGATGATCCGGCGCATGTTCCGCCCGAATTACGCCCAAAAACTGTCCCTGCTGGCCACTTTGCCCTTGATCGTGGCCTGCCTGTGCATCGCGACCCTGGTGGCCTATCAATCCCGCGCCATGGCTGAACGCGAAATTCAGGTGCTGGAGCGTCAGTTGATCGAGGCCAAGAAGGCCGAACTGCGCAACTACGTCACCCAGGCCCGCAACGGCTTTATGCATATTTATGGCCCCGCCGCCCCGGACGACACCGAGGCCAAGCGCAAGGTCACCCAGATCCTGAGCGCCATGATCTACGGCCAGGACGGGTTCTTTTTTGTCTATGATTACGATGGCACCAACCTGGTCAGCCCGCGTCAGACCGAGTTTATCAACCGCAACTGGGCGGGGCTGACGGATGCCAATGGCGTGCCTGTGGTCAACACTTTCATCGACATCGCGCGTCAGGGTGCTGGCTGGCACAGTTTCATGTGGGAAAAGCCCTCCTCCGGTGAAGAGGCGCAGATGATCGCCTATGTGGTCGGGCTTCAAGACTGGCAATGGGCAGTGGGCACCGGGGTTTTTATCGACGATGTGATCGCCTCGATTGCCAGCTCGCGTCAGGAGGTCGAAAACCGGGTGCGTCGCACATTCCTTTATATAGGGGCGATCACCCTTGTGGCGTTGATCGCGGTGTTTGGCTCGGGGATGCTCCTCAACATCCGCGAGCGGCGTCTGGCCGACGCCAAGCTCAAGGAGCTCACGCAGCGGGTCTTTGATGCCCAGGAAGAAGAGCGCGGGCGGGTGGCGCGAGAGCTCCATGATTCGATCAGCCAGTTGCTGGTCGGGGTACGCTATGCGCTGGAAACCGTCAGGCGGCGCATCGGGCGGGGCGAATTCGAAACCACCGCCGCGCCGCTCGACAAGGGCGTCGAAGGTCTTGCGACCGCCATCACCGAAGTACGCCGCATCAGCCGCGATCTGCGCCCCGGCGTGCTGGATGATCTCGGGCTTGGCCCCGCGCTCAAGGCGCTGACGGATGATTTTGCAGCCCGCACCGGGATCGAAACGGATTTCACCACGGTGGTCTTTCGCAACCGTCTCGATCAGGAGGCCAAGATTGCGCTTTACCGGATTGCCCAGGAGGCGCTCACCAATATCGAGCGCCATTCGGGTGCCACGCGGGTGACGATGGATCTGCGCGGCCATGAAAACGGCGCCACCATGCGCATCTCTGACAATGGCTCTGGCCTGCCCACCGAAGAGGAGCGCAGCCGCTCAGGGATTGGACTGCGCAACATGCAAGAGCGTATGGAACAGCTTGACGGCACCCTGCGCATTCTGTCATTTCGCGCAGGCCGCGACCGTGGCACAGTCATCATCGCCAGCCTGCCCCTGAGCCACCTGCTCCCGCCGGGCGACGAGCTTGCAGCGCATCGCCTGCCCTGAGAGCCAGCAGGACACAGCAGATGCCAGGGAGGGCCTCTGATGGAGAACGCCAGACCGACAACATCGGGAGACAAGAGATGAATGGCCCAATCCGCGTTCTGATCGTCGATGACCACCCGATGGTCGCCGAAGGGATCCAGTCGATCCTCGAAAGCTACGGCGACATCGAAGTGGTCGGGGCCGTCTCAAGCGGGCGTGAGGCCATTGCCCGCGCCGAGGCGCTCGTGCCGGATGTCATCCTGATGGATCTCAACATGCCTGATGTGGGCGGCCTTAGCGCGACCGAGATCATTCAGGAACGCTGCCCTGAAATCCGGGTGCTGATCCTGTCGATGCACGACAGCCCGGAATATATCTCCACCGCCCTCAGCCACGGTGCGGTTGGCTATGTTCTGAAGGATGTCCAGCCCGAAGAAATCAAGACCGCAATCGACGCGGTGATGCGCGGCGAACGATACCTGTGCACCGGCGCCGCCGGGTCGCTCTCGCCGCAATCCCAGACCAGCCGTGAAGCGCTCACAGGGCGCGAGCAGACGATCCTCTTGGAACTGGCGCAGGGCAAATCCAACAAGGAAGTGGCGCAAGCGCTCGACATTTCCGTGCGCACGGTGGAAACCCACCGCAAGAACATCAAGCGCAAACTTGGGATCTCTTCGACCGCGGGGCTCACCCGCTATGCGCTGGAACACGGTGTCCTGCAAGGCACCGGCCGCGGTATCTGATCCGTAGGGCCCAGCGCACCAGAGGCTCTGAAACCTTCGCATTGGCCACGCCTCTCCGCCCCCCCATTGCGCTGCATGCCCGCCCCGCCCGATAGGGCTCCAGTGACCGCCGCCCCTTCTTCTAACTGAAATATCCCGGAGCGCGAGGCAGCGCCTCGCCCCGGCCCCGCGTGGCAGCGCGGGGTAAACCTGCGCGCCGGAGGCGCCCCGCACAGTCGCCCCCCGGGAAAGTTACCCCCTCAATGCGCTCCGCATCGCCGGATCACATAGCCCCGTTACAAATTCAACGCCCGATGTTGTCATTAATTTCCAAATATCACCTCCATACGTAAGATAAATTCAAAACCAGGCACAAAAACCGCCTTTTTGCGGTTGACCCTCCCGGCCCTGCCCCATAATGTCGCCTCCAATGCATGATGGAGGCCCCGACGATGGCTCGGCTAGTCGTAATTGTAGGACACACGCGCATGGGCCGGTAACGGTAGACCATAATCGAACCCATGCGCCTCCGATCCTCAAAATCGGGGGCTTTTTTATGCGATACACACTGACGTTAGACTGACGCAAAGAAAGACGATGTCGTGAACTGGAGCAAAGCAGATGACACGTGAAATGACCGGCGCAAAAATGGTTGTCCAAGCCCTCAAGGAGCAGGGCGTGGACACGGTATTCGGATATCCCGGAGGCGCTGTCCTACCCATTTACGATGAAATCTTTCAGCAAAATGACATTCGCCATATTCTGGTCCGTCACGAACAGGGCGCAGTGCATGCCGCCGAAGGGTATGCGCGCTCGACCGGCAAACCCGGCGTGGTGCTTGTGACCTCTGGCCCCGGTGCCACCAACGCGGTGACCGGCCTCACGGATGCGCTGCTGGACTCGATCCCGCTGGTGGTTCTCACCGGGCAGGTCCCGACCTTCATGATCGGCTCTGACGCCTTTCAGGAGGCCGACACCGTCGGCATCACCCGCCCCTGCACCAAGCACAACTGGCTGGTGAAGGACACCGATAAACTCGCCTCCACCATCCACGAAGGGTTCCATGTCGCAACCTCTGGCCGCCCTGGCCCGGTGCTGATCGACATTCCCAAGGACGTGCAGTTTGCCACCGGCACCTATGAGCCCAAGAAACCTTCGGCTTCGCATTACCAGCCGGTCGTCAAGGGCGACATGGAAGAAATCACCGAACTGGTCGCCGCGATGGAGACCGCCAAACGCCCGGTGTTTTATACCGGCGGCGGCGTGATCAACTCGGGCCCGGCCGCAAGCCAGCTTCTGCGCGAACTGGTGGAGGCCACCGGCTTTCCGATCACCTCGACCCTGATGGGTCTCGGTGCCTATCCCGCGTCGGGCAAGCAGTGGCTTGGGATGCTCGGCATGCATGGTCTCTACGAGGCCAATATGGCGATGCATGACTGCGACCTGATGATCAACATCGGCGCGCGCTTTGATGACCGGATCACCGGTCGCATCGACGCCTTCAGCCCGAAATCCATCAAGGCCCATATCGACATCGACCCCTCCTCGATCAACAAGGTGATCAAGGCGGACATCCCGATTGTCGGGGACGTTGGCCATGTGCTTGAGGACATTCTCAAGGTCTGGAAGAGCCGCGGGCGCAAGACCAACGCCGAAGCACTGGCAAAATGGCAGGGCCAGATCGACGAATGGCGCGCGGTGAAATGCCTGACCTATGAGATGTCCGAAACCACCATCAAGCCGCAATATGCGCTTGAGCGTCTCGAGGCGCTGACCAAGGGTCGGGATCGCTACATCACCACCGAAGTGGGCCAGCACCAGATGTGGGCGGCACAGTTCCTGGGCTTTGAAGACCCCAACCGCTGGATGACCTCCGGGGGGCTTGGCACCATGGGCTATGGCACGCCTGCCTCTATCGGCGCGCAGATCGCGCATCCCGATGCGCTGGTGATCAACGTCGCGGGCGAGGCCTCTTGGCTGATGAACATGCAGGAAATGGGCACTGCGACCCAGTACCGCCTGCCAGTGAAACAGTTCATCCTCAACAACGAACGCCTTGGCATGGTGCGCCAGTGGCAGGAGCTCTTGCATGGTGAGCGCTACTCGCACAGCTGGTCCGAAGCGCTGCCCGATTTTGTGAAACTCGCCGAAGCCTTTGGCGCCAAGGGCATCATCTGCTCGGACCCCAAGGATCTGGATGACGCGATCATGGAGATGATCGAATATGACGGGCCGGTGATCTTTGACTGTCTGGTGGAAAAGCACGAGAACTGCTTCCCGATGATCCCCTCGGGCAAGGCTCACAACGAGATGCTGTTGGGCGCGGCTGAAACGCAGGGAGTGATCCAGTCCGGCGGCGCGGTTCTGGTCTGATCATCTGAGGTTTGATTGCAAGGCGCATCGCGCCTTGCCCCGATATTTCGAGGAAAGGGACTGACATGTCTGCCCTACACATCAAAAAAGGTGCTACCAAGCACTCCGCCTATAACCTACGCCCGAATTTCTCCGACACGCAGGAGCGCCATACGATCACCGTTCTGGTGGAAAACGAACCTGGCGTGCTGGCGCGCGTCATCGGGCTGTTTTCGGGCCGCGGTTACAACATCGACAGCCTCACCGTGGCCGAAGTGGACCACACCGGGCATCTGTCGCGCATCACTGTGGTCACCACCGGTACGCCACAGGTGATCGAACAGATCAAAGCGCAACTCGGCCGCATCGTGCCGGTGCATGAGGTTACAGACCTTACTGTGGCGGGCCCCTTTGTGGAGCGCGAACTGGCCATCGTCAAAGTGGTCGGCGAAGGCGAAAAGCGCGTCGAAGCGATGCGCCTTGCGGATATTTTCCGCGCAAAGGTCGTGGATACGACGCTCAACAGCTTCATCTTTGAAATCACCGGCACGCCCGACAAGATCGACGCCTTTGCCGATCTGATGCGCCCGCTTGGCATGACCAAGATCGCGCGTACCGGGGTTGCGGCGCTGTTGCGCGGCGAGTGACGCGCCTTAGTACCAGCCAGTAACGCCAAAGCGCACCTGCGGGTGCGCTTTTTTGCCTTTGGGTCGGTCTTGAGACATGTCAGGAGGGCTGGGTGGCCCCTTTTTGCTCGGGCGTATTTGACTGCTGAGGCTTTGATCTAGGGCACGCTGAAACATGTTTCGGGCACCCGGGTGCCACTACATGCCTCAGGCCCGCAAACGTTCCGGGAAGGCCAGGATCTTGGCGCTTTTGCGCTCTGCTGACGGGCGGTGGCCGTCGCTGCGCGATTTAATGCGGTCGGGGATGGAGAGACAGGCGACTTCTGCGCCCTGATGAGCGTTTTCGCAGATCTCGCTCTCTGTGACGGTCTCTGGAGTCGGGGCTGGCTGATCTAGCAACGCATCCGACAGATGTGGCTCCGCGCAGGGTTCGACCACCTGCACCCGGCCTGCCATCCGCAGTCCGCTTTCATAGCGGCTTTCAAACTTTACCAGGTCGCCCTTGTTGAGCGCGACCGTCTGCGCGTGCTCCTCGCGCTGAATAAAATAGGCCAAATCTCTTTGATCTTCGCACCAGATTACCGCTTTTAACTTTGCGGTATCGGCCCAGACGACAACACCGATCATTGCGGACCCCGTTTTTTTGCCCGTCTCTATTCTGCGTCAAAACCGGATTCTCAAACATCCCAAAGTTAGGAATAGGGAATTGCAATTTGTGTCGGCGTTGATACTCTACAGCGTCAGATCTACCGTTATTGAACCTATTTCGCGTCAGCCATTGATGCCCATATGAGGCATGACGCCATTTTCTCGGAACAAACATGTTGAAACGCTCCAGATCGCCTGCTGAATTAAGAACAGTGTTCGGAGACAATCTGCGCAAACTTGCCAAAGACTACCCCTCCATTTCCGAGCTGTCGCGGCGCCTTGGCATCAACCGCACCCAGTTCAACCGCTATCTGTCGGGAGAGAGCTTCCCGCGCCCCGACGTGCTTGACCGGATTTGTGGCTTCTTTGACGTGGATGCGCGTATCCTGCTGGAGCCGGTCGAAAGCCTTGATCGTCCCGATGGCAGCCCCCTGCAGAGCGATTACCTTCGGGATTTTATCGACGCGGGTCTGATGCGCGTCACCGAAAAGATCTTTCCCAGCGGCTTCTATCGCTTCACGCGGCGCAGTTTTATCAGCGATGAAAGCTATGTGCTGGGGATCGTGCACGTCAAACGCATCGACGGTGTCACCTATGTGCGCGGCTATGAACCCCGCGCGGGTATGCGATACCAGGGGCTGTCCACGGATGGCCCTTCACGCGAATACCGTGGTTACATGACCTGTCACGAGGACGGCGTGGCCTTTGTACTCAGTCGGCGCAATACGCTGACCTATTCTTTCAATTACCTCGCCCGGGTGTCTGCGGCTGAAAACAGTCTCTGGACCGGCTATGTGACCCGCACGATCCGTGAGAGCGAGAGCGGGGATCGCGCCCTGCGTATGATCTATGAGTACCTCGGGACCGATGTAAGCGCGGCGATCAAGGCCGCAAGAGGCTGCGGTTTCACCACCGCACCCGAGATCATCCCCTTTCACCGGCGGCTTTTGCAGCTCGGCAAACCCTTCAGGTAGCGTCCTCCTCCACGCGCAGGAGCCGGTAAAGGTGCCAGCTGGAATGACCCAGCCAGGGCAGCACCACCAAGAGCCCGAAAAACCCCGGCAAAAGCGCGACAAAGGTGAGCGTGGCGATCAGCACGGCCCAGGCAAGCATCCATAGGAGGTTAGCCTGCACATAGGTAAAACTGGTGATCATCGCGGTGACAAAGTCGATCTCACGGTCCAGCAGAAGCGGCAGCCCGAGGACGGTGATCATATAAATCAGGAGTGCAAAGAGCGCACCGACAACGGTTCCGACCCCGAGCATCATGAGCCCCTGCGGGGTGAGGAAGACTTCGGTCGAGGTGGAGACATTGACCATCGGCATATGGCCCAGAAACAGCGCAAAAATCATATGCCCGAGGAAGAACCAGAACAGAAATACAACGATGATGATGGCGCAGATCGACGGCAGCTGACGGCGGCTTTGCTCGAAGATCACGCCAAAGATCCGCCCGGCGTCCAGTCTGCGCCCTGCTTCGATCCGATGCGAGACCTCATAAAGCCCAACCGCTGCAAAAGGGCCGATCAGCGGAAAGCCGATGGCCGCGAGAACCAGCCAGTAACTTGTCTGCGTTTGCAGCGTCACCCAGGCCATGACCCAGCCTGCGAGCACATAAAACCCCGCAAAGATGAGCCCATAGATGGGTTTGGCGCAAAAGTCCCGCCAGCCTGCCCTGAGCGCGTCTCTGAGGGTGCCAGCGCTCACGGGTCTGAGGTCCGGCACCCCAAGCGGTCGCGTAAGAGGCGCGGTCGGTGTTTCTGTGGTTTGCGTCATCGTCTTGCAGAGCCTCCCTATGCAATGCACATGCGATCTGATCGGGTGCCGGAGCTAGAGCGCGGCGCGCGCGGTGTGATATCCCTGCCCAAGCCCGAGGATCTGCCCGTCGCTGCCGTGCGGGCCGATGATCTGCAGCCCGATGGGCAAGTGGTCCGCCCCGCCCCGCCCGGCAGGCACCGCCAAGGCAGGCAGTCCCAACAGGCTTGCGGGCACCACCACCTCCATCCAGCGGTGGTAGGTGTCCAGGGGTTTGCCGGCGATCTCCTTTGGGTAGTCCCAGTCGATCGGAAACGGCCAGCATTGCGCAGTGGGCAACACCACCGCGTCATAGCGCTGAAACATCCGTGCAGCCGCGCGCATCCAGCCCGAGCGCAGATCGGAGGCTTCCTGCACCTCTTGCGCGCTGAACCCTAGCCCACGGTCCAACTCCCAGAGCGCTGCCTCTTTCAGATCCGCGCGCCGGTTGTTCAACCCGCGAAGCCCCGCCGCCACCGCAAAGGAGCGCAGGGTGATCCAGCTCTGCCAGATCTTCTCTGCGGGATATGGCGGCGCGACCCGCTCTACCGTGTGGCCCTGCGCCACAAAGGTCTGAAGCGCCGCATCACAGGTCTCAAGGAGGCCGTCGTCCATTGGGTACGCCCCGCCCCAATCGCCAAGCCAGCCCAGCCGCAGTGGCTTTGGGGCCTTGAGCGGAGAGACCGTTTCTGCACCGCGCGCGAGCGGCAAACGCGGATCATTGCCGGACATCACATCCAGAAGAAGCGCCAGATCCTCTGGTGTGCGCGCCATCGGTCCGCTGGTTGAGAGCGGGTGCAGGAACACATCG
The DNA here is from genome assembly GCF_055693725.2 of Epibacterium sp. HA2-3. Taxonomy (NCBI): domain Bacteria; kingdom Pseudomonadati; phylum Pseudomonadota; class Alphaproteobacteria; order Rhodobacterales; family Roseobacteraceae; genus Epibacterium; species Epibacterium sp. HA2-3. The sequence continues at coordinate 914,455 of NZ_CM172490.1, read as the reverse complement.
CCCACGGGCTCGGAAGGGATCCAGCCCCAGGTGGGACGAAAGCCGTAGATCTCGTTCCATCCGGCCGGGTTGCGCAGTGAGCCCATCATGTCAGAGCCATCCGCGAGCGCCACCATTCCCGCCGCCAGCGCCACCGCAGCGCCTCCTGACGATCCGCCCGCAGAGCGGCTGGGGTCCACCACATTGCCGGTGGCGCCATAGACAGGATTATAGGTGTGAGACCCAAGCCCGAACTCGGGCGTATTTGTCTTGCCAATCACGATCACCCCTGCCGCCCGCAACCGCGCCACAAAGATATCGTCCTCTTGTGCCACCTGCCCTGCAAAAATCGGCGAGCCTTGGGATGTCACCAGCCCCTTGGCATTCGAGAGATCCTTGATTGCCATTGGCAGACCATGGAGCGGGCCGCGTTCGGCCAGTGGCACCGCATCCGCGGCGCGGGCCTCTGCCATCAGATCCTCGGTCGGGCGAAGGGCAACAATCGCGTTCAGCGCCGGGTTGCGTTCGCCAATGCGGTCGAGCGTTGCCTGCATCAGGGCCTCGACCGTGAGCGCGCCTCTGGCGAGGTCTTTTAGAATGTCGCTGGCCGTTCTGTCGCAAAGCATGATCTGAAGTTCCTCTGGGTCTTATTGCTGGTCAGCCTAGGCTGCGGATAACGGTCTGAAAAGACCCTAAAATTCCGCACCTTTTTCATGCGCATCAAGGACAGCGCCCGACACCACCCAAGAGCGCCAACGCATGAAATGCGCCATTGCGCCCGACGGTGCAACGGCGGATGCTGTGGCGATGACCCACGACATTGCATTCACCTTTGAGATCCTGCCCGACGCGGCGCGCCGGCATATTCGCGTGTTTCAGATCCATCAGTTTCTGGACCGCTTTGCCATGGGACTCACGGTGGCGGTGGTTGCGCTTGCGCTCAAGGATCGGGGTATGGACCTGTTCCAGATCTCGCTGCTCTTTGGGGTCTACTCGCTGACGACCATGACGACGGAACTTCCGTTTGGCGGCTTGGCCGACAGTATCGGGCGCAAGCCCGTGTTCCTCGGGGCTGTGGGCGCCAGTTTGATGGCGCTGGCCCTGTTTCTGCTGTCGCGCGATTTTGCTGTGCTGGCGGTGTCCTTCGCCTTTATCGGCGTGGGGCGGGCCTTGCGGTCTGGCACGCTTGATGCGTGGTTTGTTGAGGGGTTCAGGGCCCATGCCCCCGACGTGGATGTGCAGCCCGCACTGGCCAAGGCGCAATGGGCCAATGCGATGGGGCTTGCCGTGGGGGCGGTTATGGGTGGTCTGTTGCCGGACGCCGTTGGCACCCTTGGCCTCAGGTATGGGATCAGCATTTATGATGTGTCCTACGCGGCAAGCTTTGCCGTCATGGTCGGCGTGTTTGCCCACACGCTTCGCGTCATCATTGAGCCACCGCGCCCACGAGATGCGCGGGCGCTTCAGCAGGGCTTTGTACGCGTGCCTGCGGTGATTGCAGAGGCCGGCGCCCTGGCGCTGAAGCATCCGGTGCTCTCGCTGTTGTTGACGGCTTTGGCGCTGTTCCTGATGGCGACCAACCCGGTCGAGGTGCTCTGGCCGACCTATGCCAAACCAATGCTGGACGCGGACTATGCCAACACTCTCATTGGGGCACTGACGGCGGGGTACTTCTTTGCGATCGCCATTGGCGCGGGGATATCGCCCCGGATCAGTCGACTGTTCAGGCGGCGCTTTGCGGTCGTGCTGGCCGCGCTTTTTGCCTGTCTTGCGGCTGCGCTAGTCGTCCTTGCGATCCAAGGCAGTGTCGCTGGGTTTGTCTGCATGTTTCTGATCTACGCGGTCCTGCTGGGCGCAAGCGAGACACCCGCAAGCAGCCTTTTGCACGCCTGTGTGGCGGACCGTCAGCGCTCCACCATGCTGTCGCTGCGCTCTTTGATCCAGCAGCTTGGGGCGGCGGTTGGGCTGCTAATGGCTGGAGGCCTTGCTGAGATCTACACGACCTCGCTCGCCTGGATCATTGGGGCGGTGTTCCTGCTGATTGCGGTGGGGCTGTGCCTGATCTTGGCCAAACGCCTCGCGGGCGCTGGGCGCTAGCGCATCCGCGTCGGGGTGACGTCCAAAACCCGCCCCCAATCCCAGACAAAAAACCCCTGACCAAACGGTCAGGAGCCTTGTTCAACGAATGATCTTTGTGGCGACTGCCGGACGCGGAGCTTAATCCTCGCCCTGCGCGTCGGCGCGGCTTTTGCCTGCAACCTTCATCGCCAGCGTCGCCGCCATGAACCCATCAAGGTCGCCATCCAGCACGCCTTTGGTGTCGGCGGTCTCATGGTTGGTGCGCAGGTCTTTGACCATCTGGTAGGGCTGCATCACGTAGGATCGGATCTGGTTACCCCACCCCGCATCGCCCTTTGCCTCGTGCAGCGCGTTTACTTCGGCGTTGCGGCGATCAAGTTCGAGCTGGTAGAGCCGCGATTTCAGCGCCTTCATGGCGATGTCGCGGTTCTGGTGCTGCGATTTCTCCGAGGAGGTCACAACAATGCCCGTGGGTTCGTGAGTGATACGCACCGCCGAGTCGGTGGTGTTGACGTGCTGACCGCCCGCGCCTGACGAACGGTAGGTGTCGATGCGGATATCGGCCGGGTTGACCTCAATTTCGATGTTGTCATCGATCACCGGATAGGCGCCCACGGCGGCAAATGACGTCTCGCGCGTGCCTTTGCCAAAGGGCGAAATCCGCACAAGACGGTGGGTGCCGCTCTCGGACTTGAGCCAGCCATAGGCGTTGTGACCCTTGATCTGATAGGTGGCGGATTTAATGCCGGCCTCGGCGCCCGCCTGCTCTTCCTGCAGCTCGACGCTGAAGCCCCGGCTCTCGGCCCAGCGCACATACATGCGCGCCAACATCGACGCCCAGTCGCAGGCCTCGGTGCCGCCCGCGCCCGCCTTGATCTCGAGGAAGGCGTCATTGGGGTCTGTTTCACCGTCCAGAAGCGCTTCAAGCTCTTTTTGGGCGGCTTTTTCCTTCAGTGCCTTCAGGGTGTCTTCGGCGTCTTTGACGACTTCGGCATCCTCTTCCATCTCGCCAAGTTCGATCAGCTCAACGCTGTCCTGCAGGTCCTGGCGGATGCTCTTGTAGGTGTCCATGGCGTCCACGAGGGACTGGCGGTCCCGCATCAGCTTTTGCGCCGCCGCAGGGTCATCCCAGAGGTTGGGATCTTCGACCCGCGCGTTGAATTCCTCAAGCCGGAATTCCGCCGTCTCCCAGTTCATCCGCTGGGCAAGCAGGTCGAGCGATTTTTCGATATCGGCCACGATGGTCTGGATCTCGGCGCGCATGGGCATTCCTTGAAGTCTGGTTTGAAGATGGGTGATACCGCACGTCCGGGACCACTACAAGAGCGCGGGCAAGCGAGGATTACCCGCCTGCCCGCCTCAAATGTAAGACTGTGTCAGTAAAGCCCGCCAGAGCTGACGTCGCCGAAGCTCGCCTTTGGGCCGAGGACGGCGGTTCCGCCGCTGGAGGTGGTGACCTGACGGCCGGATTCGGTGACCTCTTCAAAGAGCGGCAGGTTCGACCCCATGCCAAAGCCCCCATCAAAGGTGAGACCAAAGATCGGCTCCTCGCCATCGCGGAAATACTCGGCGACCACATTTGCCCCGCCTGCGTCGTTGGGAAGACGACCGCCCGTGTAACGGTCGATCTTGATGAAGTGGCCACCCGGGGGCACGTCAAAGGGGCCGCCGCCATATTTCTCGGTCGCCTTCTGCATGAACTGCTGGAACACCGGACCGCAGAGCGTGCCGCCGTACCCCCGACCGCCCTTCATGGGACGGGGGTTGTCATAGCCAAAGTAGCAGCCCGCCACGATGTTGGAGGTGAAGCCCACAAACCACGCATCGCGCGCGTCGTTGGTGGTACCGGTCTTGCCCGCTGCGGGCACCGGCAGGTTGATCACGCTTGACGCGGTGCCGCGATCGACCACGCCTTTCAGCATCGAAGTGAGCTGATAGGCGGTGATCGGGTCCATCACCTGTTCGCGGTTGGTCACGATCTTGGGCGCGATCCCTTGCTCAAGCTCGGTCGCGCTACAATCGACGCAATCTCGGTCATCGTGACGGTAGATGGTGCGGCCAAAGCGGTCCTGAATTCGGTCCACCAGCGTGGGCTCGACGCGCTCGCCCCCGTTGGCAAACATCGCATAGGCAGCCACCATTTTGTAAAGCGTGGTCTCCTCGGAGCCGAGTGAGTTTGCAAGGAAGGTGCCCATGTTGTCATAGACGCCAAAGCGCTCGGCGTAGCCCGCCACAACCGGCATGCCCACCTCCTGCGCCAGACGGATGGTCATCAGGTTCCGGCTCATCTCGATGCCGGTGCGCAGGGGTGTGGGACCGTAGAATTTATTGGTGGAGTTCTTGGGCCGCCAGACACCCTGGGGCGTGTTGATCTCGATCGGGGCGTCGATCACGATGGTTGCGGGGCTATAGCCACTGTCGAGCGCCGCCGCATAGACGAAGGGTTTAAAGCTCGATCCCGGCTGACGTTGCGCCTGCGTGGCCCGGTTGAACACCGAGTGCTGGTAGGAGAAGCCCCCTTGCATGGCCAGAACGCGGCCCGAGTTCACATCCATCGCCACAAAGCCGCCCTGCACTTCGGGCACCTGACGCGCAGACCAGTGTTTGACAGCCTCGCCCTCGCGGATCGCCATGGCGTGAATCACGTCGCCGGGTTTGAAGTTGTCAAAGAAGTTGCCCTTCATCCACTTGATGTCAGAGCGCGGAATGGTGCCGATGCCGTCAAAGCCCTCGACCCCAACCGTGAGCGCATTGTCTTCGACCTTGAGCACAACAGCCGGATGCCAGGCGCCATCCTCGGTGATGATATCACGGGCAGCTTCGGCTTCGCTCAGCGCCTCGCGCCAGCTCTCCTCGGATGCAAGGCGCGCGGGGTCGATCTCGGCAATCGGACCCTGCCAGATCCCCGTGCTGCGATCAAATTCCTCAAGCCCCTTGCGCATGGCAAGCGCCGCTTCGTCCTGCATTTCCTCGTCGATGGTGGCACGGATGGTGAAACCACCGGTAAAGAACTCGCCCTCGCCAAAGTCGACCGACAACTGGCGGCGGATTTCATCGGTGAAATAATCGCGCGGCGGCAAGGCGGTGCGGAAGGCGTCGAAGTCGCCGTTCTGAACCGAGCGCAGCGGCTGGTTGCGTTCCACCTCGTAGACGGCTTCGGTGATGTAGCCGTTCTCTTTCATCTCGCGCAGCACGTAGTTGCGACGGTTGAGAAGGCGTTCGCGCTGCCGAACCGGGTGATAATCCGACGGCGCCTTGGGCATCGAGGCCAGGGTTGCGGCCTCATGCGGCTCCAGCTCGCCGAGGGTCTTGTTGAAATAAGTCTGTGCGGCTGCCGTCACCCCATAGGAGTTCTGACCGAGAAAGATCTCGTTGAGGTACAGTTCGAGGATCTTGTCCTTGGAGAGCGTTTCCTCAAGGCGGGTGGCGAGGATGATTTCCTTGATCTTGCGCTCGGCGCGACGGTCGCCGGACAAAAGGAAGTTCTTCATCACCTGCTGGGTGATCGTCGAGGCCCCGCGTACGTTTTCACCGCGCGATTTTACCGCCTCGACCGCGGCGGCGAGAATACCGCGCGCGTCATAGCCTGCGTGAGAGTAGAAATTCTTGTCCTCCGCCGAGATGAAGGCTTGTTTGACCAGCGCCGGGATTTCCTCGGACGGTGTGAACAGGCGTCGTTCCTTGGCAAATTCGTCGATCAGCTGTCCCTCGCCCGAAAAGATCCGGCTGATGGTGGGCGGCTGATACTGCGCCAGCGACTCATGGCTCGGCAGATCGCGGCCGTAGACCCAGAAGATCGCCCCAATGGACAGGGCGACCACCCCGATGCCAAGGGTGATGGTACTGAATATGGATCCAAAGATCGACAGAATGAATCTGATCACAGTGTGGGCCTCTCTCGCACGATGCGGCCCTTATAGGGGGCAAGGTGACAAGGGTCAAAACGTGTTATGGCGGCAGCCCGAGGGCCCCACCGGTTAGGAGGTGGCGCCCAGTTTAGCAGAAGCGCGCGCACCTGTATCCTCAGATTGGGATATGGGGGGTGAAACCGGCAAAAACCAGCGAAACACGCGCAGGTCTAGGGGGAAGAACTCCCCCCTTGCATCACCCGCGACATCACTAAGGGCGCACATGGGGGTTGGAGGCAGCAAACCGGCTCGTGCGGTGAAGGGGCTGGCGCGGCGCAGCACTTCCCTTTTCACAGGGGGCCTCATGCGCAAGCTTAGCCCGCCGTTTGCTGTTCGACTGCCGCTCTTGGCGGTATGGGCGCTATTGGCGCACCAATGCGCGCCGCGCGGCGTCCTCTTCACGCCAAACCAGCAGCCCGTTCAGGATGCTTTGCGCGGTTTTGGCCTGCCAGTCGGGATCCGTGAGCAGCTCAAGATCCCTTGGGCTCGACATGAAGCCAAGCTCGATCAGGATCGACGGGATGTCAGCGGATTTCAGCACCGAAAACCCCGCTGAGCGCAGCGGGCGGCGATTGACCGGCCCTCCCGCCTCCATGAGCGCCTCGATCACCGAGCGCGCCAAAGCGGTGCTGCGCGGGTGGGTCTCCTGCCGGGCGAGATCCAGCATCACATCCGTAACCACATCATCAGCAGCGCTGAGGTCACTGCCGGACAACAGGTCGGCCCGGTCGTGACGTTCGGCGAGCTTGGCCGAGGCCACATCAGAGGCAGATTCAGACAGTGTGTAGACCACGGTGCCATGGGCCATGCCTTCTGTGACCGCATCGGCATGAAGCGAAATGAACACATCAGCCCCCTGCTGATGCGCCATGGCAATACGGCGCTCGAGAGAGACAAAATAGTCTCCCTCCCGCGTCAGCAGCACCTCAAAGGCCCCCGAGCGCACCAGCCGTTCGCCGAGATCGTAGGCAAAGGCCAGCATCAGGTCCTTTTCGGCGATCCCGCCTTCGGCCTCGGCTCCGGGGTCGAGCCCGCCATGCCCGGGGTCGATCATCACAACAAGCGGCGCATCGTCATCGCGCGGGGCACGCGGCTTGAGCTCGGCCGGCATCGGAAGATCAAGACGCGGATCGTAGGGCGCCCCCGCAGTCGCCGCAAATGTCTCGGCATCAATGGGGGCAAGGGCAAGTTTCAGCTTCGCCGCGCTGGTCTCAGGGTCAATGTCCATCGCTGCGGTGCGCAATTGCATCGGCTCTGTGAGGGTGAGAACCATCCGCGACCACCCCGGCACATAGCCCCCAAAACGTGTCCGTTCGATCAGCTCGGAGCGGTCAAAATCCTCGGCCTGAAGCCCGGTCCAGTCCACCTCCTGAAAGTCGAGCACCAGACGATAGGGATCATCGAGCGCAAAGATCCGGTATGGCACGCCCTGGCTCAGACCCAGCTCGAGCTCCACGCCTGCGCCAGTGTCCTGAAGGCTGCTGTCTTCGGGCAAAACCCGCGCGAGCGCCGAAAACCCCTGCGCCGCGGCGGCAGCAGGCAGCAACGCCAGATAGGCCAGCGTCAGACACAGACAGAGCTTTGCAAAAAGCGCGCGCATCAGCCCCGCGCCTCCATAAAGGCCCTGAGGCGCGCCAGCCCCTCCTCGATGTCGGCGGTGGAGCGGGCATAGGAAAATCGCAACGTGGTGGCCCCGCGCAGCGGGTCAAAATCGAGCCCCGGTGTGACCGCCACCCCAGCTTTTTCGAGAATTTCCGCTGCAAAGGCGCGACTGTCCTGCGTCAGGTCCGATACATCCGCATAGACATAAAACGCCCCATCCGGCGGTGCGATCTTGCTAAACCCTGCCTTCGGCAACCCCTCGAGCATCAGGGCGCGGTTCCGGGCATAGACCGCGAGGTTCGCTTCCAGCTCGTCGCGGCAATCCATTGCGGCCAGCGCCGCCACCTGACTGGCATGGGGGGCGCAGATGAACATGTTCTGAGCGATCCGCTCCACCGTGCGGATGTGATCCTCGGGGACCACCATCCAGCCCACGCGCCAGCCGGTCATCGAGAAATACTTGGAAAAGGAGTTGATGACATAGCATTCATCCGAAATCTCAAGCGCGGTGACCGCTTTGGCCTCATATTCGATGCCGTGGTAGATTTCGTCGGAAATAAAACTCGCGCCCTCGGCCTGCGCCGCCTCCATCAGCGCCGAGAGCGCCGGTTTGTCGAGCATTGTCCCGGTGGGGTTGGCGGGGCTTGCCACCATGAGACCGGCAAGGTTCTGGTCGCGAATGTCGGCGGCGACCGGCTGCAGGCGGTGCTCGGGCGCGGTCTGGATGTCCACGGGCTGCATGCCCAGGGCGCTTAGGATCTGGCGATAGGAAGGATAGCCCGGCGCACCGATGCCCACGCGGTCCCCGCTGTCAAAAAGCGCGGTGAAACTCAGGATGAACGCCCCCGAAGAGCCGGGCGTGATCACCACGCGCTCGGGGTTGAGGTCGACGTTGTACCACTCCCCATAAAGCGCGGCGATGCGTTTGCGCAGCGCGGGCAAACCCAGCGCGACAGTATATCCCATGGAATCTCTTTCGATCGCATCGGCAAGGGCCCGCCGTGCGGCCTCGGGCGCGCCTGTGGAGGGCTGCCCCACTTCCATATGGATGATATGACGACCTTGTTCTTCCGCCTTGCGGGCGGCCTCCATCACATCCATCACAATGAAGGGATCGACCTTGGACCGGCTTGAGTTTCGCATGTTGATCTCCCATGGTGCGGCCATGAGTTTTGAGCGCGTATTCTCTCTGGCGTCAATCCCGTGCGCACGTCTGTTTCGTCTTCTGGCCGCAGCGGTGGGCGGAGGGTGCGGCCGTGGGCCGGTGCTGGCAGCATGTCTTGCTGTCGTGCTGGCCTTTGCGCCGATCGCGGCGCAGGCGCAATCCATTCGCCTTCTGCGCGACGCCGATATTGAACACGGGCTGACGGAGCTTGCGCGCCCCATTCTGACCGCCGCCGGTCTGAGCCCGCGCCGGGTGCGCATCCTTGTGGTGAATGACAGCAGTTTCAATGCCTTCGTGATCGACCACCGGGCGATCTTTATCAACTACGGTCTGATCCTGAAGGCCGAGAGCCCAGAGATGCTGCAGGCGCTGATCGCCCATGAAGCGGCCCATATCGCCAATGGCCACATCGGGCGGCGGGTGCAGAACATGCGCTCTGCGAGCACGGCCGCAGGCCTTGGGGTTGCGCTCGGGCTGCTGGCATCGGCCGCAGGGGGCGGCAAGGCGGGCGCGGGCGTGGCCTTTGGGGTGCAATCCTCAGCGCTGCGCAATTTCCTGTCGCACACCCGCGCCGAAGAAGCCTCTGCCGACCGCTCCGCCATCGGGTTCATGACAGCCGCCGGGATCAATCCCAAGGGCATGGTGGAACTGCACAGGATTTTTGCAGGCCAAGAGGTCCTGAGCACGGGTTCGCAAGATCCCTATATGCGCTCGCACCCGCTGACACGCGACCGGATGCGCGCCGCAGAAGCCTATGTGGCCAGCGCGGGCGCCGCGGCGGCCTCCGACCCTGCCGCCGCCTATTGGTTGGCGCGGGTGCAGGGCAAGCTTTCCGCCTTTACGCGCGCGCCAAGCTGGACCAAGCGACGGGTCGCCTCCGAAGGGTATGCGGATGTCAAACGCATGCGTCTTGCGGTGGCGCATCACCGGCAAAACAGTTTCTCCCGCGCGCAAAAGGAAATGCAGGCGCTTTTGGCCACACGCCCGAAGGACGCCTATTACCACGAGCTCTGGGGACAGATCCTCTATGAAAACCGCCGCTGGAGCGCTGCAGTTTCATCCTTCGGGACAGCCACCAGCCTCGCCCCAAACGAGCCTTTGATCCTAGCAAGCCTTGGGCGCGCGCAGCTGGCAGCGGGAAATCCCCGCGCCGCCGTCAAGACGATGGAAAAGGCCCGTGGCCTTGATTTTCGCAATGCAACCCTCTTGCGCGATATGTCGCTGGCCTATGCGCAAACCAATCAGACCGGCATGGCTGCGCTTGTGACCGCCGAGCGCTATGCGCTTCAGGGGCGTCTCAAGGATGCAGGACCACATGCCAAACGCGCAACCGGCCTTCTGGCCAAAGGGTCCCCGGCCTGGCGCCGGGCCCAGGATGTTCTAATTGCCTTTGAACAAGACGAGAAAAGGAACCAAAAATGATTGCCCCGACACGCATGGCCCTGATCGCGGCCTGCGCGCTCTCTCTCTCTGCTCCGGCAGCGCGGGCGCTTGACCTCAACGATATGTCCGACAGCGAAAAGGCCGCCTTTGGCGATGCCGTGCGCAGCTATCTTCTGGAAAACCCGCAGGTGATCCTGGAGGCGGTGGACGTCCTCGAACAACAGCAGCAACAGGCCGAGGCCGCGCGCGATGACGCGCTGGTGGGCGCCAACCTGCAGGAAATCCAGAACGATGGCTATTCCTGGGTGGGCGGCAACCCCGAAGGCGATGTGACGCTGGTTGAATTCATGGATTACCGCTGTGGCTACTGCCGCAAGGCGGTGCCCGAAATCGAGGCTCTTTTGGCGGCGGATAAGAATATTCGCTTTGTCATCAAAGAGTTCCCTATCCTCGGCGAGGCGTCTGTGCTCTCATCCCGGTTTGCGATTGCCACCAAACTTGTGGCTGGTGATGACGCGTACAAGAGCGTGCATGACACGCTGATCGCGTTTCAGGGCGAGCCAAATGAGGTGGCGTTGCGCCGTATGGCGGAGGGGCTGTCGCTTGATGCGGATGCAATCCTTGCCAAGATGAACGACGCAGAAGTGACAGAGCAGATCCAGCGCACGCGCAGCCTGGCGCAGACGCTGTCGATCTCTGGCACGCCCACCTTTGTTCTGGAAGACGAGATGCTGCGTGGCTACCTGCCCGCAGAGCAGCTGCAGATCATGGTGGATGACATCCGCGCCGGGCGTAGCTGAGCTCCCGTACCGGGGGCGCTGCCCCCGGCCCCTTCGGGACCTCCCCCGGGATATTTCCAAGAAGATGAAGGCGGGGTTATTCCGCCGCTTTCATTTCCTCAGCCGCTTGCGCATCGAGCGCGGCGGCTTTTTTCTCGACCTCTTCGACGATGTGATCGATCATCTGGTCGTTGGACATCTTGTGGCTGGCCTTGCCCGCAAGATACACCATGCCGGAGCCTGCGCCGCCACCGGTGAAGCCGACATCGGTCATCAAAGCCTCGCCCGGACCATTCACAACGCAGCCGATGATCGAGAGGCTCATGGGGGTTTTGATGTGTTCGAGGCGCTCTTCGAGGGTTTCGACCGTTTTGATAACGTCAAACCCCTGACGCGCGCAGCTCGGGCAGGAGATGATATTGACGCCCCGGTGACGCAGCCCGAGGGATTTGAGGATCTCAAAGCCTACTTTGACCTCTTCAACCGGATCGGCGGAAAGGCTTACGCGCAGGGTGTCGCCAATGCCCATCCACAAGAGCTGTCCGAGGCCGATCGCAGATTTGATCGTGCCGGACATCAGCCCACCAGCCTCGGTGATGCCGAGGTGGATGGGGGCGTCGGTCGCATCCGCAAGCATCTGATAAGCGGCGGCAGACATGAAGACGTCGGAGGCTTTGACCGAGATCTTGAATTCATGAAAGTCGTGGTCCTGAAGGATCTTGATGTGATCAAGGCCGGATTCGACCATCGCGTCCGGGCAAGGCTCGCCGTATTTTTCGAGGAGGTGTTTTTCGAGGCTGCCAGCATTGACGCCAATACGGATCGAGCAATTGTGGTCGCGGGCGGCCTTGATCACCTCGGCCACGCGTTTTTCGTCGCCGATGTTTCCGGGATTGATGCGCAGGCAGGCGGCACCGGCCTCGGCGGCCTCGATGCCACGTTTGTAGTGGAAATGAATATCGGCCACGATCGGCACCGGGCTTTCCCGCACGATCTCCTTGAGCGCGCGGGCAGAGGCCTCGTCCGGGACCGAGACACGCACTATATCGGCGCCAGCATCGGCAGCGGCCTGCACCTGTGCGATGGTGCCTTTGATGTCGGTGGTCAAGGTGTTGGTCATGGTCTGCACCGCAATTGGCGCATCCCCCCCTACGGGCACATTCCCCACATGGATCTGGCGGCTCTTGCGGCGTTCGATGTTCCGCCAAGGGCGGATATGATTCATGGACATGGCTGCCTCGTCCTGCGTGTCGCTTGCCCCTTAGATAGGCCGACGCCCCGGAGCCTGCAATGGCTGTCCGGGGCTTTCTGCAAATCCGTGGGTGTTTTGAGTGCGTCCTCTGCCGTCTCGTCAGTCGGCGCTGTCTCCCGGGGTCTGTTGCGTGGCGCGCAACTGGGCGACCATGGTGGCAAGCGCCTGATTCTGCTCGGCCTCCAGATCGGCGATCTCAAAGCGGCCGCTGAGCGCATCTGGCGAGAGTTCCACATCCTTGGTGACCTGACCGCGACCGCCCACCGGGCCGTAGTGTTCGCCATTCACCGCGAAATAGATCGCGCTGCTTTCGCCGGTGCGCAGACGCGGGGCGTCTTCGGTGAGAGGCACGTCAAAGGTTTGCCCCGGCTCCATGATCGTCTCGAAGATCACCGATCCATCGGCGGCCTTGACCTGCACCCAGGAGGGGCGCACGGCGATCATCTCGACCGAAGGGGCGCGCGCTTCGAGCACCTGCGGCACTGCGAGGTCGGTTTGTTCGTTTGCGGGCACCATAGCATCTGCCAATGAGATACCAGGCTGTTCGAAGCCAGCGAAATTCCCATGCGCGCGCGGATCAAGCGTCGAGATGGGCGCATCGCGGGCGACCAGAACCGGCACATCCAGCGCCTGAGGGCGGTAAAGGCGATCCAAAGCCTCGCTTGCGGGGTCCTCGGTCAGGTCCGATGCGACGAGAGATGCGGTTTCGAGCGGGTCCAGCTCCGCAAGCACCTCCGGTGTTTGCTCGACCGGGGCGAATGTGACCTGCTGCACCTCGTGCAGGATCTTCCAGCCGCCAAAGGCAAGCCCGCCGATGACGCTGGCCAGCACGAGGACGGAGCCCACCGCGCGCGGGTCGATCTGGCTAAAGACACCGTCAGACACCGGGACAAATGGCGTGGCGGAATTGCTGAATGCATCGCCCCCGAGACCTTTGCTGCTGGAGGCGGATATATCGCGGGGTTTGCGTACGGAGGCCTCAGAGGACATGCCGTGGGCCACGGAAAAACCGCTCTCGGCGCAGAAGGCACCAAAGGCCTTTTCGGGGTCCATGTTGAGGTAGCGCGCATAAGAGCGCACATACCCGGCAATGAAACCGGGCGTGTCAAAGACCGAAGGGTCACAGTTTTCAATGGCATCGATGTAGGAGGCTTTGATCCGTAGCTCGCGCTGTACATCCAGGAGCGACTTGCCCATGGTGGCGCGTTCGCCGCGCATCATATCGCCAAGACGCAACTCGAAATCATCGAAACCGCGTGGCGGTTCCGGGGTTTCATCACGACGTCCAAAAGTGCGCTGCGTAAGGCGCCCGATCATGCCTGCTGTCCCATCAAGTCCTGCCGTTTTGCGACATCCGCGCCGTACAAACCGATTCCCGATTCGTCAGCGTGGTTTCATTGATGAAAGAATAACACAATTCCGTTTAATGAACACTTAGCTTGGGCTTATCCGGCCAATTCGGCGCGATTCAGCGCACAATGCGACCAAAGCTTATCCATTGCGCGGATCAAATGGTCCATTTCGCTGGGCCCATGCACTGGCGATGGCGTGAATCGTAGGCGCTCTGTACCACGCGGCACGGTCGGGAAGTTGATCGGCTGCACATAGATACCAAAGTCCGAGAGCAACATATCCGACAGTTTCTTGGTATGAACCGGATCGCCAACGATCACCGGAACGATGTGGCTGCCGTGATCGATCACGGGCAGTCCCATCATCTTGAGGCGGGTTTTGAGATAGCGCGCCTGTTCCTGATGCTTATCGCGCAGGTCCTGCGCTGTCTTGAGATGACGCACGGAGGCCGCAGCCCCGGCCGCAATCGAAGGCGCAAGCGAGGTGGTGAAGATAAAGCCCGGCGCATAGGACCGGATCGCATCGCACATCTTGGCAGAGGCGGCGATATAGCCGCCCATGACGCCATAGGCCTTGGCGAGCGTGCCGTTGATGATGTCGATACGATGGGCGAGGTTGTCACGCTCTGTGACGCCACCGCCGCGAGGGCCATACATGCCGACGGCGTGGACTTCGTCGATATAGGTCAGCGCGTTGAATTCATCGGCGAGATCGCAGATTTCCGCAATCGGGCCAAAGTCGCCATCCATGGAGTAGACGCTCTCAAATGCGATGAGCTTGGGCGCGGCGGGATCGTCAGCCTCGAGGAGTTCGCGCAGGTGGGCGACATCATTATGGCGAAAGACTCGCTTGGCCCCGCCATTGCGGCGCACACCCTCGATCATGGACGCGTGGTTCAAAGCGTCGGAATAGATAATGAGACCCGGCAGCAGTTTCGGCAGGGTCGACAGCGTGGCATCGTTGGCAATGTAGGCGGAGGTGAACAAAAGCGCCGCTTCCTTGCCGTGCAGATCGGCAAGCTCGCTCTCGAGTTCTTTGTGATAGACAGTGGTGCCGGAGATATTGCGCGTCCCGCCAGAGCCCGCACCAGTGGCATCAATTGCATCGCGCATCGCCTTCAGCACAACCGGGTGCTGCCCCATGCCGAGATAGTCGTTGCCGCACCAGACGGTGATGTCCTGTTCGCTGCCATCGGGACGGGTCCAGACCGCATGCGGGAACTGCCCCCGGCGACGCTCGATATCAATGAACGTCCGGTAGCGGCCTTCTTCGTGAAGGCGTTCAATCGCTGCGTCGAGTTGTGCGGTATAGTCCACCGTCATCTCCATAGCTTTGTGCCGATGCCAGTCCGGCTTGGCTGCGTCTTGATCCCGACCTGCCCCGTGGAGCATCCACACCCGCGATCTATCTCGCGGTGTCTAACCGGCACCCTTGTCCTGATCAACGTGATAGAGTGTCACGCCCCCGATCATCCTTGATACAGGTCAAATAAACCTTTCGATGCTTTTAGAAGCATTCTGAAATTCAGGCAAGCGCGGCAGCATCAAAGCAGACATGCCCCCCCCCTGCGCAAAACGCCGCAGGGCCAGAGGGAATGTGACGGATCGGAAACCTTTGTTCTGAAACGGCTTCAGCAGGCATACAGGCCCGGCGTGCGCCTCATCTGGGCGGGTGATGTTCTGATACAATCGTGCGACTGGTCCTTGTCATGCGGCGCTGTTAGGCTCCGCCACGGACCCGCCCTGCCCTGTTGAAGCTCATCACGGCCCAAGGGCAACACGGCACTATTTCAGGAGAGACCCATGTCCCTTACCCCTGTTCTCGACAAAATCGATTCCGATGTTTCCGCCGCCACCGACCGGCTGCTGGAACTGTTGCGCATTCCCTCCATTTCCACTGATCCCGCCTACAAGGCCGACTGCGACGCCGCTGCGGATTGGTTGGTCAAGGATCTGAACTCCATCGGCATCAAGGCTGAGAAGCGCGAAACACCCGGCCATCCGATGGTGGTGGGCCATGTGGGCGAGGAAAACACCAAAGGCCCGCATCTGCTGTTTTACGGCCATTATGATGTGCAGCCCGTCGATCCGCTGAACCTCTGGAACACGCCACCCTTTGAGCCTCAGCTTGAAGAAACGCCCAATGGCACCGTGATCCGCGGCCGCGGTGCATCGGATGACAAGGGTCAGTTGATGACCTTTGTAGAAGCCTGCCGGGCGTGGCAGGCGGTGCATGGCACCCTGCCCTGCCGCATCACCTTTTTCTTTGAGGGTGAAGAGGAATCAGGGTCGCCATCGCTCATTCCGTTCCTCGAGGCCGCCAAAGAAGAGCTCTCGGCCGATATCGCGCTGATCTGCGACACGTCTATGGTGGCGCGCGGGGTGCCTTCGGTGGCGTCGCAGCTGCGCGGCATGATGAAGGATGAATTCACCCTGATCGGCCCCAAGATCGACCTGCATTCGGGGCACTATGGTGGCCCTGGTCTGAACCCGCTGCGAGAGATCTCCCACATTATTGCATCCTTCCATGACCCCGACACCGGCGCTGTGGCCGTGGAGGGCTTTTACAACGGTGTGCCGGAGGTGCCGGCGGATATCCTGCGCCAGTGGGAAGGCTGTGGCTTTGACGAGAAGGACTATCTCTCCAACGCGGGCTACACCGAGGCGCATGGCGAAAAGAAATACTCCACCCTGGAGCAGCAATGGGCGCGTCCGACCCTCGAGATCAACGGGCTTTGGGGCGGCTATCAGGGCGCAGGCACCAAGACGGTGATTCCCTCAGAGGCGCATTGCAAGATCACCTGTCGTCTCGTGGGCGACATGGACCCTGCCGATCTGCGCCAGAAGATTCGCAAACATGTCGAAGACCGCCTGCCTACGGATTGCACCGTAAAATGGGACCTCGATCTGGATGGCGCACCCGCCTATGTGATCGACACCACCCGGCCCGAGTTCGAGGCCGCGCGCGGCGCTTTGACCGAGGAATGGAACCGCGAGGCGGTGTTCTCCGGCATGGGCGGGTCGATTCCGGTGGCGGGCTATTTCAAATCGATCCTCGGCATGGACGCGATGCTGATTGGCTTTGCCAATGAGGATGACGCGATCCACTCCCCCAATGAGAAATACGACCTCGAGAGCTTCCACAAGGGGATCCGCTCCTGGGCGCGGGTGCTGGACGCCCTGAGCAAAGCCTGAGGGGCTCAGGGCGCAGTGGCGCCCTGCCCTCTCCCCGAAACGATCAGACCAGCCCTCGCAGCCTCTGCGGGGGCTGTGTCGCTTTACGCCTCGCGCAGCACCGGCCTCGGCCGCGCATGGTCGTCCAGCGCCACGAAGGTGAAGATCGCTTCAGTCACCTGCTGGGTTTCTTCCTGATGGCGGGCGCGACGCCAGGCGCGCACACGGATGCGCATCGAGGTGCGCCCGATTTTCAGCATCTCCGCATATAGCGAGACCTCGTCGCCCACCAGAACGGGGCGATGAAACTGAATCTCCTCGACCGAGACGGTTGAAGCCCGCCCCTTGGACACCCTTGCCGCGATGGTGCCTGCCGCAAGATCCATCTGGCTCATGAGCCAGCCACCAAAGATATCACCCGCCGGGTTGGTGTCCGTGGGCATCGCGATGACGCGGATTGTCGGTTGGGTCTCGGGCGGATTTTGCGGGGTAGTATCTGGTTGAGATGCGGACATCGGCGGACTCTCGTATGTTCGGGAAGGATCACAGGGGGCTTAGGTCACTGTGCCGCCAGACCGTACATGGGGAAAGGCAAAATCGCTTCACCGCGCTCTCTTGCGCCGCCGGAATTCTATCAACAGAGAATTGGGAAGGGATGAAAGTGGCGCGGTTGACGGGGCTCGAACCCGCGACCCCCGGCGTGACAGGCCGGTACTCTAACCAACTGAGCTACAACCGCGCATTTTCAGTGCTGACCTCGGCCAGCTACTCCCTTCCGGGACGGTCCTGTTCCTCTTGCGAGCCCCCAGGCGGGGTGAAAGTGGCGCGGTTGACGGGGCTCGAACCCGCGACCCCCGGCGTGACAGGCCGGTACTCTAACCAACTGAGCTACAACCGCACTTTCAATGCTGACCTTTGCCAGCGCGTTCCCTCCGGGACGGTCCTGACCCTCTTGCGAGGCCCTTCAGGCAGGGCAACAGTGGCGCGGTTGACGGGGCTCGAACCCGCGACCCCCGGCGTGACAGGCCGGTACTCTAACCAACTGAGCTACAACCGCTTGCTGTTGCGTCCAGCGCCGTGTCTGAACGTTGGGGTGTAATATTCGCAGGTCGCGGGGGGCGTCAAGCGCAGAAATGCCATTTTCCGAGGTTTCCACTGAAAAAAATGACGAAAGGAAATAAGCGCCTGAAAAGAATTGCAAATACCGCGCTTTGAGCCGTGCACCGCGAGAGGACATCTGAAACTCTGCCGCCCCGCCCGCGTGGTGGTGGCAAAAACATCGAATATACGCTGGAGCCGGCCTCGACGGAACTGCGGCCCCACCTCTACAGCGGCTCGCAAGTGCGCACTTCGCACGTCACAACATCGAAGCGATACTTCGGTATAGAGAACATCAAGGAAAGGGAGGAATGGTGGGTCGTGAGAGGCTCGAACTCCCGACATCTTCGGTGTAAACGAAGCGCTCTACCAACTGAGCTAACGACCCGGTGAGCGGGGATTTAGAGAATGCTGAAAGAAAGTGCAAGAGGGCATCGCGAGGTTTTTTGAGAAAAAGTGCCCGCCCCTAACGCAGGACCGTTTCCTGCCCCTGTTCAAGCACATAGACGCAGCCCTGCTCATTGGGGAGAGCTGCCATCTCGTCACGCTCAAGTCCGCAGATGAGGCCCCGCACCACCTGCCCCAAAAGCCCATGCGCCACCAGAACGGATGGCTGCTCGAGGCGCCGCAACAGGGCAAGCACCCGATCATGCAGGGACGCATATCCCTCGCCTTCGGGGGCCGCGCAGAAGAGGTCGAGATGCGTCATGGCCTGGGCATCGACCTGCGGAAACTGCGCCGCGATCTCGTCAATGGTGAGGCCCTGGAACCGGCCTGCGTGCACTTCTGCGAGAGCTGGCTCAGTCTCATAACCCCGCCCAGAAAGCGCGATACGGGCTGTGTGCTGTGCCCGGCGCAGCGGCGAAACAAAGCAAGGCGGCTGATGCGCCTGCAGGATCGGCGTCATGAGCTCGGCCTGGCGGTGAGCATGCGTGATACCGAGCTCCGTCAGATCCGATTCCAACTGCCCCTGCACCCGACGCTCTGCGTTCCATTCGGTCTGGCCATGGCGCAGGAACCAGATCTTTGGGAAGTCTTTCATTTCAATACCTTGCTATAGAAATTCGCCCGCTCCCGCATCAGAGGGAACAGGAGGCAGGCGGCATCAGACAGGTCAGCCCTGCGAGGACAGGCGACTGGACAGCAGATCACCGGATTCGTCGAGGATCGGATAACCTGCCATCGCAAAAGAGGTATTGACCTGCTTGAGAATGCGCAAGGTTTCCTGATGGATTGCGCTGGTCTCGATGCTTTCGCTGACGCCTTCGCGAAGGCGCGACAGGTGTTTGCTCTGCAGTTTTTGTTCGGCGGTTCGGATGCTTTCCTTTTCGGCCACCAGCTCGCGCGCATCATCGGGGTTGCGGGTCATCATGACCGTTAGCGCGAGTTGAACATTGGCTTGAATGCGGTCCATGAAATCGTTGATTTCCTGCTGGCCACTCTTGGAAAAGCTGATCCCTTCAAGCGAGAGCTTGCGCGCCAGATCGGTCATTTTGCGGGCCACCTGATCGGCGGCCGCCTCCAGGTTGGCGGCCATGAGCGATGCCTCGATCGCGCCATTGACGGCGCTGTCATCCAGCTTGTGACGGTTCATCCCCGCCAGATAGAGCTTGAGGTCGAGATGCATCTGCCGCAGTGCCTTATCCTCGTCACGGATCGCCTCGGCAACGCGGTCATCCCAGACTTCATAGAGCCCCATGGCCGCAACCAGCATTTTCTCGATGACTTCGCCCATGCGCAACAGCTCGCGCGCGGCACAGTTCAGCGCACGCGGCGGGTCCTCGAGCGCGGCGGGGTCCAAGGCCGTCATCCCGCGCCCCAGAGATTGAACATTGGGGTCGCGCATCACCCGCTCGCTCATGCGGGCGATGAGCCCCACAAAGGGCAGCGCCAGCAGACAGAGCACAAGATTGAAAACCAGATGCAGCCCCATCACCTGCCCGGCAGCCGCCTGCCCGAGCCACGTGGGGTCCAGAAGGTTCATGTTCAGCGCCAAGAGCACCGCAAGCGCTCCGCCGCCTCGCAAGACGAGATTGGCGCTCACGATACGCCGCGCGCGCACATCGGCAGCAAGCGTCAGCACAAAGGCGATCATGGCGCCGCCAAGGTTGGCGCCAAGCACCATCGCCATCGCCGCCATCGGCGGCAGCGCGCCCTGGGCGACCATGGTGACAAACAACAAGATCGCCGCAACGCTGGAGTGCACCACCCAGGCAAAGATCGCCCCGAGAATAAAGGCCGTAAACAGGTCGGAATCGAGATACCCCAGTACCGCGACAGCGCCCTTGCTCTCGATGATTGGTGCTGTGGCGGTGCGCAGCATGTCGAGCGAGACAAAAATCAGCGCAAGCCCGATCAGGATACGCCCGGTCTGGCGCAGTTTACGCTGTTCGCTGCGCAGGAACAGCGCCACCCCCACCAGAAGGAGCGCAGGCACCAGAATGCCTGGACGGGCCAGAAGGATCTGCGCCACAAGGGCAGAGCCAAGATCCGCCCCGAGCAACATGGCAATCCCAACCGCGATACTGAGCGCGCCCTTGCTGGCAAAGTTCGATACCAGCATGGCCACGGCGGTGGAGCTCTGCAGCATCATAGCCGACACCAGCCCCGAAAAAGCGGCCAGCAGGCGATTGTCAGAGGCGCGCCTTAGCCCCTGTCTCAGCTGCGTGGCAAAGGCACGCTCCACACCGGTGCGCACCAGACGCACCGCCCACAACAATAGCGCCGCAGCGCCCGCGATCTGAATCAAAAATGCCGTCAATCCTATCTTCCGTCCTCGTTCTGGGTTGGGCCATGGCCCAACGTATTTTTCGACGAGTTTATGTTGTCGAGACGATCCAACTCGGCCGAATTGCGCTCTTTTCGATGTATGGCGCGACATCATGGCCCTTAAAAAGGCCATGATCGGTGATCAGGATGGAGCCGATCCCTGCCGCCGCGCCTCCCAGAACATCCGTGTGCAGCGTATCGCCGACCATTGCAATACGCGTGCGCTCAATGCCAGAGAGCCGCGCGAGTGCCGCATCAAAGGCGTTGCCAAAGGGTTTGCCAAAAAACGCTGCAGGCTGACCGGTGCGCTCGGTCAGCTCCTGCGCGATCAGGCCCGGCTCCATCGAAAGGCCATCCTCGCGCGGGGCGACGAGATCGGGGTTTGCGACCACCAGAGGACGCGGAGACGCCATCAATGCCTCGGTGAGCGCGTCTGTGTCGGCCGTGCTCCAGCGTGCAGAGGACAGGAGCAGAAAGCCACCCGCGCTTTGCAAGAGCTCCGGCCGCTCTGCCAGATGCGCGATTTCAGCGCCACTGGGGGCATCGCTGAAATCATCACCTGCGGCGGCGGCGGCGGCCCAACAGGTGCCCGCCGGGAGTGCGGGCAGACCGGCAAAGGCCACATCGCGGCTTGAGACCACTTCTGACGCGTCAAAGTCAAAGCCGAGCCGGTGATATTTCGCCAGCACCTCTGCGCGCGTGTAGCTTGCCGCATTGGTCAGCACCACCAGCCTTTTACCAAGCGCCCTGAGTGCTGCCATGCGCTCCACCGCGCCCGCAATTGCGGTCTCGCCCCGGTTCAAAACCCCAAAGGCATCGAGGATATAGGCGTCATAATCTCCGACGGTGTCGCCAAGATCTCCTCCCCGCCGTGAGGCCGCCGCAAAACTGGCCTCGGGCAGGGTTGCGCGCACGCTCTCATAGCGCTGAAACGCCCAGTCAGTGCCGATATCTGTACTTTGGCCCGCCATGGATCAGACCGCGACCGGCGGTGTCGACACCCGCGCGCTCCAGCCAAGGCCGCGCTCGAGCAGCAGGCGCTGCACACGGCCCGGATAATCGGTCACGATGCCATCAACACCGGCCTCGATCATGGCCACAATGTCGTCCACCTCGTTGACCGTCCAGACAACAACCGGCAGCGACAAGGCGCGCGCCTCGTCCAACAGCTCGGGGGTGACGTCCTCAAACCAGGGGCACCACATCTGCCCTCCGGCCTTGGCCACCACCTCTGGCAGGCTGCCTGCCTTGGTGACACCGTCTGGCTGGCAGCTGGCCCCCTCTCCGCGCGGCGCCTCGGACAGATAGGAGGTCGGCATCTCTGGTGCTTGACGGCGACACTCATCAAGGAGCGCCCAGTCAAAGCTGTGGAGTGCCGTCCGTTCCGTCAGGCCATGCGCGCGCACCACATCCACCACGGCAGCAACCTGTGCGCTCCGCAAGGCGTCGATGTCGGGATCACTGAGGTCTGTTTTCAGCTCCAGAAGCAGCGAGACATGGGCGTATTGCGGCTCCTGGACGAGGGCACAGAGCTCTGCGAGCGTGGGCATCACCGCGCCACTCAAGAAGGCCTGATCCGGAAAGCGGCGTCCATAGTCGGAGCGGCTATCAAGCCCGCCCACATCCAGATCGCGCAGCTCTTTCAGGGTAAGATCCGCAACCTTAATGTCTTCACGTTGCAGCCAAGCCCCCTGCCCGTCCCGCACCGCTGACGGCAACAAGGCGTGGTTGTGGGTGATGACCGGCACGCCATCGGATGACATCACGACGTCGAACTCCAGCACATCGACGCCGATGTCGAAAGTGAAACGAAACCCTTCCAGCGTGTTTTCGGGCATGACACCACGCGCGCCGCGGTGGCCGATCACACGGATCAGCCCCGCGCCGCCGCGATAGGCGTCGACCTGGGGAAAGGCGGTCATTCCGCCACCCGCTTGCCGGTCTGCGGATCAAACATATGCAGGTTCTCCGGCGCGATTGAAAACCGCATCAGGGTGCCAGGGGCGGCTGTTACATGACCGGGCATGCTGGCGACACATTCTGCATCGGTTCCGTTGAGGTGGCCATGCAGAAGCGTGATCGCGCCGAGTTGCTCGCAGAGCTGCACGTTGACCTCAACGGGGCCGTTATCATCTGCCACAAGATGCTCCGGGCGCAAACCCAGTGTCACCTTGCCCGCGGCCGACCCGCCGCCCGCAAGCCGCGCTCCATTCTCGAGCGTGACCATGCCGGCGTCAATCTCGGCAGGCAGGAAGTTCATAGAAGGTGAGCCGATGAACCCAGCCACAAAGAGCGTCGCGGGACGGTCATAAAGTTCAATCGGGGTGCCGAACTGTTCGACATAGCCGCCATTGAGCACCATCAGCCGATCGCCAAGCGTCATGGCCTCGACCTGATCGTGGGTCACATAGATCGAGGTCACGCCGAGGCGCTGCTGCAGTTTGCGGATCTCAAGACGCATCTGCACCCGCAGCTTGGCGTCGAGGTTCGACAAGGGTTCGTCAAACAGGAACACCTGCGGGTCGCGCACAATGGCGCGTCCCATCGCCACACGCTGTCGCTGCCCGCCCGAGAGCTGGCGCGGCTTGCGGTCGAGATACTGCCCGATCTCGAGGATCTCGGCGGCTTCTTCGACGCGACGGTTGATGTCCGCCTTGCTGTTGCCACGGATCTTGAGACCGTAGCCCATGTTTTCGCGCACCGACATATGCGGATAAAGCGCGTAGTTCTGAAACACCATCGCAATGTCGCGGTTGGCGGGTTCCAGATCATTGACCACCCGGTCGCCGATCTTGATGTCGCCAGAGGTGACGGTCTCAAGCCCTGCGATCATGCGCAGGAGGGTAGATTTACCGCAGCCCGACGGGCCGACGATCACGATGAACTCGCCATCGTTGATTTCACCGTCGATGTGATGGAGGACCTCGGTGTCACCGTAGGATTTCACAAGATCCTTGAGAGTAATGCTTGCCATGGGGATGCCTATTTATCTGTCTCGGTGAGGCCCTGAACAAAGAGCTTCTGCATTGCGATCACGACGAAGACCGGCGGGATCATCGCCAAAAGAGCGGTCATCATGATGATGTTCCATTGCGGAGATTGCTCTGCGGCCTCCAGCATCTGTTTGATGCTCATGACGATGGTGGTCATGTCAGTGTCGGTGGTGATCAGCAAGGGCCAGAGATACTGGTTCCAGCCGTAGATGAACAAGATCACGAAGAGCGCCGCGATATTGGTGCGGCTGAGTGGGATCACGATGTCCCAGAAGAACCGCATCGGCCCAGCGCCATCAATGCGCGCGCTCTCGAGCATTTCATCAGGGATCGTCAGGAACACCTGCCGGAACATGAAGGTCGCCGTGGCCGAGGCAATCAGCGGGATCGAAAGACCCCAGTAGCTGTTGAGCATGCCAAGATCCGCGACCACCTCGAATGTGGGCAGGATACGCACCTCGACCGGCAGCATCAGCGTGATGAAGATCAGCCAGAAGAACCCCATGCGGAAGGGGAACTTGAAGTAGACGATGGCAAAGGCGGAAATCAGCGAAATCGCGATCTTGCCCAGCGAGATCAGCATCGCCATCGCCAGAGAGTTCAACAACATCCGCCAGACCGGGGCGATCTCGGTGCCCGAAAGCCCCGAGCCAAACAACGTCTGCTTGAAGTTTTCCCAGAAGTAGCTGCCCGGCAAAAGCGGAATAGGTGCCTGTGTCATGCGCACCGCATCATGGGTGGCGGCCACAAAGGTGATCCAGATGGGCAGCGCCACGATCGCGATGCCGAGGATCAGGATAATGTGGCTGACGATGTTCAGGATGGGTCTATTTTCAACCATCAGTACTGCACCCTTCTCTCGACAAAGCGGAACTGGACCACGGTCATGGCAATGACCAGCACCATCAGGATCACCGATTGCGCGGCAGAGCCGCCGAGATCAAGCCCGACAAAGCCGTCGTTGAACACCTTGTAAACAAGGATCGTGGTGGAATTTGCGGGACCGCCCTGCGTCACCGCGTGGATAATACCGAAGGTGTCAAAGAAGGCGTAGACCGCGTTGATGACCAACAGGAAGAAGGTGGTCGGAGACACCAGCGGGAAGATGAAATCCTTGAACCGGCGGATTGGGCCTGCACCATCAATCGCCGCCGCCTCGATCACCGAGCGCGGAATGGCCTGCATTGCCGCAAGATAGAACAGGAAGTTATAGGCGATCTGCTTCCAAGCGGAGGCAAAGACCACCAGAGCCATCGCCTGATTGCCGTTGAGATAGTGGTTCCAGTCCACGCCGACAAAATCAAGGATATAGGGGAAGATCCCCAGCGTCGGGTTGAACATGAACACCCAAAGCGCACCCGCCAGAACCGGCGCCACGGCGTAGGGCCAGATCAGGAGTGTGCGATAGGCCGTCGCGCCGCGCACCACCCGGTCCGCGAAGCCCGCAAGAATCAGGGCCAGCGACATAGACAGGATCGCTACGGCAGCAGAAAAGAAGATCGTCCGGCCAAAGGTGGCCAGGTAGATATCGTCCTCAAACAACAGCTCGAAGTTCTCCAACCAGACGAATTCGGTCGACAAACCAAAGGCATCCTCGATGAGGAACGACTGATAGACCGCCTGTGCGGCGGGCCAGATGAAAAACACCAAAGTGATCGCGATTTGAGGCGCGACCAGTAGGTAGGGCAGCAGGGAAGATGGGAAATGGACGCGTTTCAGCA
Organism: Epibacterium sp. HA2-3; assembly: GCF_055693725.2. Lineage (NCBI taxonomy): Bacteria > Pseudomonadati > Pseudomonadota > Alphaproteobacteria > Rhodobacterales > Roseobacteraceae > Epibacterium > Epibacterium sp. HA2-3. The sequence goes on along the minus strand of NZ_CM172490.1, from coordinate 889,201 downwards.
TAGGCGCCTCATGGTCCTTTCTAGAAAAAGGATAGAAAACGGCCCTACCCGGCCCCGCAAATGCTGCGAGACCGGGTAGAGCCTTTGGGCGATTACTTCGCGGAGCGCTCGAATTTGCGCAGCAGCGCGTTACCACGCTCAACGGCGGCATCGAGGGCTTCGGAGGCGGTCTTGTCACCAGCCCAGAGCGCTTCGAGCTCTTCGTTGATCACGTCACGCACCTGCACGAAGTTGCCAAAGCGGATCCCGCGGGAGTTCGGCGTCGGCGCGTTCAGGCTCAGCTGCTTGATCGCGGTGTCGGTGCCAGGGTTTTCGTCATAGAAACCCTGCTCCTTGCTCAGCTCATAAGCGGCAGTGGTGATCGGCACATAGCCGGTTTCCTGGTGCCACCAGGCCTGAACTTCGGGCGAGGAAAGATAGGTCATGAACTGGGCCAGACCCTTGTATTCCTCGGCCTCGTGCCCGGCCAGCGCCCAGAGGGTCGCACCGCCGATGATGGAGTTCTGAGGCGCGTCCGCAACCGAGGTGTCGAGCGGCAGCATGGTCTGGCCAAATTCGAACTCTGCCTGCTCGACCATGGAGCCGTAATAGGCCGAGGAGTTCATCCACATCCCACATTCACCGTTGGTGAACAGCGGCAGGCTGTCGCCGCGACGGCCACCATATTTGAAGAGGTTGCCCTCGCTCATGGAGGCGATGTCCTCGAGGCGGGCCGCAACCTGCTCGTTGTTGAAGGTGAACTCGGTGTCGAACCCGGCAAAGCCGTTTTCCTTGGTACCCATCTCGATGTTGTGCCAGGCCGAGAAGTTCTCAACCATCACCCAGGACTGCCAACCGAAGGACAGGCCACACTCCATGCCGTTGTCGACCAGCGCTTGAGCAGCGGATTTCACGTCATCCCAGGTTTCCGGGACATCGACGCCAGCGGATTTGAAGGCATCGGCATTGTACCACAGAACCGGTGTCGAGCTGTTGAACGGCATCGACAGCAGTTCCCCCTCGGGGGTCTGGTAATAAGAAATCACCGCGGGCAGATAGTCGGATTTGTCAAAGGCTTCGCCCGCATCGGACATCATCTGCTCGATGGGGTAGATCGCCCCTTTGGCAGCCATCATGGTGGCGGTGCCCACTTCGAACACCTGCACGAGGTGCGGCTGCTCACCCGCGCGGAACGCGGCCACGGCGGCGGTCATGGTTTCAGTGTAGTTGCCCTTGTAGGTGGGCACGATTTTATACTCGGACTGGCTGGCGTTGAAGTCTGCCGCCATCTTGTCGATGCGCTCGCCATTGGCGCCGCCCATGGCGTGCCACCACTGGATTTCGGTCTCGGCCCAGGCGGCCCCGGCGGTCAGAGCGGTCGCCAGTGCGCAGCTCAGTGCAATTTTTGAAACACCCATTGTTATCTCCTCCAAAGGTCGTTCGAGGGGCAGCATTTGACAGGATGCGTCATAATTCAAGTGAAAGTTTCACAACAGTGACATAACAGTATATTATAAATACTGTCATCAGGCTTGAAAAAATCACCGCAGGAAGGACGCAACAGTGCAGTTTAAACTCCGCCAGCTTCAGGCTTTCAGGGCCGTTGCGGAAACCGGCAGCATCACCAAGGCGGCAGAGGCGCTTGGCGTCTCGCAGCCTGCAGTGAGTCGCCTGATTTCGGATTTTTCCGCGTCCATGGACCTGGAATTGTTCCAGCGCCGCCGCGGCATCCTCGAACCGACAAGCGATTCTCGCCATCTTCTGACCGAGGTGCGCCGGATTCTCGCAGGGCTTGATCACCTAGAAGATCTGCGCCGCGATCTGAAGGAACGCACGGGCGGGCACATGCGGATTGCCTGCCTGCCGGGATTTGCCACCTCTCATTTGCCTCAGGTTCTTGCGCAGTTTCTGAAGGAACGCCCCGGCGTCACCGTGGCGCTGGAACCCGACCGCCCCGAGCGCATCCTAGAGTGGATCATAGGAGAGCAATATGACTGTGGTATAACGGATGACTTTGCCGGCCACCCCGCCACCGAGAGCATTGATCTCTTTGTGCGTTCGGCCTGCATCCTGCCTCCGGGGCATCCGCTCGAGCACAAGACCATCATCACCCCGCGCGATCTGGCCGGTGAAAAACTCATTCATACCCGGCGCGACAGCGGCTTTTATCGTCGTCTGTCCCGGGCCTTTGCGGAATATGAAACGGAGATGAACAGCCTCATTGAGGTGCGCCAGTTTACCACTGCCTGCCTCATGGTGCGCGAGGGCGTGGGGGCCTCGGTGGTGAGTGCGCTGGACGCTGAGGGGTTTCGCGACAAAGGGATTGTGATCAAACCTTTCGAGCCAAAGATCCACCACCGGTTGTCGATCCTCTTCCCCAGCGCCGTCAGCGTGCCGCGCGTGGTGCGTGATTTTATGGATGTCTTTGTCGAAAGCCTCTCTCCGGTGCTGGCCTCACCCACACCGAAATAGGCGCGGGAGGCATGCGACTAGAGACCGTCTAAGTGGTCGCGATTGCGGTGTGGGAGAGCGGCGGAGGCCTGTCCTGTCGGGCCTCGGCGCCGGACATGCCGTCGCACGCGGACCTATTTCGCCCCGAAACATAAGTTAGGACACGTGCCAGTGCGCTGCTGACGCAATGGAACTCAAAGCGGCGTTGCGCCCCACCCGCATGGCGAGCGGGGCGCAGAGGGGCGTTATACTGCGAGGGTGATTGCCTTGGCGCGGGTGTAGGCATCGACGCCTTCCAGCCCTTTTTCGCGACCAAAGCCAGACTTGCGATTGCCGCCGAAGGGCAGTTCGATGCCCCCTGCCCAATAGTCGTTCACCGTCACCTGCCCGGCATCAATGCGGCGCGCCATGCGCAGGGCGGTTGAAATGTCCTTGGTGTAGATCCCCGCCGCCAGCGCAAACTCTGTACCATTGGCCAGAGCAAGTGCTTCGTCTTCGTCGTCGAAGACCTGCACGCCGAGCACGGGACCAAAGATTTCCTGCTGGATGGCCGGGTCATCCGCAGAGAGCGCGTCCAGAATTGTCGGTTCAAAGAACCAGCCCTTGCCCGTGGCAGGGTCTGTGGTTGCCTGACCGCCGCAAAGGATTTCGACACCACGGATGCGTGCGCGTTCAACGTGGCCGCTGATTGCCGCCTGATGACGTTCGGAGTTGAGTGCCCCCATATCCGGGTTGTGCAGCCCATGACCGAACCGCAGGGCCGTGGCCTTCTGCACCAGACGTTCGAGCACCTGCGCATGGAGGTCGCGGTGAATCACCAGCCGTGAGCCCGCCGAACAGATCTGCCCCGCGTTGGAAAAGATCGCCCAGAGCGCGCCCTCGGCGACTTTCTCGGCATCTGCATCTGCAAAGGCCACCAACGGGGATTTGCCGCCGAGTTCCAGCGTCAGACCGGTGACATTGGGGGCCACCGCCTGCATCACGCCAACGCCGGTCTGCACCGAACCGGTAAAGGTCACATGGCGCACCCGGGGATCGCGCACCAATGGCGCGCCTGCTTCCGGTCCGGTGCCGGTCACAACATTCACCACGCCCGCAGGCAACCCGGCGCGGATCAACAGCTCGGCAATCATCAGTGCCGTATAGGGTGTGGTTTCGGCCGGTTTCACCACCGCCGAACACCCCGCCGCAAGCGCCGGCGCGATCCCGCGCACCAGCGTCGAGCTGGGATAGTTCCACGGCACGATATGCGCCGTGACACCGACTGGTTCGCGCAGGGTGAAGGCCGCGTTGTCATTGCCGAGGTTCACGCTGCGCCCATCGAGCTTGTCTGCCGCGCCCGCATAATACTCAAAGAGCCGCGCCGAGCCCTGCACGTCGCCGTAGGCTTCGGCCAGCGTTTTGCCGCTATCAAGGCTCTCGACTACAGCCAGCCAGTCGGCTTCGGCGCGCATCAGGCGTGCGGCCTCCATCAACACCGCACAGCGCGTCGCCGGCGCGGTGTCGCGCCAGATTGCAAACCCCGCCACAGCGCTGCTGACCGCTCGGTCCACATCCACAGCGGTGCCAGCGGCAAAATCCCCAAAGACGGTGGCTCTGCCGGGATCAAAGCTCTCCATCCGGTTGCCGGTTTCCGCCGGAACAAAGCGACCGTCGATAAAGTGATCGCGCGGCAGATCCGACAGGCGTCCGTTGGCGAAATAGGTAGAGATTAAGGCGTCAACGCTCATTGGTCGTCCTCGCTGCATTTGTAGGTGGATTTGGCCAGCCACTCGGGGCAAATCTCCACGCCCCAACCGGGGGCGTCGGGGACAAGCGCTTGGCCATTGGTGATCTGGAAGGGATCATTTGCAAACAAGGTGCGCTGCCAGGGATAGTAGTCGTCGCCCTCGATGGAGAACTCCAGATAGCGGCCGGGATTGGGCAGCGCACGCATCAGGTGCATGGTGAAGAGCGTCACCAGCGACAGATTCGCCGCATGGGGCGTACAGGGCAGCCCCGCCGCATGGCCCATGCGGGCCACTTCCATGCTGCGCACCATCCCGCCGAGATAGAGGATATCCGGTTGGATGATGTCGACCACACGGTTCTCGATCATACGCTTCCAATGCTGCAGATCGCAGTCCTGCTCGCCCCCCGCCACATCGATCCCAAGCGCTTGGGTGACCTCGCGGGTCTGTTCCTGCTCCCAATAGGGACAGGGTTCTTCAAAATGCTCGTATCCGTTGGCCTCCAGCATTCTGCCGACCTCGATCGCGCGGGCGGGGCTGAAGCCAGAATTGCCGTCGACCAGCAAGGCAGCTTGCGCTCCCATCGCCTTGCGCATGGCGGGAATGATCGCCTCGGTGCGGCCCTCCCGTTCGTCACGGTCCTGACCGCATTCAGCCCCCACACGGACTTTGAAGGCGTCAAACCCATGCGCGTCGCGCAGCCTCTGCATGCGCTCGGCCTCGGCCTCAGGTGTGATGTCGCGGCGCATGGAGGAGGCATACGCCCGGACCGGCCCTGCAGACCCACCCAAAAGCTCTGCCACCGGCTTGCCCTGAGCTTTGCCGCGCCAGTCCCACACGGCGGTGTCGAGACCGGCCATGGCGCGGCGCAGATAGGTGCCGGGGAATTTATGTTCGCGCAGGGGAATTTCGGCAATCACCTCTTCCAGCGCATCCATACCCCGCCCGAGTGCCCAGGGCGCAACCTGCCGATGCAGGATCTCCGAGGTCAGATCGCTGTTGTAGGTGGAGACCTGCCCCCAGCCTTGGCTGCCATCCTCCGCAGTCACCCGCACAAAGCCAATGAGCGGCGTGCAGAAGGTTTCGATCTTGCTGATACGCGGGCCAGTGTCGTCGGCACCGCGCGCATGTGTCACCGGCATCGCGCCGGACGTGGAATAAGGCGTGCTCATGCGTCCTCCAGAATGAGATCGGCCGCGCGGGTGGCAAGCATCATGGTTGGGGCGTTGGTGTTGCCCGAGGTGATATTCGGAAAGACCGAGGCATCAACGACCCGCAGCCCCGCGACCCCATGCACCTTGAGCCGAGGGCAAACCACGGACTTGGTGCTGTCTGCACCCATGCGACAGGTGCCGACCGGGTGAAACACGGTGCCGCAGCGCGCGCGAAAGTCCGCTAGGATCTGCTCCGGTGTCATCTCGCGCAGATCCTCGCCCATGGGCGCGGCGATCAAGCGGCTGAGCGCCTCAGTCTTGGCGATCTTCTGACAGAGCAGCCCGCCTGCGATCACCTGCGCCTGATCTTCCTGAGCAGCCAGCGAGTCCGGCCTGATCCGGGGCGGCGCAAGCGCGTCGGCGGCGGAAATGTCGATCCGCCCCCGGCTGATGGGCCGGGTGGGCTGAAACCCAAGGATAAAGCCCGCAAAGGGGTCGGGCTGCACCACCGTGCGTTTGCCGTCCGGTGTGGTGGTATAGGTCACGGGGTTGAAGTAAAGCTGCTGATCAGCCGCCCGCTGCCCCGCATCCGAGCGAAAAAATCCACCACATTGGTTGACCGAGAGCGCGAGCGGCCCGCGCCGCGTGAGCGCATATTGCAGCGCTGCGCGGATCTTGCCATGGAGCGGCCTCAGCACGTTGTTGAGTGTGGGTTCGGTGGCACGGAAATAATAGTTTATGCCCAGATGATCCTGCAGGTTGCCACCTACATGAGGCGCATCCATCAGCGGCGCGATCCCATGCTCACGCAGCAGCTCCGCGGGGCCAAGCCCCGAGAGTTGCAAGATGCGCGGTGAATTTACAGCTCCTGCCGCGAGAATGATCTCTCGCCCGGCCTGCAAGGACTGCGCGCGCCCCTTGTGGACCACCTCGACGGAGGTGGCCCGCTTTCCCTCAAAGCCGATCCGCTCCACCAGAACGCCCGTCATCAGCGTCACATTTGCGCGCCGGAGCGCAGGAGCCAAACAGGCGCGCGCCGAATGCATCCTGCGACCACCGCTGGTGTTGATCCGGTAAACGCCCGCGCCTTCGGGGGTGATACCGTTCATATCGGGTGTCCGTGGCAGACCCAGCTCTTTCGCTGCGGCAAAGAAATGCCGGTTGGCCCGGTGGATCTGGTCCGAGACATCCTGAACGTGAATCGGCCCCTCGCCGGTGCGGGTGCCATCGACATCAAAGCGGCTCTCAAGGCGCTCATAGGTTTTCTGGACCGCGTCCCAGTTCCAGCCCGTCGCGCCCGCCTCTTCCCAATCGTCGAAATCGCGCGCCAGGCCACGGGCGTAGACAAGCGCATTGATCGCACCCGATCCCCCCACGACCTTGCCACGCGGCCAATATCCGGCGCGTCCGCCCAGTGTCTCTTCGGGTTCAGTCTGATATTTCCAGTTCACCGCCGGGTCATAGAAGGTCTTGCCGTAGCCAAGCGGCAGCGCGATCCATGGTGTGCGCGGGCGACCTCCGGCCTCCAGCACAAGCACACTATGGCGGCCATTGGCGCTCAGGCGCTCGGCCAGCACACAGCCCGCGGATCCGGCTCCCACAATGATATAGTCAAAGTCACGCATCGCGATGTTGGTCTCCATTCATCGCGCCAGCGTTACAGCTCCGGCTCCAATCCCCATAACGAAAAATAATTCGCCGTAACCTTAAAAATATTCGCAGATTGGTGTAGAGCAAAACCATGTATCAGGAATTGCCCCCTCTGCCATGGCTGCGCGCTTTTGATGCCAGCGCCCGGCTTGGAAACTTCACCCTCGCCGCCCAGGAGCTTGGGCTGACGCCCTCTGCAGTCAGCTACCAGGTGCGTGGACTTGAGGCGACGCTCGGCCACAAGCTCTTTGTGAGAAAGCAAAAATCGCTGTTTTTGACACGGCTGGGACAGGCTTACCTGCCCGTGGTGAGCAAGGCATTTGGCGATCTGGAGGCCACCACGTCGAACCTCTTTGGCAAGAGTGCCGCACAAGAAATCACGCTCAGGTGCCTGAGTTCGCTCAACATGCTGTGGCTTGCGCCGCGGCTTTCGCGTTTTCAGGCGCAGCACCCGGACTGCCGCCTGCGGGTGCTCTCGGCGCTTTGGGGTGAGACGCCAGAGGCGCTGCAGATCGACATCGACATTCGCTATGGCAATGGCAGTTGGTCAGATGGCGAGGTGACGCGTCTGATGCATCACGAGGTGCTCGCTGTCTGTGCGCCTGCGCTGCATCCCGGCCCCGATCCGCAGGCAATAGCGTCCTGCCCGCTGATTGAGGTGATTGGCGTCACCGACACATGGCATCACTTCTTTGCCCTGCATGGGCTCGCACCTCCCTCTTCTGGGCCGGCGTTGAAGGTCGACCAATCGCTGATCGCGCTTGAGCTCGCCACGCGAGGTATGGGCGTTGCACTGATCGCCCGTGTCTTTGCCCAGCGCTATCTGGAGAGCGGTGCCTTGGTGGAGGCCACGGACCTTGCCCTGCCCGCGCGCGAGGGGCACTACATCGTGCAGCCGGAGGCTCGCAATCACTTTCGCCCGGAGGTGGCGGCGCTCAAAGACTGGCTCTTGCAAGAGGCCGCGCAAACGGGCTGTTGATCACCCCCAGCGCAGGAGCGCACCGGGAGAAATCTGGTTTCATCAATTTGTGGCAACACTCAGCGGATAGTCTACGTTGAGCGAAAGCGCCGGGATCTGCGGGCGTTGCTGGCCCTCGGTCAACTCCGGCACCCGCGAGGAGGTAAACAGCACCAACTCCTGCAGAGAATTGAATCCGTTGCGATCCCCGACACGGTTGTCTGCAAGACCACGCAGCCCCTCGAGAAGTGCCGCCGTAAAGGCGCCGTGTCCGCCGCCAAAGCTCTCGTCTTCAAAGCTGAGCTCTGAGCCGGAGGAAGAGGCAAACACTACGGCACCTGTGCCCTTTGTGAGGTTTTGCACCGCATCCTCGGCCACCACCCGCTCGCTGCCCGCGCCAGAGTGGCAGATGTCGAGCAACATCAGCGCATTCTGATTGAGCGGGCGGTTCTCGAGGTAGTCGCGGAACCGGTCCACGCTCATGCCGGTATAGGGTTTGGCCAAATCGCCCTCGTGGGTCATGAAGTAGAGCTCCTGCTCCTCGTCGACCACGCCATGCCCGGCCAGAAACAGCAGCACGACATCATCATCTGAGGATTGATCGAGAAACTCGTTCATCTGGATACGGACGTTGCGTTCGGTGGCCTCGGCGTCGGTCAGAACCTTGGTCTCGACCCTGTTAAACAGCTTGCCCTCCTGCGCTTCCATCAGCTTGGCCAGCTCGGTTGCGTCGCGGTCGGCAAAGTTGAGGTTCTGGCTTGAGCGTTCGTAGTCCGAGACACCAACCCCAAAGAACCAGAGCGTTTGGCCAGAGGGTTTCTCGTCCGGGGCCTCGCCGCCTTCGCGCATGATTTCGAGCGTCTGCGTCTGGATGCGCGCATCGCGCCATACCAGCGAGGCCTCGATCACGTTGCGACCCGGATTGAGGTCAAAGCGGCGACTGAAACCCACGGTCTCCTGCCCGTCAAAGAACGCCTCTTCCTCAAACCCGCGAGATTTCAGAACCCGGCGCCCGTTGAGCGTATATTCGATCTCGGGGTCTGCGAGGTCCACACTGTCCTTGACCACCTCAAGTTCGACCACAAAGGTCTCTTCCTCTGTCGTGCTGCGCTGAGGCGAGATCAATCGGACCGCATAGGGCGCCTCAAACACATCGGCATCCACGTCCACACCATCATCCGGCAGCGCCTCGCCCTGGGCGATGGCCTCCAACAGGTTGCGGATCAGGCCGGGGCGTTCGTAGTTCTCCGAAAGAGCCGAGAACGGAAGGTAGTTGTCGCCAAGTGACCAATAGACATCCTCGGTGCCTGCCAGCGACGCTGTGTAGCGCCCGTCCGGGGTATAGGCGATCCATTCGCCGTTCTTGCGCGGCGCAATGGTCAGCGCCTGTTCCATTTGGTTCAGATCAATAAAGATCAGCTCGTTGCCCGTGGTGAGACCGATTGCCAGATTGCGATCTTCGTGGGTTTCCAGATGGCGCAGGTTATGCGGAAAGGTCAGTTCCTTCCCATCGAGCGCCACGTGATCCCAGAACCACTCCAGCGTGCGTCCATCTGCAAGCGCGATTTCGTAATTGGCACTGGGTGTCTCGCGGCCCGTGTTCTTGCCAGTGTTGGGATCATGCAAATACCAGCGGCCCTTGCCTCGGAACTTGAGCGCCTCGCCCCCCTCGGCCCAGTCCATCTGGAAAAACCGCGCCTCCGCCTGAAAACTGGTCACTTCGCTGTTGCGCTGGGGATCATAGATGGTGACCACGCGGCCATTGGTGGTGCCCTGCTTGAACCCTGCCATCCAGGACGAGGTCACCGCCAGCTTGCCATCGTCTGACAGGCGGACATAGACGGCCGGATCATAGATATCATTGTAGCGCACTGGCTCTGACACGATGTCAAAGCGCTTCTGCATCACCACATTGAGCGTTGCCTTCTCGATCACATAGATGTTGGAGACCGGGCGCTGGAACGGCCCCTCCCCTTGCGGCACAGTCCCCACAGCAATGTGGGTGTCGTTTTCACGCATGCTGTAGGGCGTGCCGTCGATCTGCTTCACCACCTCGCTGCGGAAGGTGGTGGTGTCAAAGCGCAGCATCCGCCCATCTTCGTCAAACGTAAACAGAACCGAGCCATCCGCACTGAGCGGCTTCCAGGTCTGGTATACCTCCCCTTCGATCCGATGCACGCGGCGCCCGGTCTTGATGTTCCAGACGCTTGTGCCTTCGCTGTCACGTGAGAGCACCAGATCCTGTGAGGGCACCATGGTGAGGCCACGGCCCTTGTGCGCCGCGCCGTCCTTGCGTTGATCAACACGCAGGTTCTGGGTGTCGAGATAGACAATCTGATCATCCAGCGTAGTGACGTAATGCTGCCCGTCCGGCGTGAAGCCACCATAGTGAATCTTTTCCGGGTCGCCCTCAAATGTGGCGGTCACATTGAGGCTCGGCACATCCACGAGCGCCAGCCGGGTGGTGTTGGTGAAGGTATCGGCGATCATAACCTTGGGCTCTGTGGGATGCGCAATGAGATTGAAGGTCATCGCAGGCATCCGCTTGCGCGCGACCTCGCGCCAATCCGCAGTTGCCCAGACGATCAGCTCGTAACTGTTGTTCATGACCACCAGATACTTCCCATCCGGCGTGTTCGCGAACCCATGCACGCGGCCCGCGTTGCGCAGGGTGGTGACGGGCCGAAGCGATTGCGCATCACGGACCACCGCCGTTGACGTGCGCGGCGACTTGGTCACGATATGCGCGCCATCCCCGGTCCAGATGATTTGCTCGGATCCCCGGATGGTGCCCATCTTGGTGACCGCGCGAAACTGGCGCGTGGCCATGTCATAGACCCGCAGGTAGCCGTTGCGATCACTAAAGGCCACCGCATCCGAAAAGGGCGACCAGGAGATTTCATCAATCTCGAGCGCGTTGGGCAATTGGCTGTGCATGAGCCCGGTGCGCATATCGTAGATATAAAGCAGATTGTCCGTGACCCCCGTCACCCCGACAAAGGACGATTTGACCGCGATATAGCGCCCATTGGGCGAGATTTCGCGCGAGCTGCCTCCAATAGGCAGCTGGTGAACCCGAAGCATGCGTTCCAGGTCCCAGACCTGTGCCGGCGTATTGCCGGTCACTGCAAACCGGCCATCCGGGCTCAACGTAAGCGACCGCGCATCAAGCCAGCCTGAGGTCGAGATCTGCGGCGCCGAGATATTGCCGTAGGGACGGATTTCAACCCGACGGTTGATCTGCTTGCCGCCCTCTGTCGCGTTGGTCGCAAGCGGGATGCGCGGACCATATCCAACGGTTTGCAACCGCTCCGGCGCAATGCCCGCATTCTCGACAAAATAGCGCTCAACCGATTTGGCGCGCGCGTCGCTCAGCGGCAGGTTGATCTTGTCGCTGCCGGTGCTGTCGGTATGGCCCTCAATGAGAAATACGTAGTTCTCTGCCCCGCGCGCTTTCAGCGCATCGGCGGCCTGGCGCAGCACACCAAGGCCCGCTTCACGAATATCTGCTTTTCCGGTGGCGAACTCCACCGTCACACGCAAGCTGTCGCCAAAGCGCTGCTCCCAGTCCTTAAGAAAAGGATTCTCTGCAAAAAAGCGATCCCGCTGCCCCTGAAGCCGCAACGCATTTCGGATACGGTTCTCGCGCCCCGCAATCCAGTTTTCCGAAAAGCCGCCATAGTCCTTGGCGCGCTGAAGAAGCCGGTTGGCCTGATCGAAATCACGCGCGTGGACACGGTTGTCGACGTAATCGCCCAGAATGTTGCGATAGGCCCTGCCATTCACCGAGGAGAGGTATTTCTCAAAGACCGGAACTGCTTTGTCATATTGCGCGGATTCATTGGCAAAGCGGGCATATTGGTTGATCGCATTGTCCAACTCCCCCTGCGTTGGCGCCATCTCGATCGCGCGCATCCCATAGCCCTCGGCCTTTTGGGGATCGAACTTGAATTCGCTCCACGCCCAGTTGGCGGCGATCAGAACATGATAGTTGTTGGGAAAATCCCGAAGCCCCTGGTTCAGGACCGCAATCCCCGCGTCAAAGTCGTCGTTGCCGATCGAACCAAAGGCATCATGCGCAGCCTCGGGCGATGGGTTCATCTGATAGGCTGCACGAAACAGGCTATGGGCGTCCCGCGGCAGGTTGAAATCTTCCCAAAGGATCTTTCCGATATGGCGCAGCGCGCCATCGCTGCGGTTGGTATTGGCCCAGTCGATTGCCTCACGAATGGTATTGAGACGGGTATTGCGATCGGCCCGCTCCGCGCTCAGCACGCGCAGGCGATTGTCGAGCCATGCAGTCAAAGCATCCGGCTGCGTCGAGCGGCGCAGGGCCTGCTCAAAGTAGCGGTCTGCCGCACGGCGATCCCCGTTGCTGCGGGCCAGAACCCCGCGCACATAATCATAGACCCAATCCTGCGCTGGCCCGGTACGTTCGTAGGTTGCAAGCCAATCAAGCGCCGCCGCCTCGCCTTGACGGTTCTTGAGGTTAAAAAAGGCGTATTGCACAAAAAACGCGTGATGCGGCCAGGCTTTGGCCCCTTCCAAGTAGTAGTCGAATGCCTCTTCATAGCGTTTCTGGCGCTCAAGCGTGTAGCCGAGGTTGGTAAAACCAAGACCGAGCGAGGGGTCGCGCCTGATGCCCTCTTTGTAAAGTTGTTCGACGTCTTTGAGAGCCCCGCCGCTCTGATCCAACGCCCAGGCCCGCGCCACATACCCAGCCGGGGTATCGGGGTGTTTCTCGGCAATCCAGCCCCGGATCTGCGCCCGCAAGGCGCCACTGTCGCGCGAGACGGACAGCTCGATCAATGCGCCAAGATCCTTCCCTTCGCAATATCGGCACTCCAGCGCCTGCACTGACGCCCCCCACGTTAAGGGTAAGATCAGCAAAAGGATGACTCGGAATAGGGCAGTTCGGATCACGGAACGTCTCCTGTAAGGATCAGTTGAAAGTCAGTCTGAATTGAAAACTCCGGCGCGCGGCATTGCCCGCTGCGTCGCGTGTTTCAATTTCGATGGAATGGGGACCGGGCCCTTCGGGGAGCTCGATCTCGGCGCGAAACGGTCCGCGCGAGGAATAGCGGCTGCTCAGAGCTCCGTTGACACGCAGGGAAGCAATCTCGCTTTCATCCTGCGCCATGCCCTCGAGGCGGAAAAGACGGCTTTGCACAGGGATCACCGCATCCGCGCTGTCAAAGGCCTCGGGCGCCGGCTTGGTGAGCACAATCAGTGGCGCCTCACGATCGGCTTGCGTGGGATCCGGGGCAATATGGTCGATGCTCAGGACCAGAGCCGCCACATCCGCCTCCCCGCTTGCGGCTTCGAAACCGATGCCTGACGCGAGCAACTCCATCTCATCTTGTGGCACGAGACGGTTGCCAAGCGCACTGCGCAGCCGTGCCTCCACGCTGCCGGACCCACGCGCCATACGCATCGCGATGGTTTCCGGATCGAGCGGCGCCTGCGCGTAAAGCAAGACATAGTAATCGGTTCCAACCGTGTCATTGAGCCGGGTGAAATGCTGCTCTGTCGGCCCCGGCAACAGCATCGTGGTCCCGCCATGGGTATAGGGCGTCATCCGGTCGCCGCGGGGAAACAGGCTCACATAGTCGCCGCTGGAATCGCCCCCGATCACATAAAGCGCACCGTTGAATTTGCTTGAGGCCTCGACCCGAAAGCGCGTGCCCGATGGCAGGGGTTTGCGGATTTTGTAGCCGCCTGGGCTGCGCGTCACGTCCAACTCATTGCCCGAGAGATGCAGCACCCGTGCACTGCCCGCCATATCGACCACCCGAGGCGGCGGAGGTGGATCAGGCGGCAACACCTCATAGCCCTCATAGACGAAAGCGTTGAAATCCTCGTATGAAATCCAGAAATAGCCGCGGTTGCCCCATCCCGCACTCCAGGAATTGACCACTTCGAAAGCGCCGCCACCGCGGGTGTCATCATACCCCACCACGGTCATCGCATGCGCCCCCAGCGTGTTGCTGCGCAGCTCACTCCATTCAGTAGAGGTTGGCTGCCAGATGCCGCTGCCGCTGTGGCGCATGAACCCATCGCCCACCCCCATGACGATCACAACCGGATTGCCATTGGCCAGCGCGCGCCGGGTTGCGACGTGCTTGTTGCGGCCATAGCCCCCCCAGAGGCGTGAATAGCCTTTGATCCGGAACTGGCTCGCTTTGTCGCGCAGACTCGCCGAAGGCTGTGCCGTGCAGGAGTATTGATCATAGGGAAAGTCGCGCAAGAGCGAAACGCCCTGCCGCTGCATCAGCGTCAACGCCTCTGCGACATAAGACCCGTTGCAGCCAGGCTGGTGGATCTGGTTGAACACATAAGACGGCGACAGCACCAGGTCGCGCAGCCGATCAGTGTTCTCAACCTCGAGATCCTTGGCCTTGAGCAAGGTGCGCGCCGCATAAGCGGTGGCCCAGCCCACACAGCTGCCCTGCTGACCCTGATCGCCCACCGGGGGTACAAATCGTTTGAGCGACAGCTGAGGTGGGGCGCTCAGATAATCCCCCCGCGCAAGCGGTGCGGACTTTGGCACCGCCGCATAGACCTCTGGATCGGCGACAGCACCCAGACTATAGGTCTGTGCCTGAGCTTTCGATGGGGCCAGCGCGGATAGACCCAAAGACATGAGCCCACAGGTGGCCAGGCCAAGCGACAGACAAACCGCCGCAGATTGCGCGGTACGACCAAGGCCCCGGATCGTCGAAGAAGAAACCAAAATTTGCCTTCCAAATTGAGCGTCTCGGGCTCAGACCGCCATAGGCGACGTAGCCCCGCGTGCGAGAAAGGGATGAGTAGAACAGGTGCTGGGGAGCAAAAACGTGATGGATGAAACCAAAATGGCGCTTGCACCCTGAAACGACAGGCAAGCGCCGGACTGTATATTCTACCCGGCCGCTTTGGATGCACCCCGATCGACAATCGCCATAAACCATCCCCCGTTTGTGTATCTTTGCGTCGTCCCAGCTTTCTATCCTTACGGCTCTGTTACGTCAGGTCAAGAATTTGCACGCCTTGCCTCACCTGGCCGAAGATATGAGGAACACGGCGATACCGCGTGATGCGAAGCTGCGCGCCCTGCGGTTGGGAAACTTGATGGCGTCCATACAGACAATCCGTTTCGGCTTGCCACGGAGTTCGCAAGGCTCGAGACCTCGGGCACAGCTTCACGTCGCAGTACCAAACTGAAGCCTTTTCACCAATTCGGAAACGCTCAGAACCGACCTGGTCTGAGCCGAGACAAAGACTGGATTGCTAACGCGCCTCTGCGCGGCAAATGCGAAATGCCCGAGTTGCTTTCGGCCCCCCCCAAGCGGGGGCAAACGAAGCAAAGCCAATGGACAATTCTTAGACAGGCACCTTTGGTCGATTCTCTGGTGTCTACCGCGCACCTCTTGCAGCGGCTCAGCTTCGCGACCCAGACGATGCCCCAACACCTTTGACTTCCATAGGCCTGCGCTTCGAGGTTCCTATTATCAGTGAATTTCCTCGCACCCCAGTGAATTTCCTCGCACCAATGGGCCCAAGGTGAGCATTAAAGATCGCATCATGGTTCGAAAACACCATGTGTGTCGCTGGCGGCCCAATGACGCGAGGATAGGCTTACGTATTCCTCGTGTCTTGTTCTCAAAGAAAATCGCGAAAAGTATCAGCATCCGGCACTTGGAGTATCTGGTTGTTTCACCTGAAGTGACGCAATGATGCAGAGTTTTGAACGATGGGCATCACGTTGCCCGTCTGCGCCAAGTCACCTCGCGCTGAGGCGCTGTTGCATCACATTCCTCAAACTTTGATCAGCTACGCGCGTTTCAAAATGCCCAATAGGGTCGACGCATTCGAGCACCCGACGCAACCCGATTCAGGCCCTCAAAGGGTCTTTTACGTCCCGGTTGCCTGAGTGTCGTCGCCATCAAAGTCGGACCAGTCTGTCTGCTCCGGGACAAAGGGCTCTTCGACCTCGGTGGCCTCCCACTCGATGTCCTGTGCATCGCCCCAGCTTGTGGGGGCAAGCGCCTCTGATCCGGCGTCCTCGCCCACATCCCCAGCGCCCGCGGCAGGGGTCCGCGCCGTATTTGCCGTCTGGAACCGGGCCACCAGATCCGCAAGCGTCTCCGCATCCGTGTTCAGGAGCTGGCTCGCCGCAGTGGCCTCCTCGACCATGGCAGCGTTTTGCTGTGTCACCTGATCCAGCTGGTTCATACCCGTGTTGATTTCCAAGAGCCCCGTGGATTGCTCCTGCGCACCGGTGGCGATCCCGGAAATCAGCTCAGAGACATGACTCACGCGGTTCAGGATGTTGTCCAGCGCCTCCCCGGCCTTGCCCACAAGATCAACACCACGCTCCACCTGTTTCGAGCTGTCGCTGATCAGGTTCTTGATTTCCAGCGCCGCATCCGAAGAGCGCTGCGCAAGGCCCCGCACCTCGGAGGCCACAACCGCAAAGCCACGCCCCGCCTCCCCGGCCCGGGCCGCCTCGACACCGGCATTGAGTGCCAAGAGGTTGGTCTGAAAGGCGATATCGTCAATCACCGAGATGATCTGCGCGATCTTGCCCGAACTCTGTTCGATCTCGGTCATCGCCGAAACCGCGCTGCGCACGATATCGCCACTGGCTTCGGCCTCGCTGCGCGCCTCGTTCGAGGTGCGTTCCACATCGCGCGCGCCTTCCGCGGCAGAGGTCACGCTGGCCGTCATCTCATCCAATGCGGCGGCGGTCTCTTCGAGCGTCGCGGCCTGGCTTTCGGTGCGATGCGACAGGTCCTGCGAGGCCTGGCTGATTTCCGAGGCGCCGTTGCGAATGGAGGCAGAGGTGTCGATCACCTGGCCGACGGTGTCATTCAAGGTGTCGAGGGTGCGGTTGAAGTCGAGCCGCAGCCGGTCATAGCCCTCGCCGAGTTCTTCGTGGATGTGGCCGGTCAGATCCCCGCTGGAGAGCCGCTCCAGCCCCGTGCCCAGCGCCTCGACCGCCTTGGCCTGCACCCGTTCGCGCTCCTCGCGCTCGGCGGCCGCCATCTCTTCGAGCTCTTCTTTTTCGACGATCCCATCGCGAAACACCGACAGCGAGCGCGCGATCCGGTAAATCTCCGTGCTGGTGCGTTCAAACCCGGTAACAGGGCTGCGATCCCCCTCCGCAAGCCGTTCCGTGCTCGCACTGATCCGGTTCAACGGACGCAGGATCAGAAGCTGAATAACGGAAAATATCGCAAGGAAACACACGCCTGCAACGGCTGCTGAGACAACCAGGTCCCGCACCATCAACTCGACTTCATCAAAGATTTCATCCGTCATCACATCGATTTCACTGAGTGTGCTGGCGGTGAACTCCGCAGCGCGCTGGGAGATCGCCTCGACCGAAGTGCGTGCATTGAGGGTGGCCGCGTCTGATGCTTCTGCAGCTTTGATGCCTTTGATCTGAAGAGCTGCGAGGCCCGTTTCGGGATCATTCAGATCGCTCAGGCGCGAGAGGAACTCGACAACCCGCCCATCGCGAAAATCCTGATACTTTGCAAAAAGGGCGCCTGCTTCAACCATTCCCTTCTCGGCGTCACTTACGCTGGCTTCGTCATCGGAAGTAGCCGCATCAAGAGCGGCAACCTGGAACATGTTGATCGCGATCCCGATCTCAACCAGCTCTCGCAGAAAGCCCACCTCATTGGTGAGCAGCAACTCGAGCGCCTCGCCGTTCGCATCCTTCGCCGCGTTAACCGATGCCAGCAAACTGCGCATCTGGGCGTTGATTGCCGTATCAATGGCTTTTGCTGTGTCGGCGCGGGCGCTCAATGCAGCCTTGCGCAGGGTTTCGGAGGGAAACAGGCTCTGCGCCAGCACCGTCTCGAGCGTAAACACAGCCGTAATCAGGAGTGAGGTGTCAAAAGTCTCGGGAGCGCGTTCGCTGATAATGTCTGTGATTTCCAAGAGACGGTCGCGCGACTTTTCAGCCATGGCCTCTATCTGGGCCAGGGTCTCGGGGTCTTTGGTCCCTCCGGCCGACACGGCGGCGCCGGTCAGCAGATTGAGTTCGGCCTGGGCCTCCAGCAGGAGCGATTGATTGTAAAAATCCACCTCGACCAGACGCGTGACCGTATTGTCAATTTTCTGATCTGTCGCCTCGGCGCCCTGTCGCAATTCGATGGCGGCAGAGCGCGACAGTTCCGTCATGACGACGCTGAGTTCGCTGATGATACTTTGCATGTCGCGTACTCTGGCCTCGATCTGGTCATCACTTGCAAAAGTGACCCTGCGGGCCTCGGCAAGATCCGCGAGAGCCTGGGACACCTCATCAAGGCTAGCGGAAAACTGGGGTTCGATCTCGTCGTTGAGCTCTGCGATCGCACTGCCCAGCGCCGTGCGCGCGGCGTCCACCTCGCCCATGGCCTGATCGATGCCCGCGGCATTATCCACCACCAGCATGGTAATCATGCTGTCTTTGGCCATATCGGCCGCAAGGGTGATGTCTTGCGAGACTTCGAGGTCGGGAAGGTTTTCGTCATTCAGTTCGGTAATATGCCCGGAGACCTGCATGAGCAGCCCATAAGTGATATAACCAAATAGGGTAATGCCCGCGGCCAGAAGCACCAAGACAGCACTGAGTTTAGAGCGCACACTGCGGAAAATACCAAATTTGCGGCGAGGTCTTGATTGGACTTCAGACGGATCAGACATTTTCACACTTCACTTTTTGACCAAACGGCGCGCGACGCGCCTTGATGTGACTGAACATGAAAACTGACTGTGTGCCCGCAACGAAGGCCAAAGGCCCGGACCTTAGGCCATCGGTTCTTTGACCGACCGTTCCGGGCTTCGCAGCTGAGGTTTCACTTGCTCATCAGAAACCCTGCGCCACAGCGCTTAATGACTAATAAATCAGCAATATAAAAATCCGGAATCAGAGTTTTTTTATCCTAGCGTTGCGAAGCGCTTATGGTTCTCTCTCAAATTTGGCAGGCTAATCTACGATCCAAAGCCGACCTCTTTGCACCTGTGATGGAATACACGCGACGCTTTTAGGAGGCACTTATTCAGGGCTTTGGTCGCAGGCCTTCTCATTGCAGCATCAAGCGTGTCCGGATTGGGCCTTCCTGCGGGTTTTGCGGTAAAATATAAAAATCATTGACTCCCAATTTGATCAAAATGCAAGCTGGAAGAGCAGATACCAAGAGGAGCCGTAAGACGCCCTCAGCGTTCATTTTGAAATATTTCAGGCTTCAAAGGGCGTGAATGACGTCCTTGCGGCCAACAAGGGACGTTTGCATGATCAAAATTGATGGCCTAACCAAGATATTTGGCGAAGGCGCAGAGGCTTTCACCGCATTGGATGATGTTTCTCTCACCATTCAATCCAATGAATTTTTTACGCTCCTTGGTCCTTCCGGCTGCGGAAAAACAACGCTGTTGCGCATGATTGCCGGGTTTCTGGATCCCACTCGTGGTCAATTGATGCTCGACGGCAAAGACCTTTTGCGACACCCCCCGCATCAGCGCCCAGTCAATACGGTGTTTCAATCCTATGCGCTGTTTCCGCATATGACCGTTTCAGAGAATATCGCCTTTGGACTTCAGATGCTTAAGCGACCGAAGGCGGAAATTGCCGCAACCGTCTCGGAGATGCTGGAGCTGGTGCAGATGACGGCGATGGCCGACCGGAAAACCGCGCAGATTTCCGGTGGTCAGCAACAGCGCGTGGCGCTGGCCCGTGCCCTCGCGCCGCGCCCCAAGGTCCTGTTGCTGGACGAGCCTCTCTCCGCACTCGACTTCAAACTGCGCAAGGAAATGCAGCTCGAACTCAAACGGCTTCAGCATGAAACCGGCATCACTTTTGTCTTTGTCACCCATGACCAGGAAGAAGCGCTGACGATGTCGGACCGCATCGCGGTGATGAATGCGGGCACCATCCGGCAGATCGGCGGGCCGCGGGACATCTACGATCATCCGGCCGAGCGGTTCGTGGCCGACTTCATCGGCGACACCAATTTTCTGAAAGCCCAGATGGTATCTTCCACCGAAAGCGGTGCCTTGGTCCGGCTCGCATCGGGTGAGGAAATCCTGGCCAAGGCTCCGGAAGGGGGCGCCCCTTCCGCAGGGCAGGCGGTGACATTGGCGGTGCGCCCTGAACATGCGAGGCTTTGCGAACGTAGAGACGCGCTGTTGATCGGAACCTTGGACAACGTGGTCTATTTCGGCACCGACACCCACTATCACGTCACAATGGAAGGGGGCGGCACTTTTATCCTGCGGCGGCAAAACCAGCCGGGACAAACGCAGACCTTGGCGATCAATGACACTGTGGGGGTGTGCTTTGCGCCTGACACCGCGCAGATCCTGAAGGATTGAGCCCATGCAGGATCCCGCTCTCACTGCCCCGCCCCACCCCGATCCGCGCGCCCGGCGCGAGCGGCGCAGCCGGTGGTTGCTGCTCACACCTGCACTTGTAATCCTCAGCCTTGCCGCAAGCGGGCCATTGCTGGTGGTGGTGATCTACTCATTCCTCACCCCCGGTGATTACGGCGGTGTTGAATGGCGCTTTACGTTGGAGCCCTGGTTCAACGTGGTGGCCGAGCGGGACTTTTTCACCGAAGAGCTGCAACTGGCGGACGCGCATCTTCTGGTGTTCTGGCGCTCTATCAAGCTCTCGCTGATGACGGCGTTTCTCTGTCTGATCGTGGGCTTTCCCACCGCCTATTTCATCGCCACGCGCCCTCAGCACCGCCGGGACATGTGGATGCTTCTGATCATGATCCCCTTCTGGACCAATCTGTTGATCCGAACCTTTGCGATCATGGAGCTTATTCGCAACCAAGGCACCATCAACACGCTGTTGATGGCCAGCGGGCTCATTGATGAGCCGATCCAGATGCTGTTCACAGAGTTTTCGGTTCTGATCGGGATGACCTATGTCTATCTGCCGCTGATGATCCTGCCCATCTATGCCTCGATGGAGCGGCTCGACTTCGATTTAGTGGAGGCGGGCTATGACCTCTATGCCAGCCGACTGGACGTGCTGAGGCGCATCATCTTCCCCTTGGTGAAACCTGGCGTTGTGGCTGGCTCCATTCTGGTCTTTGTGCCCTGCCTTGGCGCCTATGTCACCCCACGCGTGCTGGGCGGCGGCAAGCAGCTGATGCTGGGCAATCTTATCGAGCTGCAATTTGGGCAGTTGCGCAACTGGCCCCTTGGCGCCGCGCTGGCGCTGACGCTTTTGGCGGTGGTGATGGTGGCGCTGGTGTTCTACGTGCGCGCCATCGGGCGGGAGGGCGAAAGCGATGTCTAAAGGATTTGATGTTCGCCGCCAGACGGGCTTTACAGCAATCGCCATCGCCTGCTTTGTGCTGCTGTACCTGCCGATCCTACTTCTTGTGGCCTATTCCTTTAACGCTGGCGACTCCATCGCAATCTGGGAAGGGTTTTCCTGGCGCTGGTACGCGTCGGCCTGGGATAACGAACAGGTCAAGGATGCCACGATCCGCTCTCTGATCCTTGCGACCTGCGCGTCGGGTGTCGCAACCACCGCAGCGGTTTTGGCGGCACTGGCCACCACCCGCAGCAAGCCCTGGCGCGGGCAGACCGTGGTCTTTGCAATGGTCAATCAACCGTTGATGGTGCCGGAGATCGTCACCGCGGTCTCGCTCCTCATTGTGTTTGCCAGCGTCAAATCCTTTACCGGCTATACCGGGCTTGGCTATCTGATCCTCGCACATTCGGCATTTTGCATTCCCTTTGCCTATATGCCGGTGCGGGCACGATTGCAGGGCATGGATCTGAGCCTCGAACACGCGGGCGCTGATCTGTATGGCACACCGTTTCAGGTCTTTCGCCACATCACCCTGCCCCAGCTCTGGCCTGGAATTCTCGCCGGAGCGATGCTGGCCTTCGTGATCTCTCTTGATGACGTGGTGATCACCGAGTTCGTCAAATCCGCCGGACAGGACACCTTGCCCACATATATGCTGGGACAATTGCGCCGTGTGGTAACGCCCGAGATCAACGCCATTTCCACCGCCCTATTGGCGATTTCGGTCCTGATGGTGACCGCTTTTTACTTTGTGAACAAAGTCCGAAAATAGCTCAAAAACCATGAGCCAGAGACAACTGGCCGCCCATAAACCCAACATCCGACAGGAGAAATGACTTATGAGACATCTGATTGCAGCCACAACGCTTGCGACCGTCTCCGCGACGGCGGCCATGGCGGAGGGACAGTTGAATATCTACAACTGGGGCAATTACACCAGCCCGGAATTGATCGAGAAGTTCGAACAGGAGTTCGACATCGACGTCACCATCACTGACTACGACAGCAACGACACCGCACTGGCCAAGATCAAGGCAGGTGGGCATGGCTTTGACATCGTGGTGCCGTCTGGCACCTATGTGCCGATCTTCATCGGCGAGGGCCTGTTGATGAAGTCGATGCCCAACCAGATGGAGAACTTCAAGAACATGGACCCGCGCTGGGTCGATGTGGATTTTGATCCTGGCCGCGACTACACCGTGCCCTGGCAATGGGGAACCGTGGGCGTCACCGTCAATACTTCGGTTTATTCAGGCGACATCAACTCGGCGGCGCTGATCTTTGATCCGCCAGAAGAGCTGAAGGGCAAGATCAACGTGGTGCCGGAGATGCTCGACGTGATGGGCATGGCCATTCACTACATGGGGGGCGAGCAATGCACCGCCGACAAGGACATGCTGGCCAAAGTGCGCGATAAACTGGTCGAGGCTAAAAAGGACTGGCTCTCCATGGCCTATGGCAACATCGAGAAGTTCGCCAAGGGGGACCTCGCGGCTGGGGTCAATTGGAACGGCGCCTCATTCCGGGCACGGCTGCAAAACGATGACATCGCCTTTGGCTATCCACAGACCGGGTTTTCGATCTGGATGGACAACGCCGCGATCCTCGCGGATGCGCAGAATGTCGACAATGCCAAACTGTTCCTGAACTATATCATGGCTCCGGAGAACGCAGCGCTTCTGTCCAATTTTGCCCGCTACGCCAATGGCATCAAAGGATCTGAACCCTTTATGGATGCGGCCATGGCAGAGGCCTCCGAGGTGGTTATTCCCGACGAGCTGAAAGATGCCGGCTATCTCGCCAAGACCTGCCCACCCGACGTGCAGCGGATCTATTCCAAGATCTGGACCGAAGTGACCAAATAACCCCGCAGAAGGGGCGTAACAGCCCCGGGGCGCGCCAAATCGGGGCGCGCCCCCACCCCAAAACTGGACTCCGCGTGATGACCATCCCTCCTCAGACCGTGATCCTGAACGGTCGCCTGATCACCTTTGACCCCAACAGCCCCTTTGCCGAGGCGCTCGCCATCACCGACGGGCTGATCTCTGCGGTGGGCACCACCGCCGAAATCCGTGCTCTTTCCGCGCCCTCCACTCGCGTGATTGACGCCGCCGGGAGCACCGTGTTGCCGGGATTTATCGACAGCCATGTGCATCTCTTTGGCGGCTCAGTCGAACTCGCGTGCCTGGATCTCACGGGTGTTCAGGGGGAGACAGAACTGACCGAGGTCGTGCGCGAATGGGCCGCCAAGAACACCGAAGATCGGCTCGTCTTTGCGGTTCAGGCCGATTACGCCATTCTGGGTGAAGGTATCAAAACCACCCGTCAGGCGCTGGATCGCGTTTTGCCCGATCGTCCCTTTGCCATGTATGCGCCCGATCATCACACGGTCTGGGCCAATACCGCCGCGCTGGAGGCCGCAGGGCTTCTTCATGGTGCAGAGGTCGAAGCGGGGGCGCAAGTGGTGATGGGCACCGATGGCCGCGCGACGGGCGAACTGCAGGAGCCTTCCGCCTATGCGCCGGTGCTGCGCATGACCCGCCACGCGGGTCGGGACATGATGGGGCTGGTAACGGGGGCCGACCCGGTACCAGCAGCCACGCCCGCCGAACGCGCGCTAGACAAGGCAGCTTTGGAACGTGGCCTCAAACACTGCGCCAGCCACGGCATCACCGGGTTGCACAATATGGATGGCAATTTCTATCAGCTCGAACTGCTCTCCGAGATGGAGCGGGACGGCACGCTCTTATGCCGTACCGAAGTACCTTTTCACTACAAGAGCCCAGATCCGCTCGACCGGTTTTCCGAAGCGCAAGACATGCGCCAACGCTTCAACAGCGATATGGTCTGGTGCAATCGGGTAAAGATGTTCATGGATGGCGTTGTCGAGAGCGGCACCGACCTGATGCTCCGACCCTACCCCGGCACCGATCATATCGGCGACGCGGTGTTTGAGCCGGAGCACTTCAACGAAGCCTGCATCCGCGCCGACGCCATGGGGCTTCAGATTGCCACCCATGCGATTGGCGATCTTGCCGTGCGCCGCACGCTCGACGGCTATGAGGCCGCCCAGCGCAGCAATGGCCGGCGCGACAGTCGCCACCGGATCGAACACATCGAAGTGCTGCACCCCGACGATCTGCCCCGTTTCAAGGCCTTGGGCGTCGTCGCCTCGATCCAACCAGGGCATGCACCCTTTGGAGGCTATTTCCCTCCATCGGGCGTGGGGGCAATGCTGCACCCGGACCAGATCCCGCTCGCATACGCATGGCAGGACATCCGCAACAGCGGCGCAAAGGTCATTTTCTCGACCGACTGGCCCGTAATCCCCGTCGACGTGATGCCCACGATCAAGGGCGCGGTTGCGCCGCATTCGCTCGGTGCCCCGTGGCGAGATCAATCACAGAGCCTGATGGATACGCTCGCCAGCTACACGGTCGAGAACGCATGGGTGGAATTCAATGAGGCCCGCAAGGGCATGTTGAAACCGGGTATGATGGCAGACATCGTGGTGATGGATCACAACCTTGAAGCCATGGATCCCCAGTTGCTCGATCAGTCCCGCGCAGCCTTTACGATCTGTGGCGGTCGCCTGACCTGGGAGGCTTGATTACCCCCGCAAACAGGTAAGAAAAGCCCCGAGCGTCAGAGCGACGTTCAGGGCTTTTACCTATCATTTCCAATGAGTTACTCGGC
Source organism: Epibacterium sp. HA2-3 (assembly GCF_055693725.2). Lineage (NCBI taxonomy): Bacteria > Pseudomonadati > Pseudomonadota > Alphaproteobacteria > Rhodobacterales > Roseobacteraceae > Epibacterium > Epibacterium sp. HA2-3. The sequence goes on along the minus strand of NZ_CM172490.1, from coordinate 864,280 downwards.
CGCCAAGGCGCTCGGCGTGGACTGTGGGGCATCAAAGCGCGACCATTTCAGATCTCCGCGATAGCGCCAGGCCAGCTTGCCCTCGTCATCCATCGCAATGAGATGTAGCCAGCCATTGTCAAAGAGTGCCCGCACGCCGGGGTGCCGCGAGAGGATCTCTGACATCGCTTCGCGTGGCGCCTCGATCACGACCGAGAGCCGCAGCGGATCATGCTGCACCTTGTCACCGTCATGCACCGACTGCCACGGCAGGCCCGCGCGGGGTGCACCGGTATTGCCCTCAAGCACGCCGATGCCTCCGACGACGTTGTGCAACAGCTTGTTGCCGCCACCAAACTGCGCAGGCGCTACGGTAGAGCCATAGTATTGCAGGCTGATCCAGCTTGCGACCACCACCGGAGCCGTAAGGATCAGTTCCAGCACGCCGAAGCCCTCATCGCGCTGCCAGACGTAGTTGTGCAGGAACGCCTGCCCGCCAAGATCGGCGCCGCTGGTGCGTGCACGGGGGGCCGCCACAAAGGCGCGACAGCCCGCAAGGCCCCATTCCGGCCGGGTCTCGGCCCAATCGCGGGCCCGCATATGGACCGATGCTTCGCTCGAGGCCCGGGGCAACCGCTGGGCGCGCTCAGCCCGTGCCAGACGTCCGGCCTCGGTCAGCCACCCCTTAAGCTTTCCCCGTGTCGCCTCGGAGATCTGCAGCGCATAGGAGGACAGATCCTGCTCGTAGAGCGTGACCTCATCGGTTGTGGTGTGATGCAGCGCAGGTAGGAACACCGTGTCAGAGGGGATTTCGATCCCCTGATCACGCAGGCCTTTCTGCACGTCCCGGTCGTTCAGGAGCGCCGCCAGAAGACGCGCGTTCACGTCCCCGGCATGTCCACCGCAGGCCCCACATTGAAGCGCGCTTTCATGCGGGCTGTTGGTCACATCGGCACCATGGCCCGCGAGAACCACAAGCTTTGCAAAATCGCTGGTGAGCGACATCGCTGTCAGCACCGTTTTTGCCATCTGAATGCGGGTCGCAAGGCTGATCGATGGGTCAAGCGCAGGCGCAGGCTCCGCCTTGGTTTTTCCGCCCAAGAGCAACGAGTCCCGGATCAGTTCACCTGCATAGAGCGGCCCGCTTGCTTCGACAAAGGCAAAGGAGGACACCGCGGCCAACTTGAACCGGCCCCAGGCCCGCTTGGCCCGCGCACTGTAGCGCCGGTCAAGATCAAGCTCTTCGGCCTCCTTCGCCTGTGAGGAAACGCCCGCCTGCAGCAACACAGGGCCGCGCGTCTCGACCACATCAGAGCCCGCCGCCTTGTGCGCGCTCGCGAGACCAAAGAATCCGGCAAACCCGAGGGTTTCGATCTGCCGATCCTGAGCCTCGAGCGCCCGACGGAACACCTCGGAGCGCACGTCGATACAAAAGGCCGCCTGTACCTCGGCGCGTCCGTCAACCGGTTGCGCTGCCCCCGACTGCAGTGTCTCGGCAAGCCGTCTCTGTTCGGCCCGTTCTGCCGCGTCCTGCCAGATCGCATCAATGACCAGATCCGGCGTCGGCGTCACCGGCGTGCGATGCGCCGCGACCACTTCTGCCCAACGTGCGGAAATCTGGTCTTCATAGAGCGCAAAGAGCGCCTCATCAAAGACCATCCGAATGGCCAGAAGCTCGGTCACGGTACTGTTCTGCGCGCCGTTCAGCTCGTCCTGCCACAGAAGGTAGCGACCATATTGAGCCCAGCCGCCTAGCGTCATCAGCCAGCGGTGAAAGGCGGTCGACGCGGCTTCGGTGCCGAGGTTCAGCCGCTCAGACGCCCGTCCGATCGCCCGCCAATGCGAGCGGTTGGTAGCCGCCACAAAGGCGCAGAAGCCGCTCAGACCTTGAATTTCCGGCGTGAGATCGCGCGCGGCAAAATCGCGCCATGCGCTGAAAGTGCCGCCAGTCTTGGCCTGCTGCCAGAGCGCCTGCCCCTCGTCAAAATGCCCTGCGGCCCATGCGCTGATCCGATCCTCGATCAGGGCAGGCCAATCCAGTCCCGACACATCCGCCGCAAGCTCTGCGACGGTCGGCAAGGCTTGTGGAGTGGGCGATGGAACCGTCAAGGCGGCTTTGACGTCGTCAAGGCTGGGGCAGTTGAACCGCCCCTTCAGTGCTGCGAGGGCCTCGGTCAGGTCGGTCTCAGTGATGTCGCCTGCCTCAAGCTTGGCCGCCCAATGCGCCCGCTCCGGCATGATCTTGGTGCCTCCGACCCGCGCCAGCCGTGCCGCTGTCACCGCGAGCGGCTCCTCGGTTTGGCCAAGGAAGGGGTTGACCGCCACGCTCGAGGACAGCGGGAACAGGGGCGGGATGGCCTTGGCTGCGTCATTCGCGGTTGCAACCAGTTCGAGCAACGCGGCGGGATATGTTTCTAGTTTCGCAAACATTGTCTCGTGTCCTTTCAGGTTGCAGCGCGCTTGGACCAACCGTCCAGCAGCTTGTCAAAGATCGCATTGGCATAAAGCCCGTTGGTCAGATGGACCCGCAGACCTGCCGCGGCTGGATGCGTGGCCCAGAGGGGGAAGGTCGATTGTGCAATCGCCACCAGGCCAAAGCTTAGGAGAGCCAGCACCAGCAGTGCCCATTCCAGCGGTCCAGGTGCGGGGGTTACAGGCAAGGTCCCCTTGGTCAGCGACACGGCGATCACCTGCAGTGCGAAGTAGCTCAGCGATGTGGCCAGCGCATAGACCACGGTGCGACGCATCAGGGCGCGCGGTGCTTCGTCAGCAAAGCCCTGCGCCAGAAGATAGGCCACACCAAAGATCAAGATCACACCCAGCGCGATGGCCTGCGCCGATTTCCCGTCAAAGCCAAGACCAAGCCCCACCAGCGCGTAGATCGCAATGGCGCTCAGAAAGGCCTGGGCCACATTGCGCAGGCTTGGCACCGCGACCGGGCCGGGCCGGCGGATCTTGGCGACATTGCGCACTGCTTCTCCCGAGCGCAGGAAGGCATGCGCCTTGTAGAGCGAATGGGCCACGATATGCAGCAGCGCCAGCGGGAAGAGCGCAAGGCCACACTGCATAATCATGAACGCCATCTGCGCAATGGTGGACCACGCCAGCGAGGTTTTGACTGCGGGCTGGGTGAGCATCACAAGTCCGCCAAAGAGCGCTGTGAACCCGCCCAGCATCACCAAGAGCGCCATCACCCCCGGGGCTAGAAGCATCACGTCAGCAAAGCGGATCAGAAGAAAACCTCCAGCGTTGATCACCCCGGCATGCAGGAGCGCAGAGACCGGTGTGGGCGCTTCCATCACCTCTGTGAGCCAGCCGTGCATCGGGAACTGCGCCGATGCGAGAACAGCAGCGATCGCCAGGAACAGGGCCGCGCTCATGGTCAGCCATGTGGCCGTCGCGCTCTCCAGAATGGTCGCGATGTCGGTGGTTCCGGTCGCGACAACCAAGAGCACAAATGACACTGCCAGGGCGACTTCGCTCAGCCGGGCCACAAAGGCCTTCTTGCGCGCCGCCCGCTGCGCCGTGGCGCGTTCGGGATAATGCAGCAGCAGTTGGTTCAGAAGGAGGCTGGTCATCACCCAGGCTGCAAAGACCTGTACCAGATTGCCTGCCATCACCAACAGCAGCACCGTCGCAAGTGTCGCGGCCATCCATGCGGTAAAGGCCCCCTGCCGCTCTTCACCGTCCATATAGGTGCGCGCATAGCGCAGGACGATCCAGCCGATAAAGCTCACCAGAACCAGCATCACAACGCTCACCACATCCAGCCGCACCGAGATCCCGATGCCAAGTGCCCCCACGAGCGCGGAGGTGCCGGGGCCTTCCATCGCCAGCAGCGCAGAGGACACCAGCGCGCCGCCAAAGGCCGCCAGCGCGGACAATTCTGCCACAAGCGGCACCCGTCCCGGTCGCTTGCCCGGATTGCGCGCCGCATAAACGGCAGCGGCCAGCAGAACCAGCGGGCTGAAGAGGGGCACGAAGAGATAGGACATGATCTCACTCCTTAGAATTTCGGGTCAACGACCTGAGGAGATCAACTAGGTCAAAACTCGCGACCATAAAAATTCATTGTTTGGATGATTTCGTTCGCTTAAATAGAACGCATGCCCCTGAACTATCATCACCTGCGTTATTTCTGGGCCGTCGCCCATGATGGCAACCTCACGCGCACGGCGCAGCGACTGAATCTGTCGCAATCGGCGCTGTCGGTGCAGATCAAAAACCTTGAGGAGCGCCTTGGTCACGCGCTCTTTGAACGCCGCGGCCGTCAGTTGCATCTTACTGAGGCCGGTCGGATCACGCTCGATCATGCGGATGCGATTTTCTCGACAGGACAAGAACTTGTGGCGACGCTCACCGGCGCTGTCCAAGAGCGAAAGGCCCTGCGCGTGGGCGCGCTGGCAACCTTGTCCCGCAACTTCCAGATCGAGTTCCTACGCCCCATGCTGGCACGGCAGGACGTGGAAATCATCCTGCGATCCGGTAGCCCAACCGAGCTCCTGGAGGGGCTCTCGACCCTCAATCTCGATATGGTTCTGATGAACAAACCGCCGCCAAATGACAGTTTGACGCGCTTCGACACCCATCAGATCGGGGAACAACATGTCAGTATCGTCGGCACCCCGACCCGACTGGATCCGACCAAATCACTTCGAGATCTTTTGGCAGAACAGCCCTTTATCGTGCCGACAATGGACAACAGCGTGCGCACGGCCTTTGATTCCCTGGCCAGCCGTATGTCGGTGCGCCCTCAGATCGCCGCAGAGGTCGATGACATGGCGATGATGCGCCTGCTTGCCCGCGAGGACATCGGGCTCTCCTTGGTGGCACCGATCGTGGTGAAGGATGAACTAACCTCGGGGCTTCTGAACGAGGCCAAGGACCATTTGCAGATCAAAGAAACCTTCTACGCGGTCACGTTGCGCCGTCGCTTCCCCAATCCGCTTGTCCAGGATCTGATCAAGATCACTGCTGATCTCGCCCCCTTTGGCCGAGGAGACTCGGAGCCATCCTAACGCGACCGAAGCACGGCGCCCAAAATGGCTTGCGCGAGAGAGACGATATGCAAAACGCCACCAAATTCACAGCCCAAGGCACCACACTGGCCTGCTGCAGTTGATCTGCGAAAAAATGGAGTGGATGGTGGGTGATAAGAGATTTGAACTCCTGACATCTTCGATGTGAACGAAGCGCTCTACCACTGAGCTAATCACCCGTGAGGCCGGTGTTTACCGATCTCCTCACAGCTTCGCAAGAGGGGAAACAGTAGTTTTTGAGCTCCACGCCGATTTTGCAGGGCAATGCACGCGAATGCCATTTGGAGGCGGGGTGGCACAGGCAAATGATCTTATCAGATGACCTGCGTTCGGCATCTTTTGCCGTAGTAGGCGTTAAAGGCCGCATGTCCGGGTGTCTGTTCTGGCGCACGAGCCTTGACCGCGCTCTACGTGTTTGGGGCGCTGCCCCTCTTGGCCTATGGCCAATTCACCCCGGGATAATTCTGGTCAGAAGAAGTCCGGATGGCGCGTCAACTTCTTCTAACTTCCAATATCCCGGAGCGCGAGGCAGAGCCTCGCTTCTTCTACAAAAAAGGCGCCCCGATACCGGGACGCCTTCAATCAATATCGGCTCACCGCAGATCTTTAGTGCGCCGTTGCCCCGCTTGCGTCGCCACCCTTGAGCGCAGCGGCAGCGGCGGCGGCCTCTTCAGCCTCCTCGTCCCACTCGATCGCTTCAGGCTGGCTCACCAATGCATGCTTAAGAACCTCGGAGACGTGATCGACCGCGATGATTTCCAGCCCTTCTTTCACGTTGTCCGGGATCTCCGGCAGGTCTTTTTCGTTCTCCTTGGGGATGAGAACGGTCTTGATACCACCTCGCAGGGCTGCGAGCAGTTTTTCTTTCAGCCCCCCGATGGCGAGGGCATTGCCGCGCAGCGTAACCTCGCCGGTCATGGCGATATCCTTGCGCACAGGAATTCCTGTCAGCACCGACACGATGGAGGTCACCATCGCCAGACCTGCCGAGGGACCATCCTTGGGTGTTGCCCCCTCAGGGACGTGAACGTGGATGTCCCATTTGTCAAAGCGCGGTGGTTTGATGCCCAGACGCGGTGAGACGGAGCGCACGTAAGAACTTGCCGCCTCAATGGATTCTTTCATCACATCGCCCAGCTTACCGGTGGTTTTCATCCGGCCCTTGCCCGGCAGGCGCAGCGCCTCGATGGACAAGAGTTCACCGCCAACGGAGGTATAGGCAAGCCCGGTGACCACACCAACCTGATCCTCAAGCTCTGCAAGACCATAACGATATTTTGCAACACCCAGAAAATCCCCGAGGTTTTCAGGGGTGACCTTCACGCTTTCGGTCTCCTTCTTGACGATGGAGGTCAGCGCCTTGCGGGCCACTTTGGCGATTTCACGCTCGAGGTTCCGAACGCCCGCCTCGCGAGTATAGGTGCGGATGATCTCGGTGAGGGCCTCATCGGTCAGCTCGAATTCCTTAGCTTTGAGGCCGTGGTTCTTCACCTGCTTGGAAATCAGGTGCTGCTTGGAAATCTCGCGTTTCTCGTCCTCGGTGTAGCCGGAGAGCGGAATGATCTCCATCCGGTCCAAGAGCGGGCCCGGCATGTTGTAGCTGTTCGAGGTGGTCAGGAACATCACGTTCGAGAGGTCATATTCGACCTCAAGATAGTGATCCACAAAGGTGGAATTCTGTTCCGGATCAAGCACTTCAAGCATCGCAGAAGCCGGGTCCCCACGGAAGTCCTGGCCCATCTTGTCGATCTCGTCGAGCAGAATGAGCGGGTTCGTCGTCTTGGCCTTTTTCAGCGCCTGAATAATCTTGCCCGGCATGGAGCCGATGTAGGTCCGGCGGTGGCCGCGGATCTCGGACTCGTCGCGCACGCCACCCAAAGAAATCCGGATGAACTCGCGGCCCGTCGCCTTGGCCACGGATTTGCCCAGCGAGGTTTTACCCACGCCCGGAGGGCCAACAAGGCACAGGATCGGACCTTTGAGTTTGGCAGAACGCTGCTGAACCGCGAGATATTCGACGATGCGCTCCTTCACCTTTTCAAGGCCATAGTGGTCCTTGTCGAGGATGTCCTGCGCGCGCCCAAGGTCTTTTTTGACGCGGGATTTGGTGCCCCACGGGATCGACAGCATCCAGTCAAGATAGTTGCGCACGACTGTGGCCTCGGCCGACATCGGCGACATGTTCTTGAGCTTCTTGATCTCGGCATCGGCCTTTTCACGGGCCTCTTTCGAGAGCTTTGTGCCTTCGATCTTTTCTTCGAGTTCGGCAATTTCGCCAGCGCCATCCTCGCCGTCGCCCAGCTCCTTCTGAATGGCTTTCATCTGCTCATTCAGGTAGTATTCTCGCTGGGTCTTCTCCATCTGCGTCTTGACGCGGGTCTTGATCTTTTTCTCGACCTGCAGCACCGAGAGTTCGGACTGCATCAGGGCATAGACCTTCTCCAGACGTTCGCTGATCGGGAGCGTCTCAAGCAGTTCCTGCTTGCGCTCGACCTCAATGCCCAAGTGACCGGCCACGAGGTCCGCCAGCTTTGCAGGTTCGGTGGTTTCACCCACGGCTGTCAGGGCTTCCTCGGGGATGTTCTTGCGCACTTTGGCGTAGCGCTCGAACTCATCGCCGACCGCGCGCAAGAGCGCCTCGGTGGTGGTCACATCGCCCGGCATCTCCGACAGTGCCTCGGCGCGCGCCTCAAAGAAGGTCTCATTGTCCAGAAACTCGGTGATCTTCACCCGCTGGTGGCCCTCGACGAGCACCTTCACGGTACCGTCGGGCAGTTTCAGCAGTTGCAGAACATTGGCCAGCACGCCGGTGCGGTAGATACCGTCCTGATCCGGGTCGTCCTCAGAGGGGTCGATCTGGCTGGACAAGAGGATCTGCTTGTCATCGGACATGACTTCTTCGAGGGCATGTACCGACTTCTCCCGGCCCACAAACAGCGGCACGATCATGTGGGGAAAGACCACAATGTCGCGCAGCGGCAGTACGGGGTAGGAGGAATTGAGAGGCTCTTGCATACTCGGTCCTTTTTCTTAGCAAGACGGCCAGGCCCCGATTTATCGGCAACCGCGGTCGTCTCCTTACTCGGATTATCTATCTGGTCAGGCGGGCCGAGATATTCAACCGCCCTGCCTCAAACGTTGTCTACCAGAATGCCTCGTGCATGATCTGACCACAAGGGCGCAAATGGTGAAACGGTGAGCAAAGCCCTAACATCGTCAGCCCACGCCGTTCAGTCGCCAATAAGCAGGCATAAATCGCGTTGATCTGCAGGTTGGTTTCCCCTCCCCGATAGTTAAACCTAATGTGATCTGGCCACAGGTCGAGACCTATTCCGCCGCCTGAAGTTCCAGCGTTGGGTCGTCAGTGAATCCGTTGTCGCCGCCGCCACAAAAGGTAGCTTGATCGCCTTCTACCAAGGGAGCGTCCGCCTTCAGGCACGCCACCAGATCCGGGTTCGAGATGAAAGGCCGCCAGATCCACCGCGCCGCTTTTGGCCCGGGCCAGGGCCGCCTCGCGGTCATAGCCGTTATTGGCCATATAGGTTCCGGTATAAAGCTGGCGGAGGATCTCAAAATCCCCTACGCGCGCCACCGGTGTCGCCTCTGATCAGGTACAATCAGGCCAGACCATGGGTGTTCAGTCGTTCGATCAGCGGGGTGGAATGGGCCATGGGGGCGCTATCGAAGACATCGTGAACGCTGGCAAAGGGTGCCAGACGCACGGCAATGCGCCCCGGCTCCCAGACGGTGGCCAAGGCATCCAGAACCTCAAACAGCAAACGCGCCCGATTTTCTGCCGATCCGCCATAGGCATCGCTGCGGGTGTTGACCCTATCCTTTCGGAATTGCTCCAGCAAACAACCATTGGCGACATGCAACTCAACGCCGTCAAATCCTGCCTCTTTGGCGTATGTCGCGGCCTGAACGCGATCTTCGATCACGCGCTGAATACCTCCAACCGTCAGCGCCTCGGGCGTCGCGGTGGGTTCGAACCCGGCATGTGTGCTACGCCCAACGTGCCACAGCTGGATCACGATCTTGCCGCCCTTGGCATGCACCGCATCAGTGACCTTGCGCCAGGCAGCAGCCTGCGCGGCGGTGTGGATGCCGGCGGAGGGTGGATATACCCTTTGGCGTTGGTACTGATCTGGCTCCCTTCGGTGATGATCAGACCGGCGCTGGCGCGTTGGGCATGGCATTCGGCGTAACGCTCAAGCTCCTCTGCGGTGGTGTCACCGGCACGGTCGTGCTTCAGCGGTGCCATCACCGAGCGAGTTGTCAACTCAAGGGCACCGGCGGTTGTTTCGGCGAACAGTTTCTGGCCCACCGGGAGTATCCGTCGCTCAAGGTATACAGCATCAGGCGTATTGCTCCACTTGAACAGAGCATTCCCTGCGCCTCTCACCCCTCCAGCAACGAGAATGTTCAATCCCCGAAAAACCTGCGAAATCGCCCCTTCGACCCGCGGTCATGCAGGGGAACTTCGGGGCTGCCAGGTCATGTTTCAATCGATGCGAGGGGGCGTAGCTACGCGGGCACACGCCACCTAGAATTTCATCACGCAATATTGTTCAACCTGTTCATGTTTCAGTAAAACCACTCACCTTCTGCGAGAGGCACTAAAAAATTTAGATAACTACAGGTTTTGGATATGAAGAAAATTTCTCTCGTGGCACTGATGTGCTCGCTGTCTGCCTGTATGCAACATGAGCCGCTGGACACCCCGCCGGAGAGCGTGCGTTTTTCCAGCCGCATCGCACAACAAAATGTCAGGGAGTACGCCATTGTGGAAATTCGCACGTTGACGCAATCGGATGGCAAAACAGTTGAAGCCAATGGTGTGCCCTGCACGATCAACGGTATCGGCTATAGTGCCGGAACCGTGCGCCCCGCGCGGGTCTCGCTGCCCACTTATTTGGGCAACTGATGTGAACCAGAAAATTCCTGCCATCAACGCGACCGTTGAAAAAATCAACAATACGCAATCTTCCGGTGGTGGTTTGGCAGGCGCTCTTGCCGTTGCATTGGTGAAAGGTGTGATCAAGTCTTCTCGCGACGCCACCAATGACAAGTTCCGCTACCCGGGCCGGATCGAAGTGAACCTGCAGCCGGGTAAAAAGTGATGCGGCCAGCAGTTTGGCTGATCGCAGCGAGTTTGGGGCCAAGCGCATGCATCGCCCCGCTGCCCTTGCCGGAAGACGCAAAGACAATTGGTATTCAGGGGCTGCGATGGAACGTACAGAAGCCGTAGCCCTACGCACCGCTTTTGTTGCCGACAGCGCCGTCACTGAAATTGCCGGAGCCCCTTGCGAGATGCGGCAGGGCGCGGGGCAACATCATAAGGTGAAGACCCCGGCCAAACTCGCCTTTGATGTGACACCCGGCACACAGGAGACCATTACAGTACAATGTACTGCGGTTATCGGTGCGCGACAGCAAGTGGTGAAACGTGTGGTTCGTTTTGACAAAATCACGGAGCCACAAGAACGCGCCTATCCCAAAACGATTGGCGTCGTTTTCAGGTAATGTTCGCAGCTCAAGATTTCCGACAAAGCTAATACACGCATCACCACCCGGACCTCTTTTGCGGGTGGTGATGCGATATATGACACAGAATGTGTCAGCTTCTGACACCGACGAGGAATAGGCTCAGAGCGGCTCGATATCGCCCTGGGCGCGCGTCTCGTGGAACGTCTTCTGCCACGCCTCAAATGTGCCCGCTGCAATTGACTCCCGCATGCCAGCCATGATGTCTTGGAAGTAATGCAGGTTGTGCCATGTCAAAAGCATGCCGGAGATCATCTCGTTCGACCGGAACACGTGGTGCAGATAGGCGCGCGAATAATTGCTGCATGCCGGACAGCTGCAGTTCTCATCCAGCGGGCGCGGGTCGTCCTGATGGCGCGCATTCTTGATGTTGACCACGCCATGCCGGGTGAACGCCTGACCGGTGCGACCGGAGCGCGACGGCAATACGCAGTCCATCATGTCGATACCGCGCGCCACAGCGCCGACGATGTCATCAGGCTTGCCGACGCCCATAAGATAGCGCGGCTTATCAACCGGCAGCATGTCGGGCGCATAATCCAGACAGCCAAACATGGCCTCCTGCCCCTCGCCCACCGCAAGACCACCCACCGCGTAGCCATCAAAGCCAATCTTGGTGAGAGCTTCGGCGCTTTCCTCGCGGAAATCCTGTTCCAGCCCACCCTGCTGAATACCAAAGAGCGCATGTCCCGGCCGGTCGCCAAAGGCCTCGCGCGAGCGTTCCGCCCAGCGCATCGACAGACGCATGCTCTCGGCGATGCGATCCCGGTCGGCAGGCAGCGCGGGGCATTCGTCGAAACACATCACAATGTCAGAGCCCAGCAGTCGTTGAATCTCCATCGAGCGTTCCGGCGTCAGCTCGTGGCGCGACCCATCGATATGAGATTTGAACGTCACGCCTTTTTCGGTGAGCTTGCGCAGACCCGCGAGCGACATCACCTGAAACCCGCCGGAGTCGGTGAGGATCGGGCGGTCCCAGTTCATGAATTTGTGCAAGCCCCCCAGACGGTCGATCCGTTCGGCAGTCGGGCGCAGCATCAGGTGATAGGTATTGCCCAACAGAATGTCCGCTCCGGTTGCGCGCACGCTTTCGGGCATCATCGCCTTGACGGTCGCAGCAGTGCCTACCGGCATGAAAGCAGGGGTACGGATCTCGCCGCGTGGTGTATGGATTACACCCGTGCGTGCTTTGCCGTCCGTTGCTGTCATTTCAAAGTTGAAAAGCTCTGCCATCTCATGTTCCTGCATCAAACTCTGCACCGCGTGTGCGGTGATTCACCCCTAATGCCAAGGAGGCGTCCTCATGTCCACAGATGACCCGAACCAGAACCTACGTCTAGGCTGGGAGGAATGGGTCAGATTGCCCGAACTCGGCCTGCCCGCCCTGCGTGCAAAGGTCGATACCGGCGCTCGGACCTCGGCCCTTCACGCCACCGACATCGAGACCTTCGGCCCTGCGAAGGCCCCCAAGGTCCGCTTCACCGTGCATCCGATCCCGGGGCGCGATGACCTGCTGATCCCGTGTTCCGCTGCCATCAAAGACCGCCGCGAAGTAACATCATCCAATGGCGATCGCGAGATGCGCTATGTCATCGAGACCAACCTGGAAATCGGCGGTCAGGTCTGGCCAGTGGAAGTCACGCTGACGGATCGGCGCGGCATGGCGCTGCATATGCTACTGGGCCGTCAGGCGCTCACGGAGAATATCTCTGTGGTGCCGTCGGAACGCTACTGCCAGCCCGAACTTGACTATTCGGTCTATGCCACGCCCGCGATCCGAAAGAAGGCCCCCAACCGCGCGCTGCGCATTGCGGTTCTGAGCCGCGAAGACAACTACTCCACCCGCCGCCTGGTCGAGGAAGGCGAGCGGCGCGGCCATTCGGTTGAGGTGATCGACACGACGCGGTGCTACATGTCGATCAACGCACTCGCACCGGAGATCCACTATGATGGCAAACGCCTGCCGCGCTATGACGCGGTGATCCCCCGTATCGGCGCCTCGGTCACTCAATATGGCACCGCTCTGCTGCGCCAGTTCGAGACGCTTGGGACCTATTGCGTCAACGGCAGCGACGGCATCACTGCGAGCCGCGATAAGCTGCATGCCCATCAGATGCTGGCCCGCCACAAGATCGGCATGCCCGCCACCGCTTTTGCTGCCTCTCCCAAGGATACAAATGCCCTGATCGACATTGTTGGCGGCGCGCCCTTGATCGTGAAACTGCTGGAAAGCACCCAGGGCAAAGGCGTGGTGCTGGCCGAAACCAAGAAGGCCGCTGAATCCGTGATCACGGCTTTTCGCGGTCTCAAGGCCAACTTCCTCGTGCAGCAATTTGTCAAAGAGGCCGCAGGCGTCGATATTCGTTGCTTTGTCGTGGGCTCCAAAGTGGTGGCGGCGATGAAACGCTCCGGCGCGGAGGGCGACTTCCGCTCCAACCTGCATCTGGGCGGGAGCGCGGTTTCAGTGCGTATCACCAAAGAGGAACGCGCCACGGCCATCCGCGCCGCACGCTGCTTTGGCCTTGGTGTTGCAGGCGTTGATCTCTTGCGCTCAGAGACCGGCCCCAAGGTTCTGGAGGTCAATTCTTCGCCCGGTCTTGAGGGCATCGAGAAGACGTCGAAGAAAGACATTGCCGCCCTGATTCACGACGAGATCGAAGCCAATGTCCGTCCCACCCCGCTGCGCACGCGCAAGGCGCTGGGCGACGCCGCCGAATAGGCCATGCTACATCCCTGCGCCCTTTCCCCTTGACGCTCCGACGTTGAGGGGAAACCCTGCGCGCATCCTTTTTAGTCGCGGAATTTTCCTATGACAGAACAAGACATCATCAACGCCCTCTCCGGTGGGCTTATCTATATCGTGGCGGCGCTCTTTGTGATCCTGGTGATCCTCAAAGGCGTACGCATCGTGCCGCAATCGGAAAAATATGTAGTTGAGCGCTTTGGTCGCCTCAAATCCGTACTCGGCCCCGGCATCAACTTTATCGTTCCATTTCTGGATGTTGTGCGCCACAAGGTCTCCATTCTGGAGCGCCAGTTGCCCAACGCCAGCCAGGATGCGATCACCCGCGACAACGTGCTTGTGGAGATCGACACCTCGGTCTTTTACCGCATTCTTGAGCCTGAAAAGACGGTATATCGCATTCGCGACGTGGATGGCGCCATCTCCACCACTGTTGCAGGCATCGTACGCGCCGAGATCGGCAAGATGGATCTCGATGAGGTGCAATCCAACCGCTCGCAGCTGATCGGTGAAATCAAGCGCAGCGTTGAAAGTGCCGTGGACGACTGGGGCATCGAAGTGACCCGCGCCGAAATCCTCGACGTGAACCTTGATCAGGCGACCCGCGATGCGATGCTGCAGCAGCTCAATGCCGAACGCGCCCGCCGCGCCCAGGTCACCGAGGCCGAGGGCAAGAAACGCGCAGTCGAGCTGGCGGCAGATGCCGAGCTTTATGCTGCAGAGCAAACCGCCAAGGCACGCCGCATCGAAGCAGAGGCCGAGGCCTTTGCAACCCAGGTGGTCGCGCAGGCGATTGCCGACAACGGTCTTTCGGCGGCCCAGTATCAGGTCGCTCTCAAGCAGGTCGAGGCGCTCAATGCGCTGGGCAATGGCGATGGCAAACAGACCATCATCGTGCCAGCTCAGGCCATCGAGGCATTCGGTGACGCCTTCAAGATGCTAAAGGCAAAGTGATGGACGCTGTTTGGTCGCTGTGGTGGGTCTGGGGCGTGATCGCCCTCGGTCTCGCAATCGTCGAGATCCTCCTGCCCGGTTTCATCTTTCTCGGGTTTGCCATCGGGGCGGCAGCGGTTGCGGTGATCCTGCTCACACCGCTCAGCCTGACCTTGCCGGTGCTTTTGCTGGTCTTTGCGGTGTTGTCACTGGTGGCATGGCTGGGGCTCAGACGCATCTTCTCGCTCCCGAAAGGGCAAGTGAAGACCTTCGACACCGACATCAACGACTAACTCAACGGGCGCGGCGGAGCATTGCTGCCGGCGCGCCCTGCCCTCTTGCCGATTTTCGGCAACGCACTCCGCCCCCCTTCAAAACCACTGCACGCGCGTGAATCGACCGCGATCTCTGGACCCTGCCTGCAGGTTTCCCTATATAAAACCTCAGATAACTGACCGAGGCTTGAATGACTGACGCATCCGAACCGCTTGAAGGCACTCCGCTGATTGCGCCCTCCTCCGTGTCCCACGCGCTCTATGAGCCAGTGGTTGATGCCTGCCGTACTGTTTTTGACCCAGAGATCCCGGTCAACATCTATGATCTTGGGCTGATCTACACTGTTGAAATTTCTGATGAAAACGACGTCAAAATCATCATGACCCTGACCGCCCCTGGCTGTCCGGTGGCAGGCGATATGCCCGGCTGGATCGTCGATGCGGTCTCGCCCGTGCCCGGTGTCAAAAGCGTCGATGTGGAACTCACCTGGGAGCCGCCCTGGGGCATGGACATGATGTCGGATGAAGCCCGCCTGGAACTCGGGTTCATGTAACCATGACCTGCGCTCGCAGGATCGTGATCTGAGATCATGATATGAGACTGTTGCCTTTCCCTGACATCCGTGCCCCTTGATGGGCTGCGCCACCCCACCTAGGTTACAGGGCAACACACAACGGAGCACACCCATGTTCGCCATTCCCGGCAAGCAAGCTGTCACCATGACCCCCCGCGCCGCCGCGCAGATCTCCAAGCTGATGGAGAACGCAGGCCATGCCGGTCTGCGGATCGGCGTCAAGAAAGGCGGCTGTGCGGGCATGGAATACACAATGGAATATGTCGACGTCGCCGATCCGAACGATGAGGTGGTGGAGCAGGACGGCGCGCGGGTGCTGATCGCCCCGATGGCCCAGATGTTCCTCTTTGGCACCGAAATCGACTATGAGACGACGCTTCTTGAGTCGAGTTTCAAGTTCAACAACCCCAATGTGGCCGAAGCCTGTGGCTGCGGCGAGTCGATCAGTTTCAAGGTCGGCGAATAATACTGCCCCTTATTCTGACGAGACCCCAAAATAGGGTGGCTTCGCGCCGCCCTTTTTTAATGTCGCGTGTGGCGGTGATTGCTCGCCTCGCGCCCCGGTGCTACCACCTGTGGAGACACTTGATCAGAACAGGATTTGGGGGGCGACATGGCGCGCAAACTCGCGGCAGGCAACTGGAAAATGAACGGCACCGGCGAGCACCTCGCCGAACTTGAAAACCTTGCACAGGGTGATCTGCCGGAGGGCGTCGATGTGCTGATCTGCCCGCCCGCAACGCTCATCTCGCGCGCGGCCGACCGTGCCGGTGACATCGCAATTGGCGGGCAGGATTGCCACGCAAAGACGTCCGGCGCACATACTGGCGATCTGAGCGCTGACATGCTTCGGGATGCGGGGGCAACCTATGTGATCCTTGGCCACTCGGAACGCCGCGCCGATCACGGCGAAGGAGACGCGGATGTGCGCGCCAAGACCGAGGCCGCTCAGGCTGCGGGCCTTGTGGCCGTGGTTTGCATCGGTGAAACGCTCGAGGAGCGCGAGGCTGGCACCACCCTAGAGGTGGTTGGCGCGCAGCTCGCGGGCTCAGTGCCCGATGGTGTCACGGCGGAGAACACAGTTGTCGCCTATGAACCCGTCTGGGCCATCGGCACAGGCAAGGTTCCCACGCTCGATCAGATCGCTGAGGTGCATGACGCTCTGCGTGCAGATCTGGTGGCGCGCTTTGGTGCAGCGGGCAAGGACCTGCCACTGCTCTATGGTGGTTCCGTGAAACCAGGCAATGCAGCCGAGATCTTTGGGGTTTCCAACGTCGATGGCGCGCTTGTGGGTGGCGCCAGCCTAAAGGCTGCGGACTTCGGCCCCATCATTGCGGCCCTCGCCGCAAGCTGATCCCCCATAAAATGAGTCCGTCGCAAACGAGGTCGCGCAGGCCTTGTTTGCGGTCGCGCCCCACCTATCGATCAAATACGTGGGCCTCTGACCGGACCTCGTACATCCCATCACGCGCGCCCTGCATAAATAGCAGCATCGAGTGCAACACGCCTCCCACCCAGTTTGGGTGACAGGAGGCACAAAGCGCCTCGCCCTTCATCTTCTCAAAAATATCTCAGGGGTGAAGTGACCCGAAGGGGCACGAGGGGGCAGCGCCCCCTCTCCCACGATCAGCGCATCCGGCTGACGATCACGGTCACCTCAGGTTTCTTGCCGATCTCGGATTGCGACGTCTGACGCGCAATGCGCTTCAGTTCCTGCTCCAGCTTGTCGTCATCCTTGAGGGTCTTCTTGCCCGCACGCATCAGGAACTGGTTTAGATCCTCTTCCATGATCTCGGCGAGCGCGGCATTGGACTGACCGGTCTCGGCGAGGCCCTTAAGGTCCACCCAAGGTTCGCCCAGCGGTTCATCCTCTTCATCAAGAATGGCCGTGATCACCACATGACCATTGAGCGCCATACGAATACGGTCGCGCACGATGCCGTCCATGGCACCGATCTTGACCGAACCATCCAGATAGGTGCGGCCAGTGTCGATGTAGTCGGCCACCTTGGGTGCGTCGCCGGTGAGATCCATCATCATACCATTGACCGCAATCGCGGAGGCGATGCCCTTTTCTTCGCCGAGGCGCGCATGCTGGCGCAGGTGGCGGTGTTCGCCGTGCATCGGGATCAGGATCTTGGGCTTCACGATGTCATGCATCTGCTCAAGGTCGGGGCGGTTTGCGTGACCAGAAACGTGATAGAGACCAGAGCTGTCATCCACCACATCAACGCCCTTCTCGGAGAACTGGTTGATGATCCAGATCACGCCTTTTTCATTGCCGGGAATGGTCTTGGAGGAGAACAGGAACAGATCTCCCTCCTTGAGCTCCATGCCGCGATACTTGCCACGGGCCAGCTGCGCAGTCGCGGCGCGACGTTCGCCCTGCGATCCGGTGGTGATCAGCATGAGGTTTTCACGCGGAATATCTGCCGCTTCCTCGGGCTGGATCACCTTTGGAAAATCGCTCAGAACACCTGTCTCGATCGAGGCTTCGATCATGCGACGCATGGCCCGCCCCAAAAGCACAATCGAGCGCCCAGCCCGTTCGCCAGCCTGCGCCAGCGTTTTGACGCGCGCCACGTTGGAGGCAAAGGTCGTTGCCGCCACCATGCCAGAGGCCTCTGCGATCAGCTTGGTAATATTGTCGCCGAGCTCACTTTCGGAGCGGCCCGCATGCGGCGAGAACACATTGGTGGAATCGCACACCAGTGCCTGCACGCCATCTTTGGAAATCTCGGCCCAGAGGTCGGGATCAAAGGCTTCGCCCACGATGGGGTTGGCGTCCAGTTTGAAATCGCCGGTATGGATCACCCGGCCTGCCGGGCTGTCGATCACCAGCCCCCCCGACTCCGGGATCGAGTGCGAGATCGGCACCGCGCCGATGGTGAAGGGGCCGAGCTTTGTGACTTCGGGCCAGGGCGAGATCGTCACCACGGCGTCGGGGTCATGACCCTGCTCTTCCATCTTGCGACGGGCGATATTGGCGGTGAAAGCGCGCGCATAGACCGGCACATTGAGGCGGCTATAGAGATGCGCCACCGCACCGATGTGATCCTCGTGGGCGTGGGTGATGAAAATCCCCTCCAGCTGATCGGCGCGTTCCGCCAGCCAGCTGATGTCGGGCATGATCAGGTCCACGCCGGGGGTGGTGTCCATGTCGGGAAAGGCCACGCCCAGATCCACCAGGATCAGCCGTTCCTTGCCCGGCGCACCATAGCCGTAGACGTAGGCGTTCATGCCGATTTCGCCTGCCCCGCCGAGGGGCAAATAGATTAGTCTTTCACTGCTCATGCGTGATTACCGATATCCTTGTTATGCTCGTGGATGCGCCTCAGACCTTGCATGGTCAGGTCATCCTCATATGCGTCAAATAGATCTGCTGTCTGCTGGAAGAGCGGCGCCAGCCCGCCGGTTGATATGACTTTCATCGGCACACCGGATTCGGCCTTGATGCGATCGCAGATCTCGCGCACGAGGCCGACATAGCCCCAGAAGACGCCAGACTGCATGCAGGCCACCGTGTTGGTGCCGATGACATTCTGTGGTTTCGAAATGTCGACGTGTGGCAGCGCGGCGGCGGCATGGTGCAACGCCTCCAGGCTGAGGTTCACCCCCGGCGCGATGACTCCGCCCACATAGGCGCCGTCGGCGGCCACCACGTCGAATGTAGTTGCGGTTCCAAAATCGACGACGATCAGATCACCGCCATATTTTTCATACCCCGCGACCGTATTGACCAGCCGGTCCGGGCCGACGGTGGTACCTTCGTCGACGCGCACATCCACCGGAAGCGCGCATTCAGGTTTGCCCACCACCAGCGGGCGGGTGTTGAAGTAGCGGTCCGACAGAACGCGCAGGTTGAACACGACACGCGGCACGGTCGACGAGATAATCATATCCGTGATCTGCGCCTTGATGCCCTGCAGGTTCATCAAGGTGGAGAGCCAGACATAATACTGATCCGCCGTGCGCTGCCATTCGGTCGACGTGCGCCAGTGGCCGATCATCTGATCGCCATCCCAGAGCGCAAAAACCGTATTTGTATTTCCGCAATCAACCGCGAGAAGCATATACCCCGCCTCCGTCAGAAAAAGATGTCCGCTGCGGGGATGGTGACGATCCCCTTTGCGGTCTTGAGAACGAGGTTGCCCGCGTCGTCGATGGTTTCAAATGTGCCCGAGGTTTCCTCGCGCGCGGTGCGTGCGGTGATGACCTCGCCCAGCTTGGCCGCGCGCGAAAGCCACAGCTCCCGGATCGGTCCGAACCCATATGTGGTGAACTGATCCTCATAGCGGGCAAATGCAAGAGCAAGCGCCGACAGAAACGTCTCCGGGTCGACGCGAACGCCGGTCTCGGATTGTAGAGACACGGGCCAGACCGCACCGGGTTCCAGCCATTCCTTCATCGGCGTCTCGGCCAGATTGACCCCGATCCCGATGGCGAGGTGATCCACACCGGATTTCACACCTGAGCTCTCAAGGAGGATGCCCGCAAGCTTGCCGCCATTGAGCAGCACGTCATTGGGCCATTTGAGCGCAAGCCCAGTGGTGCGGCCGGTGACGGTCTCTACGGCGTCATAGAGCGCCAGAGCCGCCACAAAACTGCGTAGCGCGATCTGGTCGGGTGCGCCTTCCGGGCGATAGACCAGCGTGCCTGCAAAGTTCCCCTTAGGGTCGGTCCAGGCACGGCCCCGCCGCCCACGCCCCTTGGTCTGGCGCAGGGCAAGGATCCACTCTGGCCCGCTCAGTGCGGGCGCGAGGCGGGCCGCTTCATCCAAGGTGCTGTCAACTTCGGCCAGCACCCGGCGCCCGTATCCGATTGGCCAATCTGTCATGCGCGCCCCTTTAGCACCCGGTTTCGCAAAAGGCAAAAGGCCCGGTCGCGTTGGACCGGGCCTTTGTGCAAAAACGTGATGCAGCGCATCAGTTGACCAGCATGGCCGCCGCCGAGGCCGCGGCCCCCTCGACACCAAAGGTGGTTACAACACCGACCAGCATCAAAGCCGCCCCAACCGTGAAGAAGGCGAGCAAGACAGGCGAGCGCGAAGTCTCCACATCGTCCCCTTCGGCACCGAAGTACATGAAGAAGACGATCCGCAGGTAGTAATAGGCCCCAATGACCGAGGCGATCACGCCCGCAATTGCAAGCCAGGCCATGTCGGCCTCGACTGCTGCGCGCAGCACGAAGAACTTGCCAAAGAAGCCAAGCATCGGCGGCACGCCCGCAAGCGAGAACAACAGCACCAGCATCCCAAGCGCACGACCAGGTTCGCGTTTGGCGTATTGGTTCAAGGCGCGAATGTCGGTGACCGGCTTGCCGTCGCGGTGCAGCATCATGATGAACGCAAAGGTACCGATGTTCATCGCCACATAAATCGACATGTAGATGAGAAGCGCCTGCACACCCAGCGCCGTGCCTGCGGCCAGACCGATGAGCGCATAGCCCATATGTGCAATCGACGAATAGGCCATCAGACGCTTGAGGTCGGTCTGCCCAATCGCCGCAACTGCGCCAAGGAACATCGACAGCACCGACAAGAGTGCGACAACCTGGCTCCAGTCCTCGATCGCATGGCCAAAGGCGTCGTGCAGCACGCGGGCAAAGAGACCCATCGCGGCGACTTTGGGCGCGGAGGCAAAGAACGCTGTGATCGGCGTCGGCGCGCCCTCGTAGACATCCGGGGTCCACATGTGAAACGGAACCGCAGAGACTTTGAACGCCATGCCCGAGATCAGGAAGACGATGCCGAACAAGAGGCCAATGGAGACCTCACCATGTTGGGCAACCTCGATGATACCGGCAAATTTGGTGGTGCCCGCAAAGCCATAGACCAGCGACGCGCCGTAGAGCAGCAGACCGGAGGAGAGCGCGCCAAGCACGAAATACTTGAGGCCCGCCTCGGTGGATTTGACGCTGTCACGACGCAGCGCAGCCACCACATAAAGCGCGAGCGATTGTAGCTCCAGCCCCATGTAAAGCGCCATCAGGTCGCCGGCAGAGACCATCACCATCATACCAATGACAGAAAGCGCGATCAGGATCGGATATTCGAACCGCAGCATGCCGCGTTTGGACATGTAGTCCTGCCCCATCACCATGACAGCGGCGGCAGAAAAGAGGATCGCGACCTTGGCAAAGCGCGCAAAGGCATCGTTGACGATCATGCCGTCGAACGCCTCGGTAGCGCCGGAACCGGAGGTTCCGATCCAGATACCCAGCACCACCATCAGCGCGGCGGTTACCCACACGAGCATCGGCGCCAGCTTGTCCTTGACGGTGTAGACAGCTCCGAGCAACGCCGCCATCGAGAAGACGGCGAGGATGATCTCGGGCAGGATCACGGAGAGATCAGCTTGCATCTCATCAGCTCCTTAGTGGGAATTGGTGGCGGCGACATCGACCTCGGCGGCATCCCAGAGGGGCCCCGCGTCGGCAACGGCCGTGTTGACGGATTGCACCAGCGCTTCGGTCGAGGGACCGATCACGTCAGTGACAACAGAAGGATAGACACCCAGAAGGAGCGTCATGACGATGAGCGGCGCAAAGATCCATTTCTCGCGGGCGTTCATGTCCTTGATTGCCTTCAGGCTCTCTTTGATCAGGTCGCCAAAAACCACCCGACGATAGAGCCAGAGCGCGTAACACGCCGAGAAGATCACACCGGTGGTGGCCACAAACGCAACCCAGGTGTTCTCCTGGAAGGCGCCCATCAAGGTCAGAAATTCGCCGACAAAGCCGGAGGTGCCGGGCAGACCGACGTTGCCCATGGTGAAGAACATGAACACAAGCGCGTAGGCTGGCATCCGGACCACAAGGCCACCGTAAGCGTCGATGTCGCGGGTGTGCATGCGATCATAGATCACGCCCACGCAGAGGAAGAGCGCCGCCGAGATGAAGCCGTGGCTGAGCATCTGGAAAATCGCACCATCCACACCCTGCTGGTTCGCCGCAAAGATACCCATGGTCACAAAGCCCATATGGGCGACCGAAGAATACGCGATCAGCTTTTTCATGTCTTCCTGCACCATCGCCACAAGCGAGGTGTAGACAATCGCAATCGCCGACATCCAGAGGATCACATCGGTCATCACCTCTGAGCCCACGGGGAACATCGGCAGGCTGAAACGCAGGAAGCCGTAGCCGCCCATCTTCAGCAGGATTGCCGCCAGTACCACGGAGCCCGCCGTCGGCGCCTGAACGTGCGCATCCGGCAACCAAGTGTGAACCGGCCACATTGGCATCTTCACCGCGAATGAGGCGAAGAAGGCGAGGAACAGCAGGGTCTGCATGCCGCCCAGCACGTGAATCCCGAGGAGGTCAAAGCTGGCGTAGGAGAACTCATGGCTAAGAAGCTTCACAATATCGGTGGTACCCGCATCGAAATACATGGCCACCATCGCCACCAGCATCAGCACCGAGCCAAAGAAGGTGTAGAGGAAGAATTTGAACGACGCGTAGATGCGGTCCTTGCCGCCCCAGATGCCGATGATGAGGAACATTGGGATGAGGCCAGCCTCGAAGAACAGGTAAAAGAGCACCATGTCGAGCGCCATGAACACGCCGAGCATCAGCGTCTCAAGCACCAGGAAGGCGATCATGTATTCCTTGACGCGGTTGGTCACGGACCAGCTGGCGAGGATCGTCAGCGGCATCACAAATGTCGTCAGCATCACGAACAGAACAGAGATGCCGTCGACGCCCATCTTGTACTTCAGCCCGAAGATCCAGTCCCGTTCCTCAACGAACTGAAAGCCCGTGTCGGAGGGATCGAACTGAAAATAGATGAACAGCGAGACGATAAAGGTGATCGAGGTGGCCATCAGCGCAACATATTTCGCGTTGCGCTGTGCGGCCTCGTCGTCTCCGCGCATCAACAGCGCCATCACGGCGGCCGCCAGTGCGGGAATGAAGGTTACGATGGAGAGAATATTGTCCATCAGTGCGATCCTCCGCCGATCGACATCCAGGTGACAAGGGCTGCGATCCCGAGCACCATCCAGAAGGCATAAGTGAAGATGTAACCGGACTGGGCCCGGCCAGCGAGACGAGTGAAGAAGGGCACAATCCCCATCGCCACGCCGTTGAGGAAGCCATCAATGGTCTTTCCGTCGCCCTTCTTCCAGAAGAAGCGGCCAAGCGCCAGAGCGGGTTTGACAAAGACCACGTTGTAAAGCTCGTCAAAATACCACTTGTTCTTGAGGAACAGGTAGAGCGGGCGCTGCTGCTGCGACAGGCGCTTGGGCAGCTCCGGGTTCACGATGTAGAACCAATAGGCCACGAGGAACCCGACAAGCATCGCCATGAAGGGCGAGGTTTTCACCCAATACGGAACCTTATGCGCGTCATCCAAAAGCGTATTGTCGGGCGCCATGTACAGCGCACCCTCGCCCGGCTCCCCGGCAAAGACATAGTGGTGCTCTGCCTCTTTATCACCGCCGCCATGGGATGCGTCAGCGCCGTGGTCGTCGGACGCGTGGTCATCGCCATGCGCCTCTGCAGAGGCCTCTGCATAAGGCACGCCGTAGAATTTCGCGACCTGGTCGGTGTGGCCGAAGAAGGATTTGTACCACAGCATCCCGGCAAAGATCGCCCCCAGCGCCAAGACGCCTAGCGGGATCAGCATGACCATCGGGCTCTCGTGTGCATGCTCGTGGGTATGCTTGTCTCCGCGCGGCTTGCCATAAAACGTCAGGAACATCAGGCGCCAGCTATAGAAGCTTGTGAACAGGGCGGCGATCACCAGCATCCAGAACCCATAGGCCGACCCGGCGGCATAAGCGCTCTCGACGATGGCGTCCTTGGAATGGAAGCCCGCAAAGCCGATCGGAATTTCGCCCAGCTTCATGATCCAGACCGGGACACCAACGCCGGTGATGGCGAGCGTGCCGATCATCATCGCCCAGAAGGTATAGGGGATCTTTTTGCGCAGGCCACCATAGTTCATCATGTCCTGCTCGTGATGCATGGCGTGGATCACGGAACCCGCGCCAAGGAACAGCATCGCCTTAAAGAAGGCGTGTGTGAACAGGTGGAACATCGCGGCCGAGTACATGCCCACACCTGCGGCGACAAACATGTACCCAAGCTGCGAACAGGTCGAATAGGCAATCACGCGCTTGATGTCGGTCTGAACCAGACCCACGGTTGCAGCAAAGAAGGCGGTGGTCGCACCGAGCACGGTGATAAAGGCAGTCGCTTCGGGAGCCACTTCCATCAGTGGCGACATGCGGCACACAAGGAACACGCCCGCCGTCACCATGGTTGCCGCGTGAATAAGTGCCGAAACCGGTGTCGGGCCCTCCATCGCGTCCGGCAGCCAGGTGTGCAGGATCAGCTGCGCCGATTTGCCCATCGCGCCAACAAACAGCAGGAAGGCAATCAGATTGGCCGCATTCCACTCTGTCCAGAGGAAGGACACGGACATCTCGGCCAGATCCGGCGTTGCCGCAAAGATGGTACCGAGGTTGATGCTGTCGGTGAGGAAGAACAGCGCAAAGATCCCGAGCGAGAACCCAAAGTCGCCCACACGGTTGACGATGAATGCTTTCATCGCCGCCGCGCCGGCAGAGGGCTTGCGGTAGTAGAAACCAATCAGCAGGTAAGACGCGACGCCCACGCCTTCCCAGCCGAAGAACATCTGCACGAGGTTGTCAGATGTGACCAGCATCAGCATGGCGAAGGTAAAGAACGACAGATACGCAAAGAAACGTGGCTTGTAGCTCTCGCCCTCTTTCCACTGCGGGTCGTGATCCATGTAACCAAAGGAATAGAGATGCACGAGTGCCGACACGGTGGTGATCACGATCAGCATGATCGCGGTCAGCCGGTCCAGGCGGATCGACCAGGAGGTCGAGAGGCTACCGCTCTCGATCCAGCGGAAGATCTCGATGATGCGGGTTTCGCCGTCAAAGCTGATGAAGACGATCCACGACAAGAGCGCCGTCAGGAACAAGAGGCCCGTGGCAGTCCACATGGCGGCTTTTTCACCGATGATCTTATGGCCAAAGCCGCAGATCACAGCCCCCACCAGAGGGGCAAAGAGGAGAATGGTTTCCATCTGGATTAGCCCTTCATCACGTTGATGTCTTCGACAGCGATGGTGCCGCGGTTGCGGAAGAAGCAGACGAGGATCGCCAGACCAATCGCGGCCTCAGCAGCGGCAACGGTCAGCACGAACAGCGTGAACACCTGCCCCACCAGATCCCCAAGGAACGACGAGAAGGCGACAAGGTTGATGTTCACCGCAAGCAGCATGAGTTCGATGCTCATCAACAGGATGATCACGTTCTTGCGGTTCAGAAAAAGCCCGAAGATGCCGATGACGAACAAGGTCGCCGCGACGGTCAGATAATGTTCAATTCCGATCATTGATCAAAGCCCCTTCAAAGCCCTTGGCCCGGTTTGATGTCCTTGAGCTCCATTGCCTTGGCCGGATCGCGATACATCTGGGCGAGCACGTCCTGACGCTTCACATCCTGGCGGTGGCGCAGGGTCAGAACGATGGCACCGATCATGGCCACCAGAAGGATCAGACCCGCCAGCTGGAACAGAAGGAAATATTGGTCATAAAGAATGAGGCCAAGCGCCTCGGTGTTGTGACGGTCCGTTGGGATCGGCTGGCTCAGGTTCTCGGCAACGCTATGCGCGCTCTCCCAGGACCCATAGGCGATCACGAACTGCATCAGGATCACCAGCCCGATCAACAGGGCCAGCGGCGTGTAGCGGGCCATCTCGGCCTTGAGCTCGGCAAAGTCCACGTCGAGCATCATCACGACAAAGAGGAACAGCACCGCGACCGCGCCCACGTAAACGATGACGAGCAACATGGCGACGAACTCCGCCCCCAATAGCACGAACAACCCGGCAGAAGAAAGAAATGCCAAAATGAGCCACAGCACCGAGTGCACCGGCTGGCGGCTGATCACTGTGAACAGCCCGCCGGTGATGGCGCTGATGGCGAAGAGGTAAAAGGCAAAAACGCTCATGTCTCATCGTCCCCTTTGTCGTCCATGACCTCCTGCGCCAAATCCATTGCGCGGGTCATGGCCGGAATGCCGGCAAAGACCGACATCTGTCCGATCGTTTCAACGATCTCTTGTTTCTTTGCGCCCGCCGCAAGAGCGTGGCGCACGGTCTGACGCACGGCCGTATCGGCCTGCGCGCCCTGCATGGTCAATCCCGCCAGCGTCAGCAGCAGGCGGGTTTTGGCATCAAGCCCGTCTTTGTTGACGGTGTTGCCGAACATCATCTCCATGACCTCTTTGGGCATGGTGGGCCACAGCGCCTCGAACCCCTTGGGAGAGAAACTCTCTAGCGCAGGATTGAGGGCCTTCGCCATCTCCTGCGCCTGGGCCATCATGGCTTCGAAAGGGTTTTTCGGCGTCTCGCTCATAGAACTCTCCCGTAGGGAAACACCACCGCGATAATTCCGATGACCACCATTGCCCAGCCGAGACGCGGTTTCTGGAACTCTTCGATGACGTTGTAAGCCAAGATGAGCCAGACTAAGGCACCGGTGCCGACAGCATAAATCGGCGCTTCCAGCACAAATTTCTCAGGGTCGTTATACCAGGTCCACGCCCTCGCAATTAGTAAAGGACTGAACCATAGAAGCCCTTTTAAGATAATATGTGCTGCTTTCAAGCTCATCTGTAGGGCGCATCCAGTTCAAGATTGCGGGCAATCTCGGCTTCCCAGCGCTCGCCATTCGCCAACAGCTTGTCCTTGTCATAGAACAGCTCCTCGCGGGTCTCGGTGGCGAATTCAAAATTCGGCCCCTCGACAATGGCGTCCACCGGGCAAGCCTCCTGGCAGAACCCGCAGTAGATGCATTTGGTCATGTCGATGTCATAGCGCGTGGTGCGGCGGCTGCCGTCTTCACGCGGTTCGGCATCGATAGTGATGGCCTGTGCCGGACATACCGCTTCGCATAGTTTGCAGGCAATGCAGCGCTCTTCGCCGTTGGGATAGCGACGCAACGCGTGCTCGCCGCGGAAACGCGGGCTGAGCGGGCCTTTTTCATGCGGGTAGTTGATCGTTGCCTTAGGGGCGAAGAAATACTTCAGCCCCAGCTTGAACCCCTGCCACACGTCTTGCAGCAGGAAGTATTTGGCAGCGCGGGTGTAGTCGATCTGGGTCATATCAGCCTCCTGTGCTCCAGCGTGCAAACGCACCCCAGAACCATTCGAAACGTGCGGCAAAGGCCACGAACACCACCCAGATCAGCGAGAACGGCAGGAAGACTTTCCAGCCCAGACGCATCAGCTGATCGTAGCGGTAGCGCGGGGTGATGGCTTTGACCATGGCAAAGAGGAAGAAGAAGAACGCCATCTTTGCGACCATCCACAGCGGGCTGTCCGGCAGGAACGGTACCGGCGAGAGCCAGCCGCCGAAAAACAGAAGCGAGGTGAGCGCGCACATCAGGAAGATGGCAATGTATTCACCGGCCATGAACAACAGGAACGGCGTCGAGGAGTACTCCACCTGGTAGCCTGCCACCAGTTCGGACTCCGCTTCGGGAAGGTCAAACGGCGGGCGGTTGGTTTCCGCAAGGCAGGAAATGAAGAACAGGAACACCATCGGGAAATGCGGCAGCCAGTACCAGTTGAAGAGGCCAGCATTGCCGTCCTGCGCGCGCACGATGTCGCCAAAGTTCATGGATCCCGTCGAGAGGATCACACCGATGATGATGAGGCCGATTGAGACCTCGTAGGAAATCATCTGCGCCGCCGACCGCAAGGAGCCGAGGAACGGATACTTGGAGTTCGACGCCCAGCCGCCCATGATGACGCCGTAAACCTCAAGCGAGGAGACCGCGAAGACATACAGGATGGCGACGTTGATGTCCGAAAGCACCCAAGTGTCGTTGAACGGGATCACCGCCCAGGCGATCATCGCCAGCACAAAGGAGGTGAGCGGCGCCAGAATAAATACGGTCCGGTCAGAGCCGGCCGGGATGACCACCTCTTTCACCACATATTTGAGCGCATCCGCGACGGTCTGCAAGAGACCGTAGACCCCAACCACGTTGGGGCCACGCCGCATCTGGACGGCGGCCCAGATCTTGCGGTCGCCGTAGACAAGGAACAGAAGCGAGATCATCACAAAGGCGACAACCGCCAGGGTCTGCGCCAGGATGATGACAGCAATGCCGCCTGGGGTGTTAAAGAATTCAGCCATGGGTCCTCACACCGTAGGTATTCCGTTTGCCTTGCAGTCCTGCACCACGACTTCTGCGTCGAGGGTGCGCAAACCGCGCGGTAAGGCGGGCGAGATGGTGTAGACCGCATCGGCCTCCCAAATACCAGCCTCTTGTTTCGTTTTTGTGCGCACATGACGCGCGAAGCCATAGCCGCGGATCAGCGCATATTGTGCTGCTGCGCAGTCGGCATAGTCATTAAGATCCTCAAGCGCCCCAACCCGGTCCATGGTCACATGGAACTGGACCAGATCCCCATCGAGGAGACTGGTATTCACGCCCAGATAGTCGGGCGCGGCACGGCTTACCTCATCACCCGTCACATCCGTGCAGGCGATGAGGCTGAGCCCCAAAAGCGATATGAGCGCCGTGCGGATCACTCAGCTGCCAGCGCCGTTTCGCGGCGCGCCTTGGCCTGAGCGGAGAGCTCCGCCATCAGCTGCGATGCGCGTGCAATCGGGTTGGTCAGGTAGAAGTCGTTGACCGCAGGAAGGAAATCCGCCTTACCGAGTTTTTCAACCGGCAGAGCCTCGCCTTCATTTGCGACCACCTGATCCACCTTGGCAAGATGCGGCACGTCCTTGATCAGCGCCTTTCGCAGTTGCGCGAGGCTGTCATAGGGCAGTTTGGCATCAAGCTCTGCGGAAAGCGCCCGCAGGATGGCCCAGTTTTCCTTGGCCTCCCCCGGTGCAAATCCAGCCCGCATCGAGAGCTGTGGACGGCCTTCGGTGTTCACAAAGAGACCGTTTTCTTCGGTGTAGGCTGCCCCCGGCAGGATCACGTCAGCGCGATGCGCGCCGCGGTCGCCGTGCGAACCTTGATAGATCACGAAAGCACCCGCGTCGATTTCCACCTCGTCGGCACCGAGGTTATAGATCACCTCTGCTCCGTCGATGGCTGCTGCCATGCCACCCTCGGTGACGGCCCCAATGTCCATCGCGCCCACACGAGCGGCGGCGGTGTGCAGGACCAGGAGCTTACCCAGAGACTGCGCCTTGGCGAGAACCGCCAGACCGTCGGCCTCGCGCAGGGCACCCTGCCCCACGATGACAATCGCGTCCTCAATCGCAGAGAGCGCATCAAGCGCCGCGCGATCAGTGCCGAGATGTTCATAGTCATAGGTCAAATCAGCGGCAGGACCGACGAGTTTGACATTGGCCCCCTTGAGCCACGCCTTGCGGATGCGCGCGTTCAGCACCGGCGCCTCGTCGCGAGGGTTGGTGCCAATCAGGATGATGTCCCTGGCAGTATCGATGTCCTCGATCGTGGCGGTACCCACATAGCCTGCGCGGTTGCCAATGGGCAAACGCGCATTATCCGTGCGGCATTCCACCTTGCCCTCGAGGCTCTCGATCAGGCCTTTGAGCGCATAAGCTGCCTCGACCGGAACCAGATCGCCAATCAAACCGGCAACTTTTTTGCCTTTCATCGCGGTGGCGACAGCCTCCAGCGCCTCGGGCCAAGTGGCAGGCTTCAGCTTGCCATCGACGCGCACATAGGGGCGGTCAAGCCGCTGACGGCGCAGACCATCCCAGACAAAACGGGTCTTGTCAGAGATCCACTCTTCGTTCACGCCATCATGGTTGCGCGGCAGAATACGCATCACTTCGCGGCCCTTAGTGTCCACGCGGATGTTTGATCCGAGCGCGTCCATCACGTCGATGGTCTCGGTCTTGGTGAGTTCCCACGGACGCGCGGTAAACGCATAAGGTTTCGAGGTCAGCGCGCCCACGGGACAAAGATCGATGATGTTGCCCTGCAGGTTCGAATCCAGCGTCTCATTGAGGTAGGAGGTGATTTCCGCATCCTCGCCGCGCCCGGTCTGACCCATCTGCGAAATGCCTGCGACCTCGGTGGTGAAGCGTACGCAACGGGTGCAGGAAATGCAGCGGGTCATCGCGGTGCCCACAAGCGGGCCGAGGTTCAGATCGTCCACCGCGCGTTTGGGTTCGCGGAAGCGCGAGAAATCAACGCCGTAAGCCATCGCCTGATCTTGCAGGTCGCATTCGCCCCCCTGATCGCAGATCGGGCAGTCGAGCGGGTGGTTGATCAGGAGAAACTCCATCACCCCTTCACGCGCCTTTTTGACCATCGGTGAATTGGTCTTCACCTGCGGGGCCTGCCCCTCTGGTCCCGGGCGCAGATCGCGGACCTGCATCGCACAGGACGCTGCCGGTTTCGGCGGGCCGCCCACAACCTCGACGAGGCACATACGGCAGTTGCCGGCAATCGACAGACGTTCGTGATAGCAAAAACGCGGGATCTCGATCCCGGCCTGCTCGCAAGCCTGGATCAGGGTCATCGCCCCGTCGACTTCGATCTCGGTTCCGTCAATGTTGATCTTGCGGAGGTCAGACATGGTCTATTTCGCCCTCAGTAACACGCCGATCGCGCTGTTTTTCTCAATTTCTGCAAGCCCGTAAGCACAGAATGTTTCCGGTTGGTCCAGTTTCACCCCGTTCTGACGCAAGAGCCGCTCGCCCTTGGCCCGCATACGAGATTTTTCCTGGTCCGACTTGATGTAAGATTTGATTTCCGTGTCGCTGTAACCAAGTGCATTGGCCCGCGCACGGATCTGATAGAGCTGATTGAGACCCTTGAGCGTGCGCGGCGCAATGCGTTCGCAGCGCTCTGCGACTTCGCTTGCCACCGCCACGGCAAAAAGCGGGTCTTCGATCTCTTGTACATCGCGCAGAGAGGGCTTGGCCTCGCCCGCACTGGCCCCCAAAGCCAACATAAAGGCAGAGAGCGCCGCCAGCGCAGTCATCATCCGCACGCGCGGCGCAGAGAAAGTATCAGCAGGGGACAGATCATATGTTTTGGACATAACAGACTCCTTCGTGGTTCCAATGGAACCACGGGAGTGTAGCGCGCTGTTATTCAATAGCGCTGTGCCAAACCGGCCATGATATGCCGAGATCCGCGTCACGGTTTGCAACGTCCCGTGAAGATGGCATCGCGATCGTCGAGCTGGATCTGATAGCTGCCCTCAGAGTCAGGGATGATGTTGGTCCAGTCAAACCGCGAAGTGCCGTAGTTCTGGATGCAGTAGCGCGTGGCCTCATGCGTCGCAGCCGCCAGCGCACCACGCTGGGATTGCAACGCGTCACGCACCTCAACACGAAAGTTGAGCAGCGTTTCCTTCTTGTCGATCGGCTTGGCGCTGGTGCGGAACACGATACCGTCAAAGCGCATACGCTTGTCGTCGCGCGACTGGCCACAAGCCACCAGCCCCAGCGAGGCCACAAGCATCAACGACAAAGGAAAACGGGAGTTAATCATCATCTTTCAAATTATTCCGCTGCCATCGCGCCCATACGGCCCGATTTCTGCGCCTTGATGCGATCTTCGATCTCTTCGCGGAAGTTGCGAATGAGACCCTGAATGGGCCATGCGGCCGCATCGCCCAGAGCACAGATGGTGTGGCCTTCGACCTGCTTGGTGACATCCCAGAGCATGTCGATCTCCTCAAGCTCCGCCTCACCGCGCACAAGACGATCCATCACGCGCATCATCCAGCCGGTGCCTTCACGGCAAGGCGTACACTGGCCGCAGCTTTCGTGCTTGTAGAACTTCGAGAGGCGCCAGATCGCTTTGACGATATCGGTCTGCTTGTCCATCACGATCACCGCCGCAGTGCCCAGGCCAGAGCCCAGCTCGCCGCGCAGGTAATCAAAATCCATGATCGCATCGCGCATCTTCTCGCCGCGCACACAGGGCACGGAAGAGCCGCCGGGGATCACTGCCAGAAGGTTGTCCCAGCCGCCGCGAATGCCACCGCAGTGTTTTTCAATCAGCTCTTCAAAGCTGATCGACATGGCCTCTTCAACAACGCAGGGGTTGTTGACGTGGCCAGAGATCGCAAAAAGCTTGGTGCCCGCGTTGTTCTGACGGCCAAAGCCGGCAAACCACTCCGCCCCGCGCCGCAGGATGGTGGGCACAACGGCGATGGATTCCACATTGTTCACGGTGGTCGGGCAGCCATAAAGGCCTGCGCCTGCCGGGAATGGCGGCTTCATGCGCGGCATGCCTTTTTTGCCCTCAAGGCTCTCGATCAGGGCGGTTTCCTCGCCGCAGATATAAGCCCCTGCCCCGTGGTGCAGGAAAAGATCGAAATCCCAGCCGGAGCCTGCGGCGTTCTTCCCAAGGAGACCCTTGTCGTAGCATTCGTCAATCGCCGCCTGCAGCGCTTCGCGCTCGCGGATATATTCGCCGCGCAGGTAGATGTAGCAGGTATGCGCGTTCATCGCGAAGGAAGCGATCAGCGCGCCCTCAATCAGCGTATGCGGATCGTGACGCATGATTTCGCGGTCTTTGCAGGTGCCGGGCTCGGACTCATCGGCGTTGATCACCAGATAGGCCGGACGTCCGTCGCTTTCCTTGGGCATGAAGGACCATTTGAGGCCGGTGGGGAAGCCCGCACCGCCACGCCCGCGCAGGCCGGAATCCTTCATGGTCTGGATGATCCAGTCGCGCCCTTTTTCAATGAGGCCCGCCGTACCGTCCCAGTGGCCGCGCTTTTGTGCGCCCGCCAACGTGCGTTCGTGCATCCCGTAAAGGTTGGTAAAGATCCGGTCCTGATCCTTCAGCATGTGTGCCTACCTTTGACTGTTCTGACGCATACGCCAGAGTTGAATGATGTTGACGCCCGCGTAGATCATCGCGGCCAGAGCCGCAAAATCGAACAGCAGCGCATATCGGCCCGGCAGGCCAATCGCGGGACCCACGAGCAGGGACAGGAGCAACCAAGCCACCATCGTACCGGCAATCACCAGCGAGATGTGCCGCCCTTTGGCAGCGATGGCCTTATCCTGTTCGTCCTGCGTCATCCGGTCCAGTCATCCTTGACCACGGCGTAGGGCCCTTGAGGCCGCACGCAGCGGAGAGTTTAGTCTTTGTAGCGGCCGTCTTTCTTGGCCGATTTGGCAAACTCGGTTTCTTCACCGGCTGCCAGTTGCTTGGCTTGCTCGATCCAGCCGTCGCGCTCGATGCGGCCTTTGAACTTCAGGCGCGCATCCACCCAGGCAACTTCGGCCTCGGTCCATTTGGCAATCTGGTCAAAGTGGAAAAAGCCCAGTTCATTCAGCGTCTGTTCGAGCTTTGGCCCCACACCTTTGAGGAGTTTGAGGTCGTCCGCCCCGCCCTCGCGCGCCGCTGTCAGCGTCTCGGGTGCTTGTTCTTCCCCGGCCGCCTTGGGTTCCGTCACCTTTGCGGCGGCGGCTTCGGGCTGTGCAAGCGTTGCCGCATCCGATTTCTTTACCGCGGGCTTGGCCGGAGCCTTCTTCTTGGCGGTCTCAGCCTGCTTGGCCGCGGGTTGCGGACGCTCTGGCGCGGGCGGCGTGGGATCTGCAGCGGCACGCCCTGCAACCACGCCATCCTTGCCGACCCATGGGGTCAGGAGCGGAACTTCATCGCCCTGAATACGCTTCACGCCGTCACCGATGTCGGTCGCAAGCTCCGCCGAGGCATTATACTGCGGCTTGCCTGCTTCATATTCGGTGAGCGAGGTCAGGCCCGCCTTTGGCTCTGCAGCGTAGCGACCGTTTTGCGGGCCGGGTACGACGGGTTTACCCGCCGCCAGATCATCGAGCAGCTTGGTAAAAGACGCCGAGGTCAGATCCTCGTAATAATCCTTGCCGATCTGCGCCATCGGCGCATTGGCGCAGGAGCCAAGGCATTCCACCTCTTCCCAAGAGAACTTGCCGTCCTCGGACAGCGTATGCGGCTTGGCAGAGATCTTGTCCTTGCAGATCGCGACCAGATCCTCGGCACCGCAGATCATGCAGGACGTGGTGCCACAGATCTGGATGTGCGCAACCGAACCCGTGGGCTGCAGCTGGAACATGAAATAGAAAGAGGCCACTTCCAGCACGCGGATGTAGGCCATGCCGAGCATATCGGCCACATATTCGATCGCGGGTTTGGAGATCCAGCCCTCTTGCTCCTGCGCGCGCCACAGAATCGGAATGACCGCCGAGGCCTGACGGCCTTCGGGATATTTGGTCATCTGAGCTTCGGCCCAGGCCTGATTGGCCGGGGTGAACGCAAAGCTGTCAGGCTGTTCGTGATGAAGACGACGCAGCATTACTTGTCGAACTCCTCAAGCAAAATGCAAGTCGAGGTGAGCGATCCTGCGGGGATCTCCTGACCTGCGGCCTTGGCGTCGAATGCGGCATCGCTCGCATTCATACGGCAAACATATTCGTCATAGTCGTCTTCGATCATGACGACACCATCGCGCACATGCGCGTAGCCAACGGACTCGGCCACGAGATCCGCCAGCGATTTCTCTGCAAACGCGGGCGTGCCGGATTTGTCGAATTCCTCGAGCAGGATACAGGTCGAGCTGAGCGCCCCAGCGGGGATCTCCTGGCCTGCGGCTTTTGCATCGAATGCGGCATCGCTCGCGGTCATGCGGCAGATGTATTCGTCGTAATCATCTTCGATCAGGATGACGCCATCGCGCACCTGCACATATCCAACGGATTCAGCAACGAGATCCGCCAGCGATTTTTCTGCCAGTGCGGTTTGGCCGATCAGACACAGGGAGGCCCCTGCGATAAATGCGCGTAGTGTCATCGGTCAATCTCTCCAAACACGATGTCCATGGTTCCAATAATTGCAGCGACATCCGCAAGCTGGTGGCCCTTGGCGACGTAATCCATCGCCTGAAGATGCAAGAACCCCGGTGCGCGCAGCTTGGCGCGGTAGGGTTTGTTGGTGCCATCCGCCACGAGATAGACGCCAAATTCGCCTTTGGGCGCCTCGACAGCGGCATAGACCTCGCCCTCGGGAACATGGAAGCCTTCGGTATAGAGCTTGAAGTGGTGGATCAGGCTCTCCATCGAGGTCTTCATATCGCCGCGCTTGGGCGGGGTGAGCTTGCCGCGGGCCAGAACGTCACCGGTGGCCTCGCGCAATTTTGCGATAGCCTGACGGATGATCGAGAGCGACTGACGCATCTCTTCCATCCGCACCAGGTAGCGATCGTAGCAGTCGCCGTTCTTGCCGACAGGAATCTGGAAATCGAACTCGTCGTAGCATTCATAGGGCTGCGCGCGGCGCAAATCCCAAGCCAGGCCAGACCCGCGCACCATCACACCGGAGAAGCCATACTTCTGAATGTCATCCTCGGTGACGACGCCAATGTCGCAGTTGCGCTGCTTGAAGATTCGGTTTTCGGTCAAGAGGCCGTCGATGTCGTCCATGACCTTCGGAAATTCCATAGCCCAGAGGTCGATATCATCCAGCAGCTCGTCCGGCAGATCCTGATGCACGCCACCAGGACGGAAGTAGGCCGCGTGCAAGCGTGCACCACAGGCCCGCTCGTAGAAGATCATCAGCTTTTCGCGTTCCTCAAAGCCCCAGAGCGGCGGCGTCAGCGCGCCCACGTCCATCGCCTGAGTGGTGACGTTCAAGAGGTGATTGAGAATGCGACCGATCTCCGAATAGAGCACTCGGATCAGCTGCGCACGGCGGGGGACCTCCACGCCAGTCAGCTTTTCGATTGCCAGACACCATGCATGTTCCTGGTTCATCGGCGCCACGTAGTCGAGGCGGTCGAAATAGGGCAGATTCTGCAGGTAGGTGCGGCTCTCCATCAGCTTTTCGGTGCCGCGGTGCAACAGACCGATATGAGGGTCGCAGCGCTCAACGATTTCGCCATCGAGTTCCAGCACCAGACGCAGCACGCCGTGCGCCGCCGGGTGCTGCGGGCCAAAGTTGATGTTAAAGTTACGGATTTTCTGTTCGCCCGTCTGGGCGTCTTCGAAACCTTTGGAGCCGTCCATCACTTCGCCCCCTCCTTCTCGTCGCCGGGAAGGATATATTCAGCACCCTCCCATGGGCTCATGAAGTCAAACTGGCGGTATTCCTGAACCAGCTTCACCGGCTCGTAGACCACGCGCTTTTGCGCCTCGTCGTAGCGCACTTCGGTGTAACCAGTGGTCGGGAAATCCTTGCGCAGCGGGTGGCCGCGGAAGCCATAGTCCGTCAGCAGGCGGCGCAGGTCCGGGTGCCCCGTGAACAGGATGCCGAACATGTCAAAGACTTCGCGCTCGAACCAGTTGGCGGAGGGGTGCACATCCACGATGGAGGGCACCATGTCCTCTTCGCGCACAGCTGCGCGCAGACGGATGCGCTGGTTCTGGTACATCGAAAGGAGGTGATACACCACGTCAAAACGCTTGGTGCGCTCGGGATAGTCCACT
Organism: Epibacterium sp. HA2-3; assembly: GCF_055693725.2. Classification (NCBI taxonomy): domain Bacteria; kingdom Pseudomonadati; phylum Pseudomonadota; class Alphaproteobacteria; order Rhodobacterales; family Roseobacteraceae; genus Epibacterium; species Epibacterium sp. HA2-3. The sequence continues at coordinate 827,778 of NZ_CM172490.1, read as the reverse complement.
GCGGTAATGTCCACCAGCGTGGAGAACCGGCAGGCGCTGTCGACGCGCAGGAATTCAACGAGGCCCGCGATGTTGGCGGGCTTTACGTCGATGTTCAGTTCGCCATGGGCAATATCCCAGGACAATACGCACTCGGGGCGCTTGGCTTCAATCTGGTGGCCAAGGTCTTGCAATGCTTCGATCATCTGAGTCTCCTGCCCTTAGCGCACAAGGGTGCCGGTGCGGCGGATCTTGCGCTGCAGCTGCATCAGCCCATAAAGGAGCGCCTCTGCGGTGGGCGGGCAGCCAGGCACATAGATGTCCACTGGCACGATCCGGTCACAGCCGCGCACCACGGAATAGCTGTAGTGGTAATAGCCACCGCCATTGGCGCAGGACCCCATCGAGATCACGTAGCGCGGCTCGGGCATCTGGTCGTACACCTTGCGCAACGCCGGGGCCATTTTGTTGGTGAGCGTCCCTGCGACGATCATCACGTCCGACTGACGCGGAGAGGCGCGCGGTGCGATCCCGAAACGCTCGGCATCGTAACGCGGCATGGAGGTGTGCATCATTTCCACCGCGCAGCACGCAAGACCAAAGGTCATCCAGTGCAGCGAACCGGTACGCGCCCAGTTGATGATATCCTCGGCAGAGGTCAGCAAGAACCCCTTGTCCTGCAACTCTGCGTTCAGGGCTTGTGCCACCATTTCCTTGTCGACACCTGCGGTGTTCGCGCCAGCCATCACTCCCATTCCAGAGCCCCCTTCTTCCACTCATACGCAAATCCGATGGTCAGGACCCCAAGGAAGACCATCATCGACCAGAAGCCCGCATCACTGATGTCCTTGAAACCCACGGCCCAAGGGAACAGGAAAGCAATTTCCAGATCAAAGATGATGAACAGGATCGACACCAGATAAAAGCGCACGTCGAATTTCATGCGGGCATCGTCGAAAGCGTTGAAGCCGCATTCATACGCGCTGACTTTTTCAGGGTCGGGATTGCGCACCGCAACAACGACGGCAGCAAGAATAAGTACGAGACCAAGGCCGATGGCGACGGCCAAAAACACCAGAATGGGCAGGTATTCCCGCAACATCTCTTCCACGAGTGGCTCCTTTCCGCGCACACGGCAATTCGCTGCTCGTGCACCGTCAATTGGCGTGTTGACTTGCGCCGTTACTACTCTTGTCCCTAGAGACCGTCAACCAAAGGGGAGTTAATGCGGATCGCTTTATTGGCCAGTTTCGCAGTGCTGCAACAGGCCACACCATCCTTATGGTTTCGCTAAGGATTGTGTGCATCAAAAACGAGCGCAAACGTGCTGCGCTCGCAGAGGGGAATTCCCCTTATTTGTCACGCCAGGAGGGGCGGCGTTTATCAAAAAACGCGTTGATGCCTTCGACCGCCTCGGCGCTTTCCCAGCGGGTTACAAGGGCGGAAATTGTAAAATCGATTGTGGATTTATCGATACGCGGCCCAAGCGCGCGCGCCAGAGCTTTGGCATCCGCTACCGCCCCCGGCGCGCAGTCGAGGTAAGGAGTTACCTCTGCTTCCACCGCAGCATCAAGTGAGTCGGCGGGTACCGCGCGGCTCAGGAGCCCCAGATCGACCGCCTCGGCTGCATCAAAAAGTCGCGCCGACATGAATACGCGACGCGCCCGCGCCTCGCCCATGCGGGCAATCACATAGGGGCCGATGGTGGCGGGGATCAGTCCCAGTTTGGTCTCGGTGAGCCCCATCTTGAGACTGTCGACACCGATGGCCACATCACAGACCGAGGCCATTCCGACCCCGCCCCCGAAGGCATTGCCCTGCAGCCGCCCAATGAGCGGCTGCGGCAAGGTGTTGAGAAGGTTCAGCATCTCGGCCAGCACGCGGGCCTCGCGCCCGCGCGTTTCGGCATCAGCCTCCATCTGCGCCTGCATCCAGCCCAGATCGCCCCCGGCGCAAAAGCTCTTGCCCGCCCCCGTGAGCACAACAACCCGCACGCTGCGGTCCGCCGCCAACGCGCGCGCCGCGTCCTGCAGTTCCTGCAGCATCAGGCCCGACATTGCGTTGTGCTTTTCGGGACGGTTGAGCGTAAGGGTCGCCACACCGCGATCATCACGGGTTAGCAAAAGCGTGTCATACATGGCCAAAGGGTCCTTCGTGTCTTGATAGCTCAGGCGTCGGTGGGCTCGGGGCGCAAGTGCCGCGCCATGGCGGCGGCCTCTTGCAGTACGGTGCCATCAAGGCCCGTGTCGTACCCCAGCCGCGTCAAATGTTCGTGGACCACCTCGGTGGCCACATTCCCTGCCGCGCCCGGCGCATAGGGGCAGCCACCAAGCCCGCCAACGGCAGCGTCAAACACCCGCACGCCCAGCGCAAGCGACGCATCTATATTGGCGATCGCACGGCCCGCGGTGTCGTGATAGTGACCTGCGAGGCGGGTGACTGGCACCGCATCTTTGACCGCGATCAACATCTTGGCGATCTTGTCGGGTGTGGCCTTTCCCACAGTATCGCCAAGCGAAATCTCATAGCAGCCCATCGAGAACAGGCGATCCGCGACCTCGGCCACTTTGTCGGGTGCAACAGCGCCATCATAGGGGCAGTCGGTCACGCAGGAGACATAGCCCCGCACCGGCAGGTCGATATGACGCGCAGCCTCCAGAATGGGGGCAAAGCGTTCAATACTCTCGGCAATCGAGGCATTGATATTGGCCTGCGAAAACCCCTCGGAAGCGGAGGCAAAGATGGCGATTTCATCAGCGCGCGCAGCCAGCGCATCCTCGTAACCGCGCATATTCGGGGTGAGCGCCGCGTAGCGCACGCCTTTGGCCTTGGTGATCCCGGCCAGAACCTCTGCGCTGCCCGCCATCTGCGGCACCCATTTCGGCGACACGAAGCTTGCCACCTCGATCCGGGAAAAGCCTGCACGACTGAGACAATCCACCAGGGCCACCTTGTCGGCGACAGGAATGTCACGCTTTTCGTTCTGCAGCCCGTCGCGTGGGCCCACCTCAAAGATCTCGACGCGGTCTTTCATGGGTTTTGCTCCTCCCGGTTCATGCGCGCGGCTCAGGCCTCTTCCTCAAGCCGCACCAGCGCTGCACCAGCCTCCACCTGATCGCCCGCTTGCGCAAGAACTTCTGCAACCACACCGTCGCGGGCGGCCAGCAAAGAGTGTTCCATTTTCATAGCTTCAAGGATGGCGAGCCGGTCGCCTTCTTTGACTGCGGCACCTGCCTCGGCAAAGACCGCCTTGACCAAGCCCGGCATCGGGGCCTCAATGAGGTTGCCATCCCCGGCGGCGCCTGCGGCGCGGTCCAGCGGGTCAACGACCTTGAAGCTCAGCCCATAGCGGTCAAATATCGTGATGGCGTCGCCACTTTTTGCATAGGGTGGCAAGGCCATGCCGCTGATGACCCAGCCCGACCCCATGCGATTGACGGCAAACATATCTCCATCAAGGGTCCAGTCCTGACGATCCGGGCCGCTCACCTCGACCGAGGCTTCGAAACGCTCGCCCTGCGCTTCAAGCGTAACGGAACGGTGCAGGTCCGCCCAAAGCGTGAAGCCCATTTCGGGTTTGGCATCGATCACATCAAGCGCCACCATCGCAGCCGCGATTTTGTGTTCGGCCCTCATCTCCGGCGCGGCAGCAAGACTGTCGAGATCGCGCGCGATCAGGCCCGTGTCCACGTCGCCCGCAGCAAAGCCTGCATGCCGGGCGAGCGCGCCGAGGAAGGCAAGGTTTGTTACGGTTCCGGCAACCTCGGTCCGCGCGAGCGCGTCATCCAGCTGACGCAGCGCTGCCGCGCGCGAGGGGCCATGCACGATCAACTTGGAGATCATCGGATCATACCAAGGGCTGATGGTGTCCCCTGCCCGCACACCGCTGTCGGCGCGCACCCCTTCGGGAAAGGCCAGATGCGAGAGCGTGCCGGTGGCGGGCAAAAAGCCCTTGGGCACATCCTCGGCATAGAGCCGCGCCTCAAAGGCGTGGCCGGTAATGGAAAGGTCGTCCTGTTGCATGGGCAGCCCTTCGCCAGAGGCGACGCGCAGCTGCCACTCCACCAGATCGACGCCAGTGATGAGCTCGGTGACCGGGTGTTCTACCTGCAAACGGGTGTTCATCTCCATGAACCAGAACCCGTCCGCACGCAGCCCGTCCGAGCCGTCCACGATGAACTCCACCGTGCCCGCACCTGCATAGCCGATCGCTTCGGCGGCACGCACGGCGGCCTGTCCCATGGCGGTGCGCATCTCTTCGGTCATGCCGGGGGCCGGGGCTTCTTCGATCACCTTCTGGTGGCGACGTTGCAGCGAACAGTCGCGCTCAAAGAGATGCACCGCCGATGTGCCGTCGCCAAAGACCTGCACCTCGATATGGCGCGGTTTCTGGATGTATTTTTCAATCAATACCGCCGGATTGCCAAAGGACGTGGTGGCTTCGCCCTGCGCCGAGGCCAGCGCATCGTTGAAATCCTTGGGGTCCTCGACCAGCCGCATGCCCTTGCCACCGCCGCCTGCAACCGCCTTGATCAGGACCGGATAGCCGATGCTGTTCGCCTGTTTGGCGAGGAAGCCCGCATCCTGCGTGTCGCCGTGATAGCCGGGAACCACCGGTACGCCCGCCTCTTCCATCAGTGCCTTGGCGGCGTCCTTGAGACCCATCTTGCGGATCGCGCTGGCAGAGGGGCCGATAAAGGCGAGACCGGCGGCCTCGACCTTTTCCACAAAATCGGGGTTTTCAGAGAGAAAACCATAGCCCGGATGTATGCCTTGCGCACCGGTGGCTTTGGCGGCGGCGAGGATCTCGTCCTGCAGCAGGTAGCTATCCGCCGGGGCAGGTCCATGACCGATATGGACAGCCTCATCCGCAAGCGCCACATGTTTGGCGTCTCGGTCCGCATCGGAGTAGACGGCGACGGTGCGTACACCCAGACGACGGGCGGTTTCCATCACCCGGCATGCAATTTCGCCACGGTTGGCAATCAGGATCTTGTTGAACATCGGGCAGGTCCTTTGCTTGGAGCGTTGGACCGGGGGCGCTGCCCGCCGCCCATTGGGCTTGAACCAATGGCGCACAATGGACGACCCCCCGGGATATTTGAGGTTAGAAGAGGTTACATGCGGAACACGCCAAAGCGTGTGTCCTCGATGGGGGCGTTGAGGGCGGCGCTGAGCGACAACGACAGCACATCGCGGCTTTTGCGCGGGTCAATAATACCGTCATCCCAGAGCCGAGCGGAGGCATAGAGCGGGTGGCTTTGTTCGGCGAACATATCGATGGTGGGCTGCTTGAACTGTGCCTCTTCTTCGGCGGACCATGTGCCGCCTTGGCGCTCGATCGCATCGCGTTTGACCGTGGCCAGAACGCCCGCCGCCTGCTCGCCGCCCATCACGGAGATGCGCGAATTGGGCCATGTCCAGAGGAACCGGGGTGAATAGGCCCGCCCTGCCATGCCGTAGTTGCCCGCACCAAAGGAGCCGCCCACCAGCATGGTGATCTTGGGCACATTGGTGGAGGCCACCGCCGTTACCATCTTGGCGCCGTGGCGGGCGATGCCTTCGTTTTCGTATTTGCGGCCCACCATGAAACCGGTGATGTTTTGCAGGAAGACCAGCGGGATCTTGCGCTGGCTGCAGAGTTCCACAAAATGCGCGCCCTTTTGTGCGGCTTCTGAAAAGAGCACGCCGTTGTTGGCGATGATCCCGATGGGGCAGCCCTTGAGGTGGGCAAAGCCGGTGACCAGCGTTTCGCCAAAGCGGGGTTTGAATTCATCAAAGCGCGAACCATCAACCAGCCGCGCGATCACCTCGCGGATGTCATAGGGCGTGCGCAGATCGCCCGGCACCACGCCAAGGATCTCCTCGGGATCGTAGGCGGGCTCTTCCGGGCTCTGCCAGTTCACGCCCTGGGGTTTGGTGCGATTGAGATGGCTGACCGCGCGCCGCGCGAGGGCCAGCGCATGGGCGTCATCCTCAGCGAGGTAATCCGCAACGCCCGAAAGCCGCGTGTGCACATCCCCGCCGCCCAGATCTTCGGCCGAGACGACCTCGCCCGTGGCGGCCTTCACCAGTGGCGGGCCTGCAAGGAAGATGGTGCCCTGTTCCTTGACGATGATGGTGACGTCGGACATTGCCGGCACATAAGCCCCCCCTGCGGTACAGGACCCCATGACCACGGCGATCTGCGGAATGCCCTTGGCCGACATCCGCGCCTGATTGTAAAAGATGCGGCCAAAGTGGTCGCGGTCGGGAAAGACCTCATCCTGCTGCGGCAGGTTGGCGCCGCCACTGTCCACCAGATAGACGCAGGGGAGGTTGTTTTCCTCGGCAATCTCTTGGGCGCGCAGATGTTTTTTCACCGTCATCGGGAAATAGGTGCCACCCTTCACGGTAGCGTCGTTGCAGACCACCATGACCTCCTGACCGTGGACACGCCCGATACCAGCAATCACGCCTGCCGCCGGGGCTGCGCCATCATACATGCCATGGGCCGCCGTCGCGCCAACCTCCAAAAAGGGCGAGCCGGGATCAAGCAGGTTCGCCACCCGGCGGCGCGGCAGCATCTTGCCGCGACTTTCATGTCGGGCGCGGGATTTCTCGCCCCCGCCCAAGCGCGCGGCCTCGGCGGCCTCGCTGATCTCGGCCAGAGCGGAGAGATGGGCAGCTTTGTTTGCCTTGAACCCTTCAGAGGAGGGCATTGCCTTGGATTGAAGTTTCATTTCGGTTCCTCTTCCAAAGGGAGACGACGTGAAAAAAATAGTACGGACGCCAAAGCGGAGAAAACCAGGAATGGGAAAGCCACGAAACGCAGCTTGGTCTGACCGTTTTGCGCCAGATACGACAGTTCAGGAAAGGCGAAGTGGAGCGCGGCGCTTGTCACAAACAGAGAGAAAAATACCAGTGGTATTGCGCGCGATACAAACCGCCAAAGGTATGCTCGAGAACTGAGCGCGACTCGCCAGTGCTTTCCACAGCCTCGACACTCGGCAATCTGCGGCCAACCGCGCCCCGTGAGATGCGAAAGCGGCACCGCTCCGCCACATGTTGGACAGGTATGAAAAAACAGGCGCGACGCCCAAGCGACATGCTGGTCACTCAAACTGCGGCTCCTTGCCTTCATCACTTCCCTTCCCCCGCAGCCCGCGCCTTGAGTTCCTTGCGGATCACCTTGCCCGTAACCGTCATCGGCAAAGCGTCGAGAAAGGCGATCTCGCGGGGATAGGAATAGCTGGCAAGGCGCTCTTTGACGTAATCCTGCAGCTCTTTTTCGCTTGGGGCGTGGTCCGGTTTCAGCACCACATAGGCCTTGACGATCTCAGTGCGCAGGGCGTCGGGCTTGCCGACTACACCGACGGTGGCAACGGCCGGGTGGGTCATCAGGCAATCCTCGATCTCGGAGGGGCCGATGCGGTAACCGGCAGAGGTGATCACGTCATCCTCACGCCCCACGAAGCGCAGATAGCCCTGCTCCCAAATGCCGCGATCCCCGGTCACCAGCCAGTCGCCGTGAAACTTCTCGGCGGTGGCGTCGGGGCGGTTCCAGTATTCCAGCATCATGGACCCGGAACCACGGCGCACCGCCACATCGCCTTCCTCACGGGTGGGCTGGCCGTCTGCGTCGATCACCTCGACCACATGCCCCGGCACCGGTTTCCCGATGCAGCCAGGGCGCACGGGGAAGTCCGCACCACAGGAGGACACCGTCATATTGCATTCGGTCTGGCCATAAAATTCGTTGATGGTGACGCCCAAGTGACGCTGGCCCCAGGCGAGCATCTCCGCGCCCAGGGGCTCTCCGCCGGACGCAACAGAGCGCAAACCGTCGAGCCCCTGCCCCGCTGCTTTCAGCATGCGCAGGGCGGTAGGCGGAAAGAAGACGTTGCGCACCTCACCCAAGCGGATCACCTCGGCGCAGGTGTCTGGCGTAAACTTATCAAGCCGCGCGGCCACCACCGGCACGCCCAGCGCAAGCCCCGGCATGGCGACGTCAAACAGCCCGCCGATCCACGCCCAATCCGCAGGCGTCCAGAGACAATCACCGGGCTGGCCAAGATGGTCGTGACTGATCGACACGCCCGGCAGATGCCCTGTCAGCATCCGGTGCCCGTGCAAGGCTCCCTTGGGTTTGCCCGTGGTACCGGAGGTATAGATAATGACCGCCGGGTCCTCGGATCCAGTGTCGGCGAAGGGCACCGGATCGCCCTCGACGCCGATCTCTGCGGCGATCAGCGGCTCGGCCAGATCGCCAAGCTGCGCCGCGCCTTCCTGATCGGTCAGCACATATTTTGCACCTGCATCCTCGACCCGGTTGGCAAGGGCATCGTGCTGAAACAGTTTAAATAGCGGCACCGAGACTGCGCCTATCTTCCAGATCGCCAGATGCGCCGCCACGCACCAAGGTGATTGCGACAAGAGCACTCCGACGCGATCACCGGGGGCGACACGTTGCAGCAATGTGCGCGCCAGACCATCGACCATTACGGCCAATTCCCCATGAAACACATCACGGCGGGTCCCGGAGGTGAGGTCAATGATCGCCAGTTTATCGGCCGGGTGATCCATCGCCTGCGCCGCCATATTGAGCCGCTCGGGGATGTCCCACGCGCCTGTGGCGGTCAGCCCGGGAATGATGCGTTTCTTAGTCATGTTTAACCCTGCGTTCAGCGCATAGGTGGTATGCAATTTTTCCAATCTTTCCAAAGGGAAAGGAGGATCTCATTTGATCTAGATCAGAGCGCGCGCACCTCATCTCTGGCAATGTCGCGCCATACTGATGAAAGAAGGGATTCTCCCCATGAAAACTCTGGTTTCCGCCCTCGCTCTGGGCGTTGCCGCCGCAAGCTTTGCTGCCCCCGCCATGGCACAGTCTCAGGGCGACTGGACCTTTGGTGTCGGTGTCATCAACGTGAACCCGAAATCCGACAATGGCACGCTTGCCGGCGCTGCGGCCACGATTGACGACAACACCCAGCTGTCGCTCACGGCGGAGTATTTCATCCGCGACAATCTCGGCATTGAACTCTTGGCGGCCTCGCCGTTTGAGCACGACATCGCGCTTGGAGGCAGCAACATCGGCTCCACCAAACAACTGCCGCCGACCCTGTCGCTGGTCTATCATATCCCCACCAAGGGCAAGGTGACCCCCTTTGTTGGTGTCGGCGTGAACTACACCACCTTCTTCTCGGAAGAGTCGTCGCTTGGCACGCTCGACCTCGACAACAGCTTTGGCTTTGCCGCGACGGTGGGTGCTGACTGGCAGATCTCGGAGCGCGGCGCGTTGCGTCTGAACGTGCGCTACATGGACATCGACACCGACGCACGGCTCAACGGTGCACCCATTGGCAAGGCGGAGATTGATCCGGTCACTGTGGGTGTCTCTTACGTGCACCGCTTCTGATCCTTTGCCCAAGCTGCGCGAGCATTTTCCGCGCAGCATTTCCATCCCAGTTGCGCCACCTTCATGGTGGCGCTTTTTTGTTCCACCGTCCTTGCGCGGCGCTTGCCTTGCCACCGCGCCAGTTGCGCGGTCAGGTCTGCGGCGCGCGTGGCGCGCCCTCTCCCGGCGCAATGTACTCAATCAGCCCGCCCAGCCAGTTTATCCGGTAGCGAAAGCTCCCAGCATCCGTGTGACCCTCCGGGCGGCATGTCACCACGAGCCAGGTCCAAAGATGCCCGCGCTCTGCCGGACGCGCTGCGCAATCGCTGATCTGCGCCGCCCCCAAAGCCCCAGAGTCTGCGTGATCCCTGAGGTATTTCTGCGCATAGAGCGTAATCACATCGGTTTCGGTGATCCCCTGCCGGATCAGCCCGTACCGGAACCCGACCACCGCCAGCACTAGCGCGAGCATTGCAATCGGGATCCAATAGGCGACCCGCATCGGCGCCTTAGCTCATATGGCCCATCAACTCGCGCCCGATCAGCATGCGCCGGATTTCCGACGTGCCCGCACCGATCTCCATCAGCTTGGCATCGCGAAAGATCCGACCGACCGGATTGTCGCTCAGATAACCCGCCCCGCCAAAGGCCTGTACCGCCTGATGCGCCTGCGTCATCGCCACCTCAGAGGCGTAGAGACAGCAGGCCGCCGCATCCTGACGGGTCACGGTGCCCTTGTCGCAAGCCTTGGCGACCTCATAGACGTAGGCGCGTGCGGTGTTCATCGCAGTGTACATATCCGCGATCTTGCCCTGCATCAGCTGGAAGTTCCCGATGGGTTGGCCAAATTGTTTGCGTTCGGCCATATAAGGCATCATCTCATCCATGCAGGAGGCCATGATGCCGGTGCCGATCCCCGCAAGCACCACGCGTTCGTAATCCAGACCGGACATCAGGACGCGTACGCCCTTGCCCTCTTCGCCAAGCACGTTTTCAAACGGAACTTCCACATCCTCAAAGACCAGCTCCGCGGTGTTTGAGCCACGCATGCCAAGCTTGTCGAAATGCTTGGAGGTGGAAAAGCCCTTGAATTCCTTCTCGATCAGGAAGGCGGTGATGCCTTTGGAGCCCGCCCCTGGATCAGTCTTGGCATAGACCACCAGCGTGTCCGCGTCAGGACCATTGGTGATCCAGTATTTGTTGCCGTTCAGAACAAAGCGGTCGTTGCGCTTTTCGGCGCGCAGCGACATCGAAACCACGTCGGAACCCGCGCCAGCCTCGGACATTGCCAGCGCGCCCACATGTTCGCCAGAAATGAGGCGCGGCAGGTATTTGGCTTTTTGCTCGGCATTGCCGTTGAGCTTGATCTGGTTGACGCAAAGGTTGGAATGCGCGCCGTAAGACAGCGATACGGAGGCCGAGGCCCGCGCGATTTCCTCGACCGCGACGGTATGCGCCAGATAGGACATGCCCGCGCCGCCAAACTCCTCATCCACGGTGATGCCCAGAAGACCCAGCTCGCCCATCTCTTTCCAGAGCTCGGCGGGGAATTCGTTTTTCTGGTCGATCTCCTGCGCCATCGGTTTGACGCGCTCCTGCGCCCAGCGGTGCACCATGTCGCGCAGGGCGTTTACGTCCTCGCCTAGATCGAATGTCATGCTTGCGTTGAACATTGCGCGTCTCCTCCCGAGTCACGATATTTAATGAACACTTGTTCAATAAATGACACAGAGCTGCGAAGCGGTCAACGCTGATGTTGCACAGAGCAGCGCGCAGGCCTTTTGGCCCTCACGCGATGCAGGGCTGGAAACAATCGCCGGTTTTAAGAGTCTGCGTCGGTTAGACCTGCTGCCCCTGCGCCTGCCAGACGGCGCTGACCTCTGCGCGAATGATGCGGGCAATGAGCGCGCAATCCTCAAGACTAAAGGTCAACGGCACGCGCATATCGAGGATGCCTGCAAGGATGCGGTCGCTTTTTGGCAGGCTCTGCGCGGGCGCATAGCGCCAACTATCATAGCGCGAGGTAAAGGCGACAGGCTCAGCCCCGCCAAACCATTTGAGCTCCACGCCGCGTGCTGCACAGCGCGAGAGCACGTCTTGGACCGCCTCCGGCGCCCAATCCAGAAGCAGGAACTGAAAGGACGAGCCTACATAGGTTTCGGCCTCCGGACGCTCCACAACACGTAGGCCCGGTGTGTCCCTCACCCCGGCCTCAAGCGTGCGGTAGCGATCGTTCCAGCGTGCCACCTGTGCATCAAGGTCGCGCAGTTGCGGCCGCAGGATCGCGGCGCGCAGGTTGTCCATGCGACCCGAGATATTGGGCGTCTCGTATTTCACCCGCTCGAACACTTCAGGCTCAGGTGCCGCCAGATGGCGCGAATAGAGCATGTAGGACCCAGAGAGCATAATGGCCCGAGCCGCGACGTCTGCATCGTCGGTGATCAAAAGCCCGCCTTCGCCAGAGTTCACATGTTTGTAGGTCTGGCAGGAATAGCACCCGATCAGGCCATGGCGCCCGGATGGTGTCCCATTCCAGCTGGCCCCCATCGTATGCGCGCAATCCTCGATGACGGTTACACCAGCGGCGGTGCAGATTTCCATCAGGTGATCCATATCGCAAAGGTGGCCGCGCATATGACTGAGCATCAAGACCTTTGCCTCGCCCGCCTTGGCCTTGAGGTCGTCGAGATCGATGGTCAGATCCTCGGTCACATCAACATACACCGGCTCTGCGCCGACCGATGCAATCGCCCCCGGCACCGGCGCCAATGTGAACGCGTTGGTGAGCACTTTGTCCCCATGCCCCACCCCAACGGCGCGCAGCGCAGTGGCAAGCGCATAGCCCCCGGACGCGACCGCAAGGCAGTATTTCGCCCCCATCAGCTGCGCAAATTCCTGCTCCAGCAACGCGGTTTCGCCCTGTTCCTCTCCGGCGAGGTTGTAGCGATGGATGCGCCCGTGGCGCATTACCTCGACGGCGGCAGCGATAGCCTCCTCGGGGATGGGGTCTTGCTGGGTGAAATTGCCGGTAAAACGCTCTGTCATGAGCAAAGTCATGATCCGCCGCCCGCGCAAGGTCAAGAGCGCAGAGGGTGCCAGCTTGCCGCAGGTTTGCGGTTCCCTCGGATCAAGCCACAGGGTAACCTGACCAAGATTGTGATCCGAACCTGCGAAAGGGCCACTGACATGAACTCCCTCATCCCCTCCATTGCACTCGCTGTCGCGATCTACAGCGGCGCTGCCGATGCTCAGGACACCTCGGGCCTGACCGCAGAGCCGCAGGTTGCGACCGGCAAGTTCCTCACCGCCACCGAAGTCAAACCGATCCTGAACGCCACTCAGTCCAACTGGGTCGCGGTGCGGGAATTCAACGGGCAGGATCTCGTCTATGTGACCCATCTCTGGGCTTGGCGCTGCGGGCTTGCACAGATGGAGCTTGCCATCAACGAGGGCGACTACGAGGTCTGGGACATGCCCGAATGCCACGCCGACGAGGGCTCTCCCGGCGCCATCAAGAGCGGCGACGGCGACCCCTATCGCAGTTTTGAGTTGGGGTCCGTGCAAACCATCAAGGTGCGTCTGGTCTATGATGACCTGACCACTGCAGAAGCTGCGTTTGAACGCGCATCTATCATGACCCCCTGACGCATCAGGGGGGTGCGATGCCGTCAGGGTCAGCGCGCGTCGTTGATCCCGATCAGCCCCGCCACGACAGCTGGCAAATCGGCATAATCATGCAGCAGCGCCTCGGGTTCCAACGCGGCCATTTCGTCCCCCGCCGGGCCAAAAGTCACCAGCACCGACGGCACCCCGGCGTTTCGCGAGGTATTGCGGTCGGTGTCACTGTCCCCGATCAGAACGCACATCTCAGGTGTGCCGCCGGCGCGGCGCGCGGCTTCGAACAAGGGCTTTGGATCAGGTTTGCGCACCGGTAATGTGTCAGCCCCCACAAGCGAGGCAAATGCATCACGCACGCCAAGGCGCTGCATCAGATCCTCTGCCAGCGCTTCGGGTTTGTTGGTGCAGATCCCGACGCCGTAACCAGCCCCTTTCAGGGCCTCCACCGCCGCCATCGCGCCGGGATACATCACCGTGTGGGTGTCGATGCTGTCGCGATAGGCGTCGAGAAGCACAGGGTAGTATTCCTCGACCGTGGCCTCGCGGTACTGACCTGCGCGCGTCAGCCCCTCGGCAAGCATGCGCTTCCCGCCGCGCAACGCGATCTTTGCGTCCTCGGGATGGGTGAGCATTTCGCCGAGCCCCATGACCCCAAAGCAATGATTGGCCGCCGCCAGCAGATCGACAGAGGTATCGGCCAAGGTACCATCAAGGTCAAAGATCACTGTGCGCATGAAAGATCCCCCGTTTCGGCGCCATTTCGCCGCCCGATGTTGCAAGTCGCAACTGAAGTTTATGGCAGCGCATCTTGCGCATCCTCTGTTAGCGGATAGAACGGGGGCAACAAAAACTCAAAGGGAAAACACCCCATGAGCACTGCCCTCGTCATCCTCGCCGCAGGCAAAGGCACCAGGATGAACTCCGATTTGCCCAAAGTCCTGCATCAGATCGCTCATGCGCCGATGCTGGAACATGCGATGCGCGCCGGGGGTGCGCTTGATCCCGAGCGCACGGTGGTTGTGGCAGGCCACGAGGCCGAGATGGTGCGCGCGGCCACCGCAGAGATCGCCCCTGAAGCGACAGTGGTGCTGCAGGAAGAGCAGCTCGGCACCGGCCACGCGGTACTTCAAGCGCGCGCGGCACTCGAGGGATTTCGCGGCGATGTCGTGGTGCTCTATGGCGATACGCCTTTTGTGTCGGCCGAGACGCTGCAACGCATGATCGAAGCGCGCAGCCGCGCCGATCTAGTGATCCTCGGCTTTGAAGCCGCCGATCCTGCGCGCTACGGCCGGTTGATCATGCAGGGCGAAAGCCTTGAGAAAATCGTCGAGTTCAAGGACGCAAGCGACGCCGAGCGCGCGATTACATTCTGCAACTCGGGCCTCATGGCGTGCAACGCCGAGGTGATGTTTGGCCTGCTTGATCAAGTGGGCAACGACAATGCCTCTGGCGAATATTACCTGACCGATCTTGTCGAACTCGCGCGGGCCGAGGGGCTGAGCGTCACGGCCGTGTCCTGCCCCGAAGCGGAAACGCTCGGCATCAATTCCCGCGCGGACCTCGCGGCCGCGGAGGCGGTGTTTCAGGCGCATGCGCGGGCTGAGTTGTTGGACATCGGCGTCACGCTGACGGCTCCTGAGACCGTCCATCTGGCCTTTGACACCATCATTGGTCGTGACACGGTGATTGAACCCAATGTGGTCTTTGGTCCCGGTGTCACCGTTGAGAGCGGCGCTTTGATCCGGGCGTTTTCGCACCTTGAGGGCTGCCATGTTTCGCGTGGCGCCAAGGTCGGCCCCTACGCGCGCCTACGCCCCGGCGCGGAACTGGCCGAGGACACCCATGTGGGCAACTTCGTTGAAATCAAGAACGCCGAGATCGCCGCAGGCGCCAAGGTGAACCACCTGACCTATATTGGCGATGCCTCTGTGGGTGAGGCGACGAATATCGGAGCGGGCACAATCACCTGCAACTACGATGGCGTCATGAAGCATCGCACCGAAATCGGCGCGCGCGCCTTTATCGGATCAAACACGTGTTTGGTCGCCCCTGTGACCGTTGGCGATGAGGCGATGACGGCAACAGGTGCGGTCATCACCAAGGATGTCGCTGATGGAGATCTGGCGATTGCGCGCGTCCAGCAGACGAACAAACCAGGCCGCGCACGCAAGCTGATGGATATGCTGCGCGCCAAGAAAGCCGCAAAGGCCAAAGGGTAATCACATGTGTGGAATTATCGGAGTTCTGGGCAACCATGAAGTCTCGCCCATTCTGGTCGAAGCGCTGAAACGGCTGGAATATCGCGGATATGACAGTGCAGGCATTGCCACGGTGAACGGCGGGCATCTGGACCGGCGCCGCGCGGTGGGCAAGCTGGTGAACCTTTCGGATACTTTGGTGCATGATCCGCTGCCCGGCAAATCCGGCATTGGGCACACCCGCTGGGCCACCCACGGCGCGCCGACGGTCTCCAACGCGCATCCGCATCAGGCGGGCTGCGTCGCAGTGGTGCACAACGGGATCATCGAGAACTTCAAGGAATTGCGCGACGAACTGGCGGCTCATGGCATCCGCTTTGTGACCGAAACCGACACAGAAACCGTGGCGCTCTTGTGCGAGTTCTACATGCGCGACGGCACCTCTGCCGCAGAGGCGGCACGCAAGACCGTGGCCCGACTGGAAGGGGCCTTTGCGCTGGCGTTCTTGTTTGATGGCGAAGAGGACCTTCTGATTGCTGCCCGCAAGGGATCGCCCCTGGCCGTAGGCCATGGCGAGGGCGAAATGTATGTCGGTTCCGACGCGATTGCGCTGGCGCCGCTGACGGATCAGATCACCTACCTCGAAGAAGGGGATTTTGTGGTCCTGACGCGCAACAGCCATGAAATCCGGGACGCCAAGGGCAACATCGCCAACCGCGAAAAACGCCAGATCAAACTGGAGAACACCCGCGTCGAAAAAGATGGCCACAAGCATTTCATGGCCAAGGAAATCGCCGAACAGCCCGTCGCCGTTGACAAGGCGCTGAAGGCTTATCTGGACGACAGCTGCGCAATTGAGCTGCCAGAAGGGCTGGATTTCAAAAAGATCGAGCGGCTTTCGCTCGTGGCCTGCGGCACTGCCTACTACGCGTGTCTGGTGGCGAAATACTGGCTGGAAACGATCGCTCGCCTGCCCGTTGAGGTCGATGTGGCCTCGGAATTTCGCTACCGCGAGCCCCCCGTCGGCCCCGGCACGCTGGCGCTCTTTGTCAGCCAGTCGGGCGAAACCGCGGACACTCTGGCAGCGCTGCGCTACATGCGAGGGAAGGCCGATGTGATCGCCGGGTTGGTGAATGTGCCCGAAAGCTCGATCGCGCGTGAAAGCGATGTGGTGCTGCCCATCCACGCCGGCCCGGAAATCTCCGTAGCATCGACCAAAGCCTTTACCTGTCAGTTGACGGTGCTTTTGATGCTCGCGCTCAAGGCAGCACAGGATCGCGGACAGAAGCTGCCCACAGGCATGCCCGCTGACTTGCGTGCCCTGCCCGGCCTGATCCATCAGTCGCTGGCCTCTGAGGCGCAGATCGCTGCTGCCTCACGCGATCTGGCCGGCGCACGCGACATCATTTTCCTCGGGCGCGGCGCCCTCTACCCGCTGGCTCTTGAGGGGGCGCTCAAACTCAAGGAGCTGAGCTATATCCACGCCGAAGGTTATGCCTCGGGCGAGCTGAAACACGGACCCATCGCGCTCATTGATGACAGCGTGCCAGTTATTGTCATGGCACCGCGCGATGCGCTCTTTGAAAAAACCATCTCCAATATGCAGGAGGTGATGGCGCGTGGTGGTCGGGTTATTCTCGTCACTGATGCCGAAGGCGCGCGCGAGGCCTCCGAGGGCACCGCAGAGGTCATTACCATGCCGCAGGTACCCGACGCACTGGCCCCGATCCTCTATGCGATCCCGGCACAGCAGATCGCCTATTTCACCGCCATTGCCAAAGGCACCGATGTGGACCAGCCGCGCAACCTGGCCAAATCCGTGACCGTCGAATGACGCTCGACGACGCACTGGAGGCGCTTCGGGCCGAGATTGAGCCTGGACGCGCAGAGCAGATGATTGCCTACCACAAACAGAGCCGCGAGGTTCTGGGCGTGGGCAATGAAGTGCTGAACACGCTGTCGCGCGACTGGCGCGCCGCGCTTGATCTGAACGCGCGCGTCGATCTTGCGGCAGAGCTTTGGGCCAGCGACATCTTTGAAGCGCGGATTTTGGCAGCCAAATTGCTGACGCAGGCCCGAATCAAGCCGGATGCACCCGCCTGGGATCTGTTGCAAAGCTGGGTGCCCGACTTTGACAGCTGGGCGATTGCGGATCATGCCGCCTCGGCGATCTCAAAACGTCTCGTTGCTGATCCAGCGCGGCTCGACACCGTGGAAGACTGGACAACCTCTGAGCACATGTGGACCCGCCGTGCGGCGCTTGTGTCCACCCTGCCCTGGGCCAAGTTTGCCAACCCCAAACCTGAACAGCTCGCCGCGCGCGAGCGCATTCTGGGATGGGCTGCAGGATATGTGCCGGATCGCGACTGGTTTATCCAAAAAGCGATTGGCTGGTGGCTGCGGGATCTTTCAAAGCATGACGCCGAACGCAGCAAGGATTTCTTGGCCGAGCATGGTGACGGCATGAAAGCCTTTGCCCGCAAAGAAGCCGCGAAATACCTAAGATGACAAATCACGAGGTGGGCGGCGCGGTGCTAGACCGGGCCCACCCGCAATTCAACAAGCTCTGTGAGCGGCAGGCCCAGCGCGCGCATACCGTCGATTGAAAGACGGCTGCCCTGGCCCGCAGAGCCAGAAATGGGTTCCAGCGTCACCACTACGGATTTGCCATTCGGCGCAGTCAGGCGCGCGTTGCGCCGCGAGGACACCAGTGGCGTTTCCATCCAAAGCCCGTCACGCCCGGGATCGCCCAGACCTGCAACGGTGGTTTTCTGCCCGACAAAGGACTGTGCCGAAGCCACAACCGGTGCAGGCGTGCTGCTTTGCGTCGGCGCAACAGGTTGCGGCGCGACCTCCCGAACGGGCTGCGTATCAAGCGCCGCTGTTGTGACCTCCTGACGATCCGACGGAGAGGTCCATGTCCCGCCCGAAGTCGTCAACTCCTGCGTCTCGACCTCTGGCGGTGCATCGGGCGAAACCGGCTGCGCCGGTTCGATCCGAACGCCGGAGCCAGAGCCCTGCAAAACCTGAGAACTCAGATGCACACCGCCCAGAGCGTTGCACGCGGAAACACCACCGGCAGCCAGCGCGGCAAGGGTCAGATATTTGAATGCACGTCTTGTCATGGCGAGACCCTAGCCCGACCTCATGGGGGATGCCAGCCACAAAGCTGGATTTGCTTCATAAGCTCCTATTGTCCTGAGCGATTTCCCGCCTTACCTATAGTTTTATGACAGCACCTTTGATTGATCCCTTCGCGCGCGCGATCACCTATCTTCGGGTCTCGGTTACGGACCGTTGCGATTTTCGCTGCGTTTACTGCATGTCCGAGAACATGACCTTCCTGCCGAAGAAGGAGCTTTTGACGCTCGAGGAGCTCGATCGCATGTGTTCCACCTTCGTGCGACTGGGCGTTGAAAAACTGCGTATCACCGGAGGAGAGCCTCTGGTGCGCCGTGACATCATGACGTTTTTCCGCTCGATGACGCGGCATCTGGACAGCGGCGCACTCAAGGAACTGACGCTGACAACCAATGGCTCGCAGCTCGAAAAACATGCACAGGCGCTCTATGACGCCGGGGTGCGGCGGGTGAATGTGTCACTGGACACGCTCGACGAGAAGAAATTCGCAGACGTCACCCGCTGGGGCCGCCTGCCGCAAGTGCTGCGCGGGATCGATGCGGCGCAGGCCGCGGGCCTCAAAATCAAAATCAACGCGGTTGCGCTCAAGGGCTTTAACGAGGACGAGCTGTTCTCCATGACCCAGTGGTGCGCAGATCGCGGCATCGACCTCACCTGGATCGAAGTCATGCCGATGGGCGACATCGGAAACGAGAGCCGTCTGGGCCAATACTGGTCCCTCAAAGACGTGCGCAAAGCCTACGAGAGCGGTTATCAGGTCACCGACCTAGCGGAACGCACAGGCGGGCCTGCGCGCTATGTGCGGCTTGAGGAAACCGGCCAAAAGATCGGTTTTATCACGCCCCTCAGCCATAATTTCTGCGAAAGCTGCAACCGCGTGCGCCTCACCTGCACAGGGGAGCTTTATATGTGCCTTGGCCAAGAGGACATGGCTGATCTGCGCGCGCCGCTGCGCGATCATCCCGACACCGAGGCGCCCCTCGAAGAAGCCATTCGCGCGGCCATCAACCTCAAGCCCAAAGGGCATGATTTTGACTACTCCCGTCAGACCGTCGACGGCCAGATGCCGCGCCACATGAGCCACACCGGCGGGTAAGGCTCCAGACGATGACCGATCCATCGCAGGTCGCCCCGACCCTGCTCTATCACCTCTATCGCGGTGCCAGCACGCTCTTGGCGCCGCTGATGTGGTCCAAAGTTGCAGGCAAGCTGCGCGCGCATGGGGTTGCGGAAGAACGGGTTCGTGAACGCCTCGGGCACGCGACCCTGCCGCGCCCTAAGGGCCGACTGATCTGGTTTCATGCCGCCTCTGTCGGCGAGAGCCTGTCGGTCCTCACGCTGATCAAACGTCTGGGCACCATGGCGCCGGATCTGGAATTCCTGATCACCTCGGGCACACCCACATCTGCCGATCTGGTCGCAAAACGCCTGCCTCCCCGCACCCGCCACCAGTTTCCGCCTCTGGACACCAGAGCCGCGGTGACGCGATTTCTGAACCATTGGCAGCCGGACCTCGGGGTCTTTGTCGAAAGCGAGCTTTGGCCGCAAATGCTGGTGCGCGCGCGCGATGCGGGCGTCCCATTGGTGCTTCTCAATGCGCGTCTTTCGCCCAAATCGGTCGCCAGCTGGAAGAAACGGCACGCCACCGCGCGGTTTCTACTGGATCAGTTTGCGCTGATGCTCACCCAGAACAGCCAGACGGCGGTCAACCTCAAGGCCATTGGTGCAGACCCCGCACGCCTGCGCGCTGGCAGCAACCTTAAGGCGCTCTCGGAGCCACTGCCGGTGGATCAGGCCATCCTGGAGGACGTCCGGGACGCAATCGGTGCGCGACCGGTCTGGGTCGCTTCCTCCACCCATGAGGGCGAGGAGGAAGTCGTGTTAGAGGCGCATAAAGCGCTCTTGGTGGATCATCCGGATCTGCTGCTCTTGCTCGCGCCACGCCACCCACACCGGGGCGATCAAATCGAAGCGATGATTGCCGAGGCAGGCCTCACTTCCATTCGGCGCAGTCGGGACGCCCTGCCCCGCACCTCGACACAGGTGTATCTTGCGGACACATTGGGCGAAGTGGGCATCTGGTACAGCCTGTGCCCACGGGTCTTCCTTGGCGGTTCTCTCCGCGAAATCGGAGGGCACAACCCCTTTGAGGTGATGCAGGCAGGAGGCGCGGTGCTGACTGGGCCCGGGGCCTATAATTTTGCCGAATCCTTTGCGGAGCTGATCGAGCTAGGCGCGGCCCATGAAGTTCAGGATGCCAGCTCGCTTGCCGACGCAGTCAGGACTTGGCTCGACGCGCCGCATACCCTAGACACGGCGCGCGCGCGGGCACGCGATTTTCTGGCCCGCCAATCCGACCAGATGGATGACACTGTGACGGCGCTGCTCGACTTGCTGCCGTCCCCCACATAAAGGGCGCCTGATGAGCCAGATCGACCTCAACCAGATCGACGTGATCGCGCCGAACTTTAAGAAACGCTATTCTGGTGTGACGTCTACCGTGATCCGGCTTGTGCCCATCCAGGCACGCGAGATCGCCATCTGCGCCGCTGCACCGGACTTGCCCGCCGAGGTGCCACAGGTCAAACCCGGCGCGCTCTGGACCATGGCGCGCAACGGGCCATCCGGGGCGCGGGTCTGGCACGCCCGACGCAACAATGAAATGGTGGCTGGGCTTTTGCTCAAATACCTTTTGGGGAAGCGGCTGAAACTCCTGTTCACCTCGGCTGCGCAACGCCGACACACGGGGTTTACCCGCTGGCTGATCCGGCGCATGGACGCGGTGATTGCCACCTCTTCGAGGTCTGCAAGCTATCTGGAACGCGATGCAACCGTCATCCGACACGGTATCGACTGCGACCTGTTCCAACCGGTCGCAGATCGCGCCGCCTTGCGACGCGCGCTCGATCTTCCCGAGGACGGGCTGCTGGTCGGTTGTTTTGGGCGTATCCGCCCGCAAAAAGGCAATGATCTTTTTGTTAAAGCGATGATCGCTGCCTGCCGCGCCAATCCAGAGGTGCGTGGCCTGATGATGGGGCGGGCGACAGCGGACAACGCAGAGTTCCTGCAGGGCCTCAAGGATGAGGTGGCTGCGGCGAGCCTCTCGGATCGCATCCTGTTCCGCGATGAGGTGGCTGTCGAAGATGTGCCGCGCCATTTCCAGGCGCTTGATCTCTATGTTGCACCACAACGCTGGGAAGGCTTTGGGCTCACACCGCTTGAGGCAATGTCCTGCGGCGTGCCCGCAGTTGCCACCCGCGTCGGGGCTTTTGAAGAGTTGGTCATTCCGGGCGAGACCGGCACGCTCTGCGACATAGAGGATCTCGACAAGATCACGGCTGATGTCATTGCTCTGCTCTCGGATCGAGACCGGTTGAATGAGATGGCCACAGTGGCACGTGAGCATGTGGCCGGGACTTTCCGCCTCGAAGGCGAGGTAGCTGCTATCATCGCGATCTATCGCAAGCTGCTCGGCCAAAACGGCGCGGGCGCCTAACCCCTGCGGTCGCTCCTGCGCAAGCGCAAACATTCACCATATTGAAATATGCAAATGCGCCCCACGCGCTCAACTATGTTGACGGGATCCGCCCCCACACCATAGATTTCAATAAATGACATATATTTTCGATTTTTCCCCGAATATGGGGGGGGGTGATATTTGAAATACTTACCTACGCGATAAGTCCCTCGAGCCACCGATGGATTCGCACTTTTGAAGAATTCGAATTCTTCATGTCGTTAGGAGGTAAATATGTACAAACCCTTTGCGCTTACTGCTGCCATGATGGCAACCGTCTTTGGCTTCTCCACCCCCACCCATGCAGGAAACCCCGTAAAGGTGTCGTCAGAGACGCCCCGGGTCCTGCGCATTTCCAAGGGTATTTGCGAAACATCCCGGCAGGATATGATCGGCTGGGCGCGCAGGATAGAAGGCGTTGGATCCTATGCTGTGCCCCGCTATCCGGCAGGCCAGCAGGTGAAATGCGACGGCTCAGACTCGGTTCTGCCGATTGGATATTCCTGGGGTTTTGACACGCAAGCAGAGGCAGACGCTGCTGCGATGGCAGCCTGCACTGCACGGCTACCAAGTGGGTTTGACAGATGCGTGGTGATTGGCCAGAGCTTCGATCAGACTTCCCGCTAGCCACTTTGGTGCCGAAGGTGATCCCAATGTGACCAGGGGGTGGGGATTCGCGCGCCCTTGTGCAATCCCCTGCCAAGCATTCGGCGCAAAATCGCCGTGAAGGCTTTAGGATATCTATCTGATATTCATACACAAAGCAGAAAAAGCCCGCATCACAAAAACCGAATATCATAAAATTTTCGGAACATTTTCCGGGTTTGAGAGTAATCTAAGTGCGCGGCGCGTATCGTTGCCGCAACTTTGTATCAGTCGTCATGCCCAGCATGATGGAGGAGGTTTTTAAAATGTTGAAGAAAGTTACACTTACCGTCATCGCCCTTGGCTCTGTTCTTGCGATCTCTGCTCCGGCCTTCGCCCAATCGGCCAATCCCTTGGTGGACAAGGATCTGCGCTTGTTGCGACTTGATGCACGTGTATGCGACAGCTCCAAACAGGCCATGGTGAATTGGGCCGCAAAGATTGATGGCCACGGATCCTATGCTGTGCCGGCCTACCCGGTCGGGGTCGACGTAGACTGCGGCTCCTCCTCGAATGTTCTTCCGATCGGTCAGTCCTTCGGCTTTAGCGATCAGAAGGCCGCAGATATTGCGGCATTGAACCAGTGTCAGGCGACGCTCCCAAGTGGATTTGATCGCTGCGTGATCATTGGCCAGAGCTACAAAAAATAGTCTGCTGATCCTTACGAGAGTGCGGCTGGGAAGGTGAGACAAAAGCCCAAGCGGTTGCACAAAAAAGGGGGCCGAAGTGGCCCCCTTCTTCACTTTGATGATACGGATCAGGCTGCGGGCATGCGCTGCTCGACGATCTCCGCCCACCAGCTGCAGCCTGCGGGAATCGCATCATCGGTGAAGTTATACTTGGGGTGATGCACGGCGGCGGTGTCCCCATTGCCGACGAGAATATAGGCACCGGGACGCTCTTCGAGCATGAAGGCAAAGTCTTCTCCCCCCATCACCAGCGGTGCTTCATCGCACTGCCCGGAAATGTCACGCGCCACTTTGGCGGCAAACTCGGTCTGCTCGTCATGGTTCACCATCACCGGATAGCCACGGTGGTAAGTCACATCGGCTTCACCGCCAAAGGTCGCTGCGATGCCCGCGCAGATTTCCTTGATACGTTTTTCAGCAAGATCCCGCATCTCGGGCGCCATGGTGCGCACGGTGCCTTTGATCTGAACGCGCTCAGGAATCACGTTGAACGCCTTGGAGGAGGTCTCAAAAGAGGTCACAGAGACCACGATCTGATGCACGGGATCGGCGTTGCGGGCAGCGATGGTTTGCAGCGCAAGCACCGCCTGCGATGCCATCACGGTCGAATCGATGGTTTCCTGCGGCTTAGCGGCATGGCCGCCCTTGCCGGTAAAGGTGATGTCGAACTGATCGGTCGCCGCAAAGAAGGCTCCGGAACGGATTGCAAAGCTGCCAACCGGGCGACCCGGCCAATTGTGCATGCCATAGACTTCCTGGATGCCCCAGCGCTCCATCATGCCATCATCGCACATTTCCTTGCCGCCGCCGCCGCCTTCTTCGGCAGGCTGGAAGATCACCACAACGGTGCCGTCGAAGTTCCGCGTCTCGGAGAGATATTTCGCCGCGCCCAAAAGCATGGCGGTATGACCGTCATGACCACAGGCGTGCATCGCGTTTGCGGTCTTGGAGGCATACTCCAACCCGGTTTCTTCGTGGATCGGCAGCGCGTCCATATCGGCCCGCAGACCGATGACCTTGCCTGATGCGGAGGATTTACCCTTGATGACGCCCACAACGCCGGTGCGGCCAATGCCCGTGACCACTTCGTCGCAGCCGAACGCCTTGAGTTTTTCCTCCACCAGCGCGCTGGTGCGATGGGTTTCGAACAGGATTTCGGGGTTTTCGTGCAGGTCACGTCGCCACGCAGTAATTTCGGGCAGCAACTCAGCAAAGCGGTTCTTGACGGGCATAGGTCTTTCTCCTTGTCTTTCGGATGGTCACACCCGGCACGGGGAGCGGCCGGGTGCACAGGGGCTGCAACGCAGCGCCCTTATGATGAGCTGGCGGGCATGCGGCGTTCACAAAGCTCGACAAACCAGCTGCACCCAAGCGGGATGGCGCTGTCGTCGAACTGATAGGCCGGGTGATGACACATGGCCGTGTCGCCATTGCCCAAGAAGATATAGGCGCCGGGGCGCGCTTCAAGCATGTAGGCGAAATCCTCTGACGGCATGATGGGCGCCGCATCAGGGTCGACTTTCTCGGCAACTGCTCTGGCGGCCTCCACCGCATATTCAACCTCTTGGGCGGTGTTTTCCGTGACCGGATAACCCGGGGTCCATTTGACCGTGGCATTCGCCCCGAAAGCCGAGGCGGTATCTTCGGCCACGCGGCGCACGCGCTCTTCTGCCAAGGCGCGGTTTTCGGAGTCGAGCGTGCGTACGGTGCCTTTGAGCTTGGCGCGATGGGCGATCACATTCGACGCGGTGCTGTCGGTTTCAAATGTGCCGACGGTCAGCACCACACGATGAATGGGATCGATGTTGCGCGATACGATAGAGTGCAGCGAGACCACGATCTGCGAGGCCACCAGCGTGGTGTCGATCGCGTCATGCGGTGCTGCGGCGTGGCCGCCCTTGCCGGTCACTTCGATTTCGAACTCGTCCGAAGAGGCCAAGAGCCCGCCAACACGGGTCGCGATATGGCCCACTGGCAGGCCGGGCATATTGTGTAACCCGTAAACCTCCTGGACGCCCCAACGATCCATCACCCCATCGTCGACCATGGCCTTGCCTCCTGCCCCACCTTCCTCTGCGGGTTGGAACAGCAGAACCACCGTGCCATCAAAGTTGCGCGTCTCGGAGAGGTATTTTGCAGCGCCCAAGAGGATGGCGGTGTGGCCGTCATGACCACAGGCATGCATTTTGCCGGGCGTCTTGGACGCATAATCCAGACCTGTTTCCTCGTGGATCGGCAGTGCATCCATGTCGGCACGCAGGGCGATCACCTTGCCCGATGCGGTGCTCTTGCCCTTGATGACGCCGACAACACCGGTCTTGCCGATACCGGGCACCACCTCGTCACAGCCAAAGGCATTGAGGCGCTCCTCAACCAGTCCGGCGGTGCGATGCACGTCATACATCAACTCGGGATGTTCGTGAAAATCATGACGCCAAGCGGTGATTTCGGGCTGCATCTCGGCAAAGCGATTCCGAACGGGCATGAGCTCTCTCCTTAACGTGTTAGCGAAATGAGTGCCGCATGGGGGGCCGGAACGCAAGGGCTGTTGCACAAGTGAACCAACAGGTGCCATGCCCCATGCACATGCCTGCGCAACGGGCGAACGGTAGCGCACGACAATCGAAAGCGCGCGGCATGCGCCGCGCGGATCGAGGCCTGCGGGACATGCGCGGTATCAGGGAGCCTTATGCAGAGAGACGCGAAAGCAGATCTTGCATGAACTTTGTACCGGCCTCAAATTGCGCAACGGTGATAAACTCATCCGCCTGATGCGCTTGTGCGATGTCACCGGGGCCGCAGACCACTGCGGAGTAGCCCGCAACCTGATAGTGACCGGCCTCGGTGCCATAGCTCACCACATGGCGGGCGTTGTCACCGGTGAGCGCACGCACCAATGTTTCTGCGGCACCATCGGTCTCCGGCACGAGCCCCGGCACGCTAAAGACTTTTTCAAGCGTGATCCCTGCTTCTGGGCGCACCCTCTGCATCTCGGCCTCGATGCGGGCGATTTCCGCCTCATATGCCGCCTGCCAATCGGCAAGGCTCTCACCCGGGACGACCCGGAAATCCATCCAGAAATTACAGTCCCCTGCCGTGATGTTATGCGCGGTCCCACCCGATATTTTGCCCACATGCACCGTGGTCCAGGGCGGCGTGAACATGGCCGCGACCTCGGTCTGGGGCCTTGCGCGGTTTTCGGCGTTGCGATGGTTGGCCCAGTCGACAATGCGCGCCGCCTCCATCACGGCGCTCACACCTTCATGCATCAGCGAGCTGTGAACCTCAAAGCCGCGCACATGAGTCGCCATCGCAAAGGCGCCCTTGTGACCCGTCACCGCCTTGAGCATCGACGGCTCGCCCACGATGACCGCCTCGGCCTTGGGCAGATATTTCTGCATTTCCTCGATCAGGGGCGGCGCGCCGGTGCAGCCAATTTCCTCGTCAAAGGTGAAGGCCAACTGAAGCGGGCGCTGCAGATCGGTGTAGTTCCCCTCGACCAGCGCCCAGAGCGCCAGCGCGTCAAACCCCTTCATATCCGCGCAGCCACGGCCAAAATACTTGCCGTCCCGCTCCACCACCTCAAATGGGTCAGAGCTCCAGTCCTGTCCCTCGACGGGCACAACATCGGTGTGCCCCGACAGCACGACTCCGCCTTCGACCTTCGGGCCAACATGAGCATAGAGCCCGGCTTTTTCGGGCTGTTCGGGATCGATCCAGACATGATGCTCGATCCCATGCGCGCTCAGATACTCCGACGTCCACTCAATGAGCGGCAGATTGGTTTCGCTGCTCACGGTCGGAAAGGAGACCAGACGTATCATGATCTCCAGCGGTGAAAGCCGTTGGGTCATGGATCAATAGCCAGAATCGGTGGTCAGCACAAAGTGCCCCGGCTCCACTTCCATGTATTGCGAGGGCTCTGCCTGATAGTTCATGTCGTGGATCGGCGATGGGATCGGTTTGAAGTTCAGATCCTTTTCGCTCTTGCGCTGGTTGGGGTCGGCAATCGGAACCGCCTTCATCAGCGCCTGCGTATAGGGGTGCGCCGGGTTTTCGAACACACGCGCACGCGGGCCAATTTCGACCAGACGCCCCAGATACATCACGCCGACCTGATGGCTCACCCGTTCGACTACGGCCATATCGTGACTGATGAACAGGAAGGAGAGGCCCAGATCGGCCTGCAGTTCCATCATCAGGTTCAAGACCTGCGCCTGCACTGACACATCGAGCGCGGAGACGGCCTCATCCGCAACGATCAGTTTCGGGTTGAGCGCCAGCGCACGGGCAATCGCGATCCGCTGGCGCTGACCACCGGACATCTCGTGCGGGAAGCGGCGCATGAAGCTGCGCGGCAGGTGGACCCGATCAAAGAGCGATGCGACCCGGTCCTGAATTTCGGACCCGGAGGCGATATTGTAGTTCTTCATCGGCTCCGCGACCTGATCCATCAGCTGCATCTGCGGATTGAGCGAGGCGAAGGGGTCCTGGAAAATCATCTGCATATCAAGGCGCGCCTTGTGCAGTTCTTTCTGGTTGAGGCCAATCACATCGCGCCCCTCAAACTCTACCTTGCCCGAAGTCGGTTCCACCAGTCTCAGGATCGACCGGCCACAGGTTGATTTCCCGCAGCCCGATTCGCCCACGAGGCTCAGGGTCTGACCCTTGAAGACCTTGAAGGACACATCCTCAACCGCGTGGACCTGCGCCACGGTTCGGCGCAGAAGCCCACCTTTGACAGGGAAACGGGTGACGAGGTTTTCGACGTTCAGCAGCACCTCATCGGTACCGGTGATCGGCTTGATCTCGGCCTGCTCGACGCCCATGAGCTTCATGGGTTCGGGGTAATCCTTGCCGCGCATCTCGCCAAGCTTGGGAACCGCCGCCAGCAATGCCTTGGTATAGTCATGCTGCGGGTTCTCGAAAATCTCGTGGACGGTGCCCTCTTCGACCTTGTTGCCGCGGAACATGACAACCACCCGGTCGGCCATCTGCGCCACAACAGCCATGTCGTGCGTGATAAACATGACCGCAGTGCCGGTTTCACGCTTCAAGCGGTCCATCAGGGCGAGGATCTCGGCCTGAATGGTCACATCGAGCGCGGTTGTGGGTTCATCCGCGATGAGCAGACGCGGCTCGCACGCCATCGCCATCGCGATCACCACCCGCTGGCGCATCCCGCCAGACAGTTCGTGCGGATATTGCTTCATGCGGCGCTCGGCCTCGGGGATGCGGACCTCGCGCAGAATCTCGATGGCCCGGGCCTCTGCCTGTTTTTTGTCCATCCCCTTGTGGATTCGCAGACCTTCCGTGAGCTGGCGGCCCACTGTGAAGACCGGATTGAGCGCGGTCATCGGTTCCTGGAAAATCATTCCGATCTGATTTCCGCGAATCTGCTTCATCAAATCGGTCTCGGCCTGAGCAAGGTCGATCGCCTCGCCATCGCCGGGATTGAACATCAATTCTCCGCCCGCGATGGTGCCGCCACCGTATTCCACGAGGCGCATCAAAGACAGGGACGAGACAGATTTGCCCGATCCGGACTCCCCAACGATGCACAAAGTTTCACCAGCAGTCACGTCAAACGAAACATTCTCAACCCCGACCACCGGGCCGTCCTTGGTTTCGAATTCGACCCGAAGGCCTTTGATCTGTGCAATGGGCTGGTCCAGCATCCGCGTATCCTGTCTGTATTGACGCACCTTGGCGGTGCCTGTTGGGGCGCGATCTAAGCCGATGCAGCGCTGACCGTCAAACCCCAGTGACGTTTTCCTGTCGGGCAGGTCTTGCATTTCGTCAAAACTCTGTGTTCGATACCCTCAGTGAACGCCAAAGGCGACAGGGGGTTATGAAAACAGGTCCGGCTCAACCGGGTCCGACTTAACGCAGATTTTCTGCGAGATTTCCTGACATCCAGATGTCCGAGGTGGACGCAAGACCCAGATCGTCTTCAGGCGATCGCGGGCTGCACAGATCAAAAAACGTGCAGTCCTAAACAACAATAACACTATGTCGGTTCCGACAAGGAGAGTGTAATGACATTGAAATCCCTTCTGCTGGGTGCTGTGGCAACTGCCGCTGTCGCCCCTGCGGCTTTTGCCGAGCGTGGCTCGGACGGCCAGGTCAACATTATTTATTGGCAGGCTCCGTCCATCATGAACCCGTTCCTGTCCGGCGGCACCAAGGACGTCGAAGCGGCCTCGCTCGTGATCGAGCCTCTGGCGCGCTACAACTCCTCCGGCGAGATGGTTCCGTGGCTGGTCGAAGAAGTCCCCACCGTTGAAAACGGCGGCGTGAGCGAAGACCTGACCCAGATCACCTGGAAACTGAAGCCGGGCATCAAGTGGTCCGATGGTTCCGACCTTACGTCTGCGGACGTGAAGTTCACATATGAGTACTGCACCCACCCCGAGGGCGGCTGCGCACAGGTCACCAAGTTCGAAGGCGTTACCTCTGTCGAGACCCCCGACGACTCCACTGTGGTCGTGACCTTCGATAAAGCGACCCCCTTCCCCTATGGCCCCTTCGTCGGCGGTGAAAGCCCGATCATTCAGGCCGCACAGTTCGCTGAGTGCCTTGGTGCCAAAGCACCTGAGTGTACCGAAGCCAACTTCAACCCGATCGGCACCGGCCCGTTTGTGGTCGACGAGTTCAAGCCGAACGACGTGATCACCCTCTCCGCGAACCCGAACTACCGTGACCCGGCCAAGCCCGCGTTCGCGAAGGTTCTGTTCAAAGGTGGCGGCGATGCAACCGCAGCCGGTCGCGCCGTGATGGAAACCGGCGAATTCGACTACGCATGGAACCTCCAGCTGGCCCCCGATGTCATCGCGCAGATGGAAGCAGGCGGCAAAGGCCAAGCGGTTGCAGGCTTTGGTCCGCTCCTCGAGCGCATCATGCTCAACAACACCAACCCCTCCGCGGATCTCTCCCCGGAAGAGCGTTCGGTGATCCGTCCACACCCGTTCCTGTCCGATCCGGCGGTTTACAAAGCCATGTCCATGGCAATCGACCGTCCGCTTCTGGTGGAAATCGGCTATGGCAAAGCAGGTCGCGTGTCCTGCTCCTGGGTTCCGGCCCCCGAAGCCTTTGCGATCAGCCCCGAAGGCTGTGAGACTCAGGACATCGCCGGTGCAAACGCCATGCTCGACGCAGCAGGTATCGTTGACACCGATGGTGACGGCATCCGCGAAAAAGACGGTGTTCCGCTGAAGATCCTGTACCAGACCTCGACCAACGCCGTCCGTCAGGACTTCCAGGCGCTGATCAAACAGTGGTGGAGCGAGATCGGCATCGAAACCGAACTGCGTAACATCAACTCCTCCGTGTTCTTCGGCGGCGACCCGGGCTCCCCGGACACCTTCCAGAAGTTCTACGCAGACGTTGAAATGTACGCCAACACCTTCAACGGCACTGACCCGCAGTCCTACTTCGGCAACGGTCTGTGCGACAAAGCCCCGACTCCGGCCTCCCAGTGGCAGGGTGAGAACATCTCCCGCTTCTGTGACGAAGAGTTCGACGCGCTGCACGCAGAGCTTTCGCAAACCGCCGACATGGCAAAACGGATCGAGATCGGTCAGCAGCTCAACACCATCATCTTTGAGCGTGGTGGGATGATCCCGCTGGTCCACCGTGGCCGTCTGTCCGCACACTCCAACACCCTTGGTGGTGTCGACCTGAACGTGTGGGACAGCGAGCTGTGGAACGCAGCTGACTGGTACCGCTCCGAATAAGCGTCCGTCCGCACTCTTGAGGGCCCCGGCTTCACCGCCGGGGCCCACTGGTATTCGCGTTACCCAACTCTGAGAGGTTCAGCATTGTTGTTACGCTGGACTTGGCTTAAGAGACCCGCCATCACGCGACACCCGCCCGACAAGGGTAAGGCAAACGCGGACCTGTCGACAACCCATTTGCAAAGGCGCCCGGCTGATGCTGACTTTTACCATCCGACGGCTGATCATAGCAGTGCCGACACTGCTGTTCATCAGTCTCGTGATCTTCCTGCTGCTGGAACTCGCCCCCGGCGATCCCATGGCACAGGTTCCCCTGACCGTCCCCCCCGAAGTGAAAGAGAAGATGCGCCTGGCCCTCGGCCTTGGCGAGCCCGTCCATATCCGGTTCTGGAAATGGCTGGTGCAGTTCTTCTGGATCGAACCTCAGGTTCTGATCGACCATATCTTTGGCACATCCTTTTCCGCAGGCGATCTGCGTGTCATCTCCTGGCAGACCCGGTCTCCGGTGATGGACATCGTGGTGCAGCGCTTGCCGCAGACCCTCTGGGTTGTGGGCACCGCCTATATCGTGGCCATCCTGATCGCCCTGCCCATCGGCATCTACTCTGCCTACCGCCAGTACAGCTGGTTCGACCAGATGGGGACATTTGTCTCCATGGTTGGCTTCTCGGTGCCGCCGTTCTTCTCTGGTGTTCTGGTCATCGTGATCTTCTCGGTTCAGCTTGGCTGGTTCCCGTCGATCTATGACACCACGCTCGAGGTCAACAGCTGGGAAACCTTCGTGAAACAGCTCCAGCAGATGGTGATGCCGGTGATGGTACTGGCACTTCAGATCACCGCACAGCTCAGCCGGTTCATGCGCGCCTCCATGCTCGACAACCTTAACCAGGACTACGTGCGCACCGCGCGCGCCAAGGGCCTGGGCGAGTATACGGTTGTCATGGTGCATGTGCTTCGGAACTCCATGATCCCGGTTGTCACCGTGATCGCCCTGGGCATCCCGTCGATCTTTGGCGGCGCCATCATCACCGAACAGGTGTTCAAGGTGAACGGGATTGGCCAGTTGCTGATCGGCGCCATCCAGGCCAACGACCTGCCCATGGTGCAGACGCTTACCTTCATCTTTGCCGTGCTCATCGTGCTGTTCAACCTGATCGCCGATGTGCTCTACGGCATTCTCGACCCGAGGATCCGCTATGACTGACGCTGCGAAAGAAAAGACCCTGCAGCACTCCAGCGTGCAGGACGAACTCGCCACACCCGCCCGCAGCCAGTGGCGCGAGATCTGGGTTCAGTTCAAATCGCACCGAGGCGCATTGTTCGGGGGCTGCCTGTTCCTGTTCATCGTGCTGGGCGTGGTGGTTGGTCCGTTCATCTATTGGAACGACGCCAAGTTCGTGCCCACGGGCCGTGACTTCATCACGTTGCGGGACATGCGTCCAATCTATCACGCGCTGTGGGACCCCTCGGCCAAAATGGACTGGGCCTATCCGCTCGGGACCGACAACCTTGGCCGTGACACGCTGGCGCGTCTGATGTTTGGCGGTCGTGTGTCGCTTGCCGTGGGCATGGCGGCGATGATCCTCGCGCTGATCCTCGGCAGCCTGATCGGGGTGCTGGCGGGCTACTTCAAAAAGCTCGACGGCCTCCTGATGCGGATGACTGATCTGTTTCTCGCCCTGCCCCTCTTGCCGATGATCCTCGTCGCAGCGGTGTTGTTTCGCGAGAGCCTGTCGAAAACCATCGGCCCGGAAGGCGGCATCTTTGTACTGATCGTCTGTCTAATCGGGATCACCTCCTGGATGCCGACCGCACGGATCGTGCGCGGCGACGTGCTGGCGATCAAGGAACGCGAGTTCGTGCTGGCGGCCCGTTCCATCGGGACCAAGCCCGGCAATATCATCTCGCGTCACATCCTGCCGAACGTGCTCTCGCCCATCATGGTGTCGGCCACCTTGGGGATCGCCACCGCGATCATCACCGAATCGGCGCTGTCCTTCCTGGGCTTTGGGTTCCCGCCGGACTTCCCGACCTGGGGCCGCCTGCTGAATGACGCCGTCGACCGGATGACCCTCTTCCCCGAGCGCGTGCTTTGGCCCGGTATTCTGATCTCGCTGACGGTTCTGTCGGTGAACTATCTGGGTGACGGTCTGCGCGACGCGCTGGACCCACGCATCCGGGGCCGCTGAGGCACCCAACATCAAAAGAAAGGCCGCCCGTCAAGGCGGCCTTTTGCGTTTCTGCACCCTTTGCTCGGCTTCCGGCCCTCGCGCCCGGTCAGTGCAGGCTATTGCGAATGCGCCGGACCGCCAGAAACACCGCGCCAATCACCAGAGGCGTCAGAATTGCCGTCAGGATCCCCTTGCTGAGACCGAGCATCGTGCCCAGAGGATAAAGCGCATAGCCCGCGAGCGAGACGGCATAGTAGCTGATCGCCACCACCGAGAGCCCCTCAACCGTGTGCTGCAGCCGCAGTTGCAGATCCGCGCGGCGGTCCATACTCTCCAGCAGGGCCGAGTTCTGCGCGGAGCGCTCGACATCCACCCGCGTGCGCAACAGCTCCCCGGCACGCCGGGCCCGGTCAGCCAGCACCTCGAGACGTTTCTCTGTCGACTCCACCGTGCGCATGGCGGGTTCGAACCGGCGCAGCATGAACTCCGTCATTGTCTGAAAGCCGACAAAACGCTCTTCGCGCAACAGCGAAATCCGTTGATTGACGAGCGCCGCATAGGCTCCGGTCGCCCCAAAACGAAAGGCCGATTGCGCCGCCATGGCCTCCAGTTCTGCGGAGATGGTCAGGAGCTGGCTCAAGGTCTGCTCGGCGGGCACTTCGCCACGGGTCATTTCCCGCATCATCTCCGAGAGCGAGACATCCATGGCACTGATGGTCGGCGTCAGGCCACGGGCCCGCGAAAACCCCAGCATGGACATCGCCCGATAGGTCTCGATCTCGCAAAGCCGCTGCACCACACGACCGACCCGCTGCGGGCCGGTTTCCTCGTTCACGAACAGGGCAAAGCGGATATGCCCGGCGGGGTCGATGCGAAAGTCCCCTGCCACCACCGCATTGTCATCCAGCACCGACGCCATCGCGAGGCTTTCAGGGACAAACCAGTCCCGCACGCGCGCTTTGATCTGCTCCGCATCAGGACGCGCAACCACGCGAATCAAAGCCGACGTGATCCGCTGTCCCGGTGCCTTGGCCAGCCAATCCGACGGAAACAGATCAAAATCCTGCGGATCAAAGGCGCGATCACTCACCCCATCACCATAAAGCGTATAAGAAACAAACTCTGTGTGTTGCTCCCATTTCAACGTGTAACGTCCGAGCTGGGCCGTGTGATGGGTGGCACCTGGTTGCGGATGAGCTGCGCCGTGACGGTCCAGCAGATCCTTCAGATGCTGCAGATCCGCCATGCGGTCGCGATGCACCGCCTCGCTGGGTTGTTTCACCGCAAGATAGGCCACCGTGCCGGGCACGGAAATGGTGGGAAACGGGCGCGCGTGCAGCTCGTTGGCGAGCTGATAGCGCAGGGGGTGATCTTCTATCGCGGCCATAGGAACCTTCCTACAAGAGTTTCCAGACCGTAGCGAAAACACCCCCCTTGTGTAAAGTTTTACTTCCCAATCAATGCGTTAGCTGGATGCAACGGTATACAAATCCAGATTTGCCCTGGGCCATTGTTCCAAGCGGCAATCTGCGACCTCGCCCCGCATCAATGCGCAGTTCTCCTGCTCAGCGTTGCGAAAATCTACAGCACTTTCTTGAAAAACAAACAGATGCGTTTGCATTTCCAGAGAGCACGATTTGTTGCCGATCGGAAACTTATCGCCTATCTAATTGCATGCAATCGTGCACCATCAGAAGGAGAGAACAATGAGCCGGATTGAACGCAATGGACTTCAGGTCGCCTCCGAACTGGTGGCTTTTGTCGAGGATCAGGCGCTGCCGGGCACCGGCGTCAGCAAGGAGGCCTTCTGGGCCGGGCTTGCGGGGCTGGTCGAGGGTATGGGCGATGAAAACCGCGCCCTTCTTGCCAAACGTGCAGACATTCAGGGAAAGATCGACGCCTGGCATCTGGAACACCGTGGCCAGCCGCATGATGCCGCAGCCTACAAGGACTTTTTGACCGAGATTGGCTATTTGATGCCGGAGGGACCGGATTTTGAGGTGGAAACCCAGAATGTTGACCCCGAGATCGCGCATGTGCCTGGGCCGCAGCTGGTGGTTCCGATCACCAACGCCCGCTTTGCGCTCAATGCAGCGAACGCCCGCTGGGGCAGTCTCTATGACGCGCTCTATGGCACCGATGCCATGGGCGATCTTCCGAGCGGTTCGGGTTACGATGCGGAGCGTGGGGCAAGGGTGATCGCATGGGGACGTCAATTCCTCGATGAGACTTTCCCGCTTGCGGCGGGCTCCTGGTCCGATGTGGCAGCGCTTCAGGTGCAGGATGGCGCCCTCGCGCCCGCACTCAAGGACGCAACCCAGTTTGCAGGCTACGCTGGCGACGCGACCAGTCCGCGCCGCATCCTGCTGAAAAACAACGGCCTGCACGCGATCCTCGAGATCGACGCAAGCGGCAACATCGGCAAAGGCGATGCCGCCAACATCAACGACATCACGCTTGAATCGGCGCTCTCGACCATCATGGACTGCGAGGATTCGGTCGCCTGTGTGGATGCCGACGACAAGGTTAGCGCCTATGCCAACTGGCTCGGCCTGATGAAACGCGACCTCGCCGAAGAGGTCAGCAAGGGCGGCAAGACCTTTACCCGTGTATTGAATGACGACCTGTCCTACACCACCCCCACCGGCGAGGCTTCGACGCTCAAGGGGCGTTCTCTCCTGTTGGTGCGCAATGTCGGCCACCTGATGACAAACCCGGCCATCCTGGACACTGCGGGCCGCGAGGCGGGCGAAGGCCTGATGGATGCGATGATCACCGTCATGGTGGCCATGCATGACCTCAAATCCGAAGGCGGCAACTCGCTGCATGGGTCGGTCTATGTGGTGAAACCTAAGATGCACGGTCCCGAAGAGGTCGCCTTTGCGGTAAAAATATTTGATCACGTCGAAGACGCACTGGGCCTGCCGCGCAACACGGTCAAGATCGGCATCATGGACGAGGAACGCCGCACCTCGGCCAACCTCAAGGAATGCATCCGTGCCGCAAAATCGCGGGTGGCCTTCATCAACACCGGGTTCCTCGATCGCACCGGAGATGAGATCCACACCTCGATGGAAGCGGGCGCAATGCTGCCCAAGGGCGAGATGAAGTCGACCGCGTGGATTGCCTCTTATGAGGATCGCAACGTCGATATCGGGCTGGCCTGTGGTCTGCAGGGGCGTGCCCAGATCGGCAAGGGCATGTGGGCGATGCCTGACCGTATGGGCGAGATGCTGGACGCAAAGATCGGCCACCCGAAATCCGGCGCAACCTGCGCCTGGGTGCCCTCGCCGACCGCTGCGACCCTGCATGCCACCCATTATCACAAGGTGGATGTCCTGAGCCGCCAGAACGAGCTCAAGGCCGAGGGCGCGCGGGGCACATTGGATGATCTGCTCACGATCCCGGTAATGGCAGGCCAGAACCTCTCGGACGAGGCCATTACGCGCGAAATCGAGAACAACGCTCAAGGCATTCTCGGATATGTGGTGCGCTGGGTAGATCAGGGTGTGGGCTGCTCCAAAGTGCCAGACATCAATGATGTGGGGCTGATGGAAGACCGGGCGACCTGCCGGATCTCCAGTCAGGCCTTGGCGAACTGGCTGCATCATGGCGTTGTCTCCGAACAGCAAGTTATGGCCGCGATGCAGAAAATGGCCGCCGTTGTGGATGGCCAAAACGCTGCCGATCCTTCTTATCGCCCGATGGCTCCCGGGTTCGACGGCATCGCCTTTCAGGCCGCCTGCGATCTGGTGTTCAAGGGCCGCATTCAGCCCTCCGGCTATACGGAGCCGGTGCTGCATGCCCGCCGTCTGGAACTGAAGGCTCAGGGCTAACAGCCCTTGATACAATGTCTCAGCCCGAAGGGGCTGAGACATGAGGTCTGTGCATAGGTGAACAGGCCAATGCGCCTCGCCTCGGGCTTGCGCAAAAGACAAGCCACATTAATGTGATAGGGCAACAGGCCCTGAACCAAACGATGTGGAGATCAAACGTGCGCCCCAAAGTCGGCATCATCGGCAATTCCTACCTCATGAATGACCAGTACCCGACACATGCCGGGGGCACCATGAACTCGGATGCTGTCGCCAATGTGGCGGGGTGCCTGCCTCTGTTGATCCCGACCGACCCGCGATTTGTTTCAGTCGAGGAACTGCTCGAGAGCTTTGATGGTTTCTTGTTGACCGGCGGCCGCCCGAACGTGCACCCGCAGGAATATGGCGAAGACCCCACCGAAGCGCATGGAGATTTTGACCGCGCGCGCGATGCCATCACCCTGCCGCTGGTGCGGGAATGCGTGAAACGCGGCCAGCCGTTTTTTGGGATCTGCCGAGGCTTTCAAGAGGTGAACGTCGCCATGGGCGGCACGCTCTACCCTGAAATTCGCGACCTGCCCGGACGTATGAACCACCGCATGCCCCCCGATGGCACCATCGAAGAGAAATTCGCGCTGCGCCATCCGGTCAAGCTGCGCGAAGGTGGCATATTCCATCAGCTTCTTGGCGCCGCAGAGGTGATGACCAACACGCTGCATGGACAGGGGATCAAAACACCTGGTGCCCGCATCGTTGTGGAAGGCGAAGCTGAAGACGGCACACCCGAAGCCCTCTATGTCAAGGACGCGGCTGGATTTTCACTCGCCGTGCAATGGCACCCCGAGTATCGTGCAGGCGAGGATCCGGTGTCGCGCCCCCTCTTCGAGGCCTTTGGCCGCGCGGTCCACAGCTGGTCAGAAGACCGGCGCCCCACTGCCCTGTCGCTGTCGGCCTAACCCACGGCTTTTGCGTCATTTTGCTGCCAAATCGCCCGCGACAACGGTCAGTTTGTCGATCTTATCCGGAATCTTGGCGGTATCGGCGGTTGAAATGTCGCAAAAGAGCCAAATCTCACATCCAGTGCTTTTCATTTCCTGCAACATCTGATGCTGTGTGCCAGCGGTGAAACGAAGACCGCCCCTTGGCCCGATTTCGGGCATTTGTGGGCGAAATTTCAGTTTCTTGCCGCAACGCAGCAAATTGCTTGCGCAATTTTGTTGCGCTGTGTATTTAATGTGTTTGCGAAACGTGCGCAAGCATTCGCAACCATCGGTGCAGACAGGGGGATGACTGTTGAAAATAGGCACACCAAAAGAAATAGCCGAGGGCGAGTCGCGCGTTGCGATGACGCCAGCCTCGGCAAAAGATCTTCAGAAGCTGGGGTTTGAGTGCTGCATTGAGGCAGGCGCCGGGGAAGCTGCGGGCTTTACCGATGCGGCCTACGCCGAAGCCGGTGTTGAGGTCATCAAGACCGCCGCCGGGCTGTGGAAGGCCGCCGATATCATCGCTAAGGTGCGCGCGCCCTCCGAGACCGAGCTGAAGCGGCTCAACAAATCCAAGACCCTGATTTCCTTCTTCAACCCGGGCGGCAATGAAGAGGGCCTCGAGCTCGCGAAATCCAAGGGCGCGACCGTGATCGCGATGGAAATGGTGCCGCGCATCAGCCGCGCGCAAAAGATGGACGCACTGAGCTCCATGGCCAATATCGCGGGCTACCGCGCAGTGATCGAGGCGGGCAACAACTTTGACCGCTTCTTCACCGGCCAGATCACCGCTGCGGGCAAGGTGCCACCGGCCAAGGTGCTGGTGGTAGGCGCAGGCGTTGCGGGCCTCGCGGCAATCGGCACCTCCACCTCGCTAGGCGCGGTGACCTATGCGTTTGACGTGCGCCCCGAAGTGGCCGAACAGGTCGAGTCGATGGGTGCCGAGTTTGTCTACCTCGACTTTGAGGAAGAACAGCAGGATGGCGCGGCCACAGGCGGTTACGCGTCTGTTTCGAGCCCCGAGTTCCGAGAGGCCCAGCTGGCCAAATTCCGCGAACTGGCGCCCGAAATGGACATCGTGATCACCACCGCGCTGATCCCCAACCGCGAGGCGCCGAAGCTCTGGCTGGCGGATATGGTCGCGGCGATGAAGCGCGGCTCGGTCATCGTCGACCTTGCGGCCGAGCGTGGCGGCAACGTCGAAGGCACCGTGAAGGACGAGAAAGTCGTCACCGACAACGGCGTGACCATCATCGGCTACACCGACTTCCCAAGCCGCATGGCGAGCCAGTCCTCCAGCCTCTATGCCACCAACATCCGTCACATGATGACCGATTTGACCCCGGAAAAGGACGGTCAGGTGGTGCATGACATGGAGGACGACGTCATCCGCGGGGCCACTGTGACCCACGCAGGCGAGATCACCTTCCCACCGCCGCCGCCCAAGGTGCAGGCCATTGCGGCGCAAAAAAAACCCGAAGCCCCCAAGGAGCTGACGGCCGAGGAAAAACGCGCCGCAGAAGTCGCCGCCTTCAAACAACAGACCAAAAATCAGGTCACATTGCTTGCGGTCGGCGCTGCGTTGCTCCTGGCGGTGGGGCTGGTGGCCCCTGCAAGCTTCATGCAGCATTTCATCGTCTTTGTGCTCTCGGTCTTTGTGGGCTTCCAGGTGATCTGGAACGTCTCTCACTCCCTGCACACGCCGCTGATGGCGGTCACAAATGCGATCTCCTCGATCATCATTCTCGGCGCCCTGATGCAGATCGGCTCTGGTTCCTGGTTGGTGATTTTCCTGGCCGCTCTCAGTGTCTTTATGGCCGGGATCAACATCTTTGGCGGCTTCCTCGTGACACGGCGCATGCTCGCCATGTTCCAGAAATCCTAAAGGAGGAGAGATCATGGACTTTGGATTCACGACGGCGGCCTATGTGGTCGCAGCGGTTCTCTTTATCCTTTCGCTGGGCGGACTCTCGGGCCAGGAAAGCGCCAAACGTGCAGTCTGGTACGGGATTGTCGGCATGGCGCTGGCGGTCTTTGCAACCCTCATCGGGCCGGGCTCTGGCCTGTGGTTCCTGTCGCTGGTGCTGATCGGCGCAGGCGGTGTGATCGGCTACATGCTGGCCTCGAAGGTCGAGATGACCCAGATGCCGGAACTGGTGGCAGGCATGCATGCGCTGGTCGGTTTGGCGGCGGTACTGGTGGGCTTTAACGCTCATATCGAACTGGGCCGGGTGCTCGCGATGGACGAAGGCGCGCGCAAATCGCTCGAAGGCTTTGCCGCGCTCCTCGCCAAGAAAGACAGCGTGGAGATCAACATCCTGCGGGTCGAGGTTTTCCTTGGCGTCTTTATCGGGGCGGTGACCTTTACGGGCTCGGTGATTGCCTATGGCAAACTCTCCGGCAAAGTGTCCTCGGCGGCGACCAAGCTGCCTGGTGGGCATATGCTGAACATCGGCGCAGCGGGGATCTCGCTTCTGTGCCTGTTCTGGTATCTGGGCGCAGGCGGCATGCTGCCGCTGGTGCTGATGACGCTGGCGGCCTTGTTCATCGGCTATCACCTGATCATGGGCATTGGCGGTGCGGATATGCCGGTGGTGGTCTCCATGCTCAACAGCTACTCCGGCTGGGCAGCGGCGGCGATTGGCTTTAGCCTTGGCAATGATCTGTTGATCGTGGTCGGCGCTCTGGTGGGCTCTTCTGGCGCGATCCTGAGCTACATCATGTGCAAGGCGATGAACCGCTCGTTTGTCTCGGTGATCCTTGGCGGTTTTGGCGGCAGCGCTGGTCCTGCGATGGAAGTCGAGGGCGAACAGGTGGCAATCGACGCCGATGGCGTGGCCACGGCCCTGGAAGACGCCGACAGCATCGTCATCATCCCCGGCTACGGCATGGCGGTGGCGCAGGCGCAGTCCAATGTGGCCGAGCTCACCCGCCGTCTGCGCGCCAAGGGCAAGAACGTGCGCTTTGCGATCCACCCGGTGGCGGGCCGCTTGCCCGGACACATGAACGTGCTTCTTGCCGAGGCCAAGGTGCCCTACGACATCGTGTTGGAGATGGATGAGATCAACGATGATTTCCCGGAGACGGATGTGGCCATCGTTATTGGCTCTAACGACATCGTGAACCCGGCCGCCCAGGAAGACCCCAACTCGCCCATCGCTGGCATGCCGGTTCTGGAGTGCTGGAAAGCAAAGCAGGTCTTTGTCTCCAAACGCGGTCAGGGCACGGGGTATTCCGGGATCGAGAACCCGCTGTTCTTTAAGGAAAACACCCGCATGTTCTACGGCGACGCAAAACAGTCTCTCGCAACGCTGCTAAATCTCATCGACTGATCGAGAGAGACCCCAAATACCAAGAAGGGCGCCCCAATCAGGGCGCCCTTTCTTTTTGAATGCGCGGCATCTATCGCGATGACTCAAGAAACGGCTGGGGCAATCAACCGCCGATTTCTCCCTCCACCACCACGCTACTGGGGGCGCTTGTCTCGGCCCCAGCGCCCTCAATCCCGGTGAGGTCTTCCCCCAGCCCAAAAATCGCAAGCCCAAACAGGACCGCTGCGAGAACCGCAATGATCCAGTAGAGCCCACGTTTGCGCTGACGAACCTCGCGCTGAGTGGTCATCGGTGTGTCGGCATCGGCCATGAGCTTCTCCTTTCAAATGAGGGCGAAGGGCGCTTGCCCCACTGCCCTCGGTTGCATAGGTCTTGTGGTAGCAACGCACGCCCCCCGCCGCGTGTTCCCAAAAAATCGCGAAGGATGTACCCATGAAAGACGCCGCCCCAAGCACGCAGCCAGAGACCTTCTACCTGAAGGACTACACCCCGTTTGGCTATGTGGTGGAGCGCGTCGAGCTGGTATTTCGCCTCTCGCCCGAGGCAACACGGGTGCTGTCCAAGATCCGTTTTGCACCCAACCCTGATGTCTCAGATCGGGAGTTCTTTCTGCATGGCGAGAAGCTCAAGCTGATTTCAGCACAGATTGATGGGGCAGAGGTCGCGCCCAATGTCACCGACACGGGCCTAAGCTGCGAGGTGCCGGACACGCCCTTCACATGGGAAGCAGAGGTCGAGATCAACCCAAAGGCCAATACCGCGCTCGAGGGGCTTTATATGTCGAATGGCATGTATTGCACCCAGTGCGAGGCCGAAGGGTTCCGCAAGATCACCTATTATCCCGACCGCCCCGATGTCATGAGCACCTTCAATGTCCGTATCGAGGGCGACGAAAAGGTTATGCTGTCCAACGGCAACCCTGGCGAAAGCGGTGAGGGCTTTGCCGAATGGCACGATCCCTGGCCCAAACCGGCCTATCTCTTTGCGTTGGTGGCGGGCGATCTGCTCAACCATCCCGATCGTTTCACCACGCGCTCGGGCAAGGATGTGGAACTCAATATCTGGGTGCGGCCCGGTGACGAGGGCAAATGCGCCTTTGGGATGGAGGCGCTCAAGAAGTCGATGACCTGGGACGAAGAGGTCTATGGGCGTGAGTACGATCTCGACGTGTTCAACATCGTTGCAGTCGATGACTTCAACATGGGCGCAATGGAAAACAAAGGATTGAACATTTTCAACTCCTCCTGCGTCTTGGCCAGCCCTGAAACCTCGACAGATGCCAATTTCGAACGGATCGAGGCGATCATCGCCCATGAGTATTTTCACAACTGGACCGGCAACCGGATCACCTGCCGGGACTGGTTCCAACTGTGCCTCAAGGAAGGTCTGACAGTCTATCGAGATGCGCAGTTCACCGCCGACATGCGCTCTGCTCCGGTGAAACGGATCGAAGACGTGATCGAGTTGCGCGCGCGCCAGTTCCCCGAGGACAACGGTCCGCTCGCCCACCCTGTACGCCCCGAAGCCTTTCAAGAGATCAACAATTTTTACACCGCAACGGTCTATGAAAAAGGCGCCGAGGTGATCGGCATGCTCAAACGTCTCGTTGGTGATGAGGCCTATTACAAGGCGCTCGATCTCTACTTTAATCGTCACGATGGGCAGGCCTGCACCATCGAGGACTGGATCAAGGTGTTTGAGGACTCCACAGGACGGGATCTGGCACAATTCAAGAATTGGTACAGCCAGGCCGGCACGCCGCGCCTTTCGGTCGATGAGAGCTTTGAGGATGGCACCTACACGCTCACCTTCCGGCAGAAGACGCCCCCCACACCTGGACAGGACCACAAGGATCCAAAGGTGATCCCGATTGCGGTGGGGCTGCTGACCCCCACTGGCGACGAAGTGCTGCCAACCACCGTGCTCGAAATGACAGAGGCAGAGCAGAGCTTTTCCTTTGAAGGCTTCAAGACGCGACCGATCCCGTCGATCTTGCGCGATTTCTCTGCTCCGGTGATCCTGACCCGCGACAGCTCTGCCAAGGAACGCGCTTTCTTGCTGGCACATGACACCGACCCCTTTACCCGTTGGGAAGCGGGCCGTGAGCTTGCCAAAGCCTCTCGCATCGCGATGGTAATTGACGGTGCAAGCCCAGACTCGAACTATCTCGAGGCGCTGCAGTCCCTGGTGCGCGACGATCACCTTGATCCGGCCTTTCGCGCCCTGGTTCTGGCACCTCCCACCGAGAGCGAGATTGCACAGGCACTGGCAGATCAGGGCGTAACACCCGACCCGGACGCAATCCACGACGCGGCAGAGACCTTTGCGCAGACACTGGCGCAGAGCCTGTCCGACAGCCTCCCACGCCTGTTTGCAGCCACTTTGGTCGATGGCGCCTATGTGCCGGATGCCAAGGGCGCCGGACTGAGGG
Source organism: Epibacterium sp. HA2-3 (assembly GCF_055693725.2). Lineage (NCBI taxonomy): Bacteria > Pseudomonadati > Pseudomonadota > Alphaproteobacteria > Rhodobacterales > Roseobacteraceae > Epibacterium > Epibacterium sp. HA2-3. The sequence goes on along the minus strand of NZ_CM172490.1, from coordinate 784,144 downwards.
CGCTCAACGGGCGTATCCTTGGACTGTTGACCCGGATTGATGGGGGCGAGGCCGCGACCAAGCAATTTGAGACCGCCAACAACATGACCGTGCAGAACTCGGCGCTGGCTTGTCTGCTCAAGGCCGAGAAGGGTGACGCCCAATCACAGGCCTTCTTTGAGCAGTGGCAGGATGATCGTCTGGTAATGGACAAGTGGTTCGGGCTTCAGGTAGCCACGGCCCGCCCCGAACGCGCACCTGCCATCGCCCAGAGCCTGACCGAACATCCGCTGTTCACGATCAAGAACCCCAACCGTTTTCGGGCTGTGATGGGGGCGTTAGCAATGAACCATGCCGGGTTCCACCAGGCCGACGGCAGCGGCTATCGCTTGCTCGCCGATCAGTTGATCGCGCTGGACCCGCTGAACCCGCAGACCACCGCGCGTATGTGCAGCGCCTTCCAAACATGGAAGCGCTATGATGCCGGACGTCAGGACAAGATCAGAGCAGAACTCAAGCGGATCAAGGCAACCGAGGGGCTGAGCCGGGATACCAACGAGATGGTGAGCCGTATCCTTGACGCCTGACCCGGAGGCCCAGCCGCAGGACGTGTTCCTGTTTCAAAGAGACGCGCGCTCTCTTAGGTCGATTGTTTTGGTCGCGGCCTGGGCTTCGGCTGTCGGTCTGATCTGGGTCGCGTTTGAAGCACGGGGCTGGGTACTGGCGCTCCTTGCGTTGCCTTTGCTGCCCTCGCTCTGGGAGCTGTGGCGCCCCCATGCGGCCTGGCTCCGGATCACCGAGACTCACTTGAGCTGGCGCAGCCTGCGCAGCTCTGGTGACATCTCACTGGCCGAGATCGATCATATCCGGATGGTCACGCGGAGCGATTTTTCGGTGCGGGCCACGATCCATACCCGCCCGGGCACCCATCATCAGATCCCTCCCGAAGTCACCCCCAAGGCGTCAGTCCTGGAAGCCGCACTTCAACAGCGGCAAGTTGCCTTAAAAATACAGCATTTTACTGTTCTCTGAGCGGTTCCAATCCGCGCTTCTTGCCGGCATTTTTTGCCCTGCAAACATAATGCCGCGCTTTTGCCGCCATCTGCTGTCGCGGTGCCGAAATTGATCCGGTGAACACCGCGCGGCTGCCATGTTTGCGCCCCAAATTTTTCCGACAGTGGCTCCCACGAAAAGACTGCTACAACGGGACCCACCTGATGCCATTCTCTGCGCCTCCGGCAAAAGACGGTTTGAAACACCTCATGCGCCTCGTGTCTGCGCGCATGCCGCTGCCGATCACGCGCGCGGGGGAAATCCTGCCCAGAGCCCTGCGCAGCTGGCCCGAGGCGCTGAAAAAGACCCGTGGCGCGCCGGAAACGCTGTCATCAGAACCGCTCAGTCTTGAGGATGTGCTGACCATTCCAACGCCGGTAACCAACGCCGAGGACGAAGCCTGTGACCGCGCGATTGCCGAAGGGCAGTTCCTCGCCCGGCAGGAAGATTGGGAAAGGATCGAGGCCGAGATCCTCGCCGCTGATACGGCGCGGCGCGCGACGCCCGGGGGGACCCCCATTGCGGATCTGATCGCCTACGGGGCGCGCGCAGATATTATCAATGCGGTTGAGCATGCGTTGAGTGAGGGTCTTAGCCTCACTGAGCGGGTGACACTCGATGGGATCATGGCGCTGGAACGCACCCGCCTTGAATGCGCGCGCACCCCGGTGATGACGACGGTTGTCGCGCTTGCTCATCTGGATATTGCCTGGGCGTTTCGACGGATCTCCAAACGCAAGTCACATCGCCAGCGTGACACCTTGCACGCCCGCGCCGAGGCCCATCACGCGCGCGCCAAAACGCTATTGTCTCAAATCCCGAATGACGCCCGCGCACGGCCCTTCGTGGCCGCCGCACGCTGCGCCCTTTACAGTGTGGAGGCTTCGGCCGGATGCAGACAAATCGCAGATGACTACTTTGACCTGATCCGGCTCGATCCCGGCAACCCGCGCCACCTGCGCGCATTGGGCACCCATTTGGCAGAGCAAGGCGCAGAGGGGCTGCGCGCGCTGGAACTCGAAGCGCGACGCGTTGCAGCACTGGTTCAAGCGCAGTGGGGCGCCGCCGGCTATGCTTGGGTCTATTTTGATGCGGTGGCGCAATCCGATGCGGCCTGTCTCGAGGTCGATGTGCCCTATTTCCTCGATGGGATGGCGGACATCGTGGCCCGCGCCGCCAATCAGGAGCGGATCAATCTCCTGTCGGCCTATTGCAGCATCGCGCTGAAACCTCAGCCCGAGACCGCAGCCGACGCCGCAGCGGTGCGCCAACAGATCGCACAGGCCGCGCATTGGCTCATCCGTGAGCATCTGCGCGAATTGCACCCGATGGTCTGGGCGCATGCGGCGGCGGGTTTTGACAATGACGCCCAGGTCAGGTCGTTGCGACAGTTTGCCGAGCGTGGCCGGATGGACGCGCTGCGCGCAATCGCAGAGTCCTTTCGCGACGATATCGAAGCCGGATACAGGGTCGTCTTTACCGCGGATGGACCTGAACTGACCGCTGGGTAAGCGACGTACGATAAACCGCTCGCGATCAGAAGGGGGCTCTGCCCGCGGTGGTCCCTTCCGGGCCCCCTCCCCCGCGACATTTTCCGTTAGAAGAAGGGGAGCCGGTGCGTTTCAACCGAGGGCTATTTCTTTTTGAAGGCATCCATCAAGGCGGCCCCCAATGCGCCATTGCCCGTTGCGCCGGTATCTGAGGCGGATTTGCCTCTGGGCGCGGCAGAGCCGTGGCGTTTGGGTGCGGAGGGATTGCGCCCTTTGGCACCACCGCGCGCCGCATTCTGGGAGGGCCCACGGCCTGCGCGATCCTCCCGCGCAGATGCGCCACCGTCCTTTTTCATGGTCAGGCCGATGCGTTTGCGCGGCACGTCCACCTCGACCACCGTGACCTTGACCACCTGGCCGGTTTTCACAATCTCATGCGGGTCCTTGACGAATTTGTCGGCCAGCTGGCTGACATGCACAAGACCGTCTTGGTGCACACCAATGTCCACGAAGGCCCCAAAGGCCGCAACATTGGTCACTGTGCCCTCAAGAACCATACCGGGTTTGAGATCAGTGATCTCCTCCACGCCATCGGTAAAGCTTGCGGTGACGAAAGAAGGACGTGGATCACGCCCCGGTTTTTCCAGCTCCGCAAAGATGTCATGTACGGTGGGCAGGCCGACCTCACCAGAGACGAATTGCTCAGCCCGGAGGGATTTCAGCGCCGTGGCGTCCCCCATGATCTCGCGAATATCGCGGCCGCAGGCGCTCACGATCTTGCGCGCGACATCATAGCTTTCGGGGTGGACCGCAGAGGCGTCCAGAGGCTCTTTGCCGCCTTGGATACGCAGGAAACCTGCACATTGCTCAAACGCCTTGGGGCCAAGACGCGCAACCTTCAAGAGTTCTTTGCGGGTCTTGAAAGCGCCGTTGAGGTCGCGATGCGCCACGATGGCTTCGGCAAGGCCGGGACCAAGACCCGAGACATGTGCCAAAAGCGGCGCGGACGCCATGTTGAGATCAACACCAACCGCGTTCACCACATCTTCGATCACGGCTTCGAGCGATTTGGAAAGCTTATGCTGGTCTACGTCATGCTGATATTGTCCGACCCCGATGCTCTTGGGCTCAATCTTGACCAGTTCCGCCAGCGGATCCTGAAGGCGCCGCGCAATCGAAACCGCACCACGCAAGCTGACGTCAAGATCCGGGAATTCACGCGCAGCCAGTTCGGAGGCGGAATAGACCGAGGCGCCCGCCTCAGAAACCACCACCTTGGTCGGCGCTTTGACCTTTGCGGGCAGGTTTTTTAGAACTTCGGCGACCATGCGCTCGGTCTCGCGGCTGGCCGTGCCATTGCCGATCGCGATCAGCTCAACCCCGTGCTCGGCGATGAGCTTCAGAATGGAGACCTGCGCACCACGCAGATCGTTTTTCGGCTGGAACGGATAGAGGGTCTCTGTGGCCACCAATTTCCCGGTCGCATCAACCACTGCGGCCTTGACGCCGGTGCGAATGCCCGGGTCCAGCCCGAGGGTCGGCCGCGCACCGGCTGGGGCGGCAAAGAGCAAATCCTTGAGATTGCGCGCAAAAACCGAAATAGCCTCGTCCTGCGCCCGGCTGCGCAGATCGCCCATCAGCTCCAGCATCATCGACAGCGACAGTTTGACCCGCCAGGTCCAACCAGCCGCTTTGCGCAGCCACTTGTCGCCCGGAGCCGAGCTTCGCACCTCCAGAACAGCGGCGACCATTTCTTCGGCTCGCGTGACCCCCTCTTCGCCCGGTGGGGCAATATCGAGCGTCAGCACGCCCTCGTTGGAGCCGCGCAGCATCGCCAGAGCCCGATGCGACGGGGTGGTTTTCCAAGCCTCGGAATGATCGAAGTAATCCGAGAATTTGGCACCCGCCTGCTCCTGTCCTTCGACCACTTTGGATCGCAAAATGGCTTCAGACTGCATGAAATTACGTAGCCGCCCCAAAAGCTCGGCATTCTCGGTGAGACGCTCGGTGAGAATATCACGTGCACCGTTCAAAGCGGTCTTTGTGTCTGCCACTTCCCCGGAGAGGTAGTTCGCGGCCAAAACCTCGGGATCAGCAGAGCGATCCGCGAGAATAGCCTCCAGAAGAGGCTCAAGCCCGTTTTCGCGCGCGATCATCGCCTTGGTGCGACGCTTGGGTTTGAAGGGGAGATAGATGTCTTCGAGCTGCGCCTTGGTCTCCGCCTTGGCAATCGATGCCGCCAGATCATCGGTCAACTTGTCTTGCTGCGAAATCGACTCCAGGATTGCGGCCCGTCGCTTTTCCAGCTCGCGCAAGTATTCCAGCCGCTCTGATAAGGTCCGCAATTGCGTGTCATCAAGGCCCCCGGTCACCTCTTTGCGGTAGCGCGCGACAAAAGGCACGGTCGCCCCCTCGTCCAAAAGCCCCACGGCTGCGTTTACCTGCTGTACCGATGATCCGATTTCTTCGGAAATCTTCCGCGCAATTCGAAGGGTCGTATCCAAAACCTGCTGCTCCTTTGCTTTGGCGTCGGCCACGATGATGCGCCACCACTGAGGCCGGAGTACCGTCTTAGCGGTCCGGAACATCAAGGCCAAGCCGAGATCAGGAAACGTTGCGAGCAAGCTGCGTCAGAAACCAGCCCACAATTCGCATATTCTTAATTTGAAACCCGTCTACTCAAAGTGACGCCGGGTCAATCATTTGCTTGCAGAGATCCGAATTGGCGTCTCGGCAATGAATATAAGGTTTCTGTTTCATGATCTTAAAATCAACAAAGTTGGCCATCGCTCTGAGTGTCTCGTTTTTAATGGCGGGCATGGACAGCGCGCGGGCAGAGGCGATCAAAGCGTACACCGCAGCCCTCCCGCCCTACACGATCGCGCCAGACCTCGAGATGCCGGGAATCTCTCACGAGATTTTGGAAGAGATGTCGAAACGCTCGGGCGTGACAATCGAGATTGAGTATCTTCCTTGGAAGCGCGCGCAATCGATGGCGCAGAAAACGCCGAACGCCCTGCTTTTTACCGCCGCGCGCACCGAGTCGCGTGAAACCGTCTACAAGTGGATCGCAGAGTTTATTGTGGCTGACGAAGTATTCGCGACCACCACCGAGGCGGTGAACTCTCTTGAGGACGCGCGCCAGCTCTCTCGAATTGCCACACTTGGGGGGGCGCCACGAGAGAAACGGCTCGCAAAGCTGGAGTTCGGCAATGTGCAGTCCACCCCCGATACCGCGACGGCTGCACGTCTCTTGACCGGCGGGCGCGTGGATGCCTGGTTCACACTGAGTCAGCGCGTCCTGCACGCCGTGAAGTCAGAGGGGCTCGACCCGAGCACCATCGTGATCGGCACACCGGTGGGCAGTCTGCGCCTTTGGCTGGCTTCAAACGCCGAATTCGATCCCGAAGTGGCCACCAAACTTGCGCAGGCCTTTGAAGAAATGAAAGCTGATGGCAGCTACGAGGCCATCGTCAGCGCCTACCTGAACTGATCGTGGCGACAAACCTTGCCTGACTGGCGTCCCGTATGGAGCGCCAGCCCCGCGTTTCGAAGGTAAGAACGCCGCTCGCCGCCATTGCCCCTTGCTCCTCGGCCTCTGCGCGCCTAGAACGCATGGCAAACAAGGACATTCGGATACGGCGGAAAACCATGCTCGACCTGACATATGAACTCCCAAAGCCCAAGGTAATCGCGGGCGCCAAGCATGACTGGGAACTGGTCATCGGTATGGAGGTGCATGCCCAGGTCAGCTCCAATGCCAAGCTGTTTTCGGGCGCTTCCACCCAGTTTGGGGCGGAGCCCAACTCCAACGTAGCATTTGTGGATGCGGCCATGCCCGGCATGCTGCCCGTCATCAACGAGTACTGCGTCGAACAGGCGGTCCGCACGGGTCTTGGCCTCAAGGCGGACATCAACCTCTGGTCTGCCTTTGACCGCAAGAACTATTTTTACCCCGACCTGCCGCAGGGCTATCAGATCTCCCAGCTCTATCACCCCATCGTGGGCGAAGGCGAAGTGCTGGTGGAGCTTGGCGATGGCACGGCGCGCATGGTGCGTATCGAGCGCATCCACATGGAGCAGGACGCGGGCAAATCCATCCACGATATGGACCCCTCCATGTCCTTTGTGGACCTGAACCGGACCGGCGTCTGCCTGATGGAAATCGTCTCGCGCCCGGACATCCGTGGCCCCGAGGAAGCGGCCGCCTATATCGCCAAGCTGCGCCAGATCATGCGTTACCTTGGCACCTGTGACGGCAACATGCAGAACGGCAACCTGCGCGCGGATGTGAACGTCTCCATCTGCCGCCCCGGCGCCTACGAGAAGTATCAGGAAACGCAGGATTTCTCGCATCTCGGCACCCGCTGCGAGATCAAGAACATGAACTCCATGCGCTTTATCCAGCAGGCCATCGAGGTCGAAGCACGTCGCCAGATCGCCATTGTCGAAGCCGGTGGCGAAGTCGAACAGGAAACCCGCCTTTACGATCCAGACAAGGGCGAGACGCGTTCGATGCGTTCCAAGGAAGAGGCGCATGACTATCGCTACTTCCCCGACCCGGACCTTCTGCCGCTCGAGATCGAGCAGGCTTGGGTAGACGACATCAAGTCGAAGCTCCCCGAACTGCCGGACGAAAAGAAAGCCCGTTTTATCAAAGATTTCGGCCTTACAGACTATGATGCGTCCGTGCTGACGGCGGATCTGGAGAGTGCGCATTATTTTGACGCCGTTGCAAAAGGTCGCAGCGGCAAGCTGGCGGCGAACTGGGTCATCAACGAACTCTTTGGCCGCCTGAAGAAGGACGACAAAGACATCACCGACAGCCCCGTCTCCCCGGCGCAATTGGGTGGTGTGATTGATCTGATCGCTTCTGACGCCATCTCCGGCAAGATCGCCAAGGATCTGTTTGAGATCGTTTATACCGAAGGCGGCGACCCTGCCCAGATCGTCGAAGAACGTGGCATGAAGCAGGTCACAGACACCGGTGCGATTGAGGCGGCTCTGGACGAGATCATCGCCGCCAACCCCGCACAGGTTGAAAAGGCCAAAGAAAACCCGAAGCTTGCGGGCTGGTTCGTCGGTCAGGTGATGAAAGCCACCGGCGGCAAGGCCAACCCGAAGGCGGTGAACCAGCTTGTAGCCAAGAAGCTTGGCTAAGCGTCCAGCCAGAACGTAAGACAAAAGAGGCGACCGCTAGGTCGCCTTTTTCACGTCAGAGACGGACGGTGATGCTTATTCTGCCGCCAAGCCCCGTTCTTCCTTGAGATAGTCAAGCAGGTCGGAATTGCGGCAATAGTCCGGGGTGCGGTCTATCTCTTGGGTCAGGGTCCCAAGGTAGCGCGAGCAGGTTTTGGGGCACGCACAGCGGGTGCAGCGCAGAACCGCTTCGGCAATTTCTTCAAACTGAAGCGAGCCGCTGATGGCCTCTTCTTCAAGGTCGAGCCCAACCGCCTTGCCCATTCTGTCAAAGAGGGCGGCGTGGGTTTTGAGCTTGTCAGGATCGATCATGATGCGCGTTCCTCCTCATAAGGTCCCATAGGGTCATATGAGATCTGGAAGGCGCGCGCCTTGATGCAGGTCAAATAGAGGTTTTGGCCCCGCACTCAGCCAGCGTCGAGATAGGCACGCACCGCGTCCTGCACCCGTCGAAAGCGGTCGCCGCCCAGTTTCTTGCCGCCATACCAGCGGGTGACGATAATCACATGATTGCTGAGGGCCTCGCGCTCCATCATCCGCAGGATCACCATGCCTGCTCCGCTTTCCCCATCATCGGCCTTGAGCCCACCGCTCGGAAGCATGGCAGCCCAGGTATTGTGCGTTGCCTTGGCATAGCTGCGGTCTTCCTTGAGCGTGGACAGCACCGCATCCACCTCCTCCCGGCTTTGCACAGGGGCACCGCTTACAGCATATTTTGACCCTCGGTCCGTGAGCACCACACCAAGCTTTGTAAGCGCCTTCTCGGCGGCCTCGGTCTTTTTTGTCATCGGGGGAACCTCAGTTCAAACCGTATTTGCGGATCGTTCTTTGCACGATACGGATGCGGTCGGGATTGGCCGGATGGGTGCCAAGGAATACATCTCCCGGGTCCGGGATCTCTTCGAAGAACTTCACCCCGACGCTGGGGCGATACCCCGCCTGATAGGTGATGAGCGTTCCAAGCGCATCCGCCTCCAACTCGAACGCTTTGGAATAGCTGCGCGAGCCAACCACGGCGCCGACATATTGCGCATTGGCCACCTGCTCGGGCGTGCCTCCCTCGAGCGATACCAACTCGCCCAGAAAGACCGCACCTTTGACCGCATTGATCCGCTGCTGGTCGAGATGCTCGAGAATGTGATGCGCCATCTCGTGACCCATCACAAACGCCATCTCGTCAGGATTGCGAAAACTATCGAGCATGCTGCGTGTAAAGATCACCACAGGTCGTCCACTGCGATCGACCGTCTGAAAGGCGTTTGCGGGGGCGGAGGGATTGAGATCCAGCTGGATCTGAAAATCGCAGTTGCGGTCGGGGTCCTTGCTGCGGCACTGCGCCTCGCCAACGGGCTCCACATCCTCTGCAACCGCAACAAACGCACGGTATTGCGGGTTGTTGGGGTCAACGCCGGTACAGCCGGCTACCAACAGCACAAAAAGAATCAAAAAACGGCGCATGGGACTCCTGTATGGGGGTCAGGCTAACGCAGATTTCACAACATGTGCAAACGGCTAGAGGCACCGTCCCGAGGCGCGACGACAATCGCGCCTTGCCAGCGCGCGGATACAGGTGGCAAGCTTTGCTTATGTTTACAATCGAGCATGAATTTGATTCCACGGTGATCACGCTGGTCGATGAGGGAAAACCCCATCTGACCGAGGATGTGATCATCAATGCGTTTTCCGAATGTGTCACGATCGAGCAGTTTGATCCGCGCACCCATTCAACCCATCGCATCACGCTCTCGCCAGAGCAGCTACAAGATCTCGCTGCGGCGCTCGACCTTCCCGAGGGGGTCTATCGCCTGGTTCTGGACAAATCGCGCTGAGGAAGGGGTGAGGCGAGCTGCAGAGCGCCTCTACGCCACGATGCGGCAAACCCGCACCTCTCCCGGTGATCGCGACAGGACCTATCCCGGTGCCTAGCCGGAACAACTCAAGGGTCGGTGACAAGAAAGACCTTGTCGCGACTTGTCGCACCACGCAGGAGTGTCAGTCGTGACGGTGAGACCCCGAGTGCGCGGGACAGAAGTGCGACCACATCAGCATTTGCCTTGCCCCCTTCCGGGACCGTCGTGACCAGCACCTTGATCTCATCCCGCTTGCGCAGCACCGCGTTCTGCGCCGCCTTGGGCGTCACTCGTACAGCGATCTGCGCCCCGGGTTGCGCAAGGTCCCGAAGATCCGCCAAATCTCGTGCCTTTGGTTTTGCCATGCCTCCACCCGTTCTAATCTCCCGGCGCCAACGCCCCGTGCGCGGCCTGATCCGTCACCCGATCGTCCATATGCGCTCTGACGCGGGATCCTCTGTGCAAGAGCGACCATGGACTCGGCTTTGATGCCTGCTTACACCTTTGCCCAAGCTGCGCCCAGCTTTGCCGCGCTCCGCGTCGCGAGACCGTCCCGCCAGGCCGCTTTCCCCTTGAAACCCGCCTCAAGCTGCCCGACATAGGGCAGGACAAGATGTAAAAAGGTTTTACATATGCCGCAACGCAATGATGCCGCTCTCGATTTTCTGCAAACCCGCCGGTCCCGCCCGGCCAAGACGCTTCAGGCTCCCGCCCCGACCCGTGCAGAGCTGATGCCGCTCTTGACCGCCGCCGCGCGTACGCCCGACCATGGCAAGATGGAACCCTGGCGGTTCATCGTGGTCGAGAAAGCTGCCATGCAGCGGCTCGGCGACCTGACCGCTGAGGCCGGCCTGCGGCTTGGCAAGTCGCCAGAGGACATCTCCAAGGCGCGCAGCCAGTTCGATTTGGGCCAACTGGCTGTGGTCGTCGTCGAGATTCAGAAAGAGAGCCCAAAGATCCCGCCGATCGAGATGACCTATTCCGCAGGTGCGGTCTGCCTTGCCCTGTTGAATGCCGCGCTAGCTGCGGGTTGGGGCGCAAACTGGCTCTCTGGCTGGATGAGCCATGACCGGGGCTTTTGTGAAGCCGCCTTTGATCTGGCCGAGAACGAGCGTATCGCCGGTCTCATCCATATTGCCACCGAAGGCGCCGCGCCGCCGGAACGTCCGCGCCCCGATGTGACGGCGCTTACCACATGGGTCGAGACATGATTTTCACCGCCTTTGGCAAAGCCCTTGGCCAGATGGGGGATCCGCGGTTTCAGCGGGTCCTCCTGCTTGGGGTGGGGCTCACCTTTGCTCTGCTGGTCGCGGCATATGTCGGGCTTTTGGTCCTGATCCAGATGTTTGTGGGACCTGAGACCTCGCTGCCGCTGATTGGTCAGGTTACGTGGCTCAACGACCTGCTGTCGGTGGGCTCCTTCTTCTTCATGATGCTGTTGTCGGTGTTTCTGATGGTACCGGTAGCTTCGGCGATCACATCCATGTTTCTTGATGAGGTCGCCGCCGCCGTCGAAGCCAAACACTATCCAGGCCTGCCGCCGGTGCCGGGGCTGTCGGTCTGGGAGGGCGTAAAAGACACGGTGAATTTCCTCGGCGTGCTGATCGCCGCCAACGTGCTGGCCTTGGTGCTTTATGTGATGTTCCCCCCTGCCGCGCCCTTTATCTTCTGGGGGCTCAATGGGTTCTTGCTGGGGCGGGAGTATTTCACCCTCGCGGCCGCCCGTCGGGTCGGCTTGATCGAGGCAAAGCGCCTGCGCCGTCGCCATGGGGCGACGATCTGGGCGGCGGGCGTGCTGATGGCGATGCCCTTGTCGATCCCACTGGTGAACTTGCTGATCCCGATACTTGGTGCGGCAACCTTCACGCATATCTTTCACGCGCTCTGGCGCGGGCGCTGAGCTATCTCGTGGGGGGGCATTCACGCCCCCGCACCCATCAAGAATGCGGCACGAATAATCCCGGGACAAACGGAGCGCCCATCAGGCAGCGCAGACGTGCGAGATCCGAAATGCGAGACTACCGGTGCTCTTCGGCGGCAATGGCCACGAGCGCGCTGTTGTATGCCTTGAGCGAGTCTACATGATGGAGCACGCCGATCAGGGTCATCAGTGGCTCTCCGGTCTCTTCTGAGAACTCTTCTTCAGTGACCACCGGGATATACTCCACCCCTGCCCGGTCAAAAATCGGCAGCGCCGCCTCCAGCGTGGAGGTGGGGCTGATGGCGATGCCTTCATCGATCAGCGCCTGTGCGCTCTCGGGATCACTATCCGCCAAGGGCCGCATGACCTTGCCCACCCGCAGAGTGCCCAAGAGGTAGGCCTGCGGACCCGCCGCGCAATGCAGGTCGCGTTTTTCAAGCTGGGTCAGGAAGAACGAGCGGTCCACCATCCGCGAGGCCAACGCCGTGGACATCGACACCGATACCATCACCGCAAGGCCGATCTGCCAGTCGCCTGTCAGTTCAAACACAATGAGCGTGGTCGAAATGGGCGCACCCAGCACCGCAGCGGCGACAGCGCCCATCCCCGCAAAAGCATAGAGCGTATGCGTACCCGAGACATCCGGCAGGAAATTCGTCGCAATGAGGCCAAAGGCAAGCCCGGTCAGCGCCCCAACCATCAACGAGGGGGAAAACACCCCGCCCCCCATGCGCCCGCCCATGGTGATGGAGACTGCAGCCACTTTGACAATCGTGAACAGGATCGCCTGGCTGAGCAGCAGGCTCCCGGACAGGGCGAGCACGGTCGTCTCGTATCCAACGCCAATGATATGCGGATACCAGATCGCGACCAGACCAAGCAAAAACCCAGCTATGGTCGGGCGCAACCAGCGCGGCATGCCAAGCGCCGATTGCACAGCCGTCCCCACCCGATCCGCCAAAAAGATTGAATGCATCAGCACAACCGCGACGACGCCACAGATCAGACCAAGCATCAGGAACGCTGGCAACTCGACGTAGAATTGCAACGCACCGGGCGTCGTGAGCACAAATTCCGTGACATCCCCATATTCAAGCCGATTGATGACAGTGCCTGCCACCGAGGCCACCACGATGGGCGCGAAGGTGTTTACGGAAAAATGCCTGAGCACCACTTCCATGGCAAAAAGAGCGCCGGCAATCGGGGCGTTAAAACTGGCAGAAACCGCTGCCGCAACCGCGCAACCCAGGAGGTCCCGCCCAGTTATGCCATCGGCACGGATGCGGTCGCTCACCCAGGTAGAGATCATTCCTGCGATATGGACCACTGGCCCCTCGCGCCCGGAAGAGCCCCCGGTCGAGAGGGTCAGAAAGGACGCGCAGGCCGAGGCCAACCCCTCGCGGATTTCAACGCGCCCATCTCTGAGGGCCGCGCCTTCGATCACATCGGCGACGGATCGTACCCGCCCGTCTGGCGTAAAGCGGTGCAGAATGATCCCGACGATCAACCCGCCGAATACCGGCACCAGCAACAGCACGTACCACGGCAGCGTTGCGGCGAAACTATGCAGGTAGTCCACATCCTCGGCGCCGTAGACGGCCCCTTGCAGCGCGGTAATGCCTTTGCGAAAGAACAAAGCGGCAAAGCCAGCGAGCACCCCAATGACCAGAGCAATCAACCAGAATTGCAGCTGACTTGGTCCACGGTGAACCAATACACGACGGGCATCCCGCAAGCGCGCCTTGGTATTGGCGAGATATTCAGACAGGGGACTACTTTCCCGTCGCGCCATCCAGGTTCTCCGATCTGTTCACTGACCTATCAGTGCCACACCTACCCCATGGTAGTTAACAATAATTTTGCGGGCGTCCGATAGCCTTAGACGTCTGCCAGAAGCGCTTTGGCGGCGGCGCGGGCTTCTGGTGTGATCTTGTCACCAGAGACCATGCGCGCGATCTCGTCGACGCGCTCGCCCTCATTCAGTGGCACCACCTGCGACAGCGTCACGCCCTCGGTCACGGATTTCTGGACCCGCCAATGGTGGGCTCCTTGCGCAGCAACCTGAGGAGAGTGTGTGACGACCAGTACCTGACTGCCATCGGCAAGCGCCTTCAGTCTGCGCCCGACCGCATCGGCGGTTGCGCCCCCAACACCACGGTCGATTTCGTCAAAGATCAGCGTCTTTGCGGCATCCTCGCCCCGCAAACAGACCTTGAGCGCCAAGAGAAACCGGCTCAACTCACCACCCGAAGCGATCTTGTTGAGCGGACCCGCGGGCGCGCCTGGATTGGTGGCAACAGTGAACGCGACCGCATCCACGCCATCCGGGCCGGGCTCGGCCTCTGTGATCTTGGTTTCAAACACTGCGCGCTCCATCTTGAGCGGCGCCAGTTCTGCCATCACGGCTGCGTCAAGCGTTGCGGCACCGTCCCGCCGTTTGGCCGATAGGCGTTCGGCAGCCGCCGTATACGCCGCCTCTGCTGCGCGAAGGGCATCTTCCTGGTCCGCGAGGTTCTGATCCCCGGCATCCAGCGCCTGCAGTTTCTCGCGCAGGACATCCGCGTGATCGGCCAGATCGTCCGGCTGCACATCATGTTTGCGCGCCAATGCGCGAATGGCAAAGAGGCGCTCCTCGCAGTCTTCCAAATCGCCGGGATTGAAATCCAATCCTTCCAGAAAGCGCTCGACGCCATCCTGCGCTTCGCCAAGTTCGATCATCGCGCGGCTCAGTGCGGCCAGCGGGGCATCAAGCGCCTCGCCTGCGTCTCCGGAAACCGCCTCAAGCCAGCGCTGTGCCTCGCCCATCGCGCCTTCGGCGCCTTCCGATAGCAGCCCGTGCGCGCGGGCAATATCGCCGCGGATGCGCGAGGCGGCCTGCATCTGGCGCCGTCGGATGTCGAGGCTTTCGTCTTCGCCGGGTTCGGGGCTGAGTTTGTCGAGCTCCGACACTGAATGGCGCAGGAACTCTTCTTCTGCACGCACGCTCTCCAGAGCGGCGCGGGTCTCTTCCACTTGCTTGCGGGCGCGGGCCGCGGCCCCCCAGGCAGCGCGCACCTCGTCAAGCTGCGCCTGAACATTGGCAAAGTCATCCAGCATCGCCCGGTGGCCACGCGGGTTCAGCAGACCCCGATCGTCATGCTGACCATGCAGCTCCAGCAATGTATCCGAGAGCGCCCGCAGAACTTCGCCAGAGCAGCGTCGATCATTCACCCAGGCGGTCTTACGCCCATCTGACGTGTTCACGCGTCGCAGCAGCAATGTGTCAGAGACCGGCAGCCCTGCTTCCTCGAGCACCGCACGCGCCGCGTGCCCTTCCGGCAGATCGAACTCGGCCACGACCTCGCCCTGATCCGCCCCTTGCCGCACCAGCGCGGCCCGCCCGCGCCAGCCCAGCACAAAGCCCAGGGAGTCAAGAAGGATGGATTTACCGGCGCCGGTTTCCCCGGTCAGCACGTTCAGACCCGGCTGGAACGACAGCTCCAGATGGTCGATGATCAGAAGGTCGCGAATATCAAGCGCGCGCAGCATCTAGATGCCCCGTGTTGAGCGCCATCCGCGCGGCGCAGTCCGCCGCCCGGAGTCAAATGCGCTGTCCTGTTGTGCGTCAGAGCCATTGGCCCTTGATCGACTGACGATAGATCTTGGCAAGCCAGTTGTTGCCGCGATCCTTGAGCTTCAACCCCTGAGCGGTCAGCAACCGATAGCCATCCTCGTACCAATCAGTCGACTGGAAGTTATGACCGAGGATCGCGCCAGCAGACTGCGCCTCATCCGTGAGACCAAGCGACAGATACGCCTCGATCAGGCGATAGAGCGCCTCTGCCGTGTGGGACGTTGTCTGGAAATCTTCCACCACCACACGGAAGCGGTTGATCGCGGCCGAATAGTGCTGGCGTTTCAGATAATAGCGACCGATTTCCATTTCTTTGCCCGCAAGGTGGTCAAAGGCGAGATCAAACTTGAGGATGGCAGAGCTGGCATATTCGCTCTCGGGATAGACCTCGATTACGGTCCGCAGCGCTTGCAGAGCCTGGAAGGTCAGCCCCTGATCACGCCCGACTTCGTCAATCTGGTCATAGTAGCTCAGGGCGAGAAGATACTGCGCATAGGCGGCATCAGCATCTGTCGGATAAAAGTCAATATAGCGCTGCGCGGCGGAACGGCTGTTCTCGTAGTCTTCGGCCTGATGGTAGGTGAAGGCCTGCATGATCAGGGACTGCTTGGCCCATTCGGAATAGGGATAGAGCCGCTCGACCTCGGAAAAGAAATAGGCCGCATCTTTTTCACGACTGCGGGCCAGTTCGAATTCGCCGCGCTCGTAAATCTGGGCGGGCGAGAACCCTTCAAGATCCAAAGACGACCGCTGCGCATCCCCATCCGCGCCGCCGCATGCGGCAAGTGTCGCCATCAGCGCGACCACTCCGATCCCTTTGGCTGCTGCCCTGATGCCGATCATTCCTGCCTCACTTCACCGTCTCGTTTACAGCCTTGCGACCGCGTCCTTTCGCCTGCGTCTTGGCGCGGGCGAGGCCGTTCGACCCCTCGTGTGGGCGACGGCGTCGCCACGGTCTAGCACATTCATATGATGTGCAAAACGCCTTTCGCACCGTTGATGTTCAATTGGCAGAGAAAGCGGCCGAGGGTCAAGTCTGCATACTTGTTCAGGTGCCCCAAACTTCTGGTAGCTGCCCTGCAACGGGACGGCTCAGGATGCAGCGGAAATGCAAAAAACGGCCGATGTCATCGACCGTTTCCAAGAGCACTCGACCGTTTCGCGGCGCGCTAAATGAGGCCCGCGCGGATCAGGCGACGCGGCGCACCTGCGCGGGGATTTCGGACCAGACGAGCCCCTGACCAGGCAGGCGCGCGGTCATGATCGGGTCGCAGGTGACTTCGCGCACTGCGCCAGGGGTGTCAAAAAGCGCACGAAGAAGCGTATTGGTGAGCGAGTGCCCTGCCCGTTCACCAACATAGTGACCAAAGATCGGCGCGCCCGCCAATGCAAGATCACCAAGCGCATCCAGCATCTTGTGACGCACAGGCTCATCAGGATGGCGAAGGCCGGACCCTGCATGCACGGTGGGGCCATCAAACACGACCGCGTTTTCGCCCGGCACACCACCAAGCGCAAGGCCGTTGGCCTGCATCATCTCGACATCTGCGCGGCGGCAGAAGGTGCGGCTGTCACAAAGTTCGCGCGCGAAGGTACCGTTGCGCAGATCCAGCTCACGGCTCTGATGGCCAATACCTTCTTCCGCAAAGTCGATATCAAAGGAGATCTTCAGGCGATCGCAGGGCAGCAGAGTCGCGCGCGCATCCTCGGTTTCCACCATCACCGGCTTCAGCACTTTCCAGGCGCGCACGGGGACGCCAAGTCGCTGAATACCCGTGGCCATGATCTCACGCACAAACTCTGCCGAGGAGCCGTCCATGATCGGAACTTCGGGCCCGTCGATCTCCACGCGTGCATTGTGAACGCCACAGCCTGCAAGCGCGGCCATGATGTGCTCGACCGTCGACACGGATACCCCGGCCCCGTTTACAAGGCGGGTGCAGAGAGCGGTGCGCTCCACCATATCCCAGCGTGCCGGAATGAGGGTATTGCCCAGAGCAATGTCCACACGCACGAAGGTGATGCCGTGACCAGCCGGAGCCGGATGCACAACCATCTTGGCCGGTTTGCCAGAATGCAGGCCGGTGCCTTCAAAGGTGACTGCTGCTTTGAGCGTATTCTGCACAATGTGCCTCATGGATAGCTTCGGCCCTGAGGGACCGTCTCGCCGGTACACCTAAGCGCTCCTGCCGTGAGCCTCAATTCAATCTTTGTAACCGAATGAAACATGAATATTACAACTTGGCAAAACCCCGCCGAAGCCACTCTACTCATTTGAAACAAAACAAAAAAAGACCGCCTCTCGGCGGTCTCTTTGGGTGTGATTTATGACCGATCAGTTGGCTTGACGACGCAGGAATGCCGGGATTTCGATGCGCTCTTGATCCTCGTCATGGGGCTGTTCAGCCTGCTGCGGCTGTGCGCTCTGCATGCTGGGCTGGACCCGCTGCGCCGCTTGAGGACGGTTTTGCGACGTCTCTTGCGGGTGGCCAGTCATCCGGTTGATCAGCGAGTTCAGGCCGAAACGGCGCTGCTCCTGCGCTTCTGCGCTGCGACGCTCTTGCTGCGGTGCCGCTGCGGCGGGTTGCTGTGCCGGGCGCTGCGGTTGCTGCGAGGCCTGGTGGCGCTGTGCCGCCTCACGCAGGCGCACGATGGCATCCTGCGACGGGGTGCCCGGAGCCGGGGCGCGCGGTGCCACAAAGACTTCGGCCTGGGTCACAGCCGGTTGTGCAGGCTGCGGTTGCGGCTGAGGTGCGGGCTGCTGTGCCTGCGGCTGGTACGCCGGGGGCGGCAGGCCGTCATTGGCATCTGCAGCTCCGTTGGTGTCCTCGATCACATCGTCGCTTGCAGCGCCTTCATCAGCATCAAACTCGGAAAACAACGAAGGCTCCTGGCCTGCACCGGCTTGCGCGGCGACGGGCGCCGGAGCGTCTACCTGATCAGTGAGTTCAAGCGGCGCCTGACGGTTTTCCTCGACGCTGACGGTTTTGGTCAGCGGTGCAGACATCGGGCGACGCGGCACCGGAACCTCATTGGCATCCTCAGAAGCATCAATCCCGGTTGCAACAACAGAAACGCGCATCTTGCCTTCCATCTCGGTGTCGAGCGTGGAACCCACGATGATGTTGGCGTTGGGATCAACCTCTTCGCGAATGCGGTTGGCCGCTTCGTCCAGTTCAAACAGGGTCAGATCATGCGCACCGGTGATGTTGATGAGCACGCCCTTGGCGCCCTTGAGACTGATTTCGTCCAGCAGCGGGTTGGCGATGGCTTTCTCGGCGGCCTGGATGGCGCGATCTTCACCCTCGGCCTCGCCGGTGCCCATCATCGCTTTGCCCATCTCGTCCATCACGGCACGTACATCTGCAAAGTCGAGGTTGATGAGGCCCGGACGCACCATCAGGTCGGTCACGCCTTTGACACCCTGATAAAGCACATCGTCCGCCATAGAAAAGGCTTCGGTGAAGGTAGTCTTCTCATTGGCCAGACGGAACAGGTTCTGGTTCGGAATGATGATAAGCGTATCAACAACCTTCTGAAGGCTCTCGACGCCCTCTTCGGCCTGGCGCATCCGCTTGGCGCCTTCGAACTGGAACGGCTTGGTGACAACCCCGACGGTCAGCACACCGAGCTCACGCGCGGCCTGCGCGATGATCGGAGCGGCGCCGGTTCCGGTGCCCCCGCCCATGCCCGCGGTGATAAAGCACATGTGCGCGCCCGCGAGATGGTCAACGATCTGCTCAATGCTTTCCTCAGCGGCAGCAGAGCCGACCGAGGGGCGTGCACCTGCGCCAAGGCCTTCGGTTACCTTGACGCCGAGCTGCACACGGTTTTTGGCTGCGTTTTGCTGCAACGCCTGTGCGTCGGTGTTGGCAACAACAAAATCCACACCCTCGAGCTGCTTGGCGATCATGTTGTTGACGGCATTCCCGCCCGCACCACCAACCCCAAAGACAGTGATCTTGGGGCTCAGCTCTTCTTGTCCGGGCATCGAAAGGTTCAGGGTCATGCTTTTTCCGCCTGTGTTTTTAGCCCTCCCGCAAGGGCGTCGATTGTCACTCTTCTGCCTTAATCCTACCGCGACGCGTGAGTCTCGTCATCCCCAAAAGCGCATTCGCCCACAAAATATGGGTCAAAAGGCGTGGGAACTTGCCGAATATCGCCCTTCTGGCGAGATGTGGTGTAACGCGGCAACCTGAAACACAACAGGACATCACCCCGCGCGCGGCATGCGGGCGGTTCGGAGTCTTGAATTCAGATTGCGGAGATCCTCTGCTCGGCCTCGCGCGTCGCTGATTTTCAGCGTGTTTCTGGTAGATATAACTGATCCTCGGAGGCCTGTCACGGCCAATGTGGAGAAGCTGTGGGAAACCTGTGCATAACTTTGTGGAGGCCCGCGGCAATCGGCAAAGGTTTGCCGAGCGCCGCGTAGATCACCAGTTGTCCTTAAACCAACGCACGACGCGGCGCATCGAGCCGCCAGCCATCCGGTCCACCGGCGCGTCGAAATCCCACCACTCGTCCTGCGGATGCGCTGCAAACAGACACATGCCGACGGCAGAGGCAAAGCCCGGCCCGGTCACAGCCTGCGGCAGACCATGCACACGCATCGGTCGCCCAAGGCGCACTTGCTGGCCGAGTATGCGGCTTGCAAGACCATCAAGCCCGAGGATCTGGCTGGAGCCGCCGGTCAGCACGATTTGCTGGCTCGGCAGATGGTCGAATCCGGCGGCATCGAGACGGACGCGCACTTCTTCCAGGATTTCCTCAACGCGGGGGCGCATGATCCCAATGAGCTCCGCCCGGCTAACGGTGCGGCGATCCCGCTCCCAATCGCCTGTCTCGCCGCCGATGTCGATCATGTCGCGATCATCCGCACCAGTCGCATGTACGCCGCCAGACATGGTCTTGATCCGCTCGGCAGTGGCTGTGGGCACGCCGAGCCCCATGGAAATATCACTGGTAACGTGATCCCCCCCCATGCGCACCGCATCGGCATAGATCATGTGTTTCTTCATGAAGATCGACACCGAAGTGGTGCCGCCCCCCATGTCGATGCAGGCCGCGCCGAGTTCTTGCTCATCTTCCACAAGGGCTGAGATCCCCGAGACATAGGCCGAAGAGGCAATCCCCGCCAGTTCCAGATCGCAGCGCTGCACACAGCGCACCAGGTTCTGGATGGCGGCAGCTTCGACCGTGAGCATATGCATATCAACAGAGAGCGCCTGCCCCATCTGGCCGCGCGGGTCTTCAAGACCAGATCGATTGTCGAGTGCGAAATTCACCGGCTGCGCGTGCAATACCTCGCGCCCGGCGCCGTATTCCGGCACTTCGCAGGCCGCCAGCACACGTGCGATCTCATTCTCGGTGACTTCCTGCCCTTCGAGCTCCACCGTGGCATCAAGCCCATACGACCGGGGCAGTGCACCGGCGAAACAAGCGATCACATGGTCAACCCGGACTTCAGCCATCTTTTGCGCCGCCTGCACGGCGGTGCGAATGGCGCGCTCAGTTTCCTGCATGGCGCAGACTTCGCCAAACTGCACCCCGCGCGAACGGGTCGTCGCCGCGCCAATCACGCGAAAACCCGACTGCCCTGCAAGAGACCCGATCGAATTGTCTTCGCTCAGGCGCGTGACGCCATCAAACCTCAGTACCAGGCAGGATATCTTGGAACTGCCCACATCCAGAATGGCCACCACACCGCGTTGCATCGCCTGGCGGCGCATTTGCCGCATCGCACGTTGGGATTGATACAGGTCTGTCATATCAATAGGAGCTCTCATTCAATTGACGGATGCGCCACCAGTCCTCTACGGCTGGCGCGTTCATTCTAACGGTTAGACGCGTGGGCAGGCGCAGATCCACGACTGCGACATCCCGTTCCAACAGATCTTTGACTTCGCTGACCGCGATTACCCGCTCAAGCGCCGCGACGGGGCGCTTTACAGGCAGCTGAATACGCTGGCCACGGTCCAGAACCACGTCCCAGCGGCGCTCGCCGATACGCACGATGCCGCGCAAACGACTGCCTAGCGGGCGCGCGGCCGCAAAAAGGCGCAGTGCCTCGGGAGCGCGTTCGTCCGCCCCCCGTCCAGCGATCAGCGGCAGATCCGGATGCAGGCTGCGCTGGCCAAGCTCAGCCACAAATGCACCGGTCTCATCCAGCAGCGCCAGCCCATCGCGGCTGCGCCAGACGATTGCTGGTTCGCGCTCTTCCACATCAACCTGCAGGATCCCTCCGGGCCGTATCCGCACCGATGCGGTTTTTACAGGATCAAGCCCCACGATCAGATCGCGAATGGCCGCGAGATCGAGATCAAAGGAACTGACCGGAAGATCCAGCGAGGTCACCTCGCGAATATCGGTCGCCACACTCTCGCCCGCGCCGTCGATCGCCATGACGTTAACCATGAATTCCGGACGGGTCTCAAAGGAGGCCCGGGCCTCATTATAAAGAGCCATCAGATGATCGCGGCGGGTCTCGCTGGCCAGATAACTCCCGGCAGCGATAAAAAGAACCCCGAGCGGAAGCCCCACCCGCAAGCCCGTTCGAATGCCCGGCGTCAACATCCAGCGCTGGATCCGGTATTTCAATCGTGAAGGCGCTGGGTCAGCCTTGCTTTCACCTGCGCGGCTGCGGGACAAACGAGAGGTCAGCGCTCGCATGACGCGTCCTCCACCAACCAGGCGCAAAGTTGCCCGAATGTGAGACCAACATGCTCGGCCTGTTCAGGCGATAACGAGGTCGGCGTCATCCCCGGTTGCGTGTTGGTTTCAAGCAGCACCAGCCCATCAGCGCCGCGCGCCTCGTCCCAGCGAAAATCCGTACGCGAAATCCCGCGACACCCAAGCACCTGATGGGCACGCAGGGCGTAATCATGGCAGAGATCGGCGATTTCGTCCGGGATCTCGGCAGGCAATACATGGCGCGAGCCACCCGTGGCATATTTGGCCTCATAGTCGTACCAGCCATCGGTGAGGATGTCGGTCACACAGAGCGCGCGATCCCCCATCACGGTCACTGTCATCTCGCGACCAGGCGCATAGGCCTCGACCATCACCTGTGCAGGCATCTCTTCAGAGAGCTGCGGCGGGCTGTTGGTGGCCTCGTGAACGATGTAAATGCCAACCGACGAACCCTCATTATTGGGCTTCACCACATAGGGCGGCGCGATCACATGGCGGGCCATCACGTCTGCTTTGGCGGCGATCACACTGTCGACCACCGGCAGGCCTGCGGTACGATAGGCCGCCTTGGAGCGCTCCTTGTCCATCGCCAGTGCAGAGGCCAGCACGCCGGAATGGGTGTAGGGGATGCGCAGCCACTCAAGAAGCCCCTGCACACACCCGTCTTCTCCCCAACGCCCATGCAGAGCGTTGAAAGCCACATCCGGTTTGATGTCATTGAGTTGCGCTACAAGGTCGGGGCCTGCATCGACCTCGACCACCTCGTAGCCCTGTCCTCTGAGTGCGCGGGCGCATTCGCGCCCCGTCGACAAAGACACCTCGCGCTCGGCCGAGGGGCCACCCATCAACATCGCAACCTTCGGGAGTGTTCCGCTCGCTCCACCCACGATCACTGCCTCAATTGTACCCGGGCATTTTCGCCCATTTTATCATTATAACGGGGTCGGTTTTCCGGCTCCCGCACAGCAATTTGTCTGTCTTCGCATCGGGGGCCTGCTCCCCTTTGCAGTAGTGTCCTGTCTGCGCGCACCGAGATGCTGGCGTTGACGTGGTCCAAGTTATGACAAAAGCGTTACCGCTTCATTAACCAAAGTGACCTGCCAGTTAAGCAGCCAGACGACCATGACCCTGCTCAGATCGCTCCACCGAGCCGGATCAGACATTCCGCTGATCGGCCCAAATTCATGAATTGACTTGAGTTTTCGAGGGTCACGACCGCTTAGGATCGCCCACACGCATGATTTCCCATTCTAGCCAAATGCCTGAGTCCGCGTAAACCTTTTTTCGCACATTTTCGCCCAATCCTTCCAGATCGGCGGCGGTTGCGCCGCCGGCGTTAATCATGAAGTTGGAATGTTTTTCACTCATCTGCGCCCCTCCAAGGGTGGCGCCGCGCAAGCCCGCGTTGTCAATCACCTTCCAGGCCTTGAGATCCATGACATCATCCGCCTTGCCAGTGGACGAGAACCCCGCCGGGTTGCGGAAGGTGGACCCCGCAGAGCGTTCCTTTGTCGGTTGTGTCTCGTCGCGTTTGCGCAGCTGCTCCTCCATGCGCGCCGCCAGGGCATCTGGGTCCCCCTTGGGGCCTCGCAGGGTTGCGGACACGAGAACTGCGCCGGGCGCCAGCTCGGTCTGGCGGTACTTGAACTGCAGATCCTCTGCCGAAAGCGTCGCAAGGCTGCCATCCCGCAGCACCGCCTGCGCGGACACAAAGACATCCGCCAGATACGAACCATAGCACCCCGCGTTCATCCGCACGGCGCCGCCAATACTGCCGGGAATCGTGCGCAGAAACGTCAGGTCCACTCCTGCCTCGGCGGATTTTCGTGCCACATGTGCATCAAGCGCCGCCGCGCCAGCAGTCACCGTGTCGCCGTCAACCGCGATCCCGTTGAAGCCGCGCCCAAGACGGATCACCACCGAACGCAATCCGCCATCACGCACAATCAGATTGGAGCCAACGCCCATGGGAAAGACGTCCATATCTGCCGGTAGGTTCCGCAGGAATTCTTGCAGATCCTCCAAATCGGCTGGCTGGAACAGGTAATCCGCTGGACCTCCGACACGCAGCCACGTCAGATCGGAAAGGTCTCGGTTCGGCGTCAGGCGCCCGCGCACAGCAGGAAGGTCGGTCATGATGGCTCGCTTGTGGTTTCCCCGAGGGTTTAGGCCATGCCCATTGCGAGGAAAACCCCTCTGTCCGATCTCTGCAGCCTTCTGAACGACATTCCCGAGCAGGCCCGCGCAGCAAGCGCGCTGACATCGAGCATCACTCGCCTAGCCGCGCCGCATCCAGCGCAACAGGTAAATCACAGGCCAACGCAGGATCGACATACCTGCCACCAGCATCGCCAGCCCCCACCAGGGGCCGTTTTCATATGTCACATAGCCCAGCAGCGGTATGCCGATCGCGATCAGTACATAAGCGCGTGTCCAGTGATTGTCGCGCGAGGGTATGAGCGCCAGCACATTGGCGACCAAGATCCAAATGCACGCAAGGATCAGGGAGATATTCATCAAATGGCCCTCCACCCGTTGCCACCGCCGCAATTCCAGCAATGGGCGCCGCAGCGCGGCGCTTCGCTTACCGTCTGGTCGGCGCAAAACCGGACCATACGGCACGGGCGCGGACCGCAGACAGCCTCGCCACCCTGTGCCTTCTGGGGCAGGAAGGCGCCCGGGTTCACCCCCGGAGCCTCTCGGGCAATCCGTTTGCCCATGCCGAAATCGTCCCTGCACCAAGGCACACCACCATGTCACCGGGGCGCGTCTGTTCACGCACGAGGCGCAGCAGGTCATCTTCGTTGAGGATCGCGCGGGCATGGCGATGACCATGCCGGATCAACCCTGCCACCAGATCGTCGCGGCTTGCACCTTCGATGGGATCTTCGCCGGCGGCAAACACCTCGGCTATGGCCACAACATCGGCGTCATTGAAGCAGGCGCAGAAATCGTCGAAGAGGTTGGAGAGCCTCGAATAGCGGTGCGGCTGGTGGACGGCGATCACGCGCCCCTCGCCCTCGGTGCCGATGGCTTGTCGCGCAGCTTTGAGGACGGCGGCAATTTCCACCGGGTGATGGCCGTAATCATCAATGATGGTGACACCATCCACTTCGCCCACTTTGGTAAAGCGACGATTGACCCCACCAAAGGCGGCAAGGGCTGTGCGGATCTCTTCGCGCTTCATGCCGAGGTGACGACAGACGGCCACCGCAGAGAGCGCGTTGGAGACATTGTGATCCCCAGGCATCGGCAGCGTACAGCCTTCGATTTTTTGACCCTCAGCCTGCAGCAGGATGTCGAAATGCGCCACGCCTCCTTTGTAGGTGAGGTTCACCGCGCGCACGTCAGCCTGCGCGTTGAACCCGTAGGTGACAACGCGGCGATCGGTGATCCGGCCAACAAGCGCCTGTACTTCGGCGTGGTCGGTACAGCATACCGCGAGACCATAGAAAGGAAGGTTGGAGACAAATTCATAAAATCCGTCGCGCAGGCGATCAAAGTCGCCCCAATGCTCCATGTGCTCGGGGTCGATATTGGTCACAACCGCGATCGTGGCAGGCAGACGATTGAAGGTGCCGTCACTCTCGTCGGCCTCCACCACCATCCATTCGCCCTGCCCCATCCGCGCGTTCGACCCATAGGCATGAATGATGCCCCCGTTCACAACGGTCGGATCAAAGCCACCCGCCACCATCAGCTCTGCCATCATGGTGGTGGTGGTGGTTTTGCCGTGGGTGCCGCCAATGGCAATGTTGGACTTGAGCCGCATGAGCTCGGCCAGCATTTCAGCGCGGCGCACCACCGGCAGTCCACGCAAGCGGGCTTCGTCGAGTTCGGCGTTGCCGGGTTTGATCGCGGACGAGATCACCACGACCTCGGCATCTTCGAGGTTCTCGGCGCGCTGGCCTTCAAAAATCGTTGCGCCAAGGCGTTCGAGCCGCTGGGTGATCCTGGAGGACTTGAGATCCGAGCCCTGCACCACATAGCCAAGGTTCAAAAGCACCTCGGCGATGCCAGACATCCCGATGCCGCCAATACCGACAAAATGGATCGGGCCGACGTCGCCGGGCAGTTTGGTGGCAGGGGTCATGGGGCAGCTTCCTCGGACAAATGTTCAACACGCGCCACAAGACGTTCCGTGGCATCTGGAATGCCTGTGCTCAACGCGGCATGGGCCATCTGCGTGGCCCCTTCGGCATTGGTCAGGACTGCGGCGATTTGCTCTGCAAGCGAGGTGGTGTCAAGGGCGCTCTCGGGAATACGGATCGCGCCTCCGGCCTCAACCAGCCCTCGGGTATTCGCGGTTTGATGGTCGCCTGCGGCCGTGGCCAGCGGGATCAGGATCGACGGACGGCCGATCACCGAAATATCCGCAATCGAGGACGCCCCGGAGCGCGAGATCACCAGCTGCGCCTCGGAGATCCGCGACGGCACATCGGCAAAGAAGGTCTGGACCTCGGCATCAATTCCTGCGTCGGCATAAAACTGCGCAACCCGTGCCATATCCTCTTCGCGGGCCTGATGGCTGACGCGCAGATGGCGGCGCAAGGCCTCGGGCAGCGCCGCGATGGCTCCGGGAACCACATCCGACAGGATACGCGCGCCCTGGCTGCCGCCCATCACCAGAAGCGACATCGGATAATCGCCGGGCGGGATATAGGGCGCGCCCTGGCGCTCCAGAACAGCGACCCGCACCGGATTGCCGACATGAATACCTTCGGCACCTGCGGGTAGATCCGTGGGCCAGACGCCGCAGGCCACTTCGGCCACGCGGGTTGCAAATTTCTGGTTCACTTTGCCAAGCACGCCGTTTTGCTCGTGGATCATGCGCGGCAGTCCCAGAAGCGTCGCTGCCCCCAGTGCCGGAATGGACGGATAGCCGCCAAAGCCGATCACCACATCGGGCCGGTCGCGGCGCATCTGCATCGCCATAGACGCAACGCCGGCGGCGATCCGCGGCGCGACCATGGCCTTTGCAAGCAGCCCACCGCGCGCAAATGTCGCCGAGGAGACCTCCGTGATCTCGGTCATATGAGGAAAGCCGCCCGTGTAGCGCGCACCGCGCGGGTCCGTCGAGAGCTTCACCCGCCAGCCCTTACGCAGCATCGCCTCGGCCAAGGCCTGCGCGGGGAACATATGCCCCCCGGTGCCGCCTGCCGCCATCAGGAGCAGTTTCTGTGTCATCTCGTGCCTGCCTTCGTCTTCTTGTCCGTTGACCGAACCACCATGCTCAGCCACGCCCGCGCCCGCGCAATGCGTCCGCGATTTCGCCCTGAGGTCGGGTCCGTGTGAAGGCCAGGAGCATACCCATCGCGATGCCGCCTGCAATGAGGGAGGAGCCACCGTAGCTCACGAACGGCAAAGTCATGCCTTTCGCAGGCAGCAGGCGCACCGCCACACCCATGTTGATCATCGCCTGAACCCCAAAAGTGCAGGCAAGCCCCGCACCGGCAAGGCGGATAAACGTATCGCGTTCACGCATCAGGCGAAACAGGGAGCGCACGACGATCATGGCGTAGAGGAAGATAATGATGGAGACGAGCACCAGCCCGTATTCCTCGGCAGCTACAGCAATGATGAAATCGGTATGCGCATCCGGCAGCGACCATTTCACCTGCCCCTCGCCGACGCCGACACCAAACAATCCGCCCTCGCGGATCGCATTGGTCGCATAGCCAAGCTGCGTGGTGGGGTCGAGATCAGGGCTCAGGAAGCCATCGATGCGGCGGGCGAAGTGCTCTGAGTTGGAATAGGCGATGACGCCGCCGATAATGACAACCCCGGCCATCCCCACAAGCAACAGCATTGGCGCGCCCGCGACAAAATACATGACCCCCCAACCAAAGAGAATGAGGCAGGCCTGACCAAAGTCGGGCTGCATCACCAAAAGCATCACCACCGCCATGCAGAGACCAAAGGACAACAGCGTGCCCGGCGGCCCATAGATCTGCTGGCTGGCGGCAATCATCCATGCGGCCAGGACCACGAAACCGGGCTTCAGGAATTCCGACGGCTGTACCGAGGCAAAGCCCAGACTGTACCAGCGCACTGCGCCTTTGCCGAAGTCCGTGCCAAAGATCGGCAGGAAGGCAAGCGCCACAAAGGCAAAGATAAACCCGATGACCGCCAACCTGCGCACCAAGGTGGGTGACATCATAGACGTGAGCACCATCGCCACCAGCGCCGTGCTCCCAAAGAAGGCCTGTCGCTGCACATAGTGGAAGTTGTCAAACCCGTTGCGCGCCGCCAGCGGGACCGAAGCCGCAAGCCCCAAAAGCAAGCCGATCACAAACAGGGTAACGATGAAAGTCATCGTCCACTTGTCCAGTGTCCGCCACCATTTCGGGAGGATCGGCTCCCCCTCTTGCGCGGGAAGCGCGCCATAGACCATCTCAGTCATGGGTTCACTGCCTTTGTTGGACCCCAAAATGAGGGGCCTGTTTTGCCTCAATGTGTCCCGGTTTTGGAACTTATTAGGCAAAGTGTACCGTGATTGACACGATCAGGCCAGCATCTTCCGGCCTTGCTGGGCGGGAAAATGCCCCAATTGCGAGGCGCATCGGTCCGAATGGCATCTGTTGCTGCGCCTTGCGCGGTGCGCGCTTTCGTGGTCGATGCGCCCCATGCGGATAAAAACCTTGATTCTCGGCGCCGGCGCGGCTGGTATGATGTGTGCAGCCCATGCAGGGGGCGATTGCCTCGTGGTGGACCACGCCAAGTCCCCCGGAGAGAAGATCCGCATCTCCGGCGGCGGGCGCTGCAATTTTACCAATATGTATGCCGCACCCGAGAATTACATCTCGCAGAACCCGCATTTCTGCAAATCTGCGCTGGCCCGCTACACGCAATGGGATTTCATTGACCTCGTGGGCCGTCATGGCATCGCGTGGCATGAAAAAACGCTTGGCCAGCTCTTTTGCGATGACTCCGCACGCCAGATCGTCGCGATGCTGGTCAAAGAATTGCGCGACGCCGGGGCTGACCTGTGGTTGCAGACCTCGGTCGTGGATGTGGTGCATGGCCGTGACGGATACACCGTCCGCCTTGAGCGCGAGGGCAAGCCCGTGACCATCACGGCTCAGAACCTCGTGCTGGCAACCGGTGGCAAATCGATCCCCAAGATGGGCGCGACGGGTCTTGCCTATGATATCGCGGGGCAGTTTGGGCTGCCCGTCCTTGAGACCCGCCCCGGGCTTGTTCCCTTCACCTTTGGCGAGGGGCGTTTCAAACCTTTGGCAGGGGTCTCGGTGCCCGCACGGCTCTCCAATACTGCGGCCAGTTTTGACGAAGCGCTGCTCTTCACCCATCGGGGCCTCTCTGGACCGGCGGTTCTGCAGATCTCGAGCTATTGGCGCGAAGGAGAGGACATCTTGGTCCACCTGCTGCCGGAACTGGATCTTTTTTCGGCCCTGCGCGCGCAACGTCAGGCAAGCGGGCGCAAGGATCTGACAACCGAACTAACGCGTCACCTGCCCGCACGGTTGGTGGAGGAGCTGGCGCAGGACGGCAGCCTCAAGGGGCGTTTGGCCGATCAGTCCGACGCAGCGCTCGAAGCCCTCTGCGTGCGGCTACACAGTTGGCGACTGAAGCCCACCGGCACCGAGGGCTATCGCACCGCCGAAGTGACGCTGGGCGGGATCGACACCGATGCACTGTCGTCGCGCACGATGGAGGCCAAGACGCAGCCCGGCCTCTATGTAATCGGCGAAGCGGTGGATGTGACCGGCTGGCTCGGCGGCTATAACTTCCAGTGGGCCTGGGCGTCGGGCCACGCCGCAGGCACCGCCATTCGGGGCTGAGGCGTCTAGCCGTTCAGGCGCGCCGTGACCTCAGCGATAAAATCCTCGCCGCGTTTTTCAAAACTGTCGTATTGATCAAAGCTCGCCGCCGCAGGGGCCAGAAGCACTGTCTCCCCCGGGCCCGCCTCGGCCATGGCACGCGCGACGGCTTGCGCCATGGTGGTGCAGACCTCGGCCTCCACATCGAGCTGCATGGCAAATTGCGCCGCCTCGCGGCCGATCACATAGGCTTTGAGCACATCATCCGTGGCACCTTTCAGCGCCTCAAGCCCGCCTTCCTTTTCCAAGCCGCCGCAGATCCAGCGGATATTTTTGAACGCGCTCAGCGCCTTGGCGGCGCTGTCGACGTTGGTGGCCTTGCTGTCATTGACATAAGATACCCCATCCGCCTCCGCGATGCGCTGGCTGCGGTGCGGCAGCCCCGGATAGGTCCGCATCGCCGCCTCGATCACCCGCGGCGCCAGCCCAAGCGTACGGGCTGCAGCGTAGGCCGCGCAGGCGTTCTGATGGTTATGCGCTCCGGGCAGACCGGGAATGTCGCGCAGATCAATCGAGCCGGCCTGCCGCCCCTTGCGATACTCCGACAAGAACCCCTTGCGGGCAAAGACGGTCCACCCTGCCCCGCCCGAGAGTTTCTGGCGCGCTGAGATGCGGATCACGCGATCATCGCTCTCGCCTTCGCTCAGTTGCCCTGCAAGGAAAAGCCCCTCGTCCTCATCAACTCCGATGACCGCGCGATCCGGGCCACCCTCTGAAAAAAGGCGCCGCTTGGCCGCAAAATAGCCCCCCATTCCAGCGTGACGGTCCAGATGATCCGGCGTCAGATTGGTGAAGACCGCGACATCCGGTGTGAGCGCGCGCGCCAGATCGGTTTGATAGGAGGAGAGCTCCAGCACCACGACACCACCGTCCACGGGTGGGTCGATGTCCAGCACCCCGCGCCCGATATTGCCCGCCATCTGACTGTTGCGCCCGACATGTTCAAGAATGTGGTGCAGCAAGGCAACCGTCGTCGATTTGCCGTTTGAGCCCGTTACGGCAATCACCTTCGGCGCGGTGTCAAACTCGTCCCACTCCGAGGTCGCAACAGAGCGGAAGAACAGGCCAATATCATTGTCCACCGGCACGCCCGCCATCAGGGCAGCCCGGATAACCGGATTGGGCTTCGGGTAAAGATGCGCAATCCCAGGCGACACGATGAGGGCCGAGATGCCATCGAATGCGCCCTGCTTGGTCAATTCACGACAGGTGAAGCCCTCTGCCTCGGCAGTGGCGCGTGCAGCGGGGTTATCGTCCCAACAGATCGCCTCTGCCCCGCCTTCGCGCAAGGCCCGCGCCGCAGAGAGCCCCGAGCGCCCAAGCCCCAGCACAGCCACGTTTTGCCCTGCGACACCTTTGACCGGGATCATGCTTCACCTCGTTCTGGAAATTTAAGTCGGCGCGACATTGCACCTGCGTCGGACGGAAATGCAAGCAGGGCTGGAGCGATGGCCGCTGTTTCCAGCCCCCTCTCTAAATCAAAAAGACCTCCCGCGAGGGGAGGCCTTTTGTTCAGTCGTCCATCTTGAGCGCGGAGATAAACGCCTCTTGCGGGATTTCAACCCGGCCGAACTGGCGCATCTTCTTCTTACCGGCTTTTTGCTTTTCAAGGAGCTTGCGTTTCCGGGTGGCGTCGCCGCCGTAACATTTTGCGGTCACATCCTTGCGCAGGGCCGAGAGCGTCTCGCGCGCGATCACCTTGCCACCAATCGCGGCCTGGATCGGAATCTTGAACATGTGGCGCGGGATCAGGTCCTTGAGCTTTTCGCACATGGCGCGGCCCCGCTGCTCGGCACGGTCGCGGTGAACCATGGTCGAGAGCGCATCCACAGGTTCGTCATTCACCAGCACCGACATCTTTACGAGATTGTCCGCGCGATAGCCGATCATCTGGTAATCAAAGGACGCATAGCCTTTCGTGACCGATTTCAGACGATCATAGAAGTCAAACACCACCTCGTTGAGCGGCAGGTCGTAGACCACCATGGCCCGCGAGCCCGCATAGGACAGGTCCTGCTGAATGCCGCGGCGGTCCTGACACAGCTTGAGCACGTCACCGAGATACTCATCCGGCACCAGGATGGTCGCCTTGATGCGCGGCTCTTCGAGATGATCCACCTTGGACAAGTCGGGCATGTCAGCGGGGTTATGCAGTTCAAGCATCTCCCCGTCTTTCATGAAGATATGATAGACAACCGACGGCGCCGTGGTGATCAGCTCGATATTATACTCTCGCTCGATCCGGTCCCGGATTACCTCAAGGTGCAAGAGCCCAAGGAAGCCGCAACGGAAACCAAACCCAAGCGCGGCGGAGGTTTCCATCTCGTAGGAGAAGGACGCATCATTGAGCGCCAGCTTTTCAATCGCGTCGCGCAGGTCCTCGAATTCCGAGCTGTCCACCGGGAACAGGCCACAGAACACCACGGGCACAGAGGGCTTAAAGCCCGGCAATGCGGTCTCTGCGCCTTTCTTGTCGTGGGTGATGGTATCGCCCACCTTGGTATCACGCACCTGCTTGATCGAAGCCGTGATAAAGCCGATCTCGCCCGGCCCAAGCTCGTCCACCACCTGCATCGCGGGACGGAACACACCGATCCGGTCCACACCGTACCGCGCGTTGGTCTGCATCATCTTGATCTGGTCGCCCTTCTTCAGGACCCCGTCCATGATGCGCACCAGAACGATCACGCCCAGATAAGCGTCGTACCAGCTGTCCACCAGCATCGCCTTCAGAGGCGCGTCACGCTCTCCTGTCGGGGCGGGCAGACGTTTCACGATGGCCTCAAGCGTGTCCTTGATGCCGATGCCGGTTTTGGCCGAGACTCGGATCGCATCGGTTGCATCGATGCCGATCACGTCCTCGATCTGCTCTGCCACACGGTCACAATCGGCCGCCGGCAAGTCGATCTTGTTCAGAACCGGAACGATCTCGTGGTCCGCATCAATCGCCTGGTAGACATTCGCCAAGGTCTGCGCCTCGACCCCTTGGGTGGAGTCGACAACGAGCAAAGAGCCCTCAACCGCGCGCATGGACCGCGACACCTCATAGGCAAAATCGACGTGGCCGGGGGTGTCAATCAGGTTCAGCACATAGCGTTCCCCGTCATCGGCTTCGTAGTCGATGCGGACGGTGTTCGCCTTGATGGTGATGCCCCGTTCACGCTCGATGTCCATGGCGTCGAGCAACTGCTCTTTCATGTCACGATCCTGCACCGTCCCCGTCGACTGGATGAGGCGGTCTGCAAGCGTGGACTTACCATGGTCGATATGGGCGACGATGGAAAAATTGCGGATTTTCGAGAGCTCTGTCATGCATGCGCATATGATTGGGATTTCGCCTTTGGTCAAGGTGGATCATGCGCAACTGCCCACCGGATTGGCGCGAAGATGCGACCGGTCGCCGCGCTGGCGCATTCCAGAGACCAAAGGCCGCTGCAAGCCCATTGAAACGCCCTGTTCAGATGTGGAATAGTTGGTCAAATTTTTAGAGAGTTTCACCGTGCCAACCGGAGAAAGATCATCGTGTACCGCCTGACCCTCGCCGCCTGCCTCTGCCTGTCCACAACGCTTGTTTTTGCGCCCTCGGCGCAGGCCGGCACGATCGAACGCGCCTGTCGCAACTCCGACCGTCAGGCCGCAGAGCCCACGATCTGCCGTTGCATCCAGAAAGTCGCAGAACGTCGGCTCACCAAATCCGAGCAGCGCACCGTCGCCAAGTGGTTTGCAGAACCCCACCGCGCACAAGAAGTGCGCCAATCCGACCGGCGCAGCGATGCCCGTCTGTGGGAACGTTACAAACTCTTTGGTACGGACGCCGAACGCATCTGCGGATAAACGCGCCGACCCCACCTCAGAAACTCTGTTAAAAAATGGTTAATCCGCGCTGTAATTAACCATTTTTTCTTTCAAAAAGGCAAAACTCACCGCCTCGGATACAATTTGAGAACTTTTCTCTTTTCAAACTAATAAAATAAAAATAGAAACATTGCAGATCGTTTCATACGCAGGGAAATCCTGTGCTGTTCAGTGTTCAGACGCTCCCCCGGCAGAAGCATCGCGTGACGGAGTTTGAAATTAATAGGACTTTTGGGAGCTAATCTATGCTTATGAAAGGCGTCACGCTCAGAGGGCTTGAAGTTTTTGAAGCTTTGGCCAAATCGGGTTCTGTCGCGCAGGCTGCAGATATTACCGGACTCAGCCAGCCCGCCGTGAGTCAGCAACTTCGAAATCTCGAAAAGGCGCTTGGATCGGATCTGGTCGATCATGGACGGCGCCCAATGGTGCTGACCTCTGCCGGACGCAGCTTTCTGTCGCGCACCCAAGCGATCCTGAGCGAGCTGCGCCTCGCCCAAAGCGAACTCACCGTGATGGATCTGTCACATTTGCCGGCGCTGTCGATTGGGTTGATTGACGATTTTGACAATGACCTGACACCGCGCCTTGCGACCATTCTGGCGGACAGTCTCACGCAGTGCCGTTTCAAGATGGTCACAGCCTCCAGCCATGACATCCATAAAGCCATGGCTGAAAAGGATCTGCACATCGGCGTTGCGGCATCAACCGGCGAACTTCGCACAGGTGTGACCGAATATCCGCTGGTGGAAGAGCCCTTTATCCTGGTGGCCCCGCGGGGCTGCATCACCGACCCCGACGACGTCGGGAACCAGCTCAATCACCTGCCGCTGCTGCGCTACGCGCGGGATCAGCTGATCTCGCAGCAGATCGAGTCGCATCTCAGCCGCAACAAGATGGAATTTGACGACCGTTTCGAGATCGGCTCACATCTTGCGCTGATGGCCATGGTGGCGCGCCGGATTGGTTGGGCCATTACGACCCCGCTGGGCTACATGCGGGCCGTGCGCTTCCATGAGGACATCGACGCATACGCGCTGCCATTTGCCGGGTTCTCGCGTCGCATTTCACTCTTTGCACAGTCCGATTGGCCGGACACTGTCCCGCTTGAGGTGGCAGGCACGGTGCGTCGACTGACCCAGAGCCAGATGATCACCCCAGCCATCAACCGCCTGCCTTGGCTTGCCGGACAACTGCGCGTCATCGAAGAGTGATCCTCGCGCCTGGGCGCGTCACCCGCGCCCAGACTGCGATTTTCCCGCATACGACATGGCGCCCGGTTTGGCTTTTATGCCGTCAATACCCGTGCCCGGGATCCCCGTTCACACCCCGGCCTGAGTGACATAGCGCTTCAATCCTTGTGCTGCGCTCTCCAACAGATCAAGGCATCCATCAAAGTCCCGCGTGTAATAGGGATCCGGTACCGCCTCGACATCAAAGCCCGCCGCCATCGGTGCAAATAAAACTACCGGTGTCCGGTCTCCCGCGGGGCGCAGGGACTCGACGTTTTCCTGATTGTCCTGATCCATTACCACGATCAAATCAAAGTTCCGGAAATCCTCCGCGCAGAATTGCCGTGCCCGCAAGTCGCTCATGTCAATTCCTCGCGCGCGGGCGGCCTTTGGCATCTCTGGATAGGGAGGACTGCCGACATGGTAGCCAGCTGTCCCCGCGCTATCGCATTGGATATTGGGACAGCTTTCACGAAATATCGCCTCCGCGGCAGGAGATCGACAAATATTCCCAAGACAAACAAACAATACGCTTTCCACGAAGCCCCCTTTTGTTTTTGGCACTTCAAAATAATATATATAATTTTGATAGGCACCAGAGCGCAGGTCATCAATGCTGGAACCAATTTGAAACCAGAGGGCAAAGATACTGAGATGAAAAAAATCGTGATCCTCACCGGCGCAGGAATTTCAGCAGAAAGCGGGCTTGGCACGTTTCGCGATAAAGGAGGCCTGTGGTCGCAGCATCGGATCGAGGATGTTGCAACGCCCGAAGGATTTGCTCGCGATCCGGAACTTGTGCACAGGTTTTATTCCGCACGGCGCCAGCATGCGGCAGAAGCCCTCCCCAACGCGGCCCATGACGCGCTGGCACGTCTGGAAGAACGGTGGACTGGCGACGTCATCATCATAACGCAGAACGTCGATGGCCTTCATGAGAAAGCAGGCTCTCGCGGTGTGCTGCACGTGCATGGCGCGCTCTCAGGCGCGCTCTGTGCCGCCTGTGCGCACCGTTGGCCTGCCCCGCTCCAGATGACGCCCGAGACCCGGTGTCCTGCCTGTGACGCAAACACGGCTCGGCCGGATGTGGTCTGGTTTGGCGAGGTTCCCTATCATATGGAGCAAATCGCAAGCCATCTCGAAGAAGCCGATCTCTTTGTTGCCATTGGCACCTCGGGTCAGGTCTATCCGGCAGCGGCATTTGTCCAAGAGGCGGCCACATACGGCGCGCAGACGCTCGAACTCAACCTCGAACCCTCGGAAGTGAGTGCAGATTTTGCACAGCATCGCTTTGGCAAGGCCTCCGACATTTTTCCGATCTGGGTAGAGGACCTCATGCGGGACGCTGCGTAAAAAAGGCTCCGGTCATAACCGGAGCCTTGTCTGACATCTCGGGTGTCTCTGCCAAGATCAGTTCGAGTGATCACCGTGCCCGCTGTGATTTCCGTGGCCGCCCTTGGGTGCGCGATCCATGTCGACAGGGATCTGCACCGACACTTCTCCTGCGTTTTCAAACACAAGGATCACATCGACAGTCTCGCCATCCTTGAGTTCCCGTGTGAGCCCCATAAACATGACGTGATCGCCACCACGCCGCAGCAGATGAGTCTCTCCGGCGGGAATCGCAAACCCTTCTTCGACATGCATCATCTTCATCACGCCATTGGGGTCTTCCTGGTGTGTGTGCAGTTGCACACGCTTGGCCACATCAGAGCGAGCGTCGATCAGGCGATCCTCTGATGCGCCTTGGTTGGTGATTTCCATAAAGGCCGCGCCCGCCATTTTGTTGGAGGATCGCGCATAGGCATCCTGCACAAGCATCTGTGCCGAAGCCGAAGTGGCGAATGCAACGCTTGCGAAAACACCAAAGGCCGCAGACCGGCCGAGGGATTTATAGGACATGAGTTTTTCCTTGATATGAGATCTGAGTGTTCCGGGCGCTGTCAGGCGACCAGTCGGGCTGTAAACAGAGCAGAGGTCAGACCAAGGGCGGCGCGCGCGCGCGAACCTCTTCGAGAGGTGCGACGGTGGATTGCGCGCGCGAAAGCACCCGGTGGACCTGCCGAACAGGTTCATAAGGCGCCCGCAGATGTGGGGCATATTCCGCCAGATCAAGAAGATGCGTGATGCAGTCAGGGCAGATATGCGGCGCGCCCGTTGGAGTACCGTTTTCATCCACATAAACGGTCACAGGCCCACTGCCCGTGCAGAGGATCACCTGCCCCGTCGCATCACGGTCAAAGCGGCTGGCAGCGGCGCTATGGCCGGTCAGCAGCAAGGCCGCTGCCAGAAGCAGGGCGATATACCGTCTCATGACCTTCATCTTGTCATGGATATCTCAGGACCGAGCCGGGATCGCAAGACCGCCGGCACAGCTCAGGCAAAGAGTCGCAGCCTGCGCCCCTACAGCATGCAAAAAGACCACCGGCGCGAAGCACGGTGGTCTTTCCAGAATATCTGGGCAGGATCAAAAATCGCGGGCGCTTAGGCCTCAGCAGCTTGTGCTTTTGCGATTTCTTTTTTGACCTTCAGCGCTGCGGCGGAGAGCTCTTCGTCCTTGGCTTTGGCCAGGAAGGCGTCCAGACCACCGCGGTGGTCAACCGAACGCAGGGCTGCTGCGGAGATGCGCAGCTTCACGCCGCGACCGAGAGTCTCGGACTGCAGGGTGACGTCGTTCAGGTTCGGCAAGAAACGACGCTTGGTTTTGTTGTTGGCGTGGCTGACATTGTTGCCAGTCATCGGGCCTTTTCCGGTCAGTTCGCAACGGCGCGACATGGTGTTATCCTTCGTATCTGCGGCGTCCCGACCCGTTTATGGCCTGCCCGGCCGTTTGGAATCAGTCGCCAAATTACAAGGGCGCTGCCATTGGCTGCGCCCGAAAACTGGTTGGATGCGTTTAGGAGGAATCGCGAAGATGGTCAAGCCATATGCGACGCTTTTATGGCAGAGCAGACGACATTCCCGCGTGATCCCCACTGGCGCTGGCGCGCTTTTACAGTTTTAGCCGCAGCTTACAAGCCTGGGCCTGGCTTCTGGTCCTCCGGGTTTTCGCCGCTTACGCCCCTGAGTCGCTCCTTCAGGGCGCGCCGGAAGGATCCACATCACCCACGCCCAGCCCCAAGAGCATATCGCGCGCCGCATCCTGTGGTGTTTGCGCCCCACCCGCGACCTGCGCCGAAAGGTCTGCCATGCGGGACTTGGCCCAGGAAGTCTGCAACCGTGACAGGAGGGCCTGCCGGACTTCCTCTGCGAACCAGTATTGCGCCTGTTGTGCACGGTTCTTGTCCCAAAAGCCGTTCTCTCGCCGCCACCCGGCAAGCGCCTGAATTTCTTCCCAGGCCTGATCGAGCCCCGCCGCCTCTATGGCAGAAACCGTGAGCGCCTTGGGAAAGCCCTCGGGATCTTGCGGACGTTTGCGCAAAAGCCGCAAGGCCCCGGCATAGTCGGCACAGGTTCGGGTTGCGGTCGCCTTCAGATCGCCATCGGCCTTGTTGATGAGGATCATATCCGCGATCTCCATGATGCCGCGCTTGACCCCTTGCAGTTCGTCCCCGCCCGCAGGCGCAAGCAGGAGCAAGAACAGGTCCGACAACTCCGAGACGACGGTCTCCGACTGACCAACACCGACGGTTTCGATCAGCACAACATCAAACCCTGCCGCCTCGCACAGCGCAACAGCATCGCGGGTGCGCCGGGCGACCCCACCGAGATGGCTTTGACTGGGGCTGGGGCGAATGAAGGCCGCGCGCTCCCGGCTCAGCCGCTCCATGCGAGTCTTGTCGCCAAGGATCGAGCCACCAGACCGCGCCGAACTTGGATCAACCGCCAGAACGGCGACCCTGAGCCCCTGCTCGATCAGCATCATGCCAAAGGCCTCGATGAAGGTGGATTTCCCCACGCCCGGTGTCCCGGAGAGCCCGATCCGCAATGCCTGACGGTCGCTTTTGGCGAGCTCGGACAACAGCGCATCTGCCTGTGCGCGATGATCGGCGCGTGCGCTTTCGACCAGCGTGATCGCCCGGGCCAGCGCCCTTCGATCAGCCTGCAGGATTTTCTTGCTCAGCTCTGTGATGTCCATGGCGCGCCCTTTACCTGTGCCGCGCATTGATGGCGCAGTCAGGGCGGGCTTGTCCAGTGGAGGGCGGATAAACTCTGACGGCTTCGCACAAGGGCTCTGAGCTGTGTTCGCATTCCGTCAGCGCCAAGACAGGATCACTTTGAATGTGCGGGCCGCTCCAACGCGTCGCATATGGGGTGACTTCGCACGTGCCAGGCTGCGCGCGCCACTGGACCTTGCAGCCATGATTGGCGATAAGCGCCGCCATGACACGGCTTCCCATCGACGACGCGCTTCCTCAATTGATTTCGGCCCTGCGGGCACGGGGGCGAGCCGTGTTGGAGGCCCCCCCCGGTGCAGGTAAGACAACCAAGGTTCCGCTCGCGATCCTTGATGCGAAGCTGACGGAAGGGCGCATCCTCATGCTCGAGCCGCGCCGCCTCGCCGCTCGTACGGCAGCGGAACGTATGGCCTCCAAACTGGGTGAACCCGCAGGCCAGACCGTTGGCTACAGGGTGCGCGGCGAGGCCAAGGTTTCCAGATCCACCCGGATCGAGGTCGTCACCGAGGGCATTCTGACCCGGATGCTGCAGTCGGATCCGGACATGCCGGGCGTGGGAGCCGTGATCTTTGACGAGTTTCACGAGCGCTCTCTGAACGGCGATCTCGGGCTGGCCTTCTGCCTAGAGGTGGCAAGCGCCCTGCGCGACGATCTGCTGCTGCTGGCGATGTCCGCGACGCTCGACGCTGCCCCGGTTGCGGCATTGATGGACGCACCGATTGTGACCTCAGAGGGGCGCAGTTACCCGGTGGAAACCCGCTGGCTCCCTGCTCCGCTCCCCGCAAAGGCGCGCCGGATCGACGCCTTGGTGGATCTTGTGGTGCAAGCCGAGGCCGAGACCCGCGACAAGGATGATCGCGCGGGCGGCGGCGGTCTTTTGGTGTTTCTGCCCGGCGAAGGCGAAATCCGCCGCGCCGCCAGCGCGCTTGAGCGCCGCCTGCCCGCCACATGCCAGGTCCGCCCGCTCTTTGGGGCGCTGCCCTTTGCCGAGCAACGCGCTGCGATTGCCCCCGCCACCGAGGGGCGTAAGGTTGTGCTTGCAACATCCATTGCTGAAACCTCGCTCACCATCGAGGACATCCGCGTGGTGGTCGATATGGGGCAGGCCCGGCGCGCCCGGTTTGACCCCGGTGCGGGAATGTCGCGACTTGTGACAGAGCGCGTCACCCGCGCCGAGGCCACTCAACGCCAGGGGCGCGCAGGTCGCGTGAGCACGGGCGTCTGCTATCGTCTCTGGGCACAGGGTGAAGAAGGCGCACTCGCCGCCTACCCCCCGGCCGAAATCGAGGCGGCGGATCTCACCAGTCTCGCGCTGGAACTGGCGCTGTGGGGGGCGGAACCGCAGGATTTGCCGTTGCTCACGCCACCGCCTGCGGGCAGCTTTGCCGAGGCGCAGCTGCTTCTGCAGATGCTGGGCGCCCTCGATACCAAGATGCGGATCACAGAGCATGGTCGCGCGCTGGCGCGTCTGCCCTTGCATCCCCGCCTCGCGCATATGTTCACCATCGCAGGCCCCGAGAGCGCAACGCTGGCCGCATTGCTGGCCGACCGCGACCCGTTGCGGGGGGCACCGGTAGATCTGGCGCTGCGCCTGGAGGCCTTGCAGGATCTGCGCCGGTTTCGCGACCGCCGCCCCTATGAGGTAAAAGCCCCCGCGCACCAGGCCATCACTGCCGAGGCAAAGCGTCTCAAGCGCCATCGCGGCGGGCACGGCACCGCTGCCCCCAATCCCGTGGACGGACCCGCCGCTCCGCTGTTCCCCGCTGCCCCGTCCGGCGAGCCCCTTTCGCCTGCCGCAATGGCTGCGCTTGCCTATCCCGACCGGGTGGCCCAGCGCCGGAAGGGCGATGATGCACGTTTTATGCTCTCCGGAGGCAAGGGGGCTGTGCTGGACAACGCTGACCCGCTGGCGGGGGCCTCATACCTCGTGGTTACCGACACCGATGGCAACCCGCGCGAGGCCAAGATCCGTCAGGCTGCACAGATCACCCTCGCCGAAATCCGTGGGCTATTTGGCGATCAGATCGCGTGGCAAGAGGTCTGCAGCTGGTCCAAACGGGACCGGCGCGTGGTCGCCCGCAAACAAGAGCGCTTTGGTGCTCTGGTGCTGGACGACAGGATCTGGAAAGATGTCCCGCCTGACGCCGTGGCCCACGCCATGCTTGATGGGGTGCGTGATCTGGGCCTGCGGCTCTCGCCTGCAGCTGCGCGTCTTGCAACGCGTGTGGAGCTGCTGCGCGCTGAGGGACGCGACTTGCCGGATTTCTCCGAGGAGGGCTTGATGGCCAGGCTTGAGGACTGGCTCTTGCCCATGATCTCAGGGTTGCGTAGCGACGCGGACTGGAAGAGCTTTGACGCCCTCCCCGCCCTACGTGCTGCCCTGACGTGGGACCAAACCCAAATGCTCGACCGCGATGTGCCCGGCAGTTTTGTGACACCTCTGGGACGCAAGATCCCGATCGACTACGACGGCGAGATCCCCGGGATCGCGGTACGCCTGCAGGAAGTGTTCGGCGTGACCCGCCATCCCACGGTTGCAGGCGTCGCGCTGAAGGTCACGCTCTTGTCGCCCGCCCGTCGCCCGATCCAGATCACTCGCGATCTGCCGGGGTTCTGGGCGGGATCATATGCCGATGTCCGCAAGGACATGCGGGCACAATACCCCAAACACCCCTGGCCCGAAGACCCCACAAAGGCGGAGGCAAC
Organism: Epibacterium sp. HA2-3; assembly: GCF_055693725.2. Taxonomy (NCBI): domain Bacteria; kingdom Pseudomonadati; phylum Pseudomonadota; class Alphaproteobacteria; order Rhodobacterales; family Roseobacteraceae; genus Epibacterium; species Epibacterium sp. HA2-3. Next base: position 742,600 of record NZ_CM172490.1, on the reverse strand, counting down.
CTTGCGGGCGCGACCGCGCAAATAGGCCAACACCGATAAGCCATCATAAACGCCGGGGCCCAGCGCTAGCGGGAATTGATATAAGAGCAACGGTTGCGAAACTTGAGCGCAAAGACGTTGTGCACAAGGGCGAACGGGGCTATATCCCGTTGCTCAATCCTCCAAAGAGTATAAGAATTGGCCGAAAAAGGCTTCGAGCACTCGATGCAACAGTTACTGCATAAAATCTGGTCCCAGACCTTTCAGCCCATGTTGTCGCGCCCGCGCAGATTGCAAGTGGCAGCGCTATGCTATCGCCGTGACAAGTCGGGGTGCGAAGTCCTGTTGATCACCAGCCGGGACACCGGTCGTTGGGTGGTACCAAAAGGCTGGCCAATGGAGGGCAAATCCAGCGCCGAGAGTGCCGCTCAGGAAGCCTGGGAAGAAGCTGGCGTGCGCTGTGGCCGTTTTGAGGAAACTCCTGTCGGGCGCTTTGAATATGACAAGCGCCTGAACAACGGAGCACTGGAGCCTCTGGAGACACTGGTCTACGCGATCGAAGTGCAGGAGTTGCGAGACGACTTCCCCGAAGCCCATGAACGTACCCGAAAATGGGTCAGCCCCAAGGACGCCGCAGAGATGGTGCGCGAGCCTCAACTCCAGGACCTTTTGCGCGGTTTCAGCCCATCTTGATCCTGTCGCCCCTGAACTCCCCCGAGACTGTATCCTTTTGCATCGCGCGCGGGCCTCTCCCACGCCAGCGCGCAAAGCAGTGCGCAAGGCAGGAACTCGCAGTGATTGACGGGGGCGCGCGATGACACAGCCGGACTGGAGATCACTGGACAAGGACCTAGTGCGCCTTAACCAGACGGAGCGGACCACAGGCTATGTGGTGCGCCCGCTCCTCGGGTTTGGCCTGGCGCTGACCTTCATGGCTTTGGCTGGTGTTGAAGCGGCCTTTGTACTGGGGACATCCCAAACCACGATGATGGCAATGGTCGCAGCCATGTTCGGCGCGTATCTCGCACTCAACATCGGGGCCAATGATGTGGCCAACAACATGGGTCCCGCTGTCGGCGCTAAGGCGCTACCGATGACCGCAGCCTTGATTGCTGCCGCCTTGGCCGAGGTTACAGGCGCGCTTCTGGGAGGCAGCGAGGTGGTGGCAACCGTCTCTACCCGCCTGATCGAGCCGGACGCCATGAGCGCGCCGCATATGCTCATTCAGGCGATGATGTCGGCCATGATTGCATCCGCTCTCTGGGTCAATCTGGCCACATGGATGGGGGCGCCGGTTTCCACAACACAGAGCATCATTGGTGCCATTCTAGGTGCGACAACAGCGGCGGCCGGTTTTGGCGCGGTGGATTGGCTGACCTTTGGCAGCATCGCCACAAGCTGGATGCTTTCTCCGCTGATCGGGGCCGTGCTTGCGATGGCGCTCCTCGCCCTGATCCGACAGGTGATCACCGAGCAGGATGAAAAGCTCGAAGCCGCGCGCCGGTGGGTGCCGATCCTGCTGGCCGGTATGGGGGGCGCATTTGGGACGTTCTTCGTGCTCAAGCTGCCTGAAACCGTTGCCGCCGCAACCTCTGCCCAAGCCCTGCTGGCGGGCGGTTGCCTCGGGCTGTTGTCCTTTGTGATTGCTCGGCCGCTCATTCTGCGCCGCGCCGCAGAGCTTGAGAACCAAAAGGGCGCGATAAAGGCCCTGTTCCGCCTGCCCCTTGTGATCGCCGCGATCCTGATGTCCTTTGCGCATGGGGCCAATGATGTGGCAAATGCCATCGGCCCGCTTGCCAGCATCGTGCAGGCAATGGATCTGGAAAACACCGGCTCACACCCAGCCGAAATCAATGCGTTCACAACTCTTGATGTGCCTGTCTGGGTTCTGATCATCGGAGCGTTTGGCATGGCAATGGGTGTGGTTCTGTTTGGTCCCAGATTGGTGAACATGGTGGGCAACCAGATCACCAAGCTGAACCCGATCAGGGCCTATTGCGTGTCCACGTCTGCCGCCCTCACGGTCATCATGGCCAGTTGGTTGGGTCTGCCGGTATCGTCGACCCATGTGGCCGTCGGCGCCGTCTTTGGGGTTGGATTCTACCGCGAGCACGCCGCAGCACAGGCGCGCCGCGCAGGCCAGAAGGAGACCCGACCCGGCCTGCCTCACGAAGATCGCAGCCGCCGTCGACTGGTGCGCCGCAGCCATGTTCTAACAATCTTGGCAGCCTGGCTCATTACCGTGCCGCTTTCTGGTTTGCTGTCAGCGGGCATCTACGGGATCTTGCATCTGTTTTCTGGCTAACGAGAGAGTGCAAGCGGGGCATCCGTCCTCTACGGCATCCCCGATGCTCATGCTCTTCTGTTTGTCATGTCAGCGCTGAAGCAGCCTGTTGAAACGCCAAGCGCCGGGCCAAAGGCCCGGCGCAATCCCCAACGGGAGGGGTAGTATTTCAATACTGCATCCGACGGGCGGGAGTGCACCCGGGGGGTAGCGTCAGACGCCTAGACACCAGCGCATGACCGCCTTTTGCGCGTGCAGGCGATTTTCGGCTTCGTCAAAAATCACCGACTGGGGGCCATCCATCACTGCCGAGGTCACCTCTTCCTCGCGGTGCGCTGGCAGGCAATGCATAAAGAGCGCGTCCGGCTTGGCATGCGCCATCAACGCATCGTTGACCTGATAGGGACGCAGCATGTTGTGGCGCCGCTCCTTCGAGGATTGGCTGTCATGCATCGACACCCAAGTGTCGGCCACCACCAGATCCGCGCCCTCAACGGCTTTCGCCGCATCCCGCTCGATCGTGATCTTGGAGCCCGCGTTGCGCGCAAACCCGATGAATTCATCTTCCGGGTCAAGCTGCGCCGGACCAGTAAAGGTAAGATCGAAGCCGAACTGACCCGCCGCGTGGAGAAAAGACGCGCAAACATTGTTTCCGTCCCCGGTCCAGACCACCTTCTTGCCCTTGATGGGGCCGCGGTGTTCTTCATAGGTGAGGATATCGGCCATGATCTGACAGGGGTGGGTGCGGTCGGTAAGACCGTTGATCACCGGCACATCGGCATATTCTGCCATCTCGGTAAGCACGGTTTCGTCGAAAGTCCGGATCATGATCATGTCCACATAGCGCGACAGCACCCGCGCGGTGTCAGCGATGGTCTCGCCGTGACCAAGCTGCATGTCCTTGCCGGAGAGCACCATGGTTTCGCCGCCCATCTGACGCACCCCGACATCAAAAGACACCCGCGTCCGGGTCGAGGGCTTTTCAAAGATCAGCGCAACCATATGCCCTGCAAGCGGCTGCTCGTCATCTGGCGTGCCTTTGGGGCGGCCAAGACGTGCGGTTTTCATTTGCCCGGCCTGATCAATGATCTGGCGCAGATCTTCGGGTGCGGTTTTATGGATATCGAGGAAATGGTTCATGTTGTCGTCGCTTTCTGGAGAGGGACATGCGGGGGCCAGACCCGCACCCCCGAGCTATTTGTAAAAAGATGAAGTTCAGGCGGCTTCGACCGCAGTGGCCGCGGCATCAAGACGGGTGATGGCTTCTTCGATGTCGGCGTCGGTGATGGTCAGTGCGGGCAAGAGGCGGATCACATTGTCGGCGGCGGGCACGGTAATGACTTCGGCATCGTAGCCTGCTTTGACAACCTCTGCGTTGACAGCCCTACATTTGAGGCCAAGCATCAGGCCCGAGCCGCGCACCTCCTCGAAAACATCCGGGTGAGAGGCCACGAGACCTTCGAGTTTCTGGCGCAGGAGGCCCGCCTTGCGATTGACCTCAGACAGAAAATCCGGTGCGGCAACGTGATCCATCACCGCGCAACCCACAGCACAGCCCAAAGGGTTGCCTCCATAGGTGGAGCCATGGGTGCCGGCGGTCATACCCGAGGCGGCCTCTTCGGACGCGAGGACGGCGCCGAGAGGAAAGCCACCTCCGATGCCTTTGGCGACCATCATGATGTCGGGCGCGATACCGGCCCATTCATGGGCAAAGAGTTTACCGGTGCGTCCCACGCCGCATTGCACCTCATCGAGAATGAGAAGGAGACCGTGCTCGTCACAAAGCGCCCTGAGATCCTTGAGGTCCTGATCGGGCATCGGGCGAATGCCGCCCTCGCCCTGCACCGGCTCAACCAGAATGGCTGCGGTCTTGTCGTCGATGGCGGCCGCAACCGCCTGCGCATCGCCCCAGGGGAGATGTACGAATCCCGGCAACAGGGGACCAAACCCCTTGGTCATTTTCTCAGATCCCGCGGCGGCGATCCCCGCCGAGGAGCGGCCATGAAAAGAACCCTCGAAGGTAATGATCTCGACTTTTTCCGGGTGGCCTTTTTCATAGTGGTACTTGCGCGCCATCTTGACGGCCAGCTCGCAGGATTCGGTGCCGGAGTTGGTGAAGAACACCGTATCCGCAAAACTCTCCGCCACCAGCTTGTCGGCCAGAGCCTGCTGCTGCGGGATTTCATAGAGGTTGGAGACATGCCAAAGGTTCTGCGCCTGCGTGGTCAGCGCCTCCACCAGTGCAGGATGCGCATGGCCCAGCGCGTTCACCGCGATGCCAGAGCCCAGATCCAGAAAACGTCGTCCATCCGCCTCAATCAGCCAAGACCCTTCGCCTTTGACGAAGTTCAAGGGCGCCCGGTTATAGGTTGGGAGAACGGAGGGGATCATCTGAAACATCCTTTATGGAGAGTTCGAACGGGGATCAGGACCAAATCAGTGCCCCACTACGGGGCGACGGTCAATAAGAGGTCCGGTAGGTTTTGAAGGGAGCGCCATTTGCAAAGATCAAGGCGGCGCATGGGATCAAAGGCGCTGCGAGGGCAGCGTATCAGGCACATTGGCGTCGACGTCGGGTCGACAGGAGGACTGCGTGTTTGATCATAGTTCGGCTCCATAACGGAAGGCAGCGCGACTGAAAACCCCCTTTGGCACCCAAGTTGCAACAAAACGGCAGAAGCGCACCCATTCATAGCCAATGGGCACGTTGCGGCCGCGGCTTTTGCGCTTGCCTTTGGGCGAGCCAGAGCGCACCGATGACGCCATGACCCACGAGACCCCACAGAACCCACCCCTTGCCGCGGCGCTGATCCTGCTGGCCACCGTGTTCATCGCCGGCACCACGTTGCTGGCAAAATCACTTGGCACAGAGGTGCTTGGCCCCCCTTTGCACGCCTTGCAGATCAGTCAGGGACGGTTTGTGTTTGCCTTTATCGGGATCTCCGCCGCCGTGGTGGCTCTGCGCCAGAAGATCCACACGCCGCATTGGGGACTGCATATCGGGCGGTCGTCTTTTGGATGGGGCGGCGTCACGCTGATGTTCGCCTCTGTGGCCTTTATTCCTCTGGCAGACGCAACGGCGATCTCTTTTCTCAACCCGGTGATCGGCATGATCCTCGCAATCCCTTTCCTAGGTGAAAAGGTCGGGCCCTGGCGTTGGCTGGCGGCTGCGATCGCGCTTCTGGGGGCTATGGTTCTTTTGCGTCCTACACCTGCGAGTTTCCAGCCGGCGGCGCTGCTTGCATTTGGGGCGGCGCTCGCGATGGGCGCAGAGCTGATTTTTATCAAGACCCTCGCAAGGCGCGAGCCACCATTGCAGATCCTGTGGGTGAATAACCTGATCGGTATGGTCATTGCCTCAACGGCAGCATTGGCCGTTTGGCAGATGCCAACGCCCGCTCAATGGGCGGCCCTTGTGGCGCTTGGGGCGTTGATGGCCTGCGCGCAGGCGTGTTTTGTCAATGCGATGGCGCGGGCGGACGCCTCGTTTGTGGCTCCCTTCGCCTATGCCACATTGGTGTTTGCCGCACTCTATGATGCGCTGATCTTTGGAGTTTTGCCTGACTGGGTCACGGTCTTGGGGGCTGGCATCATCCTCTCTGGAGCGGGGTTGCTTGCCTGGCGCGAGAGCGTCAACGGCAAGCGTCCCCTGGTGACAGAGCCCCTGCCCCGCAGCGACACCGTGCTCTAGTTCTTCAGCCGGTAGCCTGTCCGAAGCATCTGCCAGGCCAGCAGCAATATGACAGCCGTCGCCCCAAGGCAGACTAGCGCGCCAAAGGCCGGGTCGCTGTCGGAGACGCCGATCATGCCATATCGCACCCCGTCGATCAGGTAGAAAACCGGGTTCACATGGGAGATCGCGTAGAGCACCGGTGGTAGGGCTTCGACTGAGTAGAACGTGCCGGATAGAAACGCCAACGGCGTCACCACAAAATTGGTGATGGCCGCCATCTGGTCGAATTTGTCGGCAAATACGCCAGCGACGATGCCAAGCCCCCCGAGAAACGCTGCTCCCAGAACCACAAAGCCCAGCGCCACGAGCGGATGCGCCGGCACCATGCCCAGCACCAGAGCCAGCCCGAGACCAATCCCGACAGAGACGAACAGCCCGCGTGTGATCGCCCCCGCAAGATACCCGAGGAGGATCTCGAAACCGGAAAGCGGTGGCATCAGCGTGTCGACGATGTTGCCCTGCACTTTGGAGATCACCAGCGACGAGGACGTGTTGGCAAAGGCGTTCTGGATCACGGTCATCATCATGATGCCCGGTGCGATAAAGGAAATGAAAGGCACGCCCATGACATCGCCGCGTCGTGGGCCAATTGCGATCGAGAAGATCAACAGGAACAGCGCCGCCGTCACCATCGGCGCCAGCAAGGTCTGGGTATAGACCACCATAAAGCGTTTGATCTCGCGCCCGGCAAGCGTCTGAAGACCCAGCCAATTCACTCTGCCAAAGCGGCGTTCTCCCACTTCGATCCGAAAGCTCGACTGTGCGTTGTTGTCTGACATGCCACCCTCATCTTCGTGCTGCCCCTTGCATAAAGTCTCATCACGCGGATGCAAGCCGCGCTTCTGTCGGCCGAGACGTCGGTTCATGACTTGTATCTCGCCCGTCAGTGACTATTGTAGGGCGGAACTCTGGAATTCGATGGCGGCCACAGGTTTCTTGAGGCCGCTATTAGCTTTGAAAGGCACCTTATGTCCTGGACTGACGAGCGCGTCGAACTGCTCAAGAAAATGTGGGGCGAAGGCCAGTCGGCCAGTCAGATCGCTAAAGAACTTGGTGGCGTGACCCGGAATGCGGTGATCGGCAAGGTACACCGCCTCGGTCTGTCCAACCGCACCACCGGCGGCGGCAGCAAGGCTGCAGCCGAGCCAAAAGAAAAGCCCGCGCCCAAGGCGGCCGCAAAGCCCAAGGCTCAGCCAAAGACAGAACCGGCGCGCCCGGTGACGCCGGAGCCTGTGGCCGAGGCCCCCGCTGCAGAGCCGAAGCCCTCGACCCCGGCGCGCAAGCAGATCATTCCCGCCGGTCAGCCCCTGCCTCCGCAGCCTTCTGCCAATGAAATCCCGGCAGAGGCACTGGCCAAGGTCAATGAGATCGAGAAGAAAGCCAAGAAGCTCTCCTTGATGGAACTGACCGAGCGAACCTGCAAATGGCCCGTGGGCGATCCCGCAACCGAAGATTTCTGGTTCTGCGGCCTGCCCGTGCAACAGGGCAAACCCTATTGCGAGGCTCATGTGGGCGTTGCCTTCCAGCCGATGAGCTCGCGCCGCGACCGCAAACGCTAACCAGCCGTTGCGCTCATCAGCCCATCATGGCTGAATCAGCGCCGACACAGATTTCAACCCCGGCTGCCACTGGCACGCCGGGGTTTCGTTTCTTCATGCGCCTGCTCGACAAAAAGCCCCGCATCGCTGCGGGGCTTTCTGAGTCTCGGTATCCGCTGGAAGCAGGCGTCAGTCCTGAACTGGCGCGCTCGAGGTGAAATTCGGGATCGGGTTGCCAGAGGCAGGGTTGGGGTCGATCGCGGGCCAGTTGCCTTCGGCCAGCGTGATGTTTCCGGGAATGTCTTCTTCCCAGAAGCTCACGACATTCTTGGTGATATTGAGATAGAGTTTGTCATCCACGATGCGCCACAGGTTTGGGTTACCGGGCACCTTGCCCCCCTTTGAAACCCCATAGGCGCAGTGACCATCATAAGCCGGTGCGTAATAGGCAGGATTCTCCAAAAACGTCGCGCGGTTTTCCTCCGTCGCAAAAGCAAATGTGGCGCCGTTGTAGTCGGCGGTAATGTCGGCTTTGCCCGGGACCGCCGCAGGCTGGGCCTGCCCCACCGGAGCTTGCTCAAGGCTGCGGTAGGCCACAACATCATAGCCCGAAACCGCAAATCCGGTGTCATCCACAAACTGCTCGCCCGCAAAGGCAGGCAGACCAAAAGACAGAGCCGCCACCGCAGCCAAAGCAAAACGTTTCATCACAAAGTCCTCTTCTTGCGCCCACGGGCGCTGCACGCTCCAATCGAGCCGCATCAATCGGCCCGTGCCACAACGATACGCAAGTTCTGACGCGCGCGAAGCCACTCTCACGCGGCTGTGTTGCAAGAAGAGACCCTGTGAGGAGAGCTCGCCCCCGGCGCCTTAGGCATCGGAGCGTGGTTCACGCGCCCGACCGATGCGCCCAAGGTGAGTGAATTCAAACCCTTGCGTGGATTTCAACCCATAGCCGAGCAGCCGATCAAATCCGCAATGCGCCAGCCAAAGCGCGGCGATCTCCCACAACAGAGGGGACTGCCACAGATGCGCCAAGGCCAATGTTACGACCCCAGCAGCGTAGAGATGGACCAGATTGTAACAAAACGCCCCGGCGCGTCGGCCAAACAGATAACCCACGCAGCTGAGGTCAGGGGCAAAGAACAGAAGCATCGCGCCCCAGATCGGCAGCACCGCCTCCGCCCCCGCATAAAGCCAAAGCCCCGCAGCACAGATCAGGCCACCCTCGATTCGTTGCCAGATGCGCGCAGGCGCGTCCGCTGCCTGCGGTACAGACATCAGTCGAGCCTCCGTACGAGGATCTGATTGCCTTCTCCACGGCGCGTTTCCAATATTTTCATGGTTGCGATCAGATCTGACAGTTTGCGCTTGCCATAACTGCGGGTGTCAAAATCGGGACTTGCCGCCGTAATGTACTGACCGATCTGCCCAAGAGAGAACCACTCGTCCTCTTGGCTGATCGCATCCATCGCACGCAGGACCAGCTTTTGCGGATCTTCAAGTTCCGCCGGGGCTTCGTCGTCTTGCGGCGCGGCAGTCTGTTCGAGAGTGGCGCCCGAGGATTGCGTCGAGGGTTTTGGCTTTGATTTCTGCGGCTTGGGCGCGTCTTTCGGGACCTCGGTCAAAAGGTTCTCGACATAGATGAAGCGCTTGCAGGCGCGTACGAAGGCTGCAGGTGTCTTGCGCATACCCATACCGTAGACGTCCAACCCTTGTTCGCGAATGCGGCTCGCCAGTCGGGTGAAATCGCTATCCGAGGAGATCAGCACAAAGCCATCAAAGCGGCCTGAGTGCAGAATGTCCATCGCGTCGATGACCAGAGCGATGTCGCTGGCGTTCTTCCCGGTAGTATTGGCAAACTGCTGGTGCGGCACGATTGCAAACGCCGCCAGCTTGTCTTTGCTCCAGCCCTGCGGTCCGCCGCCCGAGAAATCACCATAGATGCGGCGGATGCTCGCCTCTCCGAGTGAAGCTATCTCCTCAAACATGGCCCCAGCGAATTTCGCCGATATGTTGTCCGCGTCAATCAGGACCGCCAGAAGCGGGGGTTTTTCGGTGTTGGCCATTGGATGTCCTGTATTTTTGTGAGGAAGTCTCTCTCCTTCATACGCGGATGTGCACAAATGAAAAGCGCTGAGCGCGCACGGCTGGCACAGAGGCGATGGGTGAAATGCAATCTCCCCTGTGCACAGAGCCTGTGCGATTTTTTACAGCTACAGACCTTCCAGTCATTGGAATTTTCATTATCGTCCCCATCTGAGGAACGACGTCGCCTCAAGGGCGGCTCGACAACAATTGTCTGACACGGGAACAAAGAGGCCCTCCATGAGCGATACGACTTACACCCCTCCCAAGGTCTGGACTTGGGAACAGGAAAGCGGCGGCCAGTTCGCTTCGATCAACCGTCCGATCGCGGGCGCGACCCACGACAAGGAGCTTCCGGTCGGGGAGCATCCCTTCCAGCTTTATTCACTGGCGACCCCGAATGGCGTGAAGGTCACCGTGATGCTCGAGGAGCTTCTGGCGGCGGGCGTCAAAGACGCCGAGTATGATGCCTGGCTTATCAATATCGGCGAGGGCGACCAGTTTGGCTCCGGCTTTGTGGAGATCAACCCGAACTCCAAGATCCCGGCGCTGCATGACCGTTCCGGCGATGCACCCGTTCGCGTATTCGAGAGCGCATCGATCCTGATGCATCTGGCCGAGAAATTCGGTCACTTCCTGCCCAAGGAGGGCCCAGCCCGCACCGAAGTGCTGAACTGGCTCTTCTGGCAGATGGGCTCTGCGCCTTATCTCGGCGGTGGCTTTGGTCATTTCTACGCCTATGCGCCCGAAAAATTCGAGTACCCGATCAACCGCTTTACGATGGAGTCCAAGCGTCAGCTGGATGTGCTGAACCGTGAGCTGGCGACCAAAACCTATATCGCGGGCGAAGACTATAGCATCGCCGATATGGCGATCTGGCCATGGTATGGCCAGCTGGTACTGGGCCGCCTTTATGACGCGGCAGAATTCCTGGACGTCGAAAGCTACGAACATGTGATGCGTTGGGCCAAGGCGATTGATGCCCGCCCCGCCGTCCAGCGTGGCCGCATGGTCAACCGTGCCTTTGGCGAGTTGTCGACGCAGCTGCGAGAACGTCACTCGGCCGAGGACTTTGAAACCAAGACCCAAGACAAGCTCGAAGCGGCAGAGTAACCCGCTCTTTGCAGTCGCGATCTGGTCGCATGCTCTACCGGGCGTGCGGCCAGTTCCGTTTTCGGGGCCTGCGGACAGGCAGAACACTGGCAGTGGGCGCGATCCCCGCGCGCCGGCCCGCATCCCTCCAGGGCGCGTTGAGCGATCACTTCAGACGGGGAGGCTTTTCTGGATCACTGCCGGGTCTTTGCGGCTGATAGATCTGCCCGGTTTCCACCTCAGGAAGATCAAATCGCAGCCCGACACGCGCTAGCCTTGCGGAAATCTCCTCGCTTGCCGCAAAAAAGCCCACGTCCAGAGCCCCGGCTTCGATCCCGGAAAACGTCAGTGCCTCTCCGGCGGCCTTGGCCAATGCAGGCTCCGCGCCGGGTTCCGCTCCGATAAAGGCCAGAAGGTGGCCGCTGCCGCCGCTCTCATAGGTCACGGCTGCAAGATAGGCCATGCGCGCCAGCCCCATCGCTGTGGCAAGCTTTGTGTCGAGCGCCGCCAGAAGGGTCTCCGGCAACCCACGGGGCGGGTGCACCTCCGAGATCGCAGCCTCCACCTCGCCCGGCGCATGCGCGAGCGTCTCCGCAAGCCAGCCCATCGCCGCGTCCGGGATGAGGATGGAGGATGGCGCGACTTCCAGATTGACGCCAAGTCCGATCCCCTGCCCCGCCAACATCGACGCAATCACCCGCCCGGAGAGCGCTGCATAAGGCACGATGCGCTCGGCAAACTGCGCCAGTCGCTCTTCGCGATCAAACACCAGAACAAAACGCCCCTCGCCTGTTTCAAAGATCTCGGGGCTGATCCGATCGCCTTCCGGCTCTTTGTCCAGCAGCAGGAAGAGTTCGCTGTCCGCAAGGCGTTCAAAGAACCGCAGCCGCGCAGCAGCATCGGCAGGCGCCGCTTCCATTGCCGCATGGGCCAGATCAAGCGGGGTCATTTCAGTCATGTTGCATCTGCTCCTTCACCCTTGCGCGCAGAACCGGAAGAAGCTCCGCTTCGAACCAGGGATTTCGTTTCAACCAAGCCGTATTGCGCCAGGAGGGATGAGGCAAGGCAAAGACCCCCTCCGGCAAGCTGCGCCAGCCCTTCACAAGTTCGGTGACCCCAAGGCGGGTTCCGAGATGATAGCGGTGCGCATGCCCTCCAACGAGGATCCGCAGCCGCAGCTTCCCCAGTGCCGAAATCACCCGATCATGCCAAGTCGCGCCACAGATCCTGGGCGGCGGCAGATCGGCTGTTTTGGCGTCATAGCCGGGAAAACAAAAGGCCATGGGCACAATGGCCACGCGGCTGGTGTCGTAAAAGCAATCCTCGCTCAGGCCAAGCCACTCTCGCAGCCGGTCGCCCGAGGAATCCGTGAACGGGCGGCCACTTTGGTGAACCCGCATCCCCGGCGCCTGCCCTGCGATCAATATCCGGGCGCTTGGCTCAAACCAGACCACCGGACGCGGCTCATGCGCGGTCCGCGTCGCGGCAAACCGGGCCGCGCACAGACGGCAGGCAGAGATCTCTTTCTTGAGCCCATCCGTATTGCTCTGCATCGCTCTCCCCTGTTGGCAGGCTCTCGCACGCCGTTGCCTGCGCGCATAAACTGTCGATTTGCCACAACAGTTTCCAGCCAGCATCCCTGCATCGCTCAAATTCGACATATTTGCGCCTAAATCAACGCGTAGTCCGTTAACTAACTTGTGCTAGGGCTGGCACAACAGGCATCTGCAGAGACACCAATGACGGGAAATCGTTTGGTTTTTCTGCGTTTACACCCCACCTTCGCCGGGCGAAGGTCAACATATAACATTCCGCGCGGGACCGGTCACAACAGTGTGACCAACGCCGCCAACACCCGAGGTCAAGAGGCGATATACTGAGCAGACCATGTTGGAATTCGTGAATGTCAGCAAATCCTTTTGGACCGGGACTCAGCGCAAGATTATCCTGGACAAAGTCTCCTTCACGGTGGAGCTTGGGACCTCGCTTGGCATTCTGGCCCCAAACGGGACCGGCAAGACGACGCTGATCAACATGATGGCCGGCCTTGAGAAGCCCGATGAGGGCGAGATCTATCGCGGCTGCAAGATTTCCTTTCCGCTCGGGTTCATGGGCGGCGTTATCAACCGTCTCTCGGCCATGGAAAACTGCCGCTATATCGCACGCCTCTATGGTCTCGACCCGGATTATGTCGAAAGCTACTGTCGCTGGCTCTGTGGCTTGAACGAGTATTTCGACCAACCGCTTGGCACCTATTCTGCTGGCATGAAATCGCGGTTTTCGTTTGCGCTCATGCTGGCGCTGGACTTCGACATCTATTTGATTGACGAAGGCATGCCCAGTTCCACCGATGTGGAGTTCAACCGCAAGGCGGGCATCATCTTGCAAGAACGTCTCGAGACAACGACAATCGTTATTGTATCCCACCAGCCCCGTACGCTGGAGAAATTCGCCAACACCGCTGCTGTGTTGATGAATGGACAACTCCATATGTTTGAAACCTTGGAAGAAGCGAAACAGCTCTATGACTACGAAACCCAAGGCTAAAAAATTCCGTATCCGCCGCCCGAGTTCGGGGGCTGAACAGCCGCAGGCCGCTGCGGCGGCGAGCGCTCGCCCGGTGCCTCCGCCGCCCGCGCAGGAGACCGGACGCGACCATCCGCTTGAGATGCAGTCTCAGGTGGAACAGGCTGCACAGGCTTCTTCCGCGGGCAATTTTGCGCCTGCCGCGTCCGACACACCAGCGCGCGCGTCCTCGCCACAGATGACGCCATCCCAGAGCGGCGCCACAACGCCACCGCAGGATGCATCCGAGGATGTGGGCTCGACCGATATTGAAGACATCAAGCGTGAGGGCCTCACGGGGCGTCAATTGCGCCTCGCCCGTCGCGTTGCACAAAAGCACGATCTGCCTGCGACATCGGATTACGACGCTGTGCGTTTGCTGCGGCTGCGCGGCATTGATCCATTCAAACGCGCCAACATGCTAGAGCTGGTGGTGCCGCAAAGCCAAAGCGCAAGCCTGCCCGCGACCCAAGCCCCACAGGGCGCGCCCAAGCCACAGACGCTTCCGCAGACGGTAGAGAAAAGCAAACCCAGCGCACCGCCCGCCGATCATCTGAGCCCGACCGAGCGACGCAACCGCGAAATTCGCTCCATCCAGCGTGACATCGCGCGACGCCGCCGCCGTAAAATGGCGCTCTTGGGGGCGCGGCTCGGGGCCTTTGTTTTGATCCCTACGCTTTTGGCAGGGTATTATTATTACAAGGTCGCAACACCGATGTATGCGTCGCATTCGGAGTTCCTTGTTCTCAAAGCCGACAGCACCGGGTCTTCGGGGTTCGGCGGCCTTCTGAGCGGCACGCAATTTGCCACCAGCCAGGATTCCATTGCGGTACAAGCCTATCTGCAATCCAAAGTCGCGATGCGCCGCCTCGACGAAGAGGCCGGATTTCGCGCGCATTTCTCGCAGGACTGGATCGACCCAATTCAGCGACTGGAACCCGACGCCAGCAATGACGACGCCTACAAAACCTATCAGCGCAATGTAAAAATCGGCTATGATCCCACCGAGGGCGTCATTCGCATGGATGTCTCTGCGGCAGAACCAGCGGTTGCGGCAGAGTTTTCACGCCGCCTGATTTCCTATGCACAGGAAAACGTGAACCACCTTTCCGAGCAAAAGCGCGCCGATCAGGTGGGTGACGCCGAGGAGGCGCTTGCCCTTGCAGAGCAGCAACGCCGCGACGCCCAGGCAGAACTTGTGCGCCTGCAGCAGCAAGGGTCGGTCCTCGATCCCGAAGGGGTCATTGCCTCGCTGCGCTCCCAGATCAACACGTTTGAGCTTCAACTGCAGCAAAAGCGCCTGGAGCTCGCGGCGTTGCAGGACAACCTGCGCCCCAACGCCGCCAAGGTCGAAGGCACCGCCGCAGACATCAAACGCCTTGAGGCGCTGATTGCCAATCTCAACGAACGCATGACCGATGCGTCTCAGGGCGAGAACTCGCTTGCCTCGCTGAGCGTCAAGATCCAGATGGCACAAGCGGACCTCGCGACGCGCGACATGATGCTGCAATCCGCCCTGCAACAGGTCGAACAAACCCGTATGGAGGCAAACCGCCAGGTGCGCTATCTGACAACTGCGGTCGAGCCGGTTCCCGCCGACACACCCTCCTCGCCGCGCAAGTTCGAAAATACGATTTTGGCTTTCCTGATCTTTTCCGGTATCTACCTGATGTGTGCCCTCACGGCATCCATTCTTCGGGAACAGGTCTCTTCGTAAGCTCATGAAAAAAATCGACATCAATGGTCTCACCATTGGCAATGACTGTCCGCTGACGGTCATTGCCGGTCCCTGCCAGCTGGAAAGCGCCGACCACGCGCAAATGATCGCGGGCAAGCTCAAGGAAGCCTGCGACGCTGCGGGCGCGCAATTCATCTTCAAGGCCTCCTACGACAAGGCCAACCGCACCTCACTGTCGGGCAAGCGCGGCCTTGGCATCGACAAGGGCCTCGAAGTGCTCGCGGGCGTGCGTGACACCTTTGGCGTGCCGGTACTGACTGATGTTCACACCGAGGCGCAGTGCATCGTTGCGGGGGACGTGGTTGATGTCCTGCAGATCCCCGCCTTTTTGTGCCGCCAGACTGACATGTTGCTGGCCGCCGGTAACACCGGCAAGGCCGTGAACATCAAAAAGGGCCAGTTTCTCGCACCCTGGGACATGGACAATGTTGTGGCCAAGGTCGAAAGCACCGGCAACGACAAGATCCTGCTGACCGAACGCGGCACCTCCTTTGGCTACAACGCCTTGGTCGCAGATATGCGTGGTCTGCCCCGCATGGCACAAACCGGCTACCCGGTGGTCATGGACGCCACCCATTCGGTTCAACAGCCGGGCGGTCAGGGGGGCTCGACAGGTGGTCAGCGAGAGTTCGCTCCGGTGATGGCCCGCGCAGCCGTTTCTTTGGGCATTGCTTCCGTTTTCATCGAAACACACGAAGATCCGGACAACGCGCCCTCGGACGGGCCGAATATGATTTACCTCAAAGATATGCCGCAATTGATTGAGACTTTGATGGGCTTTGACGCACTTGCCAAAGCCAGCCCCATCCGCATCTGATTTTGAAAGAACGAGGATCTCCCATGACCAAGCCGCTGCCAGAGGTGACCCCCAACAGCTGGAGTTTCCTGCGCGACGCCATGATCAAGCCCACCGGCTTTCGTGAATATGACGCGCGCTGGAAATACCCCGAAGAGATCAACCTCCCGGGGATGACCGCGCTCGGTCTTGGTCTTGGAACGCAGATGATCCGCCGCGGCATCGCGCCTGTCATCGCAGTCGGCAATGATTACCGCGACTACTCGCTGGCGATCAAAAACGCGCTGATCCTTGGCCTGATGCAGGCCGGGATCACAGTGAAGGACATCGGCCCTGCGCTTTCGCCCATGGCCTATTTTGCCCAGTTCCATCTGGACGTCCCGGCCGTCGCCATGGTCACCGCCTCGCACAACCCAAATGGCTGGACCGGCGTAAAGATGGGCTTTGACCGCCCCCTCACCCATGGCCCGGATGAAATGAATGAGCTGCGCGACATCGTGCTGAACGGCGAAGGCGAACGCCGCGAGGGGGGCTCTTACGAATTTGTCGAAGGCGTCAAGGAAGCCTATATCGACGACCTTGTGGGCGATTTCAAAATGTCGCGTCCGCTCAAGGTGGTCTGCGCAACCGGCAATGGCACCGCCTCGGCCTTCGCACCCGAAATTTTTGAGCGCATCGGCGTCGAGGTTGTGCCCAGCCACAACGCCCTTGATTACACGTTCCCCCATTACAACCCCAACCCCGAAGCGCTGGAAATGCTGCACGATATGTCCGCGAGCGTCAAAGCCTCGGGCGCTGATCTCGCGCTTGGGTTTGACGGCGACGGCGACCGCTGCGGCGTGGTGGATGACGAGGGTGAAGAGATCTTTGCGGACAAGGTTGGCGTGATCATGGCCCGTGACCTCTCCAAACTGCATCCGGGCTCCACCTTTGTTGCGGATGTCAAGTCCACGGGCCTCTTTGCCTCTGACCCGGAACTGCAGAAAAACGGCGTCAAAGCCGACTACTGGAAAACCGGTCACAGCCACATGAAGCGGCGGGTCAAGGAAATTGGCGCCCTGGCTGGTTTTGAGAAATCCGGCCATTATTTCCTCGCCGAACCAGTGGGACGCGGCTACGACTGTGGCATGCGCGTCGCGGTCGAGGTCTGCAAGATGCTCGACCGAAACCCAGACATGAAGATGTCCGACCTGCGCAAGGCGCTGCCGCGCACCTGGGCAACACCCACCATGTCGCCCTATGCCGCAGACACCGAGAAATACGACATCCTCGCCCGGCTGGTCGACAAACTTGTCGCCAAACACGACGCAGGTGAGCTCATGGCAGGCCGCACCATCAAAGAGGTCGTGACCGTGAATGGCGCCCGCGTGATCCTCGACAATGGCTCCTGGGGGCTGGTGCGCGCGTCCTCCAACACCCCCAACCTCGTGGTGGTCTGCGAAAGCTCTGAAAGCGAAGACGAAATGCGCGCTATCTTTGCCGACATCGATGCGGTTATCCGCACCGAACCCGCTGTTGGCGATTACGATCAGACCATCTGATCCAGGCAAAAACACGGCCGCGCCCTCATCCGAGGGGCGCGGCCGTGTATGTATGCTTCATCTCTTTGCAAATAAATAGGGTCCCGGGGCAGCGCCCCGATCTCCCCTCACGAGCCGCATAGCCCCTGTGTGATAGCAAAGACGCCAGCTCAATCGCTGCCGAGAAACTTCAGCAGTTGCTTGCGCGCCTCTTCTTCGACCCGACGCTTCAGCGCATCATTCAGGTCCTCCTCGGTTTCCACCGGCACCCCGAGCTCCTCGCTCAGCTTGTCACGCACAGCCTGTTTTGCCTTTTCTTCGGCCTCATCCAATTTTGGCTGCACCAGCTTGCTCAGATCGGGTTTGATCTCGGGGTCGAACCACGATCCCTGTATCCGCACCGGTACCGACACGCCTGCAGAGGTCTCGCTCGCAAAGGCCGTGGGGGTAAACGTATAGTCCAGATCCTGCGATCCAAGCCCGATGCGCCCCGCGCCTGCGGCCTTCAGGACCTTGAGCGCAGCATTCAGATCGTCATTGCGCAAAGTCCCATCAATCATGTCAAAGCTTGCGGTCAGACCTTCAAAGATGGTTGTCCCACCATTGCCGCCGTTCGGATCCATGACCGATTGCAAGTCAAACCCGGTGAAAAACCCTTTGCCCAGCTCAACGCGCCCCTTGCCATCAAGCGAGCGCATGATCTGGTCCATGGAATTGCCGACGCCGAGGAACTCCAGATTACCGAGCGCCTCCCCGTTGAGCTTGTCATACCCTGCCAATTGCCCCAGCGCCTCGCGCATCTCGACATTGGCAAACTGCAGGTTGCCCGCCACCGAGAGCCCATTTCGATTGTTCGCAATCAACTCCCCCTGAAGCGTCCCGCCAAAAGCCTGTACCGGCAGGAAAGATAGAACCGCCCGCGCCCGCACGATGCTCAGAGTCATCCGGCTGGGACCAAATATCACCGAGGACGTCTGAAGCCCCTTCACATCCAGCGAGATCTGCCCCTCGATAAGCGCAAGCATGGACGCATCGATCGGCGTGGTCGACCATCCTTGCGTCGCAGGCTCCGCGGTGTTGCCCCCGGCGCCTGTCGTCGGCGCTCCGAGCGCGCTGAGGTCCAGCATATCTCCCTCCAAGGCGGCCGTCACCTTGAGCGGAGACGCCGCAAGGTTCAGATCCGCATCCCCGCGCAGCGCGTTGTGATCCAGGGCAAGGCTCAGATCGCGCAGCGACACCCGCCCGTCCGGTGTATAGGTCGTGTCAGCAGCAAAAGTCATTGCGCGCCCAAGACCGTTGGGGAGATCAACCGCCGCCTGCCCCAAGGCCACCAAGAGCGCACTGGTGTCGTCGCTTGCCCCGGTGATGCGCCCATCAAACGCCCCGCTCAGATCCGCCTGCCCATCAAAGCGCAGCTTGCTTGCCTCGGCCGTGACCGTCACCCCGAGGGACGCGACCTCACCAAGCAGGAACCGCCTGAAACTGCCAATCTCCCCTGCAATCCGGAGCGGCTTTCCGGCAGGGCGCAGGGTCAGATCAACGTTTGCCGTGCCGTTGGGATCGGGCCACGCGAGTTGCAGGTCCACTTGGTTGGTTTCGACAACATCCTGCCCATGGGCCGCAAAGCGCAGCGACGCCCCACGCAGCGTGATGGCCTCGATCGCGACGGACGTCCCTTCACCCTCTGGGTCGGTCTCAACCTGGGCGGACGTTTCGCCCGAGGCGGGCGCATCAAAGACCCAGTTGCCAATGCCATCTTCGCGGGTCTCAAGATTGAGATGGGGCACAATCGCCGTCAGCTCCGTGATCCGGATGTCGCCGCGGATCAAATCCGCGGCATCCACGCCAATCGTGAGCCGCCCCGCCGTCAAAAGCGGCTCTGGCCCCGCCCAATCCGCGTTGGCAAGGGCGACGTCATCGGCCTGAATACCCAGCGTCGGCCAGAAGGAGAATCGCACGTCACCGCCAAACACCACCTGACGCCCGGTCTGCTTCTCGATTTGCTGCGCGGCCAATTCAGCGATCTTTTGGCCGGGCAGAAAGGTCAAAATCGCGACGCCAACGGCAATGGTGATCACGATGGCGGAAAGAATACGGAGGATCAGGCGCATAGCTCGTGGCCCCTTCTGGGAATGCGGAAATCTTCGCCCGTGACATCAGGGCTTTGGCGCAGATTACACCGCTCGCGCGCGGGATCAATCCACCGCAGCTGCCCAGCGCGCCCTCAGCGCAATCGAAACCGTTGCCGCAGCGCCAGACCGAGGAAAAACAACAGCGGCAGCGACAACACGGTCTGCGCCCCGGACAGCACCTGCGCCCAGCGTGGCAAACTCGCGAGCACCTCGCTCAGAAACACCCGGCCAAAGCCAAAGAGCGGAAAGAGATTGGAAAAGCTCAGCGCTGCCGCCGTGCCAAGATCGCTCTCTGAAAGGACCGGGGGGCCACCGGGAAAGGAGAACACCGTCCAAAACGCCGCCATCCCGAGAAAGCAGATCCCCGCCAGCCACCACAGGGGCCGCTGGATCGAATACCCAAAGTCGGACAGCCAGCCAAACAACAGATAAGGCAGCCGCTGCCAGAACGAGCCTATCTGGCTGGCAAAGCGCATTTCCCGGCGAAAGAAGAAATGCGCCTCTTCCGGTAGCCCTTGTTGGGTCAGCAAATGCCGTATGGTGGCACAGCTTTCACGCGCACTAACCGGATCCTGTTTGGTTCTCTGGGGCCAGAAGGTCCGCCCCTCAAGGTCTTTGTCTTGGGCAACTTCATCCGAGGTCGGGTCCATTCGCGCGGTAAAGCTGGTCTTGTCATGCAGCACCGCGCCCGAGAAATCGGGATAGCCATCACAGAAAAGCGCACGAGAGAAGATCGTCGGCCTTTCAAATTGACAGTAGGCGAAGCTTGGAAGGCACCGTACGCCAGAGCACCCGCCAAAACGCGCGCGAAAAAAGTAGACAAAATCCTTGAACCTGGCTCTACCAAACAAGGCTGCTTTTTGAAAATTCGCAAAGTGGAACCAAGCCTCCTGCTCGAACTTGGCTGACCCAAACACAGCAACGCCAGCAAAGGTTACAAAACCAAACCGTGCATTTCGCATGAAATTGGCTGAACCAAAATTCACCTTTGATGCAATCACCATATTCTCAAATACAAGATTCTCGGAGAATACGGTGTTTCCCATCCATATTGGCTTCGCGGGTTCGGGAAATACCAGCATCCCCTCAGTATCGACATTGCGACGATTGCTCTCCTCAAAAAAACGTGCTTTGATCTTCTCTCCAAGTTCATCCCAAGCCTCCAGCTCCGTTACCTTGATTTGCGAGCTTTTCGCCGCCGCAACTCGCTCCTCCGCGCTCAGCGCTTGCCCGACCCAAGCATTCCACGCCCGGCGGTTCTTCTTGTGCAATTCGACATCAATCTCCTCTCCCTCCTGCTCGCCATAGAGCGTCATCAGGATGTACCAGGGGTTTTCATTGGCGGGGCGCAGGCCCTCTGGGATCTCGGGCGCATCGGTCATCAATCGGCTTTCGTCATCAAAATCGCAGTGCAGCCAGCCTAACCAGCACGCGGGGCACGGGCCAAGGGTGTTTTGCGCAACGCCGCGGCCAAAAACCGCTCGCGCAAGCCCGCGCCTGTGAGCGGATCCCGGAAATCCTCCATTCCCAAGCGCCGCGCTGCGGTTTATAGGACGGCAATGACCAGCAACCCGCCAGATCTCCGCCCCGACCTCGCCCCCAAACCCACCTTTGGCACGGCGCCCCGCCCCGACCAGCCGACCCTCGGCATGGTCTCCTTGGGCTGCCCCAAGGCCCTGGTGGACAGCGAACGCATCCTCACCCGGTTGCGCGCCGAAGGATATGGGATCTCGGCGGATTATGCCGGCGCGGATGCGGTGATCGTCAACACCTGCGGCTTTCTCGACAGCGCCAAGGCCGAGAGCCTCGAGGCGATTGGCGAAGCGCTGAAGGAAAACGGCAAGGTGATCGTCACCGGGTGCCTTGGTGCTGAGCCGGACTATATCCGCGAGCACCATCCGCGCATCCTCGCCGTCACGGGCCCGCATCAATACGAGCAGGTGCTGGATGCGGTCCATGCGGCGGTACCGCCCAGCCCCGACCCCTTTGTGGACCTTCTGCCCGCCACGGGTGTGAGCCTCACGCCCCGGCATTTCAGCTATCTGAAGATCTCTGAGGGCTGCAACCACAAGTGCAAGTTCTGCATTATCCCCGACATGCGCGGCAAACTTGCGTCGCGCCCGGCCCATGCGGTTTTACGCGAGGCCGAGAAACTGGTCACCGCTGGCGTCCGAGAGCTTCTGGTCATCTCGCAGGATACCTCGGCCTATGGGCTCGATCGAAAATATGACGTGAACCCGTGGAGAGACGGCGAGATCCGAAGCCATATTACTGATCTGAGCCGCGCATTGGGGGAGCTGGCCCCCGCCGATCAGCTCTGGGTGCGGCTCCATTACGTCTACCCCTACCCGCATGTACGCGAGTTGATCCCGCTGATGGCCGACCCTGACAATGCGGTGCTGCCCTATCTCGATATTCCGTTCCAGCACGCCCACCCGGATGTGCTCCGTCGCATGGCCCGCCCGGCAGCGGCAGCAAAGACGCTGGACGAAATCCGCGCCTGGCGTGCCATCTGCCCCGACATCACCCTGCGGTCGACCTTCATCGTCGGCTATCCAGGCGAAACAGAGGCCGAATTCCAGCACTTGCTCGACTGGATGGATGAGGCTCAACTGGATCGCGTGGGCTGCTTCAAATATGAAAACGTCGACGGCGCCCGCTCCAATGACTTGCCCGACCACGTCGCGGAGGAGGTCAAGCAAGACCGCTGGGAGCGCTTCATGGAAAAAGCACAGGCCATTTCCGAGGCCAAACTCGCATCCAAAGTGGGCCAGACCCTGCAGGTGATCGTGGACGAGATCGACGAGGACGGGATCGCCACCTGCCGCACCAAGGCGGATGCTCCGGAAATCGACGGCAACCTCTTTATCGACGAAGGCACCGAAAATCTAAGCGTCGGGGATCTGGTCACGGTCGAAGTGGATGAAGCCGGCGAGTATGACCTTTGGGGGGCGCTGCGCTAAGGCGGCGCTGCCAATCCGGCCACATTCAGGACGGTGCAGGTTTGAGAGTTCACCTTGACCTGCTCCTCTCCTCCCTCAATCTTGCAGTCGACAGCAGGAGTTTTTGATGACCGACAGCTTTGACAACGCCCTTCAATCCCGTCTCGTGCGCTATGCTGCCATCGACAGCCAGAGCGATGAGAATTCCCCCACCGCACCCAGCACCAAGATCCAGTTTGATATGTTGCACTTGGTGCGCGACGAGTTGACCGAGATCGGAGCGCAAGACGTGCAGCTGACCGATTACGGCGTTGTTCTGGCGACGATCCCCGGCACCTCGGAGGCCCCCACAGTGGGCTTCCTCGCCCATGTCGACACTGCCCCGCAGTTCAATGCCACCGGTGTGAAACCTCGTGTGATCAAAGGGTACAATGGCGGCGAGATCAGCTTTCCCGATGATCCGGAGCTGGTGCTCTCTCCCGAGGCGCACCCCTATCTGGCCGAGAAAATCGGCCATGATCTGATCACTGCGTCTGGCACCACATTGCTTGGGGCGGACGACAAGGCGGGGGTTGCGATCATCATGACGATGGCAGAGCACCTGCTGCAAAACCCGGATGCCGCCCGTCCGACGATCCGGATTGCCTTCACTCCGGACGAAGAGATTGGTCGCGGCGTGCAACCCCAGCTGGAGCGCGACCTGGAGGCGGATTTTGCCTATACGCTCGATGGCGGGGAACTCGGCGAAGTGGAGTACGAGAGCTTTTCGGCCGACCGCGCAGTTGTGAAAATTACCGGCGTTTCCATCCACCCGGGCCTCGCCAAGGAAAAGATGGTCAATGCCATCCATCTTGCCTCCAAGATCATCCAGACGCTGCCGCAGGCCACGATGACGCCCGAGACAACAGCGGACCGCGAGGGGTTCATCCATGCCACCGACATGTTCGGGGGGTCTTCCGAGATGGAGATCCGCTTCATCCTGCGCGATTTTGAAATGGCCGATCTTGAGGCCAAGGGCGCCCTTCTGCGCAGCGTCTGCGAGGCGGTTGCGGCAACCGAACCGCGCGCCGAGATCACCTGCGAGATTACCCCGCAATATCGCAACATGCGGTATTGGCTCGAAAAGGACATGACCCCTGTCGATCTCGCCCATGCCGCCTGCCGAGATGTGGGGCTGGAGCCCGTATCGGTTCCGATCCGCGGGGGCACCGATGGGTCTCGCCTGACCGAATTCGGCACGCCGACGCCCAATATCTTTACGGGGATGCAATGCATTCATGGCCCCTTGGAGTGGATCTCGGTTCAGGATATGTCGCTGGCAACGCAGATGTGTCTGAGCCTCGCGGCGCGCGCCGCAACGCTCGACAAGACCTAAAACTAACCATGGCGCGCCTTTCGCTCTGCCCCGCAGAGCTGCTAGGCTCCTACCCTGGGCCGCACAGGAACAAGTGATGCAACACTACGAGTACAAGGTCGTCCCCGCTCCCAACAAGGGCAAGAAAGCGCGCGGCGTGAAAACACCCGAAGCCCGCTTTGCACATGGGATTGAGGGGGTTTTGAACGAAATGGCCCAGCAGGGCTGGGAATTTCAACGTGCCGAGATGCTGCCCAGCGAAGAACGTTCGGGCCTCACGGGCAGCAAGACAACCTGGCGCAATCTGCTGGTGTTTCGACGCGCACTTGGCAACACCGGCCTCACAGAACCGACGCCAGCGACCGCGGCAGAGCCTGCGCCCGCCGTGGACAGCGCGCCCGAAGTCGCGGCCCCAGAAGAGGCAGGCAAGGTCGATCTGCCGGACGACGCACCGCGTGTTTCCACCCCCGACGCACAGCATGCGCCAGAGCCGGCGCCGCTGACCGCCATCGCAGGTGATCCCGAGGCCCCGCCCGAAGCCATTCCGGTCCCTGGCCCCGGCGCTCGCCGCATGGTTGCCGATGATGGCGTCGAGGAATTGAGCCCCGTCTCAGGCCTGACCGCCGCACTCAAAGCGCGCGCAAGCCGAGGCAAGACGGACGACTAAGTCCAACGAATGCAGGATCCGGCCACATTAGGCGTGGCCGGATCTTGTGTCTCAGCTGCCGATGTCCAGTGCAAGCGCGTGAATACGTGGCACGATATCGCCAAGCGCCTTGTGTACCGCCCGGTGTTGGGCCACGCGCGTCATGCCCAGAAAGGCCTCTGCGCGGATCAGCACGTTAAAGTGACTTTCACCCTTTCCGTCGTGACCTGCGTGCCCGACGTGGCTGTCGCTGTCGTCCACAACTTCCAATCGGCTGGGATCAAAGGCTTCTCTCAACGTGTTCTCGATTTCGTCTCTGACGCTCATTGCTGCACTACTCCGCCTGTTGTTCATAAAACTGTGTCCGCCCCCCTTTTATCTCTCGACCGTTAGACTAAACTGCTGCCTCCGAGTCGAACAGATGCGTCTAGAAGGTGCTCCCGCATGACCAAATCCGATCCCTTTGGCTTTGATATGTCCATTCGCTCCGCGAAGAAGAAAAATCCGCGCGGGCGGCGGAGCATGTCCGGCGCCTCGGAGACATCAGTGCGCGTCTGCGACCACGAGGGCTGCGAGGAGCCAGGAAAATTCCGCGCGCCCAAGGCCCCGGATGTTCTCGACGATTTCTTCTGGTTCTGCCAGCAGCACGTGCGTGAATACAACCAAAAGTGGAACTTCTTCGAGGGCACCACGGAGGCCGAGATGAACGCGCAAGCCTCCAAAGACAAGGTCTGGGAGCGCACCACGAAGCCGCTAGGGGATCCCGAGGCCCGCGCCTGGGCCCGTCTCGGCATCGAGGACCCGCATCAGGTCCTCGGAAACAATGCCACCCGCAACCCGGGCAAGAACGGCCAGACCGCCGGTCGCCGTCTGCCGCCCACCGAGCGCCGCGCCATTGAAATCCTCGAGGCCAAGGACGATTGGACCAAGGCCGAGATCCGCAAGGCCTACAAGAAGCTCATCAAGGTGCTCCACCCGGATATGAACGGCGGAGACCGCAGCCAGGAAGAACAGCTGCAAGAGGTCATGTGGGCCTGGGATCAGGTCAAGGATAGCCGCAGCTTCAAATAGAGCCCTCCTGAGGGCACTTGTTGGATGAGGCCCACCTCTCGAAAAGATCTCCGACAAGCAAGGCCTGCAGGTGAAAAACGCAGTCGCCCGTCCCTTCACAGGGGCGGGCGATTTCTTTTGGACAATGGATCCGGCGCATTGCTGTCCCTGCCATTCTGCTCCGACCCTGAGCCCTGCTATGGGCGCGGCTATGGCACGCAGATGCGAGCGGCTGCGCACGGCTGTTACAATCTGCTGTTAGTCGAAGCGGCATCCGAGCCCCTGCCCGGAGCCCGTTGCACAGTCCACGACCTGCCCCAAAAGGAACCGAAGACGCCATGTTCGACTATCTCCAGACCACTCACGATCTCGCCCCGATGGTGGCGCTTCTTGCCGCCATACTGCTCGCAACGCACCTCAGTCTCAGCTTGAAATGCCCCAGTCTTGGTCTTTGGCCTGCCGCTGACGGCTGGCGACATCATCTTGCGTTTGGGCTGTTTCGCGTGTTCTGCGGCGCGACGGTTGTCTTTGCACTGACAGAGATCGGCGTGAATGGGTGGGGCCATTGGCTGCGCTATGCGCTGGGGCTGCCTCTCATGGTGATGGCCTTCGGAATCACGCTTTGGGGGTACCGGATCCTCGGGCTCGACAATACCTATTGCGACACGGGCGGCTTGGTGACGGGAGGCATGTATGAATATTCGCGCAATCCGCAGTATGTGACCTCGGTGCTGGCGACTGTCGGCCTTGGCATCACGACCGGATCCTGGACCACCGTCGCCCTCGCATTGGTGCTCTTTGCGCTCTATTTCCTGTTTGTTCTGAACGAGGAGCGCTGGCTCCTAAAGGGATACGGGAAGGCCTTTGCCGACTACATGCGCTCGACCCCTCGATTTTTGGACGAACGCAGCCTCGAGCGCCTTCGCGCGGCACTCTGAGCCGGCTCCCCCAACGCGGCTCTGCTGGATGTCTTGACAGTGCGGTTTTTTGCGCCACCTCAGCGCTGCAGCGGGCATGTGGCGTATCGACACAACGGTTTCCCTTGCCCTCCCGGGCATCTTCAGGCACCAATCGCGCGATTACATGCAACTGCACCCCGAGAGTGACCGACGGGCCACAAGGCAGCCATCCCGCGCCCGTGACTGACAAGACAAGGACTGACACCTATGACCGACGGCCTGCTGGATATGAACGCAAAACCAACCGAGACGATTTCGGTACGTGAGGTCTTTGGCATCGACACCGACATGACGGTGAAGGGCTTTGCAGAAGGGACCGACCGCGTTCCGGCGCTGGATCCCACCTATAAATTCGATCCCGACACCACGATGGCGATCCTTGCCGGCTTCAGCCACAACCGGCGCGTCATGATCCAGGGTTACCACGGCACGGGGAAATCCACCCATATCGAACAGGTCGCCGCACGTCTGAACTGGCCCTCGGTGCGGGTCAACCTCGACAGCCACATCTCCCGGATCGACCTCATCGGCAAGGACGCGATCAAGCTGCGCGATGGCAAGCAGGTCACCGAGTTCCACGAGGGCATCCTGCCCTGGGCGCTGCGCAACCCGGTTGCGATCGTATTCGACGAATATGACGCAGGGCGCGCCGATGTGATGTTTGTGATCCAGCGTGTGCTGGAGCATGACGGCAAGCTGACGCTGCTTGATCAGAACGAGATCATCACCCCGAACCCCTTCTTCCGCCTCTTTGCCACCGCCAACACAGTCGGCCTCGGGGACACAACCGGGCTCTATCACGGCACCCAGCAGATCAACCAGGCACAGATGGACCGCTGGTCGCTGGTGGCGACATTGAACTATCTGAGCCACGACGCAGAAACCGCTATCGTCCTGTCGAAGACGCCGCATTACAACACCGAAAAGGGCCGCAAGCAGATCGCTCAGATGGTTACGGTGGCGGATCTGACCCGGACCGCCTTTATGAACGGTGATCTGTCGACCGTGATGTCGCCGCGGACCGTGATCAACTGGGCGCAGAACGCCGAAATCTTCCGCGACATTGGCTATGCCTTCCGTCTGTCGTTCCTCAACAAATGTGACGAACTGGAACGCCAGACCGTGGCTGAGTTCTATCAGCGCTGTTTTGACGAGGAACTGCCTGAAAGCGCTGCAAATGTGAGCCTCGGATAAGAGCGGGGTTCGGACGGCTACGCCGTTCGACCGGTGCCTGCGCCCCCTCGACGGGGGCGCAGGCACCCCCGCCCCTTGCGTGACGCGACCCGTCAGCCTCCGAAGGGCTGGACAGCGCCCCGCAAAGGTTCAATGCTGGTGCAACAGGAGCCCGCGCTCATGAGCAAACCAAATGATAACCCGGCAGATCCGTTCAAGAAGGCCCTCGCAGAGGCCACCAAGGTCATGGCCGATGACACGGAACTGACTGTCAACTATTCGGTCGACCCCGCTGGCATGAGCGGCGACACGATGCGCTTGCCGCAGGTTTCCCGCCGCATGACACGAGAGGAAGTGCTGCTGGCGCGCGGGACCGCCGATGCGCTGGCGCTGCGCCGCAGGTATCACGACGAGAGCGTTGCCAGCCGTTATGCGCCCTCCGGCGACATGGCGCGCGAATTGTATGACGCAATGGAAAGCGCCCGTTGCGAGGCGATGGGCGCGCGCGATATGCCGGGCACAGCCTCCAACATTGACGTCAAGATCCAGAACGAAGCGCTGCGGCGCGGGTATGATCAGGTCACATCTGCATCAGAGGCGCCCCTGGCGGTGTCCGCAGGTTATCTGATCCGTCATCTCGCCACCGGCCGCCCGATGCCCGAGGCAGCGGCAAACGTCATGGAACTCTGGCGTGGCTTTATCGAAGCGCAAGCTGGCGAGACGCTCGAGAACCTAGATGAAACCCTCTCGGATCAGGCCGCATTTGCAAAATTTGCCCGCCGGGTGATTTCTGACCTTGGCTATGGCGACCAGCTTGGCGACGACCCGGATGATCTCGATGACGAGATGAATGACGAGTCCGAGGAGACCGCCGAAGAAGAGGAACAGCCCGACAGCTCTGGCCAGGACGACAGCGACGAGGAAGAGGCGGACGCCTCTCCCGAGCAGGCACAGGAACAGCAGCAGGACGAGAGTCAGGCTCAGGTTTCCGCCGACGACATGGCCGAAGAAGAGGTCACCGACGAGACCGAGATGCCCGACGGCGAGGCCCCGCTGGAGCCTCCGGCCCCGCAACCCGTCTCTGACGCTGATCCCGATTACCGCGTGTTCCTCGACGCCCATGACGAGGAAATCGCCGCCGAAGATCTCGCTGAGCCACAAGAGCTCGAGCGCCTGCGCGCCTATCTCGATCAGCAGCTGGAGCCTTTGAAGGGCGCGGTATCGCGGCTTGCCAACAAACTGCAGCGTCGCCTGCAGGCGCAGCAGAACCGCTCTTGGGAATTCGACAAGGAAGAAGGCGTGCTGGATGCTGGCCGCTTGGCGCGTGTGGTCGCGAACCCCACCACGCCCCTGTCGTTCAAGGTCGAAAAGGACATGGAGTTCCGCGACACTGTGGTGACGCTCCTGTTGGACAATTCCGGCTCCATGCGGGGGCGGCCTATTTCCATCGCGGCGATCTGTGCCGATGTTCTGGCGCGCACGCTGGAGCGGTGCAACGTGAAGGTCGAAATCCTCGGCTTCACCACTCGCGCCTGGAAAGGCGGGCTCTCGCGCGAGGCCTGGCTCAACGAGGGCCGCCCGCAGTTGCCGGGGCGTCTCAATGATCTGCGCCACATCATCTACAAGGGGGCCGATGCGCCCTGGCGGCGCGTGCGCCCCAACCTTGGCTTGATGATGAAAGAGGGCCTCCTGAAAGAAAACATCGATGGTGAAGCACTCGAATGGGCGCATCGTCGCATGGTGAACAGGCCCGAGGCGCGCAAGATCCTGATGGTGATTTCAGACGGTGCCCCCGTTGACGATTCCACCCTCTCTGTGAACCCGGCGAATTACCTTGAAAAACACCTGCGTGACGTAATCGCCATGGTGGAGAAAAAGAAACAGGTGGAGCTTCTCGCCATTGGCATTGGCCATGATGTGACCCGCTATTACGACCGCGCGGTAACGATCACCGATGTCGAACAACTTGCGGGTGCGATGACGGAACAGCTTGCGGCCCTCTTTGACAGCGATCCAAGGGCACGTGCGCGGGTAATGGGGATGCGTCGCACCGGATAGCACCTGCGGGCCTCATGCACGGTCGCAATCGACCTTTCTGAGGGCGCGTTTTGGCGTGCCCTCAACTGCACTCATTGCCGCACCATTAACGTGCCTGCGTTGATACATCCGACTTTGCGTTCACGAGCGTCTGCTAGGCCTTCAGCCCCAATGACTGCAGGCCCGGCATTTGCAGAAGGATGGACGCGGCGGCTTAGTGGTTCCCCGCAAGGCACCATGTGTGCCACCTCTCCGCTCCTGTCGCCGCGACACGCCTTCCCGGCGGGCTTGTGTGCAGACCTCTGATCTGCAACAAACCACTTTCGGCCACGCGCCAGTGTCGCCGTGGGCAATCCCCGATCCGCTTCACAGACGTCCTCGCGAAGAGTGACTCATCTTGAGGAGAGACAAATGTTTCAAAACTTTGACGTCACGGCCCGTCCCGAGCAGGGCCCGGCGCGCCTTGCCGCGCTTCGCGCTGAGATGCAGCGAGACAAGATCGACGGTTTTTTGGTCCCGCGCGCCGATGCGCATCAAGGCGAATACGTCGCCCCACGGGATGAGCGTCTGGCGTGGCTCACCGGCTTTACCGGCTCTGCGGGATTCTGCGCCGTGCTGCCGCATATTGCTGGCGTGTTTATCGACGGGCGCTACCGCACACAGGTCAAAAGCCAAATCGCGGATGTCTATACCCCTGTTCCTTGGCCGGATGTGACTTTGGGCGATTGGCTGGTGGAGCAACTGCCAGAGGGCGGGATTGTCGCCTATGACCCCTGGCTGCATTCCCTGCAGGAGATCCGCGACCTGACCGAGCGGCTCGCCTCGTCGGGTATTTCACTGGTGGAGAGCGACAATCTTGTAGACCGCATCTGGCCAGACCAGCCAGCGCCCCCGATGCAACCAGCTCGGGCGCATTCGGAGGACTATGCCGGAGAGAGCGCCGAAAAGAAGGCTCAGCGCCTGGCCGAGGGCCTGCGTAAAAGCGGACAGTCCGCAGCGGTCATCACTCTTCCAGACAGCATCATGTGGCTCTTGAATATCCGTGGTTCTGACATCCCGCGCAATCCGGTCGCCCATGGTTTTGCGATCCTGCATGATGACGCCCGTGTGGACCTGTTTATGGCAGCAGAGAAGCTTTCTGAGCTCAGAATTGGCGCGCATGTGACCTTGCACACGCCTGATCGCTTTCTCGAGGCCACAGCCGGCCTCAATGGTCAGGTCGCGGTGGACGCGCGCAGCCTGCCACAGGCTGTTGCACGGGTTTTGGGCGACAGGCTGGTGGCGGTCGGAGACCCCTGCGCCCTGCCAAAGGCCCGCAAGAACGCCGCCGAGATCGCAGGCAGCGTGGCCGCACATCTGCGCGATGGGGCTGCCGTTGTCGAAACGCTGGCTTGGCTCGATGCGCAGGAGCCGGGCACGATTACCGAAATCGACGTGGTCAAAACCCTCGAAGGATTCCGCGCGGCAGATCCAGCGTTGCGTGACATCAGCTTTGAAACCATCGCCGGGACAGGCGCCAATGGCGCGATCATGCATTACCGTGTGACACATGATACCAATGCGACGCTGCAAGAGGGTCATCTTCTGGTGCTCGACAGCGGCGGGCAATATCTCGATGGTACCACCGACATCACCCGCACCATCGCCATTGGATCGCCGGGCCGCGAGGAAGCCAAAGCCTTCACGCGCGTCCTGCAGGGCATGATCGCGGTCTCCCGGTTGCGTTGGCCCGAGGGGCGGTCCGGGCGCGAACTTGATGCTATCGGCCGCCTGCCTCTCTGGATGGCTGGACAGGATTTCAACCATGGGCTTGGTCATGGCGTCGGCGCCTTCCTCAGCGTACATGAAGGACCGCAGGGTCTTTCCCGCATTAATACGGTACCGCTTGAGCCGGGCATGATCCTGTCCAACGAGCCGGGCTACTACCGGGAGGGCGCCTTTGGCATCCGGATTGAAAACCTCGTAGTGGTAGAAGAGGCCCCAGCCCTTGACACCGCCGACCCAGACCGCAAGATGCTCGCGTGGCGCACGCTGACGTTTGCGCCCATCGACCGCCGTTTGGTGGTGCCCGAGATGCTGAGCTCGGGGGAGCGCGAGTGGCTCAATAGCTATCACGCAGATGTAAACCGCACTATCGCGCCGCGCGTCAGCGCCGCTGCGGCAGAGTGGTTGAACGCGGCCTGCGCGCCGCTGTGATACATGACTGTTACAATGACCGGGCAGAAGCCTTACCAAAGCTAGAAGGAGGGGGAACCCGATGACCAAGATCACGATCCAAAAAGCAACAGGCCGATGGGTTGTGCGTTCTGGTGGCGCCATTCTAGGCGAGACGGAGAATGCACTGGAATTGATCGAAGGCGATCTGGCCCCAGTGATCTATTTCCCGCGCGAGGACATCGCCATGGCGTTTCTCGACAAAACCGACAAAACAAGCCATTGCCCGCATAAAGGCGACGCCACTTATTATTCAATTGTGAATAGGTCCTCCACCGATGAAAACGCAGTCTGGAGTTACGAAAACCCAATTGATGCAGTATCGGAGATCAAAGGCCACCTGGCTTTCATGCCGCTTGCCTCGGTGAAGGTGGAGCAACTCTGATTATCGCCGCGGCTCGTCTGTAGGCAAAGCGGATCGGCAACCAGATCGCCAATATCCACCAAGAGTTTGTCACTTAAATCGATAAAGCCGGGCCACAGATGGTCCGGCTTTTTTGCAACAGTATTGCACTTTATTTTTTGAGAGGGGCTGCCGCTTTCATTTTCTCGAAAAAATGGCCGCATTCAATGCGCCATAGTCAGCGCGCCACCCCGCGGGATGGAGTTTCAAAACTTCGAAAACGATGCGCGCAAATCCTTGTCCCAGACTAGGCTGTCAGAACCACTTCGCTCAGGCTCCGCCGCAGATCCTCGGCATTGTCGAGGGTTGGGTTCTCCGGAGAATTGCAAGTAGTTTCAACGACATAGTTTATGAGAGCCGTTAGCGCAGCCCGCTCGTTTTCTTGGTTCTTATCTGTCCCGAAAGATCCGATCTCACTCGGATCGCCTGCCCAAGCATGCATTATATTCGTCCACCCGATGCCTGCTATTATTACTGCTTTATTAACAAAATTGCCCGGGTTAACCTTTGTTATCAAGTCCTAAATTCTGGTGCGCTTATGCCTCGAATTGACATCTCTCAAATCAGCGGACGCGTGCTGCGTGTTTTCCTGACTGTCTATGACGAGAAATCAGTAAGCCGGGCCGCGGATGTGCTCGAAAGCAGCCAATCCACCATCAGCCACAATATTGAAAAACTGCGCGGATTGCTGGGGGATGCGCTGTTTGTGCAATCCGGACGCGGCATCGTCCCAAGCGCACGTGCGGACGTCCTGGCACCAAAGGTCCGCCGCATTCTGATCGAGATGGAAGGCCTGGCAGATCAGGGCATCTATGACCCCATCACCGACCCCGACCCATTTGTCATTGCGTTGAGTTCAAGCATCCTGGATGGCGAACTTGAGACCATATATGACGCCTTGCGCCTCAGCCTGCCGCAGAAGCACCTCATGTTTCGGGACCTTGGCAAGCTCTCGGAGATCGAGCCCCTTCTGGAGACGCGCCAGGCGGATGTGGTTCTCACGCTGCGCCCACGGTCCTATCCCAACACGCTCCGCCACATGGCTCTGACGCAAGACAGTTTCCGCGTGTTCTACGACCCAAATGTCAGAGGGCCGGTCGATAGCGTCGAGGACTTTTGTGGGGCACCCCATGCCACCGTATCCTTCGGCCAGGGCAGCAAGAGCCTGCTGCAGACCGAGCTCGAAGCACTGGCGATCCACCGACGGGTCACACTCGGGGTGCCCAACCTTTGGACCCTCATCCGGCTGATGCAGGGCACCGACATGATTGCAAGCTTGCCTTCCCGCTCGTCACGCCACACCACAGGCACTCTGGCATCCTCGCCCTTTCCGGTCGAGTTGCCGCCTTTACAGTTCGATCTGGTCTGGCACCGCCGCTTTGCGGATTCTGCGCGGTTGCAGTGGTTGCTGATGACGATTGAAACCGCACTGGCCCAGCAAGCTCAGGACCACCCCAATGACGTTGGGCTTCGCGCGCACTCGTTCGAGTAGGCTACGCCTCAATCAACAGTGCTTGCTGAGAGGCAGACTCACACGAGCACGCTCTCACACGCCGTCGATCTCCCGACCTTGCGAACAAATCAGCATCGTAGCGCATGGCGCGCAATAGATGGAATGGGGATCAGGGCCGATCTGGCAGGCGGTCAAACCAGTCAAAGTCGTTAACGGTAATCATTCCCGACAGGATGATCCCGGCGACGATGGCCCAGATCACGGCAGCCGCGCCCGTGGTGATCCAGGCCTTCTGCTTGAGATAGTGCCGTTCCGGCGCCCCGGCATGGGTACCGGGTACAATCTTTCCTGTGTCGCCCTGTGTTTCCAGTCGAATGGGGATCACCACCAGGAAAGTCATGAACCAGATGACCGCATAGAGTACGAGACCGGAAGTGATACCCATGGGAGGTTCCTTTCAAAGAGCCAAGACAGATCGCAGGGCGGCGCCGCGCGCCCTTCCCTGCATCTAGCCTCAAACCTCTTCGAGTTCCACCAGGCAGCCGTTGAAATCTTTGGGATGCAGGAAAAGAACCGGCTTGCCATGGGCACCGATCTTGGGCTCTCCGGTTCCGAGCACCCGCGCGCCCTGTGCCTTGAGCCGATCGCGGGCAGCGAGGATGTCATCGACCTCATAACAGATGTGATGAATGCCGCCGGCCGGGTTCTTCTCGAGAAAACCCTGGATCGGAGAGCCCTCTCCCAAAGGATACAGAAGCTCGATCTTGGTGTTGGGCAACTCAATGAAGACCACTGTCACACCATGATCAGGTTCATCCTGAGGTGCACCGACATTGGCGCCAAGGGTGTCGCGATACTGGGCCATGGCGGCCTCCAGATCTGGCACGGCAATGGCGACATGGTTCAAACGTCCGATCATGGGGGGCTCTCCCGAGGCTTTGAAACGATATGTCTCCGTAAAGATCAAAACCGCACGTTTCTTGCAAGCCCACCTACGCACGCTCAGGTTGCAAAAATTGGGTATGAGAGCGCTCTCAGGCGCCAGTTAAGAACTTGTTAGCCCAGAATCCCTAGCGTCTTAGCAGGTTATTAGTGAGGTCAGGACATGGACGATTCGGATCTTTTTTCTTCTGCAGCCCGTCTGGGCAGCGGTCGCCGCCCACTTCTGGGGCTGACGATCCTTGTGGTCGAGGACAGCCGTTATGCATGTGAAGCAATGCGACTTTTGTGTTTGCGCAGCGGGGCTCGGATTCGGCGCGCCGACAGTCTCAAGTCCGCCCGCAGGCATCTGCAGGTCTATCGCCCCTCTGTGGTGATCATCGACCTGGGATTGCCCGATGGGTCCGGTGCCGAGCTCATTGAGGCGCTTTCCACGGCTTCGCCGCGGGTTGCCGTGATCCTCGGCATTTCTGGTGATGAAAATGCCGAGGCAGCCGCCATGGCAGCTGGCGCAGACGGCTTTCTTCCCAAGCCCATCGTCTCGCTCGCCGCCTTCCAGAACGCGATCCTTTCGAACATGCCTCCGGAACGTCAACCCATCGGGCCGCGCCCAATGACAGATGAATCGGTAGAACCTGACATGCTCGCGTTCCGCGATGACATGGCACATGCGGCCGAGGTTCTGGATGAAGGCAAGGACGAGCAGACGCTCGACTACCTGGCGCAATTCCTGGGAGGTGTGGCGCGGAGCGTCGGGGATGCCCCGCTTGAAACCGCTGCAACGCGCCTCCAAGAGACACGCAAATCTGGTGGGCCGCTGGCCGTTGAAACTGCAATGATTGCCGATCTCGTACAGGAGCGGCTCCAACGCAAGATTGCGATCTGAACCATGCTGCAGTCCCTTGTCATCGCTTCGCTGACGCTGGTCATCGTCCTGGCCGTGCAGTCTCGTCTCAGCTCCTCTGACACAGAGGCCTCTCGTCATTCGATGCAGCGTCGACGCCCAAAAACGCGTTAGCCTGTATAGCGAATCGCCTGTTCCAACAGGCCGATCAGCGGTTCCGGGTCTTCCCCTGGCGAAAAATGCGGTCGTCACGGCGTCCGGAATTGAGCGCCTCCTGCAATTCGGCTTCGGGTGACAGGATCATTGCGCGCGGGATGTCGTCACCCTCCGGTGCAGAGGTTTGAAGCATCTCAGGTTGCAGCTCCCGATCCCCCCGACACAAATATCAACCTGCGCGAGGGCGCCCCGACGCGGCGTTCAAAGAAATCCGACCAGAAGGCGCGACAAGCCGGGCACCAAGTTGCGTGCGCCTGCATATAGATAGGCGTGCGTTGGGCATGCGCCCGATCCAGCCCCTCAGCACAGCTGTGCCAAGCAATGCCGTCTGTCGTGAAAGACGCAGCACTGGACCCGGCTGAAACGCGCGCCAACCAAAGAAAAGGGGCCGCCAAACTAGCAGCCCCCATCATAATCCGTCGATGCGTCAGTCTCAGTCGTCCTGCGGGATCACGCGCAGGCCAAGTTCCATCAGCTGCTCCGACATCGGCTCGGAGGGTGCGGCCATCATCAGGTCTTCGGCGCGCTGGTTCATCGGGAACATGATGACCTCGCGGATGTTGGCCTCATCCGCCAGAAGCATCACCATCCGATCGATACCGGCTGCACAGCCCCCGTGCGGCGGGGCGCCATACTGGAACGCGTTGACCATACCGCCAAAGCGCTTTTCGACCTCTTCCTTGCCGTAGCCTGCGATCTCGAAGGCTTTGAACATGATCTCTGGCTTGTGGTTCCGGATCGCGCCCGAGACCAGCTCGTAACCGTTACACGCCAGATCATACTGGTTGCCGCGCACATCGAGTGGATCGCCGTTCAACGCGTCCATTCCGCCCTGCGGCATGGAGAAGGGGTTGTGCTCAAAGTCGATCTTGCCGGTCTCTTCGTCCTTTTCATAGATCGGGAAGTCCACGATCCAGGCAAAGGCGAAACGGTCCTTGTCGGTGAGGTTCAGTTCTTCGCCGATCACATTGCGCGCGCGGCCTGCAACCGCCTCGAATGTCTTGGGCTTGCCCCCGAGGAAAAAGGCCGCATCGCCCACACCCAGACCAAGCTGCTGGCGGATCGCCTCGGTGCGTTCGGGGCCGATGTTTTTCGCCAAGGGTCCAGCGGCTTCCATGCCGTCCGCGCCCTCGCGCCAAAAGATATAGCCCATGCCCGGCAGGCCCTCTTTCTGGGCAAAGGCATTCATCCGGTCACAGAACTTGCGCGAGCCACCGGTCGGTGCGGGGATTGCGCGGATTTCGGTGCCTTCCTGCTCCAGGAGCTTTGCGAAGATTGCAAAACCAGAGCCGCGGAAATGCTCGGACACCACCTGCATTTTGATCGGGTTGCGCAGGTCCGGCTTGTCGGAGCCATACCAGAGGGCCGCGTCCTTATAGGAAATCTGCGGCCATTCATTCGGAGCATCGACCTTGCGGCCCTGGCCGAATTCCTCGAACACGCCCGCGATCACCGGCGCGATGGTGTCAAACACATCCTGCTGGGTGACAAAGGACATTTCCATGTCGAGCTGGTAGAAATCGGTCGGCGAGCGGTCCGCCCGCGGGTCCTCGTCGCGGAAACAGGGCGCGATCTGGAAATACTTGTCAAAGCCCGACACCATCATCAGCTGTTTGAACTGCTGCGGCGCCTGCGGCAGGGCGTAGAACTTGCCCGGGTGCAGACGGGACGGCACGAGGAAGTCGCGCGCGCCTTCGGGGCTCGACGCGGTGATGATCGGTGTCTGGTATTCGTTGAAACCCTTATCCCACATCCGATTGCGGATCGAGCGGATCATGTTGGAGCGCAGCACCATGTTGCGCTGCATCTTCTCGCGGCGCAGGTCGAGGTAGCGATAGCGCAAGCGGGTTTCTTCTGGGTATTCCTGCTCGCCAAAGACCATCAGCGGCAGCTCTTCGGATTTGCCCAGAACTTCGATGTCGCGGATGAAAACCTCAATCTCGCCGGTCGGGATCTTGGCGTTCACGAGGCTTTCGTCACGTGCCTTCACTTCACCATCGATACGGATACACCATTCGGACCGCACCTTTTCAATCTCGGCAAACACCGGGCTGTCGGGGTCGGCCATGACTTGCGTGACGCCATAGTGGTCGCGCAGGTCGATGAACAAAAGGCCGCCGTGATCGCGGACCCGGTGAACCCAGCCGGAGAGGCGAACGGTTTCGCCCACGTGGGATTTGTTCAGTTCAGCGCAGGTATGGCTGCGAAATGCGTGCATGGATCTGGTCTCTTTCGGTCAGCGGCGGGCGCGCGCGAGGGGGCGCCGTGCCCAAGCAAAATTCAACCCTCCGTACACAAGGTTCCCGCCCCGTTGTCAAGCAATGTGGGCAAAATGCGCCTGTTTCAGCGCCGCGTCGGGCAGCGACCGGCGCGGGATGGGCGCTCAGGTCTCAGACAGTGTCGCGGGGATCTCACCGCGCAGCGCATTCGTGAGATGCAGTGCAGCGGCCCGTTGAAGGTCGGCCATTGTCAAAACGGCTTCTTTTACGCTTCCTGCGTCGAGCAGGCTCTGGCGGTAGACGCCCGGTAAGCAGCCCGAGGACACAGGTGGCGTCAGCCGCGTGCCGTCCTCTCTTGTCAGAACAAGATTGGTGATTGTGCCCTCGCAGATCTCTTCGCGTTCGTTGAAAAATATCACCTCGTCGATCCCTGCGGGCAGGCGCGCCCGCGCGCGATCGTAGATCTCTCGGCGGGTCGTCTTGTGACGCAGCAAAGGCTCATCCGAGGCGAGGCGCTCCTGCGCAACCCCAACGCGCCAGAGGTTTGCCGCTGCCGGCATCTCTGCGGTGGTCAACGCAAGAAAACCATCCGCAGCCAGCGTCATACGGCAGCGCAGCGGCGTGGTCGCCGCGAGATCCTCAACCATGGCCAGCGCTTCGGCACGCCGGAACGGAATACCAAAGGCCTCGGCAGAGCGCGTCAGACGCGCCAAGTGCAGATCAAGCCGCGCAACACCCTGCCCCGGCGCAAAGCCGAAGGTCTCGATCAAGCGGAAATCGGGGTCGTCACTTGTGCAAAACGGGCTTTCCACAGCGCTTCCTCATACTCGGAGGCGGAGGTGCTGTCCCAGACCAGCCCACCGCCGACGTTGAACGTGGCCGCATCGCCCTCCAGCATCATCGTACGTATGGAGACATTGAATTCCGACCGCCCGTCGGGGGCCGCCCAGCCAATGGTGCCGCAATAAATGTCGCGCGCCCAGGGCTCGAGTTCCGCAAGGATCTCCATGGCACGGATTTTGGGCGCGCCGGTGATCGAACCGCAGGGATAAAGTGCCGCAAAGATGTCCGCCAGACCGCAGCCGGCCTTGAGGCGTGCCCGCACCAGTGACACCATCTGGTGCACCGTGGCGTAGCTTTCTACGGCAAACAGTTCTGGCACATGGACCGAGCCGGTCTCAGACACGCGGCTGATGTCATTGCGCAGAAGGTCGACAATCATCAGGTTTTCAGCGCGGTTCTTTTCGTCAGAACGCAGGAAATCCCGTCGTCGCGAATCCTCTCGCGGGTCAAGGCTGCGCGGTTGCGTGCCCTTCATGGGACGCGTTTCGATCACCCCATCAGAAGATGTGCGAAAGAAGAGCTCCGGGCTGCGCGACAGGATCGTTGGCAGCCCGTCCTGACGCACCAGCGCCCCGTGACCTACAGGCTGACGCGCGGCAAGGGCCGCATAAAGCGCATCCGCCCCGCCCCAGACCTGTGCGTCGATGGGGAAAGTCAGATTGGCCTGATATATGTCGCCCGCGCCAATGTAGGATTTGACGCGATCAAAGGCCTCGGTGTAGCGGGCAGCGTCCCAGCGCGCGCACGCCTCTCCCACGCCTGCATCCCCAGCCCAAAGCGGCACTTCCGCCGCCACCGGCGCGCGGAACACTCCGAACTGCAGCAACGGAAGACGCCGGTGCCCGCGCCCCTCCAGAAGATGCGTCAAACGTGGCTCAAGCGCATAGCCCAACTCATAAGACGCGTAGCCTGCAACCCAATGCCCCTCGGCGCGGGCACGGTCCAAGGCCGCAAGCGCCCCCAGCACCTCATCCGGGTCTTGCGCGCGGATCAGGTCAACTGGGGCTTCAAACAGCGCCGCGCCCTTCGATGGGCCATTGTCAAAGCGGATTTCCACCGGCAGGGTCTCCGTGAGCAGTGAGTGTCTCCCTTGCCCCGCATATAGCGGTTTCGACGCCACACGAAAGGGTCGAAAACGGCAATTTGCATTGCAGGGCCGATCCCCCTTGCACCTTTTGTCTCGCTGCCTATAACGCAGGACAATTTGGGCGCAGCCCGTGCCTGATTCAGACTGCCACGCCGAAATTTCTGTCAAAAGGACGC
Organism: Epibacterium sp. HA2-3; assembly: GCF_055693725.2. Taxonomy (NCBI): domain Bacteria; kingdom Pseudomonadati; phylum Pseudomonadota; class Alphaproteobacteria; order Rhodobacterales; family Roseobacteraceae; genus Epibacterium; species Epibacterium sp. HA2-3. Next base: position 702,580 of record NZ_CM172490.1, on the reverse strand, counting down.
CCGCCATGCCGAAGAGAACCGATATCAAGTCGATCATGATCATTGGCGCCGGGCCCATCGTCATCGGTCAGGCCTGCGAATTCGACTATTCTGGCGCTCAGGCCTGCAAGGCGCTGCGCGAAGAAGGCTACCGGGTGATCCTGGTGAACTCCAACCCAGCGACGATCATGACCGACCCGGGTCTTGCTGATGCGACCTACATCGAGCCGATCACCCCGGAAGTGGTCGCCAAGATCATCGAGAAAGAACGCCCCGACGCGCTCCTGCCGACGATGGGCGGGCAGACCGGCCTCAACACCTCGCTCGCGCTTGAGGAAATGGGCGTCCTCGAAAAATTCAACGTCGAGATGATCGGCGCCAAGCGCGAAGCCATCGAGATGGCCGAAGACCGCAAGCTCTTCCGCGAGGCCATGGATCGCCTCGGTCTTGAAAACCCGCGCGCCACCATTGTTACAGCGCCGAAAAAAGACAACGGCAACGCCGACCTTGAGGCGGGTGTCGCGCTTGCACTCGAAGCCCTCGAGGACATCGGCCTGCCCGCAATCATCCGCCCCGCCTTTACCCTCGGTGGCACCGGTGGTGGCGTGGCCTACAATCGCGAGGATTACATCCACTATTGCCGCTCCGGCATGGATGCCTCTCCGGTGAACCAGATCCTCGTCGATGAGAGCCTGCTGGGCTGGAAAGAATACGAGATGGAAGTGGTCCGCGACAAAGCGGACAACGCCATCATCGTCTGTTCGATCGAAAACGTGGACCCGATGGGCGTTCATACCGGGGACTCGATCACCGTGGCCCCTGCCCTCACGCTCACGGACAAGGAATATCAGATGATGCGGACCGCCTCGATTGCGGTCCTGCGCGAAATTGGCGTGGAAACCGGCGGCTCCAACGTACAATGGGCAGTGAACCCCGCAGACGGGCGGATGGTCGTGATCGAGATGAACCCGCGCGTGAGCCGCTCTTCGGCGCTGGCCTCCAAAGCGACAGGTTTCCCGATTGCAAAGATCGCGGCAAAGCTTGCTGTGGGCTACACGCTCGACGAGTTGGACAACGACATCACCAAGGTGACGCCTGCATCGTTTGAGCCGACCATCGACTATGTCGTCACCAAAATTCCGAAATTCGCGTTTGAGAAATTCCCTGGTTCCGAGCCTTACCTCACGACAGCGATGAAATCGGTGGGCGAAGCCATGGCGATTGGCCGCACCATCCACGAATCGATGCAAAAGGCGCTCGCTTCGATGGAATCCGGTCTCACCGGCTTTGACGAGGTGGAGATCCCCGGTGTGCAAGCTGGCCTTTGGGAAAGCGTTGGTGCCGACGACAAGGCCGCAGTGATCAAGGCGATCAGCCAGCAGACCCCGGACCGCCTGCGCACCATCGCACAGGCGATGCGTCATGGCTTGTCGGACGATGAAATCCAGGGCGTCACCAAATTTGACCCGTGGTTCCTCGCCCGGATCCGCGAGATCATCGACGCCGAGCGCGAGATCCGCAAAAATGGCCTGCCGATGCGCGAAGACAAGCTGCGCGCGCTCAAGATGCTCGGCTTTTCGGACGCCCGTCTGGGTCTGCTGACGGGCCGTGACGAGGACAACGTGCGCCGCGCGCGCCACAACCTCGGCGTCAAGGCGGTGTTCAAACGCATCGACACCTGCGCCGCAGAGTTCGAAGCGCAGACGCCCTATATGTACTCCACCTATGAAAGCCCGATGATGGGTGAAGTGGAATGCGAAGCGCGCCCCTCGGATCGCAAAAAGGTTGTGATCCTCGGTGGCGGGCCAAACCGGATCGGTCAGGGTATCGAGTTCGACTACTGCTGCTGTCACGCCTGTTTTGCGCTGACGGATGCGGGGTATGAGACCATCATGGTCAACTGCAACCCGGAAACAGTTTCGACCGACTATGACACCTCGGATCGCCTCTATTTCGAGCCCCTCACCATGGAGCACGTCATGGAGATCCTGCGCGTCGAACAGGAAAACGGCACCCTGCACGGTGTGATTGTTCAGTTCGGTGGCCAAACCCCGCTGAAACTTGCCAATGCGCTAGAGGCCGAAGGCATTCCGATCCTCGGCACCACGCCGGACGCGATTGACCTTGCCGAAGACCGTGAGCGTTTCCAAGCGCTTGTGAATGAGCTTGGCCTGAAACAGCCCAAGAACGGCATCGCTTCCACCGGCGAACAAGCGCTTAAGATCGCAGAGGAAATCGGCTTCCCGCTGGTGATCCGCCCGTCCTACGTTCTGGGTGGCCGCGCGATGGAAATCGTGCGCGACATGGACCAGCTCAAACGCTACATCAACGAGGCAGTGGTGGTATCGGGCGACAGCCCGGTGCTCTTGGACAGCTACCTCTCTGGCGCGGTGGAGCTCGACGTGGACGCGATCTGCGACGGCAAAGACGTGCATGTTGCAGGCATCATGCAGCATATCGAGGAAGCTGGCGTTCACTCTGGTGACTCGGCGTGCTCGCTGCCGCCTTACTCGCTCGACAAAGAGGTGATCGAGCGTATCAAGGAGCAGAGCTTTGCGCTTGCGAAGGCGCTGAATGTTGTTGGTCTGATGAACGTGCAATTTGCGATCAAGGACAATGAGATCTACCTGATTGAGGTAAACCCGCGCGCCTCGCGCACGGTGCCGTTTGTCGCCAAGGCCACTGACAGCGCCATCGCCTCCATCGCCGCGCGCGTCATGGCCGGAGAGCCGCTGTCGAACTTCCCGCAGCGCGCACCCTACGAGCCCGACGCAGGCTATGACGTGAACACACCCATGGCTGATCCGATGACGCTTGCTGATCCGGACATGCCGTGGTTCTCCGTCAAAGAAGCGGTGCTGCCCTTTGCCCGTTTCCCCGGCGTCGACACCATTCTGGGGCCAGAAATGCGCTCCACTGGCGAGGTCATGGGCTGGGATCGCAGCTTTGCGCGCGCCTTCCTCAAGGCGCAGATGGGCGCTGGCATGGTGCTGCCCAGCAAAGGACGCGCGTTCATTTCGATCAAGGATGAGGACAAGACCGAGGTCATGCTTGATACGGCGCGCATCCTGATCGCCCAGGGCTTTGATCTAGTGGCCACCCGCGGCACGCAGGGCTGGCTTGCGGGGCACGGTGTAGAGTGCGCTGTGGTGAACAAGGTCTATGAAGGACGTCCGCATGTGGTGGACATGCTCAAGGATGGCGAGATCCAGCTGGTGCTCAACACCACCGAAGGCAACCAGGCGGTCGAGGATTCCAAGCCGATGCGCTCTGTCGCGCTCTATGACAAGATCCCCTATTTCACCACTGCAGCCGGGGCCCATGCCGCCGCGCGCGCCATTCAGGCGCAGGCCGAAGGGGAAGTCGAAGTGAAAAGCCTGCAAGGCTAACTGCGAAGTACGAAGACGCGAACTCCGCTGATCGTCTCACAGTACCGTGCAAGCAGCAGACCTCAAAACGCCTCCGGTTTCGGGGGCGTTTTTTTGTGCCTTTACCTCTCTCAAGAGAGACCGGATCGCCATTGGCAATCCGGCCGGGCGGCTGCGGCGCAGGTCCCTTCCCGACAGAACAGGTGAAACGCACCACCAGTGCTCTGAACGCGCTGCGGGATGGCGAGGACATATACAAACAATTGGATCTGATATTTGCGCTGCGCTCACGCAGATAGCATTGCAGCGACTCACCCTCAAAGGCACAGTCTCCATACACAGAGCAGCCCAGAAGGGCAGCGGAAGATCATGTTCCCTCCCGGCCATCAATCGCTCTCTCACCCCTCACAGATGGCCAATCTTTGATCTCCCCCCAAACGGAAAAGCCCCGAGGGACAGATCCCCGGGGCTTTTCTTATTTTTTGTGTCTCGCCATAACATGACGCCAACGCTCACATTGCGTCAGACTGGCTCGGGCTGGTTGAAGAGCGCCTGCAATGGTCTCAGGCACTCTCGCACGCCGTGAGGCCGCAGCCTAGGCGGCGGCTGCCATCTGCTCCTGCCGTTCCACCCCTTTGAAAAAGATCAGGTAGAACACCGGCGCCGCAACAAGCGTCAGCACTGTTGCAAAGGCCAGACCGCCCATGATCGTCACCGCCATCGACACGAAGAAGGCATCGCTCATCAAAGGGGCCATACCGAGGATGGTCGTAATCGCCGCAAGCATTACGGGACGCAAACGCGACACAGAGGCCTTCACGATGCTTTCGCGCAGCGGCAGCCCCTCTTCGCGCCGGACAATGTCGATTTCTTCCACCAGAACGATCCCGTTTTTGATCAGCATGCCGGACAGGCTCAGCAGACCAAGAAGTGCTGTGAACGTAAAGGGAAGCCCCGTGCCCAAGAGACCGATCACAACCCCGTTCACGCTCATCGGGACCAGCAGCCAGATAATGATCGGCTGACGGATCGCATTGAAGAGCAGAACGGAGATCAGCACCATGATCAGCAGCGAGAGCGGCAATTGCTTGCCGAGACTTGCATTGGCCTCCGAGGAGTTCTCATGCTCCCCGCCCCACTCCATCTTGTAGCCGACCGGCACCTCGATGGCCTCGATCGCGGCCTGCACCTCGCCAAAGGCGGTGGCAGCCGTCACATCCGGCAATACATCCGCCCCCACGGTGATAGTGTAGACGCGGTCGCGCCGATGCACGAGCGTGTTCTGAACCTCGTAGGAGATGCCATCGATCATCTGTTCCAGCGGGATCCAGCTACCAGAGGTCTCCGAGAACACCACCTGGTTCATCACGTTATAGGGGGCTTCCTGTGGTTGGCGCATGACAATCGGGATCAGGCGTTCGCGTTCACGGAACACCCCCGCTGTCACCCCGTTGGTCGAGAACTGCAGCGCGCTCGAGATCGCCTCTCGCGTCACCCCAGCCGTTTGCGCCCGGTCCGTGGCGTAGACGGGTTTGAGCACCAACTCCTGCTCGCGCCAATTGTGACGCACATCGCGCGTCAGATCGCTCTCTGTCTCCAGCAGTTCCTTGGCCTCATTGGCAAGGCGGCGCAGCACAGCCGGGTCCGGACCGGAGAAACGTACCTCAATCGGGGCGCCGCCGCCGGGGCCAAAGACCAGCCGCTCTGTGCGGAACTCACCTTCGGGAAAATGCGCCTTGCCCCAGGCCTCGAGATCCGCCTGCAAGCCCGGGATCTGTTCGAGATTTTCCGTGCGGATGATCAGATGCCCGTAGCTTGGGTTGGCCTTCTGACCGGCATAGGTCAACAAGAAGCGGGTCGCCCCCTGCCCCACGAAGGTTGCGGTCGATACCACCTCATCGCGCGCAGCCAGCCAGGATTCCATTTCAGCCATATGCGCAGAGGTTGCTTCGATCGCGGTGCCCTGTGGCAACTTGTAGTGCACATAGAACAGCGGCGTGTTGGAGTTCGGAAAGAACTGCTGCTTGATGAGGCCAAACCCCATGAAACACATCACCGTCACGCCAATGAGGCCGACCACCACAAGCCAGCGCGCCTTGAGTGCGCCGCGCAGCAGAGCGCCGTAACTGCGAAACAACAGCCCGTTGTAGCTGTCCTGATCGTCTCCCGAACCGCGTTTAAAGAAGTAATGCCCCAAAAGCGGCGTGACCGTGAGCGCTAGAATCCAGCTCAGCAGAAGCGAGATCCCGATCACGGCAAAGAGCGAGAACATGAACTCGCCCGTGGCGTCCGGGCTGAGCCCGATCCCGGCAAAGGCCATGATGCCAATCACCGTCGCGCCCAACAGAGGGATTTGGGTCTTTGAGGCCGCCTCATGCGCGGCTTCACGCGAGGATCTGCCTTTTTGCATGGAGATTTGCATCCCCTCCGCCACCACGATGGCGTTATCGACGAGCATGCCCATGGCGATGATCAACGCCCCAAGCGAGATGCGTTCCATCTCGATTGAAAACAGCGCCATGAAGAAGAGCGTCCCCACCACCGTCAGCAGCAGGGTTGTCCCGACCACAATGGCCGCGCGCCACCCCATGAAGAGCGCCAGCACCACGATCACAATGGCCACCGACATGGCAAGGTTCACGAGGAAATCATTGGACGCCTGCTCCACAACGATATGCTGCTGATAGATCGGATGCAGTTCCACGCCAAAGGGAATGTCGCTGTCCAGCTCCGCCAGCTTGGCGTCCACGCGATGACCAACATCCACGATGTTTTCATTGGCGATCCCGGACACCCCAAGGGTAAAGGCCTCAACCCCGTCAAAGCGGATCATCAGCGACGGGTCGATCTCTCGTCCGCGCCAGACATTTGCGATGTCGATAATGTTGATGGTCTCACCCCCGACGCCCACCGTCAGACCCGCGATCTCCGAAACGGAATCCGAGCCTTCGGGAGTTTGCAGAATGGTGTTCATCGGTCCGGCCTTGATCTCTCCTGCCGGTGTCACCGAGTTCGAAGTGGCAACGGCATTGGCGATCGCATTGACCGAAACCCCGAGGTTGGTGGCAATCGGCATGTCTGGTTCGACATAGATTGTCTCTTTGCGCAGCCCCGAGATATCGACATCCGCCACACCGTCCACGGTCAACAACTCGCGGCGCAGGAAGGTCGATAGCTCGTATTTCTCGCGGTCGGAAAACCCTTCAGCCGTCACCGCATAGAAGATACCAAACACGTCCCCAAAGCTGTCGTTCACCAGCGGCTCGCTGACGCCATCCGGCAGGCCACGGGCCGCATCACGCACCTTTGCGCGCAGTTTGGTCCAGATCTGTGGCAACTCCGAGCCGTCATAGGTGTCGCGCATCTCCACTTCGATGATCGACACGCCGGGGCGGTTCATGGAGGTGATTTCCTTGACTTCCTCCATCTTCTGGATGGCGGATTCCAGAGGTTCGGACACCTCCAGCGCCACCTGCTCGGCGCTGGCGCCGGCATAAGTCGTCTGGATCACCGCCTGTTTGATGGTGAAGGCAGGGTCTTCCAATCGGCCCAGCGAGAGAAAGCCCCAGATGCCCCCAAAGAGGGCAAACAGCATGATCAGCCACGTATAAAGCGGCCGTTGAATTGATCCGCGTGCAATGTCCATGTTTCAGAGCCTCAATTGCTGAAACCGACAAAGCGGCGCACCGCCTGCCCGTCCTTGAGCGCGGCGCCCCCGGTGAGAACGACTTCGTCGCCGTCCTCCACACCGGAGAGCACATCAAACGTGCCGAACTGATTGGGCGCGATCTCTACTTCGGTCCATGTCACCGAGCCCGCGTCCGCGCCCGTGGGGGTAAAGACCATCACACCGGTCTTGCCTTCTGGCGTGGTCACGATGGCGGTCACCGGAAGTGCGATACGATGCAGGCCGGTCGAGACGCGCACGCTCACGGTGGTCGAGGCCCCCGGCAGGATGTGACGATCTTCCGGCGGCTCCATCGAAAGGGTCACGCGGTAGGTCTGCCCCACGGCAGAGGCTTCGGCGACATATTCGACGATCTGAAGCGGGTATTCTTTGCTGCTCCCGGGGAAAGAGGCCACGATTTCGAACGTATCGCTCTCGTTGGCCTTCTGGAACAGAAGCTCTGGCACGTCGATTTCGACGTGCAATTCGGACATATCATGCAGGCGCGCAATTGGCGTACCTGCAGCCACCGTGGAAAACTGCGCCACCTCGCGCCGCGCCACCAGGGCATCAAACGGTGCATAGAGCGTTGCATGATCGAGGTTCGTCTGGGCCGTACGCAAGGCCACCTCTGCCAGTCCGGCGGCGGTTTCGGCATCTTCAATCGCCACCTGGCTCACGGTGCCCGCGAGGCGCGCGTTGCGTTCCTTGGTGCGATCCGCTTGCTGTTTATTCAGCACCGCTTGCTCGAGTTGAAGCTGAAACGTCTCCAGATCCAGCTGCGCGATCAGCCCGCCCTTGGGGATCTCGTCGCCTTCGGTAATCGGAAGCTTCAACACTTGCCCGCCCACCTGAAAGGCCAGATCGACGGTTTCCTTGGCCGCTACCTGGCCAAAAAAGCTCCGTTCCAGCGGCGCCGAGCCACCATCGGCGGTCATCAGCTTCACAGGTTTCAAAAGCACCTGTTCCGGCATTGCGTCTTGCGCCTGTGCGGCTACGCCAGCCGCCATCGGGGTCGCCAAAATCGCCCCAAGCATCACCGCCCGGATTGACGTCATTTTCATGTTTGATCTCCTTCACAGGGTGCCACAGCGCCCGACTGAACGGCCTTATTGTGAATTTTTTGTGCGAGCCGGGCGAGGATTTCTGCTTCTTCCCGCGTGAGGCCCGACGTTTCGTAAAATATCCCGGATGCCGCATCGACCAATTGTGCCCGACGCCTGCGCCCCTCTTCTGTCAACTCCAGTAGCCAAGCTCTTCCGTCCCCGGGGTCCCTTACCCGGCGGATCAGATTGGACTGTTCCAGGACAGCCGCAGCAGCCGTCATCGCAGACGGCGTCTTGTGCGTCAGCCGCGCAAGCTCCCCCATGCGACGGGGTTGCGCAAGAACAAGCAACAATTGATGCTCCGACCGGCCCAATTGCCCCTCGTGACAGACATCGTTCAGACGTTGCTCCAACTGCCAGTGAAGCGCAAAAACCCCCATCATGGCCTGCACTTCTGGCGTGTAAAGCTTCCAGATGTCTGAATGGTCGACTGTCATGTCCCGACTCCTCGCCCCAAACTAGTTCACCTGATGAAGTATTTAAAGACACGCCCCCGTTTTTCCCGCGGCCCGAGGCGAAAAAGTACGACGCTGCCCCGAGGGCATGCAGCCGGGATCTTGCGCCTGCCCTTGACCTTCGCGAGGTAAACGGGCCCTATATGCGCCACCTTGAGACAGGGCCCTAGGGATGGGCCTGCGACCCGGGACGTTACAATGTACACAGCAGCAATTACCGGCACCGGGGTGTACACCCCGTCCGAACGCATCACCAATGCAGAACTGGTCAAGGCCTTTAACGCCTATGTCGACCTGCAGAATGAGAAACACGCCGACGAGATCGCCTCGGGCGCGCGCGAGCCGCTGCAATACTCATCCGAAGAGTTCATCCTCAAGGCCTCAGGCATTGAGAGCCGTTTTGTCATGGACAAATCCGGCGTACTCGACCCGGAGGTGATGCACCCGCTCCTGCGCCAGCGCAGCGATGACGAACCCGGGATCATGGCCGAAATGGCGGTGGATGCCGCCAGACAGGCTCTCGCGCAGGCAGGAAGATCAGCCGAGGATGTGGATCTGGTAATCTGTGCCGCCTCCAATATGGAGCGCGCCTATCCTGCGGTGGCCATCGAGATCCAGAAGCTCCTTGGCATCCAGGGCTTTGCCTTTGACATGAACGTTGCCTGTTCCTCGGCCACCTTTGGCATTCAGACCGCCGCCGACATGATCCGCTCGGGTTCCATTCGTGCAGCTCTTGTGGTCAATCCCGAAATCTGTTCCGGCCACCTAGAGTGGCGCGACCGAGATTGCCACTTCATTTTTGGGGATGTTGCGACCGCCACCTTGATCGAGCGCAGCGAAGACGCCACAAGCGCCCATTTCGAGATCCTATCCACCCGTTGCGCCACAGAGTTCTCCAACAACATCCGCAACAACAACGGCTACCTGCGCCGCTCGCGCCCCGATGGCGTTGCGGACCGTCGTGACATGCAGTTCATGCAAAACGGTCGCAAGGTGTTCAAGGAAGTGCTGCCAATGGTCAGCCAGCACATCACCGATCATATGACCGCTGAAGGTGTCGGCGCTGCCGACCTTAAACGGCTCTGGCTGCATCAGGCCAACAAGACGATGAATGATTTCATCGGTAAAAAGGTTCTGGGTCGCACGCCAGAGGCCGGAGAACAGCCCAATATCCTGCAAGACTATGCCAACACCTCTTCGGCCGGCTCGATCATTGCGTTTTCAAAATTCTCGGACGATCTCGAGGCGGGCGACACGGGCCTGATCTGCTCTTTTGGGGCGGGCTACTCGGTGGGCTCAGTGCTCGTGCGGCGCCACGGCTGAGGCGATCCATCCTCCGGGCCCTTCTGGCCAAACCAAAACGCGCGCCCGAATGGGGCGCGCGGCTCAAGATCCTCGATACACATGGCCCCTGCAAAAGGGCAAAGACGACAGCCTCAGCCGCTCTCTTCTTCGAGATGCAGCTTCATGTCGAGGAGCACCTGCTGCAACAACACCGTCTCTTTCAGCAGTCGCTTGGCCTCGTTGACTGTGATGATGCCATCGGCAATCGCGTCCTGATACTCACTCATGAGCTGGGCAAAACGGCGGCTCAAGGCGATCACATCTGTGTTCACGCCCCCCGGGCGCGACACCGAAGCCTCGGTGCCGGAGGAATAGGACAAGGTAATGTTCTTCAGATCGGCCAGCGCAGAGGTCACATGCGGAAAGGACGCCGCCCCCTCGAGCTTTGCAACCGCATCGACCGGGATAAACCGGTCCGCATGTTCCGCATTCTCAGAGTAATAGCGCCCCAATGTGGCCTTTGATTTCCCGGTGATCTGGCAGGCGGCCTCGATCCCAACATCCTTCACAAGTGCTTCGGTGTGCTTTTTCAGATACGTCCCGATATCCGCCATAATGCTCTTTTACCCAAGTGGATGCCCCCTGCAGCCTGCGCCTCGGGGAACCTCACGATTAAATTCCCATTAAGTTTACTTACCCGAAGTGCAATACCTTTGCCAGACCCGGTGTGACCCTTGGTTTCAAAGAGTGAAACAGTAAGAGTATTGGTCACGCAGGGCCTGTGGAGCCGGTCCCAGTGAGTGAGTATCCGGTTCTATTCTGGGCAATTGGTCTGCCCGATTGATGTCCCCCAAAGGGCAGAACCGTTCAAAGACGAACGCTAGGCGTTCTGGACGGCACTCTGTGCGGCGGGGGACATCCCAACACTGGCCCAGGAGCTGGCATTGGCTCAACACTGGTGCGCCCGATATTCCAGAGCCACTCGGCATAGCCAGCCCCGTTGCATCATGTCCTGCAAGGCAGCCCAAGTGCCCCCCAAGGCCTGCCCCGTCCAAGGTCTGGCTGACCCAACTTCGCCCACCGCGCTTTCGTCTTTTCTAGAGCCAGCAAACGGGATAGACCGCAGCGCATGGCCAAGCTCTATTTCAACTACTCGACCATGAACGCCGGCAAGTCCACGGTCCTGCTGCAAGCGTCTCATAACTATCGCGAGAACAACATGCAGACCTACCTGCTGACCGCGCGCATCGACGACCGCGCCGGAACGGGTCGGATTGCCTCACGCATTGGCATCAGCGCAGAGGCAGATATGTTTGCGCCCGAAGATGACCTCTTTGGCAAAATCGAAACCCGCCTCGAGGATGGGCCTGTGGCGGCGATCTTTGTGGATGAGGCGCAGTTTCTGACGCACGAGCAGGTCTGGCAGCTGGCCCGCGTCGTCGATGATCTGGGTGTGCCGGTGCTGGCCTTCGGGCTTCGTGTGGATTTTCAGGGCAATCTGTTTCCCGGCTCTGCAAGCCTGCTGGCCCTTGCCGACGAGATGCGCGAAGTGCGCACCATCTGCCATTGCGGCAAAAAAGCAACCATGGTGGTGCGTCAGGACGCGACAGGCCAGGTCCTGACCGAAGGGGACCAGGTACAGATTGGCGGCAACGAATCTTATATCTCCTTGTGCCGCCGCCACTGGCGCGCCGCGATGGGGGATCTCCCCACCGCTAAAACACTGGGATAGAGCATCTTCTTCTAACCGCAAATATCCCGGGGTGAATGGGCCCCTTGTGGGCCCAGAGGGGCAGTGCCCCTGCCTTCACGAGATCTCCCTCGCGCCTGGTTCATCCATCACACAGGGTTTGGCAAAGGCGCCCCGGTCAGAAATGCCACGCAGTTGTCCAGCGCCATATGCCCCATGGCGCTGCGAACCTCTTCGGTGGCCGTGCCCAAATGCGGCAGCAGCGTCACCTGCTCCATAGCTCTGAGCTCCGCTGGCACCTTTGGCTCAAACTCATAGACATCAAGCCCTGCGCCCGCGATCTGACCCGCTTGCAAAGCGGCAATCAAAGCGGCCTCATCGACCACCTCGCCGCGCGCGATATTGACCAGATGCGCATGAGACGGCAGCGCTGCCAGCACGTCCGCATTGATCAGATGTCGGGTTTCCGCACCTCCGGGCACCGCCACAACAAGCATATCGACCGACGCGGCGAGCTCGATCAGGTTCGAGGCCCGCGTGGCAGGATAGGCAGTTTCTTTGTCGCTGCGCGCGAGATAGGAAATCTCCATGCCAAAGCCGAAATGTGCGCGTCGCGCGATGGCATCGCCAATCCGTCCGAGCCCAACCACACCAAGCCGCTTGCCCGACAGATGCAGCCCGAGCATCTGTGTCGGGTGCCAGCCCTGCCACTGCCCCGAGCGCACCAGCCGCTCGCCCTCGCCAGCCCGTCGCGCGGTCATCAGCATCAGCGTCAATGCAATGTCGGCCGTGGCATCCGTAACGGCACCGGGGGTATTGGTGACCTCCACCCCGGCCGCCCGCGCCGCTTCAGCATCAATATGGTTGAAGCCAACCCCAAAATTAGCGAGCAGACGGCACCGAGGCTGTGGCACCGCTGCAAAGACATCCGCCGAATAGGCATCTCCGAGCGTGGGCATCACAAGATCAAACGCCCCGAGGCTCTGTCTCATTTCCTCTGGGCTCAGAGGCGTGGTCTCTTGACGGATCTCCACGTCGAATTCTGCGCTCGCGCGCGCCTCAACCGCTGCGGTCATGGGGCGCGTGATCAACAGCCGCCGACGTTCTGAAGCCGCCATCAGTGCATCCGCCCCCCGCGCGGTACCTGCGCGGGCACATCGCCATCGGGGCCAATCAGGACAATCTCGCCATTCTCATCCGGCAAGCCGAGCACAAGCACTTCTGACATGAATTTTCCGATCTGGCGAGGCGGGAAGTTCACCACCGCCATCACCTGCTTGCCGATCAAGGATTCTGGCGCGTAATGCGCCGTCACCTGCGCAGAGGACTTGCGCTCCCCGATCTCATCGCCAAAATCGATCCACATCTTGATCGCAGGGCGGCGTGCTTCAGGATAGGGCTCGGCCCGCACCACAGTCCCCACGCGCACGTCGACCTTCAGGAAGTCATCAAAGGAAATGTCAGCCACGGGACAGTTCCTCCGAACGCTTGGCCGCAGCCGCAACCGCGCGCTGCAGGAGCGGCGGGAAGCCTGTCTCCTCATCCATCAGGACCTCAAGCGCGGCCTGCGTTGTCCCATTCGGGCTGGTCACATTGACCCGAAGCGCGCTGGGATCCTCTTCTGCCGCCTCGGCCAGAGCCCCGGCTCCGGCAACCGTGGCCTTGGCCAGTTGCATCGCCAGCGGCTCGGGCAGACCCTGCGCCACACCCGCAGCGGCCAGCGTCTCAATGAGGTGGAAGACATAGGCAGGGCCGGATCCGCTCACCCCGGTGACTGCATCCATCTGACCTTCGTCGTCCAGCCGCACCGTCTGGCCCACAGCCTGCAACAGGGCGTCGGCCTGCGCCATCTTGGCCTCATCCACATGGGCGTTCCCGATGAGAGCCGTAATGCCCCGCCCCACGGCTGCGGGTGTGTTGGGCATAGCGCGTACAATCGGGGTGCTCTCACCGAGCATCGTCTCAAACGTCGAAATCGGTGTGCCTGCCGCAACGGAGATGAACAGGGTCCCACCGCCCCCATAGGATTTGGCAGAAGGAAGCGCCGCGCCCATCACCTGCGGCTTGACCGCAACCAGAACGATTGCGGGCTGCTCAGGCACCGTGGCGTTGATATGCACGCCGGTTCCCTTGAGCCAGTCGGAGGGGTTGGGGTCCATTACATAGACAGCTTCACGCGGCAGCCCCCCTTCGAGCCAGCCCTTGAGCATCGCGGATCCCATTTTGCCGCAGCCCAAAAGCACCAACCCTCGCGCTGCGATCTCATTCATATCCATGCTTACCCCCATCTATCGTTTGAACATTGCCGCTTTTTGCGCGGCTGATGGGGACAAGACTTACGCCCGGCCGTAGGCCTCTGCAATGGCGACCTGCATCGCCTCTTTGGCGGGTCGCTCGCCCCAGACCATCAATTGAATGGCCGGATAATAGCGCTCCGAGTTGCTTACGGCCGCTTGCACGATGGCATCGACCTGCTCCGGCGTGGCCATCTGACCTCCCGAAAGCACCAGCCCATAGCGATACAGCATGAGCTTATGCTCGGGCCAATAGCTGAATGCACCAGCCCAGCACTGGTCGTTCATATGATTGATCAACTCATAAAGCTGAGGGATCTTGGCCTCTGGTGGCTCCATCTCGAAACTGCAAACCAGACGCAGGGTTTCATCGTAATCGGACCATGCAAGGGTCAGCGAATAGGTGCGCCACTGCCCTTCGACCGCCATGGCGATCTGATCATCCGCAATGCGGTCAAAATCCCAGTCGTGATGGGAGGCGAGGTTTTCGACAATATCGATGGGGTGAAGGTCGTCCTGTAGCTCGTGCTCGGAAAGTGCCATGATGCCACCTCTCTGGTCTCTAGCTTATAGGCTCGCCAGGCGCCCCTATCGCTAGCTGTCTGATCTAAGGGCAGGGAGTTTTTTCCTTGCCCCTACTAGATATGGTGAGCGCGCAGCCCAGATCTGGCAACCCTTTATTTGGGGACAACTGCAATAAGTTGTGGATGGTTGGAAAAAACGTGCAAAATATCGATGTTGCGGTACACTCTCTCAGGAGCGTTACCTGAACCATCGCCCTGGGTGGTTCGGGACCGGAAGCGGCGGGCCTCACCCCCGTGTTCAACCGATGTATCGGCCCACTTGTTTGCCCAAAACGCGTTAACCTTTCGAATCCCTTGCCGCAGAGCACCGCGCTGAGGCGACGCACAGGTCATCGCGGGGATGCGCACCGCGCGCACGGAAACCGGCGGCGGGAGCCCGTGCATTTGGCTCGGGGCACCACTCAAACTGAAAAAGGGATGCCGATGTGCATCCCTTTTCCCATATTCCAAGATCTCGGACCATTCACCGCGTAAGGCAACACCTGTGGCGACCACAGGGCGACCGATGCGCGGCGCGCTTCCTTTTAGTCGGCCTTGGCTTCGATCGCGTCCAGACGCGCCTTCAGCGCTTCGTTTTCCTCGCGCGCTTTCTGTGCCATGGCGCGTACGGCGTCGAACTCTTCGCGGGTCACGAAATCGCGATCTGCGAGCCAGCGATCAATCATGCTTTTCATCGCGGTTTCGGCTTCGTCTTTCGCCCCCTGCGCCACGCCCATGGCGTTGGTCATCAGTTGCGAAATGTCGTCCATAATCTTGTTGCGGGTCTGCATGGCCATCTCCCGGTTCATGTCTTACCTCTGCGAGGCTTACCCCCTATATGGGCACTTGAGGCGCAAACGGCAAGCCGTTGACAGGACTTGCCCCAAAGAGGCACAGAACACCCCATGCTCGCAGAGATGATCCAATTCCCGAACCTGTCGCCGGAGATTTTCTCCGTCACGCTCTTTGGAACCGAGTTCGCGCTGCGCTGGTATGCGCTGGCCTATATCGTTGGCATCCTGATCGCATGGTTTCTGGCGGTGCGGGCGGTGAAACGTCCGGCGCTCTGGGCCAATGAGGCCCCGCCGATGACCCCGCGCCAGGTCGAGGACCTGATGACCTGGATCATTCTTGGCGTGATCTTGGGTGGGCGGATCGGCTATGTGCTCTTTTATCAACCCTCGGTCTATCTGCAAAACCCCGCACAGATCCTGCGGATCTGGGAGGGCGGCATGGCCTTTCACGGCGGCCTTCTGGGGGTTGTGCTCGCGTCCTGGTTTTATGCGCGAGCGCACAATATCAACAAGCTGCAGATCGCGGATCTCGTCGCCCATGCTGTCGCTCCGGGCCTTTTGCTGGGGCGGCTTGCGAATTTCGTAAATGCAGAGCTCTGGGGGCGCGCAACCGATCTGCCGTGGGGCGTTGCCTTTCCGGGCCGCGCCGCGCAGAAGTGTGGTCAGGCTCTGGGCGAGATCTGCGCCCGCCATCCCAGCCAACTCTATGAGGCCGCAATGGAAGGGCTGATCCTTGGCGCGCTCATCCTGTGGATGGTCTACCGGCGCCAAGCGTTTCTAGCCTCCGGCCGTATCCTGGGCGTGTTCCTTGCTGGCTATGGTATTGCACGTTTCATCGTCGAGTTCTTCCGCCAGCCGGATGCGCAGTTCATCTCCGAGGGCAACCCGCTGGGTCTTGCCTGGCACATCGGCGGTTTCGGTCTCACGCAGGGACAGGCGCTCTCGATCCCGATGATCCTGATTGGGCTGTGGTTCGTCTTGCGCGCCAGAAAAACTGACCTCGATGAGGTGCGCGCATGAGCCTGATGCAAAGCCTGCGTCGCCGGATCGAACTTGACGGTCCCATGACCGTCGCGGACTACATGTCGGAATGTCTGCTCCATCCCGATTACGGCTACTATACCACAGCCCCGGCAATCGGAGCGGAGGGCGATTTCATCACCGCCCCGGAGATCAGCCAGATGTTTGGCGAACTTCTGGGTTTGGTGCTGGTTCAGAGCTGGCTTGATCAGGGCAGGCCACAGCCCTTTACGCTCGCAGAGCTCGGCCCCGGTCGCGGGACATTAATGGCCGATATGCTGCGAGCCACCCGTGCGGTGCCGGGTTTTCACGAAGCAATGGAACTTCTGTTGATCGAAGCCTCGCCACGCTTGCGCGATTTGCAGCGCCAGGCCCTCGCCCCTTATGCGCCACGTTGGGTCCCCTCGGTCGAGGATCTGCCGCAACAGCCCCTCTTTCTGGTGGCCAATGAGTTCTTTGACGCGCTGCCGATCCGACAGTTCCAGCGCGAGGGCAACCAATGGCGCGAACGCCGCGTCGGGCTCGCAGAGGATGCAAGCGGCCTCACGCTCGGCCTTGGAGCCCCAGCCCCACAGCCCGCGCTGGCGCATCGTCTCGAGGACACCCAGGACGGCGACCTGGTGGAGCACTGCGAAGTGGCCGCTGTCGTCACCGAGGCGATTGCCCAGCGCATTGGCGACCATGGTGGCGTGGCCCTTCTGGTAGACTATGGTGACTGGCGCTCGCTCGGCGACACCTTGCAGGCGCTGCGCGCCCATGCCCCAACGGATCCGCTTGCAGAACCAGGTCAGGCGGATCTGACGGCGCATGTGGATTTTGAGGCAATCTGCACCGCCGCCAGCGCCACTGGCTGCGCCCACACGCGCCTCACCCCGCAGGGTGTCTTCCTCGAACGGCTTGGCATCACAGATCGCGCCAATGCGTTGGCGTCAGGAGCCGCCGGAGAGCCGCTCGCGCAGATCATCGCGGCACATCGGCGGTTGACGCACCCAGAGGAAATGGGAAACCTGTTCAAAGTGCTGGGTCTGTACCCGGCAAAATTTGCTCCCCCCGCAGGACTGGAAAAATGACACTTGAATCTGTCACATCCGACCTTCTGTTCCCCGTGGCGCATGGGTTCTTCACGCGCAAGGGCGGCGCATCCTCTGGCGTTTTTCAGGGACTGAACTGCGGCGTCGGATCTTCGGACCAGCGCGAAGCAGTGATGCTGAACCGCGCCCGCGTCGCCGAAGCGATGGAGGCTCCGACAGAGGCATTGCTTGGGATGCATCAGGTGCACTCCGCAGATGTCGCCGTGATTGATGCACTGCCCAAGGACCCGAATGCCCCACGCCCCAAGGCGGACGCGCTGGTCACGGCCACACCGGGTCTGGTGCTTTCGGTGCTGACTGCGGATTGTCAGCCGGTCCTGTTCGCCGACCCCAAGGCCGGGGTGATCGGCGCGGCCCATGCCGGCTGGCGCGGCACATTGGATGGGGTACTGGAGGCCACGATCGCGACAATGGTGTCTTTGGGCGCAACGCGCGAAAACATCTCTGCGGTGATCGGCCCCACGATCTCGCAACGCGCCTACGAGGTCGGACCCGAGTTTTTTGAGGCCTTCATGACAGAAGATGAGGGCAACGCCCGTTTCTTTGCGCAGGGTGAAGGCGACCGGTTCCTGTTCGATCTGCCGGGCCTTGGTCTGGCAAAACTGCGGGCCGCGGGCGTGAAGGACAGTGCCTGGACGCGCCATTGCACCTATGGCGACCCTGCGCGCTTCTTCTCTTATCGACGGGCGACTCATGAGAAGGATGCCGACTACGGGCGCCTGATCTCCTGCATCCGGCTCTGAACCGGCAAGCCCGCCTTAGACCACATTCGATTTGTCCAAATTGATACATTCGGGCGCCACATTTGGCGCCTGGACTGCGTTTAGCGCCATTAACCCAGCGTCACGAGCACAGCGTTTCTGCATAAAATCAAATCCGTAGCGACAGTCGCCTCTCCATTTGGCGCAGCAAACAGCGCGTCCTGTCTTTCCATCTATCGGTCATATTCAGACCGCAATGTTGGTGGAAAACGATTTCAGAGAAAGAATTCGGCCACCCTTTGAGGTGGACAGGAGAAGAAGAATGCCCGCGCAATCACGGTTCGTGAAATCCATCATCTCGGCCTCCTCATCGCAAGAGGTCAAAATGCCCTGGACCCGCGGAACGCTGCGCAAAGAGATGATTACCCGACGCAACGACGCCTCTGACGCAGAGGCTCCGGTCGCCAAATCCGCCTGATGGCTCTTCGCTCTCTTGAAACAAACGATGTCGGTGAAACCGGCATGCCTGTGACATCGACGCACAGGCTTCATAGCCCGGTCTTGCCTGCCTTGGCCGTGTCACTCAACGCGTGTTTGCCCGATGTTCTGCCCGTCGGACACAAGCTGCGCGGATTGAGAGCAAGCGGACGCTCGGGCCACAACAGTATGCGCGCAGACGCCGGTGGGGGCCGGAGGCTGCGCCAAAGGGAAAGAGGACCTGGATTTTGACCATACCTCAGTCATTAGAGCGCGCTGCCGCCAATCTTGCGAAGACCAAGCCGCTGGTGCGGCACCAGAAAGCCCTTCCGGATGGGTCAAAGCCGCAGTTGCGCCGCTATGAGGTGGCCAGTCTCTTGCCCAATGGCAACCCGACCGAGACCCGCCACATTGCGCCGGCCCTACCCCTGTTTGAACAAGCCTTCACGGCATTCACGCGCGGCTCGCTCGTCGAGACCGACTATGGCCCGGTTGCAATCGAAGATCTTTATCCCGGTGACCAGGTACTCACCCGCGATGGCAGCTATCAGACACTGATCTGGAAAGGCATGACGACGATGGTGCCTGGCCATCAGGCTGCAACCGGTGGTCCCTTGTCGATGACCAGTTTCATGGCCGATAGTTTTGGGATGGAAAAGCCGATGTCCTGCGTGGTGACCGGCCCGGCAGCGCGCCTGCTGCGCACGCCCATGCATCTGCGCCATGCGGAGGGCGACAGCCCGCTCTTGACGCCGGTCACGGAATTCATCGATGGCATGAACATCGTCGAGACAACGCCCCCAACGCCGATCGACATGTATCACCTCTGCCTTGCCAAACATGCGGTGATAAAAGTGGGCGGCCTGGAGTTTGAGACCTATCATCCTGGCCCAGAAGCGCTCCGACTGGTGAGCTATCCGATCAAGACCCTGTTCTTGAACATGTTTCCACATGCCGACAAGATTTCGGATTTTGGCCCGCTCGCCTTTGATCGCGCGCGCACCACGCAAGCCTGACTGAGGTCCTGAGCGCGGGCTCCGCCGTGCTCAGGCTTCGCGCGCGAGCCGCTCTTCAAGCACGTCAAAGGGCACGCCTGGCTCATCCTTGGCACCCCGGATAACCAGCGACGTCTTGACGCTCGCCACATTGGGCGTGGTCAGCAGATCGCTGGTCAAAAAGCTCTGGAACGTCGACAGGTCAGGCGCCACGCACTTCAGGATGAAATCCACCTCGCCATTCAGCATGTGGCATTCCCGAACCAAGGGCCAGCTGCGGCATTTTTCTTCAAAGGCACTAAGTTCCGCTTCGGCCTGGCTTTCGAGGCCCACCATCGCAAAGACCTGCACCTCAAAGCCCAACTCGCGGTCGTTCACCTCCGCGTGGTAGCCCCGGATCAAACCCGCCTCCTCCAAGGCGCGCACCCGCCGCAGACAGGGGGGCGCAGAAATTCCGACGCGCTTGGCCAGTTCGACATTCGTCATCCGGCCATCGGCCTGTAGCTCCGACAGAATCTTGCGGTCGATCGGGTCCAGACGTGTGGTGACCATGGGTAGGCTTTCTCCTGAGAATTGCGTTTCTTATAGCAGAGACCGGCAATCACGCAACATTATTTCACAACCTAGCAACATTCTTGTAGCGATCTTCGGATGCATGCCGCCAGAACAGGCAATCTTGGTCCGTGAGCAAACACATAGACGTGCAAACGAAGGTCTTTAAGCATGCGCGCGTCGCAGTTATATGCAGTCCTCGACGGCGGCAAGACCGCAAGCACAAAACACCTGGGGAAAAACCATGAGCGACACGCGCCACACCAAGGTTCTGATCATCGGCTCCGGCCCGGCCGGCTATACGGCCGCCGTTTACGCAAGCCGTGCGATGCTCGAGCCGATTCTTGTGCAGGGCATCGAGCCGGGTGGCCAGCTGACCACCACCACCGAAGTGGAGAACTGGCCCGGTCACACCGAGATCCAAGGCCCTGATCTCATGGTGAATATGGAAAGCCACGCCCGCGCGATGGGGACCGAGATCATCGGTGACATCATCACCTCGCTTGACACCTCGAGCCGTCCTTTCGTGGCCAAGGGCGACAGCGGCACCACCTATACGTCGGATGCAGTGATCCTCGCCACAGGCGCGCGGGCCAAATGGCTTGGCCTGCCCTCGGAAGAAAAGTTCAAGGGCTTTGGCGTCTCAGCCTGCGCCACCTGCGACGGGTTCTTCTATCGCGGTCAGGAGATCGTGGTGATCGGCGGCGGCAACACCGCAGTCGAAGAAGCCCTGTTCCTGACTAATTTTGCCTCCAAGGTCACTCTGATCCATCGCCGCGACGAGCTGCGCGCCGAAAAAATCCTGATCGACCGGCTGATGAAAAACGAGAAGATCGAGCCGCTGTGGTTTCACGAACTCGATGAGGTGGTCGGCACCGATGCGCCCTTGGGCGTCGAAGCCGTGCGCGTCAAACACACCAAGACAGGCGAGATCACAGAGATTCCCGCCAAGGGCGTCTTTGTCGCCATTGGCCACGCGCCTGCCACCGAACTGGTCAAAGACGTGCTGGAAACCCACAACGGTGGCTATGTCAAAGTGAAACCCGGCACGACAGAAACGTCGATCCCCGGTATTTTTGCGGCGGGCGACCTGACAGACCATAAATACCGCCAAGCCGTCACCTCGGCGGGCATGGGCTGCATGGCCGCCCTCGACGCAGAGCGTTTCCTCGCCGAGCAAGAGTGAGGATCAACCTTGTCTTGGAAGGCGCGCGAAGACTGACCGCTTCGCGCGCCTTTTCCATGGTCATTCCCATGGTTCGTTTTTCAGCTTGCGAACTAATATGCAGCCAGGCGGACAGCGCGCCCTGCGCAGCACCATTCTAGGGTCACGACCACCGGCATCATGAGAAGGGCTTGTCGGCGGGCGGCATGTTCCCGCAAGGTGTCACAGAGGCGACATGCGCGCCGCCCCTCCAATGCAAGAAGGACAGCTCGCTCTTGGCCCAAGCACTCTGGCAAGGCAACTGGATCCACCGCAGCCGGCTGGTCTCCGGCCTTGTGCTTTTTACTTTTGCATTCTTTCACTTTCTGAATGTTGCCGCCGGTCTGGTCTCGCCCGCGCTGATGGAGGCGATGCAGGAGGTGCGCGAACCTTTCAGCAAAAGCCCCCCCGGTCAGGTGCTTCTGTACGGGTCGCTTTTGGTGCATGCCGGTCTAGCACTCTGGCAGGTGGCGATGCGGCGCACACTGCGGATGAGCTTTGTGCAGGGATTGCAATTGCTTCTTGGGGTACTGATCCCGCTGCAATTGTTTCAACATATTGCGCACACAAACTATGCCGCCCGCGTGCAAGGCTATGAGGACGAAATGTCCTCGGTCGTGGTGATGCTATGGTCAGGGCCGGAAGCGCTGCACCAGTATCTCCTGCTGCTGGCGGTATGGATACATGGCTGCGTCGGCCTTCACATGTGGCTGCGCCTGACAAGATGGTGGGGGACCCTGACACCCTATATGATCGGGCTTGCGGTCTTGATCCCCGCGCTGGCCCTAGCCGGTTTGGTGACTGAAGGGCGCCGCATGTGGGCGTTCTTTTCAAACCCTGAGGTCGCGCAACAGATCATCGAGGATTACAACTGGCCGGATGCCGCGGGTTTTGCCCATCTGGCGATGGTCTCCGACTATAGCATCTCGATCTTTTTTGGCTGTCTCGTGCTCGCCCTGGGCACCTATGGGGTGAGGCGTCTCATTCGGCGTCGTCGATCGGTGCGCATCACCTACGAGCGTGGTCCCGAGGTGACGGCCGACCGCGGGCTGACCGTGCTGGAAATCTCGCAAATGAATGGCATTGCGCACCCTTCGCTTTGTGGCGGCAAAGGGCGCTGCACGACCTGCCGCGTGGCAATTCTGGCGGGGGGCGACGATCTCCCCCCACCGACAGCGGCTGAGGCCCGCAGTTTGCGCGCCATCAACGCGCCCGAGAACATGCGTCTGGCATGCCAGATCACACCCACCTCGGCTTTGACGGTCAAGCGTCTCTATATGGCAAAGGGCCGTCATCAGGTTCACGCAACCCAAGGCGAAGAAAAAACCATCGCGGTGCTGTTTCTCGACATTCGTGGTTTTACCGCGCGGTCCGAGGGGCTCTTGCCCTATGATGTTGTGTTCCTGCTCAACCGGTTTTTTGACGCCATTGTCCCGCAAATCACACGCGCTGGCGGGGCCGTCGACAAATATATGGGGGATGGGTTGCTCGCTCTGTTTGAAACCTCGGATGCCACCAGTTCGGCACAGGCCGCGCTGACAGCGGCAGCCGACATTGGTTCCGCGCTGGAGCGGTTCAATCGCCTGCTGGTCGCCGAAGGAGAACAGCCATTGCGCATCGGCATGGGGGTTCACACCGGAACCGTCGTTCTGGGTGAAATCGGTGCAGCCGGGCATGCGCCCCGTACGCTCATTGGTGCCACTGTAAATGCCGCAAGCCGCCTTGAGGCCAAGACCAAGGAACTCGGCGTCGAAATCCTCATTTCGCGCGCAGTCTTCGACACCGCCACCCTGCCCCAAGCTGAGACACGGTTTCAAACCTTCGAGCTGCGTGGCGTGGATGCCCCCGTTGCGGCCCTGCCCCTTGAGCATGCATCAAGGCTGAGTGACTTGTTGGCAGACACTCCCTCGGAGAACGCCCTTCGGTAACATCGGCGCGAATGAACCATCCAACCCTGAGCGCGCAACGGTGAATTCTGTTCCAAAACCGGGCCCGTTTGCATGACCCGTGATTGAAACACGTCACATTAGGCACACAGCGTCCTTTTTCTTTGGCGGTCCTAGACATTCCTTTGCCCGAGGGAGTATTGCCCGACACAGCGCTGCCATCGCCCGAGCGACGCAAGACGAGAGAGATTTATTATGCCAATGTCGAGTAATTTGGCTCCGATCCCGGAGCTGTATGTGTCATATGATTCCGCGCAGAAACTCAAGGTCGAAGCGGCGGATCTGACCAGCCACGACCTCACCCCGCGCCAGATCTGCGACCTGGAACTGTTGATGAACGGCGGGTTCAACCCGCTCAAGGGCTTCCTCTCCGAAGAGGACTACAACGGCGTCGTGGAAAACATGCGCCTTGCGGATGGCCAACTTTGGCCGATGCCGATCACCCTTGATGTCACCGAAGATTTTGCCGCCTCCATCGAGATCGGTCAGGATATTGCCCTGCGCGATCAGGAAGGCGTGATCCTGGCGACCATGACCGTCACCGACCGTTGGGAGCCCAACAAGTCCCGCGAGGCTGAAAAGGTCTTTGGTGCTGATGACGAGGCGCATCCGGCGGTGAATTACCTGCACAACACTGCAGGCAAAATCTACCTCGGCGGACCGGTGACCGGCATCCAGCAACCCGTCCACTATGACTTCCGCGCCCGTCGCGATACTCCCAACGAGCTGCGCGCCTATTTCCGCAAGCTCGGCTGGCGCAAGGTTGTGGCCTTCCAGACTCGTAACCCGTTGCACCGCGCCCACCAGGAGCTGACCTTCCGCGCCGCGCGTGAAGCACAGGCCAACCTGCTCATCCATCCTGTTGTCGGCATGACCAAACCAGGCGATGTGGACCACTTCACCCGCGTGCGCTGCTACGAGGCGGTGCTGGACAAATACCCGGCGGCCACCACCTCCATGTCGCTCTTGAACCTTGCGATGCGCATGGCTGGCCCGCGTGAGGCCGTCTGGCATGGTATCATCCGCAAGAACCACGGCTGCACACATTTCATCGTGGGCCGCGATCACGCAGGCCCGGGCAAGAACTCTGCCGGTGAAGATTTCTATGGCCCCTATGACGCGCAGGACCTGTTCCGCGCCCATCAGGAAGAAATCGGCATCGAAATGGTCGACTTCAAGCACATGGTCTATGTGCAGGAGCGGGCCCAGTACGAGCCCGCCGACGAAATTGCCGACAAGGATGACGTCACCATCCTCAACATCTCCGGCACCGAATTGCGCCGCCGTCTGGCCGAAGGTCTGGAAATCCCCGAGTGGTTCTCCTTCCCCGAGGTTGTGGCCGAGCTGCGCAAAACCAAGCCGCCGCGCGCGCAGCAGGGCTTTACCGTCTTCTTCACCGGGTTCTCCGGCTCGGGCAAATCCACCATTGCAAACGCCTTGATGGTCAAGCTGATGGAAATGGGTGGCCGTCCGGTCACGCTTCTGGATGGGGACATCGTGCGCAAGAACCTCAGCTCCGAGCTGGGCTTCTCCAAAGAGCACCGCGATCTCAACATCAAGCGCATCGGCTATGTCGCCTCCGAGATCACCAAGAACGGCGGTATCGCCATCTGTGCGCCGATCGCGCCTTATGCAGCCACCCGTCGTCACGTGCGCGAAGAGATCGAACAGTTCGGCGCCTTCGTTGAGGTTCACGTCGCAACCACGATCGAAGAATGCGAACGCCGTGACCGCAAGGGGCTCTACAAGCTCGCACGTGAAGGCAAGATCAAGGAATTCACCGGGATTTCCGATCCCTACGACGTGCCGCAGAACCCTGAACTTCGCGTTGAGACCGAGAATGTCGAAGTCGACAACTGCGCCCATCAGGTGCTGCTGAAGCTTGAGAGCATGGGTCTCATCAACGGCAACTGATCCTTGTATTCAGAAAAGAACAACGGCCCGTCTTGCGCGGGCCGTTTTTTTGTCTCTGAACATGCGGGCTGTGACGTCGAGTTCGGGGCTCCCAAGTATAATCAGCACCGCCGCCAACCGCCGAGCGACTGGCCGGTATCACCGGGATGTCGCGCCCTCAGGCGATGATGTCGGGAAGCAGCCGATCCTCGATCAGCGCGATCTTGTCCTTGAGCACCAGTTTCTGCTTTTTCAGACGCCGGATCGTCAGCGCATCCGCAGTGCCTTTTTCCTCCAGAGCCTCAATCGCTTCATCGAGGTCGCGATGCTCTCTGCGAAACACCTCCAACTCGACACGGAGGACATCTTCGTTGGCCATGGCCAGATCAGACCGCTTGTTCATTTGCGACTCTTGTTAAGGACAGTGAAACATTCGCCATATTATGCTCCCTTGGACCGCAGCGCTAGGGGCGACTGTCGGCACAAAGGTGAACCCGGGACTTGTGAAACGGCAAAAACATCCCATATCTTATAGCACAGCGGTTGCCAGATTGGGACCGCAAGAAACCGTCGCTTTCGAATTAAGGACGAAGATACAGTGTCGAAACTTACCTTGGGCTCATACCCTCACATGCTGGGCTTCGAGCAACTGGAACGCCTGCTGGAGCGCTCTGCCAAATCTGGCAATGAGGGCTATCCTCCCTACAATATCGAACAGACATCTGACCATTCCTACCGCATCACCCTCGCTGTGGCCGGATTCGCGGAAGAGGATCTAGCGATCACGGTCGAGGACAGGCAGCTGGTGATTCGTGGCCGACAGCGTGACGACTCGGACGGGCGCATCTTCCTGCATCGTGGGATCGCCGCACGCCAGTTTCAGCGCATGTTCGTTCTCGCGGATGGCGTCGAAGTCGGGGAAGCCGTGATGGAGAACGGACTGCTTCATGTGGATCTCACGCGCTCACGTCCCGAAACCGTTGTGCAAACCATCAATATCAAAAAGGGGTAAATCATGCAGACACCTGTAGAAATGGCTCAGGCTGGCGGTCGCACCGTCTACGTCAAGACTGTTGCAGTCGCCGATCTGCCCAAGGATGTGCAGGCCTCCGTACCCGGTCGCACCCAGCTCTATGCTGTTCACGATGAGGCCGGCGAGCAGCTCGCGCTTGTCGCCGATCGCAAGATGGCCTTCGTGCTGGCGCGCCAGCATGACTACGCGCCGGTTGCCGTGCACTGATCTATCACGCATTTTTTTCGCAGCCCCTCGCTGGCCGCATCAGCCCCCGCCCCCGAAAACGGTGCGGGGGCTTTATTCTGTGCGATGCCAATGGGTTCCGTCCAGACATCCCCCGACCCGACTGCCGCGGCAGCGGTTCCAACGCCTGCGGCTCAACAGGAACTCCTTCAGGGCAAGGCGGCATATACGTTGCCCGGGTGTCACAAAACCGTTACAGACGCGGCGCGCAAAAACGAATGGAGAGGACGGGTGTCCCAAAACGATCTAGAGCCGCGTCACCTTGAAACCCTAGACCGCGACCTTGATCGCCTGTCCTCGCTGGAACAGGCGACAGCCTATGTGGGGCGGTCGAATGTCGGACTTGGTCTCGCCTTCATGTTCATCCTGATCGTCGCTGCAGCGACCGGATTGATGCTCGGCAGTGCCGACAACACGTTTATCATCGTGATCGCCGCCGCCTTTGGCGCCTATATGGCGCTCAATATTGGGGCCAATGATGTGGCCAACAACATGGGTCCTGCGGTTGGGGCAAACGCCATGTCGATGGGCTTTGCCATCGTGGTTGCGGCCATCTTTGAGAGCGCGGGCGCCCTGATTGCGGGCGGAGATGTGGTTTCGACCATCGCCAAAGGGATCATCTCGCCCGATACCATGGCGACCTCTTCGATGTTCATCGCCGCTATGCTTGCCGCCCTTCTGGCCTCGGCACTCTGGGTCAACCTTGCAACCTGGATCGGTGCACCTGTTTCCACCACGCATGCGGTTGTAGGGGGCGTCATGGGCGCCGGGATCGCGGCCGCCGGTTTTGCCGCCGTGAACTGGAGTAAAATGAGCGCAATCGCCGCCAGCTGGGTGATCTCGCCGCTCTTGGGTGGACTGATCGCGGCCGGGTTCCTGTGGCTCATCAAGTCGCGCATCATCTACCGCGAAGACAAGATTGCTGCAGCGCGCACCTGGGTCCCCATTCTGGTGGGCATCATGGCGGGAGCATTCGCCTCCTACCTCGCGGTCAAAGGCCTGAAAAAGCTCATCAAAATTGACCTCTCGCATTCACTGATGATTGGTCTTGTGGTTGCGCTTCTGGTCTGGATGCTCATGATCCCCGTGATCCGCAAACAGTCTAAGGGATTGGAGAACAGAAACAAATCGCTGAAGGTGCTCTTCTCGATCCCGCTTATTGTCTCGGCGGCCCTGCTGAGCTTTGCGCATGGTGCAAACGATGTGGCAAACGCGGTTGGACCGCTTGCGGCAATCGTGCAGGCGTCGACCTCTGGGGATTTCACCCATGCAGTCTCAATCCCTTTCTGGGTGATGATTATCGGGGCCTTCGGGATTTCCTTTGGTCTTTTCCTGTTTGGCCCCAAACTGATCCGCATGGTGGGCAGCCAGATCACCAAACTGAACCCGATGCGGGCATATTGCGTGGCGCTGTCTGCGGCCATCACGGTGATCGTGGCAAGCTGGCTCGGCCTTCCGGTGAGCTCCACACATATCGCGATTGGCGGCGTCTTTGGCGTTGGATTCTTCCGCGAATGGGACACAGAGCGCCGCATGCGCAAGACTAAGGCCGTCAAGGCAGATGCGCCCAACGTTGGCCCCGAAGAGCGCCGCCGCCGCAAACTGGTGCGACGTTCACATTTCCTGACCATCATCGCGGCCTGGGTCATCACCGTCCCCGCTGCCGCGACGCTCTCTGGGGTGTTGTTCGTGCTGATCAACCGGATGGTGGGATAAGGCTCCCCTTCCCCATCGATTTTGATGCGGCCCGCCCCACTGGCGGGTCGTTTTCTTTTCAGGTCAGGCTTCCTATGATCGCATTCAACAGGAGCATATACGCATGGCCACCAAAGACACATTCGAGCGCACCGAAGCGATGATGGGCATGACCCCCGAAATCTGGGCGCGCCATGCAAACCCATGGAGTGGCTGGACACGGCTGACAATCCTGCCCCTGTTTGCCCTCGCAGTCTGGAGCCGCGTATGGCTTGGCTGGGGCGCCCTTGTCCCTGTTGTGCTTGTTCTAATCTGGACCTGGCTCAATCCGCGCATCTTTCCCCGACCGAAGCGCACGGACAACTGGATGTCACGCGGTGTTCAGGGAGAGCAGATCTGGCTGCGCCACAAGACCGCGCCAGACCTCAGCCATCACCTTGCCGTCGTGCGGCAGATCACGCTTCTGAGTGCGGCCGGGGCGCTGGCCTATCTTGTGGGACTTATCCTGTTGTGGCCCGGTCTTACGCTGACCGGGCTTTGTATCGCGAGCCTTGGCAAACTGTGGATGCTTGATCGCATGGTCTGGGTCCTCGCGGATGTTCAGCACTCAGGCTCTCTCGCCCATGACGACGCGGATCAAGACGTCACGGGGTGACCCTCAAACTGCTCCGCGCTGTCGCAGATTTCGTACCAGGACGGTTTCTCCGCAACAAACTCGTGAAAGCGGTTGCGTATCTCGAGGTCACCATCAAGGACCTGAGCCGAAATCGGAAAGCTCTCTTCTGTTGACAGGATCTCTCCGAGAGAGGTGCCGCAGGTTTTGCAGAAACAGCGCGGGTATTTATAGGGGGCCTCGGGCTGATATACCGCGACATTCTCACGCCCTCGCCGCCAGGTCAGAGTGTCGCGGCGAATAAACACCATGACGTTTGCCCCCAGCTTTCGACAGCGCGTGCAATGGCATGTCCCCATCATGGAGGGGGGCGCGCTCAGCGCGAATTGCACATTCCCGCAACAGCAGCTTCCTTCAATCATTTCTTGCTCCCAATATCGGCCGGTCAGATCGGCAATGGATAGGAACATATCATGAACATGAGCCCAGCACTAGCTGTAAAGACGCCCGAAGCCCAGCGGCCTGCGCGGCGCCTGGGGGCTCTGAAAACTGCGCGGGGTCAGGTCTGTAAACTCGTTGGCAAGCCGACCTCTCCACGCATCAAAACAAAACCGCGCCCCCCGACGCGAATGCCCTTCGGGGCTGACCGGTCCCCGACGAGGGCGACATGAGCTTCGCCCGGGCGATCCATCAGGTGTCCCTGCTCTGCTACAAACACGGCTTTGTCCATCAAGCCATGATGCCAAAGATAAGCCGCCATAGCGCCCGTTGCAGAGCCCGTAAACGGATCCTCCGGCGGGCTTGGCGGCAGCATGAGCAGTCGCGAAAACGTATCGCCTGTTGGGGTGAACCCATCAAGCGTCACGAGGAAAGGCTCCATTACATCGCTGCCATCGGCACCAAGGGCGCGCCCAAGTGGCTCCATCGCGACCGCGTCGAGGCGCGCAGCACGCAGACTGTCGAGATCTTTCAGCACGGTAATACAAAACGGCAGCCCCGTAGACACGAGCTGCGGCTGACCGAGGATTGCTGTTTCCGGCAGGCTGATCGCTGCAGCAACAAGTGCTCGATCCGGGGTCACGCCGAACTGGGGCGCGACCTGCTGCATTACGATGAGATCGTCTTCGAGATCGACTGGAACGATGCCCGCACCTGTCTCGAGCGTGATGCGCTGGCCCGAGATCAGCCCGCGATCCCGCATGGCGGCGACCGTCGCGATGGTTGGGTGACCGGCAAAGGGGATCTCTCGGCTGGCGAGGAAATAGCGCACCTTGATGTCCGCGACCTCAGACGGGCCGGTGAAGGTGCATTCTACCAGCGAGGTTTCGCGCACATAAGCGCACGCCACCGCCTCGGGCAGATGCGCGCCCCCATGGACCACTGCACAACCATTGCCGCCAAAGGGACGATCCGTAAAAGCGTCCACCCAATCAAACTGGAAATCCTGCATCAGTCGCGCCCTCAGAAGATGATGGGCTGCAGGCAACCATTGATCCGTATCAAGCTCAAGCCGCGCGCGCTGTGCTGATACAATTCGATGTCCCAAAGAGCTCTGGCAGGCGCCCAAAGCGTCGTTCGGCATGCTCCGTCCTGTGCCAAGATCAGAGAGTTTTGCAACTGCAGCAAATCCCCCCGCAACGCATTGCTATTTTGGTCATTTTCGCTAAGGTGCGCGCTCCTTCCACTGTAGAGGCGAGATATGGCCGACATCAAAGTAGGGATCATCATGGGGAGCCAGTCCGACTGGCCCACGATGAAGGAAGCAGCCAACATCCTTGACGAACTGGGCGTTGCCTATGAAACGCGGATCGTTTCGGCTCACCGCACGCCGGACCGGTTGTGGGACTATGGCAAGACCGCAGCAGAGCGCGGCCTGCATGTGATCATCGCAGGCGCGGGCGGCGCGGCGCATTTGCCCGGCATGATGGCGTCAAAGACCCGTGTGCCCGTGGTTGGCGTGCCCGTCCAGACCCGCGCCTTGTCCGGTGTCGACAGCCTTTATTCGATCGTGCAGATGCCCAAAGGATTTCCAGTTGCCACCATGGCGATTGGTGCCGCAGGCGCTGCCAACGCAGGTCTGATGGCCGCCGGCATTCTCGCCACCAGCGACGCCGCGCTGGCAGAACGTCTTGACGCCTGGCGCGACGCGCTTGCCGCATCCATTCCCGAGGAGCCTACCGATGACTGATCTCGACCAAATCCTCGAACCTGGTGCCGTAATCGGCATTCTGGGCGGTGGTCAGCTTGGCCGGATGCTGTCGGTTGCAGCCTCCCGCCTTGGCTTCACCACCCACATCTACGAGCCGGCCGCGAATCCGCCTGCGGGCCATGTTGCGGATCGGGTCACAACCGCTGCCTATGAGGATGAGGCGGCCTTGCGCGCCTTTGCACAAACCGTGGATGTGATCACCTATGAGTTTGAAAATATCCCCACCTCGGCGCTCGACATTCTCGAGGATCTGAAACCGATCCGCCCCGGTCGCGAGGCGCTTCGGGTGTCGCAGGACCGCCTGACGGAAAAGACCTTTCTGCAAGAGCTTGGGCTGGCAACAGCGCCCTTTGCAGAGGTGGATGATGCCGCCAGCCTTGAAGTTGCATTGGAAAAGGTCGGCACGCCTTCGATCCTGAAAACGCGGCGGTTTGGCTATGATGGCAAGGGTCAGATGCGCATCATGCATCCCGAAGAAGCTCCGGAGGCCTTGGCCGCCATGCAGGGCGCGCCCGCGGTGCTCGAAGGGTTTGTCCCCTTCAGCCACGAGGTCTCGGTCATCGCAGCCCGCAGCCTCAATGGCAAAGTCGCCTGCTATGATCCGGGCGAGAACGTGCATCTCGAAGGCATCCTCAGCACCACCACCGTGCCCGCAAACCTCACGACGGGTCAGAGCATGGATGCGGTGCTGATGGCCGGTAAGATCCTGAACGCCCTCGATTACGTTGGTGTTCTGGCGGTCGAGATCTTTGTCACCGCGCATGGCCTAGTGGTCAATGAAATCGCCCCGCGCGTGCACAACTCGGGTCACTGGACGCAGGAAGGCTGCACCATCGACCAGTTCGAACAGCACATCCGGGCCATCACAGGCT
This sequence comes from Epibacterium sp. HA2-3, assembly GCF_055693725.2. NCBI lineage: Bacteria > Pseudomonadati > Pseudomonadota > Alphaproteobacteria > Rhodobacterales > Roseobacteraceae > Epibacterium > Epibacterium sp. HA2-3. Next base: position 670,854 of record NZ_CM172490.1, on the reverse strand, counting down.
GGACCATCGGCAATGGCGCCCGTTACGCCGATGTTGTGATGGAAAACCTGATTGGCGAGGACGTGGGACGTATCGCCGATCTTGCACGCGATCCCGATTGCGCCATTCATCTCTATGGCAAGGCCGAAACAAAGCCTGGCCGCAAGATGGGCCACGTAAACCGCGTCATCCACACCGAAGGGCGCGAGGGCTACTGACACGCCACCATCCTCTGGCGACTCCGCTGGTTTGTCTCCTGCCCCCGCGGCCGGAAGAGCGAACTGGAGGAGCCAGAGGACCGCACCACGAAGACGTCTCCTCAGACCTGATGCCAAGGCCTGACGCAGAACCTGGCTCTGCTCGCCGCAGGCAATAAAAGTGAATGCGCTACCGCCCCGACGTGCAGATGCAGCGCAACTCAGCTCAAGAAGCGCGCAGCAATAGCCCCGCTCATGTAGCTTACGCGCCCGCCCGAAAGCGTCGCCGCCACCTGATTGTTTTCGTCAAGGATCACCAGATCTGCGCGTTTCCCATCCGTCAGGACTCCACGATCGTGAAGACCAAGGATCTTTGCCGGGCCGGATGAGACCAGCGCCCAGGCCTGTTCCAAAGGCAGCAGGCCGGTTTTGGCCAGCATAAGCGCCGCACGGCGCGGGCTGGGATAGTGATAATCCGAAGCCAGCGCATCACAGAGTCCCATCGAGATCAGTTCCACCGCCGAGGCATTACCCTTATGGCTGCCACCGCGCACCACATTCGGGGAACCGAGAATGATGTGATCTCCCGCACTCCGGGCGGCCTCTGCGGCCTCAGCGGTTTCCGGAAACTCCGAGATATGCGCGCCACGCGCGCGCCAGATTTCCCGATCCTGCGCGCTATGATCATCATGACTGCCAAAGCAGATGCCATTTTGGCGTAGAAGATTGCACAGCCTGTCCAATGCGGGGCCAACCTCGTCTCTGCGGGCGTGCATCTCAAGCAGCATCTCAAAGTGCTTTTCAGGATTTCGCCCAGCCTTGAGCGCCTGCCCCGTCAACCGCGGCGGCTTTTTCCCCTGCGCGAGCCTGTCGTGTGGGAGGTGATCGTTGAACACCACATAGGGCACCTCCCAATCAGCAATTTGCGCAGGAAGCGTGTCATAGAGGTCAAGCAGGTGGATCTCGAATCGAAGCTGAGGGATCAGATCCGTAACCAATTGGCTGCGCACCTCGCGGATGCCCTCAAAGACCTGATGTGCAAACTCGGCCCCACGCAGTCCGCCTTCCCATGACAGGAATTGCGCCAGCACTCCGGTCGTGATGCCATTGGCGGCGAGTTCTGCCTCAGTGGCGCGGATCCCTTCGCCCATTTGCTTCATGGCGCCTCGGCGGGGGGCGACGTGGCGTTCAAACCCGTCTCCGTGCAGGTCCACAATCCCCGGAAGGAGGCGATAGCCGTTGAGATCCACCTCTCTGGCGCCTGATGCGTCTTGCAGAAGTCCGTCGGCGAGGGTCAGCTCCCCGCTGCGCTCCAGCCCATCTGCGCGCAGCACATCTGCTCCCACCAGACGCAGTGTGACGTATCCATCTTCACTCATAGCTCAGTCTACCCCGTTCAGACCGCCGTCCCAGTCGCGGCCCAATACCCCATCAAGCCAGCCAAGCGAAGGCTCAAAACGTTCGGTCTCAAGAAACTGCACAACTTGCGCGATGACGCGTGGGTTGTTCATCAGATAGGTATGGGTGACTGGAAGGATGATCTGGGTTTTCATCCCCTCGACAGCGGTGCTCGCGACAGAGACCTTGCCATCGTCCGGTCCGGGCAAAAGCGCCGAGAAGACAGGGTTCAGAGACTGGCTGCCCGCGACAATTCCAACCGGATAGTCAACCGCTGGAAGGCGTTTGGGGAGGCTGTTCGGCCCGGTCCCAAGTTCCTGCCCCGCAGGCCCATGCAGCAGGTCAAAGACGGCCCAATCGCCCATCTCATCTACAAGCTCGCTGCCCTGGTTTGGCGGCGCCAGCATTACCACCCGACCAAGCGTCACGGGACGGGTGTGCGAGAGCCAATAGCGCACTAGAATGCCGCCCATGGAATGGGTCACCAGATGCACCGGTGTCTGGGTGCAGGCATCAAAGGCGCGCGGCAGCACCGCATCCGCCAGACGCTCCACCGTATGTTCGGTCGACGGATACCCCGGGCGCACAACTTCGTAATCCCGCGCGACCAGTGCTTCCTCCATCAGCAGAAAGGAGGTCTCAGTGCGGGCCAAGCCATGCAGCAGGATAACGCAGCCCTTTGTCGGTTGCGTCACCGGTGCCTCAGGCGACGCGGGGCTGGAGGCTCCCTCCTGCGCACCCGCCTCAAAGGCGAAGGACAACAGGACTGCGGCAAGAATGTAGCGGATCATAGGTTGTACTTAGGCGTTCGGCGGGGATCCCGAAAGCCCCTGCGCGCCTTTGCGAGGCCTCGGTTGCGGGCGGGGGCAAAGGATCACCAAGCCGATCCCTCCAAGCACAACGAATGTACCAAGCATCAAACGCGCTCCGACAGGTTCACCAAGGATCAGCGCCCCGAAAAGAATCGCAATAACCGGAACGCTCAATTGCACTGTGGCCGCAACCGCGGCGGACAGCTGCGGCAGGACGCGATACCAGAGCGCATAGCCCAGTCCCGAGGTGACAGCGCCGGACACGACGGCCAGAACGCAGCCAAACACCGAGATCACCGTGCCGCCCCCCGCGAGCCAGACAAAGGGCAGGATCAGGCCCGTGGCCAACAAGAAGTTCACTGCACTGGCCGCCAGCGGCACCTGCGCCGCACGGCCAACCAGGCTGTAGATCCCCCAGCCGAGCCCCCCTGCCCCCATCAGGAGCACGGCCCAGAGTGGCGCTTCAATCTCTGCGTCGGGCCACACCACATAGGCAAGCCCCGCGAGAGCGATGGACGCCCCTGCAATCTGCAGCATCGACACCGGCTGACGGGACAGCAGACTCCATCCGAACATCGAGATCTGCACGACGCCAAACAGGATCAGCGCCCCCAAGCCAGCATCCAGCGCAACGTAGGCCATTGAAAAGCCGACCATATAGAGGGTGAGCGAGGCGCCCCCTGCCAGCGACCGGCGCCAGGATTCACGCGGGCGTCGCCCCTGTAGGGCACACAAGGCCCAGAGCGTCGCTGCCCCCGATGCCAGCCGCAGCAGGCCAAATCCAGTCGCATCCATGTGACCCGGCCCAATGGCCCAGCGTCCCAGAATTGAGTTCGCCGCAAAGGCGATCATCACAAGAGTGGTCAGGGCGATCAGCCGCATATCCAAGGTCCGTCCCTACGATGTCTCGTGGCTCCAATGCCCCGGGGCACCCAGCCCACCATCGCGCGGCTTGTCAAGCAATGGCGGGACACAATCCTGTGGTTTGGGCCCCAATTAAGAGATCTTGCCCCGGAGCGGAGGCGTTTGCCGGCTCCGGGGCAAGATGCGGTCAATAGAGCGGTGGCGGATACCACTCAGGCGGCTCGACGCGATCCGTTCTCGCGGGCAGGCCGACATCAGCACGCAAATGCGCGCTTAGCGGCGTGTCGATGACGCCCGCGCGCGCGGGCCGTGCGATCAGGACCAGTCTTACGGCAAGCGCCAGCCGCCGCATCAAGCTCAGCCCACGAAAGTGGTCCTCCACGACGAGACGCGCGAGCATTGGGTTGGGTGCCATATGTGGCAGGGCAGGATGATCTGACATTTCGGTATTCCCCACAATCGGGGCTCCTTTGATATGTTATCTGTTGAAATGACGTCTCCTGACCCGCGGAAAAAAACGAGTCCCCTTGGCCAGCACATGTGCGGGCCATGTAAGACACATGACCAACCGCAGCCGAAACTGCGACAAGGGGTCAGAAATCAGTCAAAGGGTGAAAAAGTGTTCAGCTCAAACCAGAGCCAGGTGGATCAGGTCACGACCAGCAGGTGCCTGCCATATGGCCCGTTTGCGGGCTGCCATAAGCACGGCTCCCGCGGCCTTGATCGGTCCATACAACGCCGGAGCGCAGCTTGATTACAATATTCATCATAGTGCCTCCGTCAGTTTGGGGTTGAACACGGAGCGTGTCGTAACACAGGGTTACAAATTTCCAGAAGCGCGAAATTGTCCTGACACAATGCGCTGTGACATTTGAAACACGACCGCGCCCCCTCTTTTTTTTGGGGGGGATGCTGCACTCCGCCCCCCCCCCAAAAAAACACCAAACAGAGGTCAGGCAGCAAAAAAGGGCCGCCAGAAGGCGACCCTTTCGACCCCGAAGGGTCATCATCCAAGACTGGATGGCGTGACTTACATCATGCCGCCCATGCCGCCCATGTCGGGCATGCCACCTGCAGGTGCCGCGCCTTCTTTGGCGGGCTTGTCTGCAACCATGGCTTCGGTTGTGATCAGCAGACCTGCGATGGAGGCTGCGTCTTCCAGCGCGGTGCGGGTCACTTTGGCCGGATCGATCACACCAAAGGAGAACATGTCGCCATATTCTTCGGTCTGAGCGTTGAAGCCGAAGTTCTTGTCTTCGGACTCACGGATCTTGCCTGCAACCACGGCGCCGTCGACGCCTGCGTTCTCAGCGATCTGACGCAGCGGTGCTTCGAGCGCACGACGCACGATGGCGATACCTGCGTTCTGGTCTGCGTTCACACCGGTGAGACCTTCGAGGGACTTGCCAGCCTGAACCAGAGCAACACCACCACCGACGATCACGCCTTCCTGCACAGCTGCGCGGGTTGCGTTCAGAGCATCGTCCACACGGTCTTTGCGCTCTTTCACTTCGACTTCGGTCATGCCGCCGACGCGGATCACGGCAACACCGCCTGCCAGTTTGGCAACGCGCTCTTGCAGCTTCTCACGGTCGTAGTCGGAAGTGGTTTCTTCGATCTGGGCGCGGATCTGAGCAACGCGTGCTTCGATCTCTGCTTTCTCGCCCGCACCGTCAACGATGGTGGTCTCGTCTTTGGTGATCTGGATTTTCTTGGCGGTGCCAAGCATGTCCATGGTCACGGACTCGAGCTTCATGCCGAGGTCTTCGGAGATCACTTGACCGCCGGTCAGGATCGCGATGTCCTGCAGCATGGCCTTGCGGCGATCGCCGAAGCCAGGTGCCTTCACGGCTGCGATTTTCAGGCCGCCGCGCAGTTTGTTCACAACCAGAGTTGCCAGCGCTTCGCCTTCGACGTCCTCAGCGATGATGAGGAGCGGCTTTTGCGACTGGATCACCTGCTCAAGGAGCGGAACCATCGGCTGCAGGGAGGAGAGTTTCTTCTCGTGCAGCAGGATGAGGCAGTCTTCGAGCTCTGCGGTCATCTTGTCGGCGTTGGTCACGAAGTAGGGCGACAGGTAGCCGCGGTCGAACTGCATGCCTTCGACAACATCGGTCTCGGTTTCCAGACCTTTGTTTTCTTCAACGGTGATGACGCCGTCGTTGCCGACTTTCTGCATCGCGTCCGCGATCTGGCGGCCGATTTCAGCTTCGCCGTTCGCGGAGATGGTGCCGACCTGAGCAACTTCGTCGGAGTCTTTGACTTCGCGCGCCATGGCTTTGATCGCTTCGACAACTTTGTCGGTTGCCAGATCGATGCCACGCTTGAGGTCCATCGGGTTCAGGCCCGCTGCAACCTGCTTCAGACCTTCGCGAACGATGGACTGAGCCAGAACGGTCGCGGTGGTGGTGCCGTCACCGGCTTCGTCGTTGGTGCGGGAAGCAACTTCCTTCACCATCTGTGCGCCCATGTTCTCGAACTTGTCTTCCAGTTCGATTTCCTTGGCAACAGACACACCGTCTTTGGTGATACGCGGTGCGCCGAAGGATTTTTCGAGAACCACGTTGCGGCCTTTGGGGCCGAGGGTCACTTTAACGGCGTCTGCGAGGGTGTTGACACCCTTCAGCATACGGTTGCGGGCATCGGTGTCGAATTTGACGTCCTTAGCAGCCATTATTCAGTCTCCTTGAGAATACTGTCTTGTTACGCGATGTGGGATGTGTCGGAGCGAGGCTCAGACGATCACACCCATGATGTCGCTCTCTTTCATCATCAGCAGCTCTTCGCCGTCGACGGTGACTTCGGTGCCGGACCATTTGCCGAACAGGATGTTGTCACCCTCTTTCACGGCCATCGCGATCAGCTCGCCGCTGTCCTTGCGCGCGCCTTCGCCACACGCGACAACAACGCCCTCGGACGGTTTTTCCTTGGCGCTGTCGGGAATGATCAGACCACCTGCGGTTTTTTCTTCGCTTTCGGTACGGCGAACCAGCACACGGTCATGAAGCGGTTTCAATGCCATCTTTGCAGCTCCTCAAAAGGCTCAAAGTGTTTTCCTTTCCCCACGCCCATCATGGGCCGCGGAGACGTTAGCACTCACCTCAGTCGAGTGCTAACTGCGGGATAGTTAGGCATAGCGAAAACGTGAGTCAACACGGGGCTGTCAGAAAATTTGAGGTTTCTTGCAAATGCCCGAGCCTCAAAGCCGGCTATGGCTGCGAGGGGCGCTGCCCCTCGCGCTCCCCGGGATATTTCAAGTTAGAAGAAGGCGGTCAACGCCCTCTCATGTGGCCCTCTCACTTAGGTCGAGGCGTTGCGGAAACAGCTGCGGAGGCGAACCAGTCAAGCGGCTCTACGCGCCCTTTGTCGGTAAGGCCGTAGACGCCCTTCGTCACGCGTTCGAACCAGCCGTAGTGGTTGGTATACAGCACATGCGTGGCGCGACTGACGCCTTTGGCCTTGGCGATGTCGGCGCCGCGGGCCGGACCATGCTCGTGCAGGTAGCTGACACAGGAGAGCGCGTCCTGACGGTAGCCGGTCATCAGGCCACCACGGGTTGCCCCCCCGGCATTGGGATCGCCTTTGATGCGCGAAAACTCGCGCAAGAGGCGGGCGCTTTTCGAGGGTGATTTGCGCGGGGCATAGGGGCCCGGATCGCAATGGACCTCGGTGCGCCCATCGGCGCGCACCGTAATCAGCCCAAGCCCGAGGCGGCGACACAGTGCGAGATTGTCCTTCAAGGCCCGACGTGCGGTTTTCCCAATTGGACGCGCCACTGCAACATAGACTGTATCCGAGACTTTCAGCCGTTCGATCGCCTGATGAAACAGGGCCAGCGAAAAACGAAGCTTGAGTTCCACAATGACGGGCGGCTCCTCGCCGCGCAGGGCGACGACATCTGCGGCCCCGATCTCGCCTTTTACCGCGTAACCTTGAGCCTCCAGCAGCGCTTTGACCGGGGCGTAGAGATCCTGTTCACGTTCCATCCCGGCCATGCTTGCCCCGGCTCGGTCTCAATGGCAATGTGTCCGAGACTGATTTTTATGCGGAATACCATGAACAGATTGCTTTCCCGCGCGCAACGCTCCGGTGACAGACGGCATGCGCTTGGCCACTCTGGTGCTGTCCCTGCCACGCTGCGGCCGTTTCTCTCGTTGATCTGTTTCTGCTTGGTCGCAGTCTGGATGGCCACGCCTCTTCGGGCCGCCTGCAGCGGCCTAGACCTGCGGGAGAGCGCCGCGCCAGGTATGTGGGCAGAGATCGAGGCGGAGATTGCCCTCACCCCGTTTGCGCGCGGGCTCAGCTGGGTCGCAACCCGCGGCGATCGTCGCCTACATATCATTGGCACCATGCATCTGAACGATCCGCGCCACGATGCGCTGGTTGCGCATATGGCGCCTGCAATTCAGGCGGCCGATGCGGTCTTGCTCGAGGTCAATCGTGCAGACAAGGCCAGACTCGAGCGCACCCTGGCTGAGACGCCATCGCTCATCTTTATCACCGAGGGGCCGACCTTGATCGACCGCCTGCCCCCAGAGGAGTGGGACGAGATCGCAGAGCGCGCCGGCGCTGCCGGAATCCCGCCTTTCATGGCGGCCAAGATGCGACCCTGGTTTCTGTCATTGTCAATGTCTGTGCCACTCTGTGCGCGCGCAATTGAGGATGTCACTGATGGGCTCGACATGAAATTGATGACCCTGGCAGAGCGCGCCGGCGTCGAAACCCTATCGCTCGAAGATCCTCTGGGCTTGTTCCAGTTGTTTGACGCCACGCCAATCGAAGAGCAGATCAAGGAACTGCGAAGCTACATCGCCATGGCAGGCGTGGGCGCGGATGATTTCTACACGATGGTGGAAAGCTATTTTGACGGGGAGGTTCAGGCCTACGTCCTTTTGCAGTTGAAGCAATTTCTCACATCAGAAAGCGACCTCTCGGTAGCAGAGCGTCAGGCGCAGGTGGATGACCTGCTGGAGGCTCTGCTCTACCAGCGCAACCGTGATTGGATCCCGGTCATAGAAGCCACCGCGGGCAACCGACTGGTGATCGCGGTGGGCGCGGCGCATCTCCCCGGAGAGGCCGGGGTGCTGGCCCTTCTCGAAGCAGAGGGTTATCAAATTGAAGAGGCGCTCCGGTGAAGTATTTAAGGGGACGCGCCGCACTGATCGAACGGTGCGGGAAGGCGCTGCTGGAGTTGCGCGCGCGGGCTTTCACGGTGCTCATCGCCGCAGTGCTGATGGCGTCGCTGACCCAAGCGGCTGCAGCACGCTGTGATGGCATTGATCTTCGCCAACATCTGACCGAGAGCGCGCGCCACAAACTCGACGACGCGCTCGCCAAGGTCCCCTTCGCGGTCGGCAATCATTGGGTTGCGATAAAAGGCGATCAGCGCATCAATGTGATTGGCACGCAACACAGCGGTGATGCCCGCATGCTCCCCATCATGCGCAGGCTACGCCCGGTGATCGAGCAGGCAGATGCAATATTCCTTGAAGTCACCGAACCGCAGATGCGAGCCGCCGACACGGCGCAGGACAGCTTTGCGCCCTACTTCCTGCTGCCGCCGGGACAAAGGCTGGACCAGATGATCCCTGAAGCGGAGTGGCGACTGCTGATGGCGCGCCTTGCCCCATTTGGCATAAGTTCCGACGCGACCGCGCGCATGCAGCCCTGGTATCTGTCGGATTTCCTCACCGGCACCGATTGCCGCAAGCGCGGCCTTGGCAGCCGGCGGGGGTTGGACGACCGCATCGAGCACGTCGCCCGAACCGCCGGCATCCCGACGTTTGGCCTGGAATCGCCCGAGGCCGGACTGGCCGCCCTTGCCTCCATGCCGCTCTCCGATCAGGTCAAGATGTTGCGGTTTGATCTGCGCAGCGAGACACGGCATCAGGATCTATACGTCACCTTGTCGGACTCTTTCTTTGAGGGCCGCCTGACCGAAGGACGCATCTTGCTGCTGTGGATGATGTACAGAGACCTTGATGTCCCCCGCCAGGAGGTCCATCGACTGCTAGCGAGCTTTGACAGGGTCGTTCTGGAACGCCGCAACCGCACCTGGGTCAAGCGACTGCTGGCACGCAAGGAGCCACATCTGGTTGTGGCCGTGGGGGCTGCGCATCTGGCCGGAGACACCGGAGTATTGAACCTGTTGCACCGCGCGGGTTATGCGCTTTCGCCCGTAGACGACCGCTAGGGGCGCCTTATTGCGCCCCAACCGCCAAGAGCTATGCACAGAGCTGAACCCAGCAGCCCGCTTGACGCGGGGTGACAAAGCTAGCGTCCCTGTTATAAGGCGCGGCAACAGACCCCGTCAGACAGGATCGTAAGTATGACTATTCAAGTTTTTGGCCATAAATCTCCCGACACCGACTCCACCGGCTCCGCAATTGTCTGGGCTTGGTATCTGAACGAAGTGAAGGGCGAAGCCGCGACCCCCGCGCTCTTGGGCGAACCCAATACCGAAGCCGCCTTCATGCTGAAGCGCTGGGGTTTCGAGCAGCCCGCCATCATCGCAGACGTCGAAGCCGATGCGCCAGTTGTAATCGTGGACACCAACAACCCCGCCGAGCTTCCCGCCTCGATCAACTCTGCCGATATCCGCGCGATCATCGACCACCACAAGCTGGTAGGCGGCCTCGAGACCAAAGGCCCGATCGACATCACCGTGCGTCCGCTCGCCTGCACCGCCACCATCATGTACGATCTGATGGGTGAAGATGCCGCGCGCATGCCGGAAAACATCAAGGGCGCAGCCCTGACCTGCATCCTGTCGGACACGCTGGAGTTCCGCTCTCCGACGACAACCGACCACGATCGTGCCGTCGCTGAAAAGCTTGCCGCCGATCTCGGCCTCAACATCACCGATTATGCAGCCGAAATGTTTGCGGCGAAATCGGACGTGTCGGCTTTCTCCGATGCCGAGCTGATCCGCATGGACTCCAAAGAATACGAAGTCGACGGCACCAAGTTCCGTGTCTCCGTTCTGGAAACCACCGCACCCGAGATCCCGCTGGGTCGCAAGGACAGCCTGATGGAGACCTTCAACACCGTCCAGACCGAAGACGGCGTCGATCAGGTGCTCCTCTTCGTGGTCGACATCCTCAAGGAAGAAGCCACGCTGCTGGTCCCCAATGATCTGGTCAAAACCGTCGCCGAAAAGAGCTTTGGCGCCTCGGTCGACGGCGATCTCGTTGTTCTGCCCGGCGTGATGTCGCGCAAGAAGCAGATCATCCCGAACCTCAAGGTCTGACCTCTCGGGCCCCGGCCCTGATGACATCAATACCAAAAGCAAAAAAAGGCCCGCTGCTTCAGGCGGGCCTTTTCGTTTCGGCGCGGTGAGCGCGTTACAGTGTCGCCAAAACGGTCGCCTAATTGGCGGTCTTCAGGCCCACCTGCCCTTCGATCTGGGCCTTGGTGGCCAGAACGGTGGCAACACGGCGCCGGTCAGGCGGGTGAGTGCCCCAGATGGAATAGCCGCCACTGGCGCCGCGCGCGGCCTCGGAGCGGGCAAAGAACCGCGCCCCCTCGACCGGATCATATCCAGCGGCATAAGCGATCCGGGTGCCGAGAGTGTCGCTCTCCAGCTCATATGACTGTGAATAGACAATCCCCCCGGCACTGGCGCCCACACCCATCCCCAGACCGATGGCATCACTGCTGTCGCCGACGATGCCTGCGAGCGCACCGCCTATAAGTGCGCCCGCCAGCACTTGCTGTTGCTGCTTCTCCACATGCCGGCCAATCAGGTGACCATATTCATGGGCCAGGACAAAGGCGACCTCGTCATCGCTGCCTGTATCCTGAATGAGCGGGAGTGAAATGCGGATGATCGGCTGACCATCCTGATAGGTGAAATAGGCGTTGCGCTCCTTCATCTCGCGATCAATCGCGATGTCTACATTGCAGTTCACACCGGTCTGTAGTTGGAGGCAGGTCTCTCGCCCTGCTCGCATGATGCGTGGCTCCACGCGGGCGAACCGCGCCTGTGCCGCTGTGGGCGACAAGGTTTTTGGCGGCGGGCTCTGGCGCGCTTCGGCATAGAGCCGCGCGGCCGCGTCCGAATGCACACCGCCGGTATCGGGCAATTCATAGGTTGTGCCGCAGGACAGGAGGGTCAATAGCCCTGCTGTCATCAAAAGCGGCCGGGATAGGCGTGAAAAATACTGTAGCTTCATATCTGTACCTCTGGACTGGCTCTGTACTGGGCGCAGCCCCAAACTCGGATTTTATTTCAAGTTATCACCCTCTGCAGCCATCACAAGACACTCTGAAAGCACATCCTACCGCGTCGGCAATCGCCACTTATCCTGCGCCAGCCAGAGGCGCGCCATGGGGGCTCTTCGATATTTCACCGCGAATGCAACACAGCCATGCAGCGACAACAGGTGAGATGTGCTATACAAAGCCCTAGCCTTAGGTTATACGCCCGAGCTTGACCCAACGGGCGCAGGACAGTGCCCTCTTTGCGATACGAACGGACCCCCCACTTGATACCCACCTTGCAGCAGGCGCTGGAGCGCCGTGGATACACGTCTCTCACCCCTGTTCAGGAGGCGGTCTCGAACCCCGAATTGGCGGGCGCGGACCTCTTGGTATCTGCTCAGACCGGCTCTGGCAAAACCGTAGGTTTCGGGCTTGCGATTGCGCCCACCATTCTGGGCGAGGACGGCACATTTGAACGCGCCGCCAGCCCGTTGGCTCTGGTGATCGCACCGACCCGCGAGCTCGCGCTGCAGGTGAAACGCGAGTTGAGCTGGCTCTATGGTGACGCGGGGGCTGTCCTGGCCTCTTGTGTTGGCGGCATGGACATGCGCGACGAACGCCGCGCATTGGAGCGGGGGGCGCATATCGTTGTCGCCACTCCGGGCCGTCTGCGCGACCACATTACCCGTGGCTCCATCGACCTGAGCGGCGTGGCCGCTGTTGTGCTGGACGAAGCGGACGAGATGCTGGATCTCGGCTTCCGCGAGGATCTCGAGTTCATCCTCGAAGAGACCCCCGAAGACCGCCAGACGCTGTTGTTCTCGGCGACGGTGTCCAAACCCATCGCCGCGTTGGCGCAGACCTATCAAAACGATGCGCAGCGGATCTCCACGATCAACAAATCCGAACAGCACAGCGACATCTCTTATCTCGCACATGTGGTTGCACCCCATGACATCGAGAACGCGATCATCAACGTGCTGCGCTTTCACGAAGCGCCCAACGCCATTGTCTTTGCCAATACCCGCGCAGCGGTGAACCGGTTGCTGACCCGTTTGTCGAACCGTGGTTTTCAGGTCGTCGCACTCTCGGGCGAGCTGTCGCAATCCGAGCGCGCCGGTGCCCTGCAGGCCATGCGCGATGGCCGCGCCCGGATCTGCGTCGCCACCGATGTGGCCGCGCGCGGGATTGACCTGCCGAACCTCGACCTGGTGGTGCATGCCGACCTTCCATCGAGCCATGAGACCCTTCTGCATCGTTCGGGCCGGACGGGCCGCGCGGGCCGCAAAGGCGCCAGCGCCCTGATGGTCACGCCGCGCTCGGTACGCAAGGCAGAGCGCCTCCTGCGCGAAGCCAAGCTTTCGGCCGAATGGATCGATGCCCCCTCCGCCGATGAGGTTCGCGGCCGCGATCTGGAGCGAATGCTCTCTGATACGGTCTGGACCGAAGAGGCACCCGAAAGCCAGCAGGAAACCCTCGCCAAACTCGTCGAGAGTTTCACCCCGGAACAACTGGCTGCAGGGTACCTGCGGCTGTGGTCCGCAGCCCGCTCAGCGCCCGAAGAACTCACGGACGTGGCCGCAATGGACACGCGGAAGAGAAAAGAAGACCGCGCGCCCTTCGGACCGTCTGTCTGGTTTGCCATCGACGGTGGCCGCGATGCCGGTGCCGACCCGCGTCGCCTGCTGCCGATGCTCTGCAAGGCCGGTGGGATCGACAAAACCGCCATCGGCGCCATTCGCATCGTAGGCGACAAGAGCTATGCCGAGATCGCCGAGGACAAGGTCGAAGGCTTCATGGCAACCCTTGGCGGTGAGATGGCGCTGGATGATGGCTCTGCATTGGAGCGCCTGAGCGAAGCGCCTAACCTGCCAGAGCGCAGCAAGCCCCCCTTCCGCAAAGGCGGCGGTGGTGGACGCGGTGGCTTTGGCGGCGGCAAGCCCGGCGGCTACAAGGGAGAGCGCAAAGGCGGCGGCGATTTCAAAGGCGACCGCAAGCCTTACCGCGATCGTGATGGCGACGCTGACCGCACGGTCAAACCACGTCCGGCCAAGCCGCGCCCCAATGGGGACAAACCTGCTTTTGACAAACCGCGCGGTGATCGCTCGGAAAAGGGCAAGTTTGATAAGCCCCGCGCCGACAAACCCCGCTCAGACAAGCCGAGAGGGGATAAACCTTGGGGTGACAAGCCCCGGGGGGATAAGCCACACGGAGAAAAGCCGCGCGGTGATAAGCCCAAATTCGACAAGCCCCGCGCGTCCAAACCCAAAGGGCCCCCGCCCCCAAAGGGCAAACCCAACAGCAAAAAGAACAAGGCGCGCCGGTCTGACGCCAGCAACACATCCAAACGCTTCACACCGCCGGGCCGCAAAGCCTGACCTCAGAGGTTCCAGATAAAAAGCCAGCGCCTGTGATCCGGGCGCTGGCTTTTTTCATGCTTGGTCCTTGCTTACTCCACCCCGTGCGCCCCTAGCCAAAGCCCGACGGCTCTGCCATAGGAAGAGCAATCCCAACCGTGCAGGAGGCCCCATGAGCCAGATCATCTCCGCCCTTTCCGAGGTTTCAGACCGATACAAGGCTCTGTTCGTGGATCTCTGGGGCTGCGTTCACAACGGGATCACAGCCTACCCGGACGCTGTCGCGGCCCTTCAGGCCTACCGCAAATCCGGCGGAGTGGTGGTACTGGTCACCAACTCGCCCAAACCCCGCGCAGGGGTGGCAGAGCAACTGAGCCAGTTCGGCGTCCCAGATGACGCCTATGACACCATCGCTACCTCTGGCGATTCCGCGCGCGCGGCGATGTTCACAGGTGCTGTCGGTGAAAAGGTCTACTTCATGGGCGAGTGGGAGCGCGATGCCGGCTTTTTTGAGCCAATGAAGGTTATCCACGAGCCCATTGAGATCACCCGCGTCCCGCTCAAGGAAGCCGAAGGGATCGTCTGCTGCGGCCCCTTCGACACCCTGGCCGACCCGGAGGTGAACCGCGCCGATTTTCTCTATGCCAAACAGATGGGTATGAAGCTTCTTTGCGCGAATCCGGATATTATCGTCGACCGTGGCGAGGTACGCGAATGGTGCGCTGGGGCCTTGGCCAAACTTTACACCGAAATGGGGGGCGAGAGCCTCTATTTCGGCAAGCCGCATCCGCCGATCTACGATCTCGCGCGTCGTCGCCTGACGGAAATTGGCCACGATGTTTCGGACCGCGACATTCTCGCGATTGGCGACGGGCCGCATACCGACATCTCAGGCGGCATGGGTGAAGGGGTGGACACGCTGTTCATCACCGGCGGCTTGGCCGCAAAAGACACCCAAACGGCTCATCAGCCCGAGCCTGCTGCACTGGAGGCGTATCTCGCGCAGGAACAGATCGCGCCCACCTACAGCATCGGCTTTCTGCGCTAAAATCGCGACTTTTGGAGTATCTGACCCGTCTTTGCCGCAAGGTGAAGGCGGGTCTTTTGCTGTCGCCCAAAAAGCGCCCGTTGAGGCCCCTCCATATGAACCTATTTGGGCTTGACTTTCTGCAACTGCGAAGTAATTTAATTTCTCAGTTGATCGCAAATAGTGATCATTATTACCCTCTCGATGCAGGCAGGAGACTCAGATGCTCGACAACTTCCCCCGCGGTACCATCTGCATCGAGGACATCGAGATGGGTATGACGCGCTATGTGCGCAAACAGGTGACCGACCGTGACATTGAAATGTTTGCTGAGGTCTCCACCGATAGAAATCCCGTGCACCTGGACGAAGACTACGCGCAAGACACCATGTTTCATGGGCGTATCGCGCATGGCATGCTGACCGCTGGCCTGATTTCTGCGGTGATCGGCGAGCAACTGCCGGGCCACGGCACCATCTACATGAGCCAGAATCTCAAGTTTCTCGCCCCGGTGCGACCGGGTGATCTGGTGCATGCGGAAGTCGAGGTCACCGACATCCAGATCGACAAGCGCAGGGTAAAGCTGGATTGCCGCTGCATCGTCGATGGCAAGAAGGTGCTCGTCGGAGAAGCCATGGTGATGGCGCCCTCGCGCAAGTTCGACTAACTTTTGCGCTGCGACGATCAGCGACCTCGTCACCGATAAGTTGCGATTTGACCGCAACTTTGACGCACTTTACCTATAGCAGGAGGCAAAGAGCGGACGGGTCAGAGAAATGCAGATCATCATACATGCCGGCGCGCATGGCACCGAAGAAGATCGGCTGATGAAGACCCTCTTGCGCAACAAGGAGGACCTCCTTGCGCGCGGCACCGCTGTTCCTGGCCCGGCCAAATACCGCACCCTGCTCAAAGACTGCATGTCCGCAGCGCAGCAGGGTGACCCAGCCCCCGGAGCGCGTGACTTTCTGTGGGATGCCATCCTCGAAGAAGAGACCGCAGAGCGGGTGATCCTGTCCAATCCACATTTCTTTGGCTCGCAGCGCGACGCTCTGGAAGGCCAGCGCCTCTACCCCGAGGCCGAGCAGCGCTTGCTGGCGTTGCAGGCGCTTTTTCCAGAGGACGAATTGCATCTCTACATGGCCATTCGCAGCCCTGTGAGTTTTCTGTCCAAGCTACTGGAGAAGGCGGGCGCAGGACGACGGCACGCAGTCCTCAACGAGACGAATCCACTGGATTTGCGCTGGTCTGCAATGGCCGCTCGCATCCGCACAGCGGTCCCCGATATCCCAATAACCCTCTGGTGTTACGAAGATTCCCCGTTCCTATGGGCCCAAATCATGCGCGAGATGGGACATCTCAAACCCGACAGCAAAGTCAAAGGCGGCATGGATCTTCTTGCCTCGATCATGACCCGCGAGGGCATGCGGCTGCTGCGTCAGTACCTCCATGATCGGCCTGAAATGACCGAAGTATACAAGCGAAAGGTCTTTGCCGCTTTCCTTGACAAATTCGCCCTTGATGAAGAGCTCGAGGAAGAGCTGGATATCCCCGACTGGTCGCCGGAGTTCATCGAGCGGATCGATCAAGCCTATGATGCTGATGTCGCGCAATTGCAGGCGATCCCAGGTGTGACCCTGCTCAGCCCCTGATAGACCCTCTGCCGGTTGCAGCGACCAAAGGTGTTTACCCGCGCGAGGTGCGGCGATAGGAAGAACGGGCAAATTCCCTAGGTCGCAAAGCGAGCGTCATGCCCCGGCAGGTCTTTAACATCCTCATTGTCGGCCAGTCCGGTCGCCTGATGTTCGAAGCACTGTTGTTTGCGGCATCCCTGCGCCAGAAGAGCCCAGCCTTCGAAGGTCGCCTGATCGTCGCGACGCCTGAGCCGGGCTCTCTTTGGACCTCGAACCCCACGATCCGCAACGGTGGCGTCCTCGAGGCACTGGCGCGTCTTGAGGCAGAGGTAATCCCATTTGAGAGCCGCCACTTCGGTCAGGCTTATCCATATGGTAACAAAATCGAAGCACTCTCGGTGCTGCCCGAAGGCGAGCCTTTTGTCTTTTTTGACACGGACACGCTGCTCACAGGCGAGATCGATGCCGTCCCGTTTGACTTTGACCGCCCCTCTGCAAGCCTACGCCGCGAGGGCACCTGGCCCAAGCCCACGCTCTACGGTCCCGGCTATACCGAAATCTGGCGCAGCCTCTACGCGCGTTTTGGGTTGGACTTCGAAAGCAGCCTCGATCTATCCCAACCCGATGAACATTGGAGACGCTATCTCTACTTTAATGCGGGCTATTTCTATGGCGCCTGTCCGCACCGCTTTGGGACGCGGTTTCTGGAATACGCGTTGTCGATCCGCGATGATCTCCCGCCTGCCCTCATCGGCCAGTCGCTCGACCCCTGGCTAGATCAGATAGCCCTGCCGCTGGTGATCCACTCCTTTGGTGGCGCGCGCGACAGCCTGCCACAAGGCCATCTGGATGGCAGCACAAGCTGCCACTATCGCAGCTTCCCGCTCCTTTATGCCCGCGAATGTGATGAGGTGATCGCCACGCTTGAGGAGGTCTGCGCTCCAAACTGGCTCAAGAAAGTCCTTAAAGGTTATGAGCCGATCAAACGGATGGTCTATCAGGGCAGAGGTCAGCGTGTCCGCGCCCTCTTTGACCAGCACAACCTCCCGCGCAAAGAGCAGGCCATCCGCAACCGGATCAAATCCGCAGGTCTCTGGATGCGCTGAACGCGCACTTGCACCCCGTGTCAGAACATATGTCCTCTGTCGCTGGCCAAATTCGGAGAATCCTTCTACCGGCTTTTGCTTGCACTGACGCCGCGCCCGGTGTGTGGTGTGGCCATAACCAGACCGATTGCGACATGGGAGAGTTTCAATATGTCCGACAGCCCGACCTATGGCTTTGATACGCTACAAATTCACGCTGGCGCCCGCCCTGATCCGGCAACCGGCGCGCGGCAGACGCCGATCTATCAATCCACTGCCTATGTGTTTCGTGACGCCGACCACGCGGCGGCGCTCTTTAACCTGCAGGAAGTAGGCTACATCTATTCACGCCTCACCAACCCGACCGTTGCGGTCCTGCAAGAGCGTCTCGCCACGCTCGAGGGTGGTGTCGGCGCGGTCTGCTGCTCGTCGGGTCACGCCGCACAGATCATGGCCCTGTTCCCCCTGATGGGACCCGGCAAGAACGTGGTTGCCTCCACCCGCCTTTACGGGGGCACGGTGACGCAGTTCAGCCAGACCATCAAACGCTTCGGCTGGTCCGCGAAATTTGTTGATTTCGACGATCTCGATGCGCTGCGCGAGGCGATCGACGATGACACGCGGGCCGTCTTCTGCGAATCCGTCGCCAACCCCGGTGGCTATGTCACCGATATCCGCGCGGTTGCAGATGTGGCGGATGCCGCAGGCCTGCCCCTGATCGTCGACAACACCTCTGCAACGCCCTACCTGTGCCAGCCGATTTCCCAGGGCGCGACCTTGGTAGTTCATTCCACAACCAAGTACCTCACCGGCAATGGAACTGTAACCGGCGGCTGCATCGTGGATTCGGGCAAGTTCGACTGGTCCGCCTCCGACAAGTTCCCCTCGCTCTCAGCTCCGGAACCCGCCTATCACGGGCTCAAGTTCCACGAGACCTTCGGCAATCTTGCCTTCACCTTCCACGGCATTGCCATCGGGCTGCGCGATCTGGGCATGACCATGAACCCGCAAGCCGCACATTACACCCTGATGGGCATTGAGACCCTGTCGCTTCGGATGCAGCGCCATGTGGAAAATGCTGTGAAAGTCGCGACTTGGCTCGAAAATGACCCGCGCGTGGATTACGTGACCTATGCGGGTCTCCCCTCCTCGCCATATGCCGAGCGCGCCCAGCGTTGCTATCCCAAAGGCACCGGCGGGCTTTTCACAGTCGCCATCAAAGGCGGCTATGACGCTTGTGTCAAACTGGTCGACAGCCTCGAGATCTTCTCGCATGTGGCCAATCTTGGCGACACCCGGTCACTCATCATCCATTCCGCGTCCACGACTCACCGCCAGCTTACGCCCGAACAGCAAGAAGCAGCGGGCGCTGGCCCCAATGTGGTGCGTGTGTCCATCGGCATCGAGGACGCAGACGATTTGATCCGCGATCTCGATCAAGCTCTGGCCAAGGCCTGCGGCTGAGCCGTCACCGCGGTCAAACACGACTTAGAAAACTGCAAAAGGCCGGGGCATTCCCCGGCCTTTTTCCATAAATCAACAGCCCTTCAATTCGGATCAGTTCGGGCCATCGGGCACGGAGATATCAAAGGTCACGGTCACGCTGTGACGCAGGCTCAACGCGCCCGGAGAAATCGGCATATCTGACGACCGTGCCATCTCCATCGCCATCATAGGCGCCCCCCCCGAGGCGCCCCCATCTCGAATGTCCCGCACCGGCCCCAAGGCCATCCCGGAGGCTTCGGCAAGCTGTTGCGCCTTCCGGTAGGCATTCTCATAGGCCATTGTGCGCAAAAGGTTTTCAGCCGCTTCCCGCTCACTGTAGGTGAAGGTCAAACCGCGAAACTCATTGGCCCCCGCCGCGAGCACATCATCAAGAACCCCACCCATCGCGTCGAGATCCTGCAAGGTAACACGCAAAAGGTTTGACGCCTCAAAACCGGTGACCTCACGCATCTGATCGCCATCTCGCGTCACCTGGTTCCAAACCGGATGCAAGGACACCTGCTCTGTCTGCATATCCTGCGCTGCGATGCCACTGTCGCCGAGGCGCGCCGTCACCTCCTGCATACGCTGGGAGACCTGTTCCATGGCGGCACCGGCGTCCTTGGCCTCGACGCGTACGCCAAGGGTGATATGGGCCCGATCAGGCGTGACCTCCGATGTGGCTTCCCCTGTGACATGGATCTGGCGCAATTCTTCTGCGCCAAGGGACAGAGGGGTCAAGGCAACGGCGCTTGCCAGCATCAATGCAGCGGTTTTTGATTTCAACATCAGAAGTCCTCAATCTATGTCTGACTATACGCCTAGATGGGAGCGGCAAATCCTCGCGCGCAAGGGGTGATGTTGCGCTTTTGCTTCCACTCGGCGGGTTCCTGCTCTATGCTTTACACAGTGATAACGGCGTCCCGGCGCGGGAGGCCTCGGTGCTTTAGGGTAGGTCGTGAATGGTTTTCGCGAATGTCCCCTCACCGAGGGATCTTGGCGCCACAGGATGAGGCGCGCAGACAAAAGACCCTGATGACCTGATGAAACCAGAGTTCGCGCTCTCTCTTTCGTTTGATGGCATAACCGTGCTGACCCGTGGCGCGGGAGGATGGTATCGTTTGGGGTCGGTCTCGCCTGACGCCAAAGATCTGCCAGAGCAGCTTGCAAAGCTGCGCGCAGAGGCGCTGGCCCTCTCCGAAGCGCCGCTCCATGCAAAGCTGGTATTGCCGGACAGCCAAATCCGCTACCTGAGCCTTGAGACGGGCGAGTTGTCCCATGATGCGCGCATCAGTGCGGCACGCGCCGCACTTGAGGGCGCCACCCCCTACAAGGTGGATGAACTCGCCTTTGACATCAGCGTTGATGGTGCAATCACCCATGTGGCGGCAGTTGCGCTTGTCACTCTGGACGAGGCCGAGAGTTTTGCAACCGAGCATGGATTTGCGCCGGTGAGCTTCGTGGCCGCACCCGAAGATGCCGCCTATCTCGGCGAGCCTTTCTTTGGCACTGCACGCTCTGCGCGTCATCTCACGGTCGAGCCCGACGGCATTGCCGTCGTCGAAGTGCCGCCGCCGGCTGATCCCGCAGTTGCGAAGGGCGATACCGCAGAGGAGCCCGATCTCTATCCCGAGAGTGCGGCAGATGATGATCTCGCACCGCGCAGCGATGCCCCGATCATCTTGCCCGCTGCGCCACCAGTCCTTGATGCTTCACCAGAAGAGGCTGCGCCGTCTACCGACGATAGCACCGACACCAAACTCGCTGACACCGAGGACGAGACCGCTGCGCAGAGCGCCGAGAGCACTTCCGCGGAAGAGCCCGAGGACATCGGTCCGGCGGTTGGTTTCAGTTCCCGCCGCAGCCGTGCGAAGCTTGAAGTAACCAGCACAAAGACCACTGCGCCCAAAGCGCCTTCTGTGACTCCCAAGTCAGCAGGCACTTCAGAACCCGCTGCACCCAAAGCGCCAAGTGCCACGACCGCAAAAACCGGCGTGGCCCTTGCGACCTCGTCGGTACCTGCCGCCCCGAGCCTCGCCTTGCCGACGCCTGTTCTGGCCCACACGACCTCGGCGCCGCCAAAGCCGAGCCCGAGCGCAATCGCGCAACCGGTCTCGGGGCCTGCGCCGGAGCAGCTGCAAACACCGCAAGCGCGGCCCATGCGGGCGCGCTCTGGTCGGATCGGCCTTTTGGCCGCAGGTCTTGCTGCGGTTTCGGCCATTGGGGCCTGGGCCGTCGTTCAGGAATTGCCAAATCTCTGGTCAGACCTCAAGCGCGCCGACCTGATTGAGACCGAGGACCCGGTCGCCACACCGGTTCTGGCCGCCCCTGATGCGGCTCTGGATGCCACCAAGGAGCTGACCACAACCGCACAAGGCGGTCTGGGTCTCAACCTGCCCTCCGCGCCAGCGCGCACAGTCGCGACAGGGGCAGAGACGGGTCCAGCGCCCGGCGAGCTGGCTGCTGACACGCTGACCGAGACCGACGCTGCTGTCCTCGAAGCGCTCGGCGCCCCCGTGGTCGATGAAGCCGCCCCGTTGGACGGGCAGGATCTGATCATTGCCTCCCTGCCCGCGCCGCAAGACATCACGTCTGGGACTTCTGAAACGGCCCTCGCCCCCATCGACGATGAGGCAGCGGTCTTTGACGACAGCGCCGAGATCGACCCGGAGGCGCTCGCGGATGGGGTTGTGCCAGAGGATCAACCAACAGATTTGCTCCAGGAGGCCCCGTCGGAGCTTGAACAGGCTGCACAGTATGCCGCCACCGGGATCTGGCAACAGGTTCCCGACATTGCAGACGTGCCCGCGCTGATCAGCCTCGACAACGTCTATGTGGCCTCCATCGATAATACCGAATTGTCCCAGGATGCAATTGCCCTGCCTGCGCCCGACGCATTCGAGACAGACACGCCCTTTGGTGCGGTCTCAAGCCCCACAGAAGCCGGACGCCAGTTCGACTTTGATGACCGGGGATTGGTCGTGGCGAGCCCGGATGGCACCCTCAATCCCGACGGGATCATGATCTATGCCGGTCGCCCGGTCAAAGTGCCGCCACCCACGCCAGATAGGCCCACGGAACGCGTGTTGGCCGCTGCAGAAGAAGCAGAGCGCCTCGCGTTGTTGCAACAAGTCCGCCCCCGTACGCGCCCCAACGACCTGGTAGAACAGGCTGAGCGCGCGCAATTGGGTGGCGTGGTGCGTTCTGAACTTCTGTCAAAGCGCCCAAAGCTGCGGCCTGTCAGCCTCAAGACAGAAGCACAGGAAAGCCAGCCTGCTACGGCTTTGGCCGTTGCGAGCGCCCCGCAGCCACGGGCACGCCCCACCAATTTTGCAAATATCGTGGACCGCGCCCAGCGTCGCCAGCAACAGGCGCCCGATCAAAGCTCCAGCGCAACCGTAGCCTCTGCAGCGGTGACACCGGCCATCCCGTCTTCGGCGTCGGTTGCCCGCCAGGCGACCACCCAGCGGGCGCTCAACCTGCGGCGTCTCAATCTCATTGGCGTCTATGGCAAGCCTTCCGACCGGCGCGCCTTGGTACGCCTGCCGTCAGGCCGCTATGTGAAAGTCAAAGTGGGCGACCGCATCGACGGCGGTCGAATCGTCGCGATCGGTGACAGCCAGTTGCAGTATCAAAAAGGTAGTCGGAACACGGTACTCAACCTGCCAAACGGCTGATATTCCGGCGCACCACTTGAGGGCGCAACGTTCCTGAAGGGAACGCAAAAGCCGGGCAAATTGCCCGGCTTTCTCTTTTGTATTCAAGGGGCAGCGCCGCCATGCGACACCGCCTCAGGTCTCATCACTCGGCTGCGGAGATTTCACCGTTGTTGATTTGCTCCTGTTCGATCGATTCAAAGAGCGCCTTGAAGTTGCCCTCGCCAAAGCCGTCATCGCCTTTGCGCTGGATGAACTCAAAGAAGATCGGCCCGATCACCGTTTTTGAGAAGATCTGCAGCAGGATGCGTGTCTCGCCCCCGTCCACCACGCCTTCGCCGTCGATGAGGATGCCGTGCTTTTTCATACGATCCAGCGGCTCTTCGTGGCCTTGGACACGGTCGTGGCTCATGTCGTAATAGGTTGCAGGCGGGGCCGGCATGAACTGGATGCCACGTTCGGAGATCTCGTCAGTGGCATCATAGATGTCACGCGCGCCCACAGCGATGTGCTGGATGCCTTCGCCATTGTACTTCTTGAGATAGGCAACGATCTGCCCGGTCTCGCCACGGTCCTCGTTGATCGGAATGCGAATGCGGCCGCAAGGCGAGGTCAAGGCACGGCTGAAGAGGCCGGTATACTTGCCCTGAATGTCAAAGAACCGGATTTCCTTGAAGTTGAACAGGTCGCCATAAAAGTGGAACCACTTGTCCATGTTGCCTTTGAAGACATTGTGCGTGAGGTGATCGAGGTAATAAAAACCGACGCCGCGCGGTTTGGACTGCTTCAGCCACTCGAATTCCTCGTTATAGGGCGAGGTGTCGTAATACTGGTCGATGAAGTAGATGAGCGAGCCGCCAATCCCTTTGATTGCAGGCACATCCATTGTTTTGTCATCGCCTTCATAGGGCTCCGCCCCCTTGGCCACCGCGTGCTCAAACGCCTTTTGCGCATCGACCACACGCCAGCCCATCGAGGGGGCACAGGGGCCGTGAAGTTCAACAAACTTTTCCGCAAAAGAGCCTTTCTCGGCATTGAGGATGTAGGTGATGTCCCCCTGTTGCCAAAGCTCGATACCCGGCTTGGTCTTGTGACGTCCGACCAACTCGTACCCCATCTTGGCAAAGAGCTCGCGCAATTCTTCGGGGTTCGGGCTGGCAAACTCTACAAATTCAAATCCATCGGTTCCGGCCGGGTTCTCAGCGCTGATCACCGATTTGGGGGCATCATGAGGGAAAGGTCCCATGCGTAACTCCTGCGTTGCTTGCTGCGTTTGACCGAGTGTACCGCACATAATGTGCTTATTCTGCGCAACATCACCGTCCATTCTTTCCAATCATACATATTTGACGCATAGTTTCCCCAAATGACGGGGGATTCACGCATGCTTGACGCAACAGACATCAAACTGCTCGCACAACTTCAGAAGAACGCTCAGGCCACCGCACAGGAGCTCGGAGATGTGCTCAATCTCTCTGCCAGCCAGGCCGGACGCAGGCGCCAACGCCTGGAAGAAGATGGCTTCATCCAAAACTACGTCGCGCGCCTTGATCCTTCAAAGCTCGGGCTTGCTGTGCAGTGTTTTGTTCAGGTGCATCTGCACAGTCACGGCCCCGATAATGCTGCAAGCTTTGCGCGATTGGTTTCAAATCGTCCGGAAATCACTTCCGCCTGGACGATGACCGGAGAGGCCGACTACCTGCTGCGCGTTTACTGTCATGATCTACAAGAATTAAATACGCTGCTTCACGAGATTATTCTTCCGCATCCGGCAGTTGGACGGGTCCACAGTCAGATCGTAATGGCACAGTTAAAAGGTGATAGTCCCCTACCCGTTTAAGGATGTGTGAACCACTGGACAGGTAGATTGGCTTGAAACAAATCATCAGATGGAATCGCTTTCGTGTCCTTTGTCGATCGCCGCATTGAAACCCGCCCGAGCAGCGGCGCAGCCCCTTTCGAACTAAACGAGGTCTTTTTCTCGCGTACCGATGAGCGTGGAGTCATTCTGTCCTGCAACTACGTCTTCCAACGGGTTGCACATTACGAATGGGAAGAGATCATCGGAGCGCCCCACAAACTGGTGCGCCATGCCGACACGCCCAAAGGGTTATTCTACCTCTTCTGGGAAATGCTGAAATCCGGAAAAACCGTTGGTGCATATGTAAAGAACAAGTCCAAGGATGGGCTGCACTACTGGGTTTTTGCAACTGTTGTTCCCTGTGGCGACGGCTATCTGTCCGCACGTATAAAGCCAAGCAGCAAGCTTTTTGCCGAGATCCAGACGCTCTACGCCAAGATTGTCAAAGCCGAACAAGAGGGTGATCTATCCGCCGAGGAAAGCGCTCAGATCATGCTCGACTGGGTTCACGAAAAGGGCTTTGACGACTATCAGCATTTTGCATCGCATGCCCTCGCCGAGGAACTCATTTCGCGCGATTTGGGCCTGGGTCGCAAGGTGGATCCGCAGATTTCGGAACTGCGTGAAATGCTGCGCAATGCGGAAAAGCTTCTCGATGAAACCCATGGTCTTGTGAAAGACTTCGAAGCCATGCACACGATTCCGCATAACCTGCGTGTCATCGCCTCCCGGATTGAGCCTTCGGGCGGTCCGGTGACGGTGCTGTCCCAGAACTACGGCGCCATGTCGCGGGAAATGTCGGACTGGTTTGAGCGCAACGTGATGGGCGAAAACACCAACTTTGCCACCGTAAAGCACTCCGTGAACTCCAGCCTCTTCATCGCGGGCATGACCCGAATCCTGATGGAATGCGACACCCAGCTGCAAAAGGAACGGCGTGATCTGGGCGATGTCGACATGGAAGAAGAGCGCCGCCGCCTTGCGGATCTGGTCAAACAACAGGCCGGACACGCCCAGAAAGGCATGGCGGAGGTAGACATCGAAGCCGTGCGGATCATCAATGCGTGCCAGGTCATGCATCGTCACTTTCTGGGCCTGAGCTCCACACGTGTCCTCTGTAAAATCGAGAGCGCGCGCCTGCCCTCCTCTGGCGAAACCCTTTCTGACATTATCGATCAGCTTGGTGCCTTTCAGGAACGCATTTCGGAACGGTTGGAACATATCGCAAAACTCGGAGAGGAAATTCGCTCGCTCGAGGGCGAGTAACTCATGCCCAAAATCGGTCTGCGCTCCCCGCAGGCCCACAGATACCGCAATTGCGGCGGCTCTCTCGAGCTGCCGCTTTTTTTAACCTGATCGTGACAGAGAGGCCCGAGTCAGCCTATCTCTTTGCCATCTCGTAAAAAGTTGGCAATATTCTCTTATGGATAGTTTTCTCTCTCAGGCCTCAATCTACCTCGCCGCCGCCGTGATCGCCGTACCCATCGCCGCCCGGTTGGGTTTGGGGTCGGTGCTCGGATACCTCGCCGCGGGCATCATCATCGGTCCGATCTTGGGTCTTGTCGGGGCGGAAGCCGAGGAACTCCAGCATTTTGCCGAGTTTGGCGTCGTGATGATGCTGTTTCTGATCGGCCTCGAGCTCGACCCGCGCGCGCTCTGGGCGATGCGACACCACTTGATCGGACTCGGTGGGTTACAAATCACCGCTTCAACCGCACTCCTTGCGGGGGCTGCGATCTTTTTTGGCCACCGCTGGCAAGTGGGCCTTGCCGTCGGGCTGGCGCTCTCGCTGTCATCAACAGCCATCGTGCTGCAAACGCTTTCGGAAAAAGGGCTGACGCGCACTGGAGGGGGCAGAGCGACCTTCTCTGTCTTGCTCACCCAGGACATTGCAGTCATTCCGATCCTGGCTCTGCTGCCGCTGTTGGCGACACAACATGCACTATCCCTTTCAGAGGATGGCTCCATCGTGCGCGCAGAAGAAGCGCATGGCGCGGGACACCACTCGCTCTCGCTCGTAGAAGGGCTGCCTGGCTGGGCCGTCACCTTGACGACAATTGGCGCCATCGCCTTCGTGATTCTAGCGGGCGTCTATCTGACCCGTCCGGTGTTTCGTTTCATTCACGCCTCCAACCTGCGCGAGATGTATACGGCACTGGCCCTTCTGATTGTTGTTGGGATTTCCTTCCTGATGACCTTGGTCGGGCTGTCCCCGGCGTTGGGCGCCTTTCTCGCCGGTGTTGTGCTCGCGAACAGCGAGTTCCGCCACGAGCTGGAGAGCGACCTCGAACCCTTCAAAGGGCTCCTGTTGGGGCTATTCTTCATCACCGTCGGAGCAGGTATCAACTATCGCTTGTTCCTGGCCGAGCCCGGGGATGTGATCGGTCTCGCCTTGCTCGTGATTTTCGCAAAGGGCGCGGTTTTGTATTTCGTCGGCAGGGCCTTCGGACTGAGAGGGCGCAATCACTGGCTATTCACCCTCGGGCTGGCGCAGGCCGGTGAATTTGGCTTTGTGCTGCTGGCGTTCTCGCTTCAGCTGAATGTGGTTACGGCCGATCTGTCGGAGAAACTGCTGCTGGTCATCGCGCTGACGATGTTGATCACGCCGCTTTTGTTCATCCTCTACGAAATCCTATCCAAGCGGATGAAGGACGCCCAAGTCGAACATACGCCCGACGAGATTGACGAAGAAGGCACAGTGATCATCGCCGGGATCGGGCGTTTTGGTCAGATCGTGCATCGCCTTGTGAATGCGAGTGGCTTCAAGACCGTTCTTTTGGACAGCGACATGAAGGCGGTACAGCTGATGCGCCGCTTTGGGGTCAAGAGTTTCCTCGGGGATCCAACCCGTCCAGAGCTGCTGAAAGCGGCTGGCATCAGCAAGGCAAAAGTGCTGGTTGTCGCGCTCGACGACCAGGAAAGCGCCACAAAACTCGTGACTTACGCCCGGCGGAACTATCCAGACATCCATATTGTCGCCCGCGCCTATGATCGCAACCATGTGTTTGAGCTTTATAAAGCGGGGGCCAATGATATCGTGCGCGAAATGTTCGACAGCTCGCTGCGGGCCGGTCGTTATGTGCTCGAGAATATCGGACTAAGCGAGTATGAGGCGGCGCAGGCCGAACAGACCTTTTACGCGCATGATCGCCACACCATCCGAGAGCTCGCAGGGCATTGGATTCCGGGCACTCCCGCAAGCGAGAACCCGGCCTATATCAAACGCGCGAGAGAGCTGGAAAAAGACCTGGAAACGGCGCTGCTGTCACTTGCTGAAGACCACATCAAACACCGCGCCTGAGCGCGAGGCTGATCCCCTCTGCGGGGTCAGCCGTCCGATACTCCGGCTTCGGCAAAGGTGGCCATGCCACTATGACAGGCCAGCGCACCTTTGAGCACTTGGATTGCAAGTGCCGCCCCAGAGCCCTCTCCAAGCCGCAGCCCCAGCGACAGCAGCGGTGCCTTGCCCAGTCTCGCCAGCAATGCCTGATGACCGCCCTCAGCGCTTTGATGGCCTGCGACAGCGTGATCCAACGCCTGATCGTGCAGGCGCGCCAGAGAGGCCGCAGCGGCACAGCAGATGAACCCATCCAGAATAACCGGAATGCGCAGCACTCTCGCCGCAGCGATCGCCCCGGCCATTGCTGCGATCTCACGCCCGCCAAGGCAACGCAGAACCTCCAATCCGTCGCGGCTGCCTTGCAGCGCGACCGCCTCGGCGACAACAGCCGTCTTCAGGGCAAGGCCCTCGTCGTCAACGCCGGTGCCCCTGCCCGTCCAATCACCCGGCTCACCGCCATAAAGCGCATGGCAGATCGCAGCCGCAGAGGTCGTGTTCCCGATCCCCATTTCGCCCACCACGAGCACATCGCTCGCCGGATCGACCGCATTCCAGCCAGTGCGCAGCGCGGCCAGCAGGTCTTCCTCGCTCATCGCGGGGCCCTGCGTGAAATCAGCCGTCGGGCGATCCAGCTCCAGCGCATGGACATCCATGCGCGCATCAGCGAGCTGGGCCAACTGGTTGATCGCCGCGCCGCCTGCCTTGAAATTGGCAACCATCTGCACCGTGACCTCGGCCGGAAAGGCCGAGACCCCACGCGCGGTGACGCCATGGTTTCCAGCAAAGACAATGACTTGCGGCGCGCGCACTTCGGGACGCGCCGTTCCACGCCAACTGCCGTACCAGATCGCGATCTCTTCAAGCTGCCCCAGCGCCCCAGGCGGTTTGGTCAATTGCCCGTTCCGGTCCTCGCAGGCCGCGCGCGCGTCAGCATCGGCGCCGGGCGCTTGCGCCAGAGCATTACGGAAATCAGAAAGCGTCGTCAGGTCTGGCAGCATAAAAAGCCTCGTTGCGTCCTACTGCACCGCAAAGGTAAAGCGGTGTTAGGACTGTTTACCGCTCTCGCCCCCTGCCGAGAAGCCCCACCAGAGGCATCGACATGCGAAAAAACGACTTCAAGCCCATTGATTTGCTGCTCGCGCTGGTCTTGTTGACCCGCCTGCCGCTGCCTCACCTCTCCAAAGAGGTTTTTGCACGCCAAGCGGCTGCAGTCTGGGCCTTCCCCCTGGTTGGGGCCGTCGTGGGGGTGGTGTCAATTTTTGCAGGCGCCGTGGCGTTGATCTGGTGTCCGCCCTTCGTGGCCGCCGGAATTGCGCTTGCGACACAGGTTCTTGTGAGCGGCGCCATGCATGAAGACGGTCTCGCGGATACGGCGGATGGGTTCTGGGGCGGCTTTGACCCCAAGCGGCGTCTGGAGATCATGAAGGACAGCCATATTGGCACCTATGGTGTGTTGGCACTGCTCTTTGGATTGGGACTGCGCTGGAGCATTCTGGCCGCACTCTTTGAGGCGGGGGACATCTGGTGCCTGATGGCGCTTGCATCACTGAGCCGCGCAGCGATGCCCGTGATGATGGCCAGCATGCCCAACGCGCGCGGGCGAGGCCTGTCGCAGTCAGTTGGCCGTCCTGCCTGGCCAGCGACCCTTGTGGGGCTCCTGATCGCGCTGGGTGTGGGGTTCCTCAGTACCGGCGGCAGCGTGATCTGGGCGGCACTGGTTCTGGGGCCCTTGCTGCTCGGCTTGCGTCAGCTTGCAATGACAAAAATCGGCGGGCAGACCGGAGACGTTCTGGGCGCCACGCAGCAACTCAGCGAAATCGCACTTGGTCTCACATTGCTCGCGCTTCTCTGAAAGGCCCCTCACCCATCAAAAAAGGCCGCCCAATCGGGCGGCCTTTGATATTGGGATCCGGAAAGATCAGGCAGCGCGGGAGGTCAGGACCTCATCAACCTGCTTGGCCGCCGCGATTTCGTCGCCACCGGACACGGCCGCAACTTCGCGGGTCAGACGTTCGAGCGCGGCTTCATACAACTGACGCTCGGAATAGCTCTGCTCGCGCTGATCATCGGTACGGTGCAGGTCGCGCACCACTTCGGCAATGGAGATCAGATCGCCGGAATTGATCTTCTGTTCGTATTCCTGTGCCCGACGCGACCACATGGCGCGCTTGACCTTGGCCTTGCCTTTCAGCGTCTTCATCGCCTGATTGATCACATCAGGGGAAGACAGCGAACGCATGCCGATGTCGATGGCCTTATGCGTCGGCACGCGCAGGGTCATCTTGTCTTTTTCAAAGGTGATTACGAATAGCTCCAGCTTGTAGCCGGCCACTTCCTGCTCCTCGATCGAAATGATCTGCCCAACGCCATGGGCTGGGTATACAATGAAATCATTGGGGCGGAATTCGAGCTTCTTCGATTTGGTCATACAGGTCTTTCCTCGCGATGACACGGCAATCATGCCGTTTAGGCCACGCCAAAGAGGGCCCATGCGGCATACGGAGTATGCGCGCCGGCTGTCGGTTTGGCGCAGAAAACCCACCAAGAGACCCGTTTTTTCAGGATCATCACGGCAGG
Organism: Epibacterium sp. HA2-3; assembly: GCF_055693725.2. NCBI lineage: Bacteria > Pseudomonadati > Pseudomonadota > Alphaproteobacteria > Rhodobacterales > Roseobacteraceae > Epibacterium > Epibacterium sp. HA2-3. The sequence continues at coordinate 640,380 of NZ_CM172490.1, read as the reverse complement.
CGGTATTCTACGTGTTGCATTACATCCTAAGAATATAGCACAAAAACGTGCCCTCCGAAAGACGGAGCGCACGTCAATCTGACGTCACAGGCCGCGTTTCACGCGAATTTCGCGCTCACAGCGGCGTCTTAACCACCTTCTCCGGGTGCTTCGGAGAAGTATTTCTCGAGCTTGCCCTCTTCGCCATCGCGCTCCTCATGACCCGGCATCGGGTCTTTCTTGGAGACGATAACCGGCCACAGCTCGGCGTACTTACGGTTGAATTCCACCCACTGGTCCATATCCGGCTCTGTGTCCGGACGAATCGCGTCGGCAGGGCATTCCGGCTCACATACGCCGCAATCGATGCATTCATCGGGATGGATCACCAAGGTGTTCTCACCCTCGTAGAAACAGTCAACCGGGCACACCTCGACGCAATCGGTGTACTTGCAGGCAATACAATTGTCCGTAACGACGTAGGTCATCTTGGCTTGGATCCCGTTTCAAGTGTCTGGGGAGTAGCTAATCTACATGGGCAGCGGCTTCAAGCCGTCAATGCCCGTCCCAGACGCGAGTAAGACCAAGCGCCCTGCGCTCTTTCTTATCCGGGCGACCTTTTCCTTCGTATTTGGGATTGGCAGGCGGTTTGTCCTGCTTCTCCGTCATATCAAAGTACAGCGTTTGAGCCTCGGTTGCTGGTCCACGCCGCTCCGAAAGGGAGGTGATGCGCACAACGCGCACCTGATGCCCCTGCGGAAAGGTCAAAACGTCCCCAATGGAGACGTTCTGAGAGGGCTTTGCAGCCTTGGAGCCATTCACGCGGACATGACCTGCGCCGACTTGCTTGGCCGCGAGAGAGCGGGTTTTGAAAAACCGCGCGTGCCACAGCCATTTGTCGACCCGCATCTTGTCCGCGTGATCGCTCATGTCAGGTTCAATCGCCCTGCTTCAGCCCCATGAGAGCTGCGGCAAAGGGATTGTCGGGGTCGATCTGCTTTTCTTTCTTCGGAGGACGCGCAGAGTAGGTCTTGCTCCCCTTGTCGCCGCCGCGATCCGGGCGACCGCCCTTTTTGCCACCGGGCTTACCCTGAGGCTTGCCACCGCGCGGCTTGCCACGTCCGGCACCATCGGCCTTGGGCCCCCGGCCTTCGCCGCGACGCTGGCCACGGCCTGCGTTGCCCTGACGCGTGTTGCGGCCCCAAGTGAAAGTGTAGAACACCTCGATCTCGGGCTCTTCAACGGTTGCGTCCGCTGCAGCACCGACAGCGGTCTCCGCCTCAGCAGTCTCTGCAATCGGCTCGTCCGCAGAGCTCTCGGCGGGCTCGGCTGCCACTGGCGCGACACCCTCGTCCACGATCTCCGAGGTGCCTGCGGGCACATCCGCGGCTGCCTCATCGGGCGTGGTCTCAGCAGGTGCTGCGGCCGGGGTGTTCTCAGCCTCGGCAGCTGCATCCATCACAGGCTGATCCGCTGCAGGCGTTCCGCCTTCGGTCACAACTGCGTCGACCGCCTTGACCTTGGCGCGTTCGCCTTTCTCTGCACGATAGCCGAGACCCTGCATCAGGTCGGCGAACTGCTCAAGCGTCATGCCGGTGATCGACAGCATGTCGGGTTTGGCTTCAAAGCCTCCGCGGCTGTCCTCATTTCGCAGCAGATCGGCCAGGCGTTCCAGCATATCGATGCGAATCATCCGTTGACCCGCCGCACGATAGCCGGCCATCGTGTCATAGCCCTCAGGCGCTTCGGGCATGGACGGCACAGTCACCAGCCCCGGAGGCGGTGCCTCGGGGAATTCCTGCAGGCCGTTCGCCAGCGACCACAACAACAAACGCAGACGCGTCGGAGCGGGCTTCAGCAGGGCGGGCATAAAGATCGTGAACTGGCCAAAGCGGATGCCATGTTTGCGCAGCGCGCCACGCGCATCCTGATCCAGGTCCTTGACTTCCTGCGCCACGCCCGCGCGCGGCAGAATGCCCAGCGCTTCGACCATGCGGAACGCAAACCCACGGGCAAGCCCGGTGAGAGCTTCGTCCTTTTGCAGGGCGATAAGGGGCTCAAAAAGGGCCTGAACTTTGCGCGAGATGAAATGCTGCAGGCGGCGCTCGACCTTCTGGGCCACATCCGGGCCTGCGGTCTCATCGACAAAAACCTCGATCTGCGGGGACAGCGCATCGGCACCGGCAACCAGTTTGCCAACCGCATGCTCACCCCACATCAGGCCACCCTGATCGGTGAAATCAATTTCAGTATCGGGGGCGTTGTAGAACCGGTCCGCGCGCAGGTGATACTGCGGCGCCAGCGCTTGCAAGGACGCAGACTTCAGTGCCTTTGCTTCAGCGCCTTGCGCGGTTTTGTCCGGTGAGAACCGGAAGCCTTCAAGCTTACCGACGAATTCGCCTTCGACGGTCACTTCACCCTTGTCATTTACTTCGGCCAAAAGGGCCTCCTTCTGTTTGAGCCGCCGCAACAAAACGGATGTGCGCCGGTCCACAAATCGTTGCGTCAGACGCGCGTGCAAAGCGTCGGACAACCTGTCTTCTACAGTGCGGGTCTCTTCCCGCCAATGACTTTCGTCACGCAACCAGCCGTTTCGCTGCGCAACATAGGTCCATGTGCGAATAAACGCCAAGCGTTTCGACAATGTGTCAATATCGCCTTCGGTTCGATCAATACGACGAATTTGCCGCGCAAACCAATCATCCGGGACCACGCCACCTTGGTGCAGGTAGCCGTATATGCCACTCAGGAGCGAAGCGTGTTCGGCATGGCTGATGCCCCGAAAGTCCGGAATTCGGCAGACATCCCACAATAGGCGCACAGACGCCGCATCCGTGGCGCGATCCCGAATGGCGCCGTCCTGGGCCAGCGATTTCAGCACCATCAGATCATCGGCCTCGCGCGCTTTCAGCAGAACCTCATGGCTCGGGCTGGCCTCAAGCGAATGGATCAGGGCGTCGATCGAGCCAAAACGTAGATCGGCAGAGCGCCAGTTCAGCTTTTGCAGCGGCGTAAAGCGGTGGTCCATGATCGCCTGCGCCACGCCCTCCTCGAGCGGGCGTGCATCGCCGGTTACACCAAAGCTGCCATGGCTCATCCCGCGCCCCGCGCGTCCGGCGATCTGTGCCAGCTCATTGGGGGCCAGCGGGCGCATCCGGCGGCCGTCGAATTTGGAGGTCGCCGAGAAGGCGACGTGATCGACGTCGAGATTGAGCCCCATGCCAATCGCGTCCGTGGCCACGAGATAATCCACCTCGCCATTTTGGTAGAGCGCGACCTGCGCGTTGCGAGTTCTTGGCGACAGGGCTCCCATTACCACCGCAGCACCGCCTTTTTGACGGCGGATCAGCTCTGCAATGGCATAGACGCTGTCGACGCTGAAGCCCACTATGGCGGTGCGTGGCGGCATGCGGGAGATCTTCTTGGAACCGGCATAGACCAGTTCCGACATTCGCTCGCGACGGACAAATTCAACGCCCGGCACCAGCGCGGCGATTGGCCCGCGCATGGTATCAGCACCCAGAAACAGCGTCTCTTTCATCCCACGCGACCGCAACAGACGGTCCGTAAACACATGACCGCGTTCCGGGTCGGCACAGAGCTGGATTTCGTCGATCGCAAGGAAATCGCAGCCCATACCTTCTGGCATGGCTTCTACGGTGCAGATCCAATACTGCGCCCGGGGCGGGACAATACGCTCTTCGCCGGTGACCAGCGCGACCACCGACGGGCCGCGCAGCTTGACGATCTTGTCATAGACCTCACGCGCAAGCAGCCGCAGCGGAAACCCCATGACCCCGGTTCGATAGCCAAGCATACGATCAGTCGCGTAGTGGGTCTTGCCTGTGTTGGTTGGGCCGAGGACGGCCACAACCCGGGATGCAGTCGTCATTGCATCAGTCTCCACGCGCATTGATCCGTCCACCATAGGACCGATCCGGACATAAATTCAGGGATCGTTGTCATGGCGGGCTGTCTTAGAGAGCCTGCCCCTCCACCTCAGTGGAAAGCCGATCCAGAGCCTTGGTTACTTCCTCGTGATGCGGATGTATAGCCTCGGCTCGCTCATAGGCGGCATAGGCGCGCTCCGGATCGCCAAAGAACTCAAACACCTGCCCGAGGCCGAAGATGGCGTTGAAGTCATTGGGGTTCAAGGCCAAGGCCCGCTCGAGATCAGCAACAGCGGGACCAAAGAGTTCCGCGTCAAAGAAGGCGCGCGCCCGCTCTGACCAGCCCTCGGCAAACTCCGGCGCATGGTCGGTGAGGGCTGTGAAATGCTCGATGGCGGCTTGCCAATCCTGCCGCGCCATGGCCTCGCGCCCCCGGCGCAACAGAAGGTCCATCGCCGCCGAGCCGCTCTTGCTCCACTCGGCCTGCAACTCGCGGGCTATCCGTGCGGCGTCTGCCGGGTCCGCGGCACGCAAACGCTCCAACAGGTCGGCCTCGGTTTGTGGTATGCGATGCGCGTCTTCCTGCGCCATCGAAATTGAAGGCAAACAAGGGATGACGCCAAGAGAGATTGCCGCCACGATAGCTTTGAGATTCGTCCGCGTTTTGCCCATAGTCCAAAGGGTAGCGGCACGGGGCGGAATTACCAGTGCCAGAACAAACGGCTTCACAGTTTTGTGCGAAGGCACGAAACACCACCAAGGAAAGACGACAATGAGCGACACACTGGAACAGGCAGCCGCCAAGCTGAACGAAAAAATGGATGGTGGCTTTGATAGCTCCGCCAAGTTCGAGATCACTGGTATGGGCGCCATCATTCTGGATGCCAATGGCGCACGCGTGGGCGACGAGGACGCAGATGTGACCATGACCGCCGACGCCGAAACCTTTGAAGAAATCCTGTCGGGCGAGTTGAACCCGACCGCAGCTTTCATGGGCGGCAAACTCACCATCGACGGCGATATGGGCGTTGCGATGCAGCTGGCGCAGGCACTGGCCTGACGACAATGAAGGATCAGCCAATGGCAGAAACCGCCCCCGCGCCCTATTTCAGCGAGATTGCGCGCGGCCCGGATCAGGTCGAGGCCCATTGGCTGACCACTCAGGATGGTCAGCGTATCCGCGCAGGCCTCTGGCGTAGCGACGGTCCTTCTGCGGGCACAATCCTGCTGTTTCCCGGTCGCACAGAATACATCGAGAAATATGGTCCCCTGGCCATCGACCTGACAGTTCGGGGTTTTGACGTCCTGACCGTGGACTGGCGCGGACAGGGGCTTGCGGATCGCAGCCTGAGCGATGGCCGCCTCGGGCATGTTGCAGAATTTGGCGCGTTCCAGCTCGACGTGGCGGCGCTGGTGGCGCATGCTGAGGCCCTCGACTTGCCACGCCCGTGGTATCTGTTGGGACATTCCATGGGCGGCGCCATCGGCCTTCGGGCTCTCCACGAGGGTCTGCCGGTTGCGGCCTGCGCCTTCACTGCCCCGATGTGGGCGATCCGCATTCCCTTTGCGCTGCGACCGGCTGCCCGGCTTTTGGCGCGGTTTGGGACGGCGCTGGGTGTGAGCGAGAAGCTGGTGCCCACAACCACCATCGAACAATACGTCCAGGTCACACCCTTTGAGGGCAACACGCTGACAAATGACCCGGAAATGTACGCTTTCTTGCAGATGCAGATGACCCAGCACCCCGAATTGGCCCTCGGGGGGCCGACGGTACAATGGTTGTCTCAGGCCATGCTGGAGTGCGCAGATCTGCGCCCGCGCCCCTCACCTGATGTGCCTTGCGTGACCTTTCTGGGGGAAAACGAACAGATCGTCGCCACAGAGGCCATTCATGATCGCATGGCACGCTGGCCATCAGGCAAGCTCGAGATGATCCCGGACGCCCAGCACGAAATCCTGATGGAAATCCCTCAGACACGCAGGCAGACCTGCGACAGCCTGACGGAGCATTTCAAAAAACACGTCTAGGCCCGGTACAATCACAGACATCCGCGCGGGCTGACCGCAGCTTGGTCGCACGATGTTTCTCCGCTCGTCGCTGGCTCTGTGCTTGTGCCTCGCGCTTGCCCGACCTAAGTGTTTGAAGAACCGATCCACGGGAGCGCGCGCCGCATTTTTTGCTGCGCGCCTGCGCCCAAATTCAGACATCAGACGGAGGTCACATGTTCCAACTCCCTTTCCCTGTGCGCGATGCCAATGCCTCTTCCGGAGCCGGTGATCTTGGCAAATTGCCGGAGTGGGATCTGAGCGATCTCTACGCAGGCGAAGACGCTGCGGAACTTTCCCGCGATCTGGACTGGCTGCAGGGCGAATGCGCTGCCTTTGCCGCCGACTACGAGGGCAAGCTTGCAGAGCTCGACGCCGAGGGGCTTCTGACCTGCGTCCATCGCAACGAAAAAATCAACAATATCGCCGGGCGCATCATGTCCTATGCGGGCCTGCGCTATTACCAGCTGACAACCGACGCGGACCGCGCCAAATTCCTCTCTGACGTGCAGGAAAAAGTCACGGTCTTCACCACGCCGCTGGTGTTCTTCACGCTGGAAATCAACCGCATCGAGGATGCCAAACTCGACGCGCTCTTTGAGGCAAACGCCGATCTGGCGCGCTACAAACCCGTTTTTGACCGGATCCGCGCGATGAAGCCCTATCAGCTCTCGGATGAGCTGGAGCGTTTTATGCACGACCTCGGGATTGTGGGCGATGCCTGGGAAAAGCTCTTTGACGAGACCATCGCAGGGCTGACCTTTGAGATCGAGGGCGAAGAGCTCGGCATCGAGGCGACGCTCAACTTCCTGACCGAGCAGGACCGCAGCAAGCGCGAAGCCGCCGCGCGCGAACTTGCCCGCGTCTTTGCCGACAACATCAAGATCTTTGCCCGCGTTCACAACACGCAGGCCAAAGAGAAAGAGATCATTGACCGCTGGCGCGGCATGCCGAGCCCGCAGATGGGCCGGCACCTCTCGAACGATGTCGAGCCCGAAGTGGTCGAAGCTCTGCGCGAGGCCGTGGTCGCCGCCTACCCCAAGCTTTCGCACCGCTACTATGAGCTCAAACGCAAATGGCTCGGTCTCGAACGCATGCAGGTCTGGGATCGTAACGCGCCTCTGCCGATGGAAACCACCCGCGTGGTGGACTGGGAGGAGGCCCGCGCAACCGTGATGGAGGCCTATGAGGCCTTTGATCCGCGCATGGGCGAGCTGGCGCAGCCGTTTTTCGACAAGGGCTGGATCGACGCAGGTGTCAAACCCGGCAAAGCCCCCGGTGCTTTTGCTCACCCAACGGTGACCAATGTCCATCCGTATGTGATGCTGAACTACCTGGGCAAACCGCGTGACGTGATGACGCTGGCGCATGAACTTGGCCATGGCGTGCACCAGGTTCTTGCCGCGGATCAGGGCGAGATGCTCTCGTCGACCCCCCTGACCCTTGCGGAAACCGCATCGGTCTTTGGCGAGATGCTCACTTTCCGCAAGATGCTCGAAAAGGCCCAGACCAAAGAAGAGCGCAAGGTGCTCTTGGCAGGCAAGGTCGAGGACATGATCAACACGGTCGTGCGCCAGATCGCCTTTTATGACTTTGAGTGCAAACTACACGCCGCACGCGCCGAAGGTGAGCTTACGCCCGAAGACATCAACGCCCTCTGGATGAGTGTGCAAGCGGAGTCCCTGGGCGAGTCCTTTGACTTCATGGAAGGGTATGAGACCTTCTGGGCCTATATTCCGCACTTCGTCCACTCGCCCTTCTACGTCTATGCCTATGCATTTGGCGATGGCCTCGTGAACGCGCTTTACTCGGTCTATGCCGAAGGGGCCGAGGGATTTGAGGACAAGTATTTCGACATGCTCAAGGCTGGCGGGTCCAAACACCACAAAGAGCTTTTGGCACCATTTGGTCTTGATGCCTCTGACCCCAAGTTCTGGGACAAAGGCCTGTCGATGATCTCTGGCCTGATTGACGAGCTTGAGGCAATGGAAGCTTGATCCGGAGTCAGGCTTCTCGGTAATTTGAAATGGCTCCCATTTGGGAGCCATTTTTACATCAGGAACGATTTTCTCATGGCGATTTTAACTTCAAGCGACTCAATTGACGCGATCTTATTTCCAAGCACCTTCATTTCCGGTGGATACATTTTCCCAACGCCTGTCTACAGATATGATGTGACTGACAGCTACATTTCCTACACGCTTGACCAAACGCGCGGCTCGACCGGCTATTACAACATAAACCCGACTGTTCGGATATTCGGGGACAATCTCAGTGTCGACTCGTCTGGGCGTGCGTCAGGCACGATCACCGCGATGGAGTTTCGCTCTTCTAATCGGGGCGAGATCGCACGCATTGAGCAGATCAGCATCAATGCATCCGATTTCACGGACATCATTTTCGCACGGATCTCCGGAGACAATAGTAAGCGCTGTCCCGGCCCCACGTTGTAGCGCCTATCCCGTACTGCGAGATCTTGCACATCTCACAGTGGGGAGTGCGTTTCGCAATGTGCACTACAAATTCGTTTCTCAAATCGTTGGGCGTGGAGATCTACGCGTCGGGTCACCGGCGGTGGCCGGATGAAGCCAAGGCCCGGGCAGTGGCGGATACGCTCGAACCGGGCGCGACAGTGAATGGCGTGGCGGCGCGGTATGGAGTCTTGCCAAACCAGCTGTCGGCCTGGCGCCGGTTGGCGAAGCAGGGGAAGCTGGTGTTGCCAGCAGCGGAGCTGGACGAACCGGTCTTCGCCCCGCTGGTAGTCTGCGATGTGCCGGAGGTGCTGCCGGAACCGGACATGGCGGCACCGAAAGAGGTGATCCGGATCGTCTCAGGCGAAGTCAGGATCGAGCTGGCGCCCGGCACGCCCGCGACCCGGATCGCCGAGATCGCGCATGCGCTCGGGACCTCGCCATGCTGATGCCCTCACAGGGCCTCCGGATTTTGGTTGCGACAAAACCGGTGGACTTCCGCAAAGGCCATGACGGCCTGGCAGCGCTCGTGCAGTCGACGCTTGCCGAGGATCCGTTCACGGGCACGGTCTTCGTGTTCCGGTCGAAGCGCGCCGACCGGTTGAAGATCCTGTTCTGGGACGGCAGCGGACTCGTGATGGCCTACAAACGGCTGGAAGAAAACACCTTCACTTGGCCCGCGATCCGCGATGGGGCAATGACCCTGAACCGGGCGCAGTTCGAGGCCCTGTTTGCCGGTTTGGACTGGCGCAGGGTTCGATCTCTGGAGGTGCGCCGACCGGCTGTGGCAGAGTGACTCAGCCTATTGAATAACCGGGCATTGGCGCCCCGGGCCCGGTATAATCCAGCCATGCCCGACGCCCCGCCCATCGACCTGTCCGCGATCCCTGAGAGCCAGCGCGCCGCCGTTCTGGCGGTGCTGCAGGAAAACGGCGCCCTGAAGGAAGCCAACCGGCGGCTCGAGCATCTCGTGGCCGAGTTGAACCATGTCGTGCATGGCAAACGGTCCGAGAAGCTGAGTGATGACGACCGGCAGCTTGCCTTCGAAGACCTGGAAACCGCCGTCGCCGAGGTCGAGACCCGCAGGGAGCAGGCCGCCCCCTCCACCCAGACCCCGCGCGCGACACGGCAGCGCAATCTCGGCCATCTGCCCGCGGACCTGCCGCGCATCGAGCGTGTCATCGAACCGGCGAGCCTTGAGTGTCCTTGCGGCTGCGGCCGCATGCACCAGATCGGCGAGGATCGGACCGAACGTCTGGACATCGTGCCTGCGCAGCTTCGTGTGCTGGTCGACATCCGGCCGAAGTATGCCTGCCGCATTTGCTCGGACGGGGTCACCCAGGCGCCCGCCGCGCCGCGGCTGATCGAGGGCGGTCTGCCGACCGAGGGCGCCATCGCTCATGTGCTGGTCTCGAAGTTCGCGGACCACCTGCCGTTCTACCGCCAAGGCCAGATCCTGGCGCGCTCCGGCATCCAAGTCGACCGCAGCACCCTGGCGGACTGGGCAGGCACCGCCGCCTTCCACCTCGGCCCCGTGGTCGACCGGCTGGCGGAACACATCAAGTCCTCCGGAAAGCTGTTCATGGATGAGACCACGGCTCCGGTCCTCGACCCCGGACGCGGCCGAACCAAGACCGGCTACCTCTGGGCCCTGGCCCGCGATGATCGCGGATGGGGCGGAGAAGACCCGCCCGGTGTCGTCTTCACCTACCAGCCCAGCCGCGCCGGCGCCCACGCGGAACAGATCCTTCAGGGCTTCGACGGTATCCTGCAGCTCGACGGCTACACCGGTTATGACCGGCTGACGCGCCCGTCCCGCAAGGGCGGCGCGCCGATCACGGTGGCCCACTGCTGGGCGCATGCGCGGCGCAAGCTGAAGGAGGTCTTCGACCGCGACGGCTCGGAAATCGCCGCCGAGGGCCTGCGCCGGATCGCTGAGCTCTACCGCATCGAGGCCGAGATCCGGGGCATGGGCCCGGGCCAACGTCTGTCGGCCCGTCAGGCCCGCAGCGCGCCCCTCGTGGCCGAGTTCGGTGATTGGCTGCAGGCACAGCGTCTGCGTATCTCGGCCAAGTCGCGCCTCGGCGAGAAGCTGACCTACATCCACCGCCAGTGGGGCGGCCTGCAGACCTTCCTCCACGACGGCCGCGTCGAGATGGACTCCAACGCCGTCGAAAACCTGATCCGCCCGATCGCCCTGACAAGAAAGAACGCACTCTTCGCCGGCCACGACGAGGGCGGCCGCACCTGGGCCCGCATCGCCTCCCTGATAGCCACCGCGAAGATCAACGGCGTCGCGCCCTTTGCCTATTTGAAGGCGACCCTGGAAGCCATCGCCGCCGGTCACCCGGCCAGCAGGATCGACGAGCTGCTACCTTGGAACTTCACCCCGTAAAGCTGAACAGGCGTGGGGTGGCGACAGCGCTTACAGACAATACGTCAAGCACACAATTCGAGACCCTGCTGGCAGAGGCTTTGGACGTTCTTGAATTTGGCAATCGCAACCAAGACATCTCTGACAGAGGCATGTTGCAGTATTTGAGCTTCATCGACCTGCAGGGAGGAAACGACGAATTCCATCTCGCGCGCCCCAAAACTGACGGGACACGCACAATTGACGGCGGCGCGGGTCAGGACACGCTCCATCTTGATGACTTCGGCGTGCCCGACTCGTTTGTCGTGAACTTAAAGACAGGCCAGATCATCACCGACTCAACTTCGGTGAATATCACTGGCTTTGAGATCATTGACGGCAACCCCTTCGTCGATCGCTATATTGGTTCCAACAGCGGTGATCACATCAGAGCAGCTGGTCGCGCCGATCAGATCAACGGGTTCGGGGGGCGCGACACCCTCTCTGGAGGATGGGGGGATGACAGGATCACGGGTGGCCGAGGCAAAGACAGACTTCATGGCGACGAAGGCAACGACTTTCTGCGCGGGGACGCGGGCGCAGATCTTCTTGTTGGTGGCGCAGGGCGGGATCGCCTCGTCGGCCGCGCCGGGCAGGACACGCTCATCGCAGATGACGGGCGGGACCGCCTCATCGGCGGAGCGGGTTCGGACCTCTTCGTGTTCAATCTCAGCGGCTCTGGAAGCAAGATCCGCGACTTTGACATCTCTGAGGGAGATCACATCCGACTCGACACAGACGGGAGTTACGCCTTTGACACCGATAGTCTGAAACTGACGCGCTCTGGCTTTCGGATAAACACAATCGACTCAGACTCGAATGTCGAGACGCTTCGGGTCGTGCTGAATGATGACGCGAGACATGACCTCAGCCTCGACGCGCTGTGGGACGTCCTGACATTTGGCTGAATGACCTCTCCCCGTCCGCAAAACACGGCTTCACCATCGCTCCTGCCGCTTTCGCGTTCGGACCATGATCTGGTCCGAGATATTGCCGTCGCGCCCGAACAAGTGGTCTATTGTGGCACAATCGCCATGGCCTTCGCCTCTGATGAGGCTGGCGTGGATTTCTATGCCATCCAGCAGGCAGGACGATGTGTCGGCTTTTTCAAGATCGACGTGAAATACCCCCGAACCTACAATTTCGCGCGCCAGGGCGATCTCGGTCTCAGGGCCTTTATGATCGATCATCGCGTGCAAGGCAGTGGCATCGGCAGCGGAGCCTTGCGCGCGCTGCCATCACTGTTGCGCCGAACCTACCCAAAGGCTCAGGCGCTGGTCTTGACGGTGAACATGCGCAACCACGCAGCGCTGCGCACCTACCTGAACTGCGGCTTCAAGGACACCGGCGACATCCAAGACGGCGGGATCGCTGGGCCGCAACATGTGATGCGCTTGCCGCTCTTTGACTGAGGCTCACTTGAGCTGACTGTCTTTGCTGCCGCGACGATTGATGCCGCCGCGCTGACGCTGCACACCGTCGCGCTCCTCTTGGCAGTCGATACAGAGTTTCACACCGGGGATGGCCAAGCGCCGTGCCTCGGGGATTTCCTCTTCGCAATCAGCACAATGGGTCAGGCTTTCACCCGCTGGCGCACGGCGTGCATTCATACGTGCCAGTTCGTCCGAGATCGAAGCCTCGATCTGTTCGCTTACCGCGCCGTCTTTTGCCCATCCCCCAGCCATGTATAGCTCCTGTCACACTCAGCTCGAAGGAAGATGCTACGCCCGCCATGGGCAGGGTTGCAAGGGCGCGCGCTTGCGACCCCATGCCGTCAAGGCGCATAGCCTGATCCAACTGCCCCCCTGCGATCAACCTTCAGAGCGTGGTGGCGGTCGCAAAAATCTGATCCAGCGCGCGTTGCGTCCCGCGCGAGAACTCTAGCGGGCAGGCATAGGGCGCGCCATCGCGCACACTCTTGCCGAAGGCCTCAACCTGCAGCTTATAGTGGTCGGCAATGGGGAAGCGTTCCTCGATGACGCGTCCTGATCCCGCCGCATGAGAGGCCTGGTGCAACTCCAGCCGCGCCTCCCCAAAGACCCGCGGATTAAAGGGCGCCGTGAGGCGCAACACGCCTTTGTCGCCGTGAAACAGCATCTCCTGAAAGGGCTGCAAACGGGTGCTGACATAGGCCGTATAAAGAAAGCTCGGGAACCGCGCCTGCACATTTGAGAGCACATCCACCCCGTTTTCCCATTCAATCTGCGCACTGATGTCCTGCGGCTCCTCACCGGTGACAAAGCGTGCCGATCCCAAGACATAGACTCCAATGTCGCGCAGGGCGCCGCCCCCTGTTTCCGGACGATTGCGGATGTTGTCGACGTCACTGCGATTGTCAAAAGAGAACTTCCCCGAGACATGCTTCACCTGCCCCAGCGCACCGGTATGCACAAGTTCGCGCGCGCGCTGCCATTGCGGGTGGTGCACGATCATATAGGCTTCGGCTGCAAGAACACCCGCCGCATCCCGCGCCGCAATCAACTGGTCGAACTCCTCCTCGCGTAGCGTCGCGGGTTTTTCGACCAGCACATGTTTGCCCGCCTGCATCGCCTTCAGCGCCCACTCCACATGGAGATGGTTTGGAAGCGGGATGTAAACCGCATCGATCAACGGGTCGGCGAGCAACGCCTCGTAGCTTTCATGCACTGCTATTCCGGGTGCAAAGGATTGAAATAGCGCAGCTTTGTCCGCGCTTGAGGTGGCCAGAGCGGCAAGCTCAGCACCGTTTGCAGCGTGAATGGCTGGCCCCATATGCTCGCGCGCGAATTTCGCGGCTCCCAGAATGCCCCAACGAATAGGTTGTGTCATGTGCCAATCTCCCCTGACCTCGGCGCGAATGTTTGCGCTCACACTAGCCAGAGAATGTCACCACCGCAAACATCTCGATGCCGTGGCGCGAGGCGCGAGACAAGAGGGTTGCGTTTGTGCTGTCGCACCGTAGCCTGCCTACAAACCAAATTTCAGGATCTCCTCCATGTCAGCCTTTGCAAAATGGATCAAACGCCTCGTGGGTCTCGCCATATGTGCGATTATGGCGTTTTTTATCTTCGCTCCGGCGGCTCTCGACCGCCAGCGCAACCCCGTTGCAGAGCATGCCCCCTATCCGATCAGCGACGCAGCACGTGACCTGCACCAAAGCCTCATCATCGGCGATCTGCACGCAGACCCGCTGCTGTGGAAACGTGACCTGACGAAGCGCAACGCGCGCGGCCATGTGGACATCCCCCGGCTGATCGAAGGCAATGTCACCTTGCAGGTCTTCACCGCTGTGACCAAATCCCCCGCCGGGCAGAACTATGACCATAATGATGCGGATGCGCGGGACAACATCACGCTGCTTGCGATCGGTCAGCTTTGGCCCCTTCCCACCTGGACGTCGCTCTATGAACGCGCCCTGCATCAAGCCAAGAAGTTGCACCGGTTCCAGGAACGCTCCGAAGGGCGGCTGCGTATCATTCGTACTGAGGCCGATCTCGACATTCTGCTGGAGCGCAAACGCGCAGGTCACGAAGTCGTCGGTGGGCTTTTGGGCATCGAGGGCGCACACCCGCTGGAGGGCGACATCAGTAAACTGCAAGGCCTAGAGGAGGCCGGATACCGCCTGATCGCGCTGCAGCATTTCTTTGACAATGCGCTTGGGGGTTCGTTGCATGGCGCAGGCGATCTGGGTCTCTCGGCGTTTGGGCGCGACGTGGTTTCGGAGTCGGTTGATCGCGGCTTGATCCTGGATCTTGCACATTCCAGCCCGCAGGTGGTGCGGGATGTCATTGCGATGACCGATGTCCCGTTGGTTCTGTCGCACACCGGCATCCACAAGGCCTGCCCCGTAAAGCGAAACCTACCGGACGCCCTGATGCGCGACATCGCCGCTACGGGCGGGGTGATCGGAATTGGCTACTGGGCAGATGCCGTGTGTGATGCCTCCCCCAGTGGGATCGCCCGTGCCATTCACAGCGCCATCGAGGTGGTTGGAGAAAACCACGTTGCCCTTGGTTCAGACTTTGACGGCTCTGTTGCGACGACTTTCGACAGCTCCGAACTTGCTGCGCTAACCCAGGCCATGCTCGATGAAGGGCTGAGCGAGACCCAAATCCGCAAAGTCGCCGGGGAGAACATGTTGCGCGTCCTGCGCGCACGCCTCGACTGAGTGCAAAGCATGTCTTTGGCAGAGCGCCTTGGCACTGGCGCAACCAGAAACCCGACAACAATAGTCAACTATTTGATTTGGTTGAGTTTTTTATTGACCTCATCAAAAGCAGCGGCTATCTAAATATCAACTGCAGCACGCCAGACGATCCGGCAGCAAGCAGCCCGCCATCCAGCAAGGCACCCATGGGATTTCCCCTCGGTCCCCAGCCAGATCGCTAGCCACGCCAGCCTCCAGATCATCCAGCCAGCCAAACGCAGTCCGCTCTGCTAGCCATGCTTTTGCGCCAGCCATGCAGCCGCCCCCCCCCTGGCGCCGCCCCAACTATCTGCCAGCAGGCTCGACACTGGAGCCTCGACAAAGGTTTGCACCGCGCCTTCATCAATGGTCCGCACAAACAAAAAAGGGGCCGCCGAGATGGGCGACCCCTTCGAATGTCCGCGCCGAGGGAGATTGGCGCATCAATGGACATCTCTGAGACAGAAGATCAGAGCTTCGACTGCAGCATCCCCTTGCCAGCCGCGAGCTCACGCATTTTCTTCTGTAGCTTTTCAAAGGCGCGCACTTCGATTTGGCGAATGCGCTCCCGGCTCACATCATATTGGACACTCAGCTCTTCAAGTGTCTTGGCCTGCTCGGCCAGACGACGCTGGCTCAAAATGTCTTTCTCGCGATCGTTGAGGACGCTCATGGCCTCGGCGAGAAGCTCCCGGCGCGCTTGCAGCTCGTCACGGGCCTCGTAATCTCCCGCCTGATCGGCGTCCTCATCCTCGAGCCAATCCTGCCACTGCATGGTGCTGTCACCGTCGCTGCCCACCATGGCATTGAGCGACGCATCGCCGCCCGACATACGTCGGTTCATGGAGATCACCTCATCCTCGGTCACGCCAAGATCTGTGGCGATCTTCTTCACCACTTCGGGCCGCAGATCTCCATCCTCAAGTGCACCAATCCGGGCCTTGGCTTTGCGCAGATTGAAAAACAGCTTCTTCTGCGCAGATGTGGTCCCAAGCTTCACCAGCGACCAGGACCGCAGGATATACTCCTGAATGGAGGCGCGGATCCACCACATCGCATAGGTTGCCAGACGGAAGCCTTTTTCCGGATCGAACCGCTTTACCGCCTGCATCAGACCAACATTAGCTTCAGAAATGACTTCTGCCTGAGGCAACCCGTAACCCCGGTATCCCATGGCAATTTTTGCTGCCAGTCGCAGATGCGATGTTACCATCTTGTGCGCGGCTTCGGTGTCCTGCTCTTCGACCCATCGCTTGGCCAGCATGTATTCCTCTTCCGGCTCCAGAAGCGGGAACTTGCGAATTTCCTGCAGATACCGATTGAGTCCGCCTTCGGGAGACGGGGCGGGAAGGTTTGCATAATTTGCCATCGGAACTGTCCCTTTCGAATACAGAAGGACCTCAATCTCAGCCCATGTGCGTGTCGTGAGCGCAGTTTTCAAGCGCGCCTTGCCCAGTGTTATACAAACACTCTGGCCTGTCCTCTGTGAATTGCGTCACAAAAGATCATGAAAAACCAAAAAAACTCAGTAACCGATTGAAATATATGAATAAGCATATCCCTGTTTGTCGAAACCAACCTGCATTCACAGATCGTCACGGCTGCGCGAGCATCGATTTCCGGCCGGAGACGCATCAAAACAACAGGGCTTCGTCATCTTCTTTGCAAACACCCCGCGGCGAGGGGCAACGCCCAGCCCTACCCCGGCGAGCGTTCAACTCGCATCATATCCCAAGACTTCAATCGCCCCATGGAGCGCTTTGACAAACAAGCTCTCGAGGGGGCTCGGGTCCGCATCCTGCCGCTGCATTAATCCAACCGGACCTTTGGTAAGCGAGGTATCAAAAGGCAGGCGTATCAACCGCCCGTCCGAGAGTTCATTGCGCACAACCCCATGAGAGATCATCCAGATCGCGTTGGTGTCGCGGGCATGCACCCGGGCAAATGCGCCTGAAACGGTCTCGATCCGATTGGGCGGCTCCGAAAGGCCATGGCTGATCAACCAGCGCTCCACCTGCGGTCGGATTGCTGCGCTCACTGGCGGGAAAATCACAGGCCAACGCGACAGATCGTCAAGCTCTGGCGCCGCGAGGCACGGGTGGCCGGGGCGCACGACGCAGACGACTTCTTCGGTATAAAGCTGCGTGAAAGACACGCCCTGCATACTGGCCGGATCTCCAAGCCGCCCGATGACCATGCTGACCGCGCCCCCGCGCAGAAGGTCAATCAGTGCCCCATGCGGCCCATCCGAGAGATGCAAAACAGCACCCGGCGCAAGGCGCTGAAATCCCTCGGCCACCCTCGGCAGCAGCCCCGCCGCAACGCTGGGAAGGGCCCCGATCGTCACTGTCTGCTGCAGCGCCCCGCCACGGGTGCGCTCGAGGCTTTCGAGCCCATGATCCAACGCGGCAAGGCTCATCCGGGCAAAATGCGCAAAGACTTCGCCAGCCTCCGTCAGCTCGACACCAGCCCGACTGCGCAACAACAAGGTGCTGCCCAGAATGTCTTCGAGTTCCTTAAGCGTGCGGGAGATGGCGGGCTGCGTGAGATAGAGCCGCTCTGCTGCACCCTTCAGGCTGCCACAGGACACCACCTCAAGCAGGCACTGCATATGTCGGATTTTGACCTGACGCGCGTGCTGATAGTTTACCATATTGGTATTCATACCTGCCAATAACTCATTTTTGAATAATGAAATTGCATGGTAGCCTTTGCTCCATTGGAGGAGACGATCATGCGCACACAGGTTGTAATTGTTGGTGGCGGCCCATCAGGAATGCTGCTGGGACAGCTTTTGCACCTCAATGGCATCGACACCATCGTCCTGGAACGACGGACCAAGGAGCATGTGCTCAGCCGCATTCGCGCCGGCATCCTCGAGCAGGGCTTGGTTGAGCTGATGCATAGTGCGGGCGTCGGTGCGCGGCTCGAGCGCGAGAGCTTTCGCCATCACGGGACCTTGATTTCACACAATGACGAGATGTTCGGCATCAATTTTGAGCGCCTGATTGGTAAATCGGTGACGCTGTATGGCCAAACCGAGGTGACCCGCGATCTCTACGAAGCACGCGAAAGCGTTGGCGCGACCACGTTTTTTGACGTCGAAGATGCCACAATCCACGATGCCGACACCGAGAGCCCCTATGTCACCTTTCAAACGGACGGCAAAGAGACCCGCATCGATTGCGATTTTATCGCGGGCTGCGACGGGTTTCATGGTGTCAGCCGGCGCACGATCCCGGCCTCGGTCCGCACGGAGTACGAAAAAGTCTATCCCTTTGGCTGGCTCGGCATCCTGTCCGAAACCCCGCCCGTCAATGAGGAGTTGATCTACGCCAATTCAGAGGACGGGTTTGCGCTGTGTTCGATGCGCAACGCCAATCTCAGCCGTTATTACGTTCAATGCTCTCTGGGCGATGACGTGGGCGATTGGACAGATACCCGGTTCTGGGACACCCTGCGCCGCCGCCTGCCGAGCGAGGTCGCAGAGGCCCTGGTCACAGGCCCTTCGATCGAGAAGTCCATCGCACCGCTACGCTCGTTTGTGAGCGAGCCAATGCGCTGGGGGCGGTTGTTCCTGTGCGGCGACGCGGCCCATATCGTGCCGCCAACCGGGGCGAAGGGTCTGAATACCGCCGCCTCGGACGTGCATTACCTCTACACGGGATTGATCCAGTATTATCAGGACAAAGACAACGAAGGGATTGATCGCTACTCCGAAAAAGCCCTCGCCCGTGTTTGGAAGGCTGAGCGGTTCAGCTGGTGGATGACGTCCTTGCTGCATCGGTTCCCCGACCAAGGCCCGTTTGACGTAAAGATGCAGGCGGCAGAACTGGCGTTCCTGCGCGACAACGAGGACGCGCAACGCGTGCTTGCCACCAACTATGTCGGGCTGCCTTACTGATGCGGCTGGCACGCCTGCAAAACGCCATGCTGCATTGGCGAGAGGACGGCAGCCCGGATGGCCCGGCAGTGATCTTTGCCAACTCGCTTGGGACCGATCTGCGGCTATGGGATGCCGTGATCGCGCGCTTACCACAAAACCTGCGCCTGATCCGCTACGACAAGCGGGGGCACGGCCTGAGCTCCTGTCCTGAGGGGCCTTATTCCATCGACGATCTGGCAGAGGATGCGCTCGAACTCCTGGATTACGCAGGCGTTTCGAGTTGCGTCTTTGTCGGGCTGTCGATTGGCGGCATGATTGGTCAGACCCTCGCAGCCCGCGCTCCGGATCGGATCTCGGCGTTGGTTCTGTCCAACACTGCTGCCAAGATGGGTGAGACGCAGATGTGGCTGGACCGCATCCAGGCCATCGAGACGGGCGGGATTGCCTCGCTCTCGGATGCGGTCATGGCGCGCTGGTTTGCCCCCGCATTCCTCGAGACGGACGCCCATATTCCCTGGCGGCACATGCTGGAGCGCACCCCTGAAGCAGGCTACATCGCCAGTTGTCATGCGATCGCAAACGCCGACCTGCACGCGCAGACAAAGACGCTGCTCCAGCCAACCCTCGGCATCGCTGGCCGTTACGATGGGGCGAGCCCACCTGCCCTCGTTGAAGCAACCATCGACCTTATCGAGAACGCGCGTTTCAATGTGATCGAGGACAGCGGCCATCTGCCCTGTGTCGAAGCCCCGGGCGCTTATGCAGGCATGCTGACGGATTTCATAAAGGAGCTGGGCCATGTCTGATTGCCCTTCGAATGACCGCTACGGCGCCGGAATGGCGGTCCGTCGCAAGATTTTGGGCGACGCCCATGTGGACCGTGCCGAAGCTGCCAAAACCGCATTTGACGAGCCATTTCAAACACTGATCACTGAAGCCGCCTGGGGCAACGTCTGGGCCAGCGATGGAGTTTCGGACCGTGAACGCTCCATGCTGACACTGGCGCTACTGGCGGCGCTTGGGAACTTTGACGAGATCCCGATGCATATCCGCGCCACGGCCCGAACAGGCGCCAGCAAGACCGACGTGCTTGAGGCATTTCAGCATGTCGCGGTCTATGCAGGGGTGCCACGCGCAAATCATGCGCTGAAGCTGGCCAAGGAAACCTATGCCGAAATGGACCGGGAGGCCCAACAGTCATGAGCAACGGATATGTAAATCGCGACCGACGCTGGCACCCCCCCAGCATCACGCCCGATTATAAAACCTCCGTCGCGCGCGGGCCGCGCCATGCGCCCTTGTCCTTTCCCACCACTTTTGTCGAGGAAACCGGGCCTGTCTTTGGCCACGAGATCCTGGGCCCGCGCGACAACGACCTGATCCTCAATTTTGCCAAGGACGGCGGCATGGCGATCGGCCCGCGTATCATTGTGCACGGGCAGCTGCGCGATGAATTTGGCCGTGGCGTTCCCGGCGCGCTGATCGAGGTCTGGCAGGCCAATGCAGGCGGTCGCTACCGCCACAAGAAGGAAAGCTATCTTGCGCCGCTCGATCCCAATTTTGGTGGCTGCGGGCGCTGCATCACGGACGCAGAGGGGTTTTACGAGTTCCGCACCATCATGCCAGGCCCCTACCCCTGGCCCAATACCATGAACGACTGGCGCCCCGCGCATATCCATTTCTCGATCTTTGGCGCGAGCTTTGCCCAGCGTCTCATCACCCAGATGTATTTCGAGGGAGATCCGCTCATTTGGCGCTGCCCCATCGTGGATACGATCCCCACGCGCGAAGCGATTGAAAGCCTCGTGGCGCCCCTTGATATGGCGCGCACCGTGCCGATGGACGCGCGTGCCTATAAATTCGACATCACCCTGCGCGGTCGCCGCCAGACCCTGTTTGAAAATCGCATGGAGGGGCTTTGATCATGGTACAACCTCTGACGCACCTCAAGGAATCCCCGTCTCAGACGGCTGGCCCCTATGTCCATATTGGCTGTACACCGAATTTTGCTGACATCGCCGGGGTCTATCCCGAGGACCTCGGTCAAAAGATGATCCTCGGCGATGTCAAAGGTCAGCGCATCCGCATCACCGGCCATGTCATCGATGGCACCGGCACGCCCCTGCGCGACGCGCTTGTCGAGATCTGGCAGCCGGATGCGGCAGGTCTGTTCAATGCCCCAAGCGAGACACGCGGCGCGGCAGATCCGAATTTCACCGGTTTTGGGCGCTGCCCGTCTGACATGACCACCGGCGCCTTCGCCTTTGACACAGTAAAGCCCGGCGCGGTGCCCTTTGTGGACGGGCGCATGCAGGCCCCGCATGTGACCTTCTGGATCGTCGCGCGCGGCATCAACCTCGGCCTGCACACGCGGATGTATTTCCCCGACGAAGCAGACGCAAACGTCGCCGACCCGATCCTCACGCGCATCGAACATCAGACCCGTGTCAAAACCCTCATTGCCGAGGCACAGGGCGACGGGCAGTATAACTTTGACATCCGCCTCCAGGGGCACAACGAAACCGTCTTTTTCGACATCTGAGGCCCGATCATGAGCACCCCCTGCATCCTCTGCGTCGCCATCACCGGGTCCTTGCCGACCAAGGACAACAATCCAGCGGTGCCGATCACCATCTCCGAGCAGATCGAGAGCACCCATGAAGCCTTTGAGGCCGGCGCAACGATCTGCCACGCGCATGTCAGGAATGACGATCAAACGCCCTCTTCGGACCCGGAGAAATTCGAACGTCTCAAGGAAGGGCTGGAAAAACACTGCCCCGGCATGATCATCCAGTTCTCCACGGGGGGGCGGTCGGGTGCAGGCAAGGCGCGTGGGGGCATGTTGCCGCTTGCGCCCGACATGGCTTCGCTCTCGGTTGGGTCGAATAATTTCCCGACCCGCGTCTATGAGAATCCACCTGACCTCGTGGACTGGCTGGCGGGCGAGATGCGCACGCATCAGGTAACACCCGAAGTGGAGGCCTTTGACCTCAGCCATATCCTGAATGCGATTGCGCTACACAAGAGCGGTGCGCTTTACGGCAAACTCTATGTGCAGTTTGTTATGGGCGTGAAAAACGCCATGCCCGCCGACAAGGAGGTCTTCGACTTCTATGTTGATCTGGTCAAACGCCGCGCGCCCGATGCAAACTGGTGTGCCGCAGGGATTGGCGCAAACCAATTGGTCGTCAACGAATGGGCCATCGCCGCCGGGGGCCATACGCGCGCCGGGCTTGAAGACAACGTGCGCCTCGACCGCAATACGCTGGCCCCTTCTAACGCGGCACTGATCCGGCGCGCTGCCGAACTCTGCGAAAAATATGAGCGCCCCGTCGCCACCTGGCAACAGGCCAGAGAGATCCTTGACGTGCCATTGCGGGCCTGATCTGCTGTTCTGACTCCGCTTCGAAGGACCGTGCCACCTGTGAATCCGCTGACCTCATCGAACCCCTATTTTGCAGGCCTTTTTGCCGATCCAGAGATCACGGCATTGTTTGAAGGGGCGGCCACGGCAGACGCGTTCTTGGCGTATGAGATGGCCCTGACCCATGCCGCCGCCGAGGTTGGGCAGATCGACACCGGTCTGGCGCAGCGTGCGCTGGCGGCCATGTTAGATTTCACCCCCGATGTTGCGGGGCTTCAGAGTGATCTCTCAGCCGACGGCATGGCGGTGCCCGGATATGTGCGTCAACTCAAGGCCCATGTCGGCGCCGAATGTGCCGCCGCCGTGCATCCTGGGGCTACCAGTCAGGACTTGATAGACACTGCACAGGCCTTGGCTCTTCGCGCCGCAAACGAAATTTATATCTCGCGCCTCACCACGCTGATCGAAGCGCTGCGCAATCTGGAAGAGACCCATGGCGACAATCGCCTGATGGGGCGCACCCGGATGCAGGCGGCGCTGCCGATCTCCGCCGGACATCGGATCTCAAGCTGGATCTCACCGCTCGTGCGTCATACCTCCCGGCTGGAGATACTGCGCCCCGAGGTAGAAGCCCTGCAATTTGGTGGCCCGGTTGGCGACGGGCAGCGCAGCCAGCCCCATGCCGCCGCCATGGCCGACCACATGGGAAAGGCACTGGGGCTCCGCGCGCCTGAACGCTGCTGGCACACGGAACGCGACTCATTGGTCACATATGCCGGATGGCTTTCTGCGCTGACCGGCAGTCTGGGCAAATTCGGCCAAGACGTGTGTTTGATGGTGCAACAGGGTGTGGATGCGCTCGCGCAGGCCGGAGGCGGCAGCAGTTCTGCCATGGCGCACAAGCAAAACCCGGTTATCGCAGAGATGCTGGTGACGCTCTCACGCTACAACGCCGGACAGGTTGCCCTGATGCATCAGGCCTCCGTGCATGAACAGGAGCGCTCGGGCGCCATGTGGACGCTTGAGTGGATGGTTCTGCCGGCAATGATGACCTGCACCGGAGCCGCACTCCGCCTCGCAACCCGGCAGGTGCAGGCAATCACGCGCATCGGCGAGCCTCCCACCGCGCGTTGACCTTCGCGCGGTTCGTCTTCATTTCTCGCACAGAGCCGATCTTCACGCTCGAAAACCAGCACCCCAGTCTTGCCCACAAGGCGCGGCGCTTCTAGGTGACGCTGCCCGCGTAGTGCTCAGAATGTGTTCCACGCACCTCTGCTCTTGGCCTGCCCCTGCCGTACCCAATTCACTCAACATATGGCTGCGGCACTGCTGTTTACACAGGCAGGCATCTGGGAGAGACCTAAATCTGAGGTTGCAATTCCTATGAATATTCCCCTTATGGCTGCACGTTCGTTAAGAGTGCCCCTGCAACCGTTCTTTAAGTGCCGGGGATGTTACCCGGGGGCATAGGGAGATCCTCTCCCTATGCCCCCAACCCATTGAATATAAAACGATATGACAAGCCTTCCCAGCCACATGTAGCCGCAACGCACAAAGGGGCACCCGCAGGCGCCCCTTCTTTGGTGATGCATCATCCCTGTCAGACGACGGCTATGTTTATATCAGGCTGCCGCTTTGATCGGCTTTTCCTGTTTTGCGGGCCTGCCCTCGACCAGAACCTTGTGCAAAGCACTGATCACAGGTTTCAGATCTTCGCGTTCCACGATGAACTGAACGTCCACGTTGCGAGGCCCCTGAGAGGCGCCAAGACTTGCGAGACCCACGTCCGCAATGGCCTGCAAGCCACGGGTGAGAACCGACAACCCCTTGAGATCGCGCCCAATTGCGGACGCCATCGACAGGAGCCGCGCGGAAATATCCGCGTTGGGGTAGATCTTTGCCAGATCTTTCTCCACCCGTTTCAAAACCGTCAAGGAAGTGTCGAGATAATGGGTGATGGTATTCGCATTCGAGGTCTTGGAGACGATGCGCACATCGTGGCGTGTCAGCACCTCAAGAATGGCAGCATCATAGCCTTTCACCCCGACCATATCCTGCTCAAAGAGCTCAAGCGCGATGATGTCGAGACCCGTAATCATCTCCACTGCAGGCTGATCGGCCGGCTTGTCGTCGATGAGCGTGCCTGGATCTTCGGGTTCAAACGCATTGGTAACCCGCAGCGGCACATCGGCCTGACGTAGAGTCTTGGCCGCCTTGGGGTGGATGGCCTCCATGCCCATGTTCGACATCTGATCTGCAACATCATAGTTGGTGTGGCCGAGCTTCTGCGCCACGCCCTCACCCACCAGCTTCGGATCGGCCGAGGAGAGGTGGAATTCCTTGTGGATGATCGCCTCGCTGGCCCCGGTCAGGGCTGCCAGACAGGAAAACGTCACCTCGGAATAACCGCGATCAAACTCGCGCATCAGGCCTTCGGCGCATTGTGCATAGCCTGTGACAATCGGCATTTCCGTTGCCGGATCGACGTCATTTAGAGCGCTCGAGATGCGTTCCTCTAGCGTCACGTCACCTTCGTCGCGCCAGCCCGAGAGGTCCACAAAACGTGCATTCACGCCCGCGCGCTGCAACAAAAGTGCGGTCACATAGGCGGAATGCGCCTCGCCCAGCCCCGACAGCAGCTCCCGGATTTGCAGCATGTGCTCTGCCAGGCGGAAGTGCCCGTAGCTGCACAGGCGCTGAAGATCGATCAGACAGTTGCGCGCGCCTTCGATGCGCTCGGAGACAAAGGCGTCAGCCTGCGCCACATCGCCCGCGTTCTCCAGAACCGCCTCATGAGCCTTGCGCATCTCGTCGCCCACGCGACTCAGCGCCTCGTGCCAGCCATGATCGGATTCGGCGTCCGCGAACCGGGCATAGACGCCCGGCTCACCTGTTTTCTTGTGTTCAAGCAGCAGGTTGGTGATGCCACCAAACGCCGAGACCACAAACACACGGCCATAGAGATCATCCGGTTTGCGACCCCCGGTAAAGAGCGTGCCGACCAGCTCGTTCACGCGGGACATGGATGTCCCGCCAATTTTTTCAACAGTATGTGTCATACGTCACCTGTTTCTCGAGCCTGAATCAGGCCAGCTCCTCCGCCGGAGCATAGGAGCCATCTTCGCGATGGACCTCTGTGCCGGTCACTGGCGGGTTGAAACAGCACGCCATATGCAGCTCTTCTTCTGCCCGCAGGATGTGTTTGTCGTGCAGGTTCAGCGCATACATGACACCAGGCTTGATCTCATGTGTCTCGCCGGTGGCGATATCCGTGATCGAGCCCTTACCTTTCATGCAATAAACGCTCTCGAAGTGGTGTTTGTAGTGGAACTGATGTTCAGAACCCGCTTCCAGCACAGTGATGTGGAAGGAAAAGCCCATACCATCATCAGCGAGCAACATGCGGGTGGATGTCCAGCGCGCATCAGAGACGGAGCGGTCAGTGTTTTTCAGTTCGTTGAAATCGCGTACGATCATTAGTCTTGGTCTCCGGTCTTCAGATTATTGCGCGGCAATTTTGGTTTTTGCAGCCACTTCGCGGGCCGCAGTGCTCAGGATGGCGAAGCCTTCGCAAAGCAGCTGCTCGGATGTGGTGAGCGGTGCGAGGATCTTGACCACCTCATCGTTGGGGCCAGAGGTCTCGACCACGAGACCCAGCTCGTAGGCACGGGCACAGATGTCCCCGGCCAGCTCGCCAGAGCCCACGTCGACACCTTGCATGAGGCCACGACCCTTGAGGTAGGCTCCTGGAATGTGGCTTGCCACTTCCTGCAGCGCGCTCGTCACCAGCTCCGACTTGCGGGCAAGCTCAGTCTGGAACGCATCATCGGCCCAGAATTTCTCGATCGCGACACGGGCGGTCACAAAGGCATGGGTGTTGCCACGGAAGGTCCCGTTGTGCTCGGCAGGGCCAAAGACGTCATGCTGCGGACGCACCAGAACCATCGCCATCGGCAGGCCAAAACCCGAGACCGATTTCGCCATGGTCACGACATCAGGCTGAACGCCCATGTCTTCAAAAGAGAAGAACGTGCCTGTGCGACCACACCCGGACTGAATGTCGTCGATGATCAACAGCGCGCCGTGTTTATGGGCAATCTCTTGAACTTTCTTCACAAAACCAGCCGAAGCGGCGTTCAGGCCGCCTTCGCCCTGCACCGGTTCCAGCATGATTGCAGCAGGCGCGTCGATCCCGCCCGACGGATCAGACAGCATCTTGTCCAGAAGCGCTGCACTGTCGACACCATCGACATAGGCATCATACGGCATGCGGGTCACACCCGCCTTGTCCATGCCTGCCCCACCGCGGTGATAGCCGTTACCAGTCGCGGCCAGCGCCCCCATGGTCACGCCATGAAACCCGTTGGTGAAGGAAATCACATTGGTCCGGCCGGTCACCTTGCGGGCGATCTTCATCGCTGCCTCAACAGCGTTCGCGCCCGTCGGGCCGGTAAACATGACCTTATGATCCATGCCACGGGGCGCCAGGATCAAATCGGTGAAGCTGTGCAGGAAGGCTTCCTTGGCTTCGGTATGAAAGTCGAGGCCATGGGTGATGCCGTCCTTCAGGATATGCGCCACCAGCGCATCCTTCATGTCGGGGTCATTATGGCCGTAGTTGAGCGAGGAGCAGCCCGCCAGAAAGTCGATGTAGCGGGTGCCGTCTTCGGTAAACAGCTCGGAGCCGCGTGCGGTGTCAAACGACGCTGTGAAGGAGCGGCAGTAGGAGCGCGCGTTACTTTCGCGGCGCGTATAGATAGACGTGTCGGTTGCCATGTCTTTGGGCATGGGTAAATCCTTTTCGGATAAGGTAAATTCTGGATGAGGGGAGGAGTTTAGGCCGCGCGCTTGAGGATCTTTGCCTCATTGTCGAGCGTAATGGTCACCATGTGCTCGGTGTCATGCGCGCCGTCGAAATGGGCCTCTCTCTCAAAATGCGGCGCATCGCTGAGCTCGCCGCCGATGTCGCGGGCGAAGCTGCGGAAGAGGCCCCAAGAAGCCGCATTGTCTTTGGTGATCGTTGTTTTCAGCACGGAGGCATCCCGGATGTCGTCACGCGCGATCAGCGCCTTCAACATCTTCTTGCCCAATCCCATGCCGCGCGCGGCTTCACCAACCGCGACCTGCCAGACGAAGAATGCATCCTCGCCCGGGATCATGTGGCCGGAAATCCAGCCGACGATGTCGCCATCAAGCTCCGCCACCACGCAGGTGTCGCGGAAGTGATCCGCTTGGATCAAATTGGCATACATGGAGTTTCGATCGAGCGGCTCGCAGGCCCTGACCAGCTCCCAGATATCGGCCCCGTCCGTCGCATTTGGCTTGCGCAGGCGGGGCTGGCAAGTTCGGGGGCTATCAGTCTCAGTCTGCAGGATGTCTTTGGGCATCGCTCACCGTCTCCATTTTCGTTCGCCTCCCTAAATATAGTAGAGATGTAAAAACTTCAAGAACCTCAGCAATATTATTCCCCACACATTTAATATGTTGTTTTTATTTACTTATATTTCTTCGCACAACGAATGATACACTTTGCGACTTGCTTCAACTTGAAGAAATATCACTCGAATACTTCGTGTATTGAAGGATTTTGTCATCCGTGACACCTTAGAGCGCTATGAGTGACCACCCACGAAACCGAACCGATGAAAGCCTGATCGCGCTCAGACGTATTCTGCGCGCGACCGAGCTTTACTCGCGCAATCTTGCGCAGGCCTCCGGCCTGACCCCCGCACAGCTGCGTGTGTTGCAATTGCTTGCGACCAACGGTGGCAGCGCCACACCAAAAGAGCTCGCGCAGACCATGGGCGTGGCGCAGGCAACGGTGACAGCGCTGGTGGACAAGATCGTTTCGCGTGGGATGGCGACACGGATGCGCTCCGAAGCGGATCGCCGGCAAACCAATGTGGTACTGGAGCCGTCCGGACGCGAGGCGGTCAAGGCGGCACCGGACGCCCTTCAACAGCGCTATGTGCGCGCCTTCGAGAAGCTGAGAGACTGGGAACAGGCGCAGCTTCTGGCCTCTCTGGAGCGCGTGGCCGCAATGCTTGATGCAGACGATATGGACGCAGCGCCCGTTCTCACGACGGGCGACATCAAGAGCGCGGATCGCCCGAGCTGACGCGAGACGTGATCAGCGCGCGCCACTCAGACGCAGATCGAGCCCCGCGAAATATCTAAGCCAGACGCGCGGATCGCTGCAAGTTGCGGCGCGCTCTTTTGCGCGCTCGGCGCGCTGGGTGGCCGCCTCAGGGTCTTCCACCACAGCACGCAAGGCACGCGTCATATCCGTGACCTCTTGTGGCGCGACCATGAGCGCCGTCTCGGCATCAACATAGTCAGCCACCCCAAGGGAATCGGTCACGACCAGCGGGATACCCAGTCTCTGCGCGCCCACCATCGTCACATGCCCATTGGGCGTGTGGTTGGATTTGAGCGCAATCGCCATCCCGCAAGACTGCTGCGCGATGGCCCAGGTCACCGGTGCAGGCAGATTGGTGAACACGCTCACATTGTCGGGGAACTCGATACCCGCAATGCTGGCGGGACGCGCCACGATCGCAAGCCTGAGTTCCGGCGCTTGCGCCATCGCCTCTGCAAGAACGCGGTAGTCGCGCCCTTCCCCGCCGATGGCGCTGAGATACGGGCGATCAAATGGGTGCTCCATACCTTCCGCCACCTCGGGGGGCTCCATCGCCCATGGCAGATAAGTGAACCGCTCCGACGGTAGATCAAAGAGCTCCGCATAAAGGCCGATCTCATAACGCGAAAAAACCGTGAACTCTTCGATGTCCCTCAGCACACGCCGCGAGAGCGCAAGACGGCGCCCGGTCGGCACCTGCGTGTAATTAAATGCAAAAGCGACATGCGGACGGGTGACACGAAGCCCGCGCGCCATCGCCGCCGTGGCCACCGTGACATTCGGCAGATGGGACACGAGAACCGCATCCGCTCTGCGGCGCGCCGCGCGCACCGCCTCAAGACAGGCGCGGTACCGCGCCAAGGCAGGGCGCGTGATCGCACGCTCCAAGGCGTTGCGCGCGAGACCATGGTGCATCTCCCAGCCCATCCGCGCCTCGGTGTCATATGGCTCCAGAAAACGCCAACTCCGGTCGGTGAGGTCGGAAATATTGATGTAGTGCATAGCCCATCCCGCTGGCCCATCCCGGCGTTCACTGGTGAAGCCCCGCCCTCTTGAGGTTGAGACTGCCCGACCACGCCCGCGAAAACAATGGCTCCATCAAGGCTGAAAGGTCGAATCAACGCCGGCCCTCTGCCCTTGCCCAAAACCGATCACTTCCCCATCGAGGACAATCCGCGCCCGATGACGCGATTGTTCCTGTAATTTGGGTCGAATTTGAGCTAAATTCGGCTCAAGATTAACAGAATTTTGACATGATCGAGGATCGGCGAGAAGCTCACCTCATCAAATGAACAGTTTTGCACCAGCTGCGGAACGGGGGTGGGGACTCCTGTCGCAGGGCGACCAGTGGCGATGCAGGACGATCAGTCGGGTTGTGGGGAACCGTGTCAGCAATTGCGCTCAATGTAATTGCGGCAAGCTGTGGCTTGTCGCCTGTCGCCGTGGTGCGATCGGACCGTGAAAGGCCAGCTGCGTGAGCCGTTTTGCGTTCCACTATGAAAAGCTCGCGGTGAAGGCGGGTGGGCGCAAGGTGTTTGACGACCCGCGCCGACTGCGCCTGCGCCGTCTGCGCACTGCCTTGGTGATTGCGCTCCTGATGGCCGGGACATGGGCCTACCTGTTTCTGGATGGCGCATTATCGTGGCAAACGGCTTGGCAAGAGGTGCGGGGCAGATGGACGCAACAAGAGGACGTATTGCGCCTCTCGGACGACCCGCTTCAACACCCCGAAGACCTGCGCCTTGCCTCCCTCCTGCCGGTGCGCCCTACCCGCCCCACCTGCGAAGCACCAAGCCAGCCCTTCTTTGCGGCAATGGCCAGCCCTTCTGCAGCGACCATTTTTGGACATGTGCCTTCGGATACGGATTGGGGACAGTTGTCCCTGAATGAGAGCTGCAACCAACTGGGGGTTTTGGTGCCGGACTGGCTCCGGCTCGAAGCCACTCCCGAAGGGCCCGTGGTGAAGATCGAATCCGAAGAAAGCCGCGCGCCTCTGGTGGATTACCGCAGCACATCGGGCCATGCCCCAGATCTGATGCCGGTGCTCGAAGTGGACACTGGAAGCGACAAGGCAGGTTTCTTGCGCAACCTCAGCACGCCCGAGACCGCTCAAAGCGTAACGTCTCAAGTGCTTGCGCAGCTTCGCCCCCTCTATGCCCAAGGAGCCTGCATCAGCATTCCCGGGCTTGAGACCGCTGATCTCGATGTGTTGCAGCCGTTTTTCAAAACCCTGACCTCGAGCCTGAGAAGCGAAGGCCACAGCCCCTGCCTCATCCTGAGCGGCACCTCGACGGCGTGGCAATCGCGCGAAACCACAGCGCTGTTTGACAAGGTGATCCTCAAGCTCTTTCTTGATCCCTGGGTGGGCACCGCGCCTTCGCCGCTGGCCACGGACGCCTGGTTCGAGAAAACCGCCAAGGCCGCACTTCAGGAGATTGGCAAAGACAAACTGGTGATCGCTCTTGGAACCTTCGCGGTGGAGTGGGTCTCGGGTGAGCCACTGCCCAAGGTTCTGCCCTATGCGGCGGCAATGGAGAAAATTGCAGCCGCAGGCGCCGAGCTGCGCTTCAGCGAAAAGACCTCCGGATCGCTTGCGTCTTATCGCGATCCCGAAGGGCGCCTCAACAAGATCTGGATGCAGGACGTCGCCAGCCTCATCAACCAGCTTGTCATCCTGCAGCAGCTTGAGATCCCCAATAGCGCTATCTGGTCGCTTGGCCTCGAGGATCCGGGTATCTGGAGCGTGCTGCAAAACCGTGACCTGAGCCACGACGCGCTGAGTGCAGACTTGGCTCTGGTGAAGCTCGACTCATATGTGAGCTATCGCGGCGAAGGCGCGTTGCTGCGCCTTCACCGCCGGCAGTCTCCCGGCATCCGCCAGATCGGGTTTGATACGGAAACCGGGCGTGTAGTCTCGCAGAGCTATGACCTGCTGCCGCGCCCCTACGCGCTGGAGCGCTATGGAAAACCGGCCGGCCGCAAGGTGGTTTTGACCTTCGACGATGGCCCACATCCGGTGTTCTCCGAGCAGATCCTCGACATCCTGCAGGAAACCCAGACGCCCGCGACCTTCTTTGTGACCGGCAAAAGCGTGATGAACGCGCCCGAGGTTTTGAACCGGATGATCGACGAGGGACATGAAATCGGCGCACATACGTTCTCTCACCCCCGGATGGATCAGGTCTCCAAGACCCGCGCGACGCTTGAATACGCGATGCTCGACAAGGTGGTGGCCGGGGCGGCAGGTCGGCAGTTGACCCTCTATCGTGAACCTTTCCAGCGCAGTGGCGGCCCGGTGACGGCCGATCGCGTCGCCGCGCTCGAGATTGCGTGGGATCGCGGCATGCAAGTGGTCGGCATGGATGTGGTGCCCCACGACTGGGCCGGATGGAGCGGCCGCGAGATTGCGGACTTTGCCATCGAGGAAGTCGAACGCGGTGCAGGCAACGTCATCTTGCTGCATGACGGCGGTGAGGATCGCACCGCTTCGGTCGAGGCCACGCGGCTGATCATCACCGAGCTCTCTGCCAAAGGCTATGAGTTCACCACCGTGGCCGACTTGACCGGCAGCACTCGTGCAGCCGTGATGCCCGTGACCGAGGGCGGCTATCAAACCTTTGACCATGTTTCCTTTTCTCTGGTCGCTTGGGGTCAGGACGCCATCGTGATCCTGTTCTGGCTGGCGCTCGGCATCGGGGTAGTGCGCTCTGTCGCGATCTTGTTGCTCGCCGTCCTGAATTGGCGCGGACATCGCACCATCTCGCTGACCACCCCAAAGGTGGCGGTGATCATCCCGGCCCACAACGAGGAGAAGGTCATCCGCAGCTGCATCCAGAGCGTGCGGGCAAGCGACTACAAGAACCTCGAAATCATCGTGGTCGACGATGGCTCCAGCGACAATACACTGAACGAGATCTTTGCCTTCGCGCACATGCGCGAGGTCCGCCTGATCTCGCAGCCCAACCAGGGCAAATGGAGTGCGCTGAACCGGGCGCTGATGAACACATCCGCCGAGATTGTGGTCTGTATCGATGCAGACACGCAGATCGAGAAATCCGCCATTGGGCACATGGTCAGACATTTCGACAACCCAAGGATCGGTGCCGTCGCGGGCAAGATCATCGCGGGCAACAAGGTGAACCTTCTGACCCGACTGCAGGCGCTGGAATATACCACCGCGCAGAACGTTGAACGCAAGGCCTTTGATCTGATCAACGGCATGCTGGTGGTGCCCGGCGCCCTCGGTGCATGGCGCGTGGCTGCGCTGCGCAAGGCGGGGCACTTCAGCGACGAGACGATGACCGAAGACACCGACCTCACCATCGAGGTCAACCGTGCAGGATACCGGATCGCATATGAGCCGCTCGCCCGCGGCTACACCGAGGTGCCCGAGCGCATTGGGCAGCTTTTGAAACAGCGCCTGCGCTGGTCGTTTGGCATGTTCCAAAGCGCATGGAAGCACAAAAAAGCGATGCTCGAGGGGCGCTCCGTGGGGCTAATTTCGATCCCTGACATGTTCATCTTTGGCTATCTCTTCCCACTGCTGGCGCCGATTGCGGACCTCTTTGTCGCCATCCTGCTTTACCAGATGGTCAGCGGCGGTTGGGACAGCGGGGCGGTTGGCGCGCAGAACATGCAGTATCTCCTCGCCTACCTCACCCTACCAGCGCTCGAGTTCGTGATTGCCGCCTTTGCCCTCGCACGGGACAAGGATGAGAGCATGTGGTCGCTGTTGCTGTTCCCGGTCCAGCGGGTTCTCTACCGGCCGATCCTCTATTACTCCGTGATCCGTGCGATCCTGCGGGCCATCACGGGCCGCCTGTTCAGCTGGGGTGCGCAGAAACGGCTGGGGCGTGACTACAGCCTTGCGACGAGCGGCACATGAAACGCAGATGCTTCCTCAAATCGCTCGGCGCGGGCGCGGCCCTGATCCCGATGAAATCTTTCGCCACGGATTTCATCGGTGCAGTGACACCCCAGACCTACCCGGTAATCACGGGCATTGATGCGACCACTTCGGTGCCGCATCTGATCGCGGCGCTCGACAGCTTTTGGGAGCGCAACATTCCCGTGACCTGTGTGGTGTCGCCCTTTGATGGAGAAGGGGCGCCACTGTCGCCACAGCATCCGCTGGCACGCGTCCTGTCCGGGTATCTTCTGGGCGGCAGCGGTATCGAACTTGCCCCCCTCACAGCCGATCTAGCCACCCTGTCTCAGCATTTTCAGGCCCGCAGGGCGCAAGGCGCACTCGCAGCGCTGCGCGAAATGCTGAGCCCGGTGGAACGAACGCTCGGACTCCCCATCCGAGTCCCGACCCTGGCCTGCCACGATGTGGCGCGCCCCGCCTCCCCCATGGCGGTGCGTTCGGCCGGGGTCTTCAATATTCTGAGCCTGCCAAGGGCAAGCGCCCCTATTGTCTCGCAAACCTGGGAGAATGGCGTGGCACGTCTCTTTGGGGGGCGGCTTGTGGATCTGTTTCAAACGGGCGAGGCTGCACCCGAGTTACCGGCTGCGACGCAGAACGTCGATTACCTGTCCGCAACCTCCTTTGCACAGGTGGAAGTCGATGATCTCAAGGCCCTGACCGACCGGTACGCCCAGCG
The DNA here is from genome assembly GCF_055693725.2 of Epibacterium sp. HA2-3. Taxonomy (NCBI): domain Bacteria; kingdom Pseudomonadati; phylum Pseudomonadota; class Alphaproteobacteria; order Rhodobacterales; family Roseobacteraceae; genus Epibacterium; species Epibacterium sp. HA2-3. Next base: position 606,424 of record NZ_CM172490.1, on the reverse strand, counting down.
CCTTGCCCAACAGGAAGTCGATGGCACGGCGTCGCTTTTGCCTGTCTCAGATCTGCAACTGCGGGATGCCTATGATTTCAAACGCTCCATCTGCGTTTATGTGCAGAGCAGCCTCAACGCTCCTGCCCCCGACGCCCCATCAGCGCTGACTCGGCTCCTTGATCGGATGAAACTGCCGTATTTGCAAAGCCCGGCGTTGGCGGGACCTTCCGCCAGTCAGTTGGCAATCTGGGTGCCGACTGAAACACCAACGCACGGAGGCGAGCCCCCGCCCCAGCCGCATCCGGTAACCCTCACCGGCGTCTCTGCAACTGGTGCCCCCCTCCTGACCACAACGCGCCCGCTTTCGGCAGGGATTGCGGTGCGACTTGATGCGGACCCTGCGTCCCACCTCGGTATCGGTGCGGATGGCGTGCTTACGCTGCCGCGCCGCGATGTGGATGCACCGATCACCCCCGAGAGCCTTCAGGCCGCATTCACGGGTCTCAACGATGTGGTTGTGGTGCTGCGCAGCGATGACTTCTCGGACGACAGCACCCTGACCGCGCTCGAACACGCGCTCACCCGCGCCAAGCGCACGTCGGTGACAGAATTCACCTCACTGGAGAAGATGACACAGGGCATGATCCCAAATGGGCCACTGCCATTGCGCTATCGACGTGTGGCCGCGACGCAGCCGGAGCTGACTTTGCGGAAGCTTCAACTCTCTGAAGAGCGGCGCGCAGAGCTGTTGGAGGATGCGCAGGTCGCATGGCGCTATCTGGAGCGATTTACCCATCCCGAAACGGGGCTTTGCCCTTCGACGGTTGACTCATCTCCCGGTGGGCGCCTGCACGAAGCAGTGACAATGTGGGATGTTGGCAGTCATATCAACGGGTTGGTGGCCGCCAAACAGATTGGCCTCATTGACAAGCAGCGCTTTGAGACTGCGATCCGAAAGATCCTGCCCAATATCGCGGGGCGCGTCTCGGATGATCGCCGCCTGCCGCAGGGGTGGATCCGCACCGACCGCACCCGCTGGGGCAACCGCAACTTTGACGCCAGTGACGCCGGGCGTTTGCTCGCCTCTCTGGACAACCTGCACAGGCACAGCGACTTTGGCGACCAGCTTCTGAAGCTTGTCGCGTCTTATGATCTCAACCAGGTCATTATCGATGGTGAAGTCCATTCCGTGACCGACGGCAAGCTGCACAGCGCCTATGTTTCGCACAGTGCGCATTACGTGGCACGCGCGTTTCGACGCTGGGGGCACGATGTCCGCTCGCCCTACGAGGTGTTCGAGGGGCGCTCGGAGCCAGATGGGCAGATGGCACTTCTGGAGGCCGTTGCAACCATTGGCCCGATCGGGGCAGAGCCGCTCTTGCTCGAAGCGCTGGAGCTCGGCATGTCGCAAGAGAGCGCCTATCTCGCGGATGTTCTGTTTTCAACGCAGCTTGAAGATTTCCGCGAGACCGGCCGTCTGATCTGCGTCTCTGAAGGCCCAATCGACACCAGCCCCTGGTTTCTCTATCAGGGTCTGCAACTTGATGCCGAGACGCGCACGTGGGCGATGGACACGGTCGGGCAAGAGCCCGAATATCGCACGCCGGAATTTCGTGATGAGTATCTCGCCGTCAGCAGCAAGGCCGCCTATCTCTGGTCGGCGTTGCAGCCCCATTCCTATTCGGATCGGCTGCGCGCATATGTGCGCGAGAACGCAAAGACGGATAACGGCTACTCCTCAAGCATCTTTGTTAGATCGGGTCGCGCCACGCGCAATTACACCGACCTCAACACCAACAGCGTGATACTTCAGGCCATTGCGCATCAGCTGACAACCTCCGGCTGACGCGCATGTCCCATTGTCGGCTCAAAAGGTGCGGCAGCCAGTGGAGGCAATCTCGCCAGGGGTCACGGGGTAGCCGGGGCGCGGGTTCAGGATCACCGATTGAATGCCCGTGATGTGGCGCATGCAGGCATCCACCGAGGCTTCATCCATGCGACGCCCACCAACATAGATGTCGATCCAGTCGTGACCTTTGTGGCCCGTGTGGCAGGGCCCATCCTGCGGCCGCGGTCCATCGCCGCACATGTCCTCGACAATGGCGTATTTCTGGAGCCGCTCAATGTAGAACCGGGTGCCGGGCTTGTAATCCATGATGCTGCGCCCGCCGGTTTTCTTGTGACCAACCGCCAAGGTGATAGGGTCGTCGTAGGTGCCAATACCACCTGCGCTGCGATGGATCACCGGGCGCGCGATGATGGCGGAGCCACGCGGGGTATTGTCCCACCAACTATATCCCGTGAGGAATACGTTCATGCTTTGTTCTTGTTCTGGGGCGATTGCGACTCGGGTCAGACCAGAGAGATCACTGTCGATATTAAACCGCGTGCTCACGCTGCTGAATTCGTTGAAGTCGGTTCGCGGATTGCCACCGCAGGCCGAAAGGAAAATCGCAAACGCGGCTGCTGTGGCAGCCTTGAGTGATACAGGTATCATGGGACCATCCTACTGAACAGAAACGCCTCGACTGCCACGACATCGCCGCCCGAAGCTCCTCTAAACCGTGGGTCAAACCCCTTTACGAACCCCTAACAAAAACCCCCACAACATTCTGAAAAGATTATATTATTTTCAAAAACATCGATTCAAATTTGAACGATTAACCGCCTCAACCTGCCGGCCGCATCAGGCGCGCAGCGGGGATTCATCTGTGGCGACACGCACAACCTCGCAACCGGCGTCTTGGCATTTGCGCATGATTTCCCGAGGAAAATCAGCCCCCGTGACCACCACGTCATAGTCCCAGATCATGTGTTTCCGGCACGGCAGAGCACGCCCGAATTTTTCTCGATCCACGACCAGAACCCGGCGCGCGGCGCAGGTTGAAATCGCCTCACGCGCGGCGATCTCATCCGTGTTGTAGTCCAAAACATCCCCGAAAAGGGAAAGACCGCCGCAACTGAAAATCGCGATGTCGACCATGTAGTCGGCAAAAAAGGCGCGACTCGCAGCACCGATAAAATCCAGATCGCGCAGCCGCACCGCCCCCCCGGCAAGCGATACCGAGACCCCGCTTGCCCCTTGCAGCGCAATCACCGCGTGAATGTTGTTGGTGGCAACAAAGAGGTCCCTATGGCTGGCGGCCAGCTGACGCGCGCAGGCCTCGACCGTGGTCCCCGTGCCCAAAGCAACACGGCTACCATCTTCTATCATCGGTTTTACCGCCATCGCGATCTGTTGCTTTTCGTTGCGCGCGACACTCATCCGCGGGGCGTAGCCGATGTTCTCCGAGGGCTGCCGAAGCCGGACCCTGCCGTGGCGACGTTGCACCAGGGCCGCCTCATCGAGTTCTCGCAAATCGGTGCGAATGGTCTGGACAGACACATTCAGCCGCGCGGCCAAATCCTGCGCGGACAACTCGTCTTGTGCGCACAACAACCGAATAATCGCATCCCGGCGCTCGTTGAGTTCCCCCCGTCGCATTCGCTTTCCTTTGAAAGTGAAAATCCGTGCGGGCGTCCTAACAAGAGCAGCGCCCTCCGGGCAAGATAATAATAGATTTGCGAAACTGTCACATGATCGTTTCAGACTCAGGGGATACGGGCGGCATCTTAACTTTCGAACGAAAGCCACACGGAGATCTCGGATGAAGCCCCTTCTGTCTGCCGCCCTTCTTGCCTTTACCGCCTCAGCCTCGATGGCCGAGACCCTGACGCTCTACACGTCGCAGCCCAACGCGGATGCGCAGATGACCGTCGATGCCTTTATGAAAGCCAACCCCGAAATCGAAGTCGAGTGGGTTCGCGATGGCACTACGAAACTGATGGCCCGCCTGATGGCAGAAATCGAGGCCGGCAACCCCCAGCCCGACGTGCTGCTGATCGCGGATACCGTAACCCTCGAAGGCATGGCGCAAAACGGCCAGCTCAAGGCGTACCAGTCCCCGGAAGCCGCGGCCTATGACCCCGCTCTTTATTCGGCGGAGGGTTATTACCACTCCACCAAGCTGATCACGACGGGCATCGTCTACAACACCGGCGCGGCGACACTGCCGACCTCCTGGGCCGATCTCGCAGATCCTGCCCTCAAGGGTCAAATCGCAATGCCCTCGCCACTCTACTCGGGTGCGGCGCTCATTCACCTTGCCACGCTTACCGGCGACAAGGATCTCGGCTGGGACTACTACGGCGACCTCGCCAGCAATGACGCCCGCGCACAGGGCGGCAACGGCGGCACGTTCAAGGCGGTTGCGTCGGGTGAAAAACCCTATGGCGTCGTGGTCGACTTTCTCGCGATCCGCAACAAGGCCGATGGCTCGCCGGTTGAATTCGTCTTCCCTGAGGAAGGCGTCTCTTATGTGACCGAGCCGGTGGCGATCCTCGAGAGCGCCAAGAACGTCGACGCGGCGCAGAAGTTTGTCGACTTCGTGCTGTCACAGCAGGGTCAGGACCTGGTGCTTGACATGGGCTACATCCCTGCCCGCAACGACATGGGGGTACCTGCCGGGTTCCCCGCACGCGAAGAGATCAAGCTGATGTCCTTTGATCCGGCGCAGGCACTCACGGATGCCGATGCCAACAAAGCCAAGTTCGCAGAGCTCTTTGCCGCGGAATGAGTTCGCTCGCCGCATATTCCAGCAGCAGCCGGTCGGAGGGCCGGCTGCTGTCGCTCATTCTGGTGCTGGCGGTTGTACTCACCCTTGCACCGGTCGTGCGCCTGTTTGTTGAGGGTCTCACCGCTGGCGATCAGTTGAATTTCGGATTCTTTGCCGAAGTCTTGCAAAAACCCGCCACGCTCTCGGCGCTCAAACATTCTCTGGTGACGGCTGGACTGGGCACTGCCCTTTCATTGCTGATCGGGGGGTGTTTTGCCTTTCTGGTCGCGCTCACCGATCTGCGCCGCAAGGGCGCGCTGGTGTTTTGCCTGATGATCCCGATGATGATCCCACCTCAGATCACCGCCCTGTCGTGGACGCAGATCATGGGGCCATCATCGGTATTTCTCAAAACTCTTGGTCTCGCACCGCCGCTCGGCGCGCCTCAGCCTCTTTATTCGCCTGCAGGGATTATTCTGCTGTTGGGCATTCAGCATACATCGATCATCTTTTTGACCCTGCGCGCCGGCCTTCGAGCGATCCCCCAGGATGTGGTCGAGGCAGCGCGGGTTTCGGGTGCGAAGGGCTTTCGCATCTGGGCGCAAGTTGTGTTGCCCCTCACCTTGCCAAGCCTTCTGGCCGGGGTCGCGATCACCTTTGTGACCGCACTTGGGAATTTTGGCATTCCCGCGATGCTCGGTATTCCCGCAGGCTATGCCACCCTACCTACGTTGATTTATCAACGACTTGCCGGCATGGGCACCACGGTTTTGGCCGAGGTTGCGGTTCTCGCCACCCTCATCGGCGTGGTTGCGATTGCAGGCATCCTGTTGCAGCGCTTCTGCCAGAGCCGACAGCGCGTGCATCTGGTCGGCGGCTCCGGGCGCGCGCTCTCAATTCCTTTGGGCAAAGCTCGTCTGCCGATCGAGATCGCCCTCTGGAGCGTCATCGCCACCATCCTCGTCCTTCCCATGGCCGGGCTTTTGGCCACATCCCTTGTGCCCGCCTACGGTGTGCCGTTGCGGCTGGATACGCTCTCTTTCGAGGGCTGGCATGAGGCGCTGTTTCGCCAACCGGTCACCCAGCGCGCCTTTGTGAACTCGTTCGGACTCTCGCTTGGGGCAGCTGCGCTCTTGATGGCGCTTTGCCTGCCGCTTGCCTGGCTGATGGAGCGTCACAAAACCCGGCTTGGTCGCGTCTTTGACAGCCTTCTGGACCTGCCCTATGCGCTGCCCGGCGTTGTACTCGCGATTGCGATGATCCTGCTGCTGATCAACCTGCCCTTCACCGACGTCACGCTCTACGGCACCATCTGGATCATCTTTCTCGCGTATCTCGCGCGGTTCTTTGCAGTGATGTTTCGCCCGGTGCAATCAAGCCTGCGTCAGCTGGACCCCGCGATGGACGAGGCCGCACAAGCGGTGGGCGCACCGCTGTGGCGTCGACTGCGTGACATCATCCTGCCGCTCTCTGCCCCTTCGGCCGCGGCTGGCGCGATCCTTGTGTTCCTGACCGCATTCAACGAGCTCACCGTATCCGCGCTTTTGTGGTCCTCGGGAACAGAGACGCTTGGCGTAGTGATCTTTAACCTCGACGACAGCGGCGAGACGGTGATGGCCTCCGCCGTCGCCATGACCATCGTCTTTGTCGTCATGATCCTGATGGCGGTGATCCAAGCCACATCCCGCCACCTGCCCAAAGGAGTTGTGCCATGGCAGAGCTGACCCTGTCCGACATCACCAAACACTTTGGCGACGCGCCTGCTTTGCGCTCCATCTCGACCACTGTGCGCGATGGAGAGTTCCTCGCCCTTCTGGGTCCTTCGGGCTGCGGGAAGTCCACGCTTCTGCGACTGCTGGCCGGATTCGAGACCCCCAGCGAGGGGCGCATTTCCATTGGAACGCGCGAGGTCGCCAATGCAGAAAGACGCCTGAACCTGCCGCCCGAAGAACGCAACATCGGCTTTGTGTTCCAGTCCTATGCGCTCTGGCCGCATATGAACGTGCGGCGCAATGTGGGCTATCCGCTGGAAATCCGCCGCCTGCCCCGGGCAGAGCAAGACGCCCGGATTGATGCGGCGCTGCAGGCGACCGCCCTTGAACCCTATGGCGCGCGGATGCCCGCGGAGCTTTCGGGTGGGCAACGGCAGCGGGTGGCGCTTGCGCGCTGTCTGGTCTCTGATCCTACGGCGGTTTTGCTGGATGAGCCGCTCGCAAATCTGGACGTGGCCTTGCGCGCGTCGATGCAACAGGTCTTTAGCGACTTTCACCAACGCACTCAGGCCACCATGGTCTATGTCACTCACGACCAGGCCGAGGCGATGGCCATGGCGGATCGCATCGCGGTCATGAACCAGGGTGAGATCGTACAGCTCGACACGCCCGAGGCCCTTTATGCCCGCCCCCGCAGCCGCTTTGTCGCCGAATTCGTGGGCGAAGGCGCTGTGGTGCCCCTGATCGGCGCGACCCATCACGACAGAGGCGCAGAGGCGACCTTGCTCGGGGCGCGCTACCCCATTGAAACCGACACTCAAACCCCGGCGCTTGCCTGCCTCAGACCTGAAAACCTGCACATTTCGGACGCCGGCAACATTCGCGCGCGGGTGGATCGGGTGACGTATCTCGGGGGACGCTACCGGCTCGAACTGACCGCCGCGAGTGGCGACAGCCTGGTGACCCAATCCGCAACCCGCTTTGCCCCCGGCGAACAAATCGGCCTGACCCTATCCGCCCCATGGGCCTTTGCCGCCTAGGAGGATCTCATGAGCACCATCACCGTTCTCTCTGGTATCGGCGATAAAGGCCCCGCCGCCATGCGCCTTGATACCGGACGCCACCGCTGGCTTCTAGATTGCGGCTTTGGCCCGGAGGCCAACGCCACCTTTGATCCCGACTGGCTGATCGGGGTCGACGCGGTCTTTGTGACCCACGACCATATCGACCACATCGGCGGCGCGGCCTACGCCGTGGAGGCGGGCTTGCCGATCTATGCCACCCGTCGCACCGCGCAAGCACTGCCACCCTCGGCACAGGTGATCGCGCTCCCTGAACAGGGAGAGACGCACCTTGACGGAATTTGCCTTACCACCGGTCGCAATGGCCATGCTCTTGGTGGCGTGTGGATGCATTTTGATCTCGGCGCGGGATTGTTCTACTCCGGCGATTGGTCTGAAGAGAGCCAATGGTTTGCTTTTGACGAGCCACCAGAAGCGGCCACTGCGATTATCGACTGCTCCTATCACCTGAGCAACGTCCCCCAAAGCCAGCGACTTCAGGACCTCGACGCGCTGATTGACGACCTTGGTGGCCAGATCCTCTTTCCGGTGCCGCCCTCTGGCCGCGCGGGCGAGCTGGCGTTGCACCTGATGCACCGCTTTGGCCCCGAAGCGGTTCTGCTCGACCCCGAATGCTGCGACAGCCTGCGCGCCGCCCTCAGGTCTGGCGGTGTCGCGCCGCGCGCGCAAGAAATTGCGCCTCTGCTGGAGCGTGGCCCGCTCGATGAGGCCCGGTTTCTGATCTGCGACACCCCAAACGCCGACGGCGGCGCCGCCTGGGCCTATGTGCGCGCGTGGCGCGAAAGTGGCCGTTTGGGGCGGGATGCTCATGTGATCTTCACAGGTCATATGACCGCCCATGCCCGCGGCATCGAGGCTGTCCAGGGCGGGTACTTTCGCCGCTGGAACGTTCATCCCCCGCTTTCGGACCAGATCGCCATGATCCGCCGCCTCGGCGCCAAGCGCTACGCACCCGCCTTCTGCACCATGCCCGAGGACTATCTGGTCGAAGAAGGTTTTGATGCGCAGGTCTTTTTACACGAAACCGTGGAGCTCTAATGGCCTCATTTCCTGCCCTGCCCGCCCGCAGCTTCTGTCTGATCCGACATGGTGAGACGACCGCAAACCGCGATGAAATCATCGCGGGGCGGCTCGATGTCGCGCTGACGGATCTGGGGCGGCAACAGGCGAGCCTGCTCAAAGAGATCTCTTTCCCGGAGCCCATCACGCTATTTTGCAGCCCGATGGATCGCGCAATCAAGACCGCATCGCTTGCATTCCCCGACACCACCGCCCAGGTGGTTCCAAACCTGCGTGAACGCGATTGGGGGGTATTTGAAGGGCGCCCCCTCTCGGAGCTGCCGCCCCGGGACAGCACCCCGCCCCAAGGCGAGGGGTGGCGCGACATGATCCTGCGGGTGCACGCCGCCATAACCTGGTGTTGCACGCAGTCTCAGGGCGCATTGCCGGTGCTGGTCTGCCATTCCGGCGTGATCCGCGCAACACGCCTTCTCGCGCAACAAACCAGCGTCGGCACACGCCCCGCCAATGCCACGCCCATCCTGTTTGAACACCACTCAGGCAAGCATATCGAACAATGGCTGGATCATTCTGGCGCCAACACTGCTCGACTGCGGTAGCTTCATTATCGTCGATGAGAGAGCGCATCAGCTGAAGACTGTTATGCGGCTAGCTGCGCGCGCAGTTCTCGGAGTTGAGGTGTAGGTATCGCAGAACTTTCAAGGCCTTAATGAAATCCGGCGGACCCACCCGTCTCTGGCCGAAGACTACCTCACCTTCAGGTCCCTTCCTCGCTGCTCCGCCGACATGGTGCGACAGCGGCTCTTTAAGGAACGTCTTCTCTATGTTTGTTCTTTGGGTGCTTGGGAACTGGCAAGCACGTAAGCGTCATCCCGACGTTATCCTGCGTTTTCCATTGCTGAGTAAGCGCTGTCGCCACCCCACGCCTGTTCAGCTTTACGGGGTGAAGTTCCAAGGTAGCAGCTCGTCGATCCTGCTGGCCGGGTGACCGGCGGCGATGGCTTCCAGGGTCGCCTTCAAATAGGCAAAGGGCGCGACGCCGTTGATCTTCGCGGTGGCTATCAGGGAGGCGATGCGGGCCCAGGTGCGGCCGCCCTCGTCGTGGCCGGCGAAGAGTGCGTTCTTTCTTGTCAGGGCGATCGGGCGGATCAGGTTTTCGACGGCGTTGGAGTCCATCTCGACGCGGCCGTCGTGGAGGAAGGTCTGCAGGCCGCCCCACTGGCGGTGGATGTAGGTCAGCTTCTCGCCGAGGCGCGACTTGGCCGAGATACGCAGACGCTGTGCCTGCAGCCAATCACCGAACTCGGCCACGAGGGGCGCGCTGCGGGCCTGACGGGCCGACAGACGTTGGCCCGGGCCCATGCCCCGGATCTCGGCCTCGATGCGGTAGAGCTCAGCGATCCGGCGCAGGCCCTCGGCGGCGATTTCCGAGCCGTCGCGGTCGAAGACCTCCTTCAGCTTGCGCCGCGCATGCGCCCAGCAGTGGGCCACCGTGATCGGCGCGCCGCCCTTGCGGGACGGGCGCGTCAGCCGGTCATAACCGGTGTAGCCGTCGAGCTGCAGGATACCGTCGAAGCCCTGAAGGATCTGTTCCGCGTGGGCGCCGGCGCGGCTGGGCTGGTAGGTGAAGACGACACCGGGCGGGTCTTCTCCGCCCCATCCGCGATCATCGCGGGCCAGGGCCCAGAGGTAGCCGGTCTTGGTTCGGCCGCGTCCGGGGTCGAGGACCGGAGCCGTGGTCTCATCCATGAACAGCTTTCCGGAGGACTTGATGTGTTCCGCCAGCCGGTCGACCACGGGGCCGAGGTGGAAGGCGGCGGTGCCTGCCCAGTCCGCCAGGGTGCTGCGGTCGACTTGGATGCCGGAGCGCGCCAGGATCTGGCCTTGGCGGTAGAACGGCAGGTGGTCCGCGAACTTCGAGACCAGCACATGAGCGATGGCGCCCTCGGTCGGCAGACCGCCCTCGATCAGCCGCGGCGCGGCGGGCGCCTGGGTGACCCCGTCCGAGCAAATGCGGCAGGCATACTTCGGCCGGATGTCGACCAGCACACGAAGCTGCGCAGGCACGATGTCCAGACGTTCGGTCCGATCCTCGCCGATCTGGTGCATGCGGCCGCAGCCGCAAGGACACTCAAGGCTCGCCGGTTCGATGACACGCTCGATGCGCGGCAGGTCCGCGGGCAGATGGCCGAGATTGCGCTGCCGTGTCGCGCGCGGGGTCTGGGTGGAGGGGGCGGCCTGCTCCCTGCGGGTCTCGACCTCGGCGACGGCGGTTTCCAGGTCTTCGAAGGCAAGCTGCCGGTCGTCATCACTCAGCTTCTCGGACCGTTTGCCATGCACGACATGGTTCAACTCGGCCACGAGATGCTCGAGCCGCCGGTTGGCTTCCTTCAGGGCGCCGTTTTCCTGCAGCACCGCCAGAACGGCGGCGCGCTGGCTCTCAGGGATCGCGGACAGGTCGATGGGCGGGGCGTCGGGCATGGCTGGATTATACCGGGCCCGGGGCGCCAATGCCCGGTTATTCAATAGGCTGAGTCACTCTGCCACAGCCGGTCGGCGCACCTCCAGAGATCGAACCCTGCGCCAGTCCAAACCGGCAAACAGGGCCTCGAACTGCGCCCGGTTCAGGGTCATTGCCCCATCGCGGATCGCGGGCCAAGTGAAGGTGTTTTCTTCCAGCCGTTTGTAGGCCATCACGAGTCCGCTGCCGTCCCAGAACAGGATCTTCAACCGGTCGGCGCGCTTCGACCGGAACACGAAGACCGTGCCCGTGAACGGATCCTCGGCAAGCGTCGACTGCACGAGCGCTGCCAGGCCGTCATGGCCTTTGCGGAAGTCCACCGGTTTTGTCGCAACCAAAATCCGGAGGCCCTGTGAGGGCATCAGCATGGCGAGGTCCCGAGCGCATGCGCGATCTCGGCGATCCGGGTCGCGGGCGTGCCGGGCGCCAGCTCGATCCTGACTTCGCCTGAGACGATCCGGATCACCTCTTTCGGTGCCGCCATGTCCGGTTCCGGCAGCACCTCCGGCACATCGCAGACTACCAGCGGGGCGAAGACCGGTTCGTCCAGCTCCGCTGCTGGCAACACCAGCTTCCCCTGCTTCGCCAACCGGCGCCAGGCCGACAGCTGGTTTGGCAAGACTCCATACCGCGCCGCCACGCCATTCACTGTCGCGCCCGGTTCGAGCGTATCCGCCACTGCCCGGGCCTTGGCTTCATCCGGCCACCGCCGGTGACCCGACGCGTAGATCTCCACGCCCAACGATTTGAGAAACGAATTTGTAGTGCACATTGCGAAACGCACTCCCCACTGTGAGATGTGCAAGATCTCGCAGTACGGGATAGGCGCTACAACGTGGGGCCGGGACAGCGCTTACATTGCTGATCCCTATGCCCGACTATACTCGGACCTAACGACCCCTCCCACCCGGGGAAAGCATCCGGCTCAGCTCACGGTCCCTGCGCTAACGGACTGGGGCACTAAACGGGGACATTCCGGTCACCGGTCGCGGTTGTCGTTCTTGCTACCATGTTCAGGAAAACACTGGCTGGGGTGGTAGGACGCCTTGCCCACCGATCCGCTTCATCGCCTTAGCCGCCCCGTCAGCAAACCTGGGGCGGTTTCTGGGGCGGTTTCTGGGGCGGTTCGGTGGCTAACGACCCGTCTCCGGGCCGCTCACCCAACATCCCAGCCGTCAACAACCCAGCCAAGAGCTGCTATCGACCCGCCAACATCCCAGCCTGCCGCTATCAACCCGCTGACGAGTGGTGACGGTGGAGACCCGGTGGTGGCGAGGGGCGGTGGGGTGGTTAATTGGTCGCTTGCAATACGTCGGTACTAACAGGGCATAGAGCGAACTCAGCGGAGAGCTTAGCTCCAAGATCTCGAATAGCTCCTTCGAGCTGAGGCTCCGCCAATTTGCATGAATAATATTCGACAAGATCTTCTAAGGCTTCCCTTTTGTTGGGAAGGCCTGTTTTGATCGTTTCAATAATTTCCAGCGAAGTACCTTTGGAGTTTCGTAAAGAAAACAGGTGCAAGGAGATGTAAACAAGGAAACATTCCGAAAGGCGTGTTCCTTTGGGAGAGCGGCGAACACGTCCAGTTCCTTCATTGATGAAGTCCTCAAGAACAATGCCCAACAGATCAAGAAAGTGGTAATCTGAAGTGCCACTCTCAAGCTTCCAAATCTCCCCACTCTCCCACATACCCCTAAGATCAGAAGCGACCAATCCTATGAGATTTGCAAGGTCATCTTCCTCAAACTCTAAACCGTCAAACCGTATTCTTGTGGTCTTCATGACCCGTGTAAGGCTAGCTGCAAGGATGATGCCGCCAAGAGGGTTAAAGTCAAATCCCGCCTCATCCCTTTCGCCACCTGTTAGCAGTGAGAGGCCCTGGTACGCGTAAAGAGCTGACAAGCTGTCTCGGTAAACTTCGATATAGGCCTGGGCTTCATTCAGGTTCTTCGTTGCTCGCACGTACTGGTCATTCTTACATTTCTTTCGGAGTTTACCAAATGTGGTCCAAATAATGGCTGAAGCGTTCCGGCCATTACCCGATCGAAACCCATAGTACCTAGTTCCTATAAGCCTGAGGGCGAAATATCTTTGATCATTGCTTTCACCCTCCAATACTGGAGCAAGGATTGCATTTAGGTGACGTTGAACAAGTTCAGACCTTTTATTGCATGCCGTGAGCAAGCTGTGAACTACTTCTACGCCGTCAAAACCTGCATGCTTTGATAAGACAATTACGCGATCGAAGATGAAGTTAATCGCTTCAATGAGATTGGACTCCGGGAGGGTTAAATACTCCAGCGATCGACCCAAAAAGTCTAAGTAGTTCTGCTGTTTGGAAATATCTTCATTCCATTTATCTCCATTATCGATTAATGTGAGTAGGGCTTGAAGGGATTTAGGGGCACTTCTGTAGGTGGCAATTTGCAGTGCTAAATGACTTACAACATCCCACTCAGCATTATACGCCTTCCCAACGATCTGGTCTGATACTAGAGAAATTACTCCTCCGGCTTCTTCTTCTATGCGTCGAGCAAAGAAGTATTCTAAAAAAGTCCTATGCGTAAATTTGAATGTACCGGGGCCAACTTCGCACATAACCCAAGCGCGTCCGGTTATAAAATCAACCAGCGCCTTTGATGCTTGAACAGACTTCGCGCGGTCTTCATACCACACCGTAAAGTACTGCCGTAGCTGTTTGGTAAGCCAGTCTTCCGAAACACCATACTCCGCCTCTGCGTCACCAAAAATTTTGGACGCAAGAAATCCGAACAAATCAAGCAAGTCAAAATCTTGGGGAAACTTGAATATTATGTCTCTTCTCTGATCCCATTTCTCAAACATAAGAAGGGAGCATTCACGATATATTTCCGGTCGGTTATTCGGAACGTCGCCTCTGGCCATGAAGATGTAAACCATCAACCCGAGCAGAAGAGGGTTTTCTCTCAAGTCATTTGCAGTCCCCTCAGTTTGACGAATGAAGTCTCTTGCTTTACTTTCTGCGGCAGATTTTGCCTCTTGGTTGATGACTCTGATAAGCTTCGACGAAAAATCTTTGACCTCTTCCCTATTGAAGCGCGCTAAGGTGTGTAGCTCAAAGTCAGGGGAAAGTGGGGCGTCTCTGTAGCCGACTATTCGAGAGGTGACTAGAACGGGGCAAGGTTCATAGGTGTGCGAGAACTGCTCAATGAGAGAGCACATTAACCGTCTAGCGCCAACTTCTAGGATTTCATCCAACCCATCAAAAATTATGATCGCCTTCCCTAGATGCAACATCTGTTGCAAAAAGCTTATCGCTAAAGAGCTATCGCTTTCACAATACTGCCTCACCTCATCTATTAGGTAATCAAAAATACTATAGGATGGGTTTGCATTCTGCCTCTTTTCGAGCGTGCGAAGAACGACCCTCATCGGTAAGCGAAGCTCACTCGCATCAAATTTTGAATAGTTCGGGTTATCTTCCTCAAGGACAATTTGATGTGACAAGTCAAAACACAGCAGCTGCGTAAGTGTTGTCTTCCCCCCTCCAGGATCACCTAAAATGATCGCCTTGTTGAAACTGCGACGAAAGGGAATAAGTCCAATTGTTCGTTTTGGCTTAGGTGTTTCATCTCGATGTGGGGCCGGAAGATCGTTAGCGCTGGAAATGGCAGACAGTCTTGCTGGTATGACCACTTTTTTTAAGGCAACTTTCCTTGTTCCCTTGGTAGTTTCCACATTAATATTCTTGTTTGCGTTCTCCACCCCTTTAGCTACTTTCAATCTTATCTTATTAAATTCATCAAACGGCAGCGCAACCTTTGGCTTACCAAGACGAAAGCTTGCTGCGAGCGCGTCAATTCTTGAAACCAACTCCTGCGTTTGCGCTTGAGTGGCGCCAAGTAAAATTTTATCCGATTCCCCCTGGTGCAGGCGAGCCTCAATGGCTGCCGAGATCGATGCGAATATCTCCTCTTTTCCGAAGGGCAGAGGGGCGTGACTGTCGTAAATAATTCCAAATGCTGAGAGCGCGTTATTGGTGTCTGCGCCGACTAGAAGGAACTGCTTTATGGCATCGGGAACCGCACTTCGCTCCACGTCATACAAAAAATCATGGATTTTCTGGGTATTTTGCCCGTGATCATTGGCAAGCACTCGCAGTACATCGCCCACCGCGCGAGCGGCCTCTTCACTGCCTGAACTTTTTTTTGATGAGCCTCTTTTCAAGGCGGAGTTTATATCACCCCTGCGTGATAGCGCGTCCGCCAACCCCTTTATCGGCCTTCTTACATTGCCATAAACGATGTTCGCGATCACCCCAGTGAAAATGCTCTCTCCAATAGTCAAAGTTAAAGTCCTATTTTACTTAGGTTGATAGGCAGCTCAAGGCACCTTCAATGATCACACAATTTGCGCCAATGAAGTTTACCACCGAGCAATGCCGTGACAAAAGTACACTCAACTCAGCCGCGTCAAGTGTTCTCTTTGACACGGTAGAGGATCTGACCTTGGCAAGGGGCTTTGTCCGCAGGTGTGCCGAATGCTCCAATCAAAGAACTGAGGCCTCCTCCGTATCTAAATCGATAGCAACTACGGAGGTTTATCATGCTGTCTCAAATTCTTGCTAAGTACCTGCTAGCATCCAAGCCGATAAAGGCCAGACGGTCCAGCAGCGGTGAAATCGTCATCGGCAAGATCATCATCGTCCTGTTCGCCAGGATCGACTGATGGGCGAGTATCACCCCGACGACATAGTGGTCATCCGCGCGTCTGAAGACTGGCCGGAGCATCTGTTCCGGATCACAGAAGTCTTTGACGACTGCGTGGGCGGCTATTCACTGAACGGACCACTGGAAGGCGAATACGGCGAGCCGGACTTCGACCTGATCCTGAGGGTCCACTCCAAGGCTGAATAGGCCAATCCCCAAAACTCAAAACAAGAAGGAGGAGACGCAATGTCTGCTCAGATCAAGTATGCGTACTTGAAAGGTCACACGTGGCTCTATCGACGCCATTACCCGAAAGACGTGGCTCTGGCTCTTGGCCAGCAAGCCCTAAAACAATCTCTGAAGACGAAAGATGCCGCTACCGCCCGCGTCCGGGCAGCTGAATTGAACGCTCGCTATGAAACGCAGGTGGCAGAAGTTCGGTCACTAGCAGAAGAAGCACTGAGCGCCCCAAGGAGCAACGGAACCGCCCCGACATGGGCAGCTAATCCGGAAGGCGCTCTCGACCGCCTGCGGGCCTCTCTGGTGGACTCTGGCACTGTTCTTGACCGGCCTGACTTCAACCGGTTGACCGCGAAGAAGAAGATCCTGATCGGTGACCGCGCTGACCTGTATCTGAGGCACCGGAGCAGCCAGCTTCGCCATGGCGGGTTCAAGTCGGTGCGCTATTCGGTGGAACTGTTCGCTAGCCGGTATGGTGAGCGGTCGCTATGCAGCCTTGGGCGGGACGACGGTAGGGAGTTTCTTGGGACAATCGCCAAGTTGTCCCCGCTTGTTGGCAAGTCGGCTTCAACGAGAGGGTTGGGCCTAGACGGTCTGTTGTCTTTCTCGGAAAACTGCGCGGCCAAGATTACCGTGCGGACCCAGAAGCGTATCTGGTCGCAGGTGAACCACTTCCTCGACTGGTGCGTCTACGAGGGCGCTCTGGAAGCCAATCCGTTTAAGTCCGTGCTGTTTGAGCAGAAGGTTCGACCCAAGCCCTATGCGGTACTGATGGACGAAGAGGTGCGGCGTCTGCTGGCTGACCGGAATGTCGATCTGCATCCGGTGTTTCTGACCTGCTTGTTGTCGGGGATGCGTGCTGGAGAGGCGGCTGGCCTGCTTCGGGAAGATCTGGTGTCGAAGGGCAATCTAGGAACCTTTGCTTGGGTCAGACCAAATGAGCTGCGTTTGCTGAAGACCGACGCTGCGGAACGGCTGGTTCCGGTTCACCCGGTGCTAGAGGAACTGTTCTCGGGCTTGCCTGACTTCGGCCCGCTTTTCCCTGACCTGAATGTCAACCAGATCACCAAGGCTTTTGCTAAGGCCCGGCGGCGGCTGAAGCTGGAGCGTCCAGGGCTGGTGTTTCATTCGACTCGGAAGTGGTTCATCACCCAGTGCGAGCGTACCGGTGTCCCGGAGCATTTCACGGCATCCGTGGTTGGTCATAAGTCGGCTCGATCGGAGAACGGGATCACCTACGGCATCTACTCCGCAGGCATCAGTGACGAACAGAAGCGGTCTATCATCGACCAGATAGGGTTGCCGGGATGAGACCACCCAACATTGAGGAGTTCGAGGAGAGGGCCGCTATCGCTGAATACGATGGCGGTCTTTCTCGTAGGGCGGCTGAAGATCTGGCGGCTCGGTCTCAGGGCTTCGCTGACGCTGAAGACTACTGGCGTTGGCTGGCGGAGTACGTCCTGACCCGCAGGATACCATAGTTGACCCCCGGCTGGCTTCGTGCTAGCCGGGGTCAACACTTTGCTTTTTTTCGGGAAGATTCCTCCGAAAGCATGGGCATGCTAGATACTCCGATGCATGCAAGGTACCTACTAGCTTTGGACTGCCGGAGACTGGGTTTTCCCGGCCCTATCAAGATGACGGACTGGCGGCTCAAGGGGCTTCTCTTCGGCATTTCCAGTTCATAAGGCTACGCCTGTGTCAAAAATCCCTGAACCCTCGAATGACCCACAAGGCGGCCCACCCGAGTAAGAAAAGTAAGGTAGGAGGAACGGCGGCCTTCAAGAGGAACAGCGATAATGAGGGAAAAAATATGCTTCCGGCTGTCCGATTGGCCCAAGCCTTGACGACCATTTCGCTGGTAAGAGCTGCCACTCTGCGCCCTTGATCGCCGAGGTCTGTGATCATCTTACTCATTTGTTCCGGCGTGAAGTGATCATGATGAACCTGATAGCTTCTACTTCTAATCAACTCCTCATCAACCCTTCCCCGATAAGCCAGTTCATTCAAAATGGTGCTTTCGCTCTTCCACAGCAGACCGCCGACGCGGGCGAAATCGTCGAGGTGCGCGAAGAGTGAAAACGCGGCCCAGATCACCGAGAGTACAATCCATATTCGAATAAGACCTCGTTTGTGGTTCAAAGTAGCGATGGGCGTTTTCACTTCCTTGGTCAATTTCTAAGCTCTTCTCGCTAGCTTCAATATGCTCGATCACGGAGGTTAGCGCCTTGAAAGTCAACAAAAAACTGCAAGCAGTGCATCATAGGTGCAATTTCCCACCACCACCACTAGGCTGGGATGATCGAAGGCGGATTGATAGCGGTTCTTGGTTGGGGTTTTGGCTCTGGGACGAGACAGCGGCTCGGCAGTGGCCAGCTAGTTGGGAGAACCTATTCCTTAAGGATCAGGCACGGTCACCGAGCAGACGAGCAGACGTTGGCGCACCTCTAGGTGTTTACTCTTCTGGTTGACCTTTATCCTCTGCGGTGAAGTAGCGGTATCCAGCGTATGCCAATACACCGCCAAGAACAGGTGCTGCAGCAGTAAGCGCCAAACCGGATGCCATTCCTCCCCCAACGAGAGCGCCGACCGTTGCTAGGCCAGACGTTATGCCTGTTGCCCCCAATCCGGTTACCGCCCCCAGTTGAGAGATCCCCGTTATGGCCGCGCCACCACCAACAATTGCGCCAGACGCCGTTACCAGTTCCTTGTTGTCCTTGTTCATAAACAACCCCTTTCAATGCAGTGGCAGGTTAGTCCGATAACGGTTAAACGCAAAGAGTTTCTCACGCCCGCCCTCTTACCCCACACCGGCCTACGCCACCACTGGGTCTCCACCGTCACCCCTCGTCAGCGGGTCGATAGCGATAGGCTGGGATGTTGGCGGACTGGTTGCGGCAGGTTGGTTGGGAAGTTGCGGCTGGGATGTGACAGCGGGTTGCTAGCGGCTCGGCGACGGGTCGTTAGCTACCGAACCGCCCCAGGCTTCACTACGTTTCGCCCCGGGAACGGCCCCAGATTTGCTATCGGTCCGGCTAAGGTGATGAAGAGACTCGGCAGGCAAGGCGTCCTACCACCCCAGCCATCGGCCTTTCCGCAAACAGAAAAAGACGTTGTCGGTTCCGAAAGAGCAGGATTGCCCCCGTTTTCGGCCCCAGTGGTTTGCGGGTAAGTTGGCGTATCGGGTTAGCTGTTTGCTGTGATCGGTTCTGCCCCACCCCCTGACACCCGCTATCACCTTTTGCGGGTATGACGGGTGTGCCCCTCCCTAGCTGCGGGAGAGGCGTTGGCTTGGATTCGGTCAAATCAGTGCATAGCCACGGTTATAGCTGGCGATAGTCCACCCCGTTAGCCTGCCGATCCCACTCATCCATCAGATTGTCCCGCCGGTCTCCGATGATCAGATGACGCGGGTTCACACAGCACCTCTTATGGCACCGATGTCTGATGACCTGATCGCGGGTGGCGACAAGCCGGTTGACGGTGTTCGCACCTTATGACAGAAATCCCGCTTACGATGGTGCGGACCGCGTTCTGGTGACGCCGATTGCAGCACAGTGGGGAGCGCATATTGCGACGTTCCTTTCACTCAGCTTCGGTCGTCGCCATAGGTGGGAAACATCCAACGTCTACATTCAGAGAAAACTAAGGTCTCGGACAGCTGGCAATTGCATTGCTAGTGGAATGTAGGCGTTGGCTATTGGTGCATCAGCATCAGCTAGCCATCACTCCCCCTCATCCATGTTGTTTTGGGAAGAACGCGACGAAAGGTCGGCGGTCTTAGGCCTTCATTGTTTCAACACGCTGCTCATGACCGCACTCGGCTGCAGTCATTTTCGAGAAAGGAGGCTCAATCGAGCAGCGCTGAACCCTAACCAATGAAGTTCGAAGAGAACAAAGGAGCATGTGTATGAGCGAAAGCTTGAACGATATCTTCAAAGGCGCGACTCACAATCGCCTTCTAGACCGTCCAACTCGGCGGAAAAAAAAGCTGCCTGGCGCGGCCTCTAAAGAGGGGCGCGAAGAACAGATAATTGAGGTGGCGGAAGAGTCTGCTGACGGGGTTATTGCATCTTCCCGTGCGGCTAACGATACCAATAACCGGGATAATGCAGCGACTTCGACCACTGAAACGGAAGTGGTTGAAGAAACTGATGAGCAGCCGGAAGAGGAAAACCAACACGAGGTAGCGAAAGCAACCTTGTGCATGGACCTCGCGAGCAAGTTCGTTCGCAAAGAGGGGCGCTTCTATCGGATTGAGGACCCGAGCAGCTCCATGTCAGCAACGGACCTGAAGCGTGTCTATGCTGTCGATCTCTCGGACACCTTTCCGGACATCGAAATGACCGATGAACTTTGGCGTGATGTCGTTCAGCATGCCGTGGAGAGGGTTCATTCTGACCGATCTCACACTATTGCAGTCTGGGATGGCAGAGTCGAGTGCAACCCGGGCCTGTCTGAAGGGGTGATCTGGCATAAGGGCTCAGCAACAATCAACTCGTGGATCAAGCCAGCATACAGGAAGCTGGGCATCCAGGAGGCTGATAGTGCCTTGTTCGATGAGCTTCTTGAGCGGATCTTCGTGCACCCTACTGATCGGGTTTACTTCAAAGATTGGCTATCTTCGGGCCTTCAGAACGAGCATCTAAAGCCTGGCTGGGCGTTCTTGCTGTATTCCCAGAACAAGGGAACCGGCAAAAGCACACTGCTGCAAACTTCCGGCCAACTTTTCGGTGCTCAAAACTCTATCACGGTCAATGGCCTTCAAACGCTGACGTCTCGGTTCAACCAAACCACGATGGCAAAGAAGTTTGTTGGCTGTGAAGAGGTGAAACTGAAACCTGGCACGGACGCAGGCAACGCCATCAAGGCACTGATCACCGAAAGTAGAGTTGCGGTGGAAGGCAAAGGAAAGGAGGTCACTCAAGTAAACAACTTCACGTCATACGTGATGACTACGAACCACTACCCGCACTGGATCGAACCTGACGATCGCCGTTGGTATGTTGCCGACGCCAATCACTCTGGGCACGCCTCCGGTCCAGATGCGGAGGACTTCCAGTCCTTCATGACCCATTTCCACGAGCAGATGTCTCGGCGGGAAGTGCTGGCTCGTCTGTATAACGCCCTCCTGGAGCACAGGCAGTCGAACAGCTTTAACCCGCGGTCTATGAACATGGCGGCAATTGATACCCCTATTATGCGGCGTCTCTCAGCGGGTGCCGGGGAAGTGCTGCAGCAGTAGCTTGTTGAACTTCTCGCTGGCAGGGAGTTGCGGGCGGTTGCTCAGACGACATTGCGAAGGCTGTTCACCGTGGAGCTGAAGGCCAACCCGAATCGTATCACTCACTTCATGAATGAGCTTGGTTGGCATGCTGAAAAGGTCAAATGGGGCGGAGCTGACTATGCCCGCGTGGTGTGGGTTCATCCTGATTACCAGGTCACGAATGGCCGGGTGATTGGGCCGGACGGTTACGACCAGCCAATAGATAAAGGTGAAGATGGAGTGGAAATCATATGAGGGCGCCTGTCAGGTTTACCGCGCGTGATCGGTCAATGGTTTGGTATCAGGACATCCTGGACAACCATCTGGATCAGGCAATGCTGCGGGTAGAGGAATTGCTGAACAGCGCTGAGAGAGATGATGACGGTTGCTTGGTTACGCCGACCAAGGAGCCTAGGAAGCTGCGATTCAATGGAGGCCAGGACCGTGCTTATCGGTTTGTTTACTGTATTACTAACCGGCTTGTCGCCACCCGCGATCAGGTCATCAGACATCGGTGCCATAAGAGGTGCTGTGTGAACCCGCGTCATCTGATCATCGGAGACCGGCGGGACAATCTGATGGATGAGTGGGATCGGCAGGCTAACGGGGTGGACTATCGCCAGCTATAACCGTGGCTATGCACTGATTTGACCGAATCCAAGCCAACGCCTCTCCCGCAGCTAGGGAGGGGCACACCCGTCATACCCGCAAAAGGTGATAGCGGGTGTCAGGGGGTGGGGCAGAACCGATCACAGCAAACAGCTAACCCGATACGCCAACTTACCCGCAAACCATTGGGGCCGAAAACGGGGGCAATCCTGCTCTTTCGGAACCGACAACGTCTTTTTCTGTTTGCGGAAAGGCCGATGGCTGGGGTGGTAGGATTTTCTGTCATAATATCAATATGGTAGAAACAAGTGAACATTGGGTCAATGGGCGCCTGCTCAAAAGCGGTTGGATACCCGGCAGGTGTCACACAACATGCGCCAAGAACCGAGTAGCCAGAAGGCGAACTCTGTCGTCGGTCTCCGCAGGATGCACCGAGCACACCCTGTTTCATGTTGCACGATGTGCTCCCGACAAGGTCAGTTCCAACAGCTTCGCGTCTGCCCGCATCGATTGGAACCGTCCCGGGGTTATCGGAGAACAAAGCACTCAACGAATGGCGGGCGTGAGAAGGACCGACGTCATACGAGCCTCGGAACGCGTCGCTGTGTAGGGCAGATGTCCGCAATTTCCCGAGTTGATCTGTTGTGTCGCATCCGGCTCGGGTCGTCTGGACGGAGAGCGGTCGTTCGCTGCACTCCGAATGAGTGACTGCAATGGAAGCAACCGAGACGCTGCCACCGTTGCCTCCACTCAAAGATCAAGATACACGTTGGAGAGCATCAGCGGCCTGCAATCAACCAAGTGTTGTGTTACCTGCGACACCTGCGAGAAGGTTACTTTCAACTCGCCCCGCCACATGCTGTTATGGAATTGAGAAATTCCCGCGATGTTGGGAATGCGAGATTGTAGGTCGTTGATGCCCCCATGTCGTTAAAGCCCTTTGCCAACCTTCGACAAATCGCCTTTGCGCTTCACCGGAATTATCGGAAAAGATTTCTCTACATCGCTTACGGGCTTTCTCCGGGTGCGCGATACAAAGAATTCACCATCCCAAAGAAAAGCGGTGGGACACGGCGTATTTGCGCACCGCGTATTGCGCTTCTCGAGTTGCAGCGTGACATCCAGCGCCTTCTGGAAAGAGACTATCGTCCCCGCGCCCACGTCCACGGCTTTGTCGGCGGGCATCAACGCAGCATCGTGAGCAATGCCCGACAACACGTCGGTAAGCGCTGGGTGCTAAACATAGACCTTGAAGACTACTTCGAGACCATTCACTTCGGTCGTATTCGCGGGCGTCTGATGGCCCCGCCTTATGACTACCCAAAAGAGATTGCCCAGTTCATCGCGCACATCGCTTGCTTTCAGACAGAAAAGGAGGTCGGCGGTAGTCATCGAACAACCCACGTCCTGATGCCTGGCGCCGCACTATCGCCAATACTTGCAAACATCGTTTCAGACAAACTTGATGCTGAGTTGGCACGATTTTGTAGGCAACTTGGATGCACCTACACGCGATATGCCGATGACATCACTATCTCCTCCAATCGCAGGACCTTTCCTGCGCCAATCGGACATTTCGCAAATCCCGACAGCCACGACGACTTTATTCTATCCGACTCCTTTCAACAGATAATTGAGGACAACGGATTTAGAGTTAACCACGCAAAGACTCGACTGCTGGGCGCCGCCTTTCAACAGGATGTCACGGGTCTGGTTGTGAATGAGAAAGTCAACGTCAAGCGCAAATTTGTTCGCGATGTCAGAGCGATGCTTCATGACTGGGAGCGCAATGGCTATGACGCGGCATCGGCGCGCCATTTCAACGAGAAGCGCCCAGATAGAGGCCGGTTGCCGGAACAGGAGGCTACGAACTTCGAATGGGTAGTCCGAGGAAAAATCGAGTTTATTCGGCAGGTGAAGGGATCCACTGATCAGGTCTTCAGGAGCCTTGCCGCGAGGTTTAACGCATTGGCTTCGGGCCAACACTTTTCGATTCCGTTGGTCGAGGATAGGGAAGTTCTAAACGCCGCCGTTTGGTATCTTGAAAATGACACAGATGGCGGATCAGTGGGCACTTGCTTCGCCGTCGCCGCGGACCTGTTTGTTACCTGCGCGCATTGCCTCGGACCAAATCTCCGCATCTTTCCGCGACACAGCCCGAAATTCCCAATGGACGCGGAAGAAGTGGCCCGCGACGAACACAACGACCTTGCGCTAATTCGGTTACGAACACCGTTGCCCGCATTTAATCCCGCAGCCACACTGCAAATCGCGTCGACAGCCGAAGCTCGCGCGCTCGGCATCCGCTCTGCAGTGCAGGCTGCGGGCTACCCTTCGAATCTGGACAGCACGTCTCTGACAATCCGCGACACCGAGGTGATGGGTTTCTCGCGGCAAACCTTTGACGGCACGCCCGCCACCTCCGATAACGTGATCGCCTTGTTGTCGGGAACTTACGAGGGAATGAGTGGTGGTCCCGTGCTATTCTCTGGAAAAGTTGTCGGCGTAATCGTTAGAGGGCCAAACGACGACGACCGGACAATCCCCTTCCTCGCGGTCAGGTCAGAGTTTGTTGATGCTTTGGTTGCAACACTTTAGCGGACTTTGACGACCAAGGTGAGTGACCGTCGGCTAAGGGCCGTGGCTACTTTGCGCCAAACTTACCAAACATCGGGCGCGACCTTGCCCAAAGGGCATCCTCAACGTCTTGAACCAACGATGCTTCCGCCACTCCGCGAACAGGAGTGACTTCTACATTTATCCTGTTCTCTGCATCCGGACACCATAGATGCAACTTTAGCGCATACGTGCCTTTGGCACTGGTGTGCAGATGTTGATGAAGCCTCGACCCGATATCTCTTGAACTGCCAACATAGACGGTTCTGCTATCATCGACATTATTGTTTCGTGTCAGCTTGAGCCCGTCTGGTGGTCTGAACTGTTCGAAAGCCAGTCGTAGCATATCCGCTGCAGCCTGGTCATTTACGGTAAGGCGGTAGATGGCCGCACAGCTGATGTCAGCGCCGAGCAATGCCCTCATCAACTCGCGAATCTCGCCGGGCTCGAACCCCGCTCTTATCTTGTGGAATGAGAAGGCTTGCTCGATCACGTCCCCGAACGCCGCATTATCGAGAGCGGCAACTCGTCTCTGGAGATTATTGCGAGCGAAACCCAGCAGTTCATCATCAATCAAATTGCCGACCTTTCGCCTGATGGATCAGGAGTTTCAATTATCCAAACTTCCGAAGGAACACTACTCAAGTCTTAGAATTGGTGCTCCTCTGAGGGCCCGGAAGCGGGCTGCAACTGCAGCATCGTGTTGGCCCCGAGAATGTCCGCAGAGGGCCGTTGGCACCGGGCTTCTTGAACGGCGGAATGCGGTAGTTCGTTGCATATGCAAACTGGCAAGGCCTTCACTTCAAGGGCGGACCTTGGACGCGAAGTTGTGACGATGCCTCAAGCGCGGGCGAACGCGCGACGGCGAGAATGCGAACGCTCGTGGCTTGTCAGACGCTGACCTGCTACCTGAATGGTCGAACAAGTTACCATCGTAAGATTGGTGGGTGCCGATTGCAGGATGGGCGTGACCTCGGCGCAGCCATGATCCGAGAAGGCTACTGCGGTGTTTCTGGTGGCTCAACCGTCACGACAGCTGGCGGCACCCCGAGCTGACTAAAACATCAAAAATGCCATCGAACTCTTTCGGCCTTCGGGTGCTGTCCGACTCCTCGCCAACTGGGATGTAGATGACCGTCCCGGCACGCCCGCGGGTCAGCAGAACCCGGTAGGTGTTGATACGATACTGTTGCTCTGCATCTTTTCGCAGCAACTGCCAGTTGGGTGCGCGCATTTTTCTGGGCATCCACGCTTGCCCATCCCAGATCAAGTCGTTGCCCCAGCACAAACCCGCGTAGTCGATTTCGAGACCCTGGCACACGAACTCGGAAAGCGGCGTCTCCAGGGCGTTCGATGATCGGAAATCGCCTGCCGGTTTGAGGAACCAATGCACAACCGTTTCAAGACTGTCAGAACGAGGCGACGGCGGCACGCCTTCCGCGACGAGACGCGTTGCACCACTGCTGGCGAGTAGCCCGACACGTTGATCGCCACGGCGGCGCGTTTGCAACCAGGCTTTCATTTCTGAAAGATCGCGTGTCACGAAGGCGGGCGCGTGTTCCATCTCATCGGCAATCTCTCGTGCCTTGTCGATGTTGCCATCCAACAGGGCGGCGACCCAGCCGCCATGCAGATTGTTCCGATAGGCTCTGAGGTTCGAGTTCAGATGCAGTTCCGGATCGTTCACGAGCGATACGTCTAAGCCCGACGCGATATCGAAAAACCCGAGTAAGCCCTCCCGTGCAGCCAAAGCCTTCTCGGAAATATGTGCAGTCCAGTCCTCAGACTTTGCAAGCGCCTCGCCCCACAGAGCGAGACCTCCTTCACCTCGGTTGATTTCCTGTCCTGAACCCACGAGGCATACGAGGCACGCCCAGGGGAGGCGCCCCATGATCTCCATGAACAGTTCAGGCTCTGACTTTGCCCGCCCGAGCAGCTTGAGACCGGTATCGGCATCCCAGGCGCGCTGCGCCTCATCAAAGACGATGACGTTTTCTGGTGGGCTGGCGTTAGCGTCAGCGTGATCTTTCAGATACCCAAGAAGGGTTTGAAGCGCTTGTTGCGCTCTCCGCTTGGCTTCGTCCGCCTTAATGCCTTCACGTTGGCGCGCGTCCTCTGCGATCGCCGCTTGTAGCACGAAAACCAAAGGTCGGTTGCCGCTCAGAAGAGCAGCCGGTTCCTCAGCAACCCGACCGGCGGTTCCCGAGAACACCAGGTCCAGACCCAGCAGCGTCTTGCCGGAGCCCGGTTCACCAGTGACGAAACAGACCACCTTCTTTTGGTCTCGGCGCGCTTCTTCGGCGATTGCCTTCAATCTGTCGGCGGTTCGCTCCAACGCCTCTGCCGTCGCGTCCGCGCGGCCGATTTCTCTCACCGAGTGACCGGAATACAAGCTGCGCGCCGCCGTCACGATATCAGGCGTCGGGCTATAGCTGGAGGCGTCATATGACTGCCAGTCGATCTGATCGCCACCAGACAAGTCTTCGATCGCGAGGAGAGCGCGCGAAAGACCTTCGCCATTCGTCCGGATGCACTGGCTCACATCATCGATGAAGTCGATATTCTCGGGCAATTGGGACTTGCACGCCTGGTCGCTGCACAGGACAGGCACGATGCGCTTTCCATGGCTGGCTGCATGAAAGTCTCGTAGGCAAAGGGCATAGTCGACTGCCTGATCAACATCTGCGCCGGTGAAATTCGTTGCCCCAATCTTGAACTCAACGCAGGCGACCACGTCGCCGACCAAGATAATTGTATCGATGCGTCGCCCTAACCGCAGAAGCGGCAACTCAAGGAGTATGCCCCAGCTATCACTATCTGCGTTTCTCAGAGCGTCTTTCAATAGGTCGATTTGAATGCGCCAAGCACGGATCTGCTGGGTCTCATTTCCGCTGTGTTCAGAGCCAACCCGGGTCGCCAGGCGCCCAAGGATATCTTCCGTCGATCGCGCCAGAAAATCAGGAACGCTTGCGGCAAAGTATGACTTGGTCACCATCACGGATATTTCTTCAATAGGATTGCTTCGCAGGGATGACGCCTCGAACGCCTCCACGAGGGTTGGGAACGTCGCCGTCTCGGCGCGGGATCAAGTGGACATGGCAGTGAAAGATCGTCTGCCCGGCAGATGTCCCTGCGTTTACACCCACGTTGAAACCAGTAACGGTTGGATCTTCTTCCTGAATGCTTGAACGCAGATTATCCAGTATTCGGCGGATCGCATTCAGCTCGGGCTGGAAAAGACCAAAATAGTCGGAGACGTGCCGCTTCGGGAGGACGAGCGTGTGTAACGGCGTCACCGGGAACCCGTCCCTGATAGCGTAGCACAGCTCGTTCTCGGCAATCACTCGATCCGAGGGAGCTTCGCAGAAGATACATCCTTTTTCGCGCAGCTCGTAACTATCCGACACTCCGCGAAAGTCCGCATCGTCCTGGTCGCGTTTGTTGGTGTTGCATGTGATGCAGAGTGCCTGGAAGTTGCTCAAGTCGTCCTGACCGCCCCTATTGCGTGGGACGATGTGGTCGACATGAAGGGCAACCTCTTCGGCGGATGCGCCGCATAGTTCACAACGATACTTGGCACGCTTCAAAACTTCGTAGCGGACTGATCCGGGCACGTAGCCCTTTGCGTTGAACCGATGCTGCCAGATGTTAACGCCACGCCGCTCGATGTAGTCGGCGATCTTCTCTTCACATTCGGCAATCAACCGGTCTCGGTCCCTGGCCTGCACGTCGACAAAGTCTTTCAATCGGTATCCGACGATGCGGCTCCCTTTTTTGACCGGAACGACGACGCCATTGTTGGTGAGCACCTTACCCACCATGTTCTTGGTTCGGATTTCGTAGTATTCGACCTGTGACCGATCGTGCGACAATAGCGCCTTCGCGATCTGCTCGACCGTTGCCTCACCGTCGGACTTCAGCAGTTCACGCAGCATCACCGGTTGATACACGTGCGACATTCGCATGTGCTCGGTAATGTAGCGGAGCAGGTCGTCCGGTTTCATGCGTCCCTCGCCAAGAACGGCAATCCTTTGATTTGTATTCTTGATTCACTGGCAAGTTGACACCTTTCACGGCGCGTTTCCAGTGCAAGTTGCATTCATAAACGAAAAGTCGCCTCGCATGGTTGCCACTCCGGGCGTCCGACCATCGGTCCTGATGTTGAACATCCCTCACACCAGGAGAGTGCATGAACGGTCGGAGAAAGATCCAGACGCGTCTGGACTGCGCCTGTAGCGAATTACCGCAAAGCGGCCTGCGACAGCAGCATTGAAACGTATGGGTCGACGTCCGCTGTGGGCCGCAAGGGCCGCCAACACAATTTTCCGACACGCCCAGATTTTTTGAAATGAGCAGTCTGGCCCCATCTCCCGTTAGTCAAACGCGTTAGACTAACGGAGACCCAACCATGAGCGCGCAAATCTTCAACATTGACCCGGAAATCGAAGCCGCGATTCACGCTGGCAGGCTGACCAAGATCGAAATCACCGAAGCCCGTATGAAGCTGTCGGGCGGGGTGTTCACGTTGAACGCCAAGGATCTGCTGCCGCCGAAGGTCAGTAACGATACCGACGAGGACCAACCCAAAACCAGCAAGGAGCGGCAGCGTGCTTATACTCAGCGGAAGAAAGAGGCAGGCTACAAGAAAGATTGGCTGCACCGGAGTGTTGCCATTTTGGCGGACGAAATCGGCGGACAGGAGAATATTGCTGCCGAGATCGAGGCCCTTCGCCTCCGCGCAGAGGAGGCCGAGCAAATGGCCGCGTTCGAGAGATCAAGGGCAGAGGCGGCAGAGGCGGAAGTCCTGCGCCTGAGGGCGCGGTCCTGGTGGCGGTTTTGGCGGTGATCGCTTGCGCCTTGGGCTATCCTCCCAGGGCGTAATCGTCCCCAGGTTTCTGCCGCTGAGGGTGAGCGCCCGTATGTCCGTCATCATCAACCCTGCTGCGTCTGCGCAGGGAGATTCCACGCCTCGCTGCGGCCTCGATCAACGCAACTTCGATGTCAGTCAAAAGGTTGTAGAAGTCCACCGGCGACATGCCGTGCCCGCCCAATGTGATGAGATCAGCCGGGGTATATCTTCGGCCCTCCACTTCAACCGGCAAATCCCATGGCTCCTGATAGAAGAACGGGCGGAGCTGCAGGGAATAGTAGGCCAGGCGATCTCGCCATTTGACAAAATGGACAAGGTGCTCCGGGACCTCCAAGTCGCTATAGTCCCGGTCTTCCAGTTCCTTCATGAATTTCTTCGTGACGTTCATCTCTCCTCCTGGCTTTCAAATGCCCCGTTCAAAATGCGGTTGAGGGAACGGGATACCCCTTGACCGCTCAGGATGCGCACGTTGCGCACCGTCTTCGCATCACGCCTGACCGCCGCTTCTCTCTGAACCAAAGCTGATGAGCGCTTCGCTGAAGCCTCCTCGTAGGCCGATCGTTCAGCCGCCAGCTTTTTCTGCCCGGATGTGAGGGCCGCTTCCTTCATTGCTATTCGCCGCGCCTTGGCCTCGATCTCCGCCTTCTGGTCCTTGATGCGCTGCCGTGCCACCCGGTCCGCCTTCACCAGCCTCCGAGAGGTTTCATGCAGCTTTTGGCGGTCCTTCCGAAGCCCGAAAACTTCCGGTTCCACACGGTCTTTCGTTGTCGATTTCTTGCGCTCGGGAGGCATGACGCCTTGGAGTTGCATGTTGTCTCTCAAATGCTCAAAGAAGGC
Source organism: Epibacterium sp. HA2-3 (assembly GCF_055693725.2). NCBI lineage: Bacteria > Pseudomonadati > Pseudomonadota > Alphaproteobacteria > Rhodobacterales > Roseobacteraceae > Epibacterium > Epibacterium sp. HA2-3. The sequence goes on along the minus strand of NZ_CM172490.1, from coordinate 576,386 downwards.
ATCCTGGAGGGCCGAGCCTTGGGAACGGCGGTCATCGCGCCCAAATCGCCGCTTTGCATGCGCTTTCGAGAACTTGCTGACGCTGGCCTTTTTCACCCTCCGCCCGTCCTTGTAATGAAAATCGTAGCGGGGGAGGAGAAAGGCATCGACGGTGTGCCTGCCTCTTTCGTCTCGATCGAGGCGCGCGGCGAAGACCGCGTCGCCCCCATGGTAGTGGTTCAAGAATGCAACCGCGTGATGGAGCATGGCTCGCTGATGCGCTTCGTCAGAGCCGTCCAGGAGGCCCGTAGGAAACTGCACGAGCGCATGAATACAGGCACACCGCCCGGATTGCTTGACCCCCTTCATGTGCTCTCTCCGCGCCTCGGCGAGGTCCAGGGTGCCATAGACGAGAGGGTCCACGTTCCGGACGCGTCTTTGCTGTCCGCTTGCATCTGCACGCTTCCCGTGGCGTTCCATGTTCGCCAGGTCCGGGAACCCAATTGCTTTCTGCCGAACAGCGCCTACGCGCCCGGCCTTTTCGTCACCTCTGCTCATGTCAGGGAGGTAGGGAAGAGTTACCCCTTTCAAAAAAGGGTTAACCCGCTAACCCTTTTTCCTGGCAGAAAAAGGCGGGCCCGCCGGGGCCTAAGCTGCGCTTGTGCTGGCTGCCTCGATCAACAAAGGTTCGACGGTCCAAAACAGGGCAGCTGCGGGGCGTTTGATGAAACGGCCCTCCGGCCAAGTCGTGTCCGCGTGCTGCATCCTGATCAAGATATCAGTGTAACCGGGGCGCGATCCTTCTTGGACAAGCAACACTGCGAATGTAATGCCTGTGGCGTTTGACCAGATTTGCAGTGACGGGCGAAGTCGCCGTTCGACTTGGCTTGGTGTAAGCTTTGGCGGGACATAGCCTTTAGGACATTCATAGCCTCGGTTCGGGCCTAACAGCCTGAACTCTGGCAGGCGTTTCCGGCGATGTAACGGGATTTGCGCCAGGAGGGCACCATCAAAATGTCGCTGGCACAAAGCGATCTCGCTTGCCTCCATCAGCGCGTAGACATTCATGTCTGACATGGCATCGAAGAAATCTTCGGAAAAGCGCCATGTCAGATAGCGGCCGTTTGACGAGATCTCGAGCTGATCGAACACTGCTGGAACACCTACAAGTTCTGCCACGGGTTTACGCAGAAATCGGCTCGATTTCGTCTTGGCAGGAAAACCCAGCTCCCGAAGCTGAGCCACGAAACAAAAGTGATCTTGCGGGTTATGACGCGCCACAAGATTGGTCGGCCATGCTTCTTCGGTCTGCTCCTGGAAATAGATAAGGGCGAAAAGAAGCTTGGCTGCCGCGGCGGAAAAGCCCGCCATTTTGATGATCTCGGCTACGTGAGCGGAGATACGAAACTTGGAATTACCTGTAGTCATCTTTGTATCCTTTCCTGATGGAAAGGAAGTGGGCGCGTCGCCACTAAGCACTAAAGAATTGCGGAACTTTTCCTGCACGTTTGCAGTGCACCCCGCTTATTTTCCAGAGCGCCCCGCTCCAGGAAATCCTCTCACTGCCGGATGGCCTGCGCTGCCTGCTCAAGGAAAGCACACAAAAGCGTAAGCGCCTGACGATTAAAGGAAACCATCTACAGAAGTCTTGAATCTTTGAAATCCCGAAATCCCGAAAAGACGGATATAGGGTCCTTTCATGGGCGAACAGTTTCCACTTGCTCGGATACGAGCTCGACCGTTGGCGCCTTCTACGGAAGCGGGCCGAATGTGGCGGGGAAGTAAGTTTTCCTGATCATGTAAGGTCTGAAGTGATACTCTACACAGGCAATCCTCTATCCCCACAGCTCCGAAACCTCTCTCTTCTTGTCGAAGGCCTCAGGTTTCAGCGGCATGTGCTGGCCGGAGGGCCGTTACAGCTTCGACAACGTCAGCTCCACCGAGGCAATTTCATAGCCTGCCGCGAGCCGTTCGAAACACAGCCCGATGGCACCGCGTTATCAGGCGGGGCATGATCAAGTGGTGTGCGCACGACGAGAGGGACATGTCGGGCGATTACCTGGAAACCGTGCTGAATGGTGCCGCCAGGGCATTGAGCGATCTGCGAGCGTCCCCGCGCAACCTCGCAAACCGTGTTTCAGTTGCTTCGAACCCCAGCAAAGCGAACTGATGGCAGGGGAACTGCGCTGATAGCCCATTGCAGCCGGAGCGCGTGTCTTCGGCCGCCAGGACGCCATTACGAGCCGCCGTAGCCCCTCAGCGCGTTGCAGAAGGCGGCGGGAATGCTCGTGCCACATCAAGCCAAAGCTTGAAGGTGCTCGAATGCTGCACGCTTCATCGCGTTTGTAGGCAAGCGGAGCGAGCGCGCGGCGAGCAACTTCTTCAGGTCTTTGGCAACCATTTGCAGATGCTGCCGCGAGTGCTGGTCTTCGCGGACGTAAGAGAAAACCGGCTGCGAACTCTTGTCGTCTTTGATGGTGACAGTCGCCGCTTCGCCCTCTTCTGTGAGCGTGATCTCGACCTCGAGACTGTTCTTCTGAGCGAGATTCGAGCCCAGGATAACCGGGAAGCCGTATTGGCGCCTCCGGCCGATCTCGATGTTGAAGTCCGCTTTGTCAACCGCAGCCTTGAGGTCTTTCGTGTGGTGCGCAGTGTAGTGGATGTTGAGGATATTGCCGTGCTGGTGGCCTGCAATAGCCTGCCGCTGCCCATCGGTGACCTCCGCGCTGCGCAGCATGCTGGAGAGAGTTTTCCGCATGGCGTAAAAGTCCTCGTCGAAATCACCGAGGCCCAGGCGATCGAGGATGCGGCGGAAATGCTTGCCGAACGCGCTGGTGACATCGCCTTTGGCCGACCGCCGGGCAGCCTCGGGGAACAGGAGGATCCCGTGCTGCTCAGGCAGAGCGTGGAACCACTCGACGAAGCCCAGGTCGAGGAGAAGTTGGGGGAGCGGAACGATTCGCTTGGAGTCCTCGGTTTTCCCCGGATTCGCCGGGCCTGACGCAATCGCCAGGCAGTAGTGGCCATTCCGCAGGCGGACATCGGTCCGCTTCAAAAGAAGGATCTCTTCGATGCGGGAGCCCAGCATGAGCACGATCAACGGCACCCAATAGGTTGCATCACGGATGATGTGCGGACCTCGGCGCCAGCGCCGGGCAGGAGAAAAGCAACCCGTGAAGATCGGCGAGGTGAGAAAGGCGGCAAGGCGCTCCTCGGACCAGGGCATCCGGAGCTTGGGCTTGGTAACCCGAACATACAGCTCATCGGACGGAGCTTGCGCGGCGACAAGCTGTTCCATCTCTTTGTAGGACAACATGTCCATCTCCGGGGCGCCCAGATCCCTCGCGCTCACCAGCATTCGGTTCAGGGCATCCCGCTTGTTTCTCAACGTGGTCATTGTAAGCCGCGGGGTGAGCTTCTCGGCGAGGATCGCGCGCTTCTCGGCATTCGAGATGTCGGTCCGGCTGCGGAGTTCCTCGGTCACGAGAAAATCCGCAGCATCGGCGGCTTCAATTTCATCGTTTTTCAGCACGACGGCCGCTTCGGTTTTGAAGCGGTTCTTGCCGTGACTCTTGCCCTGCTTCTTTGGCAGGCGTGCCATCCAGGCAAAGAACGCTTGCTGGCGCGCCTTGGTGATGGCGGTGACCGGTATGTCGCCGAAGAACTCCAGCGCGACCCGGGCAATCGCGTCGATGTTGCCCTTCATGGACGGCTTGGGGTGGTTCTTCAGGGTCTGCTTCCAAGCCTGCGAGAGCAGCACCGGGGCCTGCACGAAGGTGTCAAGGTCCCCGGCCCCATGAGCCGCGCGCAAATCGGCAGAGGAGGGACGGATGTCGTCACCTTCAAGCACATGAACTTCGACGTCGTTGAGGCTGCGCTTCAAATTCATGGCCTGACTGCCAAGTTCCACAGTCATCGGTTCGGGAAGGGGGATCGAGACCAGTTCGCTGGCCTTCTGAAGAAGGGCCTGGACAGCGCTCCAGTCATGGCGCCGGGAGGCGCGGCGGAGTTCCTTGTTCTCGGCTTCAAGTTTCTCGATCCGGGCATCCAACTCATCGTCAGAGGCACCGCCCATGGCATTCTGTTCCCCGAGGATGCGCGTGAGTTCGGCACGCAGCACTTCCGTAAGGAGGCTCTTGGCATCGGCGGGGGTGAGTAGGTTTTTCTTCAGTGCGTCCACGATCTTGTCTTCCTCTTGCTCGTAGACCGTGAGCAGCGCAGCTGCGCGTTTCACGGCGTCGAGCGGGAGGTCGGTGCGAAGCGAGAGACACAGAAAAAGGTTTGGTTCCTGGTTTGACCCGATGCGTGGCAGCCGTTTTCGGAAGTAGAAGATCCGCCCCCTGCGCATCAGGTAGGGACCGGCGGAATGTGGGTGTTTTCGGGAGGGGGCGTAGCGGATACGGCGGATGCCGTGTGTCACAGGATGTGTCACAGTTCTCGTGGAGTGTGACACATGACGCACAAAATCAGGCCCGGAGAGCCTGTTTTTCTTAGCTTTGCTTGGAAAAGTGGCTGGGGTGGTAGGATTCGAACCTACGGTACACGGTACCAAAAACCGCTGCCTTACCGCTTGGCTACACCCCAACGCTGTGTGTGAGGGGCCTTCTAATGAGAGTTTCGAGGGGCTGCAAGAGGTTTTTCGGAAAAAAAATACTCGCCCTAAAAAAATGCTGAGATGTTCCTTTAGAACAGATACTTATGATGGCTCGCACCACAGGGGCGAAGGACCGTTCTGACACCGCGATAGGACTGTTTGAAACAACGCTGCCCCCTCCAATGCTCGGGAGCGATGGAGAGGGCAATCGAGAGGGGCGCCGCGGGATGTGTGCGTAGTTATTCAGGCACGCCCGCTTCACGCAATGCGCTGGCCCAATCCGGGCCAGAGGGGGTGAAGCCGGCTGCATGTTCCTGCATGTAGCGCGATAGAGAGAAATCCGGCGTCACCTTCATCAGGCTTTCGACAACGTGACGCGCCTCATCGGAGCGGCCAGACATCTGCAAGGCGATCGCCTTGGTGCGCAGGGTCGATGGATAAGAGTCGTTTTCCTCAAGCGAACGGTCCGCGAGCTCGATGGCCCGGTTGTAGTCGCGCGCCGCCAGGCTCACCGCAGCTGCCAGCGAGTCAAAATAATAGCGCTGTGGCCCAAGCGGGGTGAGCTTGCGGGCAGCTTCGGTCAACACCACGCCCTCATCCGGACGGTTCTGCATGGCGCGCGTCGCGCCCTTGAGCAGCAGGGCAAGCGCCTCATTGGGATTGTCTTGCAGCGCCTTGTCATAGGAGTACTGTGCGTTGTCGAAGTCAAACGTGAGATAGCTGGCAATCATTCCCTTCAGAGTATGCGCCAGCGAAAAGGCGGGGTCCTGGGCGAGAGCCGCGTTCGCGAGGTTCTCTGCCATCAGTGTGCTCTTGCGGCGATCCCCCGACAGCCCTTTTTGAACACGCATCACATGCCAGATGCCTGCCCAGGTCAACACGACCGGATGATGCATCTCTCGCTCCATGAGCGTGTCGAGAATTTCATTTGATTTCTCAAATTGATCGGGGTGTTTGCTTTGCATCATCACAATCGCGGCCATCAGCAATGTGTGATTGGCGAGATTTCCCAAAGGCCGGAAACTTACAAGTCTGACAGCCTCTCCGACGACCGTTTGCCCGATTTGGCTGGTGGCATCCCGCAATGCGCCCCCCTGCCCCATTAACAAATCCGAAAGGCTCCCGCGAAACTCCCGCGACCAAATGACTTTTTCCCGATGCGCGTCATGCAAATCAATTTGCGCAATAAAATCGTGACCGCTAACAAAAACGGAACCAGAGACCAGATAGCTTACGCCAGCGACCGAGGAGACTTCGGCTGGGCGCACATCCTCGAGGCTGAATTGGCGCGACGCCAGATATGAGGTGACAGAGAACGCCTGACTGCGTGACAACTGTCGCGACAGTTCCTCCGACAGGATCGCACCAAGCGGCGCGGTCGACCCACCGGGCGCACGCTGGGCAAAAGGCAAGACTGCGATGGAGGGGAGCAACTCGTCCAGGATGACGCGGCTCCTGTCACGTGGCGCCCAAGGCTGTTCTTGCGCGACGCTTGCCGTCCCGGAGGCCTGAGATCGCATTTCAGAAAGCCACTCCGAAAAGGCATTTTCATGTGGAAGCTCAAAGCCTTCCATAAATTCTCCCCTTGCCGGATCGCGCTCCACTTCGATCATGCTCAAATCGAGTGTGACGCGTTCGCGATTGGCCTTGAAAGCGGCAGAAGCGGTCGGCCCGATGTGTTTTCTCAGGGTGGAGAGCGCCGTTCGCAAGCTCGCCTTGGCCTGTTCCGGCTGCGCAAAACTCCAAAGCGTGTGTTCGAGAAATGCGCGCGTTCGAACCCCTTCTTCCGCTGTCACCATCAGCGCCATGAGCGCCTGGTGTTTCGCACCAAGTTGAATGGGTTCTCCGTCGGGTCTGTAGACACCAAACGCGCCGTATTGACGTACTTTCAAAACTACAACCATGGGACACTCTCGACAAACAAGTTACGCGAACTACAAGAGCAAAAGTTAAAATAAATAAGCGCCTGTAGCCTTACACTACCATTAAACCAGCAAACGCACGGTGCGACAAACAAAAAATCGCCGCGGCAAAAAAGCACAGATCCGCAATAGGTTAACAAATTACAAACAAACGAAGAGGGAATTTAACGAAGGCAACTTCAAAACAACCTATGAGTGCTAAATAAAAGGAAACCTTTCAATTAGTCGGATCGAGAGAGCGCGGAAAGCCTTGATAACATGCGGCATTTTGCATGCGTTTAACGATACTGCCAGTCCGTGTATCCTACCCCGATCTTGTGATGGCGCGTCACACCCTGTTCGGTGCACCCAGGAACCAAGTCGAAACCGGCCCCCTGGAGCGTTCAGTTGAGAGGTCAGGAGGCCGCGTTGCACGGCGATACAGCACTAGTCGTTGAGTCGCTCTGCTGTAAAATTATCGTTAAATCATTCAGGGCAAACCGCGGCACAACAGAGCCATCACAAAGCGTCCAAGACGCAGGACGCGGTGATTCTGCACCTTTGCGGCGCTTGCAGGTCGCCCCCGCAACACCAGATAGCGCTGGCTTCCCGACCTTAGTTTCGAAAAGATGGAAACTCCACGCCAGATGCTTATCTGAGAGACAGCTGCCATCGGCCTGAGTAGGCGCAAAGATCCGCAAGTTTCAGTCAAGCGCGCCGCGCCTCTCGGCCCCAAGGATTGCCCATCAAGCCTTGATTGTGCCTTCTGTCAGGGTTTGATCTTCGGGATAGCCTGCCTGATCATCCAATCGGATCGGTTTCGCCGGACAGATCCTTGAGGATCGGGCAGTCAGGACGATTGTCGCCAGAGCAGCAGGTGATCAATTCGCTGAGGGTTTCACGCATCGCCGCCAGATCGCTGATCTTTGCTTCGATCTTGCACAAATGTGCCTGCGCCAGCTGTTTTACATCCGCACTGGCGCGGCTGTCGTCCTCGTAGAGTCCAAGTAGGACACGGCAATCCTCTATCGAAAACCCCAGCGCCCGGGCACGCCCCAAAAAGGCCAGCTTGTGGAGATCCCTCTCCTCAAAACAGCGATAACCATTGGCACTACGGTTGGGACAGATCAGACCGATGTCCTCGTAATAGCGGATCGTCTTGGCCGGAAGTCCCGACTTCGCCGCTACGTCACCGATATTCATCTGTCCACGCCTCCCAGACATCGCTTGCGTTAAGCTTACTACATCATCTTCCCCAAGATGGAGACGACTGCAAGCAATCTCAAGTCGTCCTCCACAAAGACGCGCCGACACCCCGGCGTGACGCAGCATAGAATGCGAATGTCGGTTTTGACTCTCTCGCCGCCAAGGCGCAGCCGATATAGAGGGAAGGACCGAGACCAGATGGCGCGGCGCCTTGCGTTCGATGGTTGCGTAGCCCCACCGGGCTGCTGTACCCCTGAACACATGGCCAAAGCGTCCAATGGCCCCGCGAGCCAAAGTCACACCTGTGACCACATATGCCCAAATCGTTTGCCTGCGTCTGCGCCGCCACACCCGGCAGCAGGCGTAACGGTCTGAAACGTCTGAGAAGAAGGACAAAGTGATGATCAAAACCCGCGCCGCAGTGGCCCTCGAAGCAGGCAAGCCGCTTGAAATCATGGAGGTGAACCTCGAAGGCCCCAAGGCGGGCGAGGTTCTCGTCGAGATCAAGGCCACTGGCCTTTGCCACACCGACGAATTCACCCGATCGGGCGATGACCCCGAAGGCATCTTTCCCGCCATTCTCGGCCACGAGGGCGCAGGCGTTGTGATTGAGGTCGGCGAAGGCGTCAAAAGTCTGAAGCCAGGCGATCATGTGATCCCGCTCTATACGCCCGAATGCCGCGAGTGCGATTACTGCCTCAACCCAAAGACCAACCTCTGCCAGGCGATCCGTTCGACGCAGGGTCAGGGTCTTCTGCCCGATGGCACGACCCGCTTTTCGCTACCGGACGGGACGCCGATCCATCACTACATGGGCTGCTCGACTTTCGCCAACCACACGGTTGTGCCCGAGATCGCGCTCGCCAAGATCCGTGAGGACGCGCCCTTTGACAAAGTGTGCTACATCGGTTGCGGCGTTACGACAGGCATCGGTGCGGTGATCAACACGGCCAAGGTCGAAATCGGGTCGACTGCGATCGTGTTTGGCCTTGGCGGGATTGGTCTCAACGTTATTCAGGGCCTTCGCTTGGCCGGTGCGGACCAGATCGTCGGTGTGGACCTCAACCCCGGCAAGGTTGCGATGGCGGAAAAATTCGGCATGACCGATTTTGTAAACCCCTCCGAAGTCGAGGGTGATCTGGTGGCGCACCTTGTTGAGCTCACGGGCGGCGGTGCGGATTACACCTTTGACGCCACCGGGAATGTCAGCGTCATGCGCACTGCACTCGAAGCGGCCCACAAAGGCTGGGGCGAGAGCATCATCATCGGCGTGGCTCCGGCGGGCGCAGAGATTTCCACCCGCCCCTTCCAGCTTGTGACCGGTCGTTCCTGGCGCGGCACCGCCTTTGGCGGCGCGTCCGGTCGCACAGATGTGCCAAAGATCGTGGACTGGTACATGGACGGCAAAATCGAGATTGACCCGATGATCACCCACAAGCTGACGCTTGATCAGATCAACGAAGGGTTTGACCTCATGCACGAGGGCAAATCGATCCGAGCCGTGGTCGAGTTCTGAGAAACCCCTGATACAAAAAACAAAAGGCGGCCTCCTTAGGCCGCCTTTTTTTGCGCTGAGGTTCGCAGATTCTACTGTGGTCCGTCCGCAACCGCGTCGAGTTTCACGTCATACCCCCATAGCCTGCGCAGGTGTTTGAGCACCTCATCCCGGTCAGCTTCGGCCAGATGCACGTTGTCGCGCACCTTATGCACGAGCTTCAGCGTGCGATCCCCCTTGAGATCAGCATCGCTCACCTGGATATCCGGTTCGATATAGGCAAGATCATACTGTTTCGCGAGATCGCGGCGGATCGCCTTGTAGCCCGCGCGGTTATGGATCTGGCTGATCACCAGTTTGGGGTGGCTCTCATCATCCGTCAGCGTAAAGAGCTTGAACTTTCGGATCAGATGCGGCGAGAGATACTGCTGGATAAAGCTCTCATCGCGGTAATTGGCCCATGCGTTGCGCAGGACACCGCGCCAATCCTTGCTCCCAGCGATGTCCGGGAACCATTCTCGATCCTCCTCCGTCGGTTCCTCGCAGATCCGTCGGATGTCCTGCATCATCGCAAAGCCCAGCGCATAAGGGTTGATGCCGGAATAGCGCGGATCGTCATATTCGGGCTGCATCACCACATTTGTGTGGCTGTGCATCATCTCCATCATCGCGCCCTGGGTAATCAGCCCCTGCTCGTAGAGTTCGTTGATAATGTAGTAATGCACGAAGGTTGCGCAGCCCTCGTTCATCACCTTGGTCTGTTTCTGCGGATAAAAATACTGCGCCAACATGCGCACGATGCGCAGGATCTCCCTTTGCCAGGGTTCAAGCACAGGGCTGTGCTTTTCCAAGAAATAGAGAATATTCTCCTGCGGCAGGTTCATCCGCTTGCGTCGCTCTGAATGATCCAGATCCGCATCCGGCGCATCCGCATCCCGCTTCAGACCCAGTGTTGCATCTGTCCAGATATCCAGCGCGCTCTGGCCTTTTTCATAGGCTTCACGCAACTGCTGCATCGCGCGGCGTTCCTCGATTGTGGGCTTGGGCGGGCGGCCATAGCGAAAGACACCCTGGCTTTGTAGCGCGTGCGCTGCATCCAGAATTTCCTCCACCGCATCAAAGCCATACCGCTCTTCGCAGGCGGCGATGTAATTCTTGGCAAAGGCCAGATAGTCCTGAATGCCACCCGCATCGGTCCATTGCTGGAACAGATAGTTGTTCTTGAAGAAGTGGTTATGCCCGAACGCCGCATGTGCCATCACCAGCGTCTGCATCGCCATGGTGTTCTCTTCCATATTATAGCTGATGCAGGGATTGGAGTTGATGACGATCTCATAGGCCAACCCCTGACGCCCGGTGCGATAGAGCGCTTCATCACGGGCGAAGTGTTTCCCAAAAGACCAGTGCTGATACATCAGCGGCAGCCCCACACAAGAATACGCATCGAGCATCTGCTCGGCCGAAATAATCTCGATCTGGTTGGGATAGACGTCCAGACCCAGATCGCCCAGCGCGATTTTCTCAATCGCGTCGCGGGCCTTCTCCAAGAGCTCAAACGTCCACTCTGGCCCATCAAACAGGGGGACGGTGGCGGTTTTTGCGGTCTCCATCGCGGTCAGCCTTTCACTTTGGGCAGGAAGAACTCCCGGAAGATCGGATAGATATGACCCGGCTCCGAGACGCGCTGCATCTCAAAATGGCGGCAGGCCTCTTTGACTTGCCGGTAGTTCTGCCACAGGTCCTCACCCGCCTCGGTATTGTCCAAAAGCATCTGCGCGCTTTCTTCGACGATTTCCACATAGGCGTAGAACTGACACATCGGCAGCAATTGCTCGGTCAGGATCTTGCGACACCGCACCGAGTCGTTGCCAAAATTCTCCCCGTCCGAGGCCTGCGCACCGTAGATGTTCCATTCATCCGGCGGATAGCGCTCGTCGATGATTTCCTTCATCTTTTCCAGCGCCGTAGAGACAATAGTCCCACCGGTTTCGCGGGCATAAAAGAAAGTCTCTTCGTCCACTTCCTGCGCATAGTGGGTGTGGCGGACAAAGACGATCTCCGTGTGCTCGTAGCCACGCGTCAGGAACAGATGCAGAAGCAGGAAAAACCGTTTCGCGAGATCCTTTTCACGCTCCTGCATCGAGCCCGAAACATCCATCAGGCAAAACACCACCGCGCTGGAGTTGCGGATTTTCTCCGGCACAAAGGTATCATAGCGCAAATCGAGCGGGTCGATGTAGCCCACAACCCGGCGCTTGCGCTTGATGCCATCAAGCTTTGCGACGAGCTCGGCCAGTAATTCGTCTTGGCTCGGCGAGCGGGCCTCGATCTCCTCCAATTCGGCGACCTGCGCCTCCAGGTCCCGCTGCGTTTGCGTGCTAGGGCGCTGCAGCGCGATGCGGCGCCCCAAGGAATTGCGCATGGTGCGCACCAGATTGAGGTTGTTGGGCGTACCAGCCGTTGTCAGGCCCGCGCGACGGGTGCCGATGGTTTCCGTCTCTACCGTGGCTTTTTCCACCAGATCCGGCAGCTCCAGCCCGTCGAACAGGATTTCGAGATATTCATCCCGTGTCAGGGTGAAGGAAAACTCGTCATCCCCCCCCCCATCCTCAGAGGCCTGACGCCCGCCTTCCCCGGCGCCGCCCTGAGGGCGGTCGAGGGTGTCCCCAACCACAAAATCCTTGTTACCGGGCAACACATGCCGCCGGTTCCCGCCGGGACCATGATACAGCCGCGGCTCTTTTAGGCCCTTGGAAGGAATTGTTATCTTTTCACCATTCTCTGGCACGGCCTCCCCTGCCCCAATGGATTTTTCCTTTACGGAGCGATCTACACGTTCCTTGATGTTTTCGCGCGCGCGTCTGAGGAACCGTTGCCGGTTCCCCAAACTCTTGCCCTTTGGATTTGCGCGCCTGTCGATGAAGTGGTGCATGAAGACACCTCCCGCCTGTTAGCCCGCCTTGTTCACCCGCATGTACCACTCGACAAGGCGTCGGACCTGCCTGTCGGTGTAGCCATGGGCGCGCATGCGCTCGACGAACTCTTGGTGTTTGCTCTCGGTCTTGCTGTCTTTCTTGGACCCAAAAGAGATCACCGGCAGCAGCTCTTCGACTTGAGAGAACATATGTTTCTCGATCACATCCCGCAGTTTCTCGTAGGAGTTCCATGCCGGATTTGACCCGGTGTTGGCGCGATGACGCAGGGCGAATTTCACGACCTCATTGCGGAAGTCCTTGGGATTTGCGATCCCCACAGGCTTTTCGATCTTGGAGAGCTCCGCGTCCAGCACCTCACGATCATAAAGCTGACCGGTGTCAGGATCCTTGTAGTCCTGCTCCTCGATCCATGCATCCGCATAAGAGATATAGCGATCAAAGACGTTCTGGCCGTATTCCGTATAGCTCTCGAGATAGGCTTTCTGGATTTCGTTGCCGATGAATTCTTCATAGCGGGGGGCCAGTTCGGTCTTGATGAACTCCAGGTATTTCTGCTCGGTCTCCTGGGGGAACTGCTCGCGCTTGATCATCCCTTCGAGAACATACATCAGATGCACCGGATCGGCGGCGACCTCTTGCGTGTCGTGGTTGAACACCGACGAGAGAACCTTGAAGGCAAAGCGGGTGGAGACACCGTTCATACCCTCATCAACACCAGCGCGGTCCTGATATTCCTGCACCGTCTTGGCCTTGGGGTCGGTGTCCTTCAGGCTTTCGCCGTCATAGACCCGCATCTTGCTGTAAAGGTTGGAGTTTTCATGCGGCTTCAGACGCGTCAGCACCGAGAAACGGCTGAGGATCTTGAGGGTTTCCGGCGCGCAGGGTGCCTCGCGCAGCTCGGAATTCTGGATCAGTTTTTCGTAGATTTGCGCCTCGTCCGAGACCCGCAAGCAATAGGGCACTTTGACGATCGACACCCGGTCGATAAAGGCCTCATTGTTCTTATTGTTCTTGAACGTCTGCCATTCGCTTTCGTTCGAGTGCGCTAGGATCAGACCATTGAATGGGATCGCGCCAAAGCTCTCCGTCCCCATATAGTTGCCTTCCTGCGTCGCAGTCAGCAGCGGGTGCAGCATCTTGATCGGGGCTTTGAACATCTCGACGAATTCAAGCACACCCTGCGTGGCGCGGTTCAGCCCGCCAGAAAAGCTGTAGGCATCCGGATTGTCTTGGCTGAAGTGCTCTAGCTGGCGAATATCGACCTTGCCGACAAGGGTGGAGATGTCCTGATTGTTCTCGTCCCCCGGCTCGACCTTGGCGACACAGATGCGACGCAGGCGGGAGGGGTGGAGTTTCACAACCGTAAACTTGTTGATGTCGCCTTCGAACTCATCAAGGCGCTGCACGGCCCAGGGTGACATCAGGCCCGGCAGACGATGGGTGGCGATCCCGTATTCTTCTTCAAGGAGTTTGCCCATGCGCACGGGGTCAAACAGGCCCAGCGGGCTTTCAAAGATCGGCGACATCTGATCGCCCGCCTTCAGGACGTAGATCGGTTCGTCCTCAACAATGCGCTTCAGCCGTTCCGCAAGCGATGACTTGCCACCGCCCACCGGTCCGAGCAGGTAGAGGATCTGTTTGCGCTCCTCAAGGCCCTGCGCTGCATGGCGAAAATATCCCACGATCCGCTCGACCGTGTCCTCCATGCCATAGAAATCCTTGAAGGCGGAGTATCGCTTGATGGTCCGGTTCTGGAAAATCGGCCCCAGTCGGGCGTCCTTCGATGTATCTACGAGTTCCTCGTCACCAATGGCCTTCAGCATCCGTTCTGCAACATTTGCATACATGCTTGGGTCATCGCGACAGGCCATGAGATAGTCCTGCAAAGACATTTCCTGCTCGCGCGTCTGGCCATAGGCCTCTGCAAAAAGCTCTGCAACTTTATTCATCGGGGTCTCGCCTCCTGGTTAACGTCGTTACCCGGCCTCCTGGGTTTTGGGATCGCACGCGAACAGGGTGGCCTGACGAGGGCCATGAAGGTATCCGCGTTTGTGGTTATTTGTTGGGTCTGTTCGGCGCTATTGGCCGCATGATCAGTCGGCAACCCTCTCTCTACCTGATGGTAGGTGGGTTTCCACCGCTGCCAAGGGGCTTAGCGTCGGATCTGTTTTCTTTGTAGCATACACTACATATGCCCCTCTTGATACCTAAGTTTGGTATATTTTCTATTAACACCGGTAAATTTGAACGTAACTTTGCTTCAATTTCACGCGAAACCCGTGTGTCGCAGGGCCAGATACGCCTTCAAATCGGGGCATTTCACCACAACGCGCGCGCCGCCTGTGACCGAGACACCCCACCCCGGATGACCGCGTCAATTATGGTTAATCAAATATTAACACCTTCGAGTGTTTTTAGCTGCGCGAGGTCACGCATCGGCGACTTGGGTAAAAAGTGAGGTGTTTGAGGCACGATCTGCCCTCAATCCGGGCGCAAAAGGCCAATCACGGTCTAGACAGCTTAAGTAAGTTGAATGCATATTAACCTCAATAACGCCGCAAAGACGGCACAAGGCAGACACATACAGGCTAATGAACCCAGCGGCGCGAGGTAAGTCTCTCCGCGTGCGCTTATAAAGTGAGCAGTTGAGCATGAGCACCGTTGCATATATTACCCGCAACGCTTCGGGTACGAACCAGCATGGGACCTCTGCAGAAGGTTCCCCCTCCGTCATTCCGACCAATGGCGCGACGGATATTTCCCTCAATCTCGATCCCAGCGACGTACAGAGTTACGCGCGGCGCGGTCGCGATCTTCACATTACATTGTTTGATGGGACCGTTGTCGAGTTGGAGGGGTTCTATGATCCCGTCGCGACCGGGTCCAAAAACCTCTTCCTCAGTGACGGGGGCGATTTCATCGAAGTCGTGCTTGAAGACAAGGCCGACGGGATGCTGTTTGCCAGCTACGAGCCGATTGATATCTCCGGCAAGTGGAGCGCCTACGACGACATGGTCTTCCTTGATGTGGACCGGATCGAACCCGTGGTTGCGCCCCTGGCGGCACCGCTACTTGGCGGTCTCGGCGGGCTCGGCGCAGCAGCGGCAGGCGCGGCGGTTCTTGTCGGCGGCGGTGGCGGCGGCGATGGTGGAGACGGAGATGGCGCAATCGTGCCAACCGTCGACGACGCCGATGGCACCTATGATGTTCCTGAGGGCGACCCTGACGGGGTGACCATCACCGGCACCGGCGAGGCAGGCTCTACGGTAGAAGTCGATATTGGCGGTGTCACCGGCACCACAACAGTAGGCGAGGATGGCACCTGGTCGGTGGACTTCCCAACTTCGGATCTACCGGGGGACGGCGTCTATGAAACTGTCGTGGACGTGGTTGCGCCAGACGGCACCACCTACGACGATCTTGATGGCCCCACCATCGACATCGATACCGAAGCGCCGACTGTGATCGTCACCGAAGGCACCAAATCCGTGAATGACATCGTCAATGGCGACGAACAGGAAAGCGGGACGATCATCAGTGGTACCGGTGAGGCGGGCGCAACGGTCACACTTGTGATCGAGGGCCACAGCCAGACCACAACCGTCGATGAGAATGGCAACTGGACGGTGACGTTCAGCTCCGATGAAATCGATACCGGCGAGTACGAAACAGACATCGAGATCACGACCACCGATCCGCACGGCAACTCTACTGTGAGTAGCGATGTGCTGGTTGTGGATACAGAAACAACGGTGGCAATCGACACGGGTCTTGCGGGGGGCGATGATCTGATCAACGCTGCCGAGGCCGCTGCCGCCGCAGGTGTTGCGATCACCGGCACTGCAGAAGCAGGCGCCGCGGTCGAGGTTGTGGTCGAGGGGGTAACCCGCACGACCACCGCCGACAGCAACGGCACATGGTCCGTCATCTATGAGGCGGGCACCTTGCCCAGTGGCACCTATGACGCTGATATTTCGGTCACATCGACCGATACTGCAGGCAACAGCGCCACTGCCGACTCGACCATTGCGGTCGATACCGAGGCTGGTTTTGTTCAACTGAGCGATGATCCCATCGAAACCGATGATGTGATCAACGAAGACGAGCGCGCCGATGGCGTGACCATCACCGGCACCGCAACGCCCGGCGAGACAGTGACCGTCCAGCTTGGAACGGCGCAGGGCACGGTGGTTGCGGATTCCAACGGTGATTGGTCCTATGATTTTGCCGCCAGCGAAATCCCCGAAGGCACCGGCGATCTCGACATCTCGGCGACGATTCAGGACAGCGCAGGCAATACTGCAAGCGATACCGACACCGTGGCCTATGATACCGAAGTGACCAACTACACCTCGGCAGATCAGAACGATACCGTGGGTGTGAACCTTCAGCAGATGCAGCAGGGCTTCACCTTGCAAGGCACCGTTGAAGAGGGATCCAGTGTCTCGGTTGAGATCAACGGCACGACCCATGACGCCGTGGTCGACAGCAGCGGCAACTGGAGCCTGACCGTAGATGGCGATGACATCGGCAGTTTCTCGCAGGGCGGACTGGTCGCGACCGTGACCGCGACCGATCCGGCGGGCAACGTCGACACACTCATGCAGCCGATCGACATCGATACGCTCTATGAAACGCCAGAGTTTGCAGGCACCACGACAATCGCGGGCCAAATCCAGAGTATCTTCCTCGATGAATCCGATGATGCCCTGACGATGTATTCGCTGGACAGCAGCGGCAATGCAACGCAACTGGACGCGACCGAGACGTCCTCGGGGATTTCGGGTGTTGATAAACTCGACCTTGACACTCCGATCTCGGATGGCGCCAACCTGATCGTGCAAAGCACGGATGATGCCGGCAACAAATCCTCGACCCTCGTGATCGACCAGGAGAACCCTACATCGAGCCTGCTCTCCGGACTCGATGGGTTCAACATCGATGCCATCGACCTTGTGTTCGAAGATGGCACCGACGGTGCAAACCTTGTGCTCACCGAGGCGCTGATCAAGGAGATGTCGGACAACTCCGACACCTTGACCATCCGCGCGGATGAGCTGGCGAATGTGACCCATGAGGTCACGCTGACAGGCGCGACGGAGATCACCTCTACCGTGAGCGGCTACAGCGCCTATTCGATCGGCGATGCCACCGTGTTGATCGAAGAAGACGCCGGCATCAGCCTGAACGGCACACCGGTCATCTAAGACAGCTCCGCGCAGCCCCTTGCTGCCTCTTCAGGCAAGGCTACGGGCTGCGCGCACGCAATAACCCACGGACAAACCGCGGGACAGTTTGAGGCACGAGGGATTTCTATGGCTCTGGCACGACGCATTTCTGCCGTTGCACTTTTGTGCAGCCTGACGGCGTGTGGTCTGCCACTCCCCGGCACCCTGTCGGGTACGCAAGACAGCACCGCGGGGCGCAGCAATTTCGCGCAGGCCGAAGACACGCCCCAATCGGAAGTGATCACGGCGCTGATGCAGCGCCAATCCCTGCTGCAGGGTGGCACCGCATATGACACGGTGGCCTCTGCGGCGCTCTCGGCATCTGCCCGGGCGTCCGAAGCTGCGCTGATCAGTGCCAAGCTGCGTGCAGAGGCAAAATCGACGAACTGGCTGCCGTCGCTGCGGCCAACCGTCAGCCTGAACGATCTCGGCGAGATGGTGGCCAGCATGCTCCTCGAGCAGGTTCTTTTCGACAACGGACGTCGCAAGGCCGAGCGCGCCTTTGCCGCCGCGGACGTCGAAGTGGCTGCCGTGACCCTCTCGGCAGATATGAACGACCGCGTCAAAACCGCGCTCTCGCTTTATGTATCCGGTTTGCGCGGCGATGAGAAAGCCGCCTACGCCCACCGCGCCATCCGTACCATGCGCGACTTTGAACGCGTGGTTGTAGGGCGGGTGAATGGTGGCGTTTCAGACCGCTCCGACCTCAATGTGGTGCAATCCAAAATCAGTGGCATGCAATCGAGCATGGCCACAGCCAATGATGCCGCACGCACCGCCCGTGCAGAGCTTCAAGCCATGACGGGGCAGAGTTTTCCAGCCTCGCCCCAACGCCTGAGCCTAGATCTGCCACCGGATGGCAGCAACTATCTAAGCGTCCTCAAAGCCAAGTCGGAGGCCACCCGCGCCATTGAACAGGCCAAGATGGAACGCGCCGGCCTGCTGCCGCAGGTCTCGGCCAGCGGACAGGTCGGCAGCGAGGGCAATGGCGCCGGCGTTTTGCTGAACCTTGCCGAACCTCTCGGACTGGGCACGCCAGCCGCCCTGCGCGCGGTCGAGGCCTCCAAACAAGCGGCCTTGCGCCGGATTGGTGAGGCAGAAGAAGATGCCCGCCGTGAATACAGCCGCGAGATGCAACGTCTTGCGTCCTATCGCCGCCAGGAGCGCGAGGCCTTGGCCCTGTCACGCGCCAGCCGCGAGACCTACAACCTGTTCAAAGCCCAGTTCGAGGCCGGTCAAAGACCGGTGATGGACGTGATCCCGATCTACGAGGAACTGGTGAAACGCGAGCAGGCCTATATCGACGCGAAATATGAAGTGGTCATGATCCAACTGGCACTCGCCGCCTCTCTGGGTCTGCTTGCAGATGGGGACAAGATTTGACGGATCAGGACTCGCATACGCCCGCACCCCCCGCCTCCAAGCCCGCAAAACGTGGGCTGAAGCTGTCTTCGATCACGCCCAACCTGACCCGCAAACGACGCGGAGACGCTGCGAACCAGACCGAGGGGCCGGTCAAGATCTCCATGGTCGCGCCGACAGCGAACCCAAAGCCCGCAAACGCCGAAGCCAAGTTGGATGCGCGGCTCTCTGTCCCTAAGTTTCTGCAACGCAAAGCAAAGCCCGCAGCAGCCGAGACACCCGCCGCCCCCCAAACGCAAGCCCCCCCTGCCGTAGATCCAATTGAGATCGAATCCTTCGTGGCGCCCCGCCCTGCCGCAACAAAGCCGGACGCCGCGCCGGCAACAGAGCCACTGGCCACTTTCGAACCCGAAGAGGATCCACAGAACGCCGAAGCAGCGGATCAAGACCAGATGCGCCCGGAGCCCGCGCCGCAAACGGCTCGCGAGACCGAAGCTGCCTCTGCGTCCATGGTCGCGGCGGAAGACACGTTGGGACGCCTCAAAGCACGGGCACAGCTGCTCTGTCGCCTTGCAGCTTTGCGGGGCTGCACGCTTCACGCACAGGATATGCTCGAGCATCTTCAGGCCAGCGGTCCCGCAGCCCTGCGCCCCGAAGCCATGATGAGCGCGCTGATCACCGCTGGCCTCAAGGCCCGCGTGCAAAGCGTGAAACGCCCCACACCCCGGCACTGGCCGGGCATCGCCATCATGCAGGGCGGACAGCCCGTTCTGGTGCTTTCTCAAGGCAAGGCTGGCGTTACCATTTACGACAGCACCTGCCCCGATGGGCGCGCCGAAGTGCCGATGCAGGAGTTCATGCCCTATTATGCGGGCCAGATCCTCACGACACGCGCGACTCTGTCGCAACTGACGCAGCGCCATACGCCTCAGCTGGATAGCTCGCATTGGTTCTGGGGAGAATTCCCCAAGTATCGCAGACAGATGGGCGAGATCATGCTGGGCTCTCTGGTGGCCAATGTACTCGCGGTTGCGGTGGCATTGTTCTCCCTGCAGGTCTATGACCGCGTGGTGCCCCATCAGTCGCAGGCGACCCTCTGGGTGCTCGCCATCGGGGCCCTCATGGCGATCGGGATGGAAGGCATCCTGAAGCTGGCACGTGCCCGGATCACCGATGCGGCAGGCCGCCAAATCGATATGGCCGTGCAGCACAAGCTGATGCGTCGGGTGATCGGCCTCAAGATGGATCAGAGCCCCCTGCCCCCGTCGGGTCTCTTTGCAGCGCTGCGGGATTTCGCCTCGGTGCGCGAGTTCTTTACTTCCTCAACCCTGTCGACCCTGGCCGACGTGCCCTTCATCGCGGTGTTCCTCTTGCTGGTCGCCTCGATTGGTGGGCCGGTCGTCTATGTCATCCTGATCGGCGCCGTCCTGATGCTCTTGCCCGCCTATTTCATCCAGAAAAAGATGCTGGCGATGACCCGACTGGCGCAAGGTGCCTCCACCAAGAGCGGGCGGCTGCTGAATGAGGTGGTCAATGAGATGGAGACCATCAAGACCCAACGTGGCGAGGAACGTGTCCTGCGTCTCTGGGATGAGCTGAACCTCCTGTCCTCTCAGGCCTCCAACGGCCAGCGCAAACTCGCAAGTGCGCTCACCTACTGGTCGCAGGGGGTGCAGCAGGCCACCTATATTTGTGCTGTAATTCTAGGTACTTATATGGTGTTCGCCGGTGAGTTCACGGTCGGCACGATCATCGCAACAGGTATCCTGACAAGCCGCACACTCGCACCGCTCACGCAGTTTGCAGGCACGCTGGCGCGCTGGAGCAATGTGCGTGCGGCGCTCGATGCGCTCGATATGATCGCAGACGCCCCGCAGGAGCGCGAAAAGGGCCGCGCCTACCTGCGCCGCGAGAGCATCGAAGGCCGTTTCGAGCTGCGCGAAGTTGTATTTCGCTATGACCCTGATGCAGCGCCGACAGTAGATGTTCCTGCGGTTGCGGTGCTCCCCGGTCAGCGCGTTGCCATTCTTGGCGTCAACGGGTCCGGAAAATCGACGCTTCTGAAGCTGCTCGCCGGGCTTTACACCCCCGAACGTGGGCGCGTGATGCTGGACGGCACCGATATGAGCCAGATCGAGCCGCGCGACCTGCGGCGCCACATCGGCTATCTCGGCCAGGAGGTGCGCCTCTTTGCAGGCACGCTGCGCGACAACCTGAACCTCTCCTATCTGCCTCATGAAGACGAGCGGATCATGGAGGCGCTTGAGTTTGCAGGGCTTGCGGCCTTCGTGCGGGGACACCCGCGCGGGCTCGACCTTGAAATCGGTGACGGAGGCGCGGGCCTTTCGATCGGTCAGCGTCAAGCTGTGGGATGGGCGCGCCTGCACTTGCAGAACCCGTCGGTCGTGCTTTTGGACGAACCCACCGCGGCGCTCGATCAGACGCTTGAACGCACGCTGGTGAGCCGTCTGGACAGCTGGCTCGGGACGCGCACTGCCATTGTGGCAACGCACCGTATGCCGATCCTGTCGCTCACTAACCGCACCTTGATCCTGCAGGCCGGGCGCATGGTTGTGGACGGGCCACGCGACGAGGTGCTGGCGCATCTGAACGGGGGGAGCAAAGCCTCATGAGCATCGCAGCTGACATGGACATCCTTGAAGGCACCCATGGCGCCAGCCGCATGATCAAGCTGGTGGCGCTGGTGCTCGTTATGTTTGTCACCTGGGCCGGTTTTGCCTCGGTGGACGAGATCGTGCGCGCCGACGGGCAGGTTGTCTCCTCATCGCGGGCGCAAATCGTACAGAACCTCGAAGGCGGCATCCTTGCGGAACTCTATGTGCGTCAAGGCGATACCGTGCAGGCCGGGCAGATCCTCGCCAAGCTGCAGGATACCAAATTTCGGGCGGCCTCTGACGATCTCCAAGACCAGATTGATGCGCTTGAGATCAAGCAATACCGCCTCGAGGCGGAGATCGAGGGTGCCTATGAGTTTGCCGTCCCTGACGCACTGGCAAGCCGTTCACCGGACATCCTTGCCTCGGAACGCGCGCTGCTCAAGGCGCGTCAGAGCGACTTTGACAGCCGCCGCAACAGCGCCGAGGACATCCTGCGTCAGCTGAAGAACGAGCTTTCCAACCTGCAGTCCCTGCACGAACAGAAGATTGTCGCACTGCTTGAGGTGAACGAGGCCAAGAAAAAGGTGAGCGACGCGCAGGCCAAATTCGACGAGATCGGTACCCAGGCCGAATTGACGCTCGCCGAAGAATATTCCGACACTCTGCGCGAGCTGACATCGCTGCGTCAGGAACAGCGGCTTGCGCGTGACCAGCTTGACCGGACGGTGATCACCTCGCCCATGGCGGGGATCGTCAACAGCCTCGCCGTGACCACCATCGGTGGCGTGGTGCGCCCCGGTGATGAGATCCTCGAGATAATTCCTTTGGGCGAAGAGCTCTTTGTCGAAGCCCGTGTCAAACCCGAAGACATCGCCAATGTGCAGCGCGGGCAGGATGTGACCATCAAGCTCACCGCCTATGACTACACGATTTATGGTTCGCTCCGGGGCAAGGTGGACATCGTGTCCGCCGATACCTTTGAGGATGAGCGCGACCCCCGCGCGGCCCCGTTTTACCGGGTCACCGTGCGCGTAGACCGCTCCAGCCTGACCGCGCGCCAGAAACAAATCGAAATCCGCCCCGGCATGCGTGCCACGGCAGAGCTGCAAACCGGATCAAAGACGATCCTCAGTTACCTTTTGAAACCGCTCTATAAATCACGCGAAGCCTTCCGGGAGCCATAGGTGGGAAACGACAATGTCCGGTTACCATTCTGGCACCGGATCCTGTCGATAACTCTGGATGCTTACGCGGCGACGGTTTGCCGTTTTGGCCACATGTCGCGTGCGGTCTATAAAAAGGTCCTCAGATCGCGTTTTGCATCATCGCCCGCAGGGTCCGGTCCAGAGCCGTTCCGATCGAGACCGGGCGACGCCCCATGGCAGCCTTGGACGAGATCACCGAAACGATCTTGGGCGGCTGGCCGGGCGTGATTTCCAGAACCGGAGCACCCGAGGCCCCAAAATCCACTCTGCACGACATCACGAGGGTCCGGGTCCGGCGCGACAGCACCTGACAATCCTGTTCGCGGCTGGCGCGGGTGGCGTTGTGATAGCTATAAGAGAGCACATCCACGCTGGCGCCCTGATTGGCGGAGGCCGACATCGCAAAAGGGCGGATGTCAGAGCGGTTGATCGGCTGAGACAGACGCAGAACCGCAAGATCGGCACCGAGCTGCGAGTTGCCGCCGGTGCGGAATTCATAGGCCGGATGCACCACTGCTTTTGACACAGAACGCTGCGCTTTGACCCGGCGCCCATCAAGCCCCGCTTCAAAACGGATACCGCGCGGGTTCACCCGCTGGCCGGTGCGAGCGTCATACACGCAATGCGCCGCAGTTAGTACCAGATTTGGTGCAATCAACGTGCCGGTGCACATATACTTGCCAGCAATATTCAATCTACCAACCGCTTCCCACCCCGGAAGGCTGCTGGCACGTCCATCTTTAGCAGTCGCTGTTTCGGCAAGGCCTAAGGATAAGCAAGCCGCGATAATCGCAAGCACTCGTCTCATGTTTCCACTCCATGTTCCCACAACTCCACACTCGTTCAGGCGTGCGGCTGGAATATGGCTGGCCCTTGCAGGCCTTGGACCAAAACATGGATTGATTGTGTCAGTCTTAACAAATCTTAACCCCCCCAGGTCAGACGTTGCCAGAATGCCAGAAAATTAAGGATTTGCAGGTGGAAAAGTTAACAATTTGGACAAATTGTCACTAATATCCTGAAATTTATAACAAATTGTATCTTCTCTCGCATCGATGAGTGCGCATTGTTCTCGGTTTGGAGGGTAATTTCTTCATAAATCGGCAGGTCGGGGCGGCAGAAATTGTCCTTTCTGCCACATTTACCCGGATTAAGATCCTCTGAATCGCTCCGCAGGTCGTTAAACTTTTAGCTGTCCTCGACCGCCCGGCCCGAAGACCCGAACTTCGACAAAGCGCACCCTAAGACTGCTCCGCCCAAGGAGCCTTTCAGAACCGGAACACCGGCCTTTTGGCAAAGGCTTCCGGCCACCTAGTGCGACCTGGCTGAATTTTCTTGCACCGCATCAATATTTCGATAAAACCCGAAATATGGAAAAAGAGATTCCCCTTCGCCTGTCCGTTCTGGGCCACCCGCAGCGCCTCATGGTGTTTCGGCTTTTGATGCGCCGCTATCCCGACCGTGTTCCCGCAGGAGAGATCGCGACAGCGCTGGATGTGAAGCCCAGTACATTGTCGTCATATTTATCTGCTTTGATGCAGGCCGGATTGGTGACGCAAACCCGCGAGGGCACATGGCTCAACTATCAGGTCGATATGACAGGCATGCGCGAAACGCTTGATGCCCTGTTTCTCGACTGCTGCCGTGGCCGTCCGGACCTCTGCGTTCCCGCGTCTGCAGACATGACATCGGAGGCCCCCGCCATGCCCGACTCTAAATACAATGTCCTCTTCATCTGTACCGGCAACTCTGCCCGGTCGATCTTTGCCGAAACGATCCTGCACAGCGAGGGCGCCGAGCGGTTCAATGTCTACTCGGCGGGCACCCGCCCCTATTCCGAGCTGAACCCGGTCGCGCTCGACGTGTTGCGCAGCAAGGGCCATGACGTGAGCCGGCTGCGCGCAAAGAACGTCTCCGAGTTTATCGGGGATACCGCGCCAAAGTTCGACTTCGTCTTTACCGTCTGTGATCGCGCCGCCAATGAGGAATGCCCGGCGTGGGAAGGTCAGCCGATCTCTGGCCACTGGGGCATGCCTGACCCGGTCAAGGCCGAAGGCAGCGAAGCGGAACAGAGTCTTGCCTTTCAGCAGGCCTATGGCACGCTCAAGAACCGGATCCGCGCCTTTGCCGCCCTGCCCTTTACGGAGCTGGACCGGATTTCGCTGCAACGAGCGGTTGACGACATCGCCCGCACACACTGAAGCCCCAAGGGGCGCGACCCAATCGATATAAAGGACAGCAGATGACCGTCTACGCAGTAAATGGCCTCGGCCGGATGGGCAAACTGGCCCTCAAACCCCTGCTCGAGCGCGGCGCTCAGATCGCCTGGATCAATGACGCGGTGGGCGATGCTGAAATGCACGCACATCTTCTGGAGTTTGATACGGTTCATGGCCGCTGGGACGCAGAGTTCTCAAGCGACGCCGAGAGCATCACCATCGACGGCACCCGCCTGCCCGTTCTGAACAAGACCAATCTTGCGGATCTGCCGCTGGACGGCGTTGATGTCGTGATCGACTGCACCGGCGTTTTTAAGACCGAAGCAAAGCTTGCGCCTTACTTTGAGGCTGGCGTCAAAAAGGTCGTGGTCTCTGCCCCGGTCAAGGACGGAGATGCGGCGAATATCGTGATGGGTGTCAATCATGACATTTATGACCCGTCCCGCCATCGGATTGTGACCGCGGCAAGCTGCACCACCAACTGCCTCGCGCCCGTGGTCAAAGTGCTGCACGAGGGGATCGGCATCAAACACGGATCAATGACAACGATCCATGACGTAACCAATACCCAGACCATCGTGGACCGCCCTGCCAAGGATCTGCGGCGCGCGCGCTCGGCGCTCAACTCGCTGATCCCGACCACCACCGGCAGCGCCACGGCGATCACGCTGATCTACCCGGAGCTAGAAGGGAAGCTGAACGGCCACGCCGTGCGGGTGCCGCTTCTCAATGCATCGCTCACGGATTGCGTCTTTGAGGTCGCGCGCGACACCACGGTCGAAGAGGTGAATGCCCTGTTCCAAGAGGCTGCCGATGGCGCACTCGACGGCATCCTTGGCTATGAGCTGCGCCCGCTGGTCTCGGCCGATTACACCAACGACACGCGGTCGTCTATTGTGGATGCGCCCTCGACCATGGTCGTGAACGGAACGCAGGTGAAGATCTACGCGTGGTACGACAATGAGATGGGCTATGCGCATCGTCTGGTGGACGTGGCGCTGATGGTGGGTGAGAGCCTGTGACCCAATCGCCCGCGCAAAATGGCCTTGCCGCCTATATGGCGGTGACCGCAGCCTATTGGGCCTTCATGCTCACGGATGGCGCGCTGCGCATGTTGGTGCTGTTGCACTTTCACACGCTGGGCTTCAGCCCGGTGCAGCTGGCCTATCTCTTTATACTCTACGAGATCGCGGGCATGGTCACCAATCTCTCGGCGGGCTGGATTGCTGCGCGGTTCGGGTTGACGACCACACTTTATGCGGGGCTTGCGCTGCAAGTGGTGGCGCTGCTTGCATTGACGCAGCTTGATCCCGGCTGGCAGATCGCCACGTCGGTTGCCTTTGTGATGGGAGTTCAGGGCCTGTCGGGTGTGGCGAAGGATCTGGCCAAGATGGCGTCCAAATCTGCCGTGAAACTGCTCGCCCCCAAAGAAGGCGACGGGTTGTTTCGCTGGGTTGCGGTGCTGACAGGGTCCAAGAACGCGGTCAAAGGGCTGGGCTTTGGGCTGGGCGCGGTGCTTCTGGCGCTTGCCGGGTTCACATGGGCCACGCTCGGAATGGCGCTGATCCTGGCCGCGATCCTGATTGCGGTTCTGATCGCGATGCCAAAGGGGCTGCCGGCGGGACGCAAAGGCGCGAAATTTTCCGAGGTCTTCTCCAAGTCCGCCAACATCAACTGGCTCTCGGCGGCGCGGGTGTTTCTCTTCGGGGCGCGCGATGTGTGGTTCGTGGTCGGCATTCCGGTCTATTTCTACGCCGTCCTCTCGGACGGCACCGAGGCTGGCAACCGCGCGGCGTTCTTCATGATCGGCAGCTTCATGGCAGTCTGGATCATCTGCTACGGGGCGGTGCAGGCGGCGGCGCCGCGCATCCTACGGGCCTCGAGCCGCTCTGAGGCAGAGCTGATTTCCGCCGCGCGGCACTGGGCGAGCCTGCTGGCGTTGGTTCCGGCGGCTCTGACCGTGGCCGTGGTGATGTCTGGCGCGCCCGCGCCTTGGCTCACGGCAACACTGGTCATCGGCCTCTTGCTGTTTGGGGCGCTCTTTGCGGTGAACTCCTCGCTGCATTCCTACCTGATCCTTGCCTTCTCCAAGGACGAGCGGGTCACGATGGATGTGGGCTTTTACTACATGGCCAATGCGGGTGGGCGGCTCCTGGGCACATTGCTTTCTGGTCTCACCTATCAACTGGGCGGGGTCGCGGCCTGCCTTGGCACCGCAGCCCTGATGATCGCACTCAGCGCATTGGCTGCAGGGCGCCTCTCTGCCCCAACATCTGAACGAGCCACGGCATGAGCATCTTCGAAAAATACCTGAGCCTCTGGGTGGCATTGGCGATGACGGCAGGCATTGCGCTTGGCAGTCTGGCCCCCGGCGTGATGGAGGCCATCGCCGCGCTGGAGGTGGCCCGTGTCAATCTGGTGGTCGCGGCACTGATCTGGGCCATGGTTTACCCGATGATGATTGGCGTGAACCCACGAAGCCTGCGGGACGTGGCGCGCCAGCCCAAGGGCCTTGCGATCACGCTGGTGGTCAACTGGCTGATCAAACCCTTTACCATGGCCGCACTTGGCGTGCTGTTCTTCGAGGTGATCTTTGCACCCTTTCTGGAGCCCCAAGACGCACAGCAGTATATCGCGGGGCTGATCCTTTTGGGGGCCGCGCCCTGCACCGCGATGGTTTTTGTGTGGTCGCAACTCACCCGGGGCGACGAAAGCTACACCCTGCTGCAAGTCTCGGTGAACGATCTCATCATGGTGGTGGCCTTTGCCCCTATCGTGGCCTTTCTCTTGGGTGTCACGGACATTGAGGTGCCATGGAGCACGCTGATCCTGTCGGCGGTGCTGTTTGTTGCTCTGCCGCTGATGGCCGGTCTCTGGACCCGCAACCGCTTGGCGGAAGAGGCGCGCATCACGGCCTTTCTCGCACGGATCAAACCGCTCTCGATGCTGGGGCTGATCGCAACGGTGGTGATCCTGTTTGGCCTGCAAGGTCAGGTCATTCTGGACCGCCCAAGCGTGATTGCGATGATCGCCGTGCCCATCCTGATCCAGAGCTACGGGATCTTCTTTCTCGCCTATGGCGCCGCCTATGCGCTGCGGGTGCCACATCGGATCGCAGCACCCTGCGCGCTGATCGGGACGTCGAATTTCTTTGAACTGGCGGTGGCTGTCGCGATCAGCCTCTTTGGGCTTCACTCCGGGGCGGCGCTCGCAACCGTGGTTGGCGTACTGGTCGAGGTTCCAGTGATGCTGACACTGGTGGCCTTTGCCAATCGCACCCGTGCCAGGTTTGCCTTGACCGGAGCAGACCACCAGGCAAGCTGAGCCCTCATGCGCTGAGGAGGTCCACCATGTCCGAGGTCACTGCAAGCTGCCTGTGCGGCGATATCCGCGTCAGAGCCTCCGGCCCCCCCATCGGTGTCGGCCTGTGTCACTGCATGGATTGTCGCAAGCACCATGGTGCGGTGTTCTGGGCCGCGGCGGTTTACCCGGCTGAGGAGGTCGAAGTATTCGGCCAGACGCAACAATATCAGGGCCGACATTTTTGCCCGAGATGCGGATCATCGGTCTATTCATGCAGCGAAGGTGAGGTAGAACTCCATCTCGGAGCAATGGATCAGCCAAACCAGTTCACGCCGACCTATGAGCTATGGACAGACCGGCGCGAGCACTGGCTCACCCCGCTCGCCAGAGCCCATCAGCACTCTCGCAATCGCGGGGCGTGAGGGCCGGGACGGCGCGCGCCGGAGGCGTCTTTGTATGTAGTATGTCTTGCAGGACACAGCTGCGCGACAATTTCACACGGCCCGTCTGATCCAAGACTGTGGATAAAGATGGGGGTAAGGGTGTGCGAATTTGCCGATCCCCTTACATTGCAGCCACAAAGAAACCGCGGGCGAACACCCTGCCCTGTGGAAAACAAAAATCAACGCGTCCTACACCATATATTGACCATTTCGCGCATCTGCATCAATATCGTGTTGCTTTGGTTCTTTCGAGGCGACTCGCAAGCGAAGAGGGAAACTGGTGAAAATCCGGTGCTGCCCCCGCAACTGTAAGCGGCAAGCCCTGCCCGTGCCACTGACGCATTGCTGCGTTGGGAAGGCGGGAGGGGGCGTTTGAGCCGCGAAGCCAGGAGACCTGCCAGAGCACGACACACGACGACCGCGGCGGTGGGCCCGGACGCGTCATCTGACACCGGAACCGGTGTCGGCTGCCGTGGCCTCTCCGCCCAGAAGGACAACACCTGAGGGGATCTTGCAGATGAGCATCACTGTCTATTCAAAACCTGCCTGCGTGCAGTGCACCGCCACCACCCGCGCTCTTGAGGCGAAAGGGATCTCTTTTGACCTCGTTGATCTGACACAAGATGCCGCTGCTCTGGAAATGGTGCAGGGTCTGGGCTATCGTCAAGCACCCGTGGTGGTCGCTGGCGAAGAGCACTGGGCTGGTTTTCGCCCTGACCTGATCGGCCAGTTGGCATAAAGGTAAAAGGTGACCGGGTAAGTGGTCGGGCTTGTCTATTACTCCTCCCGTTCGGGCAATACGGCCCGTTTGATGGAGCGACTGGGGCTTGAGGCTCTGCGGCTGCCGCAGACGGAGCCTTCCCCCGAGGTAGATGCGCCCTACGTGTTGGTGACGCCAACCTTTGCCGATGGTGAAGGCCGGGGCGCAGTGCCAAAACCGGTCATCAAATTTCTGAATAACAGCCGCAATCGTGCCCTCCTCAGGGGTGTGATTGCCGGAGGCAACCGCAACTTTGGTGACACCTTTGCCCTCGCGGGGGATGTGATCGCCAAGAAATGCAATGTCCCCGTCCTTTACCGCTTTGAGTTGGCGGGAACCGAAACAGACATCGCCCGCATGCGCGCGGGCCTCGCCCGGTTCTGGGCGGCACAGGAGCAGCAGACATGCTTGACGCAAGCGTAACCGCCGATCTCGACTATCACGCGCTGAACGCGATGTTGAACCTCTATGACGACGAGGGCAACATCCAGTTCGACGCCGACCGTATGGCGGCCCGGCAGTATTTCCTGCAACATGTGAACCAGAACACCGTGTTCTTTCACTCGCTGGATGAAAAGCTCGGCTACCTCGTCGAGAAAGGCTATTACGAGCCCGAAGTGCTGGATCAATATTCCCGCAACTTCCACCGCAAGATCTGGGACGCGGCCTACGCCAAGAAGTTCCGCTTCCCGTCCTTCCTCGGGGCGTTCAAATACTACACCTCCTACACGCTCAAGACCCGTGACGGGCAGCGCTATCTCGAGCGCTATGAAGATCGTGTGGTGATGAACGCGCTGACGCTGGCACGTGGCGATGAAAAGCTCGCGATGAAGCTGATGTCAGAGATCATCGACGGTCGTTTCCAGCCTGCAACGCCAACCTTCCTCAATGCCGGCAAAAAGGCCCGTGGCGAGTTTGTGTCCTGCTTCCTCTTGCGTCTCGAAGACAACATGGAGTCGATCGGGCGCGGCATCAACTCGGCGCTGCAACTGTCGAAGCGCGGCGGTGGCGTGGCCTTGATGCTGACCAACATTCGTGAACACGGCGCCCCGATCAAGGGCATCGAGAACCAGTCTTCGGGCGTCATCCCGGTGATGAAGCTTCTTGAGGACAGCTTTTCCTACGCCAACCAGCTGGGCGCACGCCAGGGCGCCGGCGCGGTTTATCTGAACGCGCATCACCCGGACATTCTGCGTTTCTTAGATACCAAGCGCGAAAACGCGGATGAGAAGATCCGCATCAAGACGCTGTCGCTGGGCGTGGTGATCCCGGATATCACCTTCCAACTCGCCAAGAAAAACGAGGACATGTATCTGTTCTCGCCGCATGACGTGGAAAAGGTCTACGGTCAGGCCTTCTCGGAAATCTCGGTCACCGAGAAATATCACGAGATGGTCGACAACCCGCAGATCCGCAAAAAGAAGATCAACGCGCGCGCGTTCTTCCAGACCATTGCCGAGATCCAGTTCGAGTCCGGCTACCCTTACATCATGTTCGAGGACACGGTGAATGCCGCAAACCCGATTGCGGGCCGCATTGCGATGTCGAACCTCTGCTCGGAGATCCTGCAGGTCAACGAGCCGTCCAAATTCAATGACGACCTGTCCTATGAGCAGATGGGCACGGATATTTCCTGCAACCTTGGCTCCATGAACATCGCCCGTGCGATGGACGGTGGCGATCTGGCAGGCACCGTGGGTACCGCGATCCGCGCGCTCAATGCAGTGTCTGAAATGTCGAGCATCGATTCTGTGCCTTCCATCCGCAAGGGCAATGAAGAAGGCCACGCCATTGGTCTCGGTCAGATGAACCTGCATGGATACCTCGCCCGCGAGCGCATCCATTACGGCAGCGCAGAAGGTGTGGATTTCACCAATATCTACTTCTGCACTGTTCTGTATCATGCGATCAGCGCCTCGAACGCCTTGGCAAAGGAAAAGAAATCCAAGTTCAAAGGGTTTGAAGACTCGGCCTATGCCGATGGCAGCTTCTTTGAGAAATATGTCGAACAGGACTGGCTGCCGGAAACGGACCGGGTGAAAGAGCTGTTTGAGACCGCAGGTATCGAGATCCCGACCCGCAAAGACTGGGAAGCGCTGCGCGACAAGGTGATGAAGCACGGGCTTTATAACCGCAACCTTCAGGCGGTGCCGCCCACCGGCTCGATCAGCTATATCAACTATGCCACCTCCTCGATCCACCCGATCACCGCAAAGATCGAGATCCGCAAGGAAGGCAAGATCGGCCGCGTCTACTATCCCGCGCCCTATATGACCAATGATAACCTCGAATATTACCGCGATGCCTATGAGATCGGGCCTGAGGCGATCATCGACACATATGCGGCGGCCACACAGCACGTCGATCAGGGGCTTTCGCTGACCCTGTTCTTCCCGGCGGAAGCATCGACCCGCGACATCAACCGCGCGCAGATCTACGCGTGGAAGAAGGGGATCAAGACGATCTACTACATCCGCCTGCGCCAGCAGGCCCTCGAAGGCACCGAAGTCGAAGGCTGCGTGTCCTGTTCGCTGTAAATCGGGTGGGGGCTCTGCCCCCGGCCACCTCCGTGGCCGCCCCCGAGGTATTTTGGAAAAGATGAAGGGGCCTCGCCCCCAAGCTGCTGAGATCGAGTGTATGAAAGATATGACCCAAGCCCGCGCTGTCCCCAAAGCGATCAACTGGAACCGGCTGCAGGACGACAAGGATCTGGAGATCTGGAACCGGCTGACGGTAAACTTCTGGCTGCCGGAAAAGGTGCCGCTGTCCAATGACATCCAGTCGTGGTCCCAGCTCACACCGGACGAGCAGACCCTGACCATTCGGGTGTTCACTGGCCTCACGCTTCTGGATACGATCCAGAATGCCGTAGGCGCGCCGACCCTGATGCAGGACGCGATCACCCCACATGAAGAGGCTGTGCTGAGCAACATCTCCTTCATGGAAGCGGTGCACGCGCGGTCTTATTCCTCGGTGTTTTCGACCCTCTGTCAGACCACCGAAGTGGATGAAGCCTTCCGCTGGTCGGCGGAAAACGAGCATCTGCAGGCAAAATCGCGTCTGATCCTCGGCGAATATGACGCCACCGCCTCGCCGCTGCGCAAAAAGATCGCCAGCGTGTTCCTTGAGAGCTTCCTGTTCTATTCGGGCTTCTATCTGCCGATGCACTGGTCGAGCCGCGCGCGTCTGACCAACACCGCAGACCTCATTCGTCTGATCATTCGCGACGAGGCCATTCACGGCTATTACATCGGCTACAAGTTCCAGCGCGGCCTGGAGCGCGCCAGCGAGGCTGAGCGCAAGGAGCTTAAGGATTTTGCCTTTGGTCTGCTGTTTGACCTCTATGATATCGAGGCGCGCTACACAGAGCAGCTCTATGATGGGCTTGGGCTCACAGAGGATGTGAAGAACTTCCTGCACTATAACGCCAACAAGGCGCTGCAGAACCTTGGCTTTGAGGCCCTGTTCCCGGAAGAGACCTGCCGCGTCAATCCGGCAATCATGGCCGCACTGTCGCCGGGGTCGGATGAAAACCACGACTTCTTTTCCGGGTCCGGCTCAAGCTATGTGATCGGCAAGGCAGTTGCGACCGAGGATGACGACTGGGATTTCTGAGGGACTGGTCCTCAAAACACGAAAGCCGCCGCGGGGTTCCCGCTGGCGGCTTTTTTGTCTCCTCTGCGGTGGCACGTGAGGCCACCCTAGAGCAATCCGCCCTTGCCCCGCCCGATTTGCACCCGGCAAGACAAGGGCGAGAGCACGAGATCAGAGGAACATCTGCGCCACGACGGCCGAGCCCACGTAGGTGCCTGTCATCACCAGAACCGCAACCACCGCAATTTTCCAGCCCGAGGTCTTGGCAATGTCGATCTCGCGTTTGGCAATCGC
The DNA here is from genome assembly GCF_055693725.2 of Epibacterium sp. HA2-3. Taxonomy (NCBI): domain Bacteria; kingdom Pseudomonadati; phylum Pseudomonadota; class Alphaproteobacteria; order Rhodobacterales; family Roseobacteraceae; genus Epibacterium; species Epibacterium sp. HA2-3. Next base: position 543,249 of record NZ_CM172490.1, on the reverse strand, counting down.
GATACCCGCATAGGCCAAACACGGGGTTGCGAGCGTCAGGAAGTTTACATGCGCAACCTTATCCAGCACCCAGGCGCTGCCGGGGGTCCAGGGCAAGGTTGCAATGATGCCGACAAGCGAAATCCACGCCACCGAAGGCAGTTTGAACGGGACGATCTCGGTCAGCGTCAGCCCCACCATAGAGATCAGCCACAACACAATGAGCCCGACCAGCCCGTCGGGCAGGCTGTTGTCAGTGGCCACGGTATTGCCCACGAGCACCACCACGCACACGACAATCAACGCCGCAGCATGCACGCCAAGGCCCAGTTTCTGCTCAACGGTCGGATCTTCGAAAGACTGCGTCTCGCTCATGATTATTCTCCCGCCTGTGGGGCCGTGGTTTCTTTGGAACCCAGCCAATCATAAAGTTTTTCAGTCACCGGCAGTGCGACGAAGACACAAAGATACATGCCAGTGGCGTAGGTCAGTACATTACTGGCGCCCGCCAGCGCGAGGATCTGGTCTTTCATTTCGGGCACAGCACTGGCGAGGGCACCAGAACAAGCCGCCATCATCGACCCGGAGCCGATACCGCAGGCCATGGCGAGCGCTTCAATGGAAAACATCCCGGTGGTGGCGAGGATCGACGCCAGAATGGCAAAGATGAACGTGCCAAAGAGCGTGCCGATCACATAGACGCCCATGACCCCAGCGCCCTCCTGGCTTTTGAGACCGTATTTATCCGCGATGATCGCGATATTGGGTTCGCGCGCGACAGAGAAACAGGCGCCAATCGACTCTCGGCCCATGCGCAACACAAGCACCGCCACCGGAAAGGCGAGCACGATAGTGGCGAGGTTCCCAAGCTCCTGAAGGATCAGCGCTGGCCCGGCGGCAATGATGGTCTCCATCGAGGGGCCGATAATGGTGCCAAATTTGGCAATGAAGGGCATGATCGCGATCACAATCATCGGAGAGGCAGCCTTCACGTTGCGATCCGAGATCCAGACCTTTGCCGCACCCACGACATTGGGGTTGATCAAGAGCCCCAGCACAAAAGCATAAAGCAACGGCAGCAGCAGGATCGCTCCAAAGCCGATGGGAACTTTGACAACGCCGATGGCCTCGGCGACTACCGTGATGACAACCGCACTCAGGTGCAATCGCCAATCTAGGACGATGTCCTTGATATTCATGAATATACTTCCTGTCATTTCGATCTGCGCCCCCACTCTCAGAGGCGCGTGAATTTAGCAACGGCCCCGTTGCAAGGCGGGTGCCGATGAACTGTCTGGGGGGAGCGATGAGCTTTGGCGTCAGCCCGGCGCGTAGCCAAAGCCTTGGGCCGGGTTTTCAGCTGTTTCGACCCATACGGATTTGGTCTGCGTGTAAGCCGAGAGCGCCTCGCGCCCGGAGGAACGTCCATAGCCAGAGCGCCCGAACCCGCCAAAAGGCGACATCACATTGATGGTCTTGTAGCTGTTGATCCAGAAGGTGCCCGCGCGTACAGCGCCCGCGACCCGGTGTGCCCGCCCCACGTCTCGGGTCCAGACCGCCCCGGCCAAGCCATAGGGTGTCGCATTCGCAAGGTGAATGGCCTCCTCCTCATCGTCGAAGGGCAGCACCGAAACCACCGGGCCAAAGACTTCCTCATTGGCGATCTCCATCTGCGGCGTGACTGCATCTAGCACCGTAGGCGCGTAAAAGAACCCGCCCGATGCCGCGAGCGCTGCAGGCTTGCCACCACCGCTCGCGACACTGGCCCCAGCACGGGTCGCGGCTTGGACCATTGCGTCTATCTTGTTCCATTGGCGCAGGTTGTTGACGGGCCCGACCTGTGTCGCAGGATCCATCGGGTCACCCACGGGGATACGCGCTGCAGCAGCAGAGAGTTTCTCCACCACCTCAGTCTGTACGGAGCGATGCACCAAGAGGCGTGACCCCGCCACGCAACTTTGGCCACAAGAGGCAAAGATCGCTGCCTGCGCGCCCACCACGGCGCGGTCAATATCGGCGTCGTCAAAAACGATATTGGCGGATTTGCCACCAAGTTCCAACACCGAGGGGATCAGGCGTTTTGCAGCCGCGGCGGCGATCTTGCTGCCTGCTTCTGCCGACCCAACAAAGACCACAAGCGCGGTCTCCGGTTGCGCGATCATCGCTTGCCCCGACCCGGGCCCATCCCCCGCGATCACATTGACCAACCCCTTGGGAGCGCCCGCTTTTTCACACAAGATCCCGATCACCACCGAAGTGAGCGGCGTCAGCTCCGACGGCTTGATCATGACCGCATTGCCCGCGCAGATCGCGGGCGCCACTTGCCAGCAACAGGTAAAGAGTGGAGCGTTCCAGGGCGTGATCTGCGCCACCACGCCGAGCGGTTCCTGGCGAGTGTAGTTCAAATGGCTCGAAGGCACCGGGATCACGTCACCGGTGATCTTGTCACACCAGCCTGCATAGTATTCAAACATCTCCGCCATACGGGCCGGCTCACCGCCTGTGTCACGCATGGGACGGCCTGATGACAGCGCTTCAAGCTCCGAGAGGGCGGCGGCATGCTGGCGGATTTGGCGCCCGATCTCAAAGAGGATGCGCCCACGCTCTGACGCGGTTTTGGCATACCAGATTTTCTGTGCCACCCGCGCGGCCTCAGCTGCGCGCGCAACCACATCCGGACCTGCATCGCGATACCGGGCAAAGACCACTCCGGTGGCAGGATCGGTAAGCTCCAGTTCAGCGCCGCTCCCCTGAACCAGTTCCCCCCCGACATATGAGCGGACCTCCGACGTGCCTGTGAGGTCGCGCAACAGGGTCGCCACACGGCCTGTGATGTCGATCATATCTTTTGTCATGCCTGTTCCTCCCTGGCGCTCAGGCGATCCACCTGCGGGTCCCCCATGCGCATAAAATCATCGCTATCGCTCAGGCCCGATTGGGTTTCAGCCCAGAGCTCTGCCACTCGGTCAGCCATCGGGGTCGCCACAGAGACCTCTGCCGCCAGCGCGCGTGCGAGACGCAGATCCTTGCGCATCAGCCCCGCGGAGAACCCGCTGTCAAAGCTACGCGGCAACACCCAGTTGGGATAGTGAACCTCCGAAATCGCGCTGCGTCCGGTCGCGGAATTCACCACTTCGAGCATCTCTGTTGCGGCCACACCCGCCGCTTCGCCCAAACGCAGCGCCTCAAGGGTGGTCACCATATGATTTGCAACCAGCATATTGTTCACGAGCTTGGCCACGTTACCTGCCCCACTCGGGCCGACATGCAGGATCTTTGCAGCCATGGCCTCCAGCGCCGGGCGCGCGGCCTCAAGCCACTGCGTCTCGCCGCCGAGCATCACCGAAAGCTGTCCCGAGGCCGCCCCGGCTGGACCTCCGCTCACAGGGGCGTCCAGAAAGCCGTGCCCTAGGGCTGAGAGCTCTGCGGCGAGAGTCCGGCTCGTCGCGGCCTCGGAGGTGGAGGTGTCCACGATCACCCGCGCAGCGCCAGTCTGCGCCAAATGTCCCGCAGCCTGAGCCGCCTGCACAACAGCGAGTACATGCTGCGCGGTCGGCAGGGAGAGCACGATCACATCGCAGTCGGCAAAGACAGCATCCGTGTCAGCAGTGAGCCAAACACCCGCCGCCGCCGCGTTTTCGCGAGCGGTCTGTGCCGGGTCATATCCAGACACGGCAAAACCCGCCTTCAAGAGACTGCGCGCCATGCCCAGCCCCATTGCACCGAGGCCGATCACCCCGGCCCGTTTGTTCTGTGTTGCTGCCATCTGTGTTCCCTGCTGCACCGCCCCACCTTGGGCGCTTTGCATCAGGAAACCGCAGCTGAGGTGATCACAGGAAGAGTGTCGTTTGCGCACAATGTGTTGCCACCATGGCAACGCATTGTCCGGTCAGTCGCGAAAGGCCTGCATATTCTCGGCGAGATATCGTGCCACCAATGCCACCGACTTTGGCAGGCGTCGGCGCGCGCGCACCATCAGATGAGTGCTGACCTGCTGCAGCGAGGATTCTTCGATGTCGAGTACCGCCAGATCGCCGCGTTCAGCCTGACTGGTGGCGCAAAAGCGCGGCAGAAAGCTGATCCCGACCCCCGCGCAGACATAGTGGATCAGCAACGGGATCGAGGCCATCTCCGCCTGCACCCGCAGCGCCAACCCCCGGTCCGCAGCTGCCTGCCCGACCAGATGCCGGATGGCATAGCCGGCATTGAGCATCGCCACCGGATGCTCCAGCACCTCGGCAAGGGTCACGCTCTTTCGCTGGGCCAAAGGCGAGTGGGTCGGGGCGATCACACAGAGCGATTGCCGCGCTTGGGCCAGTGATCGGGTCGCGTCTGTGATCAGGGGGTTATAGGCAATGCCGATGTCGCTTTCACCCTCGATGACCTTGCGCTGGATCTCATCCGTGCCCGCGTGGTCGACAATAAACCGCAGCTCGGGATGCGCGCGCGTCAGCCCCAACAGACCCTTGCCCATCAGGTCGGCTGCAAACCCCTCGCCGGTTGCAATACGCACGATCTGGCTGCGCCCGTCGCGAAAATGGCCGATCTGATCCAGCAGATAGGTCTGCTCGTCCCGCATGTGCTGCGCGTGCTCGCGCAAGAGTTCCCCGGCCTCGGTGAGCACAACCCCCTTGGAGCTGCGTTCAAACAGCGTGACCCCAAGCCGCGCCTCGGCCTCGGCAATCTTGCGCGAAATTGCAGAAGGCACCACGTTGAGCCGGTCTGCCGCGCGCCGGATCGAACCTTCATGCGCCACCGCGAGAAACTCGCGCAGGAACTTTGTCTCGAGCGCGTCCATCAGGTCGCCAGCTGGCGGCGGGCCAGCCGCACCCAGAACTCGGCCCCGACCGGGAGCACGGCATCATTGAAATCAAATTTGGCTGAGTGCAGACCCGGATTTTCTCCGTCGCGCGCCGCTCCCAGCCAGATATAGGCGCCGGGCACCTCGTTGAGCATAAAGGCAAAATCCTCTGATGCCATGCTCGGTGCCACATTGGCTGTCTCAAGCCCCATCTCGGCGGCCACCGCGCGCGCCGCAGCGGCCTCGACAGCAGAGTTGATCGTCGCAGGATAGCGACGCTGGTAATCAATACGCGCGCTGCACCCCTGTGCGGCGGCGCAGGCGTTCGCCACCTGTGTCAGACGGGCCTCAATCGTATCGCCAGCAGCGGGATCGAACCAGCGCGCGGTCCCGCGCAAGACCGCACGGTCAGGGCAGACATTCCACGCCGATCCGGAATGGATCTGCGTCACCGAGACCACGCCCGGCTCCAGCGGCGACAAAGCGCGGGCAGGAATTTCCTGCAACGTCGTCGCCATCGCCGCTGCAGCCGCGATGACTCCATCCGATTGCTCCGGCATTGCGCCATGCCCACCCTGCCCGGCAACCTCGATCTCAAAGACGGCAAAGGCCGCCATCATCTTGTCGTCACGCGCCACCATGCGCCCTGGCGCGAGCCCCGGCCAGTTGTGAATGCCATAGACCTGATCGACCGGAAACTCGCGAAACAGCCCCTGTTCAATCATGACCCGTGCGCCGCCATCATTCTCCTCTGCGGGTTGGAAGATCAGCGTTACCGTGCCTGTGGCCACGCCCTCTTCGGCGATCTTGCGTGCAGCCAGCAGCAACATCGCGGTGTGACCATCATGACCGCACGCATGCATCTTGCCGGGCGTCCCCGAGGCATAGGCCAGCCCTGTAGCCTCCTCCATCGGCAATGCATCAATATCGGCGCGCAGACCTATGACCGGTTCTCCCTGCCCCATCTGCGCAACAACCCCTGTCCCTGCGAGACCACGATGCACACGCCACCCCCAGCCGTGCAAAAGGTCCGCGATGATCTCCGAGGTGCGATGCTCTTCGAACCCCAACTCTGGGTGGCGATGAAGGTCATGGCGCAGGGCGATGGCCTCTTCGATATGCGTCGTGTCGAACATGCTCTATCTCAAACCTTTGGTATTTCGTGAAAACTCAGCAGGATGCCACCCAGACGCGCAACCTCTGTCAGCACCAAAGCCCCGTTGACGTCCTGGCAGACGAACTCTCCTGCCTCGACGAAGGGGCGAAGCTGTGACAGCGCATGGCAGCGTATGTCGAGCGAGATCACCGATGGCGCGCCATCGGACGCGAGCCCGTCGGGCAGCTTTCCCAAGAGCGCGGGCGCGGTGGCCCGGCTAACCACGCGCCACTGCCCATTGGTTGTTGCAACCTCAAATCCCCAGTCGGTGTCCCGTACCGCGTCAGCTCCGTGGAGCACGGACAGCCAATCGCGCACCCTGCCCTGATCCGAAGGCGCGGCAAGGATGGTCGCAGAGGCAAAGCCATGTGCCCCGTTGGGATGATCCATCCAATCAGGAAACTCGATCAGGTCGCGGCGATGTTGCTGGCAGGCAAACATGCTGAGGCGCGGCAACCCCGCATGCGGGAAAATCTTGAGCGTGGTCTTGGTACGATCCGGCGTGCCATCATCGCGCACCACGTCGCGCCCGAATTCAACCGTGCCAGCACAGCTGCCACCGCGCGCCAGCACTGCTGCCTCATCCGCCTCAGCATCCATTGAATTGAGTGCAGAAAGGCAGACCCCTTCGCGCTCTGCCAGCCACGCCTTGACATGACGGCCAAAGCGGAATGATCCCGCTGCATAGCCATCCAGCAGGCTCTCATCCTTAATGCTGACCAGCTCAAGAAGCTGGTTTCGAAAGATCACCAGCGCCGTCGAGGTGCCCCAAGGGTGCATCCCCGGGGGCTTCATCAAAAAGCCGAGACTTTGATAGGTCGCGCGCATCGCGGCCAGATCGCGCACACAGACAAGCGGATGATCTATGCCAAGCGTTGTCATCTGTCTTGCCCCCTGAGTTGCTGCAAAGGTGTGAAGCCCGCGAAGCGCCCGACACCCCGATCTGACGCGGGTGGCCCCGCAACCACATGGCCCGCGGGCACATCGCGGGTGACGACCGCGCCGGCTGCGATGGTCGCGCCGGCACCGATCTCGATCGGACCAAGGAGGGTCGCGCCGGCTCCCACCACAACGCCACGGCGCAGGGTTGGATGGCGGGCCTCCCCCATGTCAACGAAGTTCGATCCCAGAGTGACGCCATGCCAGAGGCAGACATCGTCCTCGATCACGGCGGTCTGGCCAATCACCAGCCCAAGCCCGTGATCCACCCAGACCCCGCGTCCGATTTGGGCCTGAGGCCAGATCTCGACCGAGAACACGCGGGTAAACTGAAGCTTGAGCGCCAACGCAAGCGTTTGCCGCCCATCAAGCCAGAGCGCGCGGGTCAGGCGGTAGGACATCAGCGCCTGAAACCCATGCGCGCTGTGCAGCACCTGCGCAGCACTCTCGGCCTCATCCCGGGCGGTTGTTGCCAGCAAATCGTCCAGAATAACCTCCACAAGCTCAGACCCAGTTTCAAAAGCCTCAAGAGCAAGGTCACGCACCAGATCCCGCAGCTTTGGGTCGGGCGAACTGGAGGAAAGCACCGCAGCGAACAACGCAGGCACGGTACCGACCTGATCGGGGTCATAGCCGTAGAGGCCTCGCAGGGCTGGCTCCTGCGCAAAAAGATCACGCACCTCTTGCAGAAGGCTCTGTCTCAGGGGATTGGCGCCCATGTCTTCCTCGCTCGCAGCGTTTGGGCAGAGACTGCACAGATCCCGCGATCTTCACAAGACACAGTTCGGCAGCGCTACGTTGCCAAAATTTGAACACACAGACCACGCTTCGGAAACGCCTGCCTCAAATCTAGCCCGCCAGAAGCCGTAGCCCTTGTGTCACATCCGTGCGCAACGCGAGCCGTAGCCCCGGCTCGTCACCCGCCTTGAGCGCGGCAATGATCAGCTTGTGGTTCTGCGGCGGTTCGGTCCGGCCCAGACGACCATAAAGCGCCCGCATGGTCGGCCCCAGTTGCAGCCAGACTGTTTCGGCCATGGCCAGCATCGCTGGCGCCTGCGCACGCAGATAGAGCGTGCGATGAAATTCGAGATTGGTGCGAATATAGCCCACCGCATCACGTTTAGAGATCATCTCTGCGACGGTCCCATTGATCGCCTGCAGCCGGTCGATCAGCGCCATATGCGCCCGTGGCAGCGCCCGCGAGGCAAGTTCCACCTCGATCAGCGCCCGAAGGGCTGCCAGCTCCTCGATCCGCTCATTGGAGAGCTCTGGCGTGGAGACCCGACCGGAAGAAGAGAGAAACAACGCGCCCTCGGCCACCAGCCGGCGCACCGCCTCGCGCGCCGGGGTCATCGAGACATCATATTCCTTGCCGATTCCACGCAGGGTCAGCGATGCTCCGGGCGCAATCGCCCCATGCATGATCCGGGTCCGCAAGGCGCGGTAGACGCGATCATGCGCGGACCCCGTATTTTCGGCAGTGGGCCGGTTGCCCGTCAGCAGCTTGTCCATGACGCAGCATGTGATCACAAAACGTCAGAAGATCAATCCCTCTCGACGTTTTCCTCAAACCGGTAGCGATGCAGCGCGTTGCCCTCGGTTTGCAGCCAGTGCCGTTGGTCGCGATAGTCTCCATGGATATCCTCAACCGTGGCCCAGAACGCGCGTGAGTGGTTCATCTCCTTGAGATGTGCCACCTCATGGGCGGCGACATAGTGGAGGATGTCCGGCGGCGCGAGAATGAGCCGCCAAGAATACATCAAGCCACCTGCAGAGGAACACGACCCCCATCTGGATCGCGTGTCGCGCAGGGTGAGGCTGCTGTACCGCCGCCCCAGCCTTTCCGCATAGAGATCCGACGCCGCCGCCAACCGGTCGCGCGCCAGCTCACGCAGGTATCGCTCGAGCCGCCGTGCAGGTGCAGGCTCCGGAACCACAAGCGTATCCTCCGCGTGCCGCACCCGACGCCCTGCCCCGGCCTTTATGGTGATCGTGCGCCCTTCAATGGGGAGAGATATCCCGATGCCAACATCGATCCGTTCCGGCTGCCGGGCCAAGTGACTGCGAATCCAGTCTTCCTTTTCCAACAGAAACGCCCGCCCCTCCCGTTCCGAGACCCGTTTGGGCAGGGTTAGGGTCACGCGCCCGTCGAGCGAAGAGATCCGGAGCGACATGCGCCGAGCCTGCGCAGAGCGACGCAAAGTCACCCGCACTTCCGGCTCTCCCGAGAGGCTCAGTTCCGGCATCACATTTCTCCTCATGTGCCACAGGCGAGCAAAGGCTTTGACAGGGTAGACAGCATATGGCAAGGCACCTGAATCGTCTCACCGACTCACGCTATTTTATAAGGGAATCCACATGCCCAAGGAAGAATGGGGTACGAAACGCGTTTGCCCGACCACTGGCAAACGGTTCTACGACCTGAACAACAACCCGATCATCAGCCCCTACACTGGTGAGGTCGTCGAAATCGACACCACCAAGAGCCGTATGATCGAAGCCGACGCCGAAGACGCCGCAAGCCTGAAGGCCAAACAGAACACCGATTCCGATGATGCGGTGCTCGATGATGATGACGATGCGGTCGATATGGATCTCGGTGACGACGTTCTGGACGATGACGACGATGAGGACAACGTGTCCCTCGACGAACTCGCAGACGTCGCGTCTGAGGACGAAGAAAGCTGATCTGTCCGGTCTCCCCTGCCTGCAAGACCTGCGCCGGGGAGACCGCACCCAACCTCGCCTTGATCGAAACCGCGCAGGCCTCACGGCACTGGGCTTCGGTCAACACAGGTTTTACGCACCAGAGCTTGTTGTTTTAGTGGTCAGAGCTACAATATGACGACATCAAAGCAGACGACTCTGGACACCCCCATGGACAAGCATATCAATCTCGTAAAGCTCTCCGTCGGCTCTGAAAGTGTCGAGAGCCTCTTGGACTGGCAACAGAGTTACGCCCGGCGCTGGCCGGATGGTTTGCCGCGCCACATCACTCGCATGTGGCCGAAGCGAGAGTCCGAGATCGTTGATGGGGGATCCATCTACTGGGTCATCAAAGGATTGATCCAATGTCGGCAGCGCATCATTCGCATGGACGAGGTCTTTGGGGACGATGAGATCAGACGCTGCGCCATCGTACTCGACCCAGAGGTCCATCGCACCCACACAGCCCCGAAACGCCCCTTCCAAGGCTGGCGCTATCTCAAACCCGAGGACACCCCTGCGGACCTGCCGGAGGGACGCGAAAGCGAAGAGCCGCTCCCGGCCGAGCTCTCTCAAGCGCTTGCGGAAATGGGCGTGATCTGACGCAAAGGCTGCAGGGGCTTTGCCCCTCCTGGCCTGACGGCCAGTTCACCCCAGGATATTTGAGGTCAGAAGAAGCAAGAAAGGCCGCGGATCCCGCAGCCTTTCTTCTTCTAGCGACAAATATCCAGGAGCGCGAGGCAGAGCCTCGCATCCCAGTTTAGCCTTCAATCTTTGTCAAAAGCGTTTGCAGGGTTTGCTTCTCTTCAGGCGTGCATTTTGCAACGCGGCTGCGCCACAGCGTTGCCTGACTGCGCAGCACCAACCCATCCGAGAGGATCTTGAGGTGGTTTGCGCGCAGAGTTTCACCGGTGGAGGTTATATCCGCGACCATTTCCGCCGTTTCGTTCTTCACAGTCCCCTCGGTTGCGCCCTGGCTGTCAATCAACTGATAGTCCGCAACTCCGGCATCTGCGAGGAACTCGCGGATCAAACGGTGGTACTTCGTCGCAATCCGCAGGCGGTGACCATGGGTTCGGCGAAACGCCGCAGCGACCGCATCGAGATCTTCGAGCGTGTCCACATCGATCCAGAACTGCGGCACCGCAAGGATCAAATCCGCCTCGCCAAAGCCCATAGGCTCGAGCTCTTCGACCTGCTGCTCCCAGCGCGGCAGCTTCTCGTGCACGAGGTCCGTACCGGTCACACCCAGATGGATACGTCCGGCAGCCAGCTCTCGTGGGATTTCGCCAGCCGAGAGCAGAACCAGGTCTACGCCCTCAACACCTTCTACTGCGCCGGCGTATTCGCGATCAGAACCGGTCCGAGACAGGGTGATACCGCGCTTTGCAAACCAGTCGAAGGTTTTCTCCATCAGCCGTCCCTTGGACGGCACACCGAGTTTGATGCTCATGCCTCGGCCTCCCCTTCCAGAGCCAGGATCAGGTCGGGGCGGATGACACCGCCCACGGCAGGGATCTCATCCCCTTGCCCCAGATAGCGAGTGAGAGCGTCATAGCGCCCCCCTGTCGCGATCGGTGGTAGATCCGGGCGGCGCTCCGCATAAAAGCCAAACACGAAGCCGTCGTAGTATTCCATCGATGTGCGCCCATATGCAGCCTCGAAATCCAGCTGATCGATTGCAATCCCACGGGCCTTCATCGCCGCCGAGCGGGCCTCCAAACGTTCAAGAGCGGGCAGGATAGCCGGTAGATCAACGGCGATATCGCGCATTTGCTCAAGCGCATAAGGAACCGTTTCACGTACCGCGAGCAAGGCCTCCAGCGCCTCCATCTCATGTTCAGAGATTGGCGGCGCGCCTGCATCCGCGCGCAGGGTCTCGACCCGTGCGTCGATCTCGGCGGTGCGGCGTTTGCCAATCTCCGGTGCGCTGCCGGTCAGCGGACCGGTGGTCGACAAAAGCTTCTTGCGGCTCTCCGACATCGGCGTGCGTCCGACAAAACGATCCAGAAGAGCGCGGAACCGGCGTGGGCGCCAGATGTGACGCCGCAACGCCGCCTTGCGCACCTCGGTGGTGTTGAGCCCCTCGACGGCGGCCATCAGGATGCCGATATCCCCGGTGGCGACCCGCAGCTCGAGGCCGCGCAATTGCAGCTGAAACAGCGCAAAGACCTCAGCATCCGCGTCCGCCGGGTCGGTGCGGTCAAAGACCTCATAGCCGACCTGCACAAATTCATTGGCGCGTTCTGGGTCATGCTCCTGGCGGCGAAACACTTGTCCTGCATAGGTATATCGCGCAGGTTCCGCGCCCCCTTTCATATGCATCTGGACCATCGGCAGGGTGAAATCCGGGCGCAGCATCTGCTCGCCCCGCAGGGCGTCTGATGTCACATAGGCGCGCGCACGGATGTCCTCGCCGTAAAGGTCAAGGAGCACATCGGCAGGCTGCAGCAGCGGCGGATCGACGACAACGCCGCCTGCCACCTCAAAACGCTGGCGCAATAGTGCCGCGCGGGCTTCGATTTGGGATCTGTTGGGCATGCTCAGCCCTCCCGATCGCTGGATTGGCTGACGAGGATCTCACGCACCTTGGCAACCAGTTCCGTGCGGGGCACTTCAAACTGGCTGGGGCGTTCCTTCCACTCTTCCAAGGTGGCGCTTTCGGCGATCTTGGCGCCGAGGATCAGGTCCTTGATCTGGACCACGCCGCGGTCCTTTTCATCACCCCCTTCGATGACCGCAATCGGCGAATGGCGCTTGTCGGCGTATTTCAACTGATTGCCAAAGTTCTTGGGATTGCCGAGATAGACCTCGGCGCGGATGCCCGCCTGGCGCAGCTCAGCCACCATCGCCTGATAGTCCGCCATGCGATCACGATCCATCACTGTGACCACAACCGGCCCGGTCGGGGTCGCGGCCAAACGGCCCTTTTCGCGCAGCGCCGCCAACAGGCGGTCCACGCCAATCGAGAGCCCTACGGCAGGGACTTCTTGGCCGGTGAAACGTTTCACCAGACCATCATAGCGCCCACCGCCTGCAACCGAGCCGAACTGGCGCTTACGGCCTTTTTCGTCAAATATTTCAAAGGTCAGCTCCGCCTCAAATACCGGCCCGGTGTAGTAGCCAAGGCCGCGCACAATCGACGGGTCGATCAGGATCCGCTCGTCACCATAGCCCGCAGCGGCAAAGAGCGACCCCATCAGTTCCAGCTCGGCGATGCCCTCCTGGCCGACCTTGCTGTCCCCTACGGCGGCCCGCAGGTTGGTCATGGTCTCGGTGACGGTGTCGCCCTTCGAAGTCAGGAACGCCAAAACCGGCTCGGCCTGATGATCTTCAAGGCCCACGCCGTCGATATAGGCTCCAGAGGCGTCAAGCCGCCCTTTACCCAGAAGCTCACGCACGCCGCTTTCGCCGACCTTGTCGAACTTGTCGATGGTGCGCAGGACGTCGTCGCGCTTGGGGTCGTCCTCGGGCAGGCCCATCGCCTCGAGAACACCGTTCAGAACCTTGCGGTTGTTGACGCGCACCAGATAGTCGCCACGCGGGATGCCGACCTTTTCCAGCGTATCCGAGAGCATCATGCAGATCTCGGCATCTGCTGCCATCGACGCGGTGCCAACGGTATCCGCATCGCATTGATAGAACTGACGGAACCGACCGGGGCCGGGCTTCTCGTTGCGCCACACAGGCCCCATCGCATAGCGGCGATAGGGGCTTGGCAGATCGTTACGGTGCTGGGCATAAACCCGCGCCAGGGGCGCTGTCAGATCATAGCGCAGCGCCATCCAGTCGCCTTTGCCATCGTCCTCGGCCTCTTGCCAGGCAAAGACGCCTTCATTCGGGCGATCCACATCGGGGAGGAACTTGCCCAGAGCCTCGACCGTTTCAACGGCAGAAGACTCAAGCGCCTCAAACCCGTAATGATGATAGACCTCCGCAATGGTGGCCAGCATATGCGTGCGCTGGGTCACCTCTTCGCCGAAATAGTCACGGAATCCTTTGGGCGTAATTGCCTTGGGACGGGGCTGTTTCTTGGCTTTGGCCATGGTGGCCTCCTTGCGGGTGGTTTCTCGCGCTTGCGTCTAGCCCAAGGGGCCTCAGTGAGCAAGGTGCGACACCCTTCCGGCGCTTCAGGACTCCCATAGACGCGCGGTCGTGCCCGCGCTACATCAGCCATTCACACAAGGGAGACCCCGGGCATGCAACATCTCGAAGAACAGATCGCTTATCTGAGCCGGACCGTCGACGAGCTCAACGAGGTTGTGACCAGCCAACAGGCGGATCTCGATCTGCTGAAGCGCCGCGTTCAGATGCTGATGGAGCGCGAGGCGCAGCGCGAAGCAGAGGGCTCTGGCGGAGCTGTCTTTGGCGATGAGCGCCCGCCCCATTACTAACGGCTCCGGCCGTTTTGACCGGGGTTGCGCGGGCTTCGCCCTTGCTACGGTCGTTAAAGTTTGGACAAGATTTTGCACAAATTGACCCATCTGCCCATTCTGATGCGCAAGGAGACATGCCCGATGGCCCGATCACTCAAAACACTTCTGTCCATTTCGCTGGTGGCAAGCCTGCCTGTAGCCGCCACGGCCGACCCCAAACCCGCAAACGCGCGCCCTGCTCCGGTGGACAAGGTGCTCTCGACCTATTCCGGCAAAACCGCCATCTGGAGACAGAACTGCGAGGGCGGCGTTTACTTCTCGCCCAACAATCAGGCTCGCGCCTGGTGCTCTGAACAGTCCGAGAGCCTCGGCGTCGGCACATGGAGCGTTTCTGCGGATGGAACGCTTTGCCAGACCCTCACCTGGTACTACCCAGAGGGCAACGGCGCAGGCAGTTCCGTCTCAGAACCTATTTGCGTTCAACATGTTGTGAACGGCTGGGGTGTGTTGTACCGCAGTTGGGAGGGAGACTCCGAGTGGTGGCCCGTGACCAATTCCAACAACGTCAGAGACTTCAAGAACGGCTATGTATTCCAGTCCGAAGTGAACTCTGTGAAGAACAAGCTCGGCCTCTGAGCACGCCCGAGCCTCGCACAAGACGGCTTGCGTAAGGCGCAAGACCTGCGGGGCTCTAGGTGTTTTGGGCAACTCTCTTGACGCGCGCGGTAGCTTGCACTGGCGCGCGCGTCACGCAGCAGCCGACAGGTAACATCGTATGGCGCCAAGCAGTCTGAGCTGAGCCATGCTTGCCACCGCGATCAATACTGCGGTGTGTGTGATTCCCGCTGCGCGCGCGCATCTGTGACCCCACCCGAGGGCGCGCAACAATCGCCCAGATGTGCAGAAACTGTCGCCCCAGCACCAACAGTCGTGTTGGTCAGCAAAAATTGATGCCGAACCAGCGAGAGGGTTAAATTTCCTCCACGTCCATCACCCCCTCGAGGCTCTTGAGCGCGCCTTTGATCTGCGGGTTGATGGGGAACAATTGGCCAAGGTCCATTTCCACATCACCGGGCAGCGCCGGATCTTGCAGGTAGACATAGATCTCACCGGGGCTGGCGTTTTTGGCGGCCTTCTTGGCGTCCTCCAACACGGTCGCCACGGTTGCCACCGCAGAGGCGCTCTCGAGATAGACGCGCAAACTGGAGCGCCCCGCATCCGCAATCGCAGAATCCACCGGCCCCGCCGAACGCATCAACAGCTTCAGCTGATCGCTTTCCATCGTAGCTTCGGCGGTGATCACCACCTTGGAGCCCGTCTCCAGATGGTCTCGACTTTTCTCGAGCACATCAGAGAAGATCGTCACCTCGTAAGCACCGGTGGTGTCTGAAAGCTGCGCGAAGGCAAAACGGTTGCCACGCGCGGATTTACGTTCCTGACGTCCGGCCACGACCCCGGCCATCTTGGCCATGAACGGGCCGCGCTCGGCCTTCGCCATGACCTCATCGAGCGTCATCACATCCTTGCGTTTGAGGGCAGGCATGTAGTCATCCAGTGGATGCCCCGTGAGATAAAAGCCAATCGCCTTGAACTCTTCGCTCAGCCGTTCCGCCGGCAGCCAATCGGGCACCCCGGCCATGCGCGGCTCCGGCAGGTCATCGCCCGCCTCGCCAAAGAGCGACACCTGATTGGAGTTCTTCTGTTCCTGAATAGCGGCGGAGTATTGCACCAACCCTTCGAGGCTTTCAAAGACGCGGCGGCGGTTGGGATCCAGAACGTCAAAAGCCCCGGCGCGCGCCAGCATCTCGAGCGGGCGTTTACCAACCCGTTTCAGATCCACCCGGCGCGCAAAATCATAGAGGTTCACAAAGGGTTTGTCGCCACGCGCCGTGACGATCATGTTCATCGCCTCAACGCCCACGTTCTTGAGCGCGCCCAGCGCGTAGACCAGTTCCCCGTCGACCACGTCAAAGGTGGCAAGCGAACGGTTGATATCCGGCGCCACATAGGGAAGCTGCAGCCCCTTTTTCACTTCCTCGAAGTACACCGCGAGCTTTTCAGTGAGGTGAATATCGCAGTTCATGACACCGGCCATGAACTCGACCGGGTGGTTCGCCTTGAGCCACGCGGTCTGATAGGACACCACCGCATAGGCTGCGGCGTGGGACTTGTTGAAGCCGTAGTTGGCGAATTTCTCCAGAAGGTCAAAAACCTCAGAGGCTTTTTTCTTGTCGACGCCGTTTTCGGCCGCGCCCTTTTCAAATTTCGGGCGTTCGGCGTCCATCGCCTCCTTGATTTTCTTACCCATCGCACGGCGCAAGAGATCCGCACCGCCGAGGCTATAGCCCGCCATCACCTGGGCAATCTGCATCACCTGTTCCTGATACACGATGATGCCTTGGGTTTCCTCGAGGATATGGTCAATCAGCGGATGCACCGAGGTAATCTCGCGCTGGCCGTTTTTCACCTCGCAATAGACGGGGATATTCTCCATCGGCCCCGGACGATAGAGCGCCACAAGCGCCACGATGTCCTCGATGCAGGTGGGTTTCATGCGCTTCAGCGCATCCATCATGCCGGTGGATTCCACCTGGAACACCGCGACCGTCTTGGCGCGTGAATAGAGGTTGTAGGTAACCTCATCATCGAGCGGGATCAGGTTGATCTGGTTCTCCGCCCCCTCTGCGGGTTCATATAACTCGGTGCCGTCAGCCCCGATATGCAGGTCGCGCCCGGATTTGAAAATCAGCTTCATCGCGTTTTCAATCACGGTGAGCGTCTTGAGACCGAGAAAGTCGAATTTCACCAATCCGGCCTGCTCCACCCACTTCATGTTGAACTGGGTTGCAGGCATGTCCGAACGCGGATCCTGATAGAGCGGCACCAGCGCATCCAGAGGCCGGTCCCCGATCACAACCCCCGCCGCGTGGGTGGAGGCATTGCGCAACAGTCCCTCGACCTGCTGACCATACGTAAGCAGCCGGTCCACCACCGGTTCGTTGCGCGCCTCTTCAGCGAGGCGCGGTTCATCTTGCAGGGCTTTCTCAATCGAGACGGGCTTCACGCCTTCGACCGGGATCATCTTCGACAGTCGATCCACCTGTCCAAAGGGCATCTGCAGCACACGACCAATGTCGCGCACCGCCGCTTTGGACAGAAGCGCACCAAAGGTGATGATCTGCCCCACTTTGTCGCGGCCGTATTTCTGCTGCACGTATTTGATCACCTCCTCGCGGCGATCCATGCAAAAGTCGATGTCGAAGTCGGGCATCGAGACCCGTTCGGGATTCAGGAAGCGCTCGAACAGCAAGCTGTAGCGCAGCGGGTCAAGGTCGGTAATCGTCAGCGCATAGGCCACCAGCGAACCCGCGCCCGAGCCCCGCCCGGGTCCCACCGGGATCCCCTGTTCCTTACCCCATTTGATAAAGTCGGCAACGATCAGAAAGTAGCCGGGAAAGCCCATGCTCTCGATGATGCCGAGTTCAAAATCGAGCCGCTCCTGATATTTCTCGACCGGAACCGCATGCGGGATCACCGCGAGGCGCTGCTGCAGGCCCTCGTTGGCCTGTCGGCGCAGTTCGTCCACCTCGTCGTCTGCGAATTTGGGCAGGATGGGGTCGCGGCGATAGGCCATGAATGCACAGCGCTGCGCAATTTCCACGGTGTTTTCAATCGCCTCCGGAAGATCCGCAAACAGCGCGATCATCTCCTCCTGGCTCTTGAAATAATGCTGAGCGGTCAGACGACGTCGCGGCTCTGCCTGATCAACATAGGCACCCTCGGCAATGCAGATCAGCGCATCATGCGCTTCATACATCTCTGTTTTGGGGAAATAGACGTCATTGGTGGCCACCAGCGGCAGATCCATCGCATAGGCCATCTCCACATGGCCCCGCTCGGTCAGGGTTTCCGCTTCGGGCTGGCCGTCCTCGCCCGGATGGCGCTGCAACTCCACATAAAGACGATCCGGAAACATTCCTTTGAGGCGCTGCATCAGTGCCTCGGCCGCCGGGCGCTGCCCTTGCTGTAAGAGCTTGCCAATCGGGCCTTCCGGCCCCCCCGTCAGGCAAATCAACCCGCCTGCGTTCGCCTCAAGCTCCTCAAGCGAGACCTGCGGCAGCTGCCCGCCATTATCAACATAGAGGCAGGACGACAGGCGCATGAGATGCTCATACCCGGTCTCATCCTGCGCCAAAAGCACCACCGGTGCAGGAAACTTCGGCTTCTCGCCGGGATCAGACTTTTCAAACGTAAGATCAACCTGGCAGCCAATGATCGGCTGGATGCCTGCCCCCGAAAGCGTCACGGAAAACTCAAGCGCCGCGAACATCGAGTTGGTGTCGGTGATAGCAATTGCAGGCATCTGGTTGGCCTTGCACAGATCCGGCAGTTTCTTAAGCCGAACCGCCCCCTCCAGCAGAGAGTATTCGGTATGGGTGCGCAGGTGAATGAATCGGGGATGAGCTGTCATGGGCAGACCGTACCCTCACGCGGGGTGGCGCGAAAGATGTGATCTGACGGCGACATTGCGCCCCTCTTCGCGCGTGGCCAAAAGTCACCTGAGTGCCCGCGCACGCCCAATTTATTTGCAGTGATTTTCTGGTTTTCCCTAAAACTCTTTATCCCAAAGGCGAACTCACCCGTAGCGCGCGACGCGTAAAATTGTTACAAATCAACCGATAACCACGCAATCTTTGCTGCTCCCCACCCCGCACCCAAAGGATAGCCTCAAGATGCCTTCCGCCATTGTTCTTGCTTTGATTGATCGGGCCACACAAGCTGGGCGCATCATCCACCAATACTCCCGCAGGCCTTCTACGTCGCATCGAGGGCCGCGCCGCATGGGACAACCGGGTACCGCGACGGGCTTTTCAAGATGACGATTACCTTTCATCTCAATGGTGAACAGGTCTCGCTTGCGAAACCGGACCCCACCACGACGCTTCTGGACTGGCTGCGAGAAGAGCGCGGCCTCACCGGCACCAAAGAAGGCTGCAACGAGGGCGACTGCGGGGCCTGCACGGTCATGGTGACTGATCAGAGCGGCGCCAAGGCGCTCAATGCCTGCATTCTCTTTCTGCCTCAGTTGCATGGCAAATCCGTGCGCACCGTGGAAGGTGTCGCAGCACCAATAGGCACGCTGCATCCGGTTCAGCGTGCGATGATCGACCATCACGGCAGCCAGTGCGGCTTCTGCACGCCAGGATTTGTGATGTCGATGGTCACCGCGCATACAAATGGCGCCACAGACCATGACGATCAGCTTGCCGGCAATCTCTGCCGTTGCACCGGCTATGCGCCGATCATCCGTGCTGCCGAGGCCGCTCAGGACGCGCCCGTCCCTGATCATATCGCGCAGGATCGCAGTTTCACCTTTTCAGAAATACCTCGGGGGGAGGACGCAGACCGGGGGGCAGAGCCCCTAAACGCCCTGCGTCCCTGCTCTTCGGATGATCTGGCCAGAGTTTACGCAGCGCGACCCGAGGCCACGCTGATTGCTGGCGCCACTGATGTGGGGCTTTGGGTCACAAAGCATCTGCGCCAGCTGCGGGATGTGATTTTTTTGGACGGCTGTCGCGACCTCAAGGAGATCACAATCAGCGACGCGGAGGTGCGCATCGGTGCCATGGCCGATATGAACCACCTGCGCGCCGCCCTTGCGCCCTTGCACCCGTCCTATGCCGAGATGCTGCGCCGCTATGCCAGCCAACAGGTACGCGCGGCCGCCACGCTTGGGGGCAATATCGCCAATGGCTCTCCCATCGGGGACAACCCTCCCGCGCTCATCGCCCTGCGCGCCACACTGCATCTGCGCAAGGGCGACATGCGCCGGAGCCTGCCGCTGCAGGATTTCTTCATAGACTACGGCAAGCAGGACCGCGCGCCCGGCGAATTCATCGAAGCCGTGAGCTTTGACCGGCAGCCCGACAGCCTGCGGGTCTACAAGCTCTCAAAACGGTTTGATCAGGACATCTCGGCGGTGCTGGGCGCCTTCAATGTGACCGTCGTGAACGGCAATGTCACGGCTGCTGTGATCGCCTTTGGCGGGATGGCGGCCATTCCCAAACGCGCCACCCACGTCGAGGAGGCATTGGTCGGTCGCCCCTGGACAGAGGCGACCGTTGTGGCTGCACAGGCCGCGTTTGATCACGATTTCACGCCCCTGAGCGATATGCGCGCGTCTGCCGCCTACCGGCTCGACTGCGCACGCAATATGCTCCGGCGCTACTTCTCCGACCTGAACGGCGCGCCGGAACATGTGCTGGAGGTCCAGCCATGAGTGTGTCCACCCCCCTGCCCCATGATGCCGCCGCCCTGCACGTCACGGGCAAGGCCCGCTACGTGGATGACATCCCCACCCCCAAGGGCACACTGCATCTGGCCTTTGGTCTTGCGCCGATCGCCAGCGGTTCCATCACCGCGATGAACCTTGCCGAGGTTCACGCCTCGGACGGTGTGGTGGCAGTGCTGACCGCGGAGGATCTGCCCTTTGACAATGATGTTTCTCCCTCAGCCCATGATGAGCCGCTCCTGGCCAAGGGCGAGGTGCACTACCTCGGTCAGCCCGTCTTTTTGGTGGTTGCCACCTCTCATCGCGCCGCACGCGTTGCGGCGCGCAAGGGCGATATCGAATACCGCAAAACCGACGCGCTCTTGAGTGTGGAGGCGGCACTGGCAGCAGACAGCCGCTTTGAAGACGGCCCGCGCATCTATGAGAAAGGCGACGCCCCCGCAGCCATTCAGGCCTCTTTGCATGTGATCGAAGACAGCTTCGACATTGGTGGTCAGGAGCATTTCTATCTCGAAGGTCAGGCGGCGCTGGCGCTGCCGCAAGAAGATGGCGGCATGATCGTCAATTCGTCCACCCAGCACCCAACCGAAATCCAGCACAAGGTGGCCGAGGCGATTGGACTGCCGATGCACGCAGTCCGGGTCGAGACCCGACGCATGGGCGGCGGCTTTGGCGGCAAGGAAAGCCAGGGCAATGCGCTGGCAGTGGCCTGCGCCGTAGCCGCGCGCCTCACCGGCAAGGCCTGCAAGATGCGCTATGACCGCGACGATGACATGACCATCACCGGCAAGCGCCATGCGTTCCGGATCTCTTATCGCGCCGGTTTTGACGCAGAAGGGCGGATCACGGGCGTCGAGTTCACTCATTTGGTCAATTGCGGCTGGGCGCAGGACCTGTCGCTACCGGTGGCAGATCGCGCCATGCTGCATGCGGACAACGCCTATGCAATCCCTGCGATCCGCATTGAGAGCCATCGGCTGAAAACCAACCTGCAAAGCGCCACAGCGTATCGCGGCTTTGGCGGCCCTCAAGGCATGGTCGGCATCGAGCGGGTGATGGATCATGCCGCACAGGTCTTGGGGATGGATCCGGTCGAGCTGCGGCTACGCAACTACTATGCCGCCCCCCTTGCGTCCAAAGGGGGCTCTGCCCCCCGGTCAGCGACCTCCCCCCGGGATATTTCTGGAAAAGAGAAGGACAATACCACTCCCTATGGCATGGAAGTGACAGATTTCGAGCTGCATGAGATGACCGCGCAGCTCGTGAAATCCGCCGATTATGCCGCGCGCAAGGCGGAGATTTCGGCCTGGAACGCGCGCCATGACCGTTTGAAGCGCGGCCTGGCCTTCTCACCGGTGAAATTCGGGATCTCCTTTACGCTCACCCACCTTAATCAGGCGGGCGCCTTGGTGCACGTCTATCAGGATGGCTCCATCCATCTCAATCATGGCGGCACCGAGATGGGACAGGGGCTGTTTCAAAAGGTGGCCCAAGTGGCGGCTGCACGTTTTGGGGTCGACCTCGGGCGGGTGAAAATCACAGCGACTGACACCGCAAAGGTACCAAATACCTCGGCCACCGCAGCCTCCTCGGGCTCTGATCTCAATGGGATGGCGGTGAAAGCCGCCTGTGACACCATTCGCGACCGCATGGCGGCGCATCTGGCCGAAGTCTATCAACAGCCGAAATCCGCAGTTTCGTTTGAGAAGGATCAGGTGCGCATCGGCTCTGAACGGATCAGTTTTGAGGCGGCGGCGATGCAGTGTTACACGGGCCGGGTGAGCCTCTCGGCAACGGGGTTTTACAAAACGCCCTCGCTGGAGTGGGACCGGATCAAGGGAGCCGGACGGCCGTTTTTCTATTTCGCCTATGGGGCAGCGATCACCGAAGTGGTGGTCGACCGGCTGACCGGCGAAAACCGCATTCTGCGCGCCGATATCTTGCATGATGCGGGCGCCTCGCTGAACCCGGCACTCGATATCGGACAAGTGGAAGGCGCTTATGTTCAGGGCGCAGGCTGGCTCACGACCGAAGAGCTGGTCTGGGACGAGACCGGGCGGCTTCGCACCCATGCGCCATCTACCTACAAGATCCCGGCCTGCTCTGACCGGCCCGATGTGTTCAACGTGGCGCTCTATGACGGATCAAACCGCGAAGAGACCATCTATCGCTCCAAAGCGGTGGGCGAGCCACCGTTTATGCTGGGCATTTCGGCCTGGCTTGCGCTCTCGGATGCGGTGTCTCGTTTCGGCGAAGGGTATCCACATTTGAACGCGCCTGCGACGGCGGAAGAGATCTGGCGGGCAACAGAGACACTACGCCATGGGGTTTGACGTCGAAGCGCTAAAGGCGGCCGTAGAGGCCCATGGTCGGGTGATCCGCGTGGTGGTGGCCGAGGTCAAAGGCTCCGCACCGCGTGAAGTCGGTGCAGCCATGCTGGTTTGGGACGGCGGGCAATCTGGCACCATTGGCGGTGGGACGCTGGAATTTGAAGCCGCAGACGCCGCAAGACGTCAGGATGCGCCATACCGGCTTTCGACGCATGCATTGGGCCCAGATCTGGGGCAATGCTGCGGGGGCGCTGTCACCCTGTTGAGCGAAGTCTACACCGAAGTAAGCATCGCGCAGCTCACAGGCGAAGTGATCTCACGGGCGGTGGCTCCCGGACCGGAGCCTTTGGCGGTAAGCCGGATCCTGAACCAAGCCCGCGCGCAAGGGCTTGCGCCAGCGCCACAATTGATTGCTGGCTGGATGATCGAACCGGTCGCCTGCGCGACGCGACCCTTGTGGATCTGGGGCGCCGGCCATGTGGGGCGTGCGCTTGTTGAGGTGCTGGCACCTCTGCCGGATTACGCGATCACCTGGGTCGATGTGATGCGGTCAAAGTACCCGCAGGAGATCCCCGCTTCCGTCACGGCCCTACCCGCGCAGGAGCCGGACCGTCTGGTGCCACATGCACCTGCGGAAGCCTATCATCTGATCCTGACCTATTCCCATCAGCTGGATCTGGCGCTATGCCACCGGCTGTTGGGGCATGGGTTTGATTTTGCAGGGCTGATCGGATCCAAGACCAAATGGGCTCGGTTTCGTACGCGCCTTACAGCGCTTGGCCATCGCCCGGAGCAGATCGCGCGCCTTACCTGCCCGATCGGCATGCCCGAACTGGGCAAACATCCACATGCCATCGCCATCGGCGTGGCGGCAGAACTCATGGCGCTCTCGCAGCGTTTGGACTTGAAAAAGGAGCATAGCGCGTGAGCACGCCTCCCCTTCTGACCCTTGACGGCCTCACCAAGGCCTATCCCGGCGTCGTCGCCAATGACCAGGTCTCCTTCACCATCGGCACAGGCGAGGTGCATGCGCTTCTGGGTGAAAACGGTGCCGGAAAATCGACACTCGTGAAGATGATCTATGGCCTCGTGAAACCGGATTCCGGTCGCATGACCCTGCGCGGAGCGGCCTATGAGCCCTCCGAGCCGCGTCAAGCGCGCGCAGACGGCATTGCCATGGTATTTCAGCATTTTTCGCTATTTGATGCGCTGAATGTGGCAGAAAACATTGCCCTTGGCATGGAGAACCCACCGGCGCTGCGTGATCTGGCGGCCCGGATCCGTGAGGTGTCCGAAGCCTATGGGCTGCCGCTCGATCCTTACCGCACGGTCGGAGACCTTTCGGCGGGCGAGCGTCAGCGGGTGGAGATCATTCGCTGCCTGCTGCAGGATCCAAAGCTTCTGATCATGGACGAGCCGACATCGGTTCTGACACCGCAAGAGGTGGAGATCCTCTTTGAGACCCTGCGCAAGCTGAAGTCCGAAGGGACCTCGATCCTTTATATCTCGCACAAGCTCGAAGAAATCCGCGCGCTCTGCGACCACGCGACGATCCTGCGGCTCGGCAAGAATGTGGGCGAATGCGTGCCGCGCGACACCTCTGCCCGCGAGATGGCAGAACTGATGGTGGGTAGCGCGCTCAAGACGCCGGAACGCGGCGCGCGCAGCTTTGGTGATGTGGCACTGGATATTTCTGGCCTTTCGGTGCCCGCGCCTTCGGCATTTGGCACCGCGTTGAAGAATGTGCACCTGACCGTGCGTCGGGGCGAGATCCTTGGCATTGGTGGTGTTGCAGGCAACGGGCAGGACGAGCTGCTGTCAGTGATGTCGGGTGAGGTGACCACAGCCCGCGACGCGGTGAAATTCGACGGCCAGCCCATCGGGCGAATGGGCCCAACCGCGCGCCGCGCTCTTGGTGTCCTCAGTGCTCCCGAAGAGCGCCTGGGCCATGCCGCCGCGCCGGATATGAGCCTGACCGAAAATGCGCTTTTGACCGGGTCGGTGCGCGAGGGGCTGGAGCAGAACGGCTTTTTGAAATGGGGGGCGACCAAGTCCTTTGCAGAGAAGATCATCAAGGCGTTTGATGTGCGCACACCGGGACCGGAGAACGCGGCGCGCTCGCTCTCTGGTGGGAATTTGCAGAAGTTCGTCATTGGCCGTGAGGTGCTGCAGCGCCCCGAGGTCCTGATCGTGAACCAGCCCACATGGGGCGTGGATGCGGCGGCGGCGGCGGCAATACGGCAGTCGCTACTTGATCTTGCCGCGCAGGGGACTGCGGTGATCTGCATCAGTCAGGATCTCGATGAGCTGATGGAAATCTCCGACAATTTCGCCGCCCTCAATGAGGGTCGTCTGTCCGCCCCGCGCCCCACGGGGGAGCTGACGGTGGATGAGATCGGCCTGATGATGGGCGGTGCACATGGCATGGAAGTGGCGCATGTGTAGCGCACTTGTCGCGGACTTTGGGGAAGTGACGCTCGGGGCGGAAGCCTCCGGCGGGGATATTTGGAAGAAGATGAAAAGAACCGGAACACAAAGATCCGGCCAAGAGGGACAAGAGGGATGATCCGGCTAGAGAAACGACCGCAGCCATCGCGGGTGTGGTCCATGGCGACACCGCTGCTGGCGGTGCTTGCGACAATGGTGATGGGAGGGCTGTTGTTCGCGACCCTCGGCAAAAACCCCGTCGAGGCAATCCGAACGATCTTTTGGGAGCCACTGTTTGGCGAGTTCGCCTTTTATTATCGCCCGCAGCTTCTGGTTAAGGGCGCTCCGCTGGTTCTGATCGCAATCGGACTGAGCCTTGGGTTTCGTGCGGGGATCTGGAACATTGGCGCCGAAGGGCAATACATCATCGGTGCTTTGACCGGCGCAGGTGTGGGGTTGGCGTTCTATCCCACGGACTCCTGGGTGATCTTTCCGCTGATGGTTCTGGCGGGTGCCTTAGGGGGCTGGGCCTGGGCGATGATTCCAGCGGTGCTCAAAACCCGTTTTGGCACCAATGAAATCCTCGTATCCTTGATGCTGGTCTATGTGGCCGAGCAGTTGCTTGCATCCATGTCGCTGGGGTTGATGAAAAACCCCGAAGGCTTTGGCTTTCCGGGATCGCGCAACCTGCAACAATACGAGAGCGCCCACAACGCTGAACTGATTGCCGGAACCGGCATGCACTGGGGTGTTGTCGCGGCGATGATTGCGGTGATTTTCTCCTACGTGCTGCTGAACCGGCATATGCTCGGATATCACATCCGCCTGACCGGCGAAGCACCGCGGGCGGCCCGGTTTGCAGGCGTTAAACCCGCCCGGCTGGTTCTGTTTTGCCTTGGGATGTCTGGCGCTCTGGCAGGGCTTGCAGGCATGTTCGAGGTCTCTGGGCCTTCGGGCCAGGTCTCCATCGATTTCAACGTGGGCTACGGGTTTACCGCGATCATCGTGGCCTTTCTGGGGCGCCTGCATCCGGTGGGTATCCTGCTGGCAGGCGCCTTGATGGCGTTGACATACATTGGCGGCGACATTGCGCAGGGCAATCTCGGCCTGCCTTCGTCGGCCATTCAGGTGTTTCAGGGCATGCTGTTGTTCTTCTTGCTGGCGCTTGATCTGCTCACCAACTACCGCATCGCAATTGGCAAGCCGGAGGCGCTCTGATGGATCTGTCTGCTATCAATCCAGTCCTTCTCATCGCCTCCCTGATGGTGGCGGCGACCCCGTTGCTGCTGGCCGCTATCGGCGAGCTGGTGGTGGAGAAATCCGGCGTTCTGAACCTCGGCGTTGAAGGTATGATGATCGTCGGGGCTATTGCCGGGTTTGCAACCGCGGTCGAGACGGGCTCTCCGCTATTGGGATTTGTCGCCGCGGCCGCGGCCGGGGCGCTCTTGTCGCTATTGTTCGTGATCATGACCCAGGTGGCGCTGGCCAACCAGGTGGCCTCGGGTCTGGCGCTGACGCTATTTGGGCTCGGCCTGTCCGCGCTCATGGGGCAGCGATACGTAGGCGTGAAACCTCCTCAGATGGGGCGCGTGGACATTCCTCTTCTCTCGGATCTGCCCGTGGTTGGCCGAATCCTATTTGGCCATGATGTCGTGCTCTATTTCGGGATTGCTCTCACGGCTGCGGTTTGGGCAGTGCTCAAATACTCCCGCGTTGGCCTCATCCTGCGCGCGGTGGGTGAAAACCACGACGCGGCGCATGCACTGGGCTACAAGGTGGTCAAGATCCGCACGCTTGCGATCCTATTTGGAGGTGCCTGCGCGGGGCTTGGCGGGGCCTACATCAGCCTGATCCGCGTCCCGCAATGGACCGAGGGCATGACGGCCGGGATTGGCTGGATTGCACTGGCGCTGGTAGTCTTTGCCAGCTGGAAGCCATGGCGCGCGCTTTTGGGTGCCTATCTTTTTGGCGGTGTGACCGTGGTGCAGCTTAATCTTCAGGCGGCGGGCGTTGCTATCCCGGTGGAATATCTGGCAATGTCGCCGTATCTGATCACTATTCTGGTGCTCGTCATTCTTTCCGCCGACAAGAGCAGCGCGCCAGCGTCGCTTGGCCGGAGTTTTCACGCCTCCCGCTGACGTCGGAGGCCTATGGCAGGTGCGGGGTGTTTGCCTGCGCCGATCAAGACCTGTCCAGTCTCGGATCGAACCGGGGCGGACATTCAAACATGGAACCAATCAGGGGGAACCCATCACATGAAACTCACCAAACTTCTTGCCAGTGCAGCGGTTGCACTGGGTCTGGCCGCCGGTGGCGCGCTGGCCGAGGACAAAACCAAAGTCGGCTTTGTCTATGTTGGCCCCGTCGGAGATGGCGGCTGGACCTACGAGCACGATCAGGGCCGCAAGGCGGTTGTCGAGGAGTTCGGCGACGCGGTTGAAACCGTCTATGTTGAAAATGTTGCCGAAGGCCCAGACGCCGAGCGCGTGATCACGCAGATGGCTCTTCAGGGTGCGGATCTGATCTTCACCACCTCCTTTGGGTACATGGATCCGACCATCAATGTCGCCAAGAAGTTCCCGAACGTGAAATTCGAACACGCCACCGGCTACAAGCGCGCGGAAAACGTGTCGACCTACTCGGCCCGGTTCTACGAAGGTCGCGCCGTGCAAGGCGTTATTGCGGGTCATATGACCGAGAGCAACATCATCGGCTACATTGGCTCTTATCCGATCCCGGAAGTAATTCGCGGCATCAACTCGGCCTATATCCACGCCAAGAAAGTAAACCCCGACGTGCAGTTCAAGATCGTCTGGGCCTTCACCTGGTTTGACCCCGCCAAGGAAGCGGACGCTGCGAAGGTGCTGATCGAGCAGGGCGCAGATGTCATTCTGCAGCACACAGACTCCACCGCCCCGCAAGCCGCAGCGCAGGCCGCAGGCAACGTGATCACATTTGGTCAGGCCTCCGACATGGCAGAGTATGCGCCCAAGCCGCGCGTCTCTTCCATCATCGACAACTGGGCGCCCTATTACATCGCGCGCACCAAAGCGGTCATGGACGGCACCTGGACGTCTGTCGACACCTGGGACGGTATCGGCCCGGGCATGGTCGGCATTGGCGAGATCACCGATGCGGTTCCTGAAGACGTCAAAGCCGAAGCGCTGGCTCTGAAGGACGCGATCGCCTCTGGCGAATACCACCCCTTCACCGGCCCGCTGAAAAAGCAGGACGGCTCGGTGTTCCTCGCCGAAGGTGAAACTGCGGACGACGGCACCCTTGCTGGCATGAACTTCTACGTTGAAGGCATCGAAGGCACGATCCCCGAATAATCGGCGATCGTCACCTGAGACCTTGAAAGACCCGCCAGCACAGGCGGGTCTTTTTTGTCGGGGGCCGTCTGTGGTATCGCCGGGTTGCGGAATTTGGCACATTCGAGGCGTCCCTAACGAACTACATGCTCCGACGCAGCGCCAGATGCGCAGACCGCACGTTCCGCCAATTCTGCATCCGCACGCGCTGTGGTGGCAGTCGCCAGTCCCAAGAGATCCTGAATAAATCAGGGCCCAGACCCAGGGCGGCGCGAAACGGTGCAGCTGTTCAGGCCGAGAACACCTTTGCGGCCAATACGACCCGCGATGCAGCCGTCGCGAAACACAGGGTTCCAAACACATAGGCCAGTGGCGCAAACCCGTCGGGCCAGAGACACAGAACCACAAAAAAGCCGATGGTTTCTGCACCCTCAAGGAGCCCCCCGGTGAAGTAGAGCGTTTTCACCCCGCGCGCAGAGGTCTTCATTTCGCGTTTTTCAGCGAGCACGGCATAGCCCAGGAAACTCGCTCCATTGGCGTAAAAGCTGCACAACAGGAACGCCCCGGCCAATCCGTTTGCTTCGGGGGCAAGCGCCACAAATCCAAGCGGTACAGCGCCGTAGAATACAAAATCACAGACAATATCGAGGTAACCACCAAAATCACTTGGGGCGTGCTGACGGGCCACGGCTCCATCCAGCCCATCCGCCATCCGTGACGCCAACAGGAATGCCAGCGCCCAACAGGTCAGGCCAACTGCGATCAGCCCGGCTGACGCAAGCCCAAGACCAAGCCCGGCAAGGGTGACCTGATTGGCCGTGACGCCGCGCGCGGCAAGCCGGGCGCCCTGCGCATTCAGAAACGGGTCGATGAGGGGGCGGATCTTGGCATCAAACATGATCCAGATCTAACCGCTAGACGGTGAAACATCCACTCACGTTGCCGCTGCCGCGTCGTGATGATCAGGCCAAACTCTGCGTTGCGCGCGCCCGGTCTGCGTGTCAGTCTCCGGCGCATGACTGCTCAGACTTGCCCCCCGCTCACCACCCTTGATGGCCATGACGTTGGCCGGTTCGCCTTTGGCTGCATGCAATTTGGCGGACGCGCCGATGCGCAGGCCTCTGCCGAAATGTATGAGGCCTGCCGCGCAGCAGGTCTGCGCCATTTTGATACCGCGTGGCTCTATACCGAGGGCGCCAGCGAAGAGATCCTCGGTCAGTTGATCGCCAAGGACCGCGAGAGCCTCTATGTCGCGACCAAGGTTGGCTTCACCGGCGGCGCCAGCGCGGCGAATATGCGAGCGCAGTTCGATCAGTGCCGACAGCGCCTGAAGCTCGATCAGGTGGATCTTCTGTATTTGCACCGGTTTGACCCTGAAACCCCGCTCGAGGACACGCTGACCTGTTTTGCCGAACTTAAACAGGAAGGGCACATCCGCCATGTTGGCCTGTCAAACTTCGCCGCCTGGCAGGTCATGAAAGCCGTTGCTCTCGCGGCGCGACTGGGCCTCCGGATTGACGTGCTACAGCCGATGTACTCGCTGGTGAAACGACAGGCCGAGGTGGAAATCCTGCCGATGTGTGCCGACCAGGGGATTTTGCCCGTACCCTATTCGCCGCTGGGCGGCGGGCTCTTGACCGGGAAATATGCGCAAGGCGGCACAGGTCGGTTGAGCGAGGATGAAAACTATCGTGCCCGCTATGGCCAGGATTGGATGCACCGGACAGCCTCCGATCTTCTGCACTTGGCCGAGGATCTTGGCACCGATCCCGCGACGCTGGCAGTCGCATGGGCCGCAGGCCACCCCGCGCGCCCGGCTCCGATCCTCTCGGCACGTTCCGCAACCCAGCTTGCGCCCTCGCTCAAGGCCACGGAATTTGACATGTCTCCAGAACTTTATGCGCGTATCGAAGCCCTGAGCCCCCGCCCGGCCCCCGCCACGGACCGGCTCGAAGAAGCATGATAGACACTCTGATCATCGGCGGCGGAGTGGCCGGGCTTGGTGCAGCGGCACATTTGTCGCCATCGCATCAGGTGGTGGTGCTGGAACGCGAGGAGGTGCTTGGCTACCACGCCTCCGGGCGCTCTGCCGCGATGTTTGAGCAGGACTATGGCCCTCCTGCCATCAAGGCACTGTCGCGGGCCAGCCGCACCTTTTTCGAGGCCCCCGGCGAGGGGCGCGAGACATATCTCAGCCCGCGCGGACTGATGCTCGTTGGGCGCGCGGATCAACGCGCAGCGTTTGATGCAGATCTTGCGGAACTCGATCTTCAGGAGATTCCCATCAACGATGCGCTGGCACGGGTGCCGATCCTGAACCGGGAGGTCGTCGCCTTTGCTGCGCTTCATGACACGGCAACCGACATCGACACCGACCGGTTGATGGGAGACTGGACCAAAGACCTGCGCCGGCAGGGTGGCCAAACGGTCTTGCGACAGGAGGTGATGACGATCTCGCGCACCGACAAGGGCTGGCGCGTTGAAACCCGCGACACCCAATATGAGGCCCGCCAGATCGTCAACGCTGCCGGGGCTTGGGCAGACATCATCGCAGAAACCGCCGGGGTCACTCCGATCGGGCTCCAGCCCAAACGCCGCTCCATCGCGCAACTGCCTGCCCCAGAGGGTCGAGACGTCGCCAACTGGCCTATGCTCATGGGCGTGGGAGAGGCCTGGTACGCCAAACCCCAAGCGGGCAAGCTTCTGGTTTCGCCTGCGGATGCTGATCCCCTGCCTCCACAGGACGCCTGGGCGGATGACATGGTACTGGCGGAGGGGCTTGCGCGCTACGAGGAGATGGTGACCACGCCCGTTACACGGCTCGAAACCAGCTGGGCCGGATTGCGCAGTTTCGCTCCCGACGGTGTGCCGGTTATTGGCGAGGATCCGGATCATCCCGGATTCTGGTGGTACGCGGGCCAAGGTGGCTACGGGTTTCAAAGCGCCCCTGCCTCGGCCCGGCTACTGCGCGACCTGATGACAGGGCAGCGCCCAGAGATCGCTCCTCACATCATTGACGCTCTTGATCCTGCGAGGTTGCGCTGATGCCCTTTCGTTCCGTCCCGGGCCAGGCTTCGGTCGCCGAGCAAAGTGAGGGTGGCAAGCTCTTTGCCCCTTCTGCGGCGCGTAATCTGGAGCCCCTGCTTCAAATCGTGTCCCAGCATGCGCCCCAGCGGGGCCGGGCGCTTGAAATCGCCAGTGGCACCGGCCAGCACGTGATTGGCTATGCCCGCGCCTTGCCAGACATTGCGTGGCATCCCAGCGACATAGACCCGAGCAGACGCGCCAGCATTGATGCCTATGCCAGTGAGGCCGGTCTCACGAACATCGCACCCGCCGCGGCGCTGGATGCCACCACAGAGGGATGGGGCGCGCTGATCGGACCCTTTGATCTGATTGTGCTCTCGAACCTCTTACACCTGATCAGCAACACCGAAGCCCAAAACTTGCTGTCAGAAGCGGCCACCGCGCTGACACGCTCTGGACGTTTGCTGATTTATGGCCCCTTCTCGCGCGAGGGCCTTTTGGTGAGCGAAGGTGACAAAGCGTTTCACGCAGCCCTCACAGAGCATGACCCTGACATCGGCTACAAGAACGTCGAAACCGTCTCGATCTGGGCCGCCGAAGCCGGATTGCAGATGGCACCGCCCAAGGACATGCCCGCAAACAACCTCTGTCTGGTCTTCTCCCCTACATGAGCCGATTGAAAAAATGACGCTTTTGTAACAGGAACCCCTCAAAAACCGGGACCTGCGCGCTTAACTCAGAGCCAAGCAACACAAGCAACAACTGCAAGGTGTCTCATGGCCCAGCCCCTCCCTTCCTTTGTCGCGTCTGCGCCATCCGGGCCACGCGTTTTGACGCTGGCTATACTCTGTCTGGTTGCCACCACCCTCGGCGCGCAGACGGCAGGAGCAGATCCGGATTTTCTGGCGAGCCTAGATTTTGATGGCGATGGCGCGGTGACGGTGAGCGAAGTCGCCCTGGTGCGCAATCAGCAGTTCGAGCAGATCGACCGGGACGGCGATGGGTTTATCGATGCGGACGAGTTTGATCGCTCGCTTCAAGAGACCAGAACCCGCTTCCGCCAAATGGGTCAGGACTATGAGGAGCACAGGGCCAGCCCGGGCCGGATTGACGCCTTCACTTTTGCCGACTCGGATGCGGATGGCCTGATCTCGAGGCGGGAGTTTCACCGCCATTCCGACCGCTTCGCTCAGAGCCTTGATCGGGACGGCGATGGCATCGTTTCGGATAGGGATATGGCACGCTAGGCTTAGAGTGCTGTGGACAACACGCTGCGCCCCAGATCCCCGCTTTTGGACACCATGGATGATGCCAGATCGAGCGCTGCATCAAAGTCCTGCGGCGTGGTGACCTCTGCGACGCCGCTTCTGGCCCTGATCCCTTTCGGCAAATGTGGCTGCACAGTCTTGCAGACAGTTTGACCAAGCTCGAAACATTCAAATGCCCTCCAGCCCGCAAGGCCGATCAGGAATTCGCTGCCACCTAGCCGGTAGAGCCGCTCTCGGGTGCTCAGAAGAGGAATGATCGCGGCCGCAACAGAGGCCATGATGTCATCCGCCCGCGCGCCTTCGCCCCGCACCCGCAGATCCATCAATCCATCGAGGCGCACCACGACCAGACCGACAGGCGCATAGGATGCGATCATTGACTTGTCCTGTTCCATGCGCGCGCGGGAAAAGGCCCGTGTCACCGGATCGCGCCCATCGTCGCCATCCAGCCTCGAACGCAGCGACACGATCTCCCCCTCGGCGAGCCAGAGGTAGGCCGAGGTGATGAGCCCCGCCGCCAGTAGACGCGCCGCGTTGCCCGGATCGCCCTGCAAAAGCACCACCAGTGGCACAACCGCGATCAGCACCAGCCGCGCGGGTTGGTATTGCGAGGGGGGCGCCGCAAACCTCAACCCAACCAGGGTCGGGAACATCCAGGTTGCGCCGGACAGGCCGACATAGCAGGTGGTCAGGATCACGGTGGCGGTCAATACGGTGACAAGCATCCACAATGGAATGAAGGCCTCGCGCTCAAGGTGCAGCGCGATGATGTTCACCAGAATGATCCCCGCCAACACAACAAGGATGGCACTCAGCGCCCAATGTGACAGCAGCACGCTTTTGACCGCAAGCCCCAGCAGCAACGCAACACAAAAGCCACGGGTAATCGAGTCGAGATAGCGCGCGGGTATATCCGCAACCACAGCTAGGAACTTACTCAGGATCACTGTCTTTTTTAACCTCCGACGCCCTGTTCAGAGGCGCCGCAACACGGTCGTCATTATCCCGCAAATTGGTCGCAGGACCAAGGGAAAAGCGCCCCGGCAAAACCGGAGCGCTTGTGCGACCTTAAAGCCCAGCGCCACAGGGCGCGGACGAAGATGGTAGGGATCAACCGTCCTTTCGGATGGTTTCGTTCTTGGGATCATAGGGGCTGTCGCAAGTGACAACCGCATCCCAGAGCTTATCCTGGATCTTCACTTTCAGTTTGGTGCCTTCGACAGCCATCTCGGGTTTGACGTAGCCCATGCCGATGGATTTCTCGAAGGCGACCGAGTAGCCACCCGAGGTCAGGCGGCCCACACGGGTGCCATCCTCGGCATAGAGCGCCTCGCGACCCCAGGGATCGGCGTCTTCTGGCCCATCGATCAGCAGGGTACAGCACTTCACGCGGACGCCGGTTTCGACCAGCTTGTCCTTGCCGTGAAAGTCCTTTTCCAGATCGACGAAGCGCGGCAGGTCGGCTTCGAGCGGGGTCGCGTCACGGCCCAGTTCGTTGCCAAAGGCGCGGTAACTTTTCTCCTGACGCAGCCAGTTCTGAGCGCGTGCGCCCACGAGCTTCATACCGTGTTTCTCGCCCGCTTTTTCCAGGAGGTCGAAGAGGTAGTTCTGCATCTCGATCGGGTGGTGGAGTTCCCAGCCCAGTTCACCAGTATAGGCCACGCGGATCGCGTTCACCGGGCACATGCCCAGTTCGATCTGCTTGGCGGAGAGCCACGGGAAGCGCTTGTTGGAGAGCGCAGTCGCCGGATCGGCATCCACGATGACCTCTTTCAGCACATCGCGGGACTTGGGCCCTGCGATGGCAAAGACGCCCCACTGCGTGGTCAC
This sequence comes from Epibacterium sp. HA2-3, assembly GCF_055693725.2. Lineage (NCBI taxonomy): Bacteria > Pseudomonadati > Pseudomonadota > Alphaproteobacteria > Rhodobacterales > Roseobacteraceae > Epibacterium > Epibacterium sp. HA2-3. The sequence continues at coordinate 508,807 of NZ_CM172490.1, read as the reverse complement.
ATCCTGGATCTCGATGTAGCCGAATTCCTCCATCTTGTCCTCGGCCGCCTTGCGCAGGAAGTCGGCGTCATATTCGGACCACGCACCGGCGGAGACCAGATAGTAGTTGTTCTCGCCGTTGCGCACGATGGTGTATTCGGTGCGGGTGGTACCGAATGCGGTCAGCGCATAGGTCAGGTTGATGCGGCCAACCTTCGGGAGCTTGTTGCAGGTGAACCAGTCGAGGAACTGGGTGGCACCGGGGCCTTTGACGACATGTTTCGTAAAGGCGGTCGCGTCAATGAGGCCAACGCCTTCGCGGATTGCCTTGGCTTCGTCCACGGCATGCTGCCACCAGCCACCACGACGGAAGGAGCGTGCTTCTTCGTCAAAATTGTCCGGTGCATCCACCGGGCCGAAGTAGTTCGGACGTTCCCATCCATTGACCCAGCCAAACTGTGCACCGCGCGCTTTCTGGCGGTCGAACGCAGGCGCGGTGCGCAGCGGGCGCGCAGCGGGGCGTTCTTCGTCCGGGTGGTGCAGAATGTAAACGTGCTCGTAGCACTCTTCGTTCTTGCGGGCCGCGAACTCTGTGGTCATCCAGTTGGAGGAGTAGCGTTTGGGATCAAGCGACGCCATGTCGATCTCGGCTTCGCCATCGACCATCATCTGCGCGAGGTAATAGCCGGTGCCGCCTGCAGCGGTGATCCCGAAGGAGAAGCCTTCGGCCAGCCACATGTTGCGCAGACCCGGCGCCGGGCCGACCAGCGGGTTGCCATCAGGCGTGTAGCAGATCGGGCCGTTGAAATCGTCCTTGAGACCACTGTCAGCACAGGAGGGCACACGCTCCGCCATCGCCATGTATTGTTCCGCAATCCGGTCCAGATCAAGCGGGAACAGATCCGCACGGAAGCTGTCCGGAACGCCATGCTCAAACCGCGCCGGGGCGCCGTGCTCGTAGATGCCAAGGATCCAGCCGCCGCGCTCTTCGCGGGCGTAGGATTCATTGTCGGCGTCACGGATGACAGGGTGCTCGGGGTTGCCCGCTTCGCGCCATTTGACCAGCTCGGGGTCTTTGTCCATCACAATGAACGTGTGCTCGACCGGGATTGCGGGCATCTTGATGCCAAGCATCTTGGCCGTGCGCTGCGCGTGGTTGCCGGAGGCTGTGACAACGTGCTCGGCAGTGATCACCACCTGCTCGTCTGTCTCCACGAGATTGCCGCCCTTTTCCGCCATCACGGTGCAGGTCACTTCCCAATGGGTACCGTTCCAGTGGAAGGCGTCGGCCTGCATCTTGCGCACGATCTCAACACCACGCTGACGTGCGCCCTTGGCCATCGCCTGGGTCACATCTGCGGGGTTAATATAGCCATCCTCGGTGTGGTAGATCGCGCCTTTGAGGTCACCGGTCTCAATGAGCGGCCAGCGTTCCTTGATCTGCTCCGGAGTGAGCCACTCATAGGCCACATCGCAGGTCTCGGCGGTCGAGGCATAGAGCATATACTCGTCCATACGCTCCTGTGTCTGCGCCATGCGCAGGTTGCCGACAACGGCAAAGCCCGCATTGAGGCCGGTCTCTTCCTCAAGCGTCTTGTAGAAATCCACCGAGTATTTGTGGATGTGGGTGGTCGCATAGGACATGTTGAACAGCGGCAAAAGGCCAGCGGCGTGCCACGTGGAGCCGGACGTCAGCTCGTCGCGCTCAATCAGCATGACATCGTCCCAACCAGCCTTGGCCAGATGATATGCGATCGAAGTACCGACGGCGCCACCGCCTACGACCAGTGCTTTGACTTGGGTTTTCATGAGCCCGCTCTCCGAGTTCTCTGATTCACAATTGAATCGGTTATGACGCACAGAGCGCCCAAGGCGGCAAATCAGTCCGACGCAAAAAATGACAAAACCGACTTCACGTCAGAGTTTCAGCCAAAAACCGCGCACTCATCGCCAAATGAGGGGGGTGTCAGAGAGTATGGCTTGGCTTTTCCCGGAAACCTGTTTCCGCTCATCGCGTCAGTATTGGAGGTCCAGTCCCGAGCGTAGTCGGAGGCCATACACGCATTGCGCCCGGTAAAGAGAGGCATTTTTATGAGTGATCAGATTTCAGAAAAATCCGGCAAATGTGCCTGTGGTGCAGTCCAATTTAAGGTGCTTGCACCCGACACCTATGGCGCGTGTCACTGCCAGATGTGTCGCCGCTGGACAGGAGGCGTATGGATGGGTGTCGTCTGCACAAAGGTACTTTCGATCGAAGGCCCAGTACGGTCCTGGGAGTCCTCTCGCATCGGCAGTAGAGGCAGTTGCCGCTACTGCGGCTCTAGCCTGTGGCACAAACCAAGGCACTCGGAGCATTACACTTTCGGACAGGGGCTTTTCGATGATCAGACCGGTTGGTACCTCCGCAGGGAGATCTTCAGCGATGAAAAACCGGATCACTACGCCTTGGCCGACAAGGGACAGACCGCGCTGACCGGCTGGGGAACCCTCTGGGCTGTGATCCTCGGAAGATTGCCGAAATAGCCTTGCGCGTGTCAGCAGTCCAGCACATTGCCGCGCCGCACACAGGGGCGCTGCTCTTGGGTGTCCTGCACCGGCATCGTCTGTGGTTGCTGCGGTATCGGGACCTGGGTCGCAGAGGGCGGCGGCAAAAGCACGACCTGCTCCATCTCGAGGTCCTGCCCCATCACATGCGCCTTTGCCACCGCAAGTCCGCGCAGCGCGCGAAACGCGACATCCAAGGGCGATGTGACCTCGCCCTCTGGCGCGCCAACACGCCCATCCGACGCCACGCGCAACGGCTCCCCGCCGAGGCGTCGCTGCAATGTCAATCGATAGGAATCGACGTCATAGGTCGCGATTGTCCGCCCGACAGCCTTGGCCTGCATATCGTAATCGACGCCGACCATGATGAGACCGCAGATCAAAATGAACATATAGAACCGAAACAGGCTCAAAAGTCGTCTGATGAAAAACATCCTACCCCACCTTCTCACAAAGCCCTGTTAGCAAGAAGATGGGGCAGAAATTGGGCCATAGAAAGGAGCAGCTGATGCCGCGCCTTTGACCGGCCAGAGGTCAGCCGTCGATCAGGATCTTGCCCGGGTTGAGGATATTATCCGGGTCCAGCGCTGCCTTGACCGCCGCCATAAAGCGGGTGGTCTCCCCCAATTCACGAACCAGATAGGGGCGTTTGCCCTGCCCGATGCCGTGTTCCCCGGTGCAGGTGCCTTCCATGGAAATCGCCAGATCGTTGAGCCAGCTGACATAGGTATCCGCCTTTTCTCGCTCTTCTGCGCTCTCCATATCGATCAGCAAAAGCGCATGGAAATTGCCATCTCCCACATGTCCCACGATGGGCGCAATCAGCCCCATTTCTTCGGCCTTGGAGCGGGCCGCAGAGACGCAATCGGCGAGTTTGGAAATCGGCACGCAGACATCGGTCGAGATCCCCTTGGCACCAGGGCGCAGCCCAAGGCTGGCCCAATACATGTCGTGACGCGCCTGCCAGAGCTTGTTGCGTTCTTCCGGCGTCGATGTCGCGGCAATGTCAAACCCTCCGAACTCTTCTGCAATTTGCGCAAAGGTATCCGACTGCTCGACGACGCCGGCGTCCGAGCCATGAAATTCAAGGAGCAACAACGGCACCTCAGGCAAATCCAGCCCGGAATGCTGATTGGCGGCGCGCACACTCATTTCATCCAAAAGCTCGATGCGGGCGACGGGGATGCCGTATTGAATGGTCATCATCACAGCCTGACAGGCCTCATCCACCGAACGGAAAGAACAGCGCGCCGAGCGGATTGCCTCTGGAATGCCCTGCAGCTTCAGGGTGATCTCGGTGATCAGCCCCAAAGTCCCCTCAGAACCAACCAGAAGACGGGTCATGTCATACCCCGCCGAAGACTTCTTGGCCCGAGACGCGGTCCGGATGATGCTGCCGTCGGCCATCACCGCTTCAAGGCTCAGAACATTGTCCTTCATGGTGCCATAGCGCACAGCATTGGTGCCAGAAGCCCGCGTTGCCACCATGCCACCCAGTGATGCGTTTGCGCCGGGATCAATGGGGAAGAAAAGCCCCTGATCGCGCAGATAGGTGTTGAGCTGCTCGCGGGTCACTCCGGGCTGCACCACCACGTCGAGATCCTCCGCGTGGACCGCAACGATCTGATCCATCCGCATCATATCCACGCAGATGCCACCCGCGGGGGCGTTGACATGCCCCTCCAACGAGGTGCCCGTTCCGAAGGGGATAATCGGCACACCAAACTCGGCGCATATTTTAACAATATCAGAGACCTCTTCGGAGGATGTTGGAAAGACCACTGCATCCGGCGCCTGGTTGTCGATCCAGGTGGTCGTGTGCCCATGCTGCTCACGAAGGGCCTGCCCGGTCTGCAGACGATCGCCAAACGCCTCAGACAGCGCGGCGATTGCAGCTTTGATACCGCCTTCGTTACGGGGCAATGTGATGGCCTGAACCATGATGGTGTCCTCTCTCGTATTCCCAGCGCCAACAAGATCTCGCAAAGCATTTGCCTTGTTAACAAAATATACTGCGCACTCTAGGCCGTCGCGCTCAGAGCGGCAAGGGGCGGTGGCTCAACGGCCAGACTTGCGAGGCTCTGCCTCGCGCTCCGGGATATTTGCGGTTAGAAGAAGGATCTGCAGCGTCATTCTTCTAACGCAAAATATCCTCGGGTGAACTGACCGTCAGGTCAGGAGGGGCAAAGCCCCTGCCCTACTCGTCACCAAGCGCAATGCCTTCACGGCGGGGATCCGCGCCTCCCTTCAGGCCATTATCGATTTCGATCGCATGTAGGCCCGAGGTCAGGTCACGCACATTTACCTGGTACCCCATGTCCGTGAGCGCGGCTTCGAGCGCCTCGGCTCCGGTGCCTGCCTCAAGATCGTAAGTGCCGAACCGGTTTACAGCGTGAGGCAGCGAGATTGCGTCTTGAATGTCGAGCCCCCAGTCGGCCCAGCCGATGATCGCCGTTGCCACGTAACCGATGATACGGCTCCCCCCCGGAGAGCCAATCGCAAGAACGGGTTTGCCATCCTGCATCACAATGGTCGGCGCCATCGAGGAGCGCGGGCGTTTTCCGGGCTCGAGACGGTTTGCAATCGGCACCCCGTCGCGGTGGCTGCGGAATGAGAAATCCGTCAGTTCGTTATTGAGCAAGAACCCGTTTGTCATCAAACGCGATCCAAAGCCGTTTTCGATCGTGGTCGTCATCGACAGCACATTGCGGTATTGATCGACAATCGAGATATGCGAGGTCGAGGGAAACTCGATGCTCTCATCATCGGCCCAGATCAGCGCATGATCGAACTCAGGCGCGCCAGGGGCCACAGTCTCCAAGGCCGCATCGCCTTCGAGCAACGTCGCGCGTTTGGAGAGGTACTCCGGGTCCAGCAGACCTTTGGTGGGCACCGGGACATAATCGCTGTCAGCCATGTAACGGCCGCGGTCTGCAAAGGCGAGGCGCGAGGCGTCCCCGATCAGACGCCAGCTCTCGGGGCTGTCTGGGCCCAGCGCTGCCAGGTCATAAGGCTCTAGCATGCCCAGGATTTGCCCGACAGTAAGCGCGCCAGACGAAGGCGGCCCCATGCCACAGGCCTCAAAGACGCGGTAGCTGGCACAGACTGCCGGACGCTCTTTGACCTGATAGAGCGCCAGATCCAGCTCTGAGAGGACGCCGGGGTTCCCGGTCGCGCCCTGTACGGCGCGCACGATATCGGCAGCCACCGGGCCTGAATAGAAGGCCCGCGTCCCCTCCATCGCGATGCGACGCAGCACATTGGCGTAGGGCTGGTTGGTGATCACCTCACCCGCCGCAAGCGGGATGCCTTCGGGCAGAAAATAGGCTGCGGTCTCCGGGAACCGACCCAGCCGTTCGGCATCATTGGCAATCGAGTCCGCCATCCGTGGGGAAACGGCAAAACCCAGTTCAGCCAGACGGATCGCATCGGTAAAGAGCCCGCCCCAGTTGGCGCGGCCCCATTTGCGATGGGCCGCCTCCAGCAAGGCCGGTGTGCCGGGCGTGCCCACCGAACGGCCTCCGACGACAGCATCGAAAAACTTGAGCGGTTCGCCGTTTTCATCCTGAAACAGCGTCGGCGTGGCCGCGAGCGGCGCGGTTTCGCGCCCGTCAAGCGTCGTGATGGCACCCGTGGAGGCATTGTAGTAGACCAGAAACGCCCCACCACCGAGGCCAGAGGATTGCGGCTCCACCAGCCCAAGCACGGCCTGCACCGCAACCATGGCGTCTGCGGCACTTCCGCCCTCACGGAGCACCCGCGCGCCCGCCTCGACCGCCAGCGGGTTTGCGGCAGCGACCATCCAGTTCTCCGCCTCGACAGGCGTGCCCGCATCCCGCGCAGCCATCGCAGCAGCTGCGGCTTCGGAGAGCGAGAGCCCCGCCGCACCAGCGCCCGTCGTCGCTGTTTCAGGGGCAACCGCATCTGCGGCCTGTTGTGCCGACAAAGGATGCGCCAGCGCCGCACAGAGCGCCGCGCTCAAAAATAATGGTCTCATATCTTTCCTCCCAAATCGCGCTGCCCGCGTTGCACCGGACTCTGCGCTTACAACATGGCAGGCACCACCTGATCCGGTGGGCGGTGCCCATCTTCAAATGTCTTGATATTCAATAGAACCTTCTCGCCCATTTCGATCCGTCCCTCGATCGTGGCAGACCCCATATGCGGCAGGAGCACCACATTGGGCAGCTCGCGCAGGCGCGGATTAACGGTGGTACCATGTTCGTAGACATCAAGCCCACAGCCCGCGATTTCGCCCGCGCGCAGGCCGCGCGTCAGAGCGTTTTCGTCGATCACCTCCCCGCGCGAGGTGTTGACGATCACCGCATCGGGCTTCAGCAGCTTCAGGCGCCGCGCGTTCATCAAGTGAAAGGTCGAAGGCGTCGAGGGACAGTGGATCGAAATCACATCCATGCGGGCCACCATCTGATCAAGGCTTTCCCACCATGTTGCTTCGAGCTCTTCCTCGACCTCGGGACGCAGGCGCCGGCGATTGTTGTAATGCACCTGCATGCCAAAAGCGCGGGCACGGCGTGCGACGGCCTGACCGATGCGGCCCATGCCCAGAATGCCAAGTCGGCGCCCTGCAAGACGCCCGCCAAGCATGGCCGTGGGCGACCAGCCCTCCCAATCGCCGCGCTGCATGATCGCAAGACCCTCGGGAATGCGGCGCACGACAGCCATGATCAGCGCCATCGTCATATCGGCCGTGTCGTCGGTCAGCACGCCGGGGGTGTTGGAGACCAGAATGCCCCGTTGGCGCGCAGTGGCCACGTCGATATTGTCGACACCCGCGCCATAATTGGCGATCAGCCGCAGCCGCTCGCCCGCCTGCCCCAGAAGGCCTGCGTCAATCGTGTCGGTGACCGTCGGTACCAGCACATCCGCCTCTTTCATGGCGGCGGCCAGCTCTGTGCGGGTCATTGGGGTGTCGTCGGTGCGCAACCGCACGTCGAACAATTCGCTCAGGCGGGTTTCCACCGGCTCTGGCAACCGTCGCGTAACAACAACACTCAGGCGTTCTCTGGGCACGTGCCTTCTCCCTCGGGCTATGCAAGTCGTTCCATTCCATGACATCGTGTCGCAAGATAATTGCGGGTACAAGCACCCTTCCGCCCGCGCTTGCATTGCGCTAAGAGCCGATGCAGGATCAACGGGTGACGAGATCATAAAAACAAGGCGCCCGAGACAAAAATGGGCATCGAGGCCGTGCAGAGATTCACTGAACAAAATGAACGCCCGCGCAGCCTCTCTGTGCGAGTCGCCCTGCGCGGGGCGCTTTGTGCGCTTGTGATGGGTGGTTTCTTTGACACCACGGCCCCCGTCGCCACCGCGCAGGAGAGCGCGCCCGAGAGAGCTGCCGCGCAAACTCTTGGGCCGGTCACGAACCTGCCGCTGCCCCGCTACGTGTCCATGAAAGCCGCCGAAGGCAATGTGCGCCGTGGCCCGTCACTCAATCATCGTATCGACTGGGTGTTCAAACGCCGCGGCATGCCATTGGAGGTCACGGCCGAATATGGCCACTGGCGACGCGTGCGTGACCGGGATGGACAAGGAGGCTGGGTTCATTACGCGCTTTTGTCGGGGGTGCGCACGGTCTTGGTCGAGCAGGATCTCCTGCAGGTGCGCGCACGCCCTCAGGAGGACGCGCCGGCGGTGGCCGCGTTTGAGCTTGGGGTTGTGGCCCAGCTTGGCGCCTGCACGCGCGACTGGTGCGAAATCACCGCCGGGGGACACAGCGGCTGGACGCACAAAGACAATCTCTGGGGCGTTGATCCGGACGAGCTGCGCGAATAACCCGTGCAGCAGACCTAGCGCTCCACAACCACCCGCAGGATCCGCCCGCCTGGCCCACCCGGCCCACGACGACTGGCGCTTGGCGCAAGGTATCGGCGAATGAGGTCGCACCGGTGCGCAAAGACTTTCTCATCGGTGAAAGGTGCAGCCTCGAGATGCGCCGATTGCATCAGCGTCGCAAGCGTATCCGGTGCCCCCTGCAGCATCGAAAGCGTCTGCGCCAATCTCTCTGTATCGCCCTGTGGCACCAGAATGCCGCCGCCATGTCCCGCAATCAGGTCCCGCGCATAGCCCCCCTCGTAGCCGACGATGGGCGTCGCGCCAGTGAGCGCCTCGATCAGACAGCGCGGCGACTCGGCGGTCTTGTGGCAAAAAAGGAATACATCCGCCCGCTGCAAGCGCGCACGCACCTCGGCGTGGTCCTCTAGAAATCCAGGCAGGCGGACTTGATCTTCGAGACCTGCGCGACGGACACGATTGCGCATCATCGCAAGACAACTTCCCTCGCCAAGCCATTCTGCCTCAAAAGGGATATTCAGCACGGCCAGCCGTTCGAGAACCGAGATCCAGTCACCTGGACCCTTCATGCCCTCGGCGCGTCCCGCATAAACGATTCGCAACGGTCGCGCCCCAAGCCCGGAGAGTTTCTTCTGAAGCGCACTGGTGCGAATGTGATCCCGGCCCGAAATGTGGATGTCGTGAACCAGCTGTGGATTGGGGCTGAACCCCGCGTAGCTATCAAAGGTCTCCCGACCGTGAAACAGGCCCAGTGCGGCGCGCGAAATCAAGGCGCGCTCGAGCCAGGCCATAGGGCGACTGTAAAGACGCGATTTCAGACGCTGCTTCCAGTCGCCCCAGTCGCGTGATTTCCGCAGCACATCAGATTCGACCCGATCGGTCCAGATCGCAAAGCGCTTGCGCTGCCGGAGCGCCTCCAGCGCACAGACCGCCCCCCAATCCCCAAAGAGGCCCCCAATTGCGAAGCTGAGGTAGCTTGCTTCAGCCACAAGCGCGCCGATGCGACGACGCTCTCGCCGCCACGCTCGAAGGAACTGCAGGGGGGTGAAAGCAGACGGAACCGTCTCCAGCCGCACCGCGGGCAAATCGGCCAGCGCCATGTCAACGGGGATCCAGCCCTTTGGAACGTCGTGATTTTTTTCGGGCATGAGGACCGTCACCCGGGAAAAATGCTGGGACCAGAGCCGCAGGCCATTCACCGCCTGACGCTCGATATAGAGCGTACCCGCGTCCCGATAGACCGGGACGGGTGCGTAAATGAACAGGTCGCCCGCTACCATGCTTCTCATCACTTTCCTCCTACGCGCCGGGAAACGATCACATGCCGCGCCCTCCCTGCACTCTGCGATGGCTGATGCCATGGCTCTTGTCCGTGGACGCTCGGGCGCCCGGGGCGCGAAACAAAGCCCCCCTGCTGCTTCGCGCCCGCCTTGGTGCTGGTACGCTCCTCAGAGCACCCCACATTCCAATTTAACCATGTTATCACAGGCAATCGCTATTCAGCTACAGAATATGAGCGACGTCCGTAGGAACAGGGGGAACTCTCGCAAGGATAGGTCATGTCGCAAAGGGGTGGCGCACAAAGCGGCAAGCCTGCGCAACAATGCCGCGAAGTCGCATGCAGACAATTGCCTTGTGTCGTCTCGTGGTCTAGGAGAGGCGTGTGAACATCATGCATGCCCGGCGCAGGCCCCGCGCCCCCTGCCGGACAAGTATCAAGTGACGCGGCACACGCGCACCGAATTGACGACGAACAACAGCTTCCGAATTCGCAGAAAGGTTGTGGAACATGGCAGAAAATTCAACGCCGGACATTTTGTATACCATTGTAGACGAAGCGCCCGAGCTGGCCTCGGCATCTTTCCTGCCGATCATCCGCAAATTTGCGGATGCTGCCGGTGTCAGCGTTGGCACAAAGGACATTTCGCTGGCCGCACGCATTATCGCGACCTTCCCGGAGAACCTCACCGAAGCGCAGCGCCAAAGCGATGACCTCGCCGCGCTGGGCGAGCTGGTGAAGACCCCCGACGCAAATGTCATCAAACTGCCCAACATCTCTGCATCCGTGCCCCAGCTGGTGGCCGCGATCGAGGAGTTGCAGGCGCAGGGGTACAAGCTGCCCGACTACCCCTACGAGCCCGCAACCGACGAGGAAAAGGAAATCCGCGCCCGCTACGACACCATCAAGGGCTCCGCGGTGAACCCGGTTCTGCGCGAAGGCAACTCGGACCGTCGTTCGGCCAAAGCCGTGAAGAACTACGCTCAGAACAACCCGCATTCGATGGGCGCATGGTCTGGCGACAGCAAGACCAAAGTCTCGTCGATGCCCGGCAACGACTTTTATGCCAACGAGAAATCCGCCACCATTTCCGCCGAGCAGGCCGGTGACGCGAAGATCGAATTTGTCGCAAAAGATGGGTCCGTCACCGTTCTGAAAGACGGCTGGCCGCTGGCAGAAGGCACGGTTGCCGATGCGACCTTCATGTCCGCCAAAGCGCTCGCCGCGTTCCTGTCTGGCGCGATCGAGGACACCAAAGCGGACGGCACCATGTTCTCGCTGCACATGAAGGCCACCATGATGAAGGTCTCCGACCCGATCATCTTTGGCCACGCGGTCAAAGCCTGGCTCGGCCCTGTGTGGGATAAACACGGCGCCGCAATTGCTGCAGCAGGTGGGTCGCCGAACTCCGGTCTGGGTGCGGTTCTGGCCGCCATCGACAGCCTGCCCAACGCAGATGAGATCAAATCCGAGATCGCCGCGCTCGAACGCCCCTCCATGTATATGGTGGACAGCGACAAGGGTATCACCAACCTGCATGTGCCCTCCGACGTGATCATCGATGCCTCCATGCCGGCCGTGATCCGTGCTGGCGGTAAGGGCTGGGACGAGACCGGCGCCAAGGGCGACACCAACTGCGTGATCCCCGACCGCTGCTACTCCACCGTCTATGACGAGACCATCAACTTCTTCAAAGCCAATGGCGCGCTCGACGTGACCACTGCCGGTTCGGTCGCAAACGTCGGCTTGATGGCGCAAAAGGCGGAAGAGTATGGCTCGCACCCGACGACCTTCGAAGCCCCGGCAGACGGCGAGATCCGCGTTGTTCTGGCCAATGGCGAGACCCTGCACAGCCACGAAGTCGAGGCCGGCGACATCTGGCGCGCCTGCACCGTGAAAAAGGCTCCGATCGAGAACTGGATCCAACTGGCCCTGGACCGTCAGCGCCTGACCGGGTCCGAGGCGATCTTCTGGCTGGACGCAAACCGCGCCCATGACGCAGAGCTGATCAATTACGTCAAACCCGCGCTTGAGGCGGCTGGCGTCGCCGACAAGTTCCTGATCATGGCGCCGCGCGAAGCCACCCGTCAGAGCCTCGAGACCATCACTGCGGGCAAGGACAGCATCGCCATCACCGGCAACGTGCTGCGCGACTACCTGACCGACCTGTTCCCGATCCTCGAGCTTGGCACCTCGGCCAAGATGCTGTCGATTGTGAAGCTGATGAACGGCGGCGGCTTGTTTGAGACCGGCGCAGGCGGTTCCGCGCCCAAACACGTGCAGCAACTGGTTGAGGAAAACCACCTGCGTTGGGACTCCATGGGTGAGTTCTGCGCTCTGGGCGAAAGCCTGAAGTTCCTCGCCGATGTCAAAGGCAACGAGAAGGCAGGCGTGCTTGGCGCAGCTGCCGAGGTTGCGACCCAAGGCATCCTCGACAACAACAAATCGCCCGAGCGCAAAGTCGGCCAGCCCGACAACCGCGACAGCCACTACTGGTTTGCCCGCTACTGGGCAGAAGCCCTCGCGGCACAGGGTGATGACGCGGAGCTGGCCGCGCATTTCAAACCGATTGCCGAGGCTCTTGCCTCCAACGAAGCGGCGATTCTGTCTGAACTCGCCGCCGCTCAGGGAGGCGCAGCCGACATCGGTGGCTATTACCACCCCTCCGTTGAAAAGAAGGCCGCCGTCATGCGCCCCTCTGCAACCCTCAACGGCATCATCGGCTGAGCCTGACCTCAGGATCAAAGTCCAAAAATCACAAGGCGCCCGGCACAGTCCGGGCGCTTTTTGCATGGTCAGAGGGGAAACCCGCCTCTGTTCCACAGGTGCATTGCATTTTTTGAATACCGGGTACCCGCAGGCGCATCAGATCGGGTCTGTAAAGCCGGTGTTAGGTTTTTTGTCAGAAAAAGGTCGCGAACCGAAAACACGCAAGGCCAAAAACCCATGCCCGCCGCATTTTACGGACTATCCACTCGGATCTACGCCCTTGTAGCGCTTGCGCTCGTCGCGGCCGCAAGCTTGACTTTCTACACCCTGAACCATGCCTCTCAGACCGCCTATGATCTTCGGGCGGGAGAGTTGCGCCACATAACAGACATCGCCCGCAGCCATCTGGACGCCCATAATGCCCGCGTCGAAGCCGGTGAAATGACCCAGGCCGAGGCGCAAGCCTCGGTGGCTCAAATTCTCAATGATCTGCGCTTTGGCGAAAACGGCTATGTCTATGCCTTTGACAGCGACATCGTCTATTCCGTCCACCCCTTCCGCCCGCAATGGGTTGGAGGTGAGAGCCAGCGCGACCTGAAGGACGTGCATGGCAACCGGATCTTCGAAAACATCCTCGGCAATCTGGATGCTGAGGGGCACTCGCTCTCGACGATCTATTTCGAGAACCCCGCCACCAAAGCCGTCGAACCCAAGCTCACATACGCACAATATTATGAACCCTGGGACTGGTACCTTGGGACCGGCGCCTACATGAACGACATCGAGGCCGACATCGCGCAAATGCGGATGCAGGCCCTGATGGGGCTTGGTGTTGCCCTCGCCGTGTTGATCGGCGTATCGCTCTTGATTATCCGCAGCATGCTGCCGCCTCTTAATGCGCTCAAGGCACGTATGGCCACCATGGCCGAGGGCGACCTGGACGCGGATGTGCCGGGCCTGTTGGATCGCAGCGAGATCGGCCAAATGGCGCATGCAGTGGCGAATTTCCGGGATGGGCTGCAAATGCAGGCAGCACTGGAAGCAGAGGCGCACATCAAGGATGAGGAACGCCAGCGCGTCGTCGCCATCCTGAGCCAGCGTCTCGCGAAATTTGCCCAGGGGGATCTCACCGTGCGCGTCGATGACGCCATGCCCGACGAGTTCCGGCAGGTGGCAGAAGACTTTAACGCAACGGTTACGCAGATCTCCGACCTGATGCGCACGCTGGTCGCCGGGGTGGAGCGGATTGAGAGCGAAAGCGAATCCCTCGACAGCTCCTCACGTGAGCTTGGCATGCGTACCGAAACCCAGGCAGCCTCCCTCGAGGAAACGTCCGCGGCCCTCACAGAGCTCTCGGCTTCGGTGAAAAACTCTGCCGAAGAGAGCCGCGCAGCCTCCGAGCGGGTGCAGCAGGCCAGCGAACGGACCGAGCGCGGCGCGCAGGTGGTCCGGCGCACCATTGAGGCCATGCAGGGGATCGAGGAAAGCTCCGACAAGATCTCGAGCATCACCTCTTTGATCGACGATATCGCCTTTCAGACCAGCCTGCTGGCGCTCAACGCCGGGGTTGAGGCCGCACGCGCGGGCGAAGCCGGCCGCGGGTTTGCGGTTGTGGCTGGCGAGGTGCGCGCTTTGGCCGGGAAATCCTCAGATGCGGCGCGCGAGATCGCAGAGTTGATCACAAACGCCAGCCGCGAGGTGGAGACCGGTGTGTCACTGGCGCGCGACTCTGGCACGGCTCTTGACGAGATCAACGCGCATATCTCCGCCATCAACGAAACCGTCAGCGCCCTTGCTGAGGCGGCCCGGGAACAAGCCACAAGCCTCTCGGAGATCACCTCCGCCGCCGACCAGCTTGATCAGGTCACACAGCAGAACGCGGCAATGTTCGAGGAAACCTCTGCTGCAACCCAGCGCCTGCGGGATGAGGCAAACGCCCTGGCTCAGAACGCCCGTCAGTTTCAGGTTGATGACGCGGATCCCGTCGCGCAACGCCGGGCTTCGTAAAACAGCCCGCTCGACCCTGACATCCAACCGTCCGCATCCCCGTGCGGGCGGTTTCCCTTTTCAAACACGCCAGCTTCAATCAGAGCGACGCAAATTTCGCATCAAGACGCACGGCTTCCTGTGACAACCCAAAGGGTGCATTCACCACGAACATCCCGGAGCCGATCATCCGATGCCCGTCGCGCGCCGGGGCAAAGCGCACCTCATGGCGGAAAACCTCCGGTAATGCGTGCGCCTCAAGCGCCTTCAGCATCGGGACATGCGTGCCGTCGCTCAGGATCGGGTACCAGAGCGCGATCACGCCGACATTCCATTTGCGGTGCAGTTTTGCGATGATACCGGGAATACGGGCGTAGTCGGCTTTGATTTCATAACTCGGATCGATCAGCACTAGCCCCCGGCGCGGCTCTGGCGGTGCCAGCGACTGCACCATCTCAAAACCATCCTGGACATGAACCTTTGCGCCCGACCCGCGCATGGCTTCACGCAGCGCCACCGCTTCCTGCGGGTGGAGCTCTGCCAGATGCAGCCTATCGGCAGGACGCAGTAGCTCTGCCGCGATCTGAGGCGAACCCGGATAGCTGGTCGCCCCATGCTGCACCTGGACCCGCTCCAGCACACGCGCATATGGGTGATCCGGGGCAAACCAGTCACGCGCAACATCGATCCCCTTCGCGGCCTCGCCTGTTTTCAGCGCCTCCGCAGAACCAAGATCATAGAGCGCACGTCCCGCATGGGTTTCCAGGTAACTCAGCGGTTTGTCCTTTTGGGTCATGTAATCCAGCATCCACGCCAAAAGCGCGTGTTTCTGGACATCCGCAAGATTTCCCGCGTGATAGATATGTTGATACGACAGCATATGCGTCCCTTAGCTGTAATGCGGGGTTTGCGAAAGAGGCTCCGCGCGCGCCCTAAACCAAATCTCAACCACATTGCGGCAAATTGAGTGGCGAAATCACCCGCAGAAGCAGGTCCATATGTCCCTCAGAACGAGCCTCAAGCCCGGCGTCGCGATTGCGCTGGCGCTTATCTTCTCCCTCCCACACAGCGCGCTCCACGCAAATTCCGCGGGGTTTTCTCTGGTGGGGGATGGGGGCTTCTTCATGCGCACCTCTACCCCGTCGGCGCGCGAGGCGATCCTGAATGACGATGCCACGGGGCGTGGCGCAGTTTCGATGAACCCGAGCGCCGCAAGCCTTTTTCGCGGGCGCAGCAGCGGAAGTCTCTTTGCACGCGCTGCCGTTGCGGTTGGTGTCGATGTAGCAGAGATCATGAACGTGATCGCCAGCGCCGAGGCCGGGCGGGCCAATTATGACGCGGTCCAGTATGGCGCCAAGATCAAGCCACCTGCCAAACCCACCGACATGACGCTGCTGGAAATCTATACGTGGATCGACGCAACACCGGGGCAGCCGCATGCGATCGGCCGGTATCAGTTCATTCCCGCCACCCTGCGCCGCCTGGTGAAACACCAGGGCGTGCCTTTGGGGCGCAAGTTCAACAAGTCCTTGCAGGACCAACTGGCGCATCAACTGATTGAAGAAG
Source organism: Epibacterium sp. HA2-3 (assembly GCF_055693725.2). Classification (NCBI taxonomy): domain Bacteria; kingdom Pseudomonadati; phylum Pseudomonadota; class Alphaproteobacteria; order Rhodobacterales; family Roseobacteraceae; genus Epibacterium; species Epibacterium sp. HA2-3. The sequence continues at coordinate 492,930 of NZ_CM172490.1, read as the reverse complement.
CGGGCCTGTCACAGTTCAAGGCTGGCGAAATCAGCCAGACCAAGTTCATGAACAACCTCGCCAAGATCTGGGCCGGGCTACCGACCTCGAACGGAAAATCCTATTATCACAACTACGCAGGAAACCGCGCCACGGTCACATGGGATACCTACAAGGCGCGCATGGATGCCATCTTTTCTGGCTGACGCGCTGACCTACGAGACGGGCCTGTTGTGCGGGAATTGCGCAGAGGGGACAGATTGGCCCTGTTTACAGGCGAAAAGACGCTAGGTGATCCCAATACTCCCTTTTACGGCAGGCCTGCCACGCTTATAAGGGCACAGTCAGTGGCCCGGCAAAAGAGTCGCGGCCCAGCAATTGCAGTACTCACAGGATCCCTTCTACATGGCGCTCTTCGGAAATCTCGGCGGTCTGTTCACATCGGACATGGCCATTGACCTCGGTACCGCAAACACGCTGGTCTACGTCAAGGGTCGAGGCGTCATCCTGTCGGAACCCTCAGTGGTGGCCTATCACGTTAAGGATGGCGTGAAAAAGGTGCTCGCAGTGGGCGAGGACGCCAAACTGATGCTGGGAAGGACCCCGGGCTCCATCGAGGCGATCCGCCCGATGCGTGAAGGTGTGATTGCGGACTTCGATACCGCAGAAGAGATGATCAAACACTTCATCCGTAAGGTCCACAAACGCTCCACCTTTTCAAAGCCGAAGGTGATCGTCTGCGTCCCGCACGGCGCCACGCCCGTGGAAAAACGTGCGATCCGCTCGTCGGTTCTGGCCGCCGGGGCGCGCCGTGCTGGCCTCATTGCCGAACCGATTGCCGCAGCGATCGGGGCCGGCATGCCGATCACCGATCCGACCGGTAACATGGTTGTCGACATCGGCGGCGGCACCACCGAAGTCGCAGTTCTGTCGCTGGGCGACATCGTTTACGCGCGCTCCGTGCGCGTCGGTGGCGACCGGATGGACGAGGCAATCATCTCCTATCTGCGCCGCCAGCAGAATCTCTTGATCGGGGAGGCCACGGCCGAACGGATCAAAACTTCCATCGGCACCGCCCGGATGCCCGACGATGGCCGAGGCCAGTCGATGCAGATCCGCGGCCGCGACCTGCTGAACGGTGTCCCAAAGGAGATCGAGATCTCTCAGGCACAAGTCGCCGAGGCGCTTGCCGAACCGGTTCAGCAGATCTGCGAGGCGGTGATGACGGCACTGGAAACCACGCCACCCGATCTGGCCGCAGACATCGTCGACCGGGGCGTGATGCTCACCGGGGGCGGCGCGCTTCTTGGCGATCTGGATCTGGCCCTGCGCGAGCAGACCGGCCTTGCGGTTTCCATCGCAGATGAAAGCCTCAACTGTGTGGCTCTGGGCACCGGCAAGGCGCTGGAATACGAAAAGCAGCTGCGTCACGCGATCGACTACGACAGCTGACGTCCCGAACAGAGCGGACATGGCTCTGGTTTGAAAGACTGCTGGAAGGAGAGCCTTGGCCAAAGATCGGTCACAGCGCGAAGACTATGCAGGCCCGCTCAAGCGTTTGCTTGTCGGGATTTTGGTGTTGGTTCTGGCGGTGATATTTCTGGTCTGGCGCATCGACAGCCCCCGTGTGGAGCGATTTCGCGCGCAGGTGGTGGACGCGGTGGTGCCCAACATGCAATGGGCGATGGCGCCGGTCACCGGCGCGATCAATCTGGTGCGCGATTTTCAAAGCTACCAGCGTCTGTCGGAACAGAACCGCGAGTTGCGCTCCGAGTTGCGGCAGATGCGTGCCTGGAAAGAAGCAGCCTTGCAGCTGGAGCAGGAAAACGCCCGCCTTCTGGATTTGAACAACGTCCGTCTTGATCCGCAGCTAACCTATGTCACCGGCGTGGTCTTGGCGGATTCTGGGTCTCCCTTTCGGCAGTCGGTGCTTTTGAATGTCGGCGCGAGAGACGGCATTCAGGACGGCTGGGCCGCGATGGATGGGATCGGGTTGGTCGGGCGTATTTCCGGCACCGGGCTCGATACCGCGCGGGTGATCCTGCTGACCGACGCCGCAAGCGCGGTGCCTGCAACTCTGCAGCCCTCTGGCCAGACCGCCCTGGTGAGCGGAGACAACACCGCCGCGCCCTTGTTGAATTTCGTCGAAAACCCGGAGCTGGTGCGCCCGGGTGACCGGGTCGTCACATCCGGAGACGGCAAGGTCTTTCCGCCCGGCCTGCTGATCGGACAGGTCGCGCAGGACCGCGCGGGACGGTTGCGGGTGCGGCTCTCGGCGGACTATGAGCGGCTGGAATTCTTGCGTGTGCTGCGCCATCAGGGCAGCGCCCCCATAAGCGATCCCGGCGCTCTGATCGCGCCAGTGCCCGACGATATGATCCCCCTGCCTCGCCCCGAAGGTTTTTTGGAGCGCGCGGCCCCGGGTGGAACACAGGATGAGGGTGACAATGGCTAAGACCTCTCCGGCTGCGATCTGGCTCATGCGTGCGGTCTTTGCCGGGGTGGCGCTGTTGATCATGTTCTTTCACCTGCTGCCGCTTGATACGATGCCCCGGCGGTGGAGCCCGCCGGATCTGCTGCTTGCTTTTGCGCTGGCGTGGTCCTCGCGTCGTCCCGATTTCGTGCCACCGCTGCTGATCGCGGCGGTCATGCTTTTGGCGGACTTGCTGTTTCAACGTCCGCCCGGTCTCTGGGCCTTGCTGGCGCTTCTGGCCTGCGAGTTCTTGAAATCACGCCTCTCGACCCATCGCGAAACTCCGTTTTTGGGGGAATGGGTGGCCGTGAGCATCGTGATGATCGCCATCGCTTTGCTCAACCGGATGATCCTTGGCATTCTGGCGGTGGAACAGGCGCATATCGCGCTGATTCTGGTGCAGGTCATCATGACCATCGCCGCTTATCCGCTCGTTGTGCTGATAAGCCAGAGCCTGTTCGGAGTACGTCGCCTGTCGGCGGCGGATGCAGAAACCCTTGGAGCGCGCCTGTGAAACGCAATCAGAAAGATCAGGATCACAGCCATCGCAAACTCGCCCGTCGCACCTTGCTGCTCGGGGGGCTTCAGCTCGGATTCACCGGAGCGCTGGCCATGCGCATGCGGTTTTTGCAGGTGGATCAGGCCGACCAGTTCCGCCTGCTTGCCGAAGAGAACCGCATCAACATTCGCCTGCTCGCGCCCAGCCGAGGCGAGATCTATGATCGCAACGGCAATATCATCGCTCAGAACTCGCCCTCCTACCGGATCGTTCTGGTGCCTGAGGACGCCGGCGATGTGGAAGAGGTGATCGCCAATCTCAACCGGCTGCTGCCCCTCGACGAAGAGGATCTGGAGCGCGCTCGCAACGAGATGCGCCGCTCGCGGCCTTTCCTTCCCATTACTTTGGCAGATCAGATCTCTTGGGATGATATTTCCAAGGTCGCGGTGAATGCCCCGGCCCTGCCCGGCATCACACCCGAGGTCGGCCTCTCCCGCGTTTATCCACAAGGCCCTGATTTTGCACATGTTGTGGGCTATGTCGGGCCGGTTTCGGACTATGATCTTTCCAAAATGGAAGACCCGGATCCAGTGCTGCTCACGCCGCGTTTCCAGTTTGGCAAAGTCGGATTTGAGTCCAAGCAAGAGGACTCGTTGCGTGGCAAAGCCGGGATCAAGCGGGTCGAAGTCAACGCCGCAGGCCGGGTGATGCGAGAGCTTGACCGGCGAGAAGGTGAGCCGGGCGCGGATATGCAGCTGACGCTGGATGCAGATCTGCAAAGCTATGTGCAGGCGCGCCTTGGCTCCGAGAGCGCTGCGGCAGTCATTATGGATGTGGAGAACGGCGATCTCAGGGCGATCTGCTCAAGCCCGAGTTTTGATCCCAACCTTTTTGTGCGCGGGATTTCGGTCGCGGATTATCGCGCGCTCACCGAAGACCCTTACCGCCCGCTGGCCAATAAAACCGTGCAAGGCACCTACCCGCCCGGCTCCACCTTCAAGATGGTCACGGCCCTTGCAGGGCTCGAGGCGGGAGTCATCACACCGGCCGAGACCACGTGGTGCCCCGGTCACCTCGAGGTTTCGGGGCGGCGGTTCCACTGTTGGAAACGCGCCGGGCATGGCCATGTGAACCTCTTGGATTCACTCAAGAGCTCCTGTGACGTCTATTATTACGATCTCGCAATCAAAGTGGGCATGGACCGCATTTCCGAGATGGCCAACAGGCTTGGGCTTGGTGTACGCCACGATCTGCCGATGTCTGCCGTTGCGGCGGGTCTTGCCCCCAACCGGGAATGGAAATCACGCACCTACGGTCAGGACTGGCTCGTAGGGGACACGGTGAACGCATCGATTGGACAAGGCTATATGCTTGCCTCCCCCATGCAGCTTGCGGTGATGACCGCCCGGATTGCATCGGGGCGCGAGATCTCGCCCCGATTGGTAAAATCCATCAATGGGATCGAACAGCCCTCCGGCCTGGGGGAGCCACTCGGGCTCAACCAGAACCACCTGAACCATGTCCGCAAATCCATGTACGCCGTGAGCAATGACCGTCGCGGTACCGGCTACCGCTCGCGGATCATTGCAGAGGACATGCGCATGGCCGGGAAATCCGGCACCAGCCAGGTGCGCAATATCACCGCCGCCGAACGCGCGTCGGGCGTGATCCGCAACCAGGATCTGCCGTGGGAGCGGCGCGATCATGCGCTCTATGTCTGCTATGCGCCCTATGACAATCCCAAATACGCTGTCTCGGTCGTGGTGGAACACGGCGGGGGCGGCTCCACCGCAGCCGCGCCTATTGCACGGGATGTCCTGCTGCAGGCCCTCTATGGCGGCACGCCCCCGCTCGAGGCCTACCCGAGAGGCGATCGCAGCAAGATCCAAGCGCAACAGGAACGTCTCCAGCGCGAAATGCATCAGCGTAAGGAAAGCGGCGGGAGCGACCGGGCATGAGCTATCTTGAGTATCACGCCAAATCGACCCCGACCGGCCTGCGCAAGATCCTGTTTCTGAACTGGCCCCTGGTGCTGCTGCTCTGTGCGGCGGCCGGCGTTGGCTTCTTGATGCTCTATTCGGTGGCGGGCGGGTCATTCTCGCCCTGGGTCGAACCGCAGGCCAAGCGTTTCCTGGTCGGGCTCGGCGTGATGCTGGTGGTGGCGATGGTGCCGATCTGGTTCTGGCGCAATATCTCCGTGCTGGCCTATCTGATGGCGCTTGTGCTGCTGGTAGCGGTCGAGCTGTTTGGCTCCGTCGGCATGGGGGCGCAGCGCTGGGTAGATATCGGACCGCTCCGATTGCAACCTTCCGAGCTTATGAAGATCACCCTCGTGATGGTGCTTGCGGCCTATTACGACTGGCTGCCCGCCAATCGCACCTCGCGGCCGCTGTTCGTGCTCGTGCCGGTGTTCTTAATCCTTGCACCGACCTTTTTGGTGCTGAAACAGCCTGACCTTGGGACCTCTATCCTTCTGTTGACAGCGGGCGGCGGGGTGATGTTCCTAGCCGGGGTACATTGGGCCTATTTTGCTGCAGTGATTGCCGCCGCCGGTGGGCTGGTCGCCGCTGTTTTCCAGAGCCGGGGCACCGACTGGCAACTGCTGAAGGATTATCAGTACCGCCGCATCGACACGTTTCTCGATCCTTCCCAAGATCCACTCGGGGCTGGCTATCACATCACGCAGTCAAAGATCGCGCTTGGGTCCGGGGGCTGGTCCGGGCGCGGTTTTATGCAGGGTACGCAGTCGCGCCTGAACTTTCTGCCGGAAAAGCACACCGATTTCATCTTCACCACACTTGCCGAAGAGTTCGGCTTTGTGGGCGGCGTGATGCTGCTGTCGATCTATGTGATGATCATCGTCTTCTGCGTTGCCACCGCGATCTCGGCCCGGGACCGGTTCTCCTCGCTGGTGACACTCGGCATCGCGCTCAACTTCTTTTTGTTCTTTGCGGTCAACATGTCGATGGTGATGGGGCTCGCACCTGTGGTCGGCGTGCCCTTGCCACTGGTCTCCTATGGCGGCTCGGCCATGCTGGTGCTCCTCGCTGCATTCGGAATTGTCCAGAGCGCCAACGTCCATCGCCCGCGCTAAGGGCCGCCTTCCTGCCCGATCCCCTCGCGCACCAATGTCAGAAACGGGCTGTCCTGATCGCGCAGACGGTGCAGCAGGCCAATGCTACGATAAACACCAGGCCACGCGGTGAACCGGGCTGCAGGCGCATGGCGCGCCAGACTGCGCCACGCTGGCAGCACCGCTTGACCGACACCATCCTCGACCATCTGCGCCAGCGCTTCGAGCGCATCCATTTCCACCAAGACAGACGGGTTTGGCTCGCGCGCAGTCAAGGCCGACCAACAGATCGCCCCGCCCCAGGCTTCACGCGAATAGACCAGATAAGGCAAGGTGCTGGCGCTATCCAAAGCTGGGCGTAACAACCCAACGTGCTCTTGAAACATCTGCTGGAACCGCAGAGATTTTGGCAGCGACAAAGGCGGCTCCACCACCAGCGCCAAATCGATTTCTTCTGCCTCCAGAAGAGCCATCAAACCCGGCGAGGTCCCGGGAACAAACCGCAGATCGACATCAGGAGCCGCGTGATGCAGATGCCGCAACAGCTGCGCCGCCCAGTCCCCAAGCGCGGTAGAGATCGCCCCCACCCGCAAGGGCCCTGCCAGCCTCTGACCCCGCAAGTCCGCGCGCAAGTCCTGTTCCAGCCGCAGCATCGCCCGCAGCCGGGGCAGCACACTGCGACAGGCATGCGTGGGCTGCACCATTCGCCCCTCGCGCCGCAAAAGCGTGACGCCCAGTTCAGCCTCAAGTGCGGAGATCCGCTGCGACAGCGCCGAGGCCGTCACCCCGCTGCGCCGCGCCGCAGCCGCGATCGAGCCTTCCTCGATTATGGCCAGCAAGCTCGCTACGAATCTCGTATCCACAGTTTTCCTTACGATTGAAGATCCAAAAACAAGCTAGCATGTGCATGTCCGGGAGCGCTATGGGTAACATGACCCGCACTCAAGACGCAGGAGACGCCGCATGAGCATCTTTCACCTCGCCTATCACGTCGATGATCTGGACGCCGCACGCCGCTTTTATGGCGAAACGCTTGGCTGCCGGGCCGGGCGCAGCACCGACACCTGGATCGACTTCAACTTCTTTGGCCATCAGATCTCGCTGCACAAGGGCGCGCCCTTTGAAACCGCCAAGACCGGCCGCGTCGGAGAGCATATGGTGCCTATGCCGCATCTCGGTGTGATCCTTCCGCAAGACGAATGGGTACGCCTTGCAGAGCGGCTGCATGACGCAGGCGTGGAATTCGAAATTCCGCCCACCACCCGGTTCAAAGGAGAACCGGGCGAGCAAAGCACCACGTTCTTCTACGACCCGGCCGGAAACCCGATCGAGGTCAAAGGCTTTGCCGATATGGACGGAGTGTTTGCAACATGATCAATGCGCTTTTTGCAGCCCGTCCGGAACGGTGGGACACCTATGAGCCAACCCTGCGCGCTGCGTTCGAGGCCGAGGGGCTCGCAGTCGATCTGCGCCAGGATTTCGCGCCCGAGGAGGTGGATTACATAATCTACGCGCCCAATTCAGACCTTCAAGACTTTCGCCCCTACACGCGCTGCAAAGCGGTCCTGAACCTCTGGGCCGGGGTGGAGAAGATCACCACCAATGAGACCCTGACCCAACCGCTCTGCCGTATGGTCGACCCTGGCCTGACGCAATCCATGATCGAATGGGTCACGGGCCATGTGCTACGGTATCATCTGGACATCGACCGCTCTCTCGCGCTGCAGAACAGCTGGTCGCCCTATATCCCGCCGCTTGCCGAAGAGCGCCCCATCACCATTCTCGGCCTCGGCGCTCTGGGCCAGGCCTGTGCCACCGCTTTGACGCAACTCGGCTTTCCCGTCTCCGGATGGTCGCGCACCGCCAAATCTGTTGCGGGCGTGACCTGTCACCACGGACCAGAGGGCCTGAATGCAGCGCTTGCGGAGGCGCAGATCGTTATCCTGCTTTTGCCGGATACGCCTCACACCCAAAACATCCTGAATTCGCAAAGCCTCGCTCGGCTGCCCAAGGGCGCACGCATCATCAACCCCGGCCGCGGCCCCCTGATCGACGACGAGGCCCTGCTCGCGGCGCTCGAAACGGGGCAGATCGCACATGCGACCTTGGATGTGTTCCGGATTGAGCCCCTGCCCGAGGATCATCCCTACTGGGCCCATCCCAAAGTCACTGTGACCCCTCACATCGCGGCTGAAACCCGCCCCATCACGGCCTCACGCGTGATTGCGGAGAATATTCGCCTCGGCGAAGCAGGTGAGGATTTTGTGCATCTCGTCGACCGGAACCGCGGCTATTGACGACGAAGGGCGCCCAACTTGGCGCCCCTCTTCATCTTTCCCAAATCTCCCCATCGGGGGCCGCGCCCCAGAAGGGGCGCTCACTTGGCGGCCAGCCCACGCCCTTTCAAAAGCGCGTCCACCCCCGGAAGTCGCCCCCGGAACGCCGTATACAGCTCAGCGGCATCCTCAGAGCCCCCTTTGGACAGAATGTGTGCCTCAAGCGCCGCAGCGCGTGCAGGATCAAAGGCGCCGCCGGCTTCGTCAAAGGATTCAAAAGCATCGGCGTCCATTACCTCTGACCACATATAGCTGTAGTAGCCCGAGGAGTACCCGTCGCCTGAGAAAACATGCGCAAACTGCGGCGTAGCATGGCGCATGACAATCGCTGCCGGCATGCCGATCTGTGCGAGAACCTCGGCCTGTTTGACCATCGGATCCTCGGGTGCGCTGCCATCATGAAATTCCAGATCCACCAATGCGGACGCCACATATTCGACGGTCTGGAACCCCATATTGAAGGTCGCAGCCCCAAGCACCTTGTCGAGCATCTCCTTCGGCATCGGCGCGCCGGTCTCTGCATGGGTGGCAAACTCCTGCAGTACCTCGGGCACCTCCAGCCAATGCTCATAGAGCTGGCTCGGGAGTTCCACAAAATCGCGCGCCACGGAGGTCCCGGAGACACTCTCATAGGTTACATTCGACAGCATCTGGTGCAGCGCATGGCCAAACTCGTGGAACAGCGTGCGCGCATCGTCATAGGATAACAGCGCCGGGTCGCCTTTGGCAAAGTTGCAGACATTGACCACGATTGGCGTCTGTTCCTCGGGGAATTTCGCCTGCGCACGCATAGCCGAACACCACGCTCCGGACCGCTTTGATCCCCGCGCGAAATAGTCCCCAATAAACACCGCCAGATGCTTGCCTTCCCGCGTAACCTCCCAGGCGCGGCAGTCCTTGTGATAAAGCGGCACATCAAGGGGTGCGAATTCCAGGCCAAACAGACGATTTGCGCAGGCAAAAGCCGCCTCAATCATCCGGTCGAGCTGCAGGTATGGTTTGAGTTCGGCTTCGTCGAGATCATGTTCGATCTTGCGACGTTTTTCGGCGTAGTAATGCCAATCCCAAGGCGCCAGATCGCCATTGATGCCGTCCTCATGCATCATCCGCGTCAACACCTCGGCGTCCTTGTCCGCCTGCGCCTTGGCTGGCCCCCAGACATCCATCAACAGCTCACGCACCGCCTCCGGCGTTTTGGCCATCTCGGTTTCCAGCTTGTAGGCCGCAAAATTCCTATAGCCCAAGAGCTTGGCCCGTTCTTCACGCAGCGACAGGATCTCTGCCGCAATCGCCCGGTTGTCATGTGCGCCGCCATTTGCCCCTCGTGCAGCCCAGGCCCGAAAGGCCTTTTCACGCAGGTCCCTGCGCGGCGAGAATTGCAGGAAGGGCGTCACAATAGAGCGCGCAAGTGTAATGACCGGCCCGGAAACGCCTTTTTCAGCCCCCGCGGTCCGTGCGGCCTTCACAACAAAATCAGGAAGCCCCTCAAGATCGTCTTCAGAGAGCTCCATGAACCAGTCCCGCTCATCCGCAAGCAGGTTCTGGGTGAAATTGGTTCCAAGCGTCGCAAGGCGGGATTTGATCTCCTGCATGCGGGTATCTTCCGCGCCATTGAGCGCCGCGCCGCCGCGCACAAACCCACGATGGGTGAGCATCAGGACACGGGCCTGTTCGTCGGTCAGGTCCAGAGTGTCGCGCTGGTCCCACACCGCCTGCACCCGTGCATAAAGCGCCTTATTGGCAGTGATGGCCGAGAAATGCGCCGCAAGTTTCGGAGAGAACGCGCGCTGGAGCGCCTCGCGCGCCGGGTTGCTGTCCGCCCCGGCCACCGAGAAAAACACCGACAGCACCTGTTCAAGTGGCTGGCATGGCGTCTCCAGAGCCTCGATCACATTGGCGAATGTGGGCGGCGCGGGGTCGGTGGCAATCGCGTCGATCTGCGCAGTATGCGCCTTTAGCGCCTCATCAAGCGCAGGCGCAAAATCTTCGTCGGAAATCTGATCGAACGGGGCAATCCCAAAGGGCGTTTGCCAGTCGCGAAGCAGCGGATTTGTCATATGAGGTCTCCTTTGCACCGACGCTAGCGCCTTCACCGGGGACCTGCAATCTGTCTGCAGTGTTTCGGTTTTCGCTGTCCTAAGACCCCAGATTGCCTAGCGATGCTCTTGCTTGCTGCGCAAGTGCCGCTCCAATGCGCGCAGGGCCAAAGACAGGGAAATCGTCATCGCCAGATAGATGAGCGCGACCATGTTGTAGGTCTCGAAATAGCGAAAGTTGCTGGCGGCCGTGACCTTGCCCAGCTGCGTGATGTCCAGAACGCCCAGCACGGACACCAGCGAGGAATCCTTGACCAGCGCGACAAAGTCATTGCCGAGCGGTGGCAGGATCGTGCGGATGGCCTGCGGGAACACCACAAAGCGGAACCGCTTCCAACCCGAGAGCCCGAGCGCCTTTGCCGCCTCGATCTGGCCGTCGGGCACCGACTGCAGACCGGCCCTGAAGACTTCGGCAATGAAGGCCGAATAGGCGATCATAAGGGCCACGATCGCGCGCCACAGGAGCGGGAAATTGCGGGTGCGAATGTCCTCAAGACCGAGAAAACCGCCAAGCCAGTTGCGCAGATCCACAAGCGCCGGAGCCAGTACAAAGGCCACATAGAGCAACAGCACGATGATTGGCACGCCGCGCACCACCTCGACGTAAAAGCGACAGACCTGCCGCAGCACCAGCCAACGCGATTCTGCCCCGAGTGCGAGCGCAAGACCCAGAGCCGAGGCGGAGAAGAAGCTCACAATCGTGACGAAGATGGTAATCCCAACGCCCCGCCACAGCGTGTTCATGATCTGTGCGTAGACGTCGCTCAATGCGACCTCAATGCCCAGATAGAGCGCGGTCAGTCCGACTGCGACCAGCCACCACGGGAAATCTTCTTTGTCTTCGCGCTTGTGGCGATTGGTCATGTGCTTGCCCTGTCACGACAAACCCCGGCCTGTGTTTGGCCGGGGCGGTATTGGAGTTCAGAAGGAAAGGCGCTTATTGGCCCATCTTGTAGTCGAGGAACCACTTCTTATTGAGCGCATCCAGCGTGCCATCGGCCTTCATCGCAGCAAGCGCGGCGTTCACGGGTTCCACCAGATCGCTGCCTTTGGGGAAGATAAAGCCAAAGTCCTCTGTGCCGAGCGGCTCACCAACGATTTTCAGTGCACCGTCAGAGGCCGCAACAACGCCACTTGCGGCGGTGCTGTCGGACAGAGCGAGATCCACATCACCTGCGCGCAGCGCCTGCAGCGAGGCGCCAAAGGTTTCAAACAGTTTGATCCGCGGGTTGGCTTCATCACCATCCAGCACATCATAGACGGTGACATAGAAGGGCGTGGTGCCGGGCTGCGCTGCCGCCAGGAGGTCCTCATCCGCGGCAAAGCCTGCTGCGTCCTCAAACCGGTCTTCGTCGCCCGCAACGATCATGCGCATCTGCGAGGTCAGGTAGCTCTCGGAGAAGTCGACCTTTTCCTTGCGGTCATCGCGAATGGTGATGCCATTCATGGCGACATCATACTGGCTTGCGGTGATCGCGGGGATCATCGCATCCCAGCTCGAATTCTCGTAGACCACGGTGATGTTGATGCGCTTGGCGATCTCGGCCACTGCATCATATTCCCAACCAATTGCCTCGCCGCTGTTGGGGTCGATGAACTGCAGAGGCGGATAGGTGTTTTCGGTCGCAAACACGACCTCGCGCCCTTCAAGATCCGGCAGATCGGCAGCCAGGGCGCCGGTGGCAAAGACAGCCGTTGCAAGGGCAGTCAGGGCAAAAGTGCGGGTCATATTCAGTTTTCTCCTGTCGGGGCCGGGGTGCCTGCATTGGGTCCGCAAATCGGACAATCGGCGCGCGCTTTCAACGCAATCCGGCGGGTTTCACCATAGAGACCATCGTAGATCAACATCTGCGCGCGCAAGACTTCTCCTGCGCCTGTGATCTGTTTCACGGCCTCCACAGCCATCATCGCGCCCAAAACGCCGGGCAAAGGTCCAATTACACCCGCCTCTGCACAGCTGGGCGCAAGGCCAGCGGCGGGGCTTTCGGGAAAAATACACTGGTAACACGGGCCGCCCGAGGCGGGATCAAAAACGGAGATCTGGCCTTCCCACTGCGACAAGGCGCCGGAAATCAGGGGTTTCCTCTGCGCAACCGCCGCCGCATTAGCCAGATAGCGAGTGTCGAAATTGTCAGTCCCGTCGAGGATCAGGTCATATTCCGCAAAGAGTTCCGATGCGATGTCCTCGCTGAGGCGACGATGATACGGACGGACGGTCACAAAAGGGTTTTGCGCCTCCATCGCGGCCTGAGCCGAGAAGACCTTGGGCATGCCAATATCGGCGTCACGATGGATGACCTGTCGTTGCAGATTGGCGTTCTCGACGCGATCATCGTCAATAACGCCGATGGTGCCGACGCCCGCAGCGGCCAGATACTGCAGCGCGGGAGCCCCCAGGCCACCCGCTCCGATCACCAGAACTCTGGCGTCTTTCAGGCGCTTTTGCCCAGCGCCTCCGACCTCGCGCAGGACGATGTGGCGGGCATAGCGGTCCAGTTCCGAGTCCCGAAACGGAGCAGCCGCCTCAGGCGCATCAGCACTGTCCTCGCGCGCATCCGCACGGTTGCGCAGCCGCTTCAACACGCGGCCATAGAGCGCAACCAAGGCCCCTGTCCCGGCAATCAGGAGCCACAGGCTCGCAGATCCCCCAGTGGCGGCACGCAATGGATTGCCTTCGGGCAAGGTCAGCTGGATGCTGAGAACCGCCAGGAACAAAAGACCGAGCAACGCCCAGCGCATCGACTGCGATGCCCCAAAGAGCCGCCCGCCCCACCAGATCAGCCCCGCAAGCCCCAGTACCAAAATCATGCGCCGGTCGCCCCCGAGCCGGTCGAGCCGAAGCCGCCCGCACCACGCTCCGTGCTGTTTGAGAATGTCTCGACCTCGTTCAAGGTCGCCCGCAGAACTGGCACAAACATGAGTTGCGCGATGCGTTCCCCCGGCTCGATCACGATCGGCGCGGCGCGCGGCGGGTTGCGGTTCCAGGCGCTGATGAACACTTCGCCAGTATAGTCGGCATCGATGAGGCCGACATTATTACCCATCACCAGCCCTTTTTTGTGACCAAGCCCGGACCGCGGCATCACAAGCGCGGCGCAGGACTGATCGCCCATGTAAAACGCCAGCCCCGAGGGGATCAGCACTGCAGGCGCCTGCGGCGCGATCTCTTTGGGGGCGTCGATACAGGCAAAAAGGTCAATCGCGGCAGAGCCTTGGGTCTGATAGCTGGGCATCCCCCAATCCCGGATACGCGGGTCAATGATTTTCACGTCTACCGCAAATGGCGATGCAGTCATCGGGGCGATCCTTCTGTCTCTGCGCGCGTGTCCTGTTCCGCGCCGTCCAATTCGCGACGTTTATGCCGCAAATCGGGTAGGAAACACCACTGGGTTTTCGACAGCGCCTGTAAATCAGGCCCACCCCACATGGCCCCATCCCATATCACGCCTAGACGATGGTGACGGCCACCCCGATGAGGTCCCGGCCTTCGCGCTCCCGAAACGGCGTGAATGTCATTTCATGCGATGCACCGCCAAACTCGGCGTTTTCGACCAGGGGCGCACTGGTACGGAAGACATGAGAAATCCGGGACGTCAGATCCGGCATCCCGTCAACGGGCGCGCATTGGCTGATGTGGATGCCCGACTTGGGAAGGGCGTCCAATTCGAACATCGTCATTGCCTGTCGCGAAGCGTGACGCACCTGCAGAGCCTGATCCACCACGATCATCACAAAAGGATTGGCCCGCAATACTGCACTGAGCTCCGCGCTCAGATGCTGGATCTCGCTGGAGTTGACCTGAATTTCCTCGTTGACGGTGATCAGCTCTTCATTGGTGGACTGCAATTCCTCGTTGGAGGTTTCAAGCTCCTCATTGGTGGATTGCAATTCCTCGTTGGCGGCCTGCATTTCCTCGTTGACCGACTGCAGTTCCTCGTTGGCAGTCTGCAACTCTTCGATGGTCTGCTGGAGCGCCTCGCGGGTAGAGATCACCTCGTCCTCGATCTGACGAATATAGCGATCCTGTTCCTCGGGATTGCGGCTCTCGGGCGGTGCGGCCTGCTCTTCCTTGATCCGAGATTCGACGCCGATCAGAACAATGCTGTTGCCGTCCATTTCACCGTCTGGCGCGGAGACGATAGGATAGCAGGTCAGACGCACCTGTTCATGCTTGGACCGTGGTAAGGGATGCCACTGGCCACTGCGCACACCGCGTGAGCGCAAGGTGACATTGATCAGACTTGAGGCTTCGCTGCGCAACTCCGGGAGCAGGATTTTGAGGTCCACCTGCAGCCCGGTGTTTTCCGTCAGTGCGGTCACAAATGAGATGTCGCCAATCACGCGCAGGATCGCGCCTGTGGCGCTGGCGAGGAAACCATTTGGGGCCAACACACGGATCAGGTTGTCAAATTGCCGTGTCGCACTGTGATGCTTGTTCTTGTCAGCCAGATACGGCAGCGCGGGCTGTTCCAAGGGGCGCCGAGCCGTTGCATCCTCGATGAACGGTTGCAGCGCGGGTTTGCGCGTCACGAGTCTTTTGCGGTAGATCCGGTCGGAGGTGCTGGTGGGTTCAAAGATCGTCTCCATCCCACCCACGGTTTCGGCAGCCCCAAGGAACAGCAGCCCATCAGGGACCAGAGCGTAACCGATCCGTGCGAGCACTTTGTCCTGCAAGGGCCCATTGAAATAGATCAGCAGGTTACGCAGGCTCACACAGTCGAGATTGGTGAACGGCGGATCCTGGATGACGTTGTGGCGCGAAAACAGGACAAAAGCTCGAAGCGCCTTTTTGACCTCGATGGTTTCAGTGCGCTCGACAAAATAGCGATCGACCAATTCCTCCGGAATGTCATTGATCGCAGAGATCGGATATTCCCCACGTCGCGCCACATCCAGTGCATGCTGGTCAATATCGGTGGCAAACACCTGCAATCGGCGCTGGGATACTTTTTCAAGGCCGCCCATCGCTTCCAAAAACAGGATTGCAACCGAATAGGCTTCTTCGCCTGTGGCGCAGCCAGACACCCAGACGCGAACCGTTCGCTGATCGGATGAGGATTCGAGCTTTGCAACCAGCTTTTGAATATCGGCCTTCAGGGCATCAAATTGCTGGGGATCGCGAAAGAACCGCGTTACGGAGATCATCAGATCCTTATAAAGCGCATCCACTTCAGCAAGGTCGCTGCGGCAAAAATCCACATAGGCGTTGTATTCCGAAAAACCGAGGGCCAGCATCCGACGCGCAATGCGGCGGTTGATGGTCGACGCCTTGTATTCGCGAAAATCCACACCGGTGCGCGCCGTCAGGATCTGGAACAGATCAGACAGGTGATTTGGCTTTTGATGCAGCTCCTGCAATTCGGTGAAATCCCGGGGACGGGAAAGGATTTTCCCCAAGTGCTCACCGATTTCACGCGGACGAAGCGTCAGATCAACGCAGCCGGTTTGCAACGCAGAGGCCGGCATCCCGGAATACTTGGAACTCTCGGGATCCTGTGCAATGGTAATGCCGCCCACCTCGCGAATGGCGCGCACCCCATAGCTGCCATCACTCCCAGTGCCTGAGAGAATAATCGCGGCGCAGTTTTCGCCGCATTCCTCGGCCATGGTTTTCAACAACAGATCCGCAAGCGGTTTTGGCTGCCCGCGCAGCCCGCTCGGTGCTCGCAGCCCTAGCTGGCCACCTTCGGTGACGATGACGTCATGGCCGGGCATCACCACATAAATCGTGTTGGCCTCCGGCCAGATGTCCGCATCGGGCGTCAGCTCACGAACCGGCAATCTCGTTTCGCGAGAAATCAACGCACTGAGCATGCTCTTGTGATTTGGCGACATATGCTGGGCAATCACATAGGCCGCTTCATTTTGCTCTCCGAGCTCCTGAACCAGTTCGGACAGAGCCTCAAGCCCCCCAGCGGAAGCAGCGATACCAACCAAAAAAGGAATACTTCGGTCGCTCATTGATGTGTCCTCTGGGACGAAACCCTGCTCTATTGCCACCCGCCGCATACGGCGGCGAATTCAAGCCTTGCCCGGACGCTTCGATACGACGTGGAAGGAACTCTGACAGCCGCGCAGAATTACGCTAGCACGGACCGGCACCGGTGAAAATCACTTAAAGTTCAAAAATTTATACCGGCGAGGACTCAGCCGGCTGCGTTTTGACCCAAAAGCGTGACCGCAGCTGCGCGGATCACTTCCTCACGGGCTGGCATCTGGAGGACCAACCCGCGGCGTGGCGGCGGCACGAGTTCCTGCAGCCCTTCGGAGTCGACCATCAGCAGGGTTGGAACCATCCGCGCATCCGCCTCAGCCACTGCGCGCTTGCACACCCCCGAACGCAGCCGCAGCCCCAGAAAGCACAGCTTGAAGTCCCGCTCCCGGAGCATCTGGCAGGCATCCACCTCGCTCAGGGAAAGGTACGGATCCCCAAGCCGATACATCCGGATCATATTGCACAAGAGCTGTCCAAGCGTGATGTCATCTTCAAGCACCAGAATGTCACCCGCCGGCTGCGTCATCTCGTGCAGTCCTTTGCAAACCCAAAGGGTGTCGCGCTTGGCAATCTCTCCCCACAACAACACATATATGACACCTCCAATGGAATTGAGCATAGACCGCTGGATGGTTTTAGCCGTTAACTTATTAAATCCCTACTGCCTTAGCATAAAAAAGCGAGGGTCGAATTTTACGCTAGGCGAGAAAAAAGGAGAGAACATATCGACGCCGAATTGAAGGCAATCAATTTTTCCGGATCTTATCCCCCCGAAACTGGCGGGGTGAGTGTAGCTGCAATTTTTTCCGCCAGGCGCTGCGCCACCTGGTCTTTTGGCATACGAGGCCAATGCTCTTCGCCCTCGGCGGTAATCAAGATCACGGCGTTTTCGGCTCCCCCCATGATGCCAGTCGCGGGGGAAACATCGTTCGCAACAATCCAGTCGCAGCCCTTGCGCAGGCGTTTTGCCGTTGCGTGTTCGACAACATCATTGGTTTCGGCGGCGAAGCCAACCACAAGGTCGGGACGATCCTGCGTCTGAGAGGCCACCTCGCGCAGAATGTCGGGGTTTTCCTCAAACGCGAGACGGGGCATCCCATCTTTGGTTTTCTTAAGCTTGCGGTCAGAAGCAGAGGCCACGCGCCAGTCGGCTACAGCCGCCGCAAAAACCGCGGCATCCGCGGGCAGCGCCGCCTGAACAGCCGCGTGCATGTCGCTGGCGGTTTCAACGGGCACCACCTGCACCCCCTCCGGCGGGCGCACCGTTGCAGGGCCCGTGATAAAGACCACCTCCGCCCCCAGTGCCCGCAGAGCACGGGCCACCGCCGTGCCCTGCGCCCCGGAGGATCGGTTGGCGATATACCGCACCGGGTCGATGGGCTCGTGAGTGGGACCAGAAGTTACGATGATGCGCTTGCCCGCGAGCGGCCCGGCGGCAAGACGCGTGGTGATTGCCGCGATGATCTCCTCCGGCTCGGCCAGTCGCCCGGCGCCATACTCACCGCAGGCCATTCCGCCTTCATTCGGGCCGACCACGGAAACACCGTCATTTCTAAGCTGGGTCAGGTTGCGCTGGGTGGCAGGATGCTCCCACATCCGCACGTTCATCGCGGGCGCCAGCAAAATCGGCGTATCCGTCGCCAGCAACAAGGTGGAGGCGAGGTCATTTGCATGACCCTGCGCCATCTTCGCCATCAGATCAGCCGTCGCCGGAGCCACCACCAGAAGATCGGCACTCCGCGAGAGCTGGATATGGCCCATTTCCGCCTCGGCGGTGAGGTCAAACAAATCTCGGTGCACGGCGTTCCCCGCAAGCGCGGAAACAGACAGAGGGGTGACGAATTCCTCTCCGGCGCGGGTCAGAACCGGCGTCACCCGCGCGCCCTGATCCTGCAGTCGCCGGATCAGTTCCAAAGACTTATAGGCTGCAATCCCACCGCCAATGATCAGCAGAATATGTTTTCCTGACAGCATGATGGGCCCTCGATCCTTGCCTTTGCTCGGCAAACTTATGCCCTCCCCCCCCCTAGTGAAAGGGGAAAACGAGGGCAAAGGCCAAGGCTACATGTGTATCTTGCGGGCTGCCTTGCCTCAGTAAAAGGCCGCGCAGGGATCAGGGCGTGCGATGGGCGCCGCATTCCGGACGAGATCAAACTCGCCTCGGATCTGCCCATCCTCGGCTTGCCCCAGAGACAAGAGATCAAGGTCGGGTGCCGCGTAGCGCAGATACACCGGCGCTCCACGATCGAGCCGCGCGTGTCCGTTGCCCGTCACAATGACGACGGGCCCTTCAGCGCCCGCAGGTGCGGCCTCGCGCGCAAGAAGCGCCACACGAGCCAGCGTCGCGTCCCGGAGCCGCTGCACCTCCACCATTCCAGGGAGAAGATCATAGGGCAATGCATTGCAATGCGCCGCTTGCTGCTCGGCCTCGCGCGCAGCTTGTTCCTCTTGAGACAGTGCCAGATCCAGCCCAAAGCGGGCCGCATCCTCTACCCCGAAAAACGCGACCGCCCCCTTGGCAACGGCGTCTCGCGCCACCGACCGCGGGACCGCCGCGCCCCAATGCTGCGCCTCCGGGGCCGCCTCAAACAGAGGCTGATACATAGCAAACGCGGGCCAACCGCTTTCGCCCCAGTCGAGCACCTCGCCCAACCCTGCCGGGTCCGATAGCGCATCCGGCGTAAGTCGCGCCGCCTGATCCTCGGTGAGCATCTCCCAGACCACCGCCACAGGCGCAATTTCAGCTATCACCTCGGACTGGACCTTGTGATGCGCCGGGTTGTCGTGGATCTCGCCAAGCAAGACCACATCGGCCTGCTTGGCTTCCTCGATGATATGCGCCAGCTTTGTCTCCGCAAGCGCTTGGGCGTTTGTAATAAAAGGCAAAAGTGCAAGAACTGCTGCCAGATGAAATTGCCGACCTCCAGGTCCGCGCCTAAAATGCATATTCCTCATGCAAGGAAGTTCTGCACCTCACGGGACTGACCTTCAAGGCTCTTTCTCATCTTTGAGAAGGCGGCGGCTTCCAGCTGACGCACGCGCTCTTTTGACAGTCCCAATTCATTGCCGAGGCTCTCCAGAGTGCGCGCCTCTTCTCTCAGTTTGCGCTCGCGCACGATAAAGCGCTCGCGCTCATTGAGACCATTCAGCGCCGAGAGCAGCCACTCGCGCAGCTGGCGACGATCATGATCGGCCTCCACGCGGTCCGCAGCCTGTTCGCTGTCATCTTCCAAGGCGTCGATCCACTCGCGCCCGTCCTCGTCTGCCGACTGCACTGCGTTCAGCGAGAAATCAGCACCCGCGAGGCGGCCGTCCATCATCTCGACATCGCGCAGCGGCACGCCGATCTCTTCGGCAACCATCTGCATCAGCTTGTGACGGTCGAGTTCCACGCCTTCGCCGGCTGCCTCGCGCTCGAGTTGCGCCTGCACACGGCGCATGTTGAAGAACAGGGACTTCTGCGAGGAGGTCGAGCCAGTGCGCACCATCGACCAGTTGCGCATCACGTAGTCCTGAATGGACGCCTTGATCCACCAGACCGCGTAGGTCGAGAACCGCACGCCGCGGTCGGGATCAAATTTCTCTGCCGCCTTCATCAGGCCAAGCCCTGCCTCTTGGATGAGATCATTCATCGGAGCGCCGTAGCGGCGGAATTTTGACGCCATCGACACTGCGAGCCGCATGTAGGCTGTGATCAGACGATGGAGCGCCTGCACGTCCTTCTCATCGCGCCATGCGTAGGCCAACGCCAATTCCGTCTCTGCATCCAGAAGCTCGGCTTTCATGGCCTGCTTCGGGAGGGGGTTCTTGGTGGTCTCGTCCAGTGCCATTTTAAACTCCCTGTTCTAAGAACTACGTTGACAACGTGCGAGGGTCGGCTTTGGTTCAAAAATAATCTGTCGGATATTCAAAAGATGCTCTATGCATCCTGGTCGCCGGCGAAACTACGGATCATTCGGGCATGGGCGTCTTGGCGCATGATGCTCAACGCGCCTACAACTTTGAGGATACGCAAATTGGCCAGCAAAGTCACAATCATTCTCGGCGGCGCAGCGTCGGGCAAATCTGCGTTTGCTGAGCAAGCTTGTGTTAAGACAGGGAAAAGCAGGGTTTACTGGGCGACTTCACAAATATTTGACTCTGAAATGCAGGAGAAGGTCGCGCGCCACGTCGATCAGCGTGGCGCCGGCTGGACCACCATCGAAGAGCCCTATGAAGCCAAAACGGCGCTTGGCGCCGCTCAACCACATGATGTGGTCTTGATGGATTGTGCGACCATGTGGCTCACCAACCATCTGCTTGCGGAAAATGACCTCGAGAAAGAGACCCGCGTCCTGCTGGAAGCGATCAAAGACTGCCCCGCCGAAGTTGTCGTCGTCACCAACGAGACCGGTCTTGGGATTGTTCCCGAGAATGCGCTGGCACGGCGGTTTCGCGAGGCGCAGGGACGCTTGAATATTGCGCTCGCCGCTGCGGCGGACACGGTGGTATTGGTCGCAGCGGGGCTGCCAATGACGCTGAAAGGCACGACATGATTACGCGTTTTCACATGATACGCCATGGCCCGACCCACGCCAAATCCATGGTGGGCTGGTCGGATTTGCCCGCAGACCTCTCTGATACGGCGATGCTGTCTCGGCTGTCGCGCGCCCTCCCCGACACGGCGGTGGTTATTTCGTCAGATCTGAGCCGAGCCGTTGCCACGGCAGATGCGATCCAGGGATCACGCACCCGCCTGCCCCATACCTCAGATTTGCGCGAAATCCATTTTGGAGATTGGGAACTGCGCCGTTGGAGCGAGATCGACGCCGAGGACCCGGACCACATTCGCGCCTTTTGGGAGAAGCCCGGAGACGTCGCCCCCCCAAATGGCGAGAGTTGGAACAGGCTGATGCAACGGGTCTCGCGACAGTTCGACAGGCTTGCAGAGACCTACAGGGGTCAGGATGTTGTTGTCGTGGGCCACTTCGGCCAGATCCTCTGTCAGGTGCAACGCGCCCTGGGCCTCACGGCGACCGAGGCTTTTGCCCACAAAATCGACAACCTGTCCCTGAGCCGGATAGATCACGAGAGCACGGGATGGAGTGCCGGAGCGATCAATCAAATTTTGTGATGCGTGAGCGCACAAACATTAGCTTTCCTGATGTATGTGGCGTCGCTAATCTCTCCCCATGACATACACACTCTATATTGCAGATCGCATGTATTCCAGCTGGTCTTTGCGCGGCTGGCTCATGCTCGAGAAGTTCTCCCTGCCCTACGACACGCGGCTGGTGGGACTTTACAACGGAACCATGGCGCAGGACCTTGCCGAGGTTGCACCGGCTCGATTGGTGCCCACGCTGGTCCTGCCGGATGGCACCGTGGTTGGCGAAACCATGGCCATGGCTGAGACCCTCGCCGAGCGTCACCCCAAAGCCGGGCTCTGGCCCGCATCAGAAGCCAGTCGGGCCACGGCGCGCTGGCTCTGCGCAGAGATGGCGGCGGGGTTCGGGGCCTTGCGGTCGGCCTGCCCCATGCAGCTTGGTCATATCTGGCAGGGATTTGAGCCTTCGGAGGCCGTTCTCAGCGATCTAAGCCGACTGGAGACACTCTTCGCCCACGCGCGTGCGGTCTCTGGCCACGCACGGGGCCCTCTTTTTGGCGCTTATAGCCTTGCCGATGTATTTTACACCCCAGTTGCGGCACGGGTCATCGGATTTGACCTCCCGGTCTCTACAGAAACCCGCGCCTACTGTGTGGAGCTTCTGAGCGATCCAGCGGTGCTTGCGTGGCAGGCGGAAGCGCGCAAAGTCCACTACGACCCGGAACCCTATGCGCTGGATCTGGAGCGCAAACCCTGGGCGCTGTGATCCCAGCCTGCGATTTCGCGCTGGACTTACGCCACCCTTAACCAATCGGTAACCACGTTTTTAAATGCTGCTCCCTATGGGCCTGTTTTGAGGCACCGCAGGGGGCGGCCATGATTTCACGTGCACAAACTGTTGCATTTCAAGGTGTTGAAGCCTGTCCGGTTGAGGTTCAATGTGCCGTCGCCCCGGGGCTTCCGGCGTTTTCCATCGTGGGCCTTCCCGATAAGGCCGTCAGCGAAGCCCGCGACCGGGTGCGATCAGCCTTGGCGGTCATGTCGATTGCCTTGCCCGCGAAACGGATCACCATCAACCTATCGCCAGCCGATCTCCCCAAAGAGGGCAGCCATTTTGATCTTCCAATCGCAGTCGCGCTGCTGACGGCTTTGGAAATCCTGCCACCGGAAGCTGCCGAAGAGACCCTCTCGCTTGGTGAGCTGTCGCTGGATGGAACCTTGGTCGCAATCACCGGCGCCTTGCCCGCCGCCTTAACAGCCGCCGAACAACAGCGCACGCTGCTCTGCCCCAAGAGCTCCAGCGCGGAGGCAGCCTGGGTCGAAGCTGCAACCGTAATTGGTGCGGCGTCGCTCTCAGACGCAATCCGCCATTTCACCGGACAAGGCATCCTTGCACCAGCCCAGCCGGGCGAGGTGTTGGATGACCCGCTCGAGAAGGATCTCGCCGATGTCAAAGGCCAGGAGGGTCCGCGCCGTGCACTCGAGATTGCCGCTGCAGGACGCCATCACCTGCTGATGAGCGGCCCACCGGGCGCGGGGAAATCTATGCTTGCGGCGCGGCTGCCCTCGATCCTACCACCGCTTTCACCCGGGGAGGCCCTGGAGACTTCGATGATCCAATCCATCTGTGGCCTGATCGAAGCCGGGGGCGTCAGCCGCGCGCGCCCGTTTCGCGCGCCTCATCACACCGCCTCCATGGCCGCCATCGTGGGGGGCGGGCGTCGTGCGCACCCCGGAGAGATCAGCCTCGCGCATAATGGGGTGCTGTTCCTCGACGAGCTGCCGGAATTTGCACGCGCCGTCCTTGAGACCCTTCGGCAACCGCTGGAAACGGGTGACGTGATGGTGGCCCGCGCCAATGCTCATGTGCGCTATCCAAGCCGCTTCATGCTTGTGGCAGCGGCCAACCCCTGCCGTTGTGGCTATCTGACCGACCCTGCCCGCGCCTGCCCCCGCGCGCCGGGGTGCGGTGCAGATTACATGGGCCGGATTTCAGGGCCGTTGATGGACCGGTTTGACCTGCGCATCGAGGTCGAGCCCGTCGCCTTTGCCGATCTCGAACGCAGTCGCCCCGGCGAGAGCTCTGCCAGTGTTGCGAGCCGCGTTGCGCAAGCGCGCGCGCTTCAGGGGGAACGCTATGCCGCCTGCGACGGCACCCATACCAATGCGGATGCAGAGGGTGAGATGCTGGAAAAAGTCGCAGAGCTGGGCACCGACAGTCGCGCGCTCCTGCTCCAAGCTGCCGAGCAGTTTGGCCTGAGTGCGCGCGGCTATCACCGGGTCCTGCGCGTGGCCCGCACCATTGCGGATCTGGATGCCGAAGCGCAGATCGCCCGCGATCATGTAGCCGAGGCACTGTCCTACCGCCTGCCCAGTTAGCGCGCAGCAAACGCCGCGCGTGCAAAATCGGCAATCTCCCTCAGCGACTGACGGGCCTCGGGGACCCAGCCCTGAAACAGATGCCAGACATGTGGTGCGCGGGGATGCCGCCTCTCCAAAACGTCAGCGTCAAAACCCCTGAGGCGTTCTGCCATCCGGCGGCAATCATCAAACAGGATTTCCGTCTCGCTATACTGCAGCAAGACCGGCGGGCAGGTGGGGAACTCTGCAAAAAGTGGCGACACCCGCGGGTCCGCGTCATCGGCGCCTTCGGGCAGGATATAGCCCACAAGTTCCCGGATACGCTCTGCGGGCAGGAGCGGATCTCGCTCTGCATTGCCCTGCAGGCTGTCGCCACTCAGGCTCAGATCGCACCAGGGCGACATCGCAAACGCGGCCGCAGGCGGCGTTGCCGCGTGGCATAGATAGGACAGCAGCGCGAGCGCCAGGCCGCCACCGGCAGAATCGCCGCCCAACACCACATCCGACGGCGCGTAACCCGCAGCCATCAGATGCTCCCAAGATGCCACGGCGCCCTCGAACGCCGCCGGAAAAGGATGTTCGGGGGCCAGCGGATACGCCGGCGCGCAGACCTCAAGCTGCGAAAGCCCTGACAGCTGCCCGAGCATGGCTGCATGCGTATGCGGGCCACCGGCCACATAGCCACCGCCATGAAAATAAAGAATAATTTTGCCATGCAGGCGCGGACCACAGTGGATCCGGTCAAGCCCCGCCCGGTCCTTGATGCGACAAAGGAAGGGCGGCGCCCGGAATGTCACCGCTGCCGCGCGGTCAAAGGCTCGGCGCGCCTCTAGCGGGCCATGCGCACGGCGCAGGCGGGGCCGCACCACATGGCGCAGCCCAACCAATAGCAAATCAAGCGCAAGACTCACGCAACGCGCGCCTCAATCGCCTCCCAGACTTTTTCCGCGATATTGACGCCGTTAAAGCGCTCAAGCTCCTGAATTCCGGTCGGAGAGGTCACGTTGATCTCTGTCAGATAATCGCCGATCACGTCGATGCCGACAAACACCTGCCCCTTCTCCTTGAGGAGCGGTCCAATCGCGGCACAGATCTCCAGATCGCGCTCCGTGAGCCCGATTTTTTCAGGCCGCCCGCCCACATGCATGTTGGACCGTGTCTCGCCCGCCGCGGGCACGCGGTTGATGGCGCCCACCGGCTCCCCGTCGACGAGGATGACGCGCTTGTCACCATTTGAAACATCCGGGAGGAATTTCTGCACAATGAGAGGCTCCCGGCTGAAGCCGGTAAAGAGCTCATGCAGCGACGACAAGTTGCGGTCATTGGCATCCAGACGGAACACCCCGGCACCACCATTACCGTAGAGCGGCTTCAGGATCACATCGCCATGTTTGGCCTTGAAGGCCTTGATGGTCTCAAGATCGCGCGCAATCGTCGTCGGCGGCGTGAGATCAGGGAAGTTCAGAACCAGCAGTTTCTCAGGGTAGTTGCGCACCCAGAAGGGATCATTGACCACAAGCGCCTGGCCCTTCAGACGATCCAAAAGATGCGTCGAGGTGATGTAATGCATGTCAAACGGCGGATCCTGGCGCAGCCAGACCACGTCGAAATCTGCCAGGTCTACCTCCCGCAGCTCTCCGAGCGTCGCCGGCGTGCCCTCGACACGCTGCACCACCATGTCATGCCCGCGCGCCGTGATGCGCCCTTCCTGGTAGGCAAGCTGATCCGGGCTGTAATAGAACAGCTCGTGACCGCGCTTCTGGGCCTCTTCCGCAAGACGAAAGCTGCTGTCGGCGTTCACATCGACGCCCATGATCGGGTCCATCTGAAATGCGATTTTCATAATATGTGTCCCTTGTTTCACAACAGATACATGGCGTAGGCGCTGGCCATGTTCAATGGCTCAGCCGTGGCCATAGGCATTTTCGATAATCTCCACCTCGCCCGCGCCCCAGACCAGCACAACATCCAACCGCGCCGGGGTCAGTTGGCCCAAGGGTTCGCCCTCAAGAAAGGCACCCGCGCTGTTGAAAACCCGCTGCATCTGCGCGGGTTTGATGCGTGCCGCGGCTTTGTCGCGGGTGGTGCTGGATTTCACTTCGGCGAAGATCACGGTCTCTCCGTCTCGAAGGATCAGATCGATTTCGCCATGCGGGCCGCGCCAGCGACTCTTCACAAGGGTAAGACCTCGCGCCAGATAGGCACGGATCGCGATCTCTTCGGCAGCCGCGCCCGCAAAATGAGCGTTCTGCCCTCTTGCGCGTGCGTTCTGCGTCATGACTTCTATCCTTGATCTTCGCGCGCGATCTGCAGCGCTTGTTGATAGATTTTGCGGCGCGGCTCACCATGGGCTTCGGCGACAATCGCTGCTGCGTCCTTGACAGAGTTCTCCCGCAACGCGGCCCGCAGATCCGCCTCCAGATCAGCAGCCGTGACTGTCGCCGCGCGCTGGCGGTCCACGAGGATCACGATTTCACCCTTTACCGGTGCTTCGGCAAGCCCGGAGGCAAGCTCAGCAAGCGGCCCTCGGCGCACCTCTTCAAATTTTTTGGTAAGCTCACGACAGAGGGCCGCGTCGCGCGCGCCAAGGACCTCTGCCATATCGGCCAGCGAGGCGGCAACGCGCTTGGGTGATTCGTAGAAAACGAGCGTGCCGGGGATATTTGCGACCTCCTGCAGTCGCTTGCGCCGCGCCCCGCTGGCGTTCGGCAAAAAGCCTGCAAAGAAAAACGCATCTGTCGGCAGCCCCGCCAATGTCAGCGCACAAAGCGCCGCCGATGCCCCCGGTGCGGCGGTGACCAGATGGCCAGCTCGCGCGGCCTCGCGGCTCAGATCATACCCCGGATCTGCAATCATCGGCATACCTGCCTCGGATGCATAGGCCACCGACTTGCCCGCCGCGAGATCCGCCATCAGGCGCGCCCGCGCGCCCGTGCCGGAATGGTCGTGATAGGCCACCACCGGACGATCCCCGAGCGGGACCCCGTGGATGTCGAGCAACTTGCGCATCGAACGTGTGTCTTCGGCTGCAATCACATCGGCGGACGCCAATATGTCAAGCGCACGCAACGTGATGTCACGGGCCGTGCCGATGGGCGTTGCGACGAAGTACAACCCCGGCGGTAAACTGACGATTTTATGATTCACGCTGGACCCGCTTTTCTGGTCGTCTATGATCGCTCCAAACCAAAACGGGTACGCCTCGCATATCGTTGCGGCCCGGAACAGGGAGTTTATGCGCTTTATGTTTGCTGTTTTCAATCGGGCCCGCAAGATTGCTTTGACCGCCACCGCAGTTGTTGCCTCTGCATTTGTCGCCGCCTGTGACCCCGGAGCATTGTCCGGCGGGGGGCCGACCATCAACACCTCCAAACCTGTGCCTGTCGCACTGCTGGTACCGCGCGGTTCGGCACAGCATGGTGATGGCGTTCTGGCCCAGAGCCTTGAAAATGCAGCCCGCCTCGCGATTGCGGATCTGAACGGCGTAGAGGTGGACCTGCGTGTCTATGACACCGCGGGCAACCCTGAAACCGCCGCTGCCGTTGCCTCGCAAGCGGTGCAGGA
Organism: Epibacterium sp. HA2-3; assembly: GCF_055693725.2. NCBI lineage: Bacteria > Pseudomonadati > Pseudomonadota > Alphaproteobacteria > Rhodobacterales > Roseobacteraceae > Epibacterium > Epibacterium sp. HA2-3. Next base: position 465,468 of record NZ_CM172490.1, on the reverse strand, counting down.
CGGCGCGCGCATCATTCTTGGTCCGGTCTATGCCGAAGCCGCAAATGCCGCAGGGATTGCCGCCGCAAAGCGCGGTGTGAACGTGCTGGCCTTCTCGAACAATGCCTCGATCGCGGGCGGCAACGTGTTCGTTCTGGGCTCGACCTTTGAGAACTCCGCCAACCGCTTGACCCAATATGCCAAACGCCAGGGCAAGAACTCCATGGTGGTTGTGTCGGGCAATAATGCCGCCGGACAGGCCGGGCGTTCTGCCATTCAGCAGGCCGCCGTGCAGAGTGGCATGACCATTACGGGCAACGTCAGCTATGAGCTGTCGCAGCAGGGTGTGATCAACGCGATCCCGACCATTAGCCAGAATGTGCGTCAGAACAAAGCGGACGTGATGTTCATGACCGCGACCACCGCAGGCGCGCTGCCGCTGTTGTCGCAGCTGTTGCCCGAAGCCGGTGTCACGCCAGAAGACGTGCAGTACATGGGCCTGACCCGTTGGGACATCCCCGCGCAGACGCTTGAACTGCCCGGAGTTCAGAACGGCTGGTTCGCCCTGCCCGACCCACAGAAGTCTGCCTCTTTCCGTGCACGTTATCAATCCGCATATGGCGCGGCACCGCACCCGATCGGTGGTCTGGCCTATGACGGGATCGCCGCCATTGGCGCGCTGGTCAGCTCTGGCAACTCCGGGGCGCTCACCGGTGCGGCTCTGACACAACCCGCAGGTTTCCAGGGCACAGGGGGTATTTTCCGCCTGCGCCCGGATGGCACCAGTGAACGTGGTCTCGCCATCGCAACGATCCAGGACAAGAAAGTCTTCATCATTGACCCAGCGCCACGAAGCTTCCCCGGAGCCGGTTCCTGAACCGACCAACACTCTCGACAAAACCCATCCTGAACCTCTGGGGTCGCTCATCTGCGACCCCAGTGCGATTTTCGATGCCGATGCAATTCGGCTTCGGATCAAGGAGTTGGCGCAGGACCATCAGGGCGCGGAGTTCCGTGCCGCTGTTGTTGCGCTCTTGCGAGAGGCCAACAAGTCCGGGCGCAGTGCAATTGCCGAGGCCTTTGAGCTGCAGCCCTTTGCGGCGCGCGAATTGGCGCGGTCTTATACCTATCTGACGGATGGGCTGGTCACATCAGCACAGATGGCCGCTGTTGAGGTGCTGCACCCCATTGCCACCCCCACCACGGGCGAACGGATTTCCGTCTTTGCCGTGGGCGGCTATGGCCGCGGTGAGATGGCGCCGTTTTCCGACGTCGACCTCTTGTTCCTCACCCCCTACAAGATCACCGCATGGGCCGAGAGCGTGATCGAATCCATGCTTTACATCCTGTGGGACCTGCGCCTGAAGGTCGGCCATTCCAGCAGGACGATCAAAGACTGCATCCGGCTCGGCTCTGAGGATTTCACCATCCGCACCGCCATGCTTGAGCACCGCTTTCTGGCCGGTCACGGACCGCTTGCAGCCGAACTCGAAGCGCGGCTGGCGAAGGATCTCTTCGCCAAGGATTCTGCCGAATTCATCGATGCCAAGCTGGCGGAGCGTGATGCGCGCCACCTCAAGCAGGGTGAGCGCTACATGGTCGAGCCCAACGTGAAAGAAGGCAAGGGCGGCCTGCGCGATTTGCAATCGCTCTTCTGGATCGCCAAGTATCTCTACAAGGTGCAGGACGTGGCCGAGCTGGTGCCACTTGGCCTGTTTCGCCCCGAAGAGTTCGACTTCTTTGCCAAGGCCGAGAATTTTCTCTGGGCGGTACGTGCCCATCTGCACCTCAGTGCGGGGCGCGCCACCGAACAGCTGACCTTTGACATGCAGGTGCAGGTCGCCGAACGCATGGGTTATGAGGACACCTCCGGCCGGCGCGCAGTCGAGGTCTTTATGCAGGACTATTTTCGCCACGCCACGCAGGTGGGCGATGTCACCCGCATCCTGCTCTCGAAACTGGAAGACAGCCAGCTGAAGAGCGAGCCGCTGCTGGAGCGTATTTTCCGACGCAAGCCGCGCGTGAAACCGGGCTATCGGATTCACCACAACCGGCTCGAGATCGCGGACCCTGAGAGTTTTCTTGAGGACAAGCTGAACCTCCTGCGCATGTTCGAAGAAGCTTTGCGCACGGGGCTCCTGCTGCATCCTGACAGTATGCGACTGGTGCGGGCCAATCTGCATCTCATCGACGACGAGATGCGCAACTCTCCGGATGCTCAGCGGATCTTCCTCGACCTTCTTCTGAAACACGGCAACCCGGAACGCGTTCTGCGGCGTATGAACGAACTGGGTGTCCTATCGACCCTGATCCCGGAGTTTGAACCCATCGTGGCGATGATGCAGTTCAACATGTATCACTCCTACACGGTGGACGAGCACACGATTCAGGTGATCTCCAATTTCTCAGCCATTGAGCGGGGCGAACTCGAGAACGAGCTGCCGCTGTCGTCCTCACTGATCAAGCAAGGCGTTAATCGCAAGGTGCTGATCATCGCCATGCTGCTGCATGACATTGGCAAGGGACGCCCGCAGGACCACTCCATTCTTGGCGCGCAGATCGCCCGCAAGGTCGCGCCTCGGCTGGGGCTCAACAAATCCGAATCCGAGACGGTGGAATGGCTGGTGCGCTATCACCTCCTGATGTCGGATACGGCACAAAAACGCGACATTGCCGACCCGCGCACGGTGCGCGATTTTGCCAAAGCCGTGCAGACGGTCAAACGGCTGGATCTCTTGTTGCTGCTCACGGTCTGCGACATTCGCGGCGTCGGCCCTGATACCTGGAACAACTGGAAAGCGGTTCTCTTGCGCGCGCTTTACAGCCAGACACGCGACGCGATGGAAAACGGACTGGAGGCCTTCAACCGCGAGCACCGCGGCACCGAGGCCAAGAAACGCCTGCGCACGGCCCTGCCCGACTGGGAAAAGGCCGCTGTCAAACGCGAAACCGCCCGCCATTATCCGCCCTATTGGCAAGGGTTGCATGTCACCGCGCATGTGGATTTTGCCGAAATGCTGCGCGAGATCGACGCGCTGGATGATCCGTCGGCCATGCTGGTGCGCCTGCACCCGGATGAAGACCGTGATGCCACCCGCGCCTGTTTCGTGATGCCGGATCATCCTGGAATCTTCGCGCGGATAGCGGGCGCGCTGGCGCTTGTCGGCGCCAATGTCGTCGACGCGCGCAGCTACACCACCAAGGACGGGTTTGTGACCGATGCCTTCTGGATTCAGGATGCAGACGGTCACCCGTTCGAGGCCTCTCGCCTCCCGCGCCTGCGTAGCATGATCGAAAAGACACTGCGGGGCGAAGTGATCGCCCGCGACGCGCTGAAATCGCGTGACAAGATCAAAAAGCGCGAACGCGCCTTCCGTGTGCCGACCCATATCACCTTTGATAACGATGGCTCCGATATTTACACGATCATTGAAGTGGACACCCGCGATCGCCCCGGCCTGCTCTATGATCTGGCGCGCACGCTTGCGGCCTCGAATGTCTATATTGCCAATGCGGTGATCGCGACCTACGGCGAGCAGGTGGTAGACAGCTTTTATGTGAAAGACATGTTTGGCTTGAAATATCACTCGGCCTCCAAGCAACAGTCGCTGGAGAAAAAGCTGCGCGAAGCCATCGTAGACGGTGCAAAACGGGCGGATACATGAAGCCGATCAAACTGATGTCCGGCTTTCTGACCGTCGGCTTCTGGACACTCGCAAGCCGGGTTCTCGGGTTTCTGCGCGAGATCCTGATTGCGGCCTATATCGGCCCCGGCTTGCTCGGAGATGCGTTCTATGCCGCCTTCCGCCTGCCCAATCTGTTTCGCCGGTTCTTTGCCGAGGGCGCATTCAACGCCGCCTTTGTGCCGATGTTTGCAAAACGCTGGGAAGCGGACGAGAATCCGCAAGGGTTTGCGCAGGATGCGTTTAACCTGCTTGCGGCAGCTGTCTTGGGGCTTACGGCTCTGGGCATGGTCTTCATGCCGTTTCTGGTTTGGTTGACCGCGGGCGGCTTTGAAGGCGATGCGCGGTTTGATCTGACGGTTGGCTATGGCCGGATCGTCTTCCCCTATATCCTCTGCATGTCGCTTGCTGCGTTGTTTTCAGGTGTCTTGAATGCCACTGGTCGTTTTGCCGCTGCAGCAGCGGCACCCGTGCTTTTGAACATCTTTGCCTGCGCCGCCATGATTGCGGGAGCCTTGCAGGGGCAGGCCGTGATTGACTGGCTTGTCTGGGTGATCCCGCTTGCGGGGATTGCTCAGCTGGCCCTGGTCTGGGTCGCCGCCGCCCGTGCAGGGATTTCCCTGCGCCCGGGCATGCCGCGTCTCACGCCGGACATGAAACAGCTTGTGCGCGTGGCGCTGCCCGCTGCCCTCGCGATGGGGGTCACGCAGGTCAACCTGGTGGTCGGGCAAGCCGTGGCCTCTGCCTATCAGGGCGCCGTGTCCTGGCTCTCGCTGGCGGATCGGCTCTATCAACTGCCCCTTGGCGTGGTGGGGATCGCCGTTGGCATCGTGCTTTTGCCGGATCTGTCGCGCCGCTTGCGTGCGGGCGACGATGAAGGCGCGCGGGATGCGTTTTCGCGTGCCGGAGAGTTCTCGCTCCTTTTGACGATCCCCGCCGCCGCGGCGCTTATCGCTATCCCTGTGCCACTGGTCTCCGTGCTTTATGAACGCGGCGCAACCGGCGCGGAGGATGTAGCGGCGATTGCCATGGCTGTGGCGATCTATGGCGCTGGCCTGCCGGCCTTTGTGCTGCAAAAGGTACTGCAGCCACTCTTTTTTGCCCGCGAGGACACGCGCAGCCCGTTTCACTATGCCCTAGTGGCGATGGTGGTGAACGCAGTGCTTGCAGTGGGCCTGCAACCTCTTGTGGGCTGGCTTGCCCCCGCCATCGCCGCTCCGGCTGCAGGCTGGGTCATGGTGCTGCAACTCTGGCTTGGGTCGCGGCGCATGGGAGAGGCGGCGCAATTTGATGCACGCTTCCAGCGACGTTGCCTGCGCATTGTGCTGGCCTCCGTTGCGATGGGCGTGGTGCTGCTGGGCGCTGCGACCATTCTAAGCGACGTGCTGTCGCTGGCGTATTGGCGTTACCTTGCGCTTCTGGCGCTGATCGTGGTGGGTGCCGTAGCCTATTTCACGATTGGTCAGATCATCGGCGCCTTCCGTCTGTCGGAGTTCAGATCGGCCCTGCGGCGCGGCAAAGCCTGACCGCAGGGGTCGCCAATCACCGGTCCTGACGCAGCTTCTGCAGGATGCGGGCCCAACCACCGGGCACCAGAAAGAACGACATCACAAACCCGGTGACAAAGCCCGCAAGATCGGCAACCCACTCCGGGCTGCCGCCAAAAATCAGACCAAAGAGCAACTGCACCCCCATCAAGAACGCAATGAGCGTGAAGGCGCGGTATTGCTGCGCGCCGACGGTCGCAAGTGATAGCCACAAAAGATGGGTAAAGCCGCCGATCAACCCGTAGACCGCCGGAAAGCCCCCGAACAGGGCCACATTGCCACCGACCAGCAGCGCATAGGCCAAGGCCCCTCCGATGGCAGAGCCGATAAAGATCAGCACAACGGCGATCTCACCCATGGCTTCGCCTACCATCTTGCCCATGGCCAGAAGGAACACGCAGACAAAAACTGCCTGGGTAAAGGCCCCGTGCACAAAGGCGTAGGTGACAAAACGCTTCAGCAGATCAAAGGGCCAGGTGCCGTTTTCCCACATCCACCAGAAATACTGCGGGCCAAAACCGTATTCCTGCAGGGCGTTCAGCCGCCAGCCCACCGCCTCCGGGCCACCGATGTAGCCGCGGGCGCCGAAGGAAAACATTGCCTCGATACCGATGATCACGATCACCAAAGCCACCACCACTGGCGGCAGGGCGTTAAAGGGAGATTGGTTCTGATCTTGCATTGGTCCTGCTCTCCGGCGCTCTGGCGCGCGCTCTACGGGTCTACGCCTGTTGACGATACTCTGCGCCATGGGTAAGCGACGATGGTGCATAATTCCAGACGGGAGTTTTCGACGATGAGCGAAACCAGCTTCACCCCGCGTGTCTTTTCAGGCATACAGCCTTCGGGCAATCTGCATCTGGGGAATTACCTCGGTGCATTGAAGCGGTTCGTCGACTGGCAATCGCGGGACGTGGAGTCGATCTATTGCATGGTCGACCTACATGCGATCACCGTCTGGCAAGACCCCGCCGATCTGAAGAAGGCCACGCGCGAGCTTTGCGCAGGCTTCATTGCCGCGGGGCTTGATCCGGAAAAATCCATCCTGATCAATCAGAGCCAGGTGCCGGAGCACGCGCAGCTTGCATGGATCTTCAACTGCGTCGCCCGCATGGGGTGGATGCAGCGGATGACCCAGTGGAAGGATAAGGCAGGTAAAAACCAGCAAAACGCTTCGCTGGGTCTGTTGGCCTATCCGTCCCTGATGGCAGCCGATATCCTGATCTACCACGCCACCCATGTGCCGGTGGGCGAGGACCAGAAACAGCACCTCGAGCTTACCCGCGACATCGCGACAAAGTTCAACCACGACTATGGCGTTGACTTCTTCCCGCTGACCGAGCCGGTGATCGAAGGCGCGGCCACCCGTGTCATGAGCCTGCGTGATGGCTCCAAGAAGATGTCGAAATCCGACCCTTCTGATGCGAGCCGGATCAATCTCACCGATGATGCGGACACCATCGCCAAGAAAATCCGCAAGGCCAAGACCGACCCCGAGGCCTTGCCCTCCGAGGCCAAAGGGCTTGAAGAGCGCCCCGAGGCACGCAACCTTGTGAACATCTACGCGGCGATGGCCGATCAGACAGTGGATCAGGTTCTCGCAGATGTGGGCGGCAAACAGTTCTCGGAATTCAAACCAATGCTGGCCGATCTCGCGGTCGAGCGTATGGCGCCGATCACCACCGAGATGGCCCGTCTGATGGAGAACCAGGACGAGATCGACAAGATTCTCGCTCGGGGCTCGGAGCGTGCGCGCGCAATCACTGCACCAATTCTGCGTAAGACCTACGACATTGTCGGCATGGTCGCCCCGGTCGAGATTTGATCGCAGCACATCAACTGCGATGTCCAGAACTGCCGAGGGCCGCCCGTTTGATTGGGCGGCCCTCTTCTTTGCGCGCAGACTTTGTTTGTGCGATACCCTCGGCGCCAAAGCAGCTGCGGGCGCATTACATGTGTCACCAATAAAGGTTACGACGGACACGCGGCCTTGTAGGTCTGCCCGGCGCTGTTGCGATAGGTACATTGACGCGGCGCATTGGCACCGATCTGCGCGCCGACCGCGCCACCGATCAGCGTGGCGGCAACCTTGCCGCTGCCAGAGCCAACCTGGTTGCCGACAGCCGCACCCGCGAGAGCGCCACTCACAGCGTTGATGTCTTGATTGTCGCTGCACCCCGCCACAAGCACGCTCGCCGCAAAGAGTGTCGCTAAGAGTCCTGACGTCTTGGACATTGATCCATCTCCTCTCTGATGACCGGGGCTAGAGGGGGAGGAGCCGCTTCATATGCGCCACATTGCCTCCCGGCTCCTTGCCGCCGGTGATGGTTGACCGTCCATGTAGAAACGTAGCACGTCGGAAATTGTTCCCAAGCGTTCCCTCGGCGATGGCGCAGAGAGCGCGGTTCGTTGCCGATGCATCATGGGTTGTGGCGCGGTCTAAAGCCCGGAGACGCCGTGAAGCGTGAGGCGTGCGACCACATCGGCATAGCCTTTGCGGTCCTCGGTGTCTGCGCCCGCATTCCACATGTAGTGCCAGTTCAGCATCCCAAACACGGACATCGTCACCGCGCGCAGCTTGTCCTTGTCCGCCGCCAAAGTATCAGGCGCCGCATCGCGGATCGCGGCGCTCATGAATTTCACCATTTCACGCTGATACGCGCGCAGATGCTCCTGTTGTGGCTCCGGCAGCGCTGACATCGCATTGAGCTGCACCTTGTGTTCGTGATCGGCGCCCTCATAGGCCAAAAGTACCTCGGTCAGGATAAGACGCAGGCGCACAACCGGGTCCGGATCGCTCAGCTCAAGACCGCAGACCCGATCCCTGAGCCCGCGCAAATAGCTGTCGAGAAGGTCAAAGAGTAGTGCGTCCTTGCCCTCATAGTAGTGATAGATATTGGCCTTGGAGATCCCGCAGGCCCGCGCGATCTGCGTCATCGAGGCCCGGTCAAAGCCTTCCTCGGCAAAAAGGCGCGCCGACGCCGCGAGGATCTGCGCGCGCTTTTGATCGTGGTCTTTGGCAATCGTCCGGGCCAAGAGTTCTTATCCTTTGTTGCGATTGTCGACGACGCGGCGCGCCTTGCCCTGCGAGCGTTCGACACTGCCGGGCTCGCCTACCGAAATCTCTGCCGAGATGCCAACGATATCCTTGATCCGCTTGGCCAGCTGCTTGGTGCAGGCCTCGCGTTGTTCGGGTGCGGTGGCCGCTGGCAATACCTCAACATGGATGCGCATCGCGTCCATGCGGCCCTTGCTGTAAAGCTCGATCTGATAGTAGGGCGCGAGCGCCTCTACCGTGAGCATCTGCTCTTCGATCTGGCTGGGAAACACATTGACGCCCCGCAGGATGATCATGTCATCCGATCGCCCGGTGATCTTGGCCATCCGCCGCATTGAACGCGCCGTGCCCGGGAGCAGGCGGGTCAGGTCTCGGGTGCGGTAGCGCACCATCGGCAGGCCTTCCTTAGTGAGTGTGGTGAAGACCAGTTCGCCCAACTCGCCATCGGGCAGCACCGCGCCTGTTTCGGGATCGATGATTTCCGGCAGGAAGTGATCCTCCCAGATGACCGGCCCGTCCTTGGTCTCCACACATTCATTGGCGACACCCGGCCCCATGATTTCCGAGAGGCCGTAGATATCCACCGCATGCATATCAAAGGCCGCCTCGACCTCGCGGCGCATCGCATCGGTCCAGGGTTCCGCGCCAAAGACGCCAACCTTCAGCGAAGAGCTGCGCGGGTCGATCCCCATGCGGTGATATTGCTCGAGGATGTTCAGCATGTAGGACGGCGTCACCATGATGCCGTCGGGGCGGAAATCTTCGATCAGCGTCACTTGCTTTTCGGTCTGGCCGCCCGACATCGGCACCACCGTCGCGCCGAGGCGCTCAATGCCGTAATGTGCGCCAAGCCCGCCAGTGAACAGCCCGTAGCCATAGGCGTTATGCACCATATCGCCGCGCCGCAGGCCTGAGGCGCGCAAGGACCGCGCCAAGAGGTCCGCCCAAGTGTCGATGTCCTTTCGCGTGTACCCCACCACGGTCGGTTTGCCCGTGGTGCCAGAAGACGCATGCAGCCGGAGGATCTGTTCGCGCGGGACCGCAAACATCCCAAAAGGATAGGCATCGCGCAGATCACCTTTGGTGGTGAAGGGGAACTTTGCGAGATCCGACAGCTCCTGCAGGTCGTCGGGGTGGACGCCCGCTGCATCAAACCGCGCCTTATACATCGCCACATTGTCATAGGCGTGGCGCAGCGACCATTTCAGGCGCTCCAATTGCAGGCTGCGGATCTCGTCGATAGACGCGATCTCGATCGGATCCAATTCGTCCCGGTTTGGTGTCAAATCAAGCATGGGCGTCCTCCATCGCCTTGGTGTCTGTCTGCACCCGTGGTCCGGGTGCCTCGGCTCATTCCTCGAAGAGGTGTCCCTTGATCGCGCGCGAGCAGCCACGCATCTCTGCAATCAGCTGCCCGTCCTGATTCTTGACGCTCACGTCATAGATGCCGCTGCGCCCGGTCAGAGAAACCTCACGCGCCTCGGCCAGTAGCCTGTCGCCTTTGCGACCTGGCGCGATAAAGCTGATCATATTGTGCTGCGCCACCGTCGCCTGGTTGCGGCTGTTACAGGCAAAGGCAAAGGCGCTGTCGGCGAGCATGAAGATCACGCCGCCATGGCAGATCCCATGGCCGTTGCAGTGATGCGCCTCGACGGTCAGGGCCAGCGCGGCACTGCCCTCGTCGACACGTTCGATGCCCATGCCGGCCCATTTGGACGCCTGATCGTCGGCCCACATTGCCTGTGCGGATTTCTCGGCCCGTTGTTGTGCGGTCAATGACATGGATTATTGCCCCCGAAACACGGGCGTTCGTTTTTCCAGAAAGGCGCGCACGCCTTCGGCGTAATCCGCGCTCTCGCCACAGGCCTTCATCGCATCCGCCTCACGCTCGAGTTGCTCTGTAAGCGTATAGGCCCCCGAGGTCTGGATCAGCGATTTGGTCAGCCCCAGCCCCAGTGTCGGCCCGTCGGCGAGCTTTGCGGTCAGGGTGCGGGCCTCGTCCATCAACGCCTCATCCGCAACGCATTTCCAAATGAGTCCCCAATCCGCGGCCTGTTCGGCACTCAGAGGCTCTCCGGTCAAGGCCAGAGCCTTGGCACGGGCCTCGCCCAGCAGGCGCGGCAGGTGATAGCTGCCAGCAGTGTCGGGGATGAGGCCGACCTTGGAAAAAGACTGGATGAACTTCGCGCTCTGTGCAGCCAGCACAATGTCTGCGGCCAGCGACAGGTTCGCGCCTGCCCCTGCGGCAACGCCATTGACGGCGCAGACGACCGGAAACTCCAGCGATCGGATCAGGTTCACGAGTGGCGCATAAAACGTGCGCACCGTGTAGCCCAGATCCACGGGGCCTCCCGCCGCGTCCGGATTGCGCGCCGACAGATCCTGACCCGCGCAAAACCCGCGCCCAGCACCCGTGAGCAGCAACGCCCGCTTTCCAGAGTCGCGCGCCTCTTCCAAAGCGGCACGCAGGGCCAGATGCATCTCATCGGTAAACGCATTGAGGCGATCAGGGCGGTTCAGCGTGATCTCGCACCATGTGTCGTGATCCTGTGTCAGAATGCTCTGCTCCATGAGCCCTCCCCTTGCCCCTGGCGACCGATTTCGCGCTCGATTGGGAAAAGACTTGCATAAACCGACCGGACGGTCAATATATTCAATCAGGAAAATGAGCCGCCCCGAACTCGGGCGCTGGCACTGCATTTGCACAACAGGCTTCAGGGAGACACGAGACATGTGCCCGAAAGATGTGGCGAGCTTTGCCGCCGGAGAATGGATCGCACCGGACCACAGCGCACGCGAGATTGCCTCTGCCATCACCGGAGAGGTGATTGCGCGCGCGGGGAATGCCACGCTCGATGTGCAAGCGATGCTCGATCATGCCCGCGATACGGGCGGCCCCGCCCTGCGCGCCATGACCTTCCATGACCGCGCCCGCATGCTCAAGGCGCTGGCGCAGCATTTGGACGCCCACAAACAAGAGCTCTACGACCTGAGCTTTGACACCGGCGCGACCCAGAAGGACCACCTGATCGACGTCGACGGCGGCATCGGCACGGTGTTTGTCTTTGCCTCCAAGGGGCGACGCGAGATGCCCGACAGCACGGTCTATGCAGACGGCGCGGTCGAGCAACTGTCGCGCCACGGCAGTTTCATGGGCCAGCACATCTGCACCTCGCTGCCCGGTGTTGCAGTGCATATCAACGCCTTCAACTTCCCGGTCTGGGGCATGCTGGAAAAGCTCGCACCCACCCTGCTCGCCGGTGTTCCCGCCATCGTAAAACCCGCTACCGCCACCTGCTACGTCACCGAGGCTGCCGTGCGCCTAATGCTCGACAGCGGCCTTCTGCCCGAAGGGGCGTTGCAACTGGTAAGTGGCGGACTTGGCGACATGCTGGACCGGCTGACCTGTCAGGACGTGGTGAGCTTTACCGGCTCTGCCGCAACCGCGCTCAAGTTGCGCCAGACCCCCGCGATTGTTGAAAACTCCGTGCGGTTTGTAGCGGAACAAGACAGCCTCAACGCGTCGATCCTCGGCCCCGACGCAGCACCCGGTAGCGCGGAGTTTGATCTCTTCCTCAAGGAAGTACAGCGCGAGATGACCACCAAAGCGGGGCAGAAATGTACTGCGATCCGCCGCATCATCGTGCCCGACGCACAGGTAAACGCTGTGATCGATGGGCTGAGCGCCGCGCTTGCCAAGATCACCATTGGTGACCCACGCGCCGACAGCACCCGTATGGGCGCGCTGGTCTCCGCCGCGCAAAAACGCGATGTGCTGGAGCAAGCCGCCAAAATCGCAACCGAGGCCACCCGCGTCTTTGGCGACCCCGACAATTTCACCGTTGAGGGCGCTGACAAAGACAAAGGCGCCTTCGTGCCGCCCATGCTGTTCCACTGTGCCGACCCGGACGCCGCGCGACATGTGCACGACACCGAAGCCTTTGGCCCTGTCTCTACCGTCATGGGCTATCGCGACCTTTCTCATGCGTCCGAACTCGCCAATCGCGGCCAGGGCTCCCTCGTGGCTTCCCTGATCACCGCAGACCCGGTGGTCGCACGCGAGGTCACGCTAAACATCGCGGCCTTCCATGGACGCGTCTATATCAACAATGCCTCCTCAATGAAGGAATCCACGGGCCACGGCTCTCCCCTGCCCCATATGGTGCATGGCGGCCCCGGTCGCGCCGGCGGCGGCGAGGAGCTGGGCGGAGTGCGTGCGGTGAAACACTACATGCAGCGCACTGCGGTGCAGGGTTCGCCCGAGATTCTGTCGGCGATCACAGGCAAGTGGGTGCCTGGCGGCCCCGAAACCACAGGGCCCGCACACCCCTTCACGCGCCGCTTTGGCGCACTCACGATTGGGGAAACACTGCACACCGCGCCGCGTGTCGTCACCAGCGATGACGTCGCCCATTTTGCGCAGTTCACCGGCGACACCTTCTATGCCCACATGGACGATGCCGCCGCAGAGCGAAACCCGTTCTTTCCCGGCCGCGTTGCTCATGGCTACCTGCTCCTGTCCTTTGCAGCGGGCATGTTCGTCGAGCCGAATGAGGGCCCCGTGCTCGCCAATACCGGACTTGATAACCTGCGCTTCATGAAGCCGGTGGTGCCTGGCGACAGCATCAAGGTGCGCCTGACCGTCAAAGCCAAGACCCCGCGAAACGAAGAATATGGCGAGGTCCGCTGGCATGTGACCCTCACCAATCAAGATGATGAGCTGGTGGCGGAATACGACCTGCTGACCATGGTGGCGTTCTGAACCCACCTCAGCCTCGATGATGTCACGTCATGGCAGTTGGGCTGGCGCTAACCCGCGCCAGCCCTTATCGTATCTGCATGACACAAGACACCGACGACTGGTTTACCACTGCAATCACGGCGCTCACTGAACCGGATGGCCTGAGGGTCTGGTCCATCATCGTGTCCTTCCTCGGAGATATGGCGCAAGACAAAGGCGCCGGCGTCAGCAGTGCTGCCTTGACGCGGGTTATTACTCCGCTTGGCATCAAACCAGAGGCCATTCGGGTTGCGCTGCACCGTTTGCGTAAGGATGGCTGGACCGAGAGCCAGCGACGCGGGCGGGGCTCCTTTCATTTCCTGACCCCCTTTGGGCGGCAGCAATCCGCGTTGGTGACCCCCCGTATCTACGCGCGCAGCACATGTGAAACAGACGCCTGGACCTTGCTTGTTGCGGGCACGCCAGACGGGCTGGAGACGCTGGATGCGCTCTGCAACCAGACGCCACTAACCAGCATCCGGGTCAATCGCCACGCCGCGATCACACCGGGCCCTGCCATGCAGCACGCCGCAGAGACCTCGCACATGCTGGTTGCAAATCTCGATGTGGCGCATGTGCCCGGCTGGCTTCAGGACGATCTCTTTCCAGAACCATTGCGGCAGAGCTGCGCGGCTCTTGACCAGGCCCTTGCACCCCTCGGGAGCCCACCAGACCTCTCTCCCTTGCAACGCGCCTGCCTGCGCACGCTCCTCGTCCATCGCTGGCGCCGGATTACGCTCCGACACCCGGACGTGCCACGCGTATTTCACCCCGCAGATTGGAGCGGAGAATCCTGTCGCACGCGGGTCTTTGCCCTGCTCGACAAGTTGCCGCAGCCCGAACTGGCAGAAATCGAAGACGCTGCCCCTGTGGCCGTACAAGCTGCGCCACACGGCACAATCGCTGTAACTGGCTGACATCAAACGGGAAGCCGGGCGGCGGGCAAAAAAAATCTCCAAAATCTCGGATCTTTCTGTTTTCTCCCTTGACCCTGCCGATGGCATTCCGTAAATCGCCTCCACACAGCGAGCGGCGGAGTAGCTCAGTTGGTTAGAGCAGCGGAATCATAATCCGCGTGTCGGGGGTTCAAGTCCCTCCTCCGCTACCACCCTTCCCACAACAGACACACAGCCAACACCATGGGCCCACGCCTGTGCAGGCACTTGTCCCACGCACGACACTCATGCAAACGTTTCGGCATCGAGGCGCGTGAAGTGCTGCGGAAAGCAAAGCCGCAGATACGACAGAACCTGCGCCTTGGCCGACTGCCGTGTAAAGCGGTCTGGATACATCAGAATATTGAGCCAGAACCCGTCAAAGAGGCTTTCGAGCATCGCCGAAACCGTATCGGAATCGATGCCGCTGTAGCCACCCTCTGCTATGATGTCCGCACACAAGCGAGAGGTCGCAATCTGACGCTCCTCATCTAGGGGGCCGGTCAGCTCCCGATAGGCTTTGCGCGGGCGACTCTCACCGAAGAATGCAAACCAGACCGAAAGCTTGCGGCGGTTGCAGATCTTGGCGTGAAACTGCGCGTCGACGATGAGCTTCAGTTTGTCAGCGGCAGACACATCCGGCTGTGAGGACCTTGTGAACCAAAGAGCGCGGTGTTCGTCTGCAAGATGCGTCAACGTTGCCGTCAGAAGCGCCTCCTTGCTTTTGAAATGGAAATTAACCAGCCCAAGCGACAGACCTGCCTCCGCCGTGACCTTCGCCAGTGTTGTTCCCGAGAGACCATATGTGCTGATTGCAGTGATGGTCGCATCGATCAACTGCTCACGCCGGGCTTCGGGCGGTGCGGTTCGTGGCTGTTTTTTAGGCAAGTTGTCTGACATTTTCCACTCCACTGAATGCTCATTCAATCAATTTCTTGATTTTGGCTTAGGGTCAAGCTAGCCATTTGATCAAATCAGAGTTCGCTGCAGGAGTTGAGACTATGCCCTCTTCCCTTCCGACCCAAGCGCAAGTCGTGATCATCGGCGGGGGGTCGATCGGCTGCAATATCGCCTATCACCTCACGCAACTTGGCATGACAGACGTTGTGATTCTGGAGCGCGACAAGCTGACAGCTGGCACAACGTGGCACGCCGCAGGCGAAATCGTCCCGGCCGTTCTAGGAGCGGAGTGGGAATGCGAACTCTATCTACACGGCCGCGAACTGATTGCTGGCCTTGAGGCAGAAACAGGACAGGCGACCGGCTGGCGCGAAGTCGGCTACATTCAACCGGCAGACACCGCGGAACGCCTAGAGGAAATGCGCCGTGGGGCAGCCTTCATGAACCTTCACGGCTTCGAAATCCACGAAATCTCACCGCGCGAGGCGCAGGAACGCTTTCCGATTGGCGACTTTAGCAACACGCTTGCCGCCTTCTGGTATCCCAAGGAGGGCCGCACCAACCCGGTAGACACAACGATGGCGCTGGCGCGCGGCGCGCGCACTCGCGGCGCGCAGATCCTTGAAGATGTCGCTGTGACAGATATCCTCACGCGGCAAGGACGCGCTGTTGGTGTACGTACCGATCATGGCGACATCGCTGCCGAGCATGTGGTTATTGCTGCGGGCATGTGGTCGCGTCAGATCGGCGCAAAGGCTGGCGTTAATCTGCCGCTGCAGGCCGCAGAACACTATTATCTGATCACAGAAGAGATCGAGGGTATCCACCGCGATCTGCCACTGCTCGAGGATCCGCACAATTGGTCCTACTACCGAGAAGAAGTTGGCGGCTTGCTGGTCGGCCTGTTCGAACCCGACGCCGCCCCGTGGATGATCGACGCCATCCCGGACAACTTTGCCTTTGGCGAGATTGAACCGGACTGGGATCGCATGGCCCCTCACCTCGAAGCCGCTTTCAGCCGTGTGCCACAGGTCGCCGCAGCGGGTGTGCGCAAATTCTTTTGCGGGCCCGAGAGTTTTACCCCGGATCTTGCCCCCCTGATCGGCGAGGCCCCGAGCCTGCGCAATTGCTGGGTTGCCGCGGGGATGAACTCGCTTGGGATCCTCTACGGGCCGGGGGTCGGCAAGACACTTGCGCACTGGATTGTGGAAGGACGCTGCCCGGTTGATCACACGGCGTTCAACGTCAGCCGGTTTGCCGACGGCACGCATAACACACCCGCCTTCCGACGCGCCCGGACCCCAGAACTCCTCGCCAAGAGCTTCGGCGCGCATTTTCCAAATGACAGTTTCAAAACGGCCCGCGGCCTCAAGCGCTCGCCACTCTACGACCGGCTCAGGGCCGCCGGGGCCTATTTCACGGAGAGTCACGGCTGGGAGCTGCCTGACTGGTTTGCCCCGACCCCAGAGGCGGCGAAGATCGACCGCTACAGCTGGGGCCGGCAGAACTGGTTTGACTGGCACGCCGAAGAACACCGTGCCGCCCGCGAGGATGCAATCGTGATGGACATGTCCTCGATGGCAAAATTCCTTGTCCAGGGACGTGACGCCTGTACATTGCTAAATCGCATCAGCTGCAATGACATCGACGTCCCCATCGGCAAGGTGGTCTATACCGCCTGGACCAACCAAGCGGGCGGCTTTGAAGCTGACCTTACGGTAACCCGCATGGACGTCGACCGATTCATGGTTGTGGTCGGGGAGAACAGCCACGGCCATACGGAGACCTGGATGCGGCGCCACATCGGCGCCGATGAATTTGTAACAATCACGGATATGACCGACGGGATCACGCAGATCAACCTGCATGGCCCCAAGGCCCGGGACATCCTCGCAAAAGTGAGCGCCGCAGACCTCTCGCAAGAGGCCTTTCCCTTCATGACTGCGCAACATATTGATGTCGGGCTCTTTCGCGTTCACGCGCTCCGTGTCACATATGTCGGCGAGCTAGGCTGGGAACTGCACGTCCCGAGCCTGCACGCCGTGCAAGTCTATGACCTGCTGATGCAGGCTGGCGCAGACCACGGGCTGCGCAATGCCGGGATGCAAACACTGTCTTCGCTGCGGCTGGAAAAGGCCTATCGCGACTTTGGCGTGGATGTCGACAACACCGACACACCAATTGAGGCAGGCCTGGGCTTTGCCGTGAAGCTCGACAAACCCGGCGGCTTCATTGGGCGCGACGCCCTCGCCAAAATAAAGGCCGCAGGTGTGCCCAAACGGCGCATGCTGCAATTCCTGCTGAGAGATCCCGAGCCGCTGCTTCATGGCAATGAAATCATCTATCTCGACGATAAACCCGTCGGCTACATCCAGGTCGGCGCCTATGGTCATACCCTTCAAGGCGCGGTCGGCATTGGATTTGTGGAGATCGAAACGCCACTGACCTCAGAGATCGCCACTTCAGGCGCTTGGTCAATCGACATCGCAGGGACCAAGATCGCTGCAACTGCTTCGCTCAAACCGCTCTTCGACCCCGCAATGGAGAGAGTGAGAAAGTGATAACTTTCAATCTCTTAACTTATTCTGGACTGAGGTTTCTGCACTTCACTAGCGCCAACCTTACCAGACGGTAGGCACCGTGCACGCTCAACTTACCGAGTGGTAACTGCAACTTACCGAATGGTAATGGTAGCAAAAAGGTGACACTGCACGTAAACCCAGCCTCGATGGGCAACTCTACGCCCTCAAAGACGCGGGAGATCCATCGCCAGCAAAGGCACGAAAGGCAGATAACCCAGATGTAATTGCGTCAGGCGCACAAAGAACCTGGCAAAAACTGCCCGAGTTCTTGCCATTTGCCGCACCCGCGCGTTATGGCGCAAACACGCGTTTTGCGCAAGGGTGGAACAGCAAAACCCACCCCGGATCAGCAAATCTCAACCACCAATAACGCTGCCCTGCAGCGGCAACCGCCTGACCAGTCGGTTCCGTCAACTCGCTGCACTGCAATAGGTGCCCTCTCTCAACGTCAGGCTCGGCGCGCACCGCAAATGCGAGATCAGAGATTTGCAGAACGCGAATATGTCAGTTTTTAGACATTCAGTTGCAGTCCTTGATGCGCACGCAACGCAACCAGCACGCGCGACAGATTTCCTCAGCTTGTACAATCTCTTGGCAAATCGCGACGCAAACACGCCGCATGCGATGGCACCGCAACAAAGCTTGGGTCAAGCAACCGCGAACGGCCGCGAGATCGTCGCAATACTGAATCTTAGGAAAGTTGTGAGAACATTACCGAAATGCGCATGTATGACCCTCAAGGAGACCACCCCTGTGTTGCTAAAGCCATCGAGCGTTTCGCTCAAACTCAAACTGCCCGTCTTGATGGTTGCCCTCACAGTTGCATTTGTGGTGACCGTATCTTTGCTCATCTACACGATGGCCGAACGCAGCATCCACGAGAAGGTCGCTTCTGCAAAAGTATCCAAGGCGCACGCCGGCGCGCAGGCCCTGCGTTTCAGCATCGATGCTGCGCAACGCGATGTCTCCAACCTCGCAGCACTGCCAACCACCTTTCGCGCCATCAATAATTTCGAGCGCGTCATCGGGATGATCGAGGTCGACGACAAGATCGGCTTCCTGAAAACGCACTACATCGTAGAGAACCCCAACACCGAAGAAGAGCGCGCTGCACTGGTCGATCCCGGTGATGGCTCCTACTACAGCCAATCGCATGTGACGTATCATCCGACCTTTGTGCAGACTGCCGAACTCAGTGGATATTCAGACATCTACCTGATCACCCCCGCGGGGCTTGTGGCCTATTCGGTCCACAAAAAAGGGGACTTTGCGGAAAATATCAATGACAGCGTGCTGGCCGACACTGCCTTGTCGCGCGTCGCGCAAGCCGCTCTCGCGGCGGAGCCCGGCAGCGTCGTCGTCGAAGATTTCTCAGCCTATGGGCCCTCCGGCGCCGTTGATGCGTTTCTTGCCTCTCCGATCCTGAACAAGCGTGGCGATCCGGTGGGCGTGATAGCAGTACGGATTGGAACCGATTTTGTGCAATCTGCCCTGAACGCAAACCTCGCGGACGATGGCTATGAGAACATCTTTCTTGTCGACCCGGATGGCCGCACCAAGAGCCCGGGGATGATCGCCGATGCCTTCTCTCTCCTGAGCGTTCTTCCCAATGCCCCCCATATCGCTGCGGCACGCGCAGGCGAAGCTGGCAATTTCACCGCTACGGTCACCGCATTGGGCACACCCGCAACCGCAGTTGTGGTGCCGCTTGACCTCAATGGCTTTGACTGGTCGGTGGTGATGGAAACCGACAGCGCCCAGGCCTTTGCCGTGATCCATCGAATCCGCTGGATGGTGCTGTCCCTGATCGGCGCGTCGATCGTTGTCTCCATCGGGGTTTCCTGGGCGGCTGCCAACAGGGTTACACGCCCGATCCATCAGCTGCGCGACGCCACCAATGCGCTCGCGCAAGAGGACTACGACATTGCCATTTCCGGTCTCAGCCGTGGCGACGAATTTGGCGATCTGGCGCGCAGCCTCGATACCTTCCGCGACAAGCTCAAGAGCGCGGATGAGGCTGCAGAGCGCGAAGAGGAAGCCAAACGCGAAACAGATTTTGTGGTGGATGAAATGAGCCGCGCCTTGGCGCAGCTGCAGGATGGCAATCTCGTGAGCGAGATTGAACACCCCTTCTCCAAAGACTACGAGACCCTACGCGAGAACTACAACCACAGCCTGCAGAACCTGCGCAACTCCCTGCGGGAAGTCGTGGAAGCCTCGCAGCATGTGGATCGCTTCTCGCAGGAGCAGCGCGCCGCCGCCAACGAAATGGCCGAACGCACCGAGAGCCAGGGTTCCACGCTTGAGAAAACTGCCACAGCCATGCAGGACCTGAGCCAGCGCCTTCGCGAAACAGCGGAAAAGGCCACCGAGGTCGACAGCACCATGCGTGGCACGCGCCGCGAGGCAGAACAGAGCAACGAGGTGGTGCGCTCTGCCGTGGCCGCCATGGATCAGATCCAGCAGGCCTCCAGCGAAATTGCCAAATTCATCAATATGATTGATGATATCGCCTTCCAGACCAACCTCCTCGCTCTCAACGCCGGAGTGGAGGCCGCACGGGCCGGGGAAGCAGGTGCAGGGTTCGCCGTTGTGGCCTCTGAGGTGCGAAACCTTGCGCGCCGCGCTTCTGAAGCCGCCGGCGAGATCAAGACCCTGACCTCCGCAAGCGAGGAGCATGTGGCCAACGGGGTGTCGATGGTGGACAAGGCGGGCAATGCGCTGACGAGCATTATCGCTCAGGTCTCCTCGGTGGGCGATCTTGTCTCTGAAATCGCGGGCGGTGTTCAGCATCAGTCGCAGGGACTTGAAGACATCAACACCGCTATGCGCGAACTCGATGCCGTCACCCAGCAGAATACCGCGATGGCCGAAGAAGCATCCGCGTCGAGTCAGTTGCTGCAAAGCGAAGCGCGCACGCTCTCCAGCGTCACCGGACGCTTTCAGATTGATCCCCCCATGAGCACAGATGCACCCGCCTCTTGGGACGACGGCTCCGACACACCTGCCGCTTCACATGAGGCAGCGGGCTAGACGCCAACGCAGCACTACAAGGTCAAACGCAAGGCATCGCACCTTCGAAGGTGCAGCCTTGCGTTTTTATGCAAAACAGGGGATCAGCCTCTAAGAAAGCTCCAGTAAAGTTTGCGCCCGCAAAGTTTAAGGTGCACAATGCGCCTCAAACCGCACGGCGAAACCTCTGCAATCGGGACCCAGAATACTCAGGAGGGCACATGTCAGAGTCGAAAATCCGCAACATGGAAGAGCTGGCCAGCGTCAGCGGCATCTCCCGACCAACACTCTCCAAGTATTTCAACAACCCCGACAGCGTCCGCGCCTCAACCCGCAAGAAGGTCGAGGCCGCATTGCAAGAGCACCACTATCAGCCCAACATCTACGCAATGAATCAGAACAGGAGGCTGACCAAAAACATTGGCATCGTGGTGCCGTATCTTGCGGATCCTTTCTTTGCTGAGATTGCGCGTGTGATCGAGAATCTCGTCATTCAGGGTGGCTTTCGACCGATCCTGCTCAGCTCTCATGGCGAGACGAGGCAGGAGGTCGAAAACCTCGACTCGCTGCGCTCGATCCGTCCGGCTGGCGTTCTGCTGGCCCCCCTTGGCCGCCGCTCTGACACGGCCGCGGTCGATCGGTTTTGCACCGATGTCCCGACCGTTCTCTTTGACAACAACCTTGATGACCTCGGACAGGCCTTCTTTGGGCTCGACAACCCGCAAAGCGTTGGTTTAATGGTGAAACATCTCTGCAAAACTGGGGAGCCGCCCGTTTTCTTTGAGATGAAAACCCCCACCAACCCCAATGCTTACAAACGCCGTCGCGCGTACATCGATACCATGGAAGCCTTGGGACTGGACCCCAAACTGGTTCAGGTTGAAGGCGAAACCTGGGACTTTGAGGAGATCGGCTACAAAGGCGGCCTTGCGGCCATCCGAAACCGCGAACTCTGCACAAACACGGTTCTATGCTCCAATGATCGCCTCGCGATCGGCTTTCTGGCTGCCGCCTATGAATGCGGACTTCGGGTTGGCTGCGGGACCGGCTGCGCGCTGCGCGTTGCCGGCCACGACGACCACCCCTATGCGCGCTTTACATGCCCGCCACTCACCACCATCGCGCAGGATTATTCCGCCATCGCAACACGCAGCGTTGAGGCGATTCTCAACCTCATCGAATCGGGAGAGCACCCGGACCTGCGCAACAGCACCCTGTTCGAGGGCACCTTGATCAAACGCGCCTCCGCCTAAGCCCTGCGCCAAGGTCTTGAGTTTGCTGCCCTTCGATGACTATTCTTTACGCGCGTAAATTTTTTATTGACGAATTCGCCTCCCTGCTCCTACCGTAAGGGCACAACATCCAGACACTAGGGAGGAAACGGATGTACCTGAGAAACGCACTTTGTGCGGCCTCTGCACTTGCGGTTATGGCAACTGGCGCCGTCCAGGCCGAGACCACATTGACCATCGCGACCGTGAACAACGGCGACATGATCCGGATGCAGGGCCTCACTGACGACTTCACCGCCAAACATCCCGACATCCAGCTGGAGTGGGTCACGCTCGAAGAGAACGTGCTGCGTCAGCGCGTGACACAAGACATCGCCACCAACGGCGGCCAGTTCGATGTGATGACCATCGGCATGTACGAAACCCCGATCTGGGCCGCTCAGAATTGGCTTGTGCCGCTGACCGACATGGGGGCTGATTACGACGCGGACGACATCCTGCCCGCGATGCGCGCTGGCCTTTCACATGATGGCACTCTCTATGCCGCGCCGTTTTACGGTGAAAGCTCCATGGTCATGTATCGCACCGACCTGATGGAGGCCGCGGGCCTGACAATGCCCGAAGCCCCCACATGGGAGTTCATCAAGGAAGCCGCCGCCGCGATGACAGACAAGGACGCCGAAATCTACGGCGCATGCCTGCGCGGCAAGGCAGGATGGGGCGAGAACATGGCCTTCATCACCACCGTGGCGAACAGCTTTGGTGCGCGCTGGTTTGACGAAGACTGGACGCCGCAGCTCGACAGCCCCGAGTGGAAAGAGGCGGTCACTTTCTACAACGATCTGCTGCAAAGCTACGGACCTCCGGGTGCCTCTACAAATGGGTTCAACGAGAACCTCGCACTGTTCCAGCAAGGCAAGTGTGGCATGTGGATCGACGCGACTGTGGCGGCCTCCTTCGTGACCAACCCCGACGATTCCACCGTCGCTGACAAGGTTGGATTTGCTCTGGCACCCGACACCGGCAAGGGCAAACGGGCCAACTGGCTCTGGGCCTGGGCGCTGGCCGTGCCTGCGGGTTCTGACGCCAAGGATGAGGCGAAGGCATTCATCGAATGGGCCACCTCCAAGGAGTATCTTGCGCTTGTGGCGGAAAACGAAGGTTGGGCCAATGTACCGCCTGGCAGCCGCACGTCGCTTTATGAGAACCCTGAATACGCCAAGGTTCCCTTTGCGCAGATGACGCTCGACTCGATCAATGCGGCGGACCCCAACAGCCCCACCGTGGATCCCGTGCCCTATGTGGGCATCCAGTATGTCGCAATCCCCGAATGGGCCGGCATCGGCACCAGCGCAGGCCAGGAATTCTCGGCCATGGTCGCAGGTCAGCAAACCCCGGACGAAGCGCTTGCAAAAGCACAGGCTCTGGTCGCTGACGAAATGGAAGCCGCAGGCTACTAACCTCACTCCTCCTGGCCAGGGTTTCGCAACACGCGAGCCTTGGCCTTTTTTCACTCAATTGCAGCCTCGGAAGGGCCCGACCCGACCGATGAGGAGTCTCAAATGGCAACCCAGCATTCCCGCTCGGCCGCGCGCTTCATGATGGCCCCTGCCGTCATTCTGTTGCTCGGTTGGATGCTTGTTCCGCTGACAATGACCCTGCTCTTCTCCTTCAAGAAATATCTGCCCCTGCGCGGGGGCGATCTTGGATGGGTCGGTTTTGACAATTACGTCCGCTTTGTATCGTCCTCCGCCTTCTGGCCCAGCGTGCAGGCGACGCTGCTGATCGTAGGCGGAGTGCTCGTGATCACTGTGATCTTTGGCGTTTTGCTTGCGCTCCTGCTCGACCAACCCATGTGGGGCCAAGGCATTGTACGCATCCTTGTTATCGCGCCGTTTTTTGTGATGCCCACCGTGTCGGCGCTGGTTTGGAAGAACATGTTCATGGATCCCGTGAACGGGCTCTTGGCGCATCTGTGGAAGTTCTTCGGGGCAGAGCCGATCGCGTGGCTCTCCGAAGCCTCGATGCAATCCGTGATCATGATCGTCAGCTGGCAATGGCTGCCTTTCGCGACCCTGATCCTCCTGACGGCCATTCAGTCGCTCGACCGCGAACAGCTTGAAGCGGCAGAGATGGATGGGGCAAGCCCGCTTGCGCGCTTTGGCTACATCATTCTGCCCCACCTCGGCCGGGCGATCACCGTGGTCGTCCTGATCCAGACGATTTTTCTGCTGTCGATCTTCGCCGAGATCTTTGTAACCACCCAAGGCTCCTTTGGCACCCGGACCCTGACCTACCTGATCTTCCAGCGTGTACTGGAGAGCCAGAACGTCGGTCTTGGCTCCGCTGGCGGTGTCTATGCCATCATCCTTGCCAATATCGTTGCCGCATTCCTGATGCGCATCGTCGGCAAGAACCTCGACGCATAAGGGAGGAGACCCGAAATGGCACGTTCCGTGACCCAACACCGAAAAGCGATCAATACCATCGCCGCCTGGTCGGTTGGCCTGTTGATCTTCTTCCCGATCCTCTGGACGATCCTGACCTCCTTCAAGACCGAGGCGCAGGCAATCAACGACCCGCCACTGTTCCTCGCATTTGACTGGACGCTGGAAAACTACGCCGTCGTACAGGAGCGCTCCGACTACCTGCGTTTCTTGTGGAACTCCATCGCGATTGCCGGGGGCTCAACCCTGCTTGGCATCCTAATCGCGGTGCCCGCAGCCTGGTCGATGGCCTTTGTGCCCTCCAAGCGCACCAAGGATATCCTGTTGTGGATGCTCTCAACAAAAATGCTGCCCGCCGTAGGCGTGCTGTACCCGATCTATCTGATCTTTATCCGCCTCGGATTGCTCGACAGTCGCACGGGTCTGATTGTGGTGCTGATGCTGTGCAATCTGCCGATCATCATCTGGATGCTCTATACCTATTTCAAGGAAATCCCCGGCGAAATTCTCGAGGCAGCGCGGATGGATGGCGCCACCCTGAAAGAAGAAATTCTTTATGTTCTGACACCTATGGCCATTCCAGGCATCGCATCAACCGTGCTGCTCAACATCATCCTCGCCTGGAACGAGGCCTTCTGGACCCTGAACCTGACGGCCGCCAAAGCGGCTCCGCTCACGGCCTTTATCGCCAGCTACTCCAGTCCCGAAGGACTGTTTTACGCAAAACTCAGCGCGGCCTCCACCATGGCCATCGCGCCGATCCTGATCCTTGGCTGGTTCAGCCAGAAACAACTTGTGCGCGGCCTGACCTTTGGCGCTGTGAAATAAGGACGACGATTTATGGGACGTATTACACTCGACAAAGTCACCAAAAGCTTTGGGGCGACAGAAGTTATCCCGCCGCTGGACCTGACGATTGAGGACGGTGAATTCACAGTCTTCGTCGGCCCTTCGGGCTGCGGAAAATCCACCCTCCTGCGCCTCATTGCAGGGCTTGAGGACGTGACCTCTGGTCAGATCCGCATTGACGGTCAGGATGCAACCATGACGCCGCCTGCCAAACGCGGCCTTGCGATGGTGTTTCAATCCTACGCGCTCTATCCGCATATGTCGGTGCGCAAAAACATCGCCTTTCCGATGAAAATGGCAGGCATCGACGACGCCGAGCAAATGCGCCGCATCGATGCCGCTGCAAAGGCGCTCAATCTGACCGACTATCTGGATCGCAAGCCCGGCCAGCTCTCTGGCGGACAGCGTCAGCGGGTTGCCATTGGCCGCGCCATCGTGCGGGAACCTGCGGCGTTCCTCTTTGATGAGCCGCTCTCCAATCTCGATGCCGCACTGCGGGTCGGAATGCGGATGGAGATCTCAGAACTTCACAAGAAACTCGCCACCACAATGATTTACGTCACGCATGACCAAGTCGAAGCCATGACGATGGCCGACAAGATCGTGGTGCTGCGCGCGGGTCACATCGAGCAGGTCGGCAGCCCGCTCGAGCTTTATCACAGCCCCCGCAACCTCTTTGTGGCAGGTTTCATCGGCTCGCCCAAGATGAACCTTATCGAAGGCGACGAGGCCGCAAAATACGACGCGCACACCATTGGCGTGCGCCCCGAGCATATCGACATCGGCGAGAGCGGCGGCATGTGGTCCGGCGTGGTCGGGGTCTCCGAACACCTGGGGTCGGATACCTTCTTTCACATCCACGACACGGGTCTCGCCGAGACCATCACCGTGCGTGCCGACGGCGAGGTTGGCTTTCGCCACGGCGATCGGGTCAGCCTGACGCCACGTACGGATGTGATGCATCGCTTTGACGCCCAAGGCCTGAGGATCCCCGAATGAGACTTGAAGGAAAAACCGCCCTGATCACCGGCGCAGCCCGTGGCATCGGGCGCAGCTTTGCCGAGGCCTACATTCGCGAAGGTGCCCGCGTCGCGGTCGCTGATATCGACACTGAACGCGCGCGCCAGACGGCACTCGAGCTCGGCGACCAAGCGGTTGCGATAGAACTGGACGTGACCTGCCAAGAGAGCATCGAGCGCGCGGTCGAGCAAACCGTCGAGGCCTTGGGGTGCATTGATATTCTCGTCAACAACGCCGCGATTTTCACCGCCGCACCCATCACGGAAATCCACCGCGACGATTTTGAACGCGTATTCGACATCAATGTTGCGGGGACGCTGTTCACCATGCAGGCGGTTGCGGAACACATGATTTCGCGTGGCGCCGGTGGCAAGATCATCAATATGGCCAGTCAAGCCGGACGACGCGGCGAGGCTCTGGTCGCTGTATACTGCGCCTCCAAGGCGGCGATCATCAGTCTGACGCAGTCAGCGGGGCTGAACCTCATTCAGCACGGGATCAACGTGAATGCCATCGCCCCCGGTGTGGTGGATGGCGAGCACTGGGATGGCGTAGATGCCTTTTTTGCAAAATATGAAAACAAAGCCCCCGGCGAAAAAAAACGCGAAGTGGGCGACGCCGTGCCCTTTGGGCGCATGGGAACCGCAGATGATCTGACCGGTATGGCGATCTTTCTCGCCAGCGCTGAGGCCGACTATGTGGTGTCGCAGACCTATAACGTCGACGGCGGAAACTGGATGAGCTGATGACCTCGCTGCGCCTTTCAAACGACACTCTCTCGGATTTGCCCAAACATATCACGCGCCCGACCTATGATCGCGCGGCGCTGACGGCGGGCATCCTTCACATCGGGCTTGGCAATTTTCACCGTGCCCATCAAAGCTGGTACTTGCACAGACTGATGCAGCAGGGCGAGGCCCAGGATTGGGCCATCATCGGCGCTGGCGTGCGCGACTATGACGCCGCGATGCGCGCGCGCCTCAAGGCGCAGGACTGTCTCACCACCCTGATCGCTCTCTCCCCTGACACCACGTCCGCCGAGGTGGTTGGCTCTATGATCGACTACCTGCCGATCGAGGCTGACAATGGCGCGCTGATTGCGGCCATGGCCCGCCCCGAGATCCGCATTGTCTCCATGACGGTGACCGAAGGCGGGTATTACCGGGATCCGGTCTCGGGCGCGTTTGATGACACACATCCGGATATCCTGCACGATATTGCCAATCCAAGCACCCCGCGCACCGTGTTCGGCGCGATCATTGCGGCCCTTGCGCTGCGCCGCACCGCCGGTGTTGGGCCGTTCTCTGTACAAAGTTGCGACAACCTGCAGGGCAATGGCGATGTCACCCGCCAGACCGTGCTTGGCCTGGCCCGTCGCAGCGATCCAGAGCTCGCAAGCTGGATTGCGGCGCAATGCACGTTTCCCAATTCCATGGTCGATTGCATTGTCCCCGCAACCGGCCCGGCAGAGATAGCGCTTGCAGCGGAAATGGGCGTCGCCGATCAGGCCCCCGTCACCCATGAGCCCTATCGCCAATGGGTGATCGAGGACAATTTCTGCGCCGGGCGTCCGGATTGGGACAAGGTCGGGGCGACCTTCACCAATCAGGTCCACGCCTATGAGACGATGAAGATCCGTATCCTGAACGCCGGGCACCAGGTCATCGCCAATGCGGGCGAGCTATTGTCCTGTGAGACGATCGCGGACTGCATGCTGGACCCCGACATTCGGGCTATGTTCGAGAAAGTGGAGACGCAAGAGATCGCGCCCTATGTATCGCCGGTGCCTGGCATCACAGCGGACGCTTATGTGGCGTTGATTGCGGACCGGTTCTCGAACCCGGCCATCCACGACACCACCCGGCGGGTGGCGTTCGACGGCTCTTCACGGCACGCGGGCTTTATCCTGCCGATCCTGCGTGACGCGCTGGCTGCGCGGGGTCCGGTCGATGGTCTCGCTCTGGTCGAGGCCCTCTGGGCGCGGATGTGCGCTGGGCTGCGCGAAGACGGAACCGAGATCGAAGCCAATGACCCCAACTGGCCGCAGTTGCAACAAGCGGCGCAGGCCGCAAGGGCTGCCCCCGAGATCTGGCTGGCGCAGTCCGAATATTACGGAGATCTCGCTCAGGAGACGCAGTTTGCTGACCGGTTCTGCCACTGGCATGCACTGATCTGGAGCAAAGGAACACGCGAGGCGCTCCGTTCCTACACGGCTCAGATTTGACCTCGCGCGCCCCGGGCTGGGGCGCGCCACCTAGCAGGTGGGCGTTTCAATCAGATCGCTCAATCCCAGATCACCAAGGGATTTGAGCGCGGATTTGGTTTTTGAGAGATAGTCAAGCCGCTGCCCAATACCGCTCAGTCGCGGGTCTGCAAGCATCAGGCAGGATTGGCGCACATGGCCAGTCTCGTCGCAGACCGACTGACACCGCCAACTGAGGGGCGACATTTGCGGCATAGGCGCCTTCACCGCACGGCGATCCCGGCTGAGTGGCGTCGCGCCCGGCCCCTGAAGAGCGGCAAAACCCGTGTCATGGGGCAGCCTTGCCTGCCCCTGCCCCGCCAGTACCGCCAATATCAAGGCTGTCGCCACACCAAGAAACTCGGCCCCGCGCAGACCGCTTGGTCGTCTCTGATCTTTTTCACTCATGTATTACTATCCCCTACCCTTGCACGGCACCGGTCCAATGGCCTGATACATGCAAAGGTCACTCACCCAATTGCGTCACCCCAACGCGAGAACAGCGTGACGCAAAGAGATTAATGTCTCCCTGTCAGACCCCACGATACGGCCTGAAAAGAAAGGAAAAGTTCAGAAAAATTTATCAAAGGTGAAGATCTCGACCCGCCCGCTGCTGTTACTCCAGAACCATCGGGACTGTGTCCCCGCTCTCTTCGAGGTGCCAGACCGCATGCCATTTTCCATGCGTGCGCCTGAGCTCAAGATAGTTGCGCTCCGCCGTGTAGCGTTGGCTTTGACCCGGAAGCGGATGAATACGGATCGGATGCCCGCTCACAGGCGCATCACCGAGTCCCGCCAAAGTGCCCAGACTTCGGGCATAGCTCTGCGGCGGCGCACGGTGGGCAATGCCCGAGGCCACAAGCTGATGCACGCGCGTCTCGTCAGGACCCATTTCGGCGCGCGTGGCGAGGTGGATCTCGCCAGACAGGATCGTCACCGGCGCCTCCTCGCGCCATGCAATGACCTGCTTGAGCATGCGTATCCATTCCTTGCGGTGCGCGCGGCTTTGCCACTGATCGCGCAGATCGTCCTCGTATTTCTGCATGGTCGGGATCATCAGCATGAGCCCCTCCACCAATGACAACCGCGGCCCCAGGAGCGGTACGCTGGAAATCACAAAGGTATGTTCCGATCCCGGCTTCATCGCCTCGACCGCAGACCACCCGTAGGCGCCCAGAACCTGACGGCGGCCGCGCTCGGCGCGCAGATCCGGCGCCAGCAGCTTCACCCCCGGCAAGGCGCGCTGCCATGACAGCGAGGTGCCCGTCTCGTCCATAAAGAGATCCGGAATGTCGCCTTCCACGGCGGCGTGCTGAAACAAGAGATACATTTCACGCGCCACGGCATAGAGACACTGCCCCACCTCGGAGTGGGTCTTGCTGCGGTAGAGTGAACCCCAGCCATCGCAGATGTCATGATCGTCCCAGATCGCCAGTGTCGGCACCCGCGCCATGATCCAGCTTGGCGCCTCGCCAAAGAGCGCCTGCACATACCGCTCCGCAAACCGCAGCCTGAGATGATCGGCCAGGTCCTTCAGCTCTTCTGCATTGCGCGGACGCCCGGCCTTGTCCGGCCAGTCTTCGCTCAGGGGATGGCCCTCTGTGGCCTCATCCGCATAGATCTGGTCGCCCCCTTGCAACAACAGCGCAAAAGGCGCGCGGCGGTGTTCGGCACACATATGCGCCCACATGCGGTTGCGCTCTTCCTGATCCCGGTCGAGATCGCCTTTTTCCTCGCCATTACAAGACGCAAAGGCAATGCGCATATCGCCATGAAGATCAGTCTGCACGTCGTAGCTCTGATCCCCAAGGCGATAGCTGCCGCAGCTGGGCGTCAGACCAAAATCATACCGCCAAACCGCGCTGCGACCAATCTCGCGCAAGAGCGTTGGCGCGTGGTCCCCCGCATCCGTACGCAGGGTTTCGGGGCGCTCTCCAATCGGTAGCATGACCATTGCCGCCAGCTGCAGCGCGTCGCCCTCCAGACCTCGGTAGTACAGGATGGGACCAAGGTGCGCCGCGTCGAATTCAACAGTCATGTGTCCCTCATTTCAGATCCGTGCCGTCCTTGTGTGCAGAGATAGGGTATGGAGTGCGGTGATGTAACCCGCGCCAATCCCCGGCGCCCGAGGGGGTGCATGATGAAATCGCTGTTTCCTGGGATCGGCGCTTGTCACTCCACCAGAACCCGAAGCGGGGTCAGGCCGTCGAAAGTGAGCTCAAGCTGATCACCGCGCAGAACCGGGCCAACACCCGCAGGCGTACCCGTGAGGATCACATCCCCCGCCGCCAGCCTGTAATACTGCGAAAGATGCGCGATCATTTCGGGGATCTTCCAGATCATCTGATTGAGATCCCCCTGCTGGCGCGGCGTTCCATTCACGGTGAGCGTCATCACACCCGCGTCGGGATGCCCGATCGTCGTGGCCGGCGTTAACGGCGCAACCGGGGCCGCATGTTCAAAGGATTTCCCAATTTCCCAAGGCCGGCCCGCTTTTTTGGCGATCCCCTGCAGATCGCGACGCGTCATATCAAGCGCCAGCCCATAGCCCCAGACATGATCAAGCGCGGCATCCTCAGAGATATTCTCGCCGCCTTTGCCGAGCGCCACCAAAAGCTCTGCTTCGTGATGGACGTCTTCGCTCATCACCGGGTAGGGAAAGCGCCCCGAAGCATCGAGACTGTCGGGCGTTTTCTGGAAAAAGAACGGCGGCTCGCGATCCGGGTCATGTCCCATCTCGACCGCGTGCGCGGCATAATTGCGCCCGATGCAATATACCCTGCGCACGGGAAACAGGGCGGTGCTCTCGGCAATTGGCAGGGCGGGCTGTGGGGGCGGAGCAATCACATAGTCGGGCTGCGCGGCGGGCATGGGCGGTCCTTTTCTCTTTGTCACCAAAAGAGATAGAGGCTTCGCCCCCGAAGGCCAAGCATTGCTGTGCATGGCCGATGTCCCTGTGCCGCGCAAAGCCCCCGGATTGCCCGCGCGCAGGATGTCATTGCCCGCGCGCAGGATGTCGCGCGGGCAATCGTTTGGACATGACCGGACTACTCGCCCGCGAGCTGATCTGCCGTAACTGGCAGTCCCGCGCGGCCCCGAAGCCCGTCGAGGATGATGGCCTTGATCAAGGCAACGCCCATCAACGCCATCACCACCGAGAAGGGCAGCGCGCCGATAATCATCGCGGTCTGGATCGCACCGAGACCACCAATGATCAGCAACGCTCCGACAACCAACGCCAAGGCGACGCCCCAGAAGATGATATGAGGACGTGCCTTTGGTCCCTCGTCACCTGCGGCGTTGATGGTGTTGATAATCAACACCGCCGAATCCGCCGAGGTGACAAGGTAGGTCATCAACAGAACCGCGACGACCACCGAGAACACCCAGGCCAGACCATCGCTGAGGAGAACTGCGAGGGTTGCATAGAGCTGGTCTGACAGCCCCGTTCCAAGGATTGCACCCTCTGCGATGCCCGACAGTTCCAGATCGATGGCGGTGCCGCCAATCAGGGCGAACCAGACAAAACACATGACGGATGGTACCAGCATCGCGCCAAAGACATATTCGCGGATCGTCCGACCTCGAGAGATCCGGGCGAGGAACAAACCGACGAAGGGAGCAAACGCAATCCACCAAGCCCAGTAGAAAATGGTCCAACCACCCTGCCAGCTCTCAAGTGCGCTGCTGGTCTCGGTGCCTTTGTCGCTCCAGACGGTGAACAGCATCTCGGGAAAAGCCAGGAGATAGTCATAGATCCCTGTCACCAGCGCCGTGAGGCCAAAAACCGTGGAGCCAAAGATCAGGAAAAACGACAGCAAGAACACGCTCAACGCCATGTTGATGTTGGAGAGCCATTTGATCCCCTTGCCGACACCCGACAGGGCCGACAGCGTCGAAGCCCCCATTATGATCACCAGCGACAGCACGATCGCCACCACAGACGCCTTTTGGGTTCCTTCATCGGTTGTGACAAGAAGCCAGTCGCCAAAGCCGATGCGGCTCAGCCCCGCGACGAATTGCTCGACCCCAAAGCCGAGCGTTTGCGCCACCCCCAGCACGGTCGCGATGACGGCCACCACATCGACGGCATGACCCGCAAAACCCGACAGCCGATCGCCGAACAGAGGCGTCAGCGCCGACCGAATGGTCAGCGGGAGCCCGCGGCGGTAAGCGAAGAACGCGAGCGCAAGCCCGGTCAACGCATAGGCCCCCCATGGAGACAGACCCCAATGCAAAAAGGACCACTTGTAGGCCGAGCGCACCGTCTCGGCGCTGGCCCCTTCGACAAAACCCTGGATGACATCCGGGTTGTTCTGGAAGTGATAGATCGGCTCACCGGTGGCATAGGTCAGAACACCAATTCCCATGCCAGCGCCGAACATCATGGAGAACCAGGAAAAGGCCGAGAACTCTGGCTTTTCATGCTCCGCTCCGAGCCGCAGACGTCCGGATGCAGGCCAGATCGCAAGCCCCAGGCTCACCACCACAAAAAAGGCGACCACGTAGATGTACCAGTAGTTGAAGCTGGCCAGAATGACCCCGTTTAGGTGCGACAGCACGCTGGCCGCCTGATTTGGAAAGGCCACGGCCCAGAGGATCAGGGCGGCAACAAGGATCTTGGCAGTGATTGTCACATCCTTGGTAAACCCTTTGTAGAATCCGCTGTCGGCAGTCTTGATCTCAAGCTCCGTCAAAGGCGGTTTAAGCGGCATGGTGGTTGGTCCTCTCTGTTGGGGAAAGGCGACCTCGGGCGAATGTGCCGGGCGCAATCTTGGTTGCCACCGCAGCAAAAGCCTGCAGGTGGATTGCGCGATCGTCTCGATTTGGCGCCACCTGCGCCAACTGCGATCCGACAGGAAAACTCGTCGATGCGGCATCCGCTGGGACTGAAATTCGGGGGGATGTCGCGAAGCTGAGAGCCACGTCGCAAAGCCGCAGATCCAATCACGCCGCGCCGCAGCATCGTGCCCGTACGCGAATTTTGCACAAAAAACGGGCATATGTTGAGATTTGCAGCATATCAAAGCAGAGCACGCCCCGCGACCTTTGCCCAGATACCCGGCGCTCCTTAGGCTTGGGAAACAGTTCACGCACGGCCTTGTCGCGCCGTCTTGCAGGAAGGCCCCGTCATGCCCCGGCTGCTTGTTTTTAGTGATCTTGATGGCACCTTGCTGGATCACACGACCTACAGCCATGCCGCCGCTCAACCGGCCTTGTCCGCGCTGCGCAGCCGCGACGCAGTGTTGATCCTGGCAAGCTCCAAGACCGCGGTCGAAATGCTGCCGCTGCATCAGGAACTCGGGCTGGGAGACGCCCCAATGATCGTCGAGAACGGATCCGCCTGTCAGCGCCCGACAGAGATCGACAGTGACCCGGCCACCTACAACAAACTGCGCAGGCTTCTCACGCGGCTCGAGATGCCCTTTGAAGGCTTTGGTGATATGTCCACGCAAAAGGTTGCCGCCCTCACGGGCCTCAGCGATGAGGGCGCAGTGCGCGCCAAGACGCGCCAGTTCAGCGAACCCGGCCTCTGGCATGGCACCCCTGCTCAGAAAGACGCGTTCCTTGCCGCACTGGCCCGCGAAGGGGTCACCGCGCGCCAAGGGGGGCGGTTCCTCACGCTCTCTTATGGCGCCACCAAGGCACAGCAGATGCAAAAGATCCGCCAGCAACACGCCCCCTGCTTCACCGTCGCCCTCGGCGATGCCCCCAATGACGCGGAAATGATCGCCACCGCCGATATTGGCGTCATTGTACGCAACGATCATGGTCCGGATATGCCCGCGATCCCGCCTGAGCACCGGATCATGCACACGCAACAGGAGGGTCCAAAAGGCTGGAACGCGGCCATGCTGCAGATCCTCAGCGAATGGGACCACGACCACAAAGGAGCCGCAGCGCATGGCTGACTTCCACCAGAATGGCAATATCGCCCAATTCCACAACCTGCGCAGCCGCCCGGTCGAGGAGCTGGAGTATGAGCTCACTACCTTTGCCCAGACCCGCAAGATCTCCTTGATCCTACCCTGCCTCTATTCCGAACTCGAAGGCCCGGCCCTGCGCCCGATCCTCGACGAACTCGCCCGTGTTCCCTACCTCCATCACATCGTAATCGGCTTGGATCGCGCCAGCGAGGCCGAATACCGCCACGCCCGTACCTATTTTGCCTCCCTGCCTCAAAGCCACCGCGTCCTGTGGAATGACAGCCCCCGCATGAAGCAGCTGGGCGCGCGTCTGGCTGCACAGGGGCTCGCGCCGCCCGAGCCGGGCAAGGGCAAGAATGTCTGGTCCTGCATCGGCTATCTTCTGGCCCAGGCCGAAAGCTCGGTGGTCGCGATCCACGATTGCGACATCAGCACCTACTCCAAGGAGATGCTGGCACGGCTGGTTTATCCCGTGGCGCATCCCGCCTTCTCCTATCAGCTCTCAAAAGGGTTTTATGCGCGGGTGGGCGGCGGCAAACTCAATGGTCGCGTCTCGCGCCTGCTGGTCTCGCCGCTGTTGATCGCGCTGAAGCGCACCATCGGAGATCGCGACTATATCGACTACCTGCGCAGCTTTCGCTACCCGCTCTCGGGGGAGATGGCCCTGCGCGCACCACTTTTGCCGGACCTGCGCATCCCTTCCGATTGGGGGCTGGAGATCGGCGTTCTGTCCGAAGCCTGGCGCAATCTTGGCCGCAAAGCCGTTTGTCAGGTGGAGATCGCCGACAACTACGACCACAAACACCAGTCCCTCAGCCCCGAAGATGCCTCTGCGGGGCTCAACCGCATGTCGACAGACATCTGCAAGGCGATCTTTCGCAAGCTCGCCGCCGACGGCACGGTCTTCACCCCCAATGTCTTTCGCACCCTCAAGGCCACCTATTATCGCTCGGCCCTTGATCTGCTGGAAGCCTATGCCCACGACGCCATGATGAATGGCCTCGCTCTGGATCGCCACGGCGAAGAAAAAATGGTCGAAATGTTTGCAAACAACATCATGGCCGCCGGGCAAGTGTTTCTGGAAAACCCCCATGAAACCCCTTTCATTCCAAACTGGAACCGCATCCACTCGGCAAATCCGACGTTTCTGCAGGATCTCAAGGCTGCAGCGCTCGCGGATGAGGCCGAATACAGCCCAAGTCCCTGACCCCTGCCCACCGAGCGCCGCAGCTACAAGAGCCGGCGCCCCCAAAGGATCAATATGTCACTGCCCCCGCTCTGCGCCGCACCTCCAAAAAAGGCGAAGCGGTCAGATCTGATATAATGGCCTTATCCCAGGATTCTTGCTGCCTCCCGGATCAGCGCCCCCATTCTTCTAACCCCAAATATCCCGGGGAGCGCGAGGGGCTGGCCCCTCGCACCCACCTGTTGCGTCATCGGTTGTCCAATTGCGCACGTACCGAACGCCGCCCCTTTTCAGATATCTGGTAAGGTCTTGAGGATTTGCTTTCGACAAGCCGCTTTCGCCTCAGCTTTTTGAAAACATCAAGCGTGCAATTGGCCAAGATCAGCCCTTCTCGCGTGTAGCATGTCACTTCGGTGACCCGACCATTGGGTGCACGCTCGTACAGGATGCGCCCACCCTGCGCCAACACGTGCAACACGCGTTGTTCGTTCTTGGAAATGTTCATGTGATATTGCCTGTGATTGAACCACGTCAAACCGGGCCGCGCACACGCGTGCTGCAGTTGTCCGGGTGTGACAGGTCTCCGAGTGCGGATCCTGTCAGCGGGTGGGTGCAATCTCCAACATCAACAATTCCCTTGTCTGGAGGGGCGTCTGAGCCCCCTAACATTCTCCCGCGCCGCCGCTCAAGCCTGATTGGTGATCCAACGGCATTGATAGGGTGCCAGTGTGATCTCTGCATCGCTTTCAAACATGTCACCGGACAACAGATCCCGCCATGTCTCACCTTCAATAAGGTTCAGCGCGCCGGGATGCAGGATCACCCCATCTCCGCTGACATTGTGCAGCGCAAAGATCGACTGCGCCCGGTCCAGCGACTGCCGCCAGAGCGCAAAGACACGATCATCCAGCTGCAAAGTGAACTGGGTAGCATTGGGGTGAAACGCCGGCTGCTCGGCCCGGACCCGCAGCCGTTCGGAGAGCGCCGACATCACCTGAGCCTGCGCGCTGTCCGCGTCATTCAGACGCGCCTTCAGCTCGCCGTAATCCCACCGGTGGCGGTTGATCGCCCGGTTCATCCCGCGCCGCGCCACCGCATCATGATCATTGGCCGTCGCCAGCATCGCGTGAATGTAAAACGCCGGAATTCCTTCAAGGCTCATGGGAATGGTCTGCGCACAGATGAATCGATCCACCTTTCGCGCTTCGCCCCCGTCAAAGGTCCGGCCCAGCGCGTCAAAATAGGTGCAGTTCACCTCGTAGGGCGCTTCACCACCCCCCGGCAAGGCCCGCATGGACACAAGCCCCCCTACCGCCCGCACGCAGGCGATCATCTGGTCGATTTCTTCCTGCGGCAGCACCCCCTCCGCCGGGCGCATCCCGATTCCATCGTGGCTCGCGGTGAAATTCAAATAGGCGCATCCCAGGGGCGCCGGCGGCATCGCCCGTGCCCAATTCAGCAGGTAGCGCGCCGAGCCCGCCATCATCGCGTGCAGGATCAATGGCGGCAGCGGAAAATTATAGACCACATGGGCCTCGTTGCGATTGCCAAAGTAGCTGAGATTCTCAGCCCGCGGCACGTTGGTCTCGGTCAGCAGTACCACCGTCTCGGTCGCATAATCTGCCAGCAGGCGCAGCAGCTGTACAATCGCATGGGTTTGCGGCAGGTGGATCGAACTGGTCCCAACCTCTTTCCAGATAAAGGCCACCGCATCGAGCCGGATAATGCGGACCCCCTGATCGATATGCAGGCGAATGATCCGAAGGATTTCCAGCAGGACCTCCGGGTTCTCAAAATTGAGATCAACCTGATCGTGGCTGAAGGTGCACCACACATGTTTCGCGCCCGTGGCCGTCTCTACCTCCTGCAGCAGCGGCGTTGTGCGTGGACGCACCACTGCGCTCAGATCGTCCGAGGGCGAAGCCTCGTAGAAGAAGCGGTCATAAGGCGGCTGCCCCTGCCGGTAGGCGTTGAACCAGGCGCTCTGCGAGGACACATGGTTGAGCACCATGTCAGACATCAGGTGAAACGCGCCGCCGATCCGGCGAATGTCGGCCCAATCACCCAGCTCAGGATTCACCTTGCGATAGTCCGTGACGGCAAACCCGTCGTCCGAAGTGAAGGGAAAAAACGGCAGGATATGCACGCCATTCACCACACCCTTCATATAAGTCAGCAGGAAATCATGCAGCAGGTCTAACGGCTTATGCGCCCCATCACGCATGGTGTTGCCATAGGTGATCAGCAATGCGTCGCGTTCTGACCAAAGAGAATTTCCAGGCCTGCGCGGGCGCTTGCGCCGATGACTGCCTTCGGGCCAAAACGCCTCAGCCACTTTGGAGCCAAGGATCTCCGTGTCCAAGTCCGGATAGATTTGGGTCAGCAGTTGCGACAGGCGTGCAGCAAAGGATGTGGCCATCTTTCTCCCTTTTGCGATAGCGCGGCAGATGCCTCCCTCACCGTGAGACAGGGTCCTCTGTAACCCTAGGAGCCTACGGTCACGCGGGCAAATTCTGTGCCGCCAAAACAGTGGATGGGCGGGGTCTGTGACCATTTTCCGGGCATATTACGTGCAGCTGTCTGAGATTGCGCTATCCTGACGCGCAGGCCCAGAGTTGCACATTCGTGATCGCGCGACAGTTTCACGCTGAGCGACGGGGCTTGATCGGCGCCTTCGTTAGCGATAACGATAGCCGCGAGTGATAGCGGTACCAGTGGTGGTGCCGTGCCCGGAAACCCAACCGGAGTTATTGGCAAATGACCCTTAAAATCGCGATCAATGGATTTGGCCGGATCGGCCGCAACGTGCTGCGTGCACTTTTGGAGAACGACACCACCGACGTTGAGGTGGTGGCGATCAACGATCTCGCCCCGCCGGCAACCCAGGTCCACCTGCT
The DNA here is from genome assembly GCF_055693725.2 of Epibacterium sp. HA2-3. Classification (NCBI taxonomy): domain Bacteria; kingdom Pseudomonadati; phylum Pseudomonadota; class Alphaproteobacteria; order Rhodobacterales; family Roseobacteraceae; genus Epibacterium; species Epibacterium sp. HA2-3. Next base: position 427,192 of record NZ_CM172490.1, on the reverse strand, counting down.
CAAGTTCGACAGCGTTCACGGCCGCCTCGACGCAGAGGTTACAGTCGAGGGCGATACCATGAAAGTGGGCCGCCATGAGATCCGCCTGACGGCCATCCGCAACCCAGAAGAGCTGCCCTGGTCCGATGTCGATATCGCCTATGAATGCACTGGCCTCTTCACCACCCGCGACAAGGCAGCCGCGCATCTGAAAAACGGCTCCAAACGCGTGCTGATTTCCGCGCCGGGGACCGAAGTTGACCGCACCGTGGTCTTTGGCGTCAATGATCACGACCTCACCGCAGAGGACATCGTGGTGTCCAACGCCTCCTGCACCACCAACTGCCTTGCCCCGGTGGCCAAGGTTCTGGACGACGCCTTTGGGATCAAGACCGGTTATATGACCACGATCCACGCCTACACAGGCGACCAGCCGACCCATGACACCACCCACAAGGATCTCTACCGCGCCCGCGCGGCAGCGCTCTCGATGATCCCAACATCTACCGGCGCGGCGCGCGCTATCTCCCTGGTGCTGCCACACCTCAAGGGCCGCCTTGAAGGTTCCGCCATTCGCGTCCCGACACCAAATGTCTCGGTGGTGGACCTGACGTTCCAGCCCGAGCGTGCCGCTTCGGTCGAAGAGATCAACGCCGCGATCGCGGCCGCCGCAAAAGAGGGCCCGCTTCAGGGCATTCTCGGCTATGAAGAGGCTCCACTGGTGTCCATCGACTTCAACCATGACAAGCGGTCGTCGATCTTCGCCGCCCCACAAACCGCCGTGACCTCCGAGGGCCTGGTGCGCGTGGTGAGCTGGTATGACAACGAGTGGGGCTTTTCGAACCGCATGATCGACACCGGCCGCGCCATGGGCAAATTCCTCTGACGCAATACCGCTGCGCGACACACCTCACGCCACATTTCAAAGGGCCGCGGCAAATGCCGCGGCCCTTCTTCATGTCATCGTTTTCTTCTAACTAACAATATCCCGGAGCGCGAGGCAGCGCCTCGCTCCCGTCACCACCTGAGCCCAGAAGGCTCAGATCCGGAAAATCGGCTGCAAAAGGCGAGGCACAAAAGAGCGGAACCGAAGCGAGGCATCCGTCGCAGCAAGACAGATGCAAGCAGGACCATCAGCAGCTATGGGTTCGTGTTCCAGATCCCCATCTGCAACCTCCAGATCCCCGACGCCAAAATGTCCGGTCTCGTCATAAAACGCGCCCTGCAGTACCAGGGTCAATTCCAGCCCGTTGTGCCCATGATCCGGAACCCCTTGTCCAGCCGGAATATAGAGAAGCCGCACGCTGCCACCGCGATCATGATCGAGGATCATCTGCCGCACACCGAGCCCGAGGGGCTTCCACTTTGGCGGCAGCCCCCCCAAGGCTTCCATGACAGGTGCAGGGAAAATCCCCGCCCGGTCATAGCGCTTTTCTCGGGCAACCGGATCGTCGAGCGCGTCAAACAGCCGTCCCTTCATATCCGCCGAAACCTCGGCCACGGGCATATCATCAAGGAGCGCGCCACCGAGCGCCTCATGCGCGCCAAGGCGCGCACGGCATTCGTCACACATGGAAACATGCGCGGCGACCACAAGTGAAAACGCCTTTGGCAAGCTGCCCGCCGCGTAGGCTATCAGCAACTCGTCAGGGATATGGTGCGTAATACCCGTCATGAGCGTTGCGTTCCCTTCAATTCATGACGCAGTTTCTCCAGCCCCAGCCGGATGCGCGACTTGATGGTTCCCAGCGGCAGACCCGTCTCGGCCTTGATCTCCGCATGGGTCAGCTCGCCCAGATAGGCGCGCTCCACCATTTCGCGCTGCGCGGGCTTCAGGGTCTGAAGCGCCGCACGCAGAGCCTGCGTCTCCTGTTCCAGCGCCACGACCTGTGACGCGTCATCCTCTGTGTCCTCGACCGGCTTCAACTCTTCCGGTACGGGACGCTTTTCCTTGCGCAAGATGTCGATCTGCCGGTTGCGCGCGATCTGGTAGATCCAGGCCGAAACCTGAGCGCGACCGGGGTCGAACATATGCGACTTTCGCCAGACCGTGAGCATCACGTCCTGAACGATGTCCTCAGCCTGCGCAGGGGAGACACCCGAGCGGCAAATCACGCCTTTGAGGCGGGGCGCAAAGTGATCGAACAAGCGCCCGAAGGCGGCTTTGTCCCTGTCATCGCGCACTGCCAGCATCCAGACTGTCGTCTCGGAATATGCCTCACCTGTCACTCTGTCGCTCTCCCGGCAACCGCTCGTGCCCTCGCCCACACTAGCCGTCGGGGCGCGGGCATCAAGTGGGTCCTCACACAGAGCTGCAGATGCTTCAAACATACACTCAGTACGCACGGCTTCATCGAGCAGATCATAAAAAATGCCTCATCCCGCAAAATAGTGCTCTGCCCCGAGTATTTTTTAGTTTTTTGATCCGAATGCCCGTTTGGACTCGTAAGTTCATGAAAACGGATGGAGAGTTTATGTCATTTGATGCCCTGCCCCCCCAGCGCCGCCGCATCGCCATCATTGGCGGTGGCATTTCCGGTCTGGCCGCCGCCTGGCTTCTTGGTCCGCGCCACGATGTGACCCTGTTTGAAGCGGCCGCGCGTTTTGGCGGGCATGCGCGCACGGTCGAGGCAGGTCTGCACGGGACCCAGCCGGTCGATACCGGGTTCATCGTGTTCAACTACGTGAACTATCCGCATCTCACGCGGATGTTTAACGAACTGGACGTGCCGGTTGTGCGCAGTGACATGTCATTTGGAGCCACCATCGAGAACGGTGCGATGGAATACGGACTACGCAGCCTGGATGCGCTCTTTGGACAGCGCCGCAACCTTGCACGGCCCGCGTTCTTTGGCATGGTGCGCGACATTCTGCGCTTCAACGCCCGCGCCGAAGAGTTCGCCCGCGACGACAGCACCACCATCGGCGAGTTGGTCAAGGAACTCTCGCTCGGGGACTGGTTCCAGCGGTACTATCTGATGCCGATCTGTGGCGCGATCTGGTCAACCCCACCCGAAGAAATCCGCGCCTTTCCAGCCCGGTCATTGGTGCGCTTCTTTCGCAATCACGCGCTACTGTCGGCCACTGGTCAGCATCAGTGGTGGACGGTCAAAGGCGGCAGCCGCGAGTATGTCCGTCGCCTCACCCGGCACCTTCAGAACACCGGCGTTGACCTGCGCGCCGCGAGCCCTGTGCAAACGGTCGAGCGCCACGATGCGGGTGTGACCCTGCGTCTGGGCGATGGTCGTTCAGAGCAATTCGACGAAGTGATCTTTGCCTGCCACTCCGATGATGCGCTGCGCCTGCTAGCTGCGCCGACGCCGCAGGAACAGGCCACCCTCGGGGTGATGCGCTATCAGGACAACCACATGATCCTGCACCGTGACGCAAGCCAGATGCCCAAGCGGCGCGCCTGCTGGTCCTCGTGGGTTTACAAGGCCGATCTGCGCGACGACCGTCCAGCTATTGGTGTCACCTACTGGATGAACCGTCTGCAGAACTTGCCGGAAAACGATCCGCTGTTCGTGTCCCTGAACCCGGTGCAGGACGTCAATCCGCAGCTGATCTACGATGACAAGACCTTCCGCCATCCGGTTTTTGATCGCGCCGCGATCCGCGCGCAGGGGGCCGTTCAGGCCATGCAGGGCGAAAACCACACCTGGTTTGCAGGCGCCTATCTACGCCATGGGTTTCACGAAGACGGGTTTGCCAGTGCAGTTCGCGTCGCGCGGGCCATTGATGCGCGCACCATGGGTAGCCGCAGCGCGCAGGACCTTGTCGCATGAGCGCAAGCGCGCCCATATCCCCCCTGGTAAAAGGGCCGCTGCATCTGGCAGGCACCACCACCCACGCCAGACGCGGCGCAATCCAGAACGCGTTTCGATATGGCGTGGACTATGTTCTAATTGATCCGCAATCGACCCGCGGCCCGTTGCTCTTTTCGCGCAACCGCTGGAACCTTGCCTCTGTCATGGATCGAAACCACGGTGGCGCCCCCAAAAAAGGACGCGGTCTGGATTGGGCGAAAGAGGTGTTCGAACACGCGGGCCTTGCCCCTCAAAACCTCCGGATCCTGTTGCTCACTCAGCCGAGCTTTCTGGGCTACATCTTCAACCCGGTGAGCTTCTGGCTCGCATACGACGGAGCGACCCTCAGGGGCGTGATCGCAGAGGTGTCAAACACCTTTGGCGACCGTCACAGCTATCTTTGTGCTGAGCCTGAATTTGCACCGATTACCGCAAAATCCTGCCTGAGCGCGCAGAAAATCTTTCACGTCTCCCCCTTTCAGGAGGTCGCGGGCGACTATCGATTTACCTTTGATATAACAGAGACTCGGATCGCGATCCGCATCGCCCACAAAAACGGCTCCGAAGGCGTCATCGCAACCCTGATGGGCGAATTGCACGACTTGAATAACGCCCGCCTGATCAAAGCCAGCCTGCGTCGCCCGTTTGGGGCCATGCGCACGGTCGCCTTGATCTACTGGCAGGCGCTGAAACTCAAACTCAAGGGCGCCCGGTATCGAAGACGCCCGCTCCCGCCCGAACAGGAGGTCAGCTGATGCTGTTTATTACCAACCGCGTAAAACGTGATTTTCTCGACAGTTGCGCCAGCATTCGGCGTGGAAGCCTGCGTCTGATCACCCCTGAGGGTGAAGTCTACGAGTTCGGCCAAGGCGAACCGGCGGCCGAGATGCAGATCAACGACTGGAGCGTGGTCACAGCTTTGGCGTCTCGCGGCGACATCGGGCTCGGCGAGACGTATGTCGCGGGCCTCTGGGACACCCCGTCGATTGAGGCCGTCACGCAGGTGGCCCTTTTGAACCTCGACTATCTCGAGGGGTTCGCCTATCCCAGCCGCCTTGCCACGCTCAAATTCCGCATCGTAGATCGCATCCTGCGCGCCAATTCGCGCTCTGGTGCCAGCCGCAACATCAAGGCGCATTATGACGTCGGCAATGAGTTCTACCAGCTGTGGCTCGATGAAAGCATGACCTATTCCTCCGCCCTTTTTGCGCCGGGGGATGCCACGCTGGAGGACGCCCAGCACCGCAAATATGACCGCATCCTCAACCGCACGGGCGAGGCCGAGCGCATTCTCGAGGTTGGCTGCGGCTGGGGCGGATTTGCCGAGCGCGCCGCAGACCATGGCCGCCATGTGACTGGCATCACGATTTCGCCCAGCCAACATGGCTTTGCCGATGCACGCCTCGATGGGCGGGCCGATATTCAGCTCTGCGACTACCGAGATACCAGCGGCAAATTCGACGGCATTGTGTCGATCGAAATGATCGAAGCGGTCGGAGAACGATATTGGCCGCAGTATTTCGCGATGCTGAAGGACCGCCTCGCCGAAGGCGGACGGGCGGTGGTGCAGGCTATCACGGTGCCTGACGCCTATTTCGACATTTACCGCAAAGGCTCCGACTATATTCGGCAATACACCTTTCCCGGCGGTATGCTGTTGTCGGATGCCATGATCGCACATCACGCGCGCAATGCAGGGCTTCAGGTCACGGATAACTTTGGCTTCGGTCAGGATTACGCCCGCACCTGCCGCATGTGGTCCGAGCGCCTGAGTGCAGCCTCGGACAAGGTGCTTGGTCTCGGGTATGACCAGAGTTTCCTGCGGAACTGGCAGTTCTACCTGCAGATTTGCGCAGCCTCTTTCGAAACCCGCCAGACCGATGTGGTTCAGGTGGAGCTGGCTCATGCGACCTAAAAACGGCCTCCCCACCCTATGTTCCTTGTTTGCAGGCGTCGCGCTCTTTACGGCCGTGACGCTGGCGACGCCGCTTGCGGCGAACCCGGTTTCCACCGGGCTGCGCGCCCCTGTGGAACTGGGTAAGGCAACGCTGCGGTTTCTGGGCTTCGAGATCTACACGGCGACGCTCCATATTGAGGGAGCGCGGCGCTTTGACTGGAACCAGCCGCTGTCGCTTCGCATTGATTATGCGCGGGGGTTTTCCGATGCGGAGCTCCTTGAAGGCACCGAGAAAGAGCTTCAGCGGATTGAGGGTGCGCGGTCCGACCAGCCCCAGATGCTGCAAAAGCTTGCCAGCTGCTTTCGCGATGTAAACTCAGGCGACAGCTATGTTGCCGTCTCTCCTGCTGCCAACGTCATCGACATGCGCCTCAACGGGCAACGCACCTGCCGGATCTCGCATCCGGATCTGCGCAAGCGTTTCCTCGGGATCTGGCTCTCGCCAAACAGCCGCTCTGCGCGTTTGTCTGCGCAACTGCGGGGGGAGTGACAGTGAACTGGCGGGTCAGCACATATGCACTGATGCTGGCTGCGGCTGGCTTGCCGCTCTATATCCACCTACCGCGATACGCGACGGGGGAGCTTGGCATGAGTCTTGCCACCCTCGGCGTGATCCTGGCCGGCATCCGGGTGATGGATTTTGCACAGGACCCCGCGATTGGCTGGCTGGTGGACCGCTACCCGCGTCAAAAGCCTGCCTTTGCCACCCTTGCCGCTCTGGGCATGGCACTGGGGTTTGTGATGCTCTACACGCTGCGGCCCGAGACGGGCAGCACGGTGTGGTTTACCGCAGCCCTTGCGGTGGTATTCACCGCCTACAGCCTTGGGACGATCTTGTTTTACGGGCAAAGCGCCGCACTGGCGGCGCAGGGAAACGGGCTGATTTCACTGGCCGGCTACCGTGAGGCAGGCACGCTGGCGGGCATTATCATTGCCGCGAGTGCCCCGGCGGCACTGGTGGCACTTGGGGCATCGGGCAGTGGATACGGCGCATTTGGTATCCTGTTGGCCGCTATCTGCCTCGTCGCGCTCTGGTCAAGCCGCCCGCTCTGGCGCGTCCCAAGTGCGTCTGACGCCCCTTTGACCCTGTCCGACTTGCGCAGCTCGGGGGCCCTCGGCCTTCTGGCGCTGGCGTTTGTGAATGCGCTGCCGGTGGCAATCACCTCGACGCTGTTCTTGTTCTTTGTCGAAGACAGGCTTCTGCTGCCGGAGTTTGCCGGCCCCTTCCTGATCCTGTTCTTTCTCGCAGCCGGGCTCTCGGTGCCGGTCTGGACCCGCACCGCAGCGCGATATGGGGCGACTCGCAGCCTGATCTTTGCGATGTGCCTCGCCATTCTGGCCTTTGTCGGCGCCGCTCTCCTGCCTGCGGGTGCAGCCTTTGGATTTGCGCTGATCTGCATTGGGTCCGGCGCTGCGCTTGGCGCAGATATGGTCATCCTGCCCGCCCTTTTTGCAGGCGCGCTCGATCGTGCAGGGCTGCAAGCTGGTCGCGCCTTCGGGCTTTGGTCCTTTGCCGCAAAGCTTGCACTCGCAAGCGCGGCGGCACTGCTGCTGCCGCTGCTCGAAGTGAGCGGTTATCGGCCCGGCGAAACAAATCCCGCAGCGGCGCTGACCGCGCTGACCCTCGCCTACGCGGTTCTGCCCTGTGTCATCAAATGCGCCGCAATCGTGCTGGCGCTGCAACTTCCCCGTGAAGAGGTCCATGCATGAAACTCCTCCTCGGCATCACTGTCCTCGTGCTGCTCTTGCTTTTGTGGCGGCCCGGCTTTGGCTTTCGCGCCCAGCGCCCCTCTGACTACACCGGCACAGGTCCTGCCTTTGACATCCGCACACATCTGAACGGGCGTTTCATTTCCGAAGGGATGATCTACGGGCCAACCGGCCGCGTGGTCTCCCGCTTTGTGGCTGAGATGAACGGCACCTGGGACGGCACCCGTGGCACGCTGTCAGAAGATTTTTCCTATGCTGGCGGTGGCACACAGGCCAGACAATGGAACCTCGAGATCCACGAAAACGGCAGCTTCACCGCAACTGCAGAGGATATCATCGGCACGGGCACAGGCCAGCACGAAGGCGCCACGGTGCGGCTTCAGTATCGCATTCGCCTGCCCAAGGATGCCGGTGGTCATGTGCTTGATGTGACTGACTGGATGTATCTAATGGAGAATGGGACCATCATGAACCGTTCCGAGATGCGCAAATTCGGCATCAAGGTTGCAGAGCTTGTCGCCACCATTCGCCCCGCGCCCGACACAGACGCACCGGAACAGTCATGAGCTTCAAAAATCAAACATGGTGGATCATCGGCGCGAGCGAGGGTCTTGGGCGCGCATTGGCCGAAGCCCTCGACCAAGAAGGCGCATCCTTGATCCTGTCTGCACGCAACGCAGACCGTCTGCAGGCGCTTTCTGACGGGCTCGGTGATGCGCAAGCCCTGCCTATGGATGTCACCGATTCGCGCTCGGTTGCGAGTGCCGCCGAAGCCGCCTCTGATGCTGACGGGGTGATCTATTGTGCCGGTCTGTACGACCCGATGACAGTACAGGAATGGGAACCCGAAACCGCAGAGGCCATCTGCGAAGTCAATTTCATGGGCGCAATGCGCGCCATGGGACGGGTGGCCCCACGGTTCGCCAGACGCGGGCATGGGCATATTGTGTTGATTGGCTCGCTCGCGGGGTTCACCGGGCTTCCGGGGGCAATCGGCTATGGCGCCTCCAAGGCGGCAGTGATGCATCTGGGCGAGAACCTGCACCGCGATCTGCGCGACAGCGGCGTGAAAGTACAGGTGGTCAATCCAGGCTTTATCAAGACCCGGCTTACGGCCAAGAATGACTTCAAGATGCCGATGATCCAGACCCCCGAAGATGCCGCTGCCTGCTGCATCAAGGCGATGCGCTCAAATCGGTTCCAGACTTCTTTTCCCGCGCCGTTTTCGTGGGTGTTTCGCATCGCTGCACTCCTGCCCCGCAAATTGGTAACGAGGTTGATATGACAGACCCGCGCACAGTCGTGATTTTTGGAGCCTCAGGCGGCATTGGCCGCGCCCTGGTGGAAACCTATGCCGGCATGTCGGCGGTTGAGACGGTCCATGCCGTATCCCGCGGGGGTGACATCTCCTTTGAAGGGTCGCCCGCTGGCCAAGAGAAAATCGCTCAACATCAAGCAGATATAACATCCGACTCGGATCTTGAAGCACTCGCAACGCGGATCGGTGCGGCGGATATGGTGATTGTGGCAACCGGCATTCTGACCGACCAAGGGACAGGGCTTTCACCGGAAAAGAGCTACCGGCATCAGGACAAAGCCGCGTTTGAGCAGGTGTTCGGCATCAACACGATCGGCCCTGCGCTGGTGGCCAAACACTTTCTGGGGCGGATGCCCCGCAAGGGACGCACGGTTTTTGCGGCACTGGCCGCTCGGGTGGGATCCATCAGCGACAACGGCCTCGGCGGTTGGCACGCCTATCGTGCCTCCAAGGCTGCATTGTGTATGCTGATGCGCAACTACGCCATCGAGGTTGCACGCAAGAACGAAGATGCGATCTGCGTCTGCCTGCACCCCGGCACCGTAGACACGGGGCTTTCCGCCCCGTTTCAGGGCAATGTTCCCGAAGGCAAACTGTTCACGCCTGAATACTCTGCAAAATGCCTGGCCTCCGTCCTGAGCCAACTGACCCCCAAAGACAGCGGCAAACAGTTCGACTGGGCGGGTGCGGAGGTACCAGCCTAATCCAAATCCCAACGCGCCCGTCTTGCACCCAAGGCGCGTTCCAGCGAGACTGTTCGCACATGGCGCGCCGTCTGGCGGCGCTGGGAGGGAGCCCCATTCATGCTGAAATCTGTCCGCTTGCGCCTGCTCATTCTGGCGCTGCTACCGCTTATCGTGTTGATGCCGCTTTTGATGGTGGTGGCGATGGCGCGTTGGAATGCGGATTACGATAAAATATTGATCGAAAAGGTCGAAAGCGATCTGCGCATCGCCGAGCAATATCTCGGCCACCTTCAGAGCAACTCGGCGCGTGCGCTGCAAGGACTTGCCCAATCAGCCGAGATCGCAGACGTCCTCACGCGCGACCCAGGTTTGACGCCAGCCTTTCTGGAGCAAAGCCAGGATCGCCTTGGACTCGATTTTCTCTATCTTTTACAAGGCAATGAGCTGACTGACGCCAAAGAAAAATGGCCAGTCATCTTTCAAGCTGCCGTTGGCCGCATGGTCTCGGAGATCGATATTCTCTCGGCCAGCGATCTGGCGGCCCTTTCCCCCGCGCTGGCGGCAGAAGCCCGGATTGAGCTGATCGAGACCGAAGCCGCCGCCCCTGCCGATCACACCGTGGAGGATCGGGGCATGGTGGTTCACACCGCAGCCCCAGTGCGCGTGAATGGCGAGATCCGGGTGTTGGTGGGGGGGATCTTGCTCAACCGCAACCTTGATTTCATCGATACGCTCAACGAACTCGTCTATCTGCAAGGACAGTACAGCGATGGGCGACAAGGCACCGCCACCCTGTTTTTATCAGACACCCGCGTCTCCACAAATGTGCGCCTCTTCGAGGACGTGCGTGCGCTTGGCACGCGGGTGTCAGCGGCGGTACGTGACGCGGTGCTCGGCAAGGGGCGCACATGGCTCGACAGCGCCTTTGTCGTGAATGATTGGTACATTTCGGGGTATCTGCCGATCAGCGACAGCTTTGGCAAACGGGTCGGCATGCTCTACGTCGGCTTCCTGGAAGCCCCCTATGAGACCGCAAAACGCGCGGCCTATTGGACGGTAGTTGGGGCATTTGTGCTGGTGATCGCACTCACCGCGCCGCTGTTCTTGTGGTTGGCTAAAGGGATCTTTGCCCCGCTCGAGCAGATGACGCGCACCATGGCGCGGGTGGAGCGCGGCGACCTCACCGCCCGCAATCAGACCTCGGCGCGCGGTGACGAGATCGGTCAGGTGGCCAATCACCTCAACACATTGCTTGATCAGGTCCAGGAACGAGACCGGCGGCTGCGCAACTGGGCCGGAGAGCTGAACCTGCGCGTCGAAGAGCGCACGCGAGAGTTGCAAGTCGCAAATGCCAAACTCGAAGAGACCTTTCGCCAGCTGGTGATGAGTGAAAAACTGGCCTCGATCGGGGAAATCACCGCAGGTGTCGCCCATGAGATCAACAATCCCGTCGCGGTGATCCAGGGCAATGTGGATGTGATGCGTATGACCCTTGGCGACGCAGCAGAGCCGGTGCGCACCGAGCTCGATCTGATCGACAATCAAGTGATGCGCATCGGGGCCATCGTGGGCAAACTCTTGCAGTTCGCGCGCCCGTCGGAGTTTGGCACCTTTGCCGAGCATGTGGATGTGGCCGCCGTGGTCCGCGACTGTCTTGTGTTGGTGGATCACGTCATCTCGAAACAAGAGGTGCGGGTCCTCACACAGTTTGACGCCGCGCCACACGTCCGCATCGACCCCGGCGAATTGCAACAGGTGGTGATCAATATCATCATCAACGCCAGTCAGGCGATGGAGGGCAAAGGCACGCTTGCGATCTCTGTTGCAGGCGAGGTACGCGATGCACAGACAGGTGTTGCCCTGCGGATCGCCGACACCGGCCCCGGCATCCCCATGGAGCGGATAGATCACATATTCGACCCTTTCTTTACGACAAAACAGGGCGAAGGCACGGGGCTTGGGCTGTCCATCAGCCAGACCCTCATTCAGCGGGCTGGCGGGCGCATCACGGTGCGCAACAGACGCGCGCGGGGGGCGGAGTTCTTGATCTGGCTGCCAGAGCCAACTGACGCGGATGACCCGGATCAGAGATAACGCGCTGTTTCGCGCAAGACGCAGGCGGCGCTATAGCCCCCAGCTTGCGCATTTCCTGTCGACAGTCTTGCGCGACACGCCCAGTCGTCGGGCCGCCTCGGCCCGGTTCCCATCGCAGGCGTCCAACACGTGCATGATGTGGCGCTGCATGACCATATCGAGGTTTTCGACGGCGGCGGCTCCGATCACAGAGCCCGTGCCGGAAAACTCTTCGGGAAAAGCGCCAAGGATAACAGAGCGTTCGATCAGATTACGCAACTCGCGCACATTACCTGGCCACGCATAGCGCGAGAATTTCAGAAGTGTTTCCTCATCAAGTTCCAGCGCGGGCATGCCGAGGCTGAGCGCAAATTGATCCATGAACAGAGCGGCCAGTTCCACAATATCCTCGATGCGCTCTTTGAGGGCGGGCATCTCGATATTGACCACATTGATCCGGTGATAAAGGTCAGCGCGGAATTTTCCCTCCTCGACCGCCTGCGGCAGATCCGCATTGGTGGCCAACAAAAAGCGCAGGTTGAGCGGAATATCACGTTCGGCGCCTACCGGGCGAACCTTTTGATCCTCCAGAACCCGCAACAGGGCCGCCTGCACCTGTTCGGGCATCTGCGCCACCTCATCCAAAAACAGCGTGCCACCATCTGCATGCAAAAACAGCCCATCACGGCGGCGATCTTGCGCGTCCACGACGCCGAAAAGCTCTTCGGCAAGCCGATCCGGCGACAGGCTGGCACAGTTGATGGCAACAAAGGGCTGCTCTGCGCGATCCGACAGCGAATGCAGTGTGCGGGCCGCGATCTCCTTGCCGGTTCCCGACGCCCCCGTAAACAGCACCGGCGTCGGCAGCGGCGCGAGACGCTGCAACATCTTTCGCACCTTCTCAATGGCGGCAGATTTTCCGAGAAGACGCCCCCGCGCGCTGGATTTCTCGGCAGAGAGCTCGTGTTTCAACAGGTAGTTTTCACGCCGCAGGTACTTGCGGTCGAGGGCGCGCGCCACCGCATTGAGGATCTGATTGGCGCGAAACGGCTTGAGCACAAAATCTGCAATTCCGATCCGCAGCGCCTGAATCGCCGTATCGAGGTCCGCATAGGCTGTGACCAGGATGGTATCGGCAAACAAACCGACCCGGCGCTGTTCAGCCACCCAATCAAGGCCGGTTTTGCCCGGCATGATGTTATCAAGCACAATGAGGTCGAAATGGGCCTTGTCGAGAATATCCGACGCCTCGGCCGCCGACGCGGCCTGCTCCACGCGCTTGCAGCGGGGTTCCAGGATTTTTGTCATGAAATGACGCATCCCGGGTTCGTCATCAATCACAAGGATCGACGCTGACGACAGTGATTCGGAGTATTCGTCGCGAATGACGCTGGAGACGTTCATCTGAGGGTGTCAGTTCAGGCGCACGGCGGTACCGGAGTTTTGCTCCTGCGCCGAATACCCTGCCTGCTCCAGCGCAAGATCTGCGCCCACGGCGATGACGGCGATGAGGGCAAAGCCTGTTAGCATGGCTTTCATTTCAATTATCCTCCGAAAGTTGTGTCACGGTTTTCAGATAGTCTATCAGATCCTGGCGATCTGTGGGGGCGGTGATGCGCTGCATCGGCATCTTGGACCCCGGAATATAATGGTCAGGGCCGAGATCAAACAGGGCATCGATGGTCTCGGCACCCCAGATGATGTCAGACTGCGCCAGCGTGTCGGAATACCGATAGCCAGGCAGACTGCCGGCCGGTCGTCCAAAGAGCCCCGCCAGATGAGGACCGGCGCGCCGCTGCTCTGTGGCGACCAAGTCGTGGCAAACCGAGCATTTTCGCATGAATTGGCGCTCACCATTGGGCATGGTTTCAGGCGCCTGCAGGAATGTGCGGGTCTCGGTTCCCGCCGCTGGGCTGTTGGCCATCAGCGCGATAGGCCAGCCATAGATCACATCGTGTATGCCGCCTGCCCAGACCCGCTGGCCGTCCTTTGAAAACGCCAGAGCCCAGACGGGGCCTTCGCGCATGGCCCGAAAATCGCGCGCAATGCTCCAGTCGTGTGTGTCGATCATCATGATATAGCCATGCCCATCACCCACGGCGATCTGCTGGCTCTCGGCATGATGCGCAAGGGCCAGTATGGGCCGCCGGTCGAGGGTGAAATCGGCAATCTCGGCCCCGGTTTCTGCGTTGATCACACGGGTGCCGCCATCAACGGCGCCATAGGCCAGCCAGCCAGCATCAGAGAGCACCAAACGGTTGATGCCAAACCCTTGTTCCGCCAGAATTCGTGGGGCAGCCTCCGGGCTGTCGAAGACTTGGATCTGCCCGGTCATGGTGGCAACAAAGAGGCGCCCGGTCCCGTCAAAGGCAAGATCGTTCACGCCCGTTCCAACCGCGATGCGGCGGGGCGTGCCCGCACTCAGAGGCCAAAGACCGATGCCGCCATCCCAGCTTGCGGAGGCGAGCCATTCCCCATCGCGCGAGAGGTCCAAGGCGCGGATCTTGGCGGTATGCCGTCCGATCTCTTGGGGGTGGCCCTGCTGCCAGCGATAAATCACAAAGTCATCGCCCGCGCTGAACAGGGTATCATCAGGGCCAAAAGCCACCACGGTCGCGGCTGCTTCATGTGCCTCGAGCCAGCTGGGCGCTCCCTCCTGCCAGAGTGAAACGGAATTGTCGAAACTGGCGCTGGCCACGTGCCCCCGATCGTTCACGGCAAGCGCCATGATCGGCCCTCCGTGTCCTTTGAGGGTCTGGAACTCCTCCGCGCTCACCCCAGAGGCGGCGCAGAGGAGCAGGCCAAGAGCCAGTCGCCGCAGCATCGCGTCACTCCGCCGGAGTGGCGCTCGCGTCGCTGCCTTTTGCGCGCTCTTTTTCCTTCACTTCTTCGAGCCAGATCGAATGGTGCTGATGGGCCCAGGCCTCATCCACTTCGCCCGACCCCATGGCATCATAGGCGCCTTCCATGCCGACAGAGCCGATATAAATATGCGCGATGATGATCGCCATAAGGACAAAGCCGACAATGGCGTGCCAGAGCTGTGCAAGCTGCATTTCGCCATGTGGCGTAAGCTCGGTGGGAAGAACCCCAAAGCCCAGCAATTCCGGGATTCCCGTGCTGTTCAGAGCGGCAAAGGTCTTGGCAAAGAGCGGCATCTCGAAGGGAAACAGCAGCGACAGACCAGAGACGGAAATCGAGGCCCCGAGCAAGATCACCGACCAGAAGATCACCTTCTGCCCTGCGTTGAATTTCTTTGCGGGCGGGTGCTTGCTGCCGATGATACCACCGAACTGCTTGAGCCAGACAAGATCGAGCTTGTTTGGGATGTTATGCGCCACCCACATGAAAAAGACCACGATCAGCGCCAGCATGAAGGCCCACGATACGGAGTTGTGGATCCACTTGGAGCCGATGAGCAGCACCGAATTCACATCCTTGCCCAGGTAGGGCAGGATTGCGACGCGCCCAAAGAGCGTCAAAAGCCCGGTGATACCCAGCAGGATGAACGATCCCGCAAGCGTCCAATGGGCCATGCGCTCAACAAAGGCAAAGCGGGTCACGGTGCGTCCGGTCTTGTCTGCATCGATACCGATCCGGCCCCGCAGCACAAAGAAGACAGCGAGCGCGGCAATCGTACCCAAAAGGAGCCACCCGCCATATTGACGCAGCGGTCCTTCGCGGAAGCTCAGCCAGCTCATGCCGCCATCCTGCACCAGAACCGTGGCAACATCGCCGCCGGCCGAAACACTGATGTCGGCAGAATTATAGCGCAATGCGCGCCAGAGTTCGGGGTCGGACTGGCCTCCAAGGGTGCCAAGCTGCTGTTCAATCCCGGCGGCAAGCTCGGGGTTGCCCGTGGCCTCGCTGCGGAAGCTGTCGTCCAGCTCCTCGCCACGTTGCCGCGCGAGAATATCCTCGAGCGTCTGCGCGCCGCCGGTGGCGGAGCGGTCAGGCGCAGCTGGGCTCGCCTCCTGCGCGTTGACAGAAAGGCCGCAAAGCAAGGCCAGTTTGAGGACGAATACGAAAATCAGGCGCGGCATGGATGGACCTCCCGTTGAGCCGGATTTGTTAAGATGAATTATTCGTATAGGGGAAGGGGCCCGCCAAACGGCGGGCCGCCTCCCGTTGTAGGCGTTTTGGGATCAAAAGGAGGCGTTAGCCACCTTTCTGATCGTAGGCCGTGCCCCAACCCCAGGCGCCGGAACCAAAGCCACGGGCCACCACGCGCTCGCGGTAGATCGACGAAACGGTATCGCCATCGCCCGCCAGAAGCGCCTTGGTGGAGCACATCTCCGCGCAGATCGGCAACTTGCCTTCTGCAATCCGGTTGCGCCCGTATTTCTGGAACTCCGCCTGAGAGTTGTTCTCCTCGGGACCGCCTGCACAGAAGGTACATTTGTCCATCTTGCCGCGAGATCCGAAGTTACCCGCCTGCGGGAACTGCGGCGCGCCAAAGGGACATGCATAGAAGCAGTACCCACAGCCGATGCAGAGGTCCTTGGAGTGGAGAACCACCCCATCCTCGGTCTGGTAGAAACAGTCTACAGGACAGACCGCCATGCAGGGAGCATCGGAACAATGCATGCAGGCAACCGAGATCGAGCGTTCGCCGGGCTTACCATCGTTGATGGTCACAACACGGCGACGGTTGATGCCCCAGGGGACTTCATGCTCGTTCTTACAAGCGGTGACACAGGCGTTGCACTCGATGCAGCGTTCGGCGTCACAGAGGAACTTTGCTCTTGACATGTTTCTCTACTCCTTAGGCTGCTGAGATTTTGCAGAGGGTGGCTTTGGTCTCTTGCATCTGCGTGACAGAGTCATAGCCGTAGGTCTGCGCGGTGTTGGTGCTTTCACCCAGCACGTAAGGGTCGGCCCCGTCTGGATATTTATCCCTCAGATCCTTACCTTGGAAGTGCCCGCCAAAGTGGAACGGCATGAAGGCCACACCGGCCCCGACGCGTTCTGTCACCATGGCCATCACCTTGACCTTGCCGCCTTCCGGGCCTTCGACCCAGACCTGAGACCCATCGCGGATTCCGATGTCATTGGCATCGCGCGGATTGATCTCGACGAACATGTCCTGCTGCAGTTCTGCAAGCCACGGGTTCGAACGGGTCTCGTCACCGCCGCCCTCATATTCGACCAGACGGCCGGAGGTGAGGATGATCGGATACTCCTTGGAGACATCGTTCTTCTGGATCGAGGCATACATGGTGGGCAGACGATAGAATTTCCGATCCTCATAGGTCGGATAATCCGCCACCAGGTCACGCCGGTTGGTGTAGAGCGGCTCGCGGTGCAGCGGCACCGGATCCGGGAAGGTCCACACAACCGCACGAGCCTTGGCGTTCCCGAAGGGCGCGCAGCCGTGCTTGATCGCAACCCGCTGAATCCCACCGGAGAGGTCGGTTTTCCAGTTGGTCTTTGGCCCGGCAACAGCGTCGATCGCCGCGCGTTCCTCGGCCGTCAGGTCGCCATCCCAGCCCAGATCCATCAGCATCTGCATGGTGAACTCAGGATAGCCATCCTGAATCTCCGCACCGGGGTTGGAGACCCCTTCTGCCAGGAGATTTTCGCCATCACGCTCCACCCCGAAACGGGCGCGGAAACACAGACCACCTTCGGCGACAGGTTTGGACATGTCATAGAGGTTCGGTGTGCCCGGATGCTTCATTTCCGGCGTGCCCCAGCAGGGCCATGGCATCCCGTAGTAATCGCCATCCGCCGGGCCACCAACGGCCTGAAGCGTCGTGCGATCAAAGGTGTGCTGATTGGCCATATGGAGCTTGATGCGCTCCGGGCTCTGACCCGTGTAACCCACCGTCCACATGCCCGCATTGAACTCACGGGTGATGCTTTCGATGTTGGGGGTCTCGGCGTCTTCCATTTCGATATTGCGGAAGAGACGATCTGCCCAGCCGAACTTATTGGCGAATTTGGCCATGATGACGTGATCCGGCAGGCTCTCAAAGAGAGGCTCCACCACCTGATCGCGCCACTGCAGCGAACGGTTCGAGGCCGTGACAGAACCGCGGGTCTCAAACTGGGTACAGGCGGGCAGCAGATAGACACCATCGGTGCGATCATGCAGCACGGCAGAGACGGTCGGATAGGGGTCAACCACGACAAGCATGTCGAGTTTCTCCATCGCCGTCTTCATCTCCGTCATCCGGGTCTGAGAGTTCGGCGCGTGGCCCCAGAGAACCATGGCCCGAACATTGTTGGGCTGGTCCATGTTTTCCTTGTCTTCAAGGATACCGTCGATCCAGCGGGACACCGGAATGCCCGTCAGGTTCATCAGGTTCTTATCCTTGCCGTCGGCGCCTTTGACGGTTTCAAACTGACCCTTCAGCCAGTCCATGTCTTCGCCCCAGACGCGGCCCCAATGGCCCCATGCGCCAGCCGACAGACCATAATAGCCCGGCAGAGTGTGGCTCAGTACGCCAAGGTCGGTTGCCCCCTGCACGTTGTCGTGGCCGCGGAAGATGTTGGTGCCACCGCCGGACACACCCATGTTGCCAAGGGCCAGCTGCAGGATGCAGTAGGCGCGGGTGTTGTTGTTGCCATTGGTGTGCTGGGTGCCACCCATACACCAGATGACGGTGCCGGGTCGGTTGTTGACCAGGGTGCGCGCAACGCGCTTGAGCTGGCTACCCGGGGTGCCGGTGACGCGTTCGACCTCTTCGGGCGTCCATTTGGCCACTTCGGTCCGGATCTGATCCATACCCCAAACACGGGTGCGGATGAACTCGGTGTCTTCCCAACCGTTTTCAAAGATATGCCACAGGATGCCCCAAACGAGCGCCACGTCGGTGCCGGGACGGAAGCGGACATATTCATCCGCATGGGCCGCCGTACGCGTGAAACGCGGATCGCAGACGATCAGCGGCGCGTTGTTCTCTTCCTTGGCCTTCAGCACATGCAGCAGCGATACCGGATGCGCCTCGGCAGGGTTGCCACCGATGATGAAGATCGCCTTGGATTTATGGATGTCGTTGTAGCTGTTGGTCATGGCGCCGTAGCCCCATGTATTCGCAACACCCGCAACCGTGGTGGAGTGACAGATCCGGGCCTGGTGATCCACGTTGTTCGTACCCCAGTAGGCGGCGAACTTGCGGAACAGGTAGGCCTGTTCGTTGTTGTGCTTGGCAGAACCGAGCCAGTAGACGCTATCAGGGCCGCTTTCTTCGCGGATCTGCATCATGCCGTCGCCGATCTCGTCGATGGCCTGCTCCCAGCTGATGCGCTTCCACTCACCGCCTTCTTTCTTCATCGGGTACTTCAGGCGGCGCTCACCATGAGCGTGTTCACGCACCGAAGCGCCCTTGGCGCAATGCGCACCGAGGTTGAAGGGGCTGTCCCAGCCTGGCTCCTGGCCAACCCAGACACCGTTTTGCACCTCTGCCACCACGGTACAGCCGACCGAGCAGTGGGTGCAGACGGATTTGATCGTTTCCATCGCGCCGGTTGCAGACGCCGCCGCATTGGCTTGCGTCACTGTACCACCGGTTGCGCTGATGGCAGCAAGCCCGCCGATGGCAAGGCCAGATCCGCGCAGGAACGCGCGGCGGTCGACGGCTGACTCACCGACCTTGGACAGGATACTGGTCCGCTGGGGGCGTCGCGCAACCCCGTTGGTCTTTTTCCTAAGCATTTTAAAACCTCCCTTGCTTGCCCCTGAAATCAGAAGCGCGCTGGGTTCAATGAGAAACCTTCGCTCGGTCGGGCGTCACGCAACCAGTCGGCCAAGGCACGAAAAGCAACCGATCAGAACCGGGTGCTGTCGTAATAAGCGCGCGTATGCGCGGTATCCTGCATCTTGCTTGATGACAGGTCCGGGGTCGCGGCCTCCGCCTCGCCTCCGGTGGTTGCAAGCGCCACTGCCGCTGCGGGCGTGGTGGTTGCAGCCAGTTTCAGAAAGTCGCGGCGGCTTGCGCCATCCTCTTTCCGTGACATGTGGATCCTCCTCCTTTTGGGTCGTCTTGGGTCCAGTCATTCGGGCGTCCGGGCCGCCCCACCCTGCACCTGCCCCCTGCAGGCGCGCCGTTTTGGATTGCGGGCCTCAGCCCCCCATCCGAAATCCTTCGGCCTCGATCTCCATGAAGGCGCGACCCACCGCGCCCACCGAGGCATAAAGCACAGAGTTTTTCGCTCCTTCGAGATCCGCAAAGAAATGCGCAGCCCACGGGCCGATGTGCTTGTTGAAAAAGGTTTTTTGTTCCGCCAACGAGACCGGAGTGTTGAACCGCCCCACGATCATCGCCCCCATCATCTCCATGAGCGATGCGATATTGTCTTCGGGCTCGAATACGTTCGGCGCGCGGCTCAAGCCGCGAGCGCTCATGTCGTTGCGCAACGCCGCCAGAGGTTTTTCGTTGAGAAAACCCGTCAGATAGTAGCTTGCGTAGGGCAAGAGCTCGCCACGACCCAAACCGATGAACAGCGCGTTGAACTCGCGTTCAGCCGCGGCGGGTTTGGTGCGTTTGGCCACCCGGGCCAATTGAGTGATCGACTCCCCCAAGGGCGTAGCGTCCCCAGAGAGCCCAGCAGTCTGTTCCAGCAGCATCTCTGCCGGCGGGGCCGCAAGCATCAGGCCGAGATAGTTGTAAAGATCCGCGCGCAGACGGTCCTCTTCAGTGACCGTCTCTGCAGTCACGGCTGCCTCAGTCATCGAGCTCTCCTGTGTCATGTGCTGGCCGCCCCGTCCTCGAACACAAAGCGCATGCGGCGCGATGTGACGGGCGCCACGGCCTCTTCTTCGTGATCCCCGCCTGCAGCACTCGCATGCGCGGTCACGGATGGGGTTGCATCCTTAGGCGCAGTTGCGGGCGGCTCATTCGTCTCGGCTGGCGCGTCGAAATCCGCATCGTCCTGAACGACGTCTGGCGCATCTTCGGCTGGCTGTTCCTCTGTCGCACGCGCCGCGGCCGCCTCAAGCTCTGCCTGCCGCGCCAGCTCTTCCACATGGGCGGTCATGCCTTTACCAACCTGATAGGCCGTCTGGATGTTTTCGACCGCCATCGCGGCGTCGGTAAAATCCTCGCCGTAATCCAAAAGACCGTCGAGATTGGCCAGCACCGGGTTGGTCATCCAGAGCCGACGCAGGGCGCGTGTCTTCAGACGCGCTGGCACCGCCTCGCTCAAAAACGCCTTGAAGTCATCACCTGGCCCAAGCGTATCGGGATCTGGCAGGTCAAGCTCTGCCAGCAGCTCCTCATCGCTGCGCTCGGCGGCCTCGGCGTCACGCTCTGCTGCTTCCGCCTCTTTCAGGGCGCGCTCGCCCTGTGCGGCTTCCGCTTCAACCGCAGCGCGGCGGCGGGACCAGAAATCCTGCGCACTCATTGCAGACGCTCCTTGCGGGCTTTGACAGGTGCGCGGTAGACGTCCGACAGCTGCGGGATACGTGCATCGCCAACGCCCTCTTCTTCGAGATCCACGCGTTGCCTGTCGCGGCGTCGTTTTTTGAATTCCTCTTCTTTGAAATGCGCCAACGTGAAGTCGCGCACCCAGGCCACCAGACCGGCAGGCATGTCAACTTTCTCAACCTGGTCCTCGCCCGTATCGGCGTAGTCCTGCGCCTCGAAAGGCGATGCCGTGACCAGAGCCACCTCTGGGCGCGCATCCGCACCGGGGCGCATCACGACATAGATGCTAGGCGGATTGGCGGTGAGCCCCTGCATGTAGGCCTCGGCATCCGCACGGTGGAGTTCCAGCGGCAGGGTCGCGGCGTGAAATTCGCTCGCCTCGCCTTCTTCGCGCAGCAGGCTCCAATCGGCTTCTGCAGCGCCAGGCAGAACCGCAACCGCGCGCCAAGACCATTTGGCCCAAGGCGTCACACCCGGCGTGCGCCGGATCACGACTCCAAGGGGCATAACCACTGTCTTTGCGTTGGCTTGGTTCACGGATGTTCCCTGGCTTGTTTTGACAAGCTTGCCGCAAAAGGGCCTGCATGCGAAAGCACACAGTGCCCCCAGATTGAGCATTTCACGCTTAAGGGGACATTTTGACTCGCGGTTTTTACGGCGCAGGTCGGCAGTGGACGTTTTGTCCAAACTTAGCTTTTCACTCGGGTATTCGAATTTTGCGATGCTTTCCCGAATCACCACAATTCGTGGCGGCCTTTTGCGACCCGTCTTCGCCGTCGGGGTGGTTTACGAACGCGAAGAAACCTGCCTAGGATATGCTCCGATACCGCGATTTCGCGGCCAAATGCCAGCGCGACCGCCAGCGAGGAAAACATGCCCAAGCACCTGATATTGTGTGATTGTTCCGGTTCCCAGCCGCTCGATTCAGAGGCGCTCAGCGCGGCCACCGGCCTGCCCTGTTCGAAGGTACATTCACACCTCTGCACAACCGAGTCAGAGGCCGCCGCGGCCGCCCTCCAGGACCCGGATGCAATTTTTTGTTGCGGGCAGGAAAGTCGGTTTTTCACCGCCCTTGCCGAGGAGCTGGGCCAAGATGCCCCGGCCTTCCTGGACCTGCGAGACCGTGCTGGATGGTCCCGTGACGCCCTGAAGGCAGCCGATGTACTACCCAAAATGTCCGCATTGGTGTCAGAGGCCCAATTGGACCTGCGCCCTGCCAAAAGCGTCGATGTGGTAAGCGAGGGTCTGTGCCTCATCGTGGGAACTGCGGACGTGGCGCTCCCGGCAGCAGAAAAACTGCAAGACAGTCTTGGCGTCACCGTCCTGCTGACCGACGCTGCAGAACCGCCCCTCAGCCGAGGCTTTGACACGATCCGCGGCCAGTTGCGCAGCGCGCAAGGGGCGCTTGGCGGTTTTGAGATCACGGTAGACGCGCTGCAATCGCTTGATGTGACCGGGCGAGAATGGTCTTGGAGCGCACCGCGTGACGGCGGCCGTTCAGAGTGCGACATCATCCTCGATCTGCGCGGCGGCACGCCCCTGTTCCCCGCGCCTGAAAAGCGCGAAGGCTATCTGCGTGCAGATCCCAAATCGCCTGTGGCGGTGGCGGATGCGGTGTTTGCCGCAAGCCAGTTGGTGGGCACCTTCGAAAAGCCGCTCTATGTCAAAGCCGAGCCACTTCTCTGTGCGCATTCCCGCGCCCGCCAGACCGGCTGCACGCGCTGTCTCGATGCCTGCCCCACCGGTGCCATCACCCCCAATGGGGACAGCGTTGCCATTGATCCGATGATCTGTGCTGGCTGCGGGGCCTGCGCCTCGCTCTGCCCCTCGGGCGCGATCACCTATGACGCGCCACCCACCGAGAGCCTGTTCCTGCGGATCCAGACCCTTGCCAAAGCCTATCTCGACGCGGGGGGCGAAGCCCCGCGCCTGCTGGTCGTTGATGCGCATGGAGCCGAGATGATCCGCCTCGCGGCACGGTTTGATCGCGGTCTGCCTGCAGCTGTCATTCCACTCGAAGTCGAAGCCTTCAACACTTTTGGCCATGCCGAAATTCTCGCGGCACGCGCAGCTGGTTTTCGCGAAGTGTGCCTCTTGCCCGGCCCCCGCGCCGATCTCGATGTGCAAACACGTGAACTGGAGCTGGCCAATGCAATCTCGGCCGACGCGGCTCGCCTGCTGCACGCCGCCGAACCCGAAGCCCTCTGCGATGCGCTTTATGAGGCGCGCACCCTGCCCGCCGCGCCGGAGACACCACAGCGCCCCATGGGCACCCGCCGACAGATCACCCGTCAGGCAGCCCTGGCCTTGACCGCGGCTGACACCGAGCTGCCGTTGCCCGAGGGCGCGCCTTATGGTGCCGTGGTTGTGGACACTGACGCCTGTACGCTGTGCCTGTCATGTGTGTCGCTATGCCCCTCTGGCGCGCTTGGCGACAACGAAGATCTGCCGCAGCTGCGTTTTCAAGAGGACGCCTGCCTGCAATGCGGTCTCTGTGCCAATGCCTGTCCGGAGGATGCAATCACATTTGCACCCCGCCTGAACCTCGCCCCATCGGCGCTGGATCAAGTAGTACTGAACGAAGAAGAGCCCTTCGCCTGCATCGAGTGCGGCAGCCTCTTTGGGGTCAAATCCACAGTCGAACGGATCATGGAGAAGCTTGCGGGCAATCACGCGATGTTTGCGAGCTCCGAGGCCGCCAAGATGATCCAGATGTGTGATGATTGCCGCGTAAATGCGCAGTTCCACCAGAAGGACTCGCCCTTTGCGAGCAAGGAACGCCCGCGCGTCCGCACCACGGAAGACTATCTCAGCACGCGCCGTGATCATTAAATCAGACCCGCACCATTCCGCCCTTTCCCCCCGCGCCCACAACGGGCACCATGCCCGCGCGAGACCGTAATAGACCAAGCAAGGAGTAGCCCCGCGTGTCCATCACCCGCGACGCCGTCCTCGACGCCCTGAAGACCCTCAATGACCCTGTTAGCGGCAGCGACATCGTCGCCGCAGGCATTGTCCGTGCCCTTACTCTCGAAGGCAGCACCGTGCGTTTTGTCCTCGAAATCGATCCTGCAAAATCCGACGCCTACGCGCCTGTGCGCGATCAGGCCGAGGCAGTGGTGAGCGCTCTGGCCGGGGTCGAAAAGGTCTCGGCCCTGATGACGGCCCACAGCACCAAGGCGCCGCCGGATCTGAAGCCCAACAAACCAGCAGAGCCGCAAGGCCCGCAAAAGATCCCCGGCATTGCCAAGATCATCGCGGTTGCCTCTGGCAAGGGCGGCGTCGGGAAATCGACAGTCTCTGCCAACCTCGCCTGTGCACTGGCTCAGGCCGGGCGTCGCGTGGGGCTTTTGGATGCAGATGTCTATGGCCCCTCCCAGCCGAGGATGCTCGGGGTGTCCGGTCGCCCCGCCAGCCCGGATGGCAAGACCATCCTGCCGCTGCGCAATCACGGCGTCACAATGATGTCGATTGGCCTCATGACCAATGATGACCAGGCGGTGGTCTGGCGTGGACCGATGCTGATGGGCGCGCTGCAACAGATGATGATGCAAGTGCAGTGGGGCGCGCTTGACGTGTTGATTGTCGACCTGCCGCCGGGCACCGGCGACGTGCAGATGACACTGGCGCAAAAGGCGCAAGTGGACGGTGCGATCGTTGTTTCCACACCGCAGGACGTTGCGCTTATTGATGCCCGCAAAGGCATTGATATGTTCCACAAACTGAATGTCCCTATCCTTGGTCTGATCGAGAACATGTCGACCCATATCTGCTCCAACTGTGGCCATGAGGAGCACATCTTTGGCCATGGTGGCGTTGCCGCCGAAGCCGAGAAACTGAATGTGCCGCTGCTCGCCGAGGTGCCCTTGCATCTTGACGTTCGTCTGGCGGCGGATGGCGGCGCACCGATCGTGGTCTCCAAACCTGACAGCGCCCAGGCGCGCGCGTTTCAGGACATCGCAGGAGCCCTCGTGGAGCGTGGCGCCGCATGAGCGAGACGATCACCTTCCCTCCCCTGATGACGGGGGAGGCCGCAGGCCCGGGACAGGATCCCTTTGACCTTGCATGCCAGAAGGCAGAACTCGGTGTCGATGCGGGGCTTGTGGTCTATGAGCTCGGAACAGACGTGCTGCGGGCGGCCCTCGTGCTGGCCCCCGAGGTGCCACTCGCCAAGGCTATGGCGATGCTGCCGGTCTGCGGGGTCGGGTTCCAGAACGCGCTTGGCGCCCTCGCTCCGCCAGAGGTCGCGGTGCATCTGGACTGGAACGGCGCCCTGCGCATCAATGGCGCACGCTGTGGCAGATTGCGGATCGCCGCCAGCACAGATGATCCGGACACGCAACCGGACTGGCTTGTGGTGGCGCTGGACCTGCCGCTCTGGCCTGAAGGCGATGGCGGCGAGACCCCCGACGAAACCGCGCTCTATGCCGAAGGCTGTGCTGATGTTGCCGCACCGCGCCTGCTGGAAAGCTGGGCGCGCCATTGCCTGCATTGGATCAACCGATGGGATGAGGGCGAGCTTGAGACGATCCACGGCGAATGGCGCGGCCTTGCGCATGGCATGGGCGAAGCGCGCACCGAAGCCGGGCGCAGCGGCACGTTCCTTGGTGTAGACGAGGATTTCGGAATGCTTTTGCGGGATGAGACCACCACTCATCTGATCCCGCTCACCACCGTTCTGGTGCAGGACTGACAGGAGAGAGACGTGATGAAACTGGCCCGCGCCATCCATTTTGACGAAAGCGACATGAACGTCTTTGCCAGCCCCGCACGGACAGGAGAATGGTGCATCTCCGGGGGCTTTGAGTTCTCCAACTGGAGCGAAGGCGATCTGGTCGGCAAACAACGTCAGGCCTTTGCAAACGGCTGGATGGGGCTCGAAACCGCTGGGCGGGTGACCTTTGTCGCGGTCACCCAGATCGAACCCGAAGAGGTCACGAAACTCGTCGAGCAACTCGCCCAGCATTTCATGGAAATCTACGGCGCCCCGGATCTTGCAAGCGCCCGCCCTGTGGCAGAGGCCGAAATCGACCATATGGCCGAGCTCTGTGAGGATCACGATCCCAACACGCTCCTGACCGTGGCGCGCGAGCTGACCGAGGCCGGTGTGCGCGAGAGCTTCCGCGTCATCGAGGCCCAATCGGCAGGTCTGGAACAATTTGCGATCCATGTGACCGAGGACTAGGCGAGCGCAAGCCGGGCAGCCGTGCGAAGAATCCCTATTTCCCCATACGGCAGCTCGGCTTAAGGTTTCCGCATCTTTCGCGTCCTATTTTGGCGCCAAACATCATTGATAGGGATATGATTCTTGCGGAACTCCATTTTTGCGGCACTTGCACTCTCTCTGGTCGGCAGCCTCGCTCAGGCTTCATCGCTGTTTCTTGAGGCCGGCAATTGGGCGGCGGTCTACAAAGGCGACACCTGCCACGTCTACACGCTCTCTTCGGCGCGGGACACATCGGGCTATCTCGAGTTCACCTTCCAGAACAACGGCTTCAACGCCACGTTTGACTACATCTACACGCCTTACACGCCCGATGAGATCGACGCCCCCTGGGACGAGTCCATGGACAGCGTTTCGCTCTACATCGGGGATCAGCCGGTCTGGTATGGAGAAGAGATGTTCTTCTATACCGGCCCCGGCTTTACCTATGGCGCAAGCCTCACCCCCGGCTTCATCTCTGAACTGACGGCCGAAATGATCGCCAATGGTGAGCGGTTTGATTTTGCCGTCGACCGCGCCGTGGATGGCGAGACATGGCTGTATGGCGGTTTCTCCCTCGAAGGGTTCGATCAGGCCTTGGCCAAGGCGGGCGAGATGTGCCAGTTCGACCCCCGCGCCCTGCCACAATCCTGAGCGATCGCTCAACGCAGAATGACGCCCACCGCCGCACGCGGTGGGCTCTTTTGTAACCGCCGCGCCTAGTGACAGCCGCGCGGGATCACCGCTTTCCAGTCACGAGTCAGGATCAAGTCTTCGCCCTCAAAGGCCTTGATCTCGCGCCAGAGCGTGAAAGTTTCGGTGTCACACCACATCGCGCTGTCGGTCTCGATGCGCAGGTTCCAATCCGGAGCATCCCCGTCTGTCTCGCGCCCAAAAGCAAAGACCCAGGCGCAATCAAACCGCGCGCTGGCCGGATCATCCGGGTGGATGGCATAGCGCATCCGCACATTGCTGCTCACCTGCTGGCCATGGGAGAGATCGCGCGCGGCCCCGTAGCTGTCATAGCTCTCCAGAACATGGGTTCCATCCGCCTCGATCTTGGTTGTTGCCTCGCCCCAGGGCTTTTCCAACACCTGTGCTTGATACCTCGGGTAGTCCCGCGCCGCGCCCGGTGCCTGCGCGTCAATCTCAACCTCGACGCGGCGCTCCGGCAGGACGAGCGCGCAGTCTTCCAGATGCAGCGTAATCTCCGCCGCTTCCGGCGCGGGCCAGACAATTGGCCAATACGAGGTCGAGAGCGCAAGCCTCAGTCGATGCCCCGCCAGCACGCGATGGGCGCATTCATTGAGCTCAAACTCCACCTCATAGCGCTTGCCGGGTTCGAGTTTGGCGGCGACCTCATGACTGTCATCATGACATAGGTTCCGCGGTCGATAAGCGATACGTTGCGATTGCCCCGAAGGCGCCACATCACAAAGCCGCGCCACCACCTGCGCCACGGGTTTGTCGACACTAAAGGCCAACCGGACACGCGGGCGGCCCAGGACCTCCATCGGCGCCAGGAGCGGTGTGCTGTCAAAACAGGTCGAGGCCGCGTCATCCACGCTCTGATCACCCGGACGTTCGTTGTCGATCCGGATCCCGGGGCAAAAATACCCGCCCGCCTGCCCCACGGTTGCCGCGCTCTTGACCACGACCGTTCCCGCCTGCGGGGCAGCCGCAAATCCCGCACGCGCCAGCGGCCATGTCACATCGCTGACATTGGGCGACGGCCAATGCGCCTCGGCCACCCACCGGCCGTTCTGCGGCAGGTTCTTGGGGCTCGGCTCGGTAAACTCTTGCAGAAAAACACGGTAATCCGGCAACGCTTCTGCCCCGGCGTCCTCGCCTTTGAGATAGTGATCGAACCAGCGCAGGACCTCACCGTGAAAATCCGCCGCCTCGATCTGGGAAATATGTGCATAGCGATGCTCCCACGGCCCCATCAAGGCTTTGGCAGGGGCGCCAGTCATCTTCGCGGCGAGCGCAGATGGTGCGTTCACATAGGCATCGGCCCAGCCCGTGATCGCCAGAACCGGCGCCTTGATCTCCGACCAGTCCTCACAGACAGATCCATGTTTCCAGAACGCGTCCCGGGTTGGGTGCTTCAGCCAATCAGCCGCCATAAAAGGAAGATCGTTGATGCGCCCGAGCCATTCCTCCCGCCAATCCGGACGCAGTTTCGGGTCTAGCGGTCGCGTCATATAGGCAAACATCTGGCTCGCCCAATTCTTGTTGTCGCTAAGAAGACAGCCCCCCATGTAGTGAATATCATCGGCGTAGCGATCCACGGTAGAGGCCACCGAGACCACCGCCTTTAGCGCCTCGGGGCGGCGGTAGGCCATCTGCAAGCCATTGAAGCCACCCCAGGAAATCCCGATCATACCGACATTTCCGCTCGACCAGGGCTGCGCCGCGATCCACTCTAGCACTGCCTCACCATCCGATAGTTCCTGCTCGGAATATTCGTCGTCAAACCGCCCGTCACTATCGCCAGAGCCTGCGATGTCCACACGCAGGCAAGCATAGCCCTCTGCGGCAAAGACCGGATGCGTCGTGGCATCGCGCGGCGCCGTGCCATCGCGTTTGCGGTAAGGCAGATACTCAAGAATGACAGGAAACGGACCTTTGCCTTCGGGCATCCACATTCGCGCCGCAAGCCTGCGGCCATCAGGCAGCGGAATCCACAAATGTTCGGTCACGGTAATGGCAGAGGACTGTGTCATAGATTTCTCTTCGGTCTTGGCGATGTCTGCAAACTCTGCGCGAAATCTCGGGCCGGGGAAACTGCGCGCTTGTACGCGATATGATGCAGATGTACGCAAGACAGCGTCATATCGCGAAGGACAAGACATGCGCACCTCTTTTAGCCAGAACCTGCGTTTTCTCTGCGCCGAGACTCCCTCGATTGCGCAGACCTGCCGCGACATCGGCCTCAACCGACAGCAGTTCAATCGCTATCTTTCCGGAGCAGGCCTGCCTTCGGCACATAACCTGCGCCGCATCGCCCGCCATTTTGATGTGCCGGAGGCCGATCTGTTCACAAACCCCGATCAATTTGCAGCCGCGCGCCGCCCCAAGCGCAGCCCCCAATTGCCCGCTCCACTGTTTCATCTCGGGACAGGCTTTGCCGATCAGGCGCGAATCTTGCGCCGTTTCTTGGGCAGTTATCATGGCTATTTCACCACCCCGACCTGGCCCGGGCAGGTGCTTCGCACGCTCATTCATCTCCGGGACGTCGACGGCTATGTCACGAGCCACACGTTCGAGCGCGCCCGCTCGCTGGATGGCAGCATCCACCAGCGCTGCAGCTATCGCGGCCTGGTCGCAGAACGTGGTGGTCGGCTCTGCTTACTGGAGCGCCCCCGCAATGCCGTCGGCGCGCTCTCAGAGACGATCCTAATGCCCGAGCACCCGCATCAGATCTCATACCTGCAGGGTCTCGTGCTCGGCGTCTCTGCAGGCGCAAACCGCCGACCTTTTTCCACCCGCACCGTCTGGGTCAGGATCGAAGAAAAGACTTCTGCCCGCGCAGCACTTGCCGCCACGGGCACCCTGGCAAAGGACAGCCCGCGCCTTGACCCCAAAGTGCGGCGCCTCCTCGGAGATGACTCGCCGCTCAGTATCGTATCGGACCTTTTGGCACCCAGTTAATCTTTCTCGGGCTTCGTGTCGCGCGGCAGGACGGGGGCCGAGCGGTCAAGCGCCAGGTCCGCGTCAGAAAATACCCAAGGCCCCCGCACGCCTGGCACGCCCTCGGGCGCAATCTGCATCTGACGATGTTTGATCTGCGCATCCTCAAAAGCCTGCCCGATGGTGTTGATCGGCCCAGCCGGAACGGTCGCGGCCTCAAGCGCAGCCAGCAAATCCGACTGGCTCCACTGTGCAAGCGCCGCCGCCAGCAGCGGCGTCAAATCTGCACGGTGCGCCACCCGCAGTTGGTTGGTGGAAAAGCGCGGATCATCCTTGAGCCCCGCAAGGTTCAGCACATCGCACAGTCGGGTGAACTGACCATCATTGCCAACCGCAAGAATGACATGACCATCGCGCACCGCCATCACCTGATAGGGTGCGATATTGGGATGTTCATTGCCCATTCGGGTGGGGCTTTCCCCGGTTACCAGATAGTTCATGTTCTGATTGGCCAGCATCGCTGTGGCGCAATCGAGCAAGGACATATCGATATGCTGCCCACGCCCGGTGCGGTGCCGCTGCTCCACCGCTGCCAGAATACCGATGCTGCCATAAAGCCCCGTCACCACATCCGTGATCGCCACGCCAACCTTTTGCGGCTCGCCATCAGCAGCCCCGGTGATCGACATCAGCCCCGACATACCCTGCAGCAAGAAGTCATACCCCGCGCGCGTCGCATAGGGACCATCCTGACCAAAGCCGGTGACAGAGCAATAGATCAGACGCGGATTGAGAGCGGAGAGGCTCTCGAAATCCAGGCCATATTTCTTCAGCCCGCCCACTTTGAAATTCTCGATCAGAATGTCGGCATCGCGGACCAGATCGCGCACCTGGGCCTGCCCCTCTGATGTGCGAAAATCAGCCGTGACACAGGTCTTGCCCCGGTTGGCGGCATAATAGTAGGCGGCCGTTTTGTCACCCTCCCGCTCCACAAAGGGCGGCCCCCAGCGGCGGGTGTCATCACCCTCGGGGCTTTCGACCTTGACCACTTCGGCGCCCAGATCCGCGAGCGCCTGACCAATCCAGGGACCAGCCAGAATACGAGCGAGTTCAACAACCTTGAGGCCATGAAGCGGTGTCATGCGGCGACTTCCTTTGCACGTTAATCACTTTGGTTCCCTGCATAGCGGACCGCGCTCTCAAAGGCCAAGCCTCCTTCGCTTCGCCCCCTCCCCCGGACCCGCGTGCGACCCCCGCAGCACACCGCAGGTGCGCTGCCCGGCCCAACGGGTTTGACTGCATTTCAATGCTGACAAAGCGGGCGGGAGTGCGCCCGCGACCCACGAATGCCTCATTTTGCGCCACACGACCCCATTGCGCCTATGTTTTAAGCACCGGAGCGGTTGGATGATCCCCAGCCACTCCGCGCAGATAGCGCACTGCCGCAAGATTTCGCACTCTCGACGAAATCCGTCCCGCAACCCCTCGAAGGCTCTAGTGTAATGTTCAGGGAAGCTGCCATGCCGCAGGCCGCAGATATCGCGACAGCGCCCCAACGCCCAAGCGCCCCTGGGGATGTTGTGGCAGCTGGTCAGCCGCCGCGCGCTCGGGGGCGGGCCCATGTCAGCAGCAAACGGCGCGATGATGGCGCAGTAGCCCTCGATACGCTTCACCAATCCGGGGCGCTGAAGCTTCTGTTCCCGACCGGTCGGCCAGATCTTGAGGCGGTGACTGTCAACACCGCAGGCGGCATCACGGGCGGTGATGACTTCGCGCTGACGGCCAAGGCTGGCGCCCAAAGCCAGCTCACCCTGACAACACAAGCCGCCGAACGGGTCTATCGCGCACAGCCGCATCAGACCGGACAGATGACAACGCGGCTGAGCGTGGAGCCACAAGCGCGCCTTCGATGGGTGCCGCAAGAGACAATCCTGTTTCAGCACAGCGCCTTCCGGCGCAGCCTTCATGTGGAACTCGCCGACGATGCAGAGCTCTTGCTGGTCGAGCCGCTTGTCTTTGGCCGCGTTGCCATGGGCGAGCATCTCTCCGCGCTGCGCTTTCACGACCAGATCCAGATCCGACGCGCAGGGCGAGTCGTATTTCGCGATGCCATCCGGCTCGACGGGGATGCTATGGCACAGCTCAAGCGCCCGGGCATTGCCGGCGTTCTGTCTGGCCCCTGCACCGCCATGGTCACACTCGTTCTGGCAAGCCCCGGTGCCGAAGCCGCCTTGGCGTGGCTGCGCACGCAGTTGCCTGCGGGCCAGGAGGCCTATGGCGGGGCGTCCCTCCTCGCGCCGGATCTGTTGCATATGCGGCTCTTAGCGCGCGACAGTTTTGTCTTACGCCAGAGCCTCTTGCCCATTCTTGACAAGCTTACCGAGGGCAGCCTGCCCCGATGCTGGAGACTTTGAGACCATGAAAGCGACAGGCTCATGAATCTGACACCGAGAGAAAAAGACAAGCTTCTGGTCGCGATGGCGGCCGAAGTCGCGCGCAAGCGACTGGCGCGCGGGGTGAAACTCAATCATCCCGAGGCAATCGCGCTCATTACCGACGCCGTGGTCGAGGGGGCGCGCGACGGCAGATCGGTAGCGGAGATGATGCAGGCGGGGGCCGAAGTCATCACCCGCGATCAATGCATGAGCGGCGTGGCCGAGATGATCCACGAAGTGCAGGTCGAGGCCACTTTTCCCGACGGCACCAAGCTCGTGACCGTACACAACCCCATCCGTTGACAGCTCAAACCGGAGATCTTGACCCATGAAACACCTGCTCGCTCTCGCGCCTGCCCTCGCGCTCACCGCTGGTCCGGCCCTCGCTCATGGTGGGGCGCATGTGCATCCACACGGGGCCGAGGTCTGGATTGCCCTCATCCTTGCTGCCGCCGTGGTCGGTGGCACCATTTCGTGGTTTCGGAGTCGCAAATGATCCCAGGAGAGCTGATGCCCGCCGCAGGTGATCTGACCCTGAATGAGGGCGCCGAGGCCCTCACACTGATGGTCGCCAACACCGGTGACCGCCCGGTGCAGGTGGGCAGCCACTACCATTTCGCCGAAGCGAACCCTGCGCTCGACTTTGACCGTGAGGCCGCTAGGGGCCTACGTCTCGACATTGCAGCCGGAACCGCCGTGCGGTTTGAACCCGGCCAACGCCGTGAGGTGCAGCTGATCCCCATCGGCGGGGCACGCAGGATTTTTGGGTTCAACGCCGAAATCATGGGGGATCTGTGATGCGCCACCAACCGTCTGCAGCTTTCAGGCGCAAGTACGCCGCGGCCTGTCTTTCGCCTTCTAAACGTCTCGTCTGAGATTTTCGACCGTCTCCTCCGATAGGAATTCAATCATGCCCGCCAACATCCCTCGCTCTGACTATGCCGCCATGTATGGGCCGACCACCGGCGACCGCGTGCGGCTGGCCGATACCGACCTGATCATCGAGGTGGAGCGCGACCTCACCGGCCCTTACGGCGAAGAGGTCAAATTTGGCGGCGGCAAGGTGATCCGCGACGGGATGGGACAGGCGCAGACGACGCGCGCGGGCGGCGCGGTCGATACCGTGATTACCAACGCGCTGATCCTTGATTGGACCGGCATCTACAAGGCTGACGTCGGGCTGAAGGATGGGCGCATCCTTGCCATCGGCAAAGCCGGAAACCCCGACACTCAACCCAATGTGACCATTATCGTTGGCCCCGGCACCGAGGTGATCGCGGGCGAAGGGCGCATCCTGACGGCGGGCGGGTTTGACAGCCATATCCATTATATCTGCCCGCAACAGATCGAGGATGCGCTGCACTCGGGTCTGACCACCATGCTCGGCGGCGGCACCGGGCCAGCCCATGGGACTTTGGCCACCACCTGCACCCCCGGTGCCTGGCACCTGGGTCGGATGATGCAGGCCGCAGATGCGTTTCCGATGAACCTGGCGTTTGCAGGCAAAGGGAATGCCTCGCTGCCCGCCGCCATTGAAGAACAGGTTAACGCAGGCGCCTGCGCGCTGAAACTGCATGAGGACTGGGGCACCACACCCGCTGCCATCGACTGCTGCCTCGGGGTGGCCGATGCAATGGATGTGCAGGTGATGATCCATACAGACACGCTCAATGAGTCGGGGTTTGTGGAACACACCGTCAAGGCCATGAAAGGCCGCACCATCCACGCCTTTCACACCGAAGGTGCGGGCGGTGGCCACGCACCGGACATCATCAAGATCTGCGGTGAGGAGTTCGTGTTGCCCTCCTCGACCAACCCGACCCGCCCCTTCACCGTGAACACCATCGAAGAGCACCTCGACATGCTCATGGTCTGTCATCACCTCGACAAATCCATCCCCGAGGATGTGGCCTTTGCCGAGAGCCGGATCCGGCGCGAAACCATTGCCGCCGAGGACATCTTGCACGACATGGGGGCCTTCTCGATCATCGCAAGCGACAGCCAGGCGATGGGACGCGTGGGCGAGGTCATCATTCGCACATGGCAGACCGCAGACAAGATGAAGAAACAGCGCGGCCGCCTGAGCGAGGAAACAGGTGAGAACGACAACTTTCGCGTGCGGCGCTATGTGGCAAAATACACCATCAACCCGGCGATCGCGCATGGGATCGCGCATGAAATCGGCTCTATCGAGGTTGGCAAGCGCGCGGATCTGGTGCTGTGGAACCCTGCCTTCTTTGGTGTAAAGCCCGAGATGGTCCTGATGGGCGGCACCATCGCCTGCGCGCAAATGGGCGATCCCAACGCCTCCATTCCGACGCCGCAGCCGGTCTATTCGCGTCCCATGTGGGGCGCTTACGGGCGCTCGGTCGAGCATTCTGCCGTCACCTTTGTGTCCGAGGCCGCGCAGGCCGCAGGCATCGGTAAGACATTGGGTCTTGCAAAACAGACACTTACGGTAAAGGGCACACGTGGGATCGGAAAGTCAGCACTCAAGCTCAACACCGCCACGCCTGAGATCGAGGTTCACCCTGAAACCTATGAGGTACGCGCGAATGGGGAGCTTTTGACCTGTCAGCCCGCCGAGGAACTGCCCTTGGCACAGCGATATTTCCTCTTCTAAGGTTGAGCGACCCTCAATTCAGGAGCCCATAATGTCGCGCCTTTCTGCCGTTCTTCTTGCTGCCATTCTGCCGCTGCCCCTGTGGGCACAGGCATGTCCGACTGCGTCGGATCTGACTGAGGGGGGGATCATTTTTGAGTTCGAAGAAGGCGACTCCGAGACATTTCGCGAGCTGCGCCCCGGTCTGATCGAGAGCGTTTACGCGCATGACGCAGAAGCCTCCGGCGCCACGCGGGTGTTGCTCGCAAAGGGGCTCTATGTTCTGGAAATCATCGAGCTCGAGCGCGGCGAACTGCAGCCGAACACCCGGCTGACCTATGCCTTTCCTGTCGCGGCGGACGCGCTTCTTCTCCCGGAAACCGAGACCAATGGCCTCGCGGAATGGAGCTATAAAGTGGCCTATAATGACGTGGGCTACATTGACCAGGAGACGCAGACTTTCACCCCGCAGCCAAAATTCGAGAAGAGCTACGGCGACTGCACCTACGACGTCCTTCCGGTCCATGTCCACTACAGCGAAACTCCACTCACGGATCGCGATGTTCTGCACTACCTGCCCGCGCTCGGGATTTCGTATCTCGCGGGCAATATCACGGCGGAAGGCGAAGAAACCTATGAATATCAATCCATCAGGAGCGTGAAGTGACCGATGAGACCCTGCCAACCGCAACAGCCTTGCCTCTGACGCATGCCGGGAATGCGTCAGAAGTGCTAACCTATTTGCTGCGATGCGGCTATGTTGAAGCCACGGGAGAGACAGTCTTGAACACAGGAGCACGTCCCCATGGCATACGCATCGAACGCACAAACCAGCGCCCCCTTCAATCCGCTCGGCCTGATCGCAGGCTTTTTCCGCGCGATTGGCAATGGTCTGGTGCATCTCGCAGAATCCAACCACCGCGTGAACCGCGCCCGCACCCTGATGGAGCTGTCGGACGAAGAACTGGCACAGCGCGGCCTGAAGCGCGAAGACGTTGTAAAGCACGTCTTCTCGGACATCATGTACGTCTGACGACCCGCGCATCGCGCATCAAAAACCTGACCAGCGGGGGGGGCCGATCATGAGCACCCCCCGGCTGATCGCCCGACACTATCACGGGCACCCCCATGACGAAAGCCCGCGAGATTGCGTGGTGCTTGATTACGACGCCCGCTTCCTGCGCCGAAAGGTTCTGACCTGTGAGAGCGGAGAGCGTCTGCTGGTGGACCTTTCGCATACGACATCACTTGATCACGATGGTGTCTTGCTGCTCGAAGGCGGCGGCGAGATCCGTGTGGTTGCGGCCCCAGAGCCACTTTTGGAGGTCACCGCCGATCATCTGCCGCGAATGGCCTGGCACATCGGAAACCGCCACACCCCCTGCCAGATCGAGGCGTCCCGGCTGCTGATCCAGCGCGATCATGTGATCCGGGCCATGCTCGAACAGCTCGGCGCGCAGCTCAGAGAGGTGGAGGAGCCCTTCACGCCCGAAGGCGGCGCTTATGGTCACGGGCGCACCCACGCCCATGAACACGGCCATACGCACCATCACGGCCAGCACCACGATCACGCAGATCCTGGCCACAGCCACGACCATTCCCATGACCAGTGAGGCGACGCTGAAGCTGATGCAATGGCTTTCGCCGGCCTATCCGGTGGGGGCTTTTGCCTATTCGCACGGACTCGAAGGCGCCGTCGCAGAGGGGCATGTGCGCGACGGGGACACATTGTCGGACTGGCTGAGCGACCTGCTGACCCATGGTGGCGCGCGCTCGGATGCGCTGCTCTTGGCCTGTGCCTATCGCACAGAAACCGCAGCGTCGCTGGCGGAGATCGACGACACCGCGCGCGCGTTTTGCCCCTCGGCGGAACGTCTGCATGAGACCGACCTGCAGGGCGCGGCCTTTTGTCGGACCACGGCCGCGATCTGGGACACAGCATTGCCTAGCCTCACCTACCCCGTGGCCGTGGGGCACGCGGCCAGACTCAATGATATTGCGCTGGATCTTACGCTGAACATGTATCTGCATGCCTTCCTCTCCAACCTTGTTGCGGCCGGTCAAAGGCTTCTTTCGCTTGGACAGACGGAGGCACAGCAACGCCTCAACGCCTGCGGGCCACAACTGCGCAGGACGGTCGACGCGGCGCTCTCCGGTACGATCGACGATCTCTTTGGTGCGAGTTTTGCCGCTGATATTGCCTCCATGCGCCATGAAACCCAATATTCGAGGATCTTTCGCTCATGACATCGCAGACAAATGCGCCCCATGGACCGCTCCGCGTCGGCATCGGCGGCCCCGTGGGAGCAGGCAAGACCACGCTCACGGC
This sequence comes from Epibacterium sp. HA2-3, assembly GCF_055693725.2. Classification (NCBI taxonomy): domain Bacteria; kingdom Pseudomonadati; phylum Pseudomonadota; class Alphaproteobacteria; order Rhodobacterales; family Roseobacteraceae; genus Epibacterium; species Epibacterium sp. HA2-3. Next base: position 390,090 of record NZ_CM172490.1, on the reverse strand, counting down.
AGAGCTTGCCCGCGCGCTGAAGGATCATCACTCCATCGGCGTCATCACGAACGACATCTACACACAGGAAGATGCCGAGGCCTTGATGCGCCAGCAAATCCTGCCACAGGACCGGGTGATCGGCGTTGAGACCGGCGGCTGCCCGCACACGGCAATCCGCGAGGATGCCTCGATCAATCTCGCGGCGGTGGCCGAGATGCAAAACCGTCACCCCGAGGTGGAAATCGTGCTGATCGAAAGCGGTGGTGACAATCTTTCGGCCACGTTCTCGCCGGAACTGGCGGACGTGACGCTCTATGTCATCGACGTGGCCGCAGGCGAAGAGATCCCGCGCAAGGGTGGCCCGGCCATCACCCGCTCAGACCTTCTGATTATCAACAAGACCGACCTTGCCCCCCACGTGGGGGCTTCGCTTGAGGTGATGGAACGCGATGCGACGCGCATGCGCAATGGGCTGCCATTTGCCTTTACTGCATTGCGTCATGGCGAAGGAGTCGACACCGTGCTGCGCCATCTCTTTGACATCGGCGGCATCGACTCGGGCGCGGTGACATAAAGAGAACGCCGCCCGGGCAAACCCGAAGCGGCGTCTCACGAGGTGTCGGGGACCTATATCTGGGACCAGGCCAAAGACCGCGGGTCTTGGACCTAGATACTCTGTGTCTGGTCTGCCTGTGTCTGGGCCATCTGTCCGGCAGGGACCACATCAGAGCAATATTCGTTTTGTGCATAGGATTTGGTCAGGCTCACGCCGACGATCAGAACCACCAATGCACCTGTTTTAATATGTTGGATCATATCGGTATCCTCTGGCGACAAGGGCAACATTCGCCCCTCACACCAGCAGGTTTAACGTGCAGCTTGCATGCAAAATATGAAGCGGTTCACATAAGGCGCAAAAAACTTCGACCTTCGCTTGGACCAGACCACCGCGCATGCGATAAGCTGGGACTTGAACTCGCCAGCCCCGCGCCTTTGGGCTTGGCTCAGGATCCGCAGGCGTCAAAGACCAACCCGTCAGTGGCAAGTTTGCGAAAATTTGGAATTTGAACTAGCATTGTTAGCGCTAACTTGGCATACAGGCCGCGAACCGGATCTCGCAGGCGCGCCACCAGCGCCGCCTATTCGATGCGAATAACGAGGAGCCCACTTGATGAGTGACATTTGGCAGCAACTCTCAGCCCATCGCGCCGCGACCGAGGCCACCCCGCTCACCGACTACTTTGCACAGGACGCCGACAGGTTCGCGCGCTACTCCGCCTCTGCCGGTGAGATGTTGCTGGACTATTCCAAGACCGCGCTGGACGATACCGCGCGCGACCTTTTGGTCCAACTGGCCGAAAGCGTGGATCTGAAGTCGAGGATCGCGGCGATGATGTCGGGGGCCAAGATCAATTCAACAGAGAACCGCGCCGTGCTGCATACGGCCCTGCGCGCGCCAAAGGATGCAGTCGTTGAGGTGGACGGCGAAAACGTCGTCCCTGGCATCCAAAAGGTCCTGGCGCAGATGGGCGCCTTTGCCACCGCCCTGCGGGAGGGCAGCTACCAGACCAAGACCGGTAAAGCCTTCACTGATGTTGTGAACATCGGCATCGGCGGCTCTGACCTTGGCCCGGTGATGGCCACGCTGGCGCTTGCCCCCTATCACGACGGGCCCGCCTGTCATTTTGTGTCCAACGTGGATGGCGCGCATATCCATGACGTGCTGGCCGGTCTGAACCCGGAAACCACTCTGGTCGTGATCGCCTCCAAAACCTTTACCACCATCGAGACGATGACCAATGCCGAGACCGCTATCCAGTGGCTCAAAGGCGCGCTGGGTGAAGATGTTTCGACCCATCTGGCGGCCGTGTCGACAGCACTGGACAAAACGGCCGCGATGGGCATTCCAGACGCCCGTGTCTTTGGCTTTGCCGATTGGGTGGGCGGACGCTACTCCATGTGGGGGCCGATCGGTCTGCCGATCATGATTGCCGTTGGGCCGGAGGCATTTGGCGAATTCCTCGCAGGCTCAGCCGCGATGGATCAGCATTTCCGTGATGCGCCGCTGATGGAAAACCTGCCTGCGCTGCTCGGGCTCATTGGCGTCTGGCACAACAACATCTGCGGCTATGGTTCGCGCGCGGTCCTGCCCTATGATCAGCGCCTGTCCCGCCTGCCCGCCTATCTTCAGCAGCTTGATATGGAGAGCAACGGCAAATCCGTCGCGCTCGATGGCAGCCCCCTGCCCCGCGCCTCCGGTCCCGTGGTCTGGGGCGAGCCCGGCACCAACGGTCAGCATGCGTTTTACCAGTTGCTGCATCAGGGTACGCAGGTGATCCCCACCGAGTTCCTGATTGCTGCAACAGGTCACGAGCCCGAGCTGGCCCATCAGCACAATCTTCTGAAAGCCAACTGCCTTGCTCAGTCCGAGGCGCTGATGCTGGGGCGATCCTGGGATGAGGCGCGCGAGATTGCCATCGCGCGCGGATTTGACGGGGTGGATGCCGACCGTATGGCCGGGCATCTGAGCTTTCCCGGCAACCGTCCCTCGGTGACCATCGCCTACCCCAAACTGACGCCATTCGTATTTGGTCAGATCGTTGCTCTCTACGAACATCGTGTGTTCACCGAAGGCGTGATCTGGGGGATCAACTCCTTTGATCAATGGGGGGTTGAGCTGGGCAAAGAACTGGCGACCCGCCTTCTGCCGATGGTCGAAGGGGCAGATGCATCCCAAAAAGACGCCTCCACCCGCGGCCTGCTCGCCAAACTCTCCACCTGACCGTCAACCAAGAGGAAGACACCCATGGTATCCCGCGTCATCCCCGTCGACAGTTTCGACTTCGTCTTGTTCGGCGCCACCGGCGACCTTGCCCGACGCAAGATCCTGCCAAGCCTGTTCCACCGCTTTCAGATCGGCCAGTTCGACGACAACAGCCGCATCATCGGTGCCTCGCGTTCCAAGATGGATCAGGGTGAGTTTCAGACCCTCGTGGGCGATGCGCTCAAGGAATTTGGCGACATCCCCGCCGATGCAGAACCAGATGTGGAGCGGTTTCTGTCGTTTCTGGATTACGCATCGGTAGATGCCAAGGGCGATGGCGGCTGGTCGGATCTGGGCAGCAAGCTGCGCGATGGCGTAGTGCGGGCGTTTTATCTCTCAGTCGCGCCTTCGCTCTTTGGCGACATCGCCGGGCGGCTCAAATCCACAGGCATCGCGGACGACCAGAGCCGCATCGTGGTGGAAAAACCCTTCGGTCACGATCTGGCCTCGGCACAGGCGTTGAATGCCGCCCTGCGCGAGCACTTTGAAGAAAGCCAGATCTACCGGATCGACCACTACCTTGGCAAAGAAACGGTGCAGAACCTGATGGCGCTGCGCTTTGCCAATTCGCTCTTTGAGCCGCAGTGGAATTCGCATCACATCGACCATGTGCAGATCACCGTCTCCGAGAGCATCTCGGTTGCGGGTCGGGGCGAGTATTACGACAAATCCGGCGCCATGCGGGATATGGTGCAGAACCACCTGATGCAGCTTCTGTGCCTCACCGCGATGGAGCCTCCCTCCACCTTTGACCCCAATGCGGTGCGCAATGAAAAACTCAAGGTAATCGAGAGCCTCGTACCCGTGGCCGCAGATGACATCGTGCGTGGCCAGTATCGCGCCAAATCCGGGGATGACAGCTACCTTGACCACGCAGGTGACCCGCAGTCGCGCACCGAGAGCTTTGTCGCGATGAAGGTCGAGGTGGCAAACTGGCGCTGGGCAGGGACACCGTTCTACCTGCGCACCGGCAAATGCCTGCGGGAGCGCGTGTCGGAGATTGCGGTGTATTTTCGCAAACCGCCGCACAATATTTTTGGCGAGGACAATGCGATTGATGGCAATATGCTGGTCATTCGCCTGCAACCCGACGAAGGCATCACGCTCAAAACCACGATCAAAGATCCCGGCCCCGGAGGCATGCGCCTGACGTCTGCGGATCTCGACATGACCTTTGCTGACAGCCTGCCCGAAGCGGGTCGCCCGCAGGACGCCTATGAGCGTCTCATCATGGATGTGATCCGGGGCAATCAGACCCTGTTCATGCGCGGCGATGAGGTCGAGGCCGCCTGGACCTGGGCCGACCCGATCATCAACGCGTGGGACACATCCACCCGCGCGCCGCAACCCTATGACCAAGGCGGCTCCGGCCCCGAGGATGCGCTTTTGCTGCTGCACCGGGATGGCCGCCGCTGGCGCTCCATCGGCGCCTGACCCTGTACTGAGATCTGAAAAGGAGGCACGCCAATGTCGCTCAATGCAACACTCGCCGCCGTCACTGACCGTATCATCGAACGCAGCCGCCCCACGCGCGAGGCTTACCTGGCGCGGATGCGCGCCGCCGCCTCCAAAGGCCCGGCCCGCGCGCATCTGAGTTGTTCCGGTCAGGCCCACGCCTATGCCGCCACCGGCCCGGATCAGGAGACACTGGCCACCGGCACTGGCGGGCACCTCGGCATCGTCACCGCCTACAACGACATGCTCTCGGCGCATCAGCCGTTTGAAACCTACCCCATGCTGATCCGTGAAGCGGTGCGCGAAGCGGGCGGCACCGCGCAGGTGGCCGGTGGCGTGCCCGCAATGTGCGATGGCATCACGCAGGGCGAAGCAGGCATGGAGCTGTCGCTCTTTTCGCGCGACAGTATTGCGATGTCCGTCGGCATCGCCCTGTCGCACAACGTCTTTGATGCCACCGTGTTTCTGGGCGTTTGCGACAAGATCGTTCCCGGCCTTGTGATCGGCGCCCAGGCCTTTGGCCATTTGCCCGCCGTGTTTCTGCCCGCAGGCCCGATGACCTCTGGTCTCTCAAACGACGAAAAAGCGCAGATACGCCAAAAGTTTGCCAAGGGTGAGATCGGCAGGGACGAGCTACTCAAGGCCGAAATGGCCGCCTATCACGGCCCCGGCACATGTACGTTCTACGGCACCGCCAACACCAACCAGATGTTGATGGAGTTCATGGGGCTGCACCTGCCCGGGTCGTCCTTTGTCAATCCCGGCACCGAGTTGCGCGACGCCCTCACCCGCGAAGGCGCCAAACGCGCGCTGTCGCTCTCGGCGCTTGGCAATCACTACACGCCGACCTGCGATATTCTTGATGAAAAGGCCTTTGTGAACGGCATGGTCGGGCTGATGGCGACCGGTGGTTCTACCAACCTGCTGATCCATCTTATTGCCATGGCCCGCGCGGGCGGCATCATCCTCGACTGGCAGGATTTCTCCGAGATCTCCGATGTGGTGCCGCTGCTGGCGCGCGTCTATCCCAACGGGCTGGCGGATGTGAACCACTTCCACGCCGCGGGGGGGCTTGGATACATGATCGGGCAGCTCCTTGAGAATGGCTATCTGCATCCCGACACAAAAACCGTGACCGGCGAGGGGCTTGGCGCCTATCTGATGGAGCCTTTCCTCGACGGTGGCGCGCTCACATGGCGCAAGGGCACCACGGAATCCCTGAACGACAAGATCGTGCGCCCTGCCTCGGATCCGTTCCAAAAGACCGGTGGCCTTGCACGCCTGACAGGCAACCTCGGCACCGGGGTGATGAAGATCTCTGCCGTGGCCGAAGAACATCGCGTCGTTGAGGCACCCGTGCGCGTTTTCCACGACCAGGACGAGGCCAAAGCGGCCTTCAAGGCGGGTGAGCTTGATGAAGGCGACGTCGTGATCGTGGTCCGTTTCCAAGGACCCAAGGCCAATGGCATGCCGGAGCTGCACTCGATGACGCCCTTCCTGTCGATCATGCAAGGACGCGGGCAGAAAGTGGCGCTTGTGACCGATGGTCGGATGTCGGGTGCCTCTGGCAAGGTTCCCTCCGCGATCCATGTCGTCCCCGAGGCCCTCGATGGCGGCGCAATCGCCAAGCTGCAGGATGGCGACGTTGTGCGGGTGGATGCGGTATCGGGCGATCTCGAAGTCCTGACAGAGGGCGTGCTAGACCGCCCGGCGGCAACCGCCGATCTTACCTCTTATCGACACGGCACTGGGCGCGAGCTCTTTGCCCTGTTTCGCAATTCCGTGACCTCTGCCGACACCGGCGCAACCGTATTTGGAGTTTGACCTCATGACACTTACCCCGCAACAGTCCAGCGCGAAGGCGCGCGAAATCTGCGCCCTCGCCCCGATCGTTCCGGTCCTCGTTGTGCATGACGTCGCCCACGCCCGCCCCTTGGCCGAAGCACTGGTCGCTGGCGGTCTGCCAGCCCTCGAAGTCACCCTACGCACCCCGGCTGCACTTGATGTGATCCGCGAGATGTCCAAGGTCGAAGGCGGTGTTGTCGGTGCCGGGACGCTGGTCACGCCCGCAGACGTGACCGCTGCTGTTGAAGCTGGCGCAAAGTTCGGCGTCTCCCCCGGCTCCACACCCCTGCTGCTTGATGCGGCTCTGGCTGCGGATCTGCCGATGCTGCCGGGTGCGGCCACCGCTTCTGAGGCCATGGCGCTCTTGGAGCGTGGCTATGACATGCTGAAATTCTTCCCCGCCGAAGCTTCCGGGGGCGCGCCCGCGCTCAAGGCCATTGGCGCGCCTTTGCCGCAGATTTCATTCTGCCCCACCGGGGGCGTCAGCCCCAGCAATGCCGAAAGCTATCTGAGCCTCTCCAACGTGGTCTGCGCAGGCGGCAGTTGGGTTGCACCGGCCAAACTCGTCGAGGCAGGCGACTGGAAAGCCATTGAAGACCTGGCCCGCGAGGCAAGCACGCTCGCCCGCTGAAGGGGCCATGATCAACCTTACAGAACCTGTACCGGGCGCCGCCAGCCAGCGGCGCCCGGTACATTTCTACAGACCCAGGCTTGACCCGCCCCCAAAGCCACGACAGCCTGCGCGCACCCTCACAACCAACGGAGCGCCCATGACGCAAGATTACACTGGAAGCTGTCTCTGTGGCGCCATTGCGTTTGAACTCACGGGTGATATCGCCGCCTTCTTCCTTTGTTATTGTTCGCGCTGCCGCAAAGGAACGGGCAGCGCCCATGCTGCAAATCTCTTCGCTCCCGACGCGTTGATCTACTGGACCCGTGGCGCGGAACATCTGCGCCAGTACCAGCACAACAACAGCCGCCACTGCCGCAGCTTCTGCCCCACCTGTGCAAGTCCCATGCCTCAGGTTCAGCCCGATTGCATTGTGATCCCCGCAGGCTGTCTCGATCAGGTGCCCGAAGTCACGATCAGCGCGGGCATCTGCTGGTCAGACCGGGCCAAATGGGTCGATGGCATCGCTGCGGCTGATAAAACTGATGGATTGCCCCAAAATCATTCCCGTCGCTGAAATACCGCTTGCCCTCAATCATGGTTGAGATCCGACAACATCCCAGAGACGTTTTACCGGAGACAAAACCATGCGTATTTTCCTCTTGGGGGCCACGGGCTCCATCGGCACTGCCCTCCTGCCCGAACTCTTGGCCGCGGGGCATCATGTCACCGCACTTTGCCGTTCTGACATAGCGGCCAGGACCGTAGATGCGCAGGGTGCCAAAGTGTGTCGCGGCGACATGCGCGCGCCTCAGGATTGGGCCCCTGCGCTTGAGGGCCAGGATGTGGTGATCCATGCCGCCATCACCTTCGATGAAGAGATGGCCGCCGCCGACCGTCAGGTTGTCGACACGCTGATCAACGCGGCCCAGACGCGCGCTGCTGCCCTGCGCGTGATCTATACCGGGGGATGCTGGCTCTACGGCGACACCCGAGGTCGAATTCTACACGAGGCAGACGGGTTTAACCCAATTCCTGCATTTCGCCCCTTTCTGAATCAGGCCGAACGTCTGATGAGGGCGCCCACTCTCTCCACAGCCACACTGCATCCAGCAATGGTGTACCATCAAGAAGGCGGCGTCTTTGATCGCATGCTTGCAGACATCGCGGCAGAGCGCCCGATTGAACTGTGGGGGAACGCCAGCATCCGCTGGCCACTGATCCACCGCAAGGATCTCGCGGTTGTCTATCGGTTGCTCGCAGAGAACCCAGACCTAACCGGGCATTTCAACGCGGTTGCTCAATGCGGGGTCGAGATCGGCGCAATCGCCGCAACGCTCGCCCGTGCCCACGGACATGATGGAACCGTGAATTCCCTCTCTCGCGCCAAGGCTCAGGCACTTGCAGGGCACTGGGCGGAGGGGCCAATGCTCGACCAGAGGCTCAGTGGAGCGCGCCTTCGAGCAGCGACGGGTTGGGTCCCGCAGTATCAAGATCTGGAACAGTGCTTCCCGCCCCTCTGAGCGCCTGAAAGCCACCAAATCCACGTTGGAACAGTCTTATCGAACTCCAGCCCCCGTACTACAAGGGTTCCTCAGCACAGATAGTGTCCTGGTTCATCTTCTTGAGAAAGATACCGGGGCGCGCGCAGGGCAGCGCACCTCGCTAAGTCAAACGGGCGCAGCAGGGCGCCGCCCCGGTGTTTCGCATAAAACCAACCCGTTCTTTAGTAGTCTGAGACCAGAAGATGCGTCGGGGCTGTATCCTCTTCGATCTGACTGAAGCGTCCGATCTCCATTTCAAACACATTGTCGGTGCGATCATCATTGACGGTCGACACCTCGCCAATCAGGCAATCGCCTCCCTCGGACCAGAACGCATGCCAGATCCCCGGCATCAGGGTGACGCTTTCACCGGGTGCGAGCTTGAGCTTGCCGCCCGCAGGAAGCGTGCGCGCGATCCCATCGCAGGCCACCGTCACCGGGGCCGCGCGATCAATGCCTCCATCGCGATCCGGGGCAAAGAGCTCGATCACCAATGTGCCGCCGCCGCGATTGATAATATCCTCGGCCTTGATGTTGTGACGATGCATCGGAGACAGCTGCTCTGCCCGCGAGATCATGATCTTCTCCGCATAAAGCATCCCGCGGCCTTCGCTCAGATCCTCATGGCTCCCGTTGCGCGCGGTAAAAAGGAACAGACCCAACTCGTCAAACCGCCCCTGACCGTAGTCGGTAATATCCCATCCCAAGCCGCGCGACCGAATATCGGCTGCCTCCGGCGCCCGCATCTGGTCGGGTGTCCAGTGCGCAAACGGGGGCAGATGCACCCCGTGGCTTTTGATGAAAGACCAACTCCGGTCCAGTATTTCATTCACCTCAGAGCGTTTCACGCCCGCACTCCTTTTGTAGGTCCATAACTCAGGCCTGCGGCCATGTAAGGTCCGCCGGCAGGCGCGCGGCCTCGATCGCGCGCGCATTTGCCAGGTCATTGCCCTGCGCCCGCGCCACCGCCGCTGCATGATCCAGCCCGTGATCCAGCCAACGCTGCACCAGCCGCGCCTCAAGATCCGCCATTGGAACCTCAAGCCGGATTGACACGTCCCAGATTGCAGCCAGATCGCGCCAACCGGGCGCGTCAAACAATAGATAGTTGCCTTCGATGATCGCCACACGACATTCCGGCCCGACCTCGGCTGCACCCGCTATGGCTATGTCGCGCGCCCGGTCAAACAGCGGGTAGATCACACGCTCTTGGTGTTTCAACGCATGGCACAGACGCTGAAACCCCTCGAGATCAAAGGTTTCAGGTGCGCCTTTGCGCGCCAGCAGCCCGCGTGGCTCCAACAGGCGATTGTCGAGGTGAAACCCGTCCATTGGCACCACCTCCGCAAGGAGCCCCTGCGCGCTCAGAGCGGCGGCCAGCGGGTTGGACAGGGTGGACTTGCCGCTTCCGGGCGCCCCGGAGAGAGCCACCAACTGTCGTCCCGGCTGGCGAGGGTCGAGCCGCTCCAGAACGCCTTGGCAGAGCGCCGCGAGGGTCATGCCGCCGACAGCTCCGCATCAGGCTCCTTTGCGCCGGTCATATAGGCCACCGCATCGGCCATTTCGTGCTCTTTGGGATCGATCACACAGAGCCTGCGCCCCAGACGATGCACATGGATACGATCCGCGACCTCAAACACATGTGGCATATTGTGGCTGATGAGGATGATCGGAATGCCCCGCGACTTCACGTCTTGGATCAGTTCCAGCACGCGGCGGCTTTCCTTCACCCCAAGCGCGGCCGTGGGCTCGTCCAGGATGATCACCTTCGACCCAAAGGCCGCCGCCCGCGCCACCGCAACGCCCTGGCGCTGGCCGCCCGACAGGGTTTCCACCGCCTGATTGATGTTCTGGATTGTCATCAACCCCAGATCATTGAGCTTTTGGCGGGCAATCTCCTCCATCCGGCTACGGTCCAGTTGCCGCAGGAGTTGCCCGCGCCAGCCGGGTTTGCGCAGCTCGCGCCCCATGAACATATTGTCGGCAATCGAGAGCGCAGGCGACATCGCGAGGGTCTGATAGACGGTCTCGATCCCGGACTCGCGCGCATCGATCGGCGAATGGAAATTCACCGGTTTGCCTTCCAGCTCCACCGTGCCCTCGTCCGGGATCACCGCGCCCGAGAGCGCCTTGATCAGCGTGGACTTGCCCGCGCCATTGTCTCCGATCACCGCGAGAATCTCTCCCGGCATCAGGTCGAAGTCACAATGATCGAGCGCCGTGACCTTCCCGTAGCGTTTGACGAGATTGCGGCCTTTGAGAATGGGTTCCATCATACCGACACCTTTCTGATCCACTGATCCACGGCCACGGCGGCAATGATAAGCACACCGATGAGGAGATAGGTCCACTGTGCATCTGCCCCGAGCAGTCGAAGACCAAGCGTAAACACACCCACGATCAGCGCGCCAAAGAACGTGCCAAGCACCGAGCCTCGCCCGCCAAAGAGAGAAATGCCCCCGATCACCACCGCGGTGATGGACTCGATATTGGAGAGTTGCCCCGAGGTGGGAGACACCGAACCGATGCGCCCGATCAACGCCCAGCCCGCAAAGGCGCAAATAAGACCCGAGAGCATATAGACAGAGATCAGCACCTTGTCGGTATTGACCCCCGACAGCTCGGCTGCGTCCTTGTCGTCGCCAACCGCATAGACATGTCGCCCCCAGGCGGTGTGACGCAGCACATAGGCAAGCACCAGCACCAAGACGATCATGAAGATCACACCGTAGGTGAAGACCGCACCGCCCACTTTGAATTTCTCGCCAAAGAACTGCAGGAAGGGCGCCTCTTCGGCGATCACCTGGCTGCGGATGGTTTCATTGGCAGAATAGAGGAAATTCGATGCCAGGACGACCTGCCACATGCCGAGCGTCACAATGAACGGCGGCAGTTTCATCTTCGCAACGAGCCAGCCATTGATGTAGCCGCAGAGCGTGCCGCACAAAAGCCCACAGGCCACCCCGAGGGTCGGTGGCAGGCCATAGCGGAATGTAAACTGCCCCATCACGACCGACGAGAGCACCATGATGGCCCCAACCGAAAGATCGATGCCCGCGGTGAGGATAACCAGCGATTGAGCACAGGCGACAATGCCCACGATTCCAACCTGTTGCAGGATCAACGTAAGCGCAAACGGAGAGAAGAACTTCGACCCCAACAAGAGGCCGAATATGATGATGGACAGCACCAGCACGATCAACGGCACAAGCGAAGGCGTCACATGCAGGGCGTGCTGGAATTTCTGGATGAAACTCTGCGGGCCCTGATCAAATTCGGCGACCTTGTCCGGGCTTCCGGCGACCGCGGCTTCATAGCTCTGCGGGGTTGACATCATACTCCTCCAAATCACCCGCAACGGCGGGGTTTGTTTTTATCATTGTTGTAATAGGGCCAAAGGGGCGGCGAAGGCGCGCCGCCCGACTGAATTGAGTGCTAAGTACGCCTCTTGACGCCTCGCCTCGAGGTAAAGGCAGTCATTTCCGGATCAGGCGAGGCCGCGTGGGCCTCGCCTTTGGGTCAAATCAGCCCCAGCAGAGGTTGGTGCCCTCTGTGGTGTCGATGCTTTCAACACCGTCAACCGGCTGGTCCGTCACCAGCGCAACGCCGGTGTCAAAGAACGCCTTGCCCGGAGTAGGCTCCGGCTTCACGCCTTCTTCGGCCCATTTCTTAATCGCCTCAACGCCCAGCGAGGCCATCATCAGCGGGTATTGCTGCGAGGTGGCGCCGATCACGCCATCCTTGACGTTCTGCACGCCAGGGCAGCCGCCATCGACGGAGACGATGAGCACATCGTTTTCCCGACCGATGGACTTCAGCGCCTCATAGGCCCCGGCAGCAGCCGGCTCGTTGATGGTGTAAACCACGTTGATCATTGGATCTTTGGCGAGAAGGTTCTCCATCGCCTTGCGGCCACCTTCCTCATTGCCCGCCGTGACGTCATTGCCGACGATCCGCGGGTCGGTCTCGTCACCCCATTTGTTGGGGTCCCCGATGTCGATGCCAAAGCCCTGCAAGAAGCCCTGATCGCGCAACACGCCCACGGTGGGCTGACTCACGGCCAGATCGAGCATGCCAATCTTGGCATTAGCCGCGTCATCCCCAAGGGCCGCTGCCGCCCACTGGCCAATCAGCTCGCCAGCAAGGAAGTTGTCGGTGGCAAAGGTCGCATCAGCCGCATCAATCGGGTTGAGAGGTGTATCGAGTGCGATCACCACGAGGCCCGCATCGCGCGCCTGCTGAACAGCGGGTACAATCGAGGACGTATCAGACGCGGTGAGCAGGATACCCTTGGCGCCGTCTGCAATGCAGGTCTCAATCGCGGCCACCTGGGTTTCATGGTCCCCGTCGATCTTGCCCGCAAACGCCTTGAGCTCCATGCCCAGCTCCTCGGCCTTGGCGGTCGCCCCTTCTTTCATTTTGACAAAGAACGGGTTGGTATCCGTTTTGGTGATCAGGCAGGCCGTCACCTTTTCATCCGCTTGCGCAGCACCCGCCAGCAAGCCCACACCGGCAATGGTGGTCAGCAGTAGTTTCTTCATGGTCTCCTCCCAGAAACAACATTCTACTCAGTCAGTTTGCGTCGCTCAGCCCTCTTCCTCCGTGGGGCTGTTGCGGTCGATGCCTGCATCAAAGCCGTGATTCCGCATCTCTGTCAATAAATAAATAAAGTTGATTTATTAAAGCGACCCATGCAGGCTCTTGCCTCAAATGCAGGAGGAGCGCATAGACCAGTCATGCCAGATCCACGCCCCTACTCCACCGGCGCAAGCCAGAGTGAGCTTCGTGCTTACAATGAACGCCTGTTGCTCACGCTCTTGCACCAAGGTGGCGCCCTACCCGGCAGTGAAATGGCACGGCGCACCGGGCTGTCGTCCCAGACCGTCTCTGTGATCCTGCGCAAGCTCGAACAGGACGGTCTGGTGCTGCGCGGCGAGAGCCAGAAAGGCCGCGTGGGCAAGCCTTCGGTCCCGATGGGCATCAATCCCGAGGGCCTGTTTTCCTTTGGTGTCAAGATTGGCCGGCGCAGTACGGATTTGGTGCTCACAGACTTTCGAGGCGGGCTGCGCGCCGAGCGGCAACTGCGATACGCCTATCCGCAACCTGACGATGTATTTGAGTTTATCAAAACCGGCATAGAAGACATCAGCGCCGATCTGAGCCCGGAGCAACAGGCGCGGATCTGCGGCATCGGCGTTGCGACCCCCTTTGATCTCTGGCGCTGGCATGCACAAGTCGGCGCCCCAAAGTCCAGCCTCACCGCATGGCGCGCGCTGGATCCGACGATCGAAATTGCCCGCTTCAGCCCCCTGCGGGTCTTTGTCATCAATGATGCCACCGCAGCATGCCGAGCCGAGCATATGTTCGGCGCCAGCAGCCGTTGGCGCGACAGCATCTATTTCTTCATCGCGGCCTTCATTGGCGGTGGCGTGGTGCTCAATCACTCCGTCTATGAAGGCGGCATGGGCAATGCGGGGGCTCTAGGGCCCCTGCCCTCGCAACGAGCTGATGGCAGCAATTGCCGCCTGCTCGACAGCGCGTCCATCCGCGAGCTCGAGCGGCTTCTGAATGAGGCCGATATTGATCCACGCGCGCTCTGGGAGCAACCGCAGGATTGGAGTGCCTTTGCCCCGCAGGTGGATCAATGGCTCGAAGAAACCGCCTGCGCCCTGGCGCGTGCAGCGCTGACCACCTGCGCGGTCATTGATTTTCAGGCTGTTGTGGTAGATGGGGTACTGCCAAGGTCCATCCGCCAACGCCTGGTCGATCGCATTCGCGAAGAGCTCCCCAAGCTGGATGCCCGCGGCCTGATCCTACCCGACGTCCAGGAGGGCCAGATCGGCCCGCATGCCTCGGCCCTTGGAGCGGCCGCCAAACCCCTGATTGCGCAGTATCTCCTTGATACTCACGCCGGTTTCACTGCCACAAGCTGACACCCGCGAACCACACGCAAGCGCCGGACCGTGCCATCCGTTGCGGGGCTTGACGCGCGAGTTGCGCAGCGCTTAAACCAATTTCAAATTGGTATTCCCATCAACACCCGGAGAGGGACAGGACAGATATGCTCGAATTTCAAACGCTCTTGCCCTTGCTGGGCGTGGCCGCAGGTGCAGGCGTCGCCGGGGGCATACTTGCTGGGCTCTTGGGGGTCGGAGGCGGCATTGTCATCGTGCCCGCGCTCTATTTTGCGCTTGGCCTCACCGGCATGGACCCTGCCCTGACGATGCAGGTCGCCGTGGGCACATCGCTTGCGACAATCGTGTTCACCGCGCTGTCGTCGGGCTATGGCCACTACAAGAAGGGCGCAATCGACATGGCGCTCCTCAAGCTCTGGGCACCCTCCATCCTTGGCGGCGTGGTTATCGGCGGCGTTTTGGGCGGGCTAGTGTCAGGCATCGTCCTTCTGGTGGTCTTTGCGACCATCGCGATGGCCGTGGCCCTGGACCTGATGCTGCGCAAACCCAACGACTCCCCAGAGCCCCGCTCCTTCTCCAAACCGGTCTGGGCTGCACTCGGCGTCTTTGCCGGAGCGGTCTCGGCCATGATGGGCATCGGCGGCGGCACGGTCTGCGTCCCAACCCTGAGCTTTCTGGGATATGACATTCGCAAGGCGGTCGGCACCTCGGCTGCCATCGGGTTCATCATTGGCCTGCCCGGTGCAGTGATCTATATGGCCACCGGATTTGGCGCCGAAGGGTTGCCGCCGCTCTCGCTGGGCTACGTGAACCTTCTGCTGGCGGCGGTAATCATTCCGCTCTCGACCACATTTGCCCGGGTGGGCGTGAAACTGGCCCACTCGATCCCCCGCCGTGCACTCAAACTCTCGTTTGGGGTCTTTTTGATGGCGACCTCCCTGCGCATGTTTGCCGATCTCGCGGAGCAAATGGGGTGGCTCTGAGCCACCCCAACCCTCCGGAGCAAGCACTGCGCGAAGCCATCCTCAATGCGGGCGCGTCACCCGATGGCCGCCTGCCACCCGAACGGATCCTCGCGGCGCAGCTCTCGATCTCTCGAACCCAGTTGCGTGGCATCCTGGACGCGATGGCGCGAGATGGGCTGATCTTTCGCCGTCACGGACAGGGTACGTTTTTGCAGCCACCTCCCGTGCAGGCTGCGGAGCGCCTGAGCACGCTTGCCAGACGCGTCACGCCGCGCGATCTGATGGAGGTCCGTCTCGATCTCGAACCGGCGCTCGCTGCCCATGCCGCCCGGCGCGGCAGCGCAGAGGACAAGACACGCCTGCTTCAACTTATGGAACACAGCCTCGCGGCGGACGATATTGAGCGCTACGAACACGCGGATGATCTCTTTCACTACAAGATTGCCGAGATGGCTGGAAACCCGCTGTTCCTGTCACTCTTTGAAGAAATTCGCACCCTGCGACGTGCAGGCGACTGGCAACGCACGCGGCGCGCAGCGCTCACGGGCGACGACATCGCGCGCCTCTCGGCGCTGCACCGCGACATAGCGCAGTCCATCTGCGCCGGATCCGCCGAAGACGCCCGCGCCGCCATGCGCCAGCATTTGCAGCAAGTCTCCGGAGCACTCCGCCGCAGCGATGCGGCATCCGGTGAGAGTTAGCACGGCCCGCGCCGCAGGCGCTCCGCTGGACGACCCGGCATCAGGTGCCGAGGTCCTTCAACACTGCTAACAGCGTGTCCACATCGCCCTGATCCAGATAACGCTGCACTTCAATAACAATCCGCAACTGCTTGGCAAGATATGCCATCTGGCGATGATTGTTCTCGATGTGGCGGGCCGAAATTTCGGCATCAATCGCCTCGGCCTCCTTCAAAAGCTTCTGCACCTCGGCCAATGTCTTTTCATTGGCGATGTCCTGCTTTTTCAAATGCGCCTTGATCGCCGACAGCCCCTCAAGCGCGATCTGGCGCGCCTCATCGCGCACCGTTGTTTCCTGCACCGGATCAGCAATGGCATCGAGCACCCGCCCCAGAGCAGCATCCAGCTTTCCGACGAGACCGCTACGCTCGCGCCCGGCGATGGGCACCAGATCATTGACTGGCAGCGATAGTGGCAGGTTCTGCCCCTGCGCCTTCGCCATCAGGCCACGCCGCGCAGCCACAAAGCTGCGGACCACAAACCGCGAGGCCTCTGCTGCGCGTGGCGATCGCATCAGCGTCGCCGCCATCACCGCACCATGCTCGGTATACATCATCGGAGGATGGCGCAGTCCTCCATGCGTTTTTGATATTCCAAGTTGGAATTTCAACTCGGCAAACTCTTCGTCAGTCAGCCGAAAGGCAAAATCCTCTCCAAAGCGGTCGGCATTATTGTTCACCAGCTTGTTGAGATTCCCGGTTGTGTAGGAAAACAGCTCTGCAAGTTCGGCATCCCGGATCACCGGCTGACCGCGAAAGGTAAAAATCTGCGGCGAAGGCAATGTGCTATCCGTCATAGAGGCTGTGAAACTCCGCTTCGGTCAAAAGAATGACTGCAATGCTTGGCCTTCTGTCTTGGAATATCAAGATGAGACTGGCCGGACACACGCCAGGGCGCGCTGGATGATGCGGCTCAAATACGGCGCATCGACCTCAGCGGGCGCGCAGATAATTGCGCGCGCCGATCAGGCCGAAATTGGGCTGATGATAGAGATGCAGTGGCAGCTCTTCGCGCCACGCGGTGTGGCGCCCACCGGCGTTGAACGCCTCCACAAAGGCGGCATCAAAGATCCACGGGTTTGCGGCGGCAACGCCCCCGGTGACGAACACGCCCCCTTTGGCCGCGAAGACGAGACCGAGATCCCCCGCGACTCCGGCGAGATACTGCGCAAAGAGCGACACCGCACGCACCGCTGCGGTGTCGAGCCGCGCCTGCGCGGACTGAAAAATCTCCGCCCCAGTCGTGAGCGGCGCGGTCAGCTCCATGCTGCGCGCAACCGCGCGGTAAAAGTAAGGCAACCCTGTGCCCGAGAGGATGCCTTCGGCCTCTACCGCAAGCCCCGGCCCCATGCCGATCTCGGGCCATTCCTCGCGTAGCGCCTCAAAGATCGCGACCTCATCGGCCGTGCGCGGGCCGATGGCAACATGCCCCCCTTCGCCAGGGACAACGCAGGGTTCGCCATTGGCCCAAATCAGGGCCCCCACGCCAAGCCCGGTGCCCGGGCCGATGATCAGGCAGGGTTCCTTGGGGAACACCGCCTGCCCCTGCAGCACGGTCACATCCCCCGCGCTCACCGACGCCAGTGACCAGGCAGCGGCTTCAAAGTCATTCAGAACTTTGACCCGCTCGGTTTGCAGGGCTACGGCAATCCCGCGTTCGGAAAAACTCTGGTTGGCGTTGGTCAACTGAACGGAGCCGCCCCGCACCACACCTGCCGCCGCAATGACGGCACGGCCAGGCGCGCTGCCGCGATGGGCTGCAAAATCTGCACAGGCCTCTTCAAGGTTCTGCGTGCCCTTGCTGTCATACCGGGCTTGCTCGAGGATCTCCCCCTCCGCATTCACGGCCGCCAGCCGCATGTTTGTTCCGCCGACGTCAGCGATCAGATTCCACATCTTAGCCCCTCCAGTTCGCCACACCAAACAGGCGCGGGCAAAGCCGATGCTCAGGTTGTCAGTTGCCATGGGTCAAACAGGCTAAGCGCGCGCGGGTCAAGCCCCAGCGGTCATTTCGCGACCGCTTTGCTGATCGTTGGCCAAAACCCGCGCGACTGTCGCCCAAGAGCGCTCCAGACGCAAGTGTTAGCGCAAACAAATTCCACAAAAAACATCGCCCTCAAACAGCGGCTGATCGTGTCGCTGGCCACGCTCCCATCAAGGCGCAGGCGCCCTGATGGTGCATCCGCTCAGAAATCAGTGACCCCGACAGAACAGAAAGCACGTCAATCTCAGGCCGACGCTACGGCCGAAACCGCGTGCCCCGTGAGCAGCTTCAGCCTGTTGACCGCCTTCACAAGCTCGGGGCCGACCTCGACATGCATCTGTTCGGTGCTCAGATCATCCACATTGGCCCCGCAGAAGATCGACACCGGTTCGCCGATTTCGGAGGGGCGAAACGGGGTTGCGACCGCATGGATCGCGCGAGAATAGCGCATATCCTCTGCCACACAGGCATAGCCCACACGCCGCAGCTGCGCGCTCTGGTGCTGCCAGACCTCTTCGCAGATCTCGGCCCCCTCCTCGGGCAAAAGCGCCTCGAGCTTTTCACGCTCCTCCTGCGTCAACGCCCCAAGGTAGGCCACACCCGATGAAGAGGTCAGAACCGGCATGCGATAGCCCACATCGAGCCAGATCGCTCCCGACCCCTCGGGCCGCCAGGTTTTTACGATCAGCATGGTGCCATCGTCCTGAATCGCAACTCCGACGAGGGCATTCACCTTGTTGGCAAGCTCCTGCATGATCGGTGCGGCCACCGTCACAAACCCAAACGCTGCAGACGCGATATTGCCAAGCGCGAGCGCCGCAGGCCCAAGCCGGTATTTGTCAAAGTGACGCCCATGCGTGAGATAGCCCAAGGCACAGAGCGTGAACGTCAACCGGGAGACGGTGGAGCGCGGAATACCGGTGCGCTCCGAGATTTCGAGATTGCCCAAGCCGTTGTCGGACGGACGAAACGCGCGCAATATCTTCAGCCCACGCGCCAGGGTGTTGGCGTATCGGCGATCCTGCTCAAGATCACGCATCATTTTTCGTCCTTTACCGTCACCGGGAGGCACCATCATACAAAGTTCTCTCGCGTCAAGAAAAGAGAGTTTTGCTGCTGCCTCAACGCCTTTGCCATAGTCTCACAGTTGTTTTCTGGGGCATTTGCACTTTTGGGGCCACGACGCCCGGACTTGGACGTCGTGGCTGATGTTCCGCGGGGCGGACCCGCGTCAGAAGATCTCGAACAGCCCCGCAGCGCCCTGGCCGCCGCCAATGCACATGGTGACAACGCCGAGCTTTGCGCCGCGCCGTTTGCCTTCCAACAAGAGGTGCCCGCTCATCCGTGCGCCTGTCATGCCAAAGGGGTGGCCAATGGAAATCGACCCGCCGTTCACGTTGCAGATCTCCGGATCAATCTCGAGCCGATCCCGGCAGTAGAGCGCCTGTGAGGCAAAGGCTTCGTTGAGCTCCCACAGATCGATGTCGGAGACCTTCAGACCATGACGCTCCAGCAGGCGCGGCACCGCAAAGACAGGGCCAATCCCCATCTCATCGGGCTCGCAGCCGGCGGTCACAAACCCCTTGAGCGCGCCTAGGGGCTCCAGCCCTTGCTTTGCAGCAAGATCAGCATCCATCACCACCAGCGCGGCAGCACCATCAGACAATTGCGAGGCATTCCCCGCGGTTACAAAGTGTTCTTCACCTCGTACCGGCTTCAGTCCCGCCAGCCCTTCGAGCGTGGTGTTCGGGCGATTGCAGTCATCCATCGCAAAGGTCACCTCTTTGTAAGAGACTTCCTTGGTTTCCTTGTCGGTGAGTTTCTGGGTGACGGTAATCGGAACAATCTCATCGTCGAATTTGCCCGCAGCCTGCGCGGCAGCAGTCCGCATCTGGCTTTGAAGCGCGAGTTCGTCTTGTGCCTCTCGGCTTACGCCGTAGCGCTTGGCCACCACGTCCGCCGTCTCAATCATGGTCATGTAGACATCGGGTTTGTTGGCCTCGATCCAGGCGTCGCGGCGCTGCGCCGGACGCGAGGGGGGCATCTGGCTGATGCTTTCGACCCCGCCCGCAATTGCGGCAGAGGCGCCCTCCATAGTGACCGCATGGCTCGCCATCGCCAACGCCTGAAGACCCGAGGAGCAGAACCGGTTCACCGTCGCCGCCGCCACCGTCACGGGCAGTCCTGCGCGGACAACGGCTTGGCGGGCGATATTGCCGCCGGTCCAGCCCTCGGGGTAGCCACAGCCGATAAATGCGTCCTCAATCAGCGCCGGATCCACCTTGGAGCGGGCAACGGCATGTTCGATGGCATGCCCTGCCATCTGCGCGCCATGGGTGTCGTTGAACGCCCCGCGATAGGATTTGGCGAGGCCGGTCCGGGCCGTTGAGACAATAACTGCTTGTTTCATAGTCTTTTCCTCTCTGGGCGATCAGGCGTTATTGAGATCGGCAAAGGTCTTTCCCTCTGCCACCAATCGTTTCAAAAGCGGTGCAGGCTGCCAGAGGAAGTCATCCTCCTGCGCAAAACGCTCGATGTCGGCGAGGACTTTCTCCAGACCCACGGTGTCGGCATATTGCATTGGACCACCACGCCAGCGGGGGAACCCATAGCCGTTGAGCAACGTCACATCGACGTCCAGCGGACGCAGCGCGATACCCTCCTCAACGACTCGGGCCGCTTCGTTGATCATCGCCGCCATATAGCGATCCACGATTTCCTGTTCGGGGATTTCGCGTGCGGCAATGCCCTTGGCTGCGCGTTCCTCGGCAATATGGTCGATCACCTCTGCGTTGGGCGTCTGCCCGCCGTCATCATAGACGTAAAAGCCCTTGCCGGTTTTGCGCCCAAAATGCCCCGCTTCGCACAACCGGTCGGCAAATTCGGCATAGACCTCTCGCGGGTCCCGCGTCGGCGCAAGCCGCTTGCGCGTGGCCCAGCCGATATCCAGCCCTGCAAGATCGCTCACCGCGTAGGGCCCCATGGCAAGGCCAAAGTTCACCAGAGCGCGGTCTACCTCAAAGGGGCTCGCCCCGGCGAGAACCGCGCCATCTCCGGCCTTGCGGTAATGGCTCAGAATCCGGTTGCCGATAAAGCCGTCACAGACGCCTGCGCGCACCGCGACCTTTTTCAGCCGTTTCGCAAGGGCAAACCCGGTTGCGGTCACGTCGGGCGCAGTTTCATCCGCCACGACGATCTCCAACAGCCGCATCACATGCGCGGGCGAGAAGAAATGCAGCCCGATCACATCCTGAGGCCGCGTCGTCATCGCGGCAATTTCATTCACATCGAGATAGGAAGTGTTGGAGGCCAGAACCGCGCCCGGCTTGCAGATCGCATCCAGCTTTGTGAAGACCTCTTTTTTGACCTCCATGCTCTCAAACACCGCCTCGATCACCACATCAGCCGTCGCGAGCGTGGCGTACTCCGCGCTGGCCTCGAAGGCCTCGCGCATGATGGCGTCGAATTTCTCTTGAGTGAGCTTGCCGCGTTTGACCGAGCCCTGCAGGATCTTGGCAACATTGGTTTCTGCACGCGATACCGCCTCGGCGTCGCGTTCGATCAACGTGACCTGAAGTCCCGTCAACAACGCCGAGACCGCGATCCCCGCGCCCATGGTACCGCCGCCGATCACACCGATCCGAGAGATCGCGCGCGGCTCTACCCCATTGATTTCGGGCACTTTTGCCACCTGTCGCTCGGCAAAAAACGCATGAATCAAGGCCGCGCGCTGGTCGCTCTCCATCAGCTCCTGAAACAAGGCACGCTCATTGGCGAGTCCCTCGGCAAACGGCAAAGAGAGTGCGCCTTCGACTGCTTTGACACAGTTCTGAGGGGCCAGCTGGCCACGGGCTTTCTTGGCAAGTTTTGCCCGCGCCTGCTCGAACACATCCGGAGAGACGGGCTCCGGGGCGATGTCGCTGGTGCGGCGCGGCTGCGCGCCCGATGCTATCAGCTCTCGCGCATAGGACAGGCCCATTTCGCGGATATCTGCCGTGTCGCTGATCCGATCAATGACACCCGCCGCGAGCGCTTCTTCGGCGCCGATCTGACGTCCCGAGGTGATCGCCTCCAGCGCAAATTCCACCCCGGCCAACCGTGGCAGACGCTGGGTGCCACCGGCCCCCGGCAGGATGCCCAGCGTCACCTCTGGGAGACCAAAACGCGCCGAGGGCACCGCGATACGGTAATGCGCGCCAAGCGCGACCTCCAACCCGCCGCCAAGTGCGGTTCCATGCAGAGCGGCCACAACCGGGACCGCACAGGCCTCGATGCGGTTTATCAGATCAGGAAGGAACGGCTCTTGCGGAGGTTTGCCAAATTCCCGGATGTCCGCCCCGGCAATAAAGGTGCGATCGGTTCCATAGATCACCGCCGCCTTGACGTCATCGCGGCGGGCAATCTCGGCAAAGGCCGCGTCCAAACCCTGCCGTACGGAATGGCTCAGGGCGTTTACGGGGGGATTTGCGATGGCGATGACCGCGATGTCATCGGTAATTTCCAAAAGCACGGGGTCTGACACGGACGGCTCCTCCTTGCACGGCAGCGACTGTGATTCAACGTATCACCTACCGCGCCTCGCTAGTAATTTCAACATGCGGAATTATGTACCTCATAGCGGAATGCTACTCGAGCCATAAAAAGACCCCGGCGGGCACAGTGGGCCTGCCGGGGTGCTTCGTGTTCAGATTGGGCCGGAGTATTACGTCCCGGTTGCCTGAGTGTCGTCGCCATCAAAGTCGGACCAGTCTGTCTGCTCCGGGACAAAGGGCTCTTCGACCTCGGTGGCCTCCCACTCGATGTCCTGTGCATCGCCCCAGCTTGTGGGGGCAAGCGCCTCTGATCCGGCGTCCTCGCCCACATCCCCAGCGCCCGCGGCAGGGGTCCGCGCCGTATTTGCCGTCTGGAACCGGGCCACCAGATCCGCAAGCGTCTCCGCATCCGTGTTCAGGAGCTGGCTCGCCGCAGTGGCCTCCTCGACCATGGCAGCGTTTTGCTGAGTCACCTGATCCAGCTGGTTCATACCCGTGTTGATTTCCAAGAGCCCCGTGGATTGCTCCTGCGCACCGGTGGCGATCCCGGAAATCAGCTCAGAGACATGACTCACGCGGTTCAGGATGTTGTCCAGCGCCTCCCCGGCCTTGCCCACAAGATCAACACCACGCTCCACCTGTTTCGAGCTGTCGCTGATCAGGTTCTTGATTTCCAGCGCCGCATCCGAAGAGCGCTGCGCAAGGCCCCGCACCTCGGAGGCCACAACCGCAAAGCCACGCCCCGCCTCCCCGGCCCGGGCCGCCTCGACACCGGCATTGAGTGCCAAGAGGTTGGTCTGAAAGGCGATATCGTCAATCACCGAGATGATCTGCGCGATCTTGCCCGAACTCTGTTCGATCTCGGTCATCGCCGAAACCGCGCTGCGCACGATATCGCCACTGGCTTCGGCCTCGCTGCGCGCCTCGTTCGAGGTGCGTTCCACATCGCGCGCGCCTTCCGCGGCAGAGGTCACGCTGGCCGTCATCTCATCCAATGCGGCGGCGGTCTCTTCGAGCGTCGCGGCCTGGCTTTCGGTGCGATGCGACAGGTCCTGCGAGGCCTGGCTGATTTCCGAGGCGCCGTTGCGAATGGAGGCAGAGGTGTCGATCACCTGGCCGACGGTGTCATTCAAGGTGTCGAGGGTGCGGTTGAAGTCGAGCCGCAGCCGGTCATAGCCCTCGCCGAGTTCTTCGTGGATGTGGCCGGTCAGATCCCCGCTGGAGAGCCGCTCCAGCCCCGTGCCCAGCGCCTCGACCGCCTTGGCCTGCACCCGTTCGCGCTCCTCGCGCTCGGCGGCCGCCATCTCTTCGAGCTCTTCTTTTTCGACGATCCCATCGCGAAACACCGACAGCGAGCGCGCGATCCGGTAAATCTCCGTGCTGGTGCGTTCAAACCCGGTGACAGGGCTGCGATCCCCCTCCGCAAGCCGTTCCGTGCTCGCACTGATCCGGTTCAACGGACGCAGGATCAGAAGCTGGGTCACCAGCAAGGCCGTCAGGAAAACGCCCGCAGCCATCGCCAGAGAAATCATCATGTTGCGGCTGGCCGTTGCCACTTCGCCCGAGATGTCACTGGACATGGTGCGGATGACGCCGAGGGTCTGGGCGGCAAACTCAGAGGCACGGTCCGCAATTTCCAGCACCGTTGCCTCGGTTTTCTGCGTGGCCTCCTGGGCCGCGGCCTGCGCTGAAAGCTCATTCATGCGCAGGGCGGCAAGCCCGGCTTCCTCTTCGGCAAAGGCGGCCACACGGCTGAGAAGCTCGACAACAAGCGGGTCCTGAAAATCGGTGTAATTCGCCAGATTGCGGCTGGCCTGCGACAGCGAGAATGCCGCGTCCTTCACCTGCTGTTCATCCGAGGCGGTCAACACATCAAGCGCCG
Source organism: Epibacterium sp. HA2-3 (assembly GCF_055693725.2). Taxonomy (NCBI): domain Bacteria; kingdom Pseudomonadati; phylum Pseudomonadota; class Alphaproteobacteria; order Rhodobacterales; family Roseobacteraceae; genus Epibacterium; species Epibacterium sp. HA2-3. The sequence goes on along the minus strand of NZ_CM172490.1, from coordinate 365,813 downwards.
CAACCTGAAAACTGTTCAGATGCTGGCTGATCTCCATCAGGACATTGAGGAAGCCCACTTCATTGGTCATCAGCTCACGCAGCCTGTCACCGTTTTCCTTGCTGGTGCGCGCCGCAGAGGCGGAGAGCTTCAACAGCTGCGCATCAATCGCCATGACGATAAACCGATCCGTGTCGGCGCGGGATTTCATCGCGGCTTGGCGCAGGGACTCGGACGGAAACAGGCTCTGCGCAATCACGGATTGCAGCGTAAAGAGGGCGCTGTGGATGAGCGAAACATCCAGCATTTCGGGCGCGTTCGCCTCAATCTCCTCGGAAATCTCCTGCAGGCGGGCATCAGAACTGTCAGCGAGCGCTTGCAGCCTCGCAATCGTTTCCTTGTCCTTGGTACCCCCAAAAGCCACGGCAGCCCCCGCCAGAAGGTTCAGTTCGGCCCGCGCTTCGAGGAGCAGCTCCAAGTTGTGAAAATCGCGCTCGACCAAGAGCTTCAGGGATTTGTCGATGGCGTCATAGGTGTTCGCCGCGCCACGATTCAACTCCACCGATGCCGCCTGCACCAGCCCCGTCATCAGCTCCCCAAGGTCATTGACGATGATGTTGAAAGCCTCGATTTCCGCTTCGATCTGCGCCTCGCTATTGAGCGCATCGCGCCGCGCATCAGCCAGATCCGAGAGCGCCCCCGCAACCTGAGTCGCCTGCGCTTCGAACACGGGCTGCATCTCCGCATCAAGCTGGCCGATCAACTGCATCATATGCTCTGCGGCGGCCTCAGCTTCGCGCGAGGCCGTGTCGATCACGGAAACCTCGGTGGCGGAAATCAGCAACAACATGGTGTTCTTGGCTTGTTCAGAAGCCAGAGAAATCTCCCCCGCCAGTTCCAGCCCCGGGAGATCCTTTGAATTGAGCGTGGTCATGTCCCGGTCGATGCCCGACAGAACCGTGTGGATCATGTAGGCAAAGACGCAAAACGACGCCCCCATGACAAATAGGATCAGGCTCATCTTGGCACGGATACTACGGAACACACCAAAACCAGGACGTTTGATGGATGAGGAAGTCTTCAGCTTAGGCATAGTGTCCTCTGCGTGGGGTTGAGTCAGGGCAGCGCAAGAGCGCGGAGGAGGCGGCAGCGTAGGTCAAGCGATCTCGCACCGCCAAATGACCGGAGCGCGGCACATTCTGGGCGGGGCGCACAGCTCTACTGGCGCGCTCAACAGGGTCACAAGGACACGTTCGACAGGGTCGTTTTGGCAGCTAGACCACATCATACTCTCCGGTTTCATACAGAGAGAAGTTTTCGGGAGGGGCATTTAATTTTTGGTGAAATGCCGGTCGGCCAAGATCAGCTTCACCCCGCAAATCAAGGTGAAAAGGCGAAATCCACGCATATAAATGCCAAAGATTTCGCTAAATTTTGAAAGATCAGCGCACGCAAGACAGCACAGCGCTGCGCACAAAGGCCCTTCACGCAGAAGGGCCTTTGGCGTTTTGACGGATCAGCGGATGTTGTTTGGCAACCAGGTTGCGAGCTCCGGCCAGACCACCAGGATCACCACCATCAACAGCATCAGCGCGACCATCGGCACAGCGGTTTTGGCGATGTAGGAGATCTCGTGCCGGGTCATGCCCTGCAGCACAAAGAGATTGAAGCCGATCGGTGGCGTTACTTGTGCGGTCTCGATGACCACCACGAGGAAGATACCAAACCAGATCACATCAATCCCGGCCTGCCGGATCATCGGCTCCACAATGGCCATGGTCAGAACCACCGAGGACAGCCCATCCATGAACATGCCGAGGATCAGGTAGAACACCGTCAGCACCGCAATGAGCGCAATGGGCGACAGGTTGTAGCTCTCGATCATGCCTGCCAGCGCCCGCGGCAGACCCGTAAAGCCCATCGACAGCGACAGGAATGCAGCCCCCATCAGGATAAAGGCGATCATCGCCGAGGTACGCGTCGCGCCCATCAGGCTCTCGACAAAGGTTCCCCAGCTGAGACTCCCTTGCATCAAGGACAGCCCAAGAGCACCCAGAACCCCCACGGCCGCCGCCTCGGTTGCGGTGGCAAAACCCATATACATGGAGCCAATCACCACAAAGACGAGCCCGAAGAGCGGAAGCAGGAACCGGCTTTCGGCAATCCGCTCACCAAATGTCAGACGGGGCTCCGGCTTCGGGCGTTCGCCCGGGCCAAAGAAGTGCCAGCCCACGATATAGAGCATAAAGAGCCCGGCAAGCACGAGACCCGGAAATACCCCCGCCATGAACAGCTTGGTGATGCTCTCATTTATGGTCACGCCATAGACGATCAGAGTCAGCGACGGCGGGATCATCAGGCCGAGAGTTGCCGCGCCCGCAAGCGTGCCAATGATCATATACTCGGGATAGCCGCGCGCGCGCAGTTCCGGAATCGACATTTTGCCAACCATGTTGAGCGTCGCCGCAGATGATCCCGAGACCGCAGCAAAGATTGTGCAACCGGCAATATTGGTGTGCAAAAGCCCCCCCGGCAGGAACCGCATCCATGGTGCAAGTCCCCGGAACATGTCCTCCGATAATCGGGTCCGATACAGGATTTCTCCCATCCAGATAAAGAGCGGCAGGGCCGTGAGCGTCCAGCTCGACGCGCCGCTCCAGATGGTTGTGATCATCGCATCCCCTGCCGGACGGGTGGTGAAAAGCTCCATCCCGACCCAGGCCACGCCCATCAGCGCGAGACCGATCCAGACCGACCCGCCCAGAAGCGCAAACAGCACAAAGAGGAAAATGACTGTGGTGTAGATCTCGCTCATTCCAGAGCCTCCCCTTTGATCTGTGGCGCGCCTGTGACCAGCATCCGCGACAGGTAATCCCAAAGCGCGATCGCCAACAGAACGGTGCCGATCGACATCGGCAGCTGCGGTAGCCAGACGGGAGTGTAGACCCATCCAGATCCGCTTTCGGCCCAAAGCTGCCCCCAGTTCCACGGCCATGTGCCAAACATCGACACAAGGGTCAGCAGCCATTCAGGCGCGTAATCCTGCCCTTGCGTGCGGTCGTTGAGCATATGCGACAACAGGTTTGTCTTGATAGCGTAGCGGGCGAAATACGTGGCGGTGAGCGCCGAAATCAGCATTGCCCCCGCATCCAGCCAGAAATGATGGCGCCCGCCGATATTGAGAAAGATCGACACCCGGATATGGCCGCCATGTGTGAGCGTGTAGGCCAGCGCAAAAAAGGACGTGGCCGCCATGGCATAGCCCGCGTATTCGGTAGAGCCGGGAAAGGTCAGCGACGCCCAGCGCGCGATCATCTGTCCGACGATCAGCAGAAGGATCGTCACCATGAACACCGCCGCGACCACACCTGCTCCATTGTAGATCCGGTCAAGAAACGCCCACCAAGGCCGCAACACCCGCCGCATCGGCTCGGGTTTAAACAGGCACAACAGCATCAGGCCGCTTGGCACAACAAAAAGCCATACCCACAGAGGCAGGCCCAGAACAGGTTGCCAGTCTCGCATAACAAGTCCTTTGAATGAGGGAGCTGCTGCGCGAGGGTCTGCCCCTCGCGCCCGCTGAGACGGATCTCAGACAGCTGCCGCCTTCGCCCCGAAGGCCAAGGCGGCAATACGGTTCAGTTGGCCTTAAAAGCGTCCACGATCGCCTGACCGTCCTCGCCCGCCGATGCCAGCCAGTCGTCTGTCATCTTGGCGCCAATCGCCTGCAACTCCGCAAGGAACTCCGGGCCTGCGTCGGCCACGGTCATGCCATTGGCCTCGAGCTGTTCGAAGTACCAGTTGGCCAGCTCTTCGGATTTCGCAGCGCAGGCGGTGCCGGTCTCATCCGCGGCTTTCTGGATGGCGCCCTGGGTTTCGGCACTCAGCCCGTCCCAGACCTGCTTGTTCACCATCACGTAGTTGCGTGGTAGCCAGGCGTTCACTTTGTAGTAGTGGCTCAGCTGTTCCCAGACCTTGCGGTCATAGCCAGTGGAGCCGGAGGAAATGAATGCCTCGGCCACGCCTGTTGCAAGCGCCTGGCTCAATTCGGCGGCTTCCACCTGCACCGGGATCATGCCGAGCTCTTCGGCAAAAGTCGCGGTGGCGGTGTTATAGGAGCGGAACTTCACCCCTTGCGTGTCCTCAGAGGAGGTCACTTCCTTGTTGAAGTAGAACCCCTGACCCGGCCATGGGCAGGTGTAGAGCGTGACCAGGTTCTGATCCGCAAGCGCCGCGTTCACCTTGTCCTTGGCCACAGACCAGAGCTTGTCGTTCTCGGCATAGGTGGTGGCAAGAAACGGCAGGTTGTCCCAACCCAGGAGAGGCTCTTCATTGGCGTGGGCCGACATGAAACGTTCGCCAATCGGGGCCTGTCCGGTCTGCACCGCGCGCTTGATCTCGCCGCCCTTGAAGAGCGAGCCGCCCGGATGCACGGTGATGTCGATCTCTCCACCGGTGTAATCGCGCACCTTGTCGGCAAAGACCACACCCATCTCGGAGTGGTAGTTCGAGGCCGCATAAGCCATCGGCATGTCCCATTTCTCGGCCTGTGCCACCCCGGCTGCCAGTACCAGCGCAGCGCCGGCAACAGTGGTCTTGAGTGTCATTTTGATCATTGATTTGTCTCCCGTGTTGGTTCGTTTTTCGTTTCTTGTTATTGCGTTGCAAAGCGCATTGGATCAAAGGCGCTGGTATCGGCATTGGGCCAGTTGCCCGTGATCATATCCGCGACCAGTCGGCCTGTCTTTGGCCCACCTGTCAACCCGATGTGATGATGCCCAAAGGCGGTAAAGACACCGCTGCCGCGCACTTCACCAATAAGCGGCAGGCTGTCTGAAGGGGCGGGACGAAAGCCCAGCCATTCTTCCTCGGCAGAGTGACTGAGGTTCGGGAATGTGCGCGCGACGGTGCGGCGCAGCATCTCAAGCGGCTTCTTGGACTTCACATCGCTCAGCCCGCCAAACTCCACGATGCCCGCACAGCGCAGCCCCTGATCCATCGGCGTGGCCACGAATTTGCCTTCGGTCAGCATCATCGGCGCGGTTGGCAGCTGGCTTGGGTCCTTAAAGACGATATGATAGCCGCGCTCTGCCTCCAGCGGAACGTCGAGCCCCAGCCGCTTCATAAGCGCCGCCGACCAAACCCCCGCCGAGAGCACCGCCCGATCACAGGCGATGCGCCCCTGATCGGTGTCCACCGCGGTGATCTGCCCTCCCATGAGGTCAAAATCCTTCACTTCGGCCTGAACAAACCGCCCGCCCATCTCCTCGAGCTGGCGCACCAGATCCTGCACATAGTTGCCGGGGTTGAGGATATAGCCGTGGTCCTTGTTGACCGCCAAAAGCCGCATGTCCCGCGACAGGATCGGCTCGCGCGCGTGGACGTCATCGCCTTCAATGATCTCGGGCTCAAACCCTGCCTCGCGCCTGAGCGACCACACATAAGACTCCGCCTCAAAGGCCGCGCGGTCGCGGTAGACAAAGTTGTAATCGCTGTCCTGGATCCATTTGGCCGCAGGCATCCCATCGGTGAGCGCTTTGTGCTGCTCGACACTGTCGCCCACAATCCCCGCGAGCCCTTGCGAGATACGCCGGGTGTCCTGATCATTTGCGTGTTTCAGATAGCGCCCAAGCCAGGGCAACAGACTGGGCAAATAGGACCACCGCAGATAGAGCGGAAAGTTCGGGTCCAACAGATACTTTGGCCCCTTCACGATCAGCCCCGGTGTCGTCACAGGAACCATCGCGCAACGCGCCAGAATACAGGCATTGCCATAAGAGGCCCCCATGCCGGGCCGCCCCTTGTCCACCAGAGTCACCTCCAGCCCCGCCCGGCGCAGCCAGATGGCGCTCGCGGCCCCCATGATGCCTGCACCAACCACAACAATATGCTGAGTTGCCATCTCACGTCCCCAAACCTTGTTCCCTGAGAGACTGTCGACAATAGGTCATCATTTCAAATACTATTTGATCATGAGAGCATCATCAAAACTTATGTACCCGTCATGAAACTCCGCTTTCGCCAGCTTCAGGCCTTTCACGCCATCGTGGAGACCGGCACCGTGACGGGTGCGGCGGGGCTCTTGGGGATTTCGCAACCCGGCGTCTCCAACCTGTTGTCTCAACTTGAGGATCAGGCCGGGATGGCTTTGTTCGAGCGGCTTCACGGGCGGCTCCTGCCTACCCCCGAAGCAGAGCTTCTCTTTGCAGAGGTCGACACTGTGATGCGCGGGATGAGCAAGGTCACGCAGACCATGGTGGATCTCAAGACCCGCAAGCTTGGCCAGTTGCAGATCGCCTCCCAGCACGCGATGTCCTTTGGCTTTATGCCCCGGTTGATCGCGCGCTTTGCCTCAGATCGGCCCGAGCTCAACATCTCCTTTCAATCACAATATTCCAGCAAGGTGCAGGAATGGGTCTGGAACGGGCTGTTTGAGATCGGCGTCTGCGAGATGCCGCTCCTTTACGATACGCTCACGGTTTACCCACTCTATGTGGAAACCATGCTGGCGCTCCACAAGGACAACCCACTGGCCCGTCATGAGGTGCTCACTCCGGAGCTGCTGGCAGGCGAGCCCTTTATTGTGATGGGGCAGGACCACATGACCCACCGGCGTCTGCGCGAAGCCTTTCAGGACGCAGGCGTGCCATTGCGCACCCGCGTGCATTCGCATCTGTTCAAGAACCTTCTGAGCTTTGTGCAAGAGGGCATGGGCGTGGCGCTCCTTGATCGGTTCATGTTCGACTATGACATGCAGGGTGACGTCATCACGCGCCCGTTTCGCCCGACAATTCGCATGGATATGTGCGTGATCACTTCAAAATCGCGTCCCATGTCGCAATTGGGCAAGGAGTTTCTTGACCTCCTCCTTGGCGAATTGCAGCACTATTCGGTAGAGGGGCGGCCCTTGGTGCCCGCAGAACGAAAACGGAGATAGCCATGCAACGCGGCGGCAAAACGGTCTATGGCGCGAGCATCGGCGTGTTGATGCTGGAAACACGCTTTCCCCGCATACCCGGTGACATCGGCCATGCAGAAAGCTTTGATTTTCCGATGCAATATCGTGTTGTACGCGGGGCGACACCGGATCGCGCCGTGCGGCAGGACCCGCGGGCGCTGGTCGAGGATTTCATCGCCGCTGGCCGCGATCTGGTCGATATGGGCTGTGATGGGATCACCACAACCTGCGGGTACCTGTCGCTCATTCAGGACCAGATCAAGGATGCGCTCGGCGTGCCAGTCGCGGCCTCCTCTTTGATGCAGGTTCCAATGGTGCAAGCCATGCTTCCGGCTGGACAAAGGGTTGGCATCATCACGGTTTCTTGCCCCGCCCTTACAGAGGCGCATTTGGCCGCAGCGGGCGTCGCGGCAGACACGCCTGTTGTCGGCACCGAAGAGGGGCGCGCCTTCTGCGATGGCTTTCTCAACGACCGACTTGAGATCGACATCGAGGCCTGCCGCGCCGATCTGCTGGACGCAGCACAGCAGCTATGCACCACCCACCCCGAGGTCGGCGCCATCGTGCTGGAATGCACCAATATGGTGCCCTTCGCCTATGATATCCGCCGCGCAACCGGCCTGCCCGTCTACTCCATCGAGAGCTTTCTCAAATGGTTTCAGGCCGGTCTGATGCCGCGCCGGTTTCAATCCGAACTGGCCGATCCGCGCTGGCGCTAACGGCCTTTGATCGCAATAGAGTATTGCGTCCGCGCGCCCACGGGTGGCGGCGGGAACGGCGCGGCTCTGCGGATCTGCTGCAGCGCCAGTTGATCGAGCTCTGTCGAGCCGGAGCTCTTGCGAATGCGCACCGACGCCAACTGTCCACCGCTGCCGATCACAAAGGACACATGCGCCACCCCCCGCACCGAGGTCCGGGGTTTGCGCACGCGGGAAATCTTGCGCATCACCTGCCCTGGATAATTGGACGCCGCCGCATTCCCCGCGCCACTGCCCGCTGCAGGCCGGGTGCTGGCGGCTTGGCTCGCGCGCTGTTGTTCTGCGCCCGTCTCGCTGCCCGCGCGGGCGTTGAGGGTGCTGTTGCCGCGCGGCGCAGGTGCTGCCGGGGCTTGCGTTTCCGCCTTGTCGCGTGCCTGTGGCGCAGCTTCGGGGCGGCGCAGCGGGCGCGGGCTCTCTTGAGGTGCCAGCTCTGAAGCGCTGTCTGGAACCTCGGCCCGGTCGGGCTGAACCTCGGGGGCTGGGGCCTGGACGGGAGCCACCGCCGCAGCAATCGGCGAGGGCGAAGCCTCCGTCACGGGGGGCACAGCAGGCATCACAGGCGCCGAGACCGCAGCAGAGCGCGGCGCAGAAGCGGGCGTGGGAACCGGCGCGAGTGGTGTGGCGCTCACCTGCGTTGTCGGCGCGGGGGAAACAGACTCAACCGGCGTGGTGTGGCGCGTGGCATCAGCCTCGACAGTTGTAGCAGTGCCCTGAACAAGGTCCGCAAAACTGCTGCCCAGCGCTGCGGGCGCTTGGGTGTCCCCCCCTTCGATTTCCACAGCGGTCTCTTCGAGATCCACCAGGAGAGCCGCATGGGCAGCCAGCGCACAAAAGAGCGATACACAGGCAATCAAAGGCGAACGCGCAATCATGTGAGGCTCTGTTCTGACAAGAGTGTCACCCGTTCTGCGCCAAGCCGGCGCAGTTCCTTTGCGATGGTCAAAAGCGTGCTGGCCGGCAGGGCGCGGTCCGGCACCAGACGCGCGGTAAAGGCGTCTTCCTCTTCCCAGATGATGCGCACATAGGCCTCAGGAGAGGTGAGCTCGGCACCGCGAAAATGCAGGCTACCATCGGCCCGGATCACCAGAGCGTCCGGCGGGGGTGCGGCCTCCAGCTCTGAGGCTTGCACCAGGCGCACCCTTGGGTCCAGTGAGGGCGCAAGCGATCCTGCCACCATGAAGAAGACCAGCATCAGGAACACCACGTTGATGAGCGCAATCGTCGGCTCTCGGTGGCTCTTTTTCGTGCGTCGTTCTATCGGCATGGGTTACTCCACCACCGTCACGGCGAGATCCGGCTGGCGACGCAAAACCGCGAGCACGTCAACCAAACGCTGTGAGGTCACCGCGCCGGACAGGCTCAGCAACAACTGATGCGGCGTTCCCTGCCGTTGCGCCCGCAAGGCGTCAAGGCGCATCCCAAGCCCCTCAAGAGCGAGTGCTTCACCATTCAGCGACATCTGCGTGGGCTCGAGTTTCAAAAACACTGGACGCGTCTCATCGGAACGCCCCGATCCGGCGTTGGCGGCCATGAGGTCGACACTGCCAAAGCGCGAAAACGTCGAAGAGAGCATAAAAAACAACAGTAGCAGAAAGATCACGTCGATGAGCGAAGTCATCGACAGTCTGCGCCTCTTTTTACATCCCACGCGCAGTGCCATCAGGCGGCCTCTTTCGGGCTCAACTGCGCTAGTGTGAGCGCGTCGGGCGCAAAGACCCGACGCAACGCGTGATTGGCAAACACCCGGTCACGCTCCACCGCTGCGCTGAGCCAGCCATACACGGCAGCCACAGGCATCGCCACCGCCAACCCCGCAGCCGTGGTCAAAAGCGCAACCCAGATGCCCCCGGCCAGAACAGTGGGATCAACCGAGGTGCCCGCAGCCTGAAGTCCCTGAAACGCCTCGATCATCCCCAGAACGGTGCCAAACAGCCCGATAAGCGGCGCAAGTTGCGCCACCAGATCCAGAAACCCAAGCCCGGTTTCAAGGCGCGAAAACAGGGCCTCCGCCTCCGCATCACAACGATCCGACTGTCTTGCATGATCTGGGCCAGCGCCGCCTTGCATGGCGCGCTGGAGGAGCGCAACCAGATAGCTTGATGATTGGGCCAACAGCGCGCGGGCGGTCTTGGCATCGCCGCGTTCATGGGCCTCCAGCGCCATGGAAATGCGCCGGTGACGCCCCACGCCCGAGCGCCGGAACTGCCAGAGCTTGTATAACACCGTCGCCGCACTGATGATCGACAGTACAATAAGCACCACGACCACCGGCCCGCCGATCTCCACCACCTCCAGCAAGGACGCCTTCATTGCCGTCCAGAGCTCCCTGATCTCACTCATCCCAACAACTCCACTTCCGTCCGGCTGGACAGGCCAAGCCCCGCCTCGCAGAGATCACCGTCACCGCTGCTTTGACATTGGCTGGCTCCGTTGATGAGCACCCGCCCCAGATCCGCGCAGGCCACGCCTGCAAGATCGAACTGGCGCACCCGAGGACGCCCGGCCGGCAACTCGCGAAAATCAAAGAGCGTCAGAAGCATCACCTCTCCGGCCCGATCAAACAGCACGGCCTCGTAGACGGCTGTCTCAATGGCGATCTGTGCCTTGTTTTGCGCCATGAAAGACAGACGGCATGCACCCGCCTGATCCTGCAACGCATTGAGTTCAATCGCGACGCCGACCGGTGAAGGGACGGCCGTTGGCGGGGTGGCCGTGTCCTGCGCCATGGCTGCCCCCCCGAGGGAGGTGAGGACAGCAAGCGCGCATACGGCTTTGTAAACCTGGCTTTGGATCATCATCTTCGTCTCTGCTCCTTGGTTAGAAAGCCGCCGTCAGCGACACTTTGATGTTGCGACCCGGCGCCGGGCGCGTCGCCAGATGCGTCTGATATTGCTTGTCAAAAAGGTTATCGACGCCCACGCGTAGCTTGGCTTCTTTCAAGAACCCCGTGTCGATGTCGTAAGAGGCCCGCAGGTTGTGCACCGCAAACCCGGGGGTGTCTTCGAACCGCTTGAAGAACGCGCCTTCCCAGGACACATCGAGCTGTTCGTTGAACTTCTTGCCGAGGGTCAGCGCCAGATTGGTGGGCGGCATGCCATCATAGCGCTCGCGATAGCGCTCATTGGTTCCGCTCCGGAATTTGGTCCAATGGCCGCTGCTGATGTTGGCGTTCATATCCACATAGAACCCCGACATATGGCTGTAAGAGGCCTCGATCTCCACGCCCTTGGTGTCCTGACGGTCAAACTCGGCAAAGCTGGATCCCGACGAGGTGTAGTCCCAGAGTCTGGTCTGCCAGAGGTTCACCTTGGCCATCACAACATCATCGGAGGCAAATACGCCAACCCGGTCAAAGGACGCGCCGATCTCATGCGTGACCGCTTTTTCAGTCTGGGTCATCAAGGTCGGATAGTCGGCGTAATCAACATCGTCGATGATCGGGAAACCGGCCGTATAGGCGACCGAGCCAAAGACCGCAAAGCCGTTCTGGAACGCATAGCGTGCAGAGATCCCGCCCATGAGCGCGCTGTTGTTGAAGGTCTCCCCCGCGCGGATGTTGTTGCCATCCGTGCTGGCCTCGATCTCCTGGCGTTCGTAGCGCAGCGCCGGTGTCACCGTCAGGCCATTGTCGAAATCAAGCTCATCAATCGCAAAGAGCGCCAGCCGTTGATCCGTACCACCCGGGGCCGACGCCGCATTCAACCGTTCCTTTCGCAGGATTTCAGCCCCCGCACGCAGGGTGTGTTTGACACCAAACGCCTGAAACAAAGCGCTGTTTTTCACAGTGAGCTTGGTTGTCTCATAGCGGTGATCGGCGTCCTGAATACCAAAGGGCGTCCCACTCACCTGCTCTTGCTCGATATATTGATCCGCATAGGACAGCGTCGCCGTGAGATCGACCAGATCATTGCCCAGCGGGTTGTAAGCATATTCCAGCACGGCCGATTTGGTCTCGGTCAGGCGGTCCACATTTCCAAAGGCCGCATTGCCGGCAAATGCATCATAGGGGACGTCTTTTTCGTCCGATGTGCTCTCATTGAACGACAGGGTCAGAGATTGCGCCGCATTGTCGCCAAAGCTGTATTTGCCTTTCAAGAGCAGCGATGAAACTTCAGAGGCGGTATCGCTGACGACATCCCCGTTGCCATCGGTGTAATCATCTTGCTCGCGCCGCGTGTAGTTGAACAAGAACTCAAGGTTCTCAGTGGGTTGCCAGCCCAGGATCGTCGATGAGATCCGCGCGTTCGAATTGCCGTGATAGCCCAGCGTCTGCCGTCCCGAGAGACCGACCTGACCATCGGTGAGATCCGAGGCATTGATCGTATCAAGCCGCACCACGCCGCCAATCACCCCGGAGCCATATTCAAACGACCCCACAGTGCCGCGAATGACGGAAACCTCGCGATAGAGCTCAGGATCGGTCGTCAATTGGGTGCCGATGCGATAGAGCTCCTCGGAGCCGACCGAGGCCCCGTCGATCTGGATCTGGACCTTTTGGTTGGCGCCATAGGTGCCATCCGCACCATGTCCGCGAATGTTGATCCCCGCCCCCGTCGGGGTGCCGGAATTCACCAGCGCCACACCGGGCACAGTGTCGATGAGCTCGGCAATGCTGCTGGCCTGACGGTCCTGAATTTCTTCGGCGTTGATGACCGTTTCAGGCGCTGCGGTGTCGGTCTGCACCTCGCGCTTGTTGTTGCCAAGCACCAAGAGCCCGAGGAAGCCGTCCTCTTCGCTTGCGTCCTGAGCCTTCGCCACCGGTGCGCTCAGCGCCAATGCCATTGCCGAAGCGGAGCACAAAAGCACCCCGCGCATGTCTTTGATTTGCATGTCGTCCCCATGTTCTTTCTGCAGTTGGATTCCGCATGCTCGCCCGGGGCTGGCTTGGTATCTTGCGCCTCAAGGATCGAAATATACCGATCTTTCAGCGTTCACTCTTGCGGCCTCTAAAATGATTTATTAAATCTGTCAAGAATTATCCCGAGCCGATGCACACGGATCGTCTCGGACGTCAGCCTGAACGCCCCGAACCATGAGGGCGCAAGCCAGCAGTCTCCCAACCCAAAGTTCGAGGACCCTGATGGATCAGGCACATTCCCCTTCCGCCAATGCCCAGAGTGCATTGTCTCCCCAAGTTATCCGCGACCTGCGCGCAGAGCACAACGCCTTGCGTGCGCGGGATTTTTGCGACCGCTTTCAGATCCGCGAGGCACAGTTGCTCGCGGCCTATACCGGGCGGGGCGTGACCCGGTTGCACGCACATCCCGACGCTGTGATGCCCCAGATCGAACGCCTCGGCGAGGTCATGGCGCTCACCCGCAATGCCTCCTGCGTGCATGAACGCGTAGGCGTCTATGGCAACTATAAGAGCGGCCCGCATGCCGCGATGATTCTGCAGCCAGAAATCGACCTGCGCCTCTTTCCAAGCCATTGGGTCCACGCCTTTGCCCTGAATGAAGACACCGACACCGGCCCCAAGCGCTCGATCCAGATCTTTGATGCCGCGGGCGATGCCGTCCACAAGATCCACCTGCGCGAGACCTCCGATCACGCGGCCTGGGACGAGGTGGTGGCAGCGCTGGCCACCGGCGACACCTCCGATGTGCTCGAGGTGGCCGCGCGCAAACCCGCAGAGGCGCCCAAGAGCAACCCTGCCAAATGCGAAGTCTTGCGCGATGAATGGCGCAAGATGACCGATACCCATCAGTTCCTGCGCTTGACCTCCAAGCTCAAGATGAACCGCTTGGGCGCTTATCGCATCGTCGGCGCGCCCTTTGTGGAGCGCGTGCCCCCCGAAGCCGTGGACGCCGCCCTGCAGGCACTGGCCAAGAGCAAAACAGAGATCATGCTTTTTGTCGGCAATCGCGGCTGTATCCAGATCCACAGCGGGTCCATCGAGACCCTGCGCGCAATGGGGCCGTGGCAGAACGTGATGGATCCACGCCTCAACCTGCACCTGCGCCTTGATCACATCAAAGAGGTCTATGTGGTCAACAAACCGACCCAGCGCGGCCCGGCGCTCTCGCTCGAGGCCTTTGACGGGGAGGGCAACATCATCCTACAGATCTTTGGCCGCAACGCCGAGGCCCGCGACAGCCGCCCCGCATGGGCCGACATCCTCTCCACCCTGCCCCGTCTGCACACAGAGGAGACCGTCTGATGCGTCACCTTCTCTTGGTGGCGACGGCCACCGCCAGCCTGATGACGGCACCCGTGGCGCAGGCCGCAGACCGGATCCTCTCGATCGGAGGCTCCGTTACGGAAATCATCTATGCCCTTGGTGCAGAGGACAAAATTGTCGCCCGCGACACTACATCAAGCTATCCAGCAGAGGCCGAGGCCCTGCCCGATGTGGGCTATATGCGCGCCCTTGCACCCGAGGGGGTGCTATCCGTGAACCCGGACTTGATCGTCTCCGAGGCGGGCGCAGGCCCGGCAGAAACGCTGGCGGTCCTGAAACAGGCCGACATCACCTTTGTCGAAGTGCGGGATGACTTCAGTGCCCAAGGCATCGTCGACAAGATCAACGCCGTGGGTGCGGCCATTGGCGAACCCGACGCGGCCGCAACCCTCGCCGACAAAGTACAGGGCGAACTGGTAGCAGTGGCCGAGCGCGTCGCACGCCTTCCCGACAGCGAGCGCAAACGCGTCTTGTTTGTCCTTTCCACGCGTGGCGGTCGCATCATGGCCTCGGGGACAAATACAGCCGCCGATGGCATCATCGCCCTCGCGGGGGGCGTCAACGCGCTGTCGGAGTTTGAGGGCTACAAGCTCATGACCGACGAGGCCGTGACCCGCGCGCAGCCGGATGTGATCCTGATGATGGATCGCGGCGGCGACCACGGCATGCCCGACGAGACACTTCTCGCGCTGCCCGCCATCGTCACCACCCCCGCGGCCGAGACGGGCTCCGTTGTGCGCATGAATGGCCTCTATCTTCTGGGGTTTGGTCCGCGGACGGCGGATGCGGCGCTGACACTCGCCCGCGCTTTATATGGTGAGATCTGAACCATGGTGGCACTGAGTGACCCCTCCCCCGGGCCCTATGCGCGCGACATCAGACAGCTTGATCGCCGCATCCTCGCGCGCCGCCTGAGCGTCGTTCTTGTGGTGCTGCTGGCCCTTGCCATCGTTGTAAACCTCGCCCTCGGCGCCTCTGGTACCTCGCTCTGGGGGGCGCTTGGCAAACTCCTCTCCGGTCAGGACCTCAGCACAATGGAGCGCGTTGTCCTCTGGGACATTCGCCTGCCGCGCGTGCTCCTGTGTGTCCTGGTGGGGGCCGCGCTTGCGGTCTCGGGGGCAGTGATGCAGGGCCTGTTTCGCAACCCGCTTGCCGATCCGGGCCTTGTCGGCGTGGGAGCCGGCGCAGGTCTTGGCGCGATCCTGTCGATTGTTCTCGGGGGCCTGCTTCCGGTCGGGGTGCAGGGCCTGTTTGGTCATTATGTAACCCCGGCTGCGGCCTTTGTCGGCGGCTGGGGGAGCACCTTGATCCTCTACCGTGTCTCAACCCGCGCCGGGCACACGTCTGTGGCAACGATGCTGCTGGCGGGGATTGCACTCGGAGCGCTTGCAGGCGCGGTTTCTGGCATTCTGGTCTATATGGCCGACGACAACCAATTGCGTGACCTGACATTCTGGCAGATGGGCTCCCTTGCCGGGGCCACATGGGAGAAATCCATGATCGCAGGTCCAGTGATCGTGATCGCCATCGCGGGTGCGACATGGCTTGCGCATGGGTTGAACTGTCTGGCGCTCGGTGAAGCGGCCGCCGCCCATATGGGCATTTCAGTTCAGCGCATGAAAAACGCCGCGATCTTCTCGGTTGCTGCGGCCACCGGCGTCGCCGTTGCAGCCACCGGGGGCATCGGCTTTGTAGGCATCGTGGTGCCGCATGTGCTGCGCCTTGCCACAGGGCCGGATCATGGCACGCTCTTGCCCAATGCGGCCCTCCTTGGCGCGACGCTGCTGCTTGGCGCCGACCTCATCAGCCGTACCATCATCGCGCCTGCCGAACTGCCAATCGGCATCGTCACAGCCGTCCTTGGCGCGCCAGTGTTTCTGTGGATCTTGCTGAAACGACGGGGGATGGTGGATCAATGACCTTGCATGCACAGCAGATTTCCCTCTCGATCGGCAAAAAGCAGATCCTGAAGGATGTGACGTTCAAGGCCCGCGCTGGGGCGCTCTCGGCGATCGTGGGACCAAATGGCTCCGGCAAGTCCACCTTGCTCAAGGCCTTGGTTGCAGAGCTGCCGTCAGAGGGACAGATCTCCCTCAACGGGCGGCTGTTGCAGGACTACGCCGCCTGGGAGCTGGCAAGCCTGCGCGGGGTGTTGCCACAGGCCGCCCATCTCGCCTTTCCGTTCACGGTGCTGGAGGTAGTGCGGCTGGGGCTGATGGCCGGGCCTGAGGCACAGAACACGCGGCTTCCCTTTGAGGCACTGGCCCGCGTGGACCTTGAGGGCTATGCCGGGCGCTCCTATCAGGAACTCTCCGGAGGCGAACAACAGCGGGTCCAGCTGGCGCGGGTTCTGGCGCAGGTCGGCGCTCCGATGCGGGAGGGGCAACCTTGCTGGTTGTTTCTGGACGAGCCTGTCTCCAGTCTCGACATCGCCCATCAGCTGACGGTGATGGATATCGCGCGCCAGTTTGCGGATGGCGGTGGCGGGGTGGTTGCGGTGATGCACGACCTGAACCTCACCGCGATGTATGCCGATCACGTGCATGTCATGGCCGGCGGAGAGACCGCAGGTGCCGGAACAGTGGCGGACGTTCTGACCGATCAACGCCTGTCAGAGGTCTACGGATGCGACCTGCGCATCGGAAAAGTGCCCGCAGATGCCGCCGTCTTTGTTCTGCCGCAAACGGCGCGGGCGTGACTCTACTGCGGATCGGCGCCTGCACCGCTCCACGCATCCAAACGATAAAACCCAAGGCCCGTGTTTGCGGCCTTGGGTTTTCTGATTGGGTATGACGCCCGATCTTCTGACCTTGGACCTGCAGATCACCTCAGGGTCACGCGATCAGCCGCTTGCAACGCGTCTGAGGTTGTCAGGGTCATCAAGCACACCGGCCATTCCGTGCAAGAGCTCGCGCTTGTTGATGGGCTTTGACAAGAAGCCGTTCATCCCGGCCGCCAGACAAGCCTCCCGATCGCTTGCAAAGGCATTGGCCGTCAAAGCCACGATTGGTGGTTGGTGCGGGTTTTGCGGCATGCGGATCAGACGGGTCGCCGTGAGCCCGTCCATTTCCGGCATCGACATATCCATCAGGATCAGATCCGGACGATGATGCGCGCAGAGTTCCACCGCCTCTTGGCCATTGCTGGCTTCGATCAGATCGACAGAGAGATCCGAGAGATATTTGCGGATCAACAGGCGGTTGGTGCGATTGTCCTCGGCCAGCAGCACCTTGCAGCCATAGATCAGATCGAGATCCGGCGCTTCGTCGGCGTCAATATGCCCGGGCAGGCCAAGGGGCGCCTGGCACTGGATATGCAGCGAGAAACAGCTGCCTCGTCCCGGGTCGGAATACACGGTGATATCCCCGTCCATCTGCTTTGCCAGCAAGCGCGAGATCGTCAGCCCGAGGCCGGTGCCGCCAAAGGAGCGCGTGGTCGCCGCATCTGCCTGCGAAAATCGATCAAAGATATTGTGCAGCTGCGCAGACGTCATGCCGATCCCGGTGTCCTGCACGTCAATCGTCAGCCGGTAGGGGTTGGTTGATGCGCAGAGCACGCGCACATCCACGCGACCGGAGGCCGTGAATTTCACTGCATTGCCGACGAGGTTCACAAGGATCTGTCGCAGGCGTCCATCGTCAGCCCGCACGGTTCTTGGCAGCCCCGAGGCGTAATTGACGGTCAGATCCAGCCCCTTTTCGCTGGCGACGGGACGCAGAATATCAACAGCATTCTCGATGCAGCTCTCAAGATCGAAATCGACAGGCTCCAGCGAGAGTTTGCCGGACTCCATCCGGGTGAGATCCAGAATGTCGTTGATGATCTTCAACAGCGCCTTCGAGGAGGTGCGGATGATCTGGACATATTGCTCCTGATCCTCGTGTAGCTCCGTCTCCGACAGGAGATCCGCCATGCCAATGATGCCGTTCATGGGGGTGCGGATCTCATGGCTCATATTGGCGAGAAATTCCGTCTTGGTGCGATCTGCCTGCTCTGCCGCAACCTTGGCCACCGCCAGTTCTGCCGCGTTCTGCTTTTGCGAGGTCACATCGCGTTCGATGCCAATCACCATGTTTATCTCGCCGTCCTCATCAAGCACGGGCACAAGATTGGTATCGACCCAAATCGTCTTGCCGCTTTTGGTGTAATTCAGGATCTCGCGGTGGAGCCGCTCCCCGCGCGAGATATACTCGCTGATCTCGCGGATGGTGGCCGGGTCGGTCTCAGGTCCGTTCAACAGCTCGCCGGGGCGTTTGCCGACGGCCTCGTCAACCGTGTAGCCAGTCATGCGCGAAAACGCCTCGTTGACCCAGAAGATCCGCTGATCTGGACCGCTCAGAACGATGCTGTCCGATGCGTTCTGCGCCACGGTCGAGAGCTGTTCAAGCTCCGCCTGATTGCGCTCCAGCTCGGTTTCACGTTTGCGCAGCGTGTTGATGGTCGCCCGCCGCACCGCAGAGAGCCGGCATGCCATGAACGTCGGCACAATGATCAAGATCCCGGCCGCCAAAAGGACCAGCCTCAATTCTAGCAGGTTCCCGGGCTGTTTGGGCCAGCCGCCACGCGGAATCGCCGCCAATTCCCAGGTGCCGGTTGGCAGAAACACATCCGTCACAATCGGATCATGGTCGTGAATGTTCTGATCCCCGTAGAAAACACCCCCCTGATGGCCTGTTCCGTCACGGCCACTGAGTGCGATTTCAATCGGCAGGTCCTCTGCCGCGAGCCCCGCCTCCGCATAAAGCGCATCGGCGTCGATCACGGCCGCGACCATACCCCAGAACCTGCGATCCGCGCCTTCACCGGCAAAGACCGGGTAGCGAATGATAAACCCCGTGCCCCCTTGCACGAGGTTCACCGGACCCGCCAACACGATCTCGCCACTGTCACGCATGCGCATAACGGCTTCTCGCTGGGCTTCGTTCTTGTTGTAATCAAGGCCGAGCACCGCCTTGTTGCGCTCGTAGGGGTAGACCATGGTGACAACCAGATCGGGCGCGATGGCGATGTTCAGGATTTCATGCCGATCACCGGCAGCGTAAGAGGCCACCTCGTTAAAGGTTTCCTGCGTCATCAGCTGTTCAGCCATCAACGCCCCGACAAGACCTTTGATCAGCTGCACATCTGCTGTCAGCTTGCCTTCGAGATGGGATCGGATCAGCCCGACTTCTGCCTGCACCTCGGCGCGCAGTTCCTGATCATTGATGATCTGGTTCTGTCTCTCTGCATAGGCAAAGGCGATGCCAACGACAAAGAGTGCGATCCAGGTTGGCAGATACGTCCGGTTCCCCAGAGCTACAAAAAATGACTGCACCCAATCGCGCACCGCTTCGGTCTCCGTTTCATACTTGGTCCTCGTTAACACTAGCAGGCAGTATCCATCAGAATCCTTCCCGTGCCGTTAAACAAGCACAGTTTCATCATTCCCTCGAAGCTCAAAGAGATATTTGTAATTCAAAATCAACCGATAATCACGAGGATCACCGGGACATTGTTTCCGATATGGCAAGGCTGCAGCGGATCTTATTGGAGGCCCGACCAGAACAACTCCATGTGTCTGCTTACGATTTCATCGTATCGCCCGCTCTCGCGCAGGTGGCGCAACCCGGCGTTCATTCGATAGAGATGCGAGGTGCCGCGCCAATGGGTCTTTGAGATAATCACATGGAGACTCACCTGCGACAGCGGCTTTTCAAGCGGCTCGACCCGCCCCCGCAGCCCTTCGGCCACCAGCGCGCTCGCCCCCACAAAGAGATTGAGAGCCGCCGCGTCCACACGCCCGTCGGCCACCATTCGCAAACAGTCGCCGGCAGCGGCAGGCTGCACAAGGGTCACTTTGTCGTCGCTGATCCAGCGCCGCGCTGCTGTGTCGAGATCAAAGACATCCTCGCGCAGCGGGCGGCACAGAGTCTTGCCAATCACGTCCGCGTCGCTGCCGTAGACCATGCCCCCGCCGCTGCGCACAAAGAGCATCACCGGGACTTCCATTAGCGGATCGGAGTAGTGATAGCGCACGCAGCGCACCGCACTCGGGTCATCCGCACAATCCGGTTTTGCCCAGGGAAACCCCATGTCGAACTGCTTGCTCTCCAGCTTTGGCGACAGATGCTGGCTCCAATCATTGTCCCAGCCAATCGCGTAGGGCACCGGCGACGGGGCCACCTCCAGCGCGGCGCGCACAAGCTCGGTGATGAGCCCTTGTTCAGGCAGGTCAGGATCGGTGAAAGGCGCATACTGCCCACCGGTCAAGAGATTGAGCTCTGCGGCGGGCTGCACCGTTGGGGCCGGAGTCGTCTCCTGCGTCACGACCGCGTCAGCGGGGGCGCTCTCGATTGGCATATTGGGTGGGCAGGGAATAAACAGCGTGCGCCCCGGAATGACCGAAGGCCCCGCCAGCTCGCCCTGATTGCGATAATAAATCACCGTCCAGCGATCGCGGTCCCCGTAATGGGCTTCCGCGATGGTAAAAAGATTATCCCCCGGCTGGACCACATAATCCACATCACAAATCGCCCGGGCGGCACTGGGGGCCACCCCCGACAGCAGCCCAACCACCAAAAGCAGGCGACCGATCCAGAAAGCCAAATCGCGTTGCATCCCCGCCCCCGTCAAAATCCGGCCCAGACGCGTGCCAGATGGTCCTCGACGATGGCCTGATAGGAGCCATCCTCCCGGATCCCGCGCAGCCCGGTGTTTACAATGGCCAACAGCTCCTGGGCCTGCGGGTGGGACTTATGGACAACCACATGGTGCGACTGGATCGAAATCGGTTGTGGCACCACCTGGATGCGCTCCACGATCCCCATTTCCTTCATCTTGTCGCGACCGGTGAATTCATTCAGCACTACCCCGTCGGCCTTGCCCTCAAGCACCATGTCAAAGCAGTCACCGGGCGTTGCGCCGACCACCAGCGTGATCTTGTCCTCGCGCAGCCAGTTGCGGCCGTTTTCGTTGAAAATAGAGGTATCATAGCCTTTGGGGCGACAGATCGATTTGCCGTAGAGGTCCTCGTCGCTGCCAAAAGACACCGGGCGCGCCGCATCCGCGAACATCAGGGTCAAGGTCTCAAAAAGCGGGTCAGAGAACAGCAGGTTCTGACAGCGGTAGTTGTCTGGCAACTCGGCGCAATTGGGTTTGTACCACGGAAACCCGATGTCGAGGAGCGCATTGGACAAGAGCGGGTCGAAATGCGCCGCCCAATGGTCGACCCAATGGATCGCAAACCCCTGCGCGGGGTTGGCCTCGGTCATGGCCGCATTCACCAGATCCGTCAGCAGCCCGCCGTTGTGCAGGGACTTTCCGGTAAAGGGTTCAAAATCATCCCCCGTCAGAAGGTTGATCCTCTGGCGCACCGTGGCATTGCCTGCGACGATCTGGACCGGCGTCGCCTCTGTCGGGGCGGACGCACTCAGTGCGCGCCCGCCTTCAAGACCAACGGGCAACCCATTGAGGCAGGTGATCTCCAGCCGCATCCCCACCCGGATCGATCCGGGTTTGGGGCCGATGGCGGCTATGTTGCGGTTGTGGATCGCAGTCCACATGCCCGCATTCTTATAGAGCCGATCCGCAATCACCGAGAGGCTGTCTCCGGGCTGAACCGTGTACATGCCACCACAGGTTTGCGCTGCACTTGCCTGCGCCCAGAGCGCAGACACGCCCAGCACCGCAGCCGCGATCAATCTTCTCATTCGGTCCCCCTGAAGAACAATTTTAGATGGTATCGTCCTGTCGAGCTTGGCGCTCGCTCTTGATCTTTGCCTTGCTACCGCGTCGCCAGTCGCACTGGAAAACACGGGGCTATTTCTCTGTTATCAATGGATAAAAAGGCTCAGTATGGTGGTCGTGTCGACACGTCCATCGGCGCGAACAAGCCCCTCTGGCACCGAGATCTGGCCGCGCTGATAGGCGGCGTTGAGCATTTGGTCGATATAGGCTGGCGACTGCCCCTGAGCATGCGCCGTCATCACCAACTGATAAAGCGCACCACCCCCGGCCTGGGACGCTCGCCCGCCAGTGTCGGTCTGAGCCGCAGCAGTCGGCGCAGGACTGCGCAGCGCGGCCAAGGTGCCGGCGGTCATCTTCGACATGATGTCATCGCCTGCCCCCGTTGCAGCCGCGGCCAATGCGGGGGTGTCAGCGGCGGGCGCGACCTCTGCCGAAGCAGGTGACGGGTTAACTGCCGCCACCTGCATCAAGCGGGCGAGGTTGTCAGAAGGCCCGGACGTGGCAGTTCCCGCGGCGGTTTGCGACACCTCTACAGGGACCTCGGTCTCTGGCAACAGCGCAAATGTGGTGGCGCCGAGGATCAGGAGCCCCGCCAGCGCAGCTGCCGCCAAAGCTGGCTTGGCAAAGCGTTCATCGGACAAAAAACCCGCTCCGCGCGGCTGGCCGCCAAAATCGCCACCTGATCCAAATGCGTGTTCAGATGCGGGCGGGGCGTCCTGTCGGGGGCCAGCTGAAACCGCTTTGGGCTGGGCCTTGGGCGGCAGGTTGGCCGCATCAGCGGGCCCCTCCGCGTCAGGCCTGCTCTTGAGGGCCAGCTTGATATTGCCGGACGTGGAAATCGTCTTGATCTGTGTAGGAGATCGCGGGGTCTCTGTTCTGCTGGTGTGCGCCGACCGGGCAGTGAAATCCTGCCTCTGTTTCAACTGCTGCATTTTGTCCCTCACCCGTCACCGGTCCGCAAAATGCCACCGACGATAAACTTGTTACTTGACGTTTACCTTTTGTTAACCACTCGACCGAATCATGTCAACATTTTGAGTTGAGGGTGCTTTTTGTCGCTAGACGCTGGATAGTTGGCGCGACAATCAAGGCGCTCCGGGGTCTTCCCCCGGAGCAACAGTTGTTATCTGTTAACCATTTTGGAGAGCAGCAAATAGGCCGCGCCCGCAACAAAGAGCCCCACAAACCAGGCGTAGGTATAGATCATCGCAAAGAACGGCGAGGTCCCATCCGTAAGACCTACCCCGGCCAGAAAGCCCGGCAGATTTGGCAAAATGCCGATGACCAGCGCCAGGACACCGGCCCAGTTGGTGCCATTGTGCCCCGCATAGATGCCGTTTGATTTAAAGAGATCCGCAACCTCGAGCCGGGTTCTGCGCAAGAGGTAATAATCCGCCAGCATCACGCCCGCGATCGGCCCCAAAAGCGCGGAATAGGCAATCAGCCACCCAACGATGTGGTTCACCAGAATCCACGGGAACATCGCGATCCCGATGGCTGCCGTGATATAGCCGCCACGCTTAAGGTTGATCTTGCTTGGCGCAAGATTGGCAAACCCATGGGCAGGGGCGACCACATTGGCCGCAAGGTTTGTCGTCAGCGTCGCCACGATCAGCGCACAAAGCGCGATGATCACCGCAGAGCCGCCCATGCGTTCAGAGAGCTGCACCGGATCCCAGATCGCCTCACCAAAGATCACAACCGTGGCCGAGGTCACAGCAGAGGCGATAAAGGCAAACAACGCCATCGGGATCGGCAGACCGACCATCTGCCCCACCAGCTGATCTTTCTGGCTGCGGGCGTGACGGGTGAAATCCGGAATATTGAGCGCAAGCGTCGCCCAATAGCCAATCATGCCCGTCAGGCTTGGCCAGAACACCGCCCAGAACTGCCCCTCTTTGGGCTGACCCACATCAAAGGCGCTGGGGGTGGAGAGCATCTCGCCAAAACCGCCCGCCGCAGAATAGGCCCAGGCCAGGAGCGCAAGCCCCATCGCCAGCAGGAACGGCGCGGCATAAGTCTCGAGCCAGCGGATCGACTCGGTGCCGTTCTTGATGAAGTAGAGATGCAGGCCCCAGAACGCCAAGAAGCAGACAAATTCGCCAAGGCTGATCCCCAGAAGCGGCAGCGCCTCCCCCGCGAGCGCGCCTCCGGTGAGCTTGTTGACGATCACAAAGATCGCAGAACCGCCAACCCATGTCTGGATGCCAAACCAGCCGCAGGCCACGATCCCACGGGCAACAGCCGGGATCTTGGCCCCCACGGGACCAAAGGACGCGCGCAACAGCACCGGAAACGGGATGCCGTATTTGGTGCCGGCATGGCCCACCAGCACCATCGGGATGAGCACGATGGCATTGGCTGCCAGGATGGTCAGAACCGCCTGATCCCAGCTCATTCCAGCGCCAATCAGATAGGACGCCAAAAGATACGTTGGGATACAGACCACCATCCCGACCCAAAGCGCCGAAATCGACAGCCAGTTCCATGTGCGCTCGGCGGCGGTGGTGGGCAGTTGATCCTCGTTATAGAGTTCGGGGTCCAGGCGCGCACGGTCCAGCTGCGCGTGCGCGGCACCCTTTGAGGCGGCATACCCGCTTGTTATGTCAGTCATTTCTAGTTTTCCTCCCTTACAGCCGGATTTGTGGCGTGTTCTTTCAAAGGGCGCAAACCAAAAAACCCCGACGTGCGGGGACAAAACGTGGGGCGCAAGATGTCGGGCGTATTGGGCACAGTCGGACCCGCCCATGGGCGCGCGCCGGCCTGCGCCGATCCCCACGTGTGCTCATAGGAACCTCAAACCCGGTAGAAAACCGCGGCCACCCGCAGACAGTGCGACCCCGCGTCAGCTATGGGAGAAGACCAGCCACACCTCCGTCCGTTAGGAGGGTAGGGCGTTCAGGCTCCAACGTCCTGCGCCAGTTTCTCTAGCGCGGCGACATAGCCAAAAGAGCCAAACCCAGCGATCACCCCGGTCGCAATCGCCGACACATAGGAATGGTGCCGAAAGGCCTCGCGCGCATGTACATTCGACAGATGCACCTCGAAGATCGGCATCTCGCAGGCGCTTAGCGCATCGCGAATGGCCACAGAGGTATGCGTATAGGCTGCGGGGTTGATGATGATACCGCAGGCCGAGGTCCGGGCCTCCTGAATCCAGTCGACAAGCTGGCCCTCATGGTTGGACTGCAAGAACAGGAGCTCAAACCCGTGCCCCTCGCAGAGCGTGCGACACCGCGCCTCGATGTCGGCCAGCGTTTCGCGCCCATAGATCTCGGGCTCGCGGGTGCCCAGAAGGTTCAGGTTGGGCCCATTGAGAATGTAGACGGTTTGGGTCATCGGGTGTCCTTCAGATGTCGTGAACCAGTGCGGCCGCGCCCGTTCATACGACATTCGGCGGGGTTGGCGCCATGATTTCTTCAAAAGGGCCAATCGCCTGCGCCGTTCAAGGATCGGATTTGTCACCGGCGCGGCGCCCGTTTGTCGCCTTGCCATATCCTTCTGGCGGCGCTAGCGCTTGTCTATGGCACAGCCCACGCCCAGCCCGGATCATTCCCGCGGTCGACCCGCCCCAGCCCGCCGAGGTTTCTGATGCTCTCGATTTTGGCAGACCGCACCTACCGGCATCTTTTCCTCGCGCAGGTCGTCGCCCTGTTAGGCACGGGGCTGTCGACGGTCGCGCTTGGGCTATTGGCCTATGACCTGGCGGGCAACAGCGCCGCGATGGTGCTCGGCACTGTCTTTACCCTGAAGATGGTCGCCTATGTGGGGATAGCGCCGGTGGCCGGGGCCTTTGCCGACAGGGTGAACCGACGCCAGTTGCTCGTGATCCTCGATCTGGTTCGCGCCGGGGTTGCCATCGCCCTGCCCTTTGTGACCGAGATCTGGCAGGTCTATGTGCTGATCTTCCTGCTGCAATCGGCCTCCGCCGCCTTTACGCCCACCTTTCAGGCAACCCTTCCGGATGTGTTGCCCGAAGAGGAGCGCTACACCCGCGCGCTGTCACTGTCGCGCCTCGCCTATGATCTCGAAAATATCATCAGCCCGACACTGGCCGCGCTGCTGTTGACCGTGATGGCCTACAACACGCTGTTCCTCGGCACGGCGATCGGGTTTCTGGGATCTGCGCTGCTTGTGGTCTCGGTGCTCCTGCCCAGCCCCAAGCCAAGCACCCGGCGCGGGATCTATGACCGCACCACACGCGGTATTCGGATTTACCTTGCCACGCCTCGGCTGCGCGGGCTCTTGTGTCTGAACCTCGCGGTCGCATCTGCCGGAGCCATGGTGCTGGTGAACTCGGTTGTGCTGATACGCGGAGAGCTTGGCCTCTCCGAGAGCGCGCTTGCCTGGACCCTCTTTGCCTTCGGGGCCGGGTCGATGCTGGCGTCTTTGGCGCTGCCGCGGGTGCTCGACACGCTGAAGGACCGTCCGGTGATGATCGTCGGGGCCGCCCTGATGGTGGGGGCGCTTCTTGGTCTTGCGGCTGTCATTGCCCTTGCCGATCTGTCCTGGGCTGGGGTGCTGGTGGCGTGGTTTCTGGTTGGGATCGGCTATTCAAGCACACAAACGCCCTCGGGCCGTTTGCTGCGCCGCTCCGCCCATGCCGAAGACCGCCCTGCAATCTTTGCCGCGCAGTTTGCGCTGTCCCACGCCTGCTGGCTGCTGACCTATCCGCTGTCCGGCTGGCTGATGACGGGGCTTGGCCCATTGCCAGCACTGGTCGTGCTGGCAGCCCTCTCCGGGCTCGGCATCCTTGCCTGCCTGCGGCTCTGGCCCAAGAACGCGCCCGACGTGATCCTCCATGACCATGAGGACCTGCCTGCGGACCATCCCCACATGCGCGAATTTGGCACCACACCACATCAACACGCGATCATCATCGACGATCTTCACCGTCACTGGCCGACGCAGAAATAGGATGATCGCCCTCCTTGGTCTGTTTTTCGCGGCGTTTCTGGCCGCGACTTTGATCCCTGCCCAATCCGAGGCGGTGCTTGTCGGGCTACTGCTGTCGGGGGGGCACTCTGCGCTGCTGCTGGTCATGACGGCCACGCTCGGCAATGTGCTTGGATCGGTGGTGAACTGGGTTTTGGGCCGCTTTCTCACCACCTATGCGGACCGGCGTTGGTTTCCCGTCTCCGAACAACAGCTCTCCAGGGCCGCAGGGTGGTACCGGCGCTGGGGCTATTGGAGCCTGCTTGGCAGCTGGTTGCCCATCGTCGGCGATCCGTTGACGCTCGCGGCAGGCGTGATGAAAGAGCCCCTCTGGCGTTTCATTTTGATTGTCACGCTCTCAAAGGGCGGACGCTATGTGGTGCTCGCCATGGCCACACAGGGGTTTCTCTGAGCTATTTCAGGAACTTGAGGCGCACGTATGGCCATCAGAAGCGTTCTCTCCGCCATGCAAGAACCACCTCACACATGACAACAACCAGGCGTCAAAGCCTGGCTGCTGGGGGCAAAGATCAAGTGATGCGATGTCGGGTGACCTTCGCCCGCTCCAGAAGCGCCCGGGCGCGATCCACCGTTCCATCGGTGCTCGGTCCGCCGACGCCCTGTCTGGGCATATCGCGCGCGATCAGACCGCCGACAGATGCCGGTCGACCATCCGCTGCACCATGGGGGCAAAATGCCAGAAGTCGGGTGTCTCCATCCCGGCGACCTTGCCCGCCTCGTCGAGGTAACGCACCGCGATGATCTGCTTGAGGTTCGGGTTCTGCTCGAAGGCGCTCACCTCTTCTGGTGACATCGGGCCCCCTTGCAGGTTCAAAGAGTGGACCGAAGCGTCTGAGAGGCGCTTGAAATACTCGGGCCGGGTGGCACAGAGATACCGCTTGGCCGCCACATGGTAGCGGCAGCAATCTGTGACAACTGACGGGAAAAACCGCTCCAGTACCTCGGCCCCCGCGTCCTCGTGATGGCGGTCCTCGGTGTCATCCATCGTGAACGTGCCAAATTCACTGGTGAAATGTCCGATATCATGCAGCAGCGCGCCGACGATGATCTCTTCGGGCTGGCCGCTGCGCTCTGCGATTGTGGCGCCTTGCAACATATGTTCGCCCATCGTCACAGGCTCGCCCAGATATTCCTCGTCCCCGCGGCGATCAAAAATCGACCCGATAAACGCTACGATGGTATCGCGGTTCAGGCTGTCGATATCCGGCTTCATTCCGCAGCCTCCACGCGCGCATCCCGCATCATCGCATGATAGGCGGAGCGCAGCCCGTCCTTGTCGGCGTAGCACCCTTGCAGCCAGCGTGTCCCCTCGCCCGAATAGCCCTTGCGCGCGTGCAGGACACGGGTGTTGTCGACCACAAAGGCCTCACCCGGTTCGAGCCGGAACGTCACCTCCATCGCCGTATCATCAATGATCTCGCCGAGGCGTCGGTAGGCGGCATAATACGCCTCCATCTTGTCAAAGGGCACATCCGTGATGGTGGCGCAGGAGCGATTGTTGAACCGAATGCCGATCAGCTCCCCATCCGGTGCCAGCTCGATCATCGGACGCCGGGAGGTCAGACACACGCCCGCCTCGCCCGCATATTCAAACTTTGCGCAATGCGTCGCCAAAAGCGCAAATCCCTCCGGGTCCTCTTCGCGCAGGCGCAGCGCGGCGGCAAAGCCGTCGACCACCATGTTCTCGCCCCCCGCGGCAGAGCTCTCGAGGCAATAGAGCACCTGAAGCGTCGGCACCGGATCGCGGTAGGGGTTGTCCGTATGCGCCTGAAGCCCGAGCCCGGTGAAGGCAAGGTTTGTGGGGTTCACCTCGGTACGCACCTCAAAATGCCGCCCGTAGTTGGTCTCGCGCACAAAGCCAAAGAGATCGACCACCTTGAACAGCCCGCCCGGCTCCACCGGGGCATTCTTGAGCTTGGCAAAGCCGTAGCGCACAATCTGCCCAAGCCAGTCACGCAGCGCCTGACCACCCTCGGCGAGCGCCGCAAAATCCCCACATGGCACATTGCCCATCAGCCCCGCATCCCATGGCTCGATTTCTTGCGCGAGCCACCCTTGGGTGCTGGGGGCAGCGCGGTCGTAGGAATGCGCCTCAAGCCACGCAAGATCATAGTCAACGGTCTTGTCCTCTGGCGCAAAGCGCACCTGCACCACCCCGTCCGGGTTGATCTGGGCGGTGGCGATCCTTGTGTCAGCGGGGATATCGCGCAGGGCGATCAACCGCTGGCCGTTCCCCGGCGCGCGGGTCTCGGCATCCTGCGCATTGTCGCGCAGCCAGATCGCATGGAACCGCTGCGTACCCGTGGCGGTTTCAAGGCTCAGATAGGTTCCGGATGGGTCAACGGAGAGTGTCGGCATAAGAGGCCCTTCGGGATTGATTTCGATTTCACTGGAGTCTCTCAGGGCCAATCAATAAACACAAATCAGGAATATATGACCTGAGACGTGGTTTTCCTTATGAATAAAGATCGCCTGCCTCCGCTTGAATGGATCCGCGCCTTCGAAGCCGCCGCGCGCCTTGGCAGCTTTACCGCCGCCGCAGAGGAAGTCGGGCTGACACAGGCCGCAGTGAGCCAGCGGATCGGACAGCTGGAGCAGCTTCTTGGCACGCCCCTTTTTCACCGCCGGGCCCGCGCCATCTCGCTCACGGTAGAGGGCGAAGCCTGGGTGCCCCACGTCCGACTTGCGCTCGAAGGGTTGCGCGACAGCACAGAGGCCGTCTTTGGCACCAGCCGCCAGCGTCTTACGCTTTCGGCCAGCCAGACCGTGATCGAGCTGTGGCTCCTGCCCAGACTGGCCCGCCTGCAAACGCTGACCAATGCTGAAATCTCGGTGCAGTCCATGGTTGTTGGTGCCCATGACGCGCCTCAAGACGATGTGATCCGCATTCGCTATGGTTCCGGCAACTGGCCGCATGCCTACCGCGCCAGCCTCTACAAGGAAGAGATCGCACCCGTCGCAGCCCCCGCGCTTGTGGCGGGCGCGCCGCATTGGACCGGCTTGCCCCGCATCGCCTGCGCGGGTCCGCGCCCGGGTTGGCACGCCTGGGCGGCACGCTTTGGTATCCCGACCACGCCCTTGCCAAGTCTCAGGTTCGACACTCACCTGTCGGCGCTTGGCGCGGCCAAGGCCGGGCTTGGTGTGTTTCTGGCCTCTCTGCCCCTCTGCGCCGAGGCTCTGGACAGCGGCGCCTTGGTGCGGCTCAGCACGGCTTCCCTGCCCCATCACGAGACCTACTGGATGCTGACGAGCCCAGAGGGTGTGTCGCGCGACCAATGGCAGGCGCTCACCCAGGCCATCACCGAAATCTGACCGCGACCGTTCATGATGCCCATCGGGTCAGGCAGCCGCTAAGGGGCAACCGGCGCCTCTGCAGAGTCGCGCGCCCAGGCGGCAAAACGCTCCACCTCCTCGAGACGCGGGTGATCGTTGCGCGCAACCGCCCAAAAGCTGCGCCCCGGCAATGAGGTTGTGGACAGCGGCTTCAATTGCCCGGCGGCAACGGATGCGGCGGCCAGAACGCTGGATGCAAGCACCACACCCTGCCCTGCAATCGCGGAATCAATAGCATGAATTTCCTCGGAAAAATGCTGCGAGACCTCCGGTACGTCCTGCGAAAGCCCCGCGGCGCGCGACCAGCCGTGCCAGCTTGGCGCGGCCTCCGCCCCCCCGCTCCAGCGGTAGGCAATCAGAGGCAACCCCAGCACATCCGCGTCCCGCGCAACCGGGTGTCGGCAGAGCAGGTCGGGCGCGCAGAGCGGCACCAGCCGGTCCTCGAAAAGTGCCAGCCAATGCCCCTCCGGGCCGGGCTGACGGGCGTATCGCACCGCAAAATCCACATCCCCCCCGGAGAGATCCACCGGTTGATTGTCCGCTTCAACCTTGAGGTTCAACCCCGCCTCGTTGCGCAGAGCGGGCAGACGCCGCATCAGCCAGAGGCTCGCGAAGGCCACCGTGACCGAGACCGTCAGCGGGCGGCGCGCATCTGGTTCTGAAAGCGCGGCGATCACATCGGCCATGCGATCAAAACCCTCACGCAGAACCGGATACAGCGCCGCGCCCTCAGCCGACAGCCGGATCGGGCGCGGGTAGCGGTGAAAGAGTTTGACACCGAGTATCTCTTCGAGGAGCCGGATCTGGTGGCTGATTGCCGTTGGCGTCAAATGGAGCTCGGCCGCGGCCCGCGCAAAATGCAGGTGCCGTGCAGCAGCTTCAAAGGCGCGAAGTGCATGGAGCGGAGGCAAGCGCCGCATCGGTCTCATCCTTTCTGTCTGGCTTTCTGTCTGAGGCGATGTCTTTGGGATCAATCTGGCCGACAGGTGGATGAATCTGCTTCATCCCGAGCCTGAGATATTCGCTTTCGCCAGTGCTGCGCGCGCTTGTTAGGCAAGGTGCATAGTGCATGGACACAGGAGATTGCCAATGCCCACTCTGTTGCGAATTGATGCAAGCGCCCAGCTTGAAGAACGCTCCCTCACCCGTCACCTGACCGATGTGTTCACCAAGGAATTCCTCGCCAAGGCCCCCGACACTAAGGTCATTACCCGCGATGTCGGGCGTGAGCCGATCCCTGCGATCGACCACAAATTCATCCACGCCGCCGTTACCCCACCCGAGGACAGAGAGCCGTGGATGGCCGAGCGTCTGGCGCTGTCGGATGAACTGGTCGATGAGGTGATCGCGGCCGACATTCTCGTGCTTGGCGCGCCGATGTACAACTACGGTATGCCCACCGCACTGAAGGGCTGGATCGACCATGTCGCGCGGATTGGCCGGACCTTTTCCTTTGATCTGGCGCGTGGCGACACCCCGATTGAGCCGATCCTCTCGGGCAAACGGCTGGTGGTGCTCTCCTCGCGCGGCGAGTTCGGCTTCGCGCCCGGGGGCGCGCGCGCGCATCTCAATGCGCTTGATCCGGCGCTGGCAGCCTGCGCGCATTACTTTGGCGTTGCGCAAGCCGACATCGAAACAATCGCGATCGAATACCAGGAGTTCAAGGACGCGCGCCACGAGGCATCGGTTGCTTCGGCTGAGACCCGCACCCGCGCGCGCGCCGCAGATCTGGCCGGTGCAGCGGTAAAAGCCGCCTGAGCGCCACGCCCAAGCCAAGACCCACCGGGCGCGTGGATGAAGATCCGCGCGCCTCAGACAATCTGCGCGCCAGGTCACGCGGGCCTTGGGCGCAGCCGCACATCCAGCGCGCGGGGCTGCGCCTCCTCACCGTTGATTGGCAAGAGATCCATCGGACAGCAGGAAATCACTACCACGACATCCAGTTCCGCGCGAAACAGCACATGGTCCCCCCTGCGTGAAACCGGAGGGAGCCATTCCATCGCGCCGCCCTCGACCACTGGGGTGTTCATCCAGAGGTTCAGCGGACAAGGCACCGTGGTCGGGCGCAGGCCCAGCGCGCCCAGCGCCATGCGCAGGTTGTCGGTGCAATTGTCGTGATAGCCCTCATGCCCAAGCTGCGCATAACGATGCACATCGCAGGAAGCCACAAGCGTGTCGTGGACCCCGGGCGAACTATCCTCCAGCAACGTCAGGATCGGACGGCGGCGATTGCTTACCAGCACATCGCCGGGACGCGGCGAGACGCGCCTCAACGTCGGGCGCAGGTGCTCCATTGACAGGTACTCGCCACAGTCACCCTCCACAAAGGCCCAGAAATCCCCGATCTGGCTGCCATCCCGGTTGATGACCATCAATGCCTCCCCCTGTGCCATGCGGATCGCCCGCCCCTGTCGGGCAGGGATGGTATAGGTCGCCTCGGGACGCAGTCGTCCGCCTTCTGCCAGCGTCTCATGGGCGCTTGGGTTTTCGCCATCGGGCCGCGCGGCCTCAAAGGGGCGGTCAAAACTGGTCATGCGTTTTCTCCATCAAAACGGGATTTGCGTAGGGAGCGGCAGGTTCGCGATGTGGCTGCCAAAGGCCTTCGGCCTCTTGGGAGGCCGCATAGGCGGCGATCTCTTCGAGCGGTGCGAACCAGACATCGCCACGCGCCAGCACCGCTTCGAGCCAGCGTTCCACGACCCGCCAGCGGGCCAGCCGCCCGGTGAGAAAAGGATGCCAGATGCCGATCCAGAGACCTCCGGCCTCATATTGCGCTTCAAACTCTTCAAAAGAGGCCTCAAGCCCGCGACGTGGCGACATCACCGGCATCTTATAGCCGATCTCGTCGAAATGCGCGAAGGGTGGCCAATCATCACTGCCCCAATGCACCGGCAGCTCGTAGAGCGCGCCCGTTGGGGTGTCGATCCGGTAGGGCAGATCATCCGCCATCATCGAACTCTCATAGGTCAGCCCATGCTGCACCGCGAGCGAGAGCACCTCGGGCGTGACGTTATAGACCGGGGCGCGGTAGCCGCGCGGCGTGCGACCGGTGAGGCGCCGGTGCACCTCCAGCGCCCGCTCGAACCAATAGGTCTGGTCTTCGGCGCTCTGCTCGGCTGGGTCTTCGTGCAGATACCCGTGATGACCGATCTCATGGCCCCCGGCGAGGATCGCCTCAACCGTTTCGGGATAGCGCTCCATCACCCAGCCGGGCATGAAGAAGGACTGCTTGAGCCCAAGCCGTCGGTAGGTGTCCAGGATGCGCGGCACGCCGGAATTGGGGCCATAGCGGCCCATGCTGATCGGATAGAGGCGGCGGTGCGCGTCTTCGGGACGGGCGATATGGATCAGGCTGTCGGCATCGACATCAAACGTGATCGCACAGGCGCAGCGGGCGCCATTGGGCCATTTTATCGGATTGCGGATCATCTGAGCTTATCCTTTCTCATCAACAGCTTTTCGACCTTTTGTGATGTCGCGAGCAGACGACGGTCGCTATGTGGCGGCCCGACCAGCTGCAGGCCCACCCAGCAGCCCGCCTCCGTCTGGCCGATGGGCAGCGAGATCGCTGGCAAATCGAGCAGACTGGCAGGCATCGTCAGGCGCAGGGCAGCGGCATTAGTGGCGGCAAAGACCTCCGGGTCTGCCAAGAGCGGCGCCAGAAGGGGCGCCTCGATGGCGACGGTGGGCAACACATAGAGGGTGTCTTCGGTCTGCATCCTGGCGCGCAGGCTGCAGGCCTGCCTTTTGACCTTTTCGAGTGGTTCGCAGTCCAGGCGGGCCGACACACGCAACCGCTCCGCAACAAAGGGGTCAAGGCGCAGAGCCGTCTCGGGAGCCAACAGATGCCCGTAGGTGTCCACCGCCTCACGCGCGCCGGGCCAGCCCCCTGCAGCGATCAGCGCCAATGCGTCCAGAAGGGGCGACTGTCTGGCGCGCTCCATCTTCAGCCCCGCCTCAGCAAGTCGGACCACCGCCGTTTTGCAACACGCCGCGACCCCTGCAGCCACATCACCAGCCCCAAGCACCTCATGGAGCACCCCAAGGCTGCTGGCCGCATCCGGACAGGTCTCATCGCCCGAGAGCACCGCATCCAGCGCGATAATGTCACGCACCGAGCGGGCAAAGCCGCCTACGGTGTCGTAACTCGGGGCAAGCGGCATCACCCCCGCCATCGGATAGCGCCCGCGTGTGGGGCGAAAGCCCACCACGCCCTGAAACGCCGCTGGCACCCGACAAGAGCCAGCGGTATCCGTGCCCACCGCGAGCCGGGTGATCCCCCGCGCCACCGAAGCCGCCGCTCCCGAGGACGATCCCCCCGGCACCCGCCCCTCAAGGAGCGGGGTGCCGTGATGCGGATTGTAACCGATCCCGGAAAACGCAAGCTCGGACTGGTTGGTGATACCGATGCTGACAAGCCCTGCCCTGCGCGCACGGGTCACGAC
This sequence comes from Epibacterium sp. HA2-3, assembly GCF_055693725.2. Lineage (NCBI taxonomy): Bacteria > Pseudomonadati > Pseudomonadota > Alphaproteobacteria > Rhodobacterales > Roseobacteraceae > Epibacterium > Epibacterium sp. HA2-3. The sequence continues at coordinate 331,478 of NZ_CM172490.1, read as the reverse complement.
CTCTGCATCCGAAACGGCGGGCGCCAGCTTCGGGTCATGGGCCGCGCCTGCACGCGCCGCGACACCCTTTAGGGCAATCATGTCCTTCCAGGAGATTGTGGCCCCATCAAGCGGGCCCAGCTTGGAGCGACGCGCCGCGCTTTCTCGGGCTTCTGCGCGGGCGCGCTCCGGCAAGCGCGACAGGAACACCTCCGGCGCTTGCTCGGCGCGGCTCAGCGCCTCTTGGGTGGCCTCGAGGACAGCGCTCATGCCGCCCTGCCCCTCGCATCGCCCCCCTCGGCCTGCGGCGGCTCGAGAAGGAATCCGTCGCTCGGGTGCCAGGAGGCATAGACCTGCGCGCCAATGCTGGCGTCGAGTTGCTCCAGTTCGCGCTGCTGTACCTGCGCCACAAGGCTGTGCCCGGAGGCCGTGGCCAGATGCAGGTTGACCACCGCGCCGGCGAATTCTTCCGACACCAATGTGCAGGCGATCTCGTTTTCGCCCCAGCCCGGGTTGGCCGTCACCGAGATCCGGTCCGCCCGCACTGCCAGATCGGCGCGCGCACCCTCCGCGTGCGTAAAGCTGCCTGCAAGCTGAACCTTGCCGTCTCGGGTCTCCAGATACCGCTTGCCCCCTGGGGTGCCGGCAATCTTGCCTTCCAACAGGCTGATGCCGCCGACAAACTGCGCGACAAACTTGCTGCGCGGGCGCAAGAAGATGTCCTGCGGGCTGCCAATCTGCTCGACCCGGCCACCGTTCATGATGACAACACGATCCGCAAGCGAGAAAGCCTCAGAATGGCTGTGGGTCACATAGACAAAGGTGATACCCAGCTCACGCTGCAGCTTTTTCAGCTCACCCTGCATCTTGATCGCCATATGGGCATCCAGTGCCGACAGCGGCTCATCCAGAAGCAGCACCTTGGGTTCAAGGACAAGGCTGCGCGCCAGCGCGACGCGTTGCCGCTGCCCCCCCGAGAGCCGCGCCACATTGCGATCCGCGTAACCCGAGATGCCCAGCCGCTCCAGCCAGTCATCGGCGCGGCGACGGCGCTCGGTCCTGGAAACACCGCGCATCTTCAGCCCGAACTCGACGTTTTCACGCACGGTCATAAACGGAAACAGCGCAAGGCTCTGCCAGACCATCGGGGTTTCGCGCTCCCAGACCGGCAACTGGTCGATCCGGGTGCCTGCCAGGGTGATCTCGCCCCGGTCTGCGGTCTCAAGCCCGGCCAGCATGCGCAGGCTTGTGGTCTTGCCGCAGCCAGACGGCCCCATGATGGCGATGAACTCCCCTTCGGCAATATCCAGCGAGACCTCCTCGACGGCAACAAAGCTGCCATAGGACTTGGCCAGCCCATCCAGTTTCAGATGTGAGTGGGTCATGTTGTCTCCTCCTTGGACATGGCGCCGCTGCTCTGGGTCAGGACCACGCCAAGCGCGATCAGAACCAGCGTCAGCGTGACGGAAAAACTCAATGTGCCGATCACATGGATCGTGGGATCCACCTGCCCCTGCAGCGTGGTCAGAACCGCAACCGGGATGGTCTGGTTGAGCCCCCCGGTGAACCAGGAGATGACATATTCATCAAAGGACACGGCAAAGGTGATGAGAAAGGCTGCAAAGATCGCGGGCAACGTATGGGGCAGAACGATCCGGGTAAGCGCAGAATGCGGCAGCGCGCCGAGGTTCTGAGCCGCAATTTCAAGGCTGTCATCAAGCTGCGCCAGCCGCAGGCGGCAGACCGCCATCGCAAAAGGGGCCGCGATCACCACATGGGCCGCCACCACCGCCATCAAGGTCCCTGCGATCCCGATGCGAGAGAAAAAGGCGAGCATGGCAAGCCCCAGGATCACCAGCGGCACCGTCGGCGGTAACAAGGCCAGCGCCAGAACGGCTCTCTGGCCGGTAAAACGGAACCGATAATCTGCATAAGCCGCGGCAAATCCAAGCGCCGTCGCGATGAGCGCGGTGAGCATGGCCACGCGCAGGCTGTTCCAGAGGGCGTCCAGCATGGCGCGGTCGCTGAGGACTTGCGCATACCATTTGGAACTGAACCCCGACAGGCTGAGGCTGGGGAAACGATCGGCGCTGAAAGAGAACATCACGGCCGACAGGATCGGGGCATAAAGCAGCACGAACACCAGAACGAGGCCGCCAATCCAGAAGGCTTTGGGAAGGGCATGTTTCAGATGAACAGGCATGGCTTATCCTTTCTCGCGGTACGCCCAGAGGACGGTGACAAAGGCCGTGATCAAAAGGCTTGCGATCATCATCAGCGCCACCACGGCGGCGCGTGGCCATTGCTGGCCTGCCCGCACCAGATCCGTCACGAGGATCGGGAGGGTCTGAAAGCTGCCGCCCCCGAGATAAGACGCGCTGACGAACTCGGCATAGGAGAGCAGAAACGCAAACAGCAGCCCCAGCGTGAGTCCGGGCCGGGCGGCGGGCAGGATCACCTGCAACAGGATGGCTCCGGGACGTGCGCCAAGGTTTGCCGCCGCCGAAATTCCGGTCCGGTCCACATTCACAAGCGCGATGGTCTGCAGGATCAGCACCACCGGCAGCGCCAGGGTTGCATGTCCCAGAAACAGCGCGAAATAGGTGTTGAGCAGGCTCTCGCCGCTGCCACCCAGGGCTTGCACAATCGACGGGATCACGCCGCCCTCGGTCAGGAAGACCTGCCAGGAGTAAACCCGCACCAGATAGCTTGTGAAAAACGGTGCAATCGCCAGCCCCAGCAGGATCAGCCGCTGCCGCGGTGCCACCACAAAGGCCATCGCGTAGGAAGCCGGAAACGCCAAAAGCGAAATCGCGACCGCGCTGGCCATGGCAAGGCCGTAGCTGCGCCAGAAGCTCGCCCAGAGGAACTCGAGCCCCAGCACATAGCGCCAGGCCGAGAGCGTGGCGTCAGGTGTGAGCCGGTAGTTCACCACCGACCAGAAGGAAATCGCCACCAGCAGGCCAAGCGGCACCGCAAAAAACAGCAGCAGCCAGACCGGCAGCGGCAGCACCCAGAGCGCCCGCCAGAAACGGCCAAACAGAAACGGGGTCCGGCGCCCCGAGGCGGGTGCCGGAGAAAAATAAGACGTCATATCGAGATCTCCAAGAAGCGGTCGCCCCGGCCCCCGTGCGGGGCAAACAGGGCTCAGAGACGGCCCGGACAGGGGCTCACGCAGGCATCAGGCGTTCTTGTACCGGGTCCATGCGTCGTTCCAGGTTTCCAGCGATTGCTGTACCGGAAGCTCGCGCAGACGGATCCGCCCGGCGCGGATTTCATCCAGCGCATTGGGGCCGTTCAGCACCATGTTCTGACGTTTGGCCTCGCCCGGTTGCTCTGCGTTCAACCGCGCCCAGCCCGACCGCGTCGGGATCATCGCCGGATAGGCCTTGAGCGTCGCGGTTTTGACCTGCCCGTCGGGCGAGAGCATGTACTGGATGAACTGACGCGCCAGATCCGGGTTCCGGGAGCGGGTGCCAATCGACAGCGACTCGGTCCACTGCAGTCCCCCTTCCTCGGGGATAGTCGTGGTGACATCGGCACCATCTCGGGCCAGGACGCCCGTGATCCAGTCACCAATGCCGGGGATCGCGGTAACCTCTCCGGACCGCAGCGCCGACAGCATGCCGCCATAATCATAGAACCCGCGCACCTGCGGGCGCAGCGACATCATCGTCTCTGTGAGCGCCGCCCAATCTCCCGCACCGAGATCAAAGGGCGCCGCGTTGCCATTCATGAGGCTCAGGGCCCCCAGGTTGGGCAGATGCCAGTCAAAATGGCCGATCCGCCCCTCGTGGCGGGTCTCCCACATGCTACGATAGCTGCGCGCCTCCGCCTCGCTCATGGCGCCGCGATGATGCGACAGGCCCAGAAAGCCGAACCTCAGAAACACCGCGTAGGGCTGGCCGTCGAACCAATGCCCACGGAAATTCTGGAACTCGGGGAAAAAGTCGTCAAACGGATAATCCTCGGGCGAGAGCGGGTCGATGAACCCGGCTTGCTGCAGCTGCACCACATATTCCGCGTCCGACAGGATCACATCATAAGTGCCCGCCGGGGACTGCGCGATCTGCGCCAGCATCTGATCGCCGCCGACATATTCCTTGGCGCGGATGCGCACGTTATGCGCCTCTTCAAACGCGCCGATCACATCCGGGTCCGCATGGCCGGCCCATGTCAGCATCGACAGATCGCGACGCCCTTGGGCACGCAGGACGGACGGGGCCGCAAGGGTGGCCGCTGCTGCGATCCCCCCCTTGATCAGACGCCGGCGGGTGGTGATAATATTTCGTGTCATTTTATCCTCCCTTTTCATTCCACAAGCTTCAGAAAGAGGAGGCCGAAAAACAAATGACCATTCGTCAGCCCATGCTGAGATTTCTTTTCTCACCCGAGACGTGCAATGCGTAAACTCCCGCCGCTCAACGCAATTCGTGCCTTCGAGGCTGTCGCCAGACGGCTCAGTTTTGCCGATGCGGGCGATGAACTCGGGGTGACGGCCACCGCGATCAGCCACCAGATCAGGCATCTTGAGGCCTATCTCGGGTTTCAACTGATTGAGCGCCGCCCCCGCCAGATCGCCCTCACCCCCGCAGGCCAGGAATTGTTTCCCAAGCTGCAGATGGCGTTCGACACACTCGGAGAAGCCTTTGCGATGCTCGACAAGGATGTGGAGCAATCCCTGGCGCGGGTCACGGCCACCTATGCCTTTGCCGAGCGTTGGCTGGTGCCGCGACTGACGGGATTTTTCGAGCAGCACCCCGACATCCGCGTCGAGGTGGAGACGGATGACGCCATCCTTGATTTACGCGCGGATCGGCTGGATTTGGCGATCCGCTACGGTCCTCATACCGCGGCAACGGAACACGCCGAAGTCCTGTTCTCGGACCGTTTCATCCCCCTGCGGCTGGCCAGCCAGCCCGAGGCAGACCTGCAAGAAAGCCGCCTGCTGGGATTTCGCTGGCGCAATGCGGATATGGGCGGGCCAGTCTGGGAAGATTGGTTCAAGGCAGCCGGAGAGCCCTTCCCCGCCGAACGCATGACCCGCTTCAGCGATGAAAGCTCGGCCTTCAATGCGCTGGACCGAGGGTTGGGGCTGCTTTTGTCCAGCAGCGCGCTCGCCGACGAAGGCCTGCAGTCGGGTCGCTACCAACAGGTCCCGGGCCCCGAGCTTCACGGGTTTGCCTTTTACCTCGTGCGCAACCCGCTGTCGCGCAACAAACAGGGTGTAAGGGTCTTCACCGATTGGATCAGAGAGGCCGCCAAGGAGAGCTGAGCGGCGCGAGGCCCCCACAGAGTTCTGCAACAGCTTCCCGAATGGATCAGATCACAGCGACGGTCCGGGCGTCGCGGGATCGGGCCTCAACCTCTGGCGCTGCGCCATTTGATCGAACATCCCATTGACGGCAACTGTTCTTGTGGCCCCTCACCCGTCCTCGCGATCTGCCGCATGGCCGCGACCAGCTCGCGGTTGCGACCTGCAGGCGCATCAAAACGGGCGTTGTCCAGACGACCGCGATATTGCAACGCGCCCGCGGCATTGAGGCCAAAGAAGTCCGGCGTGCAAACCGCGCCCCAAGCCTGCCCAACCGACTGATCTTCATCAACGAGATAGGGAAAACGCCAGCCCACTTCGCGCGCAAACCGCTGCATATAGGCCGGATGGTCCATCGGCACCGCGTGATAGTCGTTCGACATGACCGCCAGCACGCCAATGCCCTCGTCCAACAAAGTACCAGTGTCCTCTGCCAGCCGGTCGGCAACCGCCTGCACATAGGGGCAATGGTTGCAGAGAAAGGCCACAAGCAGCCCCTTCTCGCCGAGATGATCGGACATCGTATAGGGGCGACCCTCGGGATCGCGCAGCGTGAAATCAGGTGCCTTCCAGCCGAAGGCACAAAGGGGCGTGTCGCGCAGCATGCGGCATAATCCTTGCATAAATTTATGGTGGCCCCGCACGGATGCGCGGGACCGGGGGCAAAACGCGTGGGCGTTATTCCGCAGCGACGGCTGTTTTCTCCCAGGCAAACGCCTGGAACGGCGCGTCTACTGGCGTCTCTGCGAGGTGGTTGGTGTAGTTCGACAGAACCTTCTGCGCCAAACCAACAAGAATATCGAGGATCGCGCGCGGCTCGAACCCGGCCTGAAGAAAGCGCTCCACCTCTGCCTTTGGAGCATTGCCCCGCTCGCGCACGAGGATCAGCGTGAACTGGCGCAGCGCCTCAAGGCGCGGATCGGCAAGCGGACGCTCCTCCCGCAGAGCGGCGACAATCTCGTCATCGACCCCCTGCATCTTGGCAATGGCGGTATGTGCGGGCACGCAGTAGTGGCAATTATGCTCGACGTTGATCGTCAGCCACACGATGTTGCGCTCGGTCACCGAAAGCGCGGTGCGCTCAAACAGCTCATGCAGTTTGAAATAGCTCTCCAGCAGCTCCGGCGACGCGGACATCACCTGATAAAGGCCAGGCAGCATGCCATAGTCCTTCACGGCCTGTTCCATCAGGGGTTTTGCAGCTTCGGGGGCGGTTTCGATCGAATGGTGGGTGAACACGGTCATGTCTTACTCCAAGCCGGCGAGTCGGGAGGATGACAATCCATCGAGGCCGGCACTCGATAGATTATGGATGAACGAACATAAATTGTCCGCAATGAATGGACCGAGCCCCGAAGGCGTCAGGCGGATCTATCAGGGCCTAGGTCAAAAGTGAGAGCAGCGCGTGATGCGCGGCACGGGATACCTCCGGATCTTGGCGGGCCACGGCCTGCGTCATGGCGCCATTGCCGACCGAGATCACCAACCGGGCCAATGCCTCTGGGGGCGCGGCAGAGGGTATCTCGCCCGCCAGTTGTGCGCGGTCAAAGGCCTGCGTGAGCGCCTGCAACAACAGGGTATCACCCCGGCGAATTTCCGAGGTCATATGCGGATCAAGCCCAACCTCGGCGGTGGCGCGTACCAACAGGCACCCGTGTCCATTGCCAGAAGACGCATCCGCCTCCCAGGCGTTCAGCAGCGCACTCAGATTGTCCCTGAACGGCGCATCTTGGGCGAGCAACGCGCAGGCCTTGCGCACCCGTTGGTCGATATAAAGCGCCAGCGCACGCCGGAACAAATCGGGCTTTTCACCAAACGCGTAGGTCAGGCTTTGCCGCCGAAGGCCGGTGGCTTGTTCGAGGTCGCGATAGGTGGTGCCATTGTACCCGCCTTCCCAAAACGCGGTCATCGCCGCCTGGAGTGCGGTGTCTTCGTCAAAGGATCTGGGGCGTCCGGTGCGTGTCATACCGGATATATGGACACACGTACATAAACCTTCAAGCCCTAGGATGGATTATCTGTGCGCAATCGTTTTTGCGGCGTCCACGGGGGGATAGAACGAAGCAACAGTCTGGGCCACCCTGACCAGACCTCTCGCCCGCACGCATCAACGCAAGCGGCCAAACCGGATCACGCCCAGCGCAACTGGCATCTGTGCTTGCGACGCTGACGGGATGTTCGGACAAATCCACATTCGCGCGCGGCGCCAAGCGTCAGCTATTTGGAGGCGAGGCGTGGAACGTCGAACACCATTGACCCAATCAGCGACCAAAGCCTGAGAGAACGGCACGGCCGCGCCTTTCGATTTTGACCCAAACGTCAAGTATTTCTGACCCAAAATCGACAGCGGCCGCACATGCAGATCGAAACAACGGCGGGTGCAGAGGCCCACTTTACCAAATGCTGCTCCCTGGTCGAATGACTGGAAAGCGCAGTTAGTGACCTCCGTAAAGTCGTGGTTTTGATCTGTAAAGCAGCGGCCACACGATGCACGAGGACTAGGAGAAGCCGCCGTTCGCCGAGCTTGCCCAAACCGAAACCGAAGATCATGAAAACCAGACCCGCAGGTGCAGCCGACGACCACCTTCGAACGCAGGGGATGTGGGGCTATCCGGCCCTACGCGACATGTGCTGCTCAGAGCAATCGAGCGCGATTTCCTTAGCGACAATTGTTGCCAGAATCGGGATGATGGCAGCCACCTCACAGCAAGCAATGGAACCGCGTTGAGACTGCCATCTTTAGCAGCTAGTGTTTTAGCTGCATTTCAGCTTAGCAAAGAAAAGTCTTTCGTCAGAAAAACTGGCTAGGCTTCCATGCGCCCGGACAGTTAAATCAAGGCCGCGGTCATATCCAAGCCACTGGCAGCTCCCCTCTTGTTGAACAGCGCGCTCTGCCAAATTGATAAACTCCTTAAGCCCAAGCTCAGGCTGCGGTTTAGGCGCGGGTAGCGCCGCAAGTTTTGTACGGCATTCGTCATACAACTGTTGTGCATTGGCGGGCTGTTTCCTCAAAATAAGGTCACAAGCACCTATGTTTCCTGTAACAGTCCAGCCATTTGACAGCTGCGCCTTTCGCGGGGTGTAGGTTGGGTCTTTGAACAGCCTCGTGAACATGTAAATGCTTGTGCCCTTTTCCGTCGGAAAGGCTTCATGCAATGAACTTAATTGCAGCATGTCGTTCCAGGTTACCGTCATTGCGTCGATCTGAATTGACTTTCGGCTGACGCTGCCTTGTGTTGTGCTACAAGCTGAGAGGAGAAGGGCGAGTACGAATTTTGTTGTGAGATGGCGGAGCATTTATTAGGCACTTTGAAAGAGTTGCATTGGCATAGCCGACATTCTCCAAGTAGAACACGGCCTTTGCCACTCTGGCGGCGCTTTGCGCGCCAATCAAGCTGTTTGGGGCCGCTGTGCCGTGGGTCTGGCTTCTGACGCGCGAACTGAGTGTGAATTCTGATCTCGGCGGCGGGGGTGATCCGGGTTTTGGTTTGATCGCCCCCCTTTGGACAGACCAGTCGAGCCACTTTCCAACGGGATTTACCGCTGCCCTCGGTCGTTGCCTCCGCAACATACGAGTGGCCGCATTGTCCGCAACCTGTGAACTCCGTTTTCAAAATTGAATGACCGCAACACTAAGGCGGGGCTGATGGCCCCGCCGCTTCTGTTTTGTGGGCCAGTGGGATTTGGACGAGCCAAACGCCCCTGGCCTTCCCCGAGGGCAGTTTATTTGACCGGGCCGTGTCCTCGGCTCCCCCTGCGGATCGCACCAAGCAGGTTGAATAGCATTGCCTCGCCCCCTCCCGCGTTCGCCTACCTTTGGACATACCTTTGGACATATGGGGCAGATCAGCAGGAACCGGCGGGCTCAAAATCTGAACCTGCACATCTGCCCTGATTTTCCCAAGGGAAGGTCAGGCCAACGCAACACGCCAAAACGGTGGATTGCATCGGTCAATGACACCTAGGCCAATGTCGTCTGATGTTTTACGAGGGGGTAGTGGCGGACCGAGGAGGATTCGAACCCCCGACCCCTTGATTCGTAGTCAAGTACTCTATCCAGCTGAGCTATCGGTCCACTGGGGCGCGGTTTATAGCTGCCCTTGGGCAGGCGCAACCCCAAATTAGAACTTTTTTGACACATCTATGACAACGCCGCTTGATCCGCAGCACAGGCGGGCGCAATTGGCGGGCGAAGACCAGATCAGACCGCGCCATCGCCTTTGGGCAGGCAGATCTCAAAGACGGTGCCCTCGGGACCGGTCCGTGCAAGCGCAAGATGCCCGCCATGGCCCTTGATGAGCTCGGCGGCAATGGCAAGGCCAAGTCCGGTGCCGCCTTTGCGCGCACCGCCCTGAAACGGGGTGAACAGATTGTCGAGCGCCTTTTTGGGCAGGCCCGGGCCATCATCGGCCACCTCGACCCACCATGCGTTTTCCTCTTCGCGCATCGACACCGTGATGCGCCCATTGCGCCCGGTTGCGATGATCGCTTGCCGGGCGTTGCGCACGAGGTTCATGATCACGCGAAAGATCTGCTCCTTGTCGCAGCGGATCATCGTCGGCAGCGGCACCGTATTGCAGATCTCCACGTCCACATCCGATGCCACGAGGGTTTCGCTCTCGGCCACATCATCGATGATTTCGCTCAGGCACACCCGACCAAATGTCGGGGCTGGCTCTTCGGCGCGGCCAAAGGCCAGCGTGCCTTCACAGAGCGACACCGCGCGGGTGATCGAATTCACCAGTTTCGGCGCCAGACGTCGCACCAGGGGGTCTTCGCTCATTTCGATGCGGTCGGTGAACAGTTGCGCCGAAGTGAGGATATTGCGCAGATCATGGCTGATCTTGGCCACCGCACCGCCAAGCTGCGCCAGCCGCTCGCGCTGTTTGAGTGCATGGGTCAGCTCGGTCTGAAGCTTTTGCAGCGCCTCTTCGGCCTCGCGCAGCTCGATCACCCCGGCCTTGGGCGTGATGATCCCACGCGCATCCTCGGGGGCGGCCGCATAGCGCTGCATATAGCCGATGACCCCCTTGATCGGTGTCACCAGAACCATGCGCACCGCGATGAACAACAACACCGCCGTCAGCACGGAGATCACCGCCGAGAGCAGCAGGATACGCAACCCGTAATCGATCATTGCGGCCCGCAAAGGCCCGGTTTCCATGGTGATTTCGATCAGTAGACCTGCGTCGCGAACCGGCGCGCCAATGACCCGGATGATCTCGTTGCCGGGCGACCAGAGCCGCGTCAACGCATCGCCAATCAGGGTCGGCGCACTGGCGTCGCGCAGATCGAAGGTCTCCGTGATCGGGCTGGGAATAGGCGACGACAGCACCAGCTGGCGCATCTCGTCCCGCCGCAGCACGACGTTGTAGACGCCGGCATTCTCCAGCAGCTCCCGCTCAAGGTCGCTTTCGATCATGTCATCCGCCAGAAGCGCAAGCGAGGCGATCTGCGCACGCTCCAGTCGGTCCTCCAGATAGTCCTGCCGAAACCGAGAGATTGAGGGGACAAAGATCAACACTTCGGCCAACATCACGAAGACCGTCGTCAGGATCAGAAATCGGCCCGAAAGCGTGTTTAACATCAGTCCCCGTTCTCGTCTCAGGGTAGCCAGCGTTGCACCAGCCGGACAACCCGCTTTACGGCGGAATTTTCAAAGAGTCTCGGGGAGAAATACGCGCCCGCGACCCGTTTGTTAAGCTCAGAGATGGTCGGATACGGCGCAACCATTGCGGCGATCTGGCTCATTTTCATCCCATTGGCAATCGCAAGCGACCATGTGGAGATCAGCTCCCCGGCCTGCGGCCCCGCGATCGTGGCCCCCACGGGGCGGCCCTTGACCACCATGACCTTGATAAATCCCTCCGCCTGCCGGGTCGCGATGGCGCGGTCATTGTGGCTGTAGTCGAACCGGGCAATCTCGAGCTTTGCGGCGTATGTCTCCTGCGCTTCGGCTTCGGTCAGCCCCACCTGCGCGATCTCGGGATCGGTGTAGGTGGCACGGGGGATATGGTTCGTCTTGGTTTTTGCAGGCAAACCAAAGAGCAAGGAGCGAATGACGACACTGGCGTGATAGCCCGCCAGATGGGTGAATTGCCCCTGCCCGGCCACATCGCCAATGGCATAGACCTTGGGATTGCTGCTGCGCAGGTCCGGCCCCACCTTGATGCCTGCCCGGCCGACCTCAACCCCGGCGGCCTCCAGATTGAGCCCGTCGAGATTGGGTTTGCGCCCAACCGCCACCAGAAGATGCGATCCGGACACGGTCCCGGCGCTGGTTTGCACCACGATCCGCCCCGCCTCCTGCCGCACGGCCTGCGCTGCGGTGTGCTCGCGGATCTCGATCCCCTCGTTACGCAGCCTTTCCAGCACAAAGGCGGCCGCTTCCGGGTCATCGCGCCCCAGCGCCGCCTGTGCCTCAAGCACAGTGACTTTGCTGCCCAGACGGCGATGCGCTTGGGCCATCTCCATGCCGATCGGACCGCCGCCAATCACGATGAGATGTTCAGGCCGCTCGTTCAGCGCCCAGAGCGTCTCATTGGTCAGATAGGGCACGTCCTGAAGCCCCGGAATCGGCGGCACAAAGGGGCTGGAGCCCGTGGCAACCACGATCCGCCGGGCAGTAATGGTGGTGTCGCCCGCTGCAACCTCGTTGGCGCTGATAAAGCGGCCCATCTCGCGGATCACGCGCACGCCAAAGCCTTCGAACCGCTCTTGGCTGTCCACGGGCGCAATGGTGTCGATCACCTGCTGCACATGCCCTTTGGCGGCGGCATAATCGACCTCCGCGGCCTGGTCAGCGATGCCAAACGCCTGCGCATGGGCCTGCGTATGGGCGATATGACCGCTGGCCAGCAGCGCCTTTGACGGGACACAGCCATAGTTCAGGCAATCGCCGCCCATCTTGTGGCCCTCAAGGAGCACGACATCCGCCCCCATCTGGCTGGCACCGGCAGCCAGGGACAGCCCGCCAGACCCCGCACCAATAATGAGCAGATCACATTTGATCGAGGCCATGTCTTATACCTCCGATGTGCCGCGCAGGGCCTTGATGAGGATCGGCAGCGCCGCCAGAGCGCAAAGTCCGAGGATCGGGCCGATGATATGGGGCTCCCACAGCAGGCTCAGGTTCGGGCTTTCGCCACGATCGAACACCTCACCGAGTCCCACACCGATCCATGTGAACACGATGGCCCCCGGAATAATGCCCAGCGCCGTGGTCCAGAAAAAATTCCACACGCGCACCCCGACCAGTGCCGGCAGGAGGTTGGCGACAAAGAACGGCACCACCGGCACCAGACGCAGCAGCAACAGCACCTCGATCTCGGTATCATTGAGCGCCAACTTCAGGCGCCGGATGCGCCCCTCGCTGGACTCGATCTTGGCAGAAAGTGCCGCTCCAAGCCCCCAGCGCGCAGCCAGAAAGATCGCCATCGCCCCGATGGTTGCGGCCAGAACATTCAAGCCGGTGCCTGCGACCAATCCGAACAGGAACCCGCCCGTAACCGAGGCGACTGCAGCCCCGGGCAGCGAGAAGGCCACGATGGCGACATAGGCGACAAGAAACACCAGCACGAGGCCCAGATAGTTCTGGTCGCGGAACGCCAACAACGCTTCTCGGTTGTCGCGCAGGGTTTCAAACGACAGCACATCGCCCAGCGTCACGGCGCCGACAAGAGCCCCCACCGCCACCAGGGCGAGCGGCAGATGCCGCAGCCAGCTCTTGCGCTTGGGAGAAGAAGGGGTGTCGCTCATCATCGTGTCATCCTTAGCTTGGGCCCGTTACCCACGTGTTGCACAAAGGTGTTGAGGGGTCTCACTGCTCTATCCTCCCAGATGTGGCGCTGGCGAGAGGGATGCGCGCACCCTCACGCCCGCTTGATGACCCGTTTCGGTTTCGTGATGATCTGGGGGCCTTGATGACAGAACTGAAACATTTCAGCACCGCAACGGGCGAAAAACGCACCAAAGATGATTCCCTTTGTGACCGGTTTTGATGTTGCGCACCGCACGCCTGAGGGCCAAATGGCGATCAATGGGCGACCCAAGACGGGCCACCCACGCGATCGCTTGCGTTTTTTAACAGAAATATGGCAAGGGATGCGGAAATTGACCGCAATGGGTTTGACAGCGCGGCAGGAGGCGTCTAGAGACCGGGCTTCGAGATAGACCCCGGGGGGCGATTCCGCGCCGTACCCGATGACAACATTTGGAGACCGGAGCGATGAAACGCACCTATCAGCCTTCGAACCTGGTTCGCAAACGCCGCCACGGCTTCCGTGCGCGTATGGCCACCAAAGCAGGCCGCAAAATCCTGAACGCACGCCGCGCACGCGGTCGTAAGTCCCTGAGCGCATAAGTTTCGCACTCAGACGACAGTTCTGACGGACATGACACCGCCGGAGGCTCCCATGGAAAGCACCGCTGACCAAGGGACACAGCCTCCGGCGGTGTCCGTTTGTGCATCATCTCCCCAAGAGGCCCAAGCTGCGGCCAAGCCCGTAAAAACGCGGGCGGGGATGGTTTTGCTGACCAAACGCGGCGAGTTCCTCGCTGCGGCGCGGGCTCGCAAGCAAGGCACGCGCTCGATGATGGTGCAGGGCCGCAAACGCGGCGATGAGGGTCCCCTTCGGGTCGGGTTTACCTGCTCCAAGAAGGTGGGCAATGCGGTGACGCGCAACCGTGCCAAGCGCCGCCTGCGCGAGATCGCGCGGCTCCTGCTCAAGGAGCATGGCAAACCGGGTTGGGACTATGTGCTCATCGGGCGCGCGGGTGAGACAACGACCTGCCCCTTTGAGCAGATGCAAAAAGACTTCCTCTACGCGCTGCGCAAGCTACACGGCTCCTGACCGCACGGATTCTGACAGGCGCAAGGGTACGCGGGCGGGCAGACCGGCGGGCCGCTCAGACGTCTGTCCACGGGGGCTCCCGCCCGTGTCAGGTGCAATAAAAAGCCCCCTCCCCCGTTGGGCCCGGCGCCGCTGCGCGGCGCAAATCCGCGCCTCATTGACGTTGCGCTGACATGCGCCAGTGCCTATGTCATGTCCATGCGCCTTCTCGCCCGCCTCATTGCCCTGCCCGTTCGTGGCTATCGGTTGCTGTTCAGCCCCTGGGTCGGCTTTAACTGCCGGTACCAGCCGACCTGTTCGGCCTATGCGCTCGACGCGCTGGAGCGTCACGGCCCCTTCAAGGGCACCTATCTGATGCTGCGCCGCATTGGCCGCTGTCACCCTTTGGGCGGGTCGGGCTATGATCCTGTGCCGGGCGCGGACCCGAAGCACGACCGTTGCTGCGGACGCACGCCCTAGCGCTGCTCGAAGAAGATCGTGACCTCGCCCAGGGTCACGCCAAAGCGCTCCATATAGGCGATGTTCAAAAGCCGCCCGTCCTCCAGAAGCCACATCCAGTCGTCAAAATCGACTCGCATGCTGTCGCCGTCGGGCAGTGGCAGATCAATCGTGTAGGCCCAGTTGAACGTGTCTCCGACCTCGCGTCCCCGCGCCTCGCCCTGCACCCCCTCGGCGGTGCCGACCCAGTCGTCAGGGCCCGTCTTCGTGAGCACCCAATTGCGCGTTTCGCTGGAGCCATCCGCATAGGCAAAACGCTCGTTGAGCCTCAACTGCTCGCCATCCCATGTGCCGTCGATCTCCACCTTGAAGCGCCGCCGCACGGTGCCAAAGCGGTCCTTGAACTGACCGTAGGCCACTGTTTTGCCGTCAAAATACTCCTCAAGATTGAGCTTTTGATCGCTCAGCTTCTCATCCTCGAGCGAGGGCCGCCCGCAGTTGGCAAGCCCCAGCATCGCCACCAAAGCGCCCATCATCAGCGCCGCACGCCACAGATATCTCATTGAGGTCTCTCCCTGCCAGTTCACGAATAGATACGCCCCAGCGGTGGCTACGGATCCAAAATCATCGCTGATTTTGCACAGCCGAGATGCAGGTTTTACTTGGCAAGCCTCCTAACAGGCGCTACGGGGCGCACATGCTGGACCAGGATCTCGACGATATTCACCCGCTCTTTCAGGGCGCGCCACAAACCACCGAGTTCAAGAAACTCCGCAAACGCATCGTGCGCTACACCCGCGAGGCGGTGGAGCAATATGGCATGGTTGAACGGCGCGAGGATGGCTCCCTGCCAAAATGGCTGGTGTGCCTTTCGGGCGGCAAGGACAGCTACACGCTCTTGGCCGTACTCTACGAGCTCAAGTGGCGCGGATTGCTGCCGGTGGATCTCTTGGCCTGCAATCTCGACCAGGGCCAGCCGGGGTTTCCCGCGACGGTGCTGCCGGAGTTTCTGGAAAAGATGCAGGTGCCACACCGGATCGAATACCAGGACACCTACTCCATCGTGATGGATAAAGTCCCGCAGGGGCACACATATTGCGCGCTCTGCTCGCGTCTGCGTCGCGGCAATCTCTACCGCATCGCCCGCGAGGAGGGCTGCTCTGCGGTGGTGCTTGGTCATCATCGCGACGACATTCTCGAGACGTTCTTCATGAACCTGTTTCACGGCGGGCGCCTCGCCACGATGCCGCCAAAGCTGGTGAACGAAGAGGGGGACCTCTTTGTGTTTCGCCCGCTCGCACATGTGGCCGAGGCCGATTGCGAGAAATTTGCCCGCGCGATGAACTATCCGATCATTCCCTGCGATCTCTGCGGCAGCCAGGATGGGCTGCAGCGCCAGCAGGTGAAACAGATCCTTGATACCTGGGAATCAAACAGCCCCGGACGGCGGCAGGTGATGTTCCGGGCGCTCATGAATGCGCGTCCGTCGCATCTTCTGGACCCGAAGCTCTTTGATTTCACGGGGCTTGCGCTGAAAAATATCGATAATTCGACGGAAACTGAAGAAATCCCCGAGCTGCGTTAACTCCTCAGTCAGACCCGCGACCTAGTCTGTGCCTGCACCACCGGCGAAGTCGAAAGGTCTCGAACTCATGAATTTTCCGTATTCACGCCTTCTACTGCGGGTCAGGGACGGAATGTCGCGAGTTGTCTTCGGGCCGCCGATGCTGGCCTTCCTGCCTGCCATCAGCCTCAGCGCCTTCTGGTTTGGCGGCGAATCCGCGCTGCTGGCCGTGGCCCTTGGATTGCCGCTGACATACGCCGTGCTTGGGGGTTTTTCCAAATCGCGCGAAACTGCACCGGGGCGGGACGAGCTGACCGGGTTCCTGCTGGCGCCGGGGTTTGAAACCCATGTGCGCGATGTGTTTGACCGCACCGAGGGTACGGGCCTCAAATCCGCACTGGTGGTGGTCGAAATCGACGAATTCGATGCGCTTGTGGCCGCCCATGGCCAGGACGCCGGTGACATCGTGATGCAGCGCGTGGGCGAGCGCATGCGCTCGATCCTGCGTCATCGCGACACCATTGCGCGACTGGGGCGCAACCGCTTTGCGATCTGCCTCACCCCGATCATGCAGCTTGATTTGGAGCTCTGCATCCAGCTCGCCGGACGCTTGCAGTACCGGATTGAAGAGCCGATCAAATTCGGGGGCACATCGCTCTTTGTGTCCTGCTCGATCGGGATCTGTCAGCGCCACCGCGTCCCCAAGGACGCCGGCAGCAGCTGGCTCGATTGCGCGGTCGCCGCCCTTGACGAGGCGCTGGTGGTCGGCCCCTCCAGCATCCGCGCGTATTCCAGTGACACGCATGTTCATCTGGACCGCACCGTCAACCTGATGGAGGACGCGGCCTCCGCGCTCCAGAACGGTATGATCCAGGCCTGGTTCCAGCCACAGATCTGCACCGACACCGGGCGCGTATCGGGGTTTGAGGCGCTGGCGCGCTGGTGCCACCCGGTCAAAGGCATGATCCCCCCGTCGGCTTTTCTGCCCGCTCTCGAACATGCCGGTCTGCTGCAAAAACTCAGCCAGGTCATGGTTGAACAAGCGCTGACCGCGCTGAAATCCTGGGATGCCGCTGGGCTCAAGGTACCAACGGTTGGAGTGAACTTCGCCACGGACGAGCTGCGCGATCCCGGCTTGGTCAACCGCATTCGCTGGGAACTGGACCGCTTTGGCCTGACCCCGGACCGGCTCACCATCGAGGTGCTGGAAACGGTAATGACCGACCAGCCGGACGAGGTGGTGGCACGCAACATCACCGCCCTGGGCGAGATGGGCTGCCACATTGATCTCGACGATTTTGGCACCGGTCATGCCTCCATTGCCTCCGTGCGCCGTTTCCGCGTGTCCCGGATCAAGATCGACCGGTCTTTTGTCACCAAAGCGGATCACGATCCCGAGCAGCAGAAGATGATCACCGCGATTCTCACCATGGCAGAACGGCTTGACCTCAAGACCCTCGCCGAAGGGGTGGAGACCGCAGGCGAACACGCTCTCTTGGCGCAGCTGGGCTGTGATCATGTGCAGGGGTTCGGGATCGGTCGCCCGATGCCCTTTGATCAAACCATCGATTGGGTCATCAACCACGAGGCCAAGCTGCAAGACGCCCCCGCCATCGGTCGCCAGCGCCCCTGAGGTCGCGCCGAAGACGCCCCGACAGAAACCTCCTGCCAGAAACCACCGGTCAGAGATCAGCGACAAGGCCGGCCGTTGCGCCCGCCCGCCATGCGCGCGCCGCCTTCTGATGCCCCGAACCTTGCCATAATCCGGTCTTGGAAGCGCGGCTCACGCTGCTGCCAATGACCGCGAATCCACGCAACGTTTTCGACGCGCCGTGGCACGCACCCCGAGGCACGCTTGCGTCAGAGAAAACACGACGGGGCAAGTGGTTTGCGCATCGACACCACCGCCACGCCCCCATTTTTAGGGATTCCCGGCCCACAGTTGGATGCGAAACCCGGATTTCCCTTGACCTTCCGGACCGACCTCTGTTGAACCACACCCTGACTTTGCATGCATGAGGTGGCTGTCCAGATGGACGATCAGAACAAGAATCTACTGCTCGCAACCGCTCTGAGTTTCCTGGTGATCCTCGGCTGGTATTTCTTCTTCCCCCCGCCGGAAGAGGCGCCTCAGCCTGCGACTGAAGTCACTGAAACCGCGCCCCAAGGCGATACGACCGCACCTGCGGCCGCGCCCAGTGCCGGTGCGGCAACCGCCGAGGTCGACGCGGCCGCCGCCGAAACCGAAATCACCGAAGACGTCCCGCGCCTCACGATCGACACCCCGCGTGTCGAGGGTTCCATCTCTCTCAAAGGGGGCCGGATCGACGATCTGCGGCTCAAGGACTACCGCGAGACACTGGATGACGATTCGCCCATCGTGACGCTCTTGTCGCCTGCCGGTCAGCCCCATGCCTACTACGCGCTTTACGGCTGGGCGCCGGGGGCCGGTCTCGGCATCGAAGATGTGCCCACCGCCAATACGCTCTGGCAGGCCGAAGCGGGCGCGACCCTGACCCCGGACACCCCGGTGACGCTCACCTGGGACAACGGCAAGGGCCTGACCTTCTCGCGCGAAGTTTCCATCGACGAGGACTATATGTTCTCGATCACCCAGTCGGTGACCAATAGCTCCGGCGCGTCCGTCGCGCTGGCGCCCTACGGCACCCTCGCCCGGCATGGCGAACCCGCCAACCTCGAGAACTTCTTTGTTCTGCACGAGGGCGTTGTGGGCATGGCCGATGGCGAGCTGTCGGAAATCGATTATGACGACATGACCGATTTCGACCCCGATCCCCGCGACGGGTCGCGCGCGCAGGTCAACACCGTGACCGAGAACGGCTGGATTGGCTTTACCGGCCACTACTGGATGTCGACGCTGATCCCCGCCCCCGGTGAGGCCTTCCGCGCCATCGCAAAATACGACGAACGCCGCGACATCTACCAGACGGATGTGGTTCTGCCGACCGTGACCCTCGCCGCCGGCGAGAGCACCAGCGCGAACACCCAGCTGTTTGCGGGCGCGAAGGAATGGGCCACCATCCGCGAGTATGAGCGTGCAGGCATCGAAGGCTTCCTCGACTCGATCGACTGGGGTTGGTTCTTCTTCTTCACCAAGCCGATCTTTGCCGTGCTGCACTGGCTCAATGCCGCGATCGGCAACATGGGTGTTGCAATCATCGCGCTGACGTTCCTGTTGAAAATCCTCGTCTTCCCGCTGGCCTATAAATCCTACGCCTCGATGGCGCGGATGAAGGAACTGCAGCCCGAGATGGAAAAGCTGCGCGAACGCGCGGGCGATGACCGTCAGAAGATGCAAAAGGAGATGATGGAGCTCTACAAGCGCGAGAAGGTCAATCCGGCCGCAGGCTGTCTGCCGATCCTGATCCAGATCCCGATCTTCTTCTCGCTCTACAAGGTGATCTTCGTGACACTGGAGCTGCGCCATGCAGCCTTCTTTGGTCCCTTCCAGGATCTCTCGGTGCCCGATCCCACCTCGCTCTTTAACCTCTTTGGCCTGCTGCCCTGGGCGGCACCGGCCCCCGACAGCCTGCTATCGCTGGTCTTCATCGGCATCCTGCCGATCCTCCTCGGGGTCTCCATGTGGGTACAGCAGAAACTGAACCCTGCCCCGACGGATGAAACCCAGCGCATGATCTTTGCGTGGATGCCTTGGGTCTTCATGTTCATGCTGGGCGGCTTTGCCTCGGGCCTCGTGGTCTACTGGATCACCAACAACGTGATCACCTTCACCCAGCAGTATCTGATCATGCGCTCGCACGGCTATACCCCTGATGTCTTTGGCAATATCAAGTCAGGCTTCAAGAAGGACAAAGCCGAGAAAGCCGAGAAGAAATGACAGCAACTGTCAGACAAATGTGGCGGCACCCGATCAAGGGGATCGGGGCCGAACCACTGACAGAGGTCCGCTTGGAAACAGGCGGGCCTATGCCGTTGGATCGGGCCTGGGCAGTGCTGACCGGCACCTCCGAGGACACCGGCGCATGGCAGCCTTGCCGCAATTTTGCGCGCGGCTGCTTTGGTCCCGAACTGATGGCGATCACCGCCGAGACGCAAGGCAACCAGATCACCCTGCGCCACCCCAAACAGGGCGAGATCACCCTTGATCCGGCCACCGATGGCGCACGACTTCTGGAGTGGCTCCTGCCGCTCTACCCCGCCGAGCGCCCTCAGCCTCATACGCTCATCAAGGCCCCCGCGGGCGGCATGGCGGATGCGGATTTCTCTGCCGTAGCGATCCTGTCGCTCACCTCCCTCAAGGCGCTTGGTGATGCGCTGGGACAGGAGCTCGACCCGCGCCGGTTCCGGGGCAATCTCTGGATCGACGGCACCGCCCCCTTTGAAGAATTTGACTGGGTCGGGCGCGAGCTCAAGATAGGAACCACGCGCCTTGAGGTGGTGGACCGTATCACCCGTTGTCGCGCCACCGAGACCAACCCCGAGACCGGCGCGCGCGATGCCAACACGCTGAAAGCGCTGCGCGAGCATTGGGGCCACACCGATTTTGGCATCCGCGCCAGAGTCCTGAGCGATGGCGACATCGCGCTTTCCGACAGCCTAGAGGTTCTGTGATGCAGCTTCCCTTTCCCCTCGCCGAAGAGCCCGATGCAGCGGCCATGGAAACCGGGCGCAAGCTCTTTGCCGGCCAGTCCGAGTTCCTCAAGGGCGTGGTCGCCATGTCCGGCCTGCCGCCCGCGGACCGCATCGAGGTCTGCTTTGCCGGGCGCTCCAACGTGGGGAAATCCTCGCTCATCAACGCGCTCACCGGCACCAAAGGGTTGGCGCGCGCCTCAAACACGCCGGGGCGCACGCAGGAGATCAACTTCTTCACCCAGGGGCCCGAGCTCTATCTCGTGGACCTGCCCGGCTATGGCTATGCCAACGCGCCGCTCGCCGTGGTGGAGAAATGGCAGCGTCTCCTGAAGCAGTATCTCTCGGGCCGCCAGACCCTGCGCCGCGCCTTTGTGCTGATTGACACCCGTCACGGTGTCAAAAAGGTCGACGAAGAAATCATGAAGCTTCTTGATACGTCGGCCGTGACCTTTCAGGTGGTGATGACCAAAGCCGACAAGGTGAAAGAGAAGGACCGTGCCAAGATCCTTGATCAGGTGCGCGACGCGCTCTCCAAACACCCCGCCGCCTATCCCGAGATCGTGCTGACCTCCTCGGAAAAAGGCGATGGCATCGCCACTCTGCGCTCGATCATCGCGCATCTGGACTAGGCGCCTGCGCCGCCTGCTGTCACATCTGGGCCTGATGGCCATTCTGATCGCCGGGTTGATCCCGGCGGGCTGGATGCCGGTGACGGCGCAGGATGGCAAGGTGCTGCTGGTGCTCTGTACCCCCGAGGGCGTCGAGGAACGCTGGGTCGATCTGGGCGCGCCTGTGCCGGCCCACGACGAAGACCAAAGCACCAGCCGCGACTGTCCGTTTGCGGCGCAGCCCACGCTTGCGGCGCATGACGCGGTCCTCCTGCCCCTGCCCCGAAGCGGGCCGGAGCGCGATCTCTGGGCGCGCGCGCCGTTTACCCATCACAGCGCTGGCTTTCACTGGCGCTATGACGCCCGCGGCCCGCCCGCTCTCTCCTGATCCTTGCAAAAATCACCCTGATTTCACCGCGTTTCAACGTGGTCTTACTGGTATGGAGACATCCCACAATGGCACTCAGCCAATCCACCGGCGTGGACAGCCGTCCCGCCGCCCCGAACCTGTCGCAGAAATTCTACTTCGCCGCCTGGCGCTGGCATTTCTACGCAGGGCTTTACGTTATTCCCTTTCTGATCATGCTGGCCGTCACAGGTCTGATGATGATGTTCATCACGCAGGTGGACGGTCGCGACGGCGAGACCCTGCGCGTCTCAGTCACGGGCGCCGAGATGCCGATCGAGGCGCAGATGCAGGCCGTCCTGGCCGCCCAGCCCGGTGCAATTGTCGAATGGATCGCCCCCAAGAGCGCCGATCTCGCCACCGTCTATCGCATTGCCCCGCCTCAGGGCGGAAACCGGATGGTTGCTCTCAACCAATACACGGGCGATGTGCTTGAGATCTGGGACCGGCGCGCCGGGTGGTACGACTGGGCCGACAATATGCATGGAACTCTCCTGATCGGAGAGACGGGCGACCGCCTGATCGAGATCGCAGCCGGGCTCGGGATTGTGCTGGTTGTCACCGGGCTCTACCTCTGGTGGCCGCGCGGCAACTGGCGTGCAGCGCTGCTGCCGAATCTGCGCGCGCGGCGACGCGCCCTTTGGAAAAACCTCCACGGGGTGCTGGGCTTTTGGATGTCCGGCCTTCTGGTGGTGTTTCTCATTTCCGGTCTGGCCTGGACCGGCATCTGGGGTGAGAAATTCGTGCAGGCCTGGTCCAGCTTTCCGGCGCAAAAATGGGACGCCGTGCCCACCTCGGACAGCACCCATGCCGCGCATCTGAACCACGGCAGCACCAATGATGTCCCCTGGGCACTGGAACAGACGCCGATGCCCATGTCTGGCTCCACCGCCGGAACACAGGGGCTTGCACCGGGCGAAGCGGTCTCGCTGGGGTCGGTGATTGCGCTTGGGCGCGCGCTCGGGATGGAAGGCCGCTTCCGCGTCGCCCTCCCGCGCGATGCCAATGGGGTCTGGACCCTCAATCGCGACAGCATGTCCGGTGACAGCACGGACCCCTTTGTCGACCGCACGGTGCATGTCGACCAATACACGGGCAAAATCCTGGCGGACGTGCGCTTTGACGATTATTCGCTGGCGGGCAAGGCCATGGCGGTTGGCATCCCCTTTCACATGGGGCTCATGGGGCTGTGGAACCTCGTTCTGAACACGCTGTTTTGCCTGTCGATGATCTTTGTCTGCATCTCGGGCATGGTGATGTGGCTCAAGCGCCGCCCCACGCGTGCCGCACGTCTCGCTGCCCCGCCGATGCCCGAGGATCTGCCGTTCTGGAAGGGTGCGGTGCTGATCGGGCTCTTTGCCTCATTGGCCTTCCCGCTGGTGGGTCTGACGCTCTTGGCGGTACTCGCACTGGATGTGCTGATCCTGTCGAACCTGCCCCGCCTCAAACGCGTGGTCAGCTGACCATCGGCCCGGCTTTGCGCACAAGGCCGGGCCAATCCTGCGGCGTTCAGACGTGCTGCGCGCCGTTCACCTCGATCTCGGTGCCGGAAATATAGCTGCTCTTCTCCGAGCACAGGAAATAGATCGCATCCGCCACCTCGGAGGGCTGGCCAAGCCTGCGCATCGGCAGCTTTTCCACGATCTTGTCGGTGCCGGGGCTGAGGATCGAGGTCTCCACCTCGCCCGGCGCAATCGCATTCACGCGCACGCCCATCGGCCCGAAGTCATGCGCCATCTCGCGCGTCAGCGCCGCCAGCGCCGCCTTTGAGGTGGCATAGGCCGCCCCCGCAAAAGGATGCACCCGACTGCCCGCAATCGAGGTCACATTGACCACTGCCCCCTTGGCCGCGGCCAGCTCCTCGCGCAGGCCGCGCGCCAGCACCACCGAGGCAAAGAAATTGACGTGAAACACCTTGGCCCAATCCATCAGATCGGTGTTGAGCGTGCTCAGCCGCTCGCCATCGGGGCCCTTGGGCGAGATACCCGCGTTGTTGACCAAAGCGTCAAGCCTGCCGTCCTCCAGACGTTCCTGAATGACACCAACCGCATTGATGGTATCCGAGGGGTCCGACAGATCCAGCTGCACATGGTTTTCCTCGCCGCCGCCCCAGGGGCATTCCTTGGGAAACGGTTGGCGTGAACAGGTAATCACCCGCCATCCCTCGGCGTTGAACCGGCGCACGGTGGCATGGCCGATGCCCCGGCTGGCTCCGGTCAAGAGCAGGGTTTTGCGACGCATGGGCTGTCCTCTCACGGCTGATGCTGCGCAGACCTTAGCAGCCCGTGCCGCGACGGCAATGGCATCCGGCACAGCAGAGGGCGCCCTGCACCACCATGCGGATCAGATCCCCATCGGAGAGGAGCGCTGCAACCAGATCCTGCTTGGCAGGCGGGCCGGAAATGCGTAACACCGATGGAACACTTCGCCCCGGCATCCCCCGAGGCCTCAGGACCAGACAGATGAAGACCAGAGACATGAACCGCGACTGGATTGCCACTGCCGAAACCCTCTCAAGCGCCCTGCCCTATCTGCAGCGCTATGACGACGCCATCGTGGTCATCAAGCTCGGCGGTCACGCCATGGGCAGCGACGAAGGCATGGAGAGCTTTGCCCGCGACGTGGTGCTTCTACGTCAGGTGGGCGTGAACCCGGTGATCGTGCATGGCGGCGGGCCGATGATCAACGCGCTGCTCGACAAGCTGCAGATCAAGTCCGAATTCGTGAACGGCAAGCGCGTCACCGACGCAGCCACCATGGAAGTGGTGGAGATGGTGCTCTCCGGCATGGTCAACAAGCGCATCGTGCAGGCGATCAACGCCCAGGGCGGCAAGGGGATTGGCCTGTCGGGCAAAGACGCCAACCTCATCACCTGCGAGGCAACCGATCCCGCACTTGGTTTTGTGGGCACCCCTTCCGAGGTGAACGCCGACATGCTGAAGAACCTCTTTGAAAAAGAGTTCATCCCCGTGATTGCCCCCATCGGCTCCGGGACGGCCGGCGAAACCTTCAACATCAACGGCGACACCGCCGCAGGCGCCGTGGCCGCCGCACTCAAGGCCGACCGGCTCTTGCTGCTGACGGATGTGGCCGGTGTGAAGAACGCCGAAGGTGTGGTCGTGACCGAGCTCAAGGCCGCCGATGTAGAAGCGATGACCACCGCAGGCGTAATCGCCGGTGGTATGATTCCCAAGACCGAGACCGCTCTGGCCGCCGTCCGCGGCGGGGTGCGCGCCTGCACCATCGTCGACGGACGCGTGCCCAACGCGGTCCTGTTGGAGCTGTTCACGGATCACGGCGCAGGCTCGATGATCCGCAGCTGATCCTCAGCTGATGCGCTGTATTGGTCCCGGGCGTCTCGGGACCACGACCCGGCCGATACAAATGCCCCGCGCAGCCCTTGTCTGCGCGCAGGGTTGCCAGAACGCCCAGTTCAGGGTCTTCTGGGGCAATGGCCGCCCCTCAGTTTTCTCCAGACCTTCAAAACCGATACGACCAGCTCTCGGCAGCGCTCCCTCCGCTTGGTCTGATGACCTATGGCAGCGTTCACCCTAAACGTGTGCCTGTGCCCGGCTATGACAGCGGCACTTTGATCCTGATCGGCGCCGCGTCTACCTTTTGGCAGGTGCTGTCAACCGCCCCCGAGGGCCGCGACAACAGGCCCGATCCGGTTGATCGCTACTCCCGCCGGGTGATTGAAAGACTGGCGCGCCACCATGGGGCACAGAACGCAGAATTTCCCTTTTGCGGGCCACCCTACGCGCCATTTGTCGCCTGGGCGCTCGCCTCGGGGCGCGCCTTCACATCTCCGTCGCAACTGCTGGTGCATGATGAGGTCGGCATGCTGAATTCCTACCGCGGAGCCCTGTTTTTTGACGAGACATTTGCGACCCCACCGCCCCGGCTTTCCCGCTCTCCCTGTGCAAGCTGCGTCGCGCGCCCTTGCCTCTCGGCCTGCCCCGCACACGCCTTGGTTGACGAAGGCCCCTATAAACTGGCAGCCTGCCACAACCACCTGGACACACCACAGGGTGCGGAGTGCATGGCATCGGGCTGTATCGCGCGCCGAGCCTGCCCGCTCAGTGACGGTGCCGGACGCCAGCCTGCGCAATCTGCCCACCACATGAGATATTTTCATCGCCCATGACCTGTACCCTGTTTCTGACCCGCCACGCAAAATCCGCCTGGAACACCGACGCCCCCAGCGACCACGCGCGCCCGCTGAACACGCGCGGCCGCCGCTCGGCCGCCGCTCTGGGCGCCTGGGTCCGCGAACAGAGCAGCCCGCCTCTGCAAGTGCTCTCCTCCTCGGCGCAGCGCACCCGCGAGACCTATGATCTCATGGCACTCACCGCTCCGGCGACCTTCACCGAGCGCCTCTATCATGCCACGCCCGAGATCCTCTACGATGTGCTGCGCGAGGCCACCCAGCCCAATGTGCTGCTGCTGGGCCATAATCCGGGTCTCCTGGCCTTTGCTCATGATATCGTCAAACATCCGCCGCCACACTCGCGGTTCGACGACTACCCCACAGGGGCAACTCTGCTGGTAGAGTTCGACATCGCGCATTGGGCCGAGATGCAACCGCACAGCGGCCGGGTGATCGATTTTGTGGTCCCCCGCGAACTCTTGGGAGAATAACCGCGCCTTGCCTGCAGAGGCCCCGCGCGGTAGGCTCTGGCTCAGACACAGGAGATTTGATGTCCCGTTGATACCGGCGCAACCGCGCCAGTGCTGCACCCCCAACCAGGCAATCGCGTGCCGCCTCGGCCGTGACTGTCGGTGTGTGCAATCCCATCAACTTCACCGCCGCCCTGTGCGGCGCAACACGGGACAGTCCTGACAATGATCAGACCCTATTCTCCGTCGGATAAATCGACGGTCCTCGACATCTGGCGCGCGGCCAGTGCCATCGCCCACCCGTTCCTCAGCCAAAGGCTTGTGACCGAGGCCGAAGCCATGATCCGCGACCAGTTCCTTGACCTTGCCGAAACCTGGATGATCGCGCCGGGCGCCACACCCGTTGGCTTCATCGCACTCTTGGGCAATGAGGTCGGCGGGCTGTTTGTTCTTCCAGACCATCAGGGCAAGGGCTACGGGCGCGCCCTTCTGGATCACGTACAAGCGCGCCGCGAGGCGCTCACGCTCAGTGTCTTTGCGGCAAACCACACGGCGCGTCGTTTCTACGAGGCCTACGGTTTCACACCTTTAGAAGAACGCCTCAACCCTTTCTTCAAACACAAAGAAATCGTGATGCGCCTACCAAGCTGACACAGGAACCGGAGCGCAAAAGCAACTGCGCTCTGCCTTCAGCTTTTTGAAAATATCTCGGGGGTCGGGCCCGCAGGGCTCGAAAGGGGGCAGCGCCCCCTCCCCCCATACCATGCGAAAAGGCCGGGCATCGCCCGGCCTTTTCTCAATTTGACAACAGATCTCAGTGACCGAGGATCTGGCTCAGGAACAGCTTGGTGCGTTCGCTTTGCGGATTGTTGAAGAACTCTTCGGGCTCGTTCTGCTCCACAATCTGCCCCGCATCCATAAAGATCACGCGGTTCGCCACTTGGCGGGCAAAACCCATCTCGTGGGTCACGCAGAGCATGGTCATGCCTTCTTCGGCCAGCTCGATCATGGTGTCGAGCACTTCCTTGATCATCTCCGGATCGAGCGCCGAGGTCGGCTCGTCAAAGAGCATGATCCGCGGCATCATGCACAAGCTCCGTGCAATGGCCACACGCTGCTGCTGACCACCGGACAGCTGACCGGGATATTTATCCGCCTGTTCGGGGATTTTCACCTTTTCGAGGAAATGCATCGCGCGCTCTTCGGCCTCTTTCTTTGGCGTCTTGCGCACCCAGATCGGGGCCAGCGTGCAGTTTTCCAGAATGGTCAGATGCGGGAAGAGGTTGAAGTGCTGGAACACCATGCCAACCTCGGAGCGGATCTTGTCGATGTTCTTGAGATCATTCGACAGCTCGGTCCCATCCACCACGATCTTGCCCGCCTGATGCTCTTCGAGCGCATTGAGACAACGGATCAGGGTGGATTTGCCGGAGCCCGAAGGCCCCGCGATGACGATGCGTTCGCCCTGGTTCACCGTCAGGTTGATGTCGCGCAGCACGTGAAACGCGCCGTACCACTTGTTCATATCGGTGATCTGGATGGCGACCTCATCCGAGACTTTCATCTTGGAGCGGTCGATTTCTCGGTCGAGAGCAAGTTCAGACATATGTTGAACTCCTTAACGGTGGCCAGTCTGGAGTTTGCGCTCCAGGTACATGGAATAGCGGGACATGCCGAAGCAGAAGACGAAGAACAGAAGCGCGATGAAGCCATAAAGCTCCCACACGAGGCCGTTCCAATTTGCGTCAGCACGGATGGCGTTTGTCAGGTTCAGCGGGTCAAAGAGACCGATGACCGACACCAGGGTGGTGTCTTTGAAAACGCCGATGAAGGTGGAGACGATGCCCGGAATGGAGATCTTCAATGCCTGCGGCATGATGATCAGACGCTGCGCCTGCCAGTAATTGAGGCCAAGACTGTCGGCACCCTCATACTGACCCTTGGGCAGAGCCGCGAGGCCACCCCGGATCACCTCGGCCATATAGGCAGAGGCAAAGAGCGTCACCATGATGAACACACGCATGATGATGTCAAAGTTCGTCCCCGGAGGCATGAAGATGTTCAACAGCGTCGAGGCCACAAACAGAAGCGTGATCAGCGGCACACCGCGAATGAACTCGATAAAGCCCACGCAGAGTGTCTTGACGATCAACAGGTCCGACTGACGACCAAGCGCCAGCACGATCCCGATCGGCAAGGACAGACCGATGGCCACAACCCCGATGAGGATCGACAGCATGAAGCCCCCGAACTGGCGCGACTCGACAGATTCCAGTGCCAAAGGCACGATCCCTGCAAGAACCGACGCAATGAACGACGCCACAAAGAGCCACCAGACAACGGCGCCAACGACCCCTGAAATCAGGCCAATCAGTTCCGACGTCGCTTGCGACACCGCTTTGTAGACGAAGTAGCCCACAACGAAGCCCGCAGCGATCATCACCGGCGTCCAGACGGTGCCGCCCCACAGAAGCCAGGGCATCAGGAAGGGGTATGCGGCGCTGAAGTAGATCAGCTTTGCAGGCACCTTATCGGCAAAGAGCACCGGCGCCAAAGCCACGAACAGCAGCAAGAAGGCCAGAACCGGTCGCCAGCGCAGGTCAGCCGTCCCCGGCTCGGAGCCATTCGGGTAGAACCCAAACAGCAGCTGCGGCCAGCGTTCGGCGATCACGCCCCAGCAGGCCCCGGCATTGTGGCCCGTGCGGCCCAGCTCTTCAAAGATGACACGACACTCGGGGAGCGAGCCCGCCGACCATGTTGGCACCCAGGCCCAAGTGATCAGCCCTATCAGGATCTGGATCACAAAGTAGAGCGATACCAGGGTCAGGACCGAGTTGAACCAGTTCGAGAACAGGTTTGCGCGCATCCAGCCCAGCACACCCACTTCGCTTGCAGGGGGTTCTTTGGGCGGCAGCATCTCTGTGCGTACAAAAGAAATGTCACTCATGTTACCGCTCCACCAGTTTGACGCGATTGTTGTACCAGTTCATGACGCTGGAAATCAGCAGGCTGATCGTGAGGTACACGAGCATGCCCAAAAGCACGGTTTCCAACTCCCGTCCGGTCTGGTTCATGGTGATCCCCATCAAGGTCCCGGTCAGATCCATGTAGCCCACGGCGATCGCGAGCGAGGAGTTCTTGGTCAGGTTCAGATAGTTGGAGATCAGCGGCGGAATGATCACGCGCAGCGCCTGCGGCAGGATCACAAGGTTCATGATACGCTTGGGACGCAGGCCAAGGGCGGCGGCCGCCTCTGTCTGCCCCTTGGAGATCGCAAGGATACCAGAGCGCACGATTTCAGCGATAAACGCAGCCGTGTAAAGCGAAAGCGCAAGCCACAAAGCGATCAGGGAGTTCCGCAGGTGAGTGCCGCCCGCAAAGTTGAACCCCTTGAGCGCCGGATAGCCCAGATGGAACCCCAGCACGAACAGCAGCAACGCCGAAGGCAGCACAACCACGGCAGAGCGCATGTGCCAGGTGGTTGGCCGAAGCCCCGTGCTCTCCTGTGTCTGATCGGCCCAGAGGCGGATGCGTTTGGAGACATAAAGGCTCGCGCCCAGAACGACCAGCAACGCGATCAGGTCCAGCGAGACGTCAAAGCGAACAGCTGAATCACCAAAAACACCGATGTTTCCAAGGGAGTTATGGAACAGCGGCTCCGGGACATAGACACCGCGGTTGGTGACGGCAACGCTGTCAAAGACGCTCATGGTCGCTTCGGGGTTTTCCCCCCGGAACGCCCGCGGCGCAGGCAGGGTCTCGATCAGGATCGCCATGATGAACACGATCCACAAGAGCAGCGGCACGTTGCGGAACATCTCAACGTAAACGGCCATCAAACGGGCAACAAGCCAGTTCGAAGAGAGGCGCAGAACACCGATGATCACACCCAGAATGGTTGCGGTAATACAGCCCAGAACGGCCACAACCAGCGTGTTCAACAGCCCCATCAGCGACGCGCGCATGTGGCTGTCCTGATTGTCATAATCCAGAAGGCGCTGGTTGATGTCATAGCCCGCGGGCTCTGACAGGAATCTGAAACTGGGCTCTTTACCCAGATCTGCTAGGTTTTGTGCGGTATTGCTGATGATTGATCCAACCAGGATCAAGAACCCGATCAGCGCGACAACCTGAATGGTGGCTGAGCGATAACGGGTGTCGTAAATCAGCATCGACAGCCGAAAAGTCTCTTTCGGCGGGTCAGTCAAAGTCGACATATGTTGGGATCCCCGAGGCCTGCGGTTCCAATCCTCCCGGTGAGGTTCTTCCTCACTCCGGGATCAGCCGCAGATTTCGTTATTCTTTAACTTGGAAGAAGGGCGCGAGGAGAACCTCACGCCCTTTTCCGGTTTCGCTAATTAACGGAACGGCGGTGCGTAGAGCAGGCCACCATCGGTCCACTGTGCGTTCAGACCACGCGCCAGGCCAACCGGGGTGTCTTCGCCGATGGTCTTGGCAAAGATCTCACCGTAGTTGCCGCCAGCGGCCAGCGCTTTTTGAGCAAAGTCAGCTTCCAGGCCAAGCATCTCGCCGAGGGTGCCTTCGGTGCCGAGCAGACGGTTGATTTCCGGGTTGTCGGTACCTGCAGCTTTCTCAGCCAGGTTTGCGGAGGTGATGCCCAGCTCTTCAGCTGCGATCATTGCGTTCAGAGTCCAGCGCACAACGTCGCCCCACTCGTTGTCACCGTGACGGACCAGCGGGCCGAGCGGCTCTTTGGAGATGATCTCCGGCAGAATCACGTGGTTTGCTGCGTCATCAAAGGTCGCGCGGGTTGCCGCCAGACCGGATGCGTCGGTGGTGTAGACGTCGCAAGCACCGGCCAGGTACTGCTGGCGCGCTTCTGCGTTGGTCTCGATCGGAACCGGCTCATAGGAGATGTTGTTGGCACGGAAGAAGTCCGCGAGGTTCAGTTCGGTGGTGGTACCGGTCTGAATGCAGACAGTTGCGCCGTCCAGCTCCTTGGCGGAGGACACGCCCAGCTCTTTGGGGACCATGAAGCCCTGACCGTCGTAGTAGTTCACGCCGACGAATTCGAACTTCAGGTCAACGTCGCGGCTGAAGGTCCATGTGGTGTTGCGGGCCAGCATGTCGATCTCGCCGGAGGCCAGTGCGGTGAAGCGGGTCTTGCCGGTGGTCGGCACGTATTCGACCTTGCTCGGGTCACCCAGGACGGCTGCAGCAACAGCGCGGCAGACCGCGATGTCAAAGCCTTCCCACTCACCGTTCGCGTTCGGCGCAGAAAAGCCGACCAGACCGGTGGAGACCCCGCAGTTCAGTTTGTCGCGTGCCTTGACGTCGTCAAGCGTGCCGGCTGCGGCTGCACCGGCTGCGAGACCGGCCACGGTCAGCGCGCCAAAGAATACGGAATTGTTCATGTTTACCTCTTCCTGACTATCCACCTGAGTTTGGTGGTTCTTTATCACCCACCCCGTCACGGCGCGGGCTGTTTGAAACGGGGTTGGCCCCGTTTTCGAGGCCGAGTTTGGGCGGATTCATCAACGTACGTCAAGGGCAGTATCACCGAAATCAATGGGCTTTTCGCCTTGAACCGCGTGAGGCTGGTATTTTTTGCGCAGCCTTTGGCGCGAATCACAGACCGCACGATTCGGCAAACGGCGCTCCGACCGGAACGCCGCCATCGATGTCGCAAAAACGCAGATGGATTCGCCCTGCCCTCGGCGCGCGGCTCAGGCGCGGGCGTAGAAGGCTGCCGCGTGCTCAAAGGCCTGTTTTTTCTGGGCTTCGATGGCCTGTGCCTCGTCATCGGGGCCCCAGAGCTCTTCTTGCCAGCGCTCATCAATGCGCGAAATTTCCCAGATCTCATCCAACGAGCGCCAGCCCTCTGCGGTGGCGAATCCAAGGATCAAGGATCCGGTCAACCCCACCAAATCGTGAAACGCCGCGAGCTGAAACGGCGTCATTTCGTGCACTCGGGTGCGCAGGGTCTCCAAAGCGGCGCTATCCTGGGGTGCATGCAGGATCCCGGCACGCGGCAAGAGGCGTGCGCCCAGCGCGCCCTCGGCCCAATCGAGCGCTGCGTCCCAAGATTCGCTCTGCCGCGCCACCAGTCCTTCGGGGCTTTCGGCGCGGTAGCACAACAGATCACTGTCGCCATATTCCGCCAGCATATCCGCCACCTCGGCAAACTGTACCGCGACCTTGTCGATGGCCGCATTGGCAGAGCGCGTGTAGGGCATCGACAGCGGGTCGATTTGTTCCTCCTGTGCGTCCCACTCGGCGGCGATGGCGTCGGCCAGCGCGCGCGTGGGCACCAATAGCGCGGTTTTTGCCGGTGTTTTCACGCGCCGCCCGTCCAGAGCCACGGCAAAACCGCTGTCGTCCTCCTCGACGCTGACTGCTTTCCAGAATCGCTTCTGTTTCCATTCACTCATCTAGGTCTGTCCTTCTTCGTCTCGGTCTTCGTCTCGGTCTTTGTCTCTAGCGTGGTCGCTGACGGGATCAGTCCGACCAGATCCGGCGCAGCAGATCCGGCAGGGCGCGATAGTCCGAAAGCATGTGATCGGCGCGCAGATGCGCAGCCGGGTGATAGCCCCAATCCACGCCGATGGTCTTGACCCCGGCGGCGCGACCCATCTCCATGTCGAATGTGGTGTCGCCAATCATCACCGTGTCGGCAGGCGGGATGCCCGTCTCCGACATCGCCGTGAGGATCATCGAGGGATGCGGTTTGGAGGGGTGGTGATCGGCCACCTGACGGGTGACGAACATTCCCAGATCATGCCCCTCGATCAGCGCGTCCAACCCGCGCTGAGATTTGCCGGTGGCCACACCAAGGATGTATTCCGGCACCGCATGAAGCGTGTCCAGCACCTCGCGCGCACCGGGATAGAGCGGCGAATGTGCTGCCCCCTCGCGCTGTCGCGCTGCCATATACGCCTGCTTATAGCCCTCTACGAGCGCACCCTGTGCCTGCGCCGATTGCTCCGGTGCCAGTTGCGCCAGCGCCTGCGGCAGCGACAGCCCCACAATCGAGAGGATCGCCGCATGCGACGGGGGCACAAGCCCCTCGCGTTCAAAGGCCTCGTTCATGCAGGCCACAATGGTCCCCTGGCTGTCCACCAGGGTGCCATCGACATCAAACAGAATGAGCTTTAGCGCAGAGGTCAAAACAGCGTCTCAAACGGGTCGTCGGCGGCCAGATCCTCGGTCCAGCCAAAGGTGTCCCAGCTCTCTTTCATGTGGTCGGGCAGCGCGGCAGTCACTGTCACCACTTTGCCGGTGACGGGGTGTTCGAACTGCAAACGGCGCGCATGCAGGTGCAGTTTCTTCGAGATCAGACCGCC
Source organism: Epibacterium sp. HA2-3 (assembly GCF_055693725.2). Classification (NCBI taxonomy): domain Bacteria; kingdom Pseudomonadati; phylum Pseudomonadota; class Alphaproteobacteria; order Rhodobacterales; family Roseobacteraceae; genus Epibacterium; species Epibacterium sp. HA2-3. The sequence goes on along the minus strand of NZ_CM172490.1, from coordinate 297,779 downwards.
GATTTGCGCGCCCCAGCCATCGCCGAGGTTCTCCTGACCCGAGCCGCCATATTTGCCATCGCCAATGATCGGATGCCCCATGCCCGCCATATGCGCACGCAGCTGGTGGGTGCGGCCCGTCACCGGCTCCATCGCGACCCAGCTTGCACGGCTCGCAACGCGGTAGAGCGTGGCATAATAGGTATGCGCGCGCTTTGCCCCGGGCGTGGCATCCACATCGCGCGGATCAACGGGGATCATCTTTTCGCCCTCGCCGGATTTGCCATGTCCCGGCGCCTTTACGAGCCCGGTCTTGATCTCGCCAAGGTAGGGCGTCGGCACGCCTGCCACCAAGGCCCAGTAGATCTTGCGGGTGTTCTTGTGGCGAAAGGCTGCGGTCAGCCCCTGCGCCGCCTTGCGGTTGCGCGCCAGCACCAAGAGCCCGGATGTGTCCTTGTCGAGACGATGCACCAGCCGCGGCTTGTCCTCGGCGTCAAAGCGCAGTGCTTCCGAGAGGCCATCTACGTGTTTGGTGGTGCCAGAGCCGCCCTGCACCGCCAGTCCGGCCGGTTTGTTGATCACCAGAACATCGTCGTCCTTGTAGATCACGCAATCGCGAATCATCTTGGCGTCGGCATCCGAGATCTTCACCGGGCGCGCCTCGGCCGGTTTCATGTCGCTCTCGGCCAGCGGGGGCACACGCACAACCTGTCCCGCCTCAACACGGGTGTTGGCCTTGACGCGACCGCCATCCAGACGCAGCTCGCCCTTGCGACACATCTTCTCGATGCGGCCCTGGTTCACATGCGGGAACAGACGCCGCAACCAGCGGTCGATCCGCTGGCCGCCGTCGTCTTCGGTCACGGTGATCATTTGCACGCCGCTCATGTCAGCACTCCTCTGGCCGCCATCATGCCAAGGGCAAGGGCTGCAATAGACAGGCCTGCGGAGAGGCCGATATAAAGCGCGGCCTGCCCGTAGGCCCCGCGCTCGAACAAGGTAACCGCCTCCAGTGAGAAGGCCGAAAATGTGGTGAACCCGCCCAGAACGCCGGTCATCACAAAGGGCGACAGATGCGTCAGCCCCTTATGCGCCGCCAGCACCACAAAAGCCCCCATCAGGGCAGAGCCAAGGATATTCACCCCAAGCACCCCGACCGGAAACCCCGTCGGTCCCAACGCGCGCAGCACGCCGACACCGATCAGGTAGCGACAGCTTGCGCCGATCGCGCCCCCAAGCGCCACATTCAATACGGTTATCAACATGCCCGCTCCCTTCGCGCGGGGCGCGCAGGATGTCAAGTTTTGCGGCTCATCCCGGCCCCCATGGCCGCTCTGCACCAGACGCAAGCCCCGACCGGCTCCCCGCTGAACTCTTCACAAATGCGACAGCTTCCAGTGGGTGGAAGTCTTGCCCCCGCGCGGCCGCCCACTAGGGTTATCGCATCGAAATCCAAAAGGTGTGTCATGAACCCCAGCCGTCGCCATGTCCTTGCAGGCCTCACCGCATGTGCCAGCCTGCCCGCCCTGCCCCGCTTTGCACAGGCCAGCGTTGCACAGGTCAGCACAGAGGCAAACGCGGGATCAGCGGCGCATCGTCTGACCCTCGCCCCGGCCCGCCAGCAGATTGCACCCACCGACTATCCCGCCACAGATCTGTGGTGCGTCAACGGCACAATGCCGGGCGAGACCCTGCGCCGGACACAGGGCGCGCGTCTGGTGGTTGAGGTCGACAACCAGCTCCCCCAGGCCACAAGCCTCCATTGGCACGGCATCCGCATCGACAACGCCATGGACGGGGTGCCGGGCGTCACCCAGGATCCGATCCAGCCCGGCACGCGCTTCACCTATGACTTCGCCCTGCCCGATGCGGGCACATATTGGTATCATTCCCACGCGCAATCGGTGGAGCAGGTCGAACGTGGCCTGCAAGGCGCATTGATCATCGAAGAACCCGACGCGCCCGACGTGGATCAGGACCTGCCGCTGGTGATCGACGACCTGCGCGTCACAGCCGAGGCGGCGATAGATGCAAATTTCGCCGTGCCGCACGATCTGTCACACGCCGGGCGCATGGGGAACATCCTGCTTTGCAATGGCAAAATGGTTGCCGATCATCCCGTCAAAACCGGAGACCGCTTGCGCCTGCGCCTCATCAACAGCGCCAATGCGCGTATCTTCACCCTCGGCCTGCAGGGCCTCGAGGGCTGGGTGATGGCCTATGACGGGATGCCGCTTGCCACCCCTGAGGCGCTGCCGGACCGGCTCCTGCTTGCCCCCGCCCAGCGCGTCGACCTCTTTGTGGATGTGACCGCAGCCGCAGGCGAAGACGCCTTCCTTGTGCAGTTTGAACGCGATGGTGGCTACGAGCTTGCGCGCTTCCCGGTGGCTTCCGGCACCCGCGCCCGCCGCCCCGCGCCCAGCGCTCTGCCCCCCAATCCCGATTTCCCGATCGACCTCCCGTCCGCGCGCAGCGTCGATCTCATCACCGAGGGCGGCGCGATGGCGTGGCTCAGCGGCGCCAGGTTCAAGGGCGAGGAACTCTCCGGTCAGGATCTCGCCCAATTGGGGCAGTTCTGGGCGTTCAACGGCAGCGCCGGCCGCCCGCCTGAGCCCCTTGTGACCGCGCGCCTCGGCGAGACCATCCGCATCCGCATGGTCAACGACACTCGCTTTCCGCATGCGATGCACCTCCATGGCATGCATTTCTCCGAGGTCCGTGCGGACGGCAGCCTCGGCCCCCTGCGCGACACACTCCTGATGCTGCAGGGAGAGACCCGCGTGATCGCTTTTCAGGCGCACAACCCGGGCGACTGGCTCTTTCACTGCCACATGCTGTCGCATCACGCCGCGGGCATGGGCACATGGGTGCGCGTCACAGCCTGACGCCGCCCATTCTTCTAACAGAAAATATCCCCGCCGGAGGCTTTCAGGTTTTGTCCGCAAAACCTGATTTACTCTCCTTGGCGCTGGATGCGTTTCTTGGCAAAGAATTCCGTGCGCTTGCGCAGCTCGCGCTCAAACCCGCGCTCCACCGGCTGATAAAGCACAGGGCGTTTGACCCCGTCGGGAAAATAATTCTGCCCCGAAAACCCATCCTCGGCATCATGGTCGTAGTCATAACCCTTGCCATAGCCCTGCTCCGCCATCAGCTTGGTCGGCGCATTGAGGATATGTTTGGGTGGCGACATCGACCCGGTCTCCTTGGCCAGACGCCGCGCCGCCTTATAGGCCATGTAGCCCGCGTTGGTCTTGGGCGCGAGCGCGAGGTAGATCACCGCCTGCGCCAGCGCCAATTCCCCCTCGGGCGAGCCTAGCCGCTCATAGGCCTCCCAGGCCTGAAGACAGATCGCCTGCGCCTGCGGGTCCGCAAGCGCAATATCCTCCACCGCCATCCGGGTCAGACGCCGGGCGAGGTATTTGGGGTCCTCGCCCCCCTCCAGCATCCGCGCAAACCAATAAAGGGCCGCATCCGGGTCCGAGCCGCGCACCGATTTATGCAGCGCCGAGATGAGGTTATAATGCTCATCGCCGGATTTGTCGTATTTCGCCGCCCGCCGCATCAACCGCGTCGCCAGCGCCTCGCGGCCCAGCGGCTGGTCGACCTTCCAGGCCGCGACCTGCTCGATCAGATTCAAAAGCGCCCGCCCGTCGCCATCGGCCATCTGATGCAGCGCATCGCGCGCCTCGGGCAACAGCGGCAAGCGGCGCTCCAGCGCCTGTTCCGCGCGCTGCGTCAGCCGCTCCAGATCCGCAAGGCTCAGGCGTTCCAGCACCAGAACCTGCGCGCGCGACAACACCGCGGCATTGAGTTCAAAGCTCGGGTTCTCCGTGGTGGCCCCCACCAGAAGGATGGTGCCATCCTCCATATGCGGCAGGAACCCGTCCTGCTGGGCCTTGTTGAAACGGTGGATCTCATCCACGAACAAGAGCGTGCCCTGCCCGTTCTGGCGCCGGATCTTGGCCGCCTCGAACACTTTCTTCAAATCCGGCACACCGGTAAAGATCGCCGAGATCTGCACAAAATGCAGATCCGTCTCCTGCGCCAAGAGCCGCGCGATGGTGGTCTTCCCGACACCCGGCGGTCCCCAGAAAATGAGCGACGAGAGGCTCCCGGAGGCCAGCATCACCCCCAAAGGCGCCTCTGCACCCAGCACCTGGTCCTGCCCGATCACCTCTGCCAGGGTTCGGGGCCGCAACCGATCCGCGAGCGGGCGCGGGGCATCACTGGCCCCGCTCTGCGCCGCCCGAGCGCCCGCCTCCTCGCTGTCAAAGAGATCCGCCATGTCAGAGCCGGAACCGCAGAGACACGCGCTGGCCCTGACGCATCAGGTCCATCCGCATCCAGCGGTCACTGCTCATCAGGAGATTTGCCACATCTTCGGGGGCCTCAACCGCCTCGCCGTTGATCGCAAGAATCAAATCCCCCGCGCGCACGCCGCCGCGTCCGGCATAGGGGCCGGGGTCCATCACCACAACACCCTCGGTCGATAGCGGTAGCTGCATCTTGGTGATGACCTGCGGGTTCACCCGTCCCACCACCAGACCCGGCATCGGGGTGCGCTCGTTCAGCGTGATCGGATCGGCGGCGGGGGTGTCAGGCGCTTCGATCAAGGCGACCTCGACAGTATCCGTCCTGCCCTGACGCACCCGCGTCACCGCGCTGGTGCCGCCCAGCTCCGCCACCGACAGGCGAAAGGCCATCTCCGAGGGCGAGTTCACCGGCTCACCGTCTACGGCCAGCACCACATCGCCAACCTCAAAGCCCGCCTCGACAAAGGGGCTCTGGGGGTGGAGCTCTGAAATCAGCATGCCATCCACCTGACCAAGGCCCAGCGCTTCTGCCAGATCGGAGTCCACCGGCTGGCCGGTCATCCCCGCCCAGGGGCGTTGAAACTCCTCTGCACCGGTCCGCGCCTGTCGCACAAATTCGCGCACCAGATTGGCCGGAATGGCAAAGCCAATCCCGTTGGAGCCACCCGAACGGCTAAGGATCCGCGTGTTGATCCCGATGAGATCGCCATTCACATCAATCAGCGCCCCACCAGAGTTGCCAGGATTGATCGGCGCATCAGTCTGGATGTAATAGCCAAAGCCCTGCCCGCCGCCGGTACCGGTGCGCGCAAGGCCCGAGATAATGCCCGAGGACACCGTCTGGCCGACCCCGAACGGGTTGCCGATGGCCAGTGTCAGCTCGCCCACCTCGACCTCATCACTGTTGCGCAATCCCAGATGCGGCAGCCCTTCGGCATCTTGCAGTTGCAGGATCGCCAGATCGGAGGCCTGATCTGCGAGGATCACCTCGGCCTGATATTCACGGCGGTCGTTGGTCACCACGCGAATATCCGACGCCTCGCCCACGACGTGATAGTTGGAGACCACGATGCCATCTTCGGAGAGGATTACACCAGAGCCGAGCGAGTTCTGCACCCTTGGGCGCGGCTGGGCAAACTGGCGAAAGAAATCATCAAAGAAAGGATCATCGGCAAACGGACTGCGCGCACGGTCCTGACGGATGATCTTGGCATAGATATTCACCACGGCGGGCGCGGCCTCTTTGACCAAGGGCGCGAACCCCAGCGAGATCTCGGTCTGGCTCTGCGGGATCTTGGTCTCTGCTAGTGACGCAAGCGGCAGAGCAGTTGCGAGGGCAATCGTCAGGGGAAGGGCGAGACTGCGGATCATGGGGCCTCCGGGACGTGATTTTGGTCCTGATGATATGCGAAGGCGCGCAGGGGATTGCAAGCCGCTGCTGCACAACAGCACAAAGGCGGCTAAGGGGCGCTGCCCCTCCTGACCTGCGGTCAGTTCACCCCGGGATATTTTGGTTAGAAGATGAAGGGGGCGGCGGTGCACCGCCCCGTTTCGTTTTGATCCGAGCTCAACCCGCCAGGCGGGCGCCCTGCGTGCGGCGTGTTTTGACCGCCTGGGCCAGTTTGCGCAGCTCGGCCTCGGTTTGCTCCCAGCCGATGCAGCCGTCGGTGATCGACTGACCATAGGTGAGTTTCGACAGGTCCCCGTCCTTGGGCAGATCCTGACGACCGTGTTCGAGGTGGCTTTCGATCATGATGCCGGTGATGCGGGTCTCACCCTGTGCCATCTGGCCGGCCACATCCGAGAGCACCTCGGGCTGTTTGGCGGGATCCTTGGCAGAGTTGGCGTGGCTTGCGTCGATCATCACCTGCGGACGGATGCCATCGGCTTCGGCCTTTTTGCAGGCTGAATCCACGCTCTCTGCATCAAAGTTGGTGCCGCCACCGCCGCGCAGGATGATGTGGCAATCCGGGTTTCCGGCCGTCGCCGCAATCGCCGCGAGACCCGAGGGGGCCAGCGCCATGAAATGATGCGGTGTGGCCGCAGAGCGCACCGCGTCAATGGCGATCTGCACATTGCCGCGGGTGCCGTTCTTGAAGCCCACCGGGCAGCTCAGGCCCGAAGCCATTTCGCGGTGGATCTGGCTCTCGGTGGTGCGGGCGCCAATCGCGGCCCAGCTCACCAGATCACTGATGTATTGCGGCACAGAGGCATCGAGGAATTCGGTCCCCACGGGCAGGCCCATTTCGCTCAGATCGAGGCAGAGCTTTCGGGCGACCGACAACCCCTTGTTGATGCGGAAAGACCCATCAAGGTTGGGGTCGTTGATCAGCCCCTTCCAGCCCGCGATGGTGCGCGGTTTTTCAAAGTAGACCCGCATCACGATCTCAAGCGCATCGCCCAGCTCGGCGCGCAACGGCGCAAGACGGCGCGCATAGTCCAGCGCGGCCTCCGGGTCGTGGATCGAACAGGGGCCGACCACGACGACCAGCCGGTCGTCGGCGCCATGCAGGATCTTCTGGATGCTGGCGCGCGCCGAGAGCACGGTTTCGCGCGCGGCATCTGTCAGCGGGTGTTTCACCGCGAGGGCTTCGGGGCAGATCAGTTCCTGCATGTCGGTGATGCGCAGATCATGGGTCGGTGTCTGAGAGAGGGTGGTCATCGGGCGGTTCCTTGGGCGGGGGCCCCGCGTGGACCTCTGGGCAACAAAAAACCGCCCTCGGTCCCGGGGCGGTTTGGTGTGGTATTCGGCTGTTTCTGTCAGTTCAATTCAGAAACGCAAAGACCCTCCGTCCGCCATGTGGCGCGGATAAAAGTAATACCAGAACTGAGCGAACTGTTGGGTCATGGGCCGGACGCTAGCCGAGATTCGCCAGCCTGTCGATCCCCCAAATCAAGCGGAGCGTCATCGGGCCAGACCTCAAAACACAAGGCGCGGGGTTTATACTTCTGTGTCAGGCGCTTAGTTAAGGGTGGCGGAGGCTCCGCACCGAGTCCAACCCGATCCGAGGAGATCTCCGATGGAACAGGCCAAGTTTCTCAAGGGCAACCTGCTGCGCCATATCACGGTGATGTCGCTCACCTCCTCGGTGGGGTTGATGGCGGTATTTGCGGTGGATTTCATCGACATGGTGTTCATCGCCATGCTCGGCAAAGAAGAGCTGGCCGCGGCGGTGGGCTATGCGGGCGCCATCCTGTTTTTCACCACCTCCTTCAACATCGGGATCGCCATTGCCGCGGGCGCCCTTGTAGCGCGGGCGCTGGGGGCCGGGGAGTCCGTTCTGGCCCGCCAGCAAGCCTCTAACGCATTGATCTGGGGCGGGATTTTCTCAGCCATATTTGCGCTGGTGATCTGGTTCAACCTCGCCTCGCTGGTGGCGCTTTTGGGGGCAAAGGGGCGCGCGCTCGATCTGGCGGTGGCCTATCTGCAGATCATCGTGCCGACGCTGCCGCTCTTGCTGATGGGGATGGCCGGAGGCGCGATCCTGCGCGCCCATGGCGATGCCCGACGCGCCATGATGGCGACCATTGCAGGTGGCGTGGTCAATGCGGCGCTCGATCCGATCCTGATCTTCGGCTTTGATCTGGAGCTGATCGGTGCCGCCTGGGCCAGTGCCGCCTCGCGCGTTGCGGTTGCGGTCTTTGCCCTTGGGCCGATCTTTCGCCACCACGGCGGATTGGAGCGCCCGCCGTTTGCGCTCTTTGTGGCCGGGCTTGCGCCGATCTTTGCGATATCCTTTCCCGCGATCCTGACACAGCTTGCCACGCCCGTGGGACAGGCCTTTGTCACCCGCGCGATGGCGGAGTTTGGTGAGGAGGCCGTGGCGGGCATGGCCGTGATTGCGCGGATGTCACCGCTGGCCTTTGGCACCATCTTTGCGCTCTCGGGGGCGATTGGCCCTATCGTGGGGCAGAACTATGGAGCGGGGAATTTTGACCGCGTGCGGCGCGCGTTCTGGGACGCGCTCCTGTTCACGGGGCTCTTTGTGGTGGCTGTGACCGCGATCCTCTTTGTGTTGCGCGCCCCTATTGCGGCGCTGTTTGATGCGCAAGGGACCGCGCTCTCGCTGATCTACCTCTTTTGCGGCCCGCTTGCGCTGGCGTTTTTCTTCAACGGGGCGATTTTTGTCGCCAATGCCAGCTTTAACAACCTCGGCCATCCGTTTCATTCCACATGGCTTAACTGGGGGCGGCATACCATCGGGACCATTCCTCTGGTCTGGATCGGGGCGCATTTCTTTGGCGCCCCGGGCGCGCTGATCGGTCAGGCCGTTGGCGGCGTGATTTTTGGGCTTTTTGCGATCTGGCTTGCACGGCGGGTGATCGCAGACGTCGAGGCGCGCGGCGGCGCCCCCAAGGGTCCCGGCCTGTTCCAGCGTCAGGCGCGCCAGATCATCCTGGCCTTCAGTCGTCGCTAGCGCCCTTTGGGGCCGCGCGCCCGTATCCGGGGCGGCCGGTGCCGCTCTGGGCAACGTCAAAGTTCCACACGATGCAGAGGTTGGTGAACATCGCCCCGACAAAGGAATAGATCAGCTGCTCGGGCGACAGCACCAGAGCCGAGACCGCAAAAACGCAGGCATCAACGCCAAGCTGAAACCAGCCCGCCTTAAAGCCGGTGCGGTGTTCGATGATGATCCCGAGGATCGTCATCCCCCCCGCCGAAGCGTTGTGGCGAAAGATCGCAATGAGTCCCGCCCCGCTACAGGCTCCGCCCAAAAGCGCTGCAATCCCAATGTGCAGCGTGTCAAAGCTCAGGTACATTGGCAGGATCTGCGCCCCGGCAGAGATCCCCAGCACCACGAGGACCGTGCGCAGGGCAAAGACCGCGCCCCGTTTGACCCACGCCAGCACCAGAAACGGCAGACCGATCATAAAAAACAACGGCCCAAAGCCGAGAGGCAGCACATAGGACAACAAGAGCGCAATGCCTGCCGTCTGTCCCGTCACCAGCCCTGCCGCCTTGAGGAACACCACCCCGAGCGAGCACATCAATACCCCAAACACCAACCCTTGAAGATCAAACAGGGTCAGGAGGGGTTTGGTCTGCGGGGTGCTCATCAGCGGTCTCCTTGAGGCTGTGTTCCCGTGATAAGCCGCTGCAGGACATAAAACAATCGCCGAGGCCGCCGGGGTGCTCGGCTGAGACGGCAAAGATCACGTAAGCGTGCACTGGACCACAGCGCCGTTACCGCTATCCTCGCTTCAAAGAGAGGAGGCCATCATGCGTATTCTGTTCACCGGAGGCTCTGGCAAAGCTGGACGCCATGTCATCGCCTATCTGCTGGCGCAGGGGCATCGGGTCGTCAATGTGGATCTCACCCCGCTCGATCTGCCCGGTGTGGACAACCGCATCGCGGATATGACCGATGCGGGTCAGATGCATGACGTGATGCACGCCTGGGCCGGATATGACGAGATGGAACGGCATCAGAGCCCGCCGCCCTTTGACGCGGTGGTGCATTTTGCAGCCATCCCGCGCCTGTTGATGCGGTCGGACAATGAGTGCTACCGGATCAACACCGTGGGCACCTACAATGTGATCGACGCCGCCCTGAAGGCGGGGGTGCGCAAGGTGATCTTTGCCTCGTCCGAGACCACATATGGCATCTGTTTTGCCGGGGGCGAGCGCAAGCCCGAGTATCTGCCGATCGACGAAGCACACCCGGTGGTGCCCGAAGACGCCTATGCAATGTCCAAGGTGGCCAATGAACAGGCGGCGCTAAGCTTTCAACGCCGTAGCGGCGCCGACATCTATGGGCTGCGCATCAACAACGTGATCGAACCCCATGAATACAAGGCGAACTTCCCAGCCTATATGGCCGATCCCGAACTCAGACGGCGCAATATCTTTGCCTATATCGACGCCCGCGACCTCGGCCAGATGGTGCAGCGCTGTCTGGACGCCGACGGGCTTGGCTATGAGATCTTCAACGTCGCCAATGAGGACCATTCGGTGAACCTCAGCACCTTGGAGATCATCAGTCACTACTATCGCGGCATCCCCAAGGCCGAGATGGGCGAGACGGAGACCTTCTATTCCATCGAGAAAGCAAAGCGGATGCTGGGATTTGCGCCGGAGCACAATTGGCGAATGTACCTCAATGATCCGCGCGAGGCCTGATCACCGGGACGACCAGAGAATAGAACCTGGACTGAAATAACCCTGTGCGCGGCGCGCATGGGGCGCTAAAGACGGGACATGACAGATAGCTTGCCCCCCTGCCCCGAATGCGGCTCCGTTTATGCTTATGCAATGGACGCGCTGCTTGTGTGCCCCGAGTGCGGCCACGAATGGTCCGCCGAGACCGCCTCAGACGCGCCGGTGGTGCGCGACAGCGTCGGCAACGTGCTGAGCGATGGCGACACCGTGACGGTGATCAAGGACCTCAAGGTCAAAGGCTCCTCCTCTGTGGTCAAAGTCGGCACCAAGGTGCGCGGCATCCGCTTGGTGGACGGAGATCACGACATCGACTGCAAAGTGCCCGGCATCGGCCAGATGGGCCTCAAGAGCCAATTTGTGAAAAAAGCGGCGGAGTAGCGCGCATCGCGGCGGCTACTCGCAGGTCAACCCACCTCCGGCCTTCATGAGCGCCGAGAAATCACCCTGAAATCGGGCACTGTCCCAGTATTCCTCGTCGGGAATGAGGGATTGCGACGGGCTTGCGAAAGGCTGTGGGAAGCGACCGGCAACGGTTGCAGCACGAAGCCCCGATCTGAGGCAAAGCGCAACGGACTCGGGACAGGTGGCCGCGCAATATTTGCTCAATGGCTCCAGAGAAGGAATCTCCTCCACCTTGGCCAAGCGGGACGCATCCGAGAGACTGGTGAGCGGCTCTAGCAACCCTTCAAGTGCAAGCCGCCCGCGCAGCTCGTCCACTCGCCATTGGTCAATATCTCCTTTCAGGAAGGCCAGCATTTGCGCCCCATCGGGTCCGAGATCGTGACTGCTCGCTTCGATCCGTTGCAGAACGCTATCCTCTTCGCCCCGAGACCACGCTTCAAGCATCATATTGATTGCGGCTTTGGCCTCGCCGTGGTCCCAAAGGATTTCGACAGCTTGTCCTGCGTCCATCGCATCCGGGGTTCTGTTCAATGTCCAAAGCGCCTCTGCAAGTTCAGAAGAAGACCGCGCCTCTGTCAGCCAATCCTTGCCAGACAATCCCTGTTCCTTGCGCAGCAAGGCGATGCGCTCGCGACGCGGCAAATCTGCCGTCACATGCTGATGTGTAAGCTCCGATGCGGCGATCCGTGACAAAAGTATTTGGGCAGCGGTGTTGCCTTGCCTTGCCAGAACACCAAGAGCTTTAAGTGCCTTGGTGTCGCTTCCGGCCAACCAATCCTCGCGTGCAGAGAGGTATGCGGCATCTTCTTGCCCTGCGACAGTTTCTGAACCAGCAGGGAGCGCCCCTGCGAGGCTCAGACCCAGTATGAACGCGGCCTTCGTGATAATCTGATTAAACATGCCTTGCCCAAAAATGTACCTTGAGCGGATGTTAGCTGCCAAGGTCGGGTCCGAAAAGCAAAAACCCCCGCCCTGTTGCCAGAGCGGGGGAAAGTCAGACGGTCAGATGACCGCGAGATCTTATTCTTCGTCTTCGACAGCTTCGATTTCTGCCAGACGGGCCTTGTCGGCTGCGCCTTTGGCGGAAACGTCGCGGTCAACGAATTCGATGATCGCCATAGGCGCCATGTCACCGTAACGGAAACCGGCCTTCAGGATGCGGACGTAACCGCCCTGACGATCCTTGTAGCGCGGGCCCAGAACGTCGAACAGTTTTGCAACGTCCTTGTCTTCTTTCAGCTTGGACGCGGCCTGACGGCGAGCGTGCAGGTCGCCGCGCTTTGCCAGCGTGATCATCTTTTCGATGATCGGACGCAGTTCTTTTGCTTTGGGAAGGGTCGTCTTGATCTGTTCGTGTTCGATCAGCGAGCCAGCCATGTTGGAGAACAGGGCCTTACGGTGCTCGTGAGTACGGTTCAGGCGGCGATAACCACGTGCGTGACGCATTTTTGATATCCTTTAACTTGCGTTTTGCTTTGTCAGGCAGCTGATGCGTGTCGGCTGCTCACCTTGGGGCGGGAGGCCCGGATTTTCCCCGGCAGTTCCGGGAATTTTGAAGGGGGCCTTAGCCCCCCTCGGATCGAAAGTCCAGCTTAGAAGCTGTCTTCGAATTTCTTGGCCAGCTCTTCGATGTTGTCCGGCGGCCAGTCCTCAACGTCCATACCGAGGTGCAGACCCATGCCAGACAGCACTTCCTTGATCTCGTTCAAGGACTTGCGGCCGAAGTTCGGGGTGCGGAGCATCTCGGCTTCGGTTTTCTGGATCAGATCGCCGATATAGACGATGTTGTCGTTCTTGAGGCAGTTTGCCGAACGCACGGACAGTTCCAGCTCGTCCACTTTCTTGAGGAGAAGCGGGTTGAACTCGAGACCATCGTCCTCGTCCTGACGACCTGCGGATTCCGGCTCGTCGAAGTTCACGAAGATCGACAGCTGGTCCTGAAGGATGCGGGCCGCAAAAGCCAGCGCGTCTTCGGGGGTGATGGAGCCGTCGGTGTCAACTTTGAGGGTCAGCTTGTCATAGTCCAGAACCTGACCTTCGCGGGTCGGCTGCACGTCGTAAGAGACCTTCTTGACCGGGGAATAGATCGCGTCGATCGGAATAAGACCAATCGGTGCGTCCTCGGGCTTGTTCTTCTCGGCAGAGACATAGCCTTTGCCGGTGTTGACAGTGAGTTCCATGAACAGATCCGCACCATCGTCGAGGTGGCAGATGACGTGCTCGCGGTTCAGAACTTCGATGCCAGCGGTTTCGGCAATGTCGCCTGCGGTGACGACGGCCGGACCTTTGGCATTGATCGACAGGCGCTTGGGCCCTTCGACTTCCATGCGCAGGGAGACCTGCTTGAGGTTCAGGATGATGTCTGTGACGTCTTCACGAACACCGGCCACGGAGGAAAACTCGTGCAGCACGTTGTCGATCTGAACGGATGTGATGGCCGCGCCTTGCAGCGAGCTCATCAGGATGCGGCGCAGCGCGTTGCCGAGCGTCAGACCAAAGCCACGCTCCAGCGGTTCCGCAACGAGCGTTGCCTGACGTGCCGGATCATTGCCCGGTTTCACCTCAAGCTGCGTGGGCTTGATCAATTCTGCCCAATTCTTATGGATCATGCGTTCCCTCCATTCCTGTCTGAACCCCATGTCCAAAGGATCAGACGCCCGAGGTTTCAAATGACGAACTGAGGCCCTGTCCAAGACAAGGCCTCAGTCAAAGATTGTGTCGCTTAGACGCGGCGGCGCTTCGGCGGGCGGCAGCCGTTGTGTGCGATCGGGGTCACATCACGGATGTTGGTGATGTTGAAACCGATTGCGGCCAGCGCGCGCAGGGCGGATTCACGACCCGAACCGGGGCCTTGAACCTCGACCTCGAGGGTCTTTACGCCGTGATCCTGTGCCTTGCGGCCTGCGTCTTCTGCAGCCATCTGCGCGGCATAGGGCGTGGACTTACGGGAGCCCTTGAAGCCCATGGTGCCAGCGGAGGACCAGGAAATCGCGTTGCCCTGAACGTCAGAGATCAGGATCTTGGTGTTGTTGAACGAGGAGTTCACATGGGCAACGCCCGATGCAATGTTCTTACGCTCTTTACGCTTCGTGCGGGTTTTATCGCGTGCCATCTGTCAGGACCCTCCCTTACTTCTTCTTACCAGCAATGGCCTTTGCGGGGCCTTTGCGAGTACGAGCGTTGGTGTGGGTACGCTGACCACGAACCGGCAGGTTGCGACGGTGGCGCAGGCCACGGTAGCAGCCCAGGTCCATCAGGCGCTTGATGTTCATCTGCACTTCACGACGCAGGTCACCTTCAACGGTGTAGGTGGCGTCGATGTGTTCGCGGATGGCCAGAACTTCTGCGTCGGAGAGTTCGTTCACACGACGGGTTGCGTCGATGTTCACGGCCTCACAGATAGCTTTGGCGGATGCAGGGCCGATACCCGTGATATAAGTCAGGGCGATCGGAACCCGTTTGGCGGTCGGGATGTTAACGCCGGCAATACGTGCCACGTGTCACTTTCCTTTTTGGTTGCGGTTCCGTAGCTCCAGAACCTTTTTTCACAACACTCAACCAGTTGGCATGGGCCAAAGGGTCTCGGATGTATCGAGGTAATCAGGTGGACAACGCAAATTGCCCGCCTGGAATGATTCCCAGCAGGGATGTCGGTTGGTATGTGGATTTGACCTATGGGTCAACCCTGAAACCAGCATCAACTGGCACGGGCTGAAGTTCCTGTTGCGTCAATCCCGTATCGCCCATCCTGAGGCGCGCCGCAATGCATAATCTCTGGGCAATTCGACCCTGCGCGCCTCTCTTGGCCCACCCCTGCGCCCTGCCCTGCGTCCAAAACAAAACAGGCCGCCCAAGGGCAGCCTGTCTGGTCTATTTCATGCACCGCGTGAACGCGACGGGCGCGATCAGTCGCCCAGAATCCAAGCGATGGATTTCTGTACTTCGTCGATGGAGGCCATGCCGTCCAGACGCTGCAGATTGCCCTTGGCCCAGTAATAGCCGATGAGCGGCGAGGTCTTCTTGTAGTATTCCATCAGCCGGATACGGACCGAGTCCTCATTGTCATCGGCGCGCGCTTCCTTGCCCGCAGCGCGGGCCTCTTCGGCGCGGTTGACGATGCGCTTCACGAGCACCTCGTCATCCACCTGCATCTCGATCACCGCATCAAGCTTCAGGCCCATTTCGGTCAGGAGCTTCTCGAGCGCGTCTGCCTGCGCGAGGGTGCGTGGGAAGCCGTCAAAGATGAAGCCGCCCTCGGAGCCTTCTTGCAGACGCTCGCGAATGAGACCGATCACGATCTGATCCGTGACGAGCTTGCCCTCGGCCATGATCGCCGCGACCTTCTTGCCCATCTCGGAGCCGGAGGACTGCGCCGCGCGCAGCATGTCCCCGGTGGAGAGCTGGGTCATGTTGCGGGTCTTGACCAGGTGGCTGGCCTGCGTTCCCTTGCCCGCGCCGGGCGGGCCCAGAAGAATAATATTGGTCATCGACGAGACGGTCCCCGTTTGGTGCGTTTCTTGTTCCGACCGCGCAGCTGGCTCTTCTCAATGAGGCCTTCGTACTGATGCGCGAGAAGATGGCTCTGTACCTGCTGGATCGTGTCCATGGTCACAGAGACCACAATCAGAACCGAGGTGCCGCCAAAGTAAACCGGAATTGCGAAATTGTTGCGCAAAATCTCAGGCAGCAAGCACACCAGCGCGAGATAGGCAGAGCCGAGGACGAGGACGCGGTTCACCACATATTCGATGTATTCCGCGGTCTTCTTGCCGGGGCGGATGCCGGGCACAAAGCCGTTCTGGTTCTTCAGGTTCTGCGCCACGTCATCCGGCTTGAAGGAGACGTTGAAGGTGTAGAAATACGCAAAGAACACGATCATCGCCGTAAAGAATAGCAGATAGAGCGGCTGACCGGGGCCGAAGTTGGCCAGGAGCCAGCTCATCACCGGGCTCGAAGCAGAGCCCTGGCTGAAGGTGGAGATCGTGGTCGGCAGCAAGAGCAGTGAGGAGGCAAAGATCGCAGGGATCACGCCCGCCGGGTTGACCTTGACAGGCAGGTGCGAAGAGCCGCCGTCATAGACTTTCATACCCACCTGGCGACGCGGATACTGAATGTGGATCTTGCGCAGCGCACGCTCCATGAAGACCACAAACATGATCACCGCAACCACCATCACGATCACAGCAATGATCACGGCCGGAGAAATCGCACCAGAGCGGCCAGAGGCAAAGAACTGTGCAATGGCGGCGGGGATTTCGGCGATGATGCCGACGAAGATGATCAGCGAGATACCGTTGCCGATGCCGCGATTGGTGATCTGCTCACCCAGCCACATCAGGAACATGGTGCCGCCCACCAGCGTGATCATGCACGACAGGCGGAAATAGAGACCCGGATCAAACGCCATATCCCCGGCTTCCAGCGATGCTGCGAGGCCATAGGCCTGAGCGGTTGCCAGCAGGACGGTGCCGTAACGGGTGTATTGGTTGATCTTCTTGCGGCCCTGCTCGCCCTCTTTCTTGAGCTGTTCGAGCGCGGGCACCATCGAGGTCAGCAACTGCACGATAATGGAGGCCGAGATATAGGGCATGATGCCGAGGGCAAAAATACCCATGCGGCCCAAAGCGCCCCCAGTAAACATCGACACCATGCCGCCAATGCCTTGCCCGGCGGTGTCCATGAACTGGCGCAATGCATCGGCGTCGATCCCCGGAACGGGAATCCAAGTGCCCAAACGATAGACAATCAAAAGTCCAATCGTAAACAGGATGCGGTTGCGCAGATCCGTGGCCTTGCCGAGCGCTGCCCAGCTGGTGTTCGCCGCCATTTGTTCTGCTGCTGATACCATAAAAGGAGTCTCTTCTTGCGAAAACGCCGCCCGGAACCGTTTTCCGGCTCGGACGGCGTATGGGAAAACTGATGACTTATGTAAGCGGCTTACGCGCCGCTCACAAGCCGTTACTCAGCTGCGGCCTCAGATGCCACGGTCAGGGCGCCGCCTGCCTTGGAAACTGCCTCAACGGCAGACTTGGAGGCACCGGTCACAGCGATGGTCGCCTTGGCGGTGAATTCACCCTTCGCCAGCACGCGAATGCCGTCGAGCTTGCGACGGACGAGGCCGGATGCCACGAGGCTGTCTTCGGTGATCGAAGCTGCGTCGAGCTTGCCTGCGTCGATGAATTTCTGGATCAGCCCGAGGTTCACAACAGCGTATTTCTTCGCGTTGGGCTTGTTGAAGCCACGCTTGGGCAGACGCTGGTAGAGCGGCATCTGGCCACCTTCGTAGCCATTGATCGCCACACCGGAACGGGACTTCTGACCTTTGATACCGCGGCCACCCATTTTACCTTTGCCGGAGCCCGGACCACGGCCAACGCGGGTCCGTTTCGGGGATGCACCTGGGTTGTCGCGCAGTTCATTGAGTTTCATATCGCTTCTCCTAAAGCCGGAAGTGACCCCATGAAGCGAGCAGGGTCAGACACGGCATTTCTTGGTTTTGATTCTTGCGGCACAGATAGCCACCGGGGGCGTATAGACGGGATGCACAGCAGGATCAAGGTTTGACTTGCCCCACGCGGAGCGGACGGCAACAATGCCGTATCGGGCCGCAGGGCCCCTGCCCTGCCGCCATTCGTCTCTATCGATGTCTTTGGCTGCTGGTGCGTCCCGTTAAAGGTGGCGGCGCCGCCGGTTCGGAATGGGTTCAGAGGCGTCACCCTCCAAGAAGAACAGATATCTGACCTTGCAGCCCCGGACGTCACTCCGGGGCCCCGTTTTCCGGGGTGGACCTGCATGCCACCGCAGGCCCGCGTGTTGCGCAACACGCCGAACACGATGCCTGATCGAGCTGAAAATCTCCTCACCAGAGCGTACGCCCCCCGCGCAACAAAAACGCCCCCACGATGTGGAGGCGCTCTTGATGGGCCATGGCTCCCCGAGGGAGGAGGAAGGGAACCTGGCCGAAAAGTCCTGTCAGACGCGCGATCAGGCGCCGTAGACGTGGCTGCGGGCCAGGTCTGCAATGTCGCAGCGGCGCACACCGATATCGGCCAGGTCGCGATCCGTGAGGGAGGCCAGCTCGTTATAGGTGCTCTTGTATTCCTTGTAGAGCGCCCAGGAGCTGCGGGCCTGCTCGATGGCGTCGCGCAGGCGTGCCACAAAAGAGGAAGATGCGATGTTTGTGTTCAGTACATGTGCCATGTGTTTTGGTCCTTATCTCTAGCCGGGACGGGTTTCCGCGGCTCTTGTTGTCTCTGTTCAATTCCTTTGACACTTGCGAAGATAAGGCAGCTTGTTGGCGCTAACAACTGACGGTTCGGAACACCCGCTATGCCGCAGATGCATAGAACGCGCGCTCTCCCCTGACGAAAAAACGCCCCCGGATTTCTCCGCGGGCGTTTTCAAAGTCTTGTCGACAAAGAGGCTTAGTCGCGCTCTTCGACGATTTCCACCAGATGCGGGATCTTGTTGACCATGCCGCGCACGGAAGGGGTATCTTCCAGTTCGCGGGTCTTGTGCATCTTGTTCAGGCCCAGACCGATCAGGGTTGCGCGCTGTTCGGCGGGGCGACGGATCGGCGAGCCGATCTGTTTCACGACGATGGTTTTAGCCATGGATCAGTTTCCTTACGCTTCTGCTTCCGCGGGTGCTTCGTCCCGCTTGGGCAGGATGTCAGCAACCTTTTTGCCACGACGCTGAGCAACAGAGCGCGGGCTCTGCTCTTTCTTCAGGCCGTCGATGGTGGCGCGGATCATGTTGTAAGGGTTCTGAGAGCCAACGGACTTGGAAACCACGTCCTTGATGCCCAGCATTTCAAACACAGCACGCATCGGACCACCGGCGATGATACCAGTACCTTCCGGAGCGGTGCGCATGACCACTTTGCCGGCGCCGTGGCGACCGTACATGTCGTGGTGCAGGGTACGACCCTCTTTCAGCGGCACGCGGATCATCTGGCGCTTGGCTTGCTCGGTTGCCTTGCGGATCGCCTCGGGCACCTCTTTGGCTTTACCTTTGCCGAAGCCGACGCGACCTTTTTGGTCACCTACGACGACGAGCGCGGCGAAGCCGAAGCGCTTACCACCCTTAACGGTTTTGGAC
The DNA here is from genome assembly GCF_055693725.2 of Epibacterium sp. HA2-3. Taxonomy (NCBI): domain Bacteria; kingdom Pseudomonadati; phylum Pseudomonadota; class Alphaproteobacteria; order Rhodobacterales; family Roseobacteraceae; genus Epibacterium; species Epibacterium sp. HA2-3. The sequence goes on along the minus strand of NZ_CM172490.1, from coordinate 278,825 downwards.
ACGCGGTTGATCGCGACCAGACGATCTGCGAATTCCGGTGTCTCTTCACGGTCGCGGCGGTTGCCGCGGCGGTTTTCACGTTCTGCCATTTGGCATTCCTTCATGATGTGACGAGGAAGTCAGACCGCCCCGTCAAATGTTCCAATCCTGGTGAGCCTGCAACACGGCCTGCTCCCGGATCATCGGGACCACCAAGGCGGTCCACTCTTTCCAAAATCGCTCGGGCGCCCCGGCCAGCGGGGCGCCCGGTTGATCCTTAGATCTTCAGACCACCTTCACGCGCAGCGTCGGCCAGAGCCTTCACTTTGCCGTGATAGAGGAAACCGCCACGATCGAAGTATGCTTCGGTCACGCCAGCCGCTTTCGCGCGCTCTGCGATCACGGAACCCACTTTGGTTGCCGCTTCGATGTTGTTCTTGCCCACAAAACCAAGATCCTTTTCCAGGGTCGAGGCTGCGGCGAGAGTCACACCTTTGACGTCGTCGATCAGCTGAACAGAGATGTTCTTGTTCGAGCGGTGCACGGAGAGACGCAGACGACCTGCGTTCACCTTGCGAAGCTTGTTCCGGACGCGCAGACGACGCTTCAGAAACAGGGTACGTTTGCTGTTTGCCATTTTGCTTGTCCTTACTTCTTCTTGCCTTCCTTGCGGAAGATGAATTCGCCCTTGTAGCGGATGCCTTTGCCTTTGTAGGGCTCGGGACGACGCCAGTCGCGGATTTTCGCCGCCACTTCGCCAACCGCTTGCGCGTCTGCACCTTCCACAACGATTTCGGTCTGCTTCGGAGCGGTGATGGTCACACCTTCCGGGGCAGTGAAATCGACGTCGTGGCTGTAGCCGAGGTTCAGCTTCAGGGTGTTGCCCTGCATCTGAGCACGGTAACCAACACCTTGGATCTCAAGCTCTTTCTTGAAACCCTGGGTGACGCCCTGGACCATGTTGGCCACCATGGTGCGGGACATGCCCCACTGCTGACGCGCGCGCTTGGATTTGCCGCGCGGCTCAACTTTCACCACGTTGTCCTCAACGGTGAGGGTCACGTCGTCGGTTGCGGTGAAGGTCTGGGCGCCTTTCGGGCCCTTCACTTCGATGGTCTGGCCGGACAGGCTCGCGGAAACACCGCTGGGCAGTTCGACCGGTTTTTTACCAATACGAGACATTGTGCTGAGGCCTCCTTAGAAGACGGTGCAAAGCACTTCGCCACCAACGTTGGCCGCGCGTGCGTTTGCATCCGACATCACACCTTTGGGGGTGGAGACAATCGACACACCCAGGCCCTGACGGACCGACGGGATGTCATTGACGCCCATGTAAACGCGACGACCGGGTTTGGAGACCCGCTTCAGTTCGCGAATGACAGGTTCGCCTTCGTAGTACTTGAGGCTGATTTCCAGCGCCGGGTGGCCGCGTTCATCAGTCGCGCTCTCGTAGCCGCGAATGTAGCCCTCGGACTGCAGCACATCCAGAACCCATGCGCGCAGTTTGGACGCCGGGGTCATGACGGTGGATTTGCCACGCATCTGAGAGTTACGGATACGGGTGAGCATATCGCCGATAGGATCGTTCATATTGTCTCTCCCTTACCAGCTCGATTTCACCATGCCGGGGATCTGGCCATTGGAGCCCAGTTCCCGCAGAGCGATACGGCTTACCTTCAGCTTACGGTAGTAAGCGTGGGGACGGCCGGTCAGCTGGCAGCGGTTATGCAGACGGGTTGCCGAGCTGTTGCGCGGCAGTTTCGCCAGTTTCAGACGCGCTTTGAAACGCTCTTCCATCGGGCGGGATTCGTCATTCGCGATCTCTTTGAGCTCGGCACGTTTGGCAGCGTATTTGGCCACCAGGCGCTCGCGCTTCTTTTCGCGTTCGATCATTGCTTTTTTAGCCATGTCTCTTCCTCTCCGCGATCAGCTGTTGAAGGGCATGTTGAAAGCTTTCAACAGCGCCTTAGCTTCCGCGTCGGTGTTCGCGGTGGTGGCAATTACGATGTCCATGCCCCAGGCTTCGTCGATCTTGTCGAAATCGATTTCCGGGAACACGATGTGCTCTTTGAGGCCAAGGGCGTAGTTGCCACGACCGTCGAAAGAGGTGCCGGACACACCGCGGAAGTCGCGGATCCGGGGCATCGCGATGGTGATCAGACGGTCGAGGAATTCATACATCCGCTCGCCACGCAGGGTCACCTTTGCACCCATCGGCATGCCTTCACGAACGCGGAAGCCAGCGATGGAGTTCTTTGCAACGGTGGTCAGCGCTTTCTGACCGGCGATCTTGGTCAGGTCTTCCTGAGCCGATTTCGCCTTCTTGCTGTCTTTGACGGCTGCACGGCCGCAGCCGATGTTCAGAACGATCTTGTCCAGCTTGGGGATCTGCATCTCGTTCTTGTAGCCGAATTCCTCTTTGAGGGCGCCACGGATGGTGTCCTTGTAGAGGGTCTTCAGACGCGGGGTGTAGGTTGCATCGTCAAGCATCAGACAGTCTCCCCGGTGGTTTTTGCAAAGCGCACCTTCTTGCCGTCTTCTTCGCGGAAGCCGACGCGGGTTGCTTTGCCGTTGGAGTCCAGCAGAGCCAGGTTCGAAAGATCGATCGGCAGGGCCTTGGGCAGGCGGCCACCTTGCGATGTCTGGGTCTGACGGGTGTGACGGATGGCCATGTTCACGCCATCTACGACAGCTTTACCGGCTTTGGGGTCAACGGAGGCAATGGTGCCTTCTTTGCCTTTGTCCTTGCCAGCAAGCACGACGACCTTGTCGCCTTTGCGCAGTTTAGCAGCCATTAGAGCACCTCCGGAGCGAGCGAGATGATCTTCATGAAGTTCTTCGCGCGCAGTTCGCGAACAACCGGGCCGAAGATACGGGTGCCGACCGGCTCGTTGTTGTTATTCAGGATAACAGCAGCGTTGCGGTCAAAACGGATGGCGGTGCCGTCTTCACGACGGACCTCTTTGGCGGTGCGAACGACAACGGCCTTACGGACGTCACCCTTCTTCACGCGACCGCGCGGGATGGCTTCTTTAACCGAGACGACGATGATGTCGCCAACGGAAGCGTATTTACGCTTGGAGCCACCCAGAACCTTGATGCACTGAACTCGGCGAGCGCCGGAGTTATCAGCAACATCCAGATTTGTTTGCATCTGGATCATGTGGTTTCTCCCGACCTTTGGGGCAGCGATGCGTGCTGTGATCCCCCAGGGTTTCGACTGTGCTAAAAAGCCTAGTCGCCAGGAGCCTCAAACGAGGCTCTTAGGCTTCCAGAACTTCCCAGCGTTTCGTTTTCGATTTCGGCGCGCATTCGATGATGCGTACGGTGTCGCCGACCTTGAAAGCGTTCTTTTCATCGTGAGCCCGGTATTTCTTGGACTTACGGATGGTTTTCTTCAGAACCGGGTGTGTGAAACGACGTTCCACGGACACGGTGACGGTCTGAGCGTTTGCGTCGGAGGTCACGACGCCTTGCAGGATACGTTTGGGCATCTGAGAAGCTCCTTATTCAGCTGCTGCTGCAGCTTTTTCGTTCAGGATGGTTTTCACGCGAGCAGCGTTGCGGCGAGCCGCTTTGATGCCTGCAGTGTTTTCCAGCTGACCGGTCGCTTGTTGAAAGCGCAGGTTGAAGCTCTCTTTTTTGAGGTTTGCGAGTTCGTCGCGGAGCTCGTCCACGGTCTTGTCGCGCAGATCCTTGGCGTTCATCGCCTTGCGTTCCTTTCCTTGGCACCAGAGGGCCCCTTATGGTGGGTCACCCTTTGCCCTGGTGGGTTATGTCGTCTGCACAGATTGTGCAGAAAAAGAATCGCCCGACACAATCCGACTCGCGAATTGCGGTGAGCGATGCGTCCCTCTACAGGAGCCATGCCAGAAGGGCAAGGGAAAGATCGCAACGCTTGTCCGCTGGGCAGCAGGGCGTCGCAAACCAGAGCCACATATTTGCGCAGGCTTGACTTTGTCCTGACCAGCCCACACCACAAACCCATAAGGTGATTTATGACAAAGGCCATCGGTATGGAAGCGTCTGAGACCCGTGAACCCCGGATTGAGCGGCCAAGGCTGACCTTTGCGCCGGAGGTCTGCGACTGGGTCGAGGGTCATTACAAGGATGCAGACGTCATTCTGGAGTATGGCAGCGGCGGATCCACCGTGCTCGGCGCCGAGATGCCAGGCAAGACGCTCTACTCTGTCGAGAGCAGCCGCGACTGGCACAAGATGATGCAGCGCTACTTTGAAGAAAACGATGTCCCCTCTCTGCCGCATCTGCACTACGTCAACATCGGCAAGACCGGGAAGTGGGGCCTGCCGGTGAACACCGAGCAGCACCACCGCTATCACAAATACCCGCTCTCGATCTGGGATATCGACGGCTTTCAGCACCCGGATCTGATCCTGATTGACGGCCGGTTTCGGGTCGCCTGCGCCCTGGCCGCGATGCTGCGCTGCACCCAGAAGGTCACGATCCTCTTTGATGACTACCGCGACCGCAAACGCTATCGCGTGCTCGAGGAGTTTCTCGAGCTGAAAGAAATGCGCGGCTACATGGCCCGCTTTGAGGTCGAACCAACCGCCCTGCCCCGCGAAAAGATGACCCGGATCATCGGCCTCTTTGCACGCGCCTTGTGACGCTTCAGCAGCCTAGATGATCTCATCCTCGTCAAACATCGCCGCGCCATCAAGCTGCGCGTTGAGCGTTTCGATCTGTTGTTCGGCGGTGGCGGAGTTCACGCTGGCGATGTGAAACAGCGCGTCACCCTCGTTCACAATGGGCATATTGGCGCGCCCGATGATAAGACCCGTCTGGCTTGCGGTGAGTTCCATTTCCTCTTCGCCAAAGGGGTCGGCAACGATCCCGAGTACATCTCCGGCCTCGACCATCTCGCCAGTGGTTTTATAGGCACGGAGCAATCCGCCGGCGGGCGCGCGTTCCCACGCCGAGTCCGCGGCGCGAACCGGCACGCCTTCGGCCAGTGGCACGCCATCCTCGGGGATCATGTCGAGCGCATGCATCACGCGCAAAATCCCGGCGACACCAACACGGGCGGATTGCTCGTCAAACCGCAACCCCTCCCCCGCTTCGTAGAGCAGAATATCGACCCCGGCCTTTTGCGCCTCTTTGCGCAGAGAGCCATCCCGCAGCCCCGAGCGGATCACCACCGGCGCGCCAAAGGCATCGGCGTAGGCAAGCGTATCCTGAGCCTTGGGTGAGACACGGATCTGCGGCAGGTTGGTGCGGTGGATCGCGGCGGAGTGCAGGTCAATCCCCAGATCCGAGCGCGCCACGATCTCTGTCATAAAAAGATGCGCGAGGCGGCTGGCGAGCGAGCCTCCCTCGCTGCCGGGAAAGCAGCGGTTGAGGTCGCGCCGATCCGGCAAATAGCGGGAATGATTGAGAAACCCGAAGGTATTGACGATGGGCACCACGATCAGGGTGCCCCGCAGGCGCGCAAACTGACGACTGCGCAACAGGCGGCGGGCGATCTCCACTCCGATCACCTCATCGCCGTGGATAGCCGCAGACACAAAGAGCGTCGGGCCATCCTCGCTGCCATGGATCACATGCGCGGACATATTGACCGGTGTGTGATCCGACAGCACGCTCACCGGCAGATCAACGGTGCGCCGGGTGCCGGGCGGAATATGGAAACCACCAATTTCAAAAGGGGAACGCCGCGCCATGAAAAAGCCTCTCGGACAGGATGTCCGAGAAGCTATGCAGGTTTTTCAGCGCTTTACAATCGGTCCCACGCGATCAGGCCCAAGCGTAATTGAAGGAGACGGAAATCCGCTCGTCCTCGGCCATGTTCATGGGCACCTCGTGGCGGATGAAGCTTTCCCAGAGCAGGACATCGCCCACATTGGGCGCCTCATAGACAAAGCTGCGCAGCTCACGGCGGCAGTCTTTGGTGCGCGGCGGATGCGCCATCATCATCGCGTGGCGCGGGTCCTCGAGCTTGAGCGCCGACGCGCCGTCAGGCATCGAGACATAGGTGGTGCCGGAAATCACCGAATGTGGGTGAATGTGGCTGGCGTGGGTGCCGCCCTCAGGCAGGATGTTTATCCACAGATCTTCAAGCTTCAGATCACGCCCGTCGAGATTGAGCTCGAGATCCTGCGCAAAGGCTGCGACATGGGCGTCCAGAGATTTGACCAGATCAGCAAAAATCGGGAACCGCCAGGGCAGATCGGTGAGCGACGCATAGGACGTATAGCCGGGATAGCCATTTTCCTCGCACCAGTCCTGCCCCGCCTCATCATCTTCGGCGATCGCGATGCACGACGCCTCCATTTCCTGCGGGTCAATTTTGGGGCCGTGCTCGGAGAGCGCAGCACGATAAAGGCGGGTCACGAAGAGGGAATCAATCTGGGCCATGATGCTCTCTTAGCGCAGGCGCGCCAGGTTTGGCGAGAGCGCTTGATGCCGCTGTGCGCTGGCCGCGCCCTGCCTTTTGAAACGCAAACGCGCATGCCCTGAACCGAGCATGCGCGCTGCGAAACCAAAATAGGTTTAGGACGCGACTTATTCGTAACGCGCGATGATTTCGGCCTGAGTGCCGTCGTCGATCATGCTCTGCAGTGCGTCCTGCATCCGCGCGATTAGCGCCTCATCGGTCTTGAGGCTGCAAGCCAGCGACATGGTGGTTGTGGAAACCACCAGCGCCTCTTCAATCTCGATCCCATCGGCGAGTGCCGCCTCGAGGAAAGAGCCGGAGGTGATCATCAGGTCAATCCGACCCTGCAGCAGCTTTTTCACCGTGGCCGATTGGGTTGGCGCAAGGTCGATAGATTCAAAACCGGCTTCTTCGAGCACACCGACGGTGTAGTCGCCGGTCTGGGTTCCGGTGCGATAGCTGCGCGCGTCTTCGATGGTTGCTGGAGCGATGTCGCTGCCAGCTTTACGCACGAGGATGGTGCTATCGCTGGCGAGCGGCTCAACCCATTGGAACTTGGGATCACGCTCTTCGGTATGCGTGGTGCTGAACACGCAGGTGTTGGGACGGCGTTCCGCCTGACCAATCGCACGGGACCACTGGGTCAATTCCGCCTCATAGGCGATGCCCGCCCGGCTCATGATCTCAAACACCTGATCCGCGCCAAGGCCAACGATCTGGCCATCCCGCTCAAAGTTGAGGGGCGCATAGTCTTCGGTCAGCAAAGTGACATCGGCGGCCTGCACAGCCCCGGCAAAGCCAAGGGCAAAAACGGTGGCAACACTGGTTACAAATTTCATCCGGGAGCGTCCTTCTCTCTTTTGTTCTGGAGCGCAGCATATTTGATAAAGCTGAAGGAAAAGTTCCCCAAAGTCCCAAACGCAGCGTGTAGCTCATTTGCTTTTTAATCAGATGCATCAAAAACAAATGTACAGCCCTCGTGGACCACACCTTGGTCCGGTGACATCGGGTTGCCCACCAAGAACCACCGCCATCCACCCCGACCTGAAAACCCACGCGAATAGGTGCATCCATTGGCGAGGGTCCAATAGGTTACGTGCTGATAGCGATAGGGCGCTTGGCTGATCCGCGTGACTGCGGCGGGGTCCGCGCTCTCGAGGCGGATCGGGGTGTCCGAACAGGACATCAGAGCGGCGAGGCACAGGCCGGTGACGGATAGCCGAATGCATTTCTTGGATGTCATGCTCTCGCCTCCTGAACGACGTGGCGGTGAGAGTCACCGCCTGATCCGCCACCCAGAATAAGAACATTTAGTGAACACTTGCATAAGCTTCCATCAGCCTTTCGCAAATCTCGCCCGCAACGGCGCCCCGGATGCACCGGATTTACAAACGGCGCCTCAAAAGGACAGGCAGATGCGAAGACGTGCCGCTGGCCTTTCCGACCGGCAACCTGGCCTACACATGCACGAACAAAAAAACCCCCCGCCAGATGACTGGCGGGGGGTTCTATCCGTTACGGAAAACCGGAGTTACCAGTCTTCGCGCACCACGATGCGGGTCTGAACCGGCAGCTTCATGGCTGCGAGGCGCAGAGCTTCGCGGGCGATGTCTTCATTGACGCCGTCAATTTCAAACATCACGCGGCCCGGCTTCACTTTGCACGCCCAGAAGTCCACGGAGCCTTTACCTTTACCCATACGCACTTCGACGGGCTTGGAGGTCACCGGGGTGTCTGGGAAGATACGGATCCAGACACGACCTTGACGTTTCATGTGACGGGTCATTGCACGACGTGCAGCTTCGATCTGACGGGCGGTTACACGCTCGGGTGTCACTGCCTTCAGGCCGTAGGTGCCGAAGTTCAGGTCGGAACCGCCTTTTGCGAGGCCTTTGATCCGGCCTTTGTGCATCTTGCGGAATTTAGTACGCTTTGGCTGAAGCATGTCGCGTTCTCCTTAGCGATCGCCACGACGGTTACCGCCTGCACCGCGAGGTGCCGGACCGTCCTGGAGTTCCTGAGCCTTGCGATCACGCGCCTGAGGATCATGCTCCATGATCTCACCTTTGAAGATCCAGACCTTGATACCGATGATACCATAGGGGGTGGATGCTTCAGAGTGTGCGTAATCGATGTCTGCGCGCAGGGTGTGCAACGGCACACGACCTTCACGGTACCATTCGGTACGTGCGATTTCTGCACCGCCCAGACGACCAGCGACGTTCACCCGGATACCCAGGGCGCCCATGCGCATGGCGTTCTGCACGGCCCGCTTCATCGCGCGGCGGAAGGACACACGGCGCTCCAGCTGCTGAGCGATGGACTCGCCAACGAGCTGTGCGTCGAGCTCCGGCTTGCGAACCTCAACGATGTTGAGGTGCAGCTCGGAGTCGGTCATGGAAGCGATCTTCTTGCGAAGAACTTCGATGTCCGCGCCTTTTTTGCCGATGATCACGCCCGGACGCGCGGTGTGAATGGTCACACGGCACTTCTTGTGGGGGCGTTCGATGATCACGCGGGCAACACCGGCCTGCTTGCACTCTTCTTTGATGAACTCACGGATCTTGATGTCCTCGAGGAGGAGATCACCGTAGTCCTTGGTGTCAGCGTACCAGCGGCTGTCCCAGGTGCGGTTGATCTGCAGGCGCATACCAACCGGATTGACTTTATGTCCCATTAGGCTTGCTCCTCAACTTGACGCACCTTGATGGTGATCTCAGCGAACGGCTTCAGGATCTTGCCGAAACGACCACGGGCCCGCGGGCGACCGCGCTTCATGGTCAGGTTCTTGCCGACCCATGCCTCGGCGACGATCAGTTCATCGACGTCAAGGTTGTGGTTGTTTTCGGCGTTCGCGATGGCGGACTGAAGGCATTTCTTCACGTCCTGCGCGATCCGCTTGTTGGAGAAAGTGAGGTCGGTCAGAGCCTTGTCCACTTTCTTGCCACGGATCATCTGAGCCACCAGGTTCAGTTTCTGCGGGCTGGTGCGAAGCATGCGGACTTTTGCCATTGCTTCGTTGTCTGCCACGCGGCGGGGGTTTTTATCCTTGCCCATGACTTACTTCCGCTTCGCTTTTTTGTCAGCGGCGTGACCGTAATAGGTCCGAGTCGGGGAGTACTCACCGAACTTCTGACCGATCATGTCTTCCGTGACGTTGACAGGAATGTGCTTCTGGCCGTTGTACACACCAAAGGTCAGACCCACGAACTGGGGCAGAATGGTGGAACGACGGGACCAGATCTTGATCACTTCATTGCGGCCGGAATCGCGCGCTGCTTCGGCTTTTTTCAGCACGTAAGCATCGACGAAGGGGCCTTTCCATACAGAGCGAGTCATAGATTAGCGCCCTTTCTTCTTAGCGTGACGCGAGCGGATGATCAGCTTCTGCGACGCCTTGTTGGTGTTGCGGGTGCGCTTACCCTTGGTCGGCTTACCCCATGGGGTCACCGGGTGACGACCACCGGAGGTCCGACCTTCACCACCACCATGGGGGTGGTCGATCGGGTTCATAACCACACCACGGACGCTCGGACGCTTGCCTTTGTGGCGCATACGACCGGCTTTACCGTAGTTCTGGTTGGAGTTGTCGGGGTTGGACACGGCACCGACGGTGGCCATGCATTCCTGACGGACCAAGCGCAGTTCGCCCGAGGACAGGCGGATCTGAGCGTAGCCACCATCACGACCAACGAACTGAGCGTAAGTACCGGCTGCACGGGCGATCTGGCCGCCTTTGCCGGGCTTCATTTCGATGTTGTGAACGATGGTACCGATCGGCATGCCCGAGAACGGCATTGCGTTGCCCGGCTTGATGTCTGCCTTCGCGGAGGCGATGACCTTGTCACCAACTGCCAGACGCTGCGGCGCGAGGATATAAGCCTGCTCGCCGTCGTCATACTTCACCAATGCGATGAAGGCAGTCCGGTTGGGGTCATATTCAATGCGCTCGACGGTCGCGGCGACATCAAATTTATTCCGTTTGAAGTCAACGATCCGGTAAAGACGCTTTGCGCCACCACCACGGCGGCGAGAAGTGATCCGTCCGGTGTTGTTCCGGCCGCCCGATTTGGTCAGACCCTCAGTGAGAGACTTGACCGGACGCCCTTTCCAAAGCTCCGAACGGTCGATCAGAACCAGCCCACGCTGGCCCGGCGTCGTCGGTTTATACGACTTAAGTGCCATGCTTTCTGTCTTCCGTTTAGCGTGCCGAGCCTTAGGTTATTATCTTTGGCCCAGCTATGTTAAAGCCCCCTGCCTTGGCGCATCCGCGCCGGGTTCAGGTGACCGATGAAGGGCCCCGAAGGTCCCTGGGTCGAATGTCCCGACAAAGATAACGGCCCCGGAACGAATCCGAGGCCTGTCAGGATTGATGCCGTGTAGCAGAGGTTGGGTGGGGTGGCAATCTGATAATTCGGCACTCGCGAGCCAGACTAGTAAACATAAACCAACGCCGAGGGAGGCCTTAGTGGACATTCGGGCATCCCCCTAGTTCATCTCAACGCAATTGCGCGATCTGCTCCTTCCCCACTAAGCGAGCGTATCGTTCGGCTCGCGCGACACTATTCCCAAGAACTGCCAAGATTTGGGTCTCAGTATCATGATAAGCGTCGCCGACACGTGAACTGAAAATAAAACTAGTCTCCGGAAGCGATCTTACGAAAATTAATCTACCGTCTTTTCGATTCGTAAGTTCAACCACGATGAAGTTTGGCTCGGGAACCCTTTCAACATCCTCCCATCGCCGACAACGGCCACCTTCTTCGCGAGATTGGCACGCAAAACCAAGATCGCCTTCAAGAACCATTTCGAATTTTGAATACTCTCGGGACCCAAGAGACTGCTCCAATTCGATCGTAGTCCGAACTGTATCCCCTCCCCTTTGCACTGCATAAACCAGCGGCCCGAGCCATATAGAAAGCAACACAGCTATCGCGCCTCCAGCTATTAGAAACCACCGCAACGAACTCATTTCAAAATCTCATTCATCAATGGCCCCAAATAATGATTATGCAAAGCCCCCAGACCTGGCTCAATTACCACATGGTTCCGCTGCCCAATATGTTGTCAAAGTCTAAAGCCCGATCTCGTTAATGGATCCACAGGGACAACGACCCTTCCGCCTCGCGGTCCTGACCCGGAAGAAACGGTATTTACGACATCGTCTCCTGTCGCCTCTTCAACCGAGGTATAAGCTCGATTAGGACCAGCCGAGTTGAACACCTTGCCTTCCCCCTGGCCTCCTCTCACGGACGCGGCACCGTATGCAGCCCAAGGGCCTAACGTTCTTCAGCGCGCCTGATAGTGTCGGGGACCATCCCAAACCAGTTTTTACGCCCAGAAACAACCACACGGCTTCCAATTTCCAGACTGTCTCTCAAAACGTCTGGAACTCCGCAAAGCTCGTATTGAAAGGAAGAACGATCTACTAAATCCATCCGCTTTCCGCAAAGTCGCGAGCTGGAACCATGTGGATTCAACACCTGATACTCAGCCTCTTCCCACTGGGAGGATACCCATGTGGACACCATTGCTGGTGTCGTAAAGGCCGATAAAAAACCTATATGAGCCAAAAACGCAGTTCCAAAAGTATTCCAAAAGAGCCGCACAAGAGGACGTCGTCCAATTTTAAAGGGATCAGCTTTGGAATTCACAAGAATAAACGTACCTATTCCTGTCACGCAGGCCCACCCCAATGCGACTTGTGCCCCTAAGCTGTGCCATGCGTCAGATGGCAGAAAGCCGCCGTTTGAAGACCTCCAAGAGATGCTAACGATTCCGCAAGTCATTGAGACACCAACGAGCACTGTACACCACCAATCACGTGAAAACAGCAGCGGTCGGTACCTATAGTTCATCCGAAATCTCCCAAAACATAATGCGACAAACCTAACAGCAAAAACGCAATGAAAAAGCCCCCCGCATCGCTGCGAGGGGCCTTCTCAAGTCTCAGACAGGCAAATCTCAGAGTCCGGTGGACACGTCGATGATTTGGCCTTCTTCTAAGGTCGGGCAGGCGACCTTAACTCTTTTCCGCTTGCCTCCCTTTGAAGGCGCGCACGATAAAAACCACAACGCCAACATCTCATCCAGAATTCATTCTAATAAGGTCAATCATGAAACTTGAAATATTCGGAACTGATGAAGAACTACAGCATCTGCTGAACTGCATCCATATAGGGCAACTCTGCCCTGATGAGCGATTTCTTTTGGTCGGAAACCCTGTTTGGCAAGAACTCATTGACGCCATTCGAACCCGCTACATCGATCAGGTCGGCGAAGATGCCTATCGTAGCACCTTCACCAGAGACGTCACAGACCCACGTGAAATTGATCTGCTGGCGGGACAATTGGAGACCATGCTACTGGGCAAAAATTGGCCGCGAGAACGCGCAGAGGCTATTCTGGAGCACATCGCAAGGCCGTGCGTCCTGCCAGCTTCTGCACGAGATAGAATTTTAGCGCGCTTGGATGAGTTTTTGAGCGAGTAGATCGCACCACGAAAAAAGGCCCCCGCTTTCGCAGGGGCCTTCTCAATTCTCAAGCAACCAAATCTCAGAGTCCGGTGGACACGTCGATGGTGTTGCCTTCTTCCAGGGTGACGTAGGCTTTTTTCACGTCTTTCCGCTTGCCCAGCTGGCCGCGGAAGCGCTTGACCTTACCCTTGGTGACGGTGGTGTTGACCGCTTTGACCTTCACACCAAAGAGAGCCTCAACAGCTTCTTTGATCTGCGGTTTGTTGGAGTCGATTGCCACCTCGAACACCACTGCGCCGTTTTCGGACGCCATGGTGGATTTCTCGGTGATGATCGGCTTGCGGATCACGTCGTAGTGTTCTGCCTTCGCGCTCATTTCAGACGAGCCTCCAGTGCTTCGACAGCCGACTTCGTGAGCACGAGGGTGTCACGCTTCAGGATGTCATAGACGTTTGCGCCCATCGACGGCAGGATATCCAGACCTTCGATGTTTTTGGCGGCACGAGCGAAGCCTTCGTTGACGGCAGCACCGTCGATGACCAGAGCGCGTTTCCAGCCCAGGTTTGCAACCTGCTTGGCCAGAGCGGCGGTCTTGCCTTCGGCTTCTGCGTTCTCGATCACGACCAGTTCACCCGCTTTTGCTTTGGCGGACAGCGCGTGGCGCAGACCCAGCTTGCGGAATTTCTTGGTCAGATCGTGGCCGTGGCTACGCGGGGTCGGACCCTTGTAGATACCACCTTTGCGGAAGATCGGCGCGTTACGGTCACCATGGCGTGCGCCACCGGTGCCTTTTTGGCGGTAGATCTTCTTGGTGGAGTAGGAGGTCTCGGAGCGGGTCTTCACCTTGTGGGTGCCGGCCTGCGCGTTGTTGCGCTGCCAACGGACCACACGGTGCAGGATGTCCGCACGCGGCTCCAGGCCGAACAGGTCTTCGGACAGTTCGATGTCGCCCGCTTTGCCGCCGTCCAGTTTGATCACGTCAAGTTTCATGCTTCACCCCCTTCCGCGGGTGCTTCAGCCGCAGCTTCAGCAGCAGTCTTCAGAGCCGCCGGGAACGGCAGACCTTCGGGTGCTTTCTTCTTCACGGCGTCTTTGACGGTGACCCAGCCGGATTTCGGACCAGGAACAGCGCCTTTGATGAAGACCAGACCACGATCGGCGTCGGTTTTGACAACCTCGAGGTTCTGGGTGGTCACGCGTGCAGCGCCCATGTGACCGGCCATCTTCTTGCCTTTGAAGACTTTGCCCGGATCCTGACACTGACCGGTGGAACCGTGGGAACGGTGAGAGATCGACACGCCGTGAGAGGCACGCAGACCGCCGAAGTTCCAGCGCTTCATTGCACCGGCGAAACCTTTACCGATGGAGGTACCGGTGACGTCGACTTTTTGACCTTCCAGGAAGTGCTCGGCGGAGATTTCCGCGCCCACTTCGATCAGGCCGTCCGCGGGAACGCGGAACTCAACCAGCTTGCGCTTGGGCTCAACTTTGGAGGCCGCAAAGTGACCGCGCATCGCCTTGGAGACGCGCTTTACTTTTGCGGAACCGGCACCGAGCTGAACGGCAGTGTAGCCGTCTTTGTCTTCGGTACGCTGAGCGACAACCTGCAGGCCATCAAGCGAAAGAACGGTCACAGGGATCTGCTTGCCGTCTTCCATGAACAAGCGGGTCATGCCCACTTTTTTTGCGATAATACCAGAGCGCATATGAATTACCCTCCGATCTTATGACTGCAGTTTGATTTCGACGTCAACGCCAGCAGCCAGGTCGAGCTTCATCAGCGCGTCCACGGTCTGAGGGGTCGGGTCGACGATGTCGAGAAGACGCTTGTGCGTACGGATCTCGAACTGATCGCGGGATTTCTTGTCCACGTGGGGACCACGCAGAACAGTGAATTTCTCGATCTTGTTCGGCAGCGGGATCGGGCCGCGCACTTGGGCGCCGGTCCGCTTGGCAGTGTTGACGATCTCTTGTGTGGACGCATCCAGCACACGATAGTCAAATGCCTTCAGCCGGATACGGATGTTTTGGCTTTGCATCGTATAGCCTTTTAGTCAGGCGTTGGAGTTGAGAGGAGGGCCAGTGCTCATCACCTACCCTCATCGAACCCAAAAGGCGGGAATCACCCCGCCTTCGTCTCGCAATGCGAGATGCCGCTCCTTACGGCTTCCTCAGAGGTTTGGCAAGGGGGTTGCAAGGCAATCCAAGCAACTCGTCTTGACCGTCTGGTGGCCCCGACAGCACCTCGCCTACTGTCGCTACACGCATTTACCACTGATCGTGGCCACGCCCTTGCTATCTCTGGAGATCGCAAGGTCAGCGACCTTGCCGTCTTCGCCGCAGAGAACTCCAAAAGAATTACTGCGCAGTTCTTCATCTGACCAGTTCGAGCCGGCCTTTCCTGAAAACGCGCCATTATCATAACTTACGGACACTTGCCCTTCCGAAGTGCCGCTGCTGCAAGCCGCTAAAACAATAATCGAAGCACCGAACATCAATACTGCACGCATGTGAATTTCCTCATCCTAGTCGGGCTCGAGACGTAACAGCCAGGCCCGGAAAGATCCAGACCGAGAGGTGTATGATGTTTCTCTCGCTCTCGTATAAATTGCGATCATTCTTCTTTGATCCGGGGCCTACATGCGATTGCTTCGACACGGCTGGCACGCAGGTCCGAACAGAGAAACGCCTCCCGAGTCAGGCTCTTTCCAATTGTTGACTGACTACTCCGCGAGACACCCCTCCCGCCTCGTCAGCCTGAGGCACAGATACTCTGCCGCCGCGTCGTCACAGCATATTTGTAATTATTCAGTGATCTTCGACACAGGCCTGACCCCAAGGTCTCTGGATTGACGCGCGCGCCGACGGAGCAGCTACCTTCTCGGATCGCACAGCGCAGAGCGTCTATGATCGCGAAAGGCGCGATACGCCCCGCCCGCCTGCCCCTTCAGGCAACCTTATCCTTCGGCAAGTCGAGCCAGAGCTTGTCCCGGCGATAGCCACCGCGCACCACCCGGTCCGAGGCGGTCTCCGGCGCAAATTCCTCAGACCAGTCGCGAAACCGGTCACGGGAGACCACGATCCCGCCGCTGTCGCGCGCCAGCCTCAGGATATGTGGGTCTGCAGGCTCACCCTTTGGCACCACATAGGCCTGTGCCGCCCTGAGCCCCAGCAGTTTGGCAAAGCGAGCACCATCCAAATATTGCCCGGCCACCAGATAGCCAGCATTGGCATCGAATATCACACAGGGACGATACCCTGCCGCGACGAGCGCTTCGATTGCATCATGAACCGGCTGCAAAGACAGCGCCTCGCCCTTCCAATACAATAGGTTTGAGCCATCGATGACTGCAATTTTAATGGCGCGCCTGCGGCGATCCCGCCGCAAGAGAAGGGCCAGAAGGCCAATCAGAAATACAATAAAGAGAAATTCAACCATGAGGTGATTTGCGCCAGACGCGCAGGTCAAATCAAGAGATGAATTTCACGCGATCTAATTAAATCACACGGCCCATTTCACCTTTTCCCAAATACCTCGGAGCGCGAGGCAGCGCCTCGCACGAAAAAGGGCCTCCCGCTTGGGGAGGCCCTCTCTAGTGTTGGTCGTCGCTTGCGCGAGGATCTTCGCTTACGCGAGGATCTTGGACACAACGCCCGCGCCAACGGTGCGGCCGCCTTCGCGGATCGCGAAACGCAGACCGTCTTCCATTGCGATCGGGGCGATCAGTTCAACTTCGAACTTCAGGTTGTCGCCCGGCATCACCATTTCGGTGCCTTCCGGCAGGGTCACGGTGCCGGTCACGTCGGTGGTGCGGAAGTAGAACTGCGGACGGTAGTTCGCAAAGAACGGGGTGTGACGGCCACCTTCTTCTTTGGTCAGAATATAAGCTTCTGCCTCGAATTTGGTGTGCGGGGTCACGGAGCCCGGCTTACACAGAACCTGGCCACGCTCAACCGCTTCACGGTCGATACCACGCAGCAGGGCGCCGATGTTGTCACCTGCTTCACCGCGGTCCAGCAGTTTGCGGAACATTTCCACACCGGTACAGGTGGTGGTGGTGGTGTCTTTGATGCCAACGATTTCGATGTTGTCGCCAACATTGATCACGCCACGCTCAACACGACCGGTCACAACGGTACCACGGCCAGAAATCGAGAACACGTCTTCGATCGGCATCAGGAACGGCTGGTCAACAGCGCGCTCGGGGGTCGGGATGTACTCATCCACAGCCGCCATCAGTTCCTTGATCTTGTTTTCGCCGATTTCCGGGTCACGGCCTTCCATCGCCGCCAGAGCGGAGCCTGCGATGATCGGGATATCGTCGCCGGGGAAGTCGTAGGACGACAGCAGTTCGCGGATTTCCATCTCGACGAGCTCAAGGAGCTCTTCGTCGTCAACCTGGTCCACTTTGTTCATGAACACGACCAGCGCGGGAACGCCAACCTGACGCGCCAGCAGGATGTGCTCACGGGTCTGGGGCATCGGGCCGTCGGCTGCGTTCACAACCAGGATCGCGCCGTCCATCTGCGCCGCACCGGTGATCATGTTTTTCACATAGTCAGCGTGGCCGGGGCAGTCGACGTGTGCGTAGTGACGCGCGTCGGTTTCATATTCCACGTGGGCGGTGGAGATGGTGATACCACGGGCTTTTTCTTCCGGCGCGCCGTCGATCTGGTCGTATGCGCGGAAGTCGCCGAAGTATTTGGTGATTGCTGCGGTCAGCGTGGTTTTACCGTGGTCAACGTGGCCAACGGTGCCGATGTTGACGTGCGGTTTATTACGTTCAAACTTTTCCTTAGCCATGATGGCCTCCTTTTAGCTTTGGGAGGGAGCGCCGGCGGCGGCACTCCCCCAAATCGTTACGCTTATGCGTATTTCGCCTGGATCTCTTCAGAGATGTTCTGCGGAACCGGATCGTAGTGCGAGAACTGCATCGTGAACTGCGCGCGGCCCGAGGACATGGAGCGCAGGGTGTTGATGTAGCCGAACATGTTCGCCAGCGGCACGTTTGCGTCGATCGCAATCGCGTTGCCGCGCGGCTCCTGGCCGGACACCTGACCACGACGGGACGTCAGATCGCCGATGATACCGCCGGTGTATTCTTCCGGGGTGATCACTTCGACTTTCATGATCGGCTCGAGCAGTTTCGCGCCAGCTTTGCGCATGCCTTCACGCATACACATACGAGCTGCGATTTCGAACGCCAGAACGCTGGAGTCAACGTCGTGGAATTTACCGTCGATCAGGGCAACCTTGAAGTCGATCACGGGGAAGCCAGCGAGCGGGCCGCTGTCCATGACCGAGTTGATGCCTTTTTCAACACCGGGGATGTATTCCTTGGGAACCGAGCCGCCAACGATGCGGGACTCGAAGGAATAGCCTTCACCAGCTTCTGTCGGCGAGATGATCATCTTCACCTCAGCGAACTGACCCGAACCACCCGACTGTTTCTTGTGGGTGTAGGTGTGCTCGACCTCGTGACCAATGGTCTCGCGGTAGGCAACCTGCGGGGCACCGATGTTGGCTTCGACTTTGAACTCGCGCTTCAGACGGTCCACCAGGATGTCCAGGTGAAGTTCGCCCATGCCCTTCATGATGGTCTGACCGGACTCGAGGTCGGTTTCGACGCGGAAGGACGGATCTTCGGCAGCAAGACGTGCCAGACCCTGGGACATTTTCTCCTGGTCGCCCTTGGTTTTGGGCTCCACAGCGATCTCGATCACCGGATCCGGGAAGGTCATGGTTTCCAGAACCACCGGCTCCTTGGCGTCGCAGAGGGTGTCACCGGTGGTGGTGTCCTTAAGACCCGCCAGCGCGATGATGTCGCCT
Source organism: Epibacterium sp. HA2-3 (assembly GCF_055693725.2). Taxonomy (NCBI): domain Bacteria; kingdom Pseudomonadati; phylum Pseudomonadota; class Alphaproteobacteria; order Rhodobacterales; family Roseobacteraceae; genus Epibacterium; species Epibacterium sp. HA2-3. The sequence goes on along the minus strand of NZ_CM172490.1, from coordinate 260,146 downwards.
GCAAACGCTTCTTCGATCTCCTCGCGGTTGTTGGAGTGCATCATCATCATACGACCGATGCGCTCTTTCTTACCTTTGGTGGAGTTCAGGATCGAGTCACCCTTGTTCAGCACGCCGGAGTAGATCCGGGTGAAGGTCAGGGAGCCAACGAAGGGGTCGTTCATGATTTTGAACGCCAGACCGGAGAACGCCATGTCGTCGTCAGCGCGACGTGCAATGTTGCGAACTTCTTCTTCGTCGCCCGGCTTAAAGCCCATGTAATCCACAACGTCGAGCGGGCTCGGCAGATAGTCGATCACAGCGTTAAGAAGCGGCTGGACGCCTTTGTTCTTGAACGCAGAACCACCCAGAACCGGTACGAAGGAGAGCGACAGCGTGCCTTTGCGCAGCAGGCTGCGCAGGGTCGCGACGTCGGGCTCTGCGCCGTCCATCAGGTAGTTTTCCATCGCGTCGTCGTCCATTTCGACGGCCGCTTCGATCATCTTCCCGCGCCATTCGTCAGCCATCTCTTTGAGGCTGTCGCGAATGTCGACCTGGACCCAGGACGCACCAAGGTCTTCACCCTGCCACAGCCACTCTTTCATGGTGACCAGGTCGATGAGGCCTTCGAGCTCGTTCTCTGCGCCGATCGGAATACCAACCGGAACCGCGCGGGCGCCGGTGCGGTCTTCGATCATGCGAACGCAGTTGAAGAAGTCTGCGCCGATCTTGTCCATCTTGTTGACGAACACCATACGCGGAACCTTGTAGCGGTCAGCCTGACGCCACACGGTTTCGGTTTGGGGCTCAACACCAGCGTTGGCGTCGAGAACACAGACTGCACCGTCGAGAACCGCCAGCGAGCGCTCAACTTCGATGGTGAAGTCAACGTGGCCGGGGGTGTCGATGATGTTCAGACGGTGCTTCGGAGTGTCAGCGGTTTCGCCGTCTTCGGTGCGTTCCCAGAAGGTGGTGGTCGCAGCCGAAGTAATGGTGATGCCGCGTTCCTGCTCCTGCTCCATCCAGTCCATGGTGGCTGCACCGTCGTGCACCTCACCGATGTTGTGGGATTTGCCGGTGTAGAACAGGATGCGCTCGGAGCAGGTCGTCTTACCTGCATCGATGTGCGCCATGATACCGAAGTTACGGTATAGTTCGAGCGGATATTCGCGTGCCATATTGGATAAGCCTCTGAAGAGTTACCAGCGATAGTGCGAGAAGGCTTTGTTGGCCTCTGCCATCTTGTGAGTGTCTTCGCGCTTCTTAACGGCAGTACCCCGGCTTTGTACAGCATCGAGGAGCTCGCCGGCGAGGCGTTCTTCCATTGTGTTCTCGTTGCGACCACGGGCCGCAGTGATCAGCCAGCGGATTGCCAGCGCTTCACGACGCTCGGGGCGCACTTCGACGGGAACCTGGTAGGTTGCACCACCCACACGACGCGAACGGACCTCAACGGAGGGTTTCACGTTGTCGAGAGCTTCGTGGAACACTTCCACGGGCGCGCGCTTGATTTTCGATTCAACGCGATCAAAGGCGTTGTAAACGATACGCTCTGCGACCGATTTTTTACCATCGATCATCAGGTTGTTCATGAATTTGGTGAGAACGCGGTCGCCGAATTTTGCATCGGGCAGAACTTCGCGTTTTTCAGCAGCGTGACGACGGGACATCTGTGCTTATCCTTCTTCTTACTTAGGACGCTTCGCGCCGTACTTGGAGCGACGCTGCTTACGGTCTTTAACACCTTGGGTATCCAGAACACCGCGCAGGATGTGGTAACGGACACCCGGAAGGTCTTTTACACGGCCGCCACGGATCAGAACCACGGAGTGCTCCTGAAGGTTGTGGGATTCACCGGGGATGTAGGAGATCACTTCGAAACCGTTGGTCAGGCGGACCTTGGCAACTTTCCGCATAGCGGAGTTCGGTTTCTTCGGTGTGGTGGTGTAGACGCGAGTACAAACGCCGCGCTTTTGCGGGCACTGCTCCAGGTGCATGGACTTGGAGCGTTTTACTTTCGGCTGACGCGGCTTGCGGATCAGCTGTTGGATCGTTGGCATTCCGGTTATTCCCCGTTTTGCAACACATGGTCATGCACGACAGACGCCGTGCGGCGAGATCATCAGCAGCGTCTGCGCAAACGCAAAAACCGCAAACGTTCCCATTCCGAGGTGAACGTCGCGGTGGGTTTACAGAGGGTCAGGGTGAAAAAAGTGCCCTGACCTTGAGCCACTACAGATATGAGTTCGGCGTCAGAGGGATTTCCCCCATGCCGGATAGCGCGCGTATATTGAGAGTCGCGCGGGATGTCAACACATGCCCCGCCAGCAGGCCTTGCCCCGTTGGGATCGGCCCGCCATAGTCGCGCAGGATTATTTACGAGGGGATTTCGAGATGCAAGTGATTGGCCTGTGCCGGTTCTCCTATCCCGCCATTGGCGGCTTTCAGGTCGAACACCAGAGCCACGCCGAACGCATTGCCTTCCTCTATGACGACGCCCGCCTTGAAGAGCGGTTTCGCCTCTTTGAGACGGTCGCCCTACCCTCGCTCCGCGCTCAGACAGATCAGGATTTTGACCTTGTGATCGTCATTGGCAGCTGCCTGCCCGCTCGGCACGAGGCCCGCCTGCGCGATCTGATTTCGGGGATGCCGCAGGCGCGGATCGAGCAGCATCCCCCTCGGCGTCAGCGCGAGATCATGAAGGATGTTCTGAACCGGGCGCGGCGCGATCCCACTGCGCCCTGCCTGCAATTTCGCTTTGATGACGATGATGCGGTCTCGGTCGATTTTGTGGAACGCTTGCGCAGCACCATCGCCGATTGCCCCGGGCTTGTGGCTCGTCACAAGAGCGTCGCGGTGGATTTCAACATGGGCTATGTCGCCGAGTTTGGCGACGAGGGCATCAAGGCCGCAGAGGTCCACAGCCCCTATAACGTCGCAGCCCTTGGCATGTATGTCCGGGGCGGGGCGAGGGTCACGATCATGAACTTTGCCCACCACAAGATCCTGCGATTTATGCCTACAGTGACCCTGTCGGATGCGCCCATGTTTGTGCGCGGCTGGCATGGCTCCAACGACTCGCGTCAAAAGCCGGTCAAATCCCTCGATCTCGCCCCGCTCACCCCCGCCCAAATCGGCGAATTCGAGGCCCGCTTTGCCATCCGCGAGGACAAGGTGCGTCAGGTGTTTTCTGCCACCTGACGTTCCCGCAGGAGCGTGAACAGCCCGGCCAGCACCACGATGACCGCGCCCAGGAGCGTGAGACCGGACGGGAATTCGCCAAAGACCGCCCAGCCCAACAGCAGAGCCCAGACAAGCCCGGTATAGCGCAGCGGCGCCACCGCCGAAACTTCGCCCACGCGGATCGTCATCACGGCAAAAAGATAGGCGAGCAGGATCAGCACCGAGGTGCCAGCGAGAAGCCCCCATTCGCGCAGCCCCATTGGCTGCCAGCTCTCGCCGATCCCGAGCCCGAGACCAAAGAGCATCACCGCAAAAGCCGACAGGAACGTCACCGTCAGGGACGGCACGGCGGCTGACATCTGCCGGGTCACAAGATCGCGGAGCGTCAAGACCCCAACCGCCAGCACCGCATAGGCCGTGGCCGGTCCAAAATCGGCACCGCCCGGCCGCACGATCAGCAACATCCCGATAAAGCCAACCGCAATCGCAAGACTGCGCTTCCAGCCGACCACCTCGCCCAGAAACAGCGCCGCGCACAGTGTCACCGTGAGCGGCAGCATTTGCAGCACCGCGGTGACATTGGCGAGCGGCAACTGCAGAAGTGCCGACAGAAAGAAATAGGTCGCGCCCATTTCCGTGGCGCAGCGCGCCAGCACCAGCCCCCAGTCCCGACGGCTGAAATCAAACCGCAACGCACCCATCGCCCGGGCCAACCCCAACAGCAAGAGGCTCGCCAGAACGCCGCGCACGGTTACGATCTGCCAGAGCGGAACCGTCTCCCCCACCAGTTTGACCAATGTATCGTTGAAGGTGAAGAACGCCATGCTCCCAAGCATCAAGAGCGCGCCTCTTTGGTTCGGGCTGAGGGATGTGGTCATTTCAAATCGCTTTAAGGTCGGACAGGCTGAGGTCGAAATGGCGCTGTAGATCGGCGTCAATCTCCGCATCGCTCTGTCGCGCCGTGAGCCCCATCATCGCCGGGGTCGAATGGTTGTCGCCATGCACGGTGCGCACAAAGGATGGAACGGAAATATCGGAATAGAGCGTGTAGTGCTGCGCAAACTTGCGGTGATTGTAACGATAGGGATTTCCGCGCGCCGCGACCGGCTGCACCAGCGCCGTCCCCGCCGAGAGCGGCGCACGTTCACAACTGTCCATCACCACCGGCGGCTGACCCTCTTCGCGGATCAGATAATAGCCGCGATTGAACGCAAGCGCGATGGGAGAGACGGCTTCGGTCTGCAATGGCACCAGTCCCGCCGCCAGACGCTTGCAGCGCGCCACATAGTGACGATCCAGCGCGTCGTCATCATCAAGACGAAACAGGATGCGGTGGCTCTCCCCCTGCTGTGGCACCGCGCGGTAGGCTTCTTTCAGGATTTGATAGTGGTTCTCCGGGGCAAACTGGATCAGTTGCATGTGATCATGCGGCGCCAGAAGCGCCTGAAGGTGCTGCAAGATCGCCGCAGGGAGACGATCTGAGGTTGCCACCACCAGGTGAAACGCCGCATCGCTCTGCCGCACAAGCGAGGGCAGGCAGAGTGTCTCAAAAAGATGAAGCCGCAGGGCCATACGGTCCGGCGCAAAGATCGCGGCGGCAGCCGCCTCCAGATCGGGATAGCGGTCCGCATTGAACGTAGGCGTCAGCAGCGAAAAGCGGATCACGCCCACCATCTTGAATGTCGCCGCCATCGCGCCCTGCCTCCCCGGATTGGTTCCCTCACAGAAACCACGCCGCCGCACGCTTGCCAAGAGCCTAGGCGCGACACCTGCCCTGCCCCGCGCGCGAAACAAAAGCGCCCCGCGTCACGGTGGACGCGGGGCGCTCTTCATTTCAAAACGGCCGGTCAGGCTCAGTCGCGGCTTTCCGGGGTCTCCACCAGGAAGTCCGCATCCGCCGCATCATCCGCCATCGGCGCAGCAAGGGCTGCCGCCGCTTCGGCTTCTTCACGACGGGCCTCAAGAACCACATTGTCGCGCGAGGCCGCGATGTGACGCACCTGCTGGGTGGCACCACCGGTACCCGCCGGGATCAGACGACCCACGATGACGTTTTCCTTCAGGCCGACCAGCTTGTCCTTCTTGCCCTGTACGGAGGCTTCGGTGAGCACCCGTGTGGTCTCCTGGAAGGAGGCCGCGGAGATGAAGGAGCGGGTCTGCAGCGACGCCTTGGTGATACCAAGAAGGATCGGCTCGCCCTGAGCAGGACGCTTGCCACGGGCCAGCGCCTTCTCGTTTGCAGCGTCGAACTCCTGCTTGTCGACGTGTTCGCCCTTGAGGAGCGTGGTCTCGCCAGAGTCGGAGATCTCCCACTTCTGCAGCATCTGGCGAACGATCACCTCGATGTGCTTGTCGTTGATCTTCACACCCTGCAGGCGATAGACGTCCTGCACCTCGTCGATCATGTAGTTCGCCAGAGCCTCGACACCCATGATGGAGAGGATGTCATGCGGCGCCGGGTTGCCGTCCATGATGTAGTCGCCCTTCTGAACGAAGTCGCCTTCGACCACCGGGATGTGCTTGCCCTTGGGCACCATGTATTCCACGGCCTCCATGGACTCATCTGCCGGCTCGATCGAGATACGACGCTTGTTCTTGTAGTCGCGACCAAAGCGCACATAGCCGTCGATTTCCGCGATGATCGCGTGATCTTTCGGACGACGCGCCTCGAAGAGTTCGGCCACACGCGGCAGACCACCGGTAATGTCCTTCGTCTTCGCACCTTCACGCGGGATACGCGCAACAACGTCACCGGCTTCGATCTTCTGACCGTCTTCACAGGACAGGATCGCATCCACGGACATCGGATAGGTGAGCGGGTTGCCAAGGGAGTTGCGGACCGGTTCGCCATCGTCACCCACAAGGATGATCTCCGGCTTCAGGTCAGAGCCCTTCGGTGCCGCACGCCAGTCGATCACGATCTTCTGGGTCATGCCGGTGGCATCGTCGGTTTCTTCGCGCACGGCCAGACCGGACACGAGGTCCACGTACTTCGCAGTACCCGGCTTCTCGGCGATGATCGGCAGGGTATAGGGGTCCCACTCGAACAGTTTGTCGCCGCGTTTGACCTCTTGGCCCTCTTTCACAAAGAGCTTGGTCCCGTAACCCAGCTTGTGGCTGGAGCGTTCTTCACCGTGCTCGTCCTGAATGATCAGCTTCATGTTCCGGCCGATGGTCAGAACTTCGCCGTTGGCGTTGGTGAGCGTGTTCGTGTTCTCGAACACGATCTTGCCCTCCTGGGACGCCTCGAGGAAGGACTGCTGACCACCCTGGGCCACGCCGCCGATGTGGAAGGTCCGCATCGTCAGCTGTGTACCTGGTTCACCGATGGACTGCGCCGCGATGATGCCGACGGCCTCACCGGAGTTGACCATGGTGCCGCGTGCAAGGTCGCGGCCATAGCACATGGCGCAGACGCCCTCTTCGCTTTCACAGGTCAGCGGGCTGCGGATGCGCATGGACTGAACGCCAGCTTCCTCGATGGTGTCGGCCATACGCTCGTCAATGAGCTGACCTGCAGCCAACAGGACTTCTTCGGTACCTGGACGCTTGACGTCATCTGCCGCCACACGACCCAGGATACGCTCACCAAGAGACGCCACAACTTCACCATCGTTGACCGCGGTTTCAGCCGTGATCGCACGCTCGGTGCCACAGTCATGCTCGCGCACGATGCAGTCCTGCGCCACGTCCACAAGACGACGTGTAAGGTAACCGGAGTTCGCCGTTTTCAGAGCGGTGTCCGACAGACCCTTACGCGCACCGTGGGTGGAGTTGAAGTACTCCAGAACGGTGAGGCCTTCTTTAAAGTTCGAGATAACCGGGGTCTCGATGATGTCGCCGTTCGGCTTTGCCATCAGACCACGCATCCCGCCCAGCTGACGCATCTGCGTCACGGAGCCACGCGCACCGGAGTGGGCCATCATGTAGACCGAGTTCGGTTCCATGTCGGAACCATCTTCAGCCTTTTTGACCGCCGAGATGGTGGACATCATGGCTTCGGTCAGCTTGTCGTTACACTTCGACCAAGCATCGACAACCTTGTTGTACTTTTCGCCCTGAGTGATCAGGCCGTCCATGTACTGCTGTTCAAAGTCTTTCACCTGATCGCGGGTGTCGTCGACGATGGTCCACTTGTTGTCAGGGATCACCATGTCGTCCTTGCCGAACGAGATGCCCGCCTTGAACGCTTCGCGGAAGCCCATGGTCATGATCTGGTCACAGAAGATCACCGACTCTTTCTGACCGCAGTAACGGTAGACGGTGTCGATGACCTGCTGAACTTCGCGCTTGCGCAGCAGACGGTTCACCAGCTCAAACGGCGCCTTGGCGTTCTTCGGCAGCAAGGATCCCAGACGGGCGCGGCCCGGCGTGGTCTCGAAGCGTTGGAAGACTTCGTTGCCCTCTTCGTCGATCTGCGGAACCCGCACGGTCACTTTGGAGTGCAAATGCACCTCGCCCGCGTCCAGCGCGTGCTGGACTTCGTCGAGGTTGCCAAAGATCTTGCCTTCGCCCTTCATGCCTTCACGCTCCAGCGTGAGGTAGTAGAGACCAAGGATCATATCCTGCGAGGGAACGATGATCGGCGCACCGTTTGCGGGCGACAGAACGTTATTCGTGGACATCATCAGGACGCGCGCTTCCAACTGGGCCTCAAGGCTCAGCGGGACGTGCACAGCCATCTGGTCACCGTCGAAGTCCGCGTTGAACGCCGAACAGACCAGCGGGTGCAGCTGGATCGCTTTACCTTCGATCAGCGTGGGTTCGAACGCCTGAATACCAAGACGGTGCAGCGTCGGTGCGCGGTTCAGCATCACCGGGTGCTCGCGGATCACCTCGTCGAGGATATCCCAAACTTCGGGACGTTCTTTTTCAACGAGCTTCTTCGCCTGCTTCACGGTGGAGGACAGACCTTTGGCCTCCAGACGCGAGTAGATGAAGGGCTTGAAGAGTTCGAGCGCCATCTTCTTGGGCAGGCCACACTGGTGCAGCTTCAGCTCGGGGCCGGTCACAATGACCGAACGACCGGAGAAGTCGACGCGTTTACCGAGAAGGTTCTGACGGAAGCGACCCTGCTTACCCTTCAGCATGTCGGAGAGCGACTTCAGCGGGCGTTTGTTGGCACCGGTGATGACGCGGCCACGACGGCCGTTGTCGAACAGAGCATCAACGGATTCCTGCAGCATCCGCTTTTCGTTGCGGACGATGATGTCAGGCGCGCGCAGCTCGATGAGGCGCTTCAGACGATTGTTCCGGTTGATCACACGACGATAGAGGTCGTTGAGGTCGGAGGTCGCAAAACGACCGCCATCCAGCGGAACCAGCGGACGCAGTTCCGGCGGGATGACCGGGATCACGGTCATGATCATCCACTCAGGACGGTTGCCCGACTCGAGGAAGGATTCCACAACTTTCAGACGTTTGATGATCTTCTTGGGCTTCAGTTCGCCGGTGGCCTCGGCCAGTTCGGCGCGCAGGTGCTCGGCTTCTGCCTCAAGATCGATCGCCGCCAGCATTTCGCGGATCGCTTCGGCACCGATATTGGCGGTGAAGGCGTCCATGCCATAGGCGTCTTGCGCGTCCATGTACTCTTCTTCGGTCATCATCTGGCCGTATTGCAGGTCTGTGAGACCCGGCTCGATGACAACGTAGTTTTCAAAGTAAAGAACACGTTCCAGATCACGCAGGGTCATATCCAGCATGAGGCCGATCCGGGACGGAAGCGACTTCAGGAACCAGATGTGCGCAACGGGTGCTGCCAGTTCGATGTGGCCCATGCGCTCGCGACGGACCTTTTGCAGCGTGACTTCGACGCCGCATTTCTCGCAGACAACGCCGCGATACTTCATGCGCTTATATTTGCCGCAGAGACATTCGTAGTCTTTGATCGGGCCAAAGATACGCGCGCAGAACAGGCCGTCACGCTCGGGCTTGAACGTACGGTAGTTGATGGTTTCCGGCTTTTTGATCTCGCCGTAGGACCAAGACAGGATCCGTTCGGGGCTGGCCAGCGAGACTTTGATTTCGTCAAAGACCTTGGGCGGAGTCAGCGGGTTGAACGGGTTGTTGGTGATTTCCTGGTTCATTTTGATACCTCAAATCTTGCGGAAGGGGGGACGTGGGGTGAGGGGAAGCCCCCTCACTCCTCAACCTCCGCATCCAGGAGTTCCATGTTCAGGCCGAGGCCGCGGACTTCTTTGACCAGAACGTTGAACGATTCCGGTACGCCCGCCTCAAAGTTGTCCTCGCCCTTGACGATCGACTCATAGACCTTGGTCCGGCCAGCGACGTCATCCGATTTCACGGTGAGCATCTCTTGCAGGGTGTAGGCGGCGCCATAGGCTTCGAGGGCCCAGACTTCCATCTCACCAAAGCGCTGACCACCGAACTGTGCCTTACCACCGAGCGGCTGCTGGGTAACCAGCGAGTACGGACCAGTGGAACGGGCGTGGATCTTGTCGTCCACGAGGTGGTGCAGCTTCAAGAGATACTTGATGCCCACGGTCACCGGACGTGCGAACTGCTCACCGGTGCGGCCGTCGAACAGGATCGACTGACCGGACTGGTCAAAGCCCGCGCGCACCAGCGCGTCGTTGACGTCATCTTCTTTTGCACCGTCAAAGACCGGCGTTGCGATCGGCACACCACGGGTCACGTTGCCAGCAGCCTCGATGAGCTGGGTTTCGTCCATGGAAGAGATCCCCTCTTCATAAACGTCCTCACCATAGGCCTCGCGCATCGCATCACGCACAGGGGTCAGATCGCCAGTGCGGCGATAGTCCTGAAGTGCGTCGTCGATTTTCAGACCCAGGCCGCGTGCGGCCCAACCCATGTGGGTTTCAAGGATCTGACCAACGTTCATGCGCGACGGCACGCCGAGCGGGTTAAGGCAGAAGTCCACCGGGGTACCATCGGCGAGGAACGGCATGTCCTCCATCGGCACCACGCGAGAGATAACACCTTTGTTCCCGTGACGACCGGCCATCTTGTCGCCCGGCTGCAGCTTACGCTTCACGGCGATGAAGACTTTGACCATCTTCATCACACCCGGGGGCAGATCGTCGCCGCGACGGACCTTCTCGACCTTGTCCTCGAAACGGGCGTCCAGAGCACGCTTTTGTGCTTCGTACTGCTCGTTCAGTGCCTCAAGGATCTGAGCGTCCTGCTCTTCTTCCAGAGCAAGCATCCACCACTGACCACGGGTCAGCTGGTTGTCCAGCAGATCCTCGTCGATGACGGTGTTGCCACGCACGCCTTTGGGGCCTTTGACGGCAGTTTTGCCGAGCAGAAGGTCACGCAGACGGGCGTAGATGTTGCGGTCCAGAATGCCGAGCTCGTCGTCCCGGTCACGGGCCAGACGTTCGACTTCTTCACGCTCGATCTGCAGCGCACGTTCGTCTTTTTCGACGCCGTGACGGTTGAAGACGCGGACCTCAACAACGGTACCGTAATCGCCCGGCTTCACGCGCAGCGAGGTGTCGCGCACGTCGGAGGCTTTCTCACCAAAGATGGCGCGCAGAAGCTTTTCTTCCGGCGTCATCGGGCTTTCGCCCTTCGGTGTGATCTTACCCACGAGGATATCGCCCGGCTCCACATCGGCACCGATGTAGACGATGCCTGCCTCGTCGAGGTTGCGCAGCGCTTCTTCACCAACGTTCGGAATATCGCGGGTGATCTCTTCCGGCCCAAGCTTGGTGTCACGAGCGGCGACTTCGAATTCCTCGATGTGGATCGAGGTGAAGACGTCGTCACGCGCGATACGCTCGGAGATCAGGATGGAGTCCTCATAGTTGTAACCGTTCCACGGCATAAACGCGACAACCACGTTTTTACCGAGCGCCAGTTCACCCATATCGGTGGAGGGACCATCTGCGATCACTTCGCCCTTCTCGACCGTCTGACCCACTTTCACCAGCGGACGCTGGTTGATGCAGGTGTTCTGGTTCGAGCGCTGGAATTTGCGCATGCGGTAGATGTCCACGCCTGCGTCGCCCAGCTCCAGATCGGAGGTTGCCCGGATCACGATACGCTGAGCGTCGATCTGGTCGATCACGCCTGCGCGCTTCGCCATGATCGCCGCGCCAGAGTCGCGCGCCACGATTTCCTCGATGCCGGTACCGACCAGCGGCGCTTCTGCGCGCAGCAGCGGAACCGCCTGACGTTGCATGTTCGAACCCATCAGAGCGCGGTTCGCGTCGTCGTTTTCAAGGAACGGAATGAGCGAGGCCGCAACCGATACCAACTGCTTGGGCGACACGTCGATCAGGTCGACGCTCTCATTCGGAGCCAGCGTGTAGTCGCCCGACTGACGGGTGGACACGAGGTCATTCACAAAGCGGTTGTCTTCATCGAGGTTGGCGTTCGCCTGCGCCACGGTGTGACGCATTTCCTCGGTGGCGGACATGTAGTGAACCTCATCGGTCACTTGTCCGTCCTTCACCACACGATAGGGGGTCTCGATGAAGCCGTACTTGTTCACGCGGGCAAAGGTCGCCAGCGAGTTGATCAGACCAATGTTCGGACCTTCCGGCGTTTCAATCGGACACATCCGGCCATAGTGGGTCGGGTGAACGTCGCGCACCTCAAAACCAGCACGCTCGCGGGTCAGACCACCGGGGCCAAGCGCCGAGAGACGGCGTTTGTGGGTGACTTCCGACAGCGGGTTGGTTTGGTCCATGAACTGCGACAGCTGCGAGGAGCCAAAGAATTCACGCACAGCCGCAGCAGCGGGCTTGGCGTTGATCAGGTCCTGCGGCATCACGGTGTCGATCTCGACAGAGGACATGCGCTCTTTGATCGCGCGCTCCATGCGCAGGAGACCAACGCGGTACTGGTTTTCCATGAGCTCGCCCACGGACCGCACGCGGCGGTTGCCGAGGTGGTCGATGTCGTCCACGTCGCCCTTGCCGTCACGCAGCTCCACCAGCGCCTTGATACAGGCGACGATGTCTTCTTTGCGCAGAGTCCGCTGAGTGTCTTCGGCATCCAGAGCCAGACGCATGTTCATCTTCACGCGACCAACGGCCGACAGGTCGTAGCGCTCGGAATCAAAGAACAGGGTGTCAAACAGCGCGGAGGCCGCTTCGACGGTGGGCGGCTCGCCCGGACGCATCACGCGGTAGATGTCCATGAGCGCGGTTTCGCGGGACATGTTCTTGTCCTGCGCCATGGTGTTGCGCATGTAGGGGCCGACATTGACGTTGTCGATGTCGAGAACCGGGATGTCGGTGATACCGGCATCGAGCAGCTCTTTGACGGACCCGCCAATGATGTCGCCGTCTTTGTCATACTCAAGCGTCAGCTCGTCGCCCGCTTCGACATAGATCGCGCCGTTTTCTTCGTTGATGATATCCTTGGCGACATATTTACCGACAATATGCTCGAACGGAACGAGCAGCTCGGTAATGTTGCCTTCGTCGATCATCTTCTTGACCGCGCGCGGGGTGACTTTCTTGCCTGCTTCGCAGATGATTTCGCCAGTGGCGGCATCCACGAGGTCATAGGTCGGGCGGGTGCCACGCACACGCTCGGGGAAGAAGGGCGTGACCCAGCCGCGCGACTTCTCAAGCTTGAAGTTCACGGTGTTGTAGTAGGCATCCATGATGCCTTCCTGGTCGAGACCCAGCGCATAAAGCAGCGTAGTCACCGGCAGTTTGCGGCGACGGTCGATGCGAGCAAAGACGATGTCTTTGGCGTCGAATTCGAAGTCGAGCCAGGAGCCGCGATACGGGATGATGCGGCAGGCAAACAGCAGTTTACCGGAGGAATGGGTTTTGCCCTTATCGTGGTCAAAGAACACACCCGGTGAGCGGTGCATCTGGGACACGATCACACGTTCGGTGCCGTTCACGATGAACGTCCCGTTCGGGGTCATCAGGGGCATGTCGCCCATAAAGACATCCTGTTCCTTGATGTCTTTAACGGATTTCGCGCCGGTGTCCTCGTCGACATCAAACACGATCAGGCGCAGAGTGACCTTCAGCGGTGCGCTGTAGGTCATGTCACGCTGCATGCATTCGTCAACGTCGTACTTGGGACGCTCAAGCGCGTAGTTCACGAACTCCAGAACGGAGGTTTCGTTGAAATCCTTGATCGGGAAAACCGACTGGAACACACCTTTGATGCCTTCGCCGTCAAGCGGCTGAGGCGCATCACCGGAGCGCAGGAAAAGATCATAAGAAGATTTCTGTACCTCAATGAGGTTCGGCATATCCAGCACTTCGCGGATTTTGCCGTAATATTTGCGAAGACGTTTCTGGCCAAGGAACGTTTGAGCCATGTCAGAGTTCACCTTTCAGAGTTCTCAACAAACAAGGCAGCCGCCGGGCCCCGGCACCTCATCCATCAGAGACAGCGTGGTCTGGATCAATTCATGGCCACCGTCCCGAATGGCGACCTCCCGATCCAACGAACCTCGCCTGAGAAAAGGGCCACCCAAACACAGGTGAAAAGGCCCCTTTCTGAGACAGGTTCAGCTGGACCCGGGCATCCCCGGATCCAGCCAAATGATTTGAGGCCTATAGAGCAGAAGTTCCCGCAGGAAATCCAGCCCGAATGTCCTCTAACGCGGTGCTTAGGCCAGCTCGACTTCGGCGCCAGCTGCTTCCAGCTTGCCTTTGATGTCTTCGGCTTCTGCTTTGTCCACGCCTTCTTTGATCTTGCCGCCAGCTTCAACGAGCTCTTTGGCTTCTTTGAGGCCCAGGCCGGTGATGCCGCGGACTTCTTTGATCACGTTGATCTTGGACGCGCCGGCGTTCTTCAGAACGACGTCGAATTCGGTTTTCTCTTCCTCAGCTGCGCCGCCTGCTGCGTCGCCACCGGCTGCAACCATTACGGCGCCGCCAGCTGCCGGCTCGATGCCGTACTCGTCTTTGAGGATGGTTTTCAGTTCTTGTGCTTCCAGCAGGGTCAGACCAACGATGCTTTCCGCGAGTGCTTTCAGATCAGCCATTGTATTAGCTCTTTCCGTTTACAGATGTGTGTTCCAACGTGGGTAATATCACCCTACGCCAGTCATTAAGTGCCAACCGCTTACGCAGCTTCCGCCTTCTCTTCGATGGTCGAAAGGATGCTTGCGATGTTGCTTGCAGGTGCGCCAATTGCGCCGGCGATGTTGGAGGCCGGTGCGCCGATGCAGCCAACGATGGAAGCAATGAGCTCCTCGCGGGACGGCATCTTCGACACGGCTTCAACGCCTGCGCGGTCCAGAGCGTTCTCGCCCATTGCACCGCCAAGGATTTCGAACTTCTTGTTCTCCTTGGCGAAGTCCTCGGCCACCTTGGCTGCTGCCACGGGGTCCTCGGAATAGGTCAGAACGGTCATCCCTGTCAGCAGGTCAGACATGCTTTCACACGGCTTACCCTCGAGGGCGATTTTGGCGAGCCTGTTTTTGGCAACACGCACGGAGCCGCCCGCGTCACGAGCACGTGCGCGAAGGTCCTGCATCTCGGATACTGTCAGACCGGTGTAGTGGGCTACGACCACCACGCCAGAGCTTTCGAAGATCTGGCCGAGTTCCTCGACCACTTTCTCTTTCTGGGCTCTATCCACAGTTCTCTCCAAATTAGGGGCAGATGCCCCGGCTCATTTTCTGCCACATCCCGAAAGATGCGGCGGTCAAGTCCGTTTTACGGGGTTCCAGCCAAAGTCGCCCGAGAGTGAAAACTCTCGATCTTTCATTGGTCTTACCCGTCTCAGGAGGGAAATTAAGGCCCGATCGACAGGCCACCCACCATCTTGGACGAAAAGGAGAAAAGCGCACGACGAATCGCACGCTTTGCTCCGTGGGGGCTTCATAGTCCTGTCGCGGCGGATTTCCAACCCCTTAATTGGGCAGCGCCGAGCGCGATGACCGTTCTGGGCGCGGCGCAGCTCACGCCCCAAAATGCGCCTCTGCCAAAGCATCTAGTTCCAGCGGGACCGTCAGGAGAACATCCCTGGCCCGCAGCGCGGAGAGACGCGCGGGCGTGGCAGCATGCAAACGCCGATGCAAATCGCGAAGCGCCTCCTCCGGCGCGGGCGCGACTTGTGCTGCCGCAATGCGCTCGGTCAGCCCCGTGGTAAAGCCGCGCGATGCGGAGCGCCAGGTCACCTTGTCGCGCCATATATCATAGCGCGCGCCGATCATATGCAAGAGATAGGCCCGATCCTGATGCCCCAGAACCAGCTCATCCGCGCCATCGTCACGCAGCCCGCGCGGCCAGTGTTGCCGGAGCGCAAGCCCCCTTATGCCGCTGCGCACAAAGGATTTGCCGTGAGAATGGCCCACAAGCCCCTCTCTTCGGGGGCCAAAAAGAGGCGCATCCTCGCCATACACCGCGCGTCGAACCGGACGCGCCATCGGCAGGCGAAAATGGGCGCAGGTGGGATTCTCTTCGGTCAAAACACGCTCGGCGGTTCGCACGCGCAGGGATTTTTTCTCTGCGGGCACCTCCGCCAAGAGATCGGCCACGTCACGCCCCACCAGATACAGGTACTCATCCGCATCAACGTTCAAGAGCCAGCCGTCCGGATACTGATGATAGATCCACGTCAGCGCCGCGTTCTGACGCGTGACAAAGGCCACATCCGGGGTCAGGTCAAGCGCGCCCCAGAACGCAGCGGTGCAGGGGATGGCGCGAATGCGAGGATGACCGGCAAGCCGCGCAATCGCCGGATCGTCGGGATTGTCGAAACAGATCACCAGCTCATGCGCGCCGCGCTCAAGGTACCACGCACAGAACTTCAGCACCTCTGCGAGAGGCTCATTCATGATCGCTCCCACGCGCCAAAGCTGCCTGTTTGCCTGTGCCATATGCGCCTGTGATCCTTTGCAATTGCGCCCCGCCGGGCGTGTGGCCCGCGTCCGTCAGGATCACCCATACGCGCGGATCGTGCACAAAAAAAGGCGACACCGGAGTGCCGCCTTTCTTTTCTCAGATATGGAAGGGGTCCGATTACTCGGAGACCGCACCGTCCACGTCAAGAGTGACGCCCGGGCCCATGGTGGAGGACAGGACGATTTTCTTCATGTAGGCACCTTTGGCGCCGGAAGGCTTGGCTTTGGCCACTGCGGACACAAAGGCACGCACGTTTTCAACCAGCTTGGCTTCGTCGAAGGACGCTTTGCCAACGCCAGCGTGCACAACGCCGCCTTTTTCCGCTTTGAACTGAACTTCGCCGCCTTTGGCTGCTTCCACGGCCGCTTTCACGTCCATGGTCACGGTGCCAACTTTGGGGTTCGGCATCAGGTTGCGCGGGCCAAGGACCTTACCCAGACGGCCAACGACGGGCATCATGTCCGGGGTTGCAATGCAGCGATCGAAATCGATGGTGCCGCCCTGGATGGTTTCCATCAGGTCTTCTGCACCAACGATGTCTGCGCCAGCTTCCTTGGCTTCGTCAGCCTTGGGGCCACGTGCGAACACGGCAACACGCATGGTTTTGCCGGTGCCGTTGGGCAGGCCAACAACGCCGCGGACCATCTGGTCTGCGTGACGGGTGTCAACACCGAGGTTCATCGCGATTTCGACGGTTTCGTCAAATTTGGTGGTGGCGTTTGCCTTCACCAGTGCGACGGCTTCCTCGATGGTGAGGTTCGATTTGCCTGCGAAGGCTTCGCGCGCTGCGCGGGTACGTTTACCGAGCTTTGCCATCTTACTTCACCTCGATGCCCATGGAGCGGGCGGAGCCCAGGATGATCTGCATCGCGGCTTCGATGTCGTTCGCGTTCAGATCTTTCATCTTCGCTTCGGCGATCTCTTTCACCTGAGCGGCAGTGACGGTGCCTGCGGTCTCACGGCTCGGGTTGTTCGCGCCGGATTTAATCTTTGCAGCCTTCTTCAGGTAGTAAGACGCGGGCGGCGTCTTGATGTCCATGGTGAAGGACTTGTCCTGATAGTAGGTGATCACGGTCGGGCACGGAGCGCCGGGCTCCATGTCTGCGGTCTTGGCGTTGAACGCCTTGCAGAATTCCATGATGTTGATGCCGCGCTGACCCAGTGCGGGGCCAACTGGCGGGGATGGGTTTGCCTGACCTGCAGGAACCTGCAGCTTCATCGAACCAACAAGCTTCTTAGCCATGTGGTTGTCTCCTTTTCAACAGCCTTTGGGCGCGCCCAAACGCTCTTTTGCGTTGCGTGGTTCGACCCAACACGTCGCGACGCTTGGGCCTCCCACAAGAATCACGCCCGGTTGAGAAACCGGGCAGATTGGCGGCTCTTACGCCCCATCTCAGCAGAGATCAACCCCCGCCGCGGTGCTTTGGCTCTGCTGCGGCCGCATCCTGCGCGCGACGTGCTGCACTGTACCAGCTTTGGGCCACCTGCGGCCAGGGGAACTCGTTTTCAGCCTTGCGCCGCGCCGCCTCGGAGAGCGCCTCCGCTAGGGCTGGGTCTTCTGTCAACTGCTTCATGGCCGCAGCCAGGTCCTGCTCGACCTGCGCGGCATTCTGCGCCTCGACAAACAGCGCCTCAGTGTCATCGGCGAGCCCCACAGGCCCGCCCCAGCGCAAGGCCACGACCGGCAAGCCGATCGCCATACATTCCTGCACGATGATGCCGTTGGCTTCTTTGAGGCTCGGGAACAAGAGCGCCCGGTACTGGCCCAACGCCTCGGAGAGATCCCCATGCGCAAGCCAGCCCGCAAAGGTGACCCGCGACATCAGGCCAAGATCGCGGGCGAGCGCCTCCAGTTCGGCACGATCCGGCCCATCTCCATAGAGCGTGAGCCGCGCCTCCTGTGGGGCCAGCGCCAGCGCACGAATAGCCAGATCCGCCCCCTTGTAGGGCACCATGCGTCCGATCCACACGAAATGCGCCGGGTTCCTACCGGGCTGAATCCGGGGACGCGCAAAGAAATCGGGAGACAGGCCCGCATCCCAGACGTCCTGCATGCGGGCCTCCGGGCAACCCGCCCAGCCGAGGGCCTCTCGGGTACGGTCATAGCCGGAAACCAACACGGTCGAGGCGCGCGTGAATTGCCTAGACAAGAGGCCAAGCGCCATCTGCAAAGGCCGATACGCCTGATGCTGCAGGCGCAGCCCCCGCCCCGCAAGATGTCGAAACCCCTCTGGGTAGAAGATATTGCCCGAAAGCGGGCCAATGACATAGCGATATCCCTTCGGCGGGAAGCGCTGCTCGACGGGGGAGATCGGACACAGATAGTGGATCACCACCTCGCTCGGATCATAGCCGCGACAGATCCGGGCGACCTCGAGGTGGAAAAAACTGTTCACCAACCGTCCAAGCCCCGGCGTGCGCCAGCAGGCCTTCATTGCACGGCTGTCCTGCACATAGATCACCCGATCTTCTGGCAATTGCCCCGCAAGAGCCTCGCGACAGCGTTCATGGGTGATGAGAGTGGCATCGCGTCCATCCGCCAAGAGCTGCTGCATATACTGCAGCGCCTTCATCGCCTCGCCCCCCATGGTGAGGGCAGCATTCGTCGATACGACGAGCAATTTCATGGGCGGGAACTCCGGCGGACCAAACAAAAATCGGCCCCATTTTAGGGGCCGATCCTCAAGTTCCCAATGGGAAATTCCGTGTAGCGCCGGAAACCGGCGCAGATCAAACCTGTTTGGTGACCTGCGTGAAGTCGAGCTCCACCGGGGTCTCGCGACCAAAGATGGACACCGTGACCTTGAGCTTCTGGTTCTCGTCGTCCACGCCCTCGACCATACCGTCGAAATCCTCGAAGGGGCCGTCGTTGACTTTGACCTTTTCGCCCACCTCAAAGGAAATGAGTGTACGCGGCGCCTCGACACCTTCTTCGACGCGGCCCAGGATGCCCTGCACTTCGGCATCACGCATCGGCATCGGGCGGCCTTGCGGACCGAGGAAACCGGTGACGCGATTGATGGAAGAAATCAGGTGATAGCCCTGGTCGGACATTTCCATGTGAACCAGAACATAGCCCGGCATGAAGCGGCGCTCGGTCGAGACTTTCTTGCCCCGGCGAATTTCGATCACTTCCTCGGTGGGAACCAGAACCTCGTCGATCTCGTCCTCTAGACCCTGCTCCACGACCGCGGTGCGAATCTGTTCTGCGATTTTCTTTTCGAAGTTCGAAAGAACGCTGACCGAATACCACCGTTTCGCCATGAACCTGCTCGTCCTTCTTGTTCCCTGCGGGCTTTGCCGCAAAATATCTCTGTGCAGCCCAGTGGCTGCGGTGCAACAAAAATCGGCGTGCGAATCGCCGCACGCCTCATCCAGTATCGGCTGAACTATCCCCCTGCGCGGGCAAGATCAAGAGGCAACGGCGCCGCGACGAAGGCGGCGCTGCAAATGCCTGCCTCAGCCAAAGAGCCCGAGCACACCGTTGAGACCGGTGCGGATCAAGAGGTCCACCACAGCAAAGAATGCCGCAGCCAGAGCCGCCATGATGAACACCATGACCGTGGTCAGCAGAACCTCGCGACGGGTCGGCCAGACAACCTTGCTGACTTCTGCGCGCACCTGCTGGATGAACTTAACGGGATTGATGGTGGCCATAGGGCTCTCGCACTCTCTCTTGTCGACTAGGAGGGCGATCTACCCGAGAGCGGGGGCAAATTCAAGAGCCGCTGCTTGTGAGAGGCACCCTCCGGCTGAATTCGTCGTTTTGGACGTGGCGGCAAGAGGGCGACTTGGCCCTCTCGCCCGATCCGCCCGCGCCACACCGGCACAGGCGGAGTGGTTCAGGGCAGCAGCGATAGGCGCTTCAGGAACAGTGCCTTGACGGCCTCTGCGTCCACGTCCATCGCGACATGTGTATCGCCACGACCATCCTCGGCCAGCTGGGTCTTGCCAGAGGTCTCCTCCTCGACCGAAACGGCCAGTTTCACGGCCCGGGTCTTAAAGAGGTCGGGATGGGTGCAGGCAATCACCGCTGCGGGGTCATGCAGAGAACATCCATTGAGATTGGCCACTTCCTGATAGAACTTGATGTAAAAGACACTCATGTCCTTGAGCATGCCACCAAGCTCCGGCGAGCGCTCCTTGATGCCGTCGAAATCCTCGGGGGTGCAGAGAATCTTGAGCGTCACATCAAGCCCAACCATCACCACCTTGCCCGCGGCGGCGGCAAAGACCGCCTCGGCGGCGTGGGGGTCGTGGTAGATATTGGCCTCGGCATGGGGCGTGATATTTCCGCCCGCCTCAAGCGAGCCCCCCATGATGACGATGCGCTTGCAGTTTTTCACAAACTCCGGGTCACGCTCGATCGCGATGGCGATATTCGTCAGCGGCCCCACCGGGCAGACCACCAGCTCGCCCTTGTGTTCGCGCGCCATTCGGATCAGGAAATCGGCGGCATCTTCTGCAATCGCC
Organism: Epibacterium sp. HA2-3; assembly: GCF_055693725.2. Taxonomy (NCBI): domain Bacteria; kingdom Pseudomonadati; phylum Pseudomonadota; class Alphaproteobacteria; order Rhodobacterales; family Roseobacteraceae; genus Epibacterium; species Epibacterium sp. HA2-3. The sequence continues at coordinate 239,693 of NZ_CM172490.1, read as the reverse complement.
TGCCCTTTGGGATTGACGGCGGGAATGTCGCCAAAGCCTTCGTCGCCATGCACATGGGCCGAAGGCTCAAAGGGGGGCAGGACCAGCGGCTTTTCCGCGCCATGGGCAACGGGCAGATCCAGTTCAGCGGCCTCAAGCAGACGCAGCGCATTGCGGGTGGCCATCTTGGTGGTCACATTGCCAAAGATCGTGGTCAGCCCCAGAAGCTCGATATCGGGCGCGGCGGCGGCGTAGAAAATAGCCATCGCATCGTCGATGCCGGGGTCCGTGTCGATGATGAGTTTTGTTGTCATTGTTATCCCCAAGACTGATTAATCGAGCGGGTTTAGCACCTATGTTAGCGGCAACTCAAGCCTGCCAGCCTCTCGATTATCCATCAACTGTTTCGCAAAAATGCCCGCCTTCCTTCGAAGACGGGCATTCTGAACTTGTGACGATGCGGATGATCAGGTGTTGAACAAGAAGTGCATCACATCGCCATCCTTGACGATGTAGCTCTTGCCCTCGGCGCGCATCTTGCCCGCTTCTTTGGCGCCGGATTCACCGCCGCAAGCGATGTAGTCGTCATAGGCGATGGTCTCCGCGCGGATGAAACCCTTTTCAAAATCGCCGTGGATAACGCCTGCCGCCTGGGGCGCAGCGGTGCCCGAGCGAATGGTCCAGGCGCGCGCTTCCTTGGGGCCGACCGTGAAATAGGTTTCCAGATGCAAGAGCTCGTAACCGGCGCGGATCAGGCGGTCGAGACCGGCTTCTGCGAGACCCATCTCATCGAGGAACATCTGCGCTTCTTCGGGCTCAAGCTGGCTGATTTCCTCTTCGATCTGCGCCGAAATGATCACATGCGCGTTACCCTGAGCCGCGGCCATCTCGGCAACTTTGGCGGAATGTGCGTTGCCTTCGACGCTCTCGCTTTCACCCACATTGCAGACGTAAAGCACCGGCTTTGTGGTCAGCAGTTGCAGCATGGTCCAGGCCTTCTGGTCCTCTGCGTCGACCTCAACCAGACGGGCTGGTTTGCCATCTTCGAGCATGGCCTGCGCCGCTGCGAGCAGGCGGTCCTGCTGCTGGGCTTCCTTGTCGTTGCCCTTGAGCTTGCGTACGAGGTTGGCGCGGCGTTTCTCGATGCTCTCAAGATCCGCCAGCATCAGCTCGGTTTCGATGGTATCGGCGTCCGCAACCGGATCAACGCGACCATCGACATGGGTAACGTCACCGTCCTCAAAGCACCGTAAAACATGGGCAATTGCGTCCACCTCACGGATATTGGCAAGGAACTGGTTGCCCAGACCTTCGCCCTTTGAGGCGCCTTTGACGAGGCCAGCAATATCCACAAACGTCATGCGGGTTGGGATGATCTGTTTGGACTGCGCAATCGCCGCCAATTTGTCGAGACGCGCGTCCGGAACGCCCACCTCACCCACGTTCGGTTCGATCGTACAGAACGGAAAATTTGCCGCCTGCGCCGAGGCGGTTTTGGTCAGCGCGTTGAACAGGGTCGACTTGCCCACATTGGGCAGACCCACGATTCCCATTTTAAAGCCCATACCGGCCTCCTGATGCCATTTGGGAGCCAGCACTTAGGCTCAAATCGCCGTTTTCGCAAGCACGCAGCCGTTGCAACACGCACGCGGCGCTTATTGAAATGGCAAAGACGCATTCACTTATGCTGATCTGTTCAATCGCTTCTGCCGGCCAGCCGGTTTAATGTATAAACAGACTGTGAGGTCCGCATGCGCAAAATCATCATTGCTGCTACTTTGATTTCTACACTCCTTCAGAGCCACGCGCTCCGGGCTCAGGAGCTGACGTTCGGGCTGGGCCATGCGGAATTCAACAATGAGATCGCCGAGAGTGGCGCGTATTTCTCCGCCGAGTACCTCGGGCCACGCGACTGGCAGGTCTGGGGCTTTGACGCTGGGCTGGGCGTCGCAGGCCACATCCACGAGACGGGTGATGTGTTTTTTGGGGGCGGGCTGCAGGCCCAGCGCGATATCGGGCGCGGCTGGTTCATCGAAGCCAGCCTGATGCCCGGTCTCTACTTCGAGAATGAGGCCCGCAATGATCTGGGGTCCAACTTTGAAATCCGTTCGCTGATCGGCATCGGGCGCGACCTGCGCGGGGGCAAGCGCCTGTCACTGGCGCTCACGCATATGTCCAACGCCTCTCTGGCGCGTGAAAACCCGGGCCTCAATACGATCACCCTGCGGCTGCATATGCCGCTTGGGCAACGCGCGTTGAACTAAACTGCCCGCTGCGCTGGCCCGACCTGTCGTCCGGGATTGATTTTACCGTGAAGTTTCGGCACATCAGGCAGGCAACAGAGATCGAAAAAGGCCTTCATATGACCCGCCCAACCACACGCATCGACGCTAAGTTTGCTGAACTCGCTGCCGCGGGCAAAAAGGCCTTCGTCACCTATGTCATGGCGGGCGATCCCGACTACGACACCTCTTTGGAGGTGGTCAAAGGCCTGCCCGCCGCTGGCGTCGATGTGATCGAGCTCGGCTTGCCCTTTACCGATCCGATGGCGGACGGCGAAACTATCCAGCTCGCAGGTCAGCGCGCGCTGGAGGCCGGAATGACGCTGGAGCGCACACTGCAGCTGGCGCGGGATTTTCGCAAAGAGGATGACACCACGCCAATCGTGCTGATGGGCTACTACAACCCGATCTACTCGCGCGGTGTCGAGACATTCCTCAACGATGCAAAAGAGGCCGGCATCGACGGTTTGATCGTGGTGGATCTGCCGCCAGAAGAAGACAGCGAACTCTGCCTGCCTGCACAGGCGGCGGGGCTTAACTTCATTCGTCTTGCGACCCCCACCACCGATGATGCTCGCCTGCCACGCGTGCTGCAAAACACATCCGGTTTTGTCTACTACGTGTCGATCACAGGGATCACCGGCGCCGCCGAGGCAGAGGCCGCGGACGTCGGGCCCGAAGTGGCTCGCATCAAGGCGGCCACGGATCTGCCGATCATCGTGGGGTTCGGGATCAAAACGCCGGAACGGGCGCAGACCATCGCATCGATCTCGGATGGGGCCGTCGTTGGCAGCGCCATCGTGGCCGAGATCGGAGCCGGGAAATCACCTGCCGAGGTGCTGGCCTTTGTAAAAACACTGGCGGATGGCGCCCACGCGGGCTGATCCCAATTGAGACACCGCCCCAGCGGGCGCACATGGAACCAGCATCGGAGCGATCCTCCCTGCTGGTTTTTTCTTTGCTGAGGCGATGCGCGGCATAGCTGCTAGGGCGAGAGCACCCGCGCTGCGCCTTTGTCCGCTGGCTCTTCTGGCACGGGGGGCAGCGTTGGGCGGGACTTCAACGCGCGCGCCATGGCCGACAACAGCTTTTTCTTGCGGATCGGTTTGGCGACATGGTCGGTCATGCCGCTCGCGAGGTAGCTTTTGATCTGATGCACCAGCGCATTGGCCGACACCGCAATGATCGGCACCGGCGCGGCTTGTGCATCAGCCTCTTCTTGACGGATTACAGAGGTCGCAGACACCCCGTCGAGCTGCGGCATATTCACATCCATCAGCACCAGATCCGGCCGTTCTTGACGCCAGGTTTTTACCGCCTCTTCGCCATTGTCCACCCAGTGCAAATCCAAGTCATAGCCGCGCAGGATATGGTGGAGAACCATCCGGTTGGTTCGGTTGTCCTCGGCCACCAGCACCTTCCAGCGTTGCGCCCTCAGCACCTCCAGTTCGTTCTCGTCCTGGGGGTCATGGGACGAGACCACGGGCTCTGCCGGAGCGGCGCGAAAGGTCGCGCAGAATTCGCTGCCATCGCCCTCATGGCTGCGGCAGGTCAGGGTGCCGCCCATGCGCTCGCAGATCTGGCGCGCGATGGCCAAGCCAAGACCGGTACCGCCGTGGCTGCGCGCCACGCTCGCATCGGCCTGCATGTAGGGTTGGAACAAGCGCTCCACTTGCGCATCCGTGAGCCCGACGCCGGTATCGCGCACGGCAACGCATAAAATGAGCTCACCGTCGTGCTGCAAGACAAGGCTGGACGAAAGCGCAATCGCACCCGTGTCGGTGAATTTTATCGCATTGGACAACAGGTTGGTCAGCACTTGCTGGAATCGGGTGGGATCGATGTGGACCCAGGCGGGGCCCTGCGCCAACCCCTCGCCATAGATCGAGCTGAAATTGAGCCCCTTGGCCTCGATACGCGGTTTGAACTGGCGATAAACCGTCTCGATCAAAGCTACGACATCTGTCGGCAGACGTTCGAGTTCGAGTTTGCCCTCTTCGATCTTGGAGAGATCGAGAATGTCATCAACGATGTTCAGCAGCAATTGCCCGCTTTCGCGCAGAACCCCAAGGATCTGCGATTGACGCTCTGCCAGTTCGGTATCCGCAAGTGCCGATGCCATCCCGAGAACCCCATTGAGCGGGGTGCGGATTTCATGGCTCATCGTGGCCAGAAACTGTGTTTTTGCGGCACTCTCGGCCTCCGCCTCGGCCCGGTCGCGGGCGAGGTCTTCGGTGCGCTCTTTGACCATCCGGTCGATCTGTCGGGCCAGGGACACGAGGGACGCGTTCGCCCGGCGCAGCGAGTGGGACTTGCGCTCCACGGATTCTTCGAGTTCTGCGCGCAACCTGCGCTCTTGCATCAAAGCCGCGCGCAGCTCCTCTGGGGTCATGGCATCATACGCAGGATCAGACATTGCAGCTGCGTCTCACGTTGATGTCTTGCGGCGCCAGGCGCCCCCCCAGCCCGTCTGCACAGCAGTGCCAGATCTGCGGCGGTGTCAGAGCGGCCCATGCAGAAATACGCATGCCAGCCAGATCCCGATCTGAAAACACAACTCTCACGTTGTCTCTCACTCCAACTGGCGCCCGCCCCGTAGGCTGCTGCCCGGTCAAAACGACCGATTGGCAGGCGCAAGAACCAATATCACAAAAAACCCGGGTTGCTCTGCAATCGGGGCGACGAAAACTCCAAGCTGCGCGTTGGTCAGCTGTCGAAACTCCGGCAATTCTCCAGAAGCTTCCTGCTCTGCCGGCTCAAGCACGCATACATAGTGATTCCAGCAGATATTAACCGATAAACTTGCAGAAATCCGTAAATGCATAGTTACGACAGGCTGGCTTGCCAGCACAGTCAGATATTGGTAAGAAAACATTACCAGTTCTGCGCAGGTCGAGGAGCCCCCCATGCCAGTGATCACCAACATCGAAGATCTCAAGCGTATTTATGCGCGGCGTGTGCCAAAGATGTTCTATGATTACGCGGAGAGCGGATCCTGGACCGAACAGACCTTTCGCGAGAACAGCACGGACTTCGACCAGATCCGGCTGCGGCAGCGGGTGGCGGTCGACATGGCGGGGCGCTCGACAGCCTCGCAGATGATCGGTCAGGATGTTGCCATGCCCGTGGCTCTGGCGCCGGTTGGGCTGACGGGCATGCAATGTGCGGATGGCGAAATTAAAGCGGCCCGCGCAGCCGAAGCCTTTGGCGTGCCCTTCACGCTCTCGACGATGTCGATCAACTCGATCGAAGAAGTCTCAGAAGCGACCAGTAAGCCCTTCTGGTTCCAGCTTTATACCATGAAGGACGACGACTACATCCGCCGCCTGATCGCGCGTGCAAAGGATGCAAATTGCTCGGCTCTGGTGATCACGCTCGACCTGCAGATCCTTGGCCAGCGCCACAAAGACCTGAAAAACGGCCTTTCTGCGCCGCCCAAGCTCACCCCAAAAACCATCGCAAATCTAATGACGAAATGGGCCTGGGGCATCGAAATGCTCGGCGCGAAGCGGCGCAATTTCGGCAATATCGTCGGCCACGTCGAAGGGGTCTCGGATGCGTCCTCGCTGGGGTCCTGGACGGCCGAGCAATTCGACCCTTCGCTGGATTGGGGCAAGATCGAAAAACTCAAGGAAATGTGGGGTGGCAAAGTCATCCTCAAAGGTATCCTGGATGAGGAAGACGCCAAGATGGCGGCAAAGGTCGGCGCGGATGCGATCACCGTCTCCAACCATGGTGGGCGGCAGTTGGACGGGGCGCTCTCGTCGATTCGCATGCTGCCCCGGATCATGGACGCGGTGGGCGATCAGGTGGAGGTTCACCTCGACAGTGGCATCCGCTCCGGTCAGGACGTCCTGAAGGCGCTGGCGCTTGGGGCGACCGGCACCATGATTGGGCGAGCCTTTGTGTATGGGTTGGGCGCCATGGGACAAAAGGGTGTGACCCGTGCCCTTGAGGTGATCCACAAGGAGCTCGATACCTCCATGGCGCTCTGTGGCGAGAAACACGTTACCGACCTTGGTCGCCACAACCTCTTGGTGCCAGAGGATTTCACCGGTCGCTGGGCCTGAACCCTGGTCGACACACCCCGGGGCAGCCATGTTGCCCCGGTAGCATTCAGGCAATCAGCTCGGATTTTCGCGCACTGGCGCGCAGGGCGGGTACCAGAAGCACCGTGATACAGAGCAGCATTGCCCCCATCAGAGCTAATGCCAGCCGCAGACCAAATACCTCTGCAATAAAGCCGATCACTGGCGGCCCCACGAAGAACCCGCAATAGCCAATCATCACCAGCCGCGAAATGGCCGCCGCGCGCAGGCGCGATGGGATTGTTTTGCCCACCCAAGCAAGCGCGGTCGGCCCGACGGTGGAGACGCCCAATCCAAGGATCGCAAAGCCCGCGTAGGCCAGGGCCTGCACGGGGGCAAACGCCGCAAGGATCAACCCCGATGCCGCCAGCGCCGCGGCGATCTGCATGAGCCTGCCCTCGGCCACGCGGCGCACCAGCTCCTGTCCGGAGAGACGCCCGATACCCATCGTGAAACCGAGAATCGCAGGCCCCAAAGCCCCTTCCGCCGCATTCGCACCAAAGGCGCGCTCCAGATGCAGTGCAGACCAGTGTTCCGTTGCCTGCTCAGCCGTAAAGGCAATGAGCACGATCAGCCCGGCAATCACAATCATTGCCCCAGGCAGAGGCAGCGACGCGTTCCCTTGCGGATCTTCGTTGGGCGCAGGCGGCACCTCATCCCGCATTCCCAATGCCAACAGGCCCGACACCAAAAGGATGCCCGCAAAACACCAGACGGGCGGCACACCTGCTTCGCGAACGAGCCCGGCGACTAGGGCGGCCAGGGCGTAGGCAAGCGAAAACAGACCATGGTTGAGGTTCATCAAGGAGCGGCCAGAACGTGCCTCGAGCCCGGACAGACGTGCATTCATCACCACATCCAGAAGCCCTCCCGCCCCGGAGGCCAGAAACATCGCCACGGCAAAACCGGCCCAGCTCTGCGCAAGGCCCGGCAGCAGAAAGGCCGTCGCCAGCAAGAGCGCGCAGATGGTCATCGCCGCATGTCCCAGAAGGCGATCCACGCGCGGCGCGAGCCACATCGCGCCCACGGCTCCGGCGGCACCGATCAACAGGGCAAGGCCAAATTCGGCATCGCTCAGCGCCGCTTGGCTTTTCAGCTGGGGCACATAGGCCGCAAAGGCCCCGACACAGAACCCCATGACCACAAAGGCCCGCCCATGCACCGCACTGGTGCGCATATCCGTCAGCATTTCCATAAGGCGACAATGCACAGTGGGCGCGCCGCCACAATCACCAAAATCTCTGCGCACAAGCTGGCCTGCCGTTCGCGCACCGGCTATTCCATGGGTATGCTGATCTTCACGCCGCAGGCTCTTGCATTTGTCGCGCTGCCCAAGACGGGAACCACCGCCATTGAAAAGGCGTTGCGCCCCCATGCCGACATCGTGTTTCGCAAGTCTCAGAAACACACGTCTGCGCAGCGGTTTCACCGCCGGATCCGCCCCTTTGTGCGCAGTACCTTTGGCGTCGCGCTCGAGAGCTTTGCCGTGTTGAGGGATCCCGAAGACCAGATCCGCAGCTGGTACAAATACCGCTGCCGCGATGACATTCGCGACAAGCCCGAATTTGCAGGGCACCTGAGCTTTGATGCATATGTGGAGGCGGTCCTCTCAGAAGATCCGCCCCCTTGCGCACAGATCGGCAGCCAATACCGCATGCTGAGCGGTCGTGGTGGGCGGATTCTGGTGGATCATCTCTTTGCCTATGAGCGCTGGGATCAGCTTGAGACCTTCCTCGCCGACAGGTTTGGCCACAGAATCATCTTTGAACCCCACAATGTTTCGCCCTTTGCCAAGGCGGAGCTCTCGCCTTCATTGCAGCGCAAACTTCGCGCTGCCCGCAGAGCAGAGTTCGATTTGCACGCCCGCTTGATGGATACAGACGGGAAACTGCAGCCCCGACTGCAGAACATGGCGGATTAGGGCTTTCCAAAAAGGGGTTTTCCGTCTAACAGGGCGGCTTCACGCGGGGTGACAGCCTTGGAGGCACCCCCGATCATATATGGAGAATTAAGATGGCGAATGAGATTCCTGATCTCGAGTGCCAGGTACGCGCGGGGACGGGCAAGGGCGCCGCTCGCGCAGCACGTCGTGCGAACCTGGTTCCTGGTGTTGTATTTGGCGGCGACGCAGACCCGCTGGCAATTCAGATCCCCTACAACGTCCTGCTGAAGCGCCTGAAAGCTGGCCGCTTTAAGTCGACCCTTTTCAACCTCAAGGTTGAAGGCCACGACGACGTGCGTGTGATCTGCCGCGACGTCCAGCGTGACGTTGTCAAAGACCTGCCCACCCACTTCGACCTGATGCGCCTGCGCCGCACCTCGAAAATCAACCTCTTCATCCCCGTTGAGTTCATCAACGAAGAAGAGTGCGTTGGTCTGAAGCGTGGCGGTGTTCTCACCGTTGTGCGCGCCGAAGTCGAACTGGTTGTGACCGCGGGTGACATCCCCGAGAAGCTGACCGTTGACCTGACTGGCAAAGCCATCGGCGACGTGATCCACATCTCTGACGTGACCCTGCCCGAAGGCAGCAAGCCGACGATCGATCGTGACTTCGTCATCGCAAACATCTCTGCACCGTCCGGGCTCAAGTCCGCTGACGATGAAGCAGAAGGTGAAGACGCCGAAGAAGCGGCAGCTGAATAATCTGCGCTGCCCTCTTGGGTAATGAATGCTGAAAACGGGTCCCTTGCGGGGCCCGTTTTTTGTTGTCGGATTATGGTATCGTAACGAGGCGCGTCAGGCGCAGATCGCCCGACTTAGGGGCCCGTATAGTCGGCCAATGTCCCGCCACCGATCAGATGCGAGAGAAGCTGCTCGCGCGCGTAGCGATCCCGTTGCTTGATTGCCGTGGTTTCCTCGGCGGTCAGTTCACGCCGCTCATACCCCTGATCTTTCAGGCAGTCATCCACCGCATTCACGGCACCTTGTGACCGGGTATGCTCCTCGCCAGCGGCTGCAATAACGGCGCCGGGCAAAATCCCCAGAAACAGCATCGAGGCGATGTAGCTTGAGGTCACTGCCGCTTTGGCACCTTTGGGCCCTTGCGGCGCACAAAACGCAAGCGACTGGCGCGCTTCAAAGACGGTGCTGCCGCTTTTGGCTGGCACAGCAGGGCCGCTTTCTACCGCGGCACAGCCCGCCACGCTCAGACCACATGCGATCACAGCAGCTTTTGCACCCAGGCGATGCAGAAGGCGTGCGCCCGCCGGGCTTTGGCTTCTTCCTGAAATGGCGTCTTTCATCACGCTGTCCTTCTCAAAGTCTATTGGAGGCGGCACCGCCTCTTTGAATGTCGCAATCGCTGCAATGGCTCTGAGCCAAGGAGCGGGAAAATGCACCTGCATATCCCTATCACCGCTGCTCTGGATTTTCCTCTCAAAAAAGGGCATCACTGCGCCCGAAACGACAGCGGGACGCAGCGCATGAAACTCTTTGTAGGGCTTGGCAATCCGGGCGCAAAATACGCCGGAAACCGACACAATATCGGTTTCATGGCGCTGGATCAGATCGCTTCAGATCACGGGTTTTCCCCCTGGAAATCGAAATTCCAGGCCCAAATGAGCGAAGGCACCCTGTCAGGTGAAAAAGTGATCCTGCTTAAGCCCCAGACCTTTATGAACAACTCCGGCCAATCCGTGGGCGAGGCGCTGCGTTTTTTCAAACTCACACCGGCGGATGTTGTGGTCTTTCATGACGAACTTGACCTCGCGCCGAGCAAATGCCGCGTGAAAAATGGCGGCGGCCATGCAGGTCACAACGGGTTGCGCTCGATCCATTCCCATATTGGTGCCGACTACGGCCGGGTGCGCCTCGGGGTGGGCCACCCCGGACACAAGGATGCGGTTGCCGGCTACGTTCTGCGGGACTTCCCCAAAGCGGATCAGGGCTGGCTAGATGATCTGATGCGCGGGCTATCGGATGGGGCGGCCGCGCTGGCCACGGGCGACAGCGGGCGGTTCATGAACGCGGTCGCATTGCGGGTCGCGCCACCGCGCAGTTCTACCGGTGAGGCCTCCAAAGGGCGCAAGAAAGCACAGAAGTCCGAGCCGGGGGTCGCAAAAACGCCAGCCAAGGCCGCGACGCCCGAAGCCCCCGCCGCGAGCGACATTCCCGCAGCGCCCGAGGACAGCCGTAGCCCGATGCAAAAGCTGCTCGACAAGTTCAAATAGAGATCCAGAAGCACCTCGCTTTGGCATCCCGCTCACAAGGCAGACCACGCCCATTCCGGCCCGGACGCCAAGGCGAAGAGATCTCATCCCAAGGTGGCGGCGATGTTTTCGACGACCGCCAAGACCCGCTTTAGCCGCGCGCTTGCGATACGTCCGCGACGGGTTATGCGCCAGAGCTCCCGATACCGTGGCTGCGGCAGGCGCGCCGTCCTGATCTGTGCCGATTGCGCAAACGCCGCAAGACCACTGCGCGGAAGCAGCGTATAGCCAACCCCAGCAGCCACCGGAGACGGGATCTGGCTGATCTGGTTGATATAAGTGCGCAGCTTCAACCGGTCCGCCCCAGCAAAATCTTTGGGGAAGTTGCGTGAAAACAGATCATCCGCATAGTTGGCAACATCCGGGTGTGCGACCAGTCCCAGGGCTTCAAGCGTCTCGAAGGATACCGGGTCCTCGACCTCGGCCGGCAGCAGCAAGCACAGTTCCTCCTGCCCCAGTTGCTGTGCTTCGACACGTGGATGGTGTGGGACATCAGAGACAATCCCAAGATCAAAATGCCCGGCCAGAACACCCTCGAGCACACGCGCCTGCGGCGTCGCCTCCACATGGATCACAAGCCCCGGTGCCTCTTTCATCAACGCGATGGCGCGTGGGTAAAACAGCATCGCAAAACTGCCAGAGCATGCGATCCGCAGCTCCCCTCGGTCCGGATCATCGCGTGTGATGGTATCGCGCAGCGCCTGCTCCTCGACACGCCGCGCCAACCCGAGGTCGCGCACTGCCTCCCCGGCGGCGGTCAGGGTGAAGCGCTTGCCCTCCTTCGAGATCAGCGCCCGTCCCAATTGCTGCTCGAGCTTGCGCAGGTGCTGGGACACTCCGGGCTGCGTCATATTCAAGCGGGCCGCCGCGCGGGTGAAATGCCCTTCTTCGGCGAGCACGATAAAGGTTTCGAGCCAGGTGGAATTGAGCACCAAGATGATAACCATTCATTTGCATTTTAATTCGATATGATAATTTCACATACGGGTGCTGCATGTCTAGATTTCCATCAAGAAAACCTGAAAGGAGATCATCATGACACCCACCCCCCGCACTTTCTCTCATATTGGCCTGTCCGTTCCGGACCTGGATGCCGCCGTTAAATTCTACTCTGAAGTTTTGGGGTTTTATGTCCTCATGCCGCCGAGCAAGGTTGTCGAAGACGACAGCGCGATTGGCGTCATGTGCACAGATGTCTTTGGACCCGGCTGGGAGCATTTGCGGATTGCGCATCTTTCGACCGGCGACGGGATCGGCATTGAACTCTTTGAATTTGCGGGAAATCACGCACCGGATGACAACTTCGCCTTCCGTCGCCATGGCACATTCCACTTTGCGATCCAGGACCCGGATCTTGAGGGGCTCCTGGAAAAGATCATTGCTGCCGGAGGCAAGCAGCGCATGCCCGTGCGGGAGTATTTCCCCGGCGAAAAACCATATCGCATGGTCTACGTCGAGGACCCATTTGGGAACATCTTCGAGCTCTATAGCCACAGTTATGAGCTGACCTATTCCGCCGGCGCCTATGCGTGAGCCGACCTGCCGCCGCACTGTTTCACCAGCGCGGCGGCACCCCTTTTACCCTGTTTAAAATCCACAGGCCTCCAGCAGGATCAGGCTCTGGTCTCGGCGAAACACCCTCAGGTCAGCATATGTCCTGGCGCGCACATAATGCGCGAAGGCAACAGGCGCGCGGTCCTGCCGCGTCACCCATCCGACATACCAGCCCTCAAACCCTGCGCCCGCACGCCCCTGCTCCAACGGGCCGGAGCCGGTTTTGCCATAGATGATACGGCCTTTGTCTTCGCTGTCGCGCGTGGCGGCAAACAGCGCCGCAAGAGTGTCCTGAGACCGAGCGATCCCGCCGGAAAGCAAGGCGGAGACAAAAGCCACCTGTTCTTCGACGGAGATAGCAAGCGGGCCATATAGCCAAAAGCCGTCATCGCCATCAGGTGCCTCGGCGTTGCCATAGGACCAGCGTTTCAGGATCTCACGGTAGCGGCTGCCCCCCACGTCGCGGGCGATGTCCTGGAAATACCAGACAACCGAACGCTGAAGCGCGGTTTCGAGCGTCTGCCCCTGACGCCAGCTCTTGGGCCAAAAGCCTGCAGCCGGTCTCAGGCTGGGGTCCCAGGCGCGCCAATGATCCGGGCCGGTTGCGACCCCAGTTTGAAGCGCGATGACAAAATTTGGGATTTTGAAGCTCGACCATGGGGCGTGACGGCGGGTCAGATCACTGCCGGACAGCACGCACCGCGTCCCCGCGCCAATATCGACCGCAAGAAAATCAGACACGCGCCCGTCATAGGGCGCCACGACACTGGCCCGGTCAAGCAGACGCGTCTCGGCCCACACCGGAGCGGCAAAGCACATCACCAGAGCTGAAAGCAGCAACATAAGTCGGGCGCGCATGGTCATCCTTTCGAGTCGTAACGCTTTGTTGCGCCTTGATAGCGCTAAATCGGCTTGCCTTCGCTTGGCAAACCCCATGTCTGTCCCGATCTATTTCGCCTACAGGGGCAGCCCCCGGAACACGAGACCCCCCCTGCATATACACTGTCAGACCCGCGCGCTCACGCAGGGGTCGTCTCTGACAGTTCCATCAGGATACGAGCGTAGGTCTCCTCGCCCTGCGCGCCGGTCACGAGATACTGACGTTCAAAGATCATTGCCGGAACACCCGTTATGCCTTTGGAGGTCCAGAACTGCTGTTTCTCGCGCACGGCATCTGCTCTTTCGCCGCCCTCAAGCATGGCAACTGCAGCCACACGATCAAGGCCAAGGCTCTCTGCGACATCTGCAAGCACCGATACATCATTGAGGTCTTCGCGCCGGGTGAAGAACGCGGCAAACAGCGCGCGCTTCATCTCATGCGCCTTGCCCTGATCCTCAGCCCAGTCAATCAGCTGGTGGGCCCGGAAGGTGTTCACCATCCGCATGTCGTCCGCATAGTCGAACGCAAACCCCAGCGCCGCGCCAAGCTCCGTGAGCCTCAGCCGCGCCGCGCGCGAGTCTTCCGGCGTGGTGCCATATTTGGCAGCCAGATGCTCCCGCAAGTTTTCGCCTTCCGGGGCCATCTGCGGGTTCAGCTCGAACGGATGCCAATGCACCTCAAGGTCTGTACCGGTTTCTGCCGCAGCCTTGGCCAGCTGGAGATACCCGATCACACACCAGGGACAGACCACGTCCGACACAATATCCACACGAAGGGTCATCGCTTCACTCCTTGAAACGGGCAGCATTGGCGGAGGCCGCCGCCGCGATGTCGCCCTTGCCAAACGCCGAAGGACGCGGCTCGGGCAGTTGCAGGGCCTCTTGTACCTTTGGCATCGCATCAAGCCGGTCGAACCAGGCCTGCAAGTGCGGCAGCCCTTCGACCTCTACCGTGGCCCAAAAATGACTGCGCGCCCAAGGGTAGGTTGCGATGTCGGCGATCGACATCTCTGTGCCAACCAGCCAGTCGCGCCCCGCAAGCCTTGTGTCGAGCACCTCCAGCAGGCGTCGGCTCTCATCCACGTAGCGTTTGATAGCATAGGGCACCTCGTCGCCATTGGGTTTGGCGATGCGCTGAAAGAACATCGCCTGCCCCATGATCGGACCGATATGGCCGACCTGAAAGAAAAGCCACTGCAAGGTTTCAGACCGCTCCACCGGGTCAGAAGACAGAAAGCGCCCGTATTTCTCGGCCAGATGCCAGAGGATTGCACCGCTTTCAAAGATCGCGCGCCCTTCGGAGCGGTCCCAGATCGTCGGGATCTTTCCGTTTGGATTCATCTTCACATAATCGGGGGCATGCTGCTCTTTTTTGGAAAAGTCGACATTGACCAATTCGTAATCGATCTCCGCTTCGTGCAAGAAGATTAGCGGCTTCCACCCGTTCATCGTGTTGGCGGTGTAGAGGATTATATCAGGTTGCGACATCTTCGGCCTCCGCAAATAGGCTGTCGAGATGTGCGTCGAACCGGATCAGGTCGGCGTCAATCTCGGGGTTTTTCATGACGTCAAAGGCAGCAAAGCTTGGCAGAGGCGCCATGTCAAAGAACTTTGCGTTGAGATGCACCGGACGAAGCAGGTCATCCATAGACGCGCCTTCAAAGAACGGCTCATCGGGGGTGTCGAAAGCCTCTGCCGGGGCGTTGAATGTCGCCGAAATCATATAGCGCGTGCCCCCGAGTGTGCCGCCCATGCCGTAGTTCGCCTTGGGTGCATCAGCCGTACGACCATCGCCAGCGCAGAGCCGCCCGTCCATGCCCGCAGTATAGACCTCATCCATGTATTTCTTGAACGACCACGGAACCCCCATCCAATTTACCGGGAACTGCAGGATGATCGCATCGGCCCACTGGTGATTGGCGACCTCCTGCTCCACGTCATAGCCCTCGGCCACGGTGGTCAGGCGTACCTCGTGGCCTTGCGCAAGGAGGCGTGCGCGCGCCCGCTCTGCCAGGGTCGCATTGAGCCCGCCCGGCGCAAAGGGATAGGGCTGCGCCCCGTTCAGGATCAGTATCTTGCTCATCAATCTCGTCCTTCTTGGCGTAAACCGGGGCGCTTGACTTGCGTCCCGCTCGGACCGAAATTGCGCATGGTGGAAACGATATTCAACCAGTATACTTTTTGTAACCTAGTACTCGCTGAGAGATCGCTGAGGAGAATCGCAATGGATGCACGCGTCGAAGAGGACGGGACAGGCCGCCGTCAGGCCTATAACGTCTGCCTGGAACCCTGCGCGATCGAGCGCGGGATGCGCATCATTGGTGGCAAATGGACGGGATCGATCCTGTGGCATCTGAAGGATGGCCCGGTGAGGTTCAACGATTTGTCGCGTATGATCGGCGGTGCCTCCAAAAAGATGATCTCCGAAAGGTTGCGCCAGCTCGAAACCCAGGGCCTGATCACCCGCACTGTGATGGAGACGGCCCCCGTTTCAGTCCACTACGAGATCACGGAGCTCGGTCGCACGGCGCTTGGCTTTCTGGATGAGTTGCGCAAATGGAGCGAGAGCCTGCCAGAAGGGCTAACCACATCCTGACCCTCTGCATCGCCCCTGCCTGCGCCTGTGTCGATCCACGACGCGACGGCTGTCCCGGCGCACGCCAGAAAAAGAAAAGGCGCACCCCTCAGGACGCGCCTTCCACTTGGATCTTTCCGAAAAAGCCTGCGCTCACTCTTCGAGGTCGCGGCCCTCTTCGGTGTCTGACATATCAAACCCGAGGTGGCGGGCGACGGTAAAGATGTCCTTGTCGCCACGCCCACACATGTTCATCACGATGATGTGGTCCTTGGGCAGTTCTGGTGCGATCTTAGTGACATGAGCGAGCGCGTGGCTCGGCTCGAGCGCCGGGATAATCCCCTCCATCGCGCAGGACAGCTGGAACGCCTCGAGGGCCTCCTTGTCGGTGATGGACACGTATTGCGCGCGCCCCGTCTCATGCAGCCATGCATGCTCCGGCCCGATCCCTGGGTAATCCAGACCCGCCGAAATCGAGAAGCCTTCGAGGATTTGGCCGTCATCGTCCTGCAGCAGATAGGTCCGGTTGCCGTGCAGCACGCCCGGACGACCGCCTGTCAATGAGGCGCAATGTTCCATCTTCTCGTCCACACCTTTGCCACCGGCCTCAACGCCAATGATATTGACCGAAGGGTCATCGAGGAACGGGTGGAACAGGCCCATCGCGTTGGAGCCACCGCCGATAGCCGCAATCACCGTGTCCGGCAACCGGCCCTCGCCTTCCTGCTCCGCAAGCTGCCAGCGCACTTCCTTGCCGATCACGGACTGGAAATCGCGCACCATGGCCGGATAGGGGTGCGGGCCCGCAACGGTGCCGATGCAGTAGAATGTGTCGCGCACATTGGTGACCCAGTCCCGCAGCGCGTCGTTCATCGCATCCTTGAGCGTGCCACGGCCAGAGGTGACTGGGATCACCTCAGCGCCAAGAAGACGCATCCGGAACACGTTGGGCGCCTGTCGACGCACGTCATGCGCGCCCATGTAGACCACGCATTTCAGACCAAACTTGGCACAGACAGTGGCGGTCGCAACCCCATGCTGGCCAGCACCGGTTTCAGCGATGATCCGGGTCTTGCCCATGCGGCGGGCGAGCAGGATCTGACCCAGCACATTGTTCACTTTATGCGCGCCGGTGTGATTGAGCTCGTCACGCTTCATGTAGACCTTGGCGCCGCCCAGATGATTGGTCAGGCGCTCGGCGAAATAGAGCGGGCTCGGGCGGCCCACATAGTTCTTCCACAAATCATCCATTTCCGCCCAGAAATCCGGATCCACCTTGGCCTTTTCGTATTCCTCTTCGAGGCTCAGGATCAGCGGCATCAGTGTCTCGCTGACAAAGCGGCCGCCAAAGATGCCAAACCGACCGTTTTCGTCCGGCCCGTTCATGAAGCTATTGATGAGATCTTCGGCCATGGTGATGTCTCCGTCTTCCGTATGCGCTGGTTCTAAAGTGCATTTAGAACAAGAGAAACAGGTTTCTCGCCAATTTCCGCCTTCGACCGGTGGAAAGCGAGGTTTCAGAGTGGTTTCGCTTCGGGCAGAGCCCGAAGCGACTCGCGCCGCGCGCGCCCTTCGGGCGCGCGCGGCGCCAAGCCCAAGGGCATGCTGGGCTTCCCAAGGGGAGCACAAGAGCGGGCGGGAGCCTTTGCCGTCAAGCTTCTATAGGGCGCAGGGTTGTATCGGTCAGCACAGCGGCGATCCCCTCTAGCGCAGCCCGCACAGGTGGATCATGCCGACCGTCGTGATGACAGACCAGCCATTCCTCATGCGAGAGCTCCGCAATGTCAGGACCAACTTGCTGCAACGCCGGAAACATGGCCGCTGCAAACCGAGGCAGCACCACCTGCCCTACTCCGGCACAGGCCAGATCAGCCAACATGCGTGGACTACGCGCCGTAGCCGCGACCTCGCCGCCATGGTGCGCCCATACCCATCTTGCGGATGGCGTTTTTGCTTGGCTCTCAGGCAAAGCGACATAGCCTCGCACCTGATCAGAGATTGCGTAAACCGCATAGGTGATCAAACCGGTATACCGCCCAGCCAGCCAGGCTTGTTCAGGACGCTGGTTCCGTATGCCAATATCTGCCCCACGCCGCGCAATATCCAGCCGCGTATCAGCCTCCAGAAAGGCCGGGCGCCACTGCGCATCTTCCTGCCGGATCCGCAGCAACTGCTGCGCCAGAAAAGCAGAGATCCAACTGCCCGCAGTAATGCGAACCTCTGCCATCAGAGGCGTCGCAACCATGCGCCGCAGACGTTGCGCCTCCGCTTGAAACGTGCGCGTCTCGCTCAGAAATGCCCGCCCCTGTGCAGTCACGCGGTAGCCGTGAGAGCCACGCTCAAACAAATGTACTCCGATCTGAAGTTCGAGCGCGCGCATGCGACGGCTGAGGGTTGGCACGCTCACTCCGCTTTGCCGTGCAACCACAGCCAAGCCGCCCGCCTGAGCGATGCGTGCAAATAGGTCGAGATCATCAAGGGATGGAATGCTTTTCATTTTTGAAAATCAGATTTCAAAGACAACCACTCTAACATCATCAAAACATCGGCAATCTTGGCATCATCTTATCACAAATGGAAGTCACGCGGGATGCTTCTGATCTATACGCAACCGCGATCGCCGCGCGTTACTGAACACAGCAACTGGCAAATCGAACGGCACAGGGCGCAACGTCGCCTTACCAGCTATCGCAGGCGTAAAAGACGCCTGTTGCGCCTGAGGGCACTCAGATGGGTCAAGAAAGGGCTGAAATTGAAACGGTCAGACGGCTTGCGCGGCCTCGACAAAGGCGCGCATCAGATCCGGATCTTTCTGTGCCGGAGCGCTCTCAACGCCAGAGGCGACATCCACCTGGCGCGCGCCGGTTTTCCGGATCGCCTCAGCGACATTCTCAGGCGTCAGACCACCAGCCAACATCCAAGGTGCCTGCCAGTATTTTTTACTGGCCAACAACTGCCAATCAAAGGAGATCCCATTTCCACCGGGAAGCTTTGCCCCTTTGGGGGCCTTGGCATCGACCATCAGTTGATCGGCAACTTGCGCGTAGAGATCAATGGGATCCAGATCTGCGGCCTCGGCGACGCCGATCACCTTCATGACGGGCAACCCGTAGCGTGTCTTAATTTCGGCCACGCGCTCCACGCTCTCCTGACCGTGAAGCTGAATCATATCAAGCGGGACGGATCCGGTAATCGCATCGAGATCTGCATCGGTGGGGTTGACGACCAGCCCCACCTTCGCAAGTCCCACAGGCGCGTCTGAAGCAAGTGCGGCAGCTTGAGCAATCGTGACGGAACGTGCTGATTTGGCGTAGAAATTCAGACCCACATAGGCCGCGCCTGCAGCTGCCGCAGCCTCCATGTCGGCGCGCGTCTTCATGCCGCAAATCTTGACCCGAATATCTGCCATATCAGGAGGCGTCGTCCAGAAGGGCGAGAACCTCGTCCTTGCCTTCGTGTTTTTGTCGTTTGAGACGTTTCACTTCGCGCGACAGTTTTTTGACTTCACCGTGCTTTACGCGGGCCTCACGGCGGTGCTTGTACTCGCGCAGGTACTCGAGCACATACCCAAGCGCTACGCCGAGGGCGAGTCCCCCAAGCACAACGACAAACAACGGCAGCGTGATGGAGGGGTTGAACCCGACTAGTTCCGCCAACGCCTCAGGCATCAGTTTCAAACTCACGAGGCCGCGATTAGCGAGACTGACGGAGACAAGCACCACCGCCAGAACGCCCCAGACGGCATAGCGAATGTAACGCATTTACTCTTCTTTTCCGTTCAACCTGTCGCGCAGAAGCTTACCCGTCTTGAAGAAAGGCACATGCTTTTCTTCAACATGCACCGTCTCGCCGGTGCGCGGGTTGCGCCCGACGCGCGCATCACGTTTCTTCACCGAAAATGCCCCAAAGCCACGCAGCTCCACCCGGTCGCCGCGCGACATGGCATTGGTGACTTCCTCAAAGACCGTGTTGACGATCCGCTCCACATCCCGCTGGTACAGATGCGGGTTTTCGTCTGCAATCTTCTGAATCAGTTCCGAACGGATCATGCGTATGGACCTCCCAAAGTCGCCTATCTGTGCCGCAGTGACATCAAGGATAGCTTCACTATAGGAAGAAAACTGTTCTGCGCAAACAGGTTAGAAAGGGGGGAGCGGGAAAATTCCAGTCGCGGCCCCATTTCCCGTAGTTCCGCTCACAATTCTCGCAGCATGAAATGGGCAGATCGGGGCAAAACCAGTGCCCCGCAGAGCTTGCGCCCAAGCGCATTCCAAAACGATTCGGCGCCCTTCTGCTTCGAAGGGCAGCGCAGCGCACGCGCTGCGCAATGGGAAGGGTGTGCCTTGCGGCGCGCAAGGAGTCCTACTAGTAACGCGTTATAACATATCGAATCAAGGTGAACGACAATGAGACCGTTTTCTACTGGTGCGCTTGCCCTCGTGGCAGCAATGACGGTTGGTTTTTCGAGCCCCGGCGCTGCTGGAAACAAACACGATCACGCGCATACGCACGATGAAGAAGTCTACAAAGGGTACTTTGACGACAGCCAAATTCAGCCTCGGACGCTCTCTGACTGGGAAGGGGACTGGCAGTCGATCTATCCGTTTCTCGTTGATGGCACGTTGGACCCCGTGCTGGCCCACAAAGCGGAACACAGCGAGAAGACCGCCGAAGATTACCGCGCCTATTATGAAATCGGATACGCAACCGATGTGGACGCCATCACAATCCAAGGTCAGACCGTTACATTCACCGCAAATGGCGAGAGTTTTGGTGGTGAATATGTCTCGGACGGTTACGAGGTCCTGACCTATAAGAAGGGCAACCGAGGTGTGCGCTACGTCTTTGCCAAAGAAAGCGGCGACGCGCTCGCCCCAGCCTTCATCCAGTTCAGCGATCACCACATCGCTCCCAAGAAAGTGAGCCACTATCATCTCTACTGGGGAGATGATCGCGCCGAGGTGCTGAAAGAGCTGACCAATTGGCCGACCTATTTCCCGGCAAGCTACAGTGGGGATGACATCGTGCACGACATGATCGCGCATTAAGTCTGCGCCCCCGCCCAAAGCGGCCCTCTCCGGGCTTACCTCACAAAAAAGCCCCGCAGGAATGAACCTGCGGGGCTTTCCATTCTTTCAGAGGAGTGGATTACTCGCTCTTGAGCGCTGCGCCCAGGATGTCGCCAAGAGACGCGCCGGAGTCGGAAGAACCATACTGTTCGACGGCTTCTTTCTCTTCTGCGATCTCGCGTGCCTTGATCGACAGGCCCAGACGACGGGTCTTGGAGTCGATGTTGGTGACGCGGACGTCAACCTTGTCGCCGACGGAGAAACGCTCGGGGCGCTGCTCGGCACGGTCACGGCTGAGGTCGGAGCGGCGGATAAAGGATTTCATGCCTTCATATTCCACTTCGATGCCACCATCTTCGATCGCGGTCACTTCCACGGTCACGATGGAGCCACGCTTCACTCCGCCAACGGCGTCTGCGAACTTGTCACCGCCCAGGGCTTTGATCGACAGGGAGATACGCTCTTTTTCAACGTCCACTTCGGAGACAACGGCCGAAACCATGTCGCCTTTGCGGTAGTTCTGGATCGCATCTTCGCCACGCTCGTCCCAGCTGAGGTCGGAGAGGTGAACCATGCCGTCGATGTCGCCTTCGAGGCCGATGAACAGACCGAATTCGGTGATGTTCTTGACTTCGCCTTCGACCTGAGTGCCCTCGGGGTGCGTTTCTGCAAACACTTCCCACGGGTTGCGCATGGTCTGCTTGAGGCCCAGGGACACGCGACGCTTGGCGCCGTCGATTTCCAGAACCATGACGTCCACTTCCTGCGAGGTGGAAACGATCTTGCCGGGGTGCACGTTTTTCTTGGTCCAGGACATCTCGGAGACGTGGACCAGACCTTCGACACCGGGCTCCAGCTCAACAAATGCACCGTAATCGGTGATGTTGGTGACGCGACCCTTGTGGACGGATTCCAGCGGGTACTTGGCGCCAACCAGATCCCACGGATCTTCCTGCAGCTGCTTCATGCCGAGGGAGATGCGGTGAGTCTCTTTGTTGATCTTGATGACCTGAACCTTGACGGTTTCGCCAATGGACAGGATCTCGGAGGGGTGGTTCACACGGCGCCATGCCATGTCGGTGACGTGCAAGAGGCCGTCAACACCGCCGAGGTCAACAAACGCACCGTATTCGGTGATGTTCTTGACCACACCGTCCACGGCCTGACCTTCGGAGAGGTTGCCGATGACTTCGGCACGCTGCTCGGCGCGGGACTCTTCGAGGATGGCACGACGGGACACAACGATGTTGCCACGACGACGGTCCATTTTCAGGATCTGGAACGGCTGCTTCAGACCCATCAGCGGGCCTGCGTCGCGCACGGGGCGCACGTCAACTTGCGAGCCGGGCAGGAAGGCCACGGCGCCGCCGAGATCGACGGTGAAGCCACCTTTGACGCGACCGAAGATTGCACCTTCGACGCGCTGGTCGTCTGCGTATGCTTTTTCCAGGCGGTCCCATGCTTCTTCGCGGCGTGCCATCTCGCGGGAGATAACAGCTTCGCCACGGGCGTTTTCAGCGGCGCGCAGGTAGACTTCTACCTCGTCACCAACGGAAACTTCAGGAGCTTCGCCGGGGTTTGCGAATTCTTTGAGTTCGACGCGACCTTCCATCTTGTAGCCGACGTCGATGATGGCCTGGCCGGCCTCAATGGCAATGATCTTGCCTTTGACAACGGAACCCTCTTCGGGGGTGTCCATTTCGAAGCTTTCTTGCAGGAGGGCTTCGAATTCCTCCATCGATGTTGTTTGAGCCATGTGGTCTCAGGTTTCCTTTACAGAGTTTTGCTGGCCGAGTGGTTGTCTCCACCGGTCTGAACAGGGTTGGTCGGTCAAAGCGCGAATCGCGGGCGGGGGCGGAACCACAAACAAACACAAAGGGCCGAGGTATGCCCCGACCCTGCTCCGTCCGTCCTGGTGCGTTTTCGCATCTCAGTTGACAAGGCGGCTTATAGGCGGTTTGGGCCTTGCTGGCAAGGGGCATCACATGGCGCCCCGCGGATAAGCCAGCACCTGACTTTGACGAAGCGAGAAGCGACCTTCTGATAGAATGTCAGGCGCGACCCAGCTGAACGGACGGACTGAGCCTTAACATTGCTTGCGTGGCACAACTTCATCGAATTGCCAGTGATGTAGGCCTCTTAGACCTTGCTCTTTCCAGCCCCCCCACACAAGCGACTGTGAACTCTTCGGTCGCATCCAACGCCCCGCCCAATCCGTCTTTTTCAAATCTCCGCGCAGACGATCGCCGCGCGCAACGGTGAACACTCTCCGCCGCGCGCCCATTCTCTTCTGCGTGGACGTGCTGAGGTGAATGCGCTAACAGCTTTTGCGACCGACTGATGAGAGGAGCCCACATGTCCGGCCACGGCACGCCCATCCCGATGACCTCCCGCCGCGCAAGCCCCCTCAAAGGCGAGGCGCATGTCCCTGGCGACAAGTCGATTTCGCATCGCTCATTGATCCTTGGCGCAATGGCCGTGGGTGAGACGAAAATCTCCGGCCTCCTTGAGGGCGAAGATGTGCTCGACACCGCCAAGGCGATGCAGGCTTTTGGGGCCGAGGTCGTCAATCACGGCGGTGGTGAATGGTCCGTCTTTGGCGTGGGTGTTGGCGGTTTTGCCGAGCCGGAAAACGTGATCGACTGCGGCAATTCCGGCACTGGTGTGCGGCTCATCATGGGCGCGATGGCGACCTCGCCGATCACCGCGACCTTTACCGGCGATGCCTCGCTCAACAAACGCCCGATGGCGCGTGTGACCGATCCGCTTGCGCTCTTTGGTGCGCAATCCGTGGGCCGCGAGGGCGGCCGTCTGCCGATGACTATCGTTGGCGCGGCCGAGCCCGTGCCGGTGCGCTATGAGGTGCCGGTGCCCTCAGCGCAGGTGAAATCTGCCGTTCTGCTTGCAGGCCTCAATGCGCCCGGCAAAACCGTGGTGATTGAGCGCGAAGCCACCCGCGACCATTCCGAGCGGATGCTTGCGGGCTTTGGGGCTGAAATCACGGTTGAGGACACCGAGGAAGGCCGCGTGATTACCCTCACCGGTCAGCCTGAGCTGAAACCGCAAGTGATTGCAGTACCGCGCGATCCCTCCTCTGCCGCCTTCCCGGTTTGCGCCGCGCTCATCACGCCCGGTTCTGACGTGCTGGTGCCGGGGATTGGTCTCAACCCGACCCGCGCGGGCCTGTTCTACACCCTGCAAGACATGGGCGCGGATCTAACGTTTGAGAATCCTCGGACCGAAGGCGGCGAACCTGTGGCCGATCTGCGCGCCAAATACTCGCCCGACATGAAAGGGATCGAGGTCCCACCAGAACGCGCCGCGTCGATGATTGACGAGTATCCTGTTCTGTCTGTGGTGGCCTCTTTTGCCACCGGAACCACCATGATGGCTGGCGTCAAGGAATTGCGCGTGAAGGAAAGCGACCGCATCGATGCAATGGCAAAGGGCCTGCGCGCCAATGGTGTCACCGTCGAGGAAGGCGAGGACTGGTGGAGCGTCGAAGGCTGCGGCCCCGAGGGTGTCAAAGGCGGTGGCACTGCCGAGAGCTTCCTTGATCACCGCATCGCCATGTCGTTCATGGTGATGGGTATGGGCGCACAAAACCCGGTCTCCGTAGACGATGGCAGCCCGATTGCGACGTCCTTCCCCATCTTCGAGCGGCTAATGGGCGATCTTGGGGCTTCGATCAGCCGTACGGATGGCTGACGTCGATCTTTCCCGCCTGCCGCCACCGCAAGGTTTGCGAGTGGTGACAGGTGGCCACCTTGATCCACAAGCGCTGGCGGAGCTGCGGGCAGAGGCGATGCGTCCAAGCCTTGAAGCGTCAGGTCGTTTTGATCCCGGGCGCGTACGACGTCGTTTCTTGGATCGCTATGACCCCACGGCGACTGCCGCCTTTTATGACGGGTCAGAGCTTGTGGGCTTTTTGGTACTGCGGCAGATGCCAGACCACCTCTACCTCGATCACCTCTATCTTGCGCCCACGCGTCAAGGAACGGGGCTCGGCGCACAGATCCTGCAGTCGATCCAAGAAGAGATCGCGCGCCCCTCGCGTCAGGAAATCCGGTTGATCGCCCTCACCGGGAGCCCTGCCGGGCCGTTTTACGAGCGCGCGGGATTTCAGCGCACAGGCAGTGACGGGATCGACGATTCCTATCGCTGGCGCCCCCAACCCGCGTGACAGGCGCGGCAAGCTTCAGTAGACAAGACCCCTGACCTTTCCGACCCATGAGGACACATATGGCCTTTACGATTGCAATCGACGGCCCAGCCGCTGCAGGCAAGGGCACCATTTCCAAAGCGGTTGCCGCGCATTTTGGCTTTGGTCACCTTGATACAGGCCTGCTCTATCGTGCCGTCGGGGCGAAAATGCTGGATGGGGACAATCCCGTTGCCGCCGCCGAAGCGCTTGATGTGAGCGATCTGGATCGCGAAGACCTGCGCACACCAGAGGTGGCTCAGGCAGCCTCAAAGGTGGCCGTGATTGCCGCAGTTCGCGCCGCTTTGGTGGATTTTCAACGCGCCTTTGCCCGCCGATCGGGCGGCGCGGTGATGGACGGGCGCGACATCGGCACCGTGATCTGCCCCGAAGCTGAGGCCAAGCTCTTTGTGACGGCCAGCGCCGACGTGCGGGCGCGGCGGCGGTTTCTGGAGCTGACCGCGAAGGGAAGCGTCATTACGCTCGATGAGGTTCTCGCTGATGTCAAAGCGCGGGACGAGCGCGATATGAACCGCGCCGAAGCGCCGCTGCGGCCAGCAGAGGATGCGGTCATCATCGACACCAGCGCCCTCAGCATCGACGACGCCGTCGCAAAGGCGATTGCCGCGATCGAGGCGCGCAAGCCCCGCTAGACCCAACGTCATTTGAGGTCCATTTTGGCTGTCGCGCAGCTGCGCGCCACCATCCACCCAATAAAACTTGAATATGGGGGTTGTTGCCCATTCCCTTGGCGCCTAGATAAATCTCGACGTCGAGATAAATCAACTTGAACTGTTCAGTTTAGTTGCTATGTCTGCGGCAACATGAAGAAAAGGATGTCTCCCATGTTTTTGGACAAGCTGAACTGGCGCTATGCCGCCAAGAAAATGGACCCCTCAAAGCCCGTATCCGAGGATAAGGTCGCTCAGATCGTTGAGGCCATTCGCATGGCGCCGACCTCCAGCGGCGTGCAGCCGTTTGAACTCTTGGTCATTCGCAACAAGGACCTGCGCGAGAAAATCCGCCCGGTGTCCTGGGATCAGGCCCAGATCACAGATGGCTCCCATCTTCTGGTCTTTGCTGCCTGGGACAATTACACCGAAGAGCGCATTGACGCGGTCGTGGCGCAGATGGTCGAAGAGCGCGGCGACTCCGAGTTGCTTCAGAACTACTTTGCCAATCTCAAGGAGATGCTCCTGCCGCGCCCCGCAGAGGTGAACCACGCCCATGCGGCCCATCAGGCCTATATCGCGCTTGGCTTTGCACTGGCCGCCGCCGCAGAACTCGGCGTCGACAGCACCCCGATGGAAGGGTTTGACCCCGATCAGGTGGATGAGATCCTCGACCTGCGCGCAAAGGGCCTGCGCGCCAAGGTTCTGTTGCCGCTCGGCACCCGGGCAGAAGAGGGCGACTGGTTGTTGCCAATGCCGAAAGTGCGCAAATCCAAAGCCGCACTGGTCACTGAGATCGACTAATCAATGCGAAAAGCCCCCCGCCCTCTGTGGCGGGGGGATGCTCTATCGGACAAGCTGCCTCTTGCAGATCAGTCCTGACGCTGGAACGTCAGGTAATGCGGCGTGCGCCCCTCGCGCAGCGCCTTTTGCTCGTATCGGGTGGAGATCCAGTCCCCCCAAGGCTTTCGCCAATCCTCGGGGCCTTCGGCAAGCCACTTGAAGCCCGCCTTTGGCACCTCTTCAAGGGTCTGGCGCACATAGTCCGGAATATCGGTAGCCACGCGAAAAATCGCCCCCGGTTTCAGGACGCGCGCGAGGGGCTCCAGATGCTCTTGCGTTACAAAACGACGCCGATGATGGCGCGCCTTGGGCCACGGGTCGGGATAGAGCAAGAATGCACGAGAAAGACTTTGTGCGGGCAAAACATCCATCAGATCGCGGGCATCGCCTGCGTGCACGCGCACGTTTTCCGCTGACGACTTGCGCAGCTTGCCAAGAAGCATCGCGACACCGTTCACATAGGGCTCCGCCCCGATGATCCCAACATCAGGATTGCTCTCGGCCTGATGCACCAGATGCTCCCCACCGCCAAAGCCCACTTCGAGCCAGACATCACGCCCCTGAAACTGCGCTTCAAGATCCAGCGGTTCTCGCTCGGGGTTCTCGTCCCACCCAACCGCACCGGGGCTGAGCTCGGGCAGCATTTCATCAAGATCGCGCACCTGATTTGGTTTCAGCGTCTTGCCTTTGAAGCGACCGTAGAAATTCCGCCACGGGGCACCTGACGCGTGCTTGCCAGCAGCATCAGGGCCATCGCTGGCGATGGCGGAAGGGCGGCTAGCGTCAGAGTCGGACATCGTGTGCGGGCTTTCTTTGATAAACTCGTATCGATTACACACCCCAATAGGGGCAGACGAAATCGCGCCTTCATCTGCAGCAGGTGGCCCCAAAGGTCAAGCCATGAGGCCGGATCCGCTCCCATGGGCGCTCAGGGAGCCTCGCGCAGCACCCCTGCGGCCATCAGTTGAAGACGTGAGGGATACCACTCGTCACCCGAGTCCACCTGCAGAGTCTCGATGGCGAACCCGGCCTCCACGCCTCGCTCGACCAGGTAGCTCAGGTATTCATACATCTCGCGCTGGGTATCTGCGTAGATCCAGGACCCAAACACAAAGGGCGTGTCCCACCCCTGATTTTCGCGCAGATCATTGTAATAGCCCTCGACGGCCTCGGGGGACCAGGACCGCCGATGAAAGCCGATCTTTGACCCCAATGTCATCTGGCGTCGTGCGCCCGCCAGGAAAATGTCGACGCAGGCGCTGACACATTCGCCATCCACCTGTGTATGAAGCCCATAGTCCGATACGATCCAGGCGATTTCGGAGCTGGCATAGACGCTGCCACCACTCGAATTGAGGCGGAGCGTTTCAATACCGGACCGTTCCTGAAGCATGCTGCGGAACAGGTCGATGTCCGAGACGACGATTTCACCAGGCTGGCCCTTGGAGACCGATTCTGTATCAAAAACAAGGGTCGCACCGTCGACATAAAGGCGCTTATCGCTGCCCTTGCGCGCCAGCGCTGGTCCCGCCAGCGCGACGAGGGCCACACATACGACAGCAGCATGTACCCAGATTGTCTTTTTCCATGCTGCCATTGCCATACCACTCGCTACCCCTGCTCTCTCTGCCTGTCTTTTCAATACCGGGATCAAAGCACAGAGAGCAAAGCTGAACCACCCCACGAACGCCAAGACATGGCCCAAAACAGAAAAGGGCGAGGTTGCCCCCGCCCTGATGCCTTTGGTCGTATAGGCCTTGGCGTGCGCCTCAGACCGCGCCCCTGAGAGCCTCGGTCAGATCGGTACGCTCCCACGAGAAACCGCCATCGGCCTCGGGTGCACGACCGAAGTGGCCATAGGCCGCGGTGCGCTGGTAGATCGGCTTGTTGAGGCCAAGATGGGTACGGATCCCGCGTGGCGTGAGGTCCATGCACTTGCGGATTGCGGTTTCGATGTTTTCATCCGGCACAGCACCGGTGTCGTGGGTGTTGACATAGATCGAAAGAGGCGCTGCCACGCCGATCGCATAGGACAGCTGCAGGGTGCATTTATGCGCAAGCCCTGCCGCAACCACGTTTTTCGCGAGGTAGCGCGCCGCATAGGCCGCCGAACGGTCCACTTTGGTGGGATCTTTGCCCGAAAACGCGCCGCCACCATGCGGGGCTGCCCCACCATAGGTGTCCACGATGATCTTGCGTCCGGTCAGACCTGCATCGCCATCGGGGCCGCCGATCACGAATTTTCCGGTCGGGTTGACGTGCCAGACCGTGTTGTCGGTCAGCCAGCCTTCGGGCAGGGTCTCGCGGATGTACGGCTCAACGAGCGCGCGAATATCAGCGGACGTCAGTTTCTCATCAAGGTGCTGCGTGGACAGAACCAAGGAGGTGACTTCAACGGGTTTGCCCGCATCATACCGGACCGAGATCTGGGATTTTGCATCGGGGCCCAGAACCGGCAGGGTGCCATTCTTGCGCACTTCGGCAAGGCGGCGCAGGATCGCGTGGGAGAACTGTATCGGGGCCGGCATCAGCGCATCGGTCTCATCGGTTGCAAAACCGAACATGATGCCCTGGTCGCCCGCACCCTCGTCCTTGTCACCTGCGGCATCTACACCCTGCGCAATGTGCGCGGATTGTTCGTGCAGAAGATTGGTAATCTCGACAGTTTCATGATGAAACTTGTCCTGCTCGTAGCCGATATCCTTGATACAGGCGCGGGCGATCTCGTCGATCTTGCCCATGTAGTCCTTCAGTTTGGCCTGATCGGACAGGCCAACCTCACCCCCGATCACCACGCGATTTGTGGTGGCAAAGGTCTCGGCGGCAACGCGCGCCTCGGGTTCTTCGGCGATCAGCGCATCGAGAACGGCATCGGAAATCCGGTCGCAGACTTTATCCGGATGCCCCTCGGAAACGGATTCCGAGGTGAAGGTGTAGTTGGTACGGCTCATAAGAGATGTGCTCCATTGGATGAGATCCGCCACGCCAGGAAGCCGTTGTGGCGGCATGAAAGAGCGCATTAAGCGCACTCGTGTGCTGGGTCAATCTATAGCTTTGAGAGATTAAGCAAGTGTTCGCCGGCGCTTCAAACGCAAACGTGGCAGCACGGAGACACCCAAGAGAAAGGCCGCCACCAATGCCGCCGGCCAATCCCCGGTGCCACTGTAGAGCGTCGGAGGCAGCGGCGCGGGCAGGCGGGCATCGAGATATCCGGAGGTGTTCAGGGCCAAACTATCGCGGATCTGACCATAGGGGTCGATCACGGCGGTGATCCCGGTATTGGCAACGCGCACCATGGGCAGCCCCTGTTCGGCGGCCCTCAGTTGTGCCTGTACGAGGTGCTGATAGGGGCCCGAATAGCTCCCGAACCACGCGTCATTGGTAATCAGCACCAGATAATCGGGGCGCTCGGGGGCTGCGTTGACATCCTGGGCAAACACACCCTCGTAGCAGATCAGCGCAAGCGCCCGGCCTGCGGAGGTCTGCAAGAGCCTGCGTTCCGTGCCGGGCGCGTAGCCCCCCTTGGCGCGTGACGCGAGGCCGAAGACGCCAAACCTCTCCCAGAATTGCGGGAGCGGCATATACTCCCCAAAGGGCACAAGATGCATCTTGTCATAGATGTCGAGCGCCTCTCCCGCAGCATTCATCACCACGGCGGAGTTCATGTAGCGCCCGTTTTCCTCGCGCTGAATCCCATAGAGAAGCTCTGACCCTCTGGTCGCTTCCACCAGTGCGGGCCGGAAGTCGTCAATGTAGTTCTGGAGTGTCGGGATGGCAGTTTCGGGCCAGATCACCAGATCAGGACGATTCCCAAAGGCCTGCTCCGGCTCGGCGGCGGTATACTCCAACATCCGTTGCACAAATGACCACCGCTTTTCAGGGAGCCATTTCTCCGCCTGCGGCGCATTTGGCTGTACCAGCCGCACGGTCTGCTCGGTGAGGGGCAGATGACCCCCAAACGGCTGCCCCTGCGGTAGCCAGATCGTCACAACCCCAACCAATGCTGCGGGCCCAATAGCCAAAAGAGGACGCCGCCGGATCAAGACGAGCGGTAAAATGGCCAACAAGATGGCCAATGCCACACCATGCGGCCCCACCCAGGGCACCGCCCGCAGTGCCAGATCGCCGATCAAGGCAAGCTGCGCAAACCCGGCCCAAGGAAACCCCGTGAGCACATAGGCCCGTGCCAGCTCCATAAGCGTCCAGCCACCGATGAGCGCGAATATGCGCCCGTTCCCGCGCCCAAGCCGCGCCGCCCCCCAGAACGCCACGCCCCAGAACAGCGCGAGCCCCGCCGCCATCAACATCAGCGCAAAGGGCGCCATCCAGCCAAACGTCGCCGCATCGACCTGAAACGGCTCCATGATCCAACTGAGACCAAAGCCAAAATAGCCACATCCAAACAGCCAACCAACCACGGCGGCAGCGCGTGGAGAGGACGCATGATCAAAAAGCGCGGCCACAACCAACAGCGATATCGGCGTCGCCCAAACAGCAGAGACGGGAGCCAAGCCCTGCGCCATAAGCGCGCCCGCTCCCGCCGCCAGCCCATAGGAGCCGACCCTGCCGAGCCGTTGCGGCAAGTTCATTCTGCCGCGATACCCGGCAGACGCACGCGCAACCGCTTGATCCGGCGCGGATCTGCGTCAACGACCTCGAATTCCGCGCCCTCTGGATGCTCGATCACTTCTCCACGGGCCGGAACCCGCCCCGAGAGCATAAAGACCAGCCCGCCAAGCGTGTCGATCTCTTCCCCATCCACATCTTCATGCTGCGTCAGGGGGATGCCGATCTCATTTTCGAAGTCCACCAGCGGGGTGCGCGCCTGCGCGACATAGCAGCCTGGCTTTTCCTGCACCCAGGTCTGATCCTCACCACTGTCGTGCTCATCCTCGATTTCGCCCACGACCTGCTCGATCAGATCCTCAATCGTCACAAGACCGTCAACACCGCCATATTCGTCGATCACCAAGGCCATATGCCGGCGCTCTGCCTGCATCTTGGTCAGCAAAACGCCAATCGGCATCGACGGCGGCACAAACAGGAGGGGCCGCAGCATCGGGGTGATGTCAAAATCGTCGTTTTCACAGTCAAACCCGTAGGTCAGCGCCAGATCCTTGAGGTGCACAAACCCCAATGGCGTATCAAGCGTGCCTTCATAGACCGGAATACGGGTAAAGCCTGAATCACGGAACACGCGAACCAGATCTTCGCGGGAGATGGTCACAGGAACAGCGTCGATTTCCGCAGTGGGAATGGCCACGTCTTCGACGCGCAACCGGCGCAGGTTCATCATGCCCGGAGGCGGATCCGCCAGGACCTCATCCTCGCCGCTTTCCGGCTCATTGTCCTCAGCGGACGGGGAGAAACTCCCAAAAATCTTGCTCAGGAATCCGGGCGTCTCTGCCCCGTCCACATGCGGTTCCGTCGCTTCAATATCCTGCAGCGCGCGATGCGCTGCGTTAGAACTGCCTTCTATATCGCCCATTGATCCATTCCAAAGAGGCCTCTCACGGCCCGTCCTCTATGATATATGGGTCAGGAATACCCAGTTTGCCAAGTATCCCCACCTCCAAAGTTTCCATAATCGTGGCGTCGCCGTCACGAATGTGATCGTACCCCAAAAGATGCAATGTTCCGTGAACAAGCAGATGACGCACGTGATCCTCGCGTGATTTATGCGCCAAATCGGCCTCTTTTACGCAGGTATCATAGGAAATCGCGATATCGCCCAGCGCCGCATCCCCCATAAAATCGACCTCCGGGGGAGTGGGCTGACCACCGTCTTGGGCGGCAGCCAACTCCTGCGCAGGCCAGCTCAGCACATTCGTCGGTTTTGGCTTTTCGCGAAACTCTGCATTAAGATCCGCAATCCGCGCATCATCACAGCCGAGGACCGTGACTTCCCAATCCTCATCTTCAAGCTCAAGATAGGCCAGCGTCGCCGAAACGGCCTCTTGTGCCTGTTTCTCGAGCGCCGCCGCATCCCAACGCGCATCTTCAATCACAACATCCAGTATCATCCTGCCGCCATAGCTTGACCCGCCCCGGAAAAAAAGAACCTTTGAAAGCACCCGCCCTATGAAGGACCCCATCGATGCCCACAGCGCTTGATATTCGCCCTGCAGATCCCGCCAGCGCCCCCGTAAAACCACTACTGGAAGCGCATCTGAAACATACCTCGACCACCAGCTCGCCCGAAGCCTGTCACGCGCTGGATCTCGACGCGCTCAAAGCCCCGGAGATCCACTTCTTCGCCGCATATGACAACGACATTGCAGTTGGCTGTGGCGCTCTCAAGGACCTTGGACAAGGCCAGATGGAAGTCAAATCCGTGCATGTGGCCGCCAGCGCCCGCGGACGCGGCATTGCCCGTGCCCTCATGCTCAGGCTGCACGCCTTTGCCGCACAATCCGGTGCAAGAACCCTGTTCCTCGAGACAGGTTCAGACCAGTTGCCAGCCTTTGATGCCGCCCGTGCGCTCTATGAGCGCCTCGGCTACACGTATTGCGCACCATTTGGCGACTACACTGCGCATCCAGAAAGCGCTTTTATGCGCTATGTATGCGCGGGCTAGGTCTTCCCGATCTCTCAAGATGTCCTGCCGGAGGCATCCGACCTTGCATCCCCCACCTTTAACCGGGGCGGAGGCTCAAGGTCGGAGTATACTCATGGAGTATTCAGGCGGAGTTTTCGTCCTTGTCGTAGGCTTCGATGATGGCCGCGACCAGCGGATGGCGTACCACGTCCTTGGCGGTGAAATAATTGAACGAGATCTTGGGAATCGGCGAGAGCAGGCGCTCCGCATCCTGAAGCCCCGACTGCACCCCGCGTGGCAGGTCAACCTGCGAACGGTCCCCCGTAATCACCATACGTGATCCCTCGCCCAGACGGGTCAGGAACATCTTCATCTGCATGGTGGTGGCGTTTTGTGCCTCATCCAGCACCACAAAGGCATTGGACAGGGTGCGCCCGCGCATGAAGGCCAGCGGCGCGATCTCGATGGTCTTTTCTTCCTTCAGCTTTGCCAATTGCTTGCCCGGCAGAAAGTCGTTCAGCGCATCATAGAGCGGCTGCATGTAGGGATCGACTTTTTCCTCCTGCGTGCCCGGCAGGAACCCGAGACGCTCGCCCGCCTCAACCGCTGGACGACACAGGATGATCTTGTCCACATGCCCCTGAATGAACATCGACACGCCCACCGCCACGGCCAAGTAGGTCTTGCCGGTGCCCGCAGGTCCGATGCCAAAGGCCATCTCATGCTCAAAGAGGTTCTTCACATAGACCTTCTGCGCATCGGTGCGCGGCTCCACCAGCTTTTTGCGTGTCTTGATCTCGACCTTGCCGCCGGAAAACATCTCCAATTGGCTATCGGGACCGGCGCCGCCATCTTCATCCGAACGATCCAGACGGATTTCGCGATCGATGTCCTCACGCTCCACGGGACGGCCGCTCTCGAGGCGCTCGTAAAGCACCTGCAACAACTCTCCGGCCTGCTGACGCAGATCGGCATCGCCATGTACGATCAATTGATTGCCACGTCGCACGATCTGAACGCCCATGCGCTGCTCGATCTCCGCAAGATTGCGGTCAAATTCGCCACAAAGCTCTATCAGCAGTCGATTGTCAGGAAATTCCAGCAGCACTTCGGGTGGCTGGGCGTGCTCGGAGGACGGGGGCAGAACACTGGTGGCCAAACGGCTCTCCTGTTTTGGTATTGCCCTCTCAGTCTGCCTCTCCGCGCGCGCACGCGCAAGGCCCCCTCCCAAAACAGGGGCCGGATTTCACGGAACTGAAACATTCTCTGATCTTGCGCTCAAATATGCCCCACAAAGAAATGGGCAGCGCCACTGAGGAGCCGCCCTTCTATGGTCATGTCCGTCCTCTTGCGTGCCGATGCCCGCAGGGGGGGGATCAGATGGGGTCTGCAAACCTCGAGCCGCTTTTGAACGGACCGGAAGCCGTATTGCGCGGTAGATCGCTGTTGCACACCGGGCGGCCATCGGGCGTGCGCCGCGGATCAAGATACCCCTCGACCCCGTCATCCACGATCCAGTGTTCACACCCCTGCGGGTCAACCCAGATCCCGGCTACCAGGCCGGCCAGATCCCCATCGCCACCGTCAAAGAAGTTCCGGTCACGCGTTTTGTCGCCATTGTCACTACAGGCGGCAAGCGAAAGGCCAAGCATCAAGATGGCAATTGCCTTGGTGGTTTTCATAGTCTGGGTCCTCAGCGGCGGATGCAGTAGATTTCAACACGGCGGTTCTGTGCCAGATTGGCCGCGCCGCGGTTGGGAACACGCGGGCTGCGCTCGCCATAGGCACGCACATCCTTGATCCGCGCCCCAACAGAGCGACCGATCTGCGCCACCGCATCAGCGCGGCGCTGTGACAAGGCCATGTTGTATTCGTCAGATGCGCGGCTGTCGGTATGACCCGCCACAACAAAGGACCGGGTTCCGGGCATCACGCTTTGAAACCACTCCTGCAGTCGCTTGCGCCCTGCGGCATTCACGGTGCTGCCATTGGTGGGGAAAAACTGATCCGTCGGCATCATGCCACACAACTGACCGCGACGGCAGACAGGCTTGCCATCCGGGGTCATATGAGTGGTCATATAGCCCTCGGCGCCATCATCCATGACCCAATGTTCGCACCCATCGGGGTCAACCCAAATTGTCGGGACATACCGTTCTGCGCGGATCTGGTTTCCATCCTGCGCCACTGCAGGAGAGGCCCCGCTGAGCACGATGGAAAATCCAACGCAAGCGAGGACCGCAGAGGTCTTGGCGAATACTTGGTCAAACACAACAGGCTTCCTTCGGTTGGCCCACTTGAGAGAAGTCCTTCTGGCTTCCCCGGTCCTAATTACATCTACAGTTTATCCTAATTTTCCCTGAATCTGAGGGCGTTAAAGCGCGAAGTTCGCCCAAAGAAAGGCCGCCCTGAGAAACAATTTCAGGGCATGTGCCGCATTGCCCACGCCAAGAACTCAATCAACGATTTGGCAATAAAGTGACCCCGGTCGCGCGCAAAACTGAGTCGCGCCGCATAAAAGCGCCACTTCAGAGCAAGTCCTCGACACAGTCAAAAAGAAAGGGCGCTGCCAACTTCGGCAGCGCCCCCATTTTTGGGGATACTTGCTGAGGGATGTCAGTCGATCAGTTCACCTGCCAGCGAGTTCGCCCCGGAAGAGACGATCCGCACGCGGCGCAGATCACCGATCTTGGCGTCACAATCGGCCACATGAACGGCATGCAGATAATCAGACTTGCCGACCATCTGCCCTGCAAAGCGCCCGGCCTTTTCAAACAAC
The DNA here is from genome assembly GCF_055693725.2 of Epibacterium sp. HA2-3. NCBI lineage: Bacteria > Pseudomonadati > Pseudomonadota > Alphaproteobacteria > Rhodobacterales > Roseobacteraceae > Epibacterium > Epibacterium sp. HA2-3. Next base: position 204,027 of record NZ_CM172490.1, on the reverse strand, counting down.
ACGCCCAGTTCGCGTCCCACCATGCTGTCCTGCACCTCCCTCTGCTGACGCGTCAGCACGGCCTGCAGACGCTGCAGCCGGTCATCCGCTTCTTTGGGATCGACTTGCGCACGCTCCGCCGCAGGGGTGCCCGGGCGGGTGGAATATTTGAAGGAATAGGCGGTCCCGTATTTCACTTCTTCCACCAGATCGAGCGTGGCCTGGAAATCCTCTTCGGTCTCTTCCGGGAAGCCGACAATAAAATCGCCCGAGATCAGAATGTCCGGACGCGCCGCGCGGATGCGTTCGATCAGGCGAATGTAGCTTTCGGCGGTGTGGCTGCGGTTCATCCGTTTCAGGATCTTGTCCGATCCGGCCTGCACCGGCAGATGCAGATAGGGCATCAGCTTCTTGCACGTGCCATGTGCCTCGATGAGGTCGTCCATCATGTCATTGGGGTGCGAGGTGGTAAACCGGATCCGCTCCAACCCGTCGATCTTGTCGAGCTCCCAGATCAACTGGGCCAGCGTCATGTCTCCGTTGGGCCCAGCGCCGTGATAGGCATTGACGTTCTGGCCCAGCAAAGTGATCTCGCGCACGCCGCGCTCGACCAGATCCTCTGCCTCGCGCAGCACGCGATCCACCGGACGCGACACCTCTGCACCACGCGTATAAGGCACGACACAGAAGGCGCAGAATTTGTCGCAGCCTTCCTGCACAGTCAAAAACGCGGTGGGTCCACGCTTGGCCTTGGGGCGGCGTTTCAGCTTTTCAAATTTGTCTTCCTCGGGGAAATCGGTGTCGAGCACCTTCTCCCCGGTGCCGGCCTTGGCCTCCATTTCCGGCAGACGGTGGTAGCTTTGCGGGCCGACCACGAGATCCACCAGGGGCTGACGGCGCATGATTTCCTCACCCTCGGCCTGGGCGACGCAACCCGCCACGCCGATCTTGAGATAAGGTTTTTCGGCCTTCAGCCCTTTGAAACGTCCAAGTTCGGAATAGACCTTCTCCGCAGCCTTCTCGCGGATGTGGCATGTATTGAGCAGGATCATATCCGCATCATCAGGCGTCTGTGTCTCCACATACCCCTGCCCGCCCAAAGTCTCGGCCATGCGTTCGCTGTCATAGACGTTCATCTGACAGCCGTAGGTCTTGATATAGAGTTTCTTGGGCGCGGACATGACGTGAGCTACCTTTTTCGGGATGGGCCAAGGCGAAATAACCAGCGGCTGCGCATAGCGCGGATTTAGGCCGCTTGCAATGGCAGGGCAATTACCCGATTTTGTCGTCAAAGACCAGAAGGCGCTCGGCAGCGAAGCCAGAGCAGAGCATAAGGACAGGCCCGATGCATTATCGCGCGCTGGGGGATTTTCTTCAGACAGGCAAACCCATTCTTTCCAAAGGGCCGGTCGCGCTGATCTTTATCGAGGACGAGGTGGAAATCGGCACGACCCTGCGTCACCACCTGAACTGCGGCTTCAAGGCCGTGGTGGCGCTGATGCCGGACGCCTTCGACATCCCCGAAGACGTCGCGCCCCTGATCCATCGCGTGCCCTATGACTGTAGCAGCGCAAATTCGGTGACCATGGCCATGAACCAGATCATCGCGGCCGCCACGCCGGGATGCTGGCTCTACTACTGCTACAACAGCGAATACCTCTTCTACCCGTTCTGCGAGACCCGGACCGTCAGCGAAATGTTGACGTTCCACACCGAAGAGCGCCGCAATGCAATGCTGACATATGTGATCGACCTCTACGCAGGCGACCTCTCGGCCCACCCCAGTGCGGTCTCAATCGAAAACGCGCATCTGGACAAGTCCGGCTATTACGCGCAGGGGCGCAAAGACCCCGAAACAGGGCATCCCCGGGAACGCCAGCTTGACTTTTTTGGTGGTATCCGCTGGCGGCACGAAGAGCACATCCCCGAAACAAGCCGTAAAATCGACCGCATTGCGCTGTTTCAGGCCAAACCTGATCTGACGCTACAATCGGATCACACCTTCAACGATCAGGAATACAACACCTACTCTTGTCCGTGGCATCACAATCTGACGGCCGCGATCTGTTCCTTCCGCGCCGCCAAAGCGCTGAAGCGCAACCCCGGATCGACCTTCGACATTCAGAGCTTCAAATGGCACAACTCCGCCCCGTTTGAGTGGCACTCCCGTCAGCTTCTTGATCTTGGGTTGATGGAGCCGGGACAATGGTTCTGAGCCTGCGCGATCCGGCGCATTGCTCCTTCACCTTTTCCAAAACACCTCGGGGGTGAGGTGAAAAAGCACCGAGGAGGCAGAGCCCCTATTTTTTGCAGGTCTGAGTTCTGTACCGCAGGAATAACGCGCCCGAAGCCAGGGGCCTTTTCAGCCGCGCTCGGCCTTGTGACGCAGGCGGATCACCACATCCACAGAAGCGATTTCCATGCCTTCGGGCGGCTCCGGCAAAGATTGAATGACCAATTCTTCGGACGGGGCATCGGACACACGTCCCTCGCCTTCCCAGTAGTAATGGGGGTGGTCATGCACATTGGTGTCGAAATAGCTCTTGGAGCCATCCACCGTGATTTCCTGAAGCACGCCCGCATCGCAAAAAGCGCGCAAAGTATTGTAGACCGTCGCCAGCGAGACGGCGGCGCCATCATCTTTGGCGGCGTCAAACAGGCTTTCTGCGGTCACATGGCGGTGCTGTCCATCGCCGATGAGCAGAGCAGCCAGCGTCACGCGCTGCCGAGTCGGGCGCAGGCCCGCCTCCATCAGCCACTTGTTGGCATTCTCTTCATGGGTCGGTGTCATCTCACCTTCCTAGCATTCATTGCGACCTCAGGCTTATATCGCACTATCCTGCCTTTTTTCAAACGGATTTGCAAAAAACGTCTTCGCCGCGCGGCACGGGCCGGACGTTACTCCGCCAAAGACCTTTGCACTTGCGGCATCGCGCTCCCCTTGCAGGACATGTGAACGCGATGTTAATGGGGGCGTTGAACCTATATTCAGACCCACAGGCAGGAGTTGCCCCGCACATGGCCCAATACCCCAACAGCTTTGACAAAGAAGACCTGCTTAAATGCGCAAGAGGCGAGCTGTTTGGACCCGGCAACGCACAATTGCCTGCTCCGCCGATGCTGATGATGGACCGCATCACCGAGGTGAGCGCGGATGGGGGCGAGCATGGCAAAGGCCATATCCTCGCCGAATTCGACATCACCCCGGACCTGTGGTTCTTTGACTGTCACTTCCCCGGCAACCCGATCATGCCCGGCTGTCTCGGACTCGATGGTCTGTGGCAGCTCACGGGCTTTAACCTTGGCTGGCGCGGCTGGCAGGGACGCGGCTACGCGCTTGGCGTTGGGGAGGTCAAATTGACCGGCATGGTGCGCCCGGATCGCAAAATGCTGACCTATCGCGTCGATTTCACCAAGGCAATCCAGACCCGCCGCTTGACCATGGGCGTCGCAGACGGGATCGTGGAAGCCGATGGAGAAGTGATCTATCAGGTTAAGGACATGAAGGTGGCTCTGTCCGAGAGCTGATCCGCCTGTCGGATTGCCTCGGGCCCCCAGAGCCCTCCAATTGGGGTGCGCCCCCTTCACACCAGTTACAGGAGTACGCAATATGCGTCGCGTCGTCGTCACCGGCTTGGGGATTGTCTCCTCGATCGGGAACAATGCCGAAGAGGTCATCGCCTCCCTACGGGCCGGAAAGTCCGGGATTGTCGCCAGCGAAGAGATGGCGGAGCATGGCTTTCGCAGCCAGATCGCAGGCACGCTGAAAATCGACCCTGCCGAGCACGTGGACAAGCGCACCCTGCGCTTCATGGGCCCCGGTGCGGCCTATGCCCATATCGCTATGGGCCAGGCGATTGCAGATGCGGGCCTCTCCGAAGATCAGGTCGTCAACGAGCGCACCGGTCTGGTGGCAGGCTCTGGCGGGCCGTCCACGTCCTCAATGCTGACCGCGCATCAGACCGTGCTGAAAACCGGCGCAACCAAGCGCATCGGGCCCTTCGCAGTGCCAAAGTGCATGTCCTCTACGATCTCGGCCAACCTTGCGACAGCCTACAAGATCAAGGGCATCAACTACTCCATCACCTCGGCCTGCTCCACATCGCTGCACTGCATCGGCAACGCCGCAGAGCAGATCATGATGGGCAAGCAGGACGTGATGTTTGCCGGTGGTGGCGAGGAACTGGACTGGACCCTGTCCTGCCTCTTTGACGCCATGGGCGCGATGTCCTCCAAATACAACGACACCCCCGAAAAAGCCTCCCGCGCGTTCGATCAGGACCGCGATGGTTTTGTGATCTCGGGCGGTGGCGGCATAGTGGTGCTCGAGGATCTCGAACACGCGCTGGCGCGGGGCGCCAAGATCTATGCAGAAGTCACAGGCTTTGCTGCGACGTCCGACGGGCATGACATGGTCGCACCGTCCGGCGAGGGCGGCGAGCGCGCGATGCGACTGGCCCTGCAAACCCTGCCCGAGGGGCGCAAGGTGTCTTATATCAACGCCCATGGCACCTCGACCCCGGTGGGCGATGTCGGCGAGGTTGAGGCCGCGCGCCGTGTCTTTGGCGCCGGCAATGTGCCGCCAATTTCCTCGACCAAATCCATGACCGGCCATGCGCAGGGTGCGGCAGGCGCTCTGGAGGCAATCTTCTGCCTCTTGATGCTCGACAATGATTTCATCACGCCGTCCATCAACGTCGAGACCCTCGCAGAGGGCATCGAAGAGGGCGAAGTGGCCACACAATATGTTGAAAACGCAGGGCTCGACAGTGTCATGACCAACAGCTTCGGCTTTGGCGGCACCAACGGCTCCATGGTTCTGAGTAAGTACAAGGAATAACGACCGTGACTGGAGTATTGACCGGCAAACGGGGCCTGATCATGGGCGTTGCAAACGAACGCTCGATCGCTTGGGGGATCGCCAAGGCGATGCATGAGGCAGGGGCCGAGCTGGCCTTTACCTACCAGGGCGAAGCCTTTGGCAAACGTCTTGAACCGCTTGCGGCCTCGGTAGACAGCGACTTCATGGTGGACGTGGATGTCACCGATGATGCCTCGCTCGATACGGCGTTCGAACAACTGGGCGCCCGCTGGCCAAAGATTGATTTCCTTGTCCACGCGATTGCGTATTCGGACAAAAACGAGCTTACCGGCCGGTTCATCAACACCAGTCGTGCGAACTTCAAGAACTCCATGGATATCTCTGCCTATTCCTTCATCGAGGTGGCGCGCCGCGCCTACCCGCTGATGCAGGAAAACGGCGGCGGCACGATGATGACGCTCACCTACGGTGGCTCCAATCGCGTGACGCCGAACTACAATGTAATGGGTGTGGCCAAGGCCGCATTGGAAAGCGCCACGCGCTATCTGGCCAATGACCTTGGTCCCGATGGCATCCGCGTAAATGCGATTTCCCCCGGCCCGATGAAAACCCTCGCCGGGGCTGCGATCGGTGGTGCGCGCAAGACCTACAAGCATACCGAGCAGAACGCTCCGCTGCGGTCGAACGCCACGCTTGAGGCCGTCGGCGGCACCGCCGTCTACCTGGCGTCCGACGCGGGCGCCTATACCACGGGCGAGATCATCCGCGTTGATGGCGGCTTCCATGTGCTTGGCATGCCCCAACAAGAACACCTCTGATATTACTCATAATATCATGGTCTTAAGGCGCCCTTCGGGGCGCCTTTTCTTTTTGTCACAAGCGATCTGAAGCCCGGCTCTTTTATTTTATACCGAATCGCATAATAAAGGTGCAACCTTTGCGTACAGGATAATTCAGATGCTTCTCACCGACCTTGTGACCCCGCCCGACACAGCCCTCTGCGCCGCCGCAGAAGAGATGGCGCGCATGGCCAGCGATCCCTTCCTCTACAACCATGTCAGCCGCTCCTATATCTTTGGCGCGCTGGCGGCGCGCGCAACGGGCACGCAGTATGATCCGGAGCTGTTTTACATCGCCGCAATGCTGCACGACCTTGGCCTGACCGAAACCTATATGGCGGAAGATCGCTTTGAGGTGGACGCCGCCGAAGCCGCCGCCAAGTTCCTCGCGGCGCAAAATGTCGAACAATCCCGCATCGACCGTGTCTGGGATGCGATTGCGCTGCACACGACGTTTTCGATCCCGCAGAAAAAGTCGCCCGAGGCAGCCTTGGTGCAAATCGGCGCAGGGCTCGATGTGGGCGTCATGCCGCATGACCATATCACCCCAGAAGTGATGGAGCAGGTGCTTGACGCCTACCCTCGACTGGGGTTCAAAAAGGCCATGGAACAAGCCCTCATCAAGGTCTATGCCGCCAAGCCCATGACGGCGATGCATAATTTTGGTGCCGACGTGGCCCATCGTCATGTGCCGGACTTTCACCCGCCGCATTTTTGCGATGTCCTGCATGGGGCGGATTTCCCCGAATGAGCAAGGCGGGGCAAATACGGGGTCGGGGGCGTCCGCGCAAGTTCGACGAACAGGTGGTGCGCCAGACCATCCTCAGCGTGTTCTGGGAGAAGGGCTATGCCGCTACATCGCTGGATGACCTGTCCAAGGCCACCGGCCTCGTCCGCCCCAGCCTCTATGCGGCCTTTGGTAACAAGGAAGAGATGTTCCTGCGCGCGATGGATGATTTTGTCATCCGCGTGCAGAGTGATCTGAACCGACAAGTGCCCCGCGACGCGACGCCCGAAGACGCGTTGCGGATCATCTACACCGCCATGCTGGAGATCTATAGCGGGGCGCATGCGAAGGGCTGCCTGGTTTTCTCGACCGCTGTCGCAGAGGCCCCCGCGCACCCGGAGATTCGCGCCCGGCTGGCCCAGCGCCTGGTGCAGACCGACGCGCAGTTTCGCCGCCTTTTTGACCACACCGCCCCGGGTGCATCAGAGACCGCAAGACAGGCCGCCGCTGAGATGGCAGCGGCGGTTCTGCATTCGCTGGGCCTGCGGGTACGGGCAGGCGCCGAGCCGGATGAGGTGCGGCGCTTTATTGAAACCGCGGCCCGTTCCATTGCCGCCGGGCTGGCCCCCTAAGAGGCGCGAGACAATCCGGCGCAGGCAGTGTATGGGTGTTGACCCTGTCCCCTTCTTTGCCTTGAATATGCGCCATGGCCAACGCCCCCCTCCCCTTTCCCCTTGTTGAAGGCCGCGCCCATGAGGTCTGCGGCGCAGGGGCCTATAGCTTTGCTTTCGCGCTGGCAGCTGCGCGCGGCGGGCAGGTGCTCTGGGTGCGCGAAACCTGGGAAGCCGCACGAGTCAACCCGGATGGATTCGCGGAGTTCATCAACCCAGCCGATCTGCTCTTGTGCAATGCGCCCAGCCAGATCGACGCCCTTGCCGCCACCGAAGAGGCGCTGCGCTCTGGCGCAGTGGCGCTCGTTGTGGTGAGCCTCACCAAACCCCTTGGCCTGACCGAAGGGCGGCGCCTGCAACTGGCCGCAAAGGAAGGGAAATCCATCGGGCTGGCCCTGATCCCAGAGGGCATGGGCAGCAATGCCGCTGAAACCCGCTGGCGCTGTAGCCCTCATTTTGACGCCGCCGAGACCTCGCCAAATCGACCCTCGCCTTCGCCCGATGACTCGACTCTCCAGCGGTGGGAGCTTATTAAGAACAAATCAGGAACATTGGGTGTCTGGTATGTTCGATGGGATAGAGCGTCGCGTCGTATCGCTATGGTTTCCCCGGCTGGCAAGTGACCGGGCATTACGGCTGAATCCAAATGATGGCCCCTTTGTCCTGACCCTCAAGGAAAACAATGCCAACCGGATTCATTGCCTCAACGCCACCGCCGAGGCACAGGGACTTCATAAAGGGATGACCTATTCTGATGCGCGCGCCTTTTGCCCGGATCTGCGCAGCCAGGTGGCGCACCCCCCAGAGGACCAGCGATTCTTGCAGGGACTGCGCCGCTGGGCCACGCGCTATTGCCCCTGGGTGGGGCTTGAGGGCGATGACGGGTTGGTGCTCGATGTCACCGGTTCCACGCATCTGTTCGGCGGCGAAGAGGCGATGCTGACGCAGATGCGTCGGCGGCTGGCACGCGCCGGAATGACAGTGCGGATCGGGTTGGGCGATACCCGTGGGGCGGCCTGGGCACTGGCTCATTACGGCGAGGGGATCGCCCCTGCTGGTGACATGCTGGAGGCGCTCGCCCCCTTGCCCGTGGCGGCGCTGCGACTGGACACCAACACCTCGGTTGCCCTGCAGCGTCTGGGGATCCGCACGATCCGCGAGCTGGCCACCACGCCGCGCGCGCCGCTCACGCGCCGCTTTGGCCCCACGGCGCTGATGCGACTGGATCAGGCCCTTGGAAATCAGCCCGAGGAGATCAGCCCGCAAGCCGAGCCGCCCCATTACGGCGTGCGCCTGACCCTGCCCGAGCCCATCGGGCTGGTCGGGGATGTCATGGCGGGCATCCGGCGTCTGCTGGAGCAGCTCTGCCCAAAGCTACAGGCGCAGGAGGTCGGCGCGCGCCGGCTCTGCGTGACACTGGGGCGCGTGGACCGCGACAGCCAGCAGATCGAGCTGCGCCTCGCACGCCCCTTGCATGACGCCCATCGCATCCTGCCGCTGTTCGAGCGCGGGCTAAAGGATCTGGACGCCGGTTTCGGCATCGAACGTTTGCGCCTTGAGGCCACCGTGGTGGAACCCCTGCCTGCGCGCCAGCTCAATCACGTCTCGGCGGCGCGCAAGGACAAGCTCGAAGACCTGATCTCGCGCCTTGGCACACGGGTGGGGCTAGAGAACATCCAGCGGTTCCTGCCCGCCGACAGCCACATCCCGGAGCGCAGCTTTATCATCTCGCCCGCCGCCTACTCAGACCCCGCACCTCATTGGACCCTGCCGCGCCCGCGCCCGCTGCTGCTGTTTGCCCCCGAACCCATCGCCGGACGCACCCCGCGCCCCCCGCAACGGTTTCGCTGGCGACGCATGGCGTTGACCACCGGTCGCGCCATCGGTCCCGAACGGATCTGCCCAGAGTGGTGGATGGAGGACGAGGCCTGGCGCAGCGGGCTGCGCGACTATTGGCGGGTGGAGACCCAAGAAGGGCGCAGGCTCTGGCTGTTTTTCACGCCCCAAGCCCCAAGCTGGTTCGTGCAGGGGGAGTTCGCCTGATGGAGCCCAACCGAACCCACCGCCCGGTCGAGACCTTCAGCACCGCGCGCCTGAGCCCCCCGCACGCGGGGCCCGGCTATGCCGAGCTCTGCGTGACCAGCAACTTCACCTTTCTGACCGGGGCTTCTCATCCCGAGGAACTGGTGACCCGAGCCGCGGAACTCGGGCTTGCCGCTATCGCCATAACGGATCGCAACTCATTGGCCGGGGTGGTGCGCGCCTGGAGCGCCCTGAAAGAGCTGCGGCGTGAGGCAGAGGCGGGTATCCAGATCCGCTCGCACCAGCGCGTTGATCCCTCCTCGCGCCAGAAGATCGACACCTCCGCGCCGCTTGAGCCGCCTGCGGCCCCGACCCTGCCCAAGCTGATTGTCGGCTGTCGTCTGGTGCTGCGCGACAGCCAGACCGACTGGATTGCCCTGCCCCGCGACCGGGCTGCCTACGCGCGCCTGACCCGCCTTTTGACGCTTGGCAAACGACGCGCACCCAAGGGCGAATGTCATCTGGACGCCAGAGATCTGATGGCGGCCTGCCGAGGCATGAGTCTGATTGCGCTGCCACAAGCGGATCTGAAAACCGCCATTCCCGAGATCCGCCGGATGCAGCAATGTTTTCCGCATCATGTGTTTCTAGGCGCAGCGCCCCGGTACGATGGCAGCGATCAGGCCTATCTGGCGGCCTGCGCTCATGCCGCGCAGATCACAAGCGCACCAATGGTGGCGGTCGGGGATGTGCTGATGCACCGCGCCAGCCGCAGACCGCTGGCGGATGTGCTGACCTGCATGCGCGAACATATCACCATTGATGAAATCGGCAGCCGCGCCCTGCCGAACTCTGAACGCCGCCTCAAGGCGGGCGCAGACATGGCCCGGCTCTTTCAGGCCCACCCCGCCGCCCTGCGCCGCACGCTGGAGATCGCGGATAAATGCAGCTTCGATCTCGGCGAGCTGTCCTATGACTACCCGCATGAGATCGTCGATGGTGAGACGCCGCAGGCGCGGCTTGAGCGGCTGGCGGCAGAGGGGCTCAGGTGGCGCTATCCCGACGGCCCCACGCAAAAAGCCGTCGCCCTCATGGACAAGGAACTGAAACTCGTCGCGGAACTGGGCTTTGCCGCCTATTTCCTGACCGTGCATGACATCGTGCAATACGCCAAATCGCAGAACATCCTCTGCCAGGGGCGTGGCTCAGCAGCGAATTCGATCCTGTGTTACCTGCTTGGCATCACCGACGTCAGCCCCGACATGATCACCATGGTGTTTGAACGCTTTGTCTCGCGATACCGGGGCGAGCCGCCGGACATCGATGTGGATTTCGAACATGAACGCCGCGAGGAGGTGATCCAATGGATCTACCAGAAGTACGGCCGCGACCGGGCGGGGCTTTGTGCCACCGTGATCCATTTCCGCTCGCGCGCCGCCATCCGCGAGGTGGGCAAGGTCATGGGTCTCTCTCAGGACGTCACTGCAGGCCTGTCGGGCCAGATCTGGGGCATGAGCAACGGCGGCGTTGATCTCAAACGCATCGAAGAGCTTGGCCTCGACATTCAGGACCGCCGCCTGATGCAGACCATCCGGTTGATCGGAGAGATCATCGGCTTTCCCCGGCATCTGTCCCAGCACGTCGGCGGTTTTGTCATCACCAAGGGCCGCCTGGATGAGCTGGCCGTGATTGAAAACGCCGCGATGGAAGACCGCACCGTGATCGAGTGGGACAAGGACGACATCGACGCGCTTGGCATCCTGAAAGTCGACGTGCTGTCGCTTGGCATGCTCACCTGCCTGCAAAAATCCTTTGCCCTGCTCAAGGCGCATGAGGGTGAGACCCTTTCTATCGGCACCGTTCCCCAGGAGGATGCCAAGACCTATGCCATGCTCTGCCGCGCGGATGCGGTCGGGGTCTTTCAGGTGGAGAGCCGGGCACAGATGAACTTTCTGCCCCGCATGCAGCCGCGCGAGTTTTATGATCTGGTGATCGAGGTGGCGATCGTACGCCCCGGCCCCATTCAGGGCGATATGGTCCAGCCCTATATCCGCCGCCGCAATGGTCTCGAGGAGCCCGAACCCTTTGGCCCGGAGCTTGAACAGGTCACCAAACGCACCTTGGGCGTGCCTCTGTTTCAGGAACAGGCCATGCAGATTGCCGTGGTCGGTGCGGGCTTCACCCCCGAAGAAGCCGACCACCTGCGTCGTTCGCTGGCGTCCTTTCGGCGCATGGGCACCATTGGCACCTTTCGCGACAAGTTCATCAACGGCATGCTCGACAAAGGCTACAGCCAGGAGGTCGCCGCGCGCTGCTTTTCTCAGATCGAGGGCTTTGCCGATTATGGCTTTCCCGAAAGTCACGCAGCCGCCTTTGCCATGCTGGCCTATGTTTCGGCCTGGCTCAAATGCCACCATCCGGCGGTCTTTGCCTGCGCGCTTTTGAACTCACAGCCGATGGGGTTCTATGCCCCGGCCCAGATCGTACGCGATGCGCGCGAACACGGCGTCGAGATCAGGCCGATCTGCGTCAATGCGTCGGATTGGGATAACCAGCTGGAGCGTCGCCCGGATGGGGCGCTGGCCCTGCGACTGGGGTTTCGCCAAATCAAAGGGTTTCGCGAGGAGGACGCAGGCTGGATCACCGCCGCGCGCGGCAATGGCTATCCCGACCCAGAATCGCTGTGGCTGCGCGCTGGCCTGCGCCCGGATGTCCTGACCCGGCTCGCCGAGGCGGATGCGTTTTCCGACATGGGGCTTACACGCCGCGACGCCCTGTGGCAGGTCAAGGCAATCCGCAGCGCCAAGCCATTGCCTCTGTTTGACGACCCGATTGATGGCGAGAGCATTTCAGAGCCTGCCGTAGACCTGCCCGTCATGCATCTGGGCGAAGAGGTCGTGGAGGATTACATCTCCACCCGGCTGACACTGCGCGCACATCCGATGGAATTGCTGCGCCCCGCGCTGCCGGGCCTCACCCCGCATGCCGCGCTTCTGGACGCGCCATTGGGGCGGCACACGGTCTGCGGGCTGGTGATCACACGCCAGCGCCCCGGCACGGCATCGGGTGTCATCTTTCTGACGCTGGAGGATGAAACCGGGGTCAGCAATGTGGTCGTCTGGCCCAAGATTTATGAACAATATCGCCGCATCGTCATGGGAGGGCGGCTGCTGCAGGTGCGCGGATATCTGCAACGCGAAGGGATCGTCGTGCATCTGATCGCCCAGGAGATCACCGATATGTCGCACCGGCTCTCCGATCTTGGGCACCCGCTGGACGAGGCCGTGGGGATCACCCAACCGCAGGCCGATGACGCCCCCCGCCCCAGACAGGCCACCACAAGCGCGCGCCATCCACGTGAACAGGCCAAGCGCCTGTTTCCAAGCCGAGATTTTCACTAGGTAGCCAGCCCATCAGGCGACACCGACGTCCGCCTCACCATCATCCCGGCAGGCGATCGCGCGCATATCATCGCGTGGCATCGGTTTGCCAAAATAAAAGCCCTGAACCGAAGAGCAGCTCTCCGCGCGCAGAAAGCGCAACTCGTCCTCCACTTCGACCCCTTCAGCCAGCACCGGAATATCCAACGCCGCGCCCAAGAGCAGTGTCGAGCGCACAATCGCAGCACGCTGCGCGTCCTTGTGAACATCCTGCACAAAACTGCGGTCGATCTTGATCTTGTCAAACGGGAACGCCTGAAGCGTCGCAAGCGAAGAGTAACCCGTGCCGAAATCATCCATCGCAATACGAATGCCGATCGATTTCAGCTTATGCATCACCTTCAAGGTATGGGCCTGATCGTCGATGATGCTGGCTTCGGTGACTTCGAGTTCAAGACGGGCGGGATCCAGGCCCGTTTCCATCAGGATGTCCATCACATCCTCGACAAACGAGGGCTGAACCAGCTGTTGCGGTGCCACGTTGATCGCCACACTGAAAGGACGGCGCCAGAGTGAGGCTTCTCGGCAGGCTTCGCGCAAGACCCAATGACCGATGTCTCGAATCAGGCCTGTTTCCTCGGCGATCGGAATAAAAACATCCGGCGACACCCGCCCGCGTTTTGGATGGTTCCAGCGCAACAGCACCTCAAATCCAACCGGCTCCATCGTGTCGAGCGCATTTTGCAGCTGATACACCAGCTCGAACTCGTCGTTGTCCACCGCCAGACGCAGGTCATGCACAATCTGGGTCTTTTCACGACTGCGGCGGTCCATCTCCGCATTGAACCGACAAATCGGCGTGTCTGGATCCGACTTGGCGCGATACATCGCCACATCCGACTTGTGGAGCAGATCCGCAGGGTCGCGGCCGTCATCCATGGTTGTCGCAATCCCGATCGAAGCACCCACCCGCAGAGAGACATCCTCCAAGTCGACCGGCTCGACAATGGCTGCGTGGAGACGCTCGGCAAAGCTCAGCACCTCCTCCATCCGACGAAAACCCTCTTTGATCGCCACAAACTCGTCCCCGCCTACGCGCGTGACACATTCGCCCTCGCCCTCATGCTGCATCATCCGCAACGCCACACACCGCAAAACGGCATCGCCGGCACTGTGTCCGTACACATCGTTCACCTCCTTAAAGAGGTTGAGATCGATGGTCATGATCGCGCAGCGCCTGGTCTCGTTCTCGTCGAGCCGGATCTTCAGCGCGTCGAGCTTCCGGGTGAGCCACATGCGGTTGGGCATGCCTGTCAGCGGGTCGTGGGTGGCGGCGTGGTTGAGCTGATCGCGGGCATCATCCTCCATGTTCACCTCGATGCTCGCAGAGGCCATGGCAATCAGCAAAATGATTGCCGTCACTGCAAAAACCAGCAAGGCCATGGCGTTGTCGGAAATGGTCTTGGGCGGTACATCCACCGCGACATCAAACAGGACCTCAATCGCGCTCATACCGGTGAAATGCATGAGGCAAATCGCCAACACCATTACCAGCGCCGGTCCCAGTCGCCCCACAATGCCCCGCATCGGGCGCGCCATCAGCACATAGCTCAACGCGCCAAGCCCGACGCCCAAAAGCACCGAGGCCGCAACCGCACCGGTATTCCAATACAGCGTACCCGGCACCAGATAGGCCTGCATTCCGGTGTAATGCATGGCCGATACCGTCAGCCCAAACAGGCCGCCCGCCAGCACCGGCGCCCCGCGACCGGGTACAAAGGCCAGACTCGCATTCGCCGCAAAAGAGCCGATCACCCCCACAAAGAGCGATGTGGCCGTCAACACAGGCTCATAGCCATGTTCATACCCCGGGTCATAGGCTGTCATAGCAATGAAATGCGTGGACCAGATCGTCGCGCCCGTCACCAGGCCAGCCAGGGGGAGCTGCACGATCTTTCGCTTGCCGGTCCATTCAGTCAGCCGCCCGGACATATGAACCGACAAAAGCGACCCGATCACGCAGATCAGAGCCGCAACCGCGACAAACGCGTAATCATGTTCTTGCGTGATGCAATCCAGCAAGCGGTACATTCACTATTCCTTGAGTCCTGCAGTTCGATCTGCATCCTGACACAAGGCGATTAACAACTTTGGAAAAACAAAGAACAATCAGACTCAAAATGCATTAAATGCAATGCACACGAGGTCAGTCCTTGCGAAGGAATTTGGCTGTGGGGAAGGCGTGGCCGCAGGAGGTGCTCGCAACTATGCGGTCTGAGACTGCCGGTTTTCGAGCAGGTCGACAAACTCGGCTACGCGCTTGCGATAGCGGCGATTGAGCTTGTTGCGTGCCAGTTTCAGGGATTGCACCAACAGTCGCGCCGCCAGAGTTTTGGGCTTCATTTCCAGACGCACGGTCATCCGCGTCCGTCGCGGAGACAAGGCCATCAGATCCACCCGCAACAGACCGGTCATGCCGCTTCCGGTGGCCGCAAAAACAACCGTGTTGGGCCGGTCGCATTCGGCGACCTCTACCCGCATTTTGCGCTCAGACCCACGGAACATAAAGACCACATCCCAAGATAGGTCTTCGGGCGCCGCATCACTGTCGCCGTTTCGGCGCACTTCAACGCCACGTCGGATTGCAGATCGCTCGAAGCTTTCAAAGTCCGTGACCGCCGCGAACACCTCGTCGATGGGGCTGTCGGTATCTTCTTTGGTTTCGAAGTGCATATCTCAGACCTGTCGTTTGGTCACGGGTTGGGTCGGCAAAACTGTATTTCACCGGGTGTTCTGGCTTCAAGATAACTTATGTTGGTTACTCAAGTGTATCTGCAACCCAGTTTTCCAAAAGAAAACCCGCAATCGCACCTTTTCGCGGGGCACGCACCGTGGGATGATGACCCGCGATTGCGTCCATCGCCTCTTGGCGTGTCATCCAGAATGCGTCTTCTAGCTCTTGTGGATCAAGGGTGATGTCTTCACTCAGGGCAACGCCGGAACACCCAAACATCAACGACATGGGAAAGGCCCAGGGCTGACTGGCAAGGTAGCCGACCTCGCCAACCTTCACTCCGGATTCTTCCAGTACTTCGCGCCGCACAGCCGCCTCAAGCGTCTCTCCGGGTTCCACAAATCCCGCAAGCAGCGAATACATACCCTCGGGCCATCCGGGCGACCGTCCCATCAGAACGCGATCCCCGCGTGTGATTAGCATGATGACCACCGGGTCGGTGCGTGGAAAATGCGGCGCGTTGCAGCTCGGGCAGCGGCGTTGCCAGCCAGCTTGCTCCACCCGGCTGGGCTCACCGCAGCAGGCACAGAACCCATGGCTCGCGTGCCAACTGAGCATTGCCTTGGCTGTTGCCGCCAGCTCTGCGTCACGGGCCGAGAGATGCGTCATGACCCGCCGCAATTCCAAAAAAGCATATGAATCCGGTAGGTCCGGATGACGCTGTTCGCTGGGATCGAGAAAACTGTCTAGCGTGGTTGTATCAAGCCCCTCAGGCTCCCAGTCCTCGAGGCTCACGGCAAAATACCCCGCCCCCTCTGCGCTCCGGCCCAGAAAAAGCGCCTCCGCACGGCGCCCAGAGACAAGCGGATCGCGCGCGTTCAAAAACGCCAGCCCCTCGATTTCGGCATGATCCGGCGCAAAAACGCACAAGGGTTTGCCACGCCACAAAAGCATGATCTGGACATCTGCGGCGTCCCAAAGCGTCTGAAGCGCACCGCCATCTGCACGCAAATGCGCGGCGCGATCGAGACCGCTGCCACCAAAGGTCACCTGCTCCGCTCGCTTCATAACCGCCTCACTTTCCGAAATTTATTTCAAGTCACCGTCCTATATAGGCGATGACTGGCCAGCCCGCGATAGGCGTGATGCCGTGATCGAGTCACACACACAAGCAAAAATGCCACGCTTTTCAAAAACTCAAAAAAAGCCCATCGCAGGGGTTTCTCAGAGGCCCATGTCTCTGTTCTTCTAATCGTTAACAAACAGATCTAGCACCGGGTGCGTTCCAAATCGGAACGGCGCCTGTGAGCGATGGTGAATGGCATAGAATGACCCAAGACGATCAAGATGCCACGGGAACGCAAGAAGAGGCGGGCGACCAACCTGGCGTGACGGGGCGGTTGCGCGTGCTTGCGACATCTGATGTCCACAGTCACCTTCTCGGCTTTGATTATTACGCCGATCAAGAGCACCCCGGCATCGGCCTCAGCCGCACGGCTCAGTTGATCGCAGAGGCCCGGAAAGAGGCAGCCGAAGCTGGTGATATTGCGGTACTCTTGGACAATGGCGACTGGCTCCAAGGTTCGCCGCTTGCAGAACCGGCTCTGGCAACGGACAGCGCCTTGGCACCTGCTATCCATGCATTTGAGGTCCTCGGGTATGATGCCGTCGGCCTCGGCAATCACGAGTTCAACTACGGCCTATCCGCCTTGTCCCGGGTTCTCTCAGCGCTCCCCTGCCCTGCGGTGAGCAGCAACATCACACCGCTTTCAGCAGATGACACCTTGCCAGTTCACAAACATCTGATCCTGACGCGGCACTTTCGAAGGGCGACAGGTGGCCAGGATGGTGTGGCGGAGGTCAAGATTGGCCTGCTGTCGGTGCTGCCCCCTCAAACCATGCTCTGGGACGCGGACCATCTGGCCGGACGCTTGCATGTGGATGACATGCTGCGCAGCGCAAAGGCTGCGATTTCAGACCTGCGGGCGTCCGGTGCGGATGTGGTGATTGCCCTCGCCCACACAGGAGAAGGCGATGACACTGCGCGGGACGGAATGGAAAACGCGCTTCGCCCCCTGTCGCGTCTGCCCGGTCTCGACGCAGCCATCGGAGGGCATACGCATTTGTTGCTCCCACCGCCCGACGGCTCGGGACGTGACTGGGAGATTCCGGTCGTCATGCCCGGGTCCGGCGGGTCTCATCTCGGGGTGATAGATCTCGGCCTGCGTCAGACGCCACAGGGCTGGCGCGTTGAAGGCGGCAGCGCGGCGCTACGCGCCGTAGCGCATCAAACCCGCGACGGTCTGCGCCCGGTTGTTTCTGAGGCACCAGATCTCGTTCTGGCGCTACGGGATGTCCACGAACAGACGCGTGCCGAGATGGCGGCAAAAGTCGGCACATTGTCCGAGGCACATCATTCCTATTTCACCTATTTTGCTGAAGATCGCGCCCTCGCACTCATTGCGACGGCACAGGCTGCCGCGGTGCAGCCGATGCTGCTGAAATCAGAGTATGCGGACCTGCCACTTTTGTCTGCCGTGGCGCCGGCCAAATTTGGCGGGCGCGCCGGGCCGCTCAATTACACGGACGTCCCACCGGGAGAGATCTCACGCCGTCATGTCGCAGATATTTACAGTTACCCCAACGAGTTGCGCTGCATCATCGTCAACGGCCATCAAGTGCGAGACTGGCTCGAGATGTCCGCAGGGCTCTTTAATCAGCTGGAGCCTGATGCAGACGCGCGCCTGCTGGCAGATCCTGCGCGTCCGGGGCACAACTTTGATGTCATTTTCGGCCTGCAGTATGAAATCGACCCTCGAGAGCACGCGCGGTTTGATGCCGAAGGACGCAGGCTCCATGAAGGGCCGGGGCGGATCAGGAACCTGCAGTGGAATGGCCGCCCCATGCACGGGGACCAGCAGTTTGCAGTCGCCTTCAACAGCTACCGCAGCAGCGGCGGTGGCAATTTTCGAATGCTTATGGATGCGCCCGGTCTGCCCCTGCCGCCGCAGATGATCCGGGATGTGGTCGGCGCCTATGTGGCCTCTGCACATGACCTTTCCGCCGTCTTTCCGGCGCCCTGGCGCTTCAGCCCGGACTTGGGTGTGGATGCGATTGCCCTCACGGGCCCGGGTGCCAGGCGCCACCTCCATGAATTGCCCGAGAATGTGGCCCGCTCCGCAACAGAGCTCGACACTGGGTTTCTGGCGCTGAAGCTGCGCCTCTGAGCGCGCGACACACGAGTATTCAAACCGGCAGCGGGTTGTCATCTTTCCGCGGCTTCCCTATATCGGGATTCGAGAGGTTGGCGCGGGCAAGCGCCTCGCCAACCTGGTCAGGTCCGGAAGGAAGCAGCCACAACGAGCCCCGCTTGGGTCGATGTCCAGCCTCTCACTTGTCACACGACCCCGCCCTAGGCGGGGTTTTGTGTTTGATGAGCCTGTTCCCTACCTGCACATCCTCGTATTGTCTTGCGCATCCCATGTGTCTTGTGCCGCGCCGCTGACCTATTTCGCGCTCGCAGAAAGATCCCAGTTGACGAGGCGACTTACCGCTGCGTAGCATCCAGACAGATGGTTCCTGCCTCTGTTTGGGGTGGGATGAAAAGGGAATACGGTGAGGCTTTGGACCATTGGGTCCCGCCAAGTCCGTGACTGCCCCCGCAACTGTGAGCGGCGAGTTCCCCGGCAAAGCCACTGACCCCAACGTCGTAACCGGCAAAAAAGGGTCGGGAAGGGCCGGTTCGCGATGACCCGCAAGTCAGGAGACCTGCCATCGGCAATGTAAACCTGAAGCCGGGCGGGGTGTCTCGGAGGAGGTCTGATGGCTGATCACTCCGCGCCCGAAGGGCCTGATCCCGTCCGATGTCCCGCTCATCCCTCCGGCCCCTTGATCCGAGTGCGGAGGGCACGAGAATGACGGACCACACAGAGACGCGTGACGCGGGCACGCATGAGTTTGTATCAACAACATGTTTGCACCTCGGGCGCCCCTGCCCAGCGGCGCAGCGGATGCTGGCGGCGCTGGCAAAAGCGCTCGACAGCGCCCGCGGGCTTACGAAAGACGATTTCGAAATCAGTGGTGAAAGCCGCCTCGATGGCTGTGAGAAAGCCTGCCCGGCGCGATTTGCCGCAAGTCATGCCCGTATTCGGGTGTTTTGCGATGTGCAGGCCACGACCAAAACAGAGACGCTGGACCGATTTGCGGATGCAATGTTGTCGGCAGACGGGGGCAGCGCGCATGGCACCTCCAGCGCAGACATGCCCCGCGCGTTTGGCGAAGCCCGCCCAGCGCGTCCGCCCGTGCAAGCGCCCTCAATTCGCCACCCGCAGGGGGCACAGAGACCACGTCTGATGAGCTAAGCTGCTCGGCCTATGCTGGCGGCGCTTGGCGACGGCGGCCATAGGCCCAAGCCATCTGCGCATCCGTTTCCACCGCACAGGGCCTCAGGGCCCTGAGCCGTGCAAGAGCTGCATCCGGCGGCTCGCCGCTTTCGATCATCAGCCGGAGCACTGCCATGCCGGATCGACCGCAGCCGCCACGGCAATGCACAAGGACACGCCCTCCACCCGACAAAGCCTGCCGCGCGAGCGCGCTGACCTGATGCCAATGATCCTCAAGATCCTTTGTCGGGGTCTGGTAATCCTCAACCGGCATATGAAACCAGCGGCTGCCAAGCCCCTGAATGTCCGTGCCCAGAGTCTCTACGCCAAGGATAACATGCTCGACGCGCGTGGTCATCGAGATCACCATAGACGGGCGCCATTCGTGGATCAGGCGCAGATCGGCGGCATAATCGCCCCCTGCACCGGGCGCCCGGCTCAGGGCGAGGATCCCATCGCCCACCGAAAGCGCATGTAGCGACAAAGTTGGTTCAGCCTGCTGCGGCTGCAATTTCGTAGCACTTACCATTTACTCTCCCCCCCGGGAGCCGCGGACCCATATCCGCGATACCGTCTTGTCACCTTAGCCTGCCAAAGCGTCCTACAGGTAGTCTTTTCTGTCACCTCGCCATTCTGCACGATCATCCCCAACAGCGGTGGACGAAGCTGTCGTCGGAGCTTAGTTTGCACGGAACACTTGGCGCTGGGGTCGAATCCGGCCTGCGCCCCCAAAGACCATTCGAAAGGCCCTCATGAGCGAGCACAGCCCCGAGATCTCTGACACAGTACAGAGCGGACAATATCAGGTTCTGGCACGCAAGTACCGGCCCGAAACCTTTGCCGATCTCGTCGGGCAAGACGCTATGGTGCGCACGCTCAAGAACGCCTTTGCCGCGGATCGCATTGCGCAGGCCTTCATCATGACGGGCATCCGCGGCACGGGCAAAACCACCACCGCGCGGATCATTGCCAAGGGCATGAACTGTATTGGCGAGGATGGCCAAGGTGGCCCCACTACTGAGCCTTGCGGCAAGTGCGAGCACTGCACCGCAATCATGGAAGGCCGCCACGTCGACGTGATGGAGATGGATGCCGCATCGCGCACCGGCGTGGGCGACATTCGCGAGATAATCGACAGCGTGGCCTACCGTGCGGCCTCGGCGCGCTACAAGATCTATATCATCGACGAGGTTCACATGCTGTCGACGTCGGCCTTCAATGCGTTGCTGAAAACGCTGGAAGAGCCGCCCGCGCATGTGAAGTTCATTTTTGCCACCACCGAGATCCGCAAGGTGCCCGTGACGGTGCTCTCGCGCTGTCAGCGCTTTGATCTGCGCAGGATCGAACCGGAGGTGATGATCAACCTCTTGCGCCGGATTGCGAGCAGCGAGCAGGCCGAGATTGCCGACGATGCGCTGGCGCTGATCACCCGCGCCGCAGAAGGTTCGGCGCGGGATGCGACATCGCTCTTGGACCAGGCAATCAGCCATGGCGCCGGAGAGACTACGGCCGATCAGGTCCGTGCAATGCTTGGCCTGGCCGATCGGGGCCGGGTGCTGGATCTGATGGATATGATCCTGCGCGGCGACGCCGCTGCTGCGCTGACAGAATTGTCCGCACAATACGCCGAAGGCGCCGATCCGATGGCGGTGCTGCGCGATCTGGCCGAGATCACCCACTGGGTTTCGGTGGTGAAGATCACGCCGGATGCCGCCGAGGACCCTACCATCAGCCCTGATGAGCGAGCCCGTGGACAGGATATGGCCGCGCGCCTGCCGATGCGAGTGCTGACGCGGATGTGGCAGATGCTGCTCAAGGCGCTCGAAGAAGTCGCCGCCGCCCCCAATGCGATGATGGCGGCCGAAATGGCGGTAATCCGCCTGACCCATGTGGCCGATCTGCCCTCGCCAGAAGAATTGCTGCGCAAACTGCAGGACACACCGCCGCCGCCACATCCAGGTGGGCCGGGCGGCGGACACCCCATGCAGGGCATGGGATCGCCTGCGGCGGGCGGGGGAGGCGGGGCTCCGGCTTACGCCTCCGCCCCGCCGCAAGGCGCCCCCAGTGGTGACCCGCGCGGAGGCCATACGATGTCGACTGCCAACGGACAGAGCGTAGCACTCGCACCGCGCGCCGACAGCGCGCTCGCGCGCTATCCCAGCTTCGAACATGTGATCGAATTGATCCGCCATCACCGCGATGTCAAACTGCTGGTGGAGGTCGAAACAGGCGTGCGGCTCGTGTCCTATCAGCCGGGTCGGATCGAATTCACCCCGGCCGCCAATGCCCCGCAGGATCTCGCGGCCCGGATCGGCACTGCGCTCCAGAACTGGACCGGCAGCCGCTGGGTCGTCTCGATCGCCCCGGATGGCGACGCGCCCACAATCGCAGAGCTGCGCGATGCGGCGCAGAACGCTCTGCGGGCCGAGGCTTCGGCACATCCGCTTGTTCAGGCGGTCCTTCAGAATTTTCCCAAGGCAAAGATCACCAAGATCCGTACCCAAGAGGAGTTGGCCGCCGAGGTTCAGGCCGAAGCCCTGCCCGAGGTCGAAGACGAATGGGACCCCTTCGAGGAGTGACCCAAGCGCCGGCGCGCAGCACCAGAGGCTTTGCCCTTGCCTGCACGCAGCCGCTCACATATCTAACGGGGCAAACCTGACATCAGGAGTGATAGGATATGTTTAAAGGCCTTTCCGGCCTCGGCGATATGGCCGGGATGATGAAAAAAGCCCAAGAGATGCAGTCCAAAATGGGCGAAATGCAGGAAGAGCTGCACAATATCATGGTTGTCGGCGAAGCCGGTGCCGGGCTGGTCAAGGCGACCGCGAGCGCCAAGGGCGATCTGAAGTCGCTGGATATCGACCCGTCGATCTTCAACGGGGACGACAAGGAAGTGGTCGAAGATCTGATCCTCGCCGCCGTCAAGGACGCGCAGACCAAAGCGGCCGAGCGTGCGCAGGACGAAATGACCAAACTCACCGAAGGTCTGGGCCTTCCCAAGGACATGAAACTGCCGTTCTGACGCCAGTGACATGCGAAAATCAGGCGGCCCCAAGGGTCGCCTTTTTTCATGCCCGCGCGCAGGCTCACACTGCAAATGCCAGCAGGGCTTGCACTTCACCGCGCAATGCGGCCTAGTTGAACAGAAGCAGAACGGAGCAGAGGAATGGCTGCGCAGGACAACAGCGATATCGAGGCATTGATTGCATTGATGGCCAAGCTGCCGGGGCTTGGCCCCCGCTCCGCGCGCCGTGCTGTGTTGCACCTGATCCGCAAGCGTGCGCTTGTCCTGACCCCGCTCGCCGATGCCATGAGCCGTGTTGCAGAGACCGCGCGCGAGTGTCTCAACTGCGGCAACGTGGGCACGAGCGACATCTGCGCGCTCTGCGAGGATGAGACGCGCGCCAATGGAGAACTCTGCGTGGTCGAGGATGTGGCGGACCTCTGGGCGATGGAGCGCGCTGGTGTGTTCAAGGGACGCTATCACGTCCTGGGCGGCACGTTGTCAGCACTTGATGCCATTGGCCCCGAAGATCTGCGCATCCCTCGCCTCGTGGATCGGGTCTCCACCGAAGGGGTAAGTGAGGTGATCCTCGCACTCAACGCGACGATCGATGGCCAGACCACGGCGCATTACATCGCAGATCAACTGTCTGGACGTGTCAAGCTCAC
This sequence comes from Epibacterium sp. HA2-3, assembly GCF_055693725.2. Lineage (NCBI taxonomy): Bacteria > Pseudomonadati > Pseudomonadota > Alphaproteobacteria > Rhodobacterales > Roseobacteraceae > Epibacterium > Epibacterium sp. HA2-3. The sequence continues at coordinate 180,799 of NZ_CM172490.1, read as the reverse complement.
GTCACTGGCGCAGGGTGTGCCCATCGGCGGCGAGCTGGACTATCTTGATGATGGCACGATCTCGGCTGCACTGCGCGCCCGCAAGGAAATCTGAGCTCGAGCCGACGCGACGCTTGCCCCCTTTGCAAACAGGGATTTGCGGCCTTCCGCGCGCAGATTTGAAATCCTGAGATCGGCGCCCGATCTCAAGCGGCGCGATATTCTGTCTGTGTTATTTCAAGGCACCTGCCATACCGGGCCGCACTGCCCGTACTGAGCGGCGCAGAGGATTTGAAGAGAGGATTTCCCCATGTCGCAGATTGAAAAAGCCACGCGTTTTGCCGCGCTCCACCAAAAAGGCGATCCAGTGGTGCTCTACAACATCTGGGATGCAGCAGGCGCAAAAGCGCTGGCTGAAAACGGTGCGCCTGCGGTCGCGACGGGAAGCTTGTCGATGGCGGCAGCACATGGCTACGCAGACGGTGAGAGCATACCCCTTGATTTTGTCCTGCGCATCGTAGCGCGGATCTGTGAAACGGTTTCTGTCCCTGTCACGGTCGATTTTGAAGGCGGCTATGCAACCGCGCCTGCCGAAATTGGCGAGAACGTTCGCAAGATCCTGCGCGCGGGCGCTGTCGGGATCAATTTCGAAGACCGCGTTGTGGGCGGCTCGGGATTGCATCCGGTTTCCGTACAGGTCGACCGCATTCACGCCATAAAAACGGTCGCGGCAGAAGAAGGCGTGCCGCTGTTTATCAACGCCCGGACCGATCTGTTCCTTGGACGCGCCCCCGAGACGCATCGAGACCAGCTGCCAGAGGCGCTCGAGCGGGCAGCCGCCTATTCAGAGGCCGGAGCCTGCGGTTTCTTTGTGCCGGGGCTTACAGAGCTCGACCTCATCGCGCACTGTGTGGAGCATACGCAACTGCCGGTAAACGCAATGATGCGTGCGCAGGCGCAGTCCCTCAAAGAAATTGCGGCTTTGAATGTCGCGCGGGTCAGTTACGGTCCGGGACCGTTCTTCAAGTTCCTGACCGACCTCAAAGCTGCGGAGGCCGGACTGCGCGCCTAGAGTTTGCGCATCACCCTGTGTTGTGCAGTCCCGCCGCGCCGCTGGCGCGGCGCCGGGGGCGGGAACTACCCCCTGCGCCCTCAGCTCTCTAGGCTTATCCGTAATGGGATCGCAAAGCCGCCAATGTCGCTTCGAACCCCTCACTGGTAACATCCTTGTGGAGCACCATCCGAATGGCGCCGGTGCCACCGGCGGAGATGACCACTCCAGCTTCGGCCAGCGCTGCACCGAGCGCCGCGTTATTCCCCGCTTCGGGTGTGAAAAACACCATATTGGTGTTGTGCGCGACCGTGCCGGCCCCGAGCCCGCGCAATGTCTCAGCAAGCTCGGCTGCCCGAGCATGATCTTCTGCGAGCCGCGCCACGTTATGCTCCAGCGCATAGAGCCCCGCTGCCGCGAGAACACCGGCCTGACGCATGCCGCCGCCTACCATCTTGCGCAGACGTCGCGCCCGCGCGATGATTTCTGTGGGGCCAACCAGAACAGAGCCAACCGGCGCGCCAAGCCCTTTTGAGAGACATATCGAGACGCTGTCAAAGCGCCCAGCAATGTCGGTCAACTCGCAGCCCAGCGCAGTCACAGCGTTGAAAACCCGCGCCCCATCCAGATGCACTGCGAGCCCGGCGTCGCGCGCGACCGCGATGCTCTTGTCCAATCGCGCCAGCGACACGACCTTACCGTTGTGGGTATTCTCCAGTGACAGCAGCCGCGAGATCGGGTGGTGCGAGTCATCTTCCTTGATGGCGGCTGCAATCTCTGCAGGCTCCAATCCGCCATCCTCTGAGACGCGCAGAGCGTCCAGAACAACGCCGCCCAGTGCCGAGGCGCCGCCCGCCTCGTATTTGTAGACGTGGTAGTCCCGCCCGGTGATCACCTCCTCGCCGCGACCACAATGGGCCAGCATGGCGACAAGATTGCTCTGGGTGCCAGTGGGCAGAAACAGAGCCGCCTCTTTTCCTGCGCGCTCCGCCAAGGCGGACTCGAGGCGGTTGATGCTTGGATCTTCGCCATAGACATCATCCCCGACCTCCGCGTCGGCCATCACGGCGCGCATGCCGGCATCAGGACGCGTGACGGTATCGCTGCGCAGATCGCATAGCACCTGCTGCGGCCGAGCTCCGGGTGTCTGAGTGTACTGGCTCATGATCGCTGTCCTTTTCTGCCGCCGGGGCGCTGTGTCGTCTCGATGTCGCGGCATATTGAAACCATCCCAGAGCACAGTGCAATGGGCGGCAGCGTGGCAAGTACAATCCAGCCGCCCTAAGCGACCTGGCAGAAAGCAAGTGTAGGATCAGATCGCGGCGAGCCCCTCTTCGATTGCAATCGCCAGCTTGTCGCAGATCTCTTCGATCTGCGTCTCACTCAGGATGAAAGGCGGTGCCAGCAGGATATGATCGCCCATCCGGCCATCGCGCGTGCCCGACATCGGATAACAGATCAGCCCCGCCTCCAACGCGGCCCGCTTGATCCGCGCGGCAAGACCATGTGCCGGATCAAACGGGGCTTTGCTGTCGCGGTCCTGCACCAATTCGAGACCGCGAAACAAACCGCGCCCGCGGATGTCACCCACATTGGGGTGTTGCGCAAATCGCTCCATCAGCGCCGCTTGCAACTGCGTGCCCTTCTCCGCCACGCGCGAAACCAGGTCGCGTTCCAGCATCTGATTGACCACTGCAAGCCCTGCCGCTGTGGCAACCGGATGCCCGAGATAGGTATGCCCGTGCTGAAAGAACCCCGTGCCCTGCGCAATCGCATCATAGATCGCGCTGGAGCAGAGCATCGCTCCAATCGGCTGATAGCCCGCGCCGAGCCCCTTGGCGATGCAAAGGATGTCAGGCGCCACCCCATCTGCGTCGCAGGCAAAAAGATGTCCGGTACGCCCCATGCCGCACATCACCTCGTCGAGGATCAGCAACACACCATAGGTATCACAGATCTCGCGGATCCGCTTGAAGTAGCCCTCGACCGCAGGCACAGCCCCCAGGGTTGCTCCAACCACGGGCTCGGCCATAAAGGCCATGACCGTGTCGGGACCAAGACGCAGGATTTCAGCTTCGAGCTCATTTGCGACCCGCTGGCCATAGTCAAAGCTGCTCTCTCCGTCGCTGCGATCCACGTATTCATAGCAAGGCGCAATATGCGACACGCCGATCAAAAGCGGGTCGAACTGCTGGCGCCGCCAAGCATTGCCTCCAGCTGCAAGGGCACCCAGTGTGTTGCCGTGATAGCTCTGTCGCCGGGCAATCAGGTGACGCCGCTGCGGCTCACCGCGTTCGAGGTGATACTGCCGCGCCAGCTTGATCGCGGCCTCGGTGGCCTCAGACCCGCCAGAGACAAAATAGACGCGATCGAGAGTGCCCGGCGCCTTTGAGATCAGCAGGTCCGCCAGAGCCTCGGCAGGCTCGGACGTCATGAAACCAGTATGCGCAAAGGCCAGCTTTTCAACCTGCTCCTGCACGGCCTTGATCACGGCCGCATCGGAATGCCCGAGACAAGAAACCGCCGCCCCGCCTGAACCGTCGAAGTATCGTTTTCCATTTGCATCAATCAGATAGCAGCCATCCCCACCAACAGCGGTGGGCAGGTCGGATTTTGTGTGACGGGGAAAAACGTGGCTCATGTCAGCTCTCGCAGATTTGCGCCCGGCATGTTCTGATGCGGGTCAAGGGTGTGACCGCGCGCGACGGTCAGGTTCAAAAACGCCTCAACAGAGGCAGCGTTGTCGGCCCAGGCAGGACCGCCCATTGGGCCAAGGCTGTTTTCAAATCCGATACGCACCTGGCCACCGGCCTCTACCGCGGCAAGCAAACAGGCGTGTTCCTCGGGCCCGAAGGCACAGAGCGACCAGCGAAGGTCCAACGGCGCGATCAGCGCCAGAAACGGTGGCAACATCGCGGACCGCGCAGGCTGTCCGGTGGCATACTGCCCGAGCACAAGGATCACGTCCCGCATCTCGTCAGGGACCGTTCCATCCGCATACCACGCCTCAAGCTGTTCCACACATTCGGGCGTGTAAAGAATATGCTGCACCTGTGTGCCTGCCTCCGAACAAAGCGCATAGGCCCGCGCTGCCAAACTCTTGTCTCGCGCCATCTCACGCACCGAAACAGAGGCCGCCGCCGGGCGCAGCGCCTCAAGGCAAGCCAGCTGTGCACCCACATCAAAGAGACCGGCGCTCTCGGTGGTGATCTGAATGCCCATCGTGGGCACAGCCTCAGTCACCAGTGCCATGGCCTCGCGATAGCGCCCGGCGTCCAGCGAATGGACACCCTCGGCATCGCGCACATGCAAGTGCAACGCCTGCGCCCCCACGCGATGACATGCCAGTGCGGTCTCGGCAAGTTCCGGCGCCGTCATCGGCAGGGCCGGATGGTCTGCCTTACCGCGGCGCGCGCCATTCGGCGCCACCATCAGTGTGAATTCCGTCAACGCCGTGCTCCTTCCCCCGTTGCGCGACCATATACGGGTCCTCGGCTGCACACATGGCCCCAGAGGAGTCCGCCGGTCGGATTCGTCGTGCTCAGATTGCCATCAAACACATATGTCCCCAATGCAGACATTTGCGAACATATGTGCTTTTTGCTTTTGGACCTAAACATTGCACCCACCTGGACCTATTCCACATCTGCAAAGTGTCATTTTCTGGCGCCTGACACAGGGCGCATTCAGCACGCCCCTGCTCTTCTTCGAACAAGCCATGAAAGGAACATGTCATGCACGGCACGTTCACCGACAATGACCTCAGCCATGTGATCGAGGCCGACAAGGCCCACGTCTGGCATCACCTGGTCCAGCACAAGCCGTTTGAAACCTCCGATCCGCGGATTATCGTCGAGGGAAAAGGCATGCGCGTCTGGGACCAGAACGGCAAGGAATGGCTCGACGCGGTGTCCGGTGCGGTCTGGACCGTCAACGTCGGCTATGGACGCGAAAGCATCTGCAAGGCCGTCTACGACCAGATGATGAAGATGTGCTATTTTGCGCAGGCGGCCGGGTCTGTTCCAGGCGCGCTCTATGCCGAAAAGCTTATTGAGAAAATGCCGGGTATGTCCCGCGTCTACTACTGCAACTCCGGTTCCGAGGCCAACGAGAAGGCCTTTAAGATGGTGCGTCAGATCGCGCACAAGAAATACGGCGGCAAGAAAACCAAGATCCTTTACCGCGACCGCGATTATCATGGCTCCACGCTGGCGGCGATGTCTGCGGGCGGTCAGGACGAGCGCAACGCGCAATACGGCCCCTTCGCCCCCGATTTCGTCCGCGTTCCGCATTGCATGGAATACCGCAAGCATGAGCTTGGCCTTGAGCACCTCTCTGGCGAGGAATTCGGCATCGCGGCGGCCAACCTGATCGAAGAAGTCATCCTGCGCGAAGGCCCAGAGACCGTCGGCGCACTCTGCCTTGAGCCCGTCACCGCAGGTGGTGGCGTCATCGAAGCGCCAGAGGGCTACTGGCCGCGCGTGCAGGAGATCTGCAAGACCTATGATGTGCTCTTGCATATCGATGAGGTCGTCTGCGGCATCGGGCGCACAGGCACCCATTGGTTTGGCTACCAGCACTACGGCATCAAGCCTGACTTCGTGACCATGGCGAAAGGCGTTGCCTCCGGCTATGCGGCCATCGCCTGTATGGTCACAACCGAAGAGGTCTTTGAGCTGTTCAAGGACGACGCCTCCGACAAGCTCAACTATTTCCGTGACATCTCGACCTTTGGTGGCTGCACCGCCGGTCCTGCGGCCGCGCTGGAAAACATGCGCATCATCGAGGACGAGGGCCTTCTGGAAAACTGCACCAAGATGGGCGAACGGATGATCTCGAACCTGCGCGCCCTGCAGGAAAAACACGCTGTGATCGGCGATGTGCGCGGCAAGGGGCTGTTTCTTGGCGCCGAGCTGGTGACGGACCGCGACACCAAGGAACCCGTGGAAGAAGCCTTGGCACAGAAGGTCGTCGCCGAATGTGGAAATCACGGGGTCATCATCGGTGTCACCAACCGCTCGGTGCCCGGACGCAACAACACATTGTGTTTCTCGCCCGCGCTCATCGCCACTGCGGATGACATCGACAAGATCACCGATGCGGTCGACAAGGCGTTGACCACGGTCTTTGGCTAACCTGACCAATAGGTCCCACGCCCATTGAAAAAGGCGGCTCCCACCTCGGGGCCGCCTTTTTACATCGTCTGACATGCGGCACTTAGATCCACTTGCGGCATGCGGGAGGCCTCTTGCGGGTCAAGGAGGCCGCAGGCCCCGCCCCTCGGGGCCGCCAGTCCTTGACCCGCCTCTCTTGTCAGAATGGACACAGGCTTTGACGGGCAAACCTGCTCCTCAGAGCCCTTAGTGCGCAACCCGCGCCGAAGGCGCGCGGCCCAACGACTCATCTCGCATGCACCAGCATGGGAGCGTGAGTCGGCGGGAGCACGCCCCCAAAAGGCCCTCAGATCATCTGGAAGACGACGCCCGACAGGATCGCCCCCGAAACACCAAGCCCGAGATAGGTGGCAAAGACCCTCGGTTTCACGAGCGACCACACCGCCGCCATTGCCGGGATCGAGCTCACGGCACCAGCGATCATAAAGGCAAGCGCCGCACCCGCGCTCATTCCCTGGCTCATCAATCCAGCCAACAGCGGCGGCGCCACATAGGAGTTGAGATAGGCGGGCATTCCAACCACCGCAGCGATTGCAATCGGGACAACACCTTCTCCTCCCACGATCGCGGCAATCCACTCTGGACGCACATAGGTCACCAGAAGCGCCTCAAGCACATAGGCAAACGCAAGCCACTTCAACAGGAACAGAGCGTTCTCCACAAACTGAATGCGGAATATCTCGCGGCGCTCTGCGTCTTGCCAGAAACGCCAATTGGGCCGTGCATCGGTGGCAGGCGCTGCGCATCCGCAGCAGCTTTTGACAGGGGCGCGTTTCAGAGGCTCCGCAAAAAGCCCGCCACGACGCAATGCCTTGACGACAAAGCCGCCAAATAGACCAAGCGCCACCGCGCTCACCGCCTTTGCCAGCGCAAGGGGCCAGCCAAGCGCCGCCGCAGTGATCAACAATGTCGGCGGGTCGATCAGCGGCGACGACAGCCAGAACGCCATCACTGCCGAAAGCGGCGCGCCCAGCGCCAATAGCCCGGCGATGAATGGGATCACCTCGCAAGAACAGAACGGAGCAAGCCCCCCCAGAAGCGCTGCAAAGAAGATCATCCGTGTCTCGCGCCCCACAAAGGCTCGCGCCACCATCGCCTCTGCGCCAGTGGCCTTGAGATAGGCCAAGAGAGTCACCGCAAAAAGGATGTACTTGGATGTCGACAACAAGGCCTGCGCTGCAAAACTCAGAACCGGCCAGAAATTTGCGCCATCCACCAAAGCGACAACAGCCAGAATAAGCGCGCCGAGGGTCCACGGACTCTGCATCCCTTCAAGAGCGGCCCGCATCGGCCGCAGGGAAAGAGAAGTATCAGCCATCGTTTGCCACGCTTGCAACCTGCCCCAGTTTTTCATCTAGACAGCATTCGCTCAGGATATACCCCGCAAGACGCTCCAGATGCGCCAGATCGGCACGACAGATCGTGCTCCGGCCAACTTTCTCCTGCGAGACCACGCCGGCGGCAGCCAGGAATTTCAAGTGATGCGCCAGAGTCGACGCTGCGATCCCGGTGCGCTCGCGAATATCGCCAACGCTCACCCCTGTTTCTCCTGCGCGTACCAGGACGCGCAGCACTTCAAGGCGAGCCTCAGATCCCATCGCAGCAAAGCCCTGCGCGGCAACAGCCTCATCCATAGCTGATCTCCAACATGATTCTATATATCTAGTTTTGTAGTTTAATATCGATCCCGCAAGTCCAAATTCCAAACCCTGCATAATCAAACCCATCAAACAGTCCAGATTGCCCCGGCCCTAAGTCCAGACTAGGGTCGCGGCATGGCCATTTCCGTCGAAACGTTTTTTCTCAATACCGATGCGCAGGGCACGTTACAGGCCCAGATCCAGGAGATGATTGCCGCTGGCATTCTCTCGGGGCGGTTTCGCGCGGGTGAAAAACTGCCCTCATCACGCAAATTGGCGCAGCATCTCGGGGTGAGCCGCATCACCGTGACGCTGGCCTATACGGAACTTGTGGCAAATGACTATCTGAGCGCTCGCGGACGGTCGGGATATTTCGTCTCCCAGACCGCGCCGGTGCCGCCCTCTTTCTCGCCTATTCAAAAAGAAGCGGACAGCGTCGATTGGAACCGCGCCATCACTCAGGATTTCACCGGCGGCGACAGCCCCCCCAAACCGCGTGACTGGCGCAACTATCGCTATCCCTTCATCTACGGGCAGGCGGATGCCACCCTGTTTGATCACGCCAACTGGCGCCTCTGCGCGCTCCGGGCGCTCGGGCAAAAGGACTTTGCTGCGATGACCGGCGATTACTTTGATCAGGATGACCCGCTCTTGATCGAATATATCGCCCGCAACACGCTGCCGCGCCGAGGGGTGATTGCCCGGCCCGAGGAAATCCTGATCACGCTGGGTGCACAAAACGCGCTCTGGACCGTGGTGCAGCTGTTGTTGCAGCCCGGCCGCAAGGCCGCCATTGAAGACCCGAGCTATTACACGCTGCGTGACCAACTCAGTCATACAGGCTGCGATCTGGATGTGATCGCGGTGGATGAGGACGGGTTGCCGCCAGCACAGATCGCAACCAACACCGATGTGATTTTCACCACTCCGAGCCATCAGAGTCCGACCACCGCAACAATGCCGATGGCGCGCCGCAAGGCGCTGTTGTCGCGCGCCACTGAAATCGGTGCGGTGGTGGTGGAGGACGACTATGAATTCGAGATGTCCTTTCGCAATCAGCCCTCGCCTGCGCTCAAATCCATCGACCGCGATGGGCGGGTGATCTATCTGGGCAGCTTTTCCAAATCGCTCTTTCCGGGGTTGCGGCTGGGGTATCTGGTGGGGTCGGAGCCCTTCATCCGACAGGCGCGCGCACTCAGGGCCAATGTCTTGCGCCATCCGCCGGGCCATGTGCAGCGCACCGTTGCCTATTTCCTGTCTCTTGGTCACTACGACGCGCAGATCCGGCGCACCGCCAAAGTCCTGCAAGAGCGCCGTGCCGTGCTGGAGCGCGCAGTCGAGGCCGAAGGGCTGTGCCCCGCCAATCGCAGCCTATATGGGGGATCCTCTCTCTGGATGCAGGCCCCTGATCATGTCAACATGGGGCAGGTGGGCCTGAAGCTGCGCGAAAAAGGTGTATTGATCGAACCCGGCGCGCCCTTTTTTGCGCGAGACACTCGGCGGCACAACTTCTACCGGCTCGGATATTCGTCGATCGCCTCAGAGCGCATCCCGCAAGGCATCGCACATGTGGCCGAGGCGATCCGGGATAGCCAGTCCTGATGCGCGAGCCATACAAGGTGGTCCGACTAGCATCTACCGATTCTGGCACTACCGCACCATACAACTGGCCCTAACCCCTTCGCGCAAGCCTGCATAAACCAAGGCATGGCGCGCCGCGAATGCGCGTCTCGCCACGCCGCAATCGGGAGAGCCAACCATGCGCATGACCACCGAAGAAGCCTTTGTAAAAACACTGCAAATGCATGGTATCGAGCATGCGTTTGGCATTATCGGTTCCGCGATGATGCCGATTTCCGATCTGTTTCCCAAGGCTGGGATCACGTTCTGGGACTGCGCGCATGAGGGCTCCGCCGGGATGATGGCCGATGGCTACACGCGGGTGACGGGCAACATGTCAATGATGATTGCGCAGAACGGCCCGGGCATCACCAACTTCGTCACCGCCGTAAAAACCGCCTATTGGAACCACACGCCACTGCTGCTGGTGACGCCACAGGCTGCCAACAAGACCATCGGCCAAGGGGGCTTTCAGGAGGTCGAACAGATGAAACTGTTCGAGGATATGGTGGCCTATCAAGAAGAGGTTCGCGACCCGAGCCGCGTTGCGGAAGTTCTGAATCGCGTGATCTGCAACGCGAAACGCGCCTCGGCCCCGGCGCAGATCAACATTCCTCGCGACATGTGGACTCAGGTCATCGATATCGCCCTCCCCGAAATCCTCACGTTCGAACGTCCTGCAGGAGGGGCGCAGGCCGTCTCAGAAGCCGCCTCGCTCCTCTCTGAGGCCCAAAATCCGGTGATCCTCAATGGTGCGGGCGTGGTGCTCTCTGGCGGGGGTATCGCCGCCTCCATGGCGCTGGCGGAGCGGCTCGATGCGCCGGTATGCGTTGGCTATCAGCACAATGACGCCTTTCCCGGCACGCATCCTCTTTTTGTGGGTCCCTTGGGGTACAATGGCTCAAAAGCGGCGATGGAGCTGATCCGCGATGCCGATGTCGTGCTTTGCCTCGGCACCCGACTCAACCCTTTTTCCACTCTGCCCGGCTATGGGATCGACTATTGGCCAAAGGAAGCCGATATCATTCAGGTGGACATCAACCCAGATCGGATCGGGCTGACGAAACCGGTGCGTGTGGGGATTGTGGGGGACGCGGCCAAAGTGGCCGATGGCATTCTGCAACAGCTCTCAGAGGACGCCGGAGATGCCGGGCGCTCCGCACGCAAGGCCCATATCGCAGCAACAAAATCCCGCTGGGCGCAGCAGCTTGCCGCGATGGACCATGAAGACGACGACCCCGGCACCACCTGGAACGCCCGCGCGCGGTCCGCAAAACCCGACTGGATGAGCCCACGCATGGCCTGGCGCGCGATACAGTCCGCACTCCCCTCAGACGCCATCATTTCGTCCGACATTGGTAACAACTGCGCCATCGGCAACGCCTATCCCACCTTCGAAGCAGGCCGCAAATATCTTGCCCCGGGGCTGTTTGGCCCATGCGGGTATGGTTTGCCAGCGATCATGGGCGCCAAGATCGGCTGCCCCGAGACCCCGGTCGTGGGCTTTGCCGGAGACGGTGCGTTTGGCATCTCGGTAAACGAGCTGACCGCTATTGGACGCGCAGAGTGGCCCGCAATTACGCAGGTGGTGTTTCGCAACTACCAATGGGGTGCCGAAAAACGCAACTCGACGCTCTGGTTTGACGACAATTTCGTGGGCACAGAACTCGACACCAAGGTCTCTTATGCAGGGATTGCACAAGCCTGCGGACTGAAAGGCGTTGTCGCGCGCACCATGGAAGAGCTGACCGCGGCGTTGCGCCACGCGATCGAGGATCAGGGCCGAGGCATCACCACGCTGATCGAAGCCCTGATCAATCAGGAGCTGGGAGAGCCCTTTCGCCGCGACGCCATGAAAAAGCCGGTGGCGATTGCCGGGATCTCGGCCGCAGACATGCGTCCACAGGCGCGCGCCTGATGGGGCCGGAGATGCAGGTGGATTTGCCCTTTGCGCTCACGGCGATGCAGGGGCTGTTTCTGGCAGCTGCCCTGTTTTTCGCGGCCGTCATTCGCGGCTATTCGGGCTTTGGCTTCTCGGCGATCTTTATCGTGATCGCCTCGATGGTCACCAATCCACTGCCGCTCATTCCGGTGGTCTTCACCTGCGAGATCGCCATGACCGCGTTTCAGGCGCGTGGCATCCGGGCGCTTATCGACTGGCACCGCGCGATTGCGTTGCTGGTGGGGGCCGCAATTGCGGTGATCCCGGCTGTTGCTTTGATGGCCCGGATCGAGCCCACGCATGCGCGGATGGTGGTCTCGGCGCTCATTTTGCTCCTGAGCCTCATCTTGCTGAGCGGCTGGCAACTGCGTCGCCCCATTGGTGCCCTCGGGCACGCTGGGGTCGGTATTCTTTCTGGGACCGCCAATGCCGCAGGCGTTGGTGGTCTGCCGACAGCCGCCTTTTTATCCGCGCAAGCCATGCCGCCGGCCGCTTTTCGAGCGACCATGATCGTCTTCCTGACGGGAATTGACCTCATGGCTCTGCCGACGATGTCGGCACATGGGCTTGTGACCTCCGAAACCGCGTGGGCCGCCATCATGGCCTTTCCCATACTCGCGCTGGGCGTGTGGTGCGGCAGCAGGGGCTTTGCCCGTGCGCGACCAGATGGTTTTCGCCAGAAAGTCGTGATCCTTCTGGCGACGCTTGCAACCATCAGCCTGATCCGGGCGATGTTCTGACACGGCCCGTGCTCTGACCCGCAAAAAACAAATGTTCCTCTCTTTCCAAGTTGCAGGAACAGGCGTACCACTCCTGCAGGGACATTGGGCGCTATGGTCCTGTCACGGCGCGCAGCAGGGCCTGGATCGCCTCCGCACCATCTGTCCCTGACCACCCAAGCTGATGAGGTCGCCGTGCCTGAAACCTCCCCGTCCCCTCGCCTGCCTCTCTCGATTGCGCGCCTGCGCAGCAGGGCAAAGGTCTTGTTTCCGGGCATTGCCGTCTCTTTTATCGTTGCCGCCACGGCGCAGTTTTTGGCCGAACACTACGCAACGCCTGCAATGCTTATGGCGCTGCTCCTCGGGATTGCCGTCAGTTTTCTGGGCGAAGAGGGGCGCACGGTGCCGGGAGTCGCGTTTTCTGCGCGGACCCTCCTGCGCCTTGGGGTCGCGCTTTTGGGCGTGCGGGTCTCGATGATGGTGCTCGCCGGACTGGGAGTACCCTTGATCTTTCTCACCGCGGGCGGCGTGGTCGCGACCATCTTCTTTGGCCTCTGGGTTGCGCGCTTCTTCGGTCAGGAGTGGCGGTTTGCACTCCTGACGGCGGGCTCGGTTGCGATCTGTGGTGCCTCTGCGGCAATGGCAATTGCTGCGATCCTACCGCGCGATAAATCCTCGGAGCAGCGGCTGATTTTCACCGTGATGGGGGTCACAGTCCTGTCGACCATCGCCATGATCCTCTATCCGATCCTTGCGGGCAGCCTGCAGTTTGACCACATTCAGGCCGGGGTCTTCCTCGGCGGGACCATTCATGACGTAGCCCAAGTGGTCGGGGCCGGTTTTTCCATCTCGGAGGAAACCGGAGACACCGCAACATTGGTAAAACTGATCCGCGTCTCCATGCTCGCGCCTGTGGTGCTTGTGGCCTCGCTCTTCATCCGCGCCCGTATCGAGGCCCCCGCCGAAGGGCGCCAACCTCCGCTCCTGCCGGGATTTGTCATCGGCTTCATCGCGCTCGCGGCACTCAATTCGCTGGCGCTGATCCCGCCTGTTGTTGCAGATTTTCTAAGCGCCTGTTCGCGGTGGCTCTTGCTGATTGCGATTGCCGCCGTCGGCATGAAAAGCAACCTCAAACAGGTGCTCTCGGTGGGCGGCGCAGCCATCGGGCTCTTGGTGACCGAAACGGTATTCATTGCCGGGCTGATCCTTCTGGGCATCCTGTTGCTGACCTGATCAGATTTTTTGCAAAAAATTGCACTCCCCTGTCACAGATCATCCCCCTCGTGCGTCCTGTTGTCAGTCCCCAAGACAGAAAAGGAACTGGACCATGACACAACGTCTCGACCAATTCGCCGCCGCTGGCGATCTCTTCAAGCCGATGATGCAGCAAGAAGAGCTGCTGAAGACCTCGGGCCTCGAGTTCAGCCTGATCGAGCTGGTGAAACTGCGCGCCTCGCAAATCAACGCGTGCGCGTTCTGCATCCACATGCACACCCATGACGCGCGCAACGCGGGTGAAAGCGAGGACCGGATGCATCTGTTGCCTGCATGGCGTGAAAGCACGCTCTATACCCCTCGCGAACGCGCAGCCCTGGCCTGGACCGAGGCACTAACTCTGGTTGCCGATACGGCCGCCCCTGACGCCGACTATGAACTGGTCGCCAAGGCGTTCAGCCCCCGTGAGCAGGTCGCACTGACGCTCTTGATTGGGGCGATCAATGCCTGGAACCGCATTGCCATTGGTTTTCGCACCCCCCACCCTGCCGCCAAGGAGGCCTCTGCTGCGTGAACCACGGCACAGAGAATACCGGAACCGATGCGTTCCTTTCGGTGCGGCCGCGTCTTTTCGCGGTCGCCTATCGCATGTTGGGCAGTGTCGCCGATGCAGAAGACATCCTGCAGGACGCGTATTTGCGCTGGCAATCGGCACCACGAGGCGAGGTGCGCGACCCAACCGGCTATCTCGTGCGGGTGGTCACACGGCTCTGTCTCGACCAGTTGAAATCGGCGCGTGTCAAACGCGAGACTTACACGGGGGCCTGGCTGCCCGAACCGCTGCTGACCGAAGATCCCGCAGAGCTGATCGATCATGATGTCTCGGTGGCGCTTTTGCTGGCGCTTGAACGTCTGACCCCGCTCGAACGGGCCGCGTTCTTGCTGCATGACGTCTTTGGCAACAGCCATGACGAGGTAGCGAGTGCCCTCGACCGCAGCCCATCTGCGTGCCGCCAACTGGTATCGCGCGCAAGACGTCATGTGCAATCCGAACGCCCGCGCAGCCAGGTTGCCCCCGAAGAGAGCCGGGCCCTGACCGAGGCCTTCTTTCGTGCCTCAAAGACCGGCGACATGGCGGCGTTGACGCAGCTTCTGGCGCAGGATGTGGAATTGGTCAGTGACGGGGGCGGCAAGGCCATGGCGGCGCTCAACCCGATTTACGGACGCGACAAGGTGATGCGCCTTGCCGAAGGGCTTGCACGCAAATACGGCGCACATCTGCCGCCGCGCTGGCGGTTTGCGATGCTGAACGGCCTGCCCGCGATCCTCAGCCAAGAGCCAGAAGGGCTGGTTCAAGCGACCGCACTGGAAATCCGCGACGGGCGGATCGCCAAGGTCTATGTGATCCGCAACCCAGAAAAGACCGCGCATCTGGCCGCCGTGCTGTAATCAGATGCGTTCCGGGCGGCGCTCCCGGCAAAACTCATCCGCAAAACAAAACAGCCCCGGAAGAACCGGGGCTGCTGCAATCAAAAACTGACCAGTGTCGTCAGAGCAGGCCTGCGTGGGCCATGGCTGCGTCGATCTTGGCCTTGGTGCTGTCTTCGAGTTCGGTGAGCGGAGAGCGCACCTCTTCGGTGCAGAGACCCAGTTTGGACATGCCGTATTTTGCACCCACAAGACCCGGCTCGATAAAGATCGCCTCATGCAGCGGCATCAAGCGGTCCTGGTAGTCCAGAGCCTTTTTGTAGTCACCCGCAAGCGTCGCCGCCTGGAACTCGGCGCAGAGCTTGGGAGCAACGTTGGCTGTCACCGAGATGCAGCCGACGCCGCCGTGCGCGTTAAAGCCGAGTGCGGTTGCATCTTCGCCCGAGAGCTGGATGAAGTCAGCGCCACAGGACGCCCGTTGTTGGCTCACACGCTCGAGCTTGCCGGTTGCGTCCTTCACGCCGATGATGCGCGGCAGCTTGGCCAGCTCACCCATCGTGGCAGGGGACATGTCGACAACCGATCGCGGCGGGATGTTGTAGATGATGATCGGGATGTCGGCGCAGTCGTGCAGCGCGCTGAAATGGGCGATCATACCCCGCTGCGTGGGCTTGTTGTAATAAGGCGTCACAACAAGGGCGGCATCTGCCCCCACGCGGTGCGCATACTCCACAAAGCGAATCGCCTCGACGGTGTTGTTGGACCCGGCGCCCGCAATCACGGGCACGCGGCCTGCGGCGGTTTCGACCACCACTTTGATGACCAGTTCGTGCTCTTCGTGGGTCAGGGTCGGGCTTTCACCGGTGGTTCCAACCGGCACCAGACCGGTCGACCCCTCCGCAATATGCCATTCCACCAAGTGTTTGAGCGTGTCCAGATCCAACTCACCATTGCGAAACGGGGTGACGAGGGCTGGCATAGAGCCTTTGAACATGGGAACGCTCCAGTTAGTGGTTTTCATGCGGGCAATTCCTTGCCCGGACGCGCGCGCTGGCGGGAAATTGAGTTGCACCCCGCGACATTCGCACTATCGTCACAGCCTCTATCCCCGGATTGCTGGAAAATGCAAGAGATGACACGCAGACTCGCCTGCTCATTGCTGATTTGCGCGACCCTTTTTGGCGCGCCCGCCCTAGCGCGCGGGCTGGACACCGCCCTGCCCCTGATGCGCGACGGACAATGGCAGGAAGCGCTGATCGATGCAGGAAGCGAGGGCTCGATCCAGCGTGACATCATCGAGTGGCATCGCCTGCGCGCGGGCAAAGGCACGGCACGCGATGTATTGTCCTTCATCGACCGCCGTCCCGACTGGCCCGGCATGGACTATCTGCGCCGCCAGAGCGAAGAGACTGTTGCCAAGGCCGGACACTCCGCCATCCTCGCCTTTTATCGCGATATGCCCTCGGCCCAGACCGCCGAAGGCGCGCTCAGCCTCGGGGAAGCGCTGATCGAGGCCGGGCGCACAGGCGAAGGCCAGGCTGAAATCGTGCGCGCTTGGCGTAGCATGGCGATGCCGCAGGAGGTCCACGACGCCTATCTAGCGCGTCACAAAACCCTTTTGGCCGCACACCACGAGGCGCGCCTCAACCGTTTGCTTTGGGACGGGCACAAAGTGTCCTCGCGTCGGATGCTGGAGCTTGTGAGCGATGGTGCGCGCAAACTGGCGGAAGCGCGCATTGCCTTGCAGGAGCAGGCCAACGGCGTAGACGCGGCAATTGCTGCAGTGCCGGATGCGCTCAAGGACGATGCAGGGCTGGCCTATGACCGTTTTGCCTGGCGCGATGCAAAGCGACGCCAGGATGATGCGATTGCCATGATGTTTGAACGCTCCACCTCTGCCGAGGCGCTGGGGGAGCCGGCAAAATGGCTGCGCAGACGTGCGGATTTCGCGCGTCAGCTGATGCGCGACAATGACAATACCCGCGCCTATAAGCTCGCGGCCTATCACTTTGCCACGCCCGATGCTGGCTATGGCTACGCCGACAACGAATGGATTGCGGGCTATGTCGCGTTGCGCAAGCTCGACGATGCGGAACTTGCCGTCTATCATTTCACGCGTTTCCTTGCCGCGGTTGAAAGCCCGATCTCCGTGGGCCGTGCCGGATATTGGCTCGGGCGGGCCTATGCGCAGCTCGGTGAGATCGACAAGGCTCACGCGGCCTATCGGCTGGGGGCGAAATATCAAAGTTCCTATTACGGGCTGTTGTCCGCCCAGGCGCTTGGGCGCAGTTTCGATCCGCGCCTGACCCGTCCGGAGGCCCCGAGCTGGCGCAACGCCACGTTTTTGCAGTCCTCAGTCTATGCCGCAGGCATTGCCTTGCTGGAGGCCGGTGAGGTGTCGCTTGCAGAGCGGTTCCTCACTCATCTCGTGGAAAGCCTCCCCCCGGATCAGGCGTTGCAACTGGGGCAGATGGCTGTCGACATGAAACTGCCGCATCTGGCCGTGATGATCTCCAAGCGAGCTGCTCAGGACGGATTGGAGCTTGCGGGTGCCTATTACCCGCTGCATCCGGTTACCGACCTCGACCTCCCCATGGCGCCCGAGATGGTTCTGGCGATTGCCCGCCGCGAGAGCGAATTTGACCCTGTGGTCGTAAGCCATGCGGGCGCGCGCGGGTTGATGCAAGTGATGCCCGGCACCGCAGAACTGGTCGCCAAGGGCCTCGGCATTCTGGAGGAGCACGCGGTCGCGCGCCTCACCTCGGACTGGCAATATAACGCAAAGCTGGGCGCCACCTACCTTGCGGCGCTGGCCAAGGAATTCGACGGCAACGTGGTCCTGATGGCGGCGGGCTACAACGCGGGGCCGCACCGTCCGATCGCCTGGATGGAACGCTATGGTGATCCCCGTGATCCAAAGGTCGATGTGATCGACTGGATCGAGCACATCCCCTTTAATGAAACCCGCAATTACGTCATGCGCGTGACCGAGAGCCTGCCGGTTTATCGAGCGCGGCTTGGAGAAGCGCCTCTGCCCGTGCCCTTCTCACGCGAACTATCGGGCCGCACGCTTCAGGCTTTCGCGCCAAAAGGTGAATAGACCTGCGGCGACGACGATGGCAGCACCGATGATCACATTGGTGCGCATATCCTCGCCAAAGACCAACAGCCCGATCATCGCAGCCCAAGGGAGCTGCATATATGCGAAAGGTTGCACAGCGCTGGCCTCTGCCACCTCGTAGCATTTGATCAAGAGCCAATGCCCGAGCGCTCCGGTCACACAGAGTGTCGCCATCCAGCCCCAGTCCGCAGCCGTCATCGGCTCCCACCACCACACCCCCAGGGGCGTTACAAAAAGCATGCCGTAGACGCCCGTGTAAAAGAAGCTTGTCGCAGTGGTGTCCCGGCGCGCCACATAGCGGGTGAGCAAGCCATAAAGGGCAAACATCAAGGCCGCCAAAAGCGGAATAAGCGCGGCAATCTGGAACACACCCGAGCCCGGTTGCAGGATTATCAGAACCCCGATGAAGCCCACACCGATCGCTGCCCAGCGCCGCCAGCCCACCTGCTCGCCCAGGATGGGACCAGACAGCGCGGCAATCAGAAGCGGGTAACAGACGAACACCGCATGGCTTTCCACAAGACCGAGCACCGTAAAGGCCAGCACCATCACGCATATCTCCGCGACCAGTACAAAGGCACGAAAGATCTGCACCCACCTCTGGCTGGTCTGCGCTGCCGCGCGGATGCTCCCGGTCTGGCGCAGCGCCAGCGTGATCACAAAGGCCGCAAAGAACCAGTAGCGGATGGTGATGACCATAAAGACGTTGTACTCGCTGGCCAGGTGGCGCGAGATCCCGTCCTGCAGGGCAAAAATGATCGTCGCGCCGACCATCAGTAGAATGCCCATTCTGGTATCGTTCTTGGCCATGAGTTGATCCATGGGTCAGTCCTCTGCTGCGGGGGTCAGTACCGCGCGTGTCATATGCCGCTTGCGGCCAAAACCGGGGCTGCGCTCAACCGTGAAACCTGCCGTCTCCAAGCCGCGACGGACGAACCCTGCGGCAGTATAGGTTGCAGCGGTCCCACCCGCCGCGGTGTGGTCGGCAACAGCCTGCATCAGATCCTCTTGCCAGAGCTCCGGGTTCTTGGCGGGCGAAAACCCGTCCAGAAACCAGGCATGCGCCGCACCTGACCATGCTGGCAGCGTTTGGCGGGCATCTCCGAGGATCACGTTGAGCTGCAAACTGCCCAGATCACAACGCCCGCCGCCGGACCATTTTGCCAAAAACCGGTCTGCCCAGGGGGATACGGCAGGAAAAGCCTCGAGCGCGCGCGCCATATCGCTTGGCGTCATCGGGAAGGCCTCAAAGCTGGTGAAGTGCAGCGGCGTGTCTTGTCCGCTTTCTTCCCAGGCGCGCCAGGCAGCCAGCATATTGAGCCCGGTGCCAAAGCCAAGTTCCGCGATATGAAACCCCGGCCCGAAGCGTGCGGGCAGGTCATTGCCCGCCAGAAAGACGTGCTCTGTCTCCAGAAGTCCGTTTTGCAGCGAGAAATAAGGATCGTCGAACTGATCGGAGACAGGCAGATCGCCTTCTCGCCAGCTCAGCCGTGCCTGCTGGTCTGCCATCGCGAATTCCTTTAGGTGGGACATGACACGAGGGCGAACCTGACGAAAGGTCATGGAAATGGCAACTGCTGAAATCACCGTGCGCGGCGCTGGGATCTTTGGGCTCTCGATTGCTTGGGCCTGCCACCGGCGTGGCGCACGGGTGCAGGTGATCGACCCTGCGGGCCCCGGTGCAGGCTCGAGCGGCGGACTCGTTGGAGCCCTCGCGCCGCATGTGCCGGAAAACTGGAACCCGAAGAAAGCCTTTCAGCTTGATAGTCTGTTGATGGCCGGAGGGTTCTGGGCTGAAGTTGAAGCGACGGGCGGCATCTCTGCCGGGTATGGGCGACTGGGCCGATTGCAACCGATCAGCGATGACCGCGCGCTAGAACTGGCTCATGCACGCCGTGAAACCGCTGCCGAGCTCTGGCAGGACAACGCCATCTGGGAGGTGCGCCCCGCGACGGATTTTGCTGCATGGTGCCCGCCAAGCCCGACCGGCATGGTTATCCACGACACGCTTTCTGCGCGCATGCATCCCCGCCGTGCCTGCGCCGCATTGGTCGCGGCTCTGCGTGCAGGCGGCATAGAGGTCGAAGGCGATGGGCGCGACGAGGGACAGGTTGTCCATGCCACCGGCTATCAGGGGCTACTGGATCTGAATGCCCTGTCGCCGCGCCTTGTGGGCACAGGCGTCAAGGGCCAGGCCGCGCTTTTGGCCTATGACGCGGGCGACGTGCCCCAGCTTTATGCCGACGGGTTGCATATCATCCCACATGCGGATGGAACCCTTGCCATTGGATCAACCAGCGAGCGCGAGTTCCTCCACCCCGACGAGCCAGACGCACAGCTAGATCAGGTGATCTCTCGGGCGATTGCTGCCATGCCGCAACTGGCGGGAGCCAAAGTGCTGGAACGCTGGGCCGGGGTACGTCCCCGCGCCCGCACGCGCGCCCCGATGCTGGGCGAATACCCGGGCCGTGACGGTCATTTCATTGCCAATGGCGGCTTCAAGATCGGTTTTGGGATGGCGCCAAAGGTCGCCGAGGTCATGGCGGACCTGCTCCTTGATGGAAATGACACCATCCCCGAGGGCTTTCGCGTTTCGGACAATTTCTGATCCCACGGGATCGGTTGCAATTTCCCCCACATGTGGGTTTCTAGACCCAAACCCACGGCGCAGGAGAGATCACGGATGGAATGGACACAACTGCTGAACCCAAGACGGCTGTGTCGTCCGGACTACGCCGACAAACCCAACCGTCCCGCCTATCTGCAGGACTACGACCGCATCTTGTTCTCAGAGCCGTTCCGCCGTCTGGCGCAGAAAACGCAGGTCCATCCTCTCTATGACCATGATCACGTCCACCACCGGATGATCCACTCGATGGAGACCTCCTCGGTCGGGCGCTCCCTTGGAATTCAGGTCGGTGAGGCGCTGGTGGCCGATAGTCGGCTCGAGGACGGGCTGCAGCATGTAATGGCGGGCACTGTGCAGGCGGCCTGTCTGGTGCATGACATTGGCAATCCGCCCTTTGGGCATTCCGGCGAAGCCAGCATCGGTGCGTGGTTTGAGCAGCAATTTGCCGCCAACAATGGTACAGGGACCGGCATCGCTGCGGGCATCGCGCCCGAGCACCGCGCTGAGTTTGAAGCCTTTGAAGGCAACGCGCAGGGCTTTCGGATCGTGTCCCGGCTGGAGATGGCGCGGCGCGAGGGAGGCATGCGGCTCTCATATGCAACGCTCGGCGCATTTGCGAAATATCCCTGCACGGCCAGTGCCGCCGCCGATGCGCAGGACAGCTATGTGGGCCTAAAGAAGTTTGGCTGCTTTGCCGGCGAAGAAGCGCTTTTCGCCGAAGTCGCAAGCGCCCTTGGCCTGCCCCAGGAACGCACCCCTTCTGGCGAGCGGTGGTGGCGCCGTCACCCGCTGGCGTTCTTGGTCGAGGCGGCAGATGACATATGCTATCGCATTCTCGACCTCGAAGACGCGGCGACCGTGGGAGACCTCGGGAGCGAGGTGGTTTCTGAAATCCTCGAAGAGATCACCGGCAAGCCCAACCGCGCGCCCGAGCCAGAAATGACCCTGCGCGAACGCACCGGCATGCAGCGCGCGATGGCGATTGGCGCTGCAATCGACAGCGCGGTTGAGGCGTTTCTTGAACACTACGATGCCATCATGGACGGCACCTTCAATGATGGGCTGATGGAAGTGTCGAGCAAGGCTGCCACCTTTGCCCGGCTGAAAGAGATCTCAAACGCGCGCATTTTCACCGCCCAACGTAAAACTGCGCTCGAAGTGGTGGGACGCAAAGTGATCTTCACGATCCTCGACGAGTTCCACGCGTTGTTTGTGGCCCTAAAGGCCTGCGACTGGGATGCGGAGCGCTTGCTCAAGGAACATGGCTACTGGACCCAGCTGGTGCGCGCTGTGGATCTCGACCTGCGCGGCGTGACCGACGACTACACGGCTGCCCATGCGCTGACGGATTTTGTATCCGGCATGACCGACCGCTACGCGATCCGCGTGCGCGATATGATCACCGGTCAGGTGCCAAGCTGATCCAACGGGCCTGCGGGGGAGTTACCGCCCCCTGCGCTTCACGTTGCCGCCACGCTGTCCGGCCTTGCCCGCGGTGGAGCGACCGCGCGTGCGGGTCGCTTCTTCGGCGGCGGCTTCGACAGCAGACTGGCGCGCCAGCGGGTCGTCCGCAATCGCCAGATCCACCGCCTCCAAACGCTTGACCTCATCGCGCAGGCGTGCGGCTTCCTCGAATTCGAGGTTCTCTGCCGCCTTACGCATCTGCTCGCGCAGACCATCAAGATGAGCCTCGAAATTGGCACCATGCAAGGGTTTGTCGATGGTGGCGGTGACGCGGGACATGTCCGTGTCGCCCTCATAGAGCCCGGCCAGAACGTCATCGACATTCTTCTTCACCGTCTCCGGCGTGATACCGTGTTCTTCGTTGTAGGCGATCTGCTTTTCACGACGGCGGTTGGTTTCAGCGATCGCGCGCTCCATCGAGCCGGTGATACGATCCGCGTACATGATGACCTTGCCCTCGGAGTTTCGCGCCGCCCGACCGATGGTCTGGATGAGCGAGGTTTCAGAGCGCAGGAAGCCCTCCTTGTCCGCATCCAGAATGGCCACCAATCCACACTCGGGAATATCGAGCCCCTCGCGCAGCAGGTTGATCCCCACAAGAACGTCAAAGGCCCCAAGTCGGAGATCGCGCAGGATCTCGATGCGCTCGATGGTGTCGATATCCGAGTGCATATAGCGCACCTTGATACCCTGTTCGTGCAGATACTCTGTGAGATCTTCTGCCATGCGTTTGGTCAAAACTGTGGCCAGCGTCCGGTATCCCCGCGCGGTGACATCGCGGATTTCATCGAGGAGGTCATCCACCTGCATCCCCACCGGACGGATCTCGACCTCTGGATCGAGTAGGCCGGTTGGTCGGATGACTTGCTCCGCAAACACGCCGCCGGATTGCTCCATTTCCCATGCCGCAGGCGTGGCCGATACAAAGACCGACTGCGGGCGCATCGCGTCCCATTCTTCGAACTTCAAAGGCCGGTTGTCCATGCAGGACGGCAAACGGAAACCATGTTCCGCCAGCGTCATCTTGCGGCGGTGGTCGCCTTTGTACATGCCGCCAATCTGCGGCACGGAGACGTGGCTCTCGTCCGCAAACACGATGGCGTTGTCGGGGATGAATTCAAACAGGGTTGGCGGTGGCTCTCCCGGCGCGCGTCCCGTCAGATAGCGCGAGTAGTTCTCGATCCCATTGCAATGCCCGGTGGCCTCCAGCATCTCGATGTCGAAATTGGTCCTCTGCTCCAGCCGCTGCGCTTCCAGAAGCTTGCCTTCGCTCACCAGATTGTCGAGCCGCTGGCGCAGCTCATTCTTGATCGAAATCACCGCCTGATTGAGCGTCGGCTTTGGCGTCACATAGTGCGAATTCGCGTAGACGCGGATTTTCTCAAAGCTCCCGGTACGCTCGCCGGTGAGCGGGTCAAACTCGGTGATCGATTCCAGTTCCTCGCCAAAAAACGACAGCTTCCAAGCCCGGTCCTCAAGGTGAGCGGGGAAAATCTCCAGCGTGTCGCCGCGCACCCGGAACGCGCCACGTTGAAACGCCTGATCGTTGCGTTTGTACTGCTGCGCCACCAGATCCGCCATGATCTGGCGCTGGTCATAGTCCTGCCCGACAATCAGATCCTGCGTCATCGCGGAATAGGTCTCCACCGAACCGATACCGTAGATACAGGACACCGAGGCGATGATGATAACATCGTCGCGCTCCAGCAGGGCCCGCGTGGCCGAATGGCGCATCCGGTCGATCTGCTCGTTGATCTGGCTTTCTTTCTCGATGTAGGTGTCCGAACGTGGCACATAGGCCTCGGGCTGATAGTAATCGTAGAATGAGACGAAATACTCGACCGCGTTGTCAGGAAAGAACCCTTTGAACTCACCGTAAAGCTGCGCTGCCAGCGTTTTGTTGGGCGCAAGGATGATGGCGGGGCGCTGGGTTTCCTCAATCACCTTGGCCATGGTGAAGGTCTTGCCGGTGCCAGTCGCCCCAAGCAGCACCTGATCGCGTTCTCCATCGAGCACACCCTGGCTCAATTCGGCAATTGCGGTGGGCTGGTCGCCTGCCGGAGAAAAGGCCGTCTGCATGACGAATTTCTTCCCACCTTCAAGCTTCTCGCGCCGCTCCGGGGCGCGATCGGCCATCATCGGCAGGGTCTTGTCGGAATGAGCGTAAGGCATCGGCGACTCCTTGTCGGGCACGCAGACAGAGTTTGGTCCGTTTTTGTTCCACTTCAAGGGACAAGTCAAACATCCCCGCTCCTCCCGGCAGGGTGGCCGACATACAACCTCTGTTGAATGAGCGATATTTGCGACCTTGCCGCGCCCCATCATCCGTCGCATATAGATGCAAAGGAATCTTCTTGAGGAGACAGCCATGCGTGCGCGGATTTACCGGCCAGCTCGAAACGCCATGACCTCTGGTATGGCCAAGACGCGGAAATGGGTGCTGGAATACGCCCCTGCGGATGCGCGCGAGGTTGATCCGCTGATGGGCTGGACGTCGTCCTCCGACACCCAGAGCCAGGTGCGTCTCAAATTCGATACCAAGGAAGAGGCACTGGAATACGCCGATGACCACGGCATCGAAGTCGAAGTACACGAGCCCAAGACCCGCAAGCCCAATCTGCGGGCAGGTGGTTACGGAGAAAACTTCGCCACCAATAGACGCGGCCCTTGGACGCACTAAGTCCCTCATAGACAGAGCACGCTCATTCTTGATGTGCCGTCAGATCCAAACAACAAAGCGCCCCACGGGCGCTTTTTCCATATCTGGAGGTGGGGTCCATATGGCTGGCAAAGCGTTGAATAAAAACAACCTTGTAGCACTGGGAGCCGAGACGCTCGCAGATCTTCTGCTAGAGAGCGTCAAAGGAGACGCAGCGCGGCAGAGGCGCGTGCGGATGGCCCTCGCCGCCAATCAAGGTCCCGAAACGGTTGCCGCCGATGTGCGCAAACGCTTTGCCTCGATCCGGCGGGCGCGCAGTTTTATCTCGCGCAAGACACAAAAGACCCTCGCCAAGGAACTTGCGAACCACACCCAACTGATCGAAGCCAGGATTGCACCGCACGCGCCGGACCTCGCGTTTGATCTTCTTTGGGCGCAGCTACACTTGGCGAATGATATCCTTGATCGCACCGACGATAGTCAGGGCGTGATTGCCAACGTCATGCAGGAGGCAATGGCGGCAGTCACGCGTCTCTCGTCGTCGCTTACCCGTGACCCTGTTGCCTTGGCTGATGATATTTTCGAGGCTGTCTCAACAGATTCATACGGCGTGTTTGATACAACCGTAGAGGCGCTTGCAGAAGCTTTGGGAGGAAGTGGACTGGCGCGGTTGGAGACCCTCGCCGAGCGCGCACGAGAAGCCCCTCTGTCGGACGCGGATCTCTTGTTGTTTGATTATATCACCGATCCGCAACAGCGCGAAGACCGCGCGCGCAACGCGCGCGACCGTGCCAGCGAGATGCTTTTGCTGGATATTGCTGACCTGAGAGGCGATGTGGACGCCTGGCTCTCGCATTATGCACCCGAGGAGCTCACGCATGATGCGATCGCACCCGAAGCAAGCGCGCGATTGCTCGATGCGGGGCGTGCGGAGGAAGCACTGGCTCTCATCGAACAGGCTTTGCCAAATGGGGATCTCTGGCACGACAAAGCGGATCTGGACGACGCGCATTTTGCCTGCCTTGAGGCGCTGGGGCGGCAGGAGGATCTGAGGTCTGCCCTTTGGGCCCGGTTCGAGAGACGGCTCTGCCCCCGCGCGTTGCGGCAATACCTGAAGCGCCTGCCAGATTTTGACGACATCGAAGCCGCAGAGCAGGCACGTCAACATGTACTCACCTTTGCTCCCATCGAAGTCGCCCTGGGCTATTGCCTTGATGCCCCCGATCTCAGCTTGGCCTCAGAACTGATCCTGGCACGCCATCCTGAGATCGATGGCGAGACCTTTACGTGCCTTGCGCCGCTTGCCGAAGCGCTTCGTGCGGAGTTCCCCCTGCCGGCGGTGCTTCTGTGGCGCGCGATGATTGATGACACGCTCACCGAGGCGCGCACTGCGCGCTATCGCCATGCGGCGCGTCAACTGACCGCCTGTGAAACGGAGGACGCCCAGATTTCAGATTACAGGGGCCACCCGCCCCATGGCGCGTATCTGCGCGACTTGCAAAAAGCACATGCGCGCAAATCGGGCTTTTGGGGGCGGCTGAGTTAGATACGCCCAGCCTCATAGAAGGTTATGCATGCCGCGCCCCACTGCCCGCCGCATGCGTCAGGGCAGTGTCATCGCGGTACAGTCTGCCATTTAAAAACAGTCTCTCCAAAAGCTCATTCAGAAAATCCACGCTGCATCAAACAACTATTGATTGAATAGCATCCTCAAGAGTCGTTTACTCAAATATAAGGAACACTTCATAATATTGGGGCAACGATATGAGGTCGCTGTATGTCACAGATTATTTCGTCCACGATTTCCGAAGACACCACTGGAATGAATGATGCATTTGGCTGGTTTGATGTATCGGCTGAAGATCGCACCCGCGTATCTGCGCTCGAACCTCTCGTGCGCGATAATATTGATGAGATTATCAACGACTTTTATGAACGCGCTGGCGGCTTTGATCATTCGGCGTCGAAAATACAGGACAAAAACAGCCTTGAGCTCATAAAAGAAGAGCAAAAAAGGCACTTCCTTGAGCTTGTGGACGCCGGATTGGGCGAAGATTATTTCCAAACGCGAAAGAATGCTGGCATTTTCAACGAGCGATTTGGCGTTTCCCCAAGTTTTTACATGGGCGCTTATTCCTATTTTTACGATAGAATTTGTGACATCGTAAAAAGGGAAGCAAAAAACAAAGATGAAGCGATTGAGATCTTTTTGTCGCTTCACAGGATTGCAGCGTGCCACAAGTCTTTGACAATTGAGGCCTTTGCCAAGGCTCGGGAACAGACCATTGAGGATCGGGAACGGGAAATCAGCGAACTGCCGGTACCGGTGCTCAAGATGCGCGAGGGCCTTCTTCTGGTGCCGGTCGTCGGTACCCTCGACAGCCACCGTGCCAGACTACTGACGTCTCGCATGCTGGACGAAATCAGCAAGGTCGGCGCTCGCGCGGTGGTGCTTGACATAACGGGCGTCCCCGCCGTCGACAGCGCTGTTGCAAACCACCTGATTCAATCCATGGGCGCTGCCCGCCTGATGGGCGCACATTCTGTCCTGACGGGCATAAGTTCGGATGTCGCTCAATCCCTCGTGAAGCTCGGCGTCACCGGTGAAACCCTGAACCCAGCCGGCGACCTTCAGCGTGGGATCGAAACGGCAGAAGCGCTTTTGGACGGCTAAAGATGGCATTGCGTGTCCCGATCCTCAGTCAAGGAGAGTTGCTCATCGCCTCGATCCAGGAGGAGTTGTCAGATAGTGAGATCCTTGATCTGCAGGCCCGTATTCTGGATGAGGTCGCCGCCAAGAAGGCGCGAAACGTTATCGTCGATGTCAGCTTGCTTGACGTCCTCGATAGCTTTGGAACAAGAACACTGTCCGAAATCGCGGCAGCGGTCCGCTTGAGAGGAGCCCAAATGGTCATTGTTGGCATTCAGCCCG
Organism: Epibacterium sp. HA2-3; assembly: GCF_055693725.2. Classification (NCBI taxonomy): domain Bacteria; kingdom Pseudomonadati; phylum Pseudomonadota; class Alphaproteobacteria; order Rhodobacterales; family Roseobacteraceae; genus Epibacterium; species Epibacterium sp. HA2-3. Next base: position 153,226 of record NZ_CM172490.1, on the reverse strand, counting down.
AAGTGGCCATGGCCATGGTTCTCCTGGGCCTGTCGCTGGAAGGCGTGCCAACAGCACTTGATCTCGACCATGGCATCGAACTTCTGAAAGCCAGACCATGAACGCCATTCTCACCGAAACTGACCTGGTTCAGTTGGAGATCGAGGATGATCGCGACGTGGTCACCGCGCGCAGCAATGGGCGCAAGATGGCGGCTGAGATGGGGTTTTCGCGCCCCGATCAGGCGCTCATCGCCACCGCGATATCCGAGTTGGCGCGCAACATCGTAAACTATGCCGGAAAGGGAGGGATCGAGCTCGGAAAACTTCAAAAGCCAGGGTACGTGGGCATTCAGGTTGTGGCTCATGACGAGGGACCGGGTATTGCGGACATAGAGTCCGCCATGATTGATGGCTTTTCTACGGGTAATAGTCTCGGCTTGGGCTTGCCGGGGACAAAGCGGATTGTCGACGAATTTCAGCTGCAATCCGCGCCCGGAGACGGTGTTACGGTGACGGCGGTAAAATGGCTTCGCATCTGACCGATGGCGTGATTCATGCCACGACCAGGGCTGCGTCTTTGCATTGGTGCATCGCGCAGGCCACCAAAACCGATGGCGCATTGAATGGGGACGGCTACCTGTTGAAACGCGACGAGGACACGCTGCTCTTTGCGTTGGCCGATGGCGTTGGGAGTGGTCAGTTGGCGCATGACGCCTCCAGCGCATGCCTCCGGATCCTTGCCGCGTCGGATGACATGGATTTGCCGTCATTGTTTGAAACTTGTCACACGCAGCTTACCAGTACGCGCGGCGCTGCTCTGGGCCTGGTCAAGTTTTTCTTGGGCCAGGGTTTTCTGGAATGGGCTGCTGTCGGCGACATTGAGGGCTGTATCTATCCCACTGAACCCACCAGCAGTCGTACGATCAGCATGATGCAGCGGGGTGGCACTCTCGGTCACTATTTCACCGGAATCACACCGCAACAACATGCATGGCCGCCCACGTCCATGCTCGCACTTTGTACGGATGGCGTTTCTCGCAGTTTTCGTGAAAGACACCCCAATGACCAAGCCCCGCGTGAGTTTGCCGATAGCTGCTTCAATGACTTCGGCCGTGACAATGATGATCGGACGTTGGCGACCTTCTCCTGGACACAGGAGGGGACATGACAATGTCGATGCTCGAGAGTGAGGTCACAGAGGCCTGGGCCGAACAATACGAAACCGCCTTTGTGACATATTGCAACACCGGCTCCGAGGAGGCTTTGATCGAAGCATATGCCTTTGCCCGGGAAGGTCTTGCTGCCAGCATGTCCCTCGCAGATTTTGGGTGTCTCCATCATGCAGCATTTTTCAAGCTTCTCGAGCAATCCGGTCCGGGGAGCAACCTTTATGAACGCGCATTGGACTTTTATCTCGAAGGGGTCTCAGTGTTTGATATGGCCATCCATGGGTACCAAAACAATGTTGCGCGCCTCAAAGAAGAAGTCACGGAGCGACGGCGCATAGAGGAAGATCTGCGCGCCGCCACCTTTGAGCTGTCTCGACAACGCAGCGACCTCGACATTCAAGTTCGCCAACGCACCGCAGAGTTGCGAGAGAGGGCGGAGGAGCTGGAGCAGTCCAATCGCTTGCTCCTCCAGACCAACAAGGAAACATCAGAGTTTTCCTACGCGCTGTCTCATGACCTCAAATCTCCGATCAACACGATAGGCATGCTTCTCGATGCTATCCGAGAGGAACTGCCACCAGACAGCGAATCCGAATGCGCAGACCTCGTATCGGATGCATCGCTGACAGCAGAGCGCATGAAGCGTCTGATCGATGATGTATTGCAATACTCGCAAGTCGTTGGAGACACGCTTGAACGGGAATTGGTCGACATGAACCAACTGTGCCACGACGCCCTGTCTGATATGCGCCACGCGATCGACGAAGCACAAGCCGATATCTCATGCTCCCATCTCCCGGTCGTGCGCGGAAGCGCGTTTCAACTGGCTATCATGCTGCGAAATTTCCTATCAAACGCACTGACCTACCGCGATGCCTCTCGCCCCTTAAGGGTCGAGATCTCAGCGGGACCCACCGCAGAGACTGGCCGGGTTTTGATTTCGATTGCCGACAACGGCATCGGCATGCCACCAGACTGCCATGCCCGGATTTTTAACCTGTTCACAAGGCTTCACACTTACAGCGATTTTGAAGGATCCGGCATTGGGTTAGCATTATGTAAACGCGTGGCAAATAATCATAACAGTGACATCGAAGTCGAATCCGTCGAGGGGCAAGGGACTATATTCAGCTTCTCTCTCGAAAGCGAGGAGGTTGATACATGGCATTAACCAAGATCTATGCAATCGACGACGACATGTTGGACCGCAAGATGCTGCAGCGTGTGGTCGAGCGCTCTGGCAAGGTCAATTCGCTCGAACTCTACTCTTATGCCGAGTCGGCGATTGAGGAGCTTGAGCGGTGTGACAGGCTACCGGAGCTTATTCTTCTGGACATCAACATGCCCCGAATGAACGGCTTTGAGTTCCTGGAGATTGTCGATGAGAAGTTGAGCCAGGCGCAACCGCCAGTAAAAGTTGCTCTTTTGACGACGTCAAGCAATCCCGCGGATGCACGCAAGGCTGAGTCATTTGCGTCTGTCGGCTGGTTTCTGTCGAAGCCCTTGGGACGAGATATGCTGGACCAACTTGTTTCCGAGCTCTCGTGACCATTGTGCGTTGTTTTTCGGTTTTTTGAACGCGAGAAGCCGCCCGTTGGGCGGCTTTGACGTGATGATATTTGTTTTGATTTGGTTGCGGGAGTAGGATTTGAACCTACGACCTTCAGGTTATGAGCCTGACGAGCTACCTGGCTGCTCCATCCCGCGTTGTTTGTTTTGTTTTTTTGTTTAGAGAGGATTTATTTGGGTTCTTATTAGGTTTGGCGGTGCCCTACTCTCCCACACCTTAAGATGCAGTACCATCGGCGCAACAGCGCTTAACTTCCGGGTTCGGGAAGGGACCGGGTGTTTCGCTTGTGCTTTGGCCACCAAACCGAATAAGAACCCAACTGAGTTTTTGCTCAGGGTATCAACGTATTGATCGTCCTTTTTTTCAGGAGATCAACGTGTTGACCCTTTTATGAGGGTCAACGGGTTGTCCAAGTTTTGTTTTTGCTTTTTGGTTTTTGGCTGTCTTTTACTGGATCAGATCAAGCCAATCGGGCGATTAGTACCGGTCAACTGAACGCATTGCTGCGCTTACATCTCCGGCCTATTGACGTGGTGGTCTTCCACGGCCCTCAGGGATACCTTGTTTTGAGGGGGGCTTCCCGCTTAGATGCCTTCAGCGGTTATCCTTTCCGATCATAGCTACCCTGCACTACCGTTGGCACGATAACAGGTCCACCAGTGGATCGTTCACCCCGGTCCTCTCGTACTAGGGGCAACTCCTCTCAAGTATCCTACACCCACGGCAGATAGGGACCGAACTGTCTCACGACGTTCTAAACCCAGCTCACGTACCTCTTTAAACGGCGAACAGCCGTACCCTTGGGACCTGCTCCAGCCCCAGGATGAGATGAGCCGACATCGAGGTGCCAAACACTGCCGTCGATATGGACTCTTGGGCAGTATCAGCCTGTTATCCCCGGCGTACCTTTTATCCGTTGAGCGATGGCCCTTCCACTCGGGACCACCGGATCACTATGGCCGACTTTCGTCTCTGCTCGACTTGTCAGTCTCGCAGTCAGGCAGGCTTTTGCCATTGCACTCAACGAGCGATTTCCGACCGCTCTGAGCCCACCTTCGCGCGCCTCCGTTACGCTTTAGGAGGCGACCGCCCCAGTCAAACTACCCGCCACGCAGGGTCCCGGATCCCGGTAAGGGACCGCGGTTAGACATCAAGAGTGCGAAGGGTGGTATCTCAAGGATGGCTCCACAGGAACTAGCGTTCCTGCTTCGATGCCTACCACCTATCCTGCACATCACAATCCTGATGCCAGTGCGAAGCTGTAGTAAAGGTGCACGGGGTCTTTCCGTCTAACCGCGGGAAGCCTGCATCTTGACAGGCAATTCAATTTCGCTGAGTCGATGTTGGAGACAGCGGGGAAGTCGTTACGCCATTCGTGCAGGTCGGAACTTACCCGACAAGGAATTTCGCTACCTTAGGACCGTTATAGTTACGGCCGCCGTTTACCTGGGCTTCAATTCGGAGCTCTCACCCCTCCTTTTAACCTTCAGGCACCGGGCAGGCGTCAGACCCTATACGTCGTCTTGCGACTTCGCAGAGCCCTGTGTTTTTAATAAACAGTCGCCACCCCCTGGTTTGTGCCCCCGGATTCCACTTGCGTAGGACCCGGGCCTCCTTCTCGCGAACTTACGGAGGTATTTTGCCGAGTTCCTTCAACATCGTTCTCTCAAGCGCCTTGGTATTCTCTACCAGTCCACCTGTGTCGGTTTAGGGTACGGTCTGATGGAGGGCTATTTCCAGGGACCAATCAGCGGCCCGCCCAATCCGATAAGGGCGAACAACCTTCATGATCCGTCACATCCTCCTGGCCCAGGAATATTAACCTGGTTCCCATCGCCTACGCCTTTCGGCCTCGGCTTAGGGGCCGGCTTACCCTGCTCAGATTAGCTTTAAGCAGGAACCCTTGGACTTTCGGCGAGAGTGTCTCTCACACTCTTTGTCGCTACTCATGTCATCATTCTCGCTAGTGATCTCTCCACGGGATCGCTCACGCGCCCGCTTCATCGAAAGAACTGTTCCTCCAATGACCCCGAGGGGTCTAAGGAGGAGCTGTTCTATGTCACACTACGCTCTGCTACCATGCACTATGTGCATCCTCGGCTTCGGCTCATGGCTTGAGCCCCGTTACATCTTCGCCGCAGGACGTCTTATTTAGACCAGTGAGCTGTTACGCTATCTTTAAAGGATGGCTGCTTCTAAGCCAACCTCCTGGTTGTTTTGGACATCCCACCTGCTTTCCCACTTAGCCATGAATTAGGGGCCTTAGCCGGAGGTCAGGGTTGTTTCCCTCTCCACTACGGACGTTAGCATCCGCAGTGTGTCTGCCATCTAGTACTCCCGGGTATTCGGAGTTTGGTTAGGATCAGTAAGCCTGTGGGGCCCCATTACCCATCCAGTGCTCTACCCCCCGGGGTATTCGGATGACGCTCTACCTAAATAGATTTCGCAGAGAACCAGCTATCTCCGAGTTTGATTGGCCTTTCACCCCTAGGCACAACTCATCCCGACCTTTTTCAACAGGTGTGGGTTCGGACCTCCAGTGCGTGTTACCGCACCTTCATCCTGGTCATGCCTAGATCACTCGGTTTCGGGTCTGATCCCACGAACTCATGCGCCCTATTAAGACTCGCTTTCGCTGCGCCTACACCTAACGGCTTAAGCTTGCTCGTAAGACCAAGTCGATGACCCATTATACAAAAGGTACGCTGTCAGCTCGCAAGGAGCCTCCAACTGATTGTAGGCGTTCGGTTTCAGGTACTGTTTCACTCCCCTCGTCGGGGTGCTTTTCACCTTTCCCTCACGGTACTGGTTCGCTATCGGTCAGTAAGGAGTACTTAGCCTTCGGAGGTGGTCCTCCGATCTTCAGACAGGATTTCACGTGTCCCGCCCTACTTAATACGTCCCTCAGAGCTTCCTATACGGGGCTGTCACCCGCTATGGCTGTGCTTCCCAACACATTCTAGTCACTCATCAGGCTCGGCTGGTTCCCGTTCGCTCGCCGCTACT